>NZ_CP065856.1:0-2400000 GCF_016065055.1 Halosimplex litoreum
TGACGAAATCGCTCGCGCTCACGGTGCGTGTCGAAGACGCGAGAACGGAGAGCGCGCTCTCGGCTTCGACGGCGGACCGACTCGGTCTCGCGGACGGCGACGCGGTGACGCTGCGCTACGGAACCGACCGCGAGGCCACGGCGACGGTCGAAGCCGCCGCCGACATCGCCGACGATCAAGTAGTCGTGCCGACGGACTTGGCGACGCGACTCGGTGTCGACGGGGGGGAGACGGTCACCGTCGCGCCAGTCGACCTCTCGGCGGCGGACGGCGTGACCGTCGCACCCGTGCCGCGCCTGTCGGTCCGGGGCGGCCAGACGCTGTTGGTCGAGGCCATCGGGGACGAACCGGTTGCGGAGGGCGACACGGTGACCGTCTCGATGTTCGACGGGTCGCTCGACGTCCCGTTCCGCGTGCTGTCGACCGAACCCAGTGGCCCGGTCACGGTCGGCGCCACGACCGACATCCGAATCGAGGACGGACCGGCGCCGCTCACCGGTTCGACGCTCGTGACACCGCTCCCAGCGTCGGCGGTCGGGGGGTACGAAGAGACGGCATCGGCCGTTGAGGAGTCACTCGCGACGCTGTTCGAGAGTGGACGACGCGTCGCCGGAACGGGTCCACGGGCCGGCATGCTACTGACTGGTCCCGAGGGCGTCGGCAAGACACACCTCTTGCAGTATGGCGCGTGGGCGACCGACGCGACGATCAATCACGTCGCCCCACAGCGACTGCTGTCCGCGAGCGCCTCTTCAGTGACCGACTCTCTCCGGTCGGCCGCGACCTCAGCGCAGGGGAGCGAAAAGGGTATCATCCATCTGGACGCCTTCGACACAGTCGTCAAGGAGGCGGACGCAGCGACGCTGTCGGCGGTCCGACGGTGGCTCGACCGACTGCGGGAGGCGACGGACGTGGTCGTCGTCGCCGAAGCGACAGACTCGTCGGCCGTCCGCTCGGACCTGCGACAGGGCGGACGACTCTCGAAGTCCGTCACCGTGCCGGAACCGGGACGAGACGACCGCGCGGCCATCCTCTCGACGCTGGCGGCCGGCGCGTCGGTCGAGGTCGCTGGCGACATCTCGTCGGTCGGTCGCCGTGCATTCGGATACGTCGCGGGTGACCTCGTCGCGCTGTGGCTGACCGCAGTGGAATCCGCCGTAGAACGGGCGATCGGGGACCGGCAGGTCGTCTCCGAGTCGGACGTAGCGCGCAGTCTGGAAGAGACGGAGCCGGTCGGACTCGACGGGTCAACCGTCGACGTGCCGACGACGACGTTCGACGACATCGGTGGGCTGGAGGAAGCGAAACGGGAACTTACGCGCGCGGTACAGTGGCCGCTGACCGCGCCGGAGCTGTTCGCGGAATTGGATATAGAGCCGCCAGCTGGTGTCCTCCTGTACGGACCACCCGGCACCGGAAAGACGTTGCTCGCCCGCGCGGTGGCCTCAATGAGCGACGCGAACTTCGCCGTGGTGAACGGACCGGAGCTGATGAACAGGTACGTCGGCGAGAGCGAGCGCGCGGTCAGACGGGTGTTCGAACGGGCGCAGTCGAACTCCCCGAGCGTCCTGTTTTTCGACGAGATCGACGGTATCGGTGCGACCCGAACGGGGGACGACAACTCGCCCGCGACGGAACGCGTCGTCTCACAGTTGCTGACCGAACTAGACGGCGTCGAGCGGCGGGGCGGCGTCACCGTCCTCGGAGCAACCAACCGGCCCGGTCGCCTCGACAAGGCGCTGTTGCGTCCCGGACGGTTCGACCGGGTTGTCTCGGTTCCAATGCCCAACCGTCAGGCACGGGCCGAAATATTCGGGATCCACCTGGCCGACCAGGCGGCGACGACGTTCGATCTCGACGCGCTCGCCGAGCGGACTACGGGATACACTGGCAGTGACATCGCCGCCGTGGTCCGCGAAGCCGGTCTCCTAGCGATCGAATCGCGCGTGGACGACGAGGGAGCGGCGACCAGGGTCGAGGACTCACGCGTCCGCATCGAACCCGGCCATCTCAGGCAGGCACTCGATACGGTCGGCCCATCGTTGTCGCCTGAGGCGCGCGAGGGCTACGAGTCGTTCGACTGGTCGGGCTAATCCAGCGTCCTGTCTCGATGAAGCGTCAGGACCGAAACGACGACGCCCACGAGTGCGACGGCTTCGATGGCCAACACCAACCAGAACGCGGGGCGGAACTCGAGTCCGAACGACTGGAACACCGGGAGCGCGAACAGCCCGAACACTGCCAGCCCCGACGACAGAAACAGGCCCGCCACCGACTGGTAACTCAACGACTTTGGAACGTCTCCTGAGTCACTCATTCGTTACTACCGGAGTGTCGTCCTCAAATAAGCTGCTGGGGATCGGTCGCCCGATCAGTCGGCAGTCGCTTCCTCGGCCGACGGCGTCGGAGCGGAGTCGCCGCCGACGATCGCGCGGCTGCGCAGGAGAATGAACCCGAACCCGATCTTCGCGAACAGGTCAAGGATCATGAACAGCAGCGTCTCACCGTACAGACCGACCAGCCCGAGACCTTCTGTCCCGACGAGCCACGCGACGGGGTAGATGGCCCAGGCCACGAGGATGATGTTCCGTAGGACGTTGAACGTCGACTGGGTGTCCTCGTCGGCGTCCGCGGCCGCTTCGCCGACGGTGACGACCAGGTAGTATAGCACGAACAGCATCGCGATAGTGCTGATCGTCCAGAAGGCGTATCGCGCGACCGGGATCTTCATCAGCGTCGCCGCGAGACCGGTGACGATCATGAACGCGTCGATAGTGACCAGCGTCGCGAGGTCACGCCGACTCGCCCCGGCCAACAGCCCGATGTCGAGCAACAGCAGCGGGGTCGTGAACAGCCAGTCGGCGTACCGCGCCCAGTAGATATCGAGCACGGTGCCGTCCACGAGTTCGACTTCTGTCAACCCGAAGCCGAAGAACATCGACAGGTACGACGCGGCCGCGATCCCCGCGATCAGGATCGTGATCACGTAGAACTCTTCCTCTTCGGGGTCCTGCACGTCCCAACCCTTGGCCATGAAGTACACCATGCCTAGGAGCATCCCGATCGTTCCGAGAGCCAGCCAGATGCCCTCGCCCTCGACTCCGAGGGTAGACATCTGCAGCGCCTGTGTCATAGTTTCTGGCATATTACGGGTTACAGTTCGGTATTTACGTATAAAAATAGCCAACCAAACTAGTGTGGTGCGAGGGTGTGAGCCGTCGTCCTCGTTCCCCGGGACCCACCCCACCAATAGATTCAATTTAATTACCCCCTAATGGGCACTCATGTCGGACGAGGGTCAGGCCGCGGAATCCACGGTGGACGACACGGACACAGAAAACCGAACGACCGACGAGCAAACAGAGGCGGTGCTCGACGCCGAGGCCGTCGAGGCGGCCGAGACGACCGACGAGCTTCGGGAGGTCGTCGACGAACAACAGGAACGCATCGAAGAGCTCGAAGACCTCCTGTTGGACCTCTCGACGCGGGTCGCGGACGGTAACTCCATGGGCGTCTGCCCGGACTGCCACGGCGCGGTGATCAAAGTCGACCCGTGGTTTCGCTCGGCGAAGATCAAGTGCACCGAGTGCGAGCGCGTGTTCCACGAGTATTGACGGCCGACGGACCCAGTAACGGAACGAGATACACTCGGTCCTCGCCAGGCGTGCGCTCTGCGGTTGGGTCGTTGCCCCGACGACCACGTTGGGTGGTGTCGAGACGGCCGGAGACCGTCGACACCGCGCGCACATCTACCGTCCGAGAGCAACTCGCGTCCATCTGGTCGGCGGTACAGTGTACCGCACACGGAGATCTAGGTGTCTCAGAGTCGCGTCGAAGAGCCGGAACGACGAGCGATCGAGTTTCGAGTGACGGCGCTCGGTGCCGACCGCGTGATGGTCGACACCGGGGAGGGCTGCGTCAACCCGTTGGCGAGGCTGTGGCCGAGGCGCCGGCCCGTCCGGTTCACCCCCTTTGCCAGAGGACCGGCACCCCTGCGTGGAACGGCAACCGAAAGTGCGACGCTGGGGCCCGCATCGAAATGCATGCTCCTGTCGCGGTAACGGGCCGAAATCGGCGAAGAGCTCGTCAGCGTCCGTCGAATCGCGATCGGTGACGACCGCCGCAGTATCACGTACTTTACCGCGGACGACTGCTGGTAGCTGTGTCTGCGGAGCGACCTGACCCGGAACGCGGGGCTGAACCCCTTCTTCGGCAACGAGCGACTGAGCGTTTCCTCCCAGCAGACTCACGACGGGACAGAGGTCGGAGAGTTCCGATTTACCGTCGGCGTCTCCGTGTTGGGGTCCGTCACGCGGACCATCGTCGGCAACCACAGCGTGTTCGTGCCCACCGACCCGCTCGGTCTCGACGTGTTCAGCGAGGTCGAAACGTCGATTCGAGCGGTGCTGGAGGATTTCGGGGAGTGGGCGAGGTCGAAGGGTGGCGCGGACCTCTTACGCGACGCTGGCGTGAACCACGTGAAGACGGTCGCTCACCGAGGCCTCGTTGCACTCGGCCTCGCTCGCGCTGCGACTTTCCTGGTTCGAATCCCTCCGTGACGTCCGTCGCGCCTCACGGCTGGCGAGCACACGAGGTGCTCGCCGGGTAGTTCGGCGCGGAAGTATGGGGTCGGAGGGATTTGAACCCCCGATCGACTGATATCTCCGGTAGCGCCTCGGAACTCCAGAGGGTCATCACAGGGTCGGTGATCAGCCGACCCGTTCAGTATATCAGCTGGAGTGTCGTCCCGGGCGCCGTTGCCTCTGGAGTCAGTCGCCATGCCGGACTTGGCCACGACCCCGCCTGCATCACCGGATAAGCCCAATCCCACTAAAGGGGTTTCGGTCTCTGTCGATCGGAGCGGTCAGTCGTCGTCTTCGATCTCCGCCCAGTCGCACTCCTGGCACTTGTAGCCGGTGACGAAGGAGGTGACGCCGGGCATGTAGCCGACTTTCAGGACGTTCTCGCCGCAGTCGGGACAGTCCCGGTCGGCGTCTTCGATGGGTTCGGCGTCCATGACCGACTCGCCCTCTATCAGCTCGGCCAGGCGTTTGGGCGTGACCATCCGCCCCTGCACGACGCGATTGTCTGCCATACCGTCGTATCGCCGCGCCCGCCCGTAAGCCCTTCCACTCAGGATGAGACGCAGTAGCTGGGACGACTGCTGGAACGGAGAACAGAAGCACCGCAAACAGCGTGAAAGCCCCGACGCGTTCGACTTCTGCGACTCGCTGCGCTCCTCACCTCCGCCCTCGCTCGCTTCGCTCGCGAGGCCATCCGGTTGCGGTGCTTGCGTCGTCTCGTACGTCGAACGCGTCGCCCCTTTCATTCCCACCCGCGTAGCTGGACCGGACAGTCTGTGCGGGCGGGAATGAAAGGGGCCGTTCGTTCCGGGAACCCGGGCAACGTAAGCACTGGAGCGAGCAAAGCGAGCGAAGCGCGCAGCGAGCCCCGGGACCGGAACGAACGGGGGCTTTCACGCTGTTCGCGGTTCCAAGATAAGCAGCGGTGCAGTCGCCGTCACGGACAGACCCCTCGACAACTCACAGCCAGGGTGCGCGTTCGTCGTCGCTGGTGACGTAGTCGGAGACGCGGCCGGGGACGGACTCGTCGTCGTCCTCGTCCGCGTCGTCCTCCACGTCGACCGCGTCATCGGGTTCGCCGCCGTCGGCGACCGCCGGGTCGTCCGCCCGAGTCGCACCGGACACATCGACGTACTCCCGGTCGCCGTCGGGGTCGAAGGCGAACAGCGCCGTTACGCCCAGGACGGCCAGCGCGATGGGCGCGTCGCCCGGGACCAATCCGAAGATCGAGAGCGGAAGGACCCCCAGAGCGACGGCGCTGCCGAAGCGGAAGCGGTCGATGTCCACTACCGCACGGAGCCACGGGCCCAAAAGCGCCACGAGCAGGGCGAAGCCGACACCGACGCCGGCCGCGGCGACCGCCCGCGCGATCAGTTCGGGGTCGGTCGTCACGGACAGCGAGACGCCGCTGGGGTCGAAACTCGCGACGAGGCCGAGGGCGATGACGATCGCCGGCCTGGGGAGGTACTCGCCGATGCGGGCGCTTGCGGTCTTGGCGGCGACGGTCAGGATGACCAGGCCGGCGAACCGTGAGAACACCGGCATGTTCAGCATGTCGCGGATGGTCGGCGCCAGGGCCGCCTCGACGGCGGCGACCGGTATCAGGACCGCGCCGACGGCGAGGATGGCGGTCGCGACCTCCTTCCGGGAGCCGTCCATCTCGGCGAGGACGACGGCGACGGTGGCGCTGCCACCGAAAATGAGCAGGCCGACTTCGAGGATGCCGACGGGGTCGGAGAGCGCGCCCGCCAGAACGAGCGCGGGGAAGATGCCGTCGACCAGCGGGAGACACATGATGGTCGCGAGGAGCTTCGTCGCGCCGCCGACGCGCCGCTCGACGGTGAGTGCGACCGGGTGTTGGGAGCTACTCATGCCGCTCAGGCGTGGCCGTCTCCCGTGGCCAGTGGGTGGTCCGACCTGCGATACGCCGATCGGCGACCGGCGGCGGACTGCCAATTCGCGGCGGCCCAGGTCGGTTGCTCCGCGAAGTCCCGTTTGAAGAAGCCGGCAGAAGGTGTAAACGCGACGCTTCCAGCGTCGCGAGCGGTCTTCTGACCGATGCCAGCGATGGCGGGACTGGCGGAGTCCATATCTATCATTATTTTCCAATCGAGTATAAGAATTGCGTGAGAGACGGCCACATGCGGCGCGATTCGGCGACTCGGTGGTCCATAGATGCGAATCCTCCGACGGGCAGCCCGAACCGAGAATTGGCCGAAGTGAACGATCGGTCGACTCGTTGGAACGTGTGTTTTGGCGCCGGTGGCGGCCGATGAGGCGTGGCCGGGCGTCTCGGGAACGGCTGGCACGGAGCGGGCGTCTCGCAACGTTTTTGAGCCGGCGGGAGCGACGGTTTACATGGCGAACGATCCCGAACCGTTCTCGGAGAAACTCCGCGTGCCGGAGGCGCTGACGTTCGACGACGTGCTCCTGCGGCCGAAGGAGAGCCGGGTCGAAGCGGACGAGGCCGACACGACGACGCGTGTCTCGAAGAACGTCCAGTTGCAGGTGCCGGTGCTCTCGGCGGCGATGGACACCGTCACCGAGAGCGACATGGCGATCGCGATGGCCCGCGAGGGCGGCCTCGGCGTCATGCACCGTAACATGGACGTCGACGAGATGGTCGCGGCGATCGAGCGCGTCAAGCGCGCCGACGAGCTCATCATCCGCGACGTGGTGACGGCCGCACCGGACCAGACGGTACGTGAGGTCGACGAGCTGATGGCCCGCGCGGGCGTCTCCGGCGCGCCGGTCGTCAGCGACGACGACGAAGTACTGGGCATCATCTCGGGCACGGACATTCGCCCGTACCTCGAGGTCGGCGAGTCCGACGAGGTGCGCGAAGCGATGACCGACGAGGTCATCACCGCGCCCGAGGACGTGACGCCTCGGGAAGCGCTCGAACTCATGTACGAGCACAAGATCGAGCGCGTCCCCATCGTCGACGACGACAACCGCCTCATCGGCCTCATTACGATGCAGGGCATCCTCCAGCGCCGCGAGTACGACGCCGCGGCGCGCGACGACGAGGGGTCGCTGCGGGCGGGCGTCGCCGTCGGACCCTTCGAGGCAGAGCGCGCACAGGCGGCCGACGAGGCCGGCGCCGACGTGTTGTTCATCGACTGCGCGCACGCGCACAACCTCAACGTCGTCGACAGCGCCCGCGAGATCACCGCGGAAGTCGACGCCGACGTGGTCGTCGGTAACGTCGGCACGCGCGAGGCCGCAGAAGCCGTCGTCGACTTCGCCGACGGCATCAAGGTGGGTATCGGCCCGGGTTCGATCTGTACGACTCGCGTCGTGACCGGCGCCGGGATGCCCCAGATCACCGCGGTCGCACAGGTCGCCGACGTGGCCGCGCCGGAGAACGTCCCGGTCATCGCCGACGGGGGCATCCGCTACTCCGGCGACGCCATCAAGGCCATCGCCGCGGGCGCGGACGCCGTCATGCTGGGCTCGTACTTCGCGGGCACCGACGAAGCGCCGGGCCGCGTCGTCACGATGAACGGCAAGAAGTACAAGCAGTACCGCGGCATGGGGAGCGTCGGCGCGATGCAGTCCGGCGGCGGCGACCGCTACCTCAAGGACGTCGAGGAGGACGAAGAGGAGGAGATGGTCCCCGAGGGCGTCGAGGCCGCCACTCCCTACAAAGGCACGCTGGCGAGCGAACTCCACCAGCTCGTCGGCGGCATGCGCTCGGGCATGGGCTACGTCGGCGCCGAGACCGTCCCCGAGTTCAAGCGCCGCGCCGAGTTCGTCAAGGTATCCCAGGCCGGCCAGCAGGAGGGCCACCCCCACGACGTGGTCATCACCGACGAGGCGCCCAACTACAGCCCCGACGGCTCGTAGGCACGACGCACACGTTCCGACGGACGCGTTTCGACACGCTCGTTCCGAGGCGCCGACCGCAATTCTCAGGGGACTTCGAGCCGGACGGGACAGTCATGAGCGTCGACGTTCGCGTCGCCGACGGCGAGGACGACCGCGAGGCGGCCCTCACCGTACGACGAGCGGTGTTCATCGAGGAACAGGGCGTTTCCGAAGACGTCGAGATGGACGGCAAGGAAGACGAGGCGGTCCACTTCGTCGCGGTCGACGGCGGCGACCCCATCGGCACGGCGCGACTCCGGGAGGTCGAGTCGGGTGTCGGGAAGGTCGAGCGGGTCGCAGTCGTCGCCGACCGCCGGGACGAGGGGGTCGGTCGCGACCTGATGGAACGACTGGAGGCCGAAGCCGCGGATCGAGGGCTCGACCGGTTGGTGATGCACGCCCAGACCCGCGTCGAGGAGTTCTACGCGCGACTCGGGTACGAGCGGACCAGCGACGTGTTCGAGGAGGCCGGGATCGACCACGTCGAGATGGAGAGATCGCTCTGAACCGAGTCCGGGGTATCACTCCACGGACCCGTCCGCACCGGGCGCGGCCGTCGCCCGCGTCGCGGTGGCTTTGAACGAGGCGACCACGTCCGTGTCGGGCTCCAGCCCCAGTGTTTCGAGGCTCGTCTCGGTGACTCGCACCGCCAGCGGGTCGGTCGCACCTACGTCGATGCGGACGAGCGCGGTGCCGTCGCCGCGGTCGACGCCGACGACCTCGCCGCGGAATCGGTTGCGTGCGCTCGTCTCGCCGCCCCCGGGTGCGCGCTCGGGGTCGTGCAGCGTCACGGCGTCGGAGCGGAAGGCCACCCGCACGTCGTCGGCGTCCGTCAACCCGAGCGCTCGGACGGTCCCGGCGTCGGTCTCGACAGTCACGAGGTCGCCGTTCCGTTCTGCGACGCGGCCGTCGAGGACGAGGCGCTCGGTCGCGGCCGTCCCTGCCAGCGCGGCCTGCAGTCGGTCGAACTCCGCGAGGAGCTCGCGGGCGGCGTCTGTCAGACGACTACCGCCACCCTCCGTGCCGCCGCGTCGGCGCTCGACCAGCGGCCCGGCCTCGTCCTCGAGGTCACCGATCCGAGCGTGCGCTCGGGAGTACGAACGCCCGAGCGTCGACGCCGCCGCGTTGAGCGACCCCTCGGCGGCCACGGCGCGCAACAGGGCCGCGTCCCGCTCGTCGACGGTCTCCCCGCCGACCCGCAAGTGAGCCTCGAACCCCGCGTCCATACCAGCCGACTCGACCCCGTCGACCAAAATCGTTATGTCTCGACCGACACAACGTCGATATGTCTATGCCGACACAACGGTCGGCGAGGTCCCGGGACGGCGGGCGGAGCCGGCGGTCGATCCTCGCGGCGCTCGGGTCGGCGGGCGCCGTCGTGTCGGTGAGCGGCTGCCTCGGGAGCGTCGCGAGCAGTGAGGAGAGCGGCAGGGAAGGCGTCGATCGCGGAGACGGTCCACACGGCGGCGACGGGCGGCCGGTGTCGGTCCTCGCCGCCGGGAGTCTGCAGCTCGCTTTCTCCGAGGGGCTGCGCGCGGCGGTCGACCGGCCGGTCCGCGTCGAGGCCCACGGGTCGGTGACGGTCGCGCGACTGGTCGCCGAGGGCAAGCGCGACCCCGATATCGTCGCGCTGGCCGACACGGCGCTGTTCGACCGACTGGTCCCGACCGACTGGCACGCCGCGTTCGCGACGAACGCGCTCGTCGTGGCTTACGACGGCGAGAGCGACGTGGGTCGGCGCGTCGGCGCGGCCGACCGCTGGTTCGACCCGTTGCTGGCGACCGACGCGACGCTGGGCCGCACCGACCCGGATCTGGACCCACTGGGCTACCGGACGCTGTTCGCGCTCGACCTCGCGAGCGAGCACTACGACCGGCCGGGCCTTCGCGACGCCCTGACCGACTCGCGAGGTGTCTACCCGGAGACCTCGCTGCTCTCGCGGTTCGAGACCGGCGACCTCGACACCGCCGTCGTCTATCGGAGCATGGCCGAGGACCGCGGGTACGACTACGTCGACCTCCCGCCGGAGATCGACCTGAGTGACCCCGCGCGCGCCGAGGAGTACGGGACGGTGAGCTACGACCTCCCGACCGGCGAGACCGTCCGCGGAGCACCCATCGAATACGGCGCCCTCGCCCGGACCGACGCCGACCGGGTGGTCGAGGCGTTCGAGACGCTCGTCGGCGGCGCGTATCTGGCCGACCACGGATTCGTCGTCCCCGACGAGCATCCCACCTACAGTGGTGATGTCCCGCGTGTCCACCGCCCGTGAGCCGGCCGACGGAACGTCGGTGTGGGGAGCGACCGCGCCGCTGCTCGGCGGCCTCCTGCTCGTCCTCTACGCCGCCCCGGTCGCGTGGCTCGTCCTCGCCCAGCCACCGGCGGCCGTGTTCGCCTCGCTCGACGCGCCGTTCGTGGTCGGCGCCGCCCGGAACACGCTCCTCTCGGCTGCCGTCAGCACCGCGCTGGCGACGCTGTTGGGCGTCCCGCTGGCGTACTGGCTCGCCCGGGCCGACTTCCGCGGGCGGACGCTCGTCACCGCCGTCGTCGCCTTCCCGCTCGTCCTCCCGCCTGTCGTCAGCGGGATGGTGCTGTTGAGCGCCGTCGGCCCCGAGGGGCTCGGCGGTCTCCTGGGCGTGCGGGTCACCGGCACCATCGCCGGCGTCGTCCTCGCACAGACGTTCGTCGCCTCACCGTTCGTCGTCCTCACCGCTCGGAGCGCCTTCGAACGGGTCGACACCGACGCCGAGGAAGCCGCCCGGACGCTGGGGGCGACGGAGTGGCGGACCTTCCGCCGCGTGACCCTGCCGCTGGCCTGGCGGGGGGTCCTGGCGGGGAGCACGCTCGCGTTCGCTCGCGCGGCCGGCGAGTTCGGCGCGACGCTCATGCTCGCCTACTACCCTCGCACCCTCCCGGTCCAGATCTGGGCGACCTTCCAGGGCCGCGGCCTCGACGCCGCCTTCCCCGTCGCCGTCGTCCTCGTCGCCGTCGCCTCGCTCGCGCTCGTCTGTATCAACCTGCTCGGTGAGTCGTCGCTCGTCGCCCCCGAGTGAGTGGCCATCTGAGAGTGACCGCGAGAGCGGTCGGAGACGCGTCCTTTTTCACCGGGGGAAGCCTCCCGTCGGTCATGAGCGACCGCGAGGCATTCCTGGCGGGCGACCGGCCCGAAGACGTGTTCATGTACTTCGCAGACGACGCCGTCTCGGGGATCGACGCCCTGGCCGGCCACGGCGAGCGCGTCGACGACGGCGTCGTCCTCGTCGTCGAGGGCGACAGCGGCCGCAGCGCCTTCCAGCGCGCGACCGACATGGATCCGATGGCCTTCGCCAAACAGGCGATGGCCAACGACGGAACGATCGACGCCGACGCGACCGGCGGCGTCTGCCCCGACAGCGACGAGACCGACGGCCCACACGAGGCGCGGTTCGTCTTCGCCTTCGCCGAGGAACAGAACGAAGAGGTCGACGGGATCTACAACGAGGGCGACGTGATCCACGCCTACGTCCAGTGTACCTGCGGCACCGCCTACTCCGAGAAGTGGCTCGCCGGCGAGAAGTGAGGACGACCACCCGGCGATGACCGACCCGAAGTACGGTCCCCGCGACCCGCTTTCCGAGGACCAGGTCGCGGCCGCCGTCGCAGCCCTCCGCGGCGACTGGATGGTCCTCGACACCGAACCGATGCCGGCAGGCAGCGACATCGTGTACGGGGTCACGGTCCGGGACGAGCGAGACCGGCGGCACGAGGCCGTTTTGAAGTGTTTCCGGAGCGATAGCCCGGTCGACGGTCGCTCCCCCGAACGCTTCCTCGTCGAAGTCGACTTGCTCGAACTCCTCGGACGTGAGACCGATGTCCCAGTCCCGGCGGTCTACGGCGGCTATCGCTCACGGGACGGTCTCCCCTCACCGGCGTTCTTGATGGAACACCTGCCCGGCGAGCCACCGCTCGGGGTCGCCACCGGCGGTCACGAGGCCGTCGCGGAGCGACTCCTCCGCGAGTCCGGTCGACACCTCGCTCGAGTGCACGACCTGCGGTCGTTCGACGCCTACGGCGGCCTGGTCTCCGGCGACGACGGCCCGACCGTCCGCGACGGGCGAACGACGTGGCCCGACAGACTGCGCGAGATCGTCGACGACTCGCTCGACGGGTTGGCCGGCACGCGCTTCGCGGACCTGTCGGGGTCGCTCAGGGCGTACGCCGACGGCCGGTTCGACGAACTCGATCTGGCGGCCGACGCCGCGCTCCTGCACGGCGACTACCGACCCGGGAACCTGCTCGCCGACGCCGAGACCGGCGAGGTGACGGCCGTCCTCGACTGGGGCGCTGCACAGGCCGGTGACCCTCGATACGAACTCGCGTGGGCGGTCCGCGAGTTCGCCGAACGGGCGCCCGTCGGTTCGGTCGCCCGAGAGCGCGTTCGCGAGGCGCTGTTCGACGCGTACGAGGAGCACCGAGGTGAGCGCTTCGCGCGCGACGAGGCCTTCGAGCGCCGGCAGTCGTTCTACCTCGCGGTGACGTGGCTGGCCGAGTGCCGGTGGTTCGACGCCTGGTGGGGCGGCGCCGAGGAGTCCGCGCGCGAAGCGCGCGCCGAGCGACTCCGCGAGAACGTGACCGAACTGCGCTGAACTTACCGTTCGGTATCGACGCCTTCCCCCTCCTCGAGCGGGAGCGCGCGGAAGGCGTCGAGGATGGCCTGTTTCGCGACGGCACCCCGTGTCGTCCAGTGGTGGGCGTAATCGAGCATGTCGTCGTAGATGTGCGGTTTGCAGCCCGCGGCGCGCGGGTGGCCGCCGCCGTTGACCTGTTCGGCGACCTCGTGGGCGCGCTCGAAGCCCTCGGAGCCGCGGATCGAGGCGCTGCCGGCCGGCTTGACGATCACGGAGGCGTCGGCGCCTTGCTGGCGCATCGCCTCGGCGACCTCGTTTTGCGAGCAGCGCCCGTAGGTGACGCCGACGGTCCACTCGCCGACCTCGCGGAGTTCGCCGCGCTCGACGGCCTTCTCGATCAGCGCCTCCTTCTCGACGCGCTCGTCTTCGAGGAACTCCTCGACGGCCTCGGGGAAGTCGACGCCGTAGCGGCGGATCACGCGGACGTACTCCTCCGGCTCGGCCCACATCGCGTAGTCCGCGAGGTCGTCGCTGCGCTCGTCCTCCTTGATCCACAGGTCGTGGTCGCGGGTGACTCGCGCCAGCGCCTCGAACTTCTCGGGGAACGCCGCGTCGAGTTCGGCCAGCGCCACGTCGGTCGTACAGACCTCGTCGGAGTCGCCGACGGTCAGGTCGACGCCCGCGGCCTCGACGGCGTCGGCGAGGTCGTCGTCCCACTGGTGGTGGTCGAACCAGCGCACCGTCGTCCGCTCGGCCAGTGTCTCGATACCTGCGACGTCGCCCTCGCTGTCCGGGCAGAGGTCGCAGACGAAGACGAGGGCGTCGTCGGGCGCGTACTCGACGGCCCACTCGATGCTCTGACGGAGTTCGTGGGGGCCCGAGGGGACCAGGGCGGCGTCGTCGCCGTGGACCTCGCGGATCAGCGCGACACAACCCAGGCCGTCGGCGTCCGTATCGGCGACGACGACCGTCTCGGCGCCGGATAGCGCCTCGACCGCCTCGCTCTCCTTTTTCGTCTCGCGCAGCGAATCTGGGTAGAAAAAGCCCTCGCCCGGCAGGACCGACTTCCGCTCGAGCGGGAGTCTGTCGCCGTCGATGATCCAGTCGTCCATACGTGCGACAGCGGCCGCGGCGGTATGAAGGCCCCGGTCGGGCGGGTCCTGCGGCCCCGACGAGCCCCTCGAGGCGTGCGCCGCAGGCGCGCGTGTGTCAGCGGCGAACGTCTAAACGTCAGCGGCCGCGATCTCGGCTTCGTCGAGCTGTCGGACGGTGAGGACGGGGCGGTCACAGCGGCGGACGACGGCCTCGGCGACGCTGCCGAGGACGAACCCGTGGTCGCCGTGACGCCCGCGGGTGCCCAGCGCGACCACGTCGGCGTCGACTTCTCCGACGTAGTTGGTGATCTCGGTGCCCGGGCGGCCGTTGCGGACGGCCGTCTCGACGGAGCCGTCGGTGCGCCCGCGCACGTCGTCGAGGGCCTCGTCGGCAGCCGCCTCCAGCGCGTCGACGAGTTCCTTTCTGAGTTCGTCCGGCGACGCCGCTACGTCTCCCCGGTCGACCACGTACAGCGCGTGAACCTCGGCGTCGAACTTCTCGGCGACGTCCAGCGCCACGTCGACGGCCCGGGAGGCGCTCTCGGAGCCGTCGGTCGCGATGACCACCGTGTCGAACATGGTCGAGTGATCCCCCGCCAGGGGTATAAACCACGCCATCGCCGACGCGGGGATACCCGGCCGTCCACGGCGGCACGCGCTCGCCGACCGAACCTCGGTGACTTTTTGCCCTCGCCCGACCGAGCGATAGCCAATGAGTCTGGACATCGAGCAGGTCCTCGTCCCGGTCGACGCGACCGACCAGGCCGAGGAGGCGGTCCGCTACGGCCTCGCGGTCGCCGACCGGTACGACGCCGCGGTCCACGTCCTGCACGTGATCGACGAGCCCGTCAAACGCGGAATCGAGACCGGCGACGTCGACGCCGAGGCCGTCGCCGACGAGCAGATGTCGTTCGCCGACGACGCCGAGGAGTTCGCCGACGACGTCTCCGTCACTCACTCGACGGTCGTCGGCTTCTCCCGGTCGCGGCTGCGCCAGCACCCCGGCAGCGCTATCCTCGACGTGGCCGAGGAGCTCCCCGCCGACTTCGTCGTCGTCCCGCGCGAACACGGGACCGACCCGGACGAGACGCTCGGCAAATCGGCCCAGTACGTCGTCGAATACGCCAGCCAGCCCGTCCTCTCCGTCTGAACCGACCGCCACCGGAAGGGGGACTCAGGACAGCCGGATCGCCATCTCCAGCTCGAAGCTCTCGGCATTGCTCGTCTCGAAGCCGAGTTTCTTGTACAGCGCGATCGCCGGCTCGTTCCAGCGCTCGACGGTGAGCCACACCTTCTCGACGCCCGCGGCCTGGCCGCTCCCCAGTAGTACCTCGAGTAGTTCGGTGCCGATGCCTGCGCTCTGGTAGTCGTGGAGGACGAACACGGCGAGTTCGTAGGCCGCCTCCCGGTCCGGGACGAGGATAGCGTGGCCCACTGGCGACCCCTCGTGGACGGCGACGACGTTGACCGACTCCTCGGACAGCAGCGTGTCCAGCCACTCGCGGACCGCGTCTTCCTTGACCGGCGGGATACCCTGCGCGCGGTCGGCCGGGTCGAACGCGTCGTACATCTCTGCCAGCCGGTCGAAGTCGTCGACACCGCTCTCCTCGATGCGGATCTGTCGGTCCTCGGTGTCGGTGAACGCGACCGGCGGCTCCGGGAACGAGCCCGCCGGATCGTCGGGGTACGTACGTCCGCTCATCGAACGAGAGTCACCGTCGTGTCGGCGTTGAGCAGCACGAACTCGGCGACCTCGCCGAGCTCGATCTTTCCCATCGGGCTGCGCTGGCCGCCCCCGATGACGATGCGGTCGAACTCCTCGCGCTCGGCGAACTGCGAGAGCTGACTGCCGGGGTGGCCCGGCAGCTGCGTCACCGAAGCCTCGACGCCCGCCTCGTCGACGCGGTCGCGGATCTCGGACTCGACGTCGTCGGGGTCGTGGTCGTCCGAGGTGTCGAGAACCGCCACCGTCAGCTCGTCGCCCGCGTCGCGAGCGCGAGTCAGCGTCTCCTCCAGCGCGTCGAATCCGTCCGGACTCCCGCCCATGCCCAGGAGGACGTTCATACCCGAGGTTGCCACGCCCGGACGCAAAAAGCTTCCCGCCTGCACCCGTCCCAGAGCGCCGGAACCACCTTACCGTGGCCCGCGGTCGACCGGTCAGTCGTCGTCGCTGGCTTCGACTTCCGCGTCTGCGTCGACCTGCGACCGCCGTCGCGCGGCCCGCTCGACGAACTCCTCGGGGAGTTCGTCGATCTCGCCGGCCTGAACCGCCCACAGCTTCGCGTAGAGGCCGTCCTCCGCCAGCAGCTCCTCGTGACTGCCCCGCTCGACGATCGCCCCGTCCTCCAGGACGACGATCTTGTCCGCGTCCTTGATCGTCGAGAGGCGGTGGGCGATGGCGAACGTCGTCCGGTCGGCGGTCAGCTTGTCCAGCGACCGCTGGATGAGCATCTCCGTCTCCGTGTCGACGTCGCTGGTCGCTTCGTCCAGCACGAGGATGTCCGGGTCCTTGAGGATCGCCCGCGCCAGGGCGATGCGCTGGCGCTGCCCGCCCGAGAGTTTCACGCCGCGCTCGCCGACCTTCGTGTCGTAGCCCTCGGGGAGGTTCTGGATGAACTGGTGGGCCTCGGCCATCTCCGCCGCCTCGACGATGTCCGCGCGGTCGGCGTCGAAGGTGCCGTACTCGATGTTCTCCTCGACGGTCCCGTAGAACAGGAACGTCTCCTGGCTGACGTAGCCCAGCGCCCGGCGCAGACTCGGGATCGTCACCTCGCGCAGGTCCGACCCGTCGATGGTGATGGCCCCCTCGTCCACGTCGTACATCCGGAGCAGGAGCTTCATCACGGTCGACTTCCCCGCGCCCGTGGGACCGACCAGCGCGACCGTCTCGCCGCCCTCGACGTCGAAACTGATGTCCTCGACGATCGTCTCGGCGTCGGCGTCGTCGCCGTAGCCGAAGCTCACGTCCTCGAACGCGACGCGCCCGTCCTCGACGGCGAGCGGCTCGGCGTCGGGATCCTCGACGATCCGGCTCGGCGTGTCCATCAGCCCGAAGATGCGCTCGCTGGAGGCGTGGGCGCGCTGGTACATGTTGATGATCTGCCCGAACTGCGCCATCGGCCAGATGAACCGCTGGGTGTAGAGGATGAAGGCGACGAACGCCCCCGAACTCAGTTCACCCGACAGCGGTCCGAGCGGCTCGCCGATCACCCAGAAGGCGCCGACGACGAACGTCAGCACGAATCCCAGCCCCGAGATGAGCCGCAGCCCCGGGAAGAACTTTATCCGCGTGCCGATGGCGTCCCAGTTGGCGTCGAAGTAGTCCTCGGAGACGTCGTCGACGCGGTCTGACTCGAAGGTCTCGGTGTTGGCCGTCTTGATGACCTGGATGCCGCCGAGGTTGTTCTCCAGCCGGGAGTTGAGCTGGCCGACCGACGACCGTACGTCGGCGTATTTCGGCTGGATAACGTCGATGAACTTCTTCGTGAAGAAGGCGATCACCGGCACCGGCACGAGCGCGATCAGCGCCAGCTGCCAGTTCATCGAGAACAGGATGACCGAGATCCCGAGCACCATGATCGACAGCCGGAAGAAGGAGTTCATCCCGTCGTTGAGAAAGCGCTCCAGGCGGTTGACGTCGTTCGAGAGGATAGACATCAGCTCGCCAGTCTGCTTGTCGGCGAAGAAATCCATGTTCAACCGCTGCATCTTGTCGTAGGTGTCCGTGCGCACGTCGTGCTGGATGTTCTGGGCGAAGGAGTTCCAGCCCCAGTTGCGCGTCCAGTGGAAGGCCGACCCGATAAGGAACGCGGCCGCGATGATGCCGACGGTCAGCCAGATCTGCCCGATCTGCGACTCGGGAAGCATCGACTGCGGGACCAACCAGAGGCTGTACCGTTGCTCGCCGAAGATAGAGTCGATAGCGACCGCCAACAACAGTGGCGGGAGGAGATCCAGGATACGCGCCGCGACGCTGCTGACGAATCCAACTACGAACTGGAAGGCGTTCTCCCGTCCGTACTTGACGAACAGCCGTCGCATCGGGTAGTCGACCCGATCGCGCACGTCCTCGAAGACCTCCTCCTCGTCGAGGTCTACACTCATCGCGTACGCTCAGGAGACGAGGTTCCTAAAGCGCGTCGAAGCCGTGAGAGAGCTTCCCGTATCGGAACCGTTGCACTCGCGGGGGTATCGTCCCACCGCGCTCACCCGCCCGCGTCGTGGGCGCTCTCGGGGATCGCGATCCGGTCGCCAACCTCGACGCCCGTGCGGTTCGCCCACCCGCGAGGGACCTCCAAGACCCACTTCCCGCGACCGCGATAGGTCTGCTCCGGACTCCCATCCGGGACGCCCGCGTGGCGGATCGTCGTGACGCGCTCGTCGGCCCCGACGAAGACGATATCCAGCGGGAACGCCATCTCGCGCATCACGTAGCCGTAGCTGTCCTCCTCGCCGTGGACGAACAGCATTCCCTCGCCCATCGCGAGATCTGAGGTGTTGCTCAGCCCGAGATAGCGCTTTGCCTGCGTGTCGGCGACACGCGCCTCGACGGTCGCGAGTTCCGTCCCGTCGTCGTCGTAGGCCGTGACCGTCACCCGGTCGTATCCCTCGGGGTCGGGCGGATTTATCTGGTAGACCAATCCGGATTGGACCGCGTAGACGCCCCCGAGAAGTACCAGGAGACAGACCCCGAACCCCCAGACGATCCGGCTGTCGACCATGGTCGGCCGGAGGCACCCCGTCGGCGTAAGCCTGCGGGTTCGACCGAGAGAGAAAGGGTTATTCCCACCCGGACGGAAAATTCGGGTGAGGGTTCGTGGTCTAGTTGGTTATGACGCGGCCTTTACAAGGCCGAGACCGGTGGTTCAAATCCGCCCGAACCCACTGTCCTGTCGCGAACGACTCCGTGAGCGACAGGACCGTTCGTGAGGGCGATTTGAACCAGGGCAGTCGCAGCGGCCGAGCGAAGCGAGTCCGACCGCCAGCCCGAGGTTCATAATCCGCCCGAACCCATCCGATATATAAGGAAAGCGGCCGTCTCTGCCGCTTTTTCGACCGTCTCACGCTTGCTGTTTCTCGGAGGTGGTCGGCATGAAGAAGCCCCTCCGAGAGACGGCGATCTGTCGGTACTGTGGAACGCTCATCACCGACCAGGGTAGCCCCTGCCCGGCCCGCGACGTGGGAGTGTGTCGCCCATGAGTCTCGGCAGCCGCAGCTGGCAGCCGAGTGAAGACCTCCCAAACCGTCTCGGCGGCCCGGAAACGCTGTCGATGCCCGACGACTGGACGCTCTCGACCCCTGACAGCGCGCACAGACCGAGACGGACGAGGACGGCCCCATCAACGACGCCGAGCGGATGGTCCAACTCAGCGACGGCGAGAGCGGACGAGTTGACGGTTCGCACGCTCCGCGACAGCGTCGCCTACGGATGTTCCACGCCTACGACGGATACACCCTCTCCAACGTCAGGAATCGACTGCGCCACTCACGGCTGTCTACGACGGAGCAAAAATACGACCACTTCGATAGTGTGTGAACGGATCGACTGGCTGTGACGGCGTAAGAGATACAAGAGCTTGTACACACCGTATACGTATGAGCACTATCAGAGTCAGCGACGACGTGAAAGAGCGTCTCCGAGACCTGAAACGGGACGACGAGAGTTTCAATGACCTGCTTGACCGACTCAGTCGGAGCGAGAAGGATGTCGAGGAGATCGCGCAATCGTTGGGTGCGATCAACGACGGTACTCTGGGAGAGCGGATGGAGGAAGCCAACGACGAACTGAACGAGTCACTCGAACGGCGCACCGAGAAATGATCGTCCTCGACAGAGATGTTCTAGTCAAACTCACCGAATCGGAGGCTGAGGTAGTCCAGCACCTACAGCAGTACAACACTGAGGAGTGGACGATCCCCTCGCTCGTCGCGTGGGAGTCGTACAAGGCTCAGTCGTCGCGGTCGGAGATGCTCCGGATACAGAGCACGCTTCGAGAGAACTTCGATCGAGTCCTCCAGTTCACCGACGAGACGGCACTGGAGGCTGCATATCTGGACGAGAAGCTACAATCGCAGGGCGTGTCTCTCGACTCCGTCGACCTACTGAACGTGGCGACGGCTCACGCTCGAGGTGGCACGTTCATCACCCACAACAAGCGATATTTTGATACGCCAGCGTTGCACGACCTCGTCGACGTAGACGTAGTCCGTACCGAGTGAGTTCATCCACGCAGCCGTTCGCTACCGTTTTCAGCGAGGGAACCGACGTCCGGAACGTATGCCAGAGGGAGAGTACCACGGCTATACGGCCGGCCAACTACGGATAATCGCGGGGACGACGATAGCGCTCACGCTCGCGCCGCTCGTCTTCTCGCCGGTGGACGGGTGGAATCTCCACCGGTTCGCGTTCGCGCTGGGCTGTGGCACGCTCGCGGCGCTCACGGGACTCGCCTTTCACCGACTCTGACCGCGCACGAACCTCCGGTATCAGTACTTACAATCCGCCGCCCTCCCAACGCGGAGTCGGTGACACTTCTATGAGCGACGTTCCGACGCAGACGCTGGCGAACGGCGACGAACTCCCGCAGGTCGGGTACGGCACGTGGAACATCGACGGCGAAACCGTGAAAGAGGGCGTCCACGCGGCCCTCGAGGCCGGTTACGCCCACGTCGACACGGCGGAGGGGTACGAGAACGAAGCCGAGATCGGCGAGGCGCTGACCGATTACGACCGCGAGGACGTGTTTCTCACGTCGAAGGTACTCGCGAAGAACCTCAACTACGACTCGGTGATCGAGTCCTGTCGGGACTCGCTCGACCGGCTGGGCACCGACTACCTCGACCTGTACCTGATCCACTGGCCCAATCCCGCGATCTCGCTGCGAGAGACGCTGGACGCGATGGCGACGCTGCACGACGAGGGGCTCGTCCGGAACGTCGGCGTGTCGAACTTCAGCGCCTACCAGCTCAGCTGTGCCCACCACATCTCGGACGTGCCGATCGCCGTCAACCAGATCGAGTTCCACCCGTGGCTCCAGCGGCCCGACCTCGTGGAGTACTGTCGCGAGACCGACACGGTGATCGAGGCCGCGGCGCCGCTGGCCCGCACCGAGGTCTTCGAGGACGAGGCCGTCCAGACGCTGGCCGACGAGTACGACCGCCACCCCGCCCAGATCGTGCTGAAGTGGGCGACCGAGCGCGACGTCGTCGTCCTGCCCAAGTCTTCCGCACCCGAACACGTCGCGTCGAACGTCGACCTGTTCGGTTGGTCGATGGCCGACGAGGACCTCGAGACGCTCGACGGGCGCGACCGCGACGAGCCGGTGTACGACCACCCGGCGCGCGATTGGTCGAGCGACGTCTACGGCATCCACCAGTAATCGGCTCCGACTAGTCGTCTAACGCCGCTTCTCGCTCCGGTCCCGCGTGGCGCTCGGCCGCGAGTCGCACCTTCTCGTCCCGACCGCGAACCCTCCTGCCCCATCCGCGACCACTGCGATCGCTCGCGTCCACCTCTGGAAGAGATATCGAGACGCGAGTTTAACGATGCCGACTACATCTTTGGATCTGTGCCACTATCCCACCCAAACCAAAACATTCATGATACTATCTGGTGAATATCTGGGTATGAGCACCGATGTGCGGTCGTTCGAGGAACGATCGGTGGACGAGCGGGAGATCGTCGCGGCGGTCGACGAGGCCGACGGGACGGCCCGGTTCGTCGTCGCCGATATCGCCCGCGAGGAGGCGTGGCTTTCGGCCCCGGAGAGCGACGCCTGTTCGCTCGACGAGTGGCGGTAAGTCGGTCGACGCGCGCGTCGGAGATGCTTTCGGTTTCACGAGGCAGGGCGGGCGAGAGAGACCCGACACTCGTGGGTCACGGACGCAGAGAGAACGGGCCGGATGGGATTTGAACTACGCCCAGACGTGCTCGCTTCGCTGCGCGCGACTGGTCGACTTCGAATCCCTTTCGTGACGCACGGCAGGTGCTCGCGAATTGCGAGCGTCAGAGTGAACCGACCGGAAAGGATTTGAACCACCGAAAGACGCTCGCCTCGCTACGCCCGGCGACTGCGACTTTCCTGATTCAAATCCCGCCGTCCGATTCGCTCGACGGTTCGCGTTGCTCACCGTCTTACTGTACGGGCCGGAAGGGATTTGAACCCCTGACCGTCTGATTAAGAGTCAGACGCTCTGCCGGACTGAGCTACCGGCCCACGAATTCGACTTACGCAGGTTGATTGAAATACGTTACTGTTCGGGTATCGGGGGAACCGAACAAGGGGGAATTATATGCGTCGTCGCCTTTGAGGTGACACTATGAGTGCCGGCATCACGATGGCGTCGATGTCCCGCTACGCCATCCTCGGGTGTGGCAGCGTGGGCCACGCCGTCGCCGAGGAACTCGTGGGCGAGGGCAAGAGCGTCGAGATCATCGACCGCGACGAGGGACGGGTCGAAGCGCTGCGCGACCAGGACCTCGACGCCAACGTCGCCGACATCCGCGACGAGTCGGTCGTCGACGCGGTCGCCGACTGCGACGTCGTCCTCATCATGTCCTCCGACGTCGAGGCCAACTCCGCCGCTGTCGAGAACCTCCGCACCCGCGGTGACGACCACTTCATCGTCGCCCGCGCCTCCGACCCCGTCTCCGCCGACGAGCTCACCGAACTCGGTGCCGACGTGGTCATCAATCCCTCCGCCGTCATCGCCGACTCCGCACTGCGCGCCCTGGAGACCGGCGAACTGGAGTACAAGGCCCGCAACCTCGCCGAAGTCATCGACGACACGGATGGCCGGATGGCGATCCTCGTCCACCGCAGCCCCGACCCCGACTCCATCGCCAGCGCCGCGGCCCTGCGCGACATCGCGGCCAGTCGCGACGTCGAGGCCGACATCGTCTACGAGGGCGAGATCGGTCACCAGGAAAATCGCGCGTTCGTCAACCTGCTCGGGATCGACCTGGTCTCCCGGGACGAGGTCGAGATGGACGACTACGGAACCGTCGCGCTCGTCGACTACGCCAAAGGTGGCGCGCCGACGGCGGCCGAGGCGATCGACATCCTCGTCGACCACTACGAGAAGGAAAACGACGAGGTCGACGCCAGCTTCGAGGACGTCCGTTCGAACGTCTCGGCCACCTCCACGATCCTCACCAAGTACATCCAGGAACTCGACCTGAATCTCAGCCAGGAGGTCGCCACCGCTCTCCTGTACGGCATCCGCGCCGAGACGCTCGACTTCAAACGCGACACGACGCCCGCCGACCTGACCGCAGCGGCCTACCTCTACCCGTTCGCCGACCACGACACGCTCGAACAGGTCGAGTCGCCGTCGATGTCGCCGGAGACGCTGGACGTGCTCGCCGAGGCCATCCGCAACCGCGAGGTCAGCGGCTCCCATCTGGTCTCCAACGCCGGGTTCATCCGCGACCGCGACGCGCTCGCCCAGGCCGCCCAGCACCTCCTCAACTTGGAGGGGATCACCACGACCGCCGTCTTCGCCATCGCCGACGACACCATCTACCTGGCCGCCCGCTCGAAGGACATCCGGATGAACATCGGGAAGGTGTTGGACGACGCCTTCGGACAGATGGGCGAGGCGAAGGGCCACTCCACCGACGCCGCCGTCGAGATCCCGCTGGGCATCTTCACCGGTATCGAGACCAGCGAGGACAACCGCGAGACGTTGCTGCAACTCACCGAAGAGGCCGTCCGGAAGAAGCTCTTCGACGCGATGGGCGTCGAGTCGAGCGGCGAGGGCAACGGGAGCTGACGCCGCGACGGGCTCGGTCGCCCGGTCGACGGTTCCGTGTCCGGATCGAGCGGGAGATACATACCGGAGAGCGTGTTATTCGGAGGCATGAGCGACTCAGCGTGGAGCGACCGGATCGTCGGCGAGCGGATGCAGACCGACCAGGAGTTCGCCGAGAAGGTCGCCGCCTCGAACTTCTCGCGCCAGCAGTGGGGCCTCGTCATGACCGCCGTCGAGTTCGAGATCGAGAACCCCGACGACCTCGACTCGGCTCGGCTGGTGGCGGACACGAGCAAGGTCGAGAGCATCGTCCCGGAACTGGAGAAGGTCGACCAGGCGAGGGGGATGGCCGCGGGTGGCGGCCGGCAATCCGACGACTCCGGCGGCCTCTTCGACGGCGTGAAGGACGCGCTCGGGCTCGGCGGCGGGGACGACGACATCGACCGCGAGCAACTCGCCGCGGCCGAGGAGATGGCACAGATGTACGCCGGCGACCTCCAGGAGAAGCTCGAATCGAAGGGCAAGTGGGAGGACGTCTGCGTGCTCGCCCGGGAGTGAACGGCCCCGTCTCGTGGGACAGGCCTCAGAGGCGGTCGACGACGGCCGCAGTCACGTCGTCGGTGCCCGCGTCGCCGCCCAGATCGGGCGTCCGCGGCCCGTTCGCGAGGACGTCCTCGACGGCCTCGCGGACGGCAGCGGCCTCGCCGCCGTAGTCGAGGTGGTCGAGCAACATCGCCGCGGAGAGGATCATCGCGGAGGGGTTGGCGACGCCCTCGCCGGCGATGTCGGGCGCCGAGCCGTGGACGGGCTCGAACAGCGCGTTGTCCTCGCCGACGTTGGCGCTCGGCAGGAGACCGAGCCCGCCGACCAGGCCGGCCGCCAGATCCGAGAGCATGTCGCCCGCGAGGTTCGGGCAGATGACGACGCCGTACTCTTCGGGGTGCATGACTAGGTGCATCGCCAGCGCGTCCATCAGCGCCGTGTCGTAGTCGACGTCGAAGGAGTCTCCGACTGCCTGAGCGGTCTCCAGGAACAGCCCGTCGGTCTCGCGCATGACGTTGGCCTTGTGGGCGATAGTGACGTTCTCGAAGCCGTTCCGGTTGGCGTAGCTGAACCCGAACTCGGCGATCTCGCGGGAGGCGTCCTCGGTGATCACGCGCGTCAGCGTGCGGACGCCGTCGTCGATCTCGGCTTCGATGCCCGAGTAGACGCCCTCGGTGTTCTCGCGGATAAACACGATGTCGGTGTCGGGCTGGACGGCGTCGAGGCCGGGGTACGACCGCGCGGGGCGGACGTTGGCGAACGAGCCCACCACGTCGCGCAGCGGGAGGATCACGTCGGCGGCGGTCTCGCCGGCGGCACCGAACAGCGTCGCGTCGGCGTCGGCGGCTAGCTCGCGCGTCTCGGCGGGCAGCGCTTCACCGGTCGCTTCCTTCACGGCGTCGCCCGCGTCGCCCTCGACGAAGTCGAAGTCGACGTCGACCGCTTCGAGCACGTCGACGGCCGCCGGCGTGACTTCCTGTCCGATCCCGTCGCCGGGGATCACGGCGATCTCGTGAGTCATGGGGCTAACTCCTCCGGGTGCCGAAAAGAGGGTGTCGATGTCTCCCGGCTCGGACCCTCGTCGCGTCAGCGCGACTCGCTGTCGACCGTGCGCGCGACCGCCCGGACCGGCGAGGCGTCGGCATCGCCGAACCGGAGCGGATAGGCCTGGAAATCGAACCGCTCTGGGAGCCGGTCGAGTCCACGGAGGTTCTCGACGATCAACCGGTCGGCGTCGAACAGCCGTCCGTGGACGGGGAACCCGTCGGGCTCGTCGTCGCCCGCCCGCTCGGTCGGCGTCGGGTCCGGGTTCCCCGTGTCGACGCCCAGGTCGCAGTCGTGGTCGGCCAGCCACGCGGCGGCCTCGGCGGCGAGATACGGGTGGTCGAGGTACCTGTCGTCGCCCCAGTGGCGGTCCCACCCCGTGACGACCGCGACGAGGTCGACCGACTCGGGGTCGGCGGCCAGCGCGGCCCGGAGCGCGTCGAGGCCGACCCGCTCGCGGTCGTCGAGCGGCCGGAGATCCGCCGCGGCGGCGTCGAAGGTGAACCGCTCGACGGGGAACTCGTCGAGCGACGGGCCGTCGGTGAGGTGCGCGGGCGCGTCGACGTGGGTCCCCGCGTGGGAGTCGAGATCCAGCCGCGTCGTCCGGTAGCCGTCCGACGACCGGGTCGCGCTCGGCTCCACGGACACGGGCTCTGTTCCCGGGTACACCGGCATGTCGGTCGCCAGCGAGTGCGAGAGGTCGAACGATGTCACTGCCGAGTGTACGCTCGCCGGAGTGAAATGCGCGCCGACCGCGCCGCTGGCGGGCAGCCGGCGGGGAGATGGAAGCCATCGATCGATATCACGGCTGATAACTGATGAATCAGACATAAGCGATCCGGCGATAGCTGGAGTGGTAATGAGACTGAGTGCGAAACTCATCCTCGTCTTTCTGGTGGTTTCGCTGATACCGACGGCGGTGGTCGGGGTGACGGCGAACCAGTCGATGACGGACCTGAGCGAGCAGTCCCAGCGCGCGAGCGCGGCGTCGCTGGAGGCGCAGGTGACCGGCGAGCTGAACAACAGCGTCGAAGCCCGCGCCGAGGAGATCGGGAACCTCCTCAACGAGCGGCGGGCCGACGTGAAGTCGCTGGCCGGGACCGCCGCGGTCGCGGACTACTACGCCGCCAAGAGCGGCGAGTCGAGCGAGGCTCGCGAGCGCAGCGCGCGCCAGCTCGGCTACGTCGCGCTCCAGGTCCGCGACGCCGTCGAGAGCACGACCGAGACCCTCCTCGCCGAGCGCTACGACGGCCGGGCCTGGTCGGACCTGAGTGCCGACGAGCAGCGGGCCGTCGAGGCGGCCGTCGAACGTCGGATCGCCGGCACCGCCGGCAACGGGACGACCGACGAAGGCGCCCTCGCCGACACCTTCCGTCCCGGCTACGTCGGCGAGACCGGCTACGCGACGATCACCGACCGCAACGGGAGCGTCGTCGTCCACCACGAGGTCGGCGACGGGGAGCGTCTCGGCAACGGCGTCGGCGGGCTGTCGCTGGTCTACGACGGTATCGACCGGACGGTCCGCTCCGAGGAGCGGATCCGCGAGGGTGACGACTGGGCGACCGAGACGTACACGACCACGGACACGACGGAGGCGGGCGGCCCCGAGGAGACGCGGGTCCTCTCCTACACGTACTACGACCGGTTCGACTGGGTGATCGCGCCGAGCGTCTTCGCCCACGAGTTCCGCCAGGGCGGCGTCGCCGACGCCCGGTCGAACATCGCGGCCTCATTCGAGAGCGCGCTCTGGACCCAGACGATGACGGTCGACGGGCAGGACGTCCAGGCCTACCGGAGCCTGCGCCTCACCGACGCCGACGGTCGGGAGATCGTCGGCGTCACCCGCACCGACACGGGCTCCGTCGACGTCTCTGAGAACGGGACCTCCTACGCGGACGCGAGCTGGTTCTCCAGAGCGAAAGGCGCCCGGCCCGGTCGGGTCGTCGTCGGCGAGATCACGATGCGGAACGGGGACCAGCGCAACATGCTCGCGACGCCGGTGTACCACGACGGCCGCCTGTCTGGGGTCCTCGCCGCGGAGTTCAACTACCACCACGTCACCAACATCACCAACAGCGTCACGGTCGCCGAGTCGGGGTACCTCTACATCGTCAACGACCGAGGGGAACTCGTCAGCTATCCCCGCGAGTCGCTGCTGCGCGAGAAGGCCAACCTCGCGCAGGGCGCGCTCGGCGACTCGCTGGCGACGATCGTCAACGAGCGGATGCTTCAGGGCGAGGCCGGGATGGCGACCTACGGTCTCGGGAACGACACCGACGCCGCTCAGCGCTACATCGGCTTCCGCCCGCTCGACGTGGGCGAACGAACCTACACGATGGTCGCGACCGTCCCCGAATCCGACGTGACCGACCCCGCGGCCGCGCTCGGCGCGCAGCTCCGCGCGGAGGCCGACGCGACCCGCCAGACGATCCTGCTCATCCTCGGGGCCGTCCTCGTCGGCGTCGTCGTCACGGGCTACGGACTGGCGCGCTATTTCGCCAGACCGATCGAACAGGTCCGCGACCACGCCCAGCGGCTCGCCCGCGGGCAGTTCGACGAGGAACTCGACGTCGACGCCGGCAACGACGAGATCGGCGAGATGGTCACCGCGTTCGAGGAGATGCACGACAACCTCTCGGTGGCCGCCGCCCAGGCCGACGCGCTGGCCGACCAGGAGTTCGACGCGCCCGTCCTCGACGAAGAGGTGCCCGGTCGGCTGGGTACCGCGCTGACGACCATGCACGAGAACACCGAGGCGTTCGTCGCCGATCTCGACGAGGCCCGCAGCGAGGCCGAGGCCGCCCGCGAGGAGGCCGAACAACTCGCCACCGATCTGCAACGACAGGCCGGGGAGGCCGCGGAGGTGCTCGAACGCGCCGCCGACGGTGACCTGACCGCGCGGATGGACGCCGACCGTGATAGCGAGGCCATGCGAACCATCGCCACCGAGTTCAACGAGATGCTCGCCGAGCTGGAAGACACCGTCGTCGACATCAAACGATTCAGCGACGAGGTCGCCGGCGTCAGCGAGCAGGTCTCGCGCGGATCGAACGAAGTGTCCTCGGCCAGCCAGGAGGTCGCCGAGTCCATCGAAGGGATCGCCGCCCGGGCCGCCGAGCAGACCGGGAGCCTCGAAGAGGTCTCAGGGGAGATGAACGATCTGTCGGCGACCGTCGAGGAGATCGCCTCCTCCTCCGACGAGGTGGCCGAACTCTCCGCCGAGGCCGCCGTCGACGCCCGCGAGGGGACCGACCTCGCCGAGGACTCCATCGACATGATGGAGACCATCGAGACCCAGGCCGACGCGACCGTCGACGAGATGGAACGCCTGGAGAACGAGGTCAACCAGATCGACGAGATCGTCGCGCTCATCGACGACATCGCCGAGCAGACCAACGTCCTCGCCTTGAACGCCTCCATCGAGGCCGCCCGTGCCGGCGAAGCGGGCGACGGGTTCGCCGTCGTCGCCGAGGAGGTCAAACAGCTCGCCGAGGAGACGAGCGAGGCGACCGACGAGATCGCCGGCCTCATCGACGGCGTCGAGTCCTCCACCGCCGAGACCGTCGACGACATGCGCGAGATGCACGAAGCGGTCGCGGACGGACGCGAGACCATCGACGAGAGCCTGCACACTCTAGAGGAGATCGCCGACCGCGTCGAGGACGCCAACACCGGCGTTCAGTCCATCAACGACGCCACCGACGAGCAGGCCGCCTCCGCCCAGGAGGTCGTCGCGATGGCCGACGACGTGGCCGACGCGAGTCGCGATACCCGCTCGGAGGCTCAGGAAGTCGCCTCCGCCGCCGAACAGCAGACCATGACCGCCACGCAGATGGCCGGTACCGCCGACGAACTCGACGATCTCGCCGACCAGCTGCGCGAGCAGCTCGACGAGTTCACCGTCGACGACGGGAGCGGCGTCGGAGCGGACGACGACCCGGCGTTGGGCGACGGTGACGGGAGCGAGCCGGCACTGGATAGCGGCGACGGCGACGACCTGAACGCCGCGGCCGACGACGACTGACGACCGTTCGCGCGCGGACTTCCGGCTCAATTTCCCCGCGGAGTCGCGACTGGGCAGTAGCGAGGCTCAGCGGTCGCGAGAACGTGGTCGAGCAGACGGTTCGAAGCGATACGGTCGACAAAACGCTGACGGGATCGCCCCGTATCGCGTCGGTCAGTCCGCCGATTCGAGGTACGGCAGCGAGCCGGCGGTCGCCTCGATGGCGTTCCGGTTGGCCTTCATCAGCGCGGTGGTGTCCCAGTTGCCCTCGACCAGCGCCTCGCGCTGGGCGCGGTCGACGCTGACGCTGATCTCGTTGTTACCGTACGTGACCGTCTCGGCGCGCACGTCGACCTCGATCTCGCCGTCGGGGTTGTCGTCGACCCACTGCTGCAGGGCGTTGATCGTCTCGTGGTCGGCGGTCACGGTCGGAATGCCGAGCGCGAGACAGTTGCCCGCGAAGATCTCCGCGAATCCCTCGCCGATGATGGCGTCGATGCCCCAGCGCATCAGCGCCTGCGGGGCGTGCTCGCGGGAGGAGCCGCAACCGAAGTTGTTGTTGACGACCATGACGTTGGCGTCCCCGAAGCGCTCCTCGTTGAACGGGTGGTCTTTCTCGTTGTCCTCGTCGTCGAAGCGCAGGTCGAAGAAAGCGAACTCGCCCAGGCCGTCGAAGGTGACGACCTTCATGAATCGCGCCGGGATGATCTGGTCGGTGTCGATGTCGTTGCCGCGGATCGGGATACCCGACCCCTCCACGTAGTCGACCGACGGGATGTCCTCGGTGCCGCTCATTGGACGGCCACCTCCTCCAGGTCGCGCACGTCAGAGACTTCGCCGGTGATCGCCGCCGCGGCGACCATCCGCGGGTTCATCAGAACGGTCCGACCGTCCTTGGAGCCCTGGCGGCCGACGAAGTTCCGATTGGAGGAAGAGGCACACGCCTCGTCGCCCTCCAGCTGGTCCTCGTTCATGCCGAGACACATCGAACAGCCGGCGTTGCGCCAGTCGAAGCCGGCCGCCTCGAAGACGTCCTTCAGGCCCTCTTCCTCGGCCTGCCGCTGGACGCGCTGGCTGCCGGGGACGACGAACGCGCGCACGTCGTCGTCGACCTCGCGACCCTCGACGATGCGGGCCGCGCGGCGCAGGTCCGGCAGGCGGGCGTTCGTGCAGGAGCCGAGGAAGGCCACGTCGATGTCGTAGCCGTCCATCGTCTCGCCGGGCTCGACGCGCATGTGGTCCTGGGCGCGCCGAGCCGTGTCGACCTTGTCGTCGGCCAGGTCCTCCGGCGCCGGGATCGGGTCGTGGATGCCGATGCCCTGGCCGGGCGTGGTACCCCAGGTGACGACCGGGTCCAGCTCGCTCGCGTCGATGCGGACCACGTCGTCGTACTCGGCGTCGTCGTCGCTGCTGATGGACTCCCAGTACGGCTTGAGTTCGTCGAACTTCTCGGGGTTCTCCTGGAAGTAGTCCGTCTCCTCCAGCCACTCGAAGGTGGTCTCGTCGGGGTTGACGTAGCCCGCGCGGGCGCCGCCCTCGATGGACATGTTACAGATCGACATCCGGCCCTCCATGTCGAGGTCCTCGATGGCCTCGCCGGCGTACTCGTAGACGTAGCCGACGCCGCCTTCCGTGCCCAGGCGGCGGATGATCTCCAGGATGATGTCCTTGGCCTCGACGCCCTCGCCGAGCTCGCCGTCGACCTGGATCTTCCGGACCTTCTGTTTCTCCATCGCGATGGTCTGGGTGGCCAGCACGTCGCGGATCTGGGAGGTCCCGATCCCGAACGCGAGCGCGCCGAACGCGCCGTGGGTGGAGGTGTGGGAGTCGCCACAGACGATCGTCTTTCCGGGCTGAGTGAGCCCCTGCTCCGGGCCGACGACGTGGACGATGCCCTGCTCGCCGCTGGTCGGGTCGAGGAAGTCGATGCCCGCGTCGCGGACGTTCTCCTCGAGTTCGGACATCATGTTCTCCGCGGCGTCGTCGCCGTACGGTCGCGACTGGTCGGCCGTCGGGACGATGTGGTCGACCGTCGCGAGCGTCAGATCCGGGCGCGCGACCTCGATGTCCCGTTCGCGGAGCATCCCGAACGCCTGCGGGCTGGTGACCTCGTGGATGAGGTGCAGCCCGACGAACAACTGGTCCTGTCCGTTGGGCAGCGTCGTTACTTTGTGCCGATCCCAGACCTTGTCGTACAGTGTTCCCTGACTCATACTGTGTCCGTTGGCTCCTCGTTGCCCCGCTGGAAGACGCGATTGGCGTCTTCCGCGTCGTCGTCGGGGTGCTCGTGGTCGACGTCTCGCATCCTCTGCGTCGACTCCTCGTCCGTCTCCTCGACCGCGTTTCGCTCGCCCCCGTCGGCGGCCACCGCCGGCCCCCGCTGGAAGGCGAAATCGTCGCCGAAGGCCTTCCCGGTGTGGGGATTGGTGTGGCTGAACTCGCCCATCGTCGCCTTCGGGGCGGCGTCGCCGACGGTGTCGGTCGTCGTCTCGGTCGTGTGTGTCGTGTCCTCGTCTGTCATCTGTCTCGTGTGTCCGCTACTCCTCGTCGGCCCACGCGAACAGCTCGCGCAGGCGCCCGCCGACTTCCTCGATCTGGTGGTTGGCTTCCGCGTCGCGGTACTGCTTGTAGGCCGGCCGATGGGCCTGGTTCTCGTTGATCCACTCGCGGGCGAACTCGCCGTTCTGGACGCCTTCGAGGATCTCGTCGAAGCCGTCGCGGTCGATTATCTCTTCACCACGCGTGAGCCCGCCGTACTCGGCGGTGTCCGAGACGGAGTTCCACATCTCCATGTGGCCGCCCTCGTACATCAGGTCGACGATGAGTTTTAGCTCGTTCAGGCACTCGAAGTAGGCCATCTCGGGCGCGTAGCCCGCGTCGACTAGCGTCTCGAAGCCGGCCTTGACCATCTCGGTGACGCCGCCACAGAGGACGGCCTGCTCGCCGAAGAGGTCGGTCTCGACCTCTTCTTTGAAGGTCGTCTCGATGACGCCGGCGCGGGCGCAGCCGATGGCCTGCGCGTAGGCGAGCGACTGTTCCTTCGCGCTGCCGGTCGCGTCCTGCTCGATGGCGATGAGTCCGGGGGTCCCCTCGCCGCGCTTGTACGTGCGACGGACGAGGTGACCGGGGCTCTTCGGGGCGACCATCGTCACGTCGACGCCCTCCGGCGGCTCGATCTGGCCGTAGTGGACGTTGAAGCCGTGGGCGAACTGGAGCGTGTCTCCTTCGTCGAGTCCGTCCTTGACGGCCTCGAAGACCGCGGGCTGGACGGTGTCCGGGACGAGCATCACGGTGATGTCCGCCTCGGCGACGGCGTCGTCCGGCACCGCGACGCGCAGGCCGTCGGCTTCGGCTTCCTCGCGGGAGGCCGACCCCTCGCGGAGGCCGACGACCACGTCGACCCCGCTGTCGGCGAGGTTCTGGGCCTGTGCGTGACCCTGGCTGCCGTAGCCCAGGATAGCCACTGTCTTGTCTTCGATGTGCGATGCGTCGGCGTCGCCGTCGTCGTAGACGGGTACGGTGAAGTCGTCAGTCATCTGTAGCTGTCTGAGGGGTCTCGCCCGCCTCTGATATCGTCTCCGCTTTCCGTCGCGTGTCTTCGAGTACGTCCGCGCCGCGCTCGACCGCCGCCGCGCCCGTGCGGACGACCTCCTGCACGTCGAACTGGTCGAACGCCTCGACCGCCGCCTCGATCTTCTGGTGGCTACCGGTGATCTCGATCGTGATGGTCTCCGGCGAGGCGTCGACGACGTTGCCGTCGTACATGTCCGCGACGGCGTTCACGTCGTCGGGGTTCTCCCCGTCGACCTTCACGAGGATCAGCTCGCGCTGGACCGCCTCCGGTTCGAGTTCCTCCACCGAGATGACCGGCACGAGCTTCTCCAGCTGTTTTTTCGCCTGGTCGATCCCCGGCTCGGGCTCCTCGATGACGATCGTCATCCGCGCGACTTCGGGGTCGTCCGTCGCGCCGACGGTGAGGCTCTCGATGTTGAACTGCCGACGGCTGAAGAGGCCGGAGACCTCCGCGAGGACGCCCGGCTCGTGGTTCACTAACGTCGACAGCACCGCCTTGCGCGGCTGGTGCGTGGCTTCCGCCTCGGGGTCGATGCGAATGCCTTGCGAGTTCCGTCGGCCAGTCGGTCGCATCCGTTCCTCGGGATGCGGCCCGTCCATGCCTTGTGTCATCTCAGAGATCACCCAGTTGGTCGCCGTTCAGTGCGAACAGTCCGTTGTCCCCGCCGCTGGGGACCATCGGGTAGACGTTCTCCGCGGGGTCGATGATCGCGTCGATCACCGCCGGGCCGTCGTAGTTGCGCGCCTTCTCGATGACCTCGTCGACCTCCTCGGGGTCCTCCAGGCGGAACCCCCGGGCGCCGAAGGCCTCGGCGAGCATGTCGAACTGCGGGATCCACGGGTACTCCGAGGCCATCCGCCGGCCCTCGTAGAAGCCGTCCTGCCACTGGCGGACCATCCCGACCGCCTCGTTGTTCAGGACGACGTACGTGATATCGAGGTCCTCCCGGACGGCCACGGAGAGTTCCTGGACCGTCATCAGGAAGGATCCGTCGCCGTCGAAGCAGACGACCTCCTGGTCCGGTGCGGCGATCTTCGCGCCGATGGCCGAGGGGACGCCGTACCCCATCGTGCCCAGCCCGTGCGAGGAGACCCACGTCCGGGGCTCGGTGAACGTCCAGAACTGACTGGCCCACATCTGGTGTTGGCCGACACCGGTCGTGACGATGGCGTCGTCCTCGGCCAGCTCGGAGAACCGCTCGACGACGTACTGCGGTTTGAGCGGCTCGTCGTCGGGCGTGTCGTAGGTCATCGCGTACTCGTCCTTCCAGGTCTGGCACTGCTCGCGCCATTCGACGTACGCCTCTGGCGAGCTATCGGTCGCCTCGTAGGCGACGGGCATCGCGTCGTCGAGCTGGCGCAGGACCTGCTTGGCGTCGCCGATCAGCGGGTAGTCCGCCTCGACGTTCTTGCTGATCTCGGCCGGGTCGATGTCGACGTGGACGATGTCGGCGTCCGGCGCGAAGGTCTCGACACCGCCGGTCAGGCGGTCGTCGAACCGGGTCCCGACCGCGAGCATGCAGTCGGTGTTCGTGATCGCCATGTTGGCGTAGCCGGTGCCGTGCATGCCGGCCCACTCCAGCGAGAGCTCGTGGTCCTCCGGGAACGACCCGATACCGGGCATCGTCGTGACGACCGGGATCTCGTAGTCGGTGGCGAACTGCCGGAGTTCGTCGCTGGCGTCGGCCTTGATGACGCCACCGCCCGCGAGGATGACGGGGCGCTCGGCGTCGGCGAGCGCCCCGGCGGCCGCGTCGACCGCCTCGGCGTCGGCCTCGGTCGGCGGGTTGTACGTGTCAGGCGTCTCCGGTTCGCCGGGGAACGCGTCGGTCTCGCCCTGAGTCACGTCCTTGGGCAGGTCGACCAGCGTCGGCCCCTGGCGGCCCTCGTCGGCCAGCGCGAACGCCTCGCCGACCTCGGTGCCGACCGTGTCGGCGTCGGCGGCGAAGTAGCTGTGCTTGGTGACCGGCTGGGTGACGCCGACGGTGTCGGTCTCCTGAAACGCGTCGTTGCCGACGAAGTTCGTCGGGACCTGCCCCGTCAGCGCGATCACGGGGTCGGAGTCCATCGACGCGTCCGCGAGGCCGGTCACGAGGTTCGTCGCGCCCGGGCCGGAAGTCGCCAGGCAGACGCCCGGCTTGCCCGACACGATGCCGTAGGCGTCCGCCGCGTGGGAGGCCCCCTGCTCGTGGGCCATCGTGACGTGGGTCAGTTCCTCTGAGTCGTACAGCGCGTCGTAGACGGGCATGATCGCCCCGCCCTGGACGCCAAAGAGCGTCTCCGCGCCGGCCTGTTCGAGCGCCGCGACGACCGACTCCGCGCCCGTCGACACGGTGTCTTTGGTCGTCGTCCCGTCTCCGGGCAGGTCTGTTGTCTCCGCCGTCTGTTCCTCGGTGTCCGTCCGTTCGCCCTCCGGTGGCGACACTGGTGTTTGCTCGCTCATATGTTGTGTGATCGTCGTATCCGCTGTGCGTCGAACCGATGCGTCCGCCGAGAATGAAACGCTGTAGGTGTGGGGGCTAGGAAGCCCCTACGATACGAACGCGAAGCGCGCCGCTGAGCGCGAGTTCGGTCGTCTCGGCGCCAGCGGTCGGTGTCATCACTACGGAGTCGTGTACACCGGCGGCAATAAATTTTCCGTGTCCGGCGCGCGGCTGCGCCGGCCGGCCGCCGCGGCGTCGCCCGCGCGGCTCGCGGTGACGGTAGCTCACGCTGTGTGCGCTCGGCGGCCGTGGAGGCGGGCATGGTCCTACGCCCGGACCTCCTCTTCCTCGACCTCGCGGTCGACGCCGACGTCCTGGGCGAACTCCTCCAGGACCTCCATGGTGACGCGGTTGTCGTCCGCGCCGAACTCCTTGACGCGCCGGGTGATCTCGCGTACCTCCTCGTCGGTGGGTTCGTACTCCGCGTCGATCAGCCGCTCCCTGACGGAGTGCTGACCGGTGTGCTTGCCCAGGACGAGTTCGCGCGAGGCCCCGACCATCTCCGGGGTCATGACCCCCGGCTCGAACGTGTCGGAGTTCTCGATGACGCCGGCCGCGTGGATCCCGCTCTCGTGGGAGAAGGCGTTGCGGCCGACGACCGGCTTGTTCGCCGGCACCGGGATGTCGCTCTTGCCCTCGATGATCCGGGAGATCTCCGTGATCCGCGTCGTGTCGATCCCCGTGTCCACGTCGTACAGCGACTCCAGGGCCATCACGACCTCCTCGTAGGCCGCGTTGCCCGCGCGCTCGCCGATGCCGTTGACCGAGACCTGCGCCTGCGATGCACCGGCCTCGAAGCCCGACAGCGCGTTGGCCGCCGCCAGCCCGAAGTCGTCGTGGGTGTGGACGTCGATGTCCGCGTCGGTGCGGTCGACGACCTTCGCGATCATGTCGCGGAACCGGCCGGGCGTCGCCACCCCGCAGGTGTCCGGGATGTTGATCCAGTCGGTGCCCGCCTCGGAGACCGCGTCGACGACCTCCATCAGGAACGCCTCGTCCGTTCGGGTGGCGTCCATCGGCGAGAACATGCACTGCACGCCCGCCTCTTTGACGCGCTCGACCGACTGGACGGCGCGCTCGACGGCCTGCTCGCGGGTCGCGTGCATGGAGTCTTCGAGCTGTACGTCGCTCGTCGAGACGAACACGTGAACCAGCTCCACGCCGGAGTCCAGTGCCGCTTCGACGTCTTTCTCGACGACCCGGGCCAGCCCGCAGGTCGTCGTCGAGGTCGATTCCGCGATGTCGCGAACGGCCTCGAATTCCGCGTCGGAGTTGACCGGGAAGCCCGCCTCGATGACGTGGGTTCCCATGTCGTCCAGCACCGCCGCTATCTCCCGTTTGTCTTCGTAGGAGAACGACGTGCGTGGTGACTGCTCCCCGTCGCGGAGCGTGGTGTCGAAAATACGTGCCTCGTGAACTTCCGAGGTACTATTTAAAGTACCCTGGAAGAACTCGATCCGCCGGCGAAGCCGACGTGCCCTCTGTATTGGACATTGTACTCCTACCTGTTCTCTCGGAGGCAATAAAGGCTCCGCTCGGGGCGTTCGTGCGGTAGCCTGTGGCAGGGCGTAGTGAGTCCCGGTTGCTGAGCGACGCTGAAGGAGTGAAAACGGCTCGCCCCGAGATGGGGCGAGACGGGTGGGTGTGGGGATCCCCCCGATCCCCCGAACGAAGTGGATGGCTTCGTGCCCGTGTGTGCGGGCAACTCGCTCGTTCGATGCGGAGTGGTATAGCCGTTCGCCCAATTTGTTTAGGGGATACTCCCGGCGAACCGCCGAAGTGAGAAAACCGGGCACGGGGGGAGCGCCCGGAAGATGGTTGGGGTGTCTGCACTGTGGGGGGAAGGGGTAGGATGCAGACGAAGTCAGCTTCGAATCGAGCGAAGATAAATACGGACCAGCGGTTTCAGCCCGCGAAAGAGTGATAGTGGGGACCGATCGTGGCGGAAGCCGATCCGGGGTGGAACCGACCACTCCCTCCCCACTCGCGGGGAGCGACCGCCTCGTCGCGCGAGGGAATACACTCGAGTGACTGGCGACAAGATCCTCCGGATATGAACGGTTTAGCCGGGCAGACGGCACTCGTCACCGGAGTGGGATCGGGCATCGGACGGGCCTCGGCGCTCCGGTTCGCCGAGGAGGGCGCGAACGTCGTCGTCGCCGATATCGACGTCGAGGGCGGTCGCGAGACGGTCGACCTGATCGAGAACGCCGGCGGCGACGCGACGTTCGTGGAGGTCGACGTGTCCGACACCGCGTCGGTCGAGCGGATGGTCGACGCCACCGTCGAGACCTACGGGAGCCTCGACTTCGCGCACAACAACGCCGGGATCCTCACCGACTTCGTGGAGACGACCGGCATTTCCGAGGCCAACTGGGACCGGATCGTCGAAGTCAACCTCAAGGGCATCTGGGCGTGCATGAAGGCCGAACTCCCGGCGATGGAACGCACGGGCGGCGGCGCGGTCGTCAACACCGCCTCGGAGGCCGGCCTCGTCGGGATGGGCGGACTCTCCAGTTACTCGGCCAGCAAACACGGCGTCGTCGGGCTGACCAAATCGGTCGCGCTGGAGTACGCCGAGCGCGACATCAGGATCAACGCGATCGCCCCCGGGCCGACGAAGACGAACATCCAGTCGGGAATCGTGGGCGATTCGGGCGGCACGTCGATACTCGGCCGGATCCGGTCGGTCGTGGGGACCGTCCGGATGGCCCTCCGGACGCTCCGCGCCGACTTCGACACCTCGGCGATGCGGGACGTGCCGATGGGGCGGATCGCCGACCCCGAGGAGATGGCCGGCGCCGTCGCATTCCTCTGTTCGACCGACGCCTCCTTCGTCACCGGGACGACGATCCCCGTCGACGGCGGGCAAGCGGCCGACTGAGATGAGGGGACCTCACCGAAACCAGCGACGCGTCACCGCCGGCGCGCCGCTCTCCGTGGCCGATGCCGCGGCCGTCCTCGTCCACGGCCGCGGCGGGAGCGCCGACGGGATGGTCGCGCTGGCCGACGAGTTCTACCGCCACGGCCTCGCGCTGGTCGCGCCGAGCGCACGGCGCAACCGGTGGTACCCGAGCCCGTTTCTCGCACCTCGGGAGGCCAACGAACCCGAACTCTCCTCGGCTCTGACGGCGGTCGCAGACGCGGTCGAGACGGTGGTCGAGGCCGAGATACCACGGGAGCGCGTGATCGTCCTCGGGATCTCCCAGGGCGCCTGTCTGGTCGCCGAGTTCGCCGCGCGGGCTCCTCGCCGGTACGGCGGCGTCGTCCTCTCCAGCGGCGGTTTGATGGGCCCCGAGATCGGCGACTACGACGGGGACCTCGCCGGAACCCCCGTTCTCGTCGGCGGACACGAGGGAGACCCGAACGTACCGATAGACCGCGTCCGCGAGACGGCGAGCGTCTTCGAGTCGCTCGGCGGGGACGTGCGGACGCGGATCGAACCGGGCGAGGACCACGGGATCACGGACGCCGAGCTCGCGGCTGTAGGTGCCCTGGTCGGCGAGCTCCTGAGCGACGCGGAGCGGGCGGGCACGGGTCGCTGAACCGGATGCGATCTCCGAGCTCGCGGTCCGGCGTGGCGGGTTGAGTGTGCCGGCAGAGGGGGTATCCTGGTCGACCTCGAATCGGCCCCAATGCCTGCAGATATCCCCGGTATCCACCACGTGACGGCCGTCGCGAGCGACCCCGGCCGCACCCACCGGTTTTGCTCGGAGACACTCGGGCTACGACTGGTGAAACGCAGCGTCAACCAGGACGACGAATCGGTGTATCACCTCTTCTACGGCGACCGGAGCGGGACGCCAGGAACGAACATGACGTACTTCCCCTATCCGGACGCCCAGCTCGGGCGCGTCGGTACCGGGCAAGTGACGACGGTTCAGCTCCAGATACCGGCCGGATCGGTCGAGTACTGGACCGACCGGTTCGAATCGGAGGGCGTCGACCACGAGCCGCCACGCGAGCGCTTCGGCGACCGGGTGATCCCGTTCGCGGATCCCGACGGCCTCCCGCTGGAACTCGTCGCAGACGGGGACGCGGCCGAGAGCGACCCGCCCGACGGACCCGTCCCGGACCGGCACGCCATCCGCGGCTTCTTCGGCGTCACCCTCTCGCTGGCGACTGCCAGAGGCACGGGCAGCCTGCTCGAGACGATGGGGTTTCAGCCGACCAGGAGCGAGAACCACCGCCAGCGGTTCCGAACCAGTGGGGATCTGGGCACCGTCGTCGACGTGCTCGAAGACCCCGAAGCCCCGCGGGGCGAGTCGGGCATCGGAACGGTCCACCACGTCGCGTTCCAGGTCTCCGACGCCGAACAGGCCCAGTGGCACGACGCCCTCGTCGAGCGTGGGCTCCGCCCCACGCAGATCATCGACCGCAAGTGGTTCGAGTCGATCTACGCCCGGACCGCCGGCGGCGTCCTCTTCGAGTTCGCCACCGTCTCACCCGGTTACACCGTGGACGAGCCCGTCGACGAACTCGGCGAACGCCTCGTCCTCCCCGAGTGGCTCGAAGACCGACGCGAAGCGATCGAAGCCCGCCTGCCGGATCTGTCGGTCACCCCACGTAGAGCCTGAACGGGACCGCATCGGCCCGACGACGTCGCCGACGGCGGTGGCGACTCAGTCGTCGAACGGCGGCAGTTGCCCCTCGATCATCCCGCGGTCCTCCGCCAGCCACGGCGGGAGCACGAGGTCGCGGCCGGGGTCGGGTTCGCGCTCGTCGACGCCGAGTCCAGGTCGCTCGGTCGCCAGTTCGAACAGGACGCCGCCGCCGTCGCGGACGTACAGCGACTCGAAGAAGTGGCGGTCTTTCACCCGCGACACGTCGAGGCCCCGCTCGTCGAGTAGCTCGCGCCACTCTCGGAGCTGCTCGCCGCTCTCGACGCTCAGCGCGACGTGGTGGATCGACCCGCGCCCCTCCTTGCCGTACTCGGCGTCGTCGGTCAGCAGGTCGACGGTCGATTCGCGGCCGTCTGGAAGCCGATACCGGACGGTTTCCGCCCGCTCGGCGACGATCTCGAACCCGAACGTGTCGAGCAGGCTCGCCGTGACGTAGGGATCCGCCGAGCGGATCGAGACGCCGTGGACGCCCCGGACCGCGTGTTCCCCGGGGACCGACCCCTCCGGCGACTCGTCGGTCCAGGGATGGTCGGCTCCCGCGTCGAGGTCGGTCGGTCCGGTCTCGTCGGCCGCCACGCCGACGAGTTCGAGCGACGTGCCGTCGGGGTCTTCGAACGCCAGGATCGGCTCGCCGAACCGTTCGATACGGTCGACGGTCACGCCGCGCTCGGCGAGTCGATCCTGCCAGAACTCCACCGAGTCCGCGGGTATCCGAAGCGTCGCGGTGGTGATGTCGGGTTTGCCGACCCGGCCGGGCTCTTCCCGCGGGTACGTGAAGAAGGTGAGCACCGAGCCCGGCGTCCCGCGCTCGTCGCCGTAGTAGAGGTGGTAGACGAACGGCTCCTCGAAGTTGACCGTCCGCAGGAGAAAGCGCAGCCCCAGCGTCTCCGCGTAGAACCGTCGGTTCTCGGTGGGGTCGCCCGCGACCACGGACACGTGATGCACGCCGAGCGTGTCAGAAAGCACTGACTGGAGTACGGCCCGCTCCGGGATAAGCCTATCAGCACCGACCGTTCGGACGGCGACGACGCGACCCTACTCGTGGCGTTCGCCGGCCTCGATCGTCGTCTCGAGCCAGTTCTCCTCGGGCGGGTACGGGCAGGAGAAGGTCTCGCTGAAGGCGCAGAACGGCGAGTACGCGAGGTTGAAGTCGATCGTCACCTCGTCGCCGTCTTCGAGGTCGCGGTCGGGTTCGAGTTCCATGTAGCGGCCGCCGTCGTAGGTCTGCTGGCCGGTCGTCTTGTCCCGGAACGGGACGAAGATGGCCTGGTCTTCGGGGCCCTGTTTGTAGCCGTCGAGTTCGTACGACTCGCCGTCCAGGTCGAACCCGAAGGTGACCACGCGCTCGTAGCGAACCGTCCGGCCGTCGGAGGTCTCCATCTCGACGGGATCGGGCTGGTCGTGGACGGTGACCGTCGCGTCGACGCGGTAGTCGGCGTCGGGGTCGAAATAGTCCAGGCCGTCGAAGTCGTCGCGGTCTTCGGGCGGGATCGGCGATTGGGGGTGTTCGTCGAGGAACTCGTCTTTCTCGGCCCGGTTCGCTCGCAGCCGTTCGGCCCAGTCGTCGGTGTCGCTCATACCCGCGATTGCCGCCGCCGCGGTTTGAGTCCGGCGGTCGGCGGAGACTCCTGGCCCGCGTGGCGGAGCGGTCTACCGCTCGGGGCCCGCCTCGTCCGGCCGCGACCTTATCAACTCGGAGACGAAAGCCGATCCATGGACGGAGACAGTGGGGGCGGAACGGGACACACTTCGACCGGAGGCACGACGGACGGTGAAGTGAGGAGTAGCATGACCGCCGAGGGGGCGGATTCGAACGATATCGGGGCCAAAGACCTCAAAGCGTTGGGGTACGACGTCGAGGTCGACGAACCACGACAGGAGTCCCCGGACTCTGGAACGTCGGCTCGAAAGCACCTCCTGTACCTCGTGATCGTTCTGGTCGCACTGGCGGTCCTGCTGTCCGCCCTGTGATGGCACCGACGAGGATCCGCCCGGAGAGCGAGAGCCTCGGTGAGCCACTCGGACGCGATCCGGATCTCTCTCGAGGGCGCACACCTTTTTCTCGGTCGACCGTGAGGTGACGGATATGAGCGAGATCGACCTCGACCTCCAGACGGTCGAGGAGGAACTGACCGACGAATCGGGGGACGGAGACGGCGGCGGTCGAGTCGTCCTGGGCGTGCTCGACGGGACGACGCCCGACGAGGAGTGGATCGAAGTCGTCGAGGACGGTGGGACGCTGGTCCTGTCGATCGAGGGGGACGTGAACGAACTGGCCGCCGGGTTCGCGACCGACGTGCGTGAGATCGACGGCGACCTGATGCAGTTCCGCGGCTTTCTCGTCGTGACGCCGCCCGGCGTCGGCATCGATACCAGTCGACTGGACTGACGACGGGTCGGTGAACCGCCTCGCGCCGCCCAACTCGTGAGCGTCGTCGCTTATGTGTCCGGCGCGCCAACACTGGCGTATGCCGATGAAAGGATCCGGGCGGTCGACGTCGTGGCGGGAGATCAACCGGTGGGACGGCGGCACCAGCTGGCTCGCGTACCCCGACGAGGAGATGGAGCGGGCGAGCCACGCGCTGGTCTCCGACGGCGACGTGTGGCTCGTCGACCCCGTCGACGTCGAGGGCCTGGACGAGACCCTCGCCGAACACGGCACCGTCCGCGGGGTCGTACTCCTGCTCGACCGGCACAAGCGCGACGCCGAGACGCTCGCACGCCGTCACGAGGTGCCCGTCTACGTTCCGGAGTGGATGGACGACGTGCGCTCGGATCTGTCGGCGCCAGTCGAGCCGATCCGACGGAGCCTGGGCGACAGCGGCTACGACCTGCACAAACTGATCGACAACCCGGTCTGGAAGGAGGGCTTTCTCTACGACGAGGACTCGAAGACGCTGGTCGTCGCCGAGGCGGTCGGCACGTCGTCGTACATGCGCACGAGCGACGAACGGCTCGGCGTCCACCCCGCGCTCCGACTGAAACCGCCGAAAGCGCTCGGACGCTACTCGCCCGAGCGGATCCTCGTGGGGCACGGCGAGGGTGTGATGACGGGTGCGGCCGACGCACTGGCCGACGCCCTCGCCGGGTCGCGCAAGCGGACGCCGCGGCTGTACGCCCAGACCGCTCGGGAGTTCCTGTTTTGAGCCGGCGCCGTCTCGGCCCCAGTCACGACGTCGAGGGCCGCCGACGCGACGAGGCACGCGAACGACGGAGTTTTGCCGGGTGCGGTGAATAATCCACTCGTGGTCTACGCGACGCGCGGACTGGTCGAATCCTGTCTCGGGTTCGCACGGGAGTCCGACCCCGACCCGGTGACCATCTCGCTGTCGGTGACGCCCGCCGAGGAGTTACCCGGCGCGGATCTACCGCCGGACACTCCCGTGTTCACGCACTTCTACTACCCCGATTCTGCGGGGTCGGTGAACTTCGTCTTCGGCGTCGACATGGGGACGCCGGTCGGCCAGACCCAGGCGCGGTTCGTCTCTCACCCCAACGGCGAGCTGCGCGTCCGCCAGCGCGACGACTTCCACGAGCGCATCTTCGTCGCCGTCCCGCCGTGGGACGAGGACTCCGTCGCGGTCTTCGACCGCGGGGGCGAGGAGCAGCCGCTGGAACTGCTCGACGTGGAACCGCCCGAGGAGTTCCCGGAGTAGCGACCCGCCGGGGCCGCCCGACGCTCGCCGTCAGTCCAGATAGCCCAGGTCTTCGAGCTGGTCGGCGATCTCCGAGAACTCCGCCTCGGTCAGCTCGCCTTGCTGCTGGTTCTGGATGACGATGCTCCGCAGGAGAAAGCGGACGAGGTCGCTCGTCGAGGAGAAGCTCGTCCCCTCGATGGTCTCGTCGACGCGGTCGGCCAGGTCTTTCGGGATGGAGACGGTGGTGTAGTCGGTCATGTCCGCGGGATGGGCGGGACTGGGGTTAGTCGTTGTGGCTGGGCCCGGGCGCAGACGGTCGGGGTTACCACCCGTCACGCCACAAGAACTACCCACCGGGCGGGCGAACGTCGAGGGGATGCCCTCCAACGACGAATCGCAGACGCTCCGCGCGGACATCGTTCGACGCTGGAAGGAAGAACTGTTCTCGGCCGACACCGTGGTCGCGGCGGTCGCCGTCGCGGTGGCGATCCCAGCCGGCCTCGCGGCCGCGGTCGTCGTCGGCGGGGCGGCGATCTACCCGGTCTGGTTCGCGACCGCCGCCGGCCCGAGCCTCGGCTACTGGCGCGGGATGCGGATCGAGGTCCCGATGGGCACCGCCGCGAAAGTCGGCGGTGCGATGGCGCTCGCGACCGCGGTCGTGGCGAGCGGGGTCGTCTCACTGGCGCTCGCCCTCGATGGCGGCCAGGGGGCGGCGGTCGTCGCGGGCGCCGTCCTCGGCATCCTGTTCAGCGGACTCGCCAGCCGGTTCGCGTTCCACCGGCTCGCGGGCGAGACGGTCTGATCGGCCGCTCGGACGGTTCAGACCGTCAGCTCGACGCGGTAGTCGGTCAGGTTCTCGTAGCCGTCCTCGGTGACGACGACCAGATCCTCGATGCGGACGCCGCCGACCGCCGGATCGTACAGCCCCGGCTCGATCGTGACGACGTGGCCCGGCTGTAGCTCCTCGCCGCTGGGCGCCAGGCTCGGCCCCTCGTGGACGTCGAGACCGACGCCGTGGCCCGTGGAGTGGATGAACCCAGTCTCGGTGCCCTCGTCGCTGCGCAGGGTCGGCTCGCCGGCGTCCTCGTACACGTCACAGGCGGCGTCGTGTACGTCCGCGCCGGTCGCGCCCGGTTCGACGGCGTCGAGGGCGGCGCGATAGGCTTCCTCGGTTAAGTCGTACCACTCCCGGACGCGCTCGTCGGGCTCGCCCTTACAGAAGGTCCGGGTCATGTCGGCGTGGTACTTCGTCGCCTTGTCCTGCGGGAAGATGTCGATAATGATAGGTTCACCGGCTTCGAGCGGGCCGCTGCCGCGGTCGTGAGGGTCGGCGGCGTCGGCGCCGCAGGCGACGATCGTCTCGTCGAGCGCGCAGCCGTGTCGGAGCAGCGTCACCTCGATCTCCGTCTTGACCGCCTCGCTCGTCAGCGGCTCGCCGTCGTGATGGAGGATCCCGTCCTCGACGACCGCATCGGCGATCAGGTCCTCGGCGGCGTGCATCGCCGCCTCGTTCGCCAACTGGGCCTCGCGGACGTTGTCGACCTCCTCGTCGGTCTTGACCGCGCGGATGTCCGAGACGGTGTCTTCGGGGTCGACGGTGACCGAGACGTCGAGGTCGCGCAGGCCGTCGGCGGCGTGAAGCGGGAATCGCGGGGGCGCGGCCACGCTGTCGACCCCGTGGGCGTCGAGGAAGTCGGCGAGCGAGCGGTAGGTGGCCTCACGGGGGCCGTACTCCTCGCTGTAAGCGGCGTAGCCGTAGTCGATACCGCGTTCGACGCTTTCGGCGCGGGCCTCGCGCTTGGCGCGACCGAACTCCAGGCTACGGAGGAAGAACAGTCGCACGTCGCCGTCGTAGAGGGTGACGAACGGGTCCGGCGCGTCGAAGCCCGAGAGGTAGTACTGTGTCGAGTCCGTCGAGTCGGCGTGGACGAGGTAACCGTCGACGCCCTGCTCGTCGAGAAAGGCGTCGAGCGCGGTGAGATCCGGGTCCATACCCCCAGGAAGCACCGCCCGCGGTAAATAGCGTACGCCGCGTGCAAACGAGCCGACAGCTGCGCAGAGACCAGTCGCGAGCGGTCTCGACCGTGCGCAGCGGCGGCCGGGAACGGCGCCGCTAGCCTCGCCGCCTCCGGTAGTCTGATGCACCGGGGGACCGACCCGGAGCACATGGACGCCACTATCGAGCGGTCGACGGTCGAGGGACGGGCGCGCGCCCCGCCGTCGAAGAGCTACACGCACCGGGCGATCCTCGCCGCAGGGTACGGAGACGAGGCGACGGTCCACGACCCGCTGGTCAGCGCCGACACCCAGGCCACACGCCGCGCAGTCGAGGCCTACGGCGGCGAGACCGACCTCTCGGCGGACCGGTCGACTCTGCGGGTCTCGGGATTCGACGGCCGACCGGACGTGCCCGCCGACGTGATCGACTGCGCCAACAGCGGGACGACCATGCGCCTCACCACCGCGACGGCCGCCCTCGCCGACGGTCTGACCGTTCTCACTGGCGACGGGTCGCTCCGCTCGCGCCCGCAGGCCCCCCTGCTCGAGGCCATCGAACAACTCGACGGTCGCGCCGAGAGCACCCGCGGCAACGGCCAGGCACCGCTCGTGATCGGTGGCCCCGTCGACGGCGGCACGGCGTCGATCCCCGGCGACGTGTCCTCGCAGTTCGTCACCGCGCTGCTGATGGCCGGCGCCGTCTCCGAAGAGGGGATCTCCGTCGATCTGGAGACCGAACTCAAGTCCGCGCCGTACGTCGACATCACGATCGAAGTGCTGGAGGCGTTCGGCGTCGACGCCGCCGAGACCGACGACGGCTACCGCGTCGAAGGCGGCCAGTCTTACACGCCCGACGGCGGCGAGTATCACGTCCCCGGCGACTTCTCCTCGATGTCCTACCTCCTCGCCGCCGGCGCGCTGGCCGCACCGGACGGCCTCGTCGTCGAGGGCGCCTACCCCAGCGCCCAAGGCGATTCGGCCATCGTCGACGTGCTCGAACGGATGGGCGCCGACATCGACTGGGACCGCGACGCAGGCGAGATCGCCGTCAGCCAGTCGGCGCTGTCCGGGGTCGAGGTCAGCGTCGCAGACACGCCCGACCTCCTCCCGACCATCGCGGTCCTCGGCGCCGCCGCCGACGGCACGACCTCGATCGTCGACTGCGAGCACGTCCGCTACAAGGAGACCGACCGCGTCAGCGTCATGGCCGACTCGCTCACCGAGATGGGCGCCGCCGTCGTCGAGGAGCGCGACCGCCTGTCCATCCGCGGCGCCGAGACCGATCTGCGCGGCGCCACGCTCCCGGGTCGCGACGACCACCGCATCATCATGTCGCTGGCCGTCGCCGGCCTCGTCGCCGACGGCGAGACCACCATCACGGCGGCCGAGGACGTGGACGTGTCCTTCCCCGGCTTCTTCGACACGCTCGCCGAACTGGGCGCGACCGTCTCGACGTAAAAGGGCGCGCTGCCGGGGGAGTCAGACGTTCTTCGCGGTCCGGTCGGCGAACTCCTCGCGGACCTTCTTGACCTTCGGCTCGGCGTGGAACTGGCAGTAGCGGTCGTTCGGGTTCTTGTCGTAGTAGTTCTGGTGTTTCTCCTCGGCCCGCCAGAAGGTATCCAGCGGCGCGATCTCGGTGACGATCTCGTCGGTCTCGTAGCTGTCGAACTCGCCGCCCTGCTGGAGGTTGTGGACGAAGCGCTCGACGACCGCCTTCTGTTCGTCGTCGTGGTAGTAGACCGCGGAGCGGTACTGCGAGCCCACGTCCGGCCCCTGTCGGTCCTTCGTCGTCGGGTCGTGGATACGGAAGAAGACTTCCAGCAGGTCCTCGTATGCGATCGTCTCCGGGTCGTACTCGACCTGGACGACCTCGGCGTGGCCGGTCGAGCCCGAACAGACCTGTCTGTAGGTCGGATCGTCGACGTCGCCGCCGGCGTACCCCGAGGTGACGTCCTCGACGCCGGATAGTTCCTCGAACGCCGCCTCGATACACCAGAAGCAGCCGCCCGCGAGCGTCGCCGTTGCTGTCTCTGTCATTACCCGAGATTAGGTGTGGAGCCGTTTGAACCCAGCGACGGCCACACGGTCACCGACGGACCCACCTACGGAGCCGACACGTCGAGCCCGTCGATTTCCTCGAAGTCGGCGTCCGTCGTCACGACGGGTTCGTCGAGCTCCATGGCGGTCGCCGCGACGATGGCATCGCCGTGTCCGAGCCGAACCTTCGAGTCGGACCCCTGGTGGACGCCTTCGAGTTCGCCCGCGCGCCGACCGATGCTGTCCGTGAGTTCGACCGTCGGTTTCCCCGAGACCAGCCGCCGGAACGCGCGCCGGTTCGCCTCGGCCGCCGACCCTTTCCCGACGGAAATGAACCACTCGAACGTGACGATGGTCGGGATGCGGAGCGGGACGCCGCCGTCTTCCAGTTCGCGAGCGTGCGCCAGCGCTCGGTCGGACCCCGCGTCCAGTTCGATGAGAAAGTCGGTATCGAGGATCATTCCCGCAAGCGCTCCATCTCCTCGCGCTGGGCGTCCTCCGCCGCGTCGATGGCCGCTCTCCGCTCCTCGGCGGACGGTCCGCCTTCGAGGTCGGCGGCGAAATCGAGCAGCGTGTATCCGTCGGTCAACCGGTCGATAGCCTCGCTGAACGTCTCCCCGTCGAACTTCTGGCGCTTGATACGTTCGTACACCGATTCGTCGAGCCGGACCTGCTTCGTCCCCATGTGTAAACGTCGTTGACAGCGGCGCATAGAAGTTACGGCCACTGTGGCGGGCCGGACGGCAACGAAGGCGCGCTGTCAGCGACCCCTCGACGAACGGGGCCTGCGGAGGGGATCAGTCGTCGCCTAGGGCGCCGTCACCCGGGGAGATACCGTCGATGTCGCCGCCCGCGCGGTCGCTGCGGACGAATCCGCCGCCCGCGCCGGTCCGACGGCTGACGGCCGAGACCCGCAGGACGTAGCTTCCGACGAGGATGAACGGGGCGAGCGCGATCGCCTCGACGGTCACCACGAGGAAGTGCGTGGTCGGAACGACTTCGAGGAAGTGCATGAACGAGGCGGTCGTCGCGACGGCGACAACCGAAGTGAAGACGAGGTTCCGCGAGAGGTCGGCGAACTCCCGTCTGACGTACAGCGAGCGGAAGTACGCCCGGGCCGTCGCGAAGTACTGGAGCAGTCGCAGCAGGTCGCCGATCGACTCGTCGGTCTCGGCCGGGAGCGCGTCGGCGTGAGTCGACCGAAGCCCCCGGAGGTCGTTGATCTGGCTGTCGTGGTTGTAGTCCATCATCGCGACGACCAGGTCGACGTTCGAGGTGGCGCCGTCGAGCCGTTCGTTCATCTCGCCGGTCTCCTCGGCCAGCGAGGAGAGATAGGCGTCGAGGTCCGCACGCAGGTCCAGGTCCGCGGCGTGGAGGTCGTCGTCGATCGACTGCGCCAGTCCGAGGATCTCCGCCGAGAGGAGTCGAACCAGCCGCGCCGGGTCCGCGGGGACGTGGTCGGCGTCGATCACCGATTCGAGCTGTCGGCGGAACTCGACGACGCTACGGACCCGCCCCAGCTCGCGGTCCAGCGGCGTGTCGCTCCCGGTGACGAACAGCGAGTTGACCGAGACGACGATCGAGAATAGCAGGAAGTTCCCGCTCAGCAGGGCGCCGACCAGCGAGACCGTCGTCGCGTCGTGGGCCGGCTCCCCGGCGAGCGTCCGTTCGAGCGCGTAGCCGACGACGCCCACGAGGAGAAAGCCCGTCACCAAGGTCACCGCCGCGACCCGGACGCGGTCGCCGGTCAACAGGACCCACCGGCGGAGCCGCGTTGTCGACGCTGGGGTCCCGTCGCTCATCCGGTCGACCTGACGGCCGCTCGTGCTTAGTGGTTCCGCTGAACGCACGCCCTCCGCCCACCTAATTCAGCGAGGGAGTCCCGCCGTTCACGGCGGACGGGAATCGCGCAAGCTCCGAGAACCGAACAATATTCAACGACCCAGCCTACTCCCAAAAATTTATATATAAATTAAGTTATATGTTGTGTGTAGATGGAGATTCAGCGTACCGCTGTCGTCAAGCTCTCCGTCCCCGACGAGCGGCGCGACGACCTGAAACGAACGATGAATACGTTTCGGGACGCCGCACAGCGGTTTGCCGACCGGGGGTGGGGCGGCGACGACGACGGGTACGTGATAACGTCGCGCTCTCGACTTCAGCCGCTTGGCTACGACGAGATACGGGAAGACACAGGGCTACACTCGGATTTGACGGTGGCCGCTGTCAACCATGCCGCCGACGCACTCAACGGTTGTGTGGATAAAACGAAAGAGGGAGAACAAACCTCGAAGCCCGTGTTCACCTCGAACACGACTGTCTACAACACCAACGCGATAAGCTACTTCGACGGTTACTGTTCGTTGGCCGCATACGGCAGTGGGCGTGTTCATGCCAAGTACGTCTACCCGGGCGACTCGCTCCAAGCCGAATACATGGAGAGTGACGAGTGGCAGAAACAGGGCGCGAAACTCCGCTACGACCGCCAGACCGATACCTACTACCTACACGTTTCCGTCAAACAGGAACGCGACGAGTCGTCGGAAGAAGCCGAGAGCCGAACAGTTCTCGGCGTAGACCGGAACGTGGACGGGTATCTGGCTGTCACCAGCACAGGTGCGTTCATCGGCAACGCTGACCTGCTGAATCACAAACGCCGCGAGTACGAACGCCGCCGTGGCAAACTCCAACAGCAGGGCACGCGAAGCGCCCACCTAACAATTCAGTCTATCGGTGACACCTTTGCTAACTGGTCAGAAAACTTCCTGCACCAAGCGTCGAAACGGCTGGTCGAAGAAGCCGTGTCACAGGGCTGTTCTGTTATCGTCTTCGAGGACTTGGAACAGATACGCGAACGTATCTCGAACGCCTCGAAATTCCAGCAGTGGGCGTTCCGCGAGTTGAAACGACAGACGACGTACAAGGCCCGTGGCGAAGGAATCGCCGTCGAGTCAGTCCATCCGGCGTACACCAGTCAACGCTGTAGTCACGCCGACTGTGGCTTCACGCACGAAGACAACCGCGACGGCGACGACTTTGCCTGTCAGGAGTGCGGCAGAGAGCTACATAGCGACTACAACGCGGCACGGAATATCGCACACAGGTACGTCCAGAATCGGCTCAAGTCTGGTTCTGGACGGGCGACCAATCACCTCGCCCTCAAGTCGGGGACGTTGAACGGGAACGGCGACTACTCGCCTTCCACGGTATAGTGGATAGACCGGGAGTCCACCGACAAACCTCGGCGTTCACGCCGAGGTAGGTGATACAGACCGATAGCGCATACCTCCGTCTTCAGGCGGAGGTCAAGCGATAGGCATAGTGCGTCAATCCACAAGCCCCGCCATCACTGGATTTCCCACGCTCCAACGGAGGTATTAAGACTTCGATGGATCATAGTGTGCAATACGGATGAAGACCACACGGCACGCGACCTACAACCTCAACTACCACATAGTGTGGTTGCCGAAGTACCGCCAGTCGGTACTCATCAACGAGGTCGCCGACCGTGTGCGAACCATCCTCCACGAGATCGCCGACGACAAAGGCTTAGAGATTATCGACCTGACCGTTCAGCCCGACCACATCCACCTGTTCGTCAGTAGTCCACCGAAGCACGCGCCCTCACTACTTGCCAACTGGTTCAAGGGTATCTCCTCGCGGAAATACAACCACCGCTACGCCGACAACGACGGCGAGAAGATTCGATGGGCACGGGGCTACTACGCAGGAACGGCGGGGCACGTCTCCACCGAAACGGTGCAAGACTACATCCAGCGTCACGAGGAGGGCGACCAATGACCGAACTCACCAAGACGTTGGAACTGAAACTGGTAGACCCGAACGCACACAAACGGCGGAAACTCCGCGAGACGCGAGATGCCTACCAGCATGCCCTTCAAGATGCGTTCGACGCTGGTTGTACCACTCAGACCGAAGCGAACGACGTGGTGGTCAACTACGACCTGTCGGGGTACGCGAAGAATGCCCTCAAAAAATACGTCCCGCAGTTGACGACGACGACGTACAACGCAGGCGACCTTCACGACGACCACCCTGTTCGGTTCACCAACGAGGGGCTACGCCTCGACCACCATCCCGAGAACGCTATCGAGTGGTACGTCAAAATTCCGCACCACGAGGACTACCACCTCTGGATGCCAGCACAGCCGAATCCTGACCAACGGAACTGGCTGGAAGCGTTGCACGCTGGTGACGCCGAAATGGGCGAAAGTCGGCTGTTCCAGCGGGACGGGACGTGGTATCTGCACGTCACCGCCACCCGCGACGTGGAGGATCGTTCCGAGGTATCCACCGATGAACGAACGCTTATCGGAGTGGACATCGGGGAAGCGTCACTCGTCACGGTGTGTCACCGCGACGACCACGGTTCCCCGACTCACCCCGAACTGTGGGCCGACGAGGGCAAAACCGTTCGTCGGCTGCGCAAGACCTACTTCACCGCTACGCGACGGCTTCAACAACGTGGAAGCGACCGTCTCGCCGAGTCGTTCGGTGACGACCTGTGGAACCAGATAGACGACGTGTTCCATCGTGTCACCCGCGAAGTCGTGGAGTACGCCGAATCCGTCGAGAATCCCGTACTGGTTCTGGAAGACCTGACGTACATCCGAGAGTCGATGGACTACGGCGAGTATATGAACCGCCGTCTCCACGGCTGGGGGTTCGCCAAACTCCACGCGCAGATACGGTACAAAGCCGTCGAGAGGGGGATCCCCGTCGAGACGGTGAACCCGCGTAACACGTCGAAAGAGTGCTATGCGTGCGATGAAGTCGGGTATCGCCCGAAGCAGGCGACGTTCACATGCACGAACGACGACTGCTGGGTGGGCGAGTACCAAGCGGATGTGAACGGGGCGATAAATATCGCAGACCGCTACCTCAGCGGAGAGAGTCGTTCCAGAGAACACCCGAACGACGATGACTCGGCTGAGGATGGGGCGCATTTGACCGCGCCACAAGACAGCCAAGCCGATGCTGAAACCCAGCAGTTGACGCGTGGAACGTATGCGTCTTGAAACCACATGGCCGTTACGCTCGGCCTGAAATCCCATGGCGGGATTCCCGCGTCTTCAGGCGCGGGAGGAGGTCAAGTTCGTAACCCGTTCCTCGAGAGCGAGCGTGAAGCGAGCCGACCCATTCTCGACCGGCCCGGCTGTGCCGGTCACGACCGGTGAGTCGATCCGCTCGTCGCCGTTGACGAGTACCGAGATATCTCCGAGTGTCCACGGTCGGACGTCGCTGAACCGCAGTTCTACCGTCCGGTTGTCCGTCGCCGAGCGGTCTCTGACTGGATCACCGCGGTTGACTATCGCGTCCGCCGCGGGGGCGGTGAGTCCGCCGACGGCGCTCTCGCCCCTTTCGGTCCGCTGGTCTGCCGATATGTGCCAATCGAACGACTGGAAACGACGAAAAGCTATGGGTGCCAACCACCGGTGGCCGGACGCAGCCGTCGGTGCCAAGGGAGTCGCAGTCTCACCGCGCGGCGCGGTCAGGTTCGCCCACATCTTCAGAACTATATGCCAGGGTCACACATCTGCAAGTAATGAACGGCAACGAGTTCGGCCGTCTCTTCCGGTTCACGACGTTCGGCGAGAGCCACGGGGAGGCGATGGGCTGTACCGTGTCGGGCTGTCCAGCTGGGGTCGAGATCTCCGAGGACGTCGTCCAGAAGGAACTCGACCGGCGCAAACCCGGCCAGTCGATGATCACCACCTCCCGGGGTGAGCCCGACGAGGTCTCGATCAAGTCGGGGACGCTGGAGGGCTACACCACCGGGACGCCGATCGGGATGGTCATCCAGAACAAGGACGCCCGGTCGGGCAAGTACGAACCCTTCATCACGGCGCCGCGCCCCTCTCACGGCGATTACACCTACTCCGCGAAGTTCGGGACGCGAAACTGGGGCGGCGGCGGCCGCTCGTCGGCGCGGGAGACCGTCAACTGGGTCGCCGCGGGCGCCGTGGCGAAGCAGGTCCTCGACCAGTCCGAGTACGACGTGCAGGTCAAGGCCCACGTCAACCAGATCGGCGACATCACTGCCGAGGACGTGTCCTGGGAGGACATGCTCGAACACACCGAGGACAACGAGGTGCGGTGTGCCGACCCGGAGAAAGCCGAGGAGATGCGTGACGCGATCGACCGTTACCAGGAGGAGGGCGACTCCATCGGCGGCTCGATCTACTTCGAGTGTCGCGGCGTCCCGCCTGGGCTGGGCGCCCCGCGCTTCGATTCGTTCGCTGCCCGGATGGGCAAGGCGATGTTCTCGATCCCGGCGACGACGGCCGTCGAGTACGGCCAGGGTCGCGAGGCCCGCGACATGCGCGGCGTCGACCGCAACGAAGACTGGGAGTTCGACGACGGCACGCGCGACGACGTGGTCAGCGAGGAGGGCGACCCCGTCCCCGTCGGCAACGACCACGGCGGCCTGCAGGGCGGCATCACCACCGGCGAGCCCATCTACGGCGAGGCGACCTGGCACGCGCCCGTCTCCATCCCGAAGAAACAGGAGACCGTCGACTGGGAGACCGGCGAGAAGAAGGAGGCACAGGTCGTCGGCCGCCACGACCCGAGCTTGCCGCCCCGAGCCGTCCCCGTCGTCGAGGCGATGCTCCGCGTGACGATCCTGGACTTCATGTTGCTCGGCGGCCGTATCAACCCCGACCGCCTCGACGGCCGGCCGGGCGAGTACGATACCGCCTACCACCCAGAGAGCCCGCAGAACGACCCCGACGACGCCGACACGATGACCGAGTCGGTCGACGAGGACTGATGAGCGGCGAGCCCCTACACCGCACGGGACCCCCATAATGGACGCACGCCAGGACGAACTGTCCAACCCGTTCGGGATGGACACCGAGTGCACGAACTGCCCCGAGTTGGTCGAGACGCGCGAGCGGATCGTCCACGGCTACGGCGACGTGGGCGCCGATTTCGTCGTCGTCGGCGACCAGCCCAGCGTAGCCGCCGACGAGACCGGCGTCCCCTTCGCCGGCGACCAATCGCTCGTGTGGGACATCCTCGACCGCGTCGGCCTCGTCGAGGGCGACCCCGGCGCGGCCGAACCGGAACCGGACGAGGTCTTCCTGACCTACGTCACCCGCTGTCGCCACCCCGACCGCGTCGCCACCGACGAAGAGGTCACCGCCTGCGAAGCGTATCGCTCCAGCGAGCTGCGGATGATAAACCCCGAGATCATCGTCCCCGTCGGCCAGCGAGCCATCGAGGCGCTGGCCTTCCAGTACACCACGAAGAGCGAGGACGAACTGGACGTGCGAGAACTGCACGCGACGACGATGCGCGGTCGTGGCTTCGAACTCGTCCCGATGCTCGACCCGGCCGACCAGACGCCCGAACAGACCGAGGCGTTCGTCGAGCACTTCGCCGAGTTGCTGGGGACCGACTACCGCCAGACGAAGGGACGTCAGGGCAGCCTGGAGACCGGGCGCGGTCCCGACAGCGACGAGTAGCCGACGGCGGACGCGACAGCGCGTCAGCCGCCGGGTTACCAGTCCCGCTCGGCGATGTCCGAGGCGGCCGCGGCGGCCTCCTTCCTGAGATCCGCGACGTGATACACCACGTCGGTGAGCGTGACGATGCCGACCACCGACAGCTCCTCCGTGACGATCACCTTCTTGACGCCCGCCTCGGCCATGGTCCGGGCGACGCGCTGGACGGTCCGGTCGGGGTCGGTCGTCACGAGCGGCGGTCGGGCGAGATCGCGGACGGCGATCGACCCCAGCGGTCGACCGCGCTCGTGGGCCGCCTCCAGCGCGTCCGTCTCGGTGACGATCCCGGTCGGCGTCTCGCCGTCGACCACGACGACGCTGCCGACGCCCTCCGCGAGGAGTCGCCCGACGGCGTCGTCGAGCGTCGCGTCGACGCCGACGGTCACCACCTCGGTCGTCATCAGCTCGCGGACGAGCATCGGTCAGTCGCCGATATCGACGACCAGAACGGGCGTGTGTACGTCTTCGAGGACGCGGTCGGTGACGCTCCCGAGGTTCTGGACGCGGTCCCGGCCGGTCCGGCCGTGCGTGCCCATCACGACGAGGTCGATGCCCGCTTCGTCGACGTACTCGACGATCTCGCGGTGGGGGATACCGTCGCGGAGCTCCGTCTCGACGACGAGTCCCTCGTCTTCGAGGTCGACCTGCAGGTCTTCGACGGAGCGCTCGCCCTCGACCTCCAGCGACTTGACGATCTCCGCCTTCGTCTCGGCCTCCGCCGCGCGGTACCGGCGGCTGTCGACGACGTAGAGCACGTGAACCGTCGCGTCGTTGTCCCGCGCGATACCGATGGCGTGTTCCACCGTCTCGGTCGTCCCCTTGCTTCCGTCCGTCGGCAACAGGATATCGTCGTACATGCCCGTGGATTGGTGGTCGGGGTAAATAGTGGTAGGTGACCGTTCCCGACGACAGGTAGCTGCCGCGGACGTCGCCGAGAAACCGGGCCGACAAGGTTTTGAGAGTTGCTAGCAAACACCGTACGATAGTCATGCAGGGGGGAACAGGTGCGAACGAGACGCTGATAGAGGTGTACGTGCGGTCGTTGCGGCCGAGACCGGGACGGTCCCAGCGGCGCGCGCTCGACAGGCTGGACGCGCTGGCGGCGGCCGGCGAGATCGGGGGATACGAGGTCGTGGTCTGGGGGGACCGCGCGCCGCCGTCGCCCGATGCGGTTCGGACGCGTGCGGGGCGGTTCGTGCTCGACCGGGTCACCGTCTTCCAGCGGTGGGCCGAGCGAAACGGTGCGTCGATCGAGGGCGCGTTCGCCGTCCGGACGGTCGACTCGTCGGTCACGGGTGAGCGCCACGACGAACTCGTGCTCCCCCGACTCGTCGCGGCCGCGGTTCGGAACGGTCGTCTCCTCGCGGTCGCGCCCGCGACGGTCGACGGTGGCCATCGCTCGATCGAGGCGTTCCTCGACGGACTCGAGGACGGAGCGCTGCCCGGCGAACGGTCGGTCGAGATCCGTCCGCTCGGGGCGGCCCGAACCGCGGAATCGACACCGACGGACGACCGCGACCGTCGAGAACCCCCGTCGGCTACCGGTGAGACGACCGCGAGACCAGAGGCGGCCGACCGCAGTTCGACGACCCGTCCGTCCCCCGCGGAGTCGGCGGCGGGACCGGCCGAAGAGGGGTCGGTGAAGCGGTCGGGCGGTCGCGGCGACCGTCCTGTGACTCACGGAGGCGGAGAGGGCGAGGCTGGCGAGGGTCGCGGCGGTTCGGGGCGGACGTCCTACCCGCCGTACTGACTCACCGCCCGGTAAAGTTCGGGTGATCACCGACGTGTTGCGGGAGGTAGCGCCGCTTACGCGGCAGTCCCGCGGTCTCCTCGCGGACGCGTTCGCCCAGCGTATCGAGCGTCAGCTCGATTTCGGTGTCGTCTGCGCGGACGTTCACGTCGAGTCGCCCGCTGTCGAGTTCGCGGTCGCCGACGACCGCGTAGTAAGGCACCCAGTCGGTCTCGGCGCGGGCGATACGCTTGCCGACCGTCTCAGAGCGGTCGTCGACGTCGGCGCGGATGTCCGCCGAAGCGAGGTCGTCGACCAGTTCGTCACAGTACTCGACGTGTTCGTCGCCGACCGGGACGAACCGCACCTGCGTCGGCGAGAGCCAGGTGGGTAGCCGCGGCGTGTCCATCGTCGCCGCCTTCTCCAGCAGCGCGGCGATCACCCGTTCGATCCCGCCCGACGGGGAGTAGTGGAGGATCGGCGGGTGGTGGCTCCCCTCCGCGTCGGTGTAGGTGATATCGAACCGCTCGGCGCTCTCGACGTCGATCTGGACCGTCGGGTTCTCGATCGGCCGGCCCAGGCCGTCGATCGCGGCGAAATCGATCTTCGCCGACCAGTAGTGGCGGCGTTCGGGGACGACCTCCAGGAGGACGGGTTTACCGAGTTCGTCGACTACCTCCGCGACCCACGCCTCGTTGTCCTCGTAGAACTCGCGGGTCACCCGCAAGGCGGGCTGGTAGTCCAGCCCGAGGTCGTCGCTCGTCCGCAGCGAGAGCGTCGCCTGGCGCAGTAGCTCCCGGCGAGCGCCCGCCATATCGGCGGTCGCGGTGTGCATGTCCGGCATCGTGAACGACCGCAGCCGTTTGAGTCCCGTCACCTCGCCCTTCTGCTCGCGCCGGAACGAGTACGTCGACAGTTCGTAGATCCGCAACGGGAGGTCGCTGTCGGCGACGTGCATGTCCCGCATGATGGAGAACTGGCCGAAGCAGGCGGCGAATCGGAGCATCATCCGGCGGTCGCCAGACTCGAAGCGGTACTGGCGCTCCCCGAACTTCCCGGCGTGCTCGTCGATTGCGCGAGCGCCCAGGTCGTACATGACCGGCGTCTCGACGGGCATCCCGCCGTAGTCGACGACGAGGTCGTTCACGTACTCTATCAGGGAGTCCCGGACGAGCTTTCCGCGGGGGTACCATCGGAGGTTCCCCACGTCCGACAGCTCGTCGTAGCCGGCGAGGGACTTCTCCTGCATGAGTTCGACGTGGGGCGGCTCCTCGCCGGGCGAAGCCGTCACGCCCTCGACCTCGCTCTCGACGAACGCCCGCATCCCCTCGCTCACTTCGGATTTGGCCGCGACGGCCTCGTCGGTCGAGCCGTCGGGCCACAGCAGGAGCCACTCGCTGGGCTCGCGCTCGGTCTCCCCCTCCCCGCCCTCGCCTTCGTCCCCTCCGGCCCCCGCTCCGTCGCGGTGAGCGGCGACGTGTCGCGACAGCTCCGAGAGCGGGTGGCCCTTGCAGGCGACCTCGAAGGACTTGTACCAGCCGAAGGGCGCCCGCAACACCTCGTATCCCTCACCTTCGAGTTCGGTCTCCAGGTCCCGCATGACGGACTTGGCGGCGTCGGGGCTCGCCAGGTCATCGCTGAGATGGGCGTACGGGTAGAGCACCACTCGATCCGTGTTGAGCTGGCCCGTCACGTCCCGGAGTTCGTCGGTCGCGTTCGCGACGACGCCCGACAGGTCGGCCTCGTCGTCGGATTCGACGCTGACGAAGGCCGTCACGCACTCCTCCATGCGCCCCTCCATCGGGACGCCCTCCGTCTCGGCGAGGTCGTCGGGGCCGGCCTCCTGGCGGGCCTCGAACTCCAAGTGGTCGGAGTGGACGAACAGGAGTCGCATACCGAACGGTCACGCGGCGGCGCAAAAAGTGTGCTGGCGAGGCCGGAGACCCCTTCAGTACGGGCGACTCGGCGTCGCTACTGCTCGTCTTCTTTCAGCTCTTCCAGTTCCGCTTCGACCTCGGAGTCGTCGACGGACGCGTCCTCGCCGGCGTCTACGTCCGCCGCGTCCACGTCGGTGTCGACGTCCATGTCGACGTCGGCGTCCTCGGTCGCGGAGTCGGCGGTCCCGCTATCGTCGTCCGAACCGCCGCCCGTCCCGCTCGCGCTCTCGGCCTCCTCGCTGGTCTCTGTCGTCCCCTTGCCCATCTCGCCTTTGAGCGTGTCGAGCTCGGCGTCGACGGAGCTGTCGGTGCTGAGCTGCTCGAGCTCGCGGTCGATCTGGTCCTTGTCCGAGAGCACGTCGTCGAACGCCCCGCTCTCCTGGAGTTCGTCCATCGCCTGCGAGCGTGCCTCCATGTCCTCGGTGCGTTCCTCGGCGCGCTCGATGGCCCGGCCCACGTCCTCGAACTCGTCGCCGGCGCCGGTCATCGCCTCGGAGACCTTGGTGCTGGCCTCGGCCGCTTCGTAGCGGGCCTTCATCGTCTCCTTTTTCGTGCGGAACTCCTCGATACGGCTCTGGAGGGTGTTCTTCTGCTCGACGAGCCGGTCCTGCTGGTTCTGGAGTTCGGCGATCTGGCTCTCCAGACCCTCGATCTGGCTCATCTTCTGCTTTTTCTTCTCTAGCGCTTTGCGCGCCAGGTCGTCGCGGTCCTGCTGGACCGCCTCGCGAGCCTGCTCGTTGTGTTTCTCGACGTTCTCTTCGAGGCGGCGCTTCTGGATCTCCAGGCGCTTTTTCTGGGTGGTCAGGTCGGCGATGCCCTGTTTGACGTCCTGCAGCTGGTCGCGCAGTTGCTCGTAGGAGTAATCGAGCGTTTCGGAGGGGTCTTCCGCCCGGTTGAGCACCGCGTTGATCTTCGACCGGACGACGTACGAGGCGCGCGAGATGATTCCCATACCCCTCGCTTTGTGCCCGAGCCTTTAATTGTTTTTCAGCCACAGAGTGCCTCGCGTCGGGCTTGTGCGCCCGGGTCGGGTTCGCGGCGGCCCCCGGAGTCCACGAGTGAGGCCACCGGGCTACGGCGGACTATCCGGAGCATGGTAATTCGCTCCGATCCGAAAGAAGACTCTCAGGCACGATACTCGCGGCCCAATCGTTTTTATCGGGTGCCTCCTGATGGGGATCATGACTGAGGCGTCGCAGGGCGAAATCCGGGTCCTTCACGTGGACGACGACCCGGACGTGTCCGATCTGACCGCTACGTTCCTGGAACGGGCCGACGGGCGGATCACCGTCGAGACGGCCGCCGACGCCGCGGAAGGGCTCGATCGTCTCGAGGACTACGCGTTCGACTGCGTCGTCTCCGACTACGAGATGCCGGGGATCGACGGGATCGAGTTCCTCGAGCGGGTGCGGGAGGAGTGTCCGGAACTCCCCTTCGTTCTCTTCACCGGGAAGGGGTCGGAGGCGGTGGCGAGCGAGGCGATCTCGGCCGGCGTGACCGACTACCTCCAGAAGGAGACCGGCACCGACCAGTACACCGTCCTGGCGAACCGAATCGCGAACGCGGTCGAACACGCCCGCTCTCGCCGACGGGTCGAACACAGCGAACGCCGACTCCGCAAGATCGTCGACTCGCTGCCCCACCTGGTCTACGTCGTCGACGAGACGGGCACCTATCAACTGGTCAACGAGGCGCTCGCGGCGTTCCACGGCACCACCGTCGAGGCGATCGAGGGGTCGACCGTCGACGAAGTGCTGAGCGACCGGGCGGCAGCGCAGTTCCGCCAGGACCTCCAGTCCGTCGTCGCGACGGGGGAACCGAAACGGCTCTCGGGCATCGAAGTGGCCGACGCCGAGGGGGACACCCACGTCTTCGAACCGCAGATCTACCCCTACGACATCGGCGAGACCGACGACCGAGCGGTACTGGGCGTGACGAGAGACGTGACCGAACGAGCGGACCGCGAGCGGAAACTCGAACGGCTCCAACACAGGACGCGGGCACTGATGCACACCGAGACGCGCGAGGAGACCGCGCGAGCGGCGACCGAGGCCGCCGACGCCGTCCTCGAAGCCCCGCTGAGCGGCGTCTTCCTGCGGGACGAGGACAGCGAGCGACTCGAACCGACTGCGGTCGTCGACGCCGTCCGGGAGGTGTTCGACGAAGTGCCGGTCTACCCACGCGAGGCCCCAGCGGGGTCGCGGGCCGCAGTGCTCTGGGGCGTCTTCGAGTCGGGGGAGCCGGTCCGCGTCGACGAGGTGTCGGAGTGGGACCGCCTCGACGAGGAGAGCCCCGCCCAGAGCTTCGTCGTCCACCCGATGGGTGACCACGGCGTGTTCGTCGTCTCCGCCGAGCGAGCGCACGCCTTCTCCGGAACCGACGAGGTGCTCGCCGAGATCCTGGCGACGACGCTCGAAGCGGCGCTCGACCGAACCGAGCGCCGGGCGGAACTACGACGCCAGCGCGACGAACTCGAACGGAAGAACGAGCGCCTCGAGGCGTTCACGAGCGTCGTCAGCCACGACCTCCGGAACCCGTTGACGGTGCTCAACGGCGCGATCGAGGCCGCCGAGGCGACCGGTGACTCAGAACAGTTCGAACGCTCTCGGGATGCCATCGACCGGATGGACACGATGATCGAGAACCTCCTCGCACTGTCCCGAGAGGGCGAATCGATCGCCGAGCCGGAACCGGTCGACCTCGCGCGGGCGGCCAACCGCGCCTGGGGCGCAGTCGAGACCGACGCCGAACGGGTCGCGGTCGAGACAGACCTGACGGTCCGGGCCAACCCCGAGCGGCTCGCGCGGCTGCTGGAGAACCTCTTTCGCAACGCCGTCGAGCACGGCTCGACGAGCCCTCGGTCGCAAGTTCCCGAGGACGCCGTGGAACACGATTCCACGGACAGTCGGCCAGGGGCCGACGACGCCGACGGAGCGAGCACCGTCGAGCCGTCGGGCGTTGACACGTCCGACGACGCCGTCGAGCACGGCGACGCGGACCGCGTGGTGGACGACGCGTCCGCCGAGCGCGACCTCGTCGTCCGTGTCGGTGACTGCGACGGCGGCTTCTACGTCGCCGACGACGGGCGGGGGATCCGTGAGGACGTGCGCGGCGACGTGTTCGACTCCGGATTCTCGACGCGGTCGGACAACACCGGCTTCGGCCTGGCCATCGTCGAGCGGATCGCCGAGGCCCACGGCTGGCGCGTCGACGTGACCGACGACGAGGCGGGCGGTGCGCGCTTCGAGGTGACCGGCGTCGAGTCCGTCGAGTGAGGGCCCCCCGGTCGAGAGCGACCCCGACCTCTCGTCGAGTGAGGGCCCCCCGGTCGAGAGCGACCCCGACCTCTCGTCGAGCGAGGGCGTCGACGGGGAGTGCCCGCCGAAAGCTTCGAGGTGCCGACCGACGAATGTCGGTCGTGAGCGAGCCAGTGGCGGTCCCCGGCGGTCGCGACGTGCGCGGGTCGCTGGACGAACCGGACGACCGCGCCGAGCCGACGGCCTGCGTCGTCGCCTGTCCGCCCCATCCGCAGCTGGGCGGGTCGCGCTCGGACCGCCGGCTGACCGCGGTCGCCGACGCGCTGACCGACCGCGACACCGCCTGCCTGCGCTTCGATTACGGCGAGTGGGGCGAGGGTCGGGGTGAACTCCGGGACACCCGGGCGGCCGTCGCGTGGGCCGCGGAACGCTACGGCACGGTCGGCCTGTTCGGCTACAGCTTCGGCGGCTGTCTCGCACTCGTCGCGGCGGCCGAGCGTGAAGACCGAGAGACCGAAGGTTCGACCGAGTCTCTCGCGGCCGTCTCGGCGCTGGCACCCGCGTCGCGGGTCGGCGACGGCACGGAGGCGGTCGACGCCGTCGTGGCCGTCGAGCGGATCGACTGCCCCGGCCAGGTCGTCTACGGGAGCCGGGACGACACCGTCGACTGGGCGCCGGTCGTCGAGCGGGCGCGCGAGCGGGGGCTCGAAGTGGCGGAACTGACCGCAGACCACCACTTCGTCGGGCAGGCGGGGAAGGCGGCACGGGTCGTCGCGGACTTCCTCGACGGCCGGGTCTGACCGGGTCGTCGACGGATCAACGAACCGACCGGATCGGCGGTCCGCGGCCGTCACACGTTGACAAACGACCGGATCTGAAACGGCTCCCGAAACGGTTTTCAGGTCCCACCGCGCACGGTCGGTATGCCGACGGAACCGGAGACAGGGTACGACGAAACTCTGGGGAACAAGTTCGTTTTCGTCACCGGGGGCGTCATGTCCGGGCTGGGCAAGGGTATCACGGCCGCCAGCACCGGGCGACTCCTCTCGAACGCCGGCTTCGACGTGACCGCGGTCAAGGTCGACCCGTATCTCAACGTCGACGCCGGGACGATGAACCCCTTCCAGCACGGGGAGGTGTACGTCCTCAAGGACGGCGGCGAGGTCGACCTCGATCTCGGGAACTACGAACGATTCCTCGACATCGACATGACCTCGAAGCACAACGTGACCACGGGCAAGGTCTATCAGTCCGTCATCGAGAAGGAACGCTCGGGCGACTACCTGGGCAAGACCGTCCAGGTCATCCCACACGTCACCGACGACATCAAGCGGCGCATCCGCGAGGTCGCCGAGGGCAGCGACGTGTGCATCATCGAGGTCGGCGGCACTGTCGGGGACATCGAGGGGATGCCCTACCTCGAAGCGCTCCGGCAGTTCGCCCACGAGGAAGACGAGGAGGACATCCAGTTCGTCCACGTTACCCTCGTGCCCTACTCGAAGAACGGCGAGCAGAAGACCAAGCCGACCCAGCACAGCGTCAAGGAGCTGCGCTCGATCGGCCTCCAGCCCGACATCCTTGTCGGCCGCGCCGACGACCGGCTCGACCCCGAGACCAAGGAGAAGATCGCCCTCTTTTGCGACGTGCCGACCGAGGCCGTCTTCTCGAACCCCGACGTGCCCGACATCTACCAGGTGCCGCTGATGGTCGAGGACGAGGGCCTCGACGAGTACGTCATGGAACGGCTCGGCCTCGCCGACCGCGCCTTGCCCGAATCGGAGCGCCACAACGAGTGGCGCGAGCTGGTCACGCAGGAACAGACCGGAACCGTCAACGTCGCGCTGGTCGGCAAGTACGGTCTCGAAGACGCCTATCTCTCCATCTACGAGTCGCTGAAACACGCCGGGCTGGCCCACAACGTCAACGTCGAGACCGAGTGGATCCACGCCGAGGAACTGGCCGACGGCACGGACGGGCAGCTCGACGGCATGGACGCCGTCGTCGTCCCCGGCGGGTTCGGGTCGCGGGGCACCGAGGGCAAGATGGAAGCGGTCCGCTACGCCCGCGAGAACGACCTCCCCTACCTGGGCCTCTGTCTGGGCTTCCAGCTCGCGGTCGTCGAGTACGCCCGGAACGTCCTCGGGCTGGAAGGCGCTCACTCCGCCGAACTCGACGAGGAGACGGCCTACCCGGTCATCGACATCCTCCCCGAGCAGGAGGGCGTCGACGACATGGGCGGGACGATGCGCCTCGGTGCGCACGTCACCGAGATCGAGGCAGACACGCTCGCGGCGGAGATCTACGGCGACGACAGCTGCACGGAACGGCACCGCCACCGCTACGAGGTCAACCCCGAGTACATCGACGACCTGGAAGCCGCTGGGCTGCGCTTCTCGGGCAAGTCCGGCCGCCGGATGGAGATCCTCGAACTCCCCGACCACCCCTACTTCGTCGGGACGCAGTTCCACCCCGAGTTCCGCTCGCGCCCCGGCCGGGCGAGCCCGCCGTTCGTCGGTCTGCTCGACGCGGCGCTGGATCTGCAGGAGGGGTCCGGTGAGGACGATGCGACCGTCGCGGAGACCGAGGAGGTGGAGGTCTGATGGTCGACGTCGACTCGTTCATCGACGAGAAGCTGACGGAGATCGCGGAGGAGATCGGCGACGCTAACGCCGTCATCGGCCTCTCGGGCGGCGTCGACTCCTCGACGGCCGCCGCGCTGGCCTACGAGGCCATCGGCGACCAGCTCACCGCCGTCTACGTCGACACCGGCCTCATGCGCAAGGGCGAGACCGACCAGATCCGCGAGACCTTCGACTACATGGACTCGCTGCGTATCGTCGAGGCCCAGGACCGGTTCGTCGAGGCGCTCGAAGGCGAGACCGACCCCGAAGAGAAACGCCACATCATCGGCGAGCAGTTCATTCGGGAGTTCGAGGAGGTCGCCCGCGAGGTCGACGCCGACTACCTCGTCCAGGGGACCATCTACCCCGACCGCATCGAGAGCGAGGGGACCATCAAATCCCACCACAACGTCGGCGGGCTCCCCGAGCGCATCGACTTCGACGGCATCGTCGAGCCCATGCGGGACCTCTACAAGGACGAAGTACGGGAAGTCGCCCGCGAACTCGACCTCGAAGAGATCATCTCCGAGCGGATGCCGTTCCCCGGCCCCGGTCTCGCAGTGCGGATCATCGGCGAGGTCACCGAGGAGAAACTGGAGGTCGCCCGCGAGGCCAACCACGTCGTCGAGGAGGAACTCAAAGACCACGACCCGTGGCAGGCGCTCGCGGCGGTGCTGGGCAAGGCCACCGGCGTCAAGGGCGACAACCGCGTCCACGGCTGGGTCGTCGCCGTCCGTTCCGTCGAGAGCCGCGACGGCATGACCGCCCGCGCACAGGACGTCGACTGGGACACCCTCCAGCGCATCCAGTCGCGGATCACCGGCGAGAACGACAACGTCGCTCGCGTGCTGTACGACGTGACCCACAAGCCGCCGGCGACGATCGAATACGAGTAAGCAGTTCGCCGCGGATCGCAGATTTTCAGTTCCGCCCGAACGCCGCGAGCCCTTCGTCCGTCGCGACGACGTAGTACTCGCCGGCGACGGCCTGGGGGCCGACTCGCGGATTCTCCCACTGCGCTACCGTCGCGGAGCCGACCCGTTCGTCGGCCGCCGGGTCGACCGCGCTCGCGGTCAGTTGCCCGTCCTCGACGGTGGCCCCGTAGAGGAAGCCGTCGGCCGCGACGAGGCCGCCGTCGGTGTCCATCCGCTCGACGGAGCCGTCGCCGGTGTCGACGGCGAAAAATCCCCACTCGCCGCGTCCCATGCCCTGGACGTAGACGGTGTCGTCGAGGACGAGCGCCATTCCGTAGAAGGCGGCCTGTTCGAACTCGTCGTCTTCGCCCTCGTAGTTCGCGGGGTCGTCGCCCTCCGGGATCGCCGTCCACAGCTCCGAGCCGTCCTCGATATCGACGGCGACCATCCCGCCGGTGTCACGGTTGGCGACGCGCCCGCAGACCGCGTAGGCGACGCCGTCGACGACGACCGGCGAGTTGAACGGCGCGCCCCGTTCCTGATAGAGAACGGTGTAGAAGTCGTTGCTCAACCTCCAGCGCCGTTCGCCGCTCTCGCGGTCGACGGCGTGGATCTCGTCGTGCGCGGTCGCGAATATCGTGTCACCGGTCACCGTCGGCGGGTATCGATTGCGCCAGAGCGGGTCCTCGCCCGGCGCGTAGCGGGACTCGCGGCTCCCGTCGTCCGCGTCGTACGTCGCCAGGAGCCGGTCGCCGACGACCAGCGAGCCGCCCTCGGCCGTGACCGGCGACTCGTACGGCGTCTCCAGCGACGCCTCCCACTCGGTCTCGCCGTCGGCCGGCGAGAGCGCCGCGAAGCCGGGGCCGTCCGAGAACGTTCCGACGACGAGACGCTCGCCGTCCGAGCCGAGCGTCCGCGCCGGCGAGGTCTCCCCCTCGCCGTCCGCGTCGGACACCGGGAGCGACCGCTCCCACTGGCGCTCGCCGGTGGCCAGATCGAACGCCGAGACGACAGTCTCCCAGCCGGAGTCGTCGTTGACGTCCGCGGCGGCGAAGACCGTCCCGTCGAGGACGACCGGCGAGGACGTGGCGCCCACTCTCGCGGACGCGTCGGACTCCTCGCGGTAGCCAGCCGTCCACGCCACCGAGAGGTCGCCGCCCGGCCCGGGTGCGGAGGGGTGGACGGCCGCGTTGCGGGGACCGAAGCGAGCGCTCGGCCAGTCGGTCTCGCCGGGTTCGAACGCGGCCGACTGGCCGATACCCGCGGGACAGCCGGCGAGGGCGGCACCGCCGGCGACACCGAGCGCGCGGAGGAGCGAGCGTCGTCGGAGGGACGTGTCCATGTCGGGCGTTCCGGAGGGACTGGTAAGTGTTTTTTCCTGTTCGCGTGACCGGTTTCCGGACCCGCGGCTTGGCTGTCGGAAACGTGAGACACAAGCCCCCGGGTGTCGTGGCTGTCCGTATGAACGCAGTTTTCGCAGGCAGCGACACCGAAGGGTTGGCCGACGAGTTGCGCGAACGGGGGGCGACCGTCGGGATCGTCGACGGCGTCGCCAACCGACCCGCGCTCGAAGACGCCGGCGTCGTGGACGCCGACGTGTTCGTCCTCACCGACGTGGGCCAGGCAACTTCGATCGTCGTCGCGAGGGATCTCAACCCCGACATCCGGGTCGTCGCCTACACCCCCGACTCGCTCCCGGAGTTCGTCAGCGGCCAGCAGGTCCTCGCGATGGACCCCGCGCTGTTCGACGCCGACACCGTCGCCGAGGAGCTGATCGACGCCGGTGACGACAGGGAGTAACGCCGGCGTCGGCCGCTCCGACGGTACCCGGTCGTGTCGGACCCGGGGCAACACTAATGTCCGTCCGCGGTATATTCTATTGACATGACCGAACTATCGACCGGCCCCGCGGTGAACGCGTCGGCGACGGCGGCGGCGCTCTCCGCGTGGCGCGAGGGCGTGGGCGCCCTGGTCGGCGGCGCGCTCCTCGGTGGCGCCCTCCGGTCGCTGCTCGCGATCAACGGTGTCGCGGCGCCGTCCGCGGCCGCGTTCGTCGCCGGCGGCGCGCTGGCCGCGGTCGTCTGCGTCCTCGGCCTGATCGCGGTCGCCGCGGCCCGCCGGACCGTCCGATTCGGTCGCGACTCCCTCACCGTCGAAGGCGGACTCCGACCCGGTGCGACCGCGGTCGACTACGACGACATCGACCTCGCGATCCGCCGCGAGACCGCGAGCGACCGGCGGCTCGGGACGGCGAGCTACGAACTGGTCCGCTCGGGCCAACCGAACCGCTTCCTCGGCCACCTGCGCGAGCCCGACGAGTTCGAGCGGGCGCTCGACGCCCGCGTCCCCACTCCTCGGGAGCGGGTCGGTGCCGTCGACGAGGCGACGGTCCGCGAGGGGCTCCAGCGGAGCCGCGTCTTCTGGCGGGGCTGGCCGAGCGACGAACCGCTCCCTCGTTCGGCCGTCCTGCGCGACGAGACGCTCGTCGGGAAGCTCGACGGGGAGGGAACGGTGACGCCCGCTCGCGGCGGGGACGACGAACGACCGCGTCCCTCGACGCCCGGCGCTGACCGGCCGGCTACGCTCGACGGGATCGCTCGCAACGGGAACGTCAGCCAGGTCGAGGAGTTCTCCGGAGGGACCGGAGGCGACGGAGTCGCCGAGTAACCCCCGGGCGGCCGGAGCCGGCTCCCCGCCGTCCGCTCCGCCACGAAGCTTATCCCCGCTCGCCGAATAGTTAGCACGATGACCGATCCGATCCCGAGCGAACGGTTCGCCGGCGCCGTTCCCGCACTTGGGTCAGAGCTGCGCGTCCATCGCGACCGGCTAGAGTACGACCCCGGTGGACTGCGCGGGCTCGTCAGGGGGCCGAAGACCGTCGATATCGCGGAGATCGATCTCGTCGTCCGCCGCGACACGCGGCTGGACCGGCTGGTCGGCGCCGGGAGTTACGACCTGATCCGCTCCGGGGAGCCGACGGTCAGGCTCTCCCACCTCGCAGATACCGAAGCGGTCGAGCGCACGCTGGGCGGCCGCGTGCCGGTGCCCCGGGACCGGGTCGGGGCGGTCGACGACGCGGAGACCCGTGCGGCGCTCCAGCGACGGCGGGTCGCCTGGCGGCGCTGGCCCGACGACGAGCCGCTCCCCCGTACGGCCGTCGTGACCGAGCCCGACCTGGTCGAGCGGCTCCACGTCGGGGTGGAGATCGAACGGCCCGAGGTCACCCGTGTCGAGGACGCCCGCCTCTCGGACGTCACCGCCGCCGACTTCGAGAACGGGAACTTCCCCGGCGGCGGCGGAGGCGGGGACGCCGACTTCACCGGCGGTACCTCGCGTCACTCGCCGGGACTCGCCTCCAACGAGGCCGGTGCGGAGAAGAACGTCGGCAGCGAGTCCGGCGGCGAGATGTGAGCCGTCGACCCGTCCGGTGAGCCGAGATCAGAGTCGTCCCGCGAGGTCGACCAGACGGTCGCGACCCCCTCGTTCGAACGGGACGCCGTGACCGACGGCCGCGACTTCGAACGCAGTGGCTTCCTCGCTCAGCTCGCGGATGCTCCGCCGGACCTCGCTCGTGTCGGCCGAGATGATCCACGGCGAGGGGGCGAGATCGCCGTCGGACTCGCGGACCAGATCGCCCAGGACCGCGATGCCGAGGGCTTCACTCACGTAGGCGACGTGGCCCGGCGTGTGGCCGGGCGTCTCGCGGACGGTGAACGAGCCGACCTCGTCGCCGTCGGCCAGCGGGACGACGTCGTGTTCCGGCGGTGTGACCAGCGGACCGACCAGCCGCTGGAACGCGCCCTTGGGGACCGAGAACGGCGGCGTCTCGCGGCCGGCCACCAGCGGTGCGTCCCCTCGGCCCGCGTATATCGTGACGTCGAGGCCGTCGAGACGCGCGATGCCGCCGACGTGGTCCAGATCGTAGTGGGTGACCAGCACCCGGTCGAGGTCGGCGAGCGCGAACCCCGCGTCGACGACGGCGTCGAGCACGCGACCGCCGTGCCAGGGCATACCCGCGTCGACGAGCGTCAGCGTCCCACCGTCGTCGACCAGATAGGCGTTGACGCCGCCGAGTTCGATCCACCAGGCGTCCTCGGAGAGTCGCGTGACCATGCGGTCGTGTACGGCCGTCGATGGGATAAAGCAGCGGTCGCGGATACACCGGCGGTCGCGGCGCGAGCACTCGTGATCGGAATTCCCGGCGCGACGGCCCGCGACCCGCTTTCGGCCGTCGAGACGGCCGTTACCGTTCGATCGTCACGTCGAGGGGGCGGTCCCGCGAGGACGAGCCGAGCGAGACGACGTGGTCGCCCGAGTCGACGGTCCAGCCCGATTCGGCGTCGTAACGGCCGAACGCCCGCTCGTCGACGTCGACGGTGACGCGCCGGGACTCGCCGGCGTCGAGCGCCAACGAACGGAATCCGCCGAGCTCCCGCGGCGGCCGCTCCAGGTCGTCGGGCGCCGTCGGCGAGTCGACGTACGCCTGGACGACCGTCCGGCCGGCGCGGTCGGCGGTGTTCTCGACGGTCAGTTCGACCGTCGAGTCGTCGACGGCCTCGGCGTCGCGGTACTGGAAGGTCGCGTACGAGCGGCCGTGGCCGAACGGGTAGGTCGGTTCGGCGTCGGCCGCGTCGAAGTATCGGTAGCCGACGAGCAGGCCCTCGTCGTAGTGGACCTCTCCGTCGACGCCGGGGTACCGGTGCTCGGCGGCGGTGGGATAGGCGTCTTCGGGGGCGAACGTCACCGGGAGCCGCCCGCCTGGGTCGCTGTCGCCGTAGAGGACGGCCGCGGCGGCCGAGCCGTGTGCCTGGCCGGGGTACCAGCTCGCGACGACGGCGGCCACGTCCTCGCGCCAGGGCGTCTCGAACGGGCCGCTCGTGTTCGCGACGACCACCGTCCGGTCGTTCGCGGCGGCGACCGCCTCGATCAGGTCGTCCTGGTCGCCGGGGAGCGCGAGCGTCTCGCGGTCGGCGGCCTCGGTCGCCTGATCGCGGACGAACACGAGGGCCACGTCCGCGTCCTCGGCGGCTGCGACGGCGTCGTCGACGGACACGTCGGCGCCACTCTCGTCGCCGCTCTCCTCCCCGTCGTCGCGTTCGAACGCGTCGAACAGCGAGATGTCCTCGACTCGGGGGTGGCCGCGGGCGACCGAGACCGGCCCCGCCGCGCGGGCCTCGATCCCCTCGACGGGGCTCGTCTCGGTGAACGGCGTGGTCTCCGAGGAGCCGCCGCCGCCGAGGATCGCCTCGTCGACGTTCGGGCCGATCACGGCCACGTCGGCGTCGTCCGCCAGGGGCAGGACGCCGTCGTTGTCCAGCAGGACCGTCCCGCGGGTCGCGATCCGCTCGGCGAGGTCGCGGTGGTCGGGCGTGTCGACCGCGCCCTCGGGTTCGCCCGCGTCGGCGCTTCCGTCGAGCAGGTCGTGGCGCTCCAGCTGCGTGAGCAACCGGCGGACCATGTCGTCGAGCCGCGATTCGGGCACCTCACCGGCTTCGACGGCGTCGGCCAACTCCTCGCCGTAGAGCCCGCCGGTCGTCGGGTCCGGCATCCCGTCGGCGTAGTCGGAGCCCCCCTGGGCGTCGAAGTCTTCGTCTCCGTCCTCGGGCCCGCTCGCCCCGCCGTCGTCGCCGTCGTCGCCCGGCGCGCCCATCGACTCCATCAGCTCCTCGGCGGAGATGCCGGGCATCTGGAGGTCCAGCCCGCCGTTGGCGGTGCCGACCACGCTCTCGGTGCCGAACCAGTCCGACATGACGACGCCTTCGAAGCCCCACTCGCCCTTCAGCGTGTCCGTGAGGAGCCCCCCGTGTTCGCTCATGTACGTCCCGTCGACGCGGTTGTACGAGGACATCACCGCGCCGGCGCCGGCCCCGACGGCGTCGCGGAAGCCCGGCAGATACAGTTCCCGGAGAACCCGCTCGTCGATCTCGGCGCTGACGGTCGCGCGGGCTGTCTCCTGGTTGTTCGCGACGAAGTGCTTCGGCGTCGCGACCACGCCCGTCGACTCGATGCCGTCGACGACCGCGGCCGCGAACCGCCCCGTCACGACCGGATCCTCGGCGTAGTACTCGAAGTTACGCCCGCAGTGGGGGACCCGGATCAGGTTCAGTCCCGGCCCGAGCAGTACGTCCTGGTTTCGGCCCTGCGCCTCGCGGCCGAGCGCCCGAGCGAACTCGCGAGCCAGTTCCGGGTCGAACGACGACGAGAGCGCCGTCGACGCCGGGAACGCCGTCGCCGGCTCGTCCGTGCGGACGCCCAGCGGGCCGTCCGAGAACCTGACCGCGGGGACGTCCAGACGTTCGACGCCAGGGACGAACCCCGTCGCCGTCCCCTCGGTGTCCGTCGCACCGTGGGTCAGCCGTACTTTCTCCGCCAGCGTGAGTTCCGAGAGCAACTGCTCCACTGTGTCCGATGGCATTGACTGGACGTTCAGTCAGGATCGGCTTAATCGTTACGCCACCATCTTTTTCCCGGTGGGGTTTCCTCGCCCGCTTCGCTCGCTGCGGGAACCCCACCGGCAAAAACATGGGTGAAAAAGGCCGCTCGCGCCGCCGGCGCGAGCGGTGAACCGCGCTCACTGCGTTCGCGCGGATGCTCAGTACAGCTGAGAGACTGATCAATCCACCGTGGCGCGCGCTGTCGCGACTCTTGTGTCGCGACAGCATCGTGCGAGGGATGAGCGAACGGAGTGAGCGAATCGGCTGGGGAGGCTCGTGGCCGTCTGCGGTGCTGTGCCTGGCGGACTGAAAGGGCGAGGCGCGCTCGCGCCGTGAGTCGCCTGAGCGGGCACTATCCGCGCGGGCGGTGCCGAGAGCGCGGATATCCCGTCTCAGCGACCGCGAGCGCGCCTCGCCCTTTCATCGCTTGCTGTCACCAGCGAGTGCGGTTGCTGTCGTGTCTGTTTCTTTCACGAGGTATTTGACTGGAACGATAGCTCAACTCACACAAAAAACCGACCAACACAGACGTCTACCGAGGACCGAATGCGGGGGGTTGGAGCCAAGATAGGCCCCAGCGTCGTAGTCGAGTCAGTGTTCGAGGATCGCGCCGCCGGCGCCGATGGCGATCTCGACGTCGCCCCTCCGGCAGACGGCCTTCAGGTTCTGTCCAGTCGGGGTGGCGTCGGACTCCCAGGCCTCGCTCTCGCGGTCGTAGACGTTCCCGCCGCCGCCGACGGCGAGGCCCGCACCGCCTTCGACCTCGATGTCGCGGAGGCCGGCGTCGCCGGTGTCGGTGGGGACCCAGCGCGACCCGGTCCAGTGGAACACCATGCCGCCGCCGCCGGAGACCCACACGTCGTCGGCCCCGTCGGAGTCGACGCCGTAGAAGTTGACGTTGGCGTCGGCCAGTCCGATCGCGTCCCAGGTCGCGCCGTCCCGGGTGGCGAAGACGGACTTGTTGCCGTCGACGATGTGGCCCTTGCGGTCGTCGTAGAAGTCGACGGCGTTGATGGCCGACCCGGAGCCGGGCGTGACGTAGTCCCAGGTCTGGGTGGCGCCGTTCTCGAAGCTGTAGTACATTTTCCCGGAGTCGCCGGCGACGTAGACGTTGGCCTCGCCGGCCGCGCCCGTGACCGACACGTCGTTGAAGTTGTTGGTCACGTCCATCGGCGCCGAGTGGTCGTTCAGGTTGCCCGTCGTCACGTCGTACTCGCCGATGGCGCCCGAGGAGCCGACGAACCACAGTCGCTCGCCGTCGTCGGTCACGTCCGCGCCGTAGAGGTTGTTGCCGTTGCCGGTCGGCCCGCCATCGAGGATCTTCTGCCAGCCCCGCTCCGTTCGGTCGAGGACGACCCCGGCGTCGCCGACCGCGTACGCGCCCTCGCTCGTCTCCTCGACGTCGTAGAGCGTGCCCCCCGTCGGCGACTCGACGGCGGTCCACTCCGAGTCGTCGGTCGACGCGGCCGCGGCCGTCGGGATCGCCGCCGCGCCCAGCGCCGCGCCGGCTGCCTTCAGCACGTTGCGTCGGGTGGAGGTGCGTTCGGACATTGCATCCGGGACATGCGACCGGTTACACTTAATGCGAGGTCGCATTTAGCGCCGATTTACGGCATTTTAGAGCCTAAAGAGACGTATTTCGATCCGCTCGGTCCGACGAACCGACGGATTCCGGTTCTGGGGCGTCGCGCCGCTAGCCCGCGTTAACAGACGTGAAACGCCGAAAGGTTGAACTTGGGGAAAGCGAACCGGCCGACGGCGACCCGAATCGGACCGAATACGCTCTCGTCTCGGGAGGACGGATCGGTACCCGAACGCTGTGGTGAATTGGCGGCCCGACGGACGGCGGGCGACGAGCCCAAGGCCAGGTGGTCAGTCGTCGCGGCGGGCCAGCGAGACGAGGTGGGCCATCTCCTCGACGACGAGTTCCTCAGTGCCCAGCCGGGCGGCGGCCTCGCTCCCGGGGAGACAGAAGACCGGGACACCGTCGACCATGCCGGCGGTGGCCCGGGAGACCATCGCACGGGTGCCGATCTCCTCGTAGGAGAGGATGCGGAACAGCTCGCCGAAGCCGGGGAGTTCGCGGTCGAAGAGGGGCCGGGCGCCCTCGACGGTCACGTCGTCGGGCGTGACGCCCGTGCCGCCGGTCGTGACGACGACGTCCACGTCGTCGCGTCCGGTGAGGTTCAACAGTGCAGTCTGGACGCCGTCGAGGTCGTCACGGAGGATCTCGCGGGTGACCACTTCGTGGTCGGCGGCCTCGATCACCGCCTCGATCACGTCGCCGCTCGCGTCGTCCTCGCGTGTGCGCGTGGAGGAGACCGTGACGACCGCGACACCGAGCAAGTCCACCGCTGCGCCGTGGGCGTGACCGTGAGCGTGGCCGCCCGAATCGTGCGCGTGGTCGTCGCTGTCGTGGGAGTGACCGCCGGACCCGTGGGCGTGCTCGTCGGGCTCGTGCGAGCGGCCGGCATCGGACTCGACGGCGGCCTCCGCGTCGGTCTCGTCGTCGGCGAACGGGTGGTCCCCGGGGTCGTCTGCTTCCTCGGGGGTCCGATCCGACTCGCCCGCCTGCGACAGCGGGTCGTCCGCCGACGGGTCGACGCCGCGGCCGTCGTCGGTCGGTTCTCGTCCGCTTTCGTGGACCGACCGGTCCTCGGCGTCGTCGGTCGACAGATCCGTGCCGACGTCGCTCTCCGAGGAATCCGTTCCGGCGTCGCCCGTGTCGGGCGCAAGCGGGTCGGCACTCGGTCCCCCGGACGAACTGGCGAGTGGGTCCGTACCCGAGTCGAACGCATCGGCATCGCTCTCATCGTCGGACGCCTCCGGGACGGATTCGGCGGTGTCCCCGCTCTCGGACGTGCTCGCGTCGTCCGCTTCTGAGTCGACGGCCGATTCGTCCGCGGGTTCGGACTCGGTCGACTCCGCTGCCGGTTCCCCGTCGACCGGCTCGTCCGTCGGCTCTCCTTCGGCGCCCTCCGTCTCGTCCCCCTCTGCGTCGGCCGCCTCGTCCTCGTCGTCGCCGTACCCGCGGCTGGTGTCGCGGGACTGGAAATCGACCATGCCGTCGTTACCCGGCAGCGAACCAAAAAGGCCAGCATGCCGACCGGAAGAGCGGAGCGCCCCGAGCGGCGTGGCCGAGGCGATGCGGGCGGCGCCGATCGGGAGGATGCGACGGCGGTCGCGAGCGCGCGGCGGCAGTCAGGACAGCGCCGTGACCACGGTGTCCGCGGCGGCGTCGGCGTCGCGGTCCTGGAGGAACGTGGCGACGGCGTCTTTGAGCTGGACGACCTGCTCGGGCTGGACCGCCAGCCCGTGACACATCGACGGGAGCTGGGTCGCGCGGCCGCCGAAGGCATCGTGCAGCTCGCGGCTCATCGGGTGCAGCTCGGCGACCGACACGTCGCTGCGCGGCGGGACCGAGCCGCTGATCGTGTTGAACCGCTCGATCGTCTCGGCGGAACCGAGGTACTCGACGAAGTCCATCACCTCGTCGTCGCCCTCGGTGTGGGCGGCCGGGACGATCGCGTTCGTATTGACGATGTGGGTTCCGTCCGTGCCGGGGAACGGGACGCAGTCCCAGTCGTGACCGAACTCCATGTCCGTCCCGGCCATGTGGCCGGTCGACCACGAGCCGTTGTTGATGCAGGCCGCCTCGCCGTCGGAAAAGGCGAACTCGAGGTCGCTGGAGTCCATGAACTCGGGGTTGTCCGGCCCGGCGGCGAGGTACTTGCCGAGCGTGTCGAACCCCGCGCGGATGCCCGCTCGATGGGGCGAGGGTCGGCCGTCGGCCGCTTCCCTGTAGCCGCTCGGCCCCTCGTGGGCGAGGAACAGGGTCTCCCACAGCTGGAGGAGCCCGAACGGGTTGCGCCCGAAGACGGCGATCGGCTGGTCGGCCTGCTCGGCCAGCGCCGGCAGTGCCTCGGCGAGTTCGGTCGGGCCGGAGAGCCGCGCGGGATCGACTCCCGCCGCCTCGAACAGCTCGACGTTGTAGTAGAGGTTGCTGATACGATGCATATCCAGCGGGACGGCGTGGTACTCGCCGTCGAAGCGGGCCACGTCGACCATCCCGTCGAAGTACGCCCGGTCCATATCGGTGCGCTCCCACAGCTCGGTGATGTCGGCGGTCGCGCCGGCCTCGACGGTCGGTCGGAGGTTCGCGCCCGGCCACTCGTCCCACACGTCCGGCGGGTCCTCGCGCAGGATCCGGCTCTTGATCATCAGCCGGAGCGCGTTGATGACCGTCTGCTCCTCGGCGACCGACACGTTCGGGTTGCGGTCGGTGTACTCCGCCAGGACCGCGTCCATCGCCTCCTGCTCGCTCCCCCACACGAAGTGGTGGTGGATCTCTATCTCGCGCTGTCCGCCCACGGCCGTTGACATACGTTCCCATCTGTCCGACCCCCATAATGAGCTTACCCCCGAATTATCCGAACTGAGAATCGGTCTGGGCCGTCCGCCGCTCGCTGGCGCGGCGGGTTCGTCGGGTTCGTCACCGTTTTGACACCGCGCGAACGAGTACGAGTATGTACGCAGTCCAGTACGCGGACCACGGCGACCGCGACGTGGTCGAGTACGCCGAGCGGTCCGACCCCGAGGTGGGCCGGGGGGACGTGCTCGTCGACGTGAAGGCGGGCGCGCTGAACCACCTCGACGTGTGGACCCGGAAGGGTCTGCCCGGGGTCGACCTGGAGATGCCCCACGTCCCCGGCTGCGACGCCGCGGGCGTCGTCGAATCGGTCGGCGCGGACGTGACCCGCTTCGAACCCGGCGACCGCGTGGCGGTCACCGCGGGCGTCAGCTGCGGCGAGTGCGAGTTCTGCCGGGCGGGCGAGGAATCGATGTGCGTCGACTACCACATCGTCGGCGAGCACGTCCCCGGGGTCCACGGCGAACTCGCCGCCGTCCCCGAGGACAACCTCGTCGCCGTCCCCGAAGGCGTCGACTGGGAAACCGCCGCCGCGGCGCCGCTGGTCTTCCAGACGGCCTGGCGGATGCTCGTCACCCGCGCCGACGTCGACCCCGGGGAGTCGGTCCTCGTCCTCGGCGCCTCGGGCGGCGTCGGCCACGCCGCCGTCCAGATCGCCGACTACGCCGGCGCCGAGGTGTTCGCGACGGCCAGCACCGACGAGAAGCTAGAGTACGCCCGGGAAGTCGGCGCCGACCACGCGATCGACTACACCGAGGACGATTTCGCCGCACGGGTTCGCGAACTGACGGACGGCCGGGGCGTCGACGTAGTGGTCGACCACGTCGCCGGCGAGACGTGGGACGACTCGCTGCAGAGCCTCGCGAAGGGCGGCCGACTGGTCACCTGCGGTGCGACCGCCGGCGGCCGGCCACAGACCAACGTCAACCGGGTGTTCTGGAATCAGCTGTCGATCCTCGGCTCGACGATGGCGACCCCCGGCGAGGTCGACGACGTCCTCGCGAAGGTGTGGGACGGAACCTTCGAAGTACGGGTGCGCGACCGTCTGCGGATGAGCGAGACGGCCCGCGCCCACGAACTGCTGGAGGACCGCGAAGGGTTCGGGAAGGTCGTCGTGGTCCCGGACAGTGAGTACGATGAGTGAGACGCCAGCTACGGACGACGACGAACGCGCGGACGCTCGCGGACGGCGTGGGAACTCGGACGACGGAGCCGGAACGGAATCGGACGCGAGCGTCCCGCCAGTGGACCCTGGGGGTTACGACGTGCCCGACCCCGAATCGCGCGAGTTCGGACTCCGCGGCTGGGGGCTCGTCGTCGCGCTCGTCGTCGCGCTCGTCGTGATCCCCTGGACGATCATCGGGATCCCACAGGCCCAGGGGCTGCTCGAGACGCTCCCGCTGGGGTATCGGGACGCCTACCTTGTCCTGCCGTTCGTCCCCGCGGTCTTCCTCGGCGCGCTCGGCGTCTGGACGGCGCTCGCGAACCGGCGCGCCTGACCGACCGAATCACTCGCCGTCACCGGTTTCGCCCGGTCCGTCGCGACCGCTCCGATCCAATTTTGATATCGGGCCATATACACTTATCTCGGGGACGGCGAAAAGCTCCCGTATCGATGGCGACGCCGGCGTTTGCGCCCTTCGTCCTGCTCGCGGCTATCGTCGGGAGCGGCGTCGCTACGTTCGTGTGGGCGTTTCGCGACACGCCGGGCGCGAAACCGCTGTCGGCGTTCGTCGCGGGGGCGAGCCTGTTCGCGCTCGCCCAGGGGATGGCGCTGGCGTCGCCGGGACTGGCCGGGAAGCTCCAGTGGTCGAGCGTCGCCGCGACCGTCTCGGTGGTCCTCCCGGCCGCCTGGCTGCTGACCGTCCTCGCCTACACCGAGAGCGACCGGTCGCTGGAACGGAGGGCGCTCGCGTTGTTGCTCGTCGAACCTCTCGTGTTCGCATCGCTGGTCTGGACGAACGACGCCCACAACCTCGTCTGGGCCGACCGCTGGATCGAGACGGCCGGCGCGAGCGCGTATCTGACCCGGGAGTTCGGCCCCGGGATGTGGGCCCACGTCGGCTACTCCTACCTGCTCATCGCCGTCGGTGGGCTCGAACTCGTCCGGCTGAACTTCCGCACGACGGACTTCTTCCGCAGCCAGGGGACGGCACTGCTGGCCGCGATGTTCGTCGCCGCGTCGCTGTGGGCCGGGTCGCTGTTCGGCCTCGTCCCCAGACAGTACGACCTGGGCGGCGTCGGGTTCGTCTTCGGCGGTCTCGTCATGACCGCCACCCTGTTCCGCGGTCGGCTGCTGTCTATCACCCCCGCGACCCGCCAGCTCGGCCGCGAGGCCGTCGTCGACGAGATGGACGACCGGATCGTCATCCTCGACGACGAGGACCGCGTCGTCGACGTGAACCCCGCGGCCGCACAGCTCCTCGACGTCGACCCACAGGGGGTCGTCGGAACGCCGATCGGAACTGTCGCGCCAAGACTCGCGTCGGCGATCGACGGCGACTCGACGGGGCAGACCGACCTGGAACTCGACGGCCCCGACGGACGCCAGTACTACGACGTGCGTGTCTCGCCGCTCTACCGCAGTTACGGCGGCGTCGCCGGCCGCGTCGTCAGTTTCCGTGACGTGACCGACCGCCGCCAGCACGAGCAGCGACTCGACGTGCTCAACCGCGTCCTCAGGCACAATCTCCGCAACGAGTTGAACGTCGTCGCCGGCAACGCCGAACTGCTCCGCCAGGACGTCGAGGAGACCGAGGACGTGCGTCGGCGACTCGACCGCATCGAGGAGACCGTCGACGGTATCGTCGCCCGCAGCGAGAAGATCGGCCACGTCTCCAGAATGGTCGACGAGGAGTGCGACCAGGCGTTCGCCGCCGCCGAGCGGGTCGATAGCCTCGCCGACGGCGTCGAATCCGCTCACGACGGCGTGACCGTCACCGTCGACCTGCCCGAGGGGCTGACAGTGGTCGGCGGCCCCTGTCTGGAGCGGGCCTTCGAGGAACTGCTCGAGAACGCGGCCGAACACGCCGGCGACGACCCCGGGGTCAAGGTGCGAGCGCCGGACCGTCGGGGCGAGTTCGTCGAGATCCGGGTCGCCGACGACGGGCCCGGGATCGAAGACCAGGAACGGACCGTCATCGAAGCGGGCCGCGAGTCGGCACTCGAGCACGGCAGCGGTGTCGGCCTCTGGCTCGTCAACTGGGTCGTTCGCGAATGCGGCGGATCCGTCGAGTTCGTCGACGAGGGCAGCGGTTGCACCGTCGCGCTCAGACTTCAGCGGGTCGACGCTGCCGACGGCGTCGGACCCGGTTCCGGCGGGGATTCGAACGGCGAGTCGGACGCGAACTCGGACCCGGGCTCTGCAGCCGATCCGACCGGTGAGGGAAGCACCGACGGTCGCGACCGGACGGAACTCGAAGCGGACGACTGACGCCCGCCGACCCCCGTCCGGGAGTCGGTCCGCGCCCGAACCCGCGCTCACCGTCGGTGTGGCGCCGCTGGGTGTCCGTTTCACGCCGTGTCGGGTCCCGACGGTCGCTCGGCGGCCCGTCGCAATCGTACCGTTCACGACGCCGAAACGTGAACGGAGGCTCGCGTCCGACGCCGTCGAGGGCGACGAGGAGAGCGCGACACGGTCCGACGGGGGACCGGCCGGAGAACGGGGTGACGAGAGGCGACGGCTCTAGTGAGAAGCGAGGGGGCACTCGCGGGAGAACGGCGGGTCGACCGCCTTACTCGAAGTCCCGGCGCATCGCGATCTCGAACCAGGGACAGAGCCGCAGTTGCCGGTACCAGCGCGGATGCTCGTGCAGCCGCTCGTAGGGGACCCACATGTAGCCGCCGACCTCCTCGGGGTCGGGGTCGAGGGAAGTGTCGAGCAGCGTGGCCTTCAGTACCGCACAGACCTCGTGTTCGAGGCCCTCGTCCATGTAGTAGCGCTTGTACTCGAAGCGGTCGGTCACCCGGAGGTTGTCGTACTGCTCGGGCGTGACGCCGAGTTCCTCCTCCAGGCGCTGGCGGGTCGCTTCGACCTGCGTCTGTCCCTCGACCGGGTGGGAGGCGACGGTGCCGTCCCAGTAGGTGTCCCAGAGCCGTTTCTTCGGGCTGCGCTGGGCGAGCAAGATGCGGTCGTCCTCGTCGAACAGCAGCGCGGTGAACGCGCGGTGGCGAGTGCCGTCGCCGGTGTGAGCGTCGAGGCGGTTGACCAGCCCCTGTTCCTCGTCGTTCTCGTCGACGGCGATCACCGACTGCTCGGCGTTCTCGTGGTAGTCGTCGGCTCCGTCGGCCGACGGCGCGCCGTCGCCTCCGGGAGCCCCCTCGTCGTCCGTACTCATGGGAGTCACGTGGGAGAGCGGGTTCAAACAGTCTTCGACTCGCGTCGGTGGTCGCTCCCGTCCGCGTCCGCCGGTTCGCGATATACGCTCACCCGACGCGCTCGTCCAGAATCAACCTCGTCTTCGTACTCACGACCTCGTCCAGCTCGCGGGTCTGGGTGATGATCTCGTTGACCCGCTCGGTGTCCTGGGCGTCGACGACGAAGACGATGTCCTCCTCGCCGGAGACCTGCCAGACGAAGTCGACCTCGGTCCAGTCGGCGACGCGCTCGCTGATGTCGTGGGTGTCGACGCTCACGTCGACCCCGACCTCGATCATCGCTTTGACGTTCCCCGTCCGCGTCGCCACGGTGAAGCGCTCGATGACGCCGTCCTCGACGAGCGACTCCACGCGGTTGCGGACCGTCCCTTCGGAGGTCCCCACGTCGTCGGCGATCTCCGTATACGGCGTGCGTGCGTCCCTGCGGAGGATGTTCAGGATCGCCCGGTCGAGGTCGTCCATCGAATATCTCCACCTTCCGCACCACCCCACTTGACCGTTACGAAATTCGTAACCTGGCTTCGAAAGCAAGGCTTATGCACGGAGGTGGTATACGCATCTCGTAATGACGGACGCCTACGTGGCACTGGAGGGCGGACGCGTCGTCGAGGCGCGCGCTCGCTCGCCGGGCACGACTCGCGGGGAACTGGTATTCACCACAGCGTACACGGGCTACGAGGAGAGTCTCACCGACCCCTCCTACGAGGAGCAGATCCTCACCTTCTCCTATCCGCTGATCGGTAACTACGGGGTCCGAGAGGAGCGCTTCGAGTCCGACCGCGTCCACCCGCGCGGCGTCGTCGCACGCGACCTGACCGACGACGTGGTCGAGTGGCTCGAAGAGGAGGGCGTCCCGGCCGTCGACAAGCTCGACACCCGCGACCTCGTGACGGAGATCCGCGACTCCGGCGCGATGAAGTGCGGCATCGCCGCGGGCGAAGACGTGACCGAGCAGGACGCGCTGGACGAACTCGACCAGTGCGAGCACATGAGCGACCACACGGAGATCGGCGACCAGGTCACCACGCCCGACACCGTCGTGTACAACGAGGACGGTGACGGCGCGGACGTGGCGCTGATCGACTGCGGCGCCAAGGGCTCGATCGTCGACTCGCTCGTCGAGCGCGACGCGACGGTCCACCTCATGCCCCACGACACCACCGAGGCGGAGGTCGCCGAGCTGGACCCCGACGTGCTGTTCATCTCCAACGGCCCGGGCGACCCGGAGAACTTCGAGGAAGCAAACGAACTCGTCGACGACTTCGTCGGCGAGACGCCGATCGCGGGCATCTGCCTGGGCCAGCAGGTCGTCGCCAACGCGCTGGGCGGCGAGACCGAGAAGATGGAGTTCGGCCACCGCGGCGTCAACCAGCCCGTCCGTGACCTGCGGACCGACCGCGTCGTCATGACCACTCAGAACCACGGCTACACCGTCGCAGACCCCGGCGACAACCTCGAAGTCACCCAGATCAACGTCAACGACGACACGCCCGAAGGCCTGGAGAACGACGACCTCGACATCCTCACCCGCCAGTACCACCCCGAGGCCAACCCGGGCCCGAACGACTCGAAGAGCTTCTTCGACGAGGTCCTGGCGATGGCCGACGACGAGCCCGTCACGACGACGAACTGAAGGCGTCTCTTCTCCGACCGCGCCGCCTCGTCTCACTCGGACCGGTCGACTGGTTTCCCGCGGTACTGGATCTCCGAGTCCGACCCGTCCGCTCCGCGAGCGGTGTCGCTCTCGACTCCGGCCTCGTCGGGCCCGTCACCACCGGCCGACCCGGAGTCCGACGGCGGCTCGTCGGGGACGCCCGGGTGGGCCTCGCGGCTGATCGGCTGGCCGCGGTAGGTTAGCTGGTTCGCACCGTCGTCTATCTCGATCTCCTCGGGCGACTCCGACGTGCGCTCCTCGACGTACTCCGCCGCTGCGGCGAGCAGCGACTCGCTCGTCGACCGCTTGGCCCAGCAGTGGTACTGCTTGCGCGGCGTCCGGAGGACGAATCGGTTTGCGAGCAGCCCGGTGTGATACGAGGCCGCGACGACCGAATCGTGGGGGACCTCGACCACGCTGTCTTCCTCGTCGCCACCGACCAGACAGAGCGTCCGACGGTCCGTGACGACGACCGCCGTCCCGCGGTCGCCGGCCGGTTTCGTCGTGTTGCGCTTGGTTCCCAGGCCGATACCGCGTTTCGCGTTGGTCAGGACGTACGCCGGCGCCTCGGTCCCGTCGAGGCGCGTGACCGGGGGCCGGTGCAGTCGTCCCTCGGGGAACGCCTCCTCGCGTCCCGCGAGGACACCGACGGTCACCGATGGGTGTGGCGCCATCTCCGCGAGTGTCATCGCCCTGTCGAGGGCGCTGCCCTCGGTCATCGACTCCCTCCGGGCGGCGTCGCGGGCGACTCGCCAGTCATCGACCGGTCGTTGACACCGAGCTCATATCAGCATACGCCTACGATTCCTTTGGGTGGGGGTACGTCCTAATACGCTCGGATGTCAGCCGTCCGAACCCAGGTAGCACGGGCTAGCGTTCCCACTCGTAGAACCACCACGACGCGCCGAACAACAGGAGTCCGGCGCCAAGCGCCGACGTGGCCGGCTCCGGGAAGACGAACAGCACGAACCCGACCAGGATGAGGAGGCCCGGCTCGATCTCGTTCCAGTACTCGGAGTAGCTCGGGAGTGCCATGTGCCGTCGTTGGACGCCGACGGGCAAATACGTTGACCAGCCGGTCGAGGCGGTCCGGACTCGTCCGCTATGCCGTGCCCGAGTCGTCCACCCGAACCAGCTTGACGTTGCCCCGCTGGTCGATCGTGACTCTGTAGCCCGAGTACGAGAAGGCGACCTCCATCTGCGCGGCCGACGACGGCGGCGTTTTGAACAGGTTCTCGATAGTGTGGTTGACCTCGCGGTACAGCGAGGGGAGTTCGGTCGTGTCTACTCCTTCGAGTCGCGCGACCAGTTCGAGAAACTCGTTGTCGGCCGTCTCCGACCGCGGCTCGATCTGTGCTCGCACGATCCCCGGGGGATCCCCCCGCTGCTCGTCGTCGTCGGACGGCTCCCGTGGCATATACCGTACGATACGGAGCAAACGAGACAAGTGTAGTTGCCAGCTTTCGACGGGCTACCCACCGAGAACCGTTCGATCGACGGTACGATGACACCGTCGGGTTGCGAGTTCGAGGCCACCGGGCCACCGGGAACGCCGCCGCTCGCGGCCGGGACGCTCCCGATCCAGCGGTGGCTCTCCAGTCGCCGAGCGGTGACGGAGAGGGAGACGGAGCGCCCGCGGTCAGGCCGGCGACGGCGTCTGCACGCTGGAGATGTAGCCGGCCAGGTCGGTCGTCGAGATCATCCCGATGACACCTTCCTCGTCGTCGATCACGGGCAGGTGGTGGATCCCGTGTTCGATCATCAGGTCGGCGGCGTCGACGATGGAGGTCTGGGCGTCCGTCGTCACCACGTCGGTCGTCATGTAGCGCTCGACCGTGGTCTGGGCCTTCGGCTTGGACTTGGCGACGATGTCGACGAAGTCCGTCGTCGTGAGGATGCCCAGCAGCTGGTTGTCCTCGTCGACGACGACCAGCGACCCGACGCCGTTGTCCTGCATCTGGGTGGCGGCGTCCTCGACCAGCGTGTCGGGGCCGACGGCCTGGAGGTCCGAACTCATCAACCGCGCGACGAAGATGTCTTCCATAGACACCCCTACACATATCCAGCGTATAAACGTCGGCGGTCCCGGCAGAGCGGTCGGGCGAGCGGCCCCGCGCCGCGACCTCGGCCTGCCGGGGGGCTCGAACCGCAAGTCACAGGCACCCCCTCACGAAAGGGGGCCTCATGGCGTGGTACCTCCTCCTCGTCGCCGGCCTGTTCGAGATCGCGTGGGCGATCGGCCTGGAGTACTCCGAGGGACTCAGCCGCCCGGCCCCGACCGCCGCGACCGGCGTCGCGATGCTGATCAGCGTCGTCCTGCTCGCGAAGGCCGTCGAGACCCTGCCGGTCGGCACCGCCTACGCCGTCTGGACCGGTATCGGCGCCGTCGGCACCGCCGCGCTCGGGATCGTCCTCTTCGACGAACCGCTGAGCCCCGCCCGCGTCGCGTTCGTCGGCCTCATCGTCGTCGGCATCGTCGGGCTGAACCTCACCGCGAGCGCGTCCTGAGGCGGGGCTGGCGCGTCGCGCGTCGACGGCGTGTCAGGTCTGCCGATACAGCAGCGTCGCGACGCCGACGGCGAGGAGGAGCAACCCCCACATCAGGTCGCCGCCGGGGAGGACGCCCAGTAGCAGGGTGACGATACCCGAAGAGATCAGCGACCAGCCGAGCGTGGTTCGGAAGGCCATGGGATCGGTTGGTGGTCCGAACGGAAAGGTGTCGGGTCGAGGTTCGCGAGCGGTCAGTTCGCGTGCTCACTTATCGGTTGGTTCCGGTTGTACTGGAGCGAAACGAAGTCGAGCGACAGCGACCGCACTCACCGGGGACAGCAGGCGATGGCCGCCCTCGACGCGCTCGCGGTCGCTGCGGCGGATATTCTCGCTCCGCTCGAATAGTGCCGCCGCAGACGACTGAACTGCACGCGAGCGCACCTCGCCCGTTCAGTCCACCAGGAGAGCAAGCTCCGCTGAGCCCTCGTTCGCTCCACTCACGAGGACGCCAGGACCGCACAGCACCATGACCGCCGCGCGCAGCACCGCAGACGGCCACGAGCCTCCCCAGCCGATTCGCTCACTCCGTTCGCTCATCCCTCGCACGGTGCTGGCGCGTCTGGCGAGATCGAAGCTCTCGCTAACCCTCGTTCGCTGCGCTCACGAGAAAGACGAGACTCGCGACAGCGCGCGCCACGGTGGATTGCTATCTCTCTCACCTGTACTGAGCACGATCGACATCACCGCAGCTCGTGGCGGGTCGAAACGGAGAAAGAAAGCGGAGAAAGAAAAGGGAGAAAGAAAGCGGAGCAGTGGGAGGGGTCGAACCGGGGTCGACCGCTCAGTCGTCTTTCGGCTGGCCCCAGTACTCGTCGCGCTTGACCCGGTCGCCGACGGGCTGGACGTCCAGCGGTTCGTCGGCGGCCTCGATGGCTTCCAGGGCCGCGCGGGCGGAGGCGAGCGTCGAGAAGTAGGTGATCTCTTCCTCGACGGCCGCTTCGAGCGGCGCGCGCTGGCGCGAGACGATGAGGTCGACCTCGCCGCTCTCGACGGCGTCGACGAACTCGTCCTCGCTGTCGAACTCGACGAGGTCGAAGTGCTCGGCGTAGGCGTCGACCAGTTCCTCGCCGGCCTCGGTCCCGCGGCCGGGGAACTCGCTCTCGGAGAGGTCGACGACGGCGGTGCCTTCGAGCGGGATGGCCTTGCCGACGGACATCTGGGCCTTCTGGTAGGCCTTGCCGAAGCTGTCGGCGGTGCCCATGACCTCACCGGTCGATTTCATCTCCGGGCCGAGGCGCGGGTCCGAGCCCGGCAGGCGGTCGAACGGCAGGACGACCTCCTTGATCGAGGTCTGCTCGGGCACTTGCTCGGTCACGTCGAGGTCGTCGAGAGACTCGCCGGCCATGACCTTCGCGGCGAGCTTCGCGATGGGGACGCCCGTCGCCTTCGAGACGAACGGGACGGTACGCGAGGAGCGGGGGTTGGCCTCCAGTACGTACACTTCCTCGTCGCGGACGGCCAGCTGGACGTTCATCAGCCCGACGGTGTCGAGCGCGCGGGCGATGTCCTCGGTGACCTCGCGGACCTTGCGGTTGACGTCACGGCCGAGCGAACGCGGCGGGATCATGCAGGCGGAGTCGCCGGAGTGGACACCGGCGGACTCGACGTGCTCCATGATGCCACCGATGAGGACGTTCTCGCCGTCGGAGACGGCGTCGACGTCCAGCTCGACGGCGTCCTCGAGGAACTCGTCCACGAGGATCGGCTTGTCCGGGCTGACCCGAACCGCTTCCTCGATGTACTCCTTGAGGTCCTCGTCGCTGTAGACGACGTCCATCGCACGGCCGCCCAGAACGTAGGACGGGCGGACGAGGACGGGGTAGCCGATCTCGTGGGCCAGGTCCAGCGCCTCCTGCTCGCTGGTCGCGGAGCCGCCCTGGGGCTGTGCGATGTCCAGGTCGTCCATGAGGCGGTTGAAGCGGTCGCGGTCCTCGGCGAGGTCCATGGCGTCGACTTCCGTGCCCATGATCTCGCAGTCGAGACCGCGGCGTTCGATCTCGGCTTCGAGCGGGTGGCCGATGTCGACGGAGGTCTGGCCGCCGAACTGCACCATCACGCCGTCGGCGCCGGTCTCTTCGACCACGTCGGCGACCTCCTCGGCCGTGATCGGCTCGAAGAACAGGCCGTCGGAAGTGTCGTAGTCCGTCGACACCGTCTCGGGGTTGTTGTTGACGACGGTGGCGTCGATGCCCAGCTCTTCGAGGGCGCGGACCGCGTGGACCGAACAGTAGTCGAACTCGACGCCCTGCCCGATGCGGATCGGGCCGCCGCCGACGACCACGACGCTCTCGGCGTCGCGGTCGACCTGGACCTCGTTGCGACCCAGCCCCGAGATGGGGTCACGGGAGGAGTAGTAATAGGGCGTCGTCGCCGCGAACTCGCCGGCACAGGTGTCGACGAGCTTGAAGTCGCGGTCGGAGGTCTCGCTCTCGACATCGTCGACGGTCACGTCGGGACCGGGGGCGGTCGCCGCGTCGGCGGACTCCGCCTCGGCCCCGCCGTCGGCCATCGCGGTGTCGTCGTCGGGCGCGTCGGGCCCCTCGACGGTCGGGAGCCAGGAGACGTGCGTGTCGTTGAACTCGCCGCCGGCCAGCGCGGTGATCTCCTGGTCGGTGAAGCCCACGTCCGCGGCGGCCTGGTAGTCGCCCTCGGCGGCGGCGTCGGCCGCGTCGGCGATGCGCTGGAAGCGTTCGAGGTACCACTCGCGGATCTCCGTGATCTCGTTGATCTCGGAGACGTTGTAGCCACGGGAGAACGCCTCGAAGATGGCGTAGGGACGGTCCGGCGAGGGGCGTTCGAGGTAGTGCTCCTCCAGTTCGTCGTTGAAGACGGTCGCGAAGTCGACGGCCGGGTCGTACTCCGAGGAGCGTAGCGCCTTCAACAGAGACTCCTCGAAGGTGCGGCCGATCGACATCGCCTCGCCGGTGGACTTCATCGCCGGGCCGAGTTCGAACTCGACGTCGCCGAACTTGTCCTTGGGCCACCGGGGCACCTTCGTGACGACGTAGTCGATGGCCGGCTCGAAGGCGGCGGTGGTCTGGCCGGTGATCTCGTTTTCGATCTCGTGGAGGCGCTTGCCCAGCGCGACCTTCGCGGTGACGCGGGCGATGGGGTAGCCCGTCGCCTTCGACGCGAGCGCGGAGGACCGGGAGACGCGCGGGTTCACCTCGACGACGCGGTACTCGCCGCCGGGGGTGCCGTCGTCGCGCCAGGCGAACTGGATGTTACAGCCGCCCTGGATACCGAGTTCGCGGATCACGTCGAGGGCCGTGTCGCGCATGACCTGGTGGCCCTCGTCGGGGATGACCTGGCTGGGCGTGACGACGGTGGACTCGCCCGTGTGGATGCCCATCGGGTCGAGGTTCTCCATGTTGCAGATGATGATACACGAGTCGTCGGCGTCGCGCATCACCTCGTACTCCAGTTCGATCCAGCCGTCGATGGACTCCGTGATCATCACGCGGTCGTCCCGCGAGAGGCGTAGCCCCTTCCGGACGGCTTTCTTGAGCTCGTCCATGTCGTCGATGACGCCCGAGCCGGCTCCACCGAGAGTGTAGGTGGTGCGCATGATGACCGGGAGGCCGCCGACGGCCGCGACGGCCTCTTCGACCTCGTCCATGGACTCGATGGTGATCGACTCGGGGACCGGCTCGTCGATGGACTCCATGCGCTGGCGGAACTGGTCGCGGTCCTCCGTCGCGTAGATGGTGTCCAGCGGCGTGCCCATGACCTCGACGTCGTGCTCCTCGAGGACGCCCTCTTCGGCGAGTTCGGCGGTGACGTTCAGGCCCGTCTGGCCGCCCAGCCCCGCGATGACCCCGTCGGGGTTCTCCTTCCGGATGATCTCCGAGATGGCCTCCGTGTCGATGGGTTCGATGTAGACGGCGTCGGCCATCTCCGGGTCGGTCATGATCGTCGCCGGGTTCGAGTTGACGAGCACGACGCGGGCGCCCTCCTCCTGAAGCGCGCGACACGCCTGCGCGCCCGAGTAGTCGAACTCGGCCGCCTGTCCGATCTTGATCGGCCCGCTCCCGATCAGCAGAATGGTACGGTCCTCGTCCTGTGTCATTACTCGGGGGGAGTCCGCTCGTCGTAATAAACCCGGCGAAAGAATGCGGAAATCGAAACGCAGTTTCGAAAATCGTATCTGGGCGGTGACGTCGCGGTTCGTCGACGGATCGCGTAGGACGGGTCGATTCGGAGGGCTCGCGTCGGTCGGATATCACCGCGTGGGCGCGGCCGGCGGTCTACCGGAGCCACGACGAGGGAACGTAAATGAGCGACGATACGGCGACGACTACCAGCGGCGCGACTCCGTCCTCGAAGGACGGTCTCAGTTGGTCCGCTCGGTGAACTCGTAGCGGTAGGGCTGGTCGCGAATGACTTCGACCTCGCCGGTCTGTGCGTGGCGACCGAGAACGGTCGCCACGCGGTGGGCGCTGTCGAACTCCTCGCCGTGCTCGTCGAGGAGGTCCAGGATCTCCCTGGCCGTCAGCGGCTCCTCCGCGTCGGCCTCCTCCAGCACGGCGCGGATCCGCTCGAAGTCGCGCTGCCGTACGCGCATACACTTCCGTATACTCTCCTCTACCATTAAACGCCGTCAGACAGCCGTCAGACGGCCGATCTCCGCAGATCGCAGGACGGCACGGCCGCACGTCTGTCGTCGGTCGTCATACGTATCTGTCACCCGCGTGCAGCCAATCGAAAAGCTACCCGACTCTGTTCGGTATCGTAGAACTGTCGTTCGATCGGACTGCCCTCGGATCCGGACGAGTGCGGTCGATCGACCGGTTCGCGGCGCGCTCAGACCGCCGAGTCGTGTTCGGTTTCGAACTCGCGCTCCTCGCGGTACTGGTCGACGAACTCGCTCACGTCGAACTCGTGGAGCCACTCCTCGAACTGCGCGGTGGCCGCGTCGTCGTCGGCGTGGCTGACTGCGTGGTCCATCAGCTCGACGACGAGTTCGACGACGACCTCGTGGAGTCGTCGGGCGTCGAAGTCGGTGAGCCACAGCATGGAGTAGCCGACCTCGCCCTGCTCGGAGAGGTCCTCGCTGACCACGGCCTCGGGGAACTCTTCCATCACGATGCCCATGACGTGAGCGGTCGTGAACTCGGGGAACTCGTCGGCGGTCTCGATACTCTCGGTGAGCACCTCGACGAGGAACTCGGGGACGAACCGGCCCAGCGGATGTACGTCCATCACGACCGCGTGCGCGTCGCCACAGTCACAGTCGTACTCCCGCAACCCCATGTCCAGGTCGTGGACGGCGACCGTCTCCCCGCAGGGTAACTCGACGTCCGCCCTCTCGCTCCCGGGCACGCGCGGCTCTGCCATTGGCGGATCTATCCCCGTCAGCCGTTTAAACGCCGCGGTACCCGACGAGCGAGCGCCACGAGGCCTCAGGGCCAGTCGTCGCGTTCGTCGTCGCCCGCGTCTTCCGCCGGGGCCTCCGGCTCGCCTAGCTCCCACTCGGCGGCCTCGGCCGCGTTCTCGACCGGGAGGAACTCCCAGCCGACTTCCTCCGCGAGTTCGGCGTCCTCGTCGTCGGTTCCGACGAAGACGTGCCGCTCGGTCCCGAACTGCTGGGCGACGTTCTCGAGGCTCTCGGCGCGGCTGCGCGGCCCCGAGAAGAAGTCCTGGCGGATACGGTGTTTGCGCGTGAAGTTCGTCACCACGTAGGTCGGCTGCTCGGAGACGACGCCGACGTACTCGCTCCACTTGCGCGCGTCCTGGAACACCCGGTCGGGGTATGCCAGGGCCTTCAGCGCGTCCAGGTCGAAGGCGAGAGTCATGTCGTTGCTGCCGCCGCTGTCCATACTCGATAGGGGTACTGGCCCGGGGAAAACGGCTTCGATCAGGCTCCGAACGACCAATCTGGTTCGGGGAGCGAGCCGCGGAGCGCTCGCGGCGGTCGTCGACGAGCGGACGAACGGAGTCGGTCCGCGTTACTCGGGTTTCGGGGTCGCTTCCTCGAGCTTGTCCATGTCGACGTCCTCCTCGAGGAGCAGGTCCTTGTGCTGGGCCACCTCGCGCTCCTCGCGCATGAGCTTCTTGAACTTGGACTGCTGGGAGAGGTCACCGATGAGGACGCCGCCGACGATCTTGCCGTCGTTGAACGCGAGACAGCGATACTCCGTGTCGCTGTACTTGCGAGCGGCCTCGTCGTCGCCCTCTGTCGGGTGCCCGAACGAGAGGAACGGGAAGTCGAAGTGCGTGATCGAATACGAGGAGACCCAGCGGAACTCCTCGGGCTCGTCGGTCTCGCCGCCCGCTTTCAGGTCCTCGACCATGTTCTGGCCGGCGATCGAACCCTGCTCTTTCGCCGAGCCCCACGAGCCGTTCTGGCCCATCTCGCCCAGGATCGTGTCGTAGAACCAGGTCAGGTCGCCGGCTGCGTACACGTCGTCGACGTTCGTGCGCATGTACTCGTCGGTGACGACGCCGTCGTCGTTGGTCTCGACCGCCGTGTCCTGGAGGAACTCCGTGTTGAAGCTCAGACCGATGGCGACGCCGGCCCAGTCGCCCTCGAAGCGCTCGCCGTTGGGGTCGACGGCGGCCCGAATCTGTCCGTCCTCGTCGGTCTCGAACTCGTCGACGCCCGAGTCGAACACCGGCGTGACGCCGCGCTCGCGCATGGCGTCGTGGAGGATCTCCGCGCCCTCCTCGTCCAGCGCGTAGCGCCACCAGCACTCGCCGCGCATGAGGTAGTTGGCCTCGAGCTCCTGGGCGCCACAGATGGCCGCCAGGTCGATCCCCAGCAGGCCCGCGCCGACGATGATACCCTGGTCGGCCGCCTCGACGTTCTCCTTGATCGAGCGGGCGTCCTGGAACGTCCAGAAGTGGTCGATACCGTCGGCGTCGGCGTTTTCGATGCCGAAACTCGCCAGGCTGGCGGGCGTCCCGCCGGTCGCGACGAGCAGTTTGTCGTACTCGTAGACCGTCCCCTCGTGGGTGAGGACCTCGTTGTCCTCCGTGTCGATCGTCGTGACGTGTGTGTCGAGTTGGAGGTCGATGTCCCGCTCATCGTACCACTCGGGCTCGTGGATCGAGATGGGCGCTTCGGGCAGCTTGCCCTTGGCGAACTCCTTGATCAGGATGCGGTTGTACAGCGCCTCACCCTCGTCGGTGATGACGGTGATGTCCGCGTCGGGGTCCTCCTCGCGAATCGTCTCCGCTGCCGAACTCCCCGCGATGCCATCACCGATGATGACGTGGGATGCGCTCATGCCCAGGGTGTTCGCAAGCGTGGTTAATGTGGGTTGCTATCTCTCCATGCGGATGATTGGCAAACACATTCCCTCGAACGAAATAGTTGATCGTTCCGGCATGACGAACGGCCACGGGAACCGAAACCGGTAGCGGATCGCCGCTCCGGTCGGCGTTCGGGCGTGGCGTCGGTCGGTGGCCACCCGAGACGTTGAATACGGTAGGGGCCAAACCGTCTGGCAACGATGAAGATCCGCCAGAACGTCCGTCACTTCGCCGCCAAGCAGGCGCTGACGCTCCCGGTCGTCGGGGAGAAGGTCAACGACCGACTCGTCGGGATGCACACGGACATCTTCGCCGAGAAGGCCGACGCGGGCCGGCGCGAGGAGCGACGGGACCACCTCGACGACTTCTTCGACGCGACGATGGACACGTACGTGGCGGCGCTCGAAGCGGGACTCCCCGAGGCCGAGGCCCGCGAGATCACCCACGTCCAGGCGAACTTCGACTTCTACAACCACGGCTGGACCGAGATGATGGAGTTCCCGAGCGACGAACTCGGCGACCACTACGACCGCTACAGCGAGTTCTTCGAACGCTACGGCATCGCCATCGAGGACCCGCTCGGGCAGTTCACGCCGGCCGACGGCGTCGCCGACGCCCCCTCGACGCCAGAGAAGCTCGACGACCCCGAACACCCCTACGCAGAGGGCGGCTTCGCCGACGACGTGTACGTCGAGACCGCCGACGGCGAGCTGGTTGTCGGCGGTGAGGAAGAGCCCGAGGACGTGTCCGTCGAGGAAGCGCCCGGTGTGGACGGCGACGAAGTCGACGCCTGAGCGGCCGGTCAGTCCGCGCCTGACTCGCCCGTCTCGGACGCCGCGCCCGATAGCGCGTCGACGACGGTCGCGCGCCACTGCTCGACCGACTCCATCTCCTCGCCGAGTCGCGCGAGTTCCGACTCCACCTCGTCCACGGCGTCGGTCAGCTCCGCGCGCGTCTCGCTGACGCTCTCGTCGAGGTCCTCCACGTCACCGACGCGTTCGTCGAGCGCCTCGAGTTCGGCTTCGACCGACGTCAGGCGCGCTTCGAGCCCCGACTGGGCGGACTCGGCGGCATCGAGCCGCTCGGCCACGTCCTCCGTGCGCGCCTCGACGCGGTCGATGTCGTCACGGAAGTCCGTGAGCAGCTGTCGGGCCGTCCCCTCGTCGCCGAGGAACGCCTCCAGCGCGTCGACGTAGGCGTCGAGTTCGCCGATCCGCCGCAGGCAGTGGTCGAGTTTCGCGTCGACGCTGCCGGTGGTGTCGGGCCGGAGTTGACTCCGGAGCGTCGCTACCGTCTCTTCCGGGGGGTCGTCGCGCCGGAGCTCGAAGGCGACCCGTTCCGCGACCGTCTCCTCGTCTCCGAGGTCGTCCGGGAACGAATCACCGCCGCTCCGGTCGGTCTCTGGCGACTCCGGTTCGATCCGTGACCCGTCCGCGTCGGCCGCGTTCGAACCGCCGCCGGTGTCGGTCGGAGTCGAACCGCACTCGTCCTCGTCCCTGGTCGCACCGTCGTCTTCGACCTCCGAGACGGATCCGTCGTCCGTTCTCCCGCTCTCTCCAGCCGGATCCGGTGTCGTCGATGGGTCGGTGTGGCCGTTCGTCGCCCGAGCGGCCCCGCTCCCGCCCCGATAGAGGACTTCCTCGTCGGAGTCGGTCGTCTCTGAGGCGCCGGGGCCGGTTGGCTCCGGGTTGGGGTCGCCCTCGCCGCTCGGTTCATCGTCCTGTGCGTCGTCGGTAGGTGTGTCCTGATTCATCGTGGTGTCCGAACCGTCCCAATCTCCGCCCCTCGGACTAGTCTGTCGGTCCGCGGCGCGAATCTCCGTCCCGTCCGCGTCGAGGATCGTCACGTCGATCCGGTCGTCGTCGAGCGTCGCTCGGTCGTCCCCGACGATCGTCCAGTCGTCGTCGAGCGTCGCCGCCCGGTCGTCGAGCGCTGCCCGGTCGCACTCGAGTGCTGCTCGGTCGTAGACCGGTGCGGCCACGACTGTCGGCGGGTCCAGGGACGCCGACAGCCGCTCGGGGTCGACGGCGATCCCGTAGAGCGTCGAGACCGATTCGCTCGCTTCGACGACGTTCTCGTAGACGATCCGACGCTCGTCGGCCACGGCCCAGTGTTCGTACCCTTCGTCCGCGTGGAACCCCACGGCGGTCGCGTCCACACCCGGTGGGAGCGACTCGACGAGTCGAACGGCGACCGGGCCGGACCCGTTCACCGTGATACGTATCACGACGGACGGATACGCGTAGCCGTCTACGTCGAGTCGCTTCGAGACCGCCAGGGAACGATCGGCGTGCATTCGTTACCGCCACCAATACGATATCGAAGCGTATCACTTCGGTATGAGCCGAATACGTGCGTTCTCACGAGCTAAGAATACCGAACGCGATCACTCGATCATCGGTTCGTTAGAAATACTTGCGGGCCGGATGCGAAGGAACCGAACGCGAACGGTTCAGGCGACGCCGTCACGACAACTCCCGTCGTCGTCCACCGCCGACCGCGTCGTCGGTCGCAGCCGTGTCATCGGTTCGCGATGAGATCCGCACAGGCGTAGCCCGCTTCGATCCCGCCGTCGAGCGAGCGCTCGGGGTACTGCGCACGCGAGGCCATCCCGGCGTAGTAGACCCCCTCCGCGACCTCCGCCCCGAGGTCGTAGGGGACGACCATGTCGAGGTAGCCCCGCTCGTAGATGGGCGCGGTGCGGGGATTGCGGGCGGTCTGCACCCAGTTGACGCTCTCGCGGTCGAAGTGGGGAAACATGTCGCCGATCCCCTCGGCCCAGTGGTCTTCGACCTCGTCGTCGGACATCCCCCACAGATCCTCCTCGGGGTCCTGAATGTAGCTGGCCGTGTAGTAGAGGTGTTCGCCGCCGTAGCGCTCGGGCGGCACGAAGTTGGTGTGTTCGATGAACACGCCGAACGGGGCCTCGTCCTTGATGTTCAGCCAGTAGGTGTCCGAGAGCGACCGGTCCATGCTCCAGACCGAGCAGACCGTCCCCTGGAAGTCGATCTCGCAGGGGTAGCCCGTCAGGTCCTCCAGCACGTTCGGCATCGCCGCGACGACGACGGCGTCCACGTCGTGAGTCTCGGTCTCGCCGTCCCGCTCGACGGTGATCGACTCGACCGTCGTGTCGGTGCCGGTCGTCGACGTCGCGCCCGCGACCGCTGCACCACCGTCGGCCGCCGTGCCGGTACTCGTCGCGCCGTCGCCCGTCCCGATCTCTGTCACGCGCGCCCCGGTCGTAACGTTCGCCTCGCCGACCGCCGCGAGCAGCTCGTCCAGCAGGACGCCGAACCCACCCGCCAGATAGCCCAGCTGCTCGCCCTTGATCGGATCGCGCTCGCCGCGGAACTTCACGCGGCCGAGCAGCCACGCCGCCGACACGTCCTCCTTTCGCGAGCCGAACTTGGCGTCCAGCAGCGGCTCCCAGAAGGACTCGTAGACGTGGCGGGTGGTGTGGTCGAGCAGGAACTGCTTGATCGGCACGTCCTCGAAGTCGGTGATGTCGTCGTAGGTGTCGAACGTCGGGACGCCGCCGCGCACGTCGATCTCCTTGACGAGCATCGCGAGGCGGAACTTGTCGTAGATAGAGAGGTGGGGGTAGGCGAGGATCTCCCACGCTTTCTCCATGGGGTGGACGACGCCGTCGACGTAGTAGGAGTCGGTCTTGTAGCGCCACTCCAGAGCCTCGCCGAGGCCCAGGTCGTCGATCAGCTCGACGATGGTCTCCTCGGAGGCCGAGAGGTGGTGGTAGAACTTCTCGATTGGGTCGCCCGCGGTCTCGTAGACGGCGGCCAGCCCGCCCACGTCGTCGCTCGCTTCGAACACCTGAACCTCGCGACCGCGTTGCTGGAGGCGATACGCGGCCGCGAGGCCGGCGACGCCGCCGCCGACGACTCCGATCATACGCCACGTTCCGCCGTGATCGGAAAAGCCCTTTCGCTCGGTCGACCCTCGTCGGGGCTCGGCGGTGGGCGACCCACGAACGGTCACTCGTCGGGGGACAGTTCGGGAGCGGTCTCGGCGAGCCGGAACTCCAGTACGACGACGGTCCCGCGAGACCGGTCGCTGGATCCCGTCGAGTCGATCGACGGGGACAGCTCCGCACTCTCCTCGAACCAGACGTTGCCGCTGTAGAGGTCCATCATCACCGAGACGAAGTAGAGACCGAACCCGTGGGCGGTCTGGCTGGTGGCCATCTCCCGCTGGAAGACCTGCGTCTGCATCTCCTCCGAGAGGCCGGGTCCGTTGTCGGCGATCCGGACCTGGATCCACTCGCCCATCGGCTCGGTGGAGACCCGGACCCGCGGCTGAGCGCTGTCGTTGTGTTCGACCGCGTTCGAGAGGACCCCCTCGACCACGTCCGCCACGAGCTCGTTCGCGGCGACGGTCAGGTCGTCGCAGACGTCGAACTCGATGGCGACGTCGTAGCGCTCCGAGAGGGCGAGGACCTCCTCGTGGAGGATTCCCGAGAGGTCGACGCGTTCGAGTCGCTCGTCCTCCGTGGCGGTCACGGTGTCGTTGACCGCCCGGATCTTCTCGGTCATCTCCGTCAGATCCGAACACCACGTCCGGATCGTCCCCAGTTTCTCGGCGTCGCCCTCGTCGACGCGCGACTGGAGGTGGTGAGCGTGGCCGTCGATGACCAGCATCGCGTTGCGGATGTTGTGCCGGAGGACCCCGTTGAAGAACTCGATCTGCTTGTTGCGCCGCTCGACGGCGGCCCGGCTGGCGCGCAGTTCCTCCTCGTACTCGACGCGCGTCAGCGCCGTCTCGGTCGTCCGCGCGAGGATCTGGCCCAGCTGTTCGTCGGTCTCGGTGTAGCCCTCGCCCTCGTCGGTCCCGATGACGAGGACGCCGCGCTCGCCGAGCGGCAGGAACAGCGCGACCGCCGAAGCGAACGCGTACGGGCCGATGACGAGGTCGCGCTCGCCTTCGAAAGCCGCGAGTTCGCCGCTCTCGAAGGTCTCCCAGAGCGGTCCCGACCCGCGTGGGACCCGGATCGACTCGTCGGGCTCGACGCGCAGTTCCGCCGCCAGCCGGTCGGTGACCGCTTCCGAGACGAGCGCGTCCGTCGTCTCGTCGTAGCGCAGCAGCGCCGCGTAGGGCTGGTCGTGGACGTCGCTGGCGAACCGGACCGCGATGTCGGCGACCTCGGCCGCGGTCCGCGCACCGATGAACTGCCGGGTGGCCGCCTGCATCGCCGTCAGCTGGTCGAGCCGCCGCTGCTGGTGAGTCACGTCCCGCAGGTGGACGAGCCGTCCCTTCGCGACCCCGTACTGGTCCTCGACGGCGGTCACGCCGAGCGAGAACGAGGACACGTCTCGGTCGTCACCGGGCGCGTCGACGGTGACAGCCGCGCCGTCTGCCAGCCGGTCCGCGAACCCGTCGGTGACCGCGTCCGCGTGGCGCCCCGTGAGGTCGCCGTCGTCGACGAGTCGCTCCGCGGCCGGGTTGTGATCGATCACCACGTCGTCGTCGTCGAGGACCACCACCGGGTCCGCGAGTTCCTCGGCGAGCAGATCCGTCGCGACGGGCGCGACGGACTGGAAGTCGTATCGAAAGAGGACGAGCCCCGCCACGACGCCGTGGACGGCGAACATCGCCGGTGCGACCGAGACACCCGGATGGACCCCGCCAGCGACGGAGACCACGACGGTCCCCGCGGTCGGGAACAGCCCTCCGAGGACGAGCGCGCCCGTCTCCGCCCGATAGACGTTCCGCGAGTCCAGCAGGAACGCGACGAGGAGGAGGTAGCCGACGAGTATCAGACCGTAGGCGACCAGCGACTGGGCGGCGAGCGCGACCGTCTCCGTCGGGGCCGGCGCGGCGATCCCGTTCTCGGTGACGACCCGTACCGGGGCGAGCGCGACCCCGTGGACCGGCGCGGTCAGGCGGACGAGCGAGTACGCCGACAGCGGCGTCCAGAGCGCGACCAGCCGACCGCGAGTGAGCCACTCGCGGTGGCCCGTGTAGACGACGGTAAAGACGAGCCAGAGCATCGGGATCTGCGACGAGACGGCGTCGCCGAGGAGGGCGGCGCCGCTCGCGACCTCGGTCGAGGGTGCCAGCAGGACGATCACCTGCAGGACCGCCCAGCCACCGGCCGCGAGCGACAGCCACCCGAACGGTCGCGCGCCCTGCCGCTCCCGGTGGTGGTAGGCCACCGCCGCGAGGGAGAACTGAACGACACCCCCGACCGCGGTCGCGACGACCACCGGACCGAGCGCCTCACCAGCCATCTGACGGGTTCACGAACCCGTAATTTCAACTTGTCCGTATTATAGATTGTGTCGCATTATCGTCGGAGACAACGCGGCGGTCGGGTCCCGATGCGGTGTCCCCGCTGGGGTCGGCACCGTTCGGGCTCCGTCCCCGCACTCCGCTACCTTTTTGCCCGCAGTCGCGGAAATCGCTGGATATGGTGACGGTGCGGGCGCCGGCGACGAGCGCGAACCTGGGGAGTGGCTTCGACGTGTTCGGTGTGGCGCTGGACAGACCGGCCGACGTGGTCCGGGTTCGGCGGGCCCCCGAGACCACCATCGACGTGACCGGTGCCGGGAGCCAGTTCATCCCCGAGGACCCCGCGGACAACACCGTCGGCGCCGTCGCGGAGGCGCTCGACGCCCCCGCACACATCGAGATCGACAAAGGCGTCCGCCCCGCCTCGGGGCTGGGCTCGTCGGCCGCCTCCGCGGCCGCGGCCGCGGTCGCGCTCAACGAGCTCTACGACCGCGGGCTCACCCGCAAGGAACTCGTGCCCATCGCGGCGGAGGGCGAGGCGGTCGTCTCCGGCGACGCCCACGACGACAACGTCGCCCCCGCGATCCTCGGTGGGTTCACGATCGCGACGCCGAGCGGCATCGCGACGGTCGACGCCGACATCTCGCTCGTGACCTGCCTCCCCGACATCGTCGTCTCCACCCGCGACGCTCGCGAGGTCGTCCCCGAGGGCGCACGCGTCGCGGACATGGTCGAGACCGTCGGCAACGCCGCGACCCTGACCACGGGCATGCACCGTTCGGACCCCGAACTCGTCGGCCGCGGCATGGAGGACTCCGTGGTCACCCCGGCCCGCGCCGAACTCATCGACGGCTACAGCGAGGTCCGCCAGGCCGCCTTCGACGCCGGCGCCACCGGCGTCACCATCAGCGGCGCCGGACCGAGCGTCATCGCCGCCTGCTACGAGACCGACCGGCGGTCCATCGCCTCCGCCATGGTCGACGCCTTCGACGAGGCGGGCGTCGAATCCCGTGTCTATCAGACGGAGATCGGCGAGGGCGCGACGTTTCACTGAGCGATAGCGTCACGTTCCACCGAGCGGGCGCGTGACGGTCGAACGCTCGCGTCTTTGCCAAGGTACTTGACCCGAGAGCCACTGAGTACGGACACGCGTGTCTTCTTTCCCATCTCGTCGACAGCGTATCGCTCCCCCATCCCAACGGCCCCGGGACAGGGCCGGTAACCGATGAACCCGAGCCGCGTCGACTCGATCGTCGACCTGTCCTACGGGCTGCTGATCGCCGTCTCGGTCGGACTCATCATGGTCGCCGGCAACACCGTCGGCCTGGCGTTCGGGTTCGGCGTCCTCATCTCGTATCTGATCCACGTGGTCTGGAAGATGGCCCGGTTCGACCCCGACTGGATGACCACCGCGGTCAAAGAGACGGTCGAGGAGACCGTCGACGAGACCGTGGAAGCGAAAGTCGGCGAGACCGTCGAAGAGACCGTCGAGGAGACGGTGGACGAGACCGTCGGCAGCTCCGTCGACGAAACCGTCGAGAAAACCGTCGAAGCGACTGTCGGTGAAACGGTCGAAGAGACGGTGGGCGAAACCGTCGAGGAGACCGTCGGCGAAACCGTCGAGGAGACCGTCGAGGAGACCGTAGAAGCGAAAGTCGGCGAGACCGTCGAAGAGACCGTCGAGAAGACGGTCACCGATACCGTCGAGGAGACCGTCGGCGAAACGGTCGAGGAGACCGTCGAAGAGAAGGTCGGCGAAACGGTCGAAGAGAAGGTCGGCGAAACGGTCGAAGAGACTGTCGAGGAGACAGTCGAGGAAACGGTCGAAGAGAAGGTCGGAGAGACCGTGGAGGAGACCGTCGGTGAAACCGTCGAGGAGACCGTCGGTGATACCGTCGAGGAGACGGTCGAAGAGACCCTGGAGGAACGGCTCGAGGCGGTCGAGAGCGAGGGCGATGAATCCGACAAGGAGTCGGAGCGATCGGCCGACGACGGGGATCGCTGATGGTCGAACTCCTGCTCGTCGTCGGCGTCCTCGTCTCGATGTTCGTCGCGTACAACATCGGCGGGTCGACGACGGGGCCGGCGTTCGGCCCGGCCGTCGGCGCGGACGCCATCTCGAAGACGACCGCAGCGGCGCTGATGGGCCTGTTCTTCTTCGTCGGCGCCTGGACCATCGGCCGGAACGTCGTGACGAAACTCGGGTCGGAGCTGGTCACAGACGTCGGCGTGTTCACGCTGGAGACGTCTATCGTCGTCCTCTTTTTCATCGGCGTCGCGCTGCTCCTGGGCAACGTCTTCGGGGTACCGGCCTCGACCTCGATGACCGCGGTCGGTTCGATCGCGGGGCTCGGGCTCGCGGGCGGGGCGCTGGACCTCGCCGTCATGGGCGAGATCGTCACCTGGTGGGTCGTCTCGCCGATCATCGGCTTCTGGGTGTCGCTCGTCATCGGCCGGTACTTCTACGCGCGGCTCAACCGGTTCGTCGCGATGGAGCGCAGCACCGGCCCCCTGTTCGACGTGGACCGCTCGGGGTCGATACCGGGCGTGAGCGTCCACCGAACGACCAATCGTCGAGAGCTGGCCGGCGTGGTCACGGTCGTCGCCATCGGCTGTCTGATGGCCTTTAGCTCGGGGACCTCGAACATCGCCAACGCCGTCGCGCCGCTGGTCGGGAGCGACGAACTGGCGATGGATCCGGCCATCATCTTCGGCGGGATCGGCGTCACCATCGGCGCGTTCACGATCGCTCGACGGACCCTGGAGACGATGGGGAGCGACATCACGGAGCTGCCGCTGACGGCCGCGATCGTCGTCGCCGCGGTCAGTTCTACGCTGGTCGTCTTCCTCTCGGCGCTGGGGATCCCCGCGAGTTTCGTCATCATCGCGACGATGTCGATCGTCGGGCTGGGGTGGGGCCGGGCGACCCGGCCGGTGACCGTCCCCGAGGCCGTCTCCGCCGAGGAGGCCCCGCCAGTCAGCGTCGACGCGCTCGCCGCGGACGAACCCGGCGAGGAATTGCCGCCCATCGGCGAAGAGGACGCCGCGGACATCCCCGAGCCCGGTGACCTGTTCAATCCCGCGACGACCGCGCGCGTCGTCCTGATGCAGAACGTCGTGCCGGCCATCGCCACCGCCGGCGCGTACCTCACCTTTCGATTCGTCCCGGTGTTCGGGTTCTGATCGAGGCTCGGGTTCCGATCGTGGACTCGCGGGCGGCGGCGTGAGCCGCCTACCGGCCGAACCGCCGCTGGCGGTTCTGATAGTCCCGCAGCGCCCGCAGGTAGTCGCGACGGCGGAAGTCCCGCCAGTTCACGTCGGTGAAGTACAGCTCCGAGTAGACGGACTGCCAGATCATGAAATCAGAGAGCCGCTCGGCGCCGGTCTTGACGACGAGATCCGGCTGGACTGGGAAGACGAGTTCCCCCTCGATAGCGGCCTCGTCGATGTCTTCGGGCGCCAGCTCGCCGGCCTCGACCGCCTCGGCGAGGCTTTGGACGGCGGCTGCGAACTCGTGTTTGCCGCCCAGCCCGATACCGATCTGGATCGGCGCGTCGGCCTGCTCGTCGTCCTCGGGGCCGCGGACGGCGAGCGCCCGTGGGGCGTCCACGTCCGCGAGCTCGTGACGGATGGTGTCGACGACCTCGGTGTCGAGGACGCTGACGTAGACGACGACGCGGTCGGCGCCGAACTCGAACGCCCACTCGAGACAGGCCTCCAGCGTCTCGTAGGCGCCGGTTTCGAGCAGGTCCCGCTCGGTGACGATGACCGCGACCGTCTCGGGGAGGGCGGCGTCGCTGGAACGCAGACGGAGGGCGAGATATCGGTCGTAGAGTCCCACGCCCACGCTTTTCCCGGACGCGTCCTAAACCTCACGCTCGGTCGCCACGGCTACCGCGGGTCGGCCGGCGGTCGGGAATCGGCGTCTAGCTGGCGGAGCGCGAACGTGTCACCCCGGGGCCACGGGGCGAAGTGGTTCGGAAACGGTAAGTAGCTCACCGGGGATACCGGAGATAGCGTGACAACGACAGTCCGGCGTGCGGGCGCGTTCGCCCTCGTCGGGACGCTGGCGCTCGCCGTCCCGCCGATCGCCAGCCGAACGAGCCGGGCGCTCGCGACCGTCGCCGCACCGGGCCCGTTCCTCCTCGTCGCCGCCCTCGCGCTGTACGTCGTCGACGAGGGGACGATCTTCGAACTGTTCGCCAGACCGGGCGACCGCCGCGACGGTCGCCTGTACGGTCTCGCGGGCTTCTCACTGGCCGCCGCGGCGCTTGCCCTGCTATCCGTGCGATTCACCCTCCCCCCGACGGTCTTCGTCGGGACCGTCTTCCTGCTCGCGTGGGGCAACCTCGGTGGCCACCTCGTCCGAACCGTGCGCGACGAACCGTTCGCCGCGACCGCCGGGTTCGTCCTCGGGGGCTTTCTCGCCGGGAGCGTCGGCCAGTTCGCCGCCGCACGCCTGGTCGGGACCACGGTCGAGTGGCCGCTCGTGGCGTTCCTCTCCGCCAGCGGTGCTCTGCTGGGCGCGCTGTTGCGCGCCGTGCTCTTCGAACGCGACGACCCGCTCGTGATGGTCTCGATCGGCCTGTTGCTGTGGCTGTTCGCCGACCTACCGCTGTCGATCGAACCGACCGTCGTCGGCGCCGCGCTGGCCCTGGCGTTCCTGTTCGGCTATCTCGCCTACGCCCTGGAGACGGCGTCGCTCCCGGGCATGATCACCGGCGTCTTCCTCTGTCTGCAGACGATCGTCCTCGGCGACTTCGGCTGGTTCGTCCTGCTGGTGACCTTCTTCGGCGTCGGCGGCCTCTCGACGAAGTTCCGCTACGAGGAGAAAGAACGGCGCGGCATCGCCGAGGAGAACGAGGGCGCCCGCGGCAGCGGGAACGTTCTCGCCAACTCGCTGGTCGGCCTGTTCGCCGTCCTCGGGTGGTCGGCGAGCCCGACGCTGACGGGGCTGGACCCGGAGCTGTTCCTCTTCGCGTTCGCCGGCTCGATCGCCGCCGCGATGAGCGACACGCTCTCCAGCGAGATCGGCGGCGTCTTCGACAACCCGCGGTTGATCACCACCTTCGAGCGCGTCGAACCCGGCACGGACGGCGCCGTCACCTGGCAGGGCGAGGTCGCCGGACTGGCCGGCGCCGTCCTCATCGCGGTCATCGCGCTCGGCGCGTTCGGCCGCGTGGACGCGCTCGGTGCCGGCATCGTCGTCTTCGGCGGCGTCGTCGGCATGACCGTCGACAGCCTGTTGGGCGCCACGGTCGAGGACGTCTTCCTGGAGAACGAGGGGGTCAACTTCTTCGCGACGCTCGCGGCCGGGATCGCGGCCGCCCTCGCCGCCGTGGGCGTCGGTTTCGTCGCGATATGACCGACAGCCGTCGGGTCCGCGAGGGGCGGTCGACCGACCTCCCTGCGCTCCGGGCGATCCAGGCCGCCGTCCTCGCCGAACCCTGGGAGGAGCTACTGGCGGTCGCCCCCGACGGCCCGCCGATACTGCTGGTCGCGACACCGAGAGGGCCGGCTACCGCGACCGAGGACACGGCGACACCGGTCGGCTACGCGCTGGCGGTCACCGACGGCGACGACGACGCCGGCTATCTCGCCGAACTCGCGGTCGCGCCCGACGCCCAGGACGAGGGCCACGGCTCGGCGCTGCTTGCCGCGCTCGTCGAACGACTCCGCGAGTCCGGCGCGACAGAACTCCGTGTGACGGTCCGCGAGGTCGACGAGGCCGCTCACGCGTTCTATCGCGACCGCGGCTTCGAGCGCCGCGAACGGCTCCCCGAGCGCTACGAACGCGGGGACGGGTTCCTGCTGGCGCGGTCACTCGACGATTGAGAGACGAGTCGGCCGCCGAACGAGGGGACGGCCACCGAGAAAGTGACGGCCGCTGGTCAGACCTCGTCGGCCGTGACGATGCGGACGTTGACCGGCTGTTTGACGTACTCACCCTTCCCGCGGGGGACCACGAGGTCGACGCCGCGCTGGGCGGCCACGTCGAGGACGCGCTGGGAGAGGTCGCCGTCGAGGACGACCGACGCCGGCACCGGCTCGGCGGACTCGACCAGGTCGAACGCCTCGTCGGCTTCGCCCTCACCGATCGTCTCGTATGCGGCGTCGAGGAGTCGCACGCGCCCGGTCTCGCTTCCGACGACCGCGTCGACGTGGCTCGCGAGCGTCGCCGGCCCAGACTCGTCGGGCGAGTCGGTGGCGGACGAACCGGTGTCGGCCGACGTCTCGGTCGAGGGCGACACTTCGGCGTCGGCCTCAGGTTCGGCGTGGTCCGCGGCGGGTGATTCTGACGCGCCCTCCGCGTCCGAATCGGTGGAAGCGGTCGACTCGGCTTTCGTCGACGCTTCGACGGTGCCGCCGGGCGCGTCCGGGCCGTCCGGTTCGGTCGGCGACTCCGTGTCGACCGTCGTCACGTCGCCGTCCGGCGGCGAAGGCTGGCTCGACCCGTCGGTGGCGGCGAGCCCGCGCGCGTCGTCGGTGTCGGCTCCCTCGGTGGCCGACGACGGGTCGGTCGTCGCCGTCCCGTCGCCGGTCGAGACCGTCTCGAAGGGGACCTTGTCCCGGAGCGCGTCCATGACGGGGCCGCGGGGGAGATCCTCGACGGAGCGGCCGGTCGGCGCGAGGGCGACGTAGTCCACGTCGCCGACCTGCGACAGTTCCTTCAGGATGAGGTCGCCCCCGCGGTCGCCGTCGAGGAACGCGGTGACGGTCCGGTCGTCGGTCAACTCGGCGACGGCGTCGGGCACGTCGGTCCCTTCGACCGCGATCGCGTTCTTGATGCCGTACTTGAGCAACTGGAGCACGTCGGCGCGGCCCTCGACGACGATGATCGCGTCGCTGTCGGCGACGCGCGGGCCGGCGGGCAGGCCGGCGAACTCCGTGATGTCCTCGACGCGGACGCTCCGGCGGACCTCCTCGACGAGGTCCTCGCTGGACATCGTCGTCGCGTCGAACTCGGCGAGCAACTCCGTGGCCCGTTCGACGACGCGACGGCGCTTCGCCGAACGCACGTCCTCGATGTCGCGTATCTCGACGTCGGCCGTCGACGGGCCGACGCGCTCGATGCTCTCCAGCGCGGCCGCGAGGATCGCCGTCTCGACGCGGTCGAGTCCGCTGGCGATCGTGACCTCGCCGAACGAACTCCCGCGTTCGGAGTCGACCTCGACGTCGATGCGGCCGAGCTTTCCCGACTCCTGGAGGTCCCGGAGGTCGAGCTCGTCGCCGAGCAGGCCTTCGGTCTGCCCGAAGACCGCGCCGACCACGTCACTCCGCTCGACCACCCCGCTGGTCCTGATGTCCGCGTGGATCAGATACTTCGCTGAATCGTACATTGGTGAACTGCCCCGGTTCGGGGCGTGCTGTGAATGCTGTGGGTGATGGTGAACCGCCGTCCATGAACGCGTCCACTGAACAACCCGTAACTTGTCACTCGACGACTGTAATATCTGCCGATGCCCCGGTTACCTCCGCGTTCCGGAGCGACCAACCGCTCCGTCCACCACGAATGAAGAGAAATATTCTTCGAACTCATTCTTCGTAGGCGTTCGACGAAAGGTTAAGGGACGAGTAGCCGAACGGTCGTGTATGAACGAGCGCACGCGGTTGGTCGGCTGGGCGGCGATCGCGGTCGCGCTGGCGGCGCTGTCGGTGCCGTGGTTCCTCTGGGGCGCCGACGGCGTCGTCGCGGGGCTGCCGGTGTGGGTGGTCTATCACGTCGGCTGGCTCTGTTTGGTCGCCGTCGTCTTCTGGGTGTTCACGAAGCGGGCGTGGGGCCTGGGCGTCGAGGAGGTGAGTCGCGATGGCTGACACAGCGCTGCAGGTCGGGATCGTCGCCGGCTACATGCTCGTCGCACTGGCGATCGGCGTCGTCGCCTACCGCCTGACCGAGCGCACGGCCGAGGACTACTACCTCGCCTCCCGGACGCTGGGAACCGTCGTTCTCCTCTTCACGACGTTCGCGACGCTGCTGTCGGCGTTTACCTTCTTCGCCGGGCCGAACATCAGCTACGGCGCCGGTCCGGAGTGGATCCTCGTCATGGGCCTGATGGACGGCGTCATCTTCGGGATCCTGTGGTACGTCCTGGGCTACAAGCAGTGGCTCGTCGGGAAGGCGAACGGCTATCTCACCCTGGGGGAGATGCTCGGTGACCGGTTCGGGTCGCTTCGCCTGCGCCTGCTCGTCGCCGGCGTCAGCATCTTCTGGTTGTTCCCGTACGTGATGCTCCAGCAGCAGGGTGCCGGCACCGCCATCGAGGCGCTGACCGGCGGCGCGGTCCCCTACTGGGCCGGCGCCGGGGCGATCACCCTCTTCATGATCGGCTACGTCGCCCTCTCGGGGATGCGCGGCGTCGCCTGGACGGACACGCTCCAGGGCGCGTTCATGCTCGTGATCGTCTGGGCGGCGTTCGTCTGGGTCGGGTCGGCCGCGGGGGGTATCGGCTCGGCGACCGCGACGCTGGGCGACGTGGACGGCAACTTCCTCGCGCTCGGCGGCGGCACCTACACGCCCGAGTACGTCCTCTCGACGGCGATCTCGATCGCGTTCGGCGTCACGATGTTCCCCCAGGTCAACCAGCGCTTTTTCGTCGCCGAGTCGAAGGCCGTCATCAAGCGCACGCTCCCGCTGTGGCCCGTCCTCGTCGTCCTCCTGTTCGTCCCGGCGTTCATGATGGGGTCGTGGGCGCGGGGCCTCGGCATCCAGGCCGGCGCCAACGAGAACGTCCTTCCCCTGCTGCTGGCCGAGTACACGCCCGCGTGGTTCGCGGCGCTCGTCGTCGCGGGGGCGATGGCCGCGATGATGTCCTCCAGCGACTCGATGCTGCTGTCGGGCTCGTCGTACTTCACTCGCGACATCTACCGGCCGCTGGTCGAGGAGGCAAGCGAGGAGCGCGAGGCGTTCCTGGGTCGGGTCGGCGTCGCCGTCTTCGCGACTCTATCCTTCGTCGCCAGCCTGTTCCAGCCCGCGACGCTGCTCGAGATCGGCGACACCGCGTTCGGCGGGTTCGCCCAGCTGGCGCTGCCCGTGGGCGTGGCGCTGTACTGGCGAGCCACGACGAAGTGGGGCATGTTCGTCGGGATCGGCGGGAGTCAGATCGTCTACATCGCGGGCGTCCTGTTCCCGGTGGTGTCCGTCTCGCTACCGCTCGTCGGGACGGTCCCGTTCGGCGTCCCCGGCTCGCTGCTGGGCTGGAGCATCTCCGTCTGGTGTATGCTCCTCGGCCTCGTCCTGACCGTCGGCGCCTCGCTGGTGACGAACGCGAGTCCCGAGGAAGACGCGTCCGTCTACGCCACCGGCGCGGACTGACGGGGCCGAAACCCGCGACTCGCCGCTCCGGAACGAGCTCGTCCGGCCGGTCGGCGTCGTCCGGCTCAACACTTATTTCTTCACGATTCATTATTACGTACGGGATGAAGAAACTGATCAACGACCCGGACGACGTCGTCGACGAGATGCTCGACGGGATGGTCGCGGCCCATCCCGACCGGCTCCGTCGGCTCTCCGACACGCAGGTCGTGGTCCGGACCGACGCGCCGCTCGACGAGGTCGGTGTCGTCAGCGGCGGCGGCAGCGGACACGAGCCGACACACGCCGGCTACATCGGTGACGGAATGCTCGACGGCGCCGCGGCGGGCGACGTGTTCTCCTCGCCCACCGCCGACGAGTTCGAGGCACTCGTCGACGCCTGCGACGGCGGCGAAGGGGTCCTCGCGGTCGTCAAGAACTACGAGGGGGACGTGATGAACTTCGAGACGGCGATCGAGCTCGCCGAGATGGAGGGGGCCGAGGTCGCGACGGTCGTCGTGAACGACGACGTGGCGGTCGAGGACTCGCTGTACACCTCCGGTCGCCGCGGCGTCTGCGGGACCATCCTCGTCCACAAGGCCGCGGGAGCGAAGGCCGCCGAGGGCGCCGACCTCGCGGACGTCCAGCGCGTCGGTCAGAAGGTGGTCGACAACGTCGGGACGATGGGCATGGCGCTCACCTCCTGTGTCACGCCCGAGAAGGGCGAACCGACCTTCGACCTCGGCGACGAGGAGATCGAACTCGGGATCGGCATCCACGGCGAACCCGGCACCGAACGGACGGGGACGATGTCCGCCGACGAGGTCACCGACGAGCTGACCGAGTCGGTCCTCGCGGACCTGGACCTCGACGAGGACCAGGAGGTGCTCACGATCGTCAACGGGATGGGTGGGACGCCCCAGATGGAGCTGTTCGTCGTCAACCGCCGGCTCCAGGAACTGCTCGACGAGCGCGGGCTCGACACCTGGGACGCCTGGGTCGGCGACTACATGACCTCGCTGGACATGGCAGGGTGTTCGATCACCGTCTGTGCCGTCGACGACGAACTGAAAGAGCTACTCGCCGCGCCGGCAGACACGCCAGCGCTGACGGTGCGATGAGCGCGGACGGTGAAGCGGCCGTCGCCGCGGTCGAACGGGTCGCCGAGCGCCTCGAACGCGAGCGCGACTACCTCACGGAGCTGGACTCCGCGATCGGCGACGCCGACCACGGCGGGAACATGGCCCGCGGCTGGGCCAGCGCCGCCGAGGCCGTCCGCGAGCTGGACGACCCCGACCCTGCGACGGTCGCGAAGGCGACCGGGCGGACGCTCATGTCCGAAGTCGGCGGAGCTTCGGGCCCGCTGTACGGCGGGTCGCTCGTCTTCGCCAGCGTCGAACTCGACGACGGGCTCACCCCGGAGTCCGCCGTCGCGTTCGCCGAGACGTACCTGGAGAAGGTACGGGACCGCGGCGACGCCAGCGTCGGGGATCAGACGATGGTCGACGCGCTCGTCCCGCTGGTCCACACGTTCAAGAAGTCGATCGAGGTCGACGGCCTGCCGCCGGTGGTGGCGCTCGCGAAGGCCGTCGACGCCGCCGAGCGCGGCGCCGCCTTCACCGTCCCGATCCGAGCGAGGAAGGGGCGCGCGTCGTATCTCGGCTGGCGTTCGGTGGGCCACAAGGACCCGGGCGCGACGAGCACGCTGTTCGTCGCGGAGTCGCTGCTTGAGACCGCCCGCGACCGCCTCGACGCGACCGTCGCCCCAGACCTCGACGCCACGTCACCGACGGTCCCCGAGGAGGGGGCCACGGAGGGGTGATGATCGGCCTCGTCGTCGTCTCCCACAGCGAGCGGGCGGCCGACGGGATCGCCGAAGTCGCCGCCGAGATGGGCGGCGAGACCCACATCGAACCGGTCGGCGGCGACGGTCGGGGCGGTATCGGGACCGTCCCCGACGACATCGAGGCGGCACTCGCGGCGGTGGACGACGGCGAGGGCGTCGTCGTCCTCGTCGACCTCGGCAGTGCCGTGATGAACGCCGAAGTGGCCATCGAGATGGCGGACACGGAAGCGGTCGTCGCCGACGCGCCCGTCCTCGAAGGCGCGGTCAACGCCGCCGTCGCCGCGACGAGTCCGACGGCGACGCTCGACACCGTCCGCGAACGGGCCGAGGCCGCCCGCGAGATCGACAAGCTGTAGACTCGCCTGCCACCGGAGCTCGGCCGCGGTAGTCGGCCGCCGGGGATCGCCTCGCTCCGGCCGGCCTCACGACCGGTCGAGCACGTCGAGGACGCCTTCGCGGGTCTGACAGGCCAGCGCACGCTCGGCGAGGGCGGCCGCGTCGTCGGCGTCGGTCTCACGCACCCGCGCTTTCACCGCGGGCACCGTCACCGAGCTCGCGCTGAGTTCGTCCAGACCCAGGCCGACGAGCAGTTCCGTCAGCGCCGGGTCACCCGCCATCTCACCGCACATCCCGATCCACGCGTCCGTCCTGCCGGTGGCCTCCGCAGTGCGGTCGATCGCCCGCAGAACCGCCGGGTGGAGCGGATCGTGGAGGGTCGCGACGCCCTCGTTCTCCCGGTCGGCGGCCATCACGTACTGCGTGAGGTCGTTCGTCCCGATGCTGAGGAAATCGAGGCGGTCGGCCAGTTCGTCCGCGAGGAACGCCGCCGCCGGCGTCTCGACCATCGCGCCCAGTTCCGGCATCGCGTGGTCGATCCCCGCCGCATCGAGGTCCTCCGCGACGGCCTCTATCCGGTCGAGGGCAGCCTCGACTTCCTCGACGCGGGCCACCATCGGGAACATCACCGCCAGACCGTCGCCGTGGTCGCTCGCGGTCGCGCGCAACAGCACTCGCAGTTGCGTCTCGAACAGGTCGGCGTGTTCGTCCAGCGAGGGCCGGATCCCTCGCCGGCCCAGGAACGGGTTCGTCTCCGTCGGCGTGTCGAGATAGGGGACCGGCTTGTCGCCCCCGACGTCCAGCGTCCGCACGACGACCCGGTCGTCGGGGAACGCCGCCAGCGCGGCGGTGATAGCCTCGTACTGCTCGTCCTCGTCCGGCGGCGTCGCGCGGTCGAGGAAGAGGAACTCCGTCCGGAACAGCCCGACGCCGTCGGCCCCCCGCTCGGCCGCCGGGCCGAGTTCCGCGACGCGCCCGACGTTGGCGGCCACTTCGACCGCGCGACCGTCGGCCGTGTGCACCCGCTCGGTACGGACCGGTGCCTCGACGCCGCCCGCGCTCGCCCGTCTGCGCTCGTCGGGGTCGACGACGACCTCCCCGGCCTCACCGTCGACGAGTACGTCGACGCCCTCGTCGACGGTCGCGAGTCCGTCGCCGACGCCGACGACGGCCGGGATCGACAGCGCGCGAGCGATGATCGCCGCGTGGGCCGTCCGGCCGCCGGTCGCGGTCACGATGCCCGCGACGGCGTCGGGGTCGAGTTCGGCCGTGTCGCTCGGCGTCAGCCGCTCGGCCAGCAGGACGGTCTCCGACGGCAGGGCCGCGAGGTCGACCGCATCGATGCCCAGCAGCGCGCGCAGGAGCCGGTCGCGTACGTCGCGCAGGTCGTCCGCGCGCTCGGCCATTCGCCCCTCTAGCCCCTCGAACTGCGCGACGGCCTCGGCGAAGCGGTCGGCGACGGCGTGTTCGGCGAGCGTCCCGTCGGCGACGGCGTCCTCGATATCCCCGACCAGTTGCGGGTCGTCGAGGAACTGCCGGTGGGCCTCGAAGACGGCGGCCTCGTCCGCGCCGACACGGTCGGCGGTTCGGTCGCGCGCGACGGCGAGCGCTTCACGCGCTTCGTCGCGGGCACGCTCGACGCGTTCCACTTCCGCTTCGGGGTCGACCGTTTCTGGGTCGGGTCGTTCCGGGAGCGAGAGGGCGGCCTCGGGGCGGTACCAGCGTGCGCGCCCGACGCCCGACAGCGGCGTGGTTCCCACGCCCGAGAGCGTTCTCACGGCGGTTCACCCCCGCCGCTGTCGGTCGCGGGTTCGCTATCGCTCTCGCCGTTCTTGCCCTCTACGGGGGTCGTCAGGACCGCTTCGAGCGCGTCGAGCGCCTCCGCGGCGTCGTCACCCTCGGCGACGATGCGCACCGTCTCGCCGTTGCGGACGTTGAGACCGGTGACGGCGAGCATACTGTTCGCACCGACCCCCTCCTCGCCGGGACGGCCGACCGTCAGTTCTGCTTCGAACTCGTTCGCCGCCCGGACGAACGCGGCGGCGGGGCGGGCGTGCAGCCCCGCGTCCGGGACGACCTCGACGGTTCGTTCCATAGTGATCGATCGTGTTTGATAGGCATGACGCTGTCGTCGGTGGTTCCGTCGTACCTCGCCGCCGGGTCGAGACTGGCCTTTTTTACCCACACCGGTCGTCCGTTCGCGTATGCAGACCCACATCGTCCCGGTCGGCTTCGACTACGACCGGTTGATCGCGCCGCTGGTGCGCGACAGACTCGACGTGGACCGCGTCGTCCTGCTGGAGGGCGCGGTCGGCAGCGAGGCCAACGTCGAGTACTCCCGGAACCTCGCCGCCAAGCTGGAGAAGGACTACCGCAACCTCCTCGGGGCGACGACCGAACGGTTCGTCGTCGAAGACGTCTACGACTACGACGAGGCCTTCGAACAGGCGTTCGAACTCATCAACGCCGAACTCGACCGCGAGGACGACGCGAAGGTGTGGGTCAACATCTCCGCGATGCCCCGGACGGTGTCCTTTGCCTTCGCCACGGCCGCCCACTCCATCATGGTCGAGCGCGAGGAGGACCGCCAGCGCATCCACACCTACTACACCGTCCCCGAGAAGTACCTCGAGACCGAACTCGCCGAGGAGCTCCACCGCGGGATCGACCTCCTCTCGGACCTGGAGGGCGCCGTCGACGACCCCGACCTCGCCGAGCGCGTCGACGAGCGGCTGGCCGCCGCCGAGGAACTGCTCTCGGAGTTCGACGAGCGCGGGACGACCATCGGCGCCAAGGAGTTCGACGGCCAGCACATCCTCGAACTCCCCGTCGCCTCCTTCTCGAACGTCAAGCCGTTCGAGGAGCTGATCCTCTTCACCCTCGGCGAACACGGCGAGTTCGAGTCCGTCTCCGAGCTGGCCCAGGAACTCGCGCGCGAGCTCGGCGAGGAGTACACCGACAGCTTCCGCTCGAAGGTCATCTACAACGTCGACCGCCTCGGACCGGGGGGGAAGGGCTACATCGAACAGGAGGAACAGGGCAAGTCCTACCGTACGCGACTGTCGCGCATCGGCGAGCTGTGGGTCCGCGCGCACTCGGACGACTGAGGTGAGCCAGGATGGATCGAACGCGGGTCACGCTCGGGTCGGCCTCGTCGGGTTCGCACTCGTGGCGCTCGGGTTCGCGGTGACGCCGGGACTGGTCTCGAAGACCGCCGTCGCGTGCTCGTCGCACGAACCGGCCGCCTTCCACGGGTTCGACGGCTGCTCGGAGAGAGTCTTACGGTGTGATGACGGCGCGGCCGTCGATCTCGCCGTGTTCGAGCCGCTCGGCGACGGTGTTGATGTCACCGAGGTCGTAGCGACTGGTCGTCAGTTCCACGTCGCCGCGGTCGACGAGCGCGACGAGTTCCTGCAGTTCGGTGTAGCGGCCGACGATGTTGCCCTGGAACGAGAACTCGCCGTTGACGAGCGCCTGGGCTGGCTCGTGGACGTGGCCGCCGTAGCCGATTATCTGGTGGTCGCCGCCGGCGGCGACGATGTCCGGGGCCAGGGCCGTCGTCTCGTCGGCGCCGACGAAATCGAGCACCTGCGCGGCGCCGGTGCCGTCGGTGAAGTCGTCGACGACTGCCGCCACGTCCTCGCTCTCGGGGTCGACTGTGAGCTGGGCGCCCAGGTCGGTCGCGAGCTCGCGAGCGGATTCCTTGAGGTCGACGGCGACGACGTCGGCGGCGGACATCGCGTCGAGACACTGGAGCCCGATGTGGCCGAGCCCGCCGACGCCGATGACGACGGCGGTGTCGCCGGGGGCCAGGTCGCGGACAGACCGCTTCGCGGCGTGGTAGGCGGTGATCCCGGCGTCTGCGTGGGGTGCGATATCGACCGGGTCGACGCCCCCCGGGAGCGGGACGATCGAGCGCTCGCCGGTCAGCAGGTAGTCGGCGAAGCCGCCGTCGACGGTGAGCCCGTTGAAAGACTGGTTCTCGCAGTACATCGTCTCGCCCTCGCGACAGGCTCGGCAGACGCCGCAGGTCTGGACCGGGTGACAGACCACCCGGTCGCCCGGTTCGACCGTCCGCACGTCGTCGCCGACCTCGACGACGGTGCCGGCGTTCTCGTGGCCAAGGGTCATCGGGAGGTCCTGGTCGACGTAGTCGGTCCACATGCCCTCGACGATGTGGTTGTCCGTCTGGCACCAGCCGGCGCCTTCGACCTCGACAAGGACGCCGTCCCCGGAGCCGATCTCGGGGCGGTCGACCTCCTCGACGGTGAGCCCGTTCGCCATGTCGTCGGTGTACTCGTGGAGTCGGGCAGCGCGCATGTCTCGCGGTTGGGCGCTCGAAAGGTTAAATCCACAGTCGGCGAGCGCTACCCGGTCCGAGCGCGACGCTCCGGTCCGAACGGGTAAGCCGGTCGCGCCCCAACGGCGATCCATGCCTACGGTCCGCTACGGCGACCGCGAGATCGACTGCGAGCGGGGCGACGCGCTCCGGGACGTGCTGCTGGACGCGGGGATCGTGCCGCACAACGGCGCCTCGAAACGGGTCAACTGCGGCGGTCACGGCACGTGCGGCACCTGCGCCGTCGCGGTCGACGGCCCGACGAGCGCGCCGACGGCCCGGGAACGCTGGCGGCTGGACTTCCCGCCGCACGACGCGACAGCGGACCTCAGACTCGCCTGTCAGACCCGCGTCGAGGGCGACCTGACTGTCGTGAAGTTTCCGGGCTTCTGGGGACAACACGCGGACGAACCGCCGGTGAGCGAGGGGGACTGAACGGGGCCGCGGCGGACGCGACGCCGCCGAGCAGCCGACGCGATGACGTAAGCGTTATGTTGGCGCCTCGTCCACTCTCTACCGATGACAGGGCCGTTCGACGGGATCGACGCTCGCGTCGCGAACGAGCCCCGGCTCTCGGTAGCCGTCGCCGTACGTGTAGGGGCCCCCTAGCCCCGACACATCTCCATTCTGACCGCGTTCGAACCGCTCGACGACCAGCCGCCAGACACACCGATGTACGATACACCGACACCGACCGACGACACGCATCGACCGACAGCCGCCGCGCTCGGAGCGCGAGCGCGACAGACTCCCGGGAGCGAGTCCCGATGAGCACCGACAGCGACACCGGAGCGACCGACGCCGCGGGAGGCGAGTCCGAGTCCACCGAAACCGAAGAGACGCTCCCCGGAGAGTACGACCCCGCCGACGTCGAGACCAAGTGGCAACAGCGCTGGGTCGAGGCGGACACGTACGCCTACGACCGCGAGGCCGCCGTCGACGCCGACACGGCCTTCAGCATCGATACGCCGCCGCCGACGGTCTCCGGCGACCTCCACATGGGCCACCTCTACCAGTTCACCCTCCAGGACTTCGTCGCCCGCTACCACCGAATGGCCGACCCGGCGGTCTACTTCCCGTTCGGTTACGACGACAACGGCATCGCCTCCGAGCGGCTGACCGAGCGCGAGCTCGGCATCCGTCACCAGAACTTCACCCGCCGCGAGTTCCAGGAGAAGTGTCGCGAGGTCTGCGCCGACTACGAGGACGCCTTCACCGAGGACGTCCAGTCGCTGGCGGTCTCGGTCGACTGGGACAACACCTACAAGACCATCGAGCCGCGCGTCCAGCGCATCTCCCAGCTCTCCTTCATCGATCTGTACGAGCAGGGCCGGGAGTATCGCCAGCGCGCCCCGACGATCTGGTGTCCCGACTGCGAGACGGCCATCTCCCAGGTCGAACAGGAGGACGAGCACAAACACACGAAGTTCAACGACATCGACTTCGAGCTCGTCGAGACGGGCGAGGGCGAAGCCGAGGACGATGCGACGTTCACCATCTCGACGACCCGTCCGGAGCTCCTGCCGGCCTGCGTCTCCGTCTTCGTCCACCCCGACGACGAGGACAACGCCGACCTCGTCGGCGGCACGGCGCGGGTCCCCATCTTCGGTCAGGAGGTCCCCATCATCGAGGACGAGCGGGTCGACCTGGAGACCGGCAGCGGCCTCGTCATGTGCTGTACCTTCGGCGACCAGACCGACATCGAGTGGTACCAGGCCCACGACCTCCCGCTGCGGATCGCCATCGACGAGTCGGGCACGATGACCGACCTCGCCGGCGACTACGAGGGCATGTCCACCGTCGACGCCCGCGCGGCCATCATCGAGGATCTGGACGACGCCGGCGCGCTCGTCGAGAGCCGCGACCACGACCACACCGTCCAGGTCCACGAGCGCTGCGAGACCGAAGTCGAGTACCTCGTCACCGAGCAGTGGTACGTCGAGATGCTCGACAAGACCGACGAGTACCTCGATGCGGGCGAGGCGATGGACTGGTACCCCGAGAAGATGTTCAGCCGCTACCAGCACTGGATCGAGGGCCTGGAGTGGGACTGGTGTATCTCCCGCCAGCGCGACTCCGGCATCCCCATCCCCGTCTGGTACTGCGACGACTGCGGCGAGACGATCATGGCCGCCAAGGAGGATCTCCCGGTCGACCCGCTCGCCGACGACCCGCCGGTCGACGCCTGTCCCGACTGTGGGTCCGCGGAGTTGCGCCCCGAGGAGGACGTCTTCGACACCTGGGCCACCTCGTCGCTGACCCCGCTGGTCAACGCCGGCTGGGACTGGGACGCCGAGGCGGAGGAGTACACGATGGAGCGCCCGGAGCTCTACCAGTACGACCTGCGCCCGCAGGGCCACGACATCATCTCCTTCTGGCTGTTCCACACCGTCGTCAAGTGCTACGAGCACACCGGCGAGGTCCCCTTCGAGAGCGTCATGATCAACGGGATGGTCTTAGACGAGAACCGCGAGGCCATGTCCAAATCGAAGGGCAACGTCATCCCGCCCTCGGAGGTGACCGAGAACTTCCCGGTCGACGCCGCCCGCTACTGGGCCGCCGGCACCTCCATCGGCGACGACTTCCCCTACAAGGAAGGGGACCTCGAAGCCGGCGAGCGCCTGCTCCAGAAGCTCTGGAACGCCTCGCGGCTGATCGACCAGCTCACGCCGGAGCCGGACGCGGTCGAGGAGCCCGACGAATCGGATCTGGCCGCCGTCGACCGCTGGATGCTCGCCGAACTCGACGACGCGGTCGAGTCGCTCACCGAGCAGTTCGAGGCCTACGAGTTCTCGAAGGCGCGCAACGAACTCCGCTCCTTTTTCTGGAACAGCTTCTGCGACGACTACCTGGAGATCGCGAAGCAGCGACTCGACGACGCCGACGGCGGCGCCGACGCCCGCTCGACCGAGTACGCGCTGCTGACGGCCCACCGAACCTTCTTGAAGCTGTTCGCCCCGTTCCTCCCGCACGTCACCGAGGAACTGTGGCAGCGCCTCTACGCGGACGACGGTGAGGATCTGGACTCCATCCACACCACCGACTGGCCGGAGACCCGCGGCTACGAGGCGGATCTGGCGGCCGGCGAGACGGCGATGGAGGTCATCGCCGCGCTGCGCCGCTACAAGACCGACAACGGACTGCCGCTCAACGCCGATCTGGACCGCGTTCAGGTCTACGGCGGGATCGCCGGCTTCGAGAACGCCGTCGCCGAGGCGATGCACGTCGCGGATCTGGAGACGCTGGCGGAGCCGCCCGAGGTCACCACCGAGGTCACCGGCGTCGACCTCGACTACTCGCTGGTCGGCCCCGAATACGGGAGTGAAGTCGGCGACATCGACGCCGCCATCGAGAGCGGTGAGTTCGAAGAAGTCGACGGGAAGTTGCAGGTCGCCGGCGTCGAACTGGACTCGGAGATGTACGAGATCGAAGAGGCGCGGACGTACTCCGGCGACGGCGAGATGATCGAGACCGAGTCGGCCATCCTGATCGTCGGCTGACTACGGGTATTTCGCTTTCCCGTGCGTGGTACTATCTCTTCGAAACGATCGGCTCACTACCCTCGACGAACGGAACGCCGGCCATGGCGGGCCAGTACTCGAAGAGGTTCGCGGCGGCGTCCCGACGAACGTCCTCGACGTCCTCGCGGGCGAAGCGCTCGATGCCGGCCATCCGGACGCGCTCGCCGGTGTTGATCCCGGCCGTGTGGGTCAACAGGCCGTGCCAGAGGACGACCGTGCCGGCCGGCCCCGAGATCTCGTAGGGGTCCCACTGGTCGTGGAGCCGGCGGTCGTAGTCCCACTCGCCCGGTTCCTCCCCCGTCGCGGGCAACTGGGAGTTGTTCGGCTTCCCACCCACGGACTCCAGCGCGTGGTCGGCGAAGTACGCGGCCGCTGCCCGATGCGAGCCGGGCCAGACGGTGAACCCGCCGCCGCGGGGGCCCACGTCGTCGAAGTAGACGGCGGCGCCGAGCTGGAAGGTCGTTACTTCGGGGTTCTCGTCGAAGGCGGCGTAGCCGTCGAGGTGGCCCTCGGCGCGCTTGGGGCCGTGGACCGGGTCGGCCGTGTCCGCGTCGGGGAACTCTAGCGCGACCTGCATCCCGGGGCCGGGCGGTTCGAGGACGCCCTGGCCGACGAGGGCCTCTGCGGCCGGGAACAACGCGTCGGCGAGCGCGGTCAACGGCGCTTCGTCGACGCCTTCCAGAGCCACCTCGTATCCGGCGCCGATCAGCGCCTGGGGGTCGTCGGGGTCGGCGTCCATCGCGTCGACGACCGCCGCGCGAGCGTCGTCGACGGCCTCGGTCGACAGCAGGTCCTCGCGCACGAGGAAGCCGTCGCGCGCGAAGGCCCTGCGCTCCGAGTCGGTGAACGATACCATATCCCAGACAGGGCCGACCCGGGGGAATAGCTTCGGACCGCGGAAGCACGTTCCCGGAGTTCGGGGCGAACGCCCATGCCAGCGGCGGGTCGGTCAGGCCGCGTCGCGTTTGACCTTCTCGACGCGGGTCGCCAGCGCGAGGAAGGTCGCGAGCAGCGTGAGGACGACCGCCCAGGCCGCGGCCAGGTCGTGGGCGGGGACGCTGTGGTCGGGGACCCCGGCCGCGAGGAACGGTTCCGCCCGGAGCCAGGTGTGGTGTGGGCCTTCCAGGATCGGCCAGAAGTAGTCGACCACGTCGTTGAAGCCGTACCACGCGAGCGCGAGTGCGACCGATCCAACCGTGAATCGGGCGTAGCGGTGGATCAGGAACGCCTCGACGGCCATCGCGACGTGGCTGAGGATGAGGAACCAGTAGAGCCAGGCGGCGATGCCGCCGGGGCCGTTGAGCACGAGCTGGACGAACGGCGTCCACAGCCCGAGCTTGATACAGCCGAAGAAGGCCAGCATGTGTAGCGGCCCGGCGTCGATATCGAGCTTCCAGGCGACCAGCGAGAGTCCGATGAACATCGTCGCGACGGGTGAGTCGGGGATGAGCGGGTAGGCGGCCAGCGGCGCGGCGCCGAGTTGCCCCCCGAGCAGCGGCGGGGCGAGGTCGACGGGTTGCCCGGCGTAGTACCAGAAGCCGAAGAGGGTGCCGACGAGGTTGACCAGCGCGATGGGCCACGCGAGTCGGAGGCCCAGGTCCTCCAGCCAGTCGGGCAGCGGCGCGACGTAGGCGGGGAGCCCCTGGGACTCGGGAAGGGCTCCGTCGAAGTAGCGGGCGACGACCCGCTCGATGCGGCGACCCGCGCGGCTGACGGCTGACATGCCCGACCCTGTGGCCCCCGCGCGCAAAACGGTAGCGGTCGGGTCGTCGACGGCTGGGTCCCGTCGGTCGTCTCAGCGGACCTCCGTTCGCAGGTTTCGGACCCGCTCGACTTCGACGTCCAGTTCGTCGAGGGCGTATTCGATCTCCGAGACCGCCGCGCGGAGTATCTTCGTCTCCGACCCGGCGGTGAACTGGAAGATCCCGGTGGCACCGCCGCCGACGAACACCTCGATGCGACAGCCGTCACCGGTCCCGTCGACGATAACGGTCACCTGCATGTTCGAGTTCGTCCGCCAGAACTCGTACTCCTCGGCGACGAGCACGTCGAACCCGCGGCCGTCGTACCGGTGATCCGGTTCGAGCCGGTCGACGACCGCCGTCGCGAGATCCGTCGCGTCCGCGTCCTCGATCTCGTAAGTCCTCCCTTCCATACCCGGAGTTGTTGCACGTGGAACATAACGGTGGTCCCCCGTGTCCGCCCCGCGAGGCCGCCGGCTGGCGTCGGTCTGGGGACGAACGATACTCGTTAAGTGAGTCCGACGCTAAGGCCGGAACATGACCGACGAAACGGACCTGGAGGAACTCCGCCGCGGGACCGACCTGGTCAAGCGCGGGTTCGCCAAGATGCAGAAGGGCGGCGTCATCATGGACGTCGTGAATCGCGAGCAGGCCCGCATCGCCGAGGACGTGGGCGCCGTCGCGGTGATGAACCTCGAAGCCGTCCCCGCCGACATCCGCAAACGCGGCGGCGTCGCCCGCATGGCCGACCCCGCCTCGCTCGAAGCCATCATCGACGAGGTCTCCATCCCCGTCATGGGCAAGTCCCGTATCGGCCACACGAAGGAGGCCCAGATCCTCGAAGCCGCCGGCGCCGACATGGTCGACGAGAGCGAGGTGCTCACGCCGGCCGACGACCGCTATCACATCGACAAGCGCGACTTCACCGCGCCGTTCGTCTGCGGCGCGCGCAACCTCGGCGAGGCGCTCCGGCGTATCGACGAGGGCGCGGCGATGATCCGGACCAAGGGCGAGGCCGGCACGGGCGACGTGAACCAGGCCGTCCACCACCAGCGCAACATCAAGGGTGCCATCCGCAAACTCGAGGGGATGGCCCACGAGGAACGCGAGAAGTGGGCCCGCGAACACGAAGCCCCCGCCGAACTCGTCCACGAGACCGCCGAGATGGGCCGCCTGCCCGTCGTGAACTTCGCCGCCGGTGGTATCGCGACGCCCGCCGACGCCGCGCTGATGATGCACCACGGCTGCGACGGCATCTTCGTCGGCTCTGGTATCTTCGGCGCCGAGGACCCCGAAGCGATGGGGACCGCCGTCGTCGAGGCAGTCAACAACTGGGACGACCCCGAGACGCTCGTCGAGATCACCTCGAACATCGGCGCCGGGATGAAGGGCGACGCCAACGTCGACCTGCCCGAAGAAGAGAAGATGCAAGACCGCGGCGTCTGAACGGCCACGTCCCCCTACTGATTCTCTTCCGACTTCTCGAACCGTTCGAGCGGCCGCGTCGTCGGTCGATCGCAGGTGGAGTCCGACCAGTCCACGGGTCCGCCCGCCGGGGCACCGGGCGCGGCGCTCGACCGACGGCAGGGGTATCCGACCCCGACGTCGGGCCACCACTCGACGGACCGACAAGCGCAACGCCCAAGACTGTCGACTCACGAGTCCCGACGTATGCTACAGGCGACGCCGGTCGACGCCGCCCGGTCGTTCCTCACGGGGTTCGAGACGCTCGGCGCCCGGGTCGGCGTCACCGCGTTGCTCGTCGTCGTCGTCACGGCCTTCGGCTGGCTGCTCCTCCCCCGACTGATCGAGGGAGTCCAGAACTCCGCCCTGCAGTGGGCCGTCAGCGGCGCGATCCTGCGCGCCGCTCAGCTCTCGTTGCTCGTCGGCGGTGGGCTCTCGCTGCTGTACCTCTGGGGGTTCGGCCCGACCCTCTCGACTCTCTCCGAAGAGGTGACCAGCGACTCGGAACTCCGGACGCTCGGGCGAACGCTGGGTTCGGTGGCCGTCTTCTTCGCCGCCTACGCGGTCGCGCGATACCTCTCGAACGCCGTCGCGAACCTCGGTCGACACGCCGACTGGCTGACCGACCACCAGGAGGAGATCCTCTTGCGGACCGCCCAGCTGTTCCTGTTCGGGTTCGCCGGGATCGTCATCCTCGGGATCTGGGACACCAACCTCGGGGGCCTCCTCGTCGGCGCCGGCTTCCTCGGCATCGTCGTCGGCTTCGCCGCCCGCCAGACTCTCGGCTCGCTCATCGCTGGATTCGTCCTCATGTTCTCTCGTCCCTTTACCATCGGCGACTGGGTCGAGATCGGCGGCGAAGAGGGTATCGTCACCGACATCACAATCTTTCACACCAGACTGGAGAACTTCGACGGCGAGTTCGTCATCATCCCCAACGACCGCGTCTCCGACCGACCGATCACGAACCGGAGTCAGAAGGGCCTGTTGCGTATCCGCGTCGACGTGAGCGTCGATTACGAGGCCGACCCCGACCGCGCCAAACAGGTTGCCATCGAGGCCATCTCGAACTGCAGCGAAGTCGTCGACGCTCCGCCGCCGCAGGTGTTCCCCAAGGAGTTCGGCGACTCCGCGGTCGTCCTCGAGATGCGCTTCTGGATCGACCACCCCACCCCGCCGCGCAAGTGGAAGGCCGTCTCGGCGGTCGTCAGCGCCGTCAAGTCCGCCTTCGAAGAGGAGGGGATCAAGATCCCATTCCCCCAGCGGGAACTCACTGGCCGCGCCGAGGCCGGCGGCTTCGACGTTCGCGGCCAACCCGGTTCGAACGGCGCCTCGGAGGACCAACAGGCGGAAGCGCACGGAAACGACTGATACGTCTCGGTCGAGACGGTCGGTCACTGTGGCGCGACAAAACGTTTTCCGACCGAATCGCCCGAAAGCGCAACGGCCGCTAGTCGACGCCGAAGTAGCCTTCGACGACGAGCGCGAAGCCGACGATCCACAGGCCCGCGAGGCCAGTGACCGCGGCCACGTGGAACGCCCACGCGAGGCCGGCCCCGCCGACCAGCGGCGTCGCCATCGCCTCGCCGACCCAGGCGAGCGGCCCTCCCGTCCCCGGCCGAGTCACCGCGACCAGCAACGCCGTCACTACCGCCGGCCCCGCCGCGCCGAGGAGCGCGAGCCCTAACCGGCGACTCGCGCGCGCGACGCTGTGCGGCCGCCTGCCGTGCGTCACGAACGCGTCGGCGTCCGACCCCGAATGTGCCATGATAGATGATGTCACACGTCTGCTCTACTTAAACGTATCGTCACGTGGGTGCGAGTGGCATACGGTCGAATCCGACTGGGGACTACTGGATAGGACGGGTCCGTGAGGTCAGAGAGCGGGACTTTCGGTCGGCGGTTCGTTCGGTCAGTCGGCGGTTCGTTCGAACTCGGCGTCGGTCTCCGACTCGATCGCTTCGCGTTCGGCGCTCGGGAGCGCGTCCTTGAACCGCCGGAGGACGCGTCGGGCGTCGTGTCCCTCGGCGCCGCCGAGCGCCCGTACCAACGCGAGCGCCCGCCGCGCGCGGGTCTTGCGCCAGGACTCCTCGCGGTGTTCGTAGGTCCGGATCGCCCGCAGGAAGTCGACCTTCCGGAACTCCGGCCAGTACGGCGTACAGAAGTAGACCGCCGCCTCGTTGCCGTTGGCGTGCCACGGCAGGAAGTTCGACGTGCGCTCGTCGCCACCGGTTCGGACGATCAGGTCCACGTCGCGGCTCGGTCCCTCGTAGAGCCGCTGTTCGACGGTCTCGACGTCGATTTCCTCGGCGTCGAGTTCGTCTGCGTCGACCGCTCCCGTCACGTCCCGGGCGGCCGAGAGCAACTCCGCGCGACCACCGTACGCCAGCGCGATGTTCAGCTGGAGGTCGTCGTATCCCCCGGTCCGGCGCTCGGCGTAGTCGATCGCTTCGCGGACACGCTCGGGGAGTTTGCCCGTCTCACCGATCGCCCGAATGCACACCTCGGAGTCGTGGACCCGGTCGGCGTCAGCGAACTCCCGAAGCTTCTCACAGAGCAGATCGAACAGCGCTTCGTTCTCCTCCTCGGGCCGCTCGAAGTTCTCCGTCGAGAAAGTGTACAGCGTCAGCTCGTCGACGCCGGTCTCCCGACACCACTCGAGCACTTGCTCTGTCGTCTCTGCGCCCGCGCGATGGCCCTCGGATGCGTCGTCGCCCCGCTGTCGCGCGTATCGCCGGTTGCCGTCCTGGATGACGGCGACGTGACTGGGCGTACCCGACAGCTCCAGTTCGAGCAACCGCTCGTACGCACCGCGTGCCAGCTGCCCCAGTCTCTCCATCTGCTTATGTTCTTTCAGGCCGACGATATGAGTTTTGTGTTTAGAACGAACGGAAGATCCCTCCGAAGCCGTTTTGATGCCCTGTGGTGTATCCATCGGTTGACAGACCGTCGGTCCCGTCCGCCATGATAGACCTCACTCCCGACCACGACGACCCGATGCCTCGCGCCGCACGCGACGGCGTCGGCGCGCTCGACGCCGACAGCCCCCGTATCGTCAGTATCAGCGACATCCACGGCTACCTCGACGCCGCCCGCGCGGCGCTCACAGTCGTCGGCGACCACCCCGACTTCGCCCCGCTCGTCGACGCCGACGAGGACGGCCGGCTCCACTGGGCCGGCGACGACGAGTCGGTACTCGTGTTCAACGGCGATCTGGTCGACCGCGGCCCCGACAACGCCGCCGTGGTCGCCCTCGTCGAACGCCTCGCTCGCGAGGCCCCGCCCGGCCACGTCCGCGTCACGCTCGGCAACCACGAGTGGGGCGTCCTCTTCCGAGACCTGGTCAACTGGGACGCCTGGTTCTCCGGCAGTCGGTCCGACGTGGAGCGCCGACAGCTCTGTGAAGCGATCGTCGACGGCCACCTCGTCGCCGCCTACGACGGCTACGCGTTCACGTACGCCCACGCCGGCCGCGTCAGCGACTACGACACCGCACGGTTGAACGACCGGTTCGCCGAAGCGGCCGGTGATCTCCTCGACGCGATCGGGACCGACGACGACGAGTCGACCCAGAAACGGTTGGTCGAAGACTACCGGGAAGTGCTCGGCATCGGCCGTCGTGGCGGCCGTGCCTTCGGTGCCGGCATCGCCTGGCTCGACTTCAAGTTCCTGAGCGATACGGCGCCACTCCAGGTCGTCGGCCATACACGCCAGGACGAGATCGTCCAGAAGGGTAACGTGATCTGCGAGAACGTGATCCGGGCGAACCTGGAGAACGCGGGTGGGGAGGCTGTGATGGTGGAGACCGAGTCGGAGTTGGTGGCGCTGGAGCGACGTGGGAACGGGAGCGTCCGGAAGCGGACGTTCGAGATCCCCGACGGAGACTGATCGGTCGCGTCGTCGGTCTCGAGTGCCTGCGCTCGACCGGGGCAATGCGGGTCGTCGTGAGTGAACCCCCTCACGACCAAAGCGATAGAACGGAAGGTGACACCGCGCTCGGGCGCGCCGGTTGGATAAGACTCCTCGAGAGAGCGAAACCCTACGGAGAAGCCGCTAGTGGGTATAATGAAGTGGGACCGCCGAGGTGAGCGAGTCGCTTTCGGAGGGAGTCATCCCAACGGTCACAGTGGTGTTCCTGTTCCAGTGGTTCATTCGAGGTAGCTACGTCGCGTTTCCATCCGCTTCAGCAGATCAGGCTGATCGTAGTGAGTGCGAATGACCTCTGGCGTGGCATTCACGCGCTCAGCGAGTACCTCAGGTGGCCAACCTTCGTCACGATGATTTGTGATCGAGCCTGTCCGTATCCGGTGGGGTGAACGAGCTGACGGACAGCGCGACTCATAGCCATGTTCACGGGCTTCGCAATCTTCCGGGTCACGATCGTGCGGGCAAACTCCATATCGGCACGGTTGGGTGATGATATTGAACCGGGAGCGAATCGCTCCCTTCGACATTCGACCCGTTCCCTTCTGACTGGAGAAGAGAGGTTTCCGGCCGAATTCATCTTCTACGTCCGGTCGAGAAACTTCGATGTATTCCCGAAGTAGCTCACCGATCTCTTCGGAAAGGCCAACCGGTCGCTCACCATCTTCCTGATTCTTTAGAGGAGTATCTGAATCCGGACGGTGCCGGAAGTAGATAAACGGAACTTCAACGCTTTCCAGCTCTTCCGGATCGATGTCGTCCTGGTGAGCAAGTCGTTGGAGATCGTCTTCGACGAGATAGCAGTCACGTAGATCTAGCGAGCGTAGCGCGCCGAGGCGTGCGCCCGTGTGCCACGCGAGAGCAAATAGAGCGCGGTCCCGGCTAGCGTATTCGTACCTTCTGAGATTTTCAAGAATATTTTCGGCTCGCTTTGTCGATAATTTCTCTTCATTTGCCCGTTCTGCCTTCGAGAGAGTCGGCACATCCACTTTCGCCGGTAATTCCGGTGGGACAGCCTCAACATCCACACAGAATTCGAGAAAGAGTTTGATAGTCCCGAGTTGATTATTCAACGCGCTCTTGCTGAGATCATCGGCACGGCGGGCTGAATCGTACCGAAAAACATCGCGCCCTGCCAGTTCATTCAGATTTTGGATTCCTTCTTCATCGAGCCAGTCGACGAACTGGCGGACTCGATAAAAGTAGCTTTTTACAGTTTCTTCGGACTTCTCAGCCCGCTGCCGGTCGAGCCACATTTCCATTGCCTCACGAGGGTCGAGAGGTCGGAGATCTTCGCTCATGTATTCACCCCAGGTAACGGGCGGCCGCAGTCGACACAACAGGATTCGAGTATACCCCCTTCCGTCCGAATTTGGCGGGTTTCCAGTGTATCGGGTCGAATCTGTAATTTAGACCGTCTCGTCATATAATACAGCTAAATGGCTGTTACCATAAAGCTATCCCTAATTAGGGAACGTTTTTTGGAGAAGGGCAATCAGTGGGGCTTGAACCGGGGTCACTTTTTAGAGAGAGGGACTGTACTGGAGAATATGGACGACGAACCTGACCGGATAGACTGGCTCACCGACATGGACAAGCAGATATTGGAAGTTCTAAGTAGTGAGCTCATCCTGACCCCCGCAATCATCGCAGAGAACATCGGTCGATCTCGAAAAGGAGTTTCTAACCGTATCAATTCGCTACAGGCAGGTGAGCTAATCGAGAAAATTGACCGCGGCAAGTATCGAATAACCGATGAAGGCCGATCAGTTCTGGAAAGTTTCAACAAAGAGAAGATTCGGGGAATTCGGTTAGATATAACACAGCGAAGGCTAATCGAGGAAGATTTAGGAGTTACCAGAGAGGAATACTTGAGGCAAGCCCGGAAGGAGTACGAGCAGATAAGAAAGGATGAAGATATTGAGGAGCCTTTTGAAGAAGCCTTCGAGCGTGTAGAATCCCGTCTTCGAGAGGATGCAGAAGAAGAATCCAACTAAGTTCACAAATAGCGCTGGATATCTTATTACATATCCAGGTTGATTTTTTCAATAAATACTTCAACTGTCTTTGTGATAGAATCAAGATCGCTGAGTCCGGTGCAGAGAAGTTTTCCACTGGAGAATATGAGAATGACCGCGTTTGACTCAGAGTCACGGTAAATCAGGCCTGGGAACTGCTCCGGTTCATACTCGATGCGTTCCAACCCAAGCTGCAGCGCCAATGCTTCGAGATCCACATTCCTATCGAGCGCCGTTGTTACAACAATATTGCTTACTTCAGACTCAGGTGTAAAATCAAACTTTAGTATATCCTGCATCACTGCATTCACGCGCCCGACTACATTTTCGAAGTGTTCGACAGAATCGACTCCAGTGATTGAGCAACGTCCGGATCGATAGAATGCGACATACGTATCATCCGGAGCAAAATATGTTTGTAGCCAGTGATTCTCTGCGGGTTCATAGGTGGAGTTGGTAATTTCACTTCGGGTAGCCATTGTGTCGGCTAACTCGCCTAGGTCGAGCTCCTGACGATAATGAACCCACCCCACTACGTTGACAACTTCTAAACCCAAGTCATTCATAATAGGATAAGTGTCACCATGAGTATTAACGACGATGGAGAGAGAATCTTATGAGAAATCGTCTAATGTGCTGACTCCGCCCTCATTTTCTCCGCCGAAGTATTCAGATGACCATTCTACTGTAGCATCAAGGTCTTTTAACATGACTTCGGAATCAAATTCACCCTCTAATCGCTGGTGTGTCATCACTTTCCTCATTGTGGATAGCTCTTCAGGAGTGATGGAATCAAGCCCAACTGCATCAAGAACAGCCTGATTCAGCTGTTGTTCTGCATCATCCTCTCCGTTCAATAGAGCATTTGTCGCCGTTTTAATTGACTCTATGTGTTCTTGTTCAAACTCCCGAATATCTGGAACGGGAACGCTCTCTAATTCATACGTCATCAACTGCAATGCGCCGTTCCCCTCTACCCGGCCCCAACATTCGAGTAAAGCTCCGTAGAGGCTCGAATTCATGAGCCCGATGACGACTTTAGAATCAATACCTCCCTTGACATAGACACAGTCTACTGCATTTGTTGTAAGCGCTCTCGCACGATTTGAAACCGTAAAGAGTCTCCATTTGAAGAATTTAGGATGGAATAACTCTGGCGCTTGTTGCTCACCTAAATCGAACCAAACTCCTCTGTTTGCACAGGTGTTTCGTTTATGAATCTCATCATTTTCACCTTCATTAATATACTGGAGTAGAGAATCATATCCATCGCGCTTAAGCGAGGATCGCACGTCTTCTTCTAGTGTCGTATCGGTCCCGAATTTTTTGGTTCGATTTTCCACTTTCGTTACATAGTCATGGACATCAAGAATATATTTATCAGCATCTCCTTGCTCAAATACTTCCGAGTCCATTCCTTTAATGCTCTTTACTACTGGTGACAAGAATCGCTTGTCAATACCTCTTCTCTCTGCTTCATCTTGATCCAGAATAAAGAATTTATTAGCGCCTGTAACCGGCCCACGAGATATGTCTACAAAATTACTAAGGGGGACAAAGTCATCTCGCTCAATAAGGTTAATTAATTTGAGTGGAGCATTCAAGTAGTAGTTGATTTTTTTCGGGCCTGTATCGTGAAGGTATTCTTGTCGAACTCCTAGCATACGATAGTTCGGGCGTTCACGAATGTCTATTGGTTCCTGATCGAGCGACATACCAAACGTCACAGTTTCATAAAGATCGACAGGTTCCATCTCTTCTTGAACACGAATGAATTTCGTTACGGTTTCTCGTCGAGTTTCTTCATCCTCACACCGCTCAATTAGCAATAAGCAGGTATCTACAAATGCATCTTCGAACGCTCGTTCTGCAAATCCGACAACCGCATGGATTTGGTAATGGTCAAATAGGAACTGCTGGAAATCCATTCCATATCGGACACTCAACCATTTCGGCGGAATGACGAACCCGAGCCGTCCTCCGTCTCTGAGGAATTGCGTAGCATGTGTAACGAAGTATACGTACGCATCGCTTTTCTTACTGAGTTTCTTCGACCCATCAAGATAGGGTGATGCATTTTCTGGACCGAACCGTGAAAGATGCGCTCTGAATGCGTCTTTATCAGGTATGTCACGGTTCCGGATATACGGCGGGTTTCCGACGATCCCGTCGAAGTACCCGACTTCCCCAGTATCCCGGTTATCTAGCCGCGCAGATGTCAGCATTTTCGAGTCTGGTTCGATGGCGAAGAATGAGGCGTGGTAAGCGTGTAGTGTATCAATTTCCTCTTCGATGTTTTGACTCGCAAGGTTCAACGCAGTGAGATGCAGCGGGAATTTATTGATATCTACAGCGGTGATCGAGTCAAGAATGTCTTGATGCGTGGCGTCCGGGTAGTCACGTTTCAAGTCGGTGTATACTTCGACGGGGAATGTTCCACTACCAGACGCTGGGTCAAGGATTTCAGGAAGATCGTATTCTGCTTGTGCGTCGAGAACCCATTCCGAGACGGCATCAGCGATCGTCGGTGGTGTGTAGTACTGACCGAGCTTTTTACGTTCAGTTTTCGGAATAAGTTCTTCGAATACGTCACCTAGAAGATCTTCGTCGATTCCAGAAATTTCGCGTTGCTCAATGTTTTCAGCGAGTGATTGGATATTCTGTAGTGTTTTCTTATTGTGTGGGAACTGTTCGAACAAATCGCTATTTCGGAAGATCGGTTCGTAGTCGATCTTTTCCATGATTTCGTCGAATCGCCGGCGGATGTGTTCATCGAGAAAATCGAGACTAGAAACACCGACGAGTGATTGAAGTTTGTTCCCATCGCTTGGTTTGATTGGATCTGGTGTTTGTTCACGGACGACTTCGTAGAACAGAATTTTATTCGTTAACAGGTACGCATATTGTTTCGCGGCGGTTTCTAACTGTTCATCCGTTGGTAGAGCGGTGAAGTCGTTTTCTCGAACCCAGCCGTCAAACAGATTGATGAATTTCTCATTACTTTTGTATTTTTGCTGAGCGAGCTCTTTGTATGCCGGCCAAATCGTTGAGTGGAATGTTCGGAGTAACCCAACAACTTGTTCTTTCTTTTCCTGTTCAGGAAGTTTCCCATGCTGATAGAGATGATCAACGCCGGAGAGGAGTTGCGGAACGAATCCGTCAAGTTCCGGGTCAGAGAGGTTGATCGGGCGGAGGTTTGCGTAGTTGTAAGGGACGTTCTGTAGAGTGATTTCTCCGTCGTAGTTGAAGAGGTAAAAGTCATTACTATTACACGTTGCGAAAAAGTCAGCGCCGATGTCTCGCGTGTAGTCGCGTGCCTGTTTTATTACGTCTTTATCATATGGGGAGATATCGTCTCGTTTGACCTCGATAACGAGACTACCAGTAAGGTTACTATCAATATGAATGTCTGCCTGTCGCCCCTCAACATCCTTCTCAATAGTGACCTCCGAGAACTTTGTATCATTATTCTCAACATATCGATAAAGGGCTGAGTAGAGGAGACTATGGAATTTTTGTTCTTTTGGTGTATCAGACATGGATTGTGGTTAGAAATCAGATGTACAAAAAGGTCAGCAATAGCAGGTCCAAACTCACACGACTAATACCGCACATATGGCCTGTATCTCGTTCACCAAAGATAATTAACAATTCACAAGTGTTCGATTGAGGATGCATCTTAATCTTCTGCACTGACCATGACCTAAGACCACACATCAATGATTGGTGGGTCCTTGTCCCGATTTACGACTGGCATATCGTTACCGTCATCAATGCAGTCCTCTACGATTTCGAGGTTTTGCTGGCGATCGCCCAACTCGTCGCTTGGAAGGTCCCAATACGCATACGCGCCGATATAGTCGACGATACACTGGAACGCGGTTTCTTCTGGGAGCGTTGAACGCACCTGCGGCTGTTCCACATCCAAGATTGTCCGCTCTATAGCGGCATCGAGATCATCGAGGTCATCCCACTGCTGACGCGCGAGAGCATCCCGTATCTCTCCTTCGCTCGCTTTTTGTACAGAGTCAAGTGAACACCAACGGACGGCTTCGCGCACGTCAGGATCCTGCGTATGATCGTTCGTGTCTATCCCTTTCGTGATCGCTTTCGAGCAGGACCAGAAGCGCCGGTTCGTCGCCCAGTATAGTGCGAGCTTCCATGTCGCCGCTTTGTCAGCGTACGACTCCCGGTCGTCATCGCCCGCCTCGAAAGACTCCGTGGCGTCGAGTAGCGAACCGAATGTCGCACTCAGATATTTGCCTAAGTATGCGCCAGCAGTCGATTCCATTTCGTGGCTGTCGTCACCAAACTCGATCAACTCGTGTGACCGGGTCCGTTCGCGTACCCAGTCTTCACCGTTATCGTGGTCGCCGAAACGGTACCAGTCAACGAAACCTTCGTCACTCTGAAATTCCGGTTCTAGATCGTCGAGGTCGTCGCGATACGTCAGGGGGTACACGTCGACGATCTCGCCCTGTCCGTAGTCGGCCCACTTTGCGGCAATCTCCTGTTTGTCGCATAACCATGGTAGTCCGTCGGAGTCTCGTTCTGGTACGTCGAAGAACAGCACGTGTAGGTGCGGATAGCCCTTCTCAGTGAACTCCAGCGCCTTAATATAGTCCGGACGCTCTCGTGGCCGCCCAGTAACGTCGTCGGAGAGATCAGGCCGCCAGCCTGGGACGATGGAGTCGCGGGTGTCGGCTTTGGTTGCCGGGTCAGAGTCAAAATACGATAGCAGACGGTTGAAATTTTCGTTGATGGTATCGATGCCGTCGAGTAGTGACGCTTGGCGCTTCGGATCAGTCGTTAGAGTTACCAATACCGCATTGTCTGCATGGTCGTATCCGTACTCCAGTGCATCATTGAATCGTGCGAACTGCTTGGAAACGCGGCCTTGGTCGTTAAACCGAGTCTTGTAGTCCTTCGTCATCCGTCGGGTCGTCTCGCCGCCAGTGCGATCTACGAAGTGAACATCGAATAGCAGTTTGTAGTCCTTGATGCGATTGAGATAGGATGTAAAACCGTCTTTCAGTAACTCGCGTACGGTATCGTCTACAGAGTCTACGCAAGAGAGGTAATTTCGGAGGAATTCCCGGTCGTACGTTAGACCCTCTGTCTGAGCTGTTTGAGTAATGCCTTCTGTAATCAAGTCAAGAAGGCCCAGGGTGGGGGTTACGAAGAGAACCCCTGATGACCGGGATTTCCGCACGTAGGGGTCATCTGGCTCTTCAAGATCGTTGATGAACCGATATGCAAACTGGTAGTCCGGATCAGAGCCTTCGACACGTTCGCAGTTCTCTGGAGTGACACCCTTCACAGCATACGAGACGACGTGAGACAGCGGTGTACCCTCAGGATGGGCCGCTATGAACTTCGCTATGCGTACGCGCTCCTCGTCGCGTTCGGTCAGAGAACCGTCTATGAGCTGACCGTAGCCGAGGAGGTCGCGCTCCTCCAGGAGGTCCGCTAAGACGGGAGTGTTACATCTGTCAGTAAGTTCGAGCCCGCCCAGGTGCCCTGGCGGGTCGACACGACTCCTCATCGATGGGACCCCGCACAGGGAGAAACAGCGTTGGTCGGACAGGTGAACGCGGTAACGATTCCCCTCCCCCTTCGGGGTCGGGGGAGACGCTCAGGCTTCCGGGTCGCCCCACAAGGGGGCGCTTCCGGCTGGTCGAGCAGGTGCGGACCGCGATGGGCGCTCGCGGTCCGGTCCGGGCTGCTCGCTTCGCTGCGCTGCCGGGCAAACCTGTTCTCCTGTTCCCTCGCTTTCGGTGGTCTGTGAAGGCTGCCGAAGCAGGACGAAAACCACTCACTCGCGCCAGCCCCCGTGAAGGGGACTGCCGCGAGGTCGACGAGCAGCGAAAAGACCGACTCACCTTCAGAATGGGTGGGTCGGTAGGTGGGTTGGTAAGACCAGTTAGTGAAACTCTTAGACTGAGAAAATCGGGTATTTAAATAGTCGCTTAATTTCTTTCCACTTTTGGAAGTAAATTGGACGCTCGCACATCTAAGACCGTAACTGTGGGCATGTGATGAAACGCAGGATGGGACCGCCGAGATTCGAACTCAGGTCCGACGCACCCCATGCGCCGAGGATACCGCTACCCCACGGTCCCGCGTATCGGCAGACGAGCCTCCCCTGATTAAGCCCTTCGCTTTCGGTCGGTCAGACCAGCACGCGTTCGAGATCGAGTACCACACCGCTGTCGGCCTCGGGGTCGCCCGCGAGCGTCGCGAGACAGACCGCGGCGTCGTCGGGAGTGTAGCAGGCGACCAGGTCGCCGCGGAACACGTCGTCGACATCGAGCAGACCGGGCGCGTAGACGGGCGCGCCCTCGGCGACCTGTCGAGCGGCCGACTCGGCGACGATCGCGCTCGGCAGGTCGACGAGCGCCCGCTCGGCGGGCTGGACGACCTCGCGGAGCGGGTCGGTGTCGCCCTCGTCGGCCCACGCGAGCGCGTCGACGAGGTCGTGCAGCGACACCAGCTCCCGGTCGTCGAACGACCCCGTGGTTGACCGACGGAGGTGGCCCATGTGCGCGCCGGTCCCCAGGGCGAGCCCGAGGTCGTGACACAGCTTCCGGATGTAGGTCCCGCTCTCGCAGCGGATCCGAAGCAGCGCCCGTCGGTCTTCGACCTCTAGCGCGTCGAGGGCGTAGATCTCCCGCGAGCGCAGCCGGCGGACGACCGCGCTCTTCTTCGGCGGTTTCTGATAGATCTCGCCTTCGAACTCCGCGAGGACCGAGGACAGATCGGCGGGCGTGGGGCCGTGGAGTTCGAGCACGGCGATATACTCCTTGTCGCTGTCGTCGAACACCTGGGCCATCCGGGTCGCGTCGCCGAGCAGCATCGGCAGACAGCCGGTGACCTTCGGGTCGAGGGTGCCGGCGTGGGCGGCGCGGTCGACGCCGGCCATGTCCCGAACCCAGGCGGCGACCTGGTGGGCCGACGGCCCGGGCGGTTTGTCGAGGTTGACGACGCCGAATTCGAGCAGATCGTCGACCGACCGGTCGTCGGGCGGGCCGCGAAGGGACATCAGAAGTCGTAGTCCACGCCGGTGACCGGGGCTCGGCCCTCGTCCTCGCTGGGGTCGTAGGACTCGACGGCGGCGAGGACGATCTCCAGCTCCGCGGCGGGACTCCACCGGGAGGTGTTGAGCACGAGGTCGTAGATCGAGCGGTCGTCGATCTCGATGCCGTAGTACTCGGCATAGCGCTTGGCCTCACTCTCGGCTCTGGCGGTCGTCTCCTCGCGGGCGGTCTCGACGGACTTGTCCTCGCGGTCGGCGATTCGCTCGGCGCGCACGTCCATCGGGGCGTCGAGCCAGATCCGCAGGTCGGCGTGGTCGCCGGCCATCCATCCGGCGAGGCGCGATTCGAGGACGAGGTCGTCGTTCTCGTCTGCGATCTCGCGGAGCCGACGGTCGAGATCGCGGTCGACCTGGTCGTCTTCCTCGGCGAGTTCGTTGAACGCGACCAGCGACACGTCCCGCTCGTCGGCCATCTCGCGGAAGATATCGCCGCCACTGACGTGGTCCACCTCCAGCGCGTTCGCCAGTGCCGCGGCGAACGTGCTCTTGCCACTTCCGGCCGGGCCGGAAACGGTTATCAACATACCTCGATTCCGTTCGGTCCGTAAATAGAGGTTGCGGAACCGCTCGTTTCGACCCACTGAGTCCGCACGTCCCGTGCCGGTCTCACCAGGAGATCATATCTCAGGGGAGACACACACCTGATTCCGAGTTAGTGGAGCCGGAGCGGGTGGTGGGCGTCGCTACGCCCCGGGAACTAACTCGGAATCCGGTGTGTCTAGACTAGTTACTAGGTTCTAGAACGAACGAGAACGAGACGAAACGAGCACGCGAACGGGAGCTGGTGACCTCCAAAAGTCGTTCACCCCGCTAACACGTCGCAAGTCCGGAGCCGGTTCGGACGCGCTCTCAGTTAGGCGCTCTCGCCGGCCGACTAACTCGGAATCAGGTGTGTGTGCCACTGTGTGTCCCGAGCCACAACTAACTCGGAATCCGGTGTCCCGGGTCATCGCCCGGTGATCGACCCACTACGACGGGAACTAACTCGGAATTAGGTGTCCCAGTGCCTATCTCGGGGTCGGAACCAACGTTTGAGCGGAGATGATGCCACCGGTCACCAGCGAGGTTCCACCGATCGCCGCGGGACTCGAAGGGCCGGACCGACTGGTAGGCCGGGCGGCTCGTCGGAAGTGGTCCAGAAACGCCTGAAACTGCCGAACTAACTCGGAATCGGGTGTGTCACTCCGAGACGATACCTGTCCGAATTCGGTCGGTTTCACTCGCGGGCGGCGTTCTCGAACGGTATCGCGCGGGAGACCGCGTCGAGGGCCCGTCGTCGGGCGGCGGTGGGCGGTGAGGGAACAGTGGGGCCGGCGCTACGTCGGCGGCGGTAACTCGGAATCGAGTGGGGTCGACCGGCTTCGGAGTTACGAGCGAACGACGTGTGGCCCCTATCTGGCCGCTGGTGGGCCGCAACTAACTCGGAGTGCAGTGGAAACGCTTTTCCACGGGGCAACGAACGGACAACCCATGCAGGAGCACGGCGACGGGTCGGCGGAGGCGGGCGACGAGCTGTTTCAGGCCGTCGAGGAGGGCGGCGGCGACACGATCTTCGCGAACCGCGAGCTGCTCAACATCGACCACGTCCCCGACGAGGCGCGGATCGTCGGCCGCGACGAACACATCCGCGACCTGGCCAACGAGGTCGGCCCCGCGGTGACGGGCTCGCCGCCCAACTCGGTGATCCTCTACGGGAAGACCGGCTCGGGCAAGTCCCTCGTCGCCAACCACGTCATGGAACGGGCGCGGACGGAGTCCCAACGGCGCTCCAATCGCCTGGCGACCGTTACCGTCGACTGCGCCCAGGCCAAGGGCGAGGCCGACGCCGTCCAGACCATCGCGACCGGGATCAACGCGCCCGCGACCGGCGTCGACATCCCGACCCGGGGCATCTCGACCAACGAATACTACAACCGCCTCTGGGAGATCCTCGATCGGGAGTACGACGCCGCGCTCATCACCCTCGACGAGGTCGACCGACTCGACGACGACAACGTCCTGATGTTGCTCTCGCGCGCCCGCGAGGCCGGGAAAGTCGACGTGCCCATCGGCATCATCTCCATCTCGAACAAGGTGAACTTCCGCGAGCAGATGACCGAGCGGGTCAAGTCCAGTCTGGGCCACAACGAGTTCATCTTCGACCCTTACGACGGCGAACAGCTCCGACAGATCCTCGAAAACCGGCGCGACGCCTTCTGCGACGACGTGCTCGACGCGGGCGTCATCCCCAAGACCGCGGCGCTGGCCGCCCAGCGCCACGGCGACGCGCGCAAGGCCATTCGACTCCTCCGACACGCCGGCGACTACGCCAAGAACAACGGATTAGACGAAGTGACCGAGGACCACCTCGAACGCGCCCAGGAGCAGGCCGAGGTCGAACGACTCAAGGAGCTCATCGCCGGCCTGCCGCCCCACAGCAAGTACGTCCTCTACGCGCTGGCCAACCTCACCGCCAACACCGGCCCCGAGGAGGACTGGTTCCGAACCACCGTCATCTACGACGTCTACCAGAAAGTCTGCCAGGCCGAGGGCGCCGACGACCTCACGACCGACTCGATCCGCGGGCTGCTCAGCGAACTCGCCTTCCTCGAAGTCACCGAGTCCAACCAGGAACACGGCGGCATGGGCAAGGGGACCTACAAGGAACACCGCCTGCTGTGGGAGCCCAGCGTCGTCTTCAAGATGGATCCGGACCCGGCGCAGGTCGACGTAGACCGGTAACCGGCCGACAGAAGCGGTGCGTAACGACCGACGAGCGAGTCAAAGTTCGTTCTACGACGTCGACGGCGTGGTCTGGACGTCCAGCGCCTTGCGGACGATCTGGGTGAAGCTCATCGAGCAGACGAAATACCAGACGATCCACGCCCACATCGGGCCGATGCGCTCGTTCCAGGTGGCGATCTCGCCGATGAGCGGGAGGATCATCACCGGGCCGGCGCCGGCGACCATCTCCGGCGTCTGGACCATGAAGTAGATCCAGAGGAACACGGGGATGTTGACGAGCATGATCCACACCATCGGGCGGAACTGCTCTTTGAACATGCCGAGCTGGTCGCCCATCGCCTCCATCTGCTCCTCCTGGATCTCTTCGAGGGCCTCGTCGTCGCCGCGCTCTTTGGCGTCCTTGCGGCGCTCCTGAATCTCCTGCATGCGCTCCTGGTACTCGCCCATCTTGTCCATGTTCATCAGCTTGCCCTGCAGCACCGTCGAGCTGAAGCCGGTGAACGTCGCGAGCACGAGGATCATGATGTAGAAGGGCAACACGTCCGCGAGCGGGCCGAGCCCGAGGTCGATCACGCCGCCGACGGTGTTGCGGATCGGCGCCTGCGAGTAGCCGAGGAAGAGGGCGATCGTCGCGACCGCCGCCATCTTGTCCCAGCGGGACCACCCACCTTCGTCGTCGTCCGCGGCCGAGCCGTTCGATGCGGACGAACTCGACCCGCTCGACGTCGACGAGCCGCTGCTCGAGGACGTACTCGTCGACCCGGTGTCGTCGGGCGCGTCGTCGCCGAGCGCGTCGCGGACGCCTTCGGGGTCGTCGACGACGAAGCCCTCGCCGTCGACGTCGACGAGGATGCCCTGTTCGATGAGCCGCCCCCACTCGCCGCTCGTGATGTCGTCGCTGACATCGCCCCACTGGACGGTGCCCTGGTCGTCGGCGACCGCGAGCACGCGCGCCATCGCGTCGGCCATCGACTGGCTCTCCTCTGCCAGCGACGCCGCCTTTTCTGCCGTCCGTGCCATTGCTATCTATCTCTGTCCTCGGTCGTTATCAACCTTTAATCCTCCCGATCGCTTCCCGGGCGAGGTCACGCCTCGGCCTCGACGGCCGCCTTCACGGCTTCCCAGACCTCGTCGGGCGACTGGTCGCCGTCGATCTCGACGTAGCCGTCGTGGTCGGCGTACAGCTCCAGCACCGGCTCGGTGTTGTCGTGGTAGACCGACAGCCGGTTGCGCACCGACTCCTCGTCGTCGTCCTCGCGCTGGTAGAGGTCGCCGCCACACTCGTCGCAGACGCCCGCTTCCTCGGGCTGATTGAACTCGACGTGGTAGTTCGTCCCACAGTCCTCGCAGACCCGACGACCGGTGAGCCGGTCGACAAGCTCCTCCTCGGGTACGTCGAGGACGAGGACGACGTCCAGATCCGTCATCTCGCGCAGGGCTTCGGCCTGGTCGCCGTTGCGCGGATAGCCGTCGAGGACGAACCCCTCGCGGCCGTCGAGCGCCTCGCCGACCATCGCGTCGACGACGACGTCGGGCACCAGGTCGCCCCGGTCCATGTACTCGCCGGGCGTGTCGTACTCGGTGTCCATGTCGCTGATGTCCATCTCCTTGTTCGCCCGTAGCGCGTCACCCGTCGTGACGTGCTCGACGTCGAACTCGTCGGCGAGACGCCCGCTCTGCGTACCTTTGCCGGCGCCCGGCGGACCGAGGATCAGGATCTTCGGATTCATACCGCCGGCTTCGGTGCACCGCCGCTTTATAGTGTCGTTCTCGTCGGCGGCGTCGACCGGTCGTCACCCCTGCGGCCGTCGGCAGGCTTACCGTCCCGGCGATCCCAGCCCCGTCCGTATGGACGAACGCGTCCGGCGCACGGTCGAGACCTACGAGCGCGTCGCCGACGAGTACGCCGACCGGCACGGCGACCGCTCGGTCGTCGCCGACATCGTCGAGGCGTTCGTGACAGCGGTCGACGGGGCGGCGACCGACTCGGCGCGCGTCGACCCGGCGACCCCTGGTGGTGAACCGGACCCCGCCGGCCCGCCGCGGGTCCTCGACGTGGGCTGTGGCCCGGGCTGGGAGTCCGCGGCGTTCGCCGAGGCCGACTTCGACACCGTCCCCTTCGACCTGACGCGGTCGTTCCTCGACCGGGCTCGCGAGTGCGTCCCCGACGGGACGCCCGTCCGCGGTGACATGCGCGCGCTCCCGTTCGCCGACGGCGGCTTCGACGGCCTGTGGGCCTGCGCATCATTACTGCACGTGCCCGAGCGCGACGTCCCCGCCACCCTCGCCGAGTTCGAACGGGTGCTCGCCGACGGCGGCGTCGCACTCGTCTCGCTCGAAGCCGTTGGCGGTCCGGGCGAAGAGATAGACGCGAGCCCCTACGACGACGACCGCCGCCACTTCGAGCGCTACGACCCCGACCGCGCTCGCGACCTGTTCGAGACCGCTGGGTTCGAGGTCGTCTCCGTCGCGACCGACGACGGCGGGAGCGACGACGATGCCGACGCCGGGGACGACTGGGTCGCCGTCACCGCCCGCGTGTGACCGGTCGGGCCGGTCGAAAGACGGGCCCCGAGAGTCAGTCCGAAGACGCCGACGTGTCGAAGGTGACCCCACCGATCGAACGAGCCGAGAGCGCGCCGCTCCCGGAGACCGACCCGCTCGTCGCGACGTCGACGACGATGTCGGTGAGGTTCGCCTTCGTCGAGAGGTACTCTCGGCGGCGCCGACGCCACCGCGATTTGGCGTCGTCGTCGGCGACGAGGCGCTCGGCCGTCGAGAGTACGTCGTCGAAATCGGCGAGGTTGCGGACGAGGTCGGCCCGTTCCAGTTCGAGGAAGTTGCCCATGTCGTCTTCGCCGACGAAGGAGTTCGATCGGACGACGGGGGTCCCGAGCAGCGCGGCCTCCGTGACGATCGTCTGCGTGTCGGCGACGAGCAGGGCCGACTCCCTGATCGCGTCGTGCATGAGCGCCGGGTGGACGTCGAACTCGCGGGCGGGCAGCGCCGAGAGGTCCATCTCGCCGCCCTCGTCGGAGACGAAGACGGTCACCTCCTCGGCGAGGCGCTCGACCAGTTCGGCCCGCTCGTCGGGCGCGAAGCCACCCTTCCCCACGTCGTGGTGGGAGCCGAACGCGTTGAACCGGACGATCGCGTATCGCTCGTCGGAGTCGAGCCCGAACCGCTCGCGGACGTCCGCTCGCGGCGTGTACTCCTCTGGGTGGAGGTACGCGCACTCTTTGAACCCGGCGAAAGTGAAGTGGTCGTCGCCGAGGTCCTTGCGGAACGCGTCGGGCGTGACGACCGCGTCGGCGAACGGCTGGGAGATCAGGTGGTCGACCGACGTAGGCTCCGAGTCGAGGATGAGGATCGTCGGCGTTCGCGTGACGAGCCCGGTGTGTGCCGAGTACGACCCCATCCCGAAGATCAGGTCGGGATCGTACTCGCGAGCCAGTCGGAGCATCCGGGCGTAGTGGCGCGGCAGCTGCCGAACCAGCGACCCCTTCGTGGTGTCACAGCGGCCGTACACCTCGTAGGAGAGGTCGTACCACTCTAACAGTTCGACCGTACAGCCGTAGTCGCGAGCGAGGACGAGCACGGAGTGGCCTCGCGCTTCGAGCCGTTCGACCGCGTTGCGATACAGGTGGACGTGGGCGGGCGTGTTCGTGAAAACCAGATATCTCATGGATGGTCGCTCCGGCGTCCTGCCGAGCGTTCACCCCCTGGTTCCGACGGTCTTCCTATAGTTATGGATCGCTTGACAGGTGTGAAACGGACGTATAATCGCCGCCGAGCGAGTCACGACTCGCGGCCACGACAACTTCGAAACGGCGGGTTCGCGGGCGGCAGATCAGCCATCGAGCAGCGCGATGGCGGCTGTGACGGGTCGTCTCGATCGATCGATCTGTCACCGGTCCGGAGTCCAGACGACGGCCGGCTCGGAGATGGCGGGCTCGCCGGGGACGAGCGGTCGTTTAGGCGGAGTATATTGATGGAACTCCGGGGTGGTCTTCGCCGTAGCATGAAGGTGCTCTCTGTCGTCGGGGCGCGACCGCAGTTCGTCAAGGAGTTCGCGCTCGGCCGAGCACTGGGCGACGACCACGAGGAGGTACTGCTCCACACCGGCCAACACTACGACGCGGAGCTGTCGGCGGTGTTTTTCGACGAACTGGGTATCCCCGAGCCGGACTATCAGCTGGGGGTTGGCTCCGACACCCACGGCCGCCAGACGGCCGAGTGCGTCGTGGGCGTCGAGGAGGCGATCGAATCCGAGTCCCCCGACTGCGTGCTGGTGTACGGGGACACGAACTCGACGCTGGGGGCCGCGGTCGCCGCGTCGAAGTCCGCGCCAGAGCTGGTCCACGTCGAGTCGGGACTCCGGAGTTACGACCGCGAGATGCCCGAGGAGGTCAACAGAGTACTCACGGATCACGCCGCGGACGTGCTGTTCGCCCCCTCCGAGCGGGCCGCCGAGACCCTCCGCGAGGAGGGGATCCCGGACGAGCGCGTCCACGTCGTCGGCGACGTACAGTACGACGCGATACTGGCCGCGCGGGAGCACGCGCGGAGCGTGTCGACAGTCCTCGACGATATCGGGCTCTCGCCCGGCGAGTTCGTCCTCGCGACGGTGCATCGACCGCGCAACACCGACGACCCGGAGCGGCTGACGGCGATCCTCGACGCCCTCGCGAGCGCCGACAGTGAGGTCGTCGTGCCGGTGCATCCGCGGACCGAGGACCGACTGCGCGGGTACGGCCACTGGGAGGAGTACGCCGAACGGCTCCGGCTCGTCGACCCCGTCGGCTACCTCGATTTCGTCCGGTTGCTGGACGCCGCAGCGCGCGTCGCGACCGACTCCGGCGGCGTCCAGAAGGAGGCGTTCTTCCTCGACACGTTCTGTCTGACCCTCCGCGAGGAGACCGAGTGGGTCGAGACGGTCGAGTGCGGGTGGAACGCCCTCGTCGGCGCCGACCCCGACCGGATCGCGACCGGGCTGGCCGCACCGACGCCCGGCGGCTCGAAACCGTCGCTGTACGGCGATGGGACGGCCGCGACGCGGATCGTAGACGTCCTCGAAGCCCGCCTGACGCCGGACGAGGTCGACCCGAACCCGATTCGCGACCGGTGACCGCGGCATCGACTCGGACGGACCACCTTCGCCGCTCGAACGGCTACCACCGCCCGAACGACCGTCGCCGACCTGGCGCCGATCCGTCTCCGCTCTGACTGCCCGAGCATCGTCCGCACGGACGCCCCCCTCAACCCCGCTCTGGCGACGGCTTCTCCCCGAATCGTCGTGTGACGATGGCGTCCAACAGACCGACGGTAGCGGGCTTTTTACCCGTCAGATCCTCACCCTATGCGCTCCATTACCAAGTGGATATCAGCGCGATACTCGGGCGGGATGTACGAAGGGAAGACCGTCGGTGTGGTGGTCCCAGCCCACAACGAAGCGGAGTTCGTCGGGGAGGTGATCACGACGATCCCCGAGTTCGTCGACCGAATTTTCGTGATAGACGACTGTTCGTCCGACGCGACGTGGGAGCGGATACAGCGCGTGGCCGAGCGGGTGAACGCGTCCCCGAACGTCGCGAAGGCCGACGGCGGACAGGTCCGGCCCCGAGTGGTTCCCCACCGTCACGAGACCAACGAGGGCGTGGGCGGTGCGATAAAGACGGGCTACGAGTTCGCGGTGGAGGAGGGGCTGGACGTGGTCGCCGTGATGAACGGCGACGGCCAGATGGACCCCGACATCCTCGACGAGATCGTCGAGCCAGTCGTATCGGGGCGGGCGGACTACTCGAAGGGGAACCGCCTCTACTCCGCCGAGCACTACCGTGGGATGTCCCGGTGGCGGTTCACCGGCAACGCGATACTGACGTTCACGACCAAGATCGCCAGCGGATACTGGAAGATGACCGACCCGCAGAACGGCTACACGGCGATCTCACGGGAGGCACTGGAAGCGCTGGACATCGACGACCTCTACGACGACTACGGCTTTCTTAACGACCTCATCGTGAAACTGAACGTCCACGGGTTCCGGATCGCCGACGTGGAGATGCGAGCGGTGTACGGTGACGAGGAGAGCGGGATCGAGTACAGCTCGTTCGTCCCGAAGCTATCGAAGCTCCTGCTGGTTCGATTCCTCTGGCGGCTCAAAGCCAGGTACCTCGTCACGGACTTCCACCCCCTGGTCTTCCTCTACGGGCTCGGGCCGCTCGGCGTGGTCGCCGGACTCGCGTCGATCGGCTGGGCTGCCCTCGACGGCGGATTGACCGTTCTCTCGGCTCAGATCGGGATCTTGGTCGTCCTGTTTAGCTGTTTCGTCACCGTGGTGGCGATGGCGATGGACGTGGAACACGACGACGCCATGGAACGAAATCCCCGCTTCTGACCGCGACTCCGATCCGACCGCGACTCCGACCCGACCGCGACTCCGATCCGACCGCGACTCCGACCCGACCGCGACTCCGACCCGACCGCGACTCCGACCCGACCGCGACTCCGACCCGACCGCGACTCCGACCCGACCGCGACTCCGACCCGACCGCGACTCCGACCCGACAGCTACTGCTCGCCCATCCGTTCGCCGGCGACCGAGCGTCCGCGTGCGGTCATCTCCACCTCGGTGCGCTCGCGGACCACCTCGATCACGTCGAGTTCGATGAGTCGGTCGTAGATCGCCTCGATGTCTTCGACCTCGCTGTCGACGAAATCGGGGATCTCGAACGGTGAGACACCGGAGTGAAGGGCCATGACGACCTGCTCCTCGACGGGTCCCAGATCGAGGTCGGCGCGGTTGCGCTCGACGCCCTCTTCGAGCACCTGCCAGAGGACAGAGAGGTCGTACTCGCCGCCGGTGATGTGGGTCTCGACGCTGATCTCCCCCTGGCTGTGTTCGACCTCGATGACACGTCGCTGCTCGCCGGCGGCTTGGCGTTCGTCCTCCTCGACCTCGCCGATGTCGTCGCGCTCGATGACGACGCGCTCACCGTCGGCCAGCGCCAGGCGGATGTCGTCGTCGGTGATGCGGATGCGGGCTTTCGTCCAGTCGGTGCCCTGGACGACGCCCCCCTCGACGGCGGGGTGGTCGACGAACAGCACCTCGCCGTTGAGACAGGCGTGATAGAAGTCCGTCTCGAACTCGTCGTGGTCGGCGCCCGAGACCAGCACCACGTCGTCGCCGACGGTGAGGCCGAGGTAGCTCGCCACGCCGGCGGCCCGCTGGTTCACGTCGTAGCGCTCGCCGATCTCGTCGATCTCGGCGAGCGGGACGGTGAGCTTCCCGTCGGCGACGAGCACCAGCCGCTCGGTGGTCAGGACGATCCGACAGGACTGCCAGCCGGCGTCGTCGCGCTGGCGCCCTTCGGCGACGGGCTGCATGTACCGTCCCTGCATGTCCGTCACTTTCTTCTCCGAGTTGCTCATGGGGGATCGACCGCGATTGGCGGGAGTTCCCGGCCGCCCACAATAGGCATTGCGGGCCGATTATCGGCTGTGGAACTGTGCGACCGCGCCGACGGTCGCCGTTCGTTCGTCGGCCCAGGTCGACAGCAGCGCCCAGCGGGGGCCACCTGCTTCGACACGACGACGCGAGACAGGCGGTCTCGAACGGAGAAAGGTGTGGATAACAATACGATCGACGGCGAAAGGTGCCCGCGTGAAGACGGTCTCAACGGCGTATCACGGGATGGGTGCGGAGCGACCGGTCGACGCCGCCATCGACGACAGCTCGCGACGGACCCGGACCGCCGACCGGCCGTCGACGGGACGCTGAGATGTGGCCCTGGGAGCACCTCTCGGTCGGGTACCTGTTGTACTCCGTCGTGACGCGGACGCTGTACCGCCGACCACCGGGCGACCTCGGTACCGTCGCCGTCGTCCTCGGGACGCAGTTCCCGGACCTGGTCGACAAACCCGGCGGCTGGGTGTTCGGCGTCCTCCCCAGCGGGACTTCAGTCGCGCACTCGGCGTTCGTCGCCGTCCCGGTGAGCCTCCTCGTCGTCGCGGTCGCCCGCCGGCGCGGCGCCCCCGAACCCGGTGTCGCGTTCGCCGTCGGATACCTCACTCACCTGGCGGGGGACGTGTTCTTCTCCGTGCTCATCGGCGGGGGGCCGGCGTTCGGCGCCGTCCTCTGGCCCCTCGGTGAGGAACCCGCCGGCGGAACCGTCTCCGTCCTCGCGCTCGTCTCGCGGCTGTTGGCCCGCTGGGTCGAGTACCTGGCCAGCCCCGCCGGCATCGGCTACGTCCTCTTCGAGGTCGGGCTGTTGGCGGTCGCGGTCGCGGTCTGGGTCCGCGACGGGACGCCGGGGCCCGGTGCGCTCGGCCGCGCCCGGCGGCTCTGGGAACGGCGGACCGAACGGGGGTAGTGAATCGGCGGAGGGGCTGATCCGGGCCGACGGCGACTGTCACTGCTCGCTCATCGCTTCGCTCGCGAGGTTCCGCCCGTGGGCGTTGAGCGACACCTCGGTGCGCACGCGGACTTCGTCGACGGCGTCCATCTCCAGCAGCTTCCCGTAGATCTCCTCGACCTCCTCGACACTGATGCCGACGAAGTCGCTCATCTCGAAGGGTGAAACGCCCGAGTACAGGGCCATCAACACCTGGTTCTCGGTCTCGGTGAGTTCGTACTCCTCGCTTCCACGGTCGGAGACGACGGCCTCGAACAGGTGGGTCAGCGCGCGGCAGTGGGCGTCGGTGCCCGAGAAGTGCGTCTCGACGCTGCGGCCCTCCTCGTCGGTGTGTTCGAGCTGGACGACCCGGCGCTGGGCGCCCATGACGCCCTGGCTGGCCGTCTCGACGGTGCCCACGTCCGCCACCGGGAACGAGGTGCTGCCCCCGCCGGGCAGGGCGAGCCTGACGGTGTCGTCGGCGAAGCGAAAGCGGGCCTTCGACCACTCGGTGTCCTGGACGACGCCGCCGACGACCGCCGGATGTTTGACGAGGATGACCTCGGCGTCCAGCGCCGCCCGACAGTACTCTCGGTCGAAGGCCTCGACGTCGGGGGCGTCGACGAGGAGCGCGTGGTTGCCGGCCCGGAGTGCGGTTGCGCCGTCGGCGGGGAATCCCTCGGGGACGACGCTCTCGGAGTCGTCGACGAGTTCGACGGCGTCGTGGGGGAACGACTGGTTGCCGTCGGCGTCGACGAACACCAGCCGCTCGCTGGTGAGGACGACCCGCGAGGAGCGCCAGCGCGGCTCCGCGACGGTCTCGCCGTCCCTGACGACGAACGCGTAATCGCCCGACGTGTCCAGAAGTTTCGCTTCGTCCCCGCTCATGGCGCGACTGTACGGTGGTTGTGGCTCCGACGTATATAACTTCCACTGGGTGCGACGGCCGACGCCGACCGAGCGAACGGTCACTCCCTCCGTGGGACGAGACCGGCCGGACCGTGCCGGACTACGACCGGTGAATCGACGAACTCGTGGGTCTCTGAGCGCTCTCCACCCATTCGGGCCGGCCTCGGTCCGGGAGCTGGGGACGGTGTGCTCCGGGGAGAGTCGCGACACAGCGTTTATATCGGTTTGTTCGAGAATACAGGACGATGAACTCGCGGTGGCAGTATCGCGTCGCGAGCGTCGGGGCGACGCTGGTCCTGACGCTCGGTGCGCTCGCCGTCGCGAACCACCCGTTGGTCCAGGACCTGTTCGCGCTGGTCCCCTACTTCGGGCGGCCGGCGCCGGCGGTCCTCGCCGGCCCGAAACGCACCGTCGCGGTCCTGACGACCGTCGGTGTCGTGGCCGGTGCGATGTGGCCCGTGTTCAAACCCCGTCCGCGGCGGATCCTCGACACGATCCTCCTGACCCAGAAGCGGGTCCTGCTGGCGATGGTCGGCCTCGCCGCGCTGGGCTACTACAACTACACCTACAGGCTCCCGCGGTCGACGCTGATGATCGTGACGGGCCTGCTGTTCGTCGGCCTCCCGGTGGCGATGGTGGCGATCCGACGGCGGCCGTCGGGCAGCGAGCGGGCCGTCGTCGTCGGTGACGACCCCGAGACGATGGCGGACGTGCTGGCGACGACGGACCTCGACGTAGTCGGCTACGTCTCGCCGCTGGCCGGTCGAGGCGGCCGTTCGAGTGACGCCGGGGCCGGCCACACCGACGGCGGCGTCGTCGTCGGAGCGGAACCGCTCGCGGACCTGGAGTGTCTGGGCGGACTCGCGCGACTCGAAGAGGTGCTGGTCGCCTACGATATCGATACGGCGGTGCTGGCGTTCGGTGACGCCGACCGCGTGTCGTTTTTCGGCACGCTCGACAGTTGCTACGAGCACGGCGTCGTCGCGAAGGCTCACCGCGACCACGCCGACAACGTGCTCACCGAACGCGCCCCGGACGAGACGCTCGTCGACATCGACCTGGAACCCTGGGACACCCAGGACTACATCGTCAAGCGGGTCTTCGACGTGGCCTTCGCCGCCACGGGCCTCCTCGCGCTCTCGCCGGTCATCGCCGGCATCGCGGTGGCGATCAGACTCGACAGTCGGGGCCCGATTCTCTACAGCCAGGAGCGGACCGCGGAGTTCGGCGGTACCTTCCGGATCTACAAGTTCCGGAGCATGTTCCCCGATAGCGAGGACGTCACGCCGGTCGACGACGACGACAACGACGCGATCACTCGCGTCGGTCGGTTCCTGCGGACGACCCATCTCGACGAGATCCCACAGCTGTGGACGATTCTCGTCGGGCGGATGAGCGTCGTCGGTCCGCGGGCGGTCTGGACCGACGAGGAGAGGTACCTGGAGGAGACCACCGACCGCTGGCGCAAGCGCTGGTTCGTCAAACCCGGACTCACCGGGTTCGCCCAGATCAGCGGCGCCTCCAGCACCGACCCGGAGACGAAGCTCCGCTACGACTTGGAGTACATCCGCCGCCAGTCGTTCTGGCTGGACGTCCGCATCGTCATCCGACAGTGCTGGATGGTCCTGACCGACCTCGTCTCCGTCCTCCGCGACTGATCGAACAGTACACCTAACATCGACGGGGTGGAGGTGAGAGACGAATGCGTATCCTCCGGGCCGCACAGAAGGTCTATCCCGACGTCAAGGGGGGTGGCCCCTACCACGTCCACGCGATGAGCCGCGACCAGGCCGCGATGGGGCACGACGTGACGGTGCTGACGGTCGACGCCGACGAGGGAGGAGACGAAGCCGAGACCGAAGATCGCCCACACGTCGAGGAGCGCGAGGGGTACACGGTCGTCCGCTATCCCGCGACGGCCGAACCGCTCGGCAACGCTGTCTCTGCCGGCGTCGCGCAGTTCCTCCGCCGTGCCGGCGAGTACGACGTGGTCCACGCTCACTCGCACCTCTACTTCTCGACCAATCTGGCGGCGATCGCCCGTCGGCTGTCGGAGACGCCGCTGGCGGTCACGAACCACGGCCTGTACTCCCAGACCGCGCCGAAGTGGGTCTTCGACGGCTATCTCCGGACCGTCGGTCGGTGGACGTTCGACAGCGCGGACGTGGCCTTTTGTTACACCGACGAGGACCGGGATCGGCTCCGTGAACTCGGAGTTTCGGTACCGGTCGCCGTCGTCTCCAACGGGATCGATACGGATCGATTCACTCCGTGCGGACCGGAAGACGAACGCGTCACCGGCGATCCAGCGGTCCTCTTCGTCGGTCGACTGGTCGAGGGCAAGCGCCCGTCGGACGCGCTCGCGGCGTTCGAACGGCTCCGAGAGCGAGCGCCGGACGCCGGGCTCACGGTCTGTGGCGACGGGCCGCTTCGAGAGAGACTGGAGCGGTCGGTCCGCGAGCGGGGTCTGGACGAGGCGGTGGAGTTCCTCGGTCACGTCGCCTACGAGGAGATGCCGGCGGTCTACCGGGCGGCGGACGCGCTCGTGCTGTCCAGCGAGGCCGAGGGGCTACCGCGGACGGTGTTGGAAGCGATGGCGACCGACGTGCCCGTCGTCACCAGCGCGCTCGACCAGCTCACCGGCGTCGTCGACGGCGGCGGTGAGACGGTCCCAGTCGGCGACATTACCGGGTTCGCGGACGCGTTGGAGACGGTGACCGCGGAATCCGGTGCGTACGCGCCACGTGCGGTCGTCGAAGGCGAATACGACTGGGCGACGACCGTCGAGCGAACGACCGAACGGTGCCGAGCGATCGCGGAGGACGGATGAAGCCGTCCGGTCGTGCGGTCGCGGTGCTCTGCGGGCTCTGGCTCACCGTTAGCGTCGTCGCGACGCTGTGGTCGCGGCCGGAGGAAGCGTTCGCGTTCGGGAGTTTCTGTGTCGCGGTTGCCGCGATCGTCCCGCTGGCCTGGCGCGTGACGGATCCGAACGAGTAGGGAGACGGTAACTACGCGCGAAACAGCTCGTGAATACTGTCTTCGACCGAATTCTCGACCGACCATCCTAACTCCTCGCGAGCGCGAGTCGTATCCACCTCGAACTCGCTGACGAGCGTCTCGTCGCGCGGGTTCTCCAGCAGTTCGATATCCGGTTCGAAGTCGATCTCCTCGGCGGCGATATCCCGGACGATCTCGGCGACGGTCGTGATACCGGGGTCCTCGTCGCTGGCGATCTCGTACTTCTCGACGCCCGTCTCGCCGGCGTCGAGCTGGTCGACCAGCCGCTCGGCGCTGCGGACGTACGCGTGGGCCACGTCCACGACGTGGACGTAGTTGCGCGCCTGGTCGCCGGGCTCGTAGACGGTCAGGTTCTCACCGTCCTTCGCGCGGCCGACGAAGAAGTTGATGACCGTGCCCTTGGAGACGGTCTGGCCGTCGATCTGGTGTTCACCGTACAGATTCGACTTGAGGAACAGGTGCGCGGGGAACTCGCCCTCGGCGAAGGTCTCGATGGCGCGCTCGCTGAGCAGCTTCGTCCGGCCGTACCAGTTCATCGGGTCGCGCGGGTGGTCGGCGGTGATCGGGAAGTCGACGGGGTCGCCCAGCACCGCCATCGAGTAGGGGAAGACGAGCGCCGCGCCGGTCTTCCGACAGAACCACGCGACGTTGTTCGTCCCCTGAACGTTGACCTCGTAGGCCAGGTCCCGGTTCTCCTCGCAGTCGTCGACGCCCGAGACCGCCGCGAGGTGCATCACGATATCCGCTCCGTCCAGCGCCTCTTCCAGCCGGTCGCGGTCGCGCACGTCGACGTGCTCGACGCTCACGTCCCCTATCTCCCGTACGTCACCGAGGTAGAAGTTGTCGAGTGCGGTGATCTCCCAGTCGGGGTGGGCCTGCTGGAGTTCGGAAACGACGCGACTGCCGATGAATCCCGCCGCGCCAGTGACGGCGACGGTACGTTGGTCTGTCATAGTTCGTGTGTCCTGTCTATCGAGTGATATCGGTCGTCGGTTGCTGTTCGGCGGGCGATACGCGTAGTATTACGTCGGATCGAAACCGACGTAATATCCGTTACGCTGGAACGAAGCGGCGTACCGCGAAGGGCTGTTCCGGTGGGGACGCGGGCGGTCATCGATCGGAGTCGACCGTACCGACGGCCGAGCGCGCGTTCACGTCCGAATCGCGGAACCGCCCAGCCAGATCGCGGACGCCCTCGCGGAGGGTGTGTTCGGTCTCGAAGCCCGTCCCGCCCAGCCGGTCGAAGTTGACGTGATACGAGGGGCCTGGGTGTTCGTCTTCGAGGTAGGTGATGTCGACGGGGCCAACCTCGTCGCGGACGACCTCGGCGATCTCCTCGATCCGGTAGTTCCCGTCGTTCGAGCCGACGTTGTACACCAGCTCGTCCCACGCGTCAGGCTCGCGGACGGCCGCCTCGTACGCTCGCGCGGCGTCGTCGACGTGGACGAACGGGCGCCAGTTCGAGCCGTCGCCGTAGACGGTGAGCGGCCGTCCCGTCACTGCGCGGAAGACGAAGTGATTCACCACGAGGTTGAACCGGACCGCCGGCGAGTAGCCGAAGTTCGTGGCCATCCGCAGGGCGGTGCCGGTCATGTCGTACTCCTCGCAGTACTCTGCCAGCAGGTCTTCCGACTGGTACTTCGTCTCGGCGTAGGGGTTGATCGGGTCGGGGTCGACGGACTCGTCGATGTCCGTGCTCGTCGCGCGGCCGTAGATGTTACACGAGGAGGCGAAGACGACGTGGTCGACGCCGAGCTTGCCCGCGGCGGTCAGGACGTTCTCGGTGCCGTCGTAGTTGACGGCGAAGGTCTCCTCGCGGCGGTCGTGGGTGCTCGCCGCGCCCGTGATGGCGGCGAGGTGGACCACTCGATCGACGTCGCGCATCGCGCTCTCGACGTCGCCGTACTCGCGCACGTCGCCCCGGCGGAAGTCCAGCCCGTCGTCGAAACAGCCGAACAAGGCGCGGGGCGACCCGGAGACGAGGCTGTCCAGGACGACCACGCGGTCGACGTCGTCGTCGGCCTGCAGCTTCGGGACGAGGTGGCTGCCGATGTAGCCACACCCGCCGGTGACGAGCACGTCCACGGCTTACTCCTCTGCGTCCCAGTCGTCGAGGACGCCCGGGAGGAAGCGGTCCTCGTGGGCCGCGATGGTGTCGGCCTGCTCGGTGAGCGACTCGAACACGTCACGGATGCCGCTCTCGAAGTCCTGGGCCTGCTCGCCGATGAGGTCAGCGTAGCGGTCGTCCTCGATCTCCATCTTGTGGGTCTCGTCCTCGTCGCGCGGGTTCTCGAAGTGCTCGACCGCGACGTCGAGGTCGAACTCCGAGCCGACGCCCGCGATGGTCTCGGCGATCTCGACGATGGAGATCGCGCGGGTGACCTGGTTGTACACCGTCAGATCGTCCGGGCGCTCCTCGTGGTCCTGCAAGGCGAGGTTCGCCAGACCCTCGACGGCGTCCTCCAGCGAGATGAACGGCTTGCGCTGCTCGCCCTTGCCGTAGACGGTGACCGGGTACCCCGCGACGGCCTGAGCGGCGAATCGGTGAGCCACGGTCCCGAAGTAGTAGTCGAAGTCGAAGCGGGTCTTGAGCGCGTCGTACTCGCGGGTCTCCTCGGTCTCGGTGCCGTACGTGATGGCCGTGCGCACGTCCGAGATCGGGATGTCGAACTGCTGGTGGGCCAGCCGCATGTTGGCGGCGTCGTGGCTCTTGGTGAGGTGGTACCACGAGCCCGCCATCGCCGGGAACGGCACCTCGTCGCGCTCGTCCTGGTTCTCCATGGCCGCACCGCCCTCGGGGATCGGGAACTCGGGCGCACCGTAGACGCCAGTGGTGGTGGTCTCGATGAAGTGGGTGTCGGTGAGGTCGTGCTCTTCGAGGCCCCACAGCAGGTTCCGCGTGGACTGCATGTTGTTGTGCTGGGTGTAGTTGGCCCGCTCGCCGTTGATCTGCGAATACGGCGCGGAGGGCTGTGCGGCCGCGTGGACGACGACTTCCGGTTCGTGGACGGCCAGCAGCTCGTCGACGAACGACTTCTCGACGAGGTCGCCCTCGACGAAGGACATGTTGCCGATGCCGAAGACCTCCTCGGCCGCGTCGAGGCGCTGGTCGATGCCCGCGATGGGCGTCGCGCTCTTCGAGCCGACCTCCTCGACCCACTCGCGGCGGGCGAAGTTGTCGACGAGCAGCACGCGGTCGTCCGTCCGATTCGCGATGCGCAGGGCGGTCGGCCAGCCGATGTAGCCATCGGCGCCGGTGACGAGGATCGTCATTGAGTTACTCAGATTGTGAGTAACCTCGAAGCGTTATATGTTTTTTCATCGGACGGAGTAGAAAAGACACCAGGCTGTCGAGGAGAAATATTCATTGTGGAAGGAACGAGCGTAGGATTCGTATGTCGGACGGAGGGCCGATCGTTCCGAGTCGGCGGGTCAAATGGGGCGTCTTGCTGGTGTTTTGTGTTCCGCTGGTTGTTGTGGCGGTCCGTCTCGGATGGCGCCCGCTTGCCGCCTGGCAGTCGGCTGGGTTCGATCAATCCAGCGACCCCGACAATATCGTCCGCGCGGCGCTTCTGGTCGCCGACACTAGAAACATATACGCGACTGTCGATCCACCGCTACGGTATCTCCCCCTCGCAACGGTGTTCGCGATCGTTGATCCCACGGCCGGCACGGCTGCACGTATCACACAGATCTTCGCGACAGGCGCTAGCTTCGTCGCGCTCCCGCTGACGGTTGTGGGACTGTTTTGGCGCGTCGCCGACTGGCGGACCGGATTCCTCACTCTTCTCAGCTTCGGAGCCTGGCGTGCGCTTGGGATTACGGAGAACGCGTACTACGATGGATTCTGGCATTACGCGTTCGTGTTGCCGCTGGTCTTTCTCGTCCTCGTTTCGATTCACGAAACCATCCAGAGTCCATCGGGGCAGCGTCGTACGGAGACACTCGCTGCAGTTACAGGGATCGGTATCGGACTTATCGGGCTCCAGCAGTACGTGTTCGCTGGTTTCGTCGCTGCTACGGCAACCGTCGCGTTCCTTTCCAATCGATGCTACCGGGAACTGCTCGTCGTGGGTGTTGTAGGCGCACTGGCCGGGACGCCATTATTATTCGTCTCCCGCGAGGCCCGGACGTTCGTCGCAGACTCCGCCGTCAGTCGGCTCGGAATCGGTCAGTGGACCGTATCGACGGTCTTGGCCGGAGTCGGAGACGTATTCACGACATCGGCCTACCTCATGTTGTTCGCGGCCGTCGTCGCTACGGGTTGCTGGCTCGCGATCAGTCCCCGTCGGGTTTCCGAGACGCTCGTCGTCGAGAGTGCTCTTGCAGTGTTCGGAACAGTCGGTGTCGTGTGTACGCTACTGGTCGAACCACGATGGTTCGCACAGTTGGCGGCGTACGTGTTTCAGTACCTGTTTCTTGGAACCGTCGTCCAACAGTCGCTCGCGTTCGCGAAGGCAAATCGGTTCCCCTTGTGGGGACAGATCGCCGGCGCGTTCGAGAACCCATCGTCACCTCGACAATACGGTTTCTGGACACTCGTCTGGCTCGTGTTCACTCTGATAGTCTTGTTCGCGATTCCGTCTCAGGCTCCCTGACGGGCGCTCCCGATCTGCAGTCTAGCGATGGCTTCCACGAGGGGCTGCCACCGCTGTTCGATGACCGGTGCCGCGAGGACGACCAGCAGCACGACGAACGGGATCCGGTGGCGGACGGTCGTTCCGAAGTTCGCGTCGACGAGTCCGTACCCCATCGTACCCCCGACGAGCACCAGACCGAGGAGCGCACCGACGGGTGTCGACCAGTCGCGAGCGCGGAGCGAGCGCGCGGCGGCGACGGTCAGGAAGACCAGCAGCGGGAGCTCGAGGAGTGCTACGAGATCGAACACTCCGTCGACGTGGGTCGGGAACGGGGCATACAGGAAGTACATCGCACGGACGGGCGCAGCGAGAAACACGTCCACCCACGACTCGTACTGAAACGGCGTGAGATAGGCCGCGCCGCCCACACCCCGGACCCGAAGTTGGTAGTTCAGCGTGCCCAGGTCGTATCGGCGCGCGAACGGGACGACACCGATCAAACCCGTCGCGCCGACACCGGCGACCAGCGACGGAACCGACACTGTTCGGTCTGTGTACCGCTGTACGGCGAACACGACGATCCCGAGCAGGGCCCCCACGAAGACGAGTCCAGCCAGTTCTACCCGAATCAGTGCGAGGGCACCGACGACCGGAACGGCTGCGAGTCCGAGCAGGGGTCGGCCGGTCAGCGCTCGGGCACCTAGCGCGAGCGCCGTGACGAACAGCGCGAGCGCCAGCGTGTCACGCATCGGGATACTCAGGAACAGCACGGAGAGCGGGAGGAAGAGCACGAGCGTTCTGACGCCGTCGAGGTCGTCGAGCGTCGGGTACAGTGAGTGTGCGAGGGCGGCGACCGGGAGCGGGATCAGGACCGCGAGCAGCGAGTTGAACACTGCGACGACGAGCACGTCGGGTTGGAACACCGTGTAGAGTCCCGCCTGAACCCACCCGAAGGCGATTGTCGAGGTGCTCCCGTCGGGCTGCTGCCAGGCGAGCAGGGCCATCGCAGTCTCGTGGTAGGTGCCGATGTCCCAGTTGTAGGGGAGGTATTGGAGCGCAGCGACGCCGGCAGTGACGTGACCGACGAACGCGGCAGATGCCGTCGCAGTGTATACCCGGTTACCGACCGCTCGGCAGACCGCCGCCAACAACAGCGATGCCGCGACGAGCACAGCGAACACGCCCGGTGCTTCCCGGTCGAACAGTAAATAGGCCCGGCTCGAGGAAGCGGAGCCAGTAGACATAATATCGGAGGCGACAGAGGAGCCTTCGTGTCGAACGGATCCGCCGATGACCCCGTGACGGTCTGGTTCCTCATCGGGCGGCTCGATGTCGGCGGCGCCGAGCGAACGCTTCTCGACCTCGTCTCCGGGCTGGGCGAGCGGTTCGACCCGACGATCTGGACGATCGAGTCCGGCGGGCCGTTGGCCGACGAGGTGCCGTCGGACGTATCGGTCCGATCACTCGACGCCGGGTCGAAGTTCGACGCGCCCGCGGTGGCCAAGTTCGTCCGCACGCTCCGGCGTGAGCGGCCAGCTCTTCTCCAGTCGTTCCTGTTCTTCGACAACACGCTCGCCCGGTTGGCCGGACTCACCAGTCGGGAGACAGTCGTCATAACCGGCGTCCGGGCGGTCCCCAACGACCGGCCGCGCCACCGGATGCTCGTCGACCGACTGACGATGCCGCTATCGGACGCTGTGGTCTCGAACTCTGCTGCGGGCGCCGAGTGGGTCGTTGACCAGGGCGCGTCGGCCGCACGGGTTTCGGTAATCCGCAACGGCCGAGACACGAGTCGGTACGATCAGATGGCACCCGACAGCTACCGCGAACGACTCGGGATTCCGCCGGGACCTATCGTCGGGACTATCGGGCGGCTCATCGAACGGAAGGGCCACCACGACCTGCTCGACGCGTGGCCGACGATTCGGGCGACCCACGACGACGCACAGCTGGTCGTCGTCGGAGACGGCCCCGAACGGGAGGCCCTACACCGGCACGCCCAACGCGTCGGCTGCCGCGACTCCGTCCACTTCCTCGGCCGTCGGGACGACGTGCCTCTACTGTTGGATCTGTTCGATGTATTCGCGTTCCCGTCGCATTTCGAGGGGCTTCCCGGTGCGCTTCTCGAAGCGATGTGCGCCGGGCTCCCCATTGTCACGACGCCCGTCGACGGCTGTTCCGAGTTGGTCCTCGACGGCGAACACGGGACCCATGTCCCGGTGAGTGCCCCCGACGCGCTGGCGAACGCGATCGTCGAGTATCTCTCCGGTCCTGACATAGCGCGGACGCACGGGCGTGCAGCGAAACGGCGGGCGAACGCGGATTTCAGCCTCGAGGCGATGGTCGACGCGTTCGAGTCACTATACGATGAACTACTCGCTGAGGAGCGGACGTAACGATCGTTTTGAAGTCGACAAACTCTCGACGGACTCATAGGGGCGGGTCGATAAACTGGTCGAACCACTCTTCGAGGACGACCAGATCCCAGAGCCGAAACCCGTGGTCGGCGCCGTCGAGGTGGTCCTCGAACAGACGGGATATCCCCGGGCCGTCGAACCGGTCGCGGCGACCGAGGCTATCGAGCCGGTCGCGAGCGAAACCACGGAGTTCGGTCCGGAACCACTCGTCGACTGGGACGCTGAAGCCCTGTTTGTCTCGGGACGTGACCGACGAAGGGAGCGTGTCGGCGAAGGCTCGTTTCAGGATCAGTTTCCCGGACGACCGCCGACGCTTCTGTGCGGCTGGGATCCGTGCGGCGAACTCGACGAGTTCGTGGTCGAGAAACGGTGACCGGACCTCTAGCGAGTGGGCCATGCTCGCCCGGTCGACTTTCACGAGCAGGTCGTCCGGCAGGTACGTCTGGAAGTCGACATGCAACAGTCGATCGAGTCGAGTCGGCCCGTCCGCGGCGGTGAACGCCTGGTCAAGATGGGCAAGTTCGTCCTGAACGGGTTCGTCTCGCTGCCCATGGCCGTCCCAGACCGCCGCCACCTCTTCGCCCAAGCCGTGGCAGATGAACGTCGCATACCGGCCGGTCGGGTCGCGGCTGGCCGTTTCGAGCAGCGTCTTCGGATACCTGATGGCCGGGTGGTGCTCGAATTGTGACGGGGTCGTATCAAGGGCGCCGACGCCAACTCTTCGAGCGGGCGACGGGAGCTGCGAGAGCCACCCAGCGATCTGGTCCCACCAGTAGCGGTCGTACCCCGCGAAGTTCTCGTCGCCGGCGTCACCACCGAGGACGACAGTCACGTCGTCGCTCGCTGCCTGCGAAACGTAGTAGGTCGGGAGTGCCGACGGGTCACCGAACGGCATCTCGTACTCGGCGACTAACTGGGGGAGCACCCCCGCCGCGTCGGGCGTGGCGGTGTATTCGTGATGGTCCGTCCCGTACGCTTCCGAGACGGTCCGGGCATGCGAGAGCTCGTCGTACGCCGCCTCGTCGAACCCGACAGAATACGTCTTCACGGGATCGTCGGCGATATCCGACATCAGCGCGGTCACGATGGACGAGTCGACGCCACCCGAAAGGAACACGCCCAGCGGCACGTCACTGCGCATCCGGAGACGCGTCACCTCCCGGAGTTTCGACCGGAGTCGATCGGCGAGTCGATCCGGTGAAGCCGACGACTGCTCGGTGAACGACAGTGACCAGTACTGCTCGCGCGTGATCCCGTCGGCGTTGACGACGGCATACTCCGCCGGGCGCAACTGCTCGATCCCTTCAAATCCGGTGGCGGGGTGGGGGACGTACTGGTAGGTGAGGAACTGTCGGATCGCGTCATAGTCCGGTTCGACCGGGACGCTCTCGTCGGAGGTTATCGCACCGATCGTCGACCCAAACCAGGTCGTGTCGCCCTCGGTACTGAGATACAGCGGCTTCTGTCCGAGCCGGTCCCGCGCCAGGAACAATCGTTCGCGTTCCTCGTCGTAAATCCCGAACGCGAACATCCCGCGGAGGTACTGGAGACAGTCGGTCCCATACTCCTCGTAGAGGTGGAGGAGGACCTCGGTATCTGTCTCCGACTGGAACCGGTAGTCGTCGACGCGCTCACGGAGCTCTCGGTAGTTGTAGATCTCGCCGTTGAAAACGATGTGGACGGTGTCGTCGGTGTTCGCCATCGGCTGGCGACCGGCTGGGGAGGGATCGAGGATTGCGAGGCGACAGTGGGCCAAGACGGCTGGTCCGTTCGCGTAGATCCCGGAGGCGTCGGGGCCTCGGTGGGTCATCCGATCGGTCATGCGTTCGGCAACGGCCGTGTCAGGTCGGTCCGAGAACGACACTTTTCCGCCGATACCGCACATTATCCATCTCAAACAGTATCGTAGTCCTAACGTTGTCGATCAGTCGAGGCCATCTAACACCGCTGCGTAGTTCGACACCAGCGTTTCGACAGTATACTCGGTCTCAAAGGCCGCGCGGCACTGCTCGGTGACGGCCGCTCTAAAGTCCTCGTCGACGACGATCCGTCTCACTTGTTCGGCAAGCTTCTCCATCGATCCGTCGGCAAAGCCAGTCCACTCGACATCGATGTCGATGAACCGGCTGGGATCAACATCAAGGCTTGCGACTGCAGTTTCGGCACGCCAGGCCTCCAAAAACGTGTTCGGGAATCCCTCGACCGCCGCGGTGTTCACGTATGCGAGCGCCCGATCGTAGTAGTCGTGTATCTCTCCGGGTGGGACCGTGCCGACGTACTTTAGATTCGGAGTGTCCTCGATGCGTGCCGTCAGTCGCTGTCTGTAAGCATCAGGCGCCTCCCAAGGTCCGATCATCGTAAACTGAATTTCAGGACATGCGGACGCGAGGTCGACGAACAAATGCGGACGCTTCTCGTCGGGTTCCAGCCGCCCGACCCAGAGAACGAACTCCCGCTTCGATTGAGCCATGACCTCTTCGGCTGCAGGGTAGCCGTTCGGGACAACAATTGACGTGGTACCATACTCCTCAGCGACGACACGTTGCTGGCGGTTCGTCTGCGCGATAATGGCGTCCGCATGAGTGAGCGCAGCCCGGTAGAGTCGTCCGAACGGACCGCTAACGTACCGCTCGGGGGTCTCGATGTGACCGTCGCTCGCAACGTGATAAACCCATTTCCCGCCTAATAATCGCGCCAGTGCCCGGACAACGCTGGCGAGCCGCGGGTTCCCACGGGAAACATAAATATCCGCATCGGCAGCCCGCATCGCCGCCGCCAGCCGTCGGAGCTGTCCGGCCTGCTCTATCGGGTTTGCCACAGTTTCCGGTGTGTACGCCCGGTGGAGGGTCACGCCGTCGTGGACGACGCGTGACGGCTGTCCATAGTCACCTACTATCATGTGGACATCGTATCTCTCGGCCAGTTCCCGACTCAAGAGGTAGAACTGGCGCTGTGCACCGCCGCCAGCTATCTCCGGGTCGTCGACGAAGTAGCCGTACGCCGACAGTGAGACGAAACAGAGCCGCGTACTCATCGCTTACACCCGCGGCTCGGCTCACGACACTCGTACGCCGCGTGCGGATACAATAACTCGAACAGCCACCCGGCTGGCGGGAACCGAGTGAGTAGCGTAATCAGGAGCAGGAGCTTCGCAAACACCTTCGTCCCTTTCCCCAGTGTGTAGACTAGGTCGTCGACATCTCCAAGGAAGATCGGTCGGTACGCCACTTTCTGACGGGGCGTCACGTACTCGACCGATTCGAAGTGCGCGTGCACTGCTCGGCGTGCAATAACCGGCGACAGGTTATAGACGTAGTCTCTGTAGTAGCGTTCTTGATCCGAGTCGAGGAGAGACTGTGCGAGACGGAGACCGAGCGGCCGCGGCAGAAGCGAGTAGTACCCGGGCGGGCTGTGTGGCCGGTCCGGAAACAACCGGTTCGGTAAGTCGAGGAAGGCCGCGCCCTCCGGTTTCAGCACGCGGCTAATCTCGGCGACGAACGCCCTAGTCTGTGGGATGTATTCGAACACCTGGCAACAGGAGACGTAGTCGAACGTGTCCGCCTGGAACGGGAGCGGGAACCCGTCGGCCCGGACGTACGCCAGTCCCTTGTGTATAGGCTGGAGTTCGATGTTGACCGCGACGACGTTCGCGTCTATGTGGGCGGCTTTGTTTCCGTGTTTACTCCCAGGGTCGAAAACTCGATCGTCCGGGACAACTCGGGAGTCGATATCCCGTCGTAGCATTTTATTCCACATATTACCGTATCAGTAATTGTATATTCTGCCCAAATTACATGAGAGGAACTATATTATTTTATTTAACATCTCCAATTTCAGGTCACTTTCATTGTGGAGATGAAAGGATTGACCGAAGTTCTTCGGCCCGTTGATCTGTCCAGAAATGGTTCTCTTCGATTGATTCGACAGCACTCTCGGCAAACCGCTCACGACGCTTTCGGTTTTCAATTAGGTCCGAGAGACAGTCGAACCACTCTGAATCATCAGCCGGACAGTATCCATTTGACCCATCTTCAACGATCGAGGATAACATCCCGACTGGCGAGGCAACAACAGGGACCCCCATCGCTAGGCACTGAACAACGGACGTGTACCCACCTTTTCCGCGGGTCCATTCATCGTCTGTAAGGGGCCGGATCGCGATATCGAATTCAGAGACAAGGGCCAATTCTTCGTCAAGCGACCATTCCTGGTAGAACACGTCTTTTCCGACGCGTTTCTCGAATGGGACCTGCTCGTTTCCCGCAGTCACGACGTGCAACTCAACCTCTGGATAAGTTTCGAGAAGTTCGGAAATCACGTTTTCACGTTGTTCCAAATACCACAGGTTCTCAGGATTCCCGATCCAGCCAAGAATGACAGTGTCGTCGGTTCTATGCTCCTCTAAACGTGCTTTAGTGTACTCGTCTCTAGGGACCGAAGTCGGAAGGGTATGAATATTATCAGTGTAATCTCGGGCGTATTCCGTGAGAATAGGACTACCAGTTATAACCGTTGAAGCCGCCTTTAGCATCTCGTTTAACATCCGGGTCCGATTTGAGGTGTCTGTCTGCTCCCACGGAGCCGACGTATAAATCGCATCGTCAAAGTCATAGATAACTTTACAAAACCGATTAAGTATCGTAACAAACCGAGAGGGAAGGAGCAACTTTTGAATATAGATAATATCGTACACCAACGCGGATAAAAGTAAATACGTAGTATATGCCGGCTTATCAACCTTCGAAAACTCAGTAAAATGCCGGTCCTTGCGGAGGTCAACGCGTGTCTCGAACGAGAGATAGGGGAGATAATTCAAAATACGATAGCGAGTACTCGCTGTCTGCTCGTCACCAAAGGCGACAAACAAGACACGGAGTGTCATACGCCAGTAAATGATGGTCGTTATCAAAGGCATTACGACTCCGCAGACTGAAAGGGATGATGCCGAAGCTGCAAAGGAGCATACTAAAAGATGCCCTCTAAAGATATTGTAGTATATAAAGCCATATTCGATGATTATGACATTCTCACTGATCCGGAAGTAACGTCAAACAATATTAAGTACGTCTGCTTCACTGACGATGAGAAACTAGAGTCTGTAGTGTGGGATATCAGGGTCCTCAAGGATGCTACCACTTCTCCAAACATTCATAATAGACGCCTAAAAATGAAACCCCACGAGTTGTTTCCAGAGTTTGAATATAGTGTATATCTTGATGGGAATATTCATATTGTCGGAAATATTGAAACCCTGATTAAGAGAACGATGACAGACGGTCCACTCGCGGCACCAAGTCACCCGTCTCGAGAGAGTGTGGCGGAAGAAGCCAGAAAGTGTATCGATGCTGGACTGGCTCCTAAGAACCGTGTCAATGAGCAACTTAAACGGTACCGACAGCTGGGGTTCCCCGACGAGGAGGGGCTTACCGAGAATTCGGTACTAATACGAGAGCACAATGATTCTGATGTTGTTAGTGTGATGGAAGACTGGTGGCAAGAACTCGGTACTGAGACCGAAAGGGATCAGCTGAGTCTCCAATACACGCTCTGGAAGAACGACGTAGAGTGCACCAGACTACCAGTAGATGCCCGGTGGTCTAGTCACTTCCGTCGGTATCCCCATACGCCAGACGATTGGCGTAAGTTGTTCTGGCGGTCTTGGATAGACATATATCTCCATCGAGGACGAGGTAGCTACCGGAATATGTTCAATTCAATATTGTACTATACAGTCATATGCAGCAATATCGTTCTACAAGACGGCCCCCTAGAATTATTAAGGCGGACGGAAAATTTTATTAGAGAACGAGTATAGTGTTCTATATACGAATTCTATGAACTGGTTTCATAATGGCTTAGCATTTGGCTTGATCAATGAGTAACCACAAGAAGTCGCTCAACATTGGGGCAGGTAAGAGGTCACATGCTGATATAGACCTTGATATATCTCCACTAGATGGAATTGACGTACTTGGAGATATGCATCAATTGCCGTTTGATGATAACACATTTTCAGAAGTCTATCTAGAACACGTACTAGAGCACTCAGTAGATGTGCTTGCGGTACTGAACGAAATTCACCGGATCTCAAAAGAAGAAGCGCTAGTGTACATACGCGTTCCCCACGGACTCACGATCCGAGGTATTCGGGATCCGACTCATGAACAGTATTTTTCGCTCAGGTCAATAGAACATTTTTGCACAGACAACAACCTACTCCCAAGTTGGTACTTCGATAAAAGGTTCTCACTCGTCAGCGCCGAACTCAAGACAAAACAGCCGAATAAAATGACGGACGGGGGAAAGCTACAAGATGTAATTAGAAGAGTTGGGTATATATTCAATAGGGCAGTTTCAATAGTTGCAAACAAGGAACCGGAAGTGTTTGAGCCGATCGTCTCGCTCACATCGTATATTGATATTGAGTGGAATCTCAAAGTCATATGTAAAAAGTGATCGCACGTTTGAATTCTTTTCCCTACTTCATAGAGATTTATTTCGGTTATAACGGCTCTGTTGAATAGCGGTATTGGTCGAAGTGGTCAAAATTTGAGTCAGCTTGTTAATGGCTGACGCTAGAGTTGCCAAGATCACTATCGTCTCATTGTGCCTCAGAGGCCGCTATTCAACGCGGCAGTTATAGCGGAATTTGAATCAACGGGAACGCTGTCTCGTGCTAGCCAGACTGCTACCCGGTGTGAATGGAAGCGGTTTGAATACATGATTGTGTATTATAATTAGTTAATATATTATAGCTGCTGATTCTCCAATTACTTATAAGTAAATACTAAGCCACATAGTATAAATATTTTTATACTATTCAATATAATGATCGTGTGTCAATTTAAGTGCGTCTTCGAACGAGTATCTTGGTTCCCAACCCAGTGCCTCAATCTTCTCAGTGTTCAACGCATATCGCTGGTCGTGGCCGGCCCGGTCGTCAACGAACTCGATCAGTTCTTCCGATGCACCGACAGTATCGAGAATCGCTTCGGTGACTTCGAGATTTGTCCTCTCCGTTCGGGTCCCGATATTGTACACTTCGCCGAGATCACCGGTCCGCAGGACTAGATCGATCGCTCGACAGTTGTCATCGACGTAAATCCATTCGCGAACGTTTGATCCGTCACCGTATACAGGCAATGGCTGGCCTGCACTGGCACGTTGGATGAACTTCGGGACGAGTTTCTCCGGGTGTTGTCGCGGCCCAAAGTTGTTGCATGAGCGTGTGACGATGACAGGGACATCGTGGGTCGCTTGGAAGCTTTGTGCGAGTAGGTCTGCCCCAGCTTTCGTCGCAGCGTAGGGGTTTCGGGGATGAAGAGGGTCCTCCTCCGTGAATTGTCCGTTGAGCGTCTGTCCATACACTTCGTCGGTCGAGATCTGCAGGAACCGATCGAGGTCTGTGTCTTTGGCAGCATCCAAGAGCGTCTGAGTCCCCTGTACGTTTGTCGCGACGAACGGCTTTGCTCCCTCGATGGACCGGTCAACGTGAGACTCTGCCGCAAAGTTGACGACAGCATCGACATCGTTAATGAGATCTGCCACGAGATTAATGTCGCGAATACTTCCTTCGACAAATTCATGTCTTGGGTGGTCGAGAACTCCATTAAGGTTCTGTCGGGACCCGGCGTAGGTCAACGCGTCCAACGTGACGACAATGTCGTCACGTTCATTGAGTAGGTAGTGTACAAAGTTCGAACCGATGAATCCAGCACCGCCAGTCACTAAAACTCGCATACGAGTTTCTTAGCGACAGTACTTATTTATATTATTGCCTGGATCCTGCAGTATGAACCTGCTGGTAGTCGGTGCGAACGGCCTACTTGGCAGTAACGTAATACGTGTGGGGTTGGAGAGGGGATGGAATGTCAGTGGAACGTACAACTCGGTGCGACCAAGATTCGATATTCCCCTATTACAGTTCGATCTCGAGGAATATGAGTTATTTAATCAAGTAATCGTAGAACACGAACCAGATGTAGTAGTTAATTGTGCAGCAATGACGGATGTCAACACATGTGAGATTGAATCAAAGAAAGCTAATTTACTCAACGGCGAGGCACCGGGTGGAATAGCTGCAGATTGCAAGACATACGGCATTGACTTTGTGCATGTCTCAACTGATTACGTCTTCAATGGCGAAGCCGATCAACCGTACGACGAAATTGCGTCGCCCGACCCGCTACAGGCGTACGGGAAATCGAAGCTAGCAGGCGAACAGGCTGTGAACCTGGAGTACCCGACCGCCCTTGTAGCACGTCTATCGTTCGTCTGGGGAATACACCGAAATACGGGAGCGCTTGCGGGCTTTCCATCATGGGTGCGCACGAAGATAAATTCCGAAGAACCGGTTTCACTGTACACGGATCAGTGGGTGACGCCAACGCGCGCCGGACAGGCGGCGGAGACGCTGCTTGATCTCGTTGAGAAGGACAGAGACAAATATTATCACATGGCCTGCCAGTCTTGTGTGACACCGTATGAGTTCGGCGCCGTCATTGCTGATCAGATGGGGAAGAACACGGACCTCCTAAGTGAGGGATCAGTGGACGAAACTGATCAGGTGGCACCTCGACCGACGTATACCTGTATGGATGTTGATAGAGTTGAGGATGCGCTCGGAAGGGAACAACCGACATTACAGGACGATGTTGATGCTGTTTGGGATAGAGTCAGCTAGAGTCTATAGCGATCCATGTGCTCAAGAAAGTATTCTTGGGCCTCCTTGGGAAGGTTGTCGAAACGGATAATTGCCTGACAGTCCAACCCAGGACACTTCATTACCCGATTCGATTCGAGTTCGTTCGCTGCGATCACGGTTCCACAGGACGGACAGGTGTATGTTATGATCCGCATTCCTAAAGCCAGAGTTGGGAGTTCTCCCCGACCACTAGACGTTGACCCTCCGGAAGTAGTTTTGCCGCACCCTCAACGGTCACGTTTTGACCAAGCAGGCTGTCGACGATTCGACCCGAAGTAGTGATCTGTGAGTCTCCGATGACAACGCTGTTCTCGATATGGATTTCCTGAAGCGTGGTATTTGGACCAATAGATGTGTACGGTCCCACGTAGGTCCCGTTCTTGATCGTGGTGTTCTCGGCGACGGAGACTGGACCTCGGACGACTGCACCCTCTTTTATTGTCGATGACTCCGCGAGTTCGATGCACCCCTGCGTTTCGGCGCCCGCTTCCACGATACCGCTGGTGACGAGCTCCCGCTCTTCGAGGACGAGCCGGTTGGCCTCCAGAATATCTTTGGGTTTACCAGTATCTTTCCACCACCCGGTAACGGTGTGTGAGTCGATGGCATAACCACCCTCAAGCAGAGCCTGAATCGCGTCGGTGATCTCCAGTTCACCTCGCCAAGACGGTTTCAGGCGTTCGATAACATCGAATACCTCTGGCGAGAAAACGTACATACCGATGAGTGCAAGATTTGTCGGGGGTTCGTCGGGTTTTTCAATGAGTGCTGTAACGTTTCCTTGACTGTCGATATCCGCGATGCCGAACTGCTCAGGGTTCTCCACTTTTTGAAGCGCGATTCCGGCACCGTACTTACCGTTCTTAAAACTCTCGACGAGTTCCACGACACCGTCTTTGAGAATGTTATCGCCGAGATACACCACAAAGTCATCATCACCGACAAAATCTTGAGCACAACCTGTGGCGTGCGCGATTCCAAGTGGATTACCTTGAATGATATACGTAATCTCGACGCCGTAGCTGGACCCGTCCCCGAGGAGATCTTGAATCTCTACACGACCTTTGTTGCCGAGAACTATCCCGATCTCAGTTATACCCGCATCCCTGAGGTCCTCAACGGCATACTCAAGTACTGGCTTGTTCGCGACGGGGACCAGTTGCTTCGGACCAGTGTGTGTGATCGGCCGGAGTCGAGAACCAGTTCCGCCGGACAACAGAACACCTTTCATTGATTATCCACTCACCTCTTCGTCCCAATCTAAAGGGATTCTATCCGTGTCGTATGGTAGGCGTTCCTCGTCCGGGTTGTCATAATCGTAGAGGGTCGTCGGGAAGTTAAGCAAAAAGGCGGGTTCGTCCCCGATCGCTTTGAACCCGTGCCAGCAGTCTCCCGGGATCCGGACGACCTGCTGGCTGTGTTCTCCTATGATGAACGTCTCCAACTCCCCTTGGGTCGGAGAACCGTCTCGGTCGTCGTAGATCCCGATTTTAATCCGGCCGTTCGGACAGACGAAGTGGTCGATCTGACCGTAGTTGTGTCGGTGCCAGGCCCTGGTAATCCCCGGATACGTCATAGAGTAGTACGACATGGCTGGTTCTGGATCATATTCATCCCAGTCTCTCCGGAATACTTCGACCAGATGCCCGCGCTCGTCAGCATTCACTTTCAATTCTCGAGCCTCAACGCCGTCGATCATATATTGACAATAATCATATTACACTCATCCCCTTTTCGGTGCCTATCTGGGTGCTGTCTTTCTCTCTACCCAGCGCACTTGATCCCGAACCGGTTCTTGCTGTGACCACCCATTCATAGTGATTACTGCGAATAGTTTTCTGGATGGTCTCGATAGACGCCTGTTCTGCGGTTCACACCACGGACACCATCGTCACAGAGGTAAAGAATCGCAGTAATCACTATCAGGGTCGGGTTCGGCATATCGGTTCAATTGCTCTGTGCCTGAGTTACATATAGATCCGCGTACGTCCCGTCGTCTTCAACTAGCTCGGTGTGCGTCCCCGTCTCCGAGATCTCACCATCCTCGACTGTGTAGATCCGATCCGCGTTCACGATCGTCGACAACCGGTGGGCGATCACGAACATCGCGTAGTCACGGTCCATCGCCTCGATGGCTTGATGAACCGTTTCTTCGATGTTGGAGTCCAGATCGCTCGTCGCTTCGTCCAGCACGAGGAAGTCGGCGTCTTTCAGTAGTGCCCGCGCCAGTGCTACTCGCTGTTTCTGGCCACCAGACAACCGAACACCATCATCGCCCAATTGCGTCTCGTAGCCGTTCGGGAGGTCGTTCAGGAACTCCGTAACTTGGGCGATCTCGCAGACGCGTTCGATCTCCCGGCGACTCGCTTGCCGGTCAGCTACAGTCACGTTCGCCCGGAGGGTATCGTTGAAGATGTAGGGATGTTGGCGAACAACCGACACGCGCTCGCGCCATTCGTCCACATCCATCTCGTCTATCGGCCGGCCGTCGGCCAGGATCCGGCCATCATCGGGTTCGTACATCCGAGTCAGCAACGAGACGACTGTCGACTTACCGGCGCCGGAGGGGCCAACGAACGCGACGAACTCGCCGCGGTCGGCCGAGAACGAGAGGCCATCGAAAATCTGCTCACCGGTGTCGTAGGAGAACTCCACGCCCTGGAAATCTACCGTGTCGACGGGATTCGGGACTGGAGCGTCATCGCCTACCGACTCCCGACGCGCGTCAAGTTCATCGATGAATGACTGGGTCCGAGCGAGGTGCGGCAGGTCACTCTCGATCTGATAGACGATGTTGTTGAGCGTGCTGACCCGAGGTGCAAGCCGAAACATCGCAAACAGGAACACACCGAGCGAGGCCAGGGACATCGAGGCGATTGCGAGCGCGGCGTAGATCAACACGAACACCGTGATCGCAGTGAGCAACTGGTAGATGTTGTCCAATGCGGCCTCATTACGCCGAAGTTTGATCTGTGACCCGGCAACCTGGTCGGCCGCGGCGTGAAAATCCGAGAACAGTTCGCCGGTCATCCCAAACAACTTCACGTCGCGAACCCCCTGGGTCCCAGCCTGAGCGGCAGTCTGTAGCCGTTCGTTGGCTTCAGCGACGCGGCTGCCGATGTCGTATCCCGACTCGACCACCGACCGGAGCACGAACGTGATCAGACCGAGCACGATCGCTGCGGCGACAGTCAAGCCTGGCGCGAGGTACAGTGCGACGCCGAGGTATATCAGGCTGAGCAACCCTTGCTCGACGAACCGAATTATCCGCTGTATTACCCGCCCAGCGTAGCTCGCCTGCGTGACGATCGCGTTCAGGATCTCGTCGGATCCCTGCTGGTCGAAATAGCTGACCTCGGCGTCAAGCGCCCTCTCGAAGGACATCGTCTGTAGCTCCCTGACGTAATCGGTCCGTAGCGCTGCTCTGAGCCAGTGAACGAGAAAGCTCGACGTGTACCGCAACGTCATCACGACTGCGACGCCGACCACGACAGTCTCCAAGGTCAGCGGCAGTCCGACGACCTCGTAGGCGGTAACGAACACACGTAGGATCCCGTCGGCCGACTCCACAGCGGCCGGGTCGCGTGCGAGTTCGATGATCGGCAGCAGGAAACTCAGTCCGATCCCTTCGAGCACCGCGGCGAAGAAACTGACGAGGAGGATACCGGTAGAGAAGGCAGGCCTGTACAGGGCCACGCGGTACAGCGCCCGCAGTTTGTCTCGAATGGGGAGTTCGTCGCTCATCGATAGTTGGAGCGTCTGTATGTGGTCGAATGCAGTTAATAAGCGATGTGATTGTGCCGTTTGAATCCACTCGGCAACCGCCATAGACCTCTCAGAGACCGGCTACTCGACCGTCACGCTCTTGGCCAGGTTCCGCGGCTTGTCGATCGACCGTCCGAGCTTGTCCGCCACGTGGTACGACACCAGCTGCAACTGCACGTTGGCCAACACGGCAGCCGCTTGCGGATGCGTCTCGGGCACCTCTAACACCGCATCGGCGTACCGACCCACGTCGGACTGCCCGTCCGTAACCGCAACCACCGGAGCGTCCCGAGCTTCCACTTCCTTCACGTTCCCGATGGTCTTGCGGGCCATCTCCCCGTCGCCGGTAACGACCGCGAACACGGGCGTCTCTCCCGTCACCAGCGCCAGCGGCCCGTGCTTCAACTCTCCGGCGGCGAACCCTTCGGCGTGCTTGTAGGTGATCTCCTTCATTTTCAGCGCGCCCTCGAGCGCCACGGGGTACTGCAGGCCGCGGCCGATGAAGAAGTAGGCGTCGCTGTCGACGTACTCGCCGGCCACGGACTCCGCGCGCGAATCGTCTAGGATCGCCTGGATGTTGCTGGGCAGGTCGCGCAACGCGCCGATGACCTCACGCACGTCGTCCACCCGCGTCGTCCCCAGAGAAAAGAGGTTCAGAGCGACCAGCTGCGACGCGAACGTCTTCGACGCCGCGACGCCGATCTCCGGGCCGGCCCTGATATACAGCGCGTGGTCGCACTCCCGCGCCGCGGTCGACCCCACGGTGTTCGTCACGGCGAGCGTCCGCGCGCCACGCTTGCGCGCCTCCCGGAGCGCCGAGAGCGTGTCGGCGGTCTCGCCGCTCTGGGTCACACCGACCACGAGCGCGTCGCCGATCGGCGGCGGCGAGGTGGCGTACTCGCTAGCGAGGAACGCGTGGGCCGGGATCCCCGCGTCGCGCAGCAACTGCGCGCCGTAGAGCGCGGCGTGATAGGAGGTCCCGCAGGCGACGAACTGGACGCCCGTGGGCGACAGATCCCCGAGGTCGCCGATATCGACCTGGGCGGTCATCTCGTCGACGCGCCCGCGGAGACACTGCCGGATAGCCCGCGGTTGCTCGTGGATCTCCTTGAGCATGAAGTGGTCGTAGCCGCTCTTGCCGGTCTCCTCGGGGTCCCAGTCGACGGTGTCGACGTCCTTGTCGACCGTCGTCCCGTCGACGTCCGAGACACGCCACCCCTCGGCCGAGAGCGTCGCGAACTCGCCGTCGGCGAGGTACACCACCCGGTCGGTGAAGTCACGGAAGGCAGGCACGTCGCTGGCGAGGTAGTACGCGGGCTCGCTCTCCGCGTCACCATCGTCGATCCCGAGCACGAGCGGCGAGTCGTTGCGCGCGGCGTAGATGGTGTCGTCGCCCGAGACGACGACGGCGACCGCGTAGCTCCCCTCGAGCCGCGAGATGGCTTCGCGGACGGCGGCTTCGTTGTCCAGCCCGTCGGCCAGCGCGTCCTCGACGAGGTGGGGGACGACTTCGGTGTCGGTGTCGCTCTTGAACGTGTGGCCCGCGGTGGCGAGCTCGTCGCGGAGCGACTGGTAGTTCTCGATGATGCCGTTGTGGACGACGGCCACGTCGCCCGTACAGTCGAGGTGCGGGTGGGCGTTTGCGTCGGTGGGCGGACCGTGGGTCGACCAGCGGGTGTGACCGATGCCGGCCGCGCCGTCGATGGACCGGGATTCGAGCGCGCGCTTCAGGTCGTCGATCTCCCCGGATTTCTTGCAGACGTCGACGCGCTCGCCCGAGAGGGCGACGCCCGCCGAGTCGTAGCCGCGGTACTCCAGTTTCGAGAGGCCGTGGACGAGCACGTCCAGTGTCTCGTCTTCACGGCCCACACAGCCGATGATGCCACACATCAGCGAGTCACCTCCGCGCGGCTCGCGATGCGGCCGCTCGCGCGGACGCTGGTCCCGATGTGCGCGCCGGGGCCGACGAGCGTCCCCGGCGAGAAACTCGCGTCGCCCTCGGCGGTGACGCGGTCGGCGACGACGGCACCGAGGCGCTGGTCCTCGAACACCTGGCGGCCGACGCGCACGTCCGCGGGACCGCCCGGGACGACGGTCCCGGCGCCGAGGGTCACGTCCTGGCCCGTCACCGCGTCGATGAGCGTCGAGCCCGACTCGACGCGGGTGTCCGTGTCGAGGACGGAGTTCCGGACCGTCGCGTTCGCGCCGACGGTCACGTTCTGGCCCAGCGCCGCGTTCGGCCCGACGACGGCGCCGGGACCGACCTCGCAGTCCGGTCCGACCACGACCGGTCCCTGGAGGACTGCCGTGTCGTGGACGGTCGCCACGGGATCGACCCACACGCCGGCGTCACGGCCGCCGTCGCCGCTCGCGGGTTCGTCGACGTGCCCGCGGGCGAGCACTTCGTCGGCCACCGCCAGCAGGTCCCAGGGGTAGGTCGCGTCGACCCACATCCCCTCGGTCCGGATACCGCGCACCCGGCCGTCGTCCATCAGCCGGCCGATCGTGTCGGTCAGCGCGAGTTCGCCGTCCGAACGCTCGGTCGCGTCGATGGCGTCGAATACCGACGACTCGAAGGCGTAGACGCCGGCGTTGATCAGTCGGTATTCGTCGGTCTCGGGCTTCTCGACGAGTTCGGCCACGTCGCCCTCGTGGAGGACGACCGCGCCGTACTGGCTGGTCTCGGGCCGTTCGAGGACGGCCATCGACGGGTCGCCGCTGCGCTCGAACTCGTCGACCACGTCGCGGACGATGTCGGCGTCGACGACCCGGTCGCCGTTGACGACCAGCGCCGGCCCGTCGACGACTTCGCGAGCCTGGAGGAGGGCGTGCCCGCTGCCGAGTTGCTTGTGCTGGGTGACATACTCGATCTCGACCCCCTCGTAGGCCGGCCCGAAGTGGTCCTGTACCCGACCGCGCTTGTACCCCACCACGACCACGATCTCCCGCACGTCCGCCGAGACCAGCGCGTCGAAGACGTACTCCAGGATCGGCCGGTTGGCCGCGGGTAACATCGGCTTGGGCCGGTTGCGCGTCAGCGGCCGCAACCGCGTCCCCTCACCCGCCGCGAGGACCACCGCCGTATCGATGCTCATACAGAGTGGTCGTGGTCGCCCACTTTCAAGTTTCTGGGCCGAGGATCCCACGCCCGTCGGGGATCCCCTCCCGTTTCGCCCCAGAACGACGGTCTCACGTCGTCCCACTCGTCGACCAGCCGAGATGCTCCCGAGCCCGTCGGTACCGCTTTCGAACCGGTCGATACCGCCCCAGTCAGGAGAGTCTCACCTGTACTGCTTGTGTTTCCAAAGACACAGTTCATCCTGTCCGCGATACGAGACTCCGCATGGCATCGTTTCTCGTCGCCTACGGAACGGGGGAGGGGCAGACAGCCAAGGTGGCCGACCGGATCGTCGCGACGCTCGGCGACCGCGGTCACGACGCGACGGCGGTGAACATCACGGCGGGGGCCGAGGACGTGGACGCTACAGAGTACGACGCGGTGCTGGTCGGGGCGTCGGTTCGCGTCGGGAAACACCAAGGAGCGGTCGTCGACTTCGTGACCGACGAGCGCGAGGCGCTCTCGGCGCGGCCGACCGCGTTCTTTCAGGTCTCGCTGGCCTCGGCGTCCGACCGAGGCGTCGAGCAGGCCGCGGAGTACGTCGAGTCGTTCTGCTCGGAGACGGGGTGGAACCCCGACCGGATCGCGCAGTTCGGCGGCGCGCTGCGATTCTCGGAGTACGGCTTCCTCACGCGGCTCGCGATGAAACTGATCGCGAAACGACGGCTGCCGGGGGTCGACACGACCCGGGATTCGGAGTTTACCGACTGGCACGCGGCGGCGGACTTCGCCGACGACGTCGCCGCCTTCGTCGAGGGTCGCCACGGTATCGACGCACCGAACGTCGACGCGTCGGAGGGGCGATGACAACCGGCTGAGTTCCACGGGCAGCCTGCGAAATCGATCAGGTACAGCCGACGACGAGTGAATTTTGAGCGTCGAACAAGAGTTAATCTCCCTAATGGGTCTCGGTAACGGGAGAGGGCTTCTTGAGTTGAGGAACCGAGCGTTCGAACTCGGACCCGCGATTCGATGCCGACAGCGAGAGGACAGCGAAAATCAGTATGCTGGTCCGTGGATTCATATACTTGTGCAGCCTACCGTACCGTAGATGCCCGAAGACGAACCACGGGGTCGTCCCCAGGAAAGCGGGGGCGCTGATACGCGGGACGTGAACGAGGCCGTCGAAGCGGAGTGGGTCGACGAAACGACGCCGTTCGAACGAGTATACGAAGTCGTTCGACGGACGTACGAAGCCGAATCGGCCGACGAACTCGCCGATCGCGCCCGCGTCTCTCCGACGACCGCGCGAAAGCACCTTCGAACGCTCACCGATGCCGGCGAGGTCACGACGACCGAAGACGGGGGGACGACGCTGTACCGGCGGTCGGAGACGGCCATCGTGACGGAACACGCCCAGACACTCCTACAGGAGCGGTCGCCCGAAGCGATCAGCACCGGGATCGCCGAAATGAAGGCGACGATCCGGGGGTGGCGCGAGGAGTACGGCGTCGACTCGCCCGAGGAGTTCGCCCGCGAGTTGGCCGTGGCCGACGCCGACGGCGAACACGGGTCCGTACTCACCGAGTGGCAGACGACTCGGCGCAATCTCGCGCTCGCACAGGCGGCGTTAGCGATCGCCGACGCGCAACGCGACGGCCACCTCACGGGAACGGACGACGGAGACGGCGGCCACGGCGACTCCTCGCTGCCGGTATGACTGAAGACGGTCCGACAGCGGACGATACGGACGGACACTCCGAAGTGTTCGGTCCGATCGACGCCAGCGCACTCCGCGAGATCCGTGATCTGTTCCTCGACCACGAACCGCTCGTCGAAACCGCGTCACTGGACGACCCGCTGAACCCACAGACGCTGTCGATCGAACTCGCCGACGGTATCGGGGAGGCGGCGACCGCCAGGTTCGACGTGCGCTGGAGCCTCTCCGACAATTACGCGTTCCACTACAGGGACGCGCTCGGCCGAGATCTCCGGTTCGACTGCCATCCCAAACCCGACGCGCCGGCGCGGCATTTCCATCTGCCTCCGAACGCCCCGAGTCGACCGGTCGAACCCTCCTGTATCACCGTCATCGAAGTGTCACTGGTCGCTCGTGCAGTCGTTCGACTGTGGCGTGATGCCTACGAACGCGGTAGCCTAGACGGGATCAACGACGCGGAGAATCCGCCCTGAGATCCGTTCAGTCGTCATCAGCTGTGTACGCGCCTTCGCGTTTCCGGACGCTCTCGACGCGGAGTGTCTTCGACTCGTGGAGTAGGCGACAGCCCACTCGATATCCACCGACCCGAAGTTTTCGGTAAGGAGACCCCGTTAGCGGTTCGAGAAAATCGCTCGGCTCGCGCCACTCGGAGGAGACTACCTCGTCCAGCTTGTCCATGATCCTGTCCTGCGTGGACGGGTCTATCTTTTAACAGCGAGAGAATCCCGCCGTCGACGGCGCTTCGCGCCGTCTGCCCGTGGCGTCTTCGACGCCACGCTGTTCACGGCGGGCGTGAATCGCGTCACTCCACTACGCAAACCACGAGCGACAGCCCTCTGAATACCCCACGCCAACACGAACCATTAAGATACGAAGAAACGTACTGAAAAACGGATGCGGGTTGACATCGCCATCGACCGTAGAAGCGACCTCCACGAACGAGTGAAAGAATACTCTCGTGAGAACGGACTGCGAATGGACTTCGCATACGCCGAACTCGTCGAAGAAGGACTCGATACTGTTGAAGAATGAGTGAGGAATGCAAGACGCTCGAAGCGTATCTTGCTACACCCACTCAGCACAAGCAGCGCAAACTCCACGACGAACACGACCGATACGAAGCGTTGCTCCGAGAGAGCTTCAACGACGAGTGTGACACGATGACTGCCGTCAACGAGGTCGTCACAGGTGAAGACCTCAACTGGCACTCCAAAAATGCACTCAAACAATACGTACCAAACCTCCTTGACGAGGACACGTACAACGCGAGTCAACTCGCAGACACCCATCCAATCCGCTACGCCAACACCGCAGCCGTCTTCGACCACGATGACAACCGCCACCACGAGATCTGCTGGGAAGTCCCTCTTCCCGGTCGTGGAACGAACGTCTGGATACCGCTCCAGTTGAACCCAGAGCAAGAAGACTGGTGGCACTCTCTGATTGACGACGAAGACGGCAGCGTGTGCGCGGGCGAACTCCGTCTGCAACGCGACGGCAACCGTTGGGTGTTGCACGTCACGGCGAACTACGAAGTTGAACCAGACCACTCGTGTTCGCGCGTGAGTGACGACGTGACGCCAGTCGGGTTCGACGTGGGTGAGTCGAAACTCTTGGTGGGCTGTGCCCTCCGAGACGACACGCCCGTTGACCCGTTGTTCGTGGATGGTGGTCGCGTTCGACACCTCCGACAAAAACAAGCGAGCGCTGAAGACCGCTTGAAATCACGGTATGCTTCGAAACTCCTCGATGACCTCGTGTGGGGGCGGTGGCAAGGCACCATCGAAGATGAAATCGAGAAAGCCTCCAGACAGGCTGTCGAATACACCTCTCAGTTCGAGAACCCAGTTATTGTCCTCGAATACCTCGACGGAATCACCGACGAGGACATCGGGAAGTACTGGAACCGACGCCTCGGCAAGTGGCTGTTCTCCCGCTTACAGTCACGCATTGAGGATAAGGCAGCGGATCACGGCATTCCTGTGGAATACGTGTATCCGCATCACACGTCGAAGACGTGCCACGCCTGTCAACACATCGGGTACAGGCCGCATCAGGGCACGTTCAAGTGTACGAACGAGGAGTGTTGGGTGTCGGAGTATCAAGCGGATTTGAACGCAGCTGCGAACATAGCCAACCGGCTGAATCCGTGGGGAGAGAGCCTGCCCGTGAAATGGGTGGGCGATGACTCGCCACGGAGTGGGGGCCAGTGGCAGGCCCACGAAGACACGTCACCGAGAGAGGGACTCCTGTCCGAGAGGCGGGCTTCCGATGACAAGGTTTCGTCTAGCTCACCAGCAGTGGGAGCAGGGGCGGAGCCGGAGACCGGTGACGCGAACACGTCTTGAAACCTCAATCCAGCATCTTGCTGGTATTCCACCTGCGGTGGAAGCCCCGGCGTTCACGCCGGGCGAGGATGTCACCTGTGCGAACTGGGATTCTCCGCGCGGAGAGAACTTCCAGGTCCACCCGTCGTCACTCGGCGTCTGTCCCATACTTCTCCCGCATCTCCTCGCTCGAAGTCCCCTCACCCTTGTCGAACTGCGCTTCACTGATCGCCAGATCCTTCCAGACGCCCGCTCCCTCGGGATGATTTACGGAGTCGCGGAGCGCATAGCGAATAAACTCACTCCGGCTGTTGAATCCACGTTCGCGCCACGTCTCGTCGACCACGTCGAGAAACGACCGTGAAATTCGGAGATTGATCCGGTCGATCTCGGGATCGTTTCCGTCCGAATCGGTTTTCGACATACGTTCGTACGTCGGACGCACACACACAAACCACTACTGGCGCTCCCGGGACCCTCTGTCCGCCTGTCTCTTCGCTGGCGACTGGGTTCCCGTGAGTCGGTGTCCCACCCTCAGGACGCTTGCGGATATCCCGTCGATCATATCCACTCACTGCTCGCCCAACGGTTCGCCGGTGCGGATCGCTTTCGAGAGCCCTCGTATGGACTCTATAATTAAGCAGTCCATGCGCCACCTCTCGATCCGAACGAGCACACTCGGACGGATCCCCAATGAGCGATAGCGAACACGAGTTCGGTCTGTGTCTCACGCACGACGTGGACCGGCCGTACAAGACCTGGGCGCACGCGCTGTTCTACACCGCGCTGGAGCGAGACCCGAGCCACCTCAGCGCGCTCCGGTACGAGAGAAACCCCTACTGGCAGTTCGACCGGATCGCCCGACTCGAAGACGACCTCGGCGTCCGCTCGGCGTTTTACTTCCTCTCGGAGCCGTCGCTGCGCTCGAAATCCGCGTCACAGCTCCGCGACTGGAACGAGTGGGTCCAGCTGCTCTTCCGGTACGACCTCACCCAGCCGGAGCTCGCGGAGGCGATGTGGAAACTCGCCGACGGCGGCTGGGAGGTTGGCCTCCACGGTTCGTACGACTCCTACGACGACCGCGAGCGGCTGGCCCACGAGAAAGAGCGCATCGAACGCACCCTCGGCGAGGAGATCACGGGCGGTCGCCAGCACTACCTCAACCTCGACCCGCCCGCGTCGTGGCGCCACCACCGGGCGATCGGGCTCGACTACGACGCGAGCCTCGGCGCCGACACCTACGGCTTCCAGCACGGCTACGACGTGCGACGGCCGTTCGACGACGAGTTCGTCGTCTTCCCGCTGACGTTCATGGAGACGGACCTCCCCGACCCAGGTGAGTCGTTCGAGGCGGCGTGGGCCGTCTGCGCGGAGCTGCTCGAGGAGGCCGCGGCCAACGACGCCGTGATGACCGTCCTCTGGCACCCCCGCTACTTCGCGACCGACGAGTTTCCCGGCCACGCGCGGCTGTATCGCCGACTGATCGAGACGGCCGAGGAGATGGGCGCCTGGGTCGGGTCGCCCGGCGCGTACTACGAGCGATATCTCTCGGGCGAAGACGAGCGCGAGCGAGCCACGGCGACCGACGACCGAGCGGAGACGGCCGACGACTGAGCTAAGGCGACCGACGACTGAGTGGAAGCCATCGACGACCGAGCGGAACGGTTTCTCGACGGCCGCGGACTGCGGTGGGAGAAACCCCTCGGAGCGGCGGCGTCGCGCTCGACGTCTATGCGGGCGGCTCGTCGGTGGCCGTCCCGGCGACGTACTGTCTGCCACCGGACTCGTCCGAGGAGAGGGCGTTTCGGACGGCGTCGACGAAAAACTGCGGGTCGTCGAGTCGGATGTTGTCGAATCGAGGGTCCACGACGCACGAGGTGGCGATGTTCAGGAGCGTCTGTCCGAACGCCGGGCGGTCGAGGAACGGCGAGTCGTCGGTGCGGATGCTCAGCAGGTGCGAGAGTTCACCGTAGGCCATGTGCGTCCCGACCCCGGTCTCGTACGTCGGGTCGATCGCTTCGGGTCGACCCTGCGCCCGAAGCCAGTAGTAGTACGGGAAGTCGGCGTTCGCGCGGGTGGCGGCGGGCAGCGACTGCCAGACCCGCGGATTGAGTTCGAGGAACTTCCACTCGCCGGTCTCCTCGTCTCTGGCGTACTCCGCACAGACCAGGCCGTGCCAGTCGAGGTGCGAGAGCAGCCGGGTCGCCACCCGGTTGACCTCCTGGGAGTACGCGGACACGCGGTAGACCGCCCCGCCGCCGACCCAGGAGTTACTCCGGATCTGCTTGTGCTGGGACGACGCCAGCGGCTCCCCGTGGTCCCACAGCCCGCAGTACAGATACCGGTCGCTCTCGTGGATGTAGTCCTGGACGATGGGGTCGTGAGCCATCTCGGCGCGGATCGCATCCGGGTCGGGTTCCTCGCCCGCCCGGAGGAATCGGACGCTCCGGGACTCCTCGGCGTCGTCGGCCGACAGCGAGTCGACGTAGTCGCTCGTCAGCAGGTTGTACCGGGACTTGATCACCACGTCCGAGTCCCACTCGTCGACGTCGGAGAGCCGGCGCGTCCGCGCCTGCGGGACGCCCGCTCGTCGCGCCTCCTCGGAGAGCCGCATCCGGTCCTGGGCCTTCCCCAGGGTGTCGAGGTCGGGGGTCACGAGCGAGACGTACTCCTCGAACCGATCCCGGTACTTCGCGAAGAGATACGTGTCGCACTCCCGGATGGGGAGGATCGTCTCGACGTCCGACCGGGCGGCGATATCCAGCAGCGCGTCCCTGTAGGCGGTCAGCTCTTCGGGAGCCGCCGACAGCTGTACCTGTTCGGAACAGTACTGTGAGGCGAAATGAGGGATCTGCTCGTGCTCGGACGCCACGACCGTCCGGACGCCCCGCTGGGCGAGCGACCGCATGCACGCGTAACTCTTCATCTGTCGCGCCGTCGGGATGAGCACCGCGCCCTCCGAGTGCCGTCCGGTTGCCATGTTCGATAGGGGAGAAATCCTCGCACGCGGATATCAGTATACAGCCGCTAACGGGGCGTACTCGGTCGCTGTGGTCCGGGTGCAGGCAAGCTATAACAAAGTGCGAGAGCCGAAGATAGCCGGCCGAGACCCAGATGACCGATCCACGAGCCCGACGGGCGAGCCCGGAGGCGATTCCGTCGACCGGGAGCACTGAGCGACCATGAGCGGCCAGCGGGACCCTCCGGCGTCGGACCGCGAGCGCGAGGGACGGAACACCGGCGAGCGCGGTGTCGACACCGGTGGTCGAGACGTCGTGCGACCGACCTTCGAGGACACGCTGGCCTACGCCCGGGAACGCGACTACACCGGCTGGGACCTCTACGACGGCGAGAGCAGCCGGATCCTGCGAGCGCTCCCGGTCGACAGCAAGTGGCTCAACCTCGCCTTCCAGCAGTCGGTCCGTCGCTCGCCCGTGAACGTCCGGCCGCTGTTGTTCGTCGAACAGCGGCCCAATCCGATGGGGACCGCGCTGTTCTCGATGGCGAATCTCACCGCATACGACGTGACGGGCGACGAGCGCTACCGCGCCGACGCCCGCCGGCTCGCCGACTGGGTCGTCGAGAACCAGGTCGACGGCTACGGCGGGTTTTGCGTCGGCCACAGCCACCCCCTGCAGGGGCTCTCGAAGCGCACGACACCGGATATCCCCGGGGTCGTCGGGACGTCGTGGGCGACGAAAGCGCTGATCGCGGCCGGCGACCGCTTCGACGGGCCGTATCACGAGGTTGCGCGTAGCGCCGCCGACTTCGTGTTCGAGAGCCTCGACTACGGCGAGGCGCCCACCGGTGCGCGGATCGACTACAAGGCGACCGACACGGGCGACCACTACACGCTCAACGCCAACGCGCTCGGGGCGCGACTGCTGGTCGACCTCTACGACGCCTTCGGCGACGCGACACACCGGGCCCGCGCCGAGCGCATCCTCGAATACGTGGCCGCCCAGCAGACCGACCGCGGCGGCTGGATGTACCGCGACCCCCCGGAGGCCTCGCACCTCTCGATGGACAACTTCCACAACGGGTTCATCGTCCAGTCGTTCCTCCGGTACCGCGAGGTCTGCGACCCGGAAGCGTTCGCGACGACCGTCGACGACGCGGTCGCGTTCTACCGGGAACTGTTCACCGCCGACGGCGCGCCCCACTTCGACGAATCGAACGTCTACCCCCGGGACGTCCACTCCTCTTCCCAGGGGGCGATCGTCTTCTCGATGCTCGGCGAGTTCGACCGCGCCGAGACGATCCTCCGGTGGGCACGCGAAAATCTCTCGGACGGTCAGGGGCGATTCTTCCACGAGCAGCGGCGCTTCTACACCGACCGCACGACGCTGATGCGCTGGTGTCAAGCCTGGATGGCCTACGCGATGGGGGAGTATCTCCGCCGGTCGGAGACGGCGACCGCGAGCGGGCGCGTTCCGGCCTGACGTGACTGGGCGCGGGCCCGCGAGTCTCCGCCCGACGCGACCGCGCAGGCAGCGGCGGAAAGGGGGCGACGCGGACCGCGCGGGACCGGAATGGCGTCCATAACAAAAGTTCGCTCCCGAGAGGGCCCGATCGATGTCAGACAGTTCGGCGGGTGAGACGGTCCGGGCCGAAACGGTCGCCGGCGGGTCGTCCGAGGGCGTCCGACGACCGGGGGACGACCCCATCGAGTCGGACGCCGACCGAGCGGCGCCACGCATCCCCGATGGCTTCGAGGTACTGGTCGTCGGCCCGACCTACGGCGGCGGGATAGTGAGTTACATCTCCGAGCAGACCGAGCGGTTGGCCGAGTACCTGACGGTCACCGTTCACGACTCGGGCGCGCCGCCGGCGGGGTCGGGGATACGCCGGGTCCTCTACGGGCTGGTGATGGCGGTCGTCGCGCTCGCCCGATTCGCCACCCGTTCGCCTCCAGATATCGTCCACGTACACGCCTCACACCACTTTTCGTTCTACCGGAAGGGTCCGTACGTCTTCTTCGCGAGGCACGTCTGGGACGTGCCCGTCGTCGTCCACGTCCACGGGTCCGGGTTCGACGACTTCGTCGAGACGGATTCCCGAGCGGTCGCCGGGTATCAGCGGGCCGTGTTCGGCGCGTGCGACGAGATCGTCGTCCTCTCGGAGTCCTGGAAAGATATCGTGGCCGCCCGTACGTCCAGGTCGAAACTGCGCGTGATCCCCAACGCCGTCGACCCCGAGGACTACCGGGCAGAGCCGACCGACGACCACCCTCACTTCGTGTTCATTTCGAACCTGATCGAACGGAAGGGGACCGAGGAGTTCGCGTCGGCGGTCGAGACGCTGGCCGATCGCCACCCGGGAGCGTTCCGCGTCTCCATCGCGGGCGATGGCCCGCTGTCGGATCGGATCGAAGCGCTGGCCGCGGCCCACGACGAAGTCACGTATCACGGCTACGTCTCCGAGCAGCGAAAGCGGGAACTGCTCTCCGAGGGGTCGGTGTTCGTCCTCCCGACCTACGCGGAGGGGCTCCCGATCGCGATGCTGGAGGGAATGGCGGGTGCGAACGCCGTCGTCTCGACGGACGTCGCCGCGATCCCGGAAGTAATCGACGACGACCGTGGGGTCCTCGTCGACCCCGGCGACGTTCCAGCGCTGGTCGACGCAATCGAAGCGTTGCTGATCGACCCCGACCGGCGGACCCAGATGGCCGAGACCAACAGACGAACCGTCGAAGCCGAGTACTCCTGGCAATCGGCTGTCGACGAGCTCCTCCGGATGTACGCGAGCTACGCGTGACTCCTCGCCCGTCCCACGCGGGTTCACCGCCCCCTATCTCGCGAACCGGGTAGTCGCGCCGACCCCGTCTGTCCCTATCCTCGATCCACGGGGACGACCGCCCTCGACCGTCGGAAACAGGAGATTACCGCTGGAACCGGTCGGGAAAGCAGTTCCTAACGCCCGTGTTCGACGGTTTCGGACCGGACGGCCGCGGTAGACAGAGTGGGCTGTATCCGGGTACAATTTGGCTCGTTTCCGAGAGCAACTCACACGTTTGCGTGTATTATCCTGGGGTAACCGGAGCGAGAACGACACAGTTACCGAAAGAAGGGTTAATTCAGTATGGTAGGGATACCGGGCCATGTCGCCTCACAACGGCGAGGGTCACGGGCGCGATCGGAACGGGTACGATTACCCTACCGACGACGAGGAGGAGTACACACAGCATACCGAGAACGGGGCCGGGTTCGATCGGCGGTCGTTTCTGAAGTTCGCGGGGGTCGCCACGGCGGGGCTGGCCGCGACTGGGCTGTCCGGGACGGCCGGCGCCGTCCCGACGCGGGACAGTTTCTCTTTCGACCGAGTGGTGAACGCGGTCGAGGACCTGGGGATGGACCCGAACGGGAACACCCCTATCGACGACGCCCTCGACGGGGCGCTCCAGTCGGGGACGCTCGTCGAGTTCCCGCCGGGGACGTACTTCGTCCAGAACACCCACTCGATCGCCGGGATGTCGAACGTCGGGATCCGCGGGACCGGCGAGAACTGGCGCGACGTGACGTTTCGCTCCCCACAGGGGCGGGCGACCGGTCTGCTGTCGACCGGTGGGTCGGGCGGTCGAAACGTGCTCGTCGAGAACCTCTCCGTCGACAACAGAAACGACGACTCGACGCTCGTGTGGTTCCGCCTCAGCTGTCAGGGAGGGGTACTCGTCCGCGACGTGGAGTGGCTCGGGCGGACACCACCGGACGACGACAAGGGGTACAACCTCACCGTCGAGGCGTTCGACCGCGACGGCGTGAATCTCGTCGAGAACGTCCGCACTGGGCTCGACGCGTCGGCGACCACCGTCGAGTACCCGGACGGCGTTCAGTTCGTCCGCGGGGGCCCCTCGCACAAGGGTGAGACCGTCATCCGCGACGCGAAGATCCACAACCACAACTCGGCGGCCATGCGGTACACGCAGGGTGGCGTCGTCACGGTCGAGAACTCGGAGTTCGTGAACAACCAGAACGCCAACCTCCGGTTCACGGGCGGCGACCACCCCGACAAGCACTCCAGCGCGACCGGCTGTTACGTGAAAGTCGACGACAGCGCCACGGACGTCGGGGACGCGATCCGCGTCGACTCCTCCGGACAGGGACAGTCCGGCGCGGTGTTCCGGGATATCGTGATCGAGTGGGACGACCAGAGCGGCCGCGGCGTGATCGCCTTCCCGAGCTGGGGCGACCACGGGCGCGCGGAGTTCTACAACTGTGTCGTCCGCAACGACAGTCCCTCCGCCACCGTCAACGCCACCTCGACCTCGGCCTCCGACGACGCGGTCGTCTTCGAGAACTGCAGCTTCACGGGTGACGGCGGCGGTTTCTTCGCCGACGACCGGCCCGGTTCGGTCATCCGCGACTCCTGTATCGGCATCCCGGACGCGACGATCGAAGGGTTCGAGACGGAGAACGTGAGCGATTCCGCGTGCCGAACCCCCTCAGATGTCGAGGGAAACGGTAGCGGCGGTGACGAAACGTCCGACGAGACCGACGGGTCGGCAGAGACCGACAGCACCGACGAGACCACCGACCTCCCTAACGAACTCGTCGTCCAGGGGACGGGGACGGCGACGCGGTACGCGTTCACCGTCTCGGAGGAGTTAGCGCCTGTCGCGAGTACCATCGAGAGCCACGACACCGTCGACGGGTCGACCGTCGAGGCCTGGGTGACCACGTCATCGCACGTCGACGAGTTCGCGTTTGCCGGGTCGATCACGGCGTTCGAGTACCTCGAAGGCGGTCCCGCCGAGATCACGCTGAACGGCGAGTCGGTCGCGGCCGAAGACCTCGTCGACACCAACGATGGACCGACCGCCGAGGTGACCGTGACCGAGACCGACGGACTGACCGCGGAGCTGTCCGCCGAGGAGTCCTCGGACCCCGACGGCTCGATCGAATCCTACGAGTGGGCGGTCGGCGACGAGACCTACGCGGGGAGTACGGCCACGCACACGTTCGGCGACGCCGGGACCTACGCCGTCTCGCTGACCGTCAGCGACGACGACGGCGCGAGCGCCAGCGCCACGACCGACGTGTCCGTCAGCGACGAGTCCCGGCTGCGCATCCAGGGGGCGGGCACGCCCACGCAGGTCTTCGTCGAGGTCAGCGGCGAACTCACCGCCGTCGAGGACACTATCGAACCCTGGGACGAAGTCGGCGACGCCAGCGCCACCGTCTGGGTGACCGACTCCGAGGACGTCGACGAGTTCACGTTCACCGGCGAACTCACCACCGTCGAGTTCGACGGGGGCGACGCCGACATCTTCCTCGACGGGAGCGCCGTCGACCCCTCCTCGGTCGGCTCGACCGACGAGACGCCCAAAGACCTCGAGATCCGCGGGACCGGCGCGCCGACGCAGGTCGCCGTCGCAGTCGACGGCGAACTCACCGCCGTCGAGGACACCATCGAGGAGTGGGACGAAGTCGGCGATACCAGCGCGACAGTCTGGGTGACCGACGGCGATGACGTCGACCGGTTCACCTTCACGGGCGAGCTCACGACCCTCGAGTTCATCGAGGGGGAAGCCGCGGTCGCCGTCGACGGGACCGCAGTCGAGCCCTCCGAGCTGTAGGCTTCGGTTCCCGATCGGTCGCCCCCGCGTCGGATGCGATAGGCGATCGACCGGCACCGCGTCGGTACGGCCGTTCACTCTCAGCTAGCCGGGCTGACTGGATAGCGTTCCCACGGATCTCGCACGAGAGACGTTCGCATCCAGTTATAGGGAGCATTACAATGGGAACGATCGGTAATTATTCGAATCGAAATGAGACGGCGTTCGTTTCTGAGAGCGGTTCCGGCGGTCGCGGTCGGTGGGTGTGTCTCGCAACCGAACACGGCCGGGCAGGCGATCCCTTCGGCCGCCCCGACCGACGAGCGACCGCGGGAGCTGGCGGCTGGGCGTCTCGATAGCTTCGCAGACCTCTCGCGGTGGTCGGCGATGGACGGGTCGGTCGCGGGCGACGCCGAGCGAACGGTGAGCGGTCCGCAATCGGCCCACCTGCGTGCGGGCGCGACCGACTCACGCGCTCGGATCGCCCGGCGGTTCGAACGGCCGATCGACATCAGCGACATGGGGATCAGGTTGTCGGCTCGCGCGAACCGGAGTATCAACCCGTACGTCCAGGTGTTCGACGTCGACGGGAACAAGATCAACTTCCGGGCGCCGATCCGCGGCGGGCTCTCGTTCCAGCCCTTCGACTTCGGGATCAGCAAGGTGGGCGGGTCGCCCGACCTCTCGGCGGTGGAAGAGATCCGGATCACGGTCTGGGCAGGGGAGGGACAGGCGGTCGACGTGTGGTGTGACGACCTGGCGCTCGTCGAGCGCTCCGAGACGGGGACCGTCGTCGTCCAGTTCGACGACGGGAATCTGACCGATTACAGCGAGGCGTTCCCCGTGCTGGAGGAACACGGGTTCACCGCGTCGACGTTCGTCTGTCCGGGATCGATCGGAGCGGACGGCAAACTCGGCCTCTCGGAGCTCTCGGAGTTGCGGGACGCCGGGTGGGACGTCGCCAGCCACACCGTCGACCACGAACACCTGTCGGCGCTGGACGAGGCGGCCCAGGAGGCGCAGATCGCGGGCGCCAAAGACTGGCTGGTCGACCACGGGTTCGAACGCGGTGCCGAGTACCTCGTCTACCCGTTCGGCGAGTACGACCAGACGACGCTGAACCTGGCCGACCGATATCACGAACTCTCGTTCGCCGGTGGCTACCCAGGGTACGGCCGACCGACGAACCGTCACGTGATCCAGCGCGTCTCCTCGCCGGATGTCGAGACGGCGACCAGAGCGATCGATATCGCCGCCGCCTACGACGGGATCACCGTGCTGTTCTATCACCAGCTCACTGCGAACTCCGAACCGACGCGATCGGCGTTCGCGTCGACCATGTCGCACCTCGCCGACCGGGAATCGAACGGCGACCTGCGGGTCGTCCCCGCGCGGGATCTCGAATCGATTGTCGTCTAAGAAATTCCTCCGACACCCGCACAGAGCACCGCTGTTCTGAAAACCGGTCGAACCACCGAGCCCACGGGGGCGACCGGACCGAGACCGATCCCGCCCAGCGGGCGCGAGATCCACACCCTCTGAACTGGGGTGACGAAGCGGCAATCGGCCGACCGAATCACGGTCAGTCGAAGTGCCGTTGCAGCCAGAGCTCGATCGTCGTGATCGAACAGAGCGCGCTCGACTCGTCGCTCTCGCCGTCGAGGTGGCGCTGGCGGCGGTCCTCGACGGCGACGCCGTCGAGGAACCAGCGGTCGCGCGCGTCGTCGATCAGGTCGTCGAGCCGCGACTGAATTTCGTCGTGATCCCTGTACCACTGGCCGGCCATCGAAGTGCCGCCGTAGGTCGGGTCGCCGAGCAGGTGCGAGAGGCCGGTGCTGGCGAAGAAGCCGGCGACGTGGAGCGGGTACGGGAGACTCGGCTTCAACCGCGACCGTTCGTAGGGGATCTCGGCGAGGTCGGCGTCCAGCAAGCGTATCATCCCGATTTTCGGCTTGACGACGCCGAAGATCAGCTCGCCGTCGGAGCCGGGAAGCGCGCCCATCCGCCACGAGGGCGGGAGCCGCGCGGCGCTCTCGAGGAAGTCGCCGTCGGCGTAGGCGACGCGGGTCCCGCTCCGGCCGCGGGCGACGGGGTTGCTCGCGTGCGCGAGGCGAGGATAGTAGTTCTGGAAGTGGGCGTCCACGACCGCCTGTTCGAAGTCGGTCTCCTCGGTTCGGGCCGCTTCGCGTCGATACGAGCCCATCGGGTCCACGTCGGCGTCGACGATGTCCGTCACCTCCTCGGCCGGCAGCGACGCCTCGCTGTGGTACATCGAGTCGACGAGCGACGACGCCTCCTGCAGGTGATACCGGCTGAGGTGCTGGCCCAACAGTTCGCCGACGATCCCCTCCATGAGGACGTTCGGCTCGCGGCCGTCGATGTTGTCGGTCGCGGTCAGGTTGAGCGCGAAGTTCCAGTTGACCAGCCCGTCGGTGGCGTCCACGGTCTTCTCCAGCGTCGGGAGGAATCGGTCGGGCGTCAACGGGACCGTCTCGTTGGGCAGTTCCAGCGTCTCCGCGACGTCCTCGGCGAGGCGGACGTTGATGCCGCCGCCGGGGTTGGCGTCGTACGTGTAGGTGGTCAGCGAGTCGAAGGCGTCACGCTCGCGCTGGACGCGCGCGAACTCGCTCACCGTCGCGCGGCTGTCGAGCCCCCCCGAGAGCCAGATCCCCACGTCGCCCGAGACGGTGTTGGCAGTCCGGTCGACCGTCCGCTTGAACTCCGCGGTCAGGTCGTGGAAGTACTCCGTCGTCGGTTCGGCGGGGTCGTAGTCCGGCCGCCAGTAGCGTCGCCCGGTCACCTCGCCGCCGTGATACTCGACGACAGTCCCCGGGTGAACCGACTTGACCCCCTCCAGCAGCGTCGTGTCGCTCCACATGTGGCCCATCAGGATCAGGTCGCTCACGCCCTGGGGGTCCACGCTGGGGTCGTCGAGCGCGGGCATGAGCTGTGAGGTCCCTGAGGCGAAGGAGAATCCGTCGTCGTGTCGGTACACCGGCGGCCGGCTGCCGATCTTGTCGGTGGCGAGCAGGACCCGGTCCTCGCTCGCGTCGACCGCGGCGATCGTGAACGGCCCGTCCAGCGTTTCGAGCGTCGGGTCGGGCGCCTGGAGCAGCCGCTCGAAGATCGTCTCCGTGTCCCACCCGAGTTCGGCGCGGTTCGAGACCGCACCGTCGATCACGCCCGCGGCCTGTCCGTCGCGCCAGAACGTATGCCCCTCCGGGTCCTTCTCGCCGTGGTGGCGGATCCCCACGCCGTGGGACCCGGTGTCGAAGCGGTCGGTCCCGTACCAGGACTCCCGGGCCATGGTGTCCAGCATGTCGTCGAGGACCGACTCGCCGACGGTGCCGCCGACGATCCCCGTCAGTGCCATCGCCGCCCCTCGGTCGTCGCGCCGCCGGCCTGTCTCCTGTCCCGCTCGTACGCAGTTCCCGTCATCGCCCCGAAGGTATCCGGCAGTGGGCTTTGGTATACGCCTCCTAAGCGGCGAGCGTGGGGATCGGGCGGCTCGAACGGGCGCCGCCGTGAGCCGGCGTCGACGGGTCGAGCTCCCGGTCGGCGTCGCCCGCATCGGGCAGCCGGCCAGGGTACAAGCCTTATAACAATTCGGCTACGCAGGAAGGCTTACTCGACAGCGAAACGATGCTCTCGAAACGCCAACTGCGACGAGTCGCGACGTGGGCCGTCGACAGCCCGAACCTGCTCGCCCGACAGGTCAACCGGGCCTATCACACCCGGGCGTTCAACCGCGAGTTCAACCACGACGGAGTGTCCGTCGTCGACGAGGACTGGGACACCCTGATCGTACTCGACGCCTGTCGGTACGACCTGTTCGAAGAACGCCACGACCTCCCAGGGACGCTCTCGGCCAGGGAGTCACGGGCCGCCCACACCTCTGAGTTTATCCTCGGGAACTTCCACGAGCGGGACCTGACCGACACCGTCTACGTGACGGCCAGCCCGATCCTCGAACGGGGCTACCAGCACAAGTACGACCCGTCGTTCCACGCGGTCGTCAACGTCTGGCAGGAGGACGGGTGGGACGACGAGTACAACACCGTGCTGCCGGAGACGATGGCCGAGTACGCGCTGGAGACCGCCGAGCGCTACCCGAACAAGCGGCTGATCGTCCACTTCATGCAACCGCACTACCCGTTCGTCGGCTCGGGGCTGGCCCTGGACAAGGAGACCGTGCCCGATCCCGAGGAGATCGAGACCGACGTCTGGCACGAGATGATGCGCGAACGGGCGTCGATCACCCGAGAGGAGATCACCGAGGCCTACCATCGCAACTTCGACGTGGTCCAGCCCCACGTGCGGGAGTTGCTCGACGAACTCTCCGGCAAGAGCGTCGTCACCTCCGACCACGGCAACATGCTTGGCGAACGGGCCCGCCCGATCCCGATCCGCGAGTGGGGCCACCCCGACGGCGTCTACACCCCGGAGCTGGTGACGGTCCCGTGGCTCGAATACGAGAGCGGCCCGAGGCGAGAGGTCGTCGCCGAGGCGCCCATCGACGAGACCGAGGGCGACGACGCCGTCGAGGACGACGTGGTGACCGAGCGACTCAGGAACCTCGGCTACGCCGAGTAGGGGCGCGGTCGAGACGTGATCGAAGCCGGCCTCGCCGTTCAGTCCGAGAGCCGACGTTTGACGCGCCGGTAGTTGTTCTTCAGGAGGAACCGGCCGACGAAGCCGGGCTCCTCGCGCTGTTTCGTGTGGCTGTGGTAGGTCCCGAGTTCGTCTGGCTCCCACGGTTCGAAGTCGGGCGAGCGGAGCTTCTCGACGCCGGTGGCGAAGATCTCCCGCTGGATGGCCGCGGTCGCTTCGCCGATGTCGGCGTACGTCGGGTCGGGCGGGAGTTCCCGGGAGTCGATCTCGACGATCCGCCCGCCGTCGATGTCCTCCGTGAGCCGCTGGAGCGTCACGGCGACCCTGTCGTCGTCGTTGACGAAGGTGATCTTCGGTCCCATCCCGCGGTAGTCGCGGATGTCGCAGCCGTGCGTGCTGAGGACGCCGTGTTCGGGCGCGTCGAGGACCGGCCCCTTGAGGAGGCCGAACCCGAATCGGACGAGCACGTCGCACTCCTCGCCGAGGGTCTCGGTGACATCCTCGGGGAGCGTGTTCCAGGCGCCGCCGGCCGGGACCGGGTCGACCTCGTGGGTCCGCACGTCGGAGAGGACGTCGACCGACTCGATAGGCTTGGACTGGCGCGCCTCCATCTGCTGGCGCTCGTCGAACAGCATCCACCCCAGCTTCCGGTCGGCGTAGATGAACGCCTTCAGTTTCTCGTCGCGCAGCACGTCGAAAAAGAGGCCGACGTCGGACGGGGCGACGCTGGCGCCGCGGTTGATCGCGTTGGCGCCCTGTTTGACTACCGAGGAGTCGTCCCTGACCGACGCGTCGACGACGACGCGTTCGATGCTCGCGCCGTCGACGGCGTCGACGTTTTCGAGGGCCGCTTCCTGCCAGTGCAGTACCATGGGGTTCGCGAGAACCCCGACTCGGATCGTGTTCTCAGTCATGGGTTCGGTCCAGTCGTGGGTTGGGTCAGTCGTTCCCGGCGGCGCCCACCGCCGGGACGGCCGCCGGGTCGTCGTCGAACAGCAGTCGTTCGAGGTCGCTCGGCGGAACGCGGAGTATCTCGCCGTGGTGGCGGCTCGTGTTGTACGGGTTGATCAGCACGCCCAGGTCGTCGTCGGCGCGGACGAACACGTAGGCGCTGGCGGCCGGGAGCGCCGCCAGCGCCTCGCCGAGGGCGGACCGACGGGTGAACGTGCACAGCTCGTGCCACTCGCGGTAGTCGGTCGCCGACGTAGTCGCGAGCACGCGGGCCGTCCGACTCCCGGAGTCGTCCCGGTCGGCGGTCGGCGCCGTGCTGTCGTAGCCACACTCGGCGGCCGTCGCGGCGACGACGACCGACTCGCCGCCCACCGACAGCGTCTCGACGTAGTAGACCGACTCCGCGGTCGTCCCGACCGTCACGGGTTCGGGCTCCTCGTCGCCGATCCGCTCGCGCGGCAGCGCGAGCAGTTCGACTGTGTCGACGTACGGACAGTCCATCCCCCAGAGGACGGCGTCGGGCGTGAACGCCAGCCCGACCGCGCGCCAGCGCTGGCTTCCGGTCCCCACGGACCGAAACTCGCCGTCGACGAAGTAGCCGACCGCACTCTCGTCGTCCGTGTCGCCGGTGGTCCCCCAGAGCCGTTCGCCGTAGGGGTCGTGGAACAGCCCGTGGAAGTGCCGGGCGTCCGCCCGGACATGATACGTCGACCACGAGTGCCCCGCATCGTCACTGTGGAGGACGCGCGCGTCGTCGTCACCCAGCGGGTACTCCGCGAGATACAGACCGCCCTCGTGTTCGCACAGCGACGTGGGGAGTACGCCCATCGGGCCGGATGGGTCGGGCAACTCGTGGGCGACCGACCACGACCGCCCGCCGTCGGCGGAGGCGAACACCCACTGCCCGACGGTGGCGACCAGGCCCTCGGCGCCGACCGGCCAGACGTTCGTCGTCGTGTACGCCCCGACGAGCGGTCCGAGCAAGCGCTTGGTCCGTCCCGCGTTCAGGACGCGGAACCGAACCCCGTCCAGCCCGCGACCGGGACTCGGAATCGTCCCGCGGTCCGTAATCTCACTCCCTGGCCGCCACGCCGAGACGCGACGACCGTCCGCGCAGTAGCCGACCTGATTCCGGATCCCACCGAGTTGCATCGGTGTTCCGTACCCCACGGTCGCCCTTTGTTAACGACTCAATACAGGGTCGGCCGTTCGTCTCACCCGACCGCCAGTCCAGCGTCGTCCGGCGCGATCCGCCGCGTCGAGGCCAGCGACACTCGACCACAGCGAACGAGCCCATAGACTCGGGACGGTTCGTTTAAGCTGAAAATAACAAGACCACCACGGGTCGATAGCTCGAACAGCATCTAGGTGACCACTCCAGCAATGTCATTCATCACCGACGCGGGCGGCGCTCACAGCGAAGCGAAATCCCTTCTGAAGGCAGCCGTGAGCCACCCGACAGCGTTGGCCGTGTTCGTCACCACCGGCGGGCTCGTCGTTCAGCTCGACGGGGTCCCGGGACCCGTCCGGACGGTCGTCGCGCTGCCGCTGGTGTTTTTCGCCCCGGGCTACATGCTCGCGGCGACGATATACCCCGAGCGGTACACTGGATCGCACGGCGACGACGCGCTGCTGTCCGGCGGCGGGCGGGACCGCCACGGGCTCCACCCGCTCGAACGGATCGCCCTCTCCATCGGCCTCAGCGTCGCGATCGTTCCGCTGCTCGGCGTGGCCGTCTGGGCCGCCTTCGGCGAGTTCACTCGCGCACTCGTTCTCGCCGGTCTCGTGAGCGTCGTCGGTCTGCTGCTCCCGGTCGCGCTCGCTCGCCGCTACGGTCTCGCCCCGGACCGACGACTGGTCACCCGGCCCCGGACCCAGATCCGGCGTTTCGGTCGATGGCTCTCCGGGTCGTCGACCGCGGAGACAGCGACGAACGTGGTCCTCGTGGCCAGTATCGTCCTCGCGGCGGGCGCGTTCACGTACGGGGTCGCGGTCCCCGTCGACGGCGAGTCCTACTCTACCGCCGCGCTGCTCACGGATCAGGACGGCGGCCCGACCGCCGAGGGCTATCCGACGAACTTCACCGCCGGTGAGCCGGAGTCGCTGACGATACAGGTGACCAACAGCGAGAACGCGGAGACGAAGTACACGATCGTCGAAACGGTCGAACGGGTGACGATACGGAACTCCGGGATCGACGTCGTCGACCGGTCGGAACTCGGTCGCGAACGGGTCACGCTCCGGGAGGGAGCGACCGCACGGCTCGACCGCGAAGTCGCGCCCGATTTGACGGGCGAGTCGCTCCAGCTCTCCTACTACGTGTACAAGGGATCCGCACCGGAGCAGCCGAGTCGATCGACCGCGTACCGCGATCTCCACCTGTGGATCACCGTCGAGCCGGCCTGAGAGACCACCGGTTCGGCGCTCCGGCGGAATCGCCTCCCGTTCCCTCCCCGGTCACGGCTGGGCGTATTTGAGATACTCCGGCGACCGGTCCAGCACCCGCCCGAAGTAGGTTCCGCCCTCGTTGCGGGTAGAGGCGACCGAGTACGGCGCGGTCGCGGACATCTCGACGCAGACGTTCGAGTCGGTTCCTGATTCGTCCGTCCCGAACACCTGTGTCTGGTCGGCGCCGGCCGATGCCTCGGTCGCGATGGAGATCCGCGGCCCGAGACAGAGCAACTCTTCGGCGCTGTCCGACGAGTCGTCGGTGTACACCCAGAGCGGGTACCGGCTCGATTCACAGGCGTAGCGCGTCACTCGCGACCCGGCGGAGTTCGCCAGAAAGAGCCCGTCTCGCCCGCGGGCGTCCCGCTGGGTGATCGTCAGCCCGTCTATCTCCGACCCCGGCCGACCGTTGACGAGCACGTCGACGGCCTGCGACGCGGTGGTGTCGATCTCGATGTCCCGGAGCGTGATATCCCAGGGCCGCTCCGGGGCTCCGCCCATCTCACTGGCGCCCGGCGGCGCGACCTGTATCGCTCGGAAGCCGTCTCGGTCGATATCGAAGGTGCAGTCGCGCACGGCCAGCCGCCCCGCGGTCCCGTCGACCTCGACGAGTCCGCGGGCGTATTCGGCCGATCTGACCGCGAACTCGCAGCTCTCGATGGCACCGCCGGTCTTCCCCTGCCAGCCCGACTCCCACCAGATACCACGGACGGCGTTGTAGTCGCCGGCGACGCGGTCGGCGGCGTCCGTGTCTATCTCGATGGTCGCGTCCCTGACGAACGAGTCCTCGCCGCAGACCCTGATCTGGGAGACCGCGTTGTTCCTGAACGTCCCGCCGGTGATCTGGACCGGACCGTTGGTTCTGCTGGCGTAGACGCCGTTGCTTCCGCACTGTTCGATGTGACAGTCGAGCAGCTGCAGCGTGCCGTAGTGATGGGGGCCGCTGAAGAACGCGACGAACGCGTCGGGGTACACGCCCACTTCCCCGCCGCCTCTGTTCACGTACCGTTCGACCGTGCCCCGTCCGGACGAGTCGGTGACCTGGACGATGAGATCCTTCGTGCCGTTCTCGGTCGGGGAGAATCCCCCGACCTCGACGTCGCGGACGACGAGCCCGTCTCGCTGGTGTATCAACAGCCCGGAGTTGGTCACCCTGTCGTCGGTCTGGTCGGCAGTGAAGTTCTCGAACAGCGAGCCGCTGCCGGAGGTGACGTGTAGCAGCCGACTGCTGTACCCCTCCGGGTGGACGAACCGCACGTCACGCCGGCTGTCGCCCGTGCCTCGCATACCGAAGGAGATGTCGCCGTCGACCTCGATCGGTCTGGTCACCAGGTACTCGCCCGGCGGGAACTCGATCAACGTCCCGTCGGCGATCGCCGCCTCGATGGCGTCGTCGCAGGGCTCGGAGCCGTCGGGCGCACACCCGCTGTCGGCCACGGCGTCGACCACCGTCCGGAATTCGGGTTCCGGCGTCGGCGTCGGTGACGGCGTGGACGACGCCGTCGAGAGGGCGCGCGCGTCCGTCTCTGCCGGAGGGGACCGCGTCGCGGTCGGAGGGGTCGCCCGCGACCGCTCCGGCCGCTCGTCGGATCCCAACCAGTTACACCCCGCGACGGAGCCCGTCGCGCCGACACTCACGAGTCCGAGGAACTGACGCCTGTTCATTTCGTCGGCGGACGTTTCGGCGGTACGCACATTGTTATACCCAGAGTCACTCGCCGGTAAGGCCCGTTTTCGCCGCGCAGTACGGCCGTTTCCGGCCCGCTCGCGCGTTCCGGCTCGACTCGTGGCGCCGACTCGGGACCCGGCTCGCGCCCGGGCCGAGCGTCGGCGATCGAGCGGTGGAGTCGGTCCCGGACCGCGTCCGGTGTCGTCTCGACGCGCTCCCCGCCGGTAGTATGGATTACATTACATTGGCGGTGGAACGCGCGTCCCCACGCATGAGCCAACAGGACGTGGTCTGGGTGACGCTCGAAAGCGTCCGGTGGGACCACACGTCGCTGTCGGAACACGCCCGGGACACGACGCCGACGCTGTCCCGACTCGCGGCGGAGGGCCGGGGGTACGACGACTGCTTCTCCCACGACATCTGGACGCGGGCCTCGACCGCGTCCATCCTCACCGGCCGGGCGTCGTCGGCCCACCGAACCTGGTCGAACGACGCGGGCCTCCCCGACCCCATCGAGACGATCCCCGAGGCCTTCCGCGAGGCGGGCTATCGGACGGTCGGGATCTCGCCCAACGGCCAGTTCGGGCCGGGGACCGGACTCGACCGCGGCTTCGACGACTTCCACTATCTCACCAGGTCGACGCTGTCGAGCGAAGTCGGACTCGTCTCGCTCGTGCGGTGGGCCGCGAACCTCCGCCGGCACTCGGGCGGGTTCACCCGCGACGGGAACCAGCACTGTCTCGGCTACCTCAGCACGAACGTTGCCAAGCGACACGTCCGCCGGGCCGCGACGGACGACCGACCGCTCTTTCTCTACGTCCACTACGGCGACTCTCACCACGCGTACGTGCCGCCGATCGCCTGGCGCGAGCGGTTCGCCGACGACCTCCCGATGCCGGTCGACGAGGCGGTCGACGTCGCGCTCGACATGTCCGACCGGATGTACGAACACATCGCCGACGGGGTCCCGTTCGACGACGACGAGTGGACGGCGCTCCGGACGCTGTACGACACCGCCGTCGCCTACGTCGACCACCTGACCGGGGAGCTGGTCGCCGCGGCCCGACGCGACCTGGCGGACCCGGTCATCGTCGTGACCGCCGACCACGGCGAGCTGTTCGGCGAGCGGGGGCTGCTCGCGCACATGCTCGTCAACAACGCCGCCGTCTCGAACGTCCCCCTGGTCGTCGCCGGCGGGACGGACTTCCCCGAGACGGGGCCGATACAGCACGCGGACGTGATGAAGATGCTCTGTCGCGACCTCGGCGTGGACCACCCGGTCCCGGTCGGTCGCGACCTGCGCGAGCGAGACAGGGAGTTCGCCGTCGTACAGCGGAGCGGCGCTCGAACGCGGCACAAGCTGGACCAGATCACGAGGCACAATCCGGAGTTTCCACAGGGAGAGTACCACACCGACGACGTCACCGCACTGTTCACGTCCGAGTGGTGCTACCGACGCACCGACGACGACGAGGAACTCGTCGCCCGGGGCGGAGAATCGGTCGACGCGAGCGCCGACCGACCGGCGGTGACGGCCGAACTGCGGGCCGAGTGCCAGCGATGGCTCGAAGAGCACGGCCGACCCGTCGGCGAGACCGAGCGCGTGGACTTCGACGAGAACACCGAGGCGCAGCTCCGCGAGCTCGGATACCTGCAGTGACCGACGCGGGCACCGTCCGTCGACCGGGCGGAACCGGACACGACCGGCCGGGGACGGAGACCGGGTATGCGTGGTATAATACGGGATCTACGGGCTATAACAAAGGGCCGAGTCGCTGATGTCCCGATATGCTCACGGGGACCGGATCGGTTCGACATCGGTCCGATACGGCATCGAAGGGCGCACTCGCCGTCGGGTATCTCGCGTTGCTGGTCGCGGTCGTCGCCGCCCACACGTCCCCCGCGACCGGGTACGAGCTCTCCGTCTACGCGCGGACGCCGACCGCGTTCTGGATCGGCGTCGGCGTGGCGACGGCCGTCGGACTCGTCACGGCGCTGTTCGCGAGGACCGTCGCGAGTCGAGTGCTCGGGCTCGGACTGGGCGTGGGTTCCTACGCCGCGCTCGTCTGCCTCCCGCTGTTGCGAAACTACCACTACTTCGGACGCGGCGACGGCCTGACTCATCTGGGCTGGACCCGGGGGATCCTCGCCGGCCAGAAGGAGGTGCTCTCGATGCTTTACCCCGGGATCCACACGTTCGCGATATTCGTCGGCGAGTCCGCCGGCCTGCCGCTCACTCGGTCGCTGCTGTACGTCGTCTCCGCGTTCGCGGTGGTGTTCGCGCTGTTCGTCCCGATGTGCGCCTGGGCACTCACCGGGGACCTGCGGACGACCACGATCGCGGCGTTCTCGGCGTTCCTGCTGTTGCCGATCACCAACGTCAGCACGCAGCTCGCGCCCCACACCACGACGCAGACGGTGTTGTTCCTGCCCGTGGTCGTCTATCTGTTCGTCCGGTACCTGCGCTCGGACCGGGACGGAACGCTCGTCCCGACCGGCGTCGGGGCACTGTTCGCGCTCGTGCTCGCCGCGCTCGTGGTCTATCACCCGCAGCAGGCGCTGAACTTCCTGTTGATGCTGGCGACGGTCTGCGGTCTGCAACTGGTCGCCCGTCGATGGACCTCGCACCCGTCGGTCACCGAACCGCGCCGGGTGTACGCCCCGACGGGATTCCTCGCGGTGTTCTGGATCGCCTGGTCCCGAGGCCACGAGCGATTCCAGTCGGGCGCGACCAACGCCCTGGGGGAAATCGTGACGGCGCTTACCGGCGGCGGCGGGGTCGCGGCCGACACGGCCCAGCGAGGCGGGTCGCTGGCGGCGATCGGCTCGGGTCTGGTCGAGATCTTCCTGAAGATCTTCTCGGTCGCGAGCGTCTACAGCGCCGTCACCGCCGCCGTGCTACTCCTCGCCCTGTTCTGGAAACTCGGCGGCGACGACCCCGTCGAATCGTCGTTTCACCGCTACGTGGCGGCTGCGCTCGTCCCGGTGACGGCGCTGTTCGGCCTCTACCTGGTCGGGAGCGTCAGCACGCAGGCGTTCCGTCACCTCGGATTCCTGCTGGTCTTCGTCACGCTGCTCGGAGCGGTCGGGCTCGGCCGAGGGTGGGACACGCTCTCCGACCGGCTGCCGGGGGCGCCGGTGGGGTCGGCGATCGCGGCCTTCCTCGCGGTCGCACTCGTCGTCTCCGCCCTGACTGTCTTCCCGTCGCCGTGGATCTACCTGCCCTCCCAGCACGTCTCCGAACAGAGCATGTCCGGGTACGAGACGACCTTCGAACACGCGACCGTGAGCGATGGAGTGTACAGCGTCCGGGGCGGTTCCGACCGCTTCGCGGACGCATACTACGCCCGGAAGGTGCCCAACACGCCGTTCGGGTCGGTCAACGAGACCGCCATGCGGACTGACCTCTCGACCTATCACGGGACTGGGTGGTACTTCGCCGTCAGCGAAGCCGACCGCAAACGCGAGGTGTCTGCCTACGACCAGCTGCGGTACTCCCGCGAGAGCTTCGCGCTCGTTCGCACCCAACGCGGCGTGAACAGTATCGTCGACAACGGCGATTTCGAGCTGTACTACGTGACCGGGTGAGTCCCGAATGAGCGAGCAAACGACGGTCCGACGGCTGCTCGTCGGCCTTCAGGCGAAGCTGGGCGCCGATATCCTCCGTACGGGATCCAAGGGGCTGCTGTTGTTGGTACTCACGCGATATCTGTTGGCCCCGGAGGAGTTCGGGCTCCTGTTTTTCGCGATATCCGTCCTGGCGGTGGCGCGGCTGGGCGCGAACCTCGGCTTCGCCAAGTCCACGGCACGGTACGTCTCCGACTACATGCAGAGCGACGAGTCCCAGATCCGACACATCGTCCGCACCGGTGTGGCGTACAATCTGGTTGCGATAACCGTCGTCGGTCTCGCCCTGGCGGGCTTCCATCGCGAGATAGCGGCGCTACTGAACGAACCCGCGCTGGCACCGTTCCTGCTGCTGGGTCCGTTGTTCGTCATGTTCACGTCCCTGCGGGTGTTCGCGCGGTTGATCTTTCAGGGGTTCAACGAGGTGTGGTGGAGCGCGCTCGTCTCGACGGTCTCCAGCGTGGCACAGCTCGCACTCGTGGTGGGGTTCGTCCTGCTGGGCTACGACGCGGTCGGCGCCTTCCTCGGGTACATCGGCGCGGCCGCACTCGCGTCACTGGCGGGGTTCGCCGTCCTCTACTGGAAGTTCTATCGACGGCTCCCGGAGACCGACGCCGTCGACGAGAGCCTGAGAGGGAGGATCCTGCGATACAGCTTCCCGCTCGCCGGGACCCGCGGGGCCGGCGTGCTCACGAACAGAGTCGACCAGCTCCTCATCGGATACCTCCTCACGCCGGCGGCCGTCTCGTTCTACACGCTCGGTAAACAGATCTCGGAGTTCGTCATGACGCCCGCGATGTCGCTCGGGTTCGTCGTCTCGCCGGCGTACAGCAGCGAGAAAGCCGACGACCAGCTCGGGCGCGCCAGCCGGATGTACGAGAAGAGCTTCGAGAACATCGTGTTGCTGTACGTGCCCGCCGCCACCGGGCTCGTCCTGGTCGCGAGGCCCACCATCCGATTCGTCGTCGGACAGGAGTACCTGGGCGCGGTCCCGGTCATTCAGGTGCTCTCCGTGTTCGTCGTCGTGAAGTCTATCGACAACATCACCAACGACGGGCTGGATTACCTCGGTCGAGCGCGCGAGCGCGCGGTCGTCAAAATCTCCGGTGCGGTGGCCAACTTCGTCCTGAACGTCCTGTTCATCCCGGTGATGGGGGTCGTGGGGGCCGCGGTCGCAACGGTCCTGACGACGTCGGCCGTCGTCGCCGTCAACGTCTACATCATCGGGCAAGAGCTGGAGATCTCGCTGTGGGCGCTCGGTGCGGCCACGGTCCGGATCGCCGCGATCGCGGCCGTGATGGGGGGTATCGTCTGGGCCGCCCTCCCGTTCGTCTCGGGGATCCCGTCGCTGCTCGCCGTGATCGCCGCCGGCGCGATCGCCTGGGCGGTCATGGCGACCGTCGGCGGGTTCATCGACCCGGACGATGTGGAGACGGTTCTGGCGAACATCACCTGACCGCGGGACCGAGCGAGCCGCTCCGACCGCCCCGCCGCGCGACGACCGTCTCAGAGCCAGCCGACCAGCGGCGCGAGCAGCAGGGTGACCCACAGTAGGGTGCCGGCGGCGACGATCCGGTCGACCGTCTCGGTCGACGCGCGCGGACTGACCGATCCCGCCGCGAGGAGTCCGATCGCGACGACGATCCCGACGCGGTGGACCACAACGTCGAGCGACAGCACGGTGACGCCGAGGCTCTGGTAGTCGACGACGATAGCCGAGCCCACGCCGAGGGCCGCGACCGCGAAGCTCCGGATGGGGTCCAGATTCCGCCCGAACACCTGTGCGGCCGCCGGGAGCCCGAGCGCCAGAATCGGGTACAGCAGGGCGGCGATGACCTTCGGCGAGGTGTCGGCGAATCGGTGTTCGAGCGCGATCCCACCGAACCTGACCGCCAGGTACAGCCCGAACAGCGCCGCGAACAGCGAGAGGTACGACAGTCCGCGGACGGCCAGGATCGACCGCTCGCGGTCGAGCCAGCCGCGCGTGACCAGCCCGGAGACGAGCGCGCGCCGTGCGGTCCCGACGGGGCCCGTCTTCAGGCGTCCGGATCGGCCAGCCCCGCCGGACCCGGTCGCCAGCGCGCCGTCGGCGGACGCGCTTCCCCATCGGCGCCGCCGGGTCAGCGCGGCCGCGTCCCGGCCGGCGACGAGCCCCATCGCGGCGAGTCCCGACCCGAGGTTCGGAACGCCGACCAGGCCGGCGAAGTCGACGACCGTCGCCCAGCCGTCGGAGCCCAGCGCCCGCCTGTTCCCGAGATACATCCGCCAGACGGTGTCGACCGAGGGCTCGCCCATGAACTCGGCTTCGAGTCGGTCGCGCGTCCCGTCGGTCGAGTGGACGGTGTGACGCAGCCGGAACCAGTCCCAGTGGTCGCTGTGGGCCTGGACGGCGACCCACTCGTCGGACTCGAACGGTGACTCGTAGATCCGGAGGTGGTCGCGAGCGCCGAAGTAGGTCCCGTCGTGTAACTGGTAGGTCTCGTCTATCCACCGCCCGCCCGGATTGGGGTCGAGGTGGCCGGTGAACGGCGCCGCGCGGTAGGGTCGGCGCGTCTCGTTGGGACCCGGTTCGGTCAGCGCGTAGTTGTGAACGTAGAGATACCGGGTCGCGCCGCGCGCCCCGGCCCACTCGACGACCGTGCCGTTCGCCGCCTCGACCGGCGGCCCACCGGTGTCGGGGCCCACGTCTTCCCACTCGGCGGCCGTCTCGTTCCAGGTAGCGCCGCCCCGTTCGGCCAGGAAGTACCGGACGGTCTCGGCGTCCGCGTAGACGACGAGGTTGATCGCGAGGGTCCGCCCGCCCGCCGACTGGCGGGTGCTCGTGTACGGCCAGAAGACGTTCTCGCCCGGCCGGGGTTCGACCAGTGTCGCCGGCGTCGTCCCGACCGCGGGGTCGGCCGGGCCCGCCGCCGAGAGCACGAGCGATCCCGCGCCCGCGACCAGCACGACGGCGACGAGCAGGCCCAGCGCGGTCGACGTCTTCGGGGGCCACGACTGCTTCACGCGCGCCGTATGCGGCCGACGCGTTTACGCGTTCCGGGCGACCGCGCGCGGTTCGCCGACCGAACGGACTCCGGTGTGAGGCGGGGGCCGACCGGCCGACGCGGCGGGCACCGAGCAACGGGGTGCCCAGCCGTCACGACCGCCAGAACGCCGGCGTCAACAGGACGAGCACGGGGATTATTTCGATCCGGCCGATCCACATCAGGAGGATGAACGCCGCCTTCGTCGTCCAGGGGAAACCCACGTAGCTCCCGTAGGGCCCGGCGTCGCCGAAGGCGGGACCGACGTTGAGGAACGTCGCCGCCGACGCGCCCATCGCCTCGAACTCGCCGATCCCGTTCCCGACCCTCGCGGCGTCGGTGACGACGAACACCGTCAGCAACACGAAGATGATCCCGCTCAGGAGGACGTAGGCGTACACGTCGCGGACGACCTCCTCGTCGACGACCTGCCCGGACAGCCGCACCGGCCGGATGGCGTCGGGGTGGACCTCCCGGAACAGGTCCCGGCGGAACGACTTGACGACGACCAGCCAGCGCAGCGTCTTGATCGAACACGTCGTGCTCCCGGCCATCCCGCCGGAGAACATCGCGAGAAAGAGCATGTGCTTGGCCGCCGGCGACCAGTCGACGAAGTCGACCGTCGCGTACCCCGTCGTCGTCAGGATCGAGACGACCTGGAACAGTGAGTGGCGGGCCACCTGCTCGATCCGGGTGAACTGGTCGGAGGCGACCAGGAAGCCCGCGGTCAGTCCCGTCAGCCCGAGCACCACCGCGAGGTAGAAGCGGAACTCGTCGCTGTCGACCAGCCGCGAGAGGTTCCCACGCGTCAGGTGATACAGCAACACGAAGTTCGTCGCACCGAGGAACATGAAAGGGATCGTCGCCCACTGGACCGCCGGCGAGAACGCGCCCAGGCTCTCGGCCCGCGGCGAGAACCCGGCCGTCGAGACGGCGGTGAAGGCGTGGGCCACGGCGTCGTAGAGCGTCACCTCCGGCCCCAGCCCGACCGCGCCGAGCGCGAGCCACGTCGCGACCATCAGCCCGGTCAGCCCGGCGTAGAGCCACCCGAGCAGTCGAGCGGTCGCCTCGATCGACGGGGTCAGTTTGTTCACGTCCTGGGTCTGTGACTCGGTCTCCATGAGCTGGGCACCACCGATCGACAGCTGCGAGAGGACCGCGACGGCGATCACGAGGATGCCCAGCCCGCCCATCCACTGCAGCAGCGACCGCCAGAGGTGGATCGACCGGCCGTGTGCGTCGAAGTTCTCGACGACGGTCGCACCCGTCGTGGTGACGCCGCTGGTCGACTCGAACAGCGCGTTGACGGGGGTCGCGAGGTTCCCCTCGCTCGCGATCAGGAACGGGACCGCGCCGACGACGGCGATCGCCAGCCACGTCAGCGCGACCATCAGGAACCCCTCGCGGATGCCGAGATCGTCCCGGTCGAGCCGTTCGAGCGCGACGCCGGCCGCGAGCGTCAGGACCGCAGTCGCCAGGAAGGGAGCGAGCGGCTCGCGGTACCACAGCGCGACGAGCGCCGTCCCGACCAGCGGCACGGTCAACGCCTTCAGCACGGTCCCGACGAGGCTCAAGCTGGTGGCCCAGTCGACCCTGAGTTCGCCGGCGAAGCTCATCGCGCGCTCAGAGCTTCTCCGTCACTTCGCTCAGGACCTCGGTGTCGACGAAGACGACGACGTGGTCGCCCTCGCGGACGATCGTGTCACCACGGGGCGTGATGTGTTCGTCGCCGCGCGTGATCGCGCCGATGACGACGCCCTCCGGGATGTCCGCCGCCACGTCTCGGATCGACCGGTCGACGAGGACGCTGTCGGGGTCGACCTCCAGTTCGAGCACTTCGGCTTTGTCGCCCTCGATGATCGAGACGTTCTCCGCCCGGCGGGCGCGGGTGAACCGGGTGATCTCCTCGGCGGTCGCCTTCCGCGGGCTGACGGCCACGTCGACGCCGACCGCCTCGAACAGCTCCGCGAAATCGCCCGTGTTCACCACGGTGATCGCCCGGTCGGTCCCTTTCCGTTTGGCCAGCAGCGTCGCCAGGAGGTTCTGCTGGTCGTTTTCCAGCGCCGCGACGACCACGTCCGCCATCCCGACGTTCTCTCGTTCGAGCAGCTCCTGGTCGGTCGCGTCGCTGTTCAACACGGTGGTGTTCGGCAGCTTCTCGGCGAGCCAGCGGGCCCGCTCCTCGTCCTGTTCGATGAGTCGCGGGGAGAACCCCCGTTCCTCGAGCAGCCGGGCGGTCTGGTAGCCGATCTCGCCGCCGCCGACGATCACCACGTCCTCGGGCCCCTGTTCCTCGGGTGCGATCTCGGAGCTAAAGGCGCGGATACTGTCGGGGCTGCCGATCGCGATGACCTCGTCGCCGGCCGTCAGACGGGTGTCCCCGCGGGGGATCACCACGTGGTCGTCGCGGATGATCGCCGCGAACGTCAGCGAATCGAAGCGGTCGGCCTCGGCGACGGTCTGGTCGGCCACCGGGCTCTCGGCCGGGATCTCGAACTCCGTCATCTGGACGAGGCCGTCGGCGAAGGTGTCCACGTCCTGGGCGGTCGGCAGGCCCGCCAGCCCGACGATGGCCTCCGCGGTGAGCAGGTCCGAACAGACCATGAAGTCGACCCCGAAGGCGCCGCGGGCGCGCTGCCACGCCTGGAGGTACTTCGGACTCTTGACCCGGGCGATGGTGAAGGCGTCACTGACGACGTTCGCGGCGCCGCAGGCGACGATGTTCGTCTCGTCGTCGTCCGTACTGGCGATGAACAGGTCGGCGTCGGCCACGTCGGCCTCCTCCAGCGTGTCGATGTCGCTGCCGTCGCCCTCGATCGGGAGCACGTCCAGCGAGTAGGTGAGCGACTCCACGCGGTCGCTGTCGATGTCGATGACGACCACGTCGTGGGACTTGGCGAGGCTCTCTGCGATCGTCGAGCCGACCTCGCCGGCGCCGACGATGACTACCCGCATTGGCTGCCCTCCGCGTGCATGGAGTCGGGTTTTCGCGGCGCGCGTAAGTGGATTTCCCTCCGCCGTGGGATGTGGACCCGGAAGTGAGGGGTTCCCTCCGAAACGAGGGGCCATCTCGGAGGCGACGCCACCGACGACCCCCGCGCCACCGATCGGCTCAGTCCCGCGTCGGGGCGACCGGTACCAGCGTGTCGGTCACCCGGTCGGAGTACTGGATGAGGACCGTGCCGACGACGCTCATGACGAGGACGTACCCGACCGCGAACGGCGGAACGACGTCGCTGATCGGTGCCGGAGCGGTCAGCGCCAGCGCCGCGATGACCAGCGAGAACTCCCCGCGAGGGACCAGTCCGATCCCGGTCCGGAGCGACCGCAGCGGGGAGAGATCGTAGAACCGTCCGGAGACGGTCCCGCTGAGGAGCTTGGTCCCCGTCGACAGGACGACCGCGGCCCCGAGCAGCCCCGCGACCGACGGGAGGACCGTCACGTCGATCGTCAGCCCGATCGAGAAGAAGAAAAACGCCGCGAACAGGTCGCGGACGGCGGCGACCTGATGCTCGATCCGGTCGACGTGGTCGGTCTGGCTGAACCCGGCGCCGACGAAGAAGGCGGCGACGGCCTCGCTCAGTCCCAGCGTCAGCGCCGCGCCCGCGACGAGCGTCGTCGTCGCGAGTACGCCGATGAGGAACAGTTCGTCCGAGTCGACGGCGAACACCCGGTCGAGGACCGCCGTCCCGCCCCACGCGCCGACGGCCAGGACCGCGAGGAACGCGAACGCGACGCCCACGTCGCGTGCGACCGTCGCAGCGTCGCCCCCTCCGGCTGCGAGCGCGGCCAGGACCGCCAGATAGACCGCGATGAAGAGGTCCTCGTAGACGAGCGTCCCGAGGATCGGCCCGCTCTCGGGGTTGGCGATCCACCCCTGTTCGATCAGCGACTTCGTGACGATGGCCGACGAGGAGATGTACACCACTCCCGCCACGAACAGCGTCGGCACGACGCCCAGCCCGAACACCAGACCGATCGCGATCCCGACGCCCAGGTTCAGAGCGAGGTCGACGGTTCCCGCCGCCAGGATCCGCCGGCGGTCGGCGAGCAACTGGTCGACGCTGAACTCCAGCCCGAGAAAGAAGAGCAGGAGGACGACGCCGAGTTCGGCCAGCACGTCGACGAACTCCGTCTCCGAGACGAGCGTGAGCGACATCCCGAACAGCGCCGTGGGCTCGTGGGGCCCGACGACGATCCCAGCCACGATGTAGGCGGGGATGACCGACAGCGAGACTCGGTGGGCGAGATAGCCGGTCAGCGCGAGGGCGGCGAGCCCGATGCCGACCTCGACGAGCGCCGCGCTCATTCGTCCCCGAGCAGGGTCTCGAACTCCGACTGCTCCTCCCGAGTGCCGAGCGTCACCAGGGTGTCACCGGACCGGACTCGCGTGTCGGGCGTCGGATTCGGGATCGTCTCCGCGCCGCGCTGGATGGCGATGATCGACGCGCCCGTCTCTTCCCTGACCGACGCAGTCTCCAGGGAGACGCCCGCCAGCTCCGCGTCGTCACCGACCTCGTGCCACTCGATGATCGCCTCGCCCAGCGGCACCGCGACCTCGTCCAGCTCGACCGGCTGGAAGTACGCCCCCTCCAGGATCGACCCGAACTTGCGCGCCTGGTCGCCCGACAGCGTGAACAACTGTTCGCTGTCGGCGTCCTCGTCCGGTCGCAGATACACGTCGCGCTTGCCGTCGTGGTGGAGCACGACGACCAGTCGCTGCCCGCCGTCGATCTCCATCTCGAACTTCCGGCCGACCCCGGGCACCTCCGTCTCGTAGATAGTCATGGCCCGACGTTGGACCGGAGGACCATTAAGTGGTACCGCCCGCCGCTCCGCAGAGCCCCCGATACGCCGGCACTCTCACGGTCGGTGCGCCGCGCTCACGACCGCCAGTACGCCGGCGTCAGGATGACGAGCACCGAGAGGATCTCCAGGCGGCCGATCCACATCAGGAAGACCATGTACAGCTTCGCCGGGGCCGAGAACAGCTCGAAGCTGTTCATCGGCCCGACCGCGCCGAAGCCCGGGCCGACGTTGCCCAGCGTCGCGATCGCGACGCTCATCGCCTGGAGCCCGGTCAGGTCGATCCCGTCGACGAACAGACTGTCGACGTACAGCAGGACCGTCGAGACGACGAACAGCGTCAGGAATATCATGATGAAGACGAACACGTCCCGGAGCGTCTCCTCGGCGACGGCCTCGTCGCCCACTCGGACCGGCTCGACGGCGTCGGGGTGGACCGACGTGAACAGCGAGCGATACATCGCCTTCCGGACGAGCACCCACCGGACGATCTTGATCGACCCCGCGGCGGAGCCGGCCGACCCGCCCAGGAAGAAGGCGAACAGGAGGACCGTCTGGGCGACGGGGTGCCAGCTGTTGAAGTCCATGCTGGCGTAGCCCGTCGTCGTCACGATGGCCGCGACCTGGAAGGTCGCCTGGCGCAACGAGTGCTCGATGTTCCCCGGGATGGTGCCGACGTTCGGCGTGGCCCCCGAAATTCCCAGCCCGGTGAACAGCAGGGCGGTGAGCGCGGCGGTGACCAGGCCCATCACGGCGAGATAGGACCGGAACTCCGCGTTGCCGGTCAGCTTGTCGACCCGGCCGTCCAGGGCGTACCAGAACAGCGCGAAGTTCGTCCCCGCGACGACCATGAACGGGACGAACGCCCACTGGATGGCCGGCGAGAACGCCTCGACGCTGCGTCCTTCCGGCGAGAACCCGCCCGTCGGAAGCGTCGTGAGCGCGTGGGCGACGGCGTTGTAGGCGCCCATGTTCGTGCCGAGCCCGACGGCGTCGAGGCCGAAGTACACCAGCGCCGCCAGGACGGTGAGTCCGACGTAGATCTTCCAGAGCGCGCGGGCGGTCTCCTGGATCCGCGGCGTGAGCTTCTCGATGGAGATGCCGGGCGCCTCCTCGTTCATGATCTGGGCGCCACCGACCGACAGTTCCGGGAGGATGGCGACCATGAGGACGAGGATGCCCATCCCACCGAGCCACTGGGAGAGCTGGCGCCACATGAGCAACGCGCGGGAGTGGGTGTCGAAGGAGATGCTCCCCATGACCGTCGACCCGGTGGTCGTGAACCCGCTCATACTCTCGAACAGCGCGTTGACCGGGCCGGCGACCGGGCCCGTGAACACGCCGTTCCCGGCGACGAGGTAGGGGACGGTCCCGAGGATCGGGATCACGAGCCACGAGAGACTGACCAGCAGGAACGCCTCGCGGTGGCCCAGGTCGGAGTCGTCGGAGAGCTGCTCGAGGAGGAGTCCGACCGCGACCATGACCGCGCTGGTCGCGACGAACGGGACTACGCTCTCGCCGTAGTAGATTGCGACGAGCACCGGGAAGAGGGGAGCGGCCGCCAGGTACTTGACGACCGTCCCGACCAGCGAGAGGCTGAGACGATAGTCGACGTACCGATCGGTGGCGACCGCCATGAGACAACTGTCACGGTCCGAGCCGTACAAGATGTGTGTTTCGGAACGACCACGCCGGCTCGGACCGGAGTTCTGTGTGACCACGCCGGTTCGAACCGACTACGATCGACTCCCGAGACCGCCAGTTTCCGTCGCTGAAGCGCGGTATCGGCTGTACTGACGGATCGGCGACACCACCGAGCCGTCGTCGGTCACAGCGGTTAAGTCGGGTCGGGCGTACAGACCGAGCATGCAACGGTTCGTCTCCCCCGGTAGCGCTCTCGCTTCGACCGCCGGAGCGGAATCGAACTGCCGCCGACCGCCGGAGCGGCGCCGATGAGCGACCTCCTGAACCGGGTCGTCCTCCCGGTCGCCAGCGACGACGACGCCGAGGCCACCGCCCGCGCGCTCGACGGCCACGAGTTCGGCTCGATGCTGGCGGTCCACGTGGTCGAGAAGGCCGGCGGCGCCCCCGACAAGGCCGGCGTCGAACAGCGCGAGGCGGCCGCCGAGGAAGCGTTCGCGATCCTCGAATCCCACCTCGGCGACGCCGACCTCGACACCGAGATCCGCTACGACACCGACGTGGCCGACGCTATCTTCGCGGCCGCAGACGAGTTCGACGCGTCGGCTATCGTCATCACGCCCCGGGGCGGCAGCCGGTGGATCCAGCTGCTGACCGGCGACGTGGCGCTGTCACTCGTGACCGAGACCGACCGCCCGGTGGTCGTCCTGCCGGACGTCCCCCACCCAGACGGCGGCGAACCGGCGGCCGACGCGACCGACGGAAGCGAACCGGCGGCCGACGCGACCGACGGAAGCGAACCGGCGGACGACGCGACCGGCGAATCGGCCCACGACACCGGAGGATCCGAGAGTGAGTGACGAGGACCTTGCCAAAGACCTCGGGCCGCTCGCGGCGCTGACGATCGGCGTCGGGACGATGATCGGCGCCGGGATCTTCGTCCTCCCGGGCGTCGCCATCGAGGAAGCCGGGAGCCTCGCCATCGCTGCGTTCGTCCTCGGCGGGGTCATCGCGCTGTTCACGGCGATGTCCGCCAGCGAACTCGGGACGGCGATGCCCCGCTCTGGCGGCGCGTACTTCTACGTCAACCACGCCCTCGGACCGCTCTTCGGCTCGGTCGCGGGCTGGGCGAACTGGCTCGGGCTCGCCTTCGCGAGCGCCTTCTACATGTACGGGTTCGGCGACTACATGAGCCAGATAATCGGGGTCGAGGGCACGTTCGGCGTCGGCCCGATTCAGATAACCGCGATCAAGCTCATCGCGCTGGTCGGCGCCGCCTTCTTCACCATGGTCAACTACGTCGGCGCCAAGGAGACCGGCAAACTCCAGAACGTCATCGTCGTCGTCCTCGTCGCTATCCTCACCGTCTTCACCATCTTCGGGTCGCTCCGGGCCGACCCCGCGAACCTCCCGACGGCGGAGGGCTACGGGCCGATGATGGCCACCACGGGCCTGATCTTCGTCTCCTATCTGGGCTTCGTCCAGATCACGAGCGTCGCCGAGGAGATCAAAGAGCCCGGCAAGAACCTCCCGCGGGCGGTCATCGGAAGCGTCCTCATCGTGACGACCATCTACGCGCTCGTCCTGCTGATCATGAGCGCGGCCGTCCCCGAGGGGTTCGTCGCCCAGGTGTCCGCCCGGGGCGACACGGCGGTCGTCGAGGTCGGTCGCCAGATCCAGGGGACGATCATGGCCGGCGCCCTGCTGTTCGGCGGCCTGCTCGCGACGGCCTCGTCGGCCAACGCCTCCATCCTCGCCTCCTCGCGGATCAACTTCGCGATGGGCCGTGACAACATCGTCACGCCGAAGCTCAACGAGATCCACGACCGCTTCGCGACGCCCTATCGCGCCATCGGGATCACGGGGCTGCTCATCCTCGTGTTCATCGTCACCGCCGACCTGGAACTGCTCTCCTCGATCGGCTCGGCGCTGCACCTGATCATCTACGGGCTGCTCAACATCGCGCTCATCGTCATGCGGACGGCCGACCCCGACGAGTACCAGCCCGACTACACCGTCCCGCTGTACCCCATCGTCCCGATCGTCGGAACGTTGAGCTCCTTCGCGCTCCTGTATTTCATCATCGGGACCGCGAAGGTCGTCAGCGCCGTCCTCGTCGTCGGCGCGATGGTCTGGTACGTCTTCTACGCCCGGACGCGCACCGAGAAGCAGGGCATCCTCTCGCAGTACATCCTCGAACGCTCCGACGAGATGCCCGAACCGGCCGTCTCGGCCGCGGCCGGCGTCGCCCCCGACGGCGGCGACTACCGCGTGATGGTCCCGCTCGCCAACCCCGAGCACGAGGAGGAACTCATCACCCTCGCCAGCGCGATGGCCAAAGCCAGGGGCGGGACGGTCGTCGCGACCCACATCGTCACCGTCCCCGACCAGACGTCGCTGGCGAGCGCCCGCGACCGCGCCGACGACATCGACGCCACCTCGGAGACGCTGCTCGACCACGCCCGGACGAACGCCGAGACGTTCGGCGTCCCCGTCGAGACCCACACCATCCTCTCCCACCGCGGGTTCGAGCAGATCTTCGACGCCGCGCGCACCCACGACGCCGACCAGGTCGTCATGGGTTGGGGCCCGGACTCCCACGGCTCGCCCGGACGCGCCGAGTCGGCCTTCGACGAGATGGCCGGCGACCTCCCCGCCGACTTCCTCGTCCTGCGCGACCGCGGGCTCGACACCGAGCGCGTGCTCGTCCCGACCGCCGGCGGCCCCGATTCGGACCTCTCCGCCGAGATCGCTACCGTCCTCCGCCGGGAGTTCGGCTCTGAGGTGACGCTGCTGTACGTCGCCGACGAAGGCGAGAGCGCCGAGGGCGCGGACTTCCTTGCCGAGTGGGCCAGCGACCACGACCTCGGCGACGCGAACATGCGCGTCGAGACCGGCGACGTCGAGACCGCCATCGAAGCGGCGGCCGGCGACGCCACCCTCGTGATACTCGGCGCCAGCGAACGCGGCCTGCTCCAGCGGCTGATCGGCGGGTCCGTGGTCATGGACGTCGTCGACGACGTGGACTGTTCGGTCCTCCTCGCGGAGAAACGCACCCAGCGGTCGCTGCGCGAGCGGCTGTTCGGCTGACCGGCCACGGGTTTCCCCCTCGCGGACCGAGGGCTAGTGCCCCGTGAACACGCGGAGCGTCTCCTCGGCGAGGCCCGTTCTGGAGAACAGCGTCACCGTCTCGCCGCCCGATATCGCGGTCGTCCCGTCCGGCGTCACGCCGTCTTCCCCCTCGCCGCTGTCGACCGACACGACGAGCACGTCCCGGTCCAGCAACCCCTCCTTCGCCGCGTTTTCCAGCGTCTTCCCGACGATGGGCGCGTCCTCACCGACCTGCAGTTCGACCACGTCCGCGTCGTCGCTGATGTCCGCGATGCCCGTCACCGGCGGCGCGGGGTCGGTGCCGTCGGAGCCGAACGCCTCGTAGGGCTGGAAGTGCTCGCGGTGTAGCAGGTCCTCGTCGTCGATGTGGACCCCGATCGCGGCGATCTCCCGCGAAATCCGCCTGATGTCGGCCATATCCCTGCCGACCACGGTCACGTGGAGGTCTTCGTCGCCCGTCATGATCTCCCGGACGTTGACGACGCCGGGGATGTCGAGGACCCGCTGGGCGAACCGCTTGCGGTCCGTCGCCGACGCCGTACAGAGAAACAGGTTCGTCAATCGACCGCCGAGTTTCTCGTAGTCGATCTGGGCGTGGTACCCCTCGATCACTCCCTCCGCTTCGAGACGGCGGATCCGGTTCCGTATCGTCGCCGGCGACACGTCGACCTCGGCGGCGATGTCCGGCGCCGACGTGTGTCGCGCGTCCTCCGCGAGCATGTAGACGATCCGCCTGTCTATCTCGTCGAACCGATCGCTCATATTTATACCAACGACCGGATCGAAAATAAGCACCCCTGTTTCGTCGGCGTTCGTTCCACGAACGGGGGTTTCACGCCGGTATCACTCGCTACCGAGGTCGGAAACGTCGAAAACGAGCGGATAGCGAGGCCCTCGCCCCTTCCAAACGATTACTTAGAAAAGGTGCAAATATTTTCTCGATAGCCAACTTATCGGAACGTATTTTACGGATTCGGTTAATCTAGGAGTATGACAGCGTCGATAGACGGGGAACGGGACGTGATGGCACACGCGCTCGTCCCGGTAGCCGACGATTCGGATGCGAGGGCGACGGCCAGGGCGCTCGCGCCGCACGATCCCGACCGGGTGACCGTCGCGTACGTCGTCGAGAAGGGCGGCGGCGTGCCGGACAAGACCCCGGTCGAACAGAGCGAGGAAGTCGCGAAGGCGGCGTTCGAGGCCTTCCGTGAGGAGTTCGGCCCGGCGGACGACCGAGTGCTGTACGACCGCGACGTGGTCGACGCGATCGTCCGGGTGGCCGAGGAGGTCGACGCGTCGGTGATCGCGTTCCGCCCGCGCGGGGGCAACCGGATCGTCCAGTTCCTGGCCGGCGACAAGACCCTCCGGCTCGTCACCGAGTCCGACCGACCGGTCGTGACGCTCCCCGATCCCGAGACGGACGCGGCGGTCACGGAGATCACTCCCGACGACACGACCGAGACGGGAGACGGGACGGAATGAGCAGCGACGAGGACCTCGCGAAGGACCTGGGCCTGCTCTCGGCGATGACGATCGGGATCGGGACGATGATCGGCGCGGGCATCTTCGTCCTCCCGGGGGTCGCCGCCCAGGAGGCGGGCCCGGTCGTCGTCGCTTCCTTCCTCGTCGGCGGCGTCGTCGCGATGATCAACGCCTTCTCCGTGTCGGAACTCGGGACGGCGATGCCCAAGGCCGGCGGGGGCTACTACTACATCAACCGCTCGCTCGGTCCCCTGTTCGGCTCGATCGCCGGGATGGGCGACTGGATGGGGCTGGCGTTCGCTTCGGCCTTCTACTGCATCGGGTTCGGCCAGTACCTCGCGACGCTCGCGCCGATACCCGGCTTCCTGTTCCTCGCGGACATCCAGGTCGGCGCGCTGATAGCCGGCGTCATCTTCGTCGGCGTCAACTACATCGGCGCCAAGGAGACCGGCGGCATCCAGACGGTGATCGTCCTCACGCTCCTGTCGATCCTGAGTGTCTTCGCCGTCTTCGGCTGGCTCTCCTTCGACTACGCCGTCCTCGTCGGCGACGGGGGTCTCACCCCGATGGGCTACGGCGCCATCCTCCCGGGGACCGCGGTCGTGTTCGTCTCCTTCCTCGGCTACGCCAAGATCGCGACCGTCGCGGAGGAGCTGAAGAACCCGGGGCGGAACCTCCCGATCGCCGTCATCGGAAGCGTCGCCCTCGTGACCGTCGTCTACGGGATCCTCGTGACCATCATGCTGGGGGTCGTCCCATGGCCGGACCTGAGCCGAGACGCCCCCGTCGCCCAGGTGACGAGGATCGCGTTCCCCGGCGGACTGACCGGCATCGCGGTGACGGTCGTCACGCTCGCGGCGCTGCTGGCGACCGCGTCGTCGGCCAACGCGAGCATCCTCGCGTCGGCGCGGATCAACTTCGCGATGGGCCGAGACGGGATCGTCACCGACTGGCTCAACGATATCCACCCCTCATTCGCCACGCCCTACCGGTCGATCCTCGTCACGGGAGCGGTGATCCTCGTGTTCATCGCCGCGCTGGGCCAGCAACTCGAAGTGCTCGCGAAGGCCGCCAGCGTCCTCCACCTCGTCGTCTACGCGCTGATCAACGTCGGACTCATCGTCTTCCGGGAGGCCGACGTCGAGGAGTACGACCCCGACTTCACGGTGCCGTTCTACCCCGTGACGCCGATCCTCGGGGCCGTCGCGTCGCTGGCACTCGTGACGTTCATGGACCCGATCGAGATCGGCCTCTCGATGGCGTTCGTCGTGACCGCCGTGGTCTGGTATCTCGTCTACGCCCGGCGCCACACGGTCTACGAAGGCGCGCTCGGCGAGTTCGTGACCGAACGTTCCGAGGAGATGCCGGACATCGCGGTCTCGGCGGCGGAGACGGTCGCACCGGACGGCGGCGACTACCGCGTGATGGTCCCGCTCGCCAACCCCGAACACGAGCAGGAACTCATCACCCTCGCCAGCGCCGTCGCGAAACAGCGCGGCGGGACGGTCGTCGCGACCCACATCGTCACCGTCCCCGACCAGACGCCCCTGGACCGCGCCCGCGACCGCGCCGACGACATCGACGCCACCTCCCAGGGCCTGCTCGACCGCGCCCGAGCGAACGCCGAGACGTTCGGCGTCCCCGTCGAGACCCACACCATCCTCTCCCACCAGGGCTACGAGGCCGTCTTCGACGCAGTCCGCACGCACGAGGCCGATCTCGCGGTGATGGGCTGGGGGCCGGAGGCCCACTGGTCGCCGGGCCGCACGGAGTCGGCTCTCGACGACGTGGCCGGCGACCTTCCGTGTGACTTCCTCGCCCTGCGGGACCGCGGGTTCGACCCCTCGCGAGTCCTCGTCCCGACGGCCGGCGGCCCCGACTCAGAACTCGGCGCGGAACTGGCGACAGACCTGCGCCGGGAGTTCGACGCCGAGGTGAGCCTGCTGTACGTCGCCGACGAGGGCGAGAGCGCCGAGGGAGCGGACTTCCTCGCCCAGTGGGCGAACGACCACGACCTCGGCGACGCGGACCTCCACGTCGAGACCGGCGACGTGGAGGCCGCCATCGAATCCGCCGCACGAGACGCTACGCTGGTCGTCCTCGGCGCCAGTGAGGAGGGGCTGCTCCAGCGCCTGCTCGGCGGGTCGCTCGTCATGGACGTCGTCGACGACGTGGACTGCTCGGTCGTCCTCGCCGAGAAGCCCACCGAGCGCTCGCTCCGTCAGCGCCTGTTCGGCAATCAGTAGTCCTCGATCGACCGCTGGTCCGGCCCGCCCCGCTCGTCGCCCGGCACGTTCGTCGCGATTATCTCGTCGACCTCGCCGCGAGCGCTCGCGTCGCTGTTTATCGCCCGCGTGGCACCCTCTCGCTCGACGGAAAAGCCCGCTTCGTCGTAGCGGTCGTACGTGACGCCGCTGTTCGACAGGACGACCCACACCCCCCGCTCGTCGAGTTCGACGGCCACCTCCAGCAGCCGCTCCTGGTCGTCGCGGCCGAACCCCGCCGCGCTGTACTCCGCGAAGTCCGCCGTCGGACTCATCGGCTCGTAGGGCGGGTCGAAGTAGACCAGATCGCCCGGCTCTGCGGCGTCGAGGACGTACGCGAAGTCGCCGTTCCGCACCTCGGTCCCGGCGAGCGCCTCGCCCGCCGCGCGCACCCGTTCGGCCTGCACCCAGTCGGGATCGGCGTACCGGCCGATGGGGACGTTGAACCCGCCGTCGCCGTTCTCGCGGTAGAGCCCGTTGTAGCACGTCCGATTCAGATACAGCAATAGCGCCGCCTCTTCGAGCCGTTCGTCGTCGCTCGCGGGCCACCCCTCCCCGTAGGCGCGCTCGTTGAACCGCGCGCGCTGCTGGTAGTAGTACTGCTCGACCGCCTTGCCGCGCCGCGTCTCCCCGTCGAACGGCAGAGACGGGTCCGGGTCGGCCTCGGGATCACGAAAGTCTCGTAACCGTTCGATCAGCGCCTCCGGTCGGTCGCGGACCTGCTCGTAGAAGTTCACGAGCCTGGGATTGGTGTCGTTGACCGTCGCTCGGGCGGGTTCGAGGTCGAAAAAGACCGCGCCACCGCCGAAGAAGGGCTCGTGGTAGCGGTCGAACGACGTCGGGAAGCGCGTGTACAGTTCCCCGAGCAACTGTCGCTTGCCGCCAGCCCACTTCAACACCGGTTTCGCCATTGACCGGACGGTCGTCGGTCACCGTCTTAAGCCCGACTATCGCTCGCGCCCGCGACCGGAGCCCGCCCGGTCGGCGAGTCAACCGACGGACGAGTCACCGTCGAAGATCCGCGCGTACAGCGTCTGCTCGGCGCGGCGCAGGTGGTCGTTGAACGTCGATTGACTGATCCCGAGCGATTCGGCGACCTCTTCGCCGGTCCGGTCCCGAGGCCGTTCGAAGTATCCACTCAGGTACGCGGTCCGGAGTACCTCCCGCTGGCGGTCGGTGAGGCCTTCGAGCGTCTCCGTCGGGTCCGACGCCGGCCGGTCGAGCCGTTCGCCGTCGTGTCTTGCGACCAGTTCCGTCTCCGGGAACGCGGCCTTGACCCGGCCGACGAACTCGCGCACGTCGGTCGACCGGGAGAGTTCCGCGGCGACCGTGGCCACACCGTCGTCGATCCGAACGCGTCGGGCGCGCGCGCCACTCCGAGCGAGCGCCGTCGGGATCGTCACCCCGCTGACGGTCGCCTCGTAACGCGTCCGGTCACCGAAGCCGCTCCCCGGCCCGAGGCGCTCGAACGACTGCATGCTCGTCGTGGCGACCGCGTCTCCCAGCGCCGCTTCGAGGTCGTCGTCCGACGAGAAGAACACCCGGACCTCCCCCTCACCCGCAGGGACAGCACCGTGGACGTCCAGTCGCGTGTCGGCCTCGGTCGCGAACCGACCGAGCGCCGTGTCGACCGCCCGGATATCGAGTTCGACCTCGACGACCGCGTCCGACCCGAGCGCCAGTCGGATCTCCGCAGCGTTCAGTGCCCGCGCGACCGTATCCGACAGCTCGACCAGGACCTCCTTGGTGAGCGGACCGAAGGCGTCTGCCTCGTGGTCGTACACCGCGAGGACACCGTAATCGACTCCGTCGTAGCGGACCGGTGTGGCGATGATGGACCGGTAGCCACGCGCCAGCGCAGTCCTGCGCCAGCGGTCCGCTCGGGTGGTCTCGACCACGTCCGCGACGTGGGTCACGTCCCCGCTCGCGACCGACTCGACTGCCGGATCACCACCGTCCGCGGACAGTTCGAGCGAGATGTCGTCGAGATACCCCGCCCGGTCGCCCGCCCGGGCACGTGGCGTGACTACTTCGCCGTCGCGTTCGCCGAGCCAGGCGAACGCGAACCGACCCTCGCGGGTCAGCCGCTCGCAGACGGCTGCCTCTATCTCCTCGACGCTCGTGGCGCGGACGAGTTCCCGGTCGATCTCCCGGATGATATCGTTGATCCGTCCGAGCCCCTCCAACCGACGGTTCTGTTCGGCCAGCTCCCGTTCGCGCGCCTCGACGGCGGCCTCGCGAGCGATCCGATCGAGCGTCGCCTCGGCGGTCGCCGCCAGATGTTCCGCTACCCGCCTCGTTTCCTCGTCGAACGCCTCGCGCTCGCCGGCCGCGAGGGCGAGGACGCCGTGAGCGGCCAGCGGGATCCAGAGCCCGCTCTCGACGGAATCGGGAACGCCCCCGCGACCCGCCGACCCGCCGAGCGAGACCGTCTCGTCGTTCGCGAACGCGCGCCAGACCATCGGTGACCCGCCCGGCGGCTCCGGAGCCACCTCACCACGGAGGTCGTGGAGCCCGTCGGTCGGAGCGACCGGGCGGAGCACGTTGTCGGCCTGGTCGAGTAGGTAGACGACCGCCGCGTCGATCCCCAGCGCGCCGACGGCGGCCTCGACGACCCGTTCGGCCACAGTCGTCGCGGTCGCCGCCGCCACGATATCGCGACTCGCCTCGTGGAGACGGACCAGCGTCCGCTCCAGGCGCGTTCGCTCGGTGATATCCAGTGCCGCACAGGTCAGTCCGATCACCTCCCCGTCCTCGCGCAACGGCTCGACCGTGAGGTCGTATGTGACCGATCCACTGGGTAACTCGTAGGTGACCACCTCTCTGACCGCCTCGTCCGCCTCGAGGGCACGTCGTTTGGGCTCCATGATCTGCTCGGCGGGCTCGGGCGGAAGCACCTCGTCGTCTCGTTTGCCGATCACCGCATCCGGGTCGAAGTCGTCGTGTGCGCCACCGATCCACGTGTATCGGAGGTCGGTATCGAGACGGAACGCGGTAAACGGCGAGTTCTCGAGGGCGACGCGGAGGTGTTCTCTCTCGGTCCGAAGGTCCCGGTCGAGCCGCCTCCGGTCTGTCACGTCCCTGACGGTCCCGACCGCCCGCCTCGGCGTCCCGTCGTCGTGAGCGATCACACCGTCGGCGGCGAGCCACCGCTGGTCCCCGTCGGCGCGCTGGATCCGGAACTCGCACGACCACTCGCCGCTCGCCAGTGCCGCCTCGTAGCTCTCCTCGACGCGCTCACGGTCGTCCGGGTGGACGTGGTCGAAGAAGCGCTCGACGCTCCACGTGTCGGGCGGATCGTCGTAGCCCAAGAGCCTGTCGTGTTGGGACGACCGCATCGAGACGGTGTCGTCGCGTACGTCGAACTCCCAGACACCGATCGCACCCGCCTCGAGAGCGAGTTCGATCTGACCCCCTTTATCGCCGTGCTCGGTGCCACCCCCCGCCGGATCCTCACCATCGTCCGTCGAGTCAGTCGAACCCTCGAACCCACTCATATCCGACGCTACGTCTCGGATGGGTGAATCTGTGTCGCTCACCTCGCCGACGCCGCCACCGGGTCCGATCCACGCGCCGAGTTCGCCCACGAACGTGACCCTCGGGTCGATACCTCGGTGCGTCCCGGTGTGGCCCACGGCCAGAGACCCGGCGGCGCCGCTGGTCGGGCTGGCCTGGACGTCGAAAAATTGGGTCGCGAACGGATAGTCGGCGGTTCTACCCGAACATCTGGCGCATCATGGGGTGCATCTCCATGAGCTGCTCTTCGGCGATCTCCTCGTAGATCTTGTAGGTGATCGAGACCGTCAGCAGCAGGCCGGTCCCGGAGACGTTCCCGATGGTGCCCATCATGTTGGCGAGGACGGCCAGGAGGCCGACCAGCGCGCCGCCGATGACGGTCACCTGCGGGATGTAGCGTTCGAGCACCTTCTCGATGACGCTGGTGTTGCGGCGGAAGCCGGGGATCTCCATCCCGGAGTTGTGGATCTGCTGGGCGGTCGCTTCGGGGCCCATGTCGGTGGTCTCGACCCAGAAGATGGCGAAGATGGCGCCACCGATGACCATGAAGGTCAGGTCGACGCCGACCCGCAGCATGATCTGCCACGGTTCGGCGTTCGTTTGGCCGAGCCACCACATCCACTGTTCGGGGTTCCGGACCGGGGCCATGTAGTAGAACAGACCGCCCACCGGGTTGGCGATGCCGCCCTGAGTGGACTGGTAGGTCCCGAGCCACGCGGGCAGGCTCCCCAGCTGGGCGTTGAGGATCCGGCCCAGGAACTGGAGGTTGGCCTGCAGCGCGCGGACGAGGATCATCGGCAGGACACTGGCGTAGATGAGCTTCACGGGGAAGCGACCGCGGGCGCCCTTGACGCGCGTGTTCGACAGCGGGATCTCCACACGGACGCTCTCTGCGTAGACGACCACGACGAAGATCATGACCGTCGTGATCAGCGCGAGGATCTGCCCCTGGCCGAACACGAGCGTCTGGAGCCCGCTCCCGAGGATCGGTCCCACGTCGGTACTACCGCTGAGGATACCGATCCATATCGGGATGATACCGAGCTCCTGGGGGTTGCCGATGAAGCTCGTCGAGACGAGCCCGCCGATCAGTCGCTGGCTGACGCCCGCGATGATGAACAGGCCGATCCCGGAGCCGACGCCCCACTTGGAGATGACCTCGTCCATGTAGAGGATGAGGACACCGCCGACGAAGATCTGCGCGAACAGCAGCCACTGGACGCCGAACGTCCCGCCGGGGAACGACTGGGCGAGCGACTGGCTGGCCGGCAGGAACGAGCCGGCGAAGACCATCGGCAGACCCGTCAGGCAGATCATCACGAGCACCAGGAACTTCTGGAGACCCTGGTAGAGGATCTGGTCCCGGGGGTTGTTCTGCGTGTCGAGGCCGAGTAGGTCGGCACCGCCGAGCAACTGCAACACGATGCTCGCCGTGACGATCGGCCCGATACCGAGTTGCAGTATCGTCCCCTGGCCACCGGCCAGGATCGAACGGAACTGTCCGAAGACGTCGCCACCCTGTCCGCTACCGAGGCCGAACAGGAAGACGTTCGTCAGGAAGAAGTACAGCACCAGCACGCCGGCCGTCCAGCCCAGCTTGCGCTTGAAGGGAACGTGCCCCTCGGGTCGCTGGACGGTGGGCATGCGGGTGAGTACCGGTTCGGCGGTGTCCTTCCAGCCCATGGTTATGACTCGTCTTGCTCGTCAGGTGTATCCTTGTCGGTTTCCTCGGCGCGGGCCTGGCCGGCCTCGGTCAGCTCGACCGACCCGCCAGCGTCCGCGACTTTCTCCTCGGCCGCGTCCGAGAAGGCGTCGGCGACCAGGTGCAGCTCGTTGCGGACCTGGCCGGCACCGAGCACCTTCACCACGTCGACCTCGTGGCCGTCTTCGGCCACGTCGCGCGCGTCGATGGCGTAGCCGTCGCCGTCCTCGTCGGCGACGCCCTCGGCCGCCAGCAGCGCGGCGTCCTCGTCGAGCTCGCGGACGTCGACCTCCGCGACCTCGTCCTGGACGCCCTCGGGTCGTTTGAACCCGTGTTTGTCCCACGGGCCGTGGTTGTGCATCTCGTGTTTGCGGCTGCCCGCGTTGCCCCGACCGCCGCGATGGCCGGCGCCGCGGCGGTTCTTGTGCGTACCGCCGCCGTGCGTGCGGGAGCCGCGCTGTCGTTTCTTCTTGGATGTCATCGCATCGCCTCCAGGAGGTCGTCGATAGCCTCGGTGTCGTGCTTGCCGAGCTGGCCGCCCTCCTTGGTGGGGTGTTTGATACCGTCGTGGCCGCCACGGGGCGGGTGCAGGCGCAGCGTCGGCGCCAGCCCCTGCTCGCGCAGCGTCGTCTCCTCGTCGGCGAGCGCCTCTGCGAGCTCCTCGACGCTCATGTAGTCGGTGTTGGCGACGACCCACGAGTCGTCGATGTCGGCCTCGCCCTCCAGCGGCTCGCCGCGCCGCTCGATGAGCAGCGCGACCGTCTCGACGCTGGGCTCGCCGTAGGCCACGTAGTCGTTGACCTTCGTGACCATCCCGCGGTAGGCCTCCGTCTCCGGGACCAAGGCGGCGTGGTTGACGCTGTGGACGTTGAGCATCTCCAGCGTGTCCGCGACGTCCTGGTTCATGTTGACCTCGCCGCGGAGCTGAACGAGCGCTTGCATCACTCGATCACCTCGCGCTTCTCCCAGGTCTCCTGGGGGACGCGGGCCTCGGCGGTGTTCTGGAGCGCGTTGAAGGTAGCCTTCGCGAAGTTGACCGTCGTGCGCGTGTTGCCCGACGAGCGCGTCCAGATGTCCTCGATGCCCGCGAGTTCGAGCACGTGGCGGACCGTCTCCCCGCCCGCGAGCCCGAGCCCGCGCGGCGCGGGCTGCAGTTCGACCTCGACGCTCCCGGCCTTGCCGGTCGTCCGGAGCGCGACGGTGTGGGCGCGCCCACAGCCACACTCCCAGGACCCGCAGCCCCGCGAGACGTCGATGAGGTTCAGCTTCGCCACCTCGATGGCCTTCTGGATGGCGCCGCCGACCTGGTCGTCACGTCCTTCCGCGTAACCGACGAGGCCGTCGCGGTTGCCCACGACGACCACGCAGCGGAACTTCACGCGACGACCGGAGTCGGTCATGCGCTGGACCATGTTGATGTCGAGCACCTCGTCCTCCAGTCCGGGGACGAGCTGGTCGACGATCTCCGGTTCCTTGAGCGGCAGGCCGGAGTTGAGGGCGTCCTGCATGTTGTCGATCTCGCCCTCGGCGACCGCGTTGCCGAGCCGTGTCCGCGGCTCCCAGCCGCTACTCATAGTTCATCCGCCTCCAGCAGTTGTTCTCGCATGTCGTCGAAGTGCTCCGGTAGGTCTGTTGCGTCGAAGTCCCCGCCGTAGAGCCCGTCGTCGAGCTGTTCGGCGTAGTCGGCGATGTGCTCGCCGCGCGTGCGCGACCAGTCGGCGAGCACGCTGTCGTTGTGGGGAACGTCGAGTCCGGCGTCGATTGCGCCTTCCTGTACCGCGAATACTTTGCTACCCGGTGTCGGGGTGTTGAGACCGATGTCGAGCACGGCCTCGTCGAGGCCGGCTTCGACCGCGCGCAGCCCCGCGAGGACGCCGGTCAGGTACGCCGCGGGCATGTTGCCCGTCGGCGCCTCCCAGCCGTACTCCTCGAGGTCGCTCGAATGCGCGCTCGCGATAGTCTCGTCGCCCTCGGCTCCGGTGATGATCAGCTGCGCCGTGACGTGCCGGTTGCTCTTTCGAGCGACCAGGCGCGGTTTGCCGGATTTCAGCAGGCGCAACCTCTGATGGTAATCGGTCCGGGCCTCGCGGCGACGCCGCATCGGCACCGTGTAGCGTGGTCCTGTCGCCATTAGTTGTCCTCCAGTGTCCGCTCGATGTCCGCGACGCTGTCGAACTCCCCACCGCTCGCGCGGTCGTAGAGATCGCGGTAGCGCGACGTCGAGATCTCGCCCGAGTCACGCAGCTCGCGGAGTTTCGCGCGCTGTGCGCGGATCTTCGATTCCCATTTGTCCTTCTGGTTCTCGCGGCCGCCCGCGGTCCCCTTCCGGGAGCCCTGGCCCTTCTGGTGGCCGTAGGCGCGTTTCTCCTGGCGCTCGCGGGCGCGACCGCGCGAGTTGCCTTTCGGCGACTCGGCGCGGATGGCACCCTCGTCGACGAGTTCGCGGATGTCCTCGCGGGTGATCGCGTCCGCGAGCTCGCCCTGGCGTTCGGGGTCGAGCCAGATCTTGTTCTCGCCGACGTCGAGCACGTCCGACGCCATTCGCTTCTGTGCGCTCAGGTCAGTCATCGACTTCGACCTCCTCGTAGGTGGGGTTGAGGACGCGGATCTCCCGGTCCTCGGCCTCGTCCTCGATACGCTCGCGCTTGCGACCGCCGACCTTCGAGGCGATGCGGACGGCTTCCGTGTCGCCGTCCACGCCCTCGAGGTCGTCGAGGTTGTGCACGCGAACCTCTTCGAAGCCCGACGGGTGCAGGTCGCGCACCGCTTTCGGCGAGCGAAAGCCCGCCTGAACGGTGTCGCCCTTGCCCTTGATGCCGATCCGCTGCTTCGAGAGCTGGCCCCGGGGCTTGCGCCACGAGGTCGAGACGCGCTTTTTCTTGTGGTAGTCCTGGCGGTTGAACTGCGGCACGCTCGTCGTCCGCCGCTCGGTGAGCAGCCGCTCGGTGTTCTCGTCCAGGTCCGGCTCGAAGTCGACTTCGATGCGCGGACGCATCTCGGTCTCGACGTCCTCGGCCGGTTCCTCTGCTTCCTCGGCTTCCTCGGTCTCCTCTTCCTCGACCTCGGCCTCGGTCTCCTCGGCGACCTCGAGGCCGCCCACGTCGGCTTTGATGCGGGCCGCCAGGGCGTTGCCCACCACGTCGGCGAGCTCCTCCTGACTGGCGCCGCGCACGTCGTCGACGGTGTCGTAGCCGGCGTCTTCGAGGTCGGAGGCTCGGGACGGCCCGACGCCGCTGATGTCCTCCAGCTCCTCGAACTCTTCGTCGGCCGCGGCCTCCTCGGTGTCTTGGTCGTCGTCTGCCATCAGGCGTCACCTCGGGTCGGTTTCTGTGTGATGTAGACCCCGTCCTGGAAGATGCGGACGTCCTTGTCCGTGACGCGGGTCAGCTGTTCGATGTCCGCCGCCGTCTGGCCGACGGCTTCCACGTCGGGACCGGACAGCGTGATCTGCTCCTCGGAGACCGACACGTCGGTGTCCCCGTGGATCTCGGTGCGGCGCGGCGCGCGCTCGCCGAGGAAGTTCTCGATGACGACTTCCTCGCCCTCGACGTCGACCTGCATCGGGAAGTGAGAGTAGAAGACCTCCATCTCGTACTCCCAGCCCTCGGTGACGCCGTGGAACATGTTCCGAACGTGACTCTCGAAGGTCCCCAGTGTCGACATCGTCTTGGCGTCGTCCTCGTCGCTCTCGATGACGACGCTGTCGCCGTCGGCCGAAACCGACACGTCGGGGTACCAGAGCCGTCGGGTCACGCTGCCGTTGGGCCCCTCGACTGTGAGTTCGAGGTGGTCCATCTCGGCGCTCGCCTCGTCTGGAATCTGTAGTTCTGTGCGTGGCATTGTCAGTATACGTACGCGATGACCTGGCCACCGACGCCCGCCTCGCGGGCCTCGTAGTGGCTCATGATCCCGTGGCTGGTCGTGACGACGAGCGTCCCGTAGTCACGGGCGGGGAGGAACCGCTTCTCCCACTTCTCGAACTCGTCGGCGCCCGCCGAATAGCGGGGCAGGACCGGGCCACATTCGTTGATCGCTCCTTTCAGTTCGACCTCGAACTGACCGGCTTTGCCGTCGTCGACGAACTCGAAGCCGTCGATGTACCCGCGGTCGTAGAAGACCTCGAGCACGCTGCCGATCTCGTTCGAGGCGGGTGATACCTCGTGGTCGAGATGCCCGACGCTCTCGGCGTTGTCGATGCCCGAGAGCGCGTTGGCGAGTGGGTCGTTTCCTGTCATGAGTACTTCCTGAAGCCCATGCTTCGCGAGATCTCTCGGAAGCACTGGCGACACAGCCAGATGTCGTACTTGCCGACCAGTCCCTGTTCGCGCCCGCAGCGCTGACAGGACTCCAGCTGGCCGGTCCGCTTTGCAACCTGCTCGCCGGTTTCGGACTCGGATTCGCTCTCGCTCATTCGCTCACCTCCACGTCGAACGCCCCCTCGACGAACGCGACCGCGTCCGCCACGTCCAGCCGGTGGCTCGACGGGATCTGTCGGGACGCCTTGTCTCGCTTCGATACGCGGTAGCCCGGCCGGACCAGGTTGACCGTCACGTCCAGCCCGTAGATACCGGTGTTCGGGTCGTACTCCTGGCTCGGGAAGTCGGTGTGTTCCTCGACGCCGAAGCTGAAGTTGCCCGTGTCGTCGAACTGCGACTCCGAGAGGTCGGCCAGACCGAGCGCGGTCTCGAGGAACTCGCGGGCGTCCTCGTCGCGCAGGGTGACCTTCGCACCGATGGGGTCGCCCTGGCGGACGCCGAACTCGCCGACGGTCGCCTGGGCCTGCGTGCGGACGGGCTGTTGCCCGGCCACGTCCTCCAGGATCTCCTCGGCGTCCGCGAGCTCGCGGCCGCCTTCGCCGACGCCCATGTGGACGACGACCTTCTCGACGCGCGGTTCGCGCATCTCGTGGAAGCCCGAATCGGCGCTCTCCGAGCTCATTCGTCGTCACCTCCGTCTTCGACGTCGGCCGCGGCCTCCTCGGTCACGTCCTCGGGGCCTTCGCCCTCGTCGTCGGTGAAGTTCTCGTCGATGACGACGACGTACTCCTCGACCGTCTCGAAGCCATCGGCGTCGTCCTGCTCGACGAGCACGTTGTTGGAGGCGCTGCCGGGCGTGACCTGGATGGTCTCGACCGTGCCGACCTCGCCAGCGTGGGCGCCGTCGACGGCCGTCACCAGCGCGCCCTCCTCGTACTCGAAGTGCGCGACGATCTCGCCGTCGTCGTTCGAGACGACCACGGAGTCACCGCCGTCGTAGGGGTCGCCCTCGTCGACGACCAGCGTCTGGCCGTCGTGCAGGGTCAGCTGCACGTCCCCGCCGGGGACGTGCTGTTTGTTCACGATCTTGCCGAGCGCCGAGTCCGCGGCCTCGGCGTCGATCGGGGTCAGCGCGAGCCGACCGCCGTCGCCGGGGAACACGCGGTAGTACTCGTCGCGCTCGACGAACGCGAGGATGTCGAACATCCCGACCGGACGCTCCTCGTCGGAGACGGCCTTGCCGTTGATCAGGACGCTGTCCTGGTCGAGGGCGTAGCGCGCCTCTTTGCGGGTGTCCGCGTAGCCGAGCACGTCCCGCAGGACGATGAGCAGGGGAACCCCCGCCTCGCCGTGGGGACCGGCGTCGGCCTTGACGGTGAACGTCTCGGTCTTGCGCTCGATCGGCCAGCTGTTCGGCACCGAGAGTCGCTTCTGATGTTTCGTCATGCGCTGTCCTCCTCAGATTCGAGACGCTTCTGGCGCAGGTCGTCCTCGAGTGTCAGGTCCGTGACCCGCAGGTTCGAGGCGTCGACCGGACGGGGAACCTCCTCGCCGTCCGCGGCCTCGACGGTCACGTCCTCGACGCGAACCGCGGTCTCGGAGAGGTCCACGTCGACCACCTCGCCGGTCTCGCCGGCGAAGTCGCCGCGCAGCACCTCGACCGTGTCGCCCTCGTTGACGCGAACCGACCGCTGCCCGTACTCGTCACGGAGGTCCCCCGACAGGGTCGCCCGGACCTTCTCGTGGCGTTCGTGCAGCGGCGCCGAAGCGTCGTCGTTCCGCTGTTTGCGTGGTTGCTTGCTCATACTATCATCGTCGCCGTCGAGGCGACCGATCCGAATCGCTCCGCGACCTCGCGGGCGATGGGTCCTTTCAGTTCGGTACCGCGGGGGTCCTCGTTGTCGTCGACGACGACCGCCGCGTTGTCCTCGAACTTCACGCGGGTGCCGTCCGGACGGCGGATCGGCTTGCGCTGGCGGACGACGACCGCCTCCAGCACCTGCCGCCGCATCTCCGGGGTCCCCTTCGTGACCGAGACGGTGATCTTGTCACCGATGCCCGCCTTCGGATGGCGGTTCTTCGCTCCCGAGTAGCCGGCGATGGAGATGACCTTCAGTTCGCGTGCGCCGGTGTTGTCGGCGCAGTTGATCAGCGAGCCCTTCTCCAGGCCCTGGGTCACGTCCGCCTTCATCGCCTCCATCAGTCGTCACCTCCCTCGCGGGAAACGACCACGTGGCTCTTCGTCTTCGAGAGCGGTCGACACTCCGCTATCGTCACTGTCTCGCCCTCGTCGAGGTCGAGGCACTCCGGTGCGTGGGCCGGAACACGACTCCGCCGTTTCATCAGGCGGTCGTATTTCGGCACCGGCACGTCGTACTCTCGCTCGACGACGACGGTCTTGTCCATGTCGGTCGACGCGACTGTGCCCTCGATCGTCTGCCCGCGGACACTCAGCGTGCCGTGGAACGGGCAGTTATCGTCGTCACAGACCGCGTCGGGTTCTTGTACGTTCAATCCTAGCGCCATTTGCTATCACCAGATTTCTCCGTTCGTCGTGCTGGTCGCGCGACCAGCCTGCGCCCTTCGACAGTCACGAGCTCACCCGACGCGAGCTCGAACTCGAAGGTGGTCCCCGCTTTGGGGACCGTCGCGACCCGAGACGCGCGCTCGATTCCGAGGGTGTTCGTCGTCTCCGCGACGACGCGGCCCTCGATGCCGAGCAGGTCGGGGTTGTCGCTCGCGCGAACGCGAGCGGACAGCCCGACCAGTTCGTGTCGTGTGAGCGTCTCGGGTGTCAGCATCGTTACTCGGACTCCTCGAGGTCGCCTTCTGCTTCGCGGCTGACGCCGCTCAGCTGTCGGGACCTCATTCGAGGTCCCCCTCTTCGCGCTGGATCGTCTTGATCCGCGCGATCGCCTTCCGAAGCTCCTTGATGCGACCCGGGTTCTCCGGGGCGCCACCGGCGGCCTTGACCGCGCGGTCGTTGAGCAGCTCCGTCTCCAGCTCTTCGAGTTCCGACTCCCGCTCGGCGGGCGTCATGTCGCGGATCTCCTCGGTGTAGAGGACGGTCATTCGTCGTCACCCTCCTCGTCGTCGGCGTCGGCCTCGTCGGCCTCTTCCATCTCCTCGACGAGTTCCTCGGCTTCCGCCTCGGTCTCCTCGTCGAGTTCCTCGTCGACGGCCTCGTCGAGGTCCTCGAGTTCGTCCTCGATCTCGTCGTCGTCGGGCACGTCCACGTCGTCGAACTCCTCGGTCTCCTCGGCGGCCTCTTCGATGACCTCCTCGTCGACGTCGGGTTCGGCCGACTCCTCGTCGGCCTCGGACTCGGCCGCCGACTCGCCCTCGCCGTCCTCGGGCTCGCCCTCGAGGAGCTCTTCGACGGACTCGTCGTCGACGTCGGCGACGTAGTCCTCGACTTCCATGTCCTCGTAGACCTCGAAGTCGTCCGGAAGCTCGGCCTCCGGCGGGATGATCTTGACCTGCACGCCGATGGTGCCGAGCTTCATGACCGCGGTGCCGACCCCGTGGTCGACGATGTCCTCGGCCGGCTCACCGTTGTGCTTGATGTAGCCGCGGTTAAACTTCTCCACGCGCGAGCGGGCGCCCGTGACCTTCCCCGAGAGGACGATCTCGGCGCCCTTCGCGCCGGACTCCATGATCCGGTCGATCGTGGTGTGACCGGCTTTGCGGAAGTACCAGCCGCGTTCGAGGGCGTTTGCCAGGCGGTCGGCGACGATCCGGGCGTTGAGGTCCGGCTCGTCGACCTCCTGGACGTCCACCTGCGGGTCCTCCAGGTCGAAGCGGTCCTCGAGCTCCGTCGTGACCTTGCGGATGTTCTTCCCGCCCTTGCCGATGACCATCCCGGGCTTCTCGGCTTTCAGGACGATCTGGGTGCCCATCGGGGTCTTGGCGACCTCCATGCCGCCGTAACCCGCGCGGCCCAGCTCGTCGGCGAAGAACTCGTCGATCTGGGTGCGCTGGAGGCCGTCCTCGATGAACTGCTGTTCGTCGGCCATCAGTTCTCACCCTCCGGCTCTTCGAGGATCAACTCGACGTCGACCTGCGGGGAGTTCCAGGGGGATGCGCGCCCCATCGCGCGGGGCTTGCGACCCTGGGACTCGCCGACCTTGTGGGCGGCGACGTGCATGATCTCCATGTTCTCGCCGTCGAAGCCCTGCTCGTCGGCGTTGCCGACTGCGTTCTCGAGCAGGTCGAGGAAGCCTTTACTGGCCTTCTCTGGGTAGCGACCGGCGTCCCAGCCGTCGATGTCGTTTCGGTGACCGACGCCCGAGTTGTGCTGGCGGAACGGCACCGACTGCTCCTCGTCGATGACCGCCTGCAGGTACTCGACGGCGTCGCCCGCCGTCTTGCCCTTGATCTCGCGGGCGATGGCCTTGCTGTGCTTGTGGCTCATCTGACGCTCCCGAAGCATCGCTTTCGCCGTGGTCTCCGGGTCGGCGTCGACTGAGTAGCTGATTCCCATGTTATTTGAGCGGTACGAACTTCGAGGAGCGCGTGGCCCCGATGCCGGCCTGGCCGTGCTCGACGGAGGTCCGTGTCAGCTGGAACTCGCCGAGGTAGTGGCCGAGCATCTCCGGCTCGACGTTCACTCGCTCGAAGCTCTGGCCGGTGTAGACGGCGAAGGTCAGCCCGACCATCTCCGGCACGATCGGCATGTCGCGCAGATGCGTGCGGATGGGGTCGTTGGCGGTCTCCTCTTCGCCGGCCTCGCGGGCCTCGTCGAGCAGCTTCTCCTTCTCCACGGAGAGGCCGCGCGTGATACTTCGCCGCTGTCGAGCGGGCAGCAGTTCCGCGACGTCCTCCAGGCTCATGTCCTGCAGCTCGTCGAGCGTGTGACCACGGTAGGTGAACTCACCTTCGTGGCCGATCTGGTATTCCGAACTCATTTGTTGCCACCTCGGCCGGTACGGCGCGAGGAGATGTCACCCACTTTCCGGCCCGGCGGGGCGTCCCGCGAGACGGACTTGGGCTTGCCGGGGTGCTGGCGACCGCCCCCACCGAAGGGGTGGTCGACCGCGTTCATGGCCACGCCGCGAACGTTGGGCCACTTCGTGCCCCGCGCTTTCATCTTGTGGTGCTTGTTGCCGGCCTTGACGAACGGTTTCTCCGTCCGGCCACCGCCGGCCACGACGCCGATCGTCGCGCGGCACTCGGGGTCCAGCCGCTTGGTCTCTCCCGACGGGAGCGTGACGACCGCGACGTTGCGGTCGTGAGTCAGCAGCTGGGCGTTGACGCCCGAGGCGCGGGCGAACTTCCCGCCGTCGCCGGGGTTGGCCTCGACGTTACAGACGGGGATCCCCTCGGGGATCTCCGCCAGCGGGAGCGTGTTGCCCGGGGCGATCTCGGCGCTGACGCCGACCTGGATGTGGTCGCCGACGCCGACGCCCTCGGGCGCGAGGACGAGACGCTGGTCGCCGTCCTCGAACTCGATGGCCGCGACGGGCGCCGAGCGGGCCGGGTCGTGTTCGATGTCGACGACCGTCCCGTTGACGACGTCGCCGTCCTCGACCGTCCGGTGCGACAGTTCCGCCTTGTAGCGGTGCGACGGCGCCCGGAACGTCGAGGTGCCGCGACCGCGTCGTTGTCCCTGGATTCGTCGTCCCATGGTCAGAACACCCCGATCCGTGAGGCCACGTCCTCGGCCTCGTCGTCTTCAGAGAGCTCGACGTACGCCTTCTTCTCGCCGTCGGGCTGGACCTGCGTCGTCACGTTCACGACGGTGACGTCGAACTGCTCGGAGACGGCGTCGGCGATCTCCGGCTTGCTCGCGTCGCCGGCGACGACGAACTGGAGCTTGTTCTGGAAGTCCAGGTCGTCCATCGCCTTCTCCGTCATGTTCGGGTACTTGATGACGGAGTTCATCGGCTCTCACCTCCGGTGAGAACGATGAGCTCGTCGCGCGCTCCGCGTGCGACGGTGTTCATCGGTCGGCCACCTCCGAGACGGCCGATTCGGTCCAGATCGTGAGGCGACCGGCGTCGCCGCCGGGCGCCAGGTCCTCCGCGTTGACCTCGCGCGCGGTCGTCACGTCCGCGCCCGCGAGGTTGCGGGCGGCCGTCGAGGGCTCCTCGCTCGTCACGAAGAGGATCGACTTCGCGCGGTTGTACTTGCGCCCGCGGGTCGTCCCGCGGCCGGCGCGAACCGTCGCCTCGTCGGCGCGTTCGATGTCGGCGTCGACACCGAGGGTCTCGAGAACGTCGACGACCTCCTGGGTCTTGACCAGGTCCTCGAAGTCGTCGGAGACGACGAGCGGGAGCTCCGCGTCGTCGTCGAAGTCGTGGCCGCGGTCGGCGACGACTTCGGCGTCCGTCGTGGCCGCGAGGGCCGAGCGGACGGCGAGCTTCTTCTCTTTCGTGTTGATGTCGAGGCCCTGGTCTTTCTCCTCTTTCGGCGGATGGGCCTTGCGACCGCCGACGGTCTGGGGCACGCGCGCCCCCTGACCGTTCTCCCGGGGGACGTGGGCCATGCCGCGGCCGCTCCCCTGGGACTCGGCGGGCGTGCGCATCCCGGCGTAGTCGTCGGCTCCGTAGTCCTGCTTGCGGTTGGCCTGCGCGGCGTGGACGGCTCGCCGGATCAGGTCCGGGCGGAGGTCCGTCTCGAAGACGGCGGGGAGCTCGACGCTCCCGTCGTCGTCGCCGTTCAGGTCTCGTACTGTAGCTTCCATACGTTAGTCCTCCTGTGTGGTCGCGGCGGTCCCGCGCCCGCCCTGGTTGGACTGGGTCGAGACGTACCGGACCTCGGGGTCGAGGCGCGGCTGGTCGTTCGGGCGGACCGCCGGTCGGAAGCGCACGACGCGCTGGTCCGGACCGGGGACCGAGCCCTTGACGAGCGTGTACGGCCCGTCGACCTCGCCGTAGTTGACGAAGCCGCCCTCGACGGTGGCGTCGGTGCCCTCACCGATGTCGATGAGGCGCTTGTTCAGCTCGGTGCGCTGGTGGTACCCGGTCTGGCCCTGCTGGGGGACCGTCGAGCGCACGCGCGAAGGGTTCCACGGACCGAGGTTGCCGATGCGTCGGCGCCAGCCCTGGCGGGCGTGTTTGCCCTTCCGCTTCTGGACGCCCCAGCGCTTGACGGGACCCTGGGTCCCTTTCCCCTTGGTGACCGCGGCCACGTCGGCGTACTCGCCGGCGCGGAAGACGTCGGTCATCGAGTGCTCGCCGCCGTCGGCGACCAGATCGAGACCGAAGTCGAGGCGGTCGTCGAGCGAGCCGCCGCCGACTCGGGTCTCCATGACCTCGGGCTTCTTGCGCGGGACGCCGGCGATGTCGTTGGGGACGGTGTGCGTGATGACGCGCACGTCGCCCAGGTCGCCGGCCTCGTGTGCTTGTCGGATCTGTTCCTCTGCGGCGTCAGCGTCGTGGTCCTCCGGCACGTCGATGGTCCGGTCGAGCTCACCGTGGAACTCGTCGGCCCACACTTCCGTGAGGGGACGCTGGCCGTACGGCGTCGATTCGTAGGCTCGGAGCGCGACCGCGCGCATCGGCGGCGTCTCGATGACCGTCACCGGGACGGTCTCCTCCATCCCCTCGCGGGGGGAGTCGGGCTCGTCGTTGATCAGCACGACGTGTGTCATGCCGGCCTTGTAGCCGGCGAAGCCCTGGAGACCCGGCTGGCCGTCGTCGTCGGGCCAGCTGTTGAACCGCGGGGTCTCACTCGCCGCTCGCGTACGCGGGCCGAAGCCCAGCGAGCCTTTGCGTGGTCTGTTCGTTCCTGGCATGTGTCTTACCTCGTCAGCCTGAGGGGCGAGAGCGTGGCGAACACCGCTTCCTCCGTTCGCACGACCTCGCTACCCTGGTCTGGAACCGTATTGAGCCAGAGGTCGAACCTTTCGTCGCCTGTCTCCGCCGCGACGGTGTCCGGGTCCTCGCCGAGGATAGGGGGCAGCCCCCGCTCGGGCGCACCGAAGGCGACCGTCAGGTCGCCCAGGGGCGCCGCCTCGCCGTCGGATGCGTCAGATTCGTCGGATCCGCTCGTCTCGGCACCGGATGCGTCGCCATCGCCGCCACGAAGCCGTCCGACCAGCTGGTCGAGCTTCGTGACGGTCAGCTCCTCGCCGTAGCGAGAGGCCGCGATGGTCAGCCCGGCGTCCGGACGCGCGAGTGCGTCGTCGATATCGGTCGAGTCGACGACGAACCCTGCCGCGGGCTCGTCGACGAGCTTCGCCCGAACCGGTCGTCGCGAAGAGACCCTGACGGAGACGCGCTCCCCCTCCCCGACCTCCATTCCGGAGGGCACGGGCAGGGAGACTGGGTGTTGCAGGCCGCAATTGACCCGTACGCGTCCATCAGCACCGACCTCGGTCACGATTCCCTGTCTTAACGACCCCGATTCGTCCGAACCGGAGCCGGTCCATGAGCGGACCCGGAGCGCCGGCAGGACCCCCGCGTACTCCAGTTCGCCCCGCCTGTCCCATACTTCCTTTCGGAGGTAGGGGGGTGTGGCGGCGTACCGCAGCACCGTTTCGACGAACCCGGCACCTCGCTTCTCGACCCCGTCGGGGTCGGGATAGACCGTCAGGCGGTCCACCCGGAATATCGCGGCCGCACGGGCCACGTAGCCGACTTTGCGAGTCGCCTCGCGTTTGTCTTCGGCTTCCCGGGTGAGGGATGCCGGCACGAGCACGCTGGTGGTCATGCCGTGACGCTTCCGCGCCGCGCCACTAGACTGTAGCGATACATCCCCAGCCCACCCTTAAAAAAAGCGCGCTTCACGCGCGCGGAGGAGAGGCTTTCACATGGCCACCGTTCACACATACACCGTTCGAAGCGCTTCGATACGTACCGGGTGGTCTCCGGTTGCCGTCGGGGTAGATATCGCCGCGATCGGCAGTCGAGCGAGCCGGCGGTCGAGCGCCACGCCGACTAGTCGTGGCTCGGTATCGTCTCGTCGCAGACCGGACAGCTACCGCGGCCCTGTCCGGCGTCGAGGTCGTTCGGCTGGCCTGTCCACCCGCAGACTGGACACTGAACTGGGTCGCCCGGCATAACGCGTATCGACACGCGTCGCCGGCCGGAAAAGCGTGGTGCCGGTCGGCCGACCGGGCGGGCGCCGTTCACCGTCGCGAATCGACAGGGGGCACGCCGGTTCCGTCGGCCACTCCGCCCGTTTCGGAAGTCTTTTATCCCTATCCGCCACTCCGTTATGATGTGAGGCGCGCCGGGTCGACCGGTGGGCGCCGAGCGTGCGTGCGACGGTGTTGAGCGGACGAAGTCCGCGATGCACGTCGCGAACGAAGTGAGCGACGGTGGTGTAGTGGTATCACAGGACCCTGCCACGGTCCTAACGCGAGTTCAAATCTCGCCCGTCGCACTCCTTTCGCGAACTACTCCGCGAGCGACCGCTTCCCGTCTCTCGGACCGACGGGTCTGAGTTCTCTTTCCGTCTCTCGGACGCGTAGCCTCCCTCTTGCGGTCTCGGTCCGAGATAGCGGATCGCCTCCGAGAATCGATTATGATTAATCGTTGCTTTCCGGCCGCAGAGTGCGCGGGAGCGAGAACGGTCTCAGTTCGCGGGCCGAGAGGCGGGCGCCTCACGCCGGATCTCCGCTTTCCGATCCTCGATGGCGCCTTCGAGCGCGGCGCGCATGTCGACGCCAGTCGCGTCGTCCAGCGCCTGCTGTAGTTTCGCGAGCGTCTCGTCGTCCTCGTAGGACGGCGAGTCCGGTAAGCCGGTCATACCACAGGGACGGCGGAGTTCGATACTTAACGTTTCGGTCTGAGTATCTCGTTTGAGAACCGTGCAACCAGTGGGCAGCCGAGCGGCATCGAATCGCGTGCCCGGCCGCGAGCCGCCTCCGTTACCCACAGACTCTCCCACCTCGACAGAGCGACCGTCGAACTCGACGTGCTCGAGCGGTTCCGACGGCGCGGCTCGAGCGTCGACCCGACCGATAGCCACTTGTGGCCTCGGCCCAGAGTACTGCCGATGCAGTGTGACCGGTTGGCACACTCGCTCGCGCTGGCGCTGTTAGTCCTGCTCGCCGGCTGTGGCGCCCTCGCTGGAGGGGAACCGACCGTCGACGAGACGGTGTCTCCGGCCCCGGTTCCGACGGACGCCCCGGAGTTCTCCCCGGGGATCGCCCGTGACGACGTGGCCGCGGAGGTCGTGGCGGGCACCCACGAGCGGCGGCTGAGCGAGACGAACTACACGTTCGTGAGCAAACAGCGCGTGGTCGGTTCGAACGGGACGATGTGGGTGACCAATCGGACCCGGGCGATCGCCAACGACCGGGGGGCGTACTCGGGGCGGATCGACCGGCGGGTGAACGAGTTCCCGCTGGGGCGGTTCGCGGCCCCTATCGAGTACTGGGGCAACGAGAGCGTCTACGCGAGCCGGCGGATCCTCTCCGAGCGGACGAGCTTCTACGGGTGGTCCCGGTCCGACGAGACGGAGGAGTTCACGTCGCTGCCGCTCATCGAGCGCACGCTCTCGGCGACGCGCCTCTCCGTGGTCGAGCGTCCCGACGGGGTGACGCTCGTCGGCAGTTCGCTCCGGGACCCCGCGGCGCTACCGAGCCCCCCCTATCTGGAGAACCCGCGGAACGTCTCGCTGACGGTGGTGCTCTCCGAGCGAGGCGTGATCTCGCGGTGGCGGCTGACCTACGACGCGACGCTGGACGACCGGACGGTCCGGGTGCGGCGAGACGCGCGACTCACCGACATCGGTTCGACGACGGTCCGTCGACCGGACTGGGTCGACGCCGCCAGGGCCGAGATGCTCGCTCGAGGGGAAGCCGACCCGGAGGAGTGACGACCGGATCGTCGTTTCGGGGGAGCGAGCGGCGCGAACGGCTGTGGCCGAACGCGGCGCGAACGTCCGTGACCGAGGAAAGAACTACCAGCGTCCGCTCGTAGGGTAGGGGTATGACGGACGACCGACTCCCGCCGATCGGGCTCGGGACCTGGGAGAACGACGACCCGGAGCAGTGTGCGCAGACGGTGACCGACGCCCTGGAGATGGGGTACCGCCACGTCGACACCGCGCGGTTCTACGGGAACGAGGCCGCGGTCGGCGAGGGTATCGCCGCCGCGGACGTCGCTCGCGAGGACGTGTTCCTCGCGTCGAAGCTCCACCCGATGGCTGAGGGACTCGCCTCCGACGAGGTGTACGACGGCATCGAAGAGAGCCTGTCGCTGCTCGAGGTGGACCACCTCGATCTGGTGTACGTCCACTGGCCGGTCGGCAACTACGACGCCGCCGAGACGCTCTCGGCGTTCGACGACCTCGTCGACGACGGGTTGGCCCGCCGCGTCGGCGTCTCGAACTTCGACATCGAACTCCTCGAGGAGGCTCGCGACCACCTGGGCGCGCCGCTGTTCGCCAACCAGGTCGAACGGCACCCGATGCTTCCGCGCGAGGAACTCGTCGCTCACGCCCAGTCCCACGACTATCACCTCGTCGCCTACTCCCCGCTGGGTCGCGGCGAGGCGCTCGACCTGCCGGCCGTCGAGGCGGTCGCGGAGAAGCACGGCGTCTCACCGGCGCAGGCGTGTCTCGCGTGGGTCACTCACCCCGACAACGTCGTGGCCGTTCCGAAGGCCACCGGACCCGACCATCTCGAGGACAACCTCGCGGCCACGGACCTCGAACTCGACCCGGACGACGTCGAACGCATCGACGCCGTCACGACGCGGGAGCGATTCGTCGACCGCGAAGGCGCACCCTGGAAGTGACAATCGTCTCCCGTGCCGAGGGTTCGTAGACGCTCGGCCCGCCGAAGCATATATTACCTTCTCCCCATACGGTAGGGTATGGCAGACCTTACCTTGAATAAAATTACCAAGGTGTTCCAGGACGGCGACGACGAGATCGTCGCGGTAGACGATCTGGATCTCGACATCGAGGACGGCGAGTTCGTGGTGCTCGTCGGACCGTCCGGGTGTGGGAAGTCCACGACGCTGCGGATGGTGGCGGGCCTGGAGACGCCGACGGACGGGGAGATATCGATCGGTGGAGACCCGATCCAGGACAAACGTCCTCAGGAACGGGACATCGCGATGGTGTTCCAGTCCTACGCGCTGTATCCGCACATGACCGTCCGAGAGAACATGTCGTTCGGGCTCGAGGAGTCGACGGAGATGTCCGGCGACGAGATCGGAGAGACCGTCGAGAAGGCGGCGGGGACGCTGGATATCACCCAGTTGCTCGACCGGAAGCCGAGCGCGCTGTCGGGCGGGCAACAGCAGCGCGTCGCGCTCGGCCGGGCGATCGTCCGGAGTCCGGCGGTGTTCCTGATGGACGAACCCCTGTCGAATCTCGACGCCAAGCTGCGCGCGGAGATGCGTACGGAGCTCCAGCAGCTCCAGGAGGACCTCGACGTGACGACTATCTACGTGACCCACGACCAGACGGAGGCGATGACGATGGGCGACCGCATCGCCATCCTGGACGGTGGGGAACTCCAGCAGCTCGGGACCCCGATGGAGTGCTACCACGAGCCCGCGAACGTGTTCGTGGCCGGCTTCCTCGGGGAGCCGTCGATGAACTTCTTCCAACTCGAACGTGACGGCGAGACCCTGACCAGCGAGGCGTTCGACTATCGCCTCTCCCCGGAAGCGGCGACTGCGGTCGACGGCCACGCGGAGATCACCCTCGGTGTCCGGCCGGAGAGTGTCGAAATCGCCGACGAATACGACGAGACCGACGCCGATCTCGTCCCGGCGACGGTCGACGTTGTCGAGCCCCACGGCGACGAGAACGCCGTCCACCTCCGGCTCGGCGACGCCGACACCCGCCTCACCGTCATGGTCGACGGGATGCGATACCTCGCGTCCGGTCAGGAAGTCGGCGTCCACTTCCCCGAGGAAGCGATCCACCTCTTCGACTCCGCGACCGGCGACGCGCTCCACAACCGCCAGCTCACCAACGTCGAACAGGTAGAAGATATCGGGACGGCCCAATCGGCCTGAGGATCCGACCGCCGTCCCTCGAGAGCCGACCGACGGCCCCGCCTGTCACGACTCGTCTCGTCTCTCGGCCCACCCCGGTCTGGTTCGCCTACGCAAATTCCTCGTTAATTAATATTTAACGACCGAAAGTATGCGGAGCATAGGGCCTAAAACGCCTGTTTTGTATCAATAGGCGATAAACTTCCCAAATGATTATGTAGGTAGAATCGTTAGCAGGGTGCATGTCACGAGATGGCAGTTCCGACAGTGACAGAGTGGATCTGACGCGACGTCGCATGATACAGATGAGTTCGCTAGGTGTCGGTGCTCTCGTCGCGGGCTGCAGCGGTGGTGGTAACGGTGGCGACGGTGGCGACGGCGGTGACGGCGGTGACGGTGGCGACGGCGGAGGCACCGCCACGATGTCGGACAACGCCATGGAGGCGCTCCACGGCTGGACCGGCGGCGACGGCGCCGCCGCCGTCGGCAGGCTCGTCGAAATGTTCGAGGAGCGACACCCCGACGTCGAACACGACATCAAACCCATCGGTGGCGACGCGAACGAGAACCTCAACGCGACGGTCGCACGGCGCCTCGCCAACCGCAACCCCCCGGACGCGTTCGCGTCCTGGCCCGGCAAGACCATGGAGCAGTACGGCGGGCGACTGCGGAGCATGGACGACGTGTGGGAGGAGAACGACTACACCGAGACGATACACCCGAAGGCGCGGGAGGCGAGCCGGCTCAACGACGCGTACCGCTCGATCCCGCTCGGTTCACATCGACTGAACAACCTCTTCTACAACGTGAGCGTCCTCGAAGACGCGGGGGTCGACCCCGCGTCGATCACCTCCTACGACGCGTATATCGACGCGCTCGACGCCGTCCAGAGCGAGACGGACGCGATCCCGATGACGATGACTACGCGCGGGTCGTGGGCGCCGCTGCAGTACTTCGTCCAGGTCATGCTCGGCACCGAAGGGCAGGAGGCCTACGAAGCGTGGCTCGACGGCGAGGGCGACCGCGCGGCGCTCGTCCGCTCGCTGGAGAAGACGGCGAACATCATCGAGAACTACACGAACGAGGACAAGTCCTCGATCAGCTTCCCCGAGGCCAACGACAAGCTCATCGCGGGCGACGCCGCGTTCTTCACGATGGGCAACTGGGCCTACGGGATGTACCGTAACACCGACGGCTTCGAGTACGAAGAAGACTGGGGCTGGGTCGCCTGGCCGGGCACCGACGACATGTACGTCTGGCACCTCGACAACTTCCTGTTCCCCCGGGACGGCAACGCGCCGCGGAAGGCCGAGGTGTTCGCCGAGTTCATCGGCACCAAGGACGTGCAGGTCGAGTTCAACAACCTCAAGGGATCGATCCCGCTGCGCACCGACGTCGACGGTAGCCGATTGACCGACTTCCTCAACCTCAACGTCGAGGACCTGAACAACTTGGAGAAGTTCCCCCCGACGCTCGCCCACGGGCTTGCGGCCACCGCCGACGAACTCAGCGCGTGTAAAGACGCCATCGCCTCGAACTTCATGGGCCCCTACGAGCCCGAACCCACCGCCGATAGCCTCATGCAGGTCTTCTGAGCGGTCCTGGCGACCACCATTATCTACAATTTATGGCAAGCTCACAAGACACAGTGTCCGGATCCCGGAACGTGGAGAGCGCCAGCGAGGCCGACTGGCGTGCCCGGCTCGTCGCGTTCTCGAAGAGCGACTTCGTCCGTTCGTTTCCCTTCTGGTTCGTCCCCTTCTCGGTCATGGCCCTCGGCGTCTACGGCGGGATCGGCTACAACACGCTGATCTCGCTGACCGACTACGAGGGATTCAACCAGGGCCCCGACTTCACCCAGCTGGACTTCGAGATGTACGTCCAGGCGATGAACGACCCCTGGGTCTGGACCACCGGCAAGAACACGTTCGTCCTGTTGATCGTCTTCACCACGGTCACGATGCTGCTCGGGCTGTTCCTGGCGATCATGCTCGACCGTGGGATCCGGTTCAAAGAGCAGATACAGACCATCTACCTGCTGCCGATGGCGCTGTCGTTCGTGGTGACCGCCCAGTTCTGGCTCTGGATGTACAACGTCAACAACGGGCTGGTCAACACGCTGTTGGGGGTGGTCGGGCTCGGTCCGTTCAACTGGATCGGCAACCCGGATCTCGTCCTGGGCGCGGTCATCTTCGCGTTGATCTGGCAGTTCAGCGGGTACGCGATGATCGTCTTCCTCGCCGGGCTCCAGTCGCTGCCCGACGACCAGTTCGAGGCCGCACAGGTCGACGGCGCGAGCATCCTCAAGACCTACTGGCGAGTGATCATTCCCCAGCTCAAGTCCTCGTCGGTCAGCGCCGCGGTCGTGTTGATGATCTTCGCGCTGAAGGCGTTCACCTTCCTGTTCTCGATGTTCGGGCAGTACCGCGTGCCGAAGGCGACGGACATCCTCGCGACGCTGATGGTCCGCGAGGCGTTCAAACTACAGAACTGGGCGTACGCCGCCGCCATCGCCACCATCCTGCTGCTGATGGCGCTGGCCGTGATCGCCCCGTACCTCCACTATCAGCACAAGCAGGGGAGTCTCTAAGATGGCCAAAGCAACCCAATCCCAGGACGAGTCGTTCGCAGACATCCTTCCGGAGCTCGACTACTGGAAGATAGGCCTGTCGCTGATCATCACGATCTTCTTCGCCTTCTTCATCGCGCCCATCTGGACGGGACTGGTCACTTCGCTGAAAACGAGCCAGGCCGTCACGTTCACGACACCGTTCGTACCGCCGGGGCCCGACGGGTTCACCACGGGTAACTGGGCCCGAGCGTACCAGAACCTCGCGACCGGGTTCGTCAACTCGCTGGTCATGACGGTCCCGTCGACGATCGTCTCGGTGTTTCTGGGGAGCACGGCCGCCTACGGCCTGACGCTGGTCGACTGGGGCGACCGCGCGCAGTTCACCGTGTTGATCCTGTTCCTCATCGGGATTTTCATCCCCTACCAGGCGGTGCTGGTCCCGCTGTCGGACTTCTGGATCAACATCTTCCCGCTCGTGGAGATCCTCGCCCCGGTCTGGGAGCTGTCGTTCATGCAGCGCGAGCACGCGCGACTGCTGTCGCTGACGATCACCCACGTCGTCTACGGCATCCCACTGTGCATGCTCCTGTTCCGCGGCTACTACCTGACCCTGTCCGACGAACTCGTCGAGGCGGCGAAGATCGACGGCGCGTCGATCGCCACGATCTACCGACGGATCGTGTTGCCGCTGTCGAAACCGATGATCGGCGTGGTGTTCATCTACCAGTTCACCGCCATCTGGAACGAGTTCCTGTTCAGCCTCACGCTGATCGGGAGCTCCTCCAGCCCGGCGGCGACGGTCACGCTCGTCCTCTCCGGACTGGGTGCCGACCTCTCGGGCATCGACTACGGGCTGCGCATGGCCGGCGCGCTGTTCGCCGCCCTGCCGACGCTGATCATCTACGCGCTGTTCGCCGAGCAGTTCGCCAAGGGGCTCGCGTCGGACGCCTGACCGACGGGCCCAGCGGCGATTTTCCGCGTCTCGAAACCATTACGAATGCGTCCGTCGAACTCGAGGGACGATGGAACGGACCACCGGACCGATGGCTGAAGCCGGCGGGAGGCGGTCGGCGTGGCGGTGAACTTCGGACACCCGGCGTCGTGGGCGCTGGGACTGGGCGTGCTCGGCGGCGCCATCGCCGGGTCTATCGTCCCCGCCGGCAGCGACGCCGAGGAACTACGCCACGTCCTCGGGTTCGTCCTCCTGTTCGGACCGGCTATCTACGTGGCTATCGAGCACCGACCCGAGCGGTGGGAAGCGAAGCACCCGTATCTGCGATTTTCCGTGTTCACGATAACGATGATCGTGGCGGCGATCGCCATCGTGCAGTTCGTCGTCTTCCTCCCCCTCGGCACGGGAATAGTCGCGCAGGCCGCCGGGTTTCTGGCCGGGGTCGCCGCGTTCGCGGTGACGGCGTGGATGACGTTCTACGGCGGCGCCGAGTCGATCTGGGCGCAGCTTCTCGAGCGGACCGACACGGAGTGGTGACGCCGCGGCGCCCGCGAACCCGACCGATTCGCCGCGGGCGGCACGTATAGGTGAACGGCGTGCTATCGTGAGCCTATGCCATACAAGGACGGGGCGGCTCTCTCGTCGGTGTACGCGGCGGCGCGCGAGGCTGGGTACGGCTTCTTCGCGAGCAACGTCACGCAGCTCGACATCCTCGTCGGTTTGCTCCGGGGCGCCGACCGCGTCGGGGCCGACGCGGTTTTCCAGGTGAGCCGCGAGTCCGCCGCCTTCTACGGCGACGGCGACCCGGCCGTCGGTCTCGACGCCTTCGGCGCCTACCTCGAACGCTTCGCCGAACGCACCGACGTGGGCGTGTTCTGCAACGTCGACCACGTTCGTCTGCCCGACCAGCGCGACTTCCTCGACACCGTCGTCGGGACCGGCGTCGCTTCCTCGGTGATGGTCGACGCCTCGGACAGACCGTTCGAGGAGAACGTCGACCTGGTGAGCGAGGCCGTCGAGCGGGTGCGAGAGAGCGAGCGTGAGACGCTCGTCGAGGCCGAACTCGGCCGGGTGGCCGGCACCGAGAGCGGCGTCGAGACCGCCGCGGAGGACGCCTTCTACACGGACCCCGAGCAGGCCGTCGAGTTCGTCGAGCGGACGGGTGTCGACCTGCTGGCGATCTCGGTGGGGACCCAACACGGCGTGGCGTCGGGCGTGGATCTGGACGTGCGTCCCGACGTGGCGCAGGAGGTCGACGACGCGCTCCGCGAGGCCGGTCACGATATCCCGCTGGTCGTCCACGGCGCCTCGGGCCTCTCCGACGAGCAGATCGCATCCTTCCTCGACGCGGGCGTCCCGAAGTTCAACAAGAACACCCGCTACCAGTACGAGTACGCGCGCACCGCGGCGGACTTTTACCACGAGCACGACGACGCCGTCCGCCCGCCCGAAGGCGCCGCCGACGACCGCGGGTCGATGTTCTCGGGCGCGGAGTGGTCGCCCGACAAGACGTACTTCCACCCGCACGTCGTGGGCGGCGAGGTCCGGGATCGGTTGGCCGACGTGATGGCCGACCTCGCCGAGGTGACCGGCTGCGCCGGCGAGAGCCTGTACGCCGAGCGATGAGCGAACCGCTACTGCTCGGGGTCGACGCCGGGCTGACGAACGTCAAGGCGGTCGCGTTCGACCGATCTGGGACCGCGGTCGCTGGATCGTCGACCGACACCCCCGGTCGCTCCCCCGCGCCGGGCCGCGACGAGCAGGACCACGACGACCTCTGGGCGGCCGCGGTCGACGTGATCGACTCGGTACTGGCAGAGGGAGCGGTCGACTCCGAGGCAGTCGCAGGCGTCGGGCTCTCGGGGCACGGGCACGGGCTCTACGCGCTCGACGAGGCCGGCGACCCGGTCTGCGGTGTCAAGTCCACCGACGACCGCGGGGCCGCGGTGCTCGACGCCTGGGCGGCCGACGGACGGCTCGACGAGGCGGCCGACCTGTTGGGCTGGCGCCCGTTCGGCGCGGACCCGTACTGTCTACTGGGGTGGTTCGACCGCGAACGCCCGGCCGTCGCCGAGCGGATCGATACCGTCCTGTTCTGCAAGGACGTGCTGGCCAACCGGCTCACGGGCGCGCGCAGTACCGACGCGATGGACGGCTCGGCGCTCGTGCCGCCGGACGGAGACACCGAGGCCGTCTTGGACGCGCTCGACCTCGACGAGTACGCCGGCGCGGTGCCCGACGTGATCGACAGCACCGACGCCTGCGGGACGGTCACTGCCGACGCTACGGCCGAGACCGGACTTCCGGAGGGCGTGCCCGTGGCTGCCGGCCTGCACGACGTGGGTGCCTGCGCGCTCGGCGCGGGCGTGACCGGGCCCGGCGAGGCGACCGTCATTCTCGGTACCTGGGGCCAGAGCGTCGTCGTGACCGACGGGCCGGACGCGGGCTCGGGCGGGCTCCCGCGGCGCTATCTCGACGGGTGGCTCCGGTATCGCGGAACCAGGGCAGGCGCGGCTTGCCTCGACTGGTTCGTCGACGAGTTCGGCGACGAGTGGCGCGCCGAGGCCGACGAGCGTGGCGTCGACCCCTACGAGGTGTACGAGGAGCGCGCCGCGAGCGTCCCCGCCGGGGCCGAGGGGGTGCTCTTCCATCCCTATCTCAACGGCTCGACGGACCACCCGGAGGCGCGTGGCGGGTTCTACGGGCTGGACCTCGACGCGTCGCGGGACCGGATGCTCCGCGCGGTCTACGACGGCGTCGCGACGGCACTGGCGCTGGGTGTCGAGGACTTCGACGTGGCGGTCGACGACCTGCGAGTCAGCGGGGGTGGCGCGCAGAGCCACCTCTGGACCCGAACGTTCGCGGACCTGCTCGACGACACGGTTCGCGTGCCCGACGGGACCGAGATGGGCGCCCGCGGCGCGGCGGTCTGTGGCGGCGTCGCCGCGGGCGTCTACGCCGACGTGGACGGGGCGGTCGCAGAGACGGTCGGAATCCAGCGACGCCACGACCCCGACTCCGAGCGCGCAGAGCGCTACCGGACCGTGGCGGCGGCGTTCGAGGAAGCCCGCGACGCGATGGGGCCGGCCTGGGGAACACTAATGCGACTCTCGGGGCAAAGAGGAGGAAGAGAATGAGCACAACAGTGCTACTATGTGGCGACCCCCAACAGCCGAGCGAGTACATGTACGAGGCGCTCGGCCACCTCGAGGACCGCGGCGTCGAGTTCCGCCGGATGGACTGGATGGGCGACGCCACGCCCACCGCGTTCCGCGACGAGACGATGAGCATGGAGGCCGAGGGACCGGGCTCGTTCGACGACGGCGACATCCGTGAGGGGGTCGTCGGCGCCGACGTCCTCGTGGTCCACAAGGCGCCGGTCTCGCGGGGACTGGTCGAGTCGACGGAATCGCTGGATCTGGTCGCGGCCGCGCGCGGCGGCACGGAGAACGTGGACGTCGAGGCCTGCCGCGAGCGCGGCGTCGAAGTCCTCCACGCACCAGGTCGGAACCGCGACGCCGTCGCCGACTACGCGGTCGCCATGCTCCTCTCGCGGTTCCGCGAGATACCGTTCCACCACGACGCGCTCTCGGGCGGCGAGTGGGACCAGGTGTTCGACCCCGAGCGGTTGCCCCCAGACGTTCGGACCACGGAGATCGGCGTCGTCGGTTTCGGCAACATCGGCCGCGGCGTCGCCCGGCGGCTCTCCGGCTTCGAGCCGACGGTCCTCGCCCACGACCCCTACGTCGACGACGCGGCCATCGAAGAGACGGGCGCCGAGGCGGTCGGCCTCGACGAGCTCCTCGACCGCGCCGACGCCGTGACCCTGCACGTGCGCCTCTCCGAGGCGACCGAGGGGCTCGTCGGCGAGGACGAACTCGCCCGGATGAAGCCCTCGGCGTTCCTCGTCAACACCGCCCGCGGCGGGCTGGTCGACGAAGACGCGCTCGTCGAGGCGGTCGAGTCGGGCGAACTCGCCGGCGCCGCCCTCGACGTGTTCCGCGAGGAACCGATCGCCGAGGACCACCCGCTGCTCGACTGTGAGGGGGTCGTCCTGACGCCCCACGTCGCCGGGTCGACCCGCGACGCGGTGTTGGGCGGCCCGCGCATCGTCTCCGAGGATCTGGCCCGCTGGCTCGACGACGAGGCTCCCGTGAACACCGTCGAGTAGCGCGCCGACTATCCGCCCCTCCCGGAGAGAACGCCGGGCTCCCCCTGTCTTTACGGTCGTTCCGGCCGTGGAGCAGCCCATGCGATTCGGAATCATCAGTACCGCTGACATCGGGGTCGAGTCCGTCATGCCGGCGATCGCCGCGAGCGAACACGAGATCGGCGCGGTCGCCTCGCGCGACGAGTCGGCCGCCCGGGCGCTGGCCGACGACTTCGGCGTCGACGCGGCCTACGGGAGCTACGAGGCGATGTTCGAGGACGACAGCCTCGACGCCGTCTACAACCCGCTCCCGAACGGACTCCACGGCGAGTGGACGAAGAAAGCCGCCGACGCCGGCCTGCACGTCCTCTGCGAGAAGCCCTTCACCGGGACCGCCGCCGAGACACGCGAGGTCTTCGACTACTGCGAGGCCCGGGGCGTCACGGTGATGGAGGCGTTCATGTACCGTTTCCATCCGCTGACCGAACGCGCCGCCGAGATCGTCGACGAGGAACTGGGCGAGGTGCGCGCGGTCACCTCGGCCTTTACCTTCCGGATGGCCGACGGCGCCGCGGACATCCGGCTGGACCCCGATCTCGACGGCGGCTCGGTCTACGACGTGGGTACCTACGCCGTCAGCGCCGCACGGCTGTTCCTCGGCGAGCCCGACCGCGTCTACGCGACCACCCACGACGGCCGCGACTGCGGCGTCGAGACGGAGATGGCGGGCGTGCTGGAGTACGACTCGGGCGCGGTCGCCCGCGTCCAGTCGGGCTTCGAGACGCCGCTGACCCAGTACTACCGCGTCGAGACGACCGACGGCTGGCTCAGAGCCGAGCCGACCTTCGACGTCGACGTCGAGGGCGAGACCTCGCTGACCTACGGCGTCGGCGGCCGCGAGGTCACCGAACGGTTCGACCCGACCGACCACTACCGGCTGGAGGTCGAACACTTCGCCGACTGCATCGAGGCGGGTGAGACGCCACGGATCGACCGCGAAGAGAGCGTGAACCAGGCGCGCGTCCTCGACGCCGTCTACGAGAGCGGTGCGACCGGCGACCGCGTCGATCTGGACTGATACGGATTGTTGCAAGCGGTTCTCGGGTCGAGCGACGACTGCGTGCGGTCGATCCCGACTGTCTCGCAACGATCCGTACGAGCGGCCCTCGGACCGGTTCTCCCGAGCGGATCGGTCCCGACCCGACTCAGAAGTGCGAGAGTTTGTCGCGGCGGTAGAGGTCGAGCGAGGTGATCGAGTTGGGCGACTCCTGGCGGACCATGTAGGCGACGGCGTCGGCGACCTCGATCGCTTCGGTCACCTCGCCCGGCTCGAAGGCGTCCTTCGAGGGCGTGCCGCTCTCGGACCCGAACTCCGTGCGGACCTCCGTCGGGTTGACCGTCGAGACGGCCACGTCGTCTTCGCCGAGGCTGGCCTGCAAGCTGATCGCGAACCCGCGAGTCCACCACTTCGTCGCCGCGTAGACGGGGTTCGCGGGCCGGGGGTGGTTGCCCGACATACTCCCCATGAACACGAGGTGGCCCGCCGTCTCGGTCAGGTGGGGGATCGCCTCCCGGGCGGTGTAGAACATCCCGTCGACGTTGACGCCGCGCATCAGTCCGTACTCCTCGTCGGTCAGGTCGGCGACGGGCTCGTCGACGGCGAGCCCGGCGTTACAGACCGCGATATCGAGGCGGCCGAACCGCTCGACGGTCGCCTCGACGAGCGCGGCGACCGCGTCGGAGTCGGTCACGTCGGTCGGGACGACCTCGACGCCGGCGCCGTATTCCTCGCGGATGTCCTCGGCGAGCGCTTCGAGTTCGTCGGTCCGACGGGCGGCGACCGCCACGTCCGCGCCGTCCTCGGCCAGCACGCGAGCGATCTCGGCGCCGATCCCCGAACTCGCCCCCGTGACGAGCGCTGCCTGTCCGTCGAGCGGGTCCGTCCGTCGGCTGGGTCTCTCTGCCATACCCACACTCGCGGCGCATCGATTGTACGTGTTTCCCCGTTTCGACCACAAATATAGAATTCACGACACTACTCGGCGGGTCGACGAGCACCGAACGGACGCGCCGAACCAGCCGGTAGCGGCCGATCTCTCCGGGATCGGGTATCACAGATGATCGATGGGGCAGAAATTATATACTCGATGCTACCGTACCGACGGAGGAATGTCACGAGCAGTGGTCACTGGCGGTCTCGGCGGTGCGGCGAGTTGGGTCGTCTCGTCGCTGGCACGACAGGGCTGGGACGTGCGGAGCATCGACTTCCGGCGCCCGAGCGACCCGGGTGCCGGCCCGGCGAACGTCGACTTCCGCGCCGCGGACCTCACGGATCAGGGACAGACGTGGGAACTCATCTCCTCGTTCGACCCGGACTACGTGATCCACTTCGCCGCCTACCCGAACCCGCTGGGTCACGGCGGCGCCCACGTCTACGAGAACAACACGATCAGCACGTACAACGTCCTCTCGGGCGCGGGGAGCGTCGGCGCGGACGTCGTGTGGGCCTCCAGCGAGACGGTGTACGGCACCGTCTTCGCCGAGCCCTCCTTCCTCCCGGACTACTTCCCGATCGACGTCGACCACCCGCTGCGTCCGGAGGACCCCTACGGGACCTCCAAGGTCTCCGGCGAGGAGATCGCGAAGATGGTCACCCGGCGACACGGCGTCAAAGTCGCCTCGATCCGTCCGTCGTGGATCAACTACCCCGGCAACTACGACGCGACCACAATCCGCGAGAACTTCGACTTCGAGAAGGCGAGCCTCGAGGAGGACTTCGGGATCACCTTCCACAACGCCGCGGGGAACTTCTTCTCGTACGTCGACATCCGCGACGTGGTGTCGCTCGTCGAGCGCGCCATGGAGGTCGACTTCGAGGGCCACGAACCGTTCATGGCCGTCGCGAAGGAGAACCTGCTGGGCGTCGACACCGCCGAGGCCGTCGAGGCCACCTACGGCGAGTTGCCCCCCGAGGTCGACCTGGAGGGCGACCAGTCGGCCATCGACTACAAGAACGCCCGCGAGGTCCTCGACTGGGCGCCCGAACACTCCTGGCAGGAGGCCGAGGACGAGCAGGTCGACGGTCCGAGCTTCGTCTGAGCGGCGTTCGAGACACGCGGCTTTCTCGGTCCGCGCTCGGGATGCGACGTCGCGAGCCCGAGCGCGGGACCTTTGAGGCGCCCGGTCGTGGGGACAGGTATGACTGTCATCGGGTTCCTGAGCGTCGCACCGGTCGTCGAGGGGAGCATGTCCGAGGAGGTCGCCAAAGCCGTCGCCGCCCTCGACGAGTTCGACGTGGGCTACGAGACGACGCCGATGGGGACGATAATCGAGGCCGACGACTCCGCGGAGCTGTTCGCCGCGGCCGGGGCCGCTCACGAGGCGGTGGACGGCGACCGCGTGAGCACGTTCCTGAAGGTCGACGACAAGCGGACCGTCGACCAGGCGGCCAGCGAGAAGGTCGACGCCGTCGAGGAGCACCTGGGTCGCGAGGCCAGGCGGGAACGGTCCGAGTGAGGCGAGTGCGGGCCGAGCGAGTCGGCCCGACACGGAACGCGGGGAGCGCCGAACCGAAGACCGAAGTCCCAGCGGCGTGGATGGCGGGGTATGGAGAGTCTCAACCGGACCGCGACGGATCTGGTCGACGAAGCCCTGGACTTCGCCGACGAGCTGAACGTCGCGGCCCACCAGCTGGACAGCGAGGCGCTGGTCGTCGACTTCGGCGTCGACGTGCCGGGCGGCGTCGAGGCCGGGATGATGCTCGCGGAGATCCAGACCGCCGGGCTCGCGACCGTCCAGAGTTCCCTGGCGGAGGTAGCGGGCGCGCCCCTCACCCACGTCGAACTGTCGACCGACCACCCCGCGATGGCGCTGCTCTGTTCGCAGAAAGCCGGCTGGGAACTCAGCGTCGACGGCTTCGAGGGACTGGGCAGCGGCCCCGCTCGCGCCCTCGTGGCCGAGGAGGACGAGTTCGGACGCGTCGGCTACCGCGACGACTTCGAGTTCGCCGTCCTCGCGATCGAGACGGAGACGCTCCCGGACGAGGCCGTGATCGAGCACGTCGCCGAGCGCGCGGGCGTCGCCGAGAGCGGCGTCTTCGCCCAGGCGTTCTCGACGGCCAGCCTCACCGGCAGCGTCGCGATGGCCGCCCGCGCGGCGGAACTGGCGACGTTCCGGCTCTCGGAGCTGGGCTACGACCCGCTCGATATCCTCTCGGTGACGGGGTCGGCGCCCGTGGCGCCCGTCGCCGACGACGAAGAGGAGGCCATCGCCCGGACGAACGACGCGCTGGCCTACGGCGGGCAGGCCCACCTCGTCGTCGACGAGCCGTTCGACCGGTTCGACGAGGTGCCATCGAGTGCGACCGACGAGTACGACACCCCCTTCGCCGAGATCTTCGCCGACGCCGACTGGGACTTCTTCGAGGTGCCCGAGTCCGTGTTCGCGCCCGCGCAGGTGACCATCGACGTGGTCGGCGGCGACACGCACGTCCTCGGCGACGTGAACGACGAGCGCCTCGCCGAAAGCTTCGGTCTCTGACGTGCGCTACAAGATCGTGCCCCCGGTTCGGGATCGAGCGTTCCTCGCCGACGCCCAGCGGGCCGTGCCGCTGGTCCCGGGGACGGTCGAGGACTGCTGTCTCCGGATCGTCGACGAGACGACGGCGCCCTCGCGGGACGCCGCCCGGGAGTATCTGACCTTCCTCGAAGCGCTCGAACTCGTCGCGGAGACCTCGCGCGGGTTCGAGCGACGGCGCGTCGACGCGGCGGAAGCCGACCTCGCCGACGCCTTCGAGCGCCGCGTGTTCGGCGCGAGCGAGTTGCTCGACGCCCTCCGCGAGGCGGATTCGCTGACCGTCGAGGAGGCGTTCGACGCGCTCCGCGAGCACGTCCCCCGGTGGGAACGCGACCGACACACCGACTGGGAGGCCGAGTGGCGCGAGCGAACGGAGCGGCTGCTCGACTGGAGCGTGACCCTCGGACTCGCCGTGAACGACGGCGACCGCTACCGCCCGGCCGAACGCGAGTGAACGGCCGAGTCCGTCGAGTTACGTGCCGGCGAGCCACTCGCGCGCCTCGGCCACGTCCGCCGTCAACAGCGGTTCGACCGGTGAATGGCCCCGTCGTCCACCATGTTTTCCACGTCCATTTCTGAGATCACGCTGTCGGGGTGGACCGTCGCTACGTACCCCATACCCGTCTCGTGCGCTCTCGGCATCCAGTCGGTCTGCATCCGTCGTTGGTCCTCCGCATCGTGTGCGTTGATCCCGCGCGTGTCTACCAGCGCCTTCGTCGCGTTTCGGCGTCGGATCGCGTCGAGCAGTGCCTCACACCCCTCGCGGAACGGAGCTCCCGACACGTAATTATCCCACGTAAAAACTACCGCCTCGATCTCGTCGCCCCACTCGATCGTGAAGTTTTTCACCGTTAGTGATGATTTCAGCGACTATCTCTCGACAATTCGGATCATCTCTCGTAAACTGATCTGCTGTAGTTTCGATTTTGATACTGGAGCTACCGATCACGGTCTGCCGGTCCGAGCCACCTGCGCGGCCGCGGAAACGGGACGATCGGGAGTGGGCGAAGTCCGCGTCGCCGGATCGGCTGAGGATCCGCCAGAAAGAGCGCCAGCCCCGGATCCACCGGTCGACGCGTTCGAGCCGTCGGTGGCCTCGCCGCGTCCGGTCGCGTTCCGGTCGATCCGGGTCGCGTTCGCCTCCTGGACGACCGAGAGCGTTGCGTTCGGTCCCACGACGACTCGGTCGGCCGTCAGGTCCTCCGTGACTCGCAGCGTCGCGCCGGACAGGACCCGCACGGTCTCGGCGGCGGTGAGGTCGCCGTTCACGACGGTCCCGTTACCGGAGACGACGACCGTCCCGTTGGCCTCGATCCCGCCGTTGAACCGGGCGTCGCGCGCGACGACGTTGTGCCCGGAGAACGCGCCGTTGACTCGCGAGTCGGTCACCGCGACGGTGCTGTTGTCGCCCGCCCGGACGCCGGCGTTGCTGTCCCCGGTCGCGAACAGCAGCGCTCCGGCGGCGACGACTCGCCGCCCGTTCGAACGCCCGGCGGTCGCGACGCGGTCGGCCGTCACCGCCGCCCGGAGGTCCCACCGGACCGACGCCGGCAGCTCTCGGGACCGTTCGGGGAGTCGTTCTGCGACGGCCACCGAGACCGTCGCGGTGTCCGTGAACCCGTGCGCGTCGGCGACAGTCAGTCGGGGTCGGACCTGCCCGGTCGACTCGTACGTCCGACTCGCCTCCGGGACGGTCGTGACGCGGTCGACGGTTCCGTCACCGTCGAAGTCCCACCGGTACTCGGAGATCGCGAGGTCGTCGTACGCCCCCGTCGCGTCGAACCGGACCGTCCCGTTGGCGGGTAACAGCGTGCGGTCGGCCGCCAGCCGGGCCGTCGGGCGCCGACTGTCGACGACGACCGCGTCGGTGGCCGTCGTCTCGACGTAGTTCCCCGCCTCGTCGGTCACCCGGACGGCGACGCTGAGCGCGCCGCGGTAGGACCCCTCGGACAGCGTGGCGGCGTACGTGCCGTTACCGCGAGCGTGCAGCGCCACCGAACGCCACTCCGACTGGTCCGCGAACGGGGTCGACGCGGGCGACCCGGTCGCGGTGCGCTCGGCGACGTACAGCGTCACGTTCGCGACGCCGCTGCCCGCGTCGCGCGCGCCGACGGTCACGGTGAGGTTCCCGTTGGGAACCACGTTCGTCCGGTCGAGGCCGTCGAAGGTGACGCTCGGTGTCGCCGGCGGGCGGTCGTCGTCGCCCGCGGTCGTCGCACCGAAGGTCGTCACGGTGTCGTTCGACAGCGGCGACACGTCGTGTCGGTCGTCGACGCGCAGTCGGACGGAGTCGATCCCGTCGCCGCCGAGGGTGATCGGCACCTCGATGGCGTTGCGCGTGATCGACCGCGCCCGCTCGCCGTCGATCCAGACCGTGTACTCCTCGGACGGGCGGTCGCTGATGACGTACCCGCGCGGCGGCTGGCCGACCGTCGGGAAGACGGTGGCGCTGAACCGGTCGGCCGACAGCGACCACGACCGGAGCGTCGACCGGAACGGGTGTTTCTTGACCGCCGTCTCGACCGTCGAGTCGCCCTCGAAGCGCTGGATCAGTCGCTGGGGAGTGGCCGACCACGAGAGGAAGCCGAAAGACCCGACGGTGAAGGCGTCGTGGTACTGGGCGAGATCCGGCGAGACGTAGATCCGCTGTGCGAAGCGGTCGCCCAGCTCGCCGGTGACGTACTCCGCCGTCAGCGGCACGTCGTCGAACTCGCTGGCCGCCAGCGTGGCCGAGTACGTCTCCCCGGGGGCGCCCCTGTAGTAGCGCACCCGCTGCTCGTCGAGTCGGTCGACGTCGACCGCCAGCGCCCGGTCGCCTTCGACCCGCTCGGAGACGTGTTTCAGGTGGTAGACAGTCGGGGTATCGAACGCCCCGTCGTCGGGTGCGACCGTGAGCACGCGCCGGACCGCCACGGTCAGCGCGGGCGTCTCGCTGACTCTGACCGCCGGCGACGGCGGCCCGTTGACCACGACCCTCGCGTCGAACGGGCCGCCGTCGACGGTCGCGTTGACCGCGACCAGCCGCGTCGTCAGGTTTCCGGCCGCCACCGGCAGCGACGCCGGGTCGACGGTCCGGGTGGCCGTCCGTCGCTCGTCGAGAACGAGCCGTCCCCGCGCGTCGACCTCGGTTGCGTTGGCCGTGATCACCGGGGTCCCGTCGTCGCGACCGGTCGAGACCGCGACGTACCGACCGGGCTCGTCGACCGCGACGGTCACCGATCCGCCCGAGAGCTGTCGGGGCCCGTAGACGGTGTCGGTGTCGGTGTTGACCAGCGTGACGGTGTCGCCGGCGACATCGTCGATCCCCCGCTTCGCGACCGTCACCGTCCGGAGCGGGACGTAGCCGAAGATCACCGTCCGATCCCCCACGGTCAGGCGTCCGGAGTGAGGCGTGTACAGTCGATCGTCCGGCGAGACGGTGAGCCGGACCGTCGCCGAGTCCCCGGCCGCGAGCCGGAGCCGCGACCGGTTGAGCACGACCGCGTCCGTCGGTCCGCCGCCGATCGGTCGAACCGTCGCGGAGAGGTTCACCGTTCGCGGGCCCGCGCCGGTGTTCGTGACGGTGACCGTCCGGCCGGTAGGGCGCCCGGCGGGGATCCGCCCGAAGTCGACGGTCCCGGGCGCGACCACGACGTCGGCCCCCACGGCCGCCGTCACGTTGAGCACGCCGGCACCCTGCGTGTAGATGTCCGCGCCGGCGATCGGGTCCGCGGTCGCGGTGAGGCCGGCGCGCACGCGGCGCGGTCCCCAGTCGGGATGGGCCGCCCGGACCAGCGCGGCCGCGCCGGACGCCAGCGGGACGGCGAAGGAACTCCCGTCGCGGGGCGCGTAGCCGCCGTCGGCCGCCGGCGCCTGGACGTCCACGCCCGGGGCGACGAGATCCGGCTTCACGAACTGTCCGTCCGGTGTCGGCCCCCGAAGCGAGAACGGCGCGACGCGGTCGTCCCCGTCGCTCGCTCCGACGGTCAGCGCCTCGTCGAGCGTCCCCGGAGATGTGACCGTCCCGTAGCCGCTCGTCCCGGTCCCGCGGAGATTCCCCGACGCGGCGACGACGAGCGCTCCCGAGCGCGTCGCACGCACGACCGCCTGCCGGAGCGGGTCGCCGGCGCGGTCGCCGTCCGGCGTCACCCCGAGGCTCATCGAGACGACCTCGACGTCGCGGTCGACCGCGTACCCGATTCCGGCGACGATGTCGGAGACGCGCCCCGACCCGTCGCTGCCGAGGACGCGAACGTCGAGGATCGACGCGTTCGGCGCGACGCCGACGTAGGTCCCGTTCGAGGCCGTCCCGTCCCCGACGACCAGACCGGCGACGGCCGTCCCGTGCCCGAACCGGTCCGCGGTCGTCCCCTCCCCCGTGAAGTCCCGCTCGGCGACCTCGGCCCCGGCGATGTCGGGGTGGGATTCGTCGACACCCGTGTCCAGGATCGCCACCGTGACACCGTCGCCCGAGACGCCGTACCGCTCGCGGGCGGCGCCGCTCTCGATGGCCGCCCTGTCGGGCGTGTCGGACAGTTCGACCGCCGCGTCGTAGTGGACTCGCTCGACCCGGTCGCTGTCCCGCAACCGCTCGTAGATCTCCCCGATCTCCGCTTTCGGGAGCGCCGCGGCGCTTCCGTTTACCAGCGCGAGCGGACGGCGGTCGGCGCTGTCGAGGTCCACCACCCGTCTGCCGCCGCCGTCGCGTGGCTGTCGGTCCGACCACTCGAGTATCACCGGCAGGACCGCCGAGTCGCCGTCCGCTACGCCCTCTTCACGCAGCCGGTCGACGTCGAACAGCGCCCGGTCGAACCGCGTCGTGTTCACGCCCTCCGGGAAGACGTACGTCCCCGACTCGGTCCGGTGTTTGGTCACGTTCGCGTCGCCCTGGACCCGGTACAGGGTGCCGTTCGTCCCGTTTATCACCGCGACCGTGTGCCCGGTTATCAGCGTCACGCGCGCGGTCACCTCCGGTCCCGACCCGTTCGTCGGCCCGTCGGCCGCCGTCGAGGGCGGTCCCGCGTCGCTACTCTGCTTCGCGAGCGCGTCTCCCGTCGGCCCGCTCGCCTCGACCGACGCGGCCGCGCCGCCGACCGCCGCTCCGGTCGCGACCGCGATCACCGCCAGAGCCACTGCGACGACCGCGACCCCACGAACGCTACTCGCCACGACCGCTCCGGACAGCCGCGAAGTGATCTCCATCTCGTTCCCGGAGTGTTACGTACAGCACTAAAGTAATTCGAAAACACATACCACGTTGATACGTATACGATGCAGACAGTCGATCCACGCATCAGGCCGTGTCCGACGGACTCCGGGCTGCGCCCCGCATCAACACAAAGTGACTTCTTATAAATGAATGTTAGAAAACATAGTCGGAGAGTAACACAGACAGATTGATGTCACGTGCGATCGAGCGGTCGACCATGTCGATAGCGCTCGAGCCCGGCACCTGGGCCTACTTCGCGGTGCTGTTCGTCGGGATCGTCGTCGCGGTGACGCTGGTGAACGTGGTCGCGCTCGACGCGCCGGTTCCCGGTTCGGTCGTCCGCGGGATCGCGATCGGCGTCGGTGCCGTCGTCGCGAGCTGGTACTTCAGCTAGCTGACCCGGGGCGTCGGCCCCGGGTAGCGTCGATCGCCTCCGCGATCGCCTCGGGGTCGGAGACGTGCCCGACGAGGCGGTCGTCGCCCGAGTAACTCTTCAATCGCGCTATCCCGAACCACTCGGGCAACAGCGAGCGCAGACGGCCGTCGGCGACGGTGAACTCGGAGATATTCCCCCGGGCCACCGCCCACTGCGGTTCGTCGGTGAGTTCGTTGTACTCGACGACGGCGTCGGGATAGACCCGGTAGACGGTGTAGGCCCCCATGACCCAGCCGGCGACGACCTGCACGGCGGAGCGGAGAGCGACGACGACCGCGACTCCGGCGAGAGCGCCGACGGCCGGACCGCGCGGAGGCCCCCACACCGCGCCCCCGACGAGCATCCCCGCGAGGCCGCCGAGGAGGACGAGGAAGAGGGTCACGCTGAACACGGAGACGAGGACGCCGAACAGCGCCGCGACGACCACGACGGCGCGCCGGTCGGTACGGAACTCCGCTATCGGTTCCCCGTCGGGCGCGTCGACCGGTGAGTCCTCGCCGACCGTCTCGGCGTCGAACACAGTCGAGTGGACGAATCCGGGGTTCCGGAGTTCGAGCGCGTCGTAGGCGACCTTGGACGCGACGAGCACGAGTCCGAGGGCGATCCGGGGGAACCCGGTCGCGGTCGCGAGGCCGACGACGAACGGTGCGACGAACGCGAGGACGAACAGCAGCGACAGGTACGTCCGAGAGACCCCGCCCGTCGCGGCGACCGCTTCGTACTCACCGGTGCGGAGCCAGTCGGCGGTCTCGAACGACTGCTTGAGCAGAATCGCGAGCGCGGCGACGGCGGTCGACGCCGGCGCCACGACCGGGTCCAGCCACGACACGACCAGCCCCGAAAGCACGAGTCCCCCGAGCGGCCAGAAGGCGGCCCACGGGATCAACCCCGTCAGGACGTACGGGACGTTCCGCGGATACACCGGCGGGAGCCACCGGGTCGGTCGGAACCCGCCCCGCACGTCCGCGAGCGACGCCAGGGGGACCGGCGCCCGGAGCGGCCGATACTCGTCGGAGGGCGGCAGTTCCGCGAACAGCCCCTGCAGGGCCTCTCTGAGGACGACGACCCCCGCCTCGAACCAGTAGAGCAAGAGGAGCAACCGGGGGTTCCAGTCGAAGACGAACAGACCGACGAGAAGCACCACGTTCGAGAGCACCGCCGCGTACAGCGTTCGCCGTGACTCACCCCCCATCGTTCACGATCGGATATAGGTCAGGCACATGTGTATAACTGTCGTTATCATTGCGGGGGAGACCGCCCGTCGAAACCCGATCCGAGCAGCCGCCGCCCGGCGGTCGACGGGTCGGTACCTCGCCGCGTCGGAGCGGGCGCTATCGGTCGGGCGCTAACAGACCTCCCATCCGGTCGGTTCGTTCGCGTACGAACACATCTCCTTGGCGTCGGGCAGGAGCGTCACGGCGTACGAGCAGACGGCGCCGAGCGCGATCGTACACGGAGCGGCTCCGAGACCGAGGTTCCACCAGTTCGTCCCCGCACAGAAGGCGCCGACGCCGAACCCGCAGATGCCGACGTCGAGCACCAGACGGATGACCGAGATGCAAGCGCCACAGGACCAGTCGCCGTCCCCGAACTCACCGAGCGCCTGGCTCGTGGCGATGGAGACGATCGAATCGTACCCCGTCAGCCGGACCTTCCAGAGAACCTTGCCCAGGTCGACGTCCTCCCACCTCGCCACGTCGTAGACGTACTTCGTGTTGATGAGTTCGGTGGCGAGGTCCTGGAGCGCCGTGATGGAGTTACAGACGATCTGGCCGCTCGTGACCGCCAGCTCGCCCATGTCCACCGGCGCCGCCTCGATGGCGTCTTGCATCATGTCACCGGTGAGCCCGGCGACGTCCCCAGCGACGTCGGTCAGGCCGTCCCAGATGTCGCCCAGAAAGTCCGTCGCGTCGTCGATCAGCCCCTGGGCCTCGACCTGCTGGGACGCCGCGCGCGCCCCGTTCTCGGAAACGTCGTACTCCGCGGTCGTCGTCTCGAACGACGCCGACTGGACGCTGGCGGCGCCGGCCAGCGCGAGTGACTCCGCCTTCACCTTCGACGTCGTTCCGTACGACGTCTTCCACTGGTAGGTGTTCTCGACGTTCGTCACGTCACCGGACCGGCGGCGCCGCGACAGCGTGACCGTCGCCTCGTCGCCCTGACCCACGTCCGTGAGCCGGTAGACGACGGAGTCGGTCCGGTCGCCGTCGGCGACGTACGAGACGGTGTAGATCCCGTCGGCGTCGTGGCGGACGCGCCCGTCGGCCTGTGCTGCCGCCCGGTCGTAGGCGTCGGTCCGTTCGAAGGCCGCGGCGGCCTGGAGCCGCGCCGAGTCCCCCGCTTCGGGGTAGCGCACGGGGTCGAACTCGGCGGTGACGCCGCCGACGCCGAGGGCGGTCACGTCGCCGAGGAACTTGATCCGCTCCGTGCTCCCCGCCGAGACGGTCGTCGTCAGCGTCTCGTGGGCGGCGTCCTCGTACAGGATCGCGTCCGTCGCGTCGATGGTGAACTCGACGGCGCCGTCGGCGGGCGCCGAGCAGATCACGCGCTTTTCCTCGACGCTGATCGTCGCGGTCGCATCGCCCTGTGAGAGCGACAGGAGGTTGCCGTCGAAGCGGGCCTCCGTGCCGCCTTCGGTCGCGGTCCCGGTGACCGTCCCGTCCTCGGCGCTGGCGGCGGTGCCGACGGCCTCGGCCCTGTCGCTGGTCTCGACCGCGAAGGACTGGCCGCTGCCCGAGACGGTGACGCCGCCGGGCATCGCCGACGGGAGCACCTCGGCGGCGTCGACCACGTCGCCGTTCTTCCGGACGCGCACGTCGCCGTCGGCCTCGAAATGCGTCAGCTCGCCCGCGTACGACAGCGTGACCGGCGAGGAGATCGTGCCGCGGAGCGTCCGGTCGTTCACCCGGTCGAGCGGGCCAGAGCCGTCCCCGCTCGCACCGCCACCGCGGGTGCGGCGACCGCGACCGCCCCCACCGGCTTCGAGCCGGCCGCTGGCGGAGATGTCGACCGACACCGACCCGCTGGGGGCGATTTCGACGGTCTGTCGGGGGAACGAGTCGACGTAGAAGGGCTCCCCGTCGACCCGGACCCTGGCGTCGCCGGCGAGGTCGAACGCCGTGAACTCCCCGGTGAACTCGAACGTGTGGGCGCCATCGGTCAGCGACGCGCTCGCCGCGCCGGCGTCGACGGCGTCCTCGGGCGCGTCGGTCGCGACCAGTACGCCCGAGACCGAGAACTCGTAGCTCGCCTCCCCCGAGGCGTCGACCGTCACCGTACGCCGGTCGCCCTCGGCGTCGAGCGACCCTCGCTCCGTCGTGTCGGCCATGCCGCCGGCCGCGCTGCCGACGCCGCTCAGGCCCGTGGCCGCCGCCGCGCCGGCCGCCCCGACCGATCGCAGAACGTTTCGCCTCGAAATGCCTTCTGATTCACCATTATTGTCTGACATCTACAACAAAATCTGTTGTCACGTATATATTAAAACTAACTAATTCTGTTTAGATTACTATTTTGTGGTGGATAGCTGATAGACGGGCGAGAAACGTACCGCAACAAGCTGGGTAGGACGGCCGGATCGCGGTGGAGCGGGTGCACAACACGGGGGTCAGCGACCGTCGCGGCGGACGACCCTCGGACGCGGCGACGGTCCCGCTCGCGAAGGGATACCGACCGGCGTGGCGTTCACTCCCGCTCCGATGCTGGAACCACATTGTAGATACCCAACCCTCGGACCGACAGTTCGTCACTTCACCTGCATACCGCGTCCCGAGGCGTCACGTATCGAAACCGATTAGCTATGGCCAACACAACGTGTCCTCATGCGCGAGTTCGAGTTCGTCCTCACCTACCGGGCGGGTGCCGACGAGTTGATGGACGTGTTCGTCGAGCGGCCGGGGCTCCGGGCGCAGACGGCGGCGTGTTTCGCGAACGACCGGTCGATGTGGCGGGTCGACCACGTGCTGGGGTCGCCCGAGGCGCTCGACGCCGTCGAGACGCACTTTCTCGACGAGACGACGTGCAACGAGTGTCTGGACGTGGCGGGCTGTACGTCCAGCCGCGAGTACCAGGTCGTCAGTTCCGACCCCGAACATCGCGTCTACTTCACGCGCCGCGAGGAGATCCAGCACTGCCACTCGATCCCCTACCTCGCCGTCGACCACGTCGGCGACGGCCTCCTGATCGAGGCCGAACGACGGGACGACGAGTACGTCTGGCGGCTGTTGATCCCGGACGACTGCGCCGTCGGCGAACTGTACGACCGGATCGACAGCCAGCTTCGCGACGGCATCTCGCTGGAACTCGGCCACGTCTCCGACCCGCAGAACTGGAACGGCGGCTTCGGCACAGCCGGTCTGTTGACGCCGGAGGAACGGGAGGCCGTCGCGAGCGCGGTCGAAGCGGGCTACTACGGCACGCCACGGGACGCGACCGTCGAGGACCTGGCCGACGAACTCGACACGCCACACTCGACGGTGCAGTACCGGCTCCAGCGCGCCGAGGAGAAGATCGTCGAACGCTTCGCGTCCGAGACGCTCTGACGGGCAAAAAAAGACGGCGTCGCCGAGCGGCTCAGTCGTCGACCAGATCCGCGACCATCCCGCTCACGTACTCGACCTCGTCGTCGTTGACGCCGTGGCCCATCCCCGGGTAGATGCGCTCCTCCACGTCGGCGTCCAGCTTTTCCAGCACTTCGGTCGTCACGTGGACGCGTTCCTCGGGGATGTGGGGGTCGACGTCGCTGCAGCCGACGAACGACGGCGTCCCCTCCAGCGACCCCTCGAACTCTGCGGGGTCGATCGTCTCGCCGATGAGCCCGCCCGAGAACGCGACGTGGCCGCCGTAGCGTTCGGGGTTGCGCGCCACGAACTCCGACCCGAGACAGGCGCCCTGGGAGAACCCGAGGATCAGCACCTTCTCGGTGGGGATCCCCGCGTCGTTCACCTGCTCGACGGCGTCCTCGATGGCCTGCAGGCCCGACGATCGGCCGGGCTCGTTCGTCTCGACCGGTTCGAGGAACGAGTTCGGATACCAGGTGTTGCGTGCGGCCTGGGGGGCGAGCAGGGCGACGCCCTCGGCGTGGAGTTGCCGGCCCATCCCGAGGATGCTCTGGGCGGTCGCCCCACGGCCGTGGACGAGGATCATCGCCGCCTCGGCCTCGTCCAGCGGCGTCCCGCCCGTCGCGAGCCCCTGTCCCTGGTGGGGGCCGTCCATTCAGGCCACCTCCGCGGGATTCGCGGCGGGTTCGTCGGTCGATTCGGCGCCGAACGTGCGTCGCTGGACAGTCACACCCGGTTATACGGCGCCGTCCTACAAAGGCGCTCGCCGACACCCGCGTCACCCGATGACATCGGCGTCACCGACCCGGGGCAGCCGATCGGTCGCCCGCTCGTCCGCCCTCACCCGGCGGCGCTCAGAGCCCCAGAATCTCACGCGCCTGTGAGGTGTCGGCTACCTCGCGACCGAGTTCCTCGGCGATCCCGACCACGCGTTCGACGAGTTGCGCGTTGCTCTCGGCGAGTTCCCCCTGCCGGTAGTAGACGTTGTCCTCCAGCCCGACCCGGACGTTCCCGCCGAACAGGGTCCCCATCGTCGCGAACGGCAGCTGGTGGCGACCGAACCCGAGCGTGTTGAACAGCGCGCCTTCGGGGAGGTCGTCGACTGCGTTGAGGAAATTGGCGGGTCGCGGTCGCGTCAGCGTCCCCGGCCCGAAGACGAGCGTCGCGTAGACCGGCTCGGCCAGGTCACGCCGCTCCAGCAGCCCGTGGACCTCGTTGCGGTGGCCGTCGTTGAACACCTCCAGTTCGGGCTTGATCCCGCGGTCGGCCATCTCGTCATACAGCGCGTCGATCGTCGCCAGCGTGTTCTCGCTCGTGAGTCGGTCGTACCGGTTCAGCGGTCCCATATCCAGCGACGCCATCTCCGGCGGTGGGTCGGTCCGCAGCGACAGGTGTCGCTTCTCCGTCGACGCCTGTGTCGCGCCGGTCGTGTGCTGGACGATCACGTCGTCGGTGTACCGCCGGATCGCCTCGTCGATCGCCTGGAACCGCTCGGTCGAGAACGCCCGCTCCCCGTTGTCTCTCCGGGCGTGGACGTGGACGACCGACGCGCCCGCGGCCTCGACTTCCCCCGCCGCCTTCCCGATCTCCTTGGGCGTCTCGGGGAGGTTCGGGTTGGCCTCCTTGCCGTGGATCCCACCGGTCAGCGCCGCCGTGACGACCACCGGTTCGTCCGCGAGGAATCGCTCGTAGCTCACGCGTCGTCGCCCTCCCCGTCGTCGCCGTCGGATTCAGATACGTCGGCGTCGGCGTGTTCCAGATATATCTCGCAGTCCTCGGCGTGGTCGAGGTCGAACCGGTCGTTGCAGATGTCGGCGCGCATCGGCTGGACGAACCGCTCTTCGGCCTCGCAGTAGGCGCGCTCCTCGTCGAAGGACTTCCCGTCGGCCGACTCGCGGTAGGAGAGGTAGGGACAAGACATACTCGGCGTTTCGGCTACAGCGAGTTAACGGTTCGGCGGAGCGAGTCCGGAACGGGGTAGTTTGGGGACCAGCGGTGCAGAGTCGCAACATTGTTTATCGGACTCGGCGACTCGGGAGGTATGAACTTCTTCGACCGTCTGGCCGACCGGATCGCGACCGTCGACAGCGTCGTCTCGGTCGGGCTGGACCCCGACCCGGCGCGGATCCCCGACCACCTCGACGAGTACGACCTGCCCCGCTGGGCGTTCAACCGCCGCATCATCGACGCGACGCACGAACACGCCGCCGCGTTCAAACCAAACGTCGCCTTCTACGAGGACCCCGACGGCTGGACGGCGCTGCGGGAGACCGTCGCCTACGCCCACGGCAAGGACGTGCCGGTCCTGCTCGACGCCAAGCGCGGCGACATCGGCAACACCGCCCGTCAGTACGCCGAACTGCTCGACGACGACGGGTTGGGCGCCGACGCCATCACCGTCAACCCGTACATGGGCCGGGATTCGCTCGAACCGTTCCTCTCCCGCGAGGACAAAGGCGTCGTCGTCCTCTGTCGCACGTCCAATCCCGGCGGGGCCGACTTACAGGACCTCGAACTCGAAACCGGCGAACCGCTGTACGAGCGGGTGGCCGCCACGGCCGACCTGTGGAACGCCAACGACAACGTCGGCCTCGTCGTCGGCGCCACCGCGCCCGAGGAACTCGAAGCGGTCCGCGAGATCGTCCCGGACATCCCGTTCCTCGTCCCGGGCGTGGGCGCGCAGGGCGGCGACGCCGAAGCGGCCGTCGAGTACGGCCTCGCCGACGGCGTCGGGCTCGTCAACTCCTCGCGGGGGATCATCTTCGCCGGGGAAGACAGCGAGGCGCACAGCGCCTCGGGAAGTCGAGCGGCGGAGCCGCGAGACCAGGGCGAGGGCTTCGCCGACGCGTCCGGACAGGCCGCCAAACGGCTGAAGAAGCGACTGAACCGATACCGGTAACTGTCTGCTTCAGACACATATTTAAATTTTTGGGACCGGTTCTGCCGTGGAAACCGAGTTCCCGTTTATACGGAATCGGGGTACGACGGTGTAGATATGACGACGACAGTCAGTACGGCGTTGCGGCGCTTCGTCGGCGTCGCGGTCGATCCGCAGACGTACAGGAACGTGACCTACCTGCTGTTGGCGTTCCCGCTGGGAGTGCTGTACTTCACGGTCCTGTGGGGCGGCGGCGTGGCGGGAGTCGCGCTCCTGCCGCTGTTCCTGCTGGGGGTGCCGATACTCGTCGGGGTACTGGCGGTGGCCGCACAGCTCGCGACTCTGGAGACGCGTCTCGCGCACGGGCTCCTCGACAGCGACGTGGGCTACGAGCGGCCCGAGCCGTCCGACGGGGACGTCGTCGAGTACATGAAAGGGATCGCGACCGATATCCGCAGCTACAGCGCCCTGGGGTACCTGCTCTCGAAGTTTCTGATCGGGACGGTCGCGTTCACGCTGCTGACGACGGCCGCGGTGCTCTCGGTCGCGTTGACGTTCGCTCCCGTCCTCTACGACGTGCCCGGGGTCCACTACGACTTCGGCGTTCTGACGGTCGAATCGTTCCCCGTCGCGCTCGGGCTCTCGGGCGTCGGCGTCCTCGTCGCCCTCCTCTCGCTGCACGCCTGCAACCTCGCGGCGCGTGCGCTCGACGAGTACGCGAAGCTGATGCTGGGGAGCGAGCGTGCGAACTGAGTGAGGCCTCGCGAGCGGCGACCGATCGGCGGTCGGCACCCCACACTGCGGTGTTCAGAACCGGTAGATGTCGACGCCGTCCGGCATGTCGTCGCCGGTCCCGGTCGGGTCGGCGGGGTCGCCGCCCTCGATCTGGGTGACGCACTCGCTGCAGATCTCCCGTCGGGCGTCGAAGTGGCGGTCACAGACCAGGTTCCCGCAGCGGTCGCAGGTGTGGTCGACCGCGGGGCGCTGGCAGACTTCGCAGAGCCCGGATACGCTCATGATCCGCGATCGGGCCCCGACGCGTTTAGGGGTTGGGTGGCCGGATGCTGTCGGCCACAAGACACTTATCTGACTTCGGAGTGGTCGACGGTATGGACGCGCCCTCCCGTCGACGGTTCCTCGCCGTCGTCGCCGCGGCGGCCGGTGCGAGCGGTTGCCTCGGCTCCGGCGACGCAGGAACCGACCCCACGTCGACAGAGCCGTCTTCGACGACAGAGAGACCCGGGACGCCCACCGCGTCACCGACTGCGATGGCTCCGGAAACGCCGACTCCGACTGACCCACCCACGGCGACCGATCCGCCCACGGCCAGTGACACGGCCACCGACCCACCGACAGAATCGCCCACTCCGGGATCGACGGCCGTCGCGTGGCGGGACGCCTTCGACGGACCGGTGACCGCGAAGCCCGTCGTCTCCGAAGAACGGCTGTTCGCGGGGTCGGAAGCGGGAGCGCTCCGCGCCTACGCTCCGAGCGGAGACCTCGCGTGGCAGCGCGACCTCTCGTCGCAGGTACGGGACCTGACCGTCGCGGACGGGACCCTGCTGGCGCTGGTCGGGACGGACGAACTGTGGTCCAGCCACACCGTCCACGCGCTCGACGCCGCCTCCGGTCGGGAGCGCTGGACGTTCAGCCCGACCGACTGGTGGCTCGAAGTCATGGCCGCGTCGGACGGAACGGCCTACGTCGCGACGGCCGACGACTCGATATCCGGGTCGGGCGAGACGCTCTACGCGCTCGCGCTCGACGGCGGCGACGTGGAGTGGTCGACGGAGGTGGGTGACCCGCGCGAGGCGGTCGTGACCGACGACGGGGTGTTCGTCTCCGCGCACGGACGGGTCCACGGGTTCGACCGCGCCGACGGCCGCAAGCGGTGGGACCGGTCGGCCGAGGAGGTCTACTCGACGCTCGCTGTCGTCGACGGGACGGTCGTCTACGCCGACCAGTCGGAGGCCGACGGCGTCTACAGCGAACTCCTGGGCCTCGACGCCGCCTCGGGCGAAGAGCGGTGGCGGTTCGACTCGTGGGCGGTCACCGCGACGGTCGCCGGCGACGGCGACCTGTTCGCCGGCGGCGCTCGCACCGCCAGGCTGGACCCCGCCGACGGGTCGGCCCGCTGGACGGTCGAGAAGCCCGGTTTGCTCACCGACGCCAGCCTGATCGGGAGCCGGCTCTACGCGGGCGGCGACGAACTGCACGCGCTGGCCCGCGACGGCGGCGAACGAGCGTGGACGTGGGCCCCCGATCCGCCACAGGGCGGCGTCTCGGCGGCCGGCGTCGTCGACGGAACCCTCTACCTCGACGCGTATCACGACGCCGAAATTCGCGATCAGTACAAGTTCGCGGTCGACACCGCGACCGGGGACGGTCGCTGGACGTTCGAGACCGGCACCGAACTCACGGGTCTCGCCGTCGACACCGATCTCGCGGTCGCCGGCGGCCAGGACGGGGTCCTCTACGCGCTCCGGTAGCGACGAGCACCAGGGAACTCTGACCGAGCGTCCGAGACGTTTAGGGGGCACCGACGCCAAGGAGCGATCGTGTACGGTTCCCGACTCGTCTCGGCGGTCGCCGCGGTGTTCGCGGCCATAGCCGTTCTCTTCGCTATCTTCGGGTTCGCCGCGAACGTCGGCTTCTTCCTCGTCGCTGCGCTGTTCGGCGCGGTCGCGTACTTCATGTGGTACCACGCCTCCGGTCGGTTCGCCCAGCGGCTCTACCGCGGCGTCGAGGAGCGGGCCGCGCCCGGTGGCGGCCGGCGTGGCGGCCGCGGCGGCTTCGGCGCCGCCCCCCGCGAGGACTGGGACCCGCCGCGCGACGAGGACGCGCGTCAGCGGGCCCGAGCGACTGGCAGCCAGGCCCGCGGCGGTCGCGCGCGCGGCGGTGGTCGACGGCGACAGACCCGCACGGGAGGCCAGCGTCGGCGCCGGCGGGCGGCCGCCGCCGCACAGCCCAGCGGTCCGACGGCCGCCGAGGCCTACGACACCCTCGAACTGGACCGCGGCGCCGACGAGGACGCCGTCAAGGCGGCCTACCGCGAGAAGGTCAAGGAGGTCCACCCCGACTCCCCCGACGGCGACGAGGATGAGTTCAAGGAAGTCCAGTCGGCCTACGAACGGCTGACGGACTGAGTGCCACCGAGTTCAGTTCGATGTACTTGTTGAGCGGGTGTTTCTGGTCGAGGAAGTGTACAAGGACGTCGAACGACCGTGACCGCACTCAACGGCAGGCGTTGAACGCCCTCGACGCGCGCGCTAGCTGTCGTCTCGGCCGCAGAGAACAGCAAGCGGTGAACCCCCTCGACGCGCTCGCGGTCGCTGAGACGGGATATCCGCGCTCTCGGCACCGCCCGCTCACGGCAGGGCCGTTCGCTTCGAGGCGCTGCGCGCCTCGCACCGCGCGGATAGTGCCCGCCCAGGCGACTACCGGCGCGAGCGCGTCTCGCCCTTTCAGTCCGCCAGGACTGCACAGCACCGCAGACAGCCTCACACCTCCCCAGCCGATTCGCTCGCCTTCGGCTCTCTCATCCCTCGCGCGACTGTTTCGAGCGGCCCGCCAGGAGGCGGGCACGCTCGACAGCGCACGCCGACCGCACAGCACCGCAACCGCACCGCTACCTCAACTGCAACGACCTCACCCTGCACTGACCGACCATCGAACGCGGTGTCGCCGGCGGTTTCACACACGTTTTTGCCCACAGACCCCCGAGGAGCGACCAGTGACGCCACCGCTCGCCGTCGACATCGACGGAACGCTCACCGACGAGGACCGCGCCGTTCACCCGCCCGTCCTGCCCGTCCTCCGGGAGTGGGACGCCCCCGTGGTGCTCGCGACCGGGAAGGCGCTGCCGTACCCGGTGGCGCTGTGCGAGTTCGCGGGCATCGAGCGGACGGTCGTCGCCGAGAACGGCGGTGTCGCGTTCGTCCACGCGACCGACGACCTCCTGTTCCTCGGCGATCGCGAGGCGGCCCAGCGCGTCGTCGACGAGTACGTCGAGACCGGCCACGAGCTGGGCTGGGGGTCCCACGACCTGATCAACCGCTGGCGCGAGACGGAGGTGGCCGTCAGTCGCGAGGCGCCGCTGGAACCGCTCCAGCGGATCGCCGCCGACCACGGCCTCGAAGTCGTCGACACCGGCTTCGCATACCACGTCAAATCGCCAGACGTGAGCAAGGGTCGGGCGCTCGAAGCCGTCGCCGAGCGACTCGGTCGGGACCCCGGGGAGTTCGTCGCCGTCGGCGACTCCATCAACGACGTGTCGACGTTCGAAGTCGCGGGGCGGTCGTTCGCGGTGGCCAACGCCGACGAGCCGGCCCGGGAGGCCGCGGAGACGGTCCTCGACACCGCCTACGGCGAGGGATTCCTCGAGGCGGTCGAGCGGGTGCGGTAGCGCTGGGGTCGCTCCGGACCGTCGAACCCGCTCACGACCGCTGGGGACCGATACGGAGCGCTCGGGAGTGCTACGGACGGGAATCGGGCCCAAACCCGGAGAAGGCTTTTGTACTGGCCACCGTTACCGACTCCCATGAGCCCCGACCGGGCCGCCCTCGAACGCGCCATCGAGCGCGGTGAGCGCGAGGGCGGCAGCGTCGAGTTCAAAGAGCGGCTCACGAAGGACCTCCACCTGGCGGACGGCCGCCGTGAGTCGCTGGCCGCCCAACTGCGCCACCGCGTCCTCTCCGGCGACGGCGAGGCCACCTACGTCGTCGGCGTCACCGACGACGGCGCCCTCGCGGGCATCGCCCCCGACGAGTTCACCGAGTCGATGGACGTACTGAGCCTGCTGGCCGAGGAGGCCGACGCCCACATCGAGAACGTCGAGACCTGGGGCGTCGACGCCGACGGCCGCGCCAAGCCGAAAGGTGACGCGCGCTCCGTCGAGTCCGCCGACCCGGTAGGGTCCGCAGACGCGCCCGCCGAGGGCATCGTCGGCGTCGCGACGGTACGGGAGGGCGCGGTGCTGGAGGACGACGAGCACATCGTCGTCGGCACCGCCGGCCACGTCGACCACGGCAAGTCGACGCTCGTCGGCACGCTCGTTACCGGCCAGTCCGACGACGGCGAGGGCGGCACCCGCTCGTATCTCGACGTCCAGCCCCACGAGGTCGAACGTGGCCTCTCCGCCGATCTCTCCTACGGCGTCTACGGCTTCGACGACGACGGACCCGTTCGGATGGACAACCCCGACCGCAAGTCCGACCGGGCGCGCGTCGTCGAGGAGGCGGATCGACTGGTGTCGTTCGTCGACACCGTCGGCCACGAGCCGTGGCTGCGGACCACGATTCGCGGCCTCGTCGGCCAGAAGCTCGACTACGGCCTGCTGACCGTCGCGGCCGACGACGGCCCGACCAAGACCACACGCGAACACCTCGGCATCCTGCTCGCGACGGACCTGCCGACGATGGTCGTCGTCACGAAAGCCGACATCGTGAGCGACGAACGGCTGGCGGAGGTCGAACGCGAGGTCGAACGCCAGCTTCGGGAGGTCGGGAAGACCCCCCTCTCCGTGGCCCGCCACGGGGTCGGCGCGGCCGTCGAGGAGATCGACGAGACCGTCGTCCCCGTGCTCGCGACCAGCGCGGTCACGATGGACGGGATGGACGCCCTCGACGAGCTGCTGGAGCGGCTGCCCAAGACCGCCGGCCCGACCGACGACGAGTTCACGATGTACGTCGACCGCTCGTACAAGGTCACCGGCGTCGGCGCCGTCGCCTCGGGCACCATCCGCTCCGGTCGTGTGGAGGCCGGCGACGACCTCCTGCTCGGGCCGATGCAGGACGGCAGCTTCCGCGAGGTCGAGGTCCGGTCGATCGAGATGCACTACCACCGCGTCGACCGGGCGAAGGCCGGCCGCATCGTCGGGATCGCGCTGAAGGGCGTCCGCGAGGCGGACGTCGAACGCGGGATGGTCCTCCTCCCCCGCGAGGCCGACCCCGACCCCGTCCGGGAGTTCGAAGCCGAAGTCATGGTCCTCAACCACCCGACGCGCATCGGCGACGGCTACGAGCCGGTCGTCCACCTCGAAACGGTCAGCGAGGCCGCCGTCTTCTCCCCCGAGGACGGGCGCCTGCTCCCCGGCGACTCCGGGACGACCCGCGTCCGATTCAAGTTCCGATCGTACATGGTCGAGGAAGGCCAGCGGTTCGTCTTCCGTGAGGGGCAGTCGAAGGGCGTGGGCAAGGTAACCGACGTCCGTCCCGACCAGTAGCGCCCGCACTCGCACGCCGCGTCGATCACCGCCCGCATACCCGATCTACTCGTCGGTATCCGGGGCCAACCGACCGTCGGTTACTGCGTAGGCTCTCGCTACGATCGTCGTAGCCGGCAGAACGGAATCCAACTCCCGTCCTTCGATTCCTACCGGCACGCTACCGCTCGAACAACCGGCCGGTAACTTTGACCGGTGGCGACCAGGGCACCACACGCGTGCGGGACGGCGCGACGAGCGCGCGTCTCACGCGCGAGAGATCACCCATGAACTTCGAACAGCAGCCCAACCGACAGGAACCGTTCGAGCAGCAACAACTGAGCCAGCAGCCCCAGTCGCAGCAGATCGGTCGGCAGCCCCAGACACAGCAGCCCCAGACACAGCAGCCCCAGACACAGCAGCAGGGGTCCATCCCGGCCACACAGCAGCCGAGCGGCCAGCAGGCAAGCTTCTCCGGCCAGCAGATCCAGAGCGCCGATCAGGGCGTTCAGGGTCGCGGCCACTCCCAGCAGTTCCGGCAAGGAACGAGCCCGCTCGCCCAACAGCGGTCCCACGACCCCCAGACCGAGCAGTTCCTGCCGACGGAACCGGAGGGCGCTCGACAGCAGCGCCAGCAGCCGAGTCGCCAGCCGCCAACGCTGCAACCCGGCCAGCAGCCACAGGCCCAGCAGATGGACCAGCACCCACAGGCCCAGCAGATGAATCAGCAGCCACAGGCCCAGCAGATGAATCAGCAGCCACAGGCACAACGGATCCAGACTCAGCAACCCCAGGCCCGGCAACTCGGCCAGCAATCCCAGAGACAACAGCAGGGATTCGTTCCCGCGGCTCGGCAGCCGAGCAGCCAGCCGGCCGGCTTCTCCGACCAGCAGCGCCTCGGCGCCGACCAGGGGGTTCGGGGCCGAGGCCAGTCCCAGCAGTTCCGACAGCAGGCTCACGAGGGGGCCGAAAACCAACCGCGAGACATCCAACCCAGCCAGTTCCCCTCCGAGAACCAGGAGGCTCGGCAGGGGCAGCAGCGCCGCCAGGGTCAGTCCGGCGGTCAGATGTACGCCCAGCGCTCGGAGCAAGCCCACCAGCCCGACGTCGGGTCCCAGCAGGAGAACTGGCCGTAAGCCCCCGAACGACCGTCACCGTCCGTCGCCGGTCGACACCGCGAGACCGGTTCTCTTTCGGGTCGCGTTCGCCGTAGCGTCGGATGGCGGCGGCGCGCGTTCGTGGAAGAGAGCGACGATACCAGCGTCAGGAATCCATCTTCGCGACGATTTCGTCGGCCGCGTCGCGCCCTTCGCTCTCGTCGGCCACGCCGTCGACGGGGATCAGGACGCTCTGGGCCGTCCACTCGTCGTTGCCGTGCTCGTCGCCGGTTCGGACCTCGGCGCCCGAGACGACCGACCCGGCGACCGTCGCCGCCCAGTCGGGCGTTCGGATCTCGTCGAACTCGTCGGGGTCGCGATAGCGCACGTGGTAGTAGTTCTCTGTCCGTTCGACCCCCTGAATCGATCGGGAACTCGCCATACCGAACGGTAGGACCGCCTCGACCGAGAACCGTTTGCCGGCAGTGGAAAGGACCGTCCCCGGTTCGGAACACGGCCGCTACTCCCCGCGCAGGACGGCCCGGAGGAGCTTCGACTCGGCCTTGCGCAGGTGCTCGGCGGCGGTGCTGGGCGAGCACGCCAGGGCGTCGGCGACCGCCTCGTGGTCGGCGGTCCGGGGCACGTCGTAGTAGCCCAGGTCGATCGCGGCCTCGGCGGCCTCGCGCTGGCGGTCGGTGAGCCGCGCCGTCGGAGCGACTCGGGAGGTCGCCAGCGACCCGACCGCCTCGACGGTCACCTCGATGGCGTCGGGGATCTCGTTCATCGCCGCCTGTAGCTCCTCGTCCGGGCCGAAGACCGTGAGCGTCACCGCCCCGTCGGCGCCGTAGACGATCGGCGGGACGACGACGAGCCCGCCCCGGCTGACCGGGCCGAACAGCTCCGCCAGCGACTCCGTGGTCGCGTCGCGGACGTAGGCGTAGAAGGCGTCGTCGCCGGCGGGTTCGATATCGTAACCCACCACCACCTCGATGTCGTCGGCCGCCGCGGCGAAGGCTTCGGCGTCGCCCTCGACGTAGTGGAGGATCCCCAGCGCGTCGCCCGTGAAGTTCCACTGCAGCGCCGTCGCCCGCTCGACGAACGGCGACCGCGTCAGCACGCCGTACATCGGGTGGATATCGCCCTCCCGCCCGTCGGCCGTGATCGAGACGCGAAGCCGCTTCACGGTCGCCGTTCGTTCGGATTCGGTTATAAATTCCCCGGATAGATGCGGCAGTGTCGACTCGGTGGTCGCCGGCGTGTGTCCGAGTATGAGCGACGTACTCGTGACCGGTGCGACGGGGACGCTCGGCGGGGCGCTCGTCGACCGGCTGGCCGACGACGGGTGGCGGGTGCGCGCGGCGAGCCGGACGCCGACGGACGCCCCGACATCGGGGGACGGGCCCGGCGACGGAGCCATCGAGTGGATCGAGTTGGACCTCACCGCGGGGACGGGGATCGAGGCTGCGGTCGCCGACGCCGATGCCGTCGTCCACGCGGCGACGGCACCGCGGGGCGACGCGGCGGCAGTCGACGTTCGGGGGACCGAGCGCCTGCTCGCCGCAGCCGAGTCCGCGGGCGTCGGGCACCTCGTCTATCCCTCGACCGTCGGCGTCGACGCGATCCCGTTCTCCTACTACGAGCGCAAGCGCGAAGCCGAGCGGGCGGTTGGGGCCAGTCCGGTCCCGTCGACGGTCCTGCGGGCGACGCAGTTCCACGCGTTCGTCGACGAGATCCTGAGCGCCGTCGCGAAGCTCCCCGTGTGGCCGCTGCCGACGAGGCTGCGGGTCCAGCCGGTCGACCACCGGGAAGTGGCCGATGCGCTCGTCGACCGTCTCACCGACGACCCTCGCGGCCGCGCCGACACTGTCGGCGGGCCCGCCGTACACACGCTCGGCGACCTGGCGAGGGCCTACCGCGAGGCGAGGGGGCTGCGGCGGGCGATCGTTCGACTCCCGGTCCCCGGGGGCGTCGCGAACGGGTTTCGCACCGGGGAGGCCACCTGCCCGGACCGCGCCGTCGGGACCGTCACCTGGGAGTCGTGGCTGGCGGAGCGATACGGCGGCTCGACGGAGGCGTCGACCGAACGGACGGGCGCGGCCTCCGGGTGACGGCACCGGATCGGACGCGGCCGCGGCTCCGGACCGCTCTCAGCCCCAGGGCTCTTCGGCGAGTTCGTGCAGCGACTCGACGACGTGGTGGGGTTCGGGGTCGAGTGCGGCGGGGCGGTCACCGTCGGCGAGCCAGACCGAGCGCAGCCCCGCGGCGTGGGCGCCGGTCACGTCGGCGGCGTGGGAGTTGCCGACGTGGACGGTCCGGTCGGCGGCGACTCCGAGTTCGTCTATGGCCAGATGGAACGGTTCGGGGTCGGGCTTGTACGGCGCGTCGTGGCCGCCGTGGACGACCACCTCGAAGTGGCTCTCGATGCCGAGGCCGTCGAGTTTCTGGGACTGCATCCACGGGTCGCCGTTCGTGACCATGCCGACCCGGTAGGCGTCGGTCAACGCGTCGAGCGCGCGCTCGGCGCCGTCGAGGAAGCGGACGTTCGACTGGTCCCGTTCGTCGGTGTAGATGTCAGCGATCTCCTCGCCGACGGTCTCGCCGTGGCCCGCCTCGGCGGCGAAGGTGCCGAACGCCGCCCGACGGGTACCGCGGATGTCGTCGCCGGCGTCGGCGAACTCGCCCAGCCGGCCGACGTACTCGGCGCCGTCGAAGAACGGATCGACGCCGACGCGGTCGAAGGCGAGCGCGAGGATATCGTCGGCGCTGCGCTCGTACGTACAGATGGTGTCGTCTAGGTCGAAGAGGACCGCCTCTACTGGCCCCGTCATTGCACGATAGGAGCCGCCCGGCGGTCAAAAACTGGTCGGTCCCCTACGACCCGTGCGGAGCGACCGAACTCAGTCCTCGTCCGAGAGCCCGGCCACCAGCGCGTCCACCGCCCGCTTGACCGCGGCTCCCGACTCGATGCGGACCGCCCCGTCTTCGGTCACGGACAGGTCCGGCCCCGCGACCGCGTCGGCCACTCGCTCGGCGAGCGAGTGGTCGGTCGCCGGACCGTCGTCCGTCGGGTCTACGGCCGATTCGACCGTCAGTGCCGCCGCGTCCGGGTAGATGCGGACGGTCCCGACCCGCTCGTCGCGGTAGGCGACGCCGTAGCCGACGGTGCCCTCGGGCGAGGGCTCTGCGTCGGGGTCGGCGTCGACGACGGCCACGTCCCCGAGGGTGTCCCGGTCGCGCCCGGAGAGCTCCGAGGAGAGCAACTGTGCGACGCGCTTGCCGTCTGTGACGCGGTCTTCGACCATCACTCGCCCCCCAGTTCCCCCGCGGCGCGGTCGGCCAGGTCGCCGAGTTCGACGCCTTCACGGCGCGCGTAGACGACTGCAGCGGCCTCGACGGTGACGCCCAGCTCCGACTGCAGGCGGTTGACCGCGGCGACGGCGTCCTGTTTGTCGACGTCCGACTGGACGATCGCGTCGAGCGCCCGCTCGAAGTTCGACCGCTGGCGCAACACGTCGTCGCCCGGGACGAATTCGTCGGGGATCGTCACCTCCCGCGGTTCGAACGTCGGTCGGAGCTCGTCGTCCTCGCGGTCGAGCAGCCCCTCGGTGGCGGCCACGTCGACGAGGCGCTTTGCCTGATCGGGGGAGAACCACTCGCGGTCGAGCGAGAGCGCGACGACGAACTCGCTCTCGGAGAGGGACTCGCGACCCTTCGCCCGGAACGGAACGGCGACGGCGCGGCGCAGACTCATCGTCCGTCGATGGGCGCGCCCCGGAACGTAACACTGCCGGTCGCCGGCCGCCGCCCGGATCCGACTCGGCCCGAGCGGGGTCGACGGCGAGCGGGAGTCGAGAGGTTCAAGTAGACGCTGGGCGACAGCACGGGTATGAAGTACCAGGGACGCTCCCCGCGCAAGCGTACCGGCGGTCGCCGCCGGAACTTCCGGAAGAAGAAAAAGCACGAACTGGGCGACCAGCCGACCGAGACCCGCGTCGGCGAGACGAGCCTGAAGACGGTCGAGGCCCGCGGCAACACCGAGAAGGTCCGCGCGGTCACCGCCGACACCGCCAGCGTCGCCACCGACGGCGAAGTCGTCGCCGCCGAGATCGAAGACGTCGAGGAGAATCCCTCGAACCCCAACTACGTCCGCCGGAACATCATCACCAAGGGTGCGATCGTCTCCACCAGCGAGGGCCGCGCCCGCGTCACCTCCCGCCCCGGCCAAGACGGCCAGATCAACGCCGTCCTCGTCGAGTAACGGCAGTCTTCTCTCCGATTTCACGCGTCCGACAGCATCGGCCCCGTGGCCCGCTTCGGTCGAGTCTATATAGCGTTCCGGTGCCCCACGTGCCGGTGGGGAGCCGCCCGTACCCCTCTTAGCGACCCTTATACCGGTCGGTCTCCCAGGCAGCAGTGGCGTGCGGCGTCGACCACCGAGCACGCACCGAACACTGCCACCTCGTTCGACGCGCGTGCCGCACGTCCCACTCGCGACTGCCACTTCGTCCGGGGCACCCATCCCCGTTTTCGTACTCCCGGTAGCCGCGGCTCGGGGACTCTCGTGAGCGACGGGGACAACGACAGGTCGAACTCGTTTCCGTCGACTACCGGGTGTTCGGAAGTTTCCGCAGCGATCGAACCCGCTCGGGTGACGAGCGGGACAGTCGCCGGCTCAGGGAGAGGGTGCCGCTTTCTGGAGGGCGCTCTCGGCGATGTTGCCGCCGTAGTCGGCGGTGCGGGAGAGGGAGTCGACGACGAGCCCGAGCGACTGGGCGAGTTCGGGGTCGTCGAGGTCGCGGATCACGTCGTCGACGTCGCGGGCGCGCTCGTCGATATCCGGCAGGTCGGCTCGCGCGTCGGTCGCGAGCGAGACCGCCTCGTCGGGGTCGTCCTCGAGCAGGGCGTCCATCGCCGTCTCGGGGACGGTGACCGCCGCGGTCTGGAGGTCACTCAGCACCTCGGCGACGGACTCGTTGACCGGGCCGATCTCCAGGGCGATGCTGGCGATCTTCGTCGCGTGGTCGGCGATCCGCTCCAGCTGGCGGGCGCTGGACTGGTAGTCGAAGACGGTCTCGCGGGGAAACCCGATCTCGGTGGCGGCGGCCGGGTTGCGCAGGACCGTGCGGAACACCCGGGAAACCATGTACCACAGGCGGTCGACGTCGTCGTCGCGCTCGATCACGTCGTGGGCGAGCTCGTCGTCGTCCTCCAGCAGCGCGGTCACCGCGTCCGAGAGCATCGTCAGCGAGACCAGCCGCATCCGCGTGATGGCGTTGTGAACCGACAGCTCCGAGGAGTCGAGGAGATCCTGCAGGACGACCCGCTCGCCGGTCTCCTCGATGACCTCCAGGCCGACCAGGCCCTGGGTCGCCTCGCGGATGGTGCGGCGCTGGCCCGCGGTGACGCGGGGCGCCTCGAAGTTGATGACGTCGAAGCCGCTGACGTACATCGTCATGACGGCGCGCGTGAGTCGATCGCCCTCGAGTCCGTCGATCTCGATCGACCCCTTCTCCCGTTCCTCCTCGCTCTTGGGCGAGAGCAGGAGGATGTCCTCCTCGGAGTGGAACTCGACGACGCTCCCCGCGCTCACGTCGTTCTCCGTCGCCCAATCCTTCGGCAGAGACACCGTGTACGTGGACCCGCCCGTGACCTGGACCTTGCGCGTCTCCATAGGGAGGGGTCGTCCGCACTGACCAATAAATCAACCCCTTTCTATATATTTACAACTACATACCAGTATATTGCGGAATATATCGACCAGAATCGGCTCGCCTCCGTCGGATATCCGCGACGAACTCTGAGACACGCGATTTCCTACCGTCGTCTATATATCCATCAGTGGTAGGTATGATGGGCGTATTCGGCCGATCGAGCGAATCCGTCGGGACACCGATTCGACCCGCGACGGCGGAGCGCTTCGAGCTACCGCTGACTCCGTGGTGGGTCGGGATGTCGTCCGTCCGCGCGCGTCTTCCGACGCGGTGGAGTCCCGAAATCCGGCGTTGGACGCGTTCGTCGGCGATACGCTCCCCCTACCGACGCTGGCCCGTTCCGGACCGGTACGCATGAGTATATATGTCTATATAGTTGTAATAGTAGCGTATTTAGTTAATCTGGGGGCACTGATCGGGTAATGCGGGACACACCTGTAACCCGCCGACAACTGTTGGCGGGCGCGGCTGGCGTCGCCGCGTCGCTGGGTGGCTGTATCAGTACGAGTCCGACACCGCCGGGACAGGCCGCGGGCGGGGCCGGTGGCGGCGGCGGCTCGAGTACCGAACTGCTCAAGGCGGGCGGCTCGTCGACGCTGTTCCCGATGGTCCAGCGCGCCGCGTCGTACTGGGCGTCGAACTACCCGCCGACGGACCGGGAGTACTGGGGTCCCGGTCAGTACGACATCGAGACCGACATGCGCCTGGCCGACTACTGGGCGAGCAAGTACGGCTTCGAGGCCGACGGCGACGTGTCCCCGCCGTTCGAGGTCAACGTCGGGCTCAGCCACTCCGGGACCGGCCTGGAGAAGCTCCGCGACCAGCAGATCGACATCGGGAACGCGAGCGCGTCCGCGAGCGCGGAGTTCCCCGACGAGTCCGAGGAGGAGCTGTCGAAGTTCACCGAACACGTCATCGCCGTCGACGCCCAGCCCATCGTCGTGAGCACGGATATCTACGACGCGGGCGTGACGAAGCTCACCGCCGAGCAGGTTCGGGGGATCTACACCGGCGAGACAACCGAGTGGTCGCAGATCCCGAGTTACGACGGCCCCGACAAGGAGATCCAGGCCGTCGGGCGTGCCGAGGGGTCCGGGACCGACACCGCGTTTCGGTCGAACATGCTGGGCGACCCCAACGCTCCGATGGACGGCGTCGACGCGCGGAAGGGACAGAACCAGCAGGTCAAGACCACCGTCTCGAACTCCAACAACGCCATCGCGTACATGGCGCTGGCCTTCACCGACGACTCGGTCCCGGCAGTCGAGCTCGAGTTCGACGGAACGACCTACACGCCGGGCGAGAACCTCTCGGACGCCTCCTACCCGCTCGCGCGTGACCTCCACTGTTACACCTGGGAGGGGACCTCGGAGATGGAGGCCGCGTTCCTCCGGATGATCCTCAGCGACTTCGGCCAGCAGAACTTCGTCGAGGTCGAGGGGTACTCGAAGCTGACGGCCGAGCGCCAGCAGGCCGAGTTCGAGAAGCTGCCGGAGCCCGAAGCATGAGCGTCGCGACGCGACTCGGTGGCCTGGACACCCGGACGAGCGTGATCGGCGGTGTCGGGACCGCCCTCGTCGCGGCCGCGATCCTCTCGTTTCTTGTCGCACCGGCGCTGACGTGGCCTATCGCGGTCGCGTTCGCCGCGTTCGTCGTCGTGAGCTACCTCGTCGCCGAGGGGAGTACCGCCCGCTTTCTCCTCTTCCTGACGACCACCTCGACGGTGCTGATACTCGGGTTCATCACCGTCTATCTGGTCATCAACGCGCTCCCGGTCGCCCGGGAGATGGGACTGTACCTGCTCGTCGGTTCCGACCCGTTCTGGAACACCGGCACGAACGTCTACTCGCTCGTCCCGATGATGTGGGGGACGCTGGTGACGACCGTCATCGCGACGCTCGTCGCGGCGCCGCTCGGCGTCGCCGGCGCCGTCTTCATCAGCGAGATCGCCCCAGCGTGGGCCCGGGAGATCGTGAAGCCGGCCGTCGAGATGCTGGCGGGCATCCCCTCGATCGTCTACGGTTTCATCGGCTTCACGCTCATCAACCAGTTCATGCAGCAGGAACTTTCCCTGCCGACGTTCGGGAGCCTCTTCGTCACCGGGCTCGTCATCGGCGTGATGGCCCTGCCGACGGTCGTCTCCGTCGCCGAGGACGCCATCGCGAGCGTCCCGGACCCGATGCGCGACGGCGCGCAGGCGCTGGGCGCGACCGACTGGCAGACGACCACCAGCGTGACGCTGCCCGCCGCCTTCTCCGGCATCTCCGCGGCCGTCCTGCTGGGCGTCGGCCGCGCGGTCGGCGAGACCATGGCCGCGACGGTCATCCTCGGGAACGTCACGAACCTGCCGGACCCGCTGATGGACGTGTTCGGCAACACCATCACGCTGACGAGCCTCATCGCCAGCCAGTACGGCGCCGCCAGCGGCCTCCAGTTCTCCGCGCTGTTCGCGGCCGGCGTCGTCCTGTTCGTCACCGTCATGGGATTCAGCATCGGCTCGCAGCTCATCGAGCGCCGCATGCGCCGGACGCTGGGGGGTGACTCGTGAGCCTCGGTACCCCCGGCGACACCGCCGACGCGCTGGTCGCGGGCGACTCCTCGACCCGCGAACTGGTCGGCGGCGGCCTCTCGGCGCTGTCGTTCGCCGCCTTCGTCGTCGGACTGGTCGCGCTCTTCCAGTACGTCCCCGTCGACACGAGCGTTGCCGGCGTCTCCGTCGCCACCGCGATCGGCGGGGCGCTGACGCTCGTCGGCGTCGGCGTCGTCGCGCTCGGTGCGGCCTCCTACGGCGGCGTCTTCGAGACCGAACCCGGCCACACGGGCGGCGTCCTCTCCGCCGCGTTCCTCGGTCTCCTGTGGTTCGGCGTCGGCGGTCTCGTCGGCGCCCAGACGCTCGGGCTCTCGACCGCCTGGCCGGCCGCCGCGCTGGCCACCGGCGGCCTCGGCGCCGGCGTCGCGCTGTTCGCCCGCGAAGATATCGGTGTCACGCTCTCGGCCGGCCTGTTCGTACTCCTGTCCGGCCTCGTCGTCGTGACGGGACTGGTCGGCCCCGGCTGGTCGTGGGACCCAGCGGGCTTCTCGGTCGTCGTGACCGGCGCCGTCGGCGTCCCGGTCGTCGCGCTGTTCGCCGGGCTCGTCGGCGCGTGGACCGCCGCCCGCGTCTACGGCGGCTTCGGCGCGCAGGGCCGACAGACCGGCGCGTACGTCCTCGTGACCACCAACGCCGCGGCCATGATCGCCCTGCTCGGTTCCATCGTCGGATTCATCGCCGTCCGCGGCTTCGGCCCGATGACCGAAGGGGTCGAGTACGGCCTCTTCTGGGGACCATGGACGTGGTTCAACCCGCCCCTGCTGGACAGTTGGGTCGTCGTCGAGGGGCCGATCGTCTGGTTCTACTGGCCGTTCGTCATGGAGGGATACAGCTCGCTCGGCGGTGGCATCGACGGGGTTCTGCCCGCCATCGTCGGGACCGTCTGGCTCGTCGTCGGCGCGGTCGCGCTCGCGGTGCCGCTGGGCGTCGGCGCGGCCGTCTTCCTCACGGAGTACGCCGAACAGGGCCGGTTCACGGCGCTGGTCGAGGTCTCGACGAACAGCCTCTGGAGTACGCCGAGCATCGTCTACGGCCTGTTCGGCCTGGCGTTTTTCGTCCCGCGGCTCGGCAACACCAACTCGATCCTCGCCGGCCAGCTCGTCCTCGGGTTCATGCTGCTCCCGCTGGTGGTCATCACCAGCCGCGAGTCGCTCAAGAGCGTCCCCGACGAGTACCGCGACGCCAGCGCGGCGCTGGGCGTCTCGAAGTGGGAGACCATCAAGAGCGTCGTCCTCCCGGCGTCGCTGCCGGGGGTCATCACCGGCGTCATCCTCGGCATCGGCCGCATCGCCGGTGAGACGGCGCCCATCCTGCTGGTCACGACCAGCTCTCCGTTCCCCTCGGAGGTCGCCGGGGTCGTCGAGGGCGGGTTCCGGTTCACCTCGGCGTTCCCCTTCGTCGCCGTCCCCGACCTGAACCTCGTCCAGTCGTCGAGCGCGCTGCCCTACCAGCTGTTCGCGGTCATCGGCGCCGGGCTCGGGGAGAACCTCGACTTCGCGTGGGCTACGGCGCTGGTGCTGTTGCTCGTCGTCATGAGCTTCTACGCGGTCGGCATCGGCTCGCGGATCTACTTCAGGAGGAAACTCGACCAATGAGCGAAACGGACTTCACCCAGACCGACACCGACGAACCGACAGCCGAAACTGACGCGGCCGCAGAGAGCGAGACCACGGCCGGCGAGACCGACGAGCGCGTCCGCGAGGAGTGGCGTGACTACGAGTTCGCCGGCGAAGCGAAGCTCAGCGTCGAAGACCTGGACGTCCACTACGGCGACGACCACGCGCTGAAGGGCGTCTCGATGGACATCCCCGAGGAGAGCGTCACCGCGCTCATCGGCCCCTCGGGCTGTGGCAAGTCCACGTACCTCCGGTGTCTCAACCGGATGAACGACCGGATCGAGGCCGCTCGCATCGACGGCTCCGTGCAGCTCGACGGCGAAGAGATCTACCAGGACGGCGTCGACCTCGTCGAACTCCGCAAGCGCGTCGGCATGGTGTTCCAGGCCCCGAATCCATTCCCGAAGTCGATCCGCGACAACATCTCCTACGGCCCGCGCAAACACGGCGACCTGGACACCGGGCTGGTCGCTCGCCTGCTCGGCCGCGACGACACCGACGACGAGCTCGAACTCGTCCAGCAGTCGCTCCAGCAGGCCGCGCTGTGGGACGAGGTCAAAGACCGGCTGGACGACAACGCGCTCGGCCTCTCCGGCGGCCAGCAACAGCGGCTGTGTATCGCCCGCTGTCTCGCCGTCGGTCCCGACGTGATCCTCATGGACGAGCCCGCGTCGGCGCTGGACCCGGTCGCCACCTCGAAGATCGAGGACCTCATCGAGGAGCTGGCCGAGGACTACACGGTCGTCGTCGTCACCCACAGCATGCAGCAGGCCGCACGCATCTCCGACCAGACCGCCGTCTTCCTGACCGGCGGCGAGCTGGTCGAGTACGACGACACCGACAAGATCTTCGAGAACCCCGAGAGCCAGCGCGTCGAGGACTACATCACCGGGAAGTTCGGGTAGTCCCCTCTTTCGACGCCGATGTGACGCCCGGACCGGTCACCGCGGGGTCGCCGCGGCCCGGTCGAGGTCGAGTTCCTGTCGGGACACCTGCTGGATAGCGACGGCCGCGACGTTCGCCCCGTACTCGGCGGTTCGCCGGAGGCTGTCGAGCAGGAGCCCGGCGGTGTGTGCCTCGCCGGGGGCGTCGTGGTCGTAGAGGTCCCGGTCGAGGCGCTCGATGGCGGCGACGAGGTCGTCGCGGCTGGACAGCGCCGAGTGGGCGGCCTCGACCCCGGCGTCGGCGAGGATCACGTCGCCGGCTTCGTCGACGACGCCGCAGGCGTCTTTACCGAGCGAGACGATCCGGTCGGCGAACCCGTCGGGCAGCGCCGCGTCGGGGTCGAGCGCGAAGCGGGCCACCTTCACCGCGTGGTCGGCGACGCGCTCGAACTGGCGGCAGGCGTAGTAGTACTCGAACAGCTCGTCGCGCTGGTGGTCGAGCTTCTCGACCTCGTGGAGGTCGGTGAGCGCCCGCCGGAAGTGCCGTGTCACCATCGCGAACAGCTTGTCGGCCTCCGCGTCGCGGTCGACCACGCGCTCGGCCAGCGCCGCGTCGCCATCGACGACGGCCGTCACCGCGTCGCGGTGCATCGCCAGCGTCACCAGCCGGAGCCGGAGCGCGCTCTTGCGCACGTCCACGTTCTCGGCGTCGATGAGGTTCGTCAGCCGGATCCGCGTCTCCGAGACCTCCAGGAGCTCGAACCCCGAGAGCTCGCCGACTGTGTCCTCGACCAGCGCGCGGCGGTCGCCGCCGTGACCGCTCGCGTCGACGAGCGTCACCTCGTCGAACCCCACCGCGTGCAACGCCTGGATCCGCTGTTCGACCGCGCTGTCGCTGCTGGTCGACACGTCGACCGTCGCCGACCGCGTCTCGTCGGCGCGCTCGGCCGCCGCCTCGACGAGCAGCGACCCGTCGGCGTTCGGGTACAGCGACAGCACCGACCCCGCCTCGATCCCGTGTTCGTTCGCCCAGGCCTTCGGCAGCGACACCGTGTACGTCGTCCCCCCGGACAGCTGGACCTTTCTCGTCTCCATACGCGATTGTATCCCCACCGGCCCCAACTTAACGTTTATATTAACTGAACGTTCCGCTCCAGGGCCATATATATCCGTACGAGATCGACGACGGGAGGATAGAGACGAGCGCCGTCGATTCGCGAACGGACGTTATATAGCCGTCCGGACACTCCGTGGAGCACCCCTTTGTCCCGACCGGTCACACGGCGGAGTATGGCTCGCAGAACCTGGCACCGCTCGCGCGACGCGACCCGCCAGGGCCGTGACGCGACGCTCGCCCACGTCGTCGAGGCGATCGACCGGACCGCCCCGGAGACGAAGGCCGACCTCGCCGAGACGGTCGGCATCTCCGAGCAGTACCTCTCGGAGTTGCTCCAGGAGCTCAAGCGCGACGACGTGGTGACCAAGGCCTACGTCGTCGACGACGAGGCCGTCTACGAGACCGCCGAGAGCGTCTCCCGGCTCCTCGAACCTGTCGGCGCGCCCCGACCCGAGACGGACGAAGCCGGGGCGAACGGCCACAGCCCGGCCGGCGAACGCCGCGGCCCCGCCGTCCTCGACCTGCTCGAACGCCTCGACGAGGTGACCGCCACCCAGTTCGAGGCCGCCCGGCTGGCCGTCGTCGGCGACGAGCCCGACCAGCCCGCGGGCGCGCTCGAATCGTTGACCAACGAGCGGTACTTCGCCGTTCTCGAAGAGCTCAAATCCTACACGCTGACGAACGACTGGCCCGGCAACCGCGTCGCCTCCGACCTGGCGACCGTCGCGACGAATCTCGAGATCGTCGGCGACCGCGCCTGCTTCATCGCCGACGTGACCGACCGCCAGGCCGTCGCGACGACCGGCGTCGTCGAGGAGCGCGTCCTCGACGTGTTCGCCGCCGGCACCCGCATCAACGAGCACTTCCGCGACGTGCTCTTCGAGGCGGAACTGGCCGCCTACGACCGGCTCCACGCCGAGGAGGAGACCGTCCACCGCGACCTGGACGAGCTGTTCGAGCTCGTCACCGCCTACGACCCCGAACTGTACGGCTCGCTGGTCACCGTCACGCGGGCGCTCGAACGCGCCATCTACTACTGGGTCGACGCCGCCGAGATCGCCGTCCGCCTCCACGCCGGCGTCGAAGCCGACCACGCGATGATCTAGGAACCGTCTTTTTCTCCGACGGGTGTCCTCGGTCGCCTCCGGCGACCTGCGGGCACCCGTCGAACAAAAACATGGGTGAAAAAGCGCGGACTCGGCCTTCGGCCTCGCCCGCGTGAACCGCGCGCCTGCGGCGCGCGGATGCTCAGTACAGATGGTAGGCTTACCGCGACAGCGTCCGCCGAGCGAACGGAGTGGGCGAGGCGGTTGACCGGACGCGAGGGAGCGAAGCGACCGAGCCGTCCGGCCTTTTCCCCAAGTTTTTTCGACGGAGGATTCCCGCAGCGGCCCGCAGGGCCGCGAGGAACTCTCCGTCGAAAAAAGTGGGTTTGCAACTCGAATCGAGCACGACCAAAGACCTATATTGGAAGCTGCTAATATTAGCGAACACTAAAATGAATCGGGGACCGGAAACAGCGACCGAGAGAGAACCCACACCGGAGGAGGGGTCCTGCTGTGACGTCGACCACGCGCTGACCGAGTCCGAACTCGCCGCGGACGTGCAGTTGCTCGCGGCGGTCGGTAACGACACGCGCTACGAGGCGCTCAGGCTGATCGCCGACGCCGACGGCGAGGTGTGCGTCTGCGAGCTTGAGCCCGCGCTGGGGGTCAGCCAGGGCGCGGTCAGCCAGGCGCTCTCGCGGCTGTCCACCGCGGGACTCGTCTCCCGGCGCAAGGAGGGGCGGTGGCGATACTACTCGGTCACGCCCCGAGCGAACGCGTTGCTGAACGCGCTCGACGAGACGCGGGAGGCCGTCGATGAGTGAGCGCTCCGAGTCGGCGGACCCGGAGACCACCGGCTCGACGCCGGGCGAACCGGACGCCGACGAGCAGCGCCGCGCCGTCCGGCGGCGCTACGCCCGCATCGCCGAGGCGTCGTCGAGTTGCTGCGGCGACGAAGCGGACGCAGAGGCGTCGTCGAGCTGTTGCAGTGACGGAGCGGACGCCGAGGAGGATCTGAACCGTCAGCTCGGCTACTCCGAGTCCGAGACCGAGTCCGTGGCGGGCGACGCGAACCTCGGCCTCGGCTGCGGGAACCCGAACGCCATCGCGTCGCTCGAACCCGGAGAGACGGTCCTCGATCTGGGCTCGGGCGCGGGCTTCGACTGCTTCCTCGCCGCGCAGGAAGTCGGCGACGAGGGCCAGGTGATCGGCGTCGACATGACCCCCGAGATGGTCGAGAAGGCGAGGGACAACGCCGAGGCCAACGACGCGACGAACGTCGAGTTCCGGCTCGGCGAGATCGAACACCTGCCCGTCGCCGACGGAACGGTCGACGCCGTCGTCTCGAACTGCGTCGTCAATCTCTCGCCGGACAAGCCACAGGTGTTCCGCGAGGCCTCCCGCGCGCTCCGTCCCGGCGGCCGGCTCGCGATTTCCGACGTGGTCCTGACCGCCGAGCTACCGAAGGAGGTGTACACCGATCTCGAATCGGTCGCCGCCTGCGTCGCCGGCGCCTCGCCGGTGGCCGACCTAGAGCGGATGCTCGCAGACGCGGGGTTCGAACGGATCCGTATCGAGGCCGACGAGGACAGCGAGCAGTTCATCAGCGAGTGGGACGACGAGCGCGACGTGAGCGAGTACGTCGTCTCGGCGACCATCGAAGCCGAGAAGCCTGCCTGAGAGCGGTCTAACAGATTTTTGAGGGGGGTTCTGGTCACGAACTGCGGCGGTCAGGGCGGCTCGTGGTCGAGGCGCGTTCGCCGAAGCCCGCTCCAGCCGCGGCGGCACAGCAGCGCGCCGACCGCGACCTGGACGAGACCGCTCGCCCACCGCACCAGCGGTCGTCGGTCGCGAGTTCGATCGCCCACGACCGCGACGTAACCGTCGTCGGTCTCGACGACGGTGCCCCTCGTCCCGAGCCGTCTGTCGACCGTCACCGTCCCGCCGTCGACCACGCGACGGAGGGGTGGGTCGAGGGCCGAACGGTTCGTCGCGAGCGCGTCGATCACCGACTCGCAGTCGACCGGTTTCAGCGTGAGTTCGATCCGCTCCGAGGACCCGTTACGGTCGAACGCCAAGGACCGCCGGTAGAACGTCCCGTCCAGCGCGACGAACCGCGCTATCGCTCGCTCGTAGCGATCGGGATACGACGGCTCGTACAGGGAGACATGCTCCGCCTCGACCGGCGCTTCGACCGTGACGGACGCGGGTTCGCCGTCGCTGCGCTCGGCCGACTCGACCAGCGACGCCTCGTAGTGGCAGAGCCGCGGGCGTTCGACCGCCCAGAGACACCCGATCCCCCGGATCCGCTCGGGGCCGTCGACCAGGTCCGACTCTCCCCAGACGAACGTCTCGTCTTCGGTGTCTAACTCCTCGAAGACGAACGTCTCGCCGTCGGCGTCCCACTCCAGTTCGACCGCGCTGTACCGGTAGCGCTCGCCGCCGAGGTCGAAGGCGTGGACGGTCGCCGAGTTCGCAACGAGTGCGACGCCGACCACCAGCGCGACCGCCGTGAGGAGTCGAGCGGCCCGCCGCTCGCCCGGTGACCGGTCGCCCATCCTCAGTCCGCGTTCGCCTCGGCGACCGCTTCTGGCTCGGGCGCGTATCGGTCGAGGAAGGTGTCGAGGTCGCGGAACGCGTCCAGGCGCTCGGCGAGCGTCTCGTGGTCCCAGTCCCACCACTCGGTCGCCTCGATGCGTGCGGCCACCTCCTCGGGGAACCGCCGCCGGATCGGCTCGGCGGGCACGCCCGCGACGACGGAGTACGGCTCGACGTCGTGGGCGACGACCGCACCGGCGCCGACGACGGCGCCGTTGCCGATCTCCACGCCGGGCAAGACGATCGCGCCGTGGCCGATCCACACGTCGTGGCCGAGGGTGACTGGCTGGTCTGCCCGCCATTCGAAGATCGACTCGTCGTCCTCGCCCAACTCGTACATCGCCGCCCGGTAGGTGAAGTGGTGAGCCGTCGGGCGGTCGATCGGGTGGTTCGTCGGGCCGAGCCGCGCCTCGCTGGCGACGTTGCCGAACTTTCCGACAGTCGCGTAGTCCAGTTGCGCGCGCTCCATCAGGTACGTGTAGTCGCCGATCGCCGACTCGGTGAGGCGCGAGCCCGAGCGCACTTCCGTCCACGCGCCGAGTTCGCTCTCGGTGATGGACACGGGGTCGTGGATCGTCGGCTCGGGCGAGAGGTCGCCGGTGCGGTCGGGGCCGTAGGATTCGAAGTAGGTCATTGCTGTGAGGTCATCGGTTGAGGGGTAGTCAGGGCCGCTCGCGCCGACCGAGCGTCGACGTGAGGATGTTCCGCGGGACGTTCACGAACGCTTCGACGACGCCGGTCTCCGACCCCGATTCTTCCTCTTCGCGCAGGTACGACCGGACGCGCTGGCTCGCGAGCTCGACCGAGCCCGCCAGCAGGAAGATGAGGATGATGCAGGCCATCATGTCGGTGTATCGGAACAGCTGGCGCTGGGTGTACAGTTCGAGCCCGAGGCCGCCGCCCCCGATGAGACCGAGGCCGATGGCGGCCCGGACGTTGTGTTCGAGGTCGAAGGCGATCCAGGCGATGAACTGCCGGAACACCTGACTGAGCATGCCGAAGGGGACGATCTGGGTCTTGCTCGCGCCGGTCGAGCGGATGCCCTCGATCGGGCCGTCGGAGATCTCCTCCAGCTCGTCGGTGAACAGCCGGCCGAGGTAGCCGGTGGTGTCGACCATGATCGCCAGCGCGGCGGTGAACGTCGACACGCCGGCCAGCGGGATCAGGATCAGGAACCAGACCAGTCCCGGAATCGCACGGATGAGGCTCATCGTCCCGCGGAAGAGGAAGTTGAACGGGTACGGGACGACCCGCTCGCTCGACATGACGCCGAAAAACAGCGCCAGCGGCAGGCCGAGCACCGACCCCGAGACGGCGACCGCGAGGGTCGCGAACATCGCGCCCGGGACGATCGTGACCCCGTCGTAGAACAGCGGCGGCAGGACACCCAGTCCCAGCAGGCTCCCGCCCGACTCGATCTGGAGGATCAGGTTCTCCTCCATCATGAACGCCCAGTACTGGCCGAGGTCGACGAACGGGATCGCGAGCCCGGTGAACGGGACGGCGATCGACCCGGGCGGGAAGTACGGGGACTCCCCGATGGTGAGCGCTTCGAGGAACTGGGGCCACTGCACGATCAGCTCGCGGACGGAGAAGCCGATGACGTTCAGGCTCAGTCCGAACACGACGCCGACGCCGACCAGTCCGACGAGCGACAGCAGGCGCCGTTTCGTCGAGCGCCACTTCAGCTCCGTCAGCTTCTGCTCGACCGGCGAGTCGCCGATCTCGTCGAGCCCGAAGTACTCCCGCGGCGACCGGTCGCCCGACGTGCGCCCGCTCATCGCGAGACCGCCCGTTCGGTCTCGGGCTCGTGCTCGACGCTTTCCGGCTCGCTCTCGACGCGCACCGACTCGGCGTCGGCGCTGTCGGCCAGGCCGACCGTCTCGACGTCGCCGTAGAGGTCGTCGATCAGCTCCGGGGTGAGGTCGTCGCGGCGCACGTCGAAGAGCAGGTCACCGTCCCGCAGGCCGATGAACCGCTCGCCGAAGTACGCAGCGATGTTGACCTGGTGAAGGCTGACCAGCGCCGTCACGTCGTGTTCGGTCGCGGCCTTCTTCAGGTAGCCCATCACCGTCTCGGCGCTCGCGGGGTCGAGACTGGCCACCGGCTCGTCGGCCAGCAGCAGTCGCGGGTCCTGCACCAGCCCGCGGGCGATCCCGACGCGCTGTTGCTGGCCGCCGCTCATCTGCGAGACGCGCTGGCCTGCCTCGTCGAGCAGGCCCACGGTCTCCAGCGCGTCGAGCGCGCGCAGCTTGTCCTCGCGGGACTGCCACTGCAGCAGGCTCGTCAGCACCGACACGCGGTCGAGCGACCCAGTCAGCGCGTTCAGGTACGCCGAGACGCCCTCGACGAGGTTGTGCTGCTGGAAGATCATGCCCACGTCCGACCGCGAGCCGGATATCGGCTGGCCGTCGAGGCGGATCGACCCCGCCGTCGGCTCGGTCAGCCCGTTCACACACCGCAGCATGGTCGACTTGCCGGCGCCGGACTCGCCCAGCAACACCGCGAACTCGTCTTCGATCTCGAACGACACGCCGTCGAGCGCGGTGACGTCGCCGTACTCTTTTCGCAGGTTTTCGACTTTCAGTGTACTCATTGTGAAAGTGGTGTGGCCGGTGGCGTCGGTCAGGCCGCAGGGTCGATCCCGACGGCGTTCATCCGCTCGATCACCGGCTGGTAGGTCTCCATGTCGGTGTCCTGCAGCGTCGTGAACGGCAGCTCCTCGTCGTTGTAGTCGCTCGGGTAGTACTGTTCGATCAGATCCTTATCGGAGTTGACCAGCACCTCCCCGATCTCCGCTTTCTTGTCCGAGTCCCAGGTCTTGCGCGCGTAGACCGGCTGTTTCGGGATCGGGAACGAGAACCAGACCGGGCGCAGCTTCGGCTCCTCGGTGTCGATGGTGTCGAGGAACGAACTCTTGTTCTTGACGCGGTCCGGGAAGTCCGACTCGTGCTCTTCCGGGATGTGCGGGATGCCGTTGCCGCCCCAGGTGGTCGCGCCGATGGCCTTGTCGTTGCCGACGCGCTTGATCGCCTGGTTGTGGTCCGTCCAGCTCCCCTCGAAGTCGACGGGGTCGCCGGTCGGCGCGTCGCCGATGTCGAGCCCCGCCTCCTGCAGCGCGTAGAGGGCGAAGATCGACCCGCTCGTCGACAGGCGGTCCGCGAACGCCCAGGTCTTGCCCTCCACGTCCGTCGGCCCCTCGACGTTCGAGTCCGGCTGGGTGAGCATCACGGAGAAGTAGAAGGCCGACCCGCCGGTGACGGTCGTCCCGTACACGTCCATGATGTCGGGGTTGGAGATCAGCGTCACGTCGTCCATACCGATCTCGGCCTGTTCGCTCTGGAGCGCCGGGCGGATCGCCGAGTAGTTCAGCGGAACGCGCATCGTGACGTCGACGCCGTCGACCTCCCCCTCGATGAGGTTCTTCATCGGCATGTACCGGCGCTTGGCGTCGCTGGGCGTCCCCGGCGTCAGCACCATCGTGATCTCCTCGGCGTTCGGACCGGGCGTGCCGACGACCGCACCGCCGGAATCGGTGCCCGACGAGCCGCCCGAGCCGCTACCGCCGTCGGAGGAGCCGCCGTCCGTGCTCCCCGAACCCGAGGAGCTGCTACACCCCGACAGCGCCACGAGCGCGGCGACGCTCGACGCACCGCCGGTCAGGAACTTCCGTCGACCCACTCGACCGCTAGCTTTCGAACCCGTCCCTGTAGATCCCTGGCCGCAATTCTGATCTGACATCACCTGAACGGGGTTCTGGGGGAGAAATAACCGTTGGCTGAGTAGAGTCCGGAGTCGTCGACGGACGACGCTGAAGCCCCTTCTCGCCTCGCGGTAGTCCGTACCGGTCCATACTCGACGAGACGGGAGGTGGGTACGACCGCGGACGGACGCGCGGAATAGAGAGTACCCAGTGAAGACTTACCCGGCCCGTTTCGCTTGGTCGGACCGATCACATGGACGATCCACGCAACCGGTCGGACCGCTTCGAACTGATCGCCGCGACCGACGGCGACGTCCTCGAACGATTCGCCGACTCGGTGCTCGCCGAGGAGCCCGCCCTGCGGGTGCTCCAGGAGCCTCGCCCGCAACTGGTCATGCAGCGGGTCCGCGAGCCCGTCGAACGTCGGCCGTTCAACCTCGGGGAAGTCGTCGCGACACCGGCGGAAGTATCGCTCGACGGCACGCGCGGGTTCGCGATGGTCCCGGGCAAGGCCGAGCGGGCCGCCTTCTCGGGCGCAGTCGTCGACGCCGCCGTCGCCGCCGACCACGCCGTCACCGAGAAGGTGGTCGCGGCGCTGTCGCGGACCGCCGACGCCTACAAGGACGAGCGCCGTCGCGAGTGGGCCGAGAGCCGCCACACGACCGTCGAGTTCGAGACGATGGAGGACGACCTGTGAGAGCGCTCGGACTCGACCCCGTCCACGACACGCGCCGGACCTTCCGGGCGCTGTGCGACGCGACGAGTCGCCCCGGCACCGTCGTCTCCGTCGGCTCCGACCCCGCCGACCACGCGGTCGTCGCCACGCTCGTCGACCACGAGGTGACGACGTGGACACCCGACGAGCGCCTTCGAGAGGCGCTGGAGAACCAGGGGCGACTCGACGCGGCGTCGCCGACGAGCGCCGACGTGGTCCACGCCGTCGGGCGCCCCGACTGGGACGTGCGCGAGTGCGACCGCGGGACCCTCGTCGAACCCAGCGAGGGCGCGACCGTCGTCTACCGTGTCGACGATCTCGGTGGGCCCGAGGACCCCGGGCTCACCGGCGTCGAACTCGCCGGTCCAGGCGTCGACGGCGCCCGCCGCTTCGGTGTCGGCCTTCGGGTCGGCGAACTCGAACGGCTCGGCGAGGCCCAGTCGACCTATCCCCGCGGCGTCGACGCCTACCTCGCGGTCGGCGAGCGCGTCGCGGCGATCCCGCGGTCGTCGGACCTGGAGGTGCTGTAGATGGGGTACGTCGCGGTCACCGCCGGCGAGGAGATCATCGGTCGCGCCGAAGACCTCTTCGAGAAGCAACGTCTGGAGGGTGACTCCGAGACGCTGTCGGTCGACCAGCTCGACGACCAGCTCTCCCGGCTCACCGCCCAGGCGATGAGCGAGGGCGGCCTCTACGCGCCGCGCCTCGCCGCGCTCGCGGTCAAGCAGGCCCAGGGCGACACCGTCGAGGCCGCCTTCCTCCTGCGAGCCTACCGCTCGACGCTCGAACGGTGGGAGGAGACCGAACCGGTCGACCCCGACGAGCTGTTCGCGACCCGCCGGGTCTCCCCCGCCTACAAGGACGTGCCCGGCGGCCAGATCCTCGGGCCGACGAAGGACTACACCCAGCGCCTGCTCGATTTCGACCTCGACGGCGAGGCGAACGGAACCGAGTCGGCCGACGGCGACGACGCGGCGGACGAGCCCTCGGACCCGACCGCCGACTGGGACCTCCCCGACGGCGAGCCGACGACCGTGCAGAACGTCATGGAGGTCCTCCGCGACGACGGGCTCGTTCACGATCCGGACGAGACCGCCGACGGTGCCGACGAGGGTGCGGACGCCGACGGTGCCGACGACGGAACAGACGACGAGTACGAGGAGCCCGCGGACACGACCCGGGAGCCGGTCACGCATCCGCCCGACCGCGACGAGGTGCTGCAGGAACTCGCCCGCGGCGAGACGGGCGCCGTGACCGCCCTGGGCTACTCGGCGATGCGCGGCTACGGCCAGGTCCACCCGACGCTGGCCGAGGTGCGCGTCGGGAAACTCCCCGTGCGGATCACCCACCCCTACACCGGCGACGCCGTCCGCGTGACCGACGCCGAGGTGACCGAATCGGAGGCGGTCGTCCCGGTCTACGAGAAGCGCGAGGACCCGCAGTTCGCCTTCGGCTACGGACTATCCTTCGGCCGCAACGAGCGCAAGGCCATCGCGATGACCATCCTCGACGCCTCGATCCAGCTCGACGGCGCCGACGAGCCCGCCGAGAACCCCGAGTTCGTCCTCGACACCGTCGACGGGATGGATTCCTTTGGCTTCATCGAACATCTCAAACTCCCCCACTACGTCACCTTCCAGAGCATCCTCGACCGCATCCGTGCGATCCGAGAGCGAGGGGAGATCGACGGTGCCGACGCGGACGTCGACGGTGCGCCCGAGGCGGACGCCGACGTCGACGGAGCGCCCGAGGCGGACGACCGGCCGGAGACCGACGACCCGGTGGCGGCCACGGGAGGCGACGATGACTGAACGGTCCGCCGAACCGACCGCCGCCTCGGCGGGAGACGGCGACGCGTCCGCCAGCGACGATACGCCTGCCGCTGCCGACTCCACCGGCGAGCCCGTCGGCGAAGCGGTCTCGGCGCTCACGGTCGCCGACGCCGTCGACGACCGCTCGGGCGATGGCCTGTCGGGGTACAACTACGCCTACCTCGACGAACACACCAAACGCGAGGTGCGCAGGGCGGTCCTGAAGGGGATCGCGATCCCCGGCCACCAGGTCCCGTTCGCCTCGCGACCCATGCCGCTCGCCCGCGGTTGGGGCACCGGCGGTATCCAGGCCTCGCTGTCGCTGCTGGGCCCCGAGGACGCGTTCAAAGTCATCGACCAGGGGAGCGACGAGAGCGTCAACGCCGCCAACATCCGCCGGCTCGCGGAGACGACGGCCAACGTCGAGACCACGACCGACACGACCGAAGCCGACGTGGTCCAGACCCGCCACCGCATCCCCGAGGAGGTGCTGACCGACGAGCAGATCGTCGTGTTGCAGGTGCCGATCACCGACGCGCTCCGGTCGGTCGACTCCTCGGACGCCGCCAACCGCCGCCGCCACGCCCACGCCAACTACGGGAAGATGTGGGTCCACCTCTACGAGAACGTCGTCGAGTGGGGCGAGATCCAGATCGCCAGCCGCTACCCGACGATGGTCGCCGGCCGCTACCTCATGGACCCCTCGCCCATCCCCCGCTGGGACGTACCCAAACTCGACGATGCGGACAACCTCTTCGTCTTCGCCGCCGGCCGCGAGGCGCGTATCTACGCCGTCCCGCCCCACACCGAGGTCGAGCCGCTCGCCTTCGAGGACGAGTCCTTCCAGGTCGAGCGCTTCCCCGATCAGGGCTGCCGGTCCTGTGGCTCGACGGACACCTACCTCACGGAGATCGAGACCGACGACGGCGACCGGCTGTACGTCTGCAACGACACGAGCTTCTGCCTCAAGCGCCAGGACGACCCGGCGCTCGCGAAGGACCACCACCTCGATCGGTCGGGCGTCAACTGGGGACCGGGAACGCCCGGCGGGCCGCCGTTCGACGAGGATCCGGAAGACGCGAACGGCGGAGAGACGCCCGTCGAGGACGCGGACAGCGGAGAATCGGTCGACGACGCCGGGGGTGGTCCGGCGTGACGCTCCTCGAAGCGACCGACCTTCGGACGGTGTACGGCGACTCCTGCGGCGAGTGCGTCGAGCGCACCGGCGACGAGGCGGGCCGGAACCAGTGCCCGGTCTGTGGCTCGGTCGTCGCCTGCGCGGACGTGTCGCTCGACGTCGAGCCCGGCGAGGTGCTTGGGATCGTCGGCGAGTCCGGCTCGGGCAAGTCCAGCGTCGCGGAGCTGCTCGCGCTCGAACGGAACGCCGACGCGACGACCGCCGGTGACGTGCGCCTCCGGGGTCAGGACGGCAATCTCCTCGACGCCGACTACGAGACGCGCCACCGCCTGCGGACGGGCGAGATCGGCCTCGTCCACCAGCACATCCGCGACGGGCTGAACCTCGAATTCACGGGCGGCGGCAACGTCGCCGAGAAGCTGCTGGCGGCCGGCGAGCGCAACTTCGGCGACGTGCGCGAGCGCGTCCGCGACCGCTTCGCGGAGACGGAGATCCCCGTCGACCGGATGGACGACCCCGCCGAGACCTACAGCGGCGGGATGCAGCGCCGGGTCCAGATCGCCCGCGCGCTCGCCACCGACCCCGAGGTCGTCGTCCTCGACGAACCGACGACCGGGCTGGACGTGAGCGTTCAGGCGCGCGTGCTGGACATGTTCCGGCGCATCCAGCGCGAGGAGGACGTGGCCGCCGTCGTCGTGAGTCACGACCTGGGCGTCGTCCGACTGCTCGCCGACCGGACGCTTGTCATGCGCCACGGGCGCGTCGTCGAGACCGGGCTGACGGACCGCGTCATGGAGGACCCGCACCACGAGTACACGCAGACGCTGATCAATTCAGTCATATGACAGCCGTTCTCACCGTCGAGGGGCTCTCGAAGACCTTCGACATGCACGCGCTCGGCGACAAGCGGGTCGTCGGGCTGGACGACGTATCGTTCTCGGTGCGCGCCGGGGAGTTCCTCGCCGTCGTCGGCGAGTCCGGCAGCGGGAAGTCCTCGCTGCTCAAGTGTCTCTACCGCACCTACGACCCGACCGCCGGCTCGGCCGAGTATCACCCCGAAGACGTGGATCTCGCGACCTGCGACGACCGGACCGTCATGGCCCTCCGCGATTCGGCCGTCGGCTACACGTCGCAGTTCCTCGACGAGATCCCGCGCGTCCCCGCCGTCGACGTGGTGTCGCGGCCGCTGCGCGAGCGCGGGACCGACCCCGAAGCCGCCCGCGAGCGCGCCCGAGAACTGCTCGACGCGCTCGGGCTCCCCGAGGAACTGTGGGACGCCTACCCGGCGACCTTCTCCGGCGGTGAGCGCCAGCGGGTGAACCTCGCACAGGCGCTCGCGCCCGAGCCGGACCTGTTGCTGCTTGACGAGCCGACGAGCGCGCTCGACCCCGAGACCCGGGCCGCCGCGGTCGACCTGCTCTCGACCGCGACCGGCGCGGAGACGACCGTCATCGGCGTCTTCCACGACCGCGAGGTCGTCGAGTCGGTCGCCGACCGGGTGGCCGTTCTCGACAGTGGACGGATCCAGCGCGTGGTCCCGGTCGCGGAGTTCTCCGGGGAGGTGGTGGCGTGAGCCCCAGCGCCGAGTCCGTCGCGACGGCCGCCGACGAGGATGCCGCCTTCGCCGTCACCGACGCCCGCGTCGTCACGCCCGAGACGGTCGTCGACGGCGGCGTCCGGGTCGAGAGCGACCGGATCGTCGACGTCGGCGAGGTGGAGACCGACGGAGCCGTCCAGATCGACGCCGACGGTCGATTCGTCCTCCCCGGACTCGTCGACCTCCACGGCGACGATATCGAGTCCCACCTCCACCCGCGGTCGGGCGCTCGCATGGACACGCACGTGGCGCTGGCCGCCGCCGACCGCTCGAACCTCGCCGCGGGGATCACGACGAAGTTCCACGCCATCTCCTTCGAGACCGACCCCGACTCGGACCGCTCGCCGGAGCTCGGCGCCGAGCTGACCGAGGCCGTCGACGCGGCCGACGACCTGATGGCCGACCACCGGATCCACGCCCGCTGTGAGGTCACTCAGCCCGAGTGCGTCGAGGCGGTCCTCGAGGTCGTCGAGGCGGGCGACGCCGACCTCGTCTCGGTGATGAGCCACATTCCGGGGAAGGGGCAGTTCCGCGACCAGGAGGCGTTCGTGGAGTACTACCGCGACTCGGCGGACCACACCGTCGAGGAGGCCGAGGAGATGATCGCCGAGCGCGGCGACGTCGAGATGGCGACGCTCCGCGAGCGCGTCGAGCGCGTCGTCGACAGAGCGCACGACGCCGGCGCCGTCACGGCTTCCCACGACGACGAGGACCCGACCGAGGTCGAGCGCCTCGCCGAGACCGGCGTCGACGTGACCGAGTATCCGATCACGATGGAGACGGCCGAACGCGCCGCCGACCTCGGGATGACGGTCGCGATGGGCGCGCCGAACCTCGTCCGCGGCGAGAGCCAGTGGGGCAACCTGGAGACCGCCGCGGCCATCGACGCCGGCGTCGTCGACGCGCTCGTCGCCGACTACCACCCCCCGTCGATGCTCGCCGGCGCGTTCGTCGACACCGGCGAACCGCTCCCGGATCGGGTCGCCCGCGTCACCGCCAACCCAGCCGCGGCCGTCGGCCTGCCCGACCGCGGACGGATCGAAGCCGGCGCCCGCGCCGACCTCGTGCTCGTCGACCGCGATCCCTCGCCGACCGTGCACCGCGCGTTCGTCGCGGGCGAGCCCGTCTACCGCGCGGAGGGGTCGCGATGAGGTCCGTCGGCGCCGCAATGGACGTGCGCTTCGGCGCTACCGTCGAAGAGTTCGTCACCTATCTCGACGACCTGGGTCTCTCCCATCTCGAACTCAAGCGGGAGTACCTCTGCGGCCACCCAGAGACCCCCGAGCCCGAGACCATCGGCGAGATCGCCGACCGCCACGACGTGACCGTCACCTACCACGCCCCGTTCCGCGACTGGAACGTGGGTAGCTTCAACGACGCCGTCCGCGAGGCGTCGGTCGACATGGTCAAACGCACCATCGACGACGCCGAAGCGGCCGACGCGGGCGCCGTCGTCGTCCACGGCGGCGCCGTCCCGACCCGCTACCCCGAATGGGTCCGCGAGAAGGCCCGCGAACACGCTCACCGCTCGCTCGGGGAGTGCGCCCAGTACGCCCAGCTCGTCGGCGTCCCGCTCTGCCTGGAGAACCAGCCCGTCGACGACGACAAACGCCGCTACACCACGACCCCCGAGGACCTCGAAGCGATGCTCGACGATGTCGCCGTGGCGCCCGAGTACCTCGGCGTCACGCTCGACGTGGGCCACGCCAAGGTCAACGGCTACCACTGGCGGGACTTCGTCGACCGCTTCGGCGACCGCATTCAGGTGTGTCACCTCTCGGACAACGACGGCACCGCCGACGACCACGAACCGATCCCGGACTACCAGCGCGTCGTCGACGCCGTCCCCGCCGACTACTTCGCCTTCGAGATGAAGTCCGTCGCCGACATCGCACGATGTATGGGAATCGACCCCGAAGCGTCGGGTGACTCCCTCGCGACTCCGGAGTAACTCATGACAGGAACCTACGACGCGGTCGTCTTCGACAACGACGGCGTGCTCGTCGAACTCACCGAGATGGACGTGCTTCGCCGCGCAGCCCGCGCAGCCTTCGAGGACCACGGCGTCGCCGACCCGCCAGAACCGCTCGTCGAACACGCAGCCAACGGCAACCTCGACGACCTCGCCCGGGTCGAGGACGACCTCGACCTCGCGCTGGCCGACTACTGGGCCAGCCGCGAGGACCACGCCGTCGCCCACCAGACCGACGCCATCGAATCCGGCGAGAAACCACTCTACGACGACGTGACCGCGCTCGCGGACCTCTCTCACCGGAAGGCCGTCGTCAGCAACAACCAGCACGGCACGGTCCAGTTCATCGTCGACCACTACGGGCTGGGCGACCACTTCGAGCACGTCGCCGGCCGCGACCCCACGCTGGCGGGCGCCCGTCGTCGCAAGCCCGAGACCCATTACCTCGACGCCGCGCTCGACGAACTCGGCACCCGCGACGCCGTCTACGTCGGTGACTCACCGAAGGACGTGGAGGTCGCCCACCGCGCCGGCGTCGACAGCGCCTTCCTCCGCCGGAGCCACCGCACCGACACCGTCCTCGACCGCGAACCGACGTACGAGGTCGAGACCCTGACCGCGCTGGCCGAGCGACTCGCGGACTGACGGCTCGCGCGGCTCTCCTTTCTCGGACCTTCGGGACCGGAAACACCCGCAGGCGTCGCAACATACAAACCCTCGCCGCAAGTGCGACTACGTATGCCACGGGAAGGATATCAAGAGAAACTGGAAGCCCTGCGAGAGGACGTCCTCTACATGAGCGAAGTCGTCCTCGAACGGCTCCGGATGGGACTTGACGCTCTCGAAACGAAAGACGAGGACCTCGCCTGGGAGGTCATCGACGGCGACGACGAGGTCAACCAGCTGTATCTCGACCTCGAACAGGACTGTATCGACCTGCTCGCGCTCCAGCAGCCCGTCGCCTCGGACCTCCGGTTCATCGCCGCCTCGTTCAAGATCATCACCGACCTCGAGCGCATCGCCGACCTCGCGACGAACCTCGGGGAGTACACCCACGAGGCCGAGCGCGACCTCTACCCCGACGTCGACATCCAGGAGATCGGGACGCTCGTCATCGAGATGGTCGAGGCGTCGATGGACGCCTACGACGAGGAGGACCCCGACGCCTGTCTCGCCATCTCGGAACAGGACGACACCATCGACGAGCGCTGCGAGGCCGCCTCCAGCACCATCGTCCGCGACCTCATCGAACGCGAGGTCGACGACGAGACCGGTGAGGCGGAGATCGAGCAGCTCATGGCCGACGTGTCGCGCCTGCTGCTCACGGTTCGGGACCTCGAACGCGTCGGCGACCACGCCGTCAACATCGCCGCCCGCACCCTCTACATGGTCGAGAACGACGACGAACTGATCTACTAGAGCCCACCTCGTTTCCATCTTTTTCCCGCCCGGGTTTCCTCGCGCGCCAGAGGCGCGCTGCGGGGAACCCGGGCGGCAAAAACATGGGTGAAAAAGCCGGACGACTCGCTCACTTCGTTCACGGGTCGCTTCACTCCCCGTTCACAACGAGGTGCTCCCTTCGGTCGCACCTCGCACCGTTCGCTCGCGTCCGGTGAACCGGCGCCTGCGGCGCCGGATGCTCAGTACGGGTGGCGGCTGTCGCATTTCGAGGTAGCGGTGCGGCTGGCGCGTGCTGTCGAGCGGTGCGAGGTCGACCGCAGGGAGACCTCGATGCGAGCGGGGAACGAAGTGACCCGCGAGCGTGCCCGCCTCCTGGCGGGCCGCTCGAAACAGTCGCGCGTGGTCTGCGGGCGACCCGAGCGTCGCCCGCATGGCCCGAGGGACCTTCGGTCCCTCGCTGTCTTCGCGAGTCTCGCGAGCGAAGGCTCGTCAGAGCTTGCCTCTGACGGTGGATGAGTAGCGCAGCTTGCGAGCAACGCAAGCGGCTGGGGAGGTGTGAGGCTGTCTGCGGTTGCTGTGCGGGGCGGTTGTGGTCCCTGGTGTCCTCGTGAGCGAAGCGAGCGAGGGCTCGGAAGACGAACGGAGTGAGTCTTCCGGCGGACTGAACGGGCGAGGCGCGCGTGGCGGCGTAGCCGCCACGGACTGTGGCGGTCGGCGGAGCCGACCGCCCGCTCGCGCTTGCGTGGTCGCCTGAGCGGGCCACTATCCGCGCGGGCGGTGCCGAGAGTGCGGATATCCCGCTTCAGCGACCGCGAGCGGGTCGAGGGCTTTCATCGCCTGCCGTCGACTGCGGTCGCGGTCGTTCGACTTCAGTCCGGGACTCGCTCAACAGAAACACCTACTCAACAAGCACAGAGACCGAACGGAGAGACGACGTCCTCCCGACAGACTACCGTGACTCGCCGCTCACGAGCCCCTCGTCCGTAATTTTGAACTGCGCCGTCTCGCCGGCGGCCTTGGCGCGGTGTTTCTCCAGGGTCGCCCGGCGATTACCACCTCGAAACCGATCGACGCGGAGGATGGTCGCCGACCAGTGGTTCAGCGTGTGGCCGCCGAGCGCGCGGGCCTGCTCGGAGTCGATGTCGGTGTACACCTGGTTGGTGAACGCGACGGCGATGTCGTGTTTGCGGGCCAGCGAGAGCAGGTGCGCTAACTGTCGCCCCACCGCACGCAGCGCCTCGCCCTCGTCCTGTTCAGTGCGCTGGAGGCGATAGAAGCCGGTCGCGCTGTCGACGGCGATGAAGTCGACGATGTCGGAGAACTCCTCGGTGTCGCGGACGGCCTCCTCCTGCTCCTCGAAGGTGTAGGCCTCGGTGACGATGAGCCGTGAGGCCACGTCGTCGGCGTCGCGGTCGCCGGCGCCGGCGAGTTGCTCCATCCGGTCGACCGAGAGGCCCTCGGTGTCGACGACGAGCGCGGAGTCGCCGGCGGCGGCCAGCTCCGTCGCGGCCGAGAGGACGATGTTCGTCTTGCCCGCGGCCGGCGGGCCGTAGACCTGCGTGACCGCGCCGCGCTCGAACCCGCCACCCAGCAGGTCGTCGATGGCCTCGCAGCCGGTCGGAATGCGCTCGCTCACGCCCGAGGATTGGCCGTCACCCGACAAAAACGCTCGTACTCGGGCCCGGTGCCTGTAGGCCTGGGCCCCCAGCGGCGACGACTCCGACCGATGTCCGTGTCGCACTACTCGAACACTTAGGTGGGAGGGCCGCCAACTCGGGGTGTGATAGTCGTCGCGACGGCGGATTTCGAGGTCTACCACGGCGTGGTCAACGAGCTACGGGACCGCGGTGTCACGTTCACGACGATCGAACTCGACGACACACTCCCCGAGCGAACGACCGTCGTCGTCAGCGCAGCCGGCGAGGAACCGCCCACCCCCGACGACGTGCCGGTCGTCCGCGCCGACCCCGACGACCCCCGCCGCGCCGTCGACGAGGTGCTCGCCACTCTGCGAGGCGGCAGCGGCCGCACCGTCGTCGGCGTCGATCCCGGGGAACGGCCGGGCGTCGCCGTCTGCTCGGGCGAGATGGTCGTCGCCACCTTCCACGTCCCGCTGGCCGACGCCGCCGAAGTCGTCCGCGAGGAAGTCGACGACGCCGTCGATCCCCTGGTCCGCGTCGGCGACGGCGCCCGCCTCCAGGGCGCGAAGATCATCGACGACCTCGAAGAGATACCGGTCGAACTCGTCGACGAGACCGGGACGACGCCGTATCTGGGCACCGGCGCCCGCGGCATGGGCGACGTGCTCGCGGCGGTCAACATCGCCCGCCTGGAGGGCGAGCGCGTCGAGTCCCGGACCATCGAACCGACGACCGGCGAACTCCAGCGGATCAAGGAGCGCTCCCGTGAGCGCAGCGAGGAGAACCGCGCAATCGACGAGGAACTCGCCCGGCGGGTCGCGCTGGGTGAACTCAGCCTAGACGAGGCGCTGGGCGAACACCGCGAGGACTGAGCGGCCGTCTCACTGGCCGTCCTCGCCCGAGTCGACCTGCGAGCGGAGTCCCGCCGCGACGGGCGACGGCTCGAAGTCGACCAGCGAGTCGAACCGCTGGGAGGCGAGCGAGCTGTCCGGCGCCACGTCCATGTCTTCGGGGATCGGTTCGGCGTCGACGAGCGAGGGGTCGTAGCCGAGCGCCGCCATCGCCTCGCGGTGGAACTCGTGGACGCTGACCCGCGGGGCTGGGACGTGGAGGACGCCCGTGGCGTCGCCGGCGACCAGCGTCGCGACCGTCTCGGCGGCCTCCGTCACGAGGACCGGGCTCTTGTACATGTCCGAGAAGTACGCGACCGACTCGCCGCGGTCGAGGTGGTCACGGGTGCGCGCGAGACGGTGGTCGAGTCGGCCGGTCGAGAAGCCGAACAGGTAGCTCGTCCGAAGCACCGCCGCGTCGTCACAGTGGGCGTCGACGGCGTCCTCGAAGGCGACGAGCCGCCGGCCGTAGCCCCCGCGGGGCGAGCGCGAGTCCGACTCGCTGTAGGGTGCGTCCCGCCCGTCGAACACCGCGGCGCTGGAGACGTAGACGAGCCGTACATCCTCGCAGCCAGCGGCGAACCGCTCGGCGCGCTCGGCGAACGCCGCGTCGACTCCGGACGCGCCGGTGTCGCGGTCACCGCCGTACTCCACCGCGGCCGCGAAGACGACCGTGTCCACGTCGTACTCGTCGACCAGGTCGCCCACGTCGTCGGTCCAGAAGTCGAACTGGACCTCCGCAGTCGGCCCCGGCTCCGAGCAGTAGGTTCCGAGGACGCGGCGGTCGGACCGGTCGGCGCGCTCCCGGAGCCGCCAGGTGACCGACCGACCGAGGAAGCCGCTGGCGCCGACGACGAGGACAGTCTCGGTCATTCTCGCGCCGCGGCCTCCGCCCGGCGGGCGACCTCCCGCACGGGCAGATCCGTCTCTCTCGCCACCGCCGCGGCGTCGTCGTACTCCGCGCTCACGTCGAAGACCGTCCCCTCGTCGTCTTTCCCGACCTTGACCGCCACCTCGTAGGTCTCCCTATCGACCGCCAGCTCGACCGTCCGGACCTCGCGGTCGGCGATCCAGCGGTGACCGGCGCCGTGCTCGCGGACGCCCAGGGTTCCGGTCTCCTCGGCCAGTCGACGAGCGACCCGCTCGGCGTCCTCGGGCTTGACGACGACCTTGACCAGGTGACCCGGTCGGGCTTTCTTCATCGTCGCCGGCAGGACCGACACGTCCCGCGCGCCCGCGTCGGCGAGCGACTCCTGTAGCCCACCCAGCACCTCGGGGGTCGCGTCGTCGAGGTTCGTCTCCAGCACCGTGATCGCGTCCTTCGAGAGGCCGCCACGGCTCTCGCCGACGAGCGCGCGGAGGACGTTGGGGTAGCGCTCGAAGTCGTAGCCGCCCGCACCGTAGCCCGAGGCGGTCACGTCCAGGCCGGGCAGCGAGTCGGCGCCGTCGGCGTAGTGGGCCAACAACGCCGCGCCCGTGGGCGTCAGTAGCTCCATCTCGACCGGCCCGCCCGTCAGCGACCAGTCGGCGCGCTCGGCGAGTTCGACGACCGCCGGCGCCGGGACGGGGTAGGTGCCGTGACTCATCGACACCTCGCCGCCGCCGCCCGCGAGCGGCGTCGTCACCACGCGCTCGACGCCGAGGTCGTCAACTAACAGGGCGACGCCGACCACGTCGGCGATGGCGTCGTCGGCGCCCACCTCGTGGAAGTGCGTCTCGTCGATGCCCGTGCCGTGGACGCTCGCTTCCGCCTCGCCGAGCAGCTCGAAAACCGCCAGCGCGTCCGACTCGACCTCGCCCGGGAGGCCCATCTCCTCGACGAGGTCGACGACTTCCGCGTACGTTCGGTTCGGTCCCGCGCCCTCCGCGTGGCCGTGATCGTGGCTGTCGTGGTCGTGTCCGTGATCGCCGTGATCGTGGCTGTCGTGGTCGTGGTCCTCGTGACCGTGACCGTCCTCGCCGTCGTCGCTCCCGGCTTCGTCGCTGTCGTGGCAGCCCTCGTCACTCTCACTGGACTCGTCGGCGTGGCGCACGTCGACGGCGGTCGCTGCGATACCGTTCTTCTCGACCGACCGGACCTCGTAGCGGACGGGCAGGACCGCCTCGACGCGGTCGAGTACCGCCGGGTCGGCGCCGGCCGCCACGAGCGCGCCCAGAAGCATGTCGCCGCTGGCACCCATCCGACCGTCGAACGCGAGGGTTCGCATTGTACGATCGTACGCGCACGGTGACGGGAAAAGCGGTCCGGTCACTCCGGGACTCGGCGGCGTCGGTGCGCCCTCCACGCTCGCTCGCGCGGCGATACCTGACGGGAGACTGACCGACCTGTGGGTGTCGCTCGAGCGAGGGAACCGCCGGAGGCAAAAAGCATATCCGCGGGGGTACCCGAGTGAGACACACTCCCACTCCACTATGAACGAAGTGCAACTAGAAGTGGCGAAAGCGTACCCGAACGACTCGGGGCGCGGCATCGCCCGGCTGGATCCCGACACGCTCCTCCACCTCAAGCTCTCTCCCGGCGACATCATCGAGATCGAGGGCAGCGAGGTGACCGCGGCGAAGGTCTGGCGCGCGGACCGACAGGACTGGAACACCGACACCGTGCGCATCGACGGCTTCACGCGTCAGAACGCCGACGTGGGGATCGGCGAACGCGTCGAGATCCGCAAGGCCGACGCCGAGAAGGCCGACAAGCTCGTCCTCGCACCGCCCGAGGAGGCGTCCGTCCAGTTCGGCTCCGACGCCGCCGGCATGGTCAAACGGCAGATCTTGAAGCGGCCGGTCGTCGAGCGCGACATCGTCCCGGTGATGTCCTCGACGAACCATCCGTTCATGCGCTCGCCCGGCCAGGCGATCCCGCTGATCGCCGTCGAGACCGAACCCGAGGGCGTCTGTCTCATCACCGAGGACACCGAGGTCGAACTCCGCGAGGAACCCATCTCCGGCTTCGAGAAGACCGGCGGCGGGATCACCTACGAGGACATCGGCGGCCTCCAGAACGAGATCCAGCGCGTCCGGGAGATGGTCGAGCTCCCGATGAAACACCCCCAGATATTCAAGAAGCTCGGCATCGAGCCACCCCAGGGGGTCCTGCTGCACGGCCCGCCCGGCACCGGGAAGACCCTGCTCGCCAAGGCCGTGGCCAACGAGACCTCCGCGAGTTTCTTCTCTATCGCCGGCCCCGAGATCATCTCGAAGTACTACGGCGAATCGGAGCAACAGCTACGGGAGATCTTCGAGGACGCCAGCGAGGAGTCCCCCTCTATCATCTTCATCGACGAGCTGGACTCCATCGCTCCGAAGCGCGAGGACGTGACCGGCGAGGTCGAACGCCGGGTCGTCGCCCAGTTGCTGACGATGATGGACGGCCTCGAATCGCGCGGCCAGGTCATCGTCATCGCCGCGACCAACCGCGTCGACAGCGTCGACCCCGCGCTGCGCCGCCCGGGTCGGTTCGACCGCGAGATCGAGATCGGCGTCCCCGACGAGGTCGGCCGCGAGGAGATCCTCCAGATCCACACCCGCGGCATGCCGCTGTCGGACGACGTGACGCTCGGTCGCCTCGCCGACGAGACCCACGGCTTCGTCGGCGCCGACATCGAGAGTCTGACGAAGGAGGCCGCGATGAAGGCGCTGCGTCGGTACCTCCCGGAGATCGACTTAGACGAGGAGGACATCCCACCGAGTCTCATCGACCGGATGATCATCAAGCGCGAGGACTTCCGCGGCGCCCTCAACGAGGTGAGTCCGAGCGCGATGCGGGAGGTCCTCGTCGAGCTGCCGAAGGTCTCCTGGGACGACGTGGGCGGCTTAGAGGAAGCCAAGGGCAAGGTCCAGGAATCGGTCGAGTGGCCGCTGAACAAGCCCCAGAAGTTCCAGCGAATGGGCATCGATCCGCCGAGCGGCGTCCTGCTGTACGGCCCGCCGGGCACCGGGAAGACGCTGATGGCCAAGGCCGTCGCCAACGAGACCGACGCCAACTTCATCTCGGTGAGAGGGCCGCAGCTGCTCTCGAAGTGGGTCGGCGAGTCGGAGAAGGCCATCCGCCAGACGTTCCGGAAAGCGAAGCAGGTCGCCCCGACGGTGATCTTCTTCGACGAGCTGGACTCGCTGGCGCCCGGCCGCGGCGGCGACGTGGGCAGTAACGTCTCCGAGCGCGTCGTCAACCAGCTGCTGACGGAACTGGACGGGCTGGAGGACATGGAGGACGTGATGGTCATCGGCGCGACCAACCGCCCGGACATGATCGACCCCGCGCTCATCCGCTCGGGTCGGTTCGACCGGCTCGTGATGATCGGCGAGCCCGACGTCGAGGGTCGCGAGCAGATCCTCCGCATCCACACGGAGGCCCAGCCGCTCAGCCCCGACGTGAGCCTGCGCGAACTCGCCGAGATCACCGACGGCTACGTCGGCTCCGACTTGGAGTCGATCGGCCGCGAGGCCGCCATCGAGGCGCTCCGCGAGGACGACGACGCCGAAGTCGTCGACATGCGCCACTTCCGCCAGGCGCTGGACAACGTCCGCCCCACGATCACCGACGACATCCGCGACTACTACGAGCAGATGGAAGAGGAGTTCAAGAGCGGCGGCCAGAGCCGACAGGGCCCCCGCTCGGGCGGCCGGATCGGCTTCCAGTAAGGGCGCTATCCTTCGCTCCCGAATTTTCTCGGTCGCGTCGATTTTTCGCGTCTCGTGGATCACCCCGAACCCCGAGCGCCGACGGCGTTCCTTTAAGTCATTCTCGTCACAACGGATAGTAGTAAGAGGAGTTCTGCCGAGTCTCAGGCGTCTAGCAGTTGCTTCGTCCCCGCTAACCCGCGAAGGTGTCACGGACCATCTCGCACGGCTACGCGCAGCCTGGCGGACGGGACGAGCGACGGACAAGCAGGTCGTGCCACAGAAAGTGACGACTCCCCAACACTGAATATCGAGCCGGCGAGACAGCGTGTATGCAGCGAGTCGTGGGGCGATACGTCGACGACCTGACGAGCGAGACGGAGGTGCGCTGGGTGTTCTACCGGGTCGCGGCCGTCTTTACCGCGCTGTGGGTCGCGGTCGTGCTCCTCGCGCAAATCGTCCTGTTTCTGTGGACAGGAGAAAGCGGGGCCGTGGAGGCGGGGCTTCCTGGCCCCATCGAGGTGCCCCTCGGGGCGGCTATCGTGAGCGCCGTCTGTATTCCGAACGCCGGGCTCGTCGGCGGGTGGGTCTGGAGCCGGCTGACCCGACGGTGGCCACCGGTGACGGCGAGGCGCGGGACGGTTCTGGGCGCGGTCATCGGACTCTCGACCTACGTCACTGCGACGGTTCCGTTCGCCGCCGCGTTCGCCCTGTGGGACCACGGATGGCGGGGATTCGGACTTCGAGCGTTCCTGTGGGGCGACTTCACGACCGCCCCGTCGGTCTTCCTCGACGACGTGACCGAAGCGCTGATGCGATTCCCCGGCTTCCTGCTCGTCGGCTCGGTCGTCACCCTCGGGATACCGCTCCTCCTCAGTACCGCCGTCGGACGCGCGCTCGGAACGGCCGCCGAACGCGAGCGAGCGACGTGAGCTTCGGGACCCCTCCCGACTGCTCGGTCACGTCACGAACTTCGACCGCTGACGGTGTTGGTTTAAGTCACTCTCGTCACAACGGGTTAAAGTAAGAGGAGTTCTGTGGGAATCGGAAAGCGATCAGCGGACGATCTCCCCCGATTGGCCGACCGGAAGACGACGCTCCGAGCCCCCACCGAGAGCTGCTTTAAATCATTCTCGTCACAACGGTATTTAATAAGAGGATTTTTGCGGAACCCACGACCGGCCAGCGACCGCGCCGTGTCGGGCCGCTCGGTCCACGCCGTCTCCTGATCCCGTTCCGCTCGCCGCCGATTCTTCAAATCATTCTCGTCACAACGGGATACAATAAGAGGAGTTCAGTGGGACCTGCGACCGGCCAGCGGTCGCACAGTCACTGTTCGTCCGACGCCGACCGCGCGACCCGGGTCCGTCGGTCCGGCCCACGAATCAACGTTCGGGTCGTGCAGTTCTATTCTTTAAGTCGTTCTCGCGACAACGGTCTACAGTAAGAGGAAGTCGTCGATTCTCACTGCGCCATCTCACTGCCTAGCCGGAGGTTTCTATAGTCGCGAGGGAGAAGGCGGACGAAATGAACGGGGGACGCGACAGGGCCGACCACGGACTGCGGACCAGCAGCGAGCCGGTCGACCCGCGCGCGGAACGGGACGTGAGCACGCGGCCGGGCGACGGGTCGCTCGGGCGAGTCGAGGCGGTCAAAGACGAGGCGTTCCGGCGCTGGGACGTGACGACGCCGAGCGCGACGCTCATCGGTCGGGCCGAGAACCCCGACGAGGACGTGAGCGAGAACCTCCGGCGGCTGCACGACGAGCAACACCCGGCGATGGCGGGCCACGCCGAGCGGATGCACCGCCTGGAGAAGGCGCGGATCACCCACGCGTTCTGTAATCGGCTGGCGCTGACGCCGTGGGAGCGCGACCGAGCGCTGGGCATCATGACCGATCTGGACCTCACCGTCTTCGGCAGCCAGCGCGCCATCCAGAAGGTCGCGCTGGTCGTGATCCAGCACGTCGTCGACGACGAGCGCCAGCGTATCCTGGGGCTGCAGGACCAGGAGTGGATCGCCGAGCAGCCGCCCGAGTCGCTGGCCGACCTCCACGAGCGCTTCGACTCGATCAAGGAGGACCCCCGGTATCGGACGCTGATGGACCTGGTCGGCCTGGACGTGACGAGCGTCAACCGGTTGGCGCGGACGCTCCGGGAGCAACTGGACGAGCAGGACCTGCGCGGGGCGGTCTTCGGTCGGAACCCGCACCGCGACCCGAGCCTGCCGCAGATCCGCGACCGTGACCCGACCGAGGTTCCGAAGTCCGACGGCGATCCGACCGCCGAGTGACTCGCCGGCCGGCTCCCCGGCAGGAACCCTCAGCGACCCCGTTCTCGTCTCCCCCTGGCCGTGACCTTGCCGAGGCCCCCATCAGGTTCTTCTCCGTCGCCGTCCAACGGTAGCTACGGTTCCACATGACAACCACAATCGAGATCGACGACGACCTCGCCGAGCGCATGGAGGCCCACCTCGAAGCGGACGAATCGCTCGCCGAACTGGTCGAAGAGCTCGTCAACGTGTACGAGGCGGAAGGCGCCTTCCTCCAGGAAGGCTACTCGGAGTAACGTCGTCGGTCGACCGAGAAGCGGGGACGGGGCGTTCACAGCGAGCCGCCGCGGCGTCGGTCGGTTCGTCGAGTCGGTCGACGACCTGGTGTCGTGGACGGGACTACAGCTCGCCGAGCTTGCGGAGCAGCTGGCCGCGGTACTCCTCGTCGGCCTGAACGTCCTTCAGTTCGAGGACGTTGCGTTCGAGCTTGTCGAGGGCGACGCCGAAGGCGGAGTCGGCGCCGTACCCCTCGCCGGAGCCGGCGGCCTGACCCTTGTTGGTGCGCAGGCGGATCTGCGCGCGGATCAGCGGCGTGCCGCGAAGCTTCTCCTTGTGCTCGTGGAAGCGAACGTGGCAGTGCTGGACCTGCATGGCCTGGTACTTGTCGGCGACGCGCTCGATGCGCTGGCGGATGTCCTCGCGGCTGATCGTGTCCAGCAGCTTGATGTTCGTGATCTGGACGTCCATGTGCTCCTCTTCGGTGAACGTCAGCGCGCGGAGCACGTCGGTCTTGGTGAGGATGCCCTCGACGACGCTGTCGTCGTCTTCCGGCGTGACGACGAGCCCGGCGTAGTCGCTGTCGAGCATGCGCTGGACGGCGTCGCGGACGGACTCGTCGAGCGTCGTCGTGGCGACCGGACTGGACATCTCGTCGTAGACGGGCAGGTCGAGCACCCGCTCGATGTCACCGGCGCGCTCGCCGCGGGTGGCCTTGTCCATGTCGCGGACGACGATGTCGACGATGTCGTGGCGGGTGACCATCCCCGAGAGGGTGCCACCCTCGTCGAGCACGGGGAGCCGGGAGATCCCGTGTTCGCGGAGGAGGTTGATCGCCTGGCCGACGTTGGTGTCCTCGGTGACCGTGATCACGTCGTCCGTGTAGATGTCGCCGACCGCGAGGGCGTCGAGGTTCTCTAGGACCGCCTCGAGGATCGCGTCCTCGGTGACGATCCCCCAGAGACGACCGGCCTCGAAGACGGGGGCGACCTTGGTCCCGCCTTCGACGAGGACGCGGGCGACCTCGCGCACGTCGTCGGTGCGCTCGACCTTGGGGGCCGGCTGCATCATCGCGCTGGCCTTCGTGTTGTCTTCGATGTGAGACTGCACCAACTGTTTCTGCGTGACGATCCCAGCGTACTCGCCGTCGTCGGTGACGATCAGGCCCTTGGGGTTCTCTCGCTCGAACTTCGACCGGACTTTGCCCAGGCGCTCGTCCACGTCGACCGTGACGTACTCGCTGGTGGCAATATCAGCAATATCCATCTGAATCTCCCATTCCGAAAGTTCGACGCCGACACTATTCAAACTTGGCGAACCCTCCCACGAACCGACAATCCCGGGACCGGACCCTCCTCGCCCGATCGACCACCCACATCCCGACCCGTCTCGGTCCGCGACCCCGCAGGGTAGTAGGTCCCTTCCGTGCAGTACACTACACCTAACTCCGCGATCGATCCGCTGGTGCGACCGATCGCCGTCTCCGCCCGTCTCCCGGCCGGATACTGCTCGCGACCCGGCGAATTGATTTCGACGATAGTCGAATAATATTACGACTTTAATCGAAGACAACTGTTCGCCGGAATATCGAAAGCAGTCCGGAACTGGAGTTTACGTTCGTTCAAATTCTGGCCCGTATTGGCGGCATGACAAACACAAACATGGGCAAATCGGGAAAAACAGCAGAAGTTTTTTCATCTCCCCGCTCACTGGATAGTGTACGATGACGGGGACACAGCCGCGGATCGAACTGTACGTCCGGTCGCTGCTTCCGGACGGCGCCCACAATCGACAGGAAGCGGTCGTCGACCGTCTCGAACGCCTCGACGCCGAGGGCGAGATCGAGGGGTACTCGGTCATCGTCTGGGGCAAACAGATCGCACGCGACTCGACGGGTGCCCGCACCGAGGAAGGCGAGTACATCCTGAATCGCGTCGCGGAGTTCAAGCAGTGGGCGCTGTCGAACAACGTCTCGCTGGAGTCGTTCTACCAGAAACACGACGTCGCCAACGACGCGACCGACGAGCCTTACTCGGCCATCGTCCTCCCCGTGATGGGCCTGGCGGAGTACGAGGGCGAGGAACTGCGCCACGTCGCCCCCTGTACCGCGGGCGACGAAGTCCACACCATCATGGACCGCCTCGACCGCCTCGAGCGCGGCGAACCGGCCGCAGTCGAGCAGTCCCGCGACGTATCGATCCTCTCCGACTGACCGGTCTCCCCCGTCACTCACGCTCTCTCACCGGCGAGCGGTAGCGAACGCGCCGCCGGCCGTCGCTTGCCCACCCCTGCGCTCGCAGGGGCGCGACACATCTATCCGACGCCCCTCCTCCCGAAGGCAATGGCAAACCGCACCGCGGGCTCGCTGAACAAGCTCGGTATCGTCTCGACGCTCGTCGACGCCGCGCTGGCGTTCGCACGCGGCCGCCCCAAGAGCGGCGCCCTCCTCGTCGCCGCCGCGGCGCTCTCCTCGAAGGTGCCCGGGCTCGGCACGCTCACGTCGGTCGCGCTCCGAATCGCCCGCCGACTGCGGTGACGGCTCGGCCCCGCCCCCGAGCGCTCGGGTGACGACGCCTCAACAGACGACTACAGTCGTGTAGACGGCGTCCTCGGGGCCGGCGTGGACGTCGACGCCGACCAGTTGGTTCTCGGGTTCGACGAACCCGCCGGCCTCTGCGGCGTAGCCGTCGGCCAGCGCTCCGGCCAGCGCGTCGGGCGAGTCGAGCGCCGCGTCGTCCTCACCGAACGAGCGGTCGAACACGGTGAGTCTGCCGATCTGCTCGCCGCAGGTACCGTCGAGTGCTCGCCCAAACCGCTCGTCGCTCGGTCGCGACCCGGTACCGGCGAGTTCGCTGACCCACCCCTGATTGTACAGCCGGGCCGCGTCGTCCACGTTCCCGTTTCGCTCGTACTCGCCCAGTCCCGCCCCGGCTCGTCGGTCGTTCAACTCGGCGACGAACGCCGTCTCCGTCTCGCCCAGGTCGACGCCGCGATACTCGCTCGCGCTGCCCGGCACGCTGTCCATCCCGGGGAGGGTGATAATCCCCAGCAGCGCGAGCACGAGGACCGTCCCGGCGACTAGCGCGAACGCCAGCCCGACGGCGTAGCGGGCGTTCAGCAGATCGAGGTAGGAGGTCCCGCCGAGTTCCTCGGCGTAGTCGGCCTCGTCGGGAATCGTCCGCTCCAGCTCGGCGTTCCCGCAGCGACTGCACGGCGGCGAGTTCTTCTGGTGGACTCGCCCGCACTCCGGACAGACCCACACCGGTTCGCGCTCGTGGTCGGGGTCCTCGGGCGCGACCGGGACGACGGCCTTCTCGAACTTGTGGTGGCCGCAGTTGTCACACGGCGGGTCGTTGCGCTCGTGCGGCTTGTCGCACCACGCGCAGCGCCACTTGGCCGACCCACCGGTGTCGGTCCCGGAGGCCCCGCTCGCACCGTCCGCGCCGTCCGGACTGTCGCCCTCGCTCATCTCACAGTCGAACGGGCACGTCGTGGTCGTCCAGGTAGCCCTTCGCCTCGTCGATCGAGTACTCGTCGAAGTGGAAGATCGACGCCGCCAGCGCCGCGTCCGCACCGGCGTCGGTGAACACCTCTTGCATGTCTTCCGGGCCGCCACAGCCAGAAGAGGCGATCACGGGCGTCGAGACGGCGTCACAGACCGCCGCCGTCAGCGGTACGTCGTAGCCGTCTTTCGTCCCGTCGGCGTCGATCGAGTTGACGAACAGCTCGCCCGCGCCGCGTTCCTCCGCTTCCTCGGCCCACGACACCACGTCCGTGCCGGTGCCTTCGCGGCCGCCCTTGACCGTGCACTCGAACCAGCAGGACTCGCCGTCGACCTCGACGTAGTGCTCGCCGCCCTCGTCGAAGCGCCGTCGCGCGTCCACGCTGATGACGATACACTGGTTGCCGAAGGCGCGAGCGCCCTCGGTGATGAGTTCCGGGCGCTCCAGCGCGCCCGTATTGATCGACACCTTGTCCGCGCCCGCCCGGAGCGTCTCCTTGACGTCTTCGCGGGTGCGGATGCCGCCGCCCACGGTCAGTGGGATGAACACCTCGTCGGCGACCTGCGAGACGGTGTCGAGCATCGTCTCGCGGCCCTCGGCGCTGGCCGTGATGTCGAGGAAGACGAACTCGTCCGCGCCGGCCTCGTTGTACTTTTTGGCCATCTCTACGGGGTCGCCCGTGTAGGCCAGGTCCTCGAAGTTCACCCCGGTGTACACCGCCGCCTCCCCGTCGTCGTCGAGATCGACGTCGATACAGGGGATGATCCGCTTCGTCAGTCCCATCGATACGTACGACTCGGGCGGCGAGTGGCAAAAGGTATCCGCTCTCCCCGGCCGGCCGCTCCGAGCCCGGCGCCGACTACGCGACGCTGCCCGACCGCGAGACCGGTCTGCCCGGTGGTATCCGGAGAATACTTTTGAGGCGGATCGGCGATAGCCCGGACGATGAACCGGCCAGTCAGTGCGGTCGCCGCCGGCGCCGTCGGGACGATGGTCATGTCGGCGGCACTGGCGATCTTCGAGGTCCAGACCCGCTACGCCATCGGTATCTTCGCAGCCATCGCCCGGTTCGTTCGGGTGCCGGACAACCTCTTCGCCGGCTTCCTCGTCTACGTCCTGGTCGGGACCGTCGCCTGGCCGCTGTTGTTCGTGAGTCTGAAGCCGTACGTCCCGCTGGATCTCGACCCCGCCGTCGCGGGCATGCTGTTCGCGCTCCCGCTGTGGATCGCCTTCGCGATCGTCGGCCGCGGCGACGTCACCGGCGCGATCGTCGTCCTCTTCGTCGCGTTCACGCTGATCGCCCACCTCGTCTACGGGTTCGTCCTCGGTGCGGTGTACGCGAGCCTCGCCGACGAACACGCGTAGGCGCTCGTTAGGTCGACCCCATCGGCGGGTAAGTCGAGCCGACCGGACGATGCCCGACGTATACTTTTCCCGCCGCTTTCGCAACACTCGACAGCACCCGGGGCCCCATGTCCGCACTACTCTCGACCCTCGCGGTGATCGCCCCCTGTATCCTCGTGGCAGCCGTCTGGCACCGAACGGACCCCTTCGCCGACTCCCGGGGACGAGGAGACGCGTCCGCCGGCCAGCCTGTCGACGGCGGTTCCGCCGACGCCACACCGACCACCGACGGCGGGACGATGCGGACGAAGCCCCTCGGTCCGCGCCGCTGGCTGACGACCGTCGACCACCGCGACGTGGGCCTGCTGTACCTGGCGTTCGGGACTATCGCCGGTCTCTGGGGCGGGATGGACGCGATGATGATGCGGACGGAGCTGCTGACGTCGACCGTCTCCGTCTGGGACGCCGAGACCTACAACGCTCTCTTTACGACCCACGGGATCACGATGCTGTTTTTCTTCGCCGCACCGGTGTTCGCCGGCATCGCCAACTACGTCATCCCGCTGCTCATCGGCGCCGACGACATGGCGTTCCCGCGGATCAACGCCCTCGCGTTCTGGTTGCTCCCTCCCGCGTTGCTGATCGCCCGCGCCGGGATCGTCACCGAACTGATCGGCAAGACCCTCGAAGGCGCGCTCGGACTCCTCCCACCGAACGCGATGGCGCCGTTCGGCGGCCTCGCCGCCGTCATCGACCCGCTGTTGGCGCTGGAACCGCCGGGGATCGGCTGGACGATGTACACGCCGCTGTCGATACAGGACCCCAACCAGCAGGTCAACCTGCTGTTGCTCGGCTTGCACCTCAGCGGCGTCGCGACGACGATGGGCGCGATCAACTTCATCGCGACCATCGTCTCCGAGCGCGGCGACGAGGTGAGCTGGGCCGACCTCGATCTGTTCTCCTGGAACATCCTCACCCAGTCGGGGATAATCCTCTTCGCGTTCCCGCTGTTGGGCAGCGCGATGGTCATGCTCCTGCTGGACCGAGTCGTCGGCACGACCTTCTTCGCCGTCGGCGAGGGCGGGGGGCCGATCCTCTGGCAACACCTGTTCTGGTTCTTCGGCCACCCGGAAGTGTACATCCTCGTCCTCCCGGCTTTCGGCCTGGTCAGCTACATCATGCCGAAGTTCGCCGGTCGGAAGCTGTTCGGCTTCCGCTTCGTCGTCTACTCGACGCTGGCCATCGGCGTCCTCTCCTTCGGCGTCTGGGCCCACCACATGTTCGCGACGGGCATCGACCCGCGCGTTCGGGCCAGTTTCATGTTCGTCTCGATCGCCATCGCCGTCCCCAGCGCCGTCAAGACGTTCAACTGGATCGCGACGCTGTGGAACGGGCGGATACGGCTCACCGCGCCGATGCTGTTCTGTCTCGGCGGCCTCGCCCTGTTCGTCGTCGGCGGGATCACCGGCGTGTTCCTGGCCGCGATCCCGTTCAACCTCGTCGTCCACGACACCTACTACGTCGTCGGCCACTTCCACCTCATCATCATGGGGGTCATCCCCTTCAGCATGTTCGCGGCCTGTTACTACTGGTTCCCCATGATAACGGGCCGGTGGTACAACCGACCCGTCGCCGTCGCCCAGGCGGTCGTGCTGTCGGTCGGCTCTGCGGTCACCTTCATCCCGATGCTCGTCACCGGAACCGACGGGCTCCCCAGGCGATACGCCAGCTACCCCCAGGTGTTCGAGCTGCTCAACCAGGTCTCCTCGGCCGGCGCGTACCTGATCGGCCTCGCAGCCGTCCTCTGGGTGTTCAACATGGTGCAGTCCTACCGTGTCGGCCCACCGGTCACCGACGACGACGTCTGGAATCTCGCCGAGACCGGTCAGCGCGCCCGCGAGTGGCACCACCCCGCCGGCCGTCCGACCCAGCGCGCGCCCGCTGTCGGGGACGTGGCACCCGAGGACGACGAAAGCGACGAGAGCGAGACCGGGACCGACGGCGGCGCGCCGGCCGACGACGGGACTCCCGAAGACGACCCGCCCGTCGACAGCGGGAGTCCGGGCGACGACTCGCCCACCGACGACGTACCGACCGAACGGGACCGCGCGAGCGCCCTCGACCGGTCGACCCGCGACGACGCGATCGGCGGGCGAGGGGCGCTCCGACTCGTCGGCGCGGTGACGGTCGCCATCGCCCTCCTCGTCGTGGCCGGGCGCCTACTGCTCCCGCTGACGGGGTTCGACTCGACGACGGAGGCGCTGATCCGGACGCTCAACCGGCGGTTGTTGCTGGTCGCGGTTCCCCTGGCCCTACTGGTCGAGGGGCTCCTGATCTACGCGGTCGTCCGGTTCCGCGGCGGCGTCGCGATCCCGACGCCCGAGAACACCACGCTGGAGATCAGCTGGACGGTCGCGACAGCGTTCGTCCTCCTGTTCGTCGCCGTCGTCTCCTACGGCGTGCTCGGCTCACCGTTCGTCACCGCGTCGCCGGAGCCGGCCGGCGAACGGCCCGCCGACGCCGTCGAGATCGAGATCGTCGCCGAGCAGTTCTCCTACGACGTCCGCTACCCGGCGGCGAACGTCACGGTCGAGAGTACCGACGTGATCTACGCGCCCACCGACCGGCCGGTGTACTTCGAGGTGCGTGCAGCGGACGTGTTACACTCCGTTCACGTCCCTGCGCTGGGACTCAAACAGGACGCCTTCCCCGGCCAGTGGAACCTCCTCCACACTCGGCTGCTGGACCCCGGCGACTACCGGCTGTACTGCGCGGAGTTCTGCGGCGTCGGCCACTCCCGGATGCGGACGACACTGAGTGTCGTCTCGCCCGAACGGTACCGCCAGCGGGTCGACGCCCTCGCCGCCGAGAGCGAGGCGACCGGAGGGAGCACGTACGCCGAAGGGAACGCCACCGCCGGAAACGCGACGATCGAGCGTCCGTCGGCTCGAACCGGGTGAACCGCCGGCCCGGACTTCCGGGGACGGCAGGGTTTTACTCGCCGGTACGGACACGGCAGTATGCAGAAACGTTCACTCGATGGCGAGTGGGAGTTTCGCCGCGAGGGCGGGGAGTGGCGGACCGGCGCGGTGCCCGGCGGCGTCTACACGGACCTCCTGGCGGCCGACGCGATCCCCGACCCGTTCGTCGAGGACAACGAACTCGACGTGCAGTGGGTCGGGAAGTCCGACTGGACCTACCGCCGCACCGTCACCGTCGACGAGCGCCTGCTCGACCACGAGCGGATCGTCCTCCAGTGCGACGGCCTCGACACTGTCGCGACCGTCTCGGTCAACGGCCGGGTCGTCGGCGAGTCCGTCAACATGCACGTCGGCAACGAGTTCGACGTGGCCGACGCCCTCGAACCCGGCGACAACGAGGTCACCGTCGCCTTCCGTTCGCCCGTCGAGTACGGCCAGGAACGGGCCGCCGAGTACCCCTACGAGGTGCCGTGTATCCGCTATCCCGTCGACCAGCCCGGTCGGCCGTTCGTCCGGAAGGCCCAGTGTCACTACGGCTGGGACTGGGGCCCCTGTCTCCCGACGATGGGCATCTACCGTGACATCTCCATCCTCGCCTACTCCGAACCGCGCGTGCGCTACACCAAGACCGAACAGGACCACGACGGCGACGGAATCGACCTGACCGTCCGCGCGGGCGTCGACGCCCCGAGCGCCGGCAGCTACGACCTGACCGTCGAGGTGGCCGACACCGTCCGCACCGAGTCCGTCGACCTCGACGAGGGCGAACAGGAGGTCGAGGTGACGGTCTCGGTCGACGAGGGATCGGTCGACCTGTGGTGGCCCAACGGCTACGGCGACCAGCCGCTGTACGACCTCTCCGTGCGGGTCGGTGACGGCCCCGACGCTCACGAAATCGCCGACCGCGTCGGCTTCCGCGAGGTCGAACTGGTCGCCGAACCCGACGACGTAGGGACATCGTTCTACTTCGAGGTCAACGGCGAACCCGTCTACGCCAAGGGCGCCAACACCATCCCGACCGCGCCGCTGTACGGCGACGTGACCGACGAGCGCTACGAGCATCTGATCCGCAGCGCCGCCGACGCCAACATGAACATGCTCCGAGTCTGGGGCGGCGGCTACTACGAGGAGGAGGTCTTCTACGACCTCTGTGACGAGTACGGCATCCTCGTCTGGCAGGACTTCATGTTCTCCTGCTCGCTCCACCCCGCGAACGACGACTTCCTCGACACCGTCGAGCAGGAGGTCCGCTACCAGGTGCGCCGGCTCGCCAATCACCCCTCGATCGCCGTCTGGTGCGCGAACAACGAGAACGAGGAGGCCGCACAGAACTGGTTCGTCGACCACCCTCACCACGCCGAGCACCTCGACGACTACGCCGCCCTCTACGAGGAGACGGTCGGCCCGGCCTGCCGCGAGGAGGACCCCTCCCGCACCTACTGGCCCGGTTCGCCCTCCAGCGGCCCGGACGAACTCGAACCGTACGTCTTCGAGAAAGGCGACATCCACTACTGGGACGTGTGGCACCGGGGCCAGCCGTTCGAGGACTATCTCACTACGAACCCCCGGTTCGTATCCGAGTTCGGCTACCAGTCGTTCCCCTCGACGGACTCGCTGCGCACGGTCCTCGACCCCGAGGACTTCAACCCGACCTCGCCGACGATGGAGCACCACCAGCGCAACCCCGGCGGCAACACGACCATCCTCCGCCGGATGGCCGACTACTTCCGCTTCCCCTTCGACTTCGACGACTTCGTCTACCTCTCGCAGCTGTTGCAGGCCGAGGCGATGTCGACGGCCATCGAGCACTGGCGCCGGCGCAAACCCACGACCATGGGCGCGCTGTACTGGCAACTCAACGACCTCTGGCCCGTCGCGTCGTGGGCCTCGGTCGAGTACGACGGCAAGTGGAAAGCCCAGCAGTACGCCGCCCGCCGGCAGTTCGCGCCCGTCCTCCTCTCCTTTCACCCGAGCTACGAGGGCCGCGACGGCGTCGACAACGCTCAGGCCGAAGACCCCGAAGACGGGGACTGGGGCGACGTGACCGCACAGACGCTGTGGGTCACCAGCGACGAGACCGAGCGCCTCTCGGGCGACGTGGCGCTCGAAGTCCTCACCTTCGACGGCGAACTCGTCCACGAGGAGACCGTCGCGGTGAACATCGACGCCCACCAGAGCGCCGAACTGGCGACCGTCGACCGCGACGACCTGCCCGAGGGCGTCGACACCAGCGAGGTCATGGTCCGCGCGGCGTTCGAGGACGGCGGGAGCGACGACGGTGCCAGCGCGGCCGACGCCCTCGACTCGTATCCGGCGACGACCTTCTTCGCGGACTACAAGCGCCTGGACCTGCCCGAGACCGACCTCTCCGTCGAGGTCGACGGTGCGGACGTGACGGTCACCGCCGAGAAGGCGGCGCTGTTCGTCGAACTCGACCCCGGGACGATGGCCGGCGCGTTCTCGGACGACTTCTTCCACCTCGCGCCCGGTGAGGTTCGGACGCTCACCTTCGATGCCTACGACGGCCGCCGCGACGCGCTCGTCGAGGCGGAACTCGAAGACGAGCTGACCGTGCGCCACCTCCGCGGGACGTACTGACGGGACAGCCGAACGGCTCAGGTCGGGCGGGCCCGTTCCGACACGCTAAGGTGGCCCCCGGAAGAATCGGCGTCCATGGCCGACGACCACGACGACGGACATCACGACCACGACCGCCCGGACTACGACCCCGCGAACAAGGACCTCCCGTCCGGCGAACCGCCGCTGCGCTCGACGGCACCGCAGAGCGAGTACACCGGTCGCGACGTGGGTGTCGGCGTCGCCGTCGTGCTCGTCGGCGTCGCCCTCACGTTCGTCCTGCCGATCGCAGTGGTCTAGAGGCACTCGATCTCAGTCGTTCGACTCCGCTTGGGCGTCCGGATCCGACGACGGCCGAGTGTACTCGACGGAGAACCGCCGGCTCGCGAGGACGGCGTTGCCGATCGCCTCGCTCGCGGTGTCGTGTGTCGCTCCGCCCTCGACGGACAGCCGTTCGGAGAGTGCGTACACTTGAAAGCGATAGGTGAACGGTTCCCCGCGCGGGGGGCAGGGTGACAGGTATCCGGGGTCTCCGCCTTCGGGGCGCCCCTGGCGTGCTCCGCCGAGCGACTCGACGACCGCCTCGCCCGGGAGGGCGGCGGGGATCCGGGTGCGGTCGGGCGGGACGTTCCACAGCGTCCAGAAGGTCCGGTCGGTGATCGGCCCCTGGTTGAACGACGCCGTCACCGCCACCGCCGCGGTCGGTTCTGGCGTGCGCTCGACGACGAACGGCGGCGAGACGCCCTCGCCGGTGCAGGTGAACCGCGCAGGCAGTTGTTCGTCGGGGTCTATGGCCGGACTGGAGACGCGGAACGCGCGCGGCGTCTCGGTCTCCGCCTCCGACCCGGCACAGCCGGCGACACCGACGGCGGTGGCGCCGGCGACCGTCGCGAGTACGTCCCGGCGTCGCATACCCGATCTCCGTTCGACACGGTAATCGGAGCTTCGATCGACGACGCGGGAGCCCACCGCCCGGACCGACGTCGGGCGACCCCACTCCGGGGGGGCTCTCTCAGCGCGTGAAGTCCGTGAGAACGGTTTTCACCACCACTCACATCCGGGCGAACGTGAGTGTGACGAAGTACCAGGGTCTGGTCGAGTGTCTGCACGAGCGCACGGGCGAGAGCCTGCTGACGATCACGCGGTTCACCGAGGAGCAGTCGGAGTTCCTCTACGGCGAGGAGTGGTTCGAACGGTTCGTCGCCGAGGTCGACACGCGCTCGCCGGAGAAGATGCACGAAGACGCCGTGTACAACCTCCAGCAGGCCGAGGTGAGCGGGAAACTGTACGGTAGCCGAGTCAGGTCCGAGGTTCGCATCACCGAAGACGGGATCGGGATCGCGCTCTATCCCGGCGACAGCGTCGGATTCCACGTCCTGCTCGACGACGAGGCGTCCGTCGACGTCCCCGACCTGGTCGACGACGCCCTCGCCGAGATCGGCGAGTCGGCGTAGCTCTCGGCGACGTAGGGCGGTACCCGCCGCCGTCGCGTTGGCCCCAAGCTTATGCCGAGCGGTTGACTACTCGAGACCGTGTGCGCTTCCCTCCAGCGACGCTCCGCAGACGGCGGTCCGACGGACGCCGGATTCGTCGCGCTCCTCGCGCTCCTGGCCGGCCTCGTTCTCGTGAGGTTCGGCGTCGGCTACGCCACCGGAGTGTTTCGCTCGGCTACCGGTCTCCTCAGGGTGCCGGCGCTCGTGACCCTGGCGTACAGCGCCGTCGCGCTCGCCGGCCTCGGTGCCGTCTCCGCGGCGTTCGCGGCCGGACGCGACGAGTGGCTCGACGGGGACGAACTGACCCAGGCGGCCCTGGCCGCGATCCCGCTGGTCGTCGTCGCCGTCCACGTGACGTTCGGACGACTCGATGTCGGCGTCTCGGCCCTGCCGGTCGTCAGGTCGGGCGGATACCTGGTCGCCGTCGGCGGTCTCACGTTCGGCTACGCCCGCGTTGCCGACCTCGACGTGGCGACGAACCCGCCGACCGACGACGGCTGGCTCGTGACCGCGCTCGCCGTCGCCGTCGTCACCGCGAGCGCCGCGCTCGTGACCGTCGGCGCATCGCTGTCCGGCTGGCCCGACGCGCCGTTCGCGGCGTTCCGGTACGGAACGGCGCCTTCGGTCTCGTCGCTACTCCTGACGACCGTCGTCCCGGTGACGGTCACGGCCGCCGGGACGGCGCTGCTGTTCAACGGCGCCGTCCAGGCCGCGCTCCGTCGGCACCGCTCGGCCGCCGCTGCCGTCGGCGTCGTGACGCTACTGGCGTTCGGTGTCGACTGGGCGATCGCGGCCGTTCCGATCGCGCTCTCGTCGGTCCTCGACCCGGTTGCGGCACCGATCCGGTGGCTCGTCGTCCTCGTCGCGGCCCTCGTCGCGGTCGCGGTGGTGCTGGCCGTCTCGGTCGCGTACGGGCGTCTCTGGGACGAACGAGGCACCGTCTCGCGCGACCGGTCGCCGCTCGTCGCCGCCGGAGCGGGAGCCGCGCTCGGCGCCCTCGTCGCGGCCGTCGGGTTCGCGCTCGTCGGGCCCGATCCCGGACCGGCGACGCTCGGCTACGCCGTCGCCGTCGGCGTCGCCGCGCTCGCCTACGAGCGAGTCCGGTCGATCTGGGCGCCGGCGCTCGTCTACGCCGCACACGGCGTCACGACACAGCTCGTCCCTTACTACGTCCCGTCCGACGCCGCCGGCGCCGTCGTCGTGTCGGTCCTTTCGGCCCTGAGCTGAGTCGCCGTACCGTCGAGCGCGGGCGATCCGGCCCGGAGTCCATTCGCATCTTCTCGCGGTCGGTTCGCGACCGCAGGCTCCGAACCCGTAACGAGACACTCCCTGACACGCACCCCGAAACGTAACTGCACGAACACCTATTCCCGTCGCAGACCCACGTTCGACGGGGGAGATAGGAATGCCACTACTGGAGCGTATCACGCGACTGTTCGGCGACGGGAGGGACACCGACGGCGGAGCGGCGAGGGATCGGAAATCCTTGGAGGAGGCGTCGATGGAACCGAGTCACGTCTGCCAGAGCTGTGGGAAGGAGTACTTCGAGAACCCGTCGATGAACATCCGAACCTGCGGGAACTGCGGCGGCGTCAAGGTCGAACCGGTCTGACCGGCGCGGCCGTCACCGTCGGGAGCGACGGGCCGCGCCGACCGCTCGCGAACAGCCCGTTCAGTCAAGTTCGCGGTCGATCACGTCGCGCAGGCCCGCGATCTCGGCGGCGTCGTAGGACAGATCGCCGTCGGCCAGCGCCACGTCGAGCGTCCCGGAGTCGTCGGCGCTCCCGAGGTCGTATACGGGGGCGACGCCGTCGAAGGCCTCGCGAACCGCGCTCGCGTCTGTCGTCTCGATCACGACGCGGCCGGCCTGCTCGCCGAACAGTAGCGCCGCGGGCGACCCCTTCGACGGCGCGTCGAGGTCGACGCTGGCGCCGGCTCCGTCCGAGACCATCTCGGCGAGCGCGACCGCGAGGCCGCCGTGGCTCACGTCGTGGGTCGTGAGTGTCGCGTCGTCGTTCGCCACGTCGACCAGCGTGTCGACGAACGCGTCGGGGTCGGCCAGCGACTCCGGGAAGCGATCGGTCCCCCCGAACTGTGCGAGGTACTCCGAGCCGCCGAGTCGCGCCTCGGCGTCGCCCTCCAGCGAGCGCGCGCCGACGAGCAGGAGGTCGCCCTCGCCGGAGAGGGCGTGGGGCGGCGCGTCGTACCCGTCTTTGACGCCCACAAGCGCGAGCGTCGGCGTCGGCGGGATGGGTCCGGCGACCGAATCGTTGTACAGCGAGACGTTCCCGCCGAGGACGGGCACGTCCAGCGTCGAGCACATCTCGGCGAGGCCGTCGACGATCCCCTCGAACCCGCCGTAGACGTCTGACTTCTCGGGGTTGCCGCCGTTGAGACAGTCGACCGCGGCGTGGGGGGTCGCGCCCTTCGCGGCGACGTTGGTCGCGTTCTCCAGCGCGACGGCGCGGGCGCCCTCGTAGGGGGCCGCCGTCGTCCAGTTGGGGTCGGCGCCCGAGGAGAACGCGAGCCCCGTTCCGGCCTCTCTGACGGCCAGGATCGCGGCGTCGTCGCCCGGCGGCGTCGCCGTGCGAACCTGCACCTCGTGGTCGTACTGCCGATACACCCACTCCTTCGACGCCGTGTTCGGACTGCCGACGACGGCCTCGAACGCCTCCGCCAGGTCGACGTCTCCGGGGAGGTCCCGCTCCTGTTCCTCGGGTTCGTCGGCCGGGAGGTCGTTGTACGGCGCGCCGTCGCCGAGGAACTCCGCGGGCGCGTCGACGACCGTCTCGCCCTCGAAGGTGCAGACGTAGTTGCCGTCGGTGACCTCGCCGATGACCGACGCACCGAGGTCGTAGCGGTCGGCGATCTCCCGGACGCGGTCGACGTTCTCCGGGCGGACCTCGTAGCACATCCGCTCCTGACTCTCGGCGAGCAGGTACTCCATCGCGTTCATGTTCGGCTCGCGCTCGTGAACGTTCGTCAGCTCGATGTTCGCCCCGAGGCCGCCCTTGGCGACCATCTCGGAGGAGGCGCCGCCCAGGCCCGCCGCACCGAGGTCGCGAGCCGACTCGATCAGTTCCTCGTCGATCAACGCCTCGTTGGCCTCGACGAGCAGCTTCTCGGTGTAGGGGTCACCGACCTGCACTGCCGGTCGGTCCTCGGTCTCGGCGTCCTCGGCGAGGTCCTCGCTCGCGAAGGAGGCGCCGCCGAGCCCGTCGCGACCCGTCGAGTTCCCGACGAGGACGAGCTTGTTCCCGGGCTCTTGGGCCTCGGCAGTGACGAGGCGGTCGGGGTCGTCGATCAGGCCGACGCAGGCGACGTTGACCAGCGGGTTGCCCTCGTAGTCGCCGTGGAAGGCGGTCGAGCCGGTGACGGTGGGGACGCCGATGCAGTTGCCGTAGTGGGAGATGCCCTCGACGACGCCCTCGAAGAGATAGCGGGAGTGCTCGCGGTCGAAATCGCCGAAATAGAGGGAGTCGGCGAGCGCGATGGGGTAGGCGCCCATCGAGAGGGTGTCGCGGACGATGCCGCCGACGCCCGTGGCGGCGCCGTCGAACGGATCGACGTAGGAGGGGTGGTTGTGGCTCTCGATACCCATCGTGATGTAGGTCTCGTCGTCGCCCTCGGAGGGGATGGAGACGACGCCCGCGTCGTCGCCGGGGCCGACGACGACCTGGTCGCCCTCGCTGTCGAAGGCGGAGAGCAGCGGCCACGAGGAGCGGTAGGCGCAGTGTTCGCTCCAGAGGTTCTCGAACAGCGCGGCCTCGGCGCGGGTCGGCTCCCGCCCCAGTTCCTCGACCACCAGGTCGTGGTCGCTATCGGTGAGACTCATTGTCGGAGGGTGGCTCCCGGCCGGCTAAATCGCTTTCCATGCGCGGCGGACCGTCCCCCGAGCCCCGTCGTCGACCCGTCCGCCTCGCCGCCCCGCTCACTCCTCGGACACGCGCACCGACAGCACCGGCACCGACGCCGACCGCATCAGGTTCTCGGTGACGCTCCCGAGGATGCGCTTGTCGATCCCGGTCCGGCCGTGGGTGCCGACGACGACGAGGCCGATACCGTTGGCGTCGACGTATTCGTTGAGCCGGTCGACCACGTCGCCCTCCTCGACGGCGGTCTCGACGGCGACGCCGCGGTCGTCGGCCCGTTCCCTGACGGGGGCGAACAGGCCCTCGTCGCGCTGCTCGCGAGCCTCGTCGATCTGCGACGACCCCAGGTCGATGCCCAGCACGTTCGATTCGAGGACCGACACCAGGTGGAGCGTCGCGCCGGTGGCGTCGGCGATTCCCAGGCCTTCGTCGACGGCCGCTGCGGAACCGTCGCTGCCGTCGCTCCCGACGAGCACCGACTCGGGCGGGTACTCGCGGTCGCTCTCGGGCGGGACCACGAGGACGGGCGCGCCGCCGTTCCGGACGACTCGCTCGGTGACGCTCCCGAGGATGATCCGCTCGATGTCGCGGCTCCCGCGGGTGCCCATCACCACCAGGTCGATCCCCCGGTCGTCGACGTAGTCGCAGATGGTCCGCGACGGGCCGCCCTGGACCACGTCCTCGACCGTGTCGACACCCGCGTTTCGGGCGCGGCTCGCTGCGTCCTCGACGATGTCGCGACCCTGTCCCTCCAGCACGTCGGTCACTCGTCCCTGGACGTTCGACAGGCTCGGCTGGTTCGTGTCGGCGACGTACAGCACGTGGAGCGTCGCGTCGTGGGCGTCGGCCGCGGCGATGGCGGTTTCGAGGGCCGTCTCCGCCGCCTCGCTGCCGTCCGTCGGGAAGAGGATCGCGTCGTACATGTCTCTACTTCCACGGGCCAGCCTCAAAAACGCTGTCTGCGATCGGTCCGAGTGCCTCGCGGTCGCGGGAGACCCGGCCGAGAGCCGACCCGGAACCGAACGTCTTCGCAATCGGACCTACCCGGCGAACGGATTCGGGTGGCCGTTTATGTCGTCGACCCCCGACGCTGGGGCCGTTTTCAGACCGCGGGAATGCCCGTGTCGCGATTTAAGCTATCACTCCCAACTCCGAAGTGAGCATGACCGACAACATCGGTGCGCCTGGAACGGATATGTCGCGTCGCGAGTTCGCCAAAGCCGCCGCCGGTACGACCGGCTTCGTGGCGCTCTCCGGCTGTCAGGCCGCCCCCGCCGAAGAGAGCGGTGTCACCGTCTCCGAGGTCGAATCGGGGACCGGTTCCACGCCCGCACAGACCGCCAACCCCGCGGACCTCCCGAAGACCTCCCCGCCACAGGTCGTCAACGTCGACGAACAGGGCAACCAGGTCACCCTGTCCAGCGTCCCCTCCTACCACGAGGTCCACCCCGGCGAGTCCATGGGCGGCCCGGTCGACCTCCCGGCGGTCTGGGCGTTCCAGGCCGACGACCGCGAACCCTCCGTTCCCGGTCCTATCCTCCGGACGACCGAGGGCGAGGACATGGAAGTCACGCTGGACAACACGGACGGCAAGCGCCCCCACACGGTCCACTTCCACGGCCAGCGCAAGACCTGGGAGAACGACGGCGTCCCGACGACGACGGGCATCACCGTCCCGCCGGGCGAGAAACACACCTACGAGATCCCCGCGAACGTCCCCGGCACCCACCTCTATCACTGCCACTACCAGACCCACCGCCACATCGACATGGGGATGTACGGCTTCCTGCGTGTCGACCCGAAGGGCTACGAGGAGGCCGACCAGGAACTGTTCATGACGATGAAGGAGTGGGACAACGACCTCAACAAGCAGATGGCTGGAATGGACGTGTCCTACTCGCCGCGCCAGCGCGACCCCAACGTCTTCACGATCAACGGCAAGTCCGCACCCCGGACGCTCCACCCCGAGGACGGCTCGCCCGTCATCGTCGAGCAGGGCGACACCGTCCGCATCCACTTCGCCAACAACGGGTACATGATGCACCCGATGCACACGCACAACCACCGCTTCGAAGTCGTCGAGAAGGACGGCTCGACCGTCCCCGAGGCGGCCCGCTACAAGCAGGACGTGCTCAACATCGCGCCCGCCGAGCGCAAGACCGTCGAGTTCGAGGCCGACGCCGACCCCGGTATCTACCTCATGCACTGCCACAAGGTGTTCCACGCCATGAACGGCAACTCCTACCCCGGCGGCATGGTCGGCGCCATCGTCTACCGCGACGCCATGGATTCGGACATCTTCTCCCAGCTCATGGACTACGCCGGCTACGAGGGCTGACCGCTCTCAGTCTCGCTCTCACCCCCGTTCCATCGCCTCGTCGTACCACGACGGGCGCTCGACCGTCGTCGTTCCGACCCGTTCGAACCGGACGCTCCGCCTGACCCGGACGCGGTCGCCGGCGTCGAGCGTCGCGTCGTAGACGACGTGATACGACCGCACGAACCCCGACTCGGCGACGAACGCGTGCAGCGTCGCGTTCTCGACGCGCTCGATCTCGCCCGGATCGTCGACGAACTCGTCGGACCCGGCGGCCGTCCCGACGAGGTGGACTCGGTCGCGGTCGCGGTCGCGCGAGTCGTCGGCGACGCGCGTCTCGAACTCTTCGAGGGTCGACCGGACCTCCGCCTCGGGTCCCAGATCCAGCGCGGCCGTGCCGAGCCAGAAGCTCCAGGTCCCGACGTAGGCGTCGGTGTCGTCGTACCGACTGTACATCGTCCGGTCGTCGACGATCCGGCGGCGGAGGTACACCTCGTCGTTCGCCCAGTACTCCGCCCGCTCCGGTGGTTCGCCGGTCACGAGCGGCGCGGCCGGGCCGTCGACCGATACCCTCGCGTGGTAGTCCCGCGAGGGACCGGCCGAGAGCGCGAGTCGGACGGTCAACACCGACCTGAGCGACCCGTTCGCCGCCCGAACGGTCCGGTTCGTGACGAGTGTGTAACTGCTGTTCCCGAGCGTGGCCGCGTGGGCGCCGGCCAGCGCCGCCGCGTCGGTCATACCGTTCGGTTCGACGCCCGGCGCCAGTCCCGAATCGGTCGGCACCGGCGCCGACGTCACCGTCGGGCGGTCCGTTCCGGGCGCGAACGCACTACAGCCGGCGAGAACGACGAGCAGCGCGACGAGCGCCCGGCGCATACGGTCGGTTCGGCTTCCGCGGGCAAAAGACGTGTGGCGAGGTACCGAGGGAAGATAGATGCGGTGCGGTCGGCGCGCGCTGGAGCGCGCTCTCGTGCGCGCGACGATATCGCGCGAGAGATGAGTGAGGGAGCGGAGCGACCGAGCGAATCGGTTGGGGAGGCTCGTGGCCGTCTCCGGTGCTGTGCGGGGCGGTTGCTGTTGCGAGGAGTTGCTGTCCTGGCGGACTGAAAGGGCGAGACGCGCTCGCGTTTGCGTGGTCGTCTGAGCGGGCACTATCCGCGCGGGCGGTGCTGAGAGCGCGGATATCCCGCTCAACGGCCGCGAGCGCGGCGAGGGGTTTCGGTGCGTGCTGTCTCCAACGGTAGACTCGACAGCTAGCGAGCGCGGCGAGGGGTTTCGGTGCGTGCTGTCTCCAACGGTAGACTCGACAGCTAGCGAGCGCGGCGAGGGCTTTCGGCGCGTGCTGTCTCCAACGGTAGACTCGACAGCTAGCGAGCGCGGCGAGGGCTTTCGGTGCGTGCCGTCGAGTGCAGTCGTGATCACTGCGAACTGTCGAACACAGTCGAGAGAGCCGGTGACCGAAACGGTTCCGGCGTGGCGGTCTCCTCGGCTATTCGGAGCGCATCCGGTCGTTACCGATCCTGGGACTCAGAATCATCGGTTCGCTCACCGTAGGCGTGCTCGATGGAGCGGAACACCGACAGCGCGACCTTCTCGCGGCTGGCCGGGTCGCGCTGGCCGTAGCGGACCTCCTCGAACAACCTGGTGAGTTCGGCCACGTCCTCGGCGCCCATGCCGGCGGCGACGGCGGCGTCGGCGAACTCGCCGGGGGTCGCCGTGTCGGGGTCGGACACGTCGAGCATGCTGGTCATCTCCCACCAGGCGCGGTAGACCTCGTTGTCCACGTCGGCGTTGTGCTCCTCCAGCCGGTCGGCGGCGCGACCGGCCGCGGCCGCCAGGTCCCGCGGCGTGAACTGGTCGGCGTCGTCGGCCTGGGGGTCGCGCTCCTCGATGTTCGAGATGGTGTCGCCGCCCGACGCGCGGTACAGCGCCGCAGCGGTGCCGACGAGGACGACGCCGAAGACGCCCAGCACCGCCTCGGCGGGGAGGGTCGTGACCAGCGGGTCACCGCCGGTGCCGGGGAAGGTATCGCCGGTGACGTTCCCCGGCCCGACCCCTCGCCCGCCGACGGTCGGGCAGTCCGTCGAGAGGAAGTACGACAACAGTACCGGCGGCGCGAGCGCGTACACCCCGAGCAACGAGGCGCCGAAGCTGTAGCGGCGCTTGATCAGGCCGACCGCCGCCGCGAACACGCCGAAGTAGGCGAGTCCGCCGTACCACGTCGTCAGCGGCTGGACACAGCGGCTTAGATCTCGCGGTTCACCCGGCTCGCTGGGCGTCCCGACCGGCGTCCCCTCGTCGGGCGGCCCCTCGTTCGGGTCCGACGGCTCGGTCGGGTCCGGCTGCGGATCCGGCTCACCGATCCCGTTGTCGCCGCCGGGGTCGACCGGCGCCGCCCCGACGTCGACCACCGAGGTTACCGTCGCCGCGCCGACGGCGATCGCCGCCATCGCCACCACGCCGACCGCGATCACCCGCAACGACGTCCTGTCGAAGTAGTCGTCCATGGGTGTGCCAATGGCTACCGATTGTAAATGTTTTTCGTACGTACTCACTGACTAACAGGACAGTCAGGCGGTGTAACGCCGTCGGCCCGTCGGAGTCGAGCCGACGGCGGGAGGGATCGACCGGGGGAATGCTACCCGGACGAGTCGACGGGTTCGACGGTCATCCGCTCGGCCCAGTAGTCGCCCACGGCGTAGCTCATCCGGTAGGTCGCGTCGTCGTAGCGGACGTAGGTGGTGTCCCCGAGTTCCTGTGGGAGCGAGTCCCACTTGCCCGTGGGCACGTCGTGCGACCCGTTCTCGACGGCCCAGCGGACCTCCTCGCGGACGTCGGCGGAGAGGTTCGCGTAGGCGGTCACCGAGGCGTTCTCACCCGGCGAGGCGGGGTCGGCGTAGATGCTGTAAGAGGCGTACAGCGGGCCGTCCATCGCGACGGCGATCCGGTAGCGCTGTCCGTCTTTCCGGACGAACGCGTGGTCGCGGAACGGCCCCGCGGCCTCGGTCGTGTGGTTGCCCTCGACGTAGGGCGAGTCGGGAACGAACGAGATCTGGCCGTCGAGGGCGTCGTCGAAGGCCGCCTGCGAGTCCGGCGGCAACTCCGCGTAGTCGACCGTGTTCCCGTCGGTCGGCGTGGGGTTCGGCGTCGGCGACGCGTTCGGCGGCGCCGCCGTCGGCGTGGCTGTCGACGGGCTCGAATCGGGCGTCCCCGTGGGCGTGGCGGTCGGCGTCGCCGACGCGGTTGGCGTCGCACCGTCGCCGCCGGGACCCGGCGCGGCGAGACAGCCGCCGACGGCCGCCAAGGCGACGAGCGCGGTGATCAGGCCGATTCGGTCCATGTTCGAACGGTCGACCCGGACGGAAAAGGGTCTTGTCGTGGCTCAAACGGGTCTTTGACAGCTACTTGGTTCGACCGAACCAGGGCGTCACTCCGGTGCCATCCCCTTCTCGGCGAGTTCCGCGCGAGCCGACTCGCTCTTGCCCAGGTCGAGCCCCATCCCGTCGAGGACGTGGTCGGCCTTGGTGAACTGCACCTCGTCGTACTGGACGACCTGGATGCGATTGCCCCACGGGTCGCGGAAGTCCAGGCCGGCCGTGGCGATCCGTTCGACCTCCGCCTCGTTCAGCCGCTCTTCGACGAGGTCGGCGTCGTCGACGACCAGCCCGAAGTGCCGGTGGTCGTCGGTCGTCCGTCCGGCGGTCGCGTCCTCGGTCAGCGCGAGGAACTGGTCACCCACGTCGAGAAACACCGCCGAGTCGGTCCGGCCGCGCACCTCGAAGTCGAAGATCGAGGCGTAGAACTCGCGGGCCTCCTCGGCGTCACCCACCGACAGCGCGACGTGGTTGATCCCCACCGTCCGAGCGCGTTCGTCGTCGTCACTCATGTGTGCGGGTTTGGACCGCCGGCCAAATCAACACAGGGGGCCCGAAGGGCTACCGTTCGATCTGGTCTGGACGAAACTCGAACAGCGTTCGCGCGGGTAGTTCGAGCGGCCCGCGGACCGAACGTGTTCGCCGGAATCGGCAGGGGGTGCGCGGCCGAAGGTTCGGGTGTATGCCAGTGACCACGCTCGACGTCCGCGAGGTCCCGCCGCCCGAACGCCACCCGACGATCCACGAGGCGTTCGAGGAACTGGCGAGCGGTGAGACGCTGCGGATCGTCAACGATCACGAACCGAAGCCGCTGTTCTACGAGTTCCAGGCCGAGGTCGAGGACTTCGACGCCGAGAACTACGCGGTCGAGCGGCGCGAGTCCGACGAGTTCGTCGCCGACCTCCCGAAGGTATGAGCGAGGTCGTCCACCTCCCCGACCGTGAGGGCGACGGCCGCGGCGTCCTCTTCGGGGGCGCGCCGAAGACGGTCCGACTCTCCCTCGACGCCGGCGACCGCGTCCCGCCTCACCAGCACCCCGGGACGGAGATCGTCTGCTACGTCGTCGACGGCGCCCTCGACGTGACGCTCGGCGACGAGACGGTCGACCTCGTCGCCGGCGACGCCGCTCGCTTCTCCGGCGACCGGGACATCTCCCCGCGGGCTCGCGAGGACAGCGTCGCCCTCCTCGTCCTCGCCGAGGGCTGAGCGACGCCCTCCGACTCGTTTTCTCGCCGCGTCTGCGAAGAGTGCTCTGTCCCGAACAGCGACGACGGCTCACTCGCCCAACAGCGACAGCGCCGTCGCGACGGGCTCGGGGTCGTGGTCGTCGCGCTCGGCCGCCGCCCGGAGGCTCCGATCGGGGGCGGCCAGCAGCCGAGTGACCAGCCGGTCGGCGAGCCGTTCGACCACCTCGCGGTCGCGTTCCCGGAGGTCCCCCCGGGCGTCGAGTTTCGCCAGCGCCGTCTCGACTTCGCGGTCGCGGACCCGGCCGGCGCACTCGTGGATTCGTGCGCGCGCCGCGTCGGGATCGGGCGTCCCGGCAGCCGATTCGGTCGGTTCCGCGGCCGGCTCGGCGGGAGGCTCCGCGGCGCCGGCACCGTCGGAGTCGGCGCTCTCGCCACCTCCAGTCCACGGCGCGCCGGTCATGTCCGCCAGATAGTCGTGACGGTCACCCCGTCGCGCTCGACGGTGGCGTACTCGTAGCCGCGGTCGTCGAGCCTGGGATAGAGGTGCTGCGGTGCGCGGTCGTTCAGCTGGACGAGCACCGCCCCGTCGTCGAGTTCGACCAGTCGTTCGAGCGTGTTCGCCAGCGGCTCCGGCGGGCCGAGATCGCGCACGTCGAGCGTCTCTCTGGGGGCCTCCGGCGGGGCGTCGGTCTCGGCGGCGATCGCCTCGACGTTCGGTCCGATGGACATGGTCACACCTACGGCGCCGACGCTTCCAGAGGTTGCGTCGAACGTGTTCGAGCGGTCGAAAACGGGCGAGCGGTCGAGAACGTGTGGCTACTCTTCGACCGGCTGCAGCGTCACCGTTTGGCCCTCGTACTCCTCGATGAACGACCCGGGCCCGCCGATACTGACCTCGCCGGCGTCGGTCTCCACGTAGAGGCTGGTCTCCAGCGTGTAGTCGTTTGTCGCCGGCTCGACGAACGCCTGGCGGACCTGGCTGACCCGGCCGGCGACCTCGGGGCCTTCGTCGGTCCGGACGACGGCCTCCAGTTCCGCGCCCTCGCGACGGTGGAGGACGGCCTCCAGCACGGAGTGGCGAAACCAGTCGAAGGTCCGTGGGAGGTCGCCCGGCTCGCGGACGTGAACCTCGGTCGCCGCGGGCCAGTACGCGCCGAAGTACAGTCCGACGATGGCGCCGGCGAGGTTGTCCTGCGTCACGGTGACCGCTTCCTTGTCGACGTGGGTGCCCGAGAGAATTCCCGAGTGGCCGATCATCGCCGCCTCGTCGTCGGCGGCGTACATGAACGGCAGGCTCTCGGACCACGAGCGGACGACCGCGGCCGTCTCGTCGAGGCCCAGCTCGTCTGCGTCGATGTCCGCCATCCCGCCGACGAGCAGGAAGACGAGCACGCCGCGGTCGACCGCGTCGCGCAGCTCCGGTTCGATGTCCTCGTAGGAGTGACCCGGGACCGCCACGAGCACCTCGTGGTCGGCCTCGGAGATCCCCCTCCGGAGCCGCTTGACCGCCGTCTCGCGAGCCTTGATGATCTGTATCTCCGGGGTCTTCGGCTCGGTCTCGTTGAATCGATTCTCCAGCGTCGGCGTGATCGACTCCAGACGGTTCGACAGCGCGTCGATGGCCTCTTCCGGCGGCAGCGCCCGGATGGTCGTCGGCGAGGCGTGGTCGTTGACCCGGACGAGACCCCGGTCCTGCAGCCGCTCGGCGATGTTGTACACCGCCCGCTGGGTCACGTCCGCCGCCTCCGCGACCGTCCGAACGGTCGTCTCGCCCTGTTCGAGGATCGCCAGGTAGGTGTCGATCTCCGTGTCCGAGAAACCGAACACGTTCAACTCGTCCCTGAGCGTCCCGTCGTCTATCTGCTCGTCGGTCATGGTATCGGCTCGTTGAACGGTATCACGTATGGTAGTTGCTCTTGCACGTTCGCTTCGGCCGCACGTCGTCCGCCGGCTCGACCGCTCACCACAGCTCCTCGAAGGGGTCCCAGTCGGCGCGGATGAACGCCGCCGAGGCGACGAATATCACCGCGAGCATCGCGAAGCTCACGACCGAGATCACGAACGTCCCGGTCCCCCGCTCGACGAACGGGATCGCCAGGACCAGGAACCCCAGCAACACGGCGCTCGCGGTCAGAAACGCACGCCAAACTGTCGTCACACCCTCGTCCTCCGTACACGGTGATCGTCCGGGGGGAACTTCAGGGTCCCGCCGCGGCCGCGACCGACCGGGCCGCCGCATGTCAGAGCGACCCGGTAGCGGGCGGGCGGGACCGTCATCGTCAGTCCCCGGCGTTGGGCGACTCCGCCGCGTCGACGCCGTCGAGCGGTTGACTCGACCAGTACCGGTGGTTCGAGTCCGCGCGGTGGCACGCGACAGCGCGCTCGCCCGGCGTCGACTCGGTCTCGCCCAGCTCGGGCGCCTCGCTCACGCAAGCCTCGCGGGCTTCCGGACAGCGGGTGTGGAACCGACAGCCCGTCGGTGGGTCCACCGGGTCGGGGATGTCGATCGACCGGACCGGCGGGTCCGTCATCTCCTGGTCGCTCGGGTCCAGGTTCGCCGTCGCCCAGCGTAACACCTTCGTGTAGGGGTGCTGGGGGTCGTTCAGTACCTGCTCGGGCGGCCCGACCTCGACGAGTTCGCCGAGGTACATGATCCCGATTCGGCCGTCTGCCTTCTCGGCGAGGTAGCGGGCGTTCGACAGCGTGTGCGAAATGAAGACGAACGACGTGTCGAACTGCTCCTGCAGTTCGAGCAGGAGGTCCATCGTCTCCACTCGCAGGGACACGTCGAGCGCCGAGACGGCCTCGTCGGCGAGGATCACGTCCGGGTTCATCAGCAGCGCGCGCACGAGCGCGACGCGCTGTTGCTCCCCGCCCGAGAGCTGGTGAGGGAAGCGGTTGGCGTAGTCCTCCGGCGGTTGCATGCCGACCCGGTCGAGCAGCGCGTAGATGCGCGCCCGACGGTCCTCGGTCGACAGATCCGGGTCCCAGCGCTTCAGCGGCGCCTCCAGCGAGGTGACGACCTTCTGGTTCGGATTGAGCGACGCGCCGGGGTCCTGGTGGATGATCTGCAGCGCCCGCCGGATGTCGCCGAACTCGATGTGCGGGTCGCCGACCCGGTCTTTGGCCTCCCAGACGTCCTGGCCGCGGTAGGCGACGGTGCCATCGGTGGGCCGCTGGACGCCGATGATCGCCTTGCCCAGCGTCGTCTTCCCGCAGCCGGACTCGCCGACCAGCGCGAGCACGTCGTTTTCCGGGATGTCGATACTCACGTCGTCGACCGCGTGGACCGTCTCCGGCTCGCCCCGCAGCGAGTCGAGCAGTCCCTGCTCCTCCTCGAAGTGGATCGACACGTCGTCCAGCGAGACGACCGTCTCGTCGTCGGGCGCGGCGAGCGCGTCGCCAGCGGTCGCGCTGTCGGAGCCAAACGCGTCGTCGGCATCGCCCGTCGCGGCGGTCTCCTCGACCGCTGCGGTAACCGCTTCCACGTCGAACGGGACCGCTTCGTCGGCCCGCTCGTGGTGGAAACACGCCGAGCGCTGGTCGCGACCGGCGTCGTACCACTCCGGTTTCTCCTCGTGGCAACGCTGGTCGGCCAGCGGACACCGCGGCGCGTAGTGACAGCCGTCCGGGACGTGGGCCGGGTTCGGCGCCGTCCCCTCGATGGGTTTCATCGTGTCGAGGGGCGCGTCGAGGTTGGGCACCGCCTTCAGCAGCGCCCTGGTGTAAGGGTGGCTCGACTCCCGGACGATCCGTTCGCTCGGGCCGACCTCCGCGAGTTCGAACGCGTAGAGGATGGCCAGCCGGTCGGCCAGCCCCGCCACCAGCGGCAGGTCGTGCGTGATGAACAGGATCGACAGCTCGTACTTGTCCTTGATGTCGTCGAGCAGCGAGAGGATCGACCGCTGCATCAGCAGGTCGAGCGCGGCCGTCGGCTCGTCCATCAGGAGCACGTCGGGTTCGAGGATCAGCGACAGCGCGATCAGCGCCCGCTGGCTCATCCCGCCCGACAGTTCGTGGGCGTAGGAGTTCAGGACTCGCTCGGGGTCGAGATACAGGTCCGACAGGAGCTGGTGGGCCCGCTCCATCCCCTCGTCGACGTCGTAGTCGTGGGCCTTCAGCGTCTCTTCGAAGTGCCCGCCGATCGACATCGTGGGATTGAACGACGACAGCGCCCCCTGGAAGACCATCGAGATCTCCTCCCAGCGGAACTGCTTGAGATCGTCGCCCGAAAGATCGAGGACGTGGACCGGGTCGGCGTTGCCCGAGGGGTAGTAGCGCACGTCGCCAGTGGTGATCCCGGGCTCTTCGACGGCGTCCATCATCGCGTTGGCGAGCATGGACTTGCCCGAGCCCGACTCGCCGACGCAACCGAGGATCTCCCCGCGACGCAGGTCGAGACTCACGTCGTCGAGTACCATCGCGTCGCGGGCCTGCAGGTCGTAGGTGACGCTGACGTTGCGGACCTCGACGATGGGGTCGTCGGTGGCTTCGGCGGTCTGGTCGCGGCCCCGCGAGGGACCGTCGGTGCCGGTCGTGTCGTCGCTCGTGCTCGCCATGTCAGATACCTCCCGTGGCCGCGCTGGTGGCGCCGCCGGGGCCGCCACCGTCGCCCTCCTCGTCGCCGTCGTCCTCGACGGTCTTGGCGTGGCGGGCCCGCACGCGCGGGTTGAACACGCGGTCGGCGCCCTGCGCGAGCAGGGTCAGCCCGAGCGCGAGGACGATGATCGTCACCATCGGGACGAGCAGCCAGTGGAACGCCGCCGGCGAGGACGTCGCCCCCGCGCGGTTGACCGCGGCGTTCATCATGACGCCCCAGTTGTTGCTGTTGTACGGCAGGACGCCGAGGAAGTACAGCCCGACGGCCCCGAAGATGACCGCGCGGGCCTGCCGGACGAAGTTCATCGAGATGTACGGCATCAGGTTCGGGATGATATCGCTCGCGATGATCTTCGGCGTCCCGATACCCATGATCCGCGACGCCTCGACGTACTCGGCGTCCCGCAGCGTCAGCACCTGCGACCGGATCGCGCGTGCGAGGCCCGCCCAGGCGTTGACGGTGATGAGGACCCCGATGACGACCGGGTTCCCGTTGATCGACAGCGCCGTCGCCAGCACGATGGTCAGGGGCAGCCCCGGGATCGTCATCATCACGTCGGAGATCGTCATCAGGACGCTGTCCGTGCGGCCGCCCTTGTAGCCGGCGAGCGTGCCGGTCACCGTCCCGAGGACGACGGTGAACACCGCCCCGGAAGTGATCATGATCAGCATCGTGGGCGTCGAGTAGACGATCTGTGACATGATGTCGGTGCCCGACGCCGTGGTGCCGAGCGGGTACTGCAGCGTCCGGAACGCCCCGACCAGCAGCGGCCCCTGATTGGGCGAGGGCTCCGCGACGAGCTGCAGTCCGACCGTCCCCATCAGCAGGTAGAACGTGACGACGACGACGCCGAAGCGGGCTCGCCAGTCGTCCCAGACGATCCGCGCCGGCGCCAGTATCTTCTCCTCGAACCACTGTCGACGGCGCTCGGTCTCCGACAGCGACACGTCGGCCATCTGTTCGAACTCGGAGACCGAGCCGCCGGCGCCGTCGGTCCGTAACCCGTCGCCGGGCTCTCCGTCGTCCGCCGCTACACGGCCCTTCCGGGCGTGACCCGAGATAGCGGGCCGCGACGGCCCGGAGTCGCCGGCTCCGGTGACCGACTCGGGGTCGATCGCGTCGTCGTCGCCCTCGATGGCGGCGAACGCTGGGTCTTCGTCGCGGTCGTCGCGGGCCGGGGAGTCCTTAGTAGGACTCACGCGAGGCACCTCCCTTGGCGCGCGGGTCGAGCATCCCGTAGGTCAGGTCTGCGATCGTGATGCCGATGACCATCGCGACGGTGATGAGGATGAACCCGCCCATCATCAGCGGGTAATCGCGCGCTTCGATCGCCGTGATCAGGTAGAACCCGACGCCCGGGTACGCGAAGATGTTCTCGATGATGACCGCCCCGCCGAAGACGGTCCCGATGGCGATCATCAGGCCCGTGTACATCGGCAGGATGGCGTTGCGCGCGACGTACCGAAGGGCGATCCGCCGGGTCGAGAGCCCGCGCAGCCGGGCGACCCGGAGGTAGTCCTCACCGAGAACGCGGATGGAGTTGCCTCGCATCGACAGCGCCCAGCCGCCGAAGCCGACGACGGCCATCGAAGCGATCGGCAAGGCCCCGTGTTTCAGCACGCTCAGGAGGAACGGGGCGCTGAATCCGGGGTCGATCGCCGAGTTGTACCGTCCGCCCGTCGGGAAGATCTGGTAGCGATAGCCCAGATAGGCGACGAACAGCAGCGCGACGACGTATCCCGGCGTCGAGTTGAGCACCAGCCCGACGCCCGTGCTGGTGAGGTCGAACGTCGAGCCCTCCTTGTAGGCCATGACGGCGCCCAGCGAGACGCCGACGACGAAGGCGAGGAACAGCGCCGAAGCGGTCAGGAACACCGTCCACGGGATCGCCGGCCCGATGATGCTCGCGACGGGCTGTTCGAACCAGATCGAGCGGCCGAAGTCCCCGCTCAGGATCGCCGTCATGTAGTCGAAATACTGGACGTAGACAGGCTCTTCGACCGCGATATTGGTCTGGGCGGCGATACGCTGGTTGATCTCGGCCATCGTCATCGAGCTGCCGCCCTGTTGGATCATCTGCGCTCGCAGGTAGTCCATCGGGCCGCCCGGCAGCAGTCGGATGAGGCCGAAGCTACCCGACACCACCACGAAGACGGTGAGGATTGATTGGCCGATCCGCTTCAGTACGTAGCTCATGTCGTGTTACTCGCTCGCGGTGGTGAGACTTTCGACCAGGTCGACGGGCGCGACCGTCTCGCCCGAGCGCACTTGATCGTGGAGCACCGGCGTCTGGAACTCGTCCGGCATGTTCCAGTAGTTCGTCGCGTCGCCGCTGTCGTAGATCCACTGGAAGTGGAAGTACGGATGGGCCTGGTTGTACGACGCCCAGCCCTGCATCCCGACGACGAAGTCACCGTTCGCGTAGTCCTGTCCCCAGTACGTCGAGCTGTCGAGCATGTTCGCCCGGGCGTCGATGCCGAAGTCCTTGAGCTGGGAGACGATCGTGTTGGCGCCGGCGACCCAGTCGGAGAAGCCCGAGGGCCCCTTGATCGGGATCGTCAGCGTCTCACCGTCTTTCTGCCACGTGCCGCCGCTCTTCTCGTAGCCGGCGTCGCGCAGCAACTGGGCGGCCTGGTCGGTCTGTGCGCCCCCGCGGCCGTAGGTGTCGAACTCGTCGACGACGCCGTCGAGCCAGGCGCCCTCGATCTGGCCGTTGAACTCGCCGGTCAGGCCACTCGGGTACGTACAGGCGATCTTCGAGTTGGTGCCGGCGCCGGAGTTCTTGGCGACGGCCTCGCGGTTGACGACGTGGGCGATGGCCTTGCGGACGCGCGCGTCGTCGACTGGCGACTGCTCGAAGTTGAACACGAGACCCATCCCCCAGTGGCGCGGGATGAGGCTGACCTGCACCGAGTCGGGCAGCTGGCGCAGCTTGTTCGACGGCATGAACAGCGTCGCCGACCCGTCGGTCTCCTCGTTGATGAGGGAGTTCCACCGGCCCTGGTTCTGGGGCTTGTAGAGGTACTCGGCCTCGGGGTAGTTGGCGTTGCTCGCGTCGGGGTGGTCGTCGTACTTCGTCAGCAGGGTGCGCTGGGTGTCGGCGTCCTCGAACTGGAAGGGACCACACCCGACCGGCTCGGGCACCGTCGCGTCCGTCAGGTCCGAGAGCGCCTGTGTCCGGGCGTCCTCGGAGCCGGCGGAGTCGAGGGCCTCGACGTGTTCGCCGTAGGTGCCGTCGTGGGCGACGAGGTACTTCGGCTGGAGGTACGCCAGCAGGATACCCTCGTTGACGGCCTCGGTCAGCGTGACCTCGACGGTCGACTCGTCGCTGGCGACGACGCGCTCGGACACGGCCCCCTCGTCGTCGGGGGCGACGAAGTTGCCGAGGCTGCCGCCGTTGTAGATATCGAGTTTGATCTGGTTGGCCACGTCCGTCGCGGTGACGGGGTCGCCGTTGTGCCAGGTCTGGTCCTCACGGACCTTCAGTGTCAGGGTCGTCCCATCCAGGGAGTGGTCGCTGACGACGTAGCCCGAATACTCCTGAGTCGCCAGGTTGTACTTCATGAACCGGTCGAACAGCAGCCGACGCGGTTCGGCGAAGTTCTTGCCGTTCCAGGGGTTGTACTGGCTGTCCTGCGGGACGGCCCACTGGGCGAACGTGAGTCGGTCGTCGTCGCCGGTCGAGGTCCAGTCGCCCGAGCGGGGCAACCACTCCGTCGGCCAGTAGAGCTGGGTCTTGTCGCTGTCCTTCGAGGGGACCGACCAGTCGTCGGTCGTCTGGAACGACTGGGCCAGCTTCTCCTGGACCGGCAGGACCGGGAGCTGCTGGTTCGTCACGTACGCCAGCTCCTGGATCGTCGCCAGCGACTCGCTGTCCTCCTGAATCGGCGTCGCCGTCGGCGTCGGCGTTCCCGTCTCCGTATCGGCGGCGCCGTCGCCGCCGTCGCCGGTGCCACCGTCACCTTGCGTCTCGGTTTCCACTGCCGACTGTCCACCACAGCCCGCGAGGCCCGTCGCGACGCCCGTCGCACCGAGCAGCTGCATCATCCGTCGGCGCGACATGGGCGTCCCGTTCGACCCGTGGTTCTGGTTGTCAGACATCGCTCGTCCAAGACCATGATAGTCACCCCAATAAAACTTTGGTTGAACTTGTTCTTCAACATCCTCGTCAGAATTAAGTAGGTCGTTCCAGTCAGTATTTGACGATCGGAGTCCGCGCCGGACTTCGGGACACCACCTATGAAACGCGAGCGAGCCATCCGAAGCGACGCGCGAATCGCTGGCCCCGAGCGGGACGAGGCCACGGACCATCCCCGGTTGTCGGTCGCGTCGTCGACACCGGAGACGGGCGGTGACAGGCGATGAGCGGCGTCAGCGACGACGAACGCGCCTGGTGGAAAGAAGCGGTCGTCTACCAGGTCTACCCGAAGAGTTTCGACGACAGCGACGGCGACGGCGTCGGCGACCTGTCGGGACTGGTCGACCGCGTCGACTACATCGACGAACTGGGCGTCGACGCCGTCTGGCTCAACCCCGTCTACGAGTCGCCCCAGGCCGACAACGGCTACGACATCGCCGACTACCGCGCCATCGACGACGCCTACGGCGACATGGCCGACTGGGAGCGACTGCGCGACGAACTCCACGAACGCGACGTTCGTCTGATCATGGACCTGGTGGTCAACCACACCTCCGACGAACACGAGTGGTTCCAGTGCTCCCGGCGCGAAGACGAGGAGTACGCCGACTACTACCACTGGGTCGACGGCGACCCGGACGAGCCGCCAAACGACTGGCAGTCCGTGTTCGGCGGGCCCGCCTGGAGCTACGACGACGAACGCGAGGCGTGGTATCTCCACCTGTTCGACGAGAAGCAGCCGGACCTGAACTGGGCCAATCCCGACGTTCGCGAGGCGGTCTACGACATGATGAACTGGTGGCTCGGGAAGGGCATCGACGGCTTCCGGATGGACGTCATCAACATGATCTCGAAGGCCGATGGCTACCCGGACGGTGGCCCCGAGAGCGGCGGCGCGGAACACTTCATGAACGGCCCGCGCGTCCACGAGTACGTCGACGAGATGGTCGACGAGGTGCTGGACGACGAGTCGGTTCTGGCCGTCGGCGAGACCCCGGGCGTCTCCGTCGACGACGCCCGCGAGTACGTCGGGTCCGAGAGCGACGGGCTCTCGATGCTCTTCCAGTTCGAACACGTCACCTTCGACCACGGCGAGCACAAGTTCGACGCCGACGAGCCCGACCTGGTCGAGTTCAAGGATATCCTCGCCAAGTGGCAGGCGGGCCTCGCCGACGACGGCTGGAACTCGCTGTATCTCAACAACCACGACCAGCCCCGCATGGTCTCGCGGTTCGGGTCCGACGGCGAGTACCGCCGCAAGTCCGCGAAGCTGCTCGGCACCCTCACCCACACGCTCGGCGGCACACCGTTCGTCTACCAGGGCGAAGAGCTCGGGATGACGAACGCGCCCTTCGAGGGTCGCGAGGCGCTGCGCGACGTGGAGGTCCGCAACTACGTCGCGTCCGCGGTCGACGACCCCGAGGGCCACGCCGACGCCTACGAAGACGTGCGCGAGGCCGTCGAGGCGATGAGCCGCGACAACGCCCGCACGCCGATGCAGTGGGCCGACGAGGCCCACGCCGGCTTCACCGACGGCGAGCCGTGGATCGACGCCAACCCCAACTACACCGAGGTCAACGTCTCCCGCGCCCGCGACGACCCCGACTCGGTGTTACACTACTACCGGGATCTGGTCGCCCTCCGCGACCGCGACCTGCTCGTCTACGGCGACTTCGAGTTGCTCGCGCCCGACCACCCCGACCTGTTCGCGTACACACGCTCGCTCGCCCGCGAGCGCGGCGACGAGAGCGAGGAGGCGGCGGACGCCGCTGGCTCGCCCGCCGAGGAGCGCGCTCTAGTCGTCTTGAACTTCGACGACGAACCGACGACCTTCGAGGCGCCCGCCGACGTGACCGTCGACGGCCTCGAACTCGCGCTCGCCAACGACGACGCGCCCGCACTCCCCGGCCGAACCCTCGAACTCGACCCGTGGGAGGCGCGGGTCTACCTGACGCCCGCGCCCGACCGGTCGACGTCCGACGCGGCGAGTACCGACCCAGCGACTACCCGACCGACGAGCACCGACCGATGACACAGCAACGACAGACCCAGAACAGTCGAATCGACCGCGAGTGGTGGAAGGAAGCAGTCGTCTATCAGGTCTACCCGCGGAGTTTCAACGACAGCGACGGCGACGGGATCGGCGACATCCCCGGCATCACCGAGCGCGTCGACTACCTCGACGACCTCGGCGTCGACGTGGTGTGGCTGTCGCCCGTCTACGACTCGCCGAACCACGACAACGGCTACGACATCCGCGACTACCGCGCCATCAACGAGGAGTTCGGCGACATGGCCGACTGGGAGCGTCTGCGCGACGAGCTCCACGACCGGGACATGAAGCTCATCATGGACCTGGTGGTCAACCACACCTCCAACGAACACGAGTGGTTCCAGCGCTCCCGCCGCGAAGAGGGCGAATACGCCGACTACTACCACTGGGTCGAGGGCGAGCCCGACGAGCCGCCCAACGACTGGGAGTCGCTGTTCGGCGGGTCGGCGTGGTCCTGGGACGACGAGCGCGAGGCGTGGTACCTCCACGTCTTCAACGAGAACCAGCCCGACCTGAACTGGCGCAATCCCGACGTGCGCGAGGCGGTCAAAGGGGTCGTCACCTGGTGGGTCGAGCAGGGCATCGACGGGTTCCGGATGGACGCTATCAGCCACCTCTCGAAGCCCGAGGGCTACCCCGCGGGCGACCCCGACGAGCCCGGCCCCTCGGGCTCGGAACACTACACCTTCGGCCCGCGGCTCGGCGAGTACCTCGACGAACTCGGAACGGTCGTCCCCGACGGGGCGATGTCTGCCGGCGAGATGGGCGGCGCCGACGCCGACGACGCACGGGAGTTCGTCCAGCGGGGCGACTGCCTGGACATGGTGTTCCACTTCGACCACCTCGACGTGGACCAGGCCGACGACTGGACCGACGACAACTGGGGCGAGTGGAGCCTCCCCGAGTTCGAGGAGCTGATGACCCGCAACCAGCGCGAAGTCGCCGAGCCGGCGTGGGACGCACTCTTCCTCGGTAACCACGACCACCCGCGGATCGTCTCGCGGTTCGGCGACGAGTCCGAGCGCCGTCGCTCCGCGACCTGCATCGCCACGTTCCTGCTGACGATGCGGGGCACGCCCTACCTCTACCAGGGCCAGGAACTCGGGATGACGAACGCCGAGTTCGACGACCTCTCGGAGATCGACGACGCGATGACGGTCGGCCTCGTCGAGGACATGCTCGAATCCGGCACGGTCGACTCCTTCGACGACGTGCGCGAAGCGGTCAACTACCGCAGCCGCGACCACGCCCGGACGCCGATGCAGTGGGCCGACGACGAGGCGGCCGGCTTCTCGGAGGGCGACCCGTGGCTCCCCGTCAACGACAACTACGACGAGATCAACGCCGCCGAGGCCCGCGCCGACGACGAGTCCGTGTTCCACCACTACCGGCGGCTGATCGACCTCCGCGAGGACGACCCCGTCTTCGTCTACGGCGACTACGACACCCTCGTCGCCGACGACGAACAGTTCTACGCGTTCACTCGCGAACTCGACGGCGAGCGCCGCCTGGTCGTCTGCAACTGGTCCGACGAGCCGGCGACGTTCGCGCCGGCCGACTTCACGGCGGACGACACGGAAGTCCTCCTCGCCAACTACGACGACGCCCCGACCGACCCGGTCGGCGCGACCTTCCGCCCGTTCGAGGCCGTCGTCTACGCGTACTGAGTCCCACGGCCGGGTCCGCTCCGACCTCCGATTCCTCGGCCGTCGTTCGGCTCCGCAGTCAGTACCCCGTTCCGAGGTACGTGTGAACCGCCTCGCCAGATTCGAGCACGTCGGCGAGCGCGACGGCGAAGTCCTCCATCGAAACGTAGCTGTCGCCGTCCTCGTCGGCGACGAGTTCGCCCTCGGCGGTGCGGTACTCGCCGGTGCGCTCGCCGGGCTCGATTATCGCGGCCGGCGCCAGATACGTCCAGTCGATGTCGTCGGCCTCGGCGAGGTCCTCGTAGGCATCGATCGCCGAGCGAGCCAGCCCCTCCCACTCGTCGGGGAACTCGTCGGTCTCGACCAGCCGGGTGTCCGGGCCGACCGAGAGGCCGCCCGCACCACCGGTCCAGACGAGGCGGTCGACCGACGCTCGGCGCATCCCCTCGACCACCGCGTCCATCATCTCCACGAGTACCGCCGGGTCCTCTCCCTCACCCGGCCCGAGCGCGCTGGCGACGGCGTCGTGGCCGGTCGCCAGCCGCGCCACCGCGTCGGGGTCGCTCGCGTCGCCAGCCACGGCGACGAACGACGGGTCCTCGACGCCCTCGACCGTTCCGCTGCGGGAGACGCCCGTCACCTCGTGGCCGCGGTCGAGCAGTTCCGTCGCGACGCGCCGTCCGATCCGGCCGCTGGCTCCGAGCAGCAGTACGTGCACGCTGAGTGATTGGTGCGTGGCACAGATATATCTCAGACGACACGGGTGTGACCGGGTGACATCGGTGACACCGCGGGATCGTGTCGGAGTTCCTCCGTTCCACACACAAGGATTAATCCGCTACTCCGGGAATAGCCGACATTGTGTGGCCGTCCGAACTCACGGCAGTCGCCGGGATCGGTGTCGCACAGTACACCGTACCGCTCGTCGGTATCGAGCTTGGACAGACACAGGTCACGGCGCTCGGCGTCTGCCTGATCCTCCTGTTGCTGATGGGGTCGGGCTTCTTCTCGTCGTCCGAGATCGCACTGTTCTCCCTGCCCGCCCACCAGATCGACGCGATGGTCGAGAAGGGCGAACGCGGCGCGCGGGCGGTCAAGTCGCTCAAGGAGGACCCACACCGCCTGCTCGTGACGATCCTCGTCGGGAACAACATGGTCAACATCACCATGTCCTCGGTCTCGACGACGCTCGTCGGCTTCTACTTCGACCCGGGCACGGCGGTGCTCGTCTCCTCGCTCGGCATCACGTCGATGGTCCTCATCTTCGGCGAGAGCGCACCGAAGTCCTACGCGGTCGAGAACACCGAACTGCACGCCCGACGGGTCGCCCGCGGGCTGAAGGTCGTCGAGAAGGTGCTGTGGCCGCTCATCACTCTGTTCTACTACCTGACGAGCGTCGTCAACAAGGTCACCGGCGGCAGCTCGTCCATCGAGGAGACCTACGTCACTCGCGACGAGATCCGCAACATGATCGAGACCGGCGAGCGCGAGGGCATCCTGGCCGAGGAGGAGCGTCAGATGCTCCAGCGCACCCTGCGGTTCACCGACGCCACCGCCAAGGAGGTGATGACCCCCCGTCTCGACGTGGTCGCCATCCCGACGGACGCGACCGTCGAAGCGGCCATCCGGAAGTGCATCCGGTCGGGCCACGCCCGCCTGCCCGCCTACGAGGAGTCGCTCGACGACGTGGTCGGCGTCTTCGACATCCGCGACCTGGAGGACACCGATTACGACACCTTCGCCGACATCGAGGTGGGCGAGGTGGTCTCCCCGACCCTCCACGTCCCCGAGTCGAAGGACGTCGACGACCTCCTCTCGGAGATGCGCGAGAACCGGATGCACATGGTCGTCGTCATCGACGAGTTCGGCGCCACCGAGGGGCTGGTCACGATGGAGGACCTCACCGAGGAGATCGTCGGCGAGATCCTGGCCGGCGACGAGGAGCATCCGATCGAGTTCGTCGACGACGAGACCGTCCTGGTCGACGGCTCGGTCAACATCGAAGAGGTCAACGAGGCGCTGGACGTCGTCCTCCCCGAGGGCGAGGAGTTCGAGACCATCGCGGGGTTCATCTTCAACCGCGCCGGCCGCCTCGTCGAGGAGGGCGAGACGTTCGACTACGAGAACGTGACCCTGCGGGCCGAACGGGTGGAGGACACCCGCATCCAGAAGGCCCGGGTGACCGTCGACCGCGATATCGTCGACCCGGCCGACGGGGAGTCGACGGCAGACGGGGCGTCGACGGCGGACGGTGCGCCGCCGACCGACGAGGACGGGACCGACTGAGCGGGCACGCCTCGACGACCGGCGCCGGTCGCGTCGCTTCGGCACCCTCGTCGAAACTGCGATCACATTTTTCGAACGGTTAAAAGGCTACAAACGAGTCTCGCAATAGCTGGATTTTCATCACCCAATCTCGCCCTGAAACAAGGACGACTAAGCGAAACGAATCCTAAACCTCAGCTACCCGGTAATTAAATGAAGAACGCTCATACGTAGCACATTGTTGATTTCACAGCGTCACTTGGACAGCGTGTTTGAGAGCAGCTCGGCCGGGTTTCCGAAACAGCTCTCGACGTAGTTGAAACGCTCTGAGATACTGTGTTAGCTTGTCTTTGGAGATACCTCGGTGAGACGAGAGCCACCGTCGCACCTGCGACGCGTGGCTCTCGCAGGTGTTGACGTGGACCTCGTCGTCGGCGTATTCGCCGTCGCCGTGGACGACGTACTCGCGGTCAAATGCGTCGTCGTCTTCGAGCGGCTCGTACGCCCGAAAGCCATCGGTATAGACAGTGATCGACTCCTGTTGGCGGTCGGCCAGCAGGAGTCGAATCGTCGATTCGTCTGCGGCTTTCGCCGGAATGACGTACCGCTGTCCGGTGGCGCGATCGGCGATGATGAAGATGGGGGGCTCGTCGCCATCGTATGAACCACGCCCGCGCGTGGACAGGCCGCGCGAGCGCGACTCTCGGTCGCGCTCGCGGCCTTTCTTCCCGGCGTTGGCGCACACTTCGTCGATTTCGACGGGTCCGACAAGATCGAGGGAAGGCGCATCGAGCGCTCTGGCGAAGCGCTCGATGCGCCGGTGCATCGTCTTGTGTGTCACCTCGATTTCGCACTGTAGCTGGCGGAGACTCGTGTTAAACCGGAGGAACGCGTAAATTGAGAACAACCACCGACGGAGCGCAATCTTCGAATGTGCGAAGATTGTGCCGGTCTTGTCGTTGAACGTGCGGTCGCAATTCTTACACAGATACCGCTGAAACTCTCTGTAGCTGCCGTTTCTGACCGTCCAGTCAGAACGGCAGCGAGGACAGGTAACACCGTCACGCCAGCGAACCTGCGCTAACAGGTCCGCTGCGACCGATTCCGACCCAAACACATCCAGCGGAATCATTCGTGTCGGGCACCGCTAGCGCGGTGCCCTTGTCCTCTTCGACTCCACAGCTACCGCTCAGCAGCGTCAACAATCTCCTACGCAAGAGCGAATTTATTTACACCTTCGGAAAGGTATTTTACGCATCAGAATCCCGTCCTCGGAAATCAATAGTATCTCTGTTGCCTGTATTGAGCGTTCCAGCACTCGTAAGCTCTCAAAGTGGGAGAACACCTTCGTCAAGGAACTCGGAACAATCAACAGGAATACTGTCCCACGCGTTCTTGACGACTTCATATCCCGTCCACCCTTCAGTCCGGATCATCTGGCCTGTCGCCTTGCAGAACTCTGCCTTCGAAATGAGGTCGTTATCGAAGAGGACGTAGAGGAGATACGGCGGCCCCACACCGTCAACATCGTATCCATGGTCCTCAACCAGTCGCCTGATCGACCGGCGTGCGGCTCTATCGAGAAGCGAGACGACCTGATACGAGTCACCGTGTTCGGACAGCTCCTGCTTCAGCGATTCCTCGCCCGCATCCGGCCCGTGTGGCCGGGGAACAACAGTTACGCATGACCACGACGAGGAATCCTCGTCTAGGTGATCAAGCACACGCTCGCTGCCTCGTTTTAGATACTGTTCGCGGCTTCCCTCGGGCGCGTACGTGTTCGCATTGACGTGGTTCTGGAGTTCGTGCTTGCAGACGTTCGTGGTCGTGAGAGCGACCGACTCCGCTAGTATGTCCCACTGGTCAGTGTTCGCAACAGCAATCAGGGAACTCGTATCGGCCAGGAGTGGGTGGCGAGGGTCACTCGCCATCGCTATCAGCGAGGAATGTTGAGGTATCTCGCTCCATTGCCGACTCGAATGCGTCTTTCTCGGCTTCCATCTGGTCGATTTTCTCGCCGAGAAGAACCCGCGCTACATCTTCATCGATCTCACCGCGGCTATATCGTTCGTAGACCGCGATCTCATCCTGTTCGTCCAGAGATCGGCGGAGCATCTCGACTAACCCGGTCCGGGCAAGTTCGCTCACATTAACGCCGCCAATATGAACCTCATCAAGCAGCTTCGCAGCCTCTTTTTCGGCCCCGGCACGGAACTGAATCGTTTCATCGTAGCTTGAGCCGCTCATAGAGAGGCGTTCGCCGCGCAGGGAGTTATATGTTATGACGTGTTAGTATTTGTCATTACATTTCTCGGTGCTTCAGACACGCGATTGTATGCCCGATTCGTGTCGATCTCCTCGATAATATTACAACATTCTGACCAAAGAGGCCTCGGCGGAGCTATTGAGCCTCCTCTGAGCCAGTGATACCTTAGATACTGTTGGACAGTTGGTGGTTTGTAGATTTCTACATTCGGAACTTGTGTCGAAACTCCCCCGTGTTCGATATAGCGATTAGAGATTTATCACCGGGGCGGACTTGGTTCACCCCGTCTATCGCCATCGGCCGCTTAGACGGCCGTCCGGCGGTGGTCGGTCGATCCAGCGTCGTCTCGCTCGGCGTACAGCGAGTCGGCCAGCACGGCGAAGTCGGCGGCGGTGGAGACATTCTGGACGCCGACGGCGAGCCGCACGTCGACGGCTCTGTGGAGGACGCCTCCGAGGACGACACCGATGGTCACGAGGCCGATCCCGACGGCGAGCGCGCGTAGCGCCGGGTCGGTCGTACGGCGGTACGCCAGGACAGCACCGGGAGTATCGCGCCGAACGACGGCGTGGCCGCCTCGGTGCGTGCCAGGACGAGTGTCGTTTCGAGCACGGGAAACACTCTACTCGTGCGGACTGGGCGGGAGTCGATATACCCCGTCACGCGTTCCTATGGGGTGAAAACGAGGGGAGAAGTCGAAGATGGGCGCCGGGGTCACTCCGAGTACAGCGAGTAGACGATGACGGCGAAGCCGGTGGCGGTCAGCGCGCTCTCGATCGCGAGCGCGAAGTCGGCGACCGTCTGGTTGTCGACGTTGCCGCCGAAGAAGGGGACGTTCACCCCGAACAGCGAGAAGCGTATCGCCTGGTCGATGGCGCCCGCGAGGAGTGTCCCGGCGGTGACGACCCCGAACCCGACCGCGAGATACCACAGCGGCTGTGCGCCGCTCCGACGGTGTGCCTTGTAGGCGAAGTAGGTGATCATCCCGCCGAGGACGAGCGTGATCGTCTTCAACGCGACGAGTACGATGGTACCGGGTGTAGCGTGTGGGCTCATGTTTCCTTGCGTACCTCCGACCAGAGCGATTCGAGGCGCTGGTCCGGCGTCCGTGCCTGACGGGCGATCTCGGTTTCGAAGTCGCGCTCCTCGGTCAAAGCGATGACGACTTCCTCGAAGTCGACCTCGTAGATGCTGGCGTGCTGGCCGTCCGGGCGGATCTCCGTGCCTTCGAACAGCAACTGGGCCTCCTCCAGTCGGTCGAGCTTGCGGTAGGTCGTCGACAGCGGGATGTCGCTCTCCTCGGAGATCTCGCTGGCGGTCATCGGTTCCTCCAGCGCGCTGACGATCGCCCGACAGTCCGGGTCGTCGAGCGCGTCGAGCACCTCCTGGAGGTCCGGCGCCTCGTCGTCCGCGAACGGGTCACGGACCATACTACGCACCCATTGCCCGACGACGGTTATAACCGCACCGACACACGCCCACCGCGATCGACCACGACCCGCAGAGAGCGACCGCGCCCGACGCGTCGTTTACCTAACACGTATCGAACATGTCCGGTCTCGGCCCGTGGACGGCCCAATCGGAGAGTCAGGGGCGTCCGTCGGCCCGGGCCGCGTCGGTCGCCTCGTCCCACGGGAGCGGCCCGTCGTAGCCCGGTGGGACGTAGCCACAGAGCGGGTCGCTCGCAAGCGGGTCGCCGGTGTGGGCGAACGCTCGCGACCGACTCCCGCCGCAGACCTCTCTGAACGGACAGACGCCGCACTTCCCGTGCAGTTCGTCGCGGTCCCGCAGCGACGTGAACAGCTCCGACTCGCGGTACACCTCGGCGACGTGATCCTCGGGGACCGTACCCGCCGACTGCGGCAAGAAGCCCGACGGGTACACCTCGCCCGTGTGGCTCACGAACGCGAAGCCGTCGCCCGCCAGGACGCTCGCCCGCCGGTTTTCGTCGTCGGTCGGCCCCCCGCCATCGCCGTCCGACGACGCACCCGCCGATCCGGCGGCCGTCTGCCTGCGAACTCGACGGTAGTGGGGCGCCTCCGTCGTCTTCAGGCCGAACGGTGCCTCGTCGGCGACGTCGGCCAGCCACTCCATCACTCGCTCCGCGCGCTCGGGCGGGATCGGGTCCAGCACCTGTCCGCGACCGACGGGGACGAGGAAGAACACGCTCCACAGCACCGCACCGAGGTCGGCCACGACGTCGCGGATCGCCGGCAGGTCCTCGACGGTGTCGGCGCAGACGGTCGTGTTGATCTGCAGCGGGATTCCTGCTTCCTGAGTCCCTCTCGCCGCTCGCATCGTCGCCTCGAAACTCCCCGACTCGCCGCGGAAGGCGTCGTGACGTTCGGGGGTCGCACCGTCGAGGCTCAGGGCCATCCGCTTCAGGCCGGCGTCGGCCAGCGCCCCGATCGCGTCGGCGTCGAGTTCGTCCGTCCCGCTGGGGGTCAGCGACACCGTGAGCCCCCGATCGGTCCCGTAGCTGACCAGCTCGACGAGGTCCGTACGCTTCATCGGGTCGCCGCCCGAGAGGACGACCAGCTGGCGCTCGCCGAAGTCGGTAGCCTGGTCGAGCAGCTCCTTGCCCTCCGCCGTCGACAGCTCGTCGGGGTGGCGAGCGGGTCGAGCGTCGGCCCGACAGTGGTCGCAGGTCAGATCGCAGGCCTGGGTCACCTCCCAGATGAGCACGAGCGGCCGCTCGGCGGTGTCGACCGGCGGCCGCATCAGCGCCACCTCCCCCGTCGGCTGGCCGACAGGCGACCGCGGTCCGAGTTCGACCTCCCGGCGGCGATATCCGGCGGACTCGTTCGAGCCTCGGTCATCACCGTCGAATTCGGACTGAGCATCCTAAGCGGACGGTCGCGTTCCCAGCGACTGAAAATCCGGTCGAGTGGGTTTGAACCGGGAGTCCGTCGGCTCGAATATGTCCGACCTCGATATCGACCTCGGCGACCGCGAACCGGGCGACGCTTCTCTCGACGGGATCGTCGGCGCGCCCCGCGGTGACGTGACCCGGGAGTGGGAGCTGTTCGTCCGCGAAACGGCTGGCGACCCCCTGACCCACGCCGGCAGCGTCAGCGCCCCCTCGGCGGAGATCGCCCGCGAACAGGCCGAACGGCTGTTCGGCTGGAGCGCCGAGACGCTGTGGCTCTGTCCCGCCGACGAGACCAGACGGTTCGCGGCCGACGGGGTCGCCCTCTCGGACCGTGCCGGTGAGACGGGTGCGACGGACGACACTCGGTCCGGTGACGACGGAGGTGAACAGGCGTGATCTCGGTCAGCAAGCTCCTCTGTGACCTCGACGCGGAGGGCGACGGCCTGCGCTACGACGCCGCCGCCGAGTCGGAGAAAGCGCAGATCCGCGAGCGCAAACAGCGCCGCCCCGTCGTCGTCTGGAACTGCACGAAACAGTGCAACCTCTACTGCGACCACTGCTACGCGGCCGCCGAGACCGAACCGGCCCCCGGAGAGATGACCACCGCCGAGGGCAAACAGTTCCTCGACGAACTCGCAGAGTTCGGGGCCCCCGTCGTCCTCTTCTCCGGCGGCGAACCGCTGGCCCGCGAGGACTTGGTCGAACTGGTCGGCCACGCCAGCGACGCGGGACTGCGGCCAGTTCTCTCCACGAACGGGACGCTGTTGACCGAGGAACGGGCCGCGGCGCTCCGCGACGCGGGCCTCCAGTACGTCGGCGTCTCCGTCGACGGGATGCCCGAGCGCAACGACGCCTTCCGCGGCCAGGAGGGCGCGTTCGATCGCGCGCTGGAAGGGATCGAGGCCTCCCAGTCCGCGGGGCTGAAGACCGGCCTGCGCTACACGATCACTCGACACAACGCCGACGACCTGGCGGACGTGGTGGATCTCTTGGCCGACCGCGGCGTCGACCGCTTTTGCTTCTACCACCTCGACTACGGCGGCCGCGGCGCGGAGATCCGGGACGCCGACCTGACGCCACAGGAACGGCGGGCGGCGGTCCGGCGGGTCTGCGACCTGACTCGCGAGTACCACGGCCGGGGCCACGAGATCGAGACGCTGCTGGTCGGCAACTACGCCGACGCCGCCTACCTCGTCGAGTACGCCCGTCGGGAACTGGGCGAAGCGATGGCCGACCGGGTCCGGGGATACCTGCTGACCAACGGCGGCGACCCCACCGGCGAGCGGATCGCCGACGTGGACTACCAGGGGAACGTCCACCTCACGCAGTTCTGGCAGGGCTACTCGCTGGGCAACGTCCGCGACCGCCCGTTCGGCGCGATCTGGACCGACGAGTCCAATCCGCTCCTGGGGGCGCTCCGCGAGCGGGAACGGCACCTCACCGGCCGCTGTGCCGACTGCCGGTACCGGGACATCTGCCGCGGCGGCTCTCGCCTGCGGGCGCTCTCGGCCGGCGACGACCCGTTCGGCCCGGACCCGCAGTGCTATCTCACCCCCGAGGAACGCGGGACCGACGGCGAGACGGGCGTTCCGGACGCCGCCGACTGATCCTGTACCGTCGGCGACCGCGTCCGATTCCGACCTGATACACCGTTATCCGCGATATCGAATCGACGGCTGGTCACCCTGCGACGGCCTCGGACTCGGTGCTCGTTTCCACCGTTCCGTGGCCGAATGCTCGGCTAATCAGACGCGATGGCCCGAAATCCCCCGTAGGTTTAAATTACCGTGCCACCAAGGGCTCGTATGGCCGCATACGGCCGGCCGACTCTTCGGGACCTGTTCGACGAGGCACCGACGCCGCACATCGCCCACCCGCCTCGTACGCACCACCGAGACTTCTATCTCGCTACCGACGGCTCCTATCGAGCCGCCGGTGGCACCGCGCCAGGCGACGACGCTCGCGAGTTCACCGGCGGACTCGGTGTCGTCATCGAGACGCGCGACGGCGAGCGCGTCGCGCGGCTGTCGGTGCCCAACCGCGCCCCCGACAACAACGTCGCCGAGTATCGGGCGCTGCACCTCGGTCTCGACGTGCTCGCCACCCGCTCGCCCGCCGACGCGAGCGTCGGCGTCCTCATCGACCACGATATCCTCGCCGAGAACGTCAACGCCGCCGTCCTGACCCACCGGGACCCGGAACTGGAGCCGACCCACTCGGTGACCCACCCGCCCGCCATCGGCCTCCACTGGCGCGGCATCAGCTCGCGGCTGCGCGACTTCGCCGAGATCCGCGCCGCCCGCATCGACAGCGGGTACAACCCGGCCCACCCGCTCGCCAACGCCCCCGACGAGTACGCCCACGTCAACGGCGAGCCCGACCGCTGTCTCCTCCCCGAAGCGCCGTCGGCGACCGGCGACGACCGCTATCCACCGCCCTCGCGGGCCGACCGCGGTAGCGCGAGCGACTGATCACCGGTCGCGGTCGTCGTCCTCACCGTCCGGTAGTTCGTCGATCGCCTTCTCCCAGCTGTAACGAGCGAGCCCGCCGGCTTCCGCGAACCGCCCGAGGTACTGCTCGCGGGGGATCGGTCCCCACCAGTCGCCGTCCGCCCGCTCGAAGACCCGTACGCATTTGACCGTCAGGACCGCCCAGAGCACGGCGAACACCGCTGGCCAGACCAGTCCGTCGCGATAGGGGATCGCGACGTCGAGCGCGGTGAGCGCCCGCCAGACGAAAAACGACAGGACGAATAGCGTCCCGAACGTGTAACAGCCGGTCAGCGCGTACCGGAGCGCGCGCATCGGCCAACCCGAAACGTCGATCGTCTTGTCCATCGCTGCTACGGGAACGGACGCAGATCACACACGTATGTTTTGTGCCGAGCGGAGACGGTCGGCGTCGCCGCCGGTGACGACCCTTCAGGGTCGCTGTTCGATCAGCGACAGCAGTTCCTCGGCGTCTTCGATCTTCTTGCGCCGCAGCTGCTCCGAGTACCTCGGCTCGTCCAGCCCCTCCAGCGCGTTGATCGCGCGATCGAGGCCTCGGATGCTGTCGACCAGTGCCTCGCCCTCCTCCTGACTGATGTCGCCGTCTTCGATCCGCTGTTTGCGCGCCAGTCGCTCGCGCTGGAGGCGACGCTCGGTCTCCTCGATGCGCTCGCGCTCGGACTCGGGGACGGCGTCGAGGCGCTTGCATTCGAAGACGAACTCCCGGAGCGGGAACGCGTCCCCCTGGACGGTGACCGTCTCCGGGATCCGCTCGCCGATGGTCCCGGACTGGCGCCGCGTCGCGTCGAGCAACCGCTGGCGCTCGCGGTCGTTCACTGCCCGGCACCTCCCGCCGCTTCTCGCCGTACCCGGCCCGTCCTGTCGGTCCGACATCCGCTGGAGAGTGTTTCCGTCACGAGATGGATCAACCGCCGGACTGGACGTAAGCGCTCGGAGCACCGCGTTACTCCAAGGGAGGTGATAGGTGTGTAGCGTTTAGTCGGCGGGGGTCCAAGCCCGCGTATGGGCGCGGAGTCGAGCCCGAGGGCGGCGTTCGAACTGGCGAGCAACGACACGCGGATGGCGATCCTCCACGAACTGGCGGAAGCGTTCCGCGAGTCACCGATCGACCCGTTCGTCGCCTACAGCGACCTCCGCGAGGGGGTCGGGGTCCGCGACAAGGGGAACTTCAACTACCACCTCGACCGGCTCGGCGACCTCGTGACCGAGGGATCCGATGGATACGCCGTCTCCAGCGTGGGACTGACCGTCGTCTCGGCCGTCGCCTCGGGGTCACTCGACCCCGACTGGACCTGGGGGCCGGCCGACGTTCCGGGGGAGTGTTCCTTCTGCGGTGACGCGCTGGCGCTGCGCTACGAGAACGGCCACCTGCTGCTCACCTGCGGCGTCGACGACCACGCCCTGCTGTTCCCCGTCTCCCCGAGTCTCCTCGACGGCCACGAGGGCGACGCACTGCTGGAGCGGGTCGCCGTCGTCCTCACTCATCAGGCCGAAGGGATCCGCCGCGGGGTCTGCCCGGAGTGCGAGGGCGACCTGACGCCCGGGATCGTCCCCGAACCGAAGCCCGAACAGGACGGTTACTTCTTCCACGGCGACTGCCGCGGCTGTGGCTTCCAGCACGGATTCCCCGTCGGCGCGGCCGCCCTCTCTCACCCCGAGGTCGTCGCCGCGTACGCGACCGAGGGCATCGACCTCCGAGCGACCCCCTTCTGGACGCTGGAGTGGTGTCGCGTCGGCGCGGAAACCGTCGTCGCCGAGGACCCGCTCCGCGTCCGCGTCGACGTGCGACTGCCCGAGGAGATGCTGATAGTCACGCTGGACGGTGACGCCGACGTGGTCTCGGTCGAGGGGCGAAAACCGAGCGAATAGAACCGGACCGGTGCGACGAACCGGCGCCGGGGGCGCCGGACGCTTACTCGTCTTCTTCCTGCTGCTGGGCGTCGACGACGGCGGCTGCGCCCAAGTTGACGATGTCTTTCACTTCGTCGCCGCGCTGGAGGACGTGGACGGGCTTGTCCATGCCGACCAGCATCGGACCGATGGCGTCGGCGCCGCCGAGTCGCTGGAGCAGCTTGTAGCCGATGTTGCCGGCTTCGAGGTTCGGGAACACGAGGACGTTCGCCGGGTCCTCCAGGTCGGCGAAGTCGTAGGTGCCGTTGAGGATGTCCTCGACGACGGCGGTGTCGGCCTGCATCTCCCCGTCGACCGGGAAGTCGACCTCGGGGTCGTCGTGGAGGTCGCCGACGGCGTCACGGAGCTTCGCGGTGCCTTCGGTCTCGACGCTGCCGAAGTTCGAGTACGAGAGCAGCGCCGCCCGCGGTTCGATGTTGAAGTCACGAGCGAGGGTGGCGGTGTGTTTGGTGATCTCCGAGAGCACGTCCGCGTCGGGGTCGAGGTTGACCGTCGCGTCCGCGCAGAAGACGACCTGATTCTTGAACGTCAGCATGTAGACGCCGGCCGCGTAGTCGGCGTCGGGTGCCGTACCGATGACCTCCAGCGGCGGGCGCAGCGCCGAGGGATAGTGGTGGGTAAGGCCGGTCAGCATCGCGTCGGCGTCGTCCTGCTCGACCATCACGCTGGCGAGGTAGTTGGTGTCGTTCTCGACGAGTTCCGAGGCCTCGCTGCGGGTGATTCCCTTGCGCTGGCGGAGCTCGTGGAGCCGCTCGGCGTACTCCTCGTAGTCGCCGTTCTCGGGATCGACGACCTCCGGTTCGAACTCCAGGCCGAGGTCGTCACGGGTGGCTTCGATCTCCTCACGCTCGCCGATGAGGACGGGTTCGGCGATGCCCTGCTCCTGCAGCTGGAACGCGGCGCGGATCATCTTCTCGTTGGAGCCCTCTGCCAGCGCGAGGCGCTTGGGGTCGCTCTGGGCCTTGTTGAGGACGACCCGCATCATCTCGCGCGATTTGCCGAGGCGGGCTTCGAGGCGCTCGACGTACTCGTCGGTATCGAGTTCGCGACGGGCGGCGCCCGACTCCATGGCCGCCTCGGCGACGGCGGGCGCGACCTCGAAGAGGACGCGCGGGTCGACGGGCTTCGGGATGATGTACTCGGGGCCGAACTGTAGCGGCTGGTCGCCGTAGGCCTTGACGACCTCGTCGGGGACGTCCTGGCGAGCCAGTTCGGCGAGCGCCTCGGCGGCGGCGCGTTTCATCTCCTCGTTGATGTCGGTCGCGCGGGCGTCCAATGCCCCGCGGAAGATGAACGGGAACCCGAGGACGTTGTTGACCTGATTGGGGTAGTCCGAGCGGCCGGTGCCCATGATCACGGTGTCGTCGCGGGCGGACTTGGCGTCCTCGTAGGTGATCTCGGGGTCGGGGTTGGCCATGGCGAAGATGACCGGGTTCTCGTTCATCGACCGAACCATCTCCTGGGAGACGATGCCGCCGATCGAGAGGCCGACGAACACGTCGGCGTCGTCCATCGCGTCGGCCAGATCCCCTTCGGGCACGTCGCGGGCGAACTGGCGCTTGTACTCGTTCAGGTCGCCGGCCTCGGCGCGCTCCTCGGTGATGATGCCCGAGGAGTCACACATGAGGATGTTCTCTTTCTTCGCGCCCAGCGAGACGTAGAAGCGGGCGGTCGCGATGGCGCTGGCGCCGGCGCCGGAGAAGACGATCCGCATGTCTTCGAGGCTCTTGCCGGATATCTCGGCGGCGTTGATCAGCGCGGCGCCGGAGATGATGGCGGTGCCGTGCTGGTCGTCGTGGAAGACGGGGATGTCCATCCGCTCGCGGAGCTGCTCCTCCATGACGAAACACTCCGGCGCGCTGATGTCCTCCAGGTTGATCCCGCCGAACGTCGGCTCCATCGCCGCGACGGCGTCGATGAAGGCCTGGGTGTCGTGCTCGTCGAGTTCGACGTCGAACACGTCGATGTCGGCGAAGCGCTTGAACAGCACGCCCTTGCCCTCCATGACGGGTTTGGAAGCCTGGGCGCCGATGTCGCCCAGTCCCAGCACGGCCGAACCGTTCGAGATGACGCCGACCATGTTCCCTTTCGCCGTGTACTCGTAGGCGTCGGCCGGGTTCTCGTCGATCTCGAGACAGGGCGCCGCGACGCCGGGTGAGTACGCCAGCTGCAGGTCCCGCTGGGTGTTCGTCGGCTTGGTCGTCGCGATCTCCAGTTTCCCGGGCGGTGCTGTCCGATGATACTCCAGTGCGTCCTCGTCGAGTCCCATATCCGATCCGCGGACGGGACCGGCAAAAACTTTCGCGTTGGGCCAAATGACGAGGGATGTGTCGTCGTTCGTCGAACCCTGGAAACGGCTACGTTCGTTGCCGAGCGACCCCAAAGACGGTCTGTCGGGCCAGAAACGCGTTCCGCGGCCGGGAACGGTGTCGGGACGACGTTCATCGATGCGAGCCGGTCACACGGTACCGGGCCTCGTGGAGACGCCGTCCGCTCGTCGAGCGGGCGGACGAGCAAATGAGGGGAGTAAAGTCCGTGGGCCACCAAGCGCCGCGCATGAGTCGACGCTTTCGGGCCCTCGCGGGCGTCACGACGGCGCTGACGTTCGTCCTCATCCTGCTGGGACTGCACACCGGCTCGACCGGCGGCGGGCTCTCATGCGGGACCCAGTGGCCGCTGTGCAACGGCTGGCTCGGCCTGTTCCCGGCGAACTGGGCGAGCTTCTTCGAATGGATCCACCGCTTTTTCGCGATGGTCGTGGGCTTCCTGCTGCTGGGCTGGCTCTACGGCGTCTGGCGCTGGCAGGACGACCGCCGGATCCGCTACGCCGTCACCGCCACCATCGCGATCCTCCCGATCCAGATCGTCCTCGGCGGCGTGACCACGACGGCGGGCGGCATGTTCCCCCGCGGGTTCAACCCAGCCATCATGACCGCTCACTTCACGACCGCGACGACCATCTTCGCGCTGCTCGTCTACGCGACCGTCCGGATGTTCGACACCCCGAGCTCCACCGCCGTTCGGACCGTCGTCGGCCTCGGCGGCGGCCTCGTCGCGCTCGCCGCAGTCTTCGAGTTCCTCGCGGTCTTCGACCACCCGCCGACCAACCGCATCGCCTACTACGCCGTCTCGTTCGCCCTTCTGGCCGCGCTCGTCGCGCTGCTCGTCTGGAGCGCAGACACCGTCGACCCCGCGAACCTCCTCCGGTTCCGCGCGGTCACCGCCGGCGCCGCGGCGCTGCTGTACGTCGCCATGGTGTTGAGCCGGCAGAAGTGGGGCCTCCCCGATCTCTACGGCGAGACCGTGACGGTCCTGCTGGCCGTCGCTGTCGCCGGACTCGCGGTCCTCACCAACCGCGTTATGGTCGACACTGGCGGCTTCGGTGCCCAGCACGCCGATTGACGCGCTACTGCCCCGTCGTCCGACCATCCCGTAGACACTTACCACAGCCCGACCAAGCGTCGGCTGATGGTCCCCGAAATGGCCGACTACGCGCTCGTCGTCGCGTACCTCCTCCTGATCGGCGTGTTCGCGGTCCGGTACCGGCGCGGCGAGATATCGGGCCGAGAACTGCCGATCTACCTCGGAATGTGCCTCACCTGGCTGGCCTACGGACTGCTGCAGGTCACCCAGGACGGACCGGTCCCGACCGGAACGACGCTGAACTACGGGCTCGACGCGTTCGCGGTCGTCCTCCTCGTCGCCGGGATCTACCTGCTGTATCGGGGCTGGCGCCACGACACCGGCGAAGTAGAGTCCGAGGTCGCGAACGGGTAACCGGCGCTACATGAAGTCGGTGAGGCCCGACTGCGAGTCGTCGTCGGCGTCCGCGTCGTCCGCGGGTTCGTCGTCGGCGTCCTCGTCGACCGACTCGCCGCCGGACCCGTCGAGCGCCGCCTGTGCGGGTTCCTCGTCGGCTCCGTCGCTCTCCTCGTCGTCGGTCTCCTCGGTCCCCTCGCCGCCGCCCGCGTGAGCGTTCTCGAAGGCGCCGCCGGCGTTCTCGACGGCGCGCTCCTCGCGCAGTCGTTCGGCGTCCTCGACGATCGACTGGACCTTGTTGGTGTCCTCGCCGCTGCCGGTGACGAAGGAGACGTGTTTCGCGTCGAGCTCGTACTTCGCGGCCATAGCGACGGTGAGCTCGCGGTTCTTGCAGTGGTGGGTCATCACCGACAGGTGGGGCAGGATCTCCCGACGAGCGGTGGACATGCTGACGCCGCCGGCCTCGGCGATCCGCTGGGCGATGTAGTCCCGTTTGTTCCGGGTCCCTCGCGAGCGACCGAGCTTCGACCAGTAACTCGGCGGCCCGTAGCGGGTCCATCCACCTTTAGGCTCCCGTCGAGCCGCGGCGACGCCGGCGGTCATGTTGTCGCCGGCGTAGCGCCAGAACGTGTAGTTCTGCGTCGCGCGCACGCGACCCAGCCACACGTCGGCGTTCGAGAGGAAGTCGTAGGCGACCGCCAGCTCCTCGCCCTCGTAATCCTTGGGCACGTTGTCCTCGATCCAGTTGATCAGGTCGTCCGGCGTCTCGTCCACGTCGTAGGAGGCCTTCAGCGCCTCCTCGGCGCCGGCCTCCTTGATCACCGTGTCGAGGTAGTTGAACACGCCTTCCGTCTTGTCGCGCTCGCCCGTCACCACGTCGTCGGCGCCGATGCGGTCGCGACCCTCGGCCATCGCCTGGAGGTCCTTGATCGCTCCGCGCAGGTCACCGCTGTTCATCTCGGCGATCTGGTCTAAGGCGTCGTCGTCGTACTCGACGCCCTCCTTGCGACAGAGGTCCCGGAGGACGGGGACGATCGACCGCTTGGACACGTCGCGGAACTCGATCTCCCGGCAGGCGTTGCGCAGCCCGTTGGACATGTCGTAGAACTCGTTGGCGATGAGGATCATCGGCTGGCTGGCCTCCTTGACCAGCGAGGTGATCGCCGCCGACCCGCCGCGGTCGACGTTGCCGTGGAGGTTGTCGGCCTCGTCGAGGATGACCACCCGGCGCCCGGCCCCGCCGGCGGTGAGCGTGCCGGACTTGGCGGCCTCGCCGGCGACCCGCTCGATCACGTCCTTCGTCCGCGAGTCCGAGGCGTTGAGTTCGATGGTCGCCCACCCCTCGTCGCTGGCCAGCGCGTGCGCCGCGGAGGTCTTGCCGATGCCGGGCGAGCCGTGGAGGACGACCGCTTCCCGGTGGTCCTCCCAGGTGTCGGCCCACTCCTGCAGGGCGTCGCGGGCCTTGTCGTTGCCGCGGATCTCGTCGAGCGACGAGGGCCGGTACTTCTCCGTCCAGTCCATTGCCAGAGGACAAGCGTGTGAGGGGGTTAGTGGTTTCGGACCCTCACTCCTCGACGGTCCGCAGGTCGAGCCGCGGTGCGAACTCGTCGTATGCGCCGTCGCTGGAGACGATCCGGTCCCCGTCCGAGTGGACGAGATGTAGCGCGTCGAACGGCGTCAGTCCGTGGTCCGCCACGTAGGAGGCCGCTGCGACGACCGCGTCCACGTCGCCTCGAACCGTCACCAGCGCGGCCGCGTTCGTAACCACCCGTTCCACGTCGCGGTCCTCCCGGTAGGCCACGAGCAGCAGTTCGACGAGCGTGAACTGCGAGGTCCACAGGTCGTCCTCGTGATCGCGATAAACGCGCTCCGCCGCAGCGCCGAGCCAGTCGTCGTCCTTGATTAGCGCGAGCAGGAAGTCCGTCTCGACGTACATTCAGCGGCCGGCCCCGTCCAGCGCTTCCTCCCGCGCTCGCTCGCGGAGTTCGTCGGCCGACTCGTCGACGTCTGCGAACTCCTCGCGCAGCGCGTCGAGCGGATCGTCGGCGATCGGAACGAGTTTGATCCCGTCGTGGAGTTCCACGATCCGGTAGCGGTCACCGTAGCGCTCCCGAGTATCCTTCGGGAGCGTCAGCCGTCCCCTGTCGTCCAGTGTCACATCGGGCATATCGAGACGTATGGTGGGTTCGTTAAAGAATCTTCCCACGAAAACCTATCTAACCCACCAGATGGCGCCGTGCCGGCCGGAACGAAACCGGCCCGAGCGACCGGCCACGCGTCCGCCGGCGCGCCGGTTTTCCGGTCGCGAGCCCAACCGAGGACATGGTCACGTTCGGCGGCGCGCGCGAGTTCGGGGAACGGGTCTACGCGGACTTCTCGGCGAAGAACGTGACGTTCATGGCGGCGGGGCTGGCGTACAACGCCTTCGTCTCGCTGGCGCCGCTGTTGCTTCTCCTGTTCGTCGTCCTCTCGGTCGTCGGTGGCGGCCTGGAGGACAGGGTCGTCGAGGCCTCGGAGAGCTGGCTTCCCGGCCCCATCGCCGATATCGTCGCGCAGCTGTTCGCGGGCGAGGCCGCGGCCGGCGCCTCGGTTATCGGCCTCGTCGTCCTCCTGTGGGGCGCGCTGAAGATCTTCCGCGGCCTCGACACCGCCTTCTCGGAGATCTACGAGACGGAGTCGGACAACGGATTCACGGACACACTTCGCGACGCCGTCGTCGTCCTCGCCGCGTTAGTCGTCGCCGTCGTCGCGACCGTCGGCGTCAGCGCCGCGTTCGCCGTCTTCGCCGACACCATCCCCTTGCTCGGACTGATGACGCCGCTGGTGCTGGTCGCCGGGCTCGTCCTCGCCTTCTTCCCGATGTACTACGTCTTCCCCGACGCCGACCTGGGGTGGAAAGACGTGCTGCCGGGGACGGTGTTCGCCGCCGTCGGCTGGGCTGCCTTCCAGAGCCTCTTCCAGGTGTATCTCGCCTTTAGCGACCCCGGGTCGAGCAGCTTCTTCGGGGGCGTCGTCGTCGTCGTCACGTACCTCTACTTCACGGCGCTGGTGCTCCTGCTCGGCGCGGTCATCAACGCGGTTCGGGGCGGTCACGCCTCGGGACGGCCCGGCGGCGTCGGTCGAGGCGCGGGCGGCTACGAGCGGAAACGCAGCGCGTCGCTGAGCCGCGCGGAACTCGACGCCTACCTGCGGGGGCTGGACGAACAGCTCACCGCCCGCTACGAGGCTGCGCGGGCCGACCCCGACCGCGAGGTCCGGCCGAAGCCGACCGGTGACGTCGACCTCCTCGAGTACGCGGCGAGCGACGGTGACGAGCGCCGGTGGACGGTCGAACTCAGCTGGAGTACGCCGAACGGCGTCGAGCCCGTTGCCGACCGCGCCGGCGGGTCCGCCGACCGGAGCGACGACTGAGTCCCGCTCCGAAGCGGAGCGGACTCGGCGGGCGCGACCACGGCGGCCGGGTGGGAGCCACGTCCGAGGAGAGCCGTCGCGTCCCGCGGTTCACCGCTCCGAACGCGGCGGCTCGCCGGGTCGACGGCCGACCGAGCCGCCGTATCCCACTCCAGAAAGCATTTTCCACAGGCCTCGAAGGGGGGAGGTGTATGGTAGACACGGATGCGAAACGAGCGGCCGGTCGTGGGCTGGCAGGGGGAATCGCCGCCTGGATACTGGGCTATCTCGTCGTGTACCTGCTGCACGGGAGTTCCGTCCGGGACTCGTTCGGATCGAACGTACTGGAGGTGTTCACCGGCGAGCCGGTCGCCTGGAAGCTCGTCGGGTGGCTGTTCTACAACGCCCACAACGTCGCCGTGCAGATATCGCTGCTCGGCCAGCGGTCGGTGAACCTCGTCGCCGGCGGGGAGGAGGCGGCGCTGACCGCGCTGTTCGCTCTCCCGCCGGTCCTGTTGGCTCTCGGCGGCGCGGTCGCCGCCTGGGACACCGCTACGGAACCGACGACGGCCGCCCGCAACGGCGCAGCCGTCGTACTCGGATATCTCCCGCTGTCGCTCGCGGGCGCCGTCCTGTTCGCGATCGGCAGCGGTGACGGTCCCTCGGCCGGCCCCGCGCTCGTGACCGCCGTCCTGCTCGCCGGCGTCGTGTATCCGCTGGTCTTCGGGGCGGTCGGTGGGCTCGTCGGCGGCCACGTGTCGGCGGAGTAGCGAGCGACCGTCGACGGAGTCGGACCGGACGGGCCGCTCTCGGTGGTTCGACACGCTTTTATCGTCAGTCGTCGATGCTCGGGCAAATGGGAGAGCGCCGCGAGCTGGCCGAGAAGATCGCGGGCGAGATCGCCCTCAGCGACGACCCCGGCGGCACCCTCCGGAAGTGGCGGACCGACTTCGAAGTCGCCCAGACCGAACTCGCCGACGAACTCGGCGTCTCGCCCTCGGTCGTCTCGGACTACGAGAGCGGCCGCCGCGAGAGCCCGGGCATCGGCGTCGTCAAGCGCACCGTCGAGGCGCTGTTGACTATCGACGAGCGCCGCGGCGGCAGCCACATCCGCCAGCACGCTCGCGTGCTCTCGGCCGGCTTCGACGCCGACATCGTCCACGACCTCCGGGAGTACCCCACGGCCGTTCCGGTCGGCGACTTCTACGACGCCATCGGCGCCACGGAGATCGTCTCCGGTGCCCAGGAGACCGTCGCGGGCCACACCGTCATCGACAGCATCCAGGCTATCTCTCGGCTCTCCTCCGAGGAGTTCTATCGGCTCTACGGCCAGTCGACCAACCGCGCGCTCGTGTTCACGAACGTCACCAGCGGCGAGGGCGCGATGGTCGCTCTGCGAGTGCTGAACCCGACACCCAACGCCGTCGTCCTCCAGGGGCTCGACGCCGACGCCGTCTGGCAACACGCCGGCGACCTCGCCCGGATCGACGGTTACTCGCTGGCCGCCTGCCCGACCGACCTCGACGAGATGCTCGCTCGCGTGCGAGAGTTGCCCTGAGCGGCGACGGGCCCGGCCGTGCGGACCCGTCCCACGCCGGAGGAACGCTGAAGGCCCTCGCCGGTGTCCCGGCGAGCATGAGCGGACCGGTGTTCATGGAAGCCGAGCGGGTGACCTTCCACCCGGTCGAGGAGGACGACCTGGAGTTCTTCCGGGACATGATCAACCACCCCGAGGTGCGCGAGGGGCTGTCGGCGACCGAACCCCGAAACATGGCCGACGAGCGCGAGTGGTTCGAGTCGCTCGGCGAAGACGGCGTCCAGTTTTGCCTGCGGGTCGACGGCGAGCGCGTCGGGACCGTCAGTTTCCGCGGGGTCAGCGAACAGTGGGGCGTCGCCGAACTCGCGTACTTCTTCCACCCCGACCACTGGGGCGAGGGGTACGCGACCGAGGCGGTCCGTCGGATGGTCGAGTACGGGTTCGACGAACTGCGATACGAGAAGGTCTGGGCGCGCGTCTTCGCGTTCAACGACGGTTCGACGCGCGTGCTGGAGAAGGCGGGTTTCGACCACGAGGCGACGCTGCCCGACCAGGCGTTCGCCCGCGGCGAGCGCGTCGACATCGAGCGCTACGGCGTGCTCGCGAGCGAGTAGTGACAGACTGGTAACGGCGCGGGCACCGTACAACAGTTTACGTCCCCCGTTTTTCACTCACTCAATTCGCTCCGTGCAGGTGAAAGAGTGAGTAATTGCGGTGGCGCGCGCTGACGAGCGTGCCGAACGACAGTGAGGCCGCAAGTCGTCGCCGTGCGAGGGACGAACGAGCGAGCGCAGCGACCGAGTGAGTCGGCTGGGGAGGTGAGTGGCCGTCTGCGGTGCTGCCCCTGGCGTATTGAACGGGCGAGACGCGATCGCGACGGAGTAGCGTCGTCTCTGTCGGCGCTATTCGAGCGACCGCAGGGAGCGAGGATATCCGACAGAGCGACCGCGAGCGCGCCGAGGGCGTTCATCGCCTGCTGTCGAATTCGGTCGCTGTCGTCTCCATTTCGTTCACGAGGTACTCGACTGCAACGCTCGCTCAATACGTACGCATACCAAGCGGAGGATCTACAGCCCGAGCTCCCGCCCGAGGACGAGCCGCTGGATCTCGCTGGTTCCCTCGCCGATCTCCATGAGCTTCGCGTCGCGGAAGAAGCGCTGTGGCGCGAAGTCGGTGGTGTAGCCGTAGCCGCCCAGCACTTGCACGGCGTCCTCGGCGACCTCCCGCGAGATCTCCGAGGCGTCGAGTTTCGCCATCGACGAGAGACGGGTCACGTCCTCCCCGTTATCGTAGGCCACGGCGGCCTTGTGAGTCAGCAGGCGCGCCCGCTCGATCTTGCGGTCCATCGCGACGAGCATGTCCCGGACCGCGTCGAACTCGCCGATGGGCTGGCCGAACTGCTCGCGCTCTTTCGCGTAGGAGAGCGCCGCCTCGAAGGCGCCCTGCGCGAGCCCGACCGACAGCGCGGCGATCGAGATCCGGCCGCCGTCCAGCGTCTTCTTCGTCTGGTCCCAGCCGTCGCCGGGCTCGCCGAGCAGTCGGTCGTCGGGGAGACGCACGTCCGACAGCCGGATCTCGCAGGTCGGCGAGGCGTTCAGTCCCATCTTGTCCCACACCGTCGTCACCTCGAAGCCCTCGTCTTCGGGATCGACGACGAACGTCGAGATGCCGTCGTAGCCCGCCTCCGGGTCGGTCACGGCCTTGACCAGCACCGACCCAGCGACGTTCGCGTTCGTGATGAACTGCTTCGTCCCGTTCAACACCCACTCGTCGCCCTCTTTGTCCGCTGTGGTGTCCATATCGGACGCGTCCGACCCCGACTCCGGTTCAGTCAGCGCCCACGAGCCGAGGTCCCGGCCGGTCGCGAGCGGTTCGAGCCACCGTTCTTTCTGTGTCTCCGTCCCGAACAGCTCGATTGGCTTGCTCCCCAGCGAGACGTGTGCGGCGTAGGAGAGGCCGATCGACCCCGACACCCGGCCGAGTTCCTCGGTGACGAGCGCGTACATGAGCTGGTCCCCGCCGAGGCCGCCATAGGCCTCGGATATCGGAACGCCCATCACGTCCAGGTCCGCGAGATCGTCGAACACCTCCGCCGGGAAGCGATGCTCGTCCTCGATCTCCTGGGCGATGGGTTCGATCTCCTCGTCGCAAAACTCCCGCACCGTATCGCGGATCATCCGGTGTTCGTCCGGGAGGGTGAACTCCATACGCAAATGTTGCCGCGGTCGAGAATAAAGGCTGTGTCGGTGAGACGGGGGGTCTGTGAGCACGGGTGAGCGCCATTGGAGTCGGGGTCGCGGTGCGGTCGGCGCGTGCTGTCGAGCGGTGCGGTCGGCGCGTGCTGTCGAGCGGTGCGGTCGGCGCGTGCTGTCGAGCGGTGCGGTCGGCGCGTGCTGTCGAGCGGTGCGGAGGGCGCGGATACGTCGCGTGGTTCGAGAGAGCGAACCGCTCGCCCGGTCCCGAAGGTCGAAGATTTCCGGAGGCGGGGAACGAGCCGACGGCACGGGATCGCGACACTTTTGCTTTCGACGTCGATAGCACCCGGCGCATGCCCTCCATCAGACAGCCGCGAAGCACGGCCGTAGCGGTCGGACTGCTCCTGCTCGTCGTCCTGTCGGGCTGTAGCACTCTCTCCGGTACCGAATCGCCGGCTCCTTCGGCGACCGAACCCTCGGTCCCGACGGACTCGGCCACACAGACACCGACGGTGACAGCGACGCCGACGGCGACACCGTCGCCCGCACCGACGGAAACGCCCGCATCGACGCCGACGGAAACGCCCGCATCGACGCCGACGGCGACAGCCTCACCGACGCCGACGGCGACACCGTCGCCGACCGCGTCGCCCTCCCCCGACCGGCTTCCGGCGGGACTGGCCGACACCGGCGTCCGTAACGTGACGCGGGTGGTCCGGACCCACCAGGCGAACGCGGCCGAGACGCCGGGCGTCGTGACTCACACCACGAATACGACGGTTCGAAACACCTCGATCCTCGCGTCGGTGCGAGTGGCGGCCGGGCCGAACCTCACGCGGGTTCGGTACGTGTCCCAGTCGCGGCGCGCGAGCGGGACCGAGACGGAGAACAGGACGTCGGTCATCGCCGCGAACGGGACGGTCGTCAGACAGTACACCGTCGCCGGTGGGAACGTCACGCTCGACAACACGCGCAACCGAACGGCACTGTTCGACCGGTCGCTCCGCAGTCTCTCGACGGCCACGAACCCGCTCCGGGGAGCGCTCCGACGCGGCAACTTCACCGTCGCCGACGTCGACGACCGGGACGACGCCACGGTCGTGACGCTTCGCGCCGACCGATACGCGGGCGGACAACTGTACGCCGCCGAGAACGTCGCGGCGTACAACGCGACGGTTCGGATCACGACCGACGGAGTGATCCGTTCGGCCACGGAACGCATCGTCTCCCGAGCCGACGGAAACGACCGGAGATACGGGTTCACCTACGAGTTCGAACCGCGGTCGGTCGACCTCCCGCGGGAGCCGCGGGTCCCCGCGGACGTCCGTGTCGAATCGGGCGACTCCGCGAACGACTGAAACTAGCTCGCGGCGCTTCGGTCCCCGACCCGTTCGCTCCGCGGCGCGGGTCGAACCCGGTGGCCCGAGACGGGTCGCCGGCGTCGAACTCAGTTGCGTTCGGTGGCGTGGAGTTCGTCGTCGATAGCGGAGACGCCCTCGCGCTGGACGCCCTCCTCGTCGAGGATCGTCTGTAGCCGCCGTTCGAACTCGTGGTCGGAGATCTCGCCCTCGACGTAGCGTTCCTTGAGCCGCTCGGTGCGGTCGTCGGCCCGTCGCTCGGCCGAGCGGGTGTCGAAGTTCTCGACGAGGTCCGCGAGGCCGACCATCCGGGCGTACCTGTTCTCCCGTTCGACGTAGGAGGCGACGCGGCCGAGGCGGATCCCCGCCACCTCGGTCGTCCCGCTGACGGCCGACGAGGCCCGCGACGCGAGGCCGGCGGCGGCGGCGACCAGGCCGACGACGGACAGCGGCACCCCGACGACGAGCCCGGCGACGAACAGCGGCAACAGCGAGCCGAGGGTCCCGGCGCCACCCAGACCCAGGACGGCCGCGAGCAGCCAGCCGGCGACGCCCAGAACGGAGACGACGCTCAGCGTGAGGAAGGCGAGCGAGACCGCGACCGTCGCCAGCAGGTGGTCGCTGGCCCACTCGGTCAGTCCCATGTCCGCGACCACGGGACGAGCGTACCTAAGCACAACGGCCGGGCCGCCGCCCGGCGATCTCCGACGGGAGGCCCAGGGAAGTCGAAGACGACGGGACCGCTACGGCTCGACGGACTCGCGGGCCTCGGCGAGCGGCACCCGCGGGTCGACACCCTCGTCGCGCTCGCTGCTCTCGATGGCCGCCTCGACGAGCGCGACCGACTGAAGGGGCGACGCGACGTCTGTAGCCGTCCACCCTCCCGTCTCGAGCCAGTCGACGACCTGCTCGGCCAGCCAGGTGTCGCCCCAGGCGCCGTAGGTGCGGGCAGAAGGTGTCACACCAGCGGGCATCCCGCCCGCCGGTTCCGACCTGGCTGGCGCGGTAAGTCGTGGCGTATCGGTCGGCCCAGCGGGCGGTCAGTCGTCCGGTCGGCGAGCGTCTGACCGACTCGGCCGCGCTGGGTCGCCCCACTCGCTCAGTAGTCGTCGGGGTCTCTGGGCGTGTAGCCCGAGCAGGGCCGGCCACCGATCGTCGTGCTGTCGGAACACGAGAGGCTCGGCGCGTAGACGTGCCCGGTGACAGTGACGCCGTCGAGGTCGACCTGCTCGGCGCTCTCGACCGAGCCGTAGACGGTCGTAGTATCGATGTCTACGTCGGGGCCGCGCACGTCGCCGGCGACCTCGCTCCCGTCGATCGCGACGTCGTCGCCGGCGACGACCGGCCCGTAGACCGTCAGTCCGGTGTCGATATCCACGCTGTTAGCCTCACTCACCACCCGACCGACGACGGTCCCTCCCGCTTCCAGGACGATGTTTCCGTCGGTCACCACGTCGCAGTCGACGACGGTGTTTTCGATCGATACCGACGACGTGCCGCCGTTGGTCTCGCGCTGGACCCACGGACAGTTCTCGTCGATGTCGGGCAGATCCGGCTCCACCTCGAACTCCCGCAGGACGTAACTCGTGTCGCGTTCGCCGAACCAGACCAGCCGGAGCCGCTCGCGGACGGGGAAGACAGTCACGCTGTCGCCCGCGAGGAGGTCCCGATTCCGCAGGGCGTTCTCGTCGGCGCCACCGCGGATCTCGACCTTCTCACCGTCCAGGCGCTCGCCGTCGGTGAGTTCGAGGTCGTAGGCGCCCGGCCGCTCGACCGGTTCGATCTCCACGACCACCTCCGGGGCGGGCTCGTTGCGCTCGGTCGCGCCGAAGGCGACGTAGGCCGCGACCGACGCCAACAGAGCGGCTATCGCGACCAGCAGCACCGTCCCGATCACCGGCGAGACCGCACGCCGTCCCGCTCGACTGTCCACGGCGAACTCACGAGACTCCCGACAGTTGAAACCAGCGGCCCCGTTTCAGCTTCGCGAAACGCCGTCGAAGGCGTTCGGGACGATCCGTGAGAGCCGCGACGGCGCGAAATCAGTCAGCCGTGGCGGAACCACCGCTAGAGCACGCTCTGACGAGTTCCAGGCACTCACTCGCGGGAGTTCAATCGTGCCTGAACGCGCGCTGGCCCGTCATGACCATCGCGATGTCGTGCTCGTCGGCGGCTTCGGTGACGATGTCGTCGTTCTTCGAGCCGCCGGGCTGGATGACCGCTTCGATGCCCGCTTCGGCGGCCTTCTCGATCCCATCCGGGAACGGGAAGAAGGCGTCCGAGGCCATGACCGCGCCCTCGGCGTCCTTACCCTCGGCGTCCTTCTCGGCTTTCATGTCGGCGATCTCGACCGCGTCGACGCGGGAGACCTGGCCGGCGCCGACGCCCACGGTCTCGGTTCCCTTCGCGAAGACGATGGCGTTCGATTTGACGTGCTTGATCGTCTGCCAGGCGAACAGCATGGCCTCGACCTGCTCGTCGGTCGGCTCGCGCTCGGTGACGACCTCTAGGTCGTCGGGGGTGAGCGCCTGGGTGTCCCGTTCTTGGACGAGCCGCCCGCCGACGAGCTTCTTCTCGGTGACGGTCTCGGTCACGTCGTACCGGTCTGAGACGTCCAGCACGCGGAGGTTGTCCTTCTCGAACAGCGTCTCCAGGGCGGCGTCGGTGTAGCCGGGCGCGACGACGACCTCCTTGAACGAGTCGATTATCTGCTCGGCCGTGGCCTCGTCGCACTCGCGGTTGAGGGCGACGATGCCGCCGAAGGCGCTCTTGGGGTCGGTCGACAGGGCGTCGGCGTAGGCGTCGGCCAGGGTGTCGGCGGTCGCACAGCCCGCGGGGTTGGTGTGTTTGATGACCGCCGCGGCGGGCTCGTCGAACTCCTTGATGAGATTCAGGGCGCCGTCGGCGTCGTTGTAGTTGTTGTACGACAGCGCCTTGGCGCCCTCGTTCAGCTGGTCGGCGCCGACGACGCTGGCTTCCTCGACCGTGCTGTCGGCGTAGACCGCGGCGTCCTGGTGGGGATTCTCCCCGTAGCGCAGGTCCGCCGCGCGGTCCTCGGAGCTGAACAGCCGCGTCGGGAGGTCACCGCCGCTCGTCCCCTCGACGGCGGCCCGGTTCGCCTCGTAGTCGACGGTGACGCGGTCCTCCGCGAAGTACTTCACGGCGCGCGGGTAGGCCGTGAACTCGCCCTCGTAGAGGACGCGGTCTTTGAGGTCGTCCTCGTCGTCGCCCTCGTAGACGGGGATCGGCTCCTGGGTGACGACGGGGCCGCCGTCGACCGCTTCCTCGACGATCTCGCCGTCGTCGTCGATTGCGTCGGTGACGACGTGGACGGTGCACCCGACTACGTCCGCACCGTACTCCAGGGCGTCGCCCCAGGCGTCCATGCCGGGGAAGGCGGGCAGCAAGGAGGGGTGGACGTTCAGCGTCGTCGGCGCCTCGTCGAGGAAGGTCTCGGAGAGCAGGCGCATGTAGCCGTCCAGCGTCACCAGGTCGAAGTCGTAGTCGGCGAGGGCGTCGAGGGCGCGCTCCTCGTGGTCGCGCCGATCCTCGCCATCGCCGCGCTCGACGACCTCCGTCGGAATCTCCCGCTCTGCCGCCGCGTCGAGGACGGGCGCGTCGGCGTCGTTCGTGAGGATAACCGAAAACTCGGCGCCCCCGGGGGCCCGGTCCGCGATGTTCAACAGGTTCCGCCCGCGGTTGCTCGCCATCCCTGCGAGTTTCATGTTCGAAGCCCCGCCGCGGCCGCGCAAAGTAGTTGCGAATAGGCCGGGACACAGTCGACACTGTCGACACGGTCGCTCCGAGACGGGACCGACGGGTCGGTCCGCCGCGGGCGGCGGCGACCGCCGACCGACACGCTCTTTGGTCGACTCACCGCACGGGCGAGCATGACCGACCGATCGCCGCTGCGGGCCGTCTCGCCGCTCGACGGACGCTACGCACGGTACACCGAACCGCTGGTCGACTACGCCAGCGAGAAGGCGCTCATGCGGGCGCGCACTCGCGTCGAGGTCGAGTACTTGGTCGCGCTGGCCGACCTGCCCGAGACGCCCCTGGAGATCGGCGCCGGACAGCGCGAACAGCTCCGGGACCTGTACGAGTCGTTCGACGACGAGGACGCGGCCCTGATCAAACAGATCGAGACCGAGGGCTACGGCGAGTACGCGGCGACCAACCACGACGTGAAGGCGATCGAGTACTTCGTCCGCGAGGGCCTGCCCGCGGATCTGGACGCGGCCCACTGGATCCACTTCGGGCTCACCAGCGAGGACGTGAACAACCTCGCCCACCGCCTGCTCGTCAAGCCCGCCGTCGAAGACGTGCTGGTCCCGCAGCTGCGCGACGTCCGCGACGCCCTCGTCGAGGAGGCCCGCGAACACCGCGATCTGCCGATGCTCGCGCGCACCCACGGCCAGCCCGCCACGCCGACGACCTACGGGAAGGAACTGGCCGTCTACGCCTCGCGACTGGGCCGCGCGCTCGGCCGCATCGAGCGCGCGACCGACGAGATCTCGGGCAAGCTCGCCGGCGCGTCGGGCACCTACGCCGCCCACGACGCGGCGTACCCCGACGTGGACTGGCGGTCGTTCTCCGAATCGTTCGTCGGCGACCTGGGCCTCGACCACGAACCGCTGACGACGCAGGTCAACCCCTGCGACGACCTCGCGGCCGTCTTCGACGCCCTGCGCGGCGCGAACAACGTCCTGCTCGACCTCGACCTGGACGTGTGGCTCTACGTCTCCGACCGCTATCTCGGCCAGGAGGCCGCCGCGGGCGAGACCGGGTCGTCGACGATGCCCCACAAGGTCAACCCCATCGACTTCGAGAACAGCGAGGGGAACCTCTCGAAGGCCAACTCCGATCTCCACTTCCTCGGCGACTACGTCACCACCTCGCGACTCCAGCGGGACCTGTCGGACTCGACGGTCAAGCGCAATATCGGCGCGGCGCTCGCCCACTGTCTCATCGGCTACTCGAAACTGGAGAACGGGCTGGCGAAGGTCGTGCCCAACGAACAGGTCATGCGCGACGACCTCGAAGCGACCCCCGAGGTCGTCGGCGAGGCCGTCCAGACGATCCTCCGCCGAGAGGGCTTCGACGACGCCTACGAACACGTCAAGAAGGCGACCCGCGGCCGCGACGTGTCGATGGCCGACTTCGAGGCGATGATCGACGACCTCGACGTGGACGACGACGTGCGTGCGGAACTGCACGCGCTGACGCCGGCGGGCTACACCGGCGTCGCGAGCGAACTCGTCGACGACGCGCGGGAGTAGGTCCGACCCCGACCTCGACCCACGCCGATACCCAGCGACGGACGGCCACAGGCCTTTGACCGTGTGACACGTATCCGCACGCATGTTCCGCGACCGGACGGCCGCGGGCGAGCGACTCGCCGACGCGCTGGAAGACCGGGGTATCGCCGCCGATATCGTCCTCGCGATCCCGCGCGGCGGACTGCCGCTGGGGCGGGCGGTCGCCGACCGGCTCGACGCGCCACTGGACGTGGTCGTCGCCTCGAAGATCGGCGCGCCGCGCAACGAGGAGTTCGCGATCGGTGCGGTCGCCGAGGACGGCGCGGTGTGGCTCAACGACGACGCGCTCGACCGGCTCTCGGTGAGCGAGCGCTACCTGGCACAGGAACGCGAGCGCGAACGAGAAGTCGCCGCCGAGAAGGCTGCCACCTACCGCGACGGCGAGCGTCCGGACCTCGCCGGGAAGCGAGTCGTGATCGTCGACGACGGGGTCGCGACCGGCGCGACGATGCGCGCGTCGCTCCGGCTGGTCCGAGACGAGGACCCGGCGTCGCTGGTCGCCGCCGTCCCCGTCGGCCCGCCGGACACGCTCGAGGAACTCGCGACGCTGGCCGACGAGGTCGTCGCCGTCGAGCGGCCGCGGAGCTTCCGCGCCGTCGGCGCTCACTACCGGAACTTCGGCCAGGTCAGCGACGAGAAAGCGATGTCGTACCTGACGTGACCCGCGGGTCGACCGTCGGCTTCGCGGTCGGACGCTCAGGCGGTCGGTTCGGCGCCGCGCAACCGCGGGAGGACGATGTGGTAGGCGACGTTGAGCGCCGCGTAGATGAGGACGGCGCCGACGGCGGCCTCCCACAGGCCCAGCGTCGTCTGTCCAGCGGAGAGGTTCGACAATCCGGCCTGTTCGGCGAGCGCGCCGACGACCGCCAGCGCACCCGCGATCGCGACGTACAGGACCACGCCGAGCGCCTCGGCGACCGGTCCGAGCAGGAGTTCTCGCATCGAGACCGGGTATGCGACAGCGGATCATATGGTTTCCGGGATACTACGTGACGGACTCTCACGGTGAATTTTTGTTCCGAGCGGAGATATCGAGGCCTATGTCTCACTACGCAACCAGGGACTACCCGAAGCTGGCCAAGACCGGGTTCTTCCTCGGCGTCGCGCTGTTCGCCGTCGGCGGGCTGGGCGAGATCGTCGGCTCCGTGGTCTTCGGCGGACTGCCGGGCTGGGAGCAGACGCTGCTGTTCGATATGGAAGTACTGGGTATCGCGCTCGGACTGTTTTCGCCGCTTCTGTTCGGAGTCGTCGCCCCGTTGGTCGAGTAGCGAGGCGTGAGCGAAGCGAGCGCCTGGGAACAGCGAACGGTGAGCGCAGCGAGCCGTGAGCCGTCCGCGAGTGACGGTCTCTACGAGACGGCCGGCACCCGCTCGCCCGGCTACAGGAGCCCGTCGACGGCGTCGCGGACGGCTCGCGCGGCCGCCCGAACGTCCTCGCGGCGGACGTACTCGCGCTCGCTGTGCGCGACGGCGCCCGCCTCGTCCGCCAGGTCGCCGGGACCGAACACGACGGTCGGCGCGTGCTCGGCGAAGTACGAGGCCTCCGTCGCGGCGCCGAACGGCCGCACCGCCCCGCCGCTCGCGGCCGAAAGCGCCTCGACGAGCGGCTCGTCTCGGTCGGTCGCGAACGCGGCCAAGAACGGCGTCTCCCGCGGAGAGAGCGCCACGTCCAGATCCATCCCCGAGGGCACCCACTCCAAGAGGTGCGCTGCCAGTCCGGCCTCGAACTCCGCGGGCGTCTCGGGCGGGACCGGTCGCCGGTCGAACGTGAGGGTACACGCCTCGGGGACCTGATTCGAGACCTCCCCGCCGTCGATCACGGTCGGCGTGAGCGTCGGGCGCCCGAGCGACTCGTGGGCCCCAGGACCTCGCTCGTCGTCGTAGGTTTCCATCGCCTGCAGGATCGGCGCCATCGCTCGGATCGCGTTCGCACCGCTGTCGGGCGTGGCAGCGTGGGCCGCGGCACCGGCGACGGTGATCGTCCCCTCGTACTGGCCGCGGGCGGCGTTGCACACGTCCAGCCCCGTGGGCTCGCCGACGACGAAGCCGTCGGCGTCGAGCGACCCCGCGAGGTGGGCGGCACCGGTCTGGACCGTCTCTTCGTCGGGCGTGATCGCCAGCGTCAGCCGATTCCCGTCGCCGACGCCCGCGCCGAGGAACGCGTCGACGAGCGCCGCGAGCGGCCCCTTCGCGTCGCAGGCACCCCGTCCCTCCACGACGTCGCCGTCCTCGCGCTCGGCGAAGGGGACGTGGGGCGGGACCGTGTCGATGTGCGTGTTCAGGACGAGGTGGGTGTCGTCCGCCGCGTCGGTACCGCTCTCGACCGCGGTATCCCCGGACTCGTACCCCTCGCCCGTCCGTGTCGCGAGCGTGTTTCCGGCCTCGTCGACGACGGGCTCGGCACCGTTGCGTTCGAGCGTCTCGACCAGCAGCCCGCGCATCTCCGCGACGGACTCGGACGAGTCGGTCCGGACCGCCCGCTCGTGGAAGTCGATGGCGTCGAACGGCATGTTACTCCTCGGCCTCGCGCTCGACCCGGGTCACGTCGTCCATCGTCTCCCGTCGGCGGACGACCCGCGGCTCGCCGCCCTCGACGGCGACTTCGGCGGGGCGGGGCTGGGAGTGGAACTGGTTCGCGAGTTCGTAGCCGTAGGCGCCCGCGTTGCCGATCGCGAGCAGGTCCTCGCGCTCCGGACGCGCCACCGGTCGGTCCGTACAGAACACGTCCGCGCTCGTACAACAGGGCCCGCCGACCGCGACGGGCTCGACCGCCCGGTCGGGCGCCGAGACGTTCGCGATGGGGTGATAGGAGTCGAACATCGCCGGCCGGATCAGCGTCGCCAGCGACGCGTCGACACCGACGACGGTCGCCTCCGGCGTTTCCTTGACCGTGTTCACTCCCGTCAGGATCACTTCGCTGTCGGCGACGACGTAGCGGCCGGGTTCGAGCTTGATCTGCGCCGCCAGGTCGCCGACGGCCTCTCGGACCTTCTCGCCGACGACGTCCATGTCCAGCGGTTCCTCGTCCTCGCGGTAGGGGACGCCGAACCCGCCGCCGAAGTCGACGAACTCCAGGTCGGCGTCATCCACCTCCCGGGCCAGATCGGCCACCTTCGCGATGGCCCGACAGTGGTCTTCGAGGTCGTCGTGCAGCACGCCCGACCCCACGTGGGCGTGCAGCCCCACGAGGTCGAACCGCTCGCGGAGGTCCTCGGCCAGTTCGGCGACCTCGTCGTACGGGATCCCGAACTTGGCGTCCTTGCCCGTCGCGACCTTCTCGTGGTGGCCGGTACCGATCCCGGGGTTGACCCGGATGGCGACGCGCCCGTCGTACCCCCGCGCCTCCAGCCGGTCGAACGTGTCCCGGGCGCCGCCCGTGACCGTCAACCCGGGGTGGTCGGCGCCCAGCTCGGCGGCGTAGTCCAGGTCGGCATCGGGCGGATTGACCGCCGTGTACTGGAGCGTGTCGGGGTCGGCACCGGCCTGGATGGCTCGCTGGAGTTCCCCGCGGGCCGCACACTCGATATCGGCGCCGGCGTCGAGCAGCGTCTCCAGCACTGCGCGGCCGGTGTGGGCCTTCGCGGCGTACATGACGTGGGCGTCGGGGAACGCCGACGCGAACCGCTCGTAGTTCTCCGCGACTCGATCGAGGTCGACGACGTACAGCGGCGTCCCGTGTTCGGCCGCCAGCGACGACAGCTGGTCGAAGTCCCAGTCCGCGACGCGACGGACGGCGGGCGAAGAATGGCTCATTGCCGGTACACAGGCACGCCGCGATACAAGCGTTGCGAACCATCTTTTTCGCGAGGGGGTCGCCACTGGCGACCCCCTCGCCAAAAACATGGGTGAAAACACCGTCAGAGCAAGTTCTGACGAGGTCTCGTTCGCTTCGCTCACGAGACAGGCCGCATCTCGGCCTTCGGCCTCGATGCGGTGAACCGCGCTCGTTCCGCTCGCGCGGATGCTCAGTCGAGGTGAGAGAGTGAGCGATTGCTGTGGCGCACGCTGTCGAGCGTGCCGAGCGACAGCGAGGCCGCGAGACGAAGCCGTGCGAGGGATGACTGAGCGAGTGCAGCGAGCGAAGGAATCGGCTGGGGAGGTGTGTGGCCGTCTGCGGTCGCTGTGCGGGGCGGTCGCTGTGCGGGGCGGTCGCTGTGCGGGGCGGTCGCTGTGCGGGGCGGTCGCTGTGCGGGGCGGTCGTGGTGCTGCGCGGTCCTGGCGGACTGAAAGGGCGAGGCGCGCGTGGCGGCGCAGCCGCCACGGCCTGCAACGGTCGGCTCCGCCGACCGCCCTGCTCGCGCCCGCAGTCGCCTGAGCGGGCACTATCCGCGCGGGCGGTGCGGAGAGCGCGGATATCTCGCTTCAGCGACCGCGAGAGCGAGGCCGACCGGAGGGAGGCCTCGTCAGGCGAACGGCGAACGGAGTGAGCCGTGAGTGAGCGCGGCGAGGGCTTTCAATGTCTGCTGTCGAGTGCGGTCGCTGTCGTGTCCGTTTCTTTCACGAGGTACTTGACTGGAACGCTCGCGCAACGAGCAACACGAACCGAGCGAGACGGAAGCTCAGTCGTCGCCGTCCGTTTCGGCACCGTCGCGGACGAACACGGCCATGCCGGTCTCGAAGTCGGCCATGCCCGCGCCGCTCAGCTCGGCGCGACCGACGGCGAGTACCTCCCCGCGCTCGTGGGTCACCAGCACCTCGTCGCCCGGGCGGATCTCGGGGTCGGCCGTCGAGACGAACTTGGCGAAGACGTTGCGCTCGTCGCGGACGAACGGTTCGCTCTCGTCGCCGACGACGACGCGGTAGCGCCCGTCGGACAGGCCGTCGTGCAGCCGTCGCCCGCCGGCCACGCCGAGGGTGAACCGCCCGTCGGTCGCGTAAGTGACCAATCGTCCATCGTCCGCGAGTACCTGTCGCGGCCGCCCGGAACTGGTGTGGGTCACTTCGGGGTCGCCCCCACCGAACAGCGCCGCCCCAGCGTCGCGACCCCACTGGTAGTCGGCCACCCGCGTCAGCATCGACCGGTCCTCGTCGTCCATCGCCCCTCCGTTCGCCCCAGCCCATCTTGTATCTGTCTCACTCCCGTCCGCCCGTGGACCGTGTTACCACACACCTACGTACCTCGATTCTATCACGATCGATCATATCTGTGTGACGCGGTTTCAGGAGAATTTATACGGAGCGATTACGAAACACCGATACGATGACAGAGACCGATACACGGAAAGTCGCGTTCGGAGTCGTGCTGCTGGCGATCAGCACGGTCCTCATCTTCGGGCCGGGGACGCTCGGCGTCGCCGTCCCGGTCGTCGCCATCGCCGCGGGGTCGCTCGGCCTCGCCGCCGGCGCACTACTCGTCGGCACCTCGGACCCGGGTCGACCGGTCTGAACGGCGCAGGACGTCGTTCACCGTCTCTGATTCTGCCGGTTTCTCTCGCCGCTCCTGTCGTGCGTAGTTCACTGCTAGTGTCTCTCGGTCCGAGTCGGACGAATCCAAAGCGACAGCCTCGGTGGAGACCACCTCAGAGGAGGAAGCGTTCGACGTCCTCGCTCATGTCGGTGAAGTCGTCGGCGGCGGCGACGAGTTCCTCGGCGGTCGACTCCCGGAAGGCCACTACTTCGGTGCGGACGCCCTCGTGGCGCAGGTGCGAACAGAGCCGCGAGAAGTCGCCGTCGCCGGTGGCGAGGACGACGGTGTCGACGTGGTTGGCCAGTGTGACCGCGTCGAGGCTCATGCCCACGTCCCAGTCGGCCTTCTTCGACCCGTCGCCGAAGGTCTTGATGTCCTTGATACGGGTCTCGAAGCCGATGTCGACGAGCGCGTCGAAAAAGGACTCCTCCTCGGGGGCGTCGGCGCGGATGACGTAGGCGACGGCGCGTGTCAGCTGGCGGTCGGCGACGGCGGCGTCGAGCAGGGAGGCGTAGTCGATGTTGCGCGTGTAGAGGCTCCGGGCGCTGTGATAGAGGTTCTGCGCGTCCGCGAGCACCGCGACGCGCTGTCCGGGATGGACGTTTTCCATGCCGATTGGTGGCGCGCCCGCTCGGATAGCTCTTTGGCTCGGTCCCGGTCAGGTCCAGGCCGTGAGACACTCCAGCGAGCAGAAGGGCAAGTCCACGGTCGCGCTCGCGCCCCCGTCCGTCCGAGCCGTCTGCTCGTCCACAGTCGCGTCGCCGTCGTCACGGCTGTCGACGTGCGCCCGGAGCGTGTACGCCGGCGGGCCGTCCGTCTCGCAGTTCGCGCAGTTCATGGACGGCACTCGCACCCGAACCACTGTTGTTATTCACCGTTTAACACTCCTCAGATCTCTAAATTCGACACCCTGCCGCGATCGCTCCCGAGAGCGAGACAGGCGTACAGCGGCGCCAGTAACCGGCGGGCGTCGTACCGGGACGGTGGCGACCGGTGCCCAGTAGGGATCTCCGAGCTGGACCCCGAGCCGGGGTGGCGGTCCGAATCGAGGCGGACTCGCCAGCCGGGGTCACCGGGTTTAACCGGGTCAGCGACGAATCCGGGATATGACCCGACAGGCGCTGTTCGTCGGCGGCACTCGATTCATCGGCCGCCGCGCTGTCCGCGAGTTCCGCGACGCCGGCTACGACGTGACCGTCTTCCACCGCGGCGAACACGAGAGCCCGTTCGCCGACGACGAGGGGATCGACCACCTCCGGGGCGACCGCACCGACGATGGCGATCTGGCCGATGCGGCCGCTCTCGACCCCGAGGTGGTCGTCGATCTGGTGGCGTACCACCCCGGCGACGTTCGGACCGCGACCCGCGTCTTCGACGACGTCGACGCCTACGTCTACGTCTCCAGCGGCGCCGCCTACGGCGCGGAGGAAGTGCCCAAGCGGGAGGGCGAGACCGCCCTCGAACCCTGCAGCGACGAGCAGGCGACCGACGACTCCGGCGCGACCTACGGGGCGCGCAAAGCCGAGGGCGACCGCGCCGTCTTCGCCGCCGCGGAGGAGGGCGTGAACGCGATGAGTCTCCGCCCGTGCGTCGTCTACGGCCCCCACGACTACACTCGACGCTTCGACTACTGGGTCCAGCGGGTCGCCAACTACGACCGCGTGCTGGTGCCCGGCGACGGCACGAACCTCTGGCACCGCGTGAGCGTCGAGAACGTCGCCCGCGCCCTCCGCGTCGTCGCCGAGGAGGGCGACCCCGGTGAAGCCTACAACGTCGGCGACTGGACGCTCCAGACCCTGCGAGAAACCGTCGAGACGGTCGCCGATACTCTCGTGACCGACGTGGATATCGTCGCCGCGGGCGAGCGCGAACTCGCCGCCGGCGGGTTGGAACCGTCCGATTTCCCGCTGTATCGCGACCCGCCGCACGTACTGGACACGACCAAACTCCGGTCGCTCGGGTGGGAGCCGCAGCCGCCCGCGGAGGCGGTGGCCAAGGCCGTCGAGGCGACGCCCGAGCGGGACGCCGACGAGGCCCAGCAAGGGCCCGATCGCGAGGCCGAGGAGCGGGTGCTGGGCGTGCTCGATACGCTGTGACCGCGGCATCGCCGACGAACGTCGACGGACCGTACTATTATGAGAGTGCTGCCGGAACGGGCCATACGGATGGAGTTCACCGACGACGGGGTCGTTATCGACAAACCGCTGAGTGAGCTCGACGAACTGGTCGTGGATGTCGTCGATACGCTCGAACGCGTGGGGGTCGACTACGTCGTCGTGAGCGGATACGTCGCCGTTCTCTTCGGTCGGAGTCGCGCGACGGAGGACATCGACGTGATCACCGAACGGTTCGACGAAAGGGTCGCGACGCGACTCTCGGATGAACTGCGAGAGCGTGGATACTGGGGGTCAGCGATGCCACTCGATAGCCTCTTCGAGACGCTCTCCGACGACCTGCCGCTCCGCGTCGCGGAACACGGACACCGCGTCCCGAACGTCGAGCTGAAATTCGCGAGCGACGAGTACGACCGAACGTCACTCCGGAACACGATTCAGGTTTCGCTCCGCGGGACGGAGATCACCGTCGGCTCGCTCGAATTTCAGATCGCGTACAAACTGAGCATGGGTGCGCAGAAGGACTTCGAAGACGCGCTGTATCTCTACGAAGTCGCCGGGAACAGTCTTAACACGCGCCAGCTCGAAGGATACGTAGAAACACTGGGCGTCGAAGAGGAATATGACAAACTCAGATCTTGAGGAGAAACACGCTCGAAACCGCGAGTTACGGCGAGCCGAGATCCGGCGGTGGGCCGAGTACGTCCGGACGAACCCCGACGACGACTGGGGCGAACAGGTGAACAAACTGGTCGACTCTCAGCTCGCGTCCGCCCGCCATCACGAGCACGAACGCCCCGACATCGACCAACTGCGGGAGTCTTCGCTTCTCGACGAGTGACGCCCGGGCGAGCCAGTCACCGGCGACGGCCATCTCACTTCTCGGGACGGTCACAGAGTATCTGCGACGCGAACCGACCCGGCTACCAGCACCTATCGACGCGATACCGGAGCGCGAGGCCGACGAGGCCCAGCAAGGGCCCGAGCGGGAGGCCGAGGAGCGCGTGCTTGGCGTGCTCGATACGCTGTGAGCGGCGGCGCTCAGATCGCGCCGGTGCCGACGAGGAAGGAGAGGCCATCCCGCGCGCCGACGAACGCCGCGTAGGCCAGCGCCGGCGGGAGCAGCGAGTCGGTCCGCTCGTAGGCGTAGGCACTGACCGCCACGAGCCCGACTTCCGCGAGGCCGAGCGCCGCCCCAGCGACGCCGTCGAAGCCGGTGGCCCACTGGATCACGACGGCGGCGGCGAAGACCGCGAGCGGGACGGCACAGAACGCGGACAGCCACGCGCGGTCGAACGCCTCGGCGGCGAAGACGGGGATCGCGATCGCGGCGACGAGCGACAGCGTCACGGCCGCGACTTGCAGCGGCCGGCCCGAGGAGACCAGATCCGTCGGTCCGATCGTCCCGATCAAAAGCGTCGTCAGTCCGATCGCCACGGACGGCCGCGCGGCCGACCGGAGCGTCCGCTGGACGAGCGCGTGCGCGACGAGGACGTAGACGGGGAGCCCCAGCGCCAGGACCAGCCCCGTGACCGTCGCGGGGCCGACCGGGTCGACGCCGGGGGCGTACGACGACCCCGTCAACGCCGCCAGGCTCGTCCCCGTCACCCCGGCCAGGAGTGCGACGACCGCGACCGCCGCGACGGGCGCCACCGCGACGGCGGCGACCAGCGGTAGGTCCGACCGGTCGGGAAGCGACAGCGGAACCGAGCGGCCCCTGACCCTGGCGTAGGCGGCGGTGAACGCGACTGCCCCGGCGACGACGACGGCGCTGTTGGTCAGCCCGGTGGCGGCCAGACTGCCGAGGCCCGTCGCGGCGAACGCGCCCGGACGGACGACCGACTGGAGCGCGCTCGCGACCGGCCCCAGCGAGTGGATCCAGATGACGAACGCGCCGAACGCGGCGACCGCGATGGCGCCCTCGCGAGCGAGCGGGTGCTCCTCGAACGGCGCTCGCACGTGTGTGGGGACCATGTCGACGGTAGATGATCGTCGTCTGAGAAAAGCGCCCCGGTCGTTCACTCCCTTCAGCCCGAGGTCGAATCGACGGCGCCGGTGGTTCGAATGCGACGGCAAGCGTTTTGCCGGCCGACCGCGCATACCTCGGCATGTTCGACAAGTCGACCTGGATACGGCTGCCGCGGAACGTCGTGGTCGGCCACGGCGTGCTCGACGACGCCGCGGCGGCCGTCGAGGAACTCCGCCTCCACGGCGACCCGCTGGTCGTCACCAGCCCGACGCCCGCCGAAGTGGCCGGCGACCGGGTCGTCGAGGGCTTCGCCGCCGCCGGCTACGACCCGCGGGTGGTTCGCATCGAGGAGGCCACCTTCGGCGCCGTCGAGGAGGTCATCGAGGTCGCCGCCGACGAGAACGTGGGCTACCTCGTCGGCGTCGGCGGCGGCAAGGTCATCGACGTGACCAAGATGGCCGGCGAAGACGTGGGGAAGGGCTTCGTCTCCGTCCCCACGGCCGCCAGCCACGACGGCATCGTCTCCGGCCGCGCCTCCATCCCCGAGGGTGACACCCGCCACAGCGTCGCCGCCGAGCCACCCCTCGCGGTCGTCGCCGACACCGAGATCCTCGCCGACGCGCCCTGGGAGCTGACGACGGCCGGCTGTGCCGACATCATCTCCAACTTCACCGCGGTTCGCGACTGGGAGCTCGCCCATCGGCTCAAAAACGTCGAGTATCACGAGTACGCCGGCGCGCTCTCCCGGATGACCGCCGAGATGCTCGTCGAGAACGCCGACTCCATTCGCCCCGAGCTGGAGGAATCGGCCTGGATCGTGACGAAGGCGCTGGTCTCCTCCGGCGTCGCGATGTCCATCGCCGGCTCCTCCCGGCCCGCTTCGGGCGCCGAACACCTGATCTCCCACCAACTGGACCGCATCGCCCCCGAGCCCGCGCTGCACGGCCACCAGGTCGGCGTCGCCTCCATCATGACCGAGTATCTGCATTCGGGGCCGAAAGGCCAGTGGACGGACATCCGCGACGCGCTCGCCAGCATCGACGCGCCCACGACCGCCGAGGAGCTGGGGATCGGCGACGAGGTCGTCATCGAGGCGCTGACGACGGCCCACGAGATTCGGGACCGCTATACGATTCTGGGCGACGGCATGAGCGAAGCCGCCGCGAGAGAGGCCGCCAGCGTGACCGGCGTTATTTGATTTCGGAGCTACTCGGTCCATCGTATTCCGTCGTAGTTCGAACGCCACAGCGACCGCGAACGCTACGGCGACCGCTGACTCCACAGTGACCGAAGGCAGCGTGAAAGCCCCGACTCGTTCGACTCCCGGGCCTCGCTGTCTCAGGAAATCGGAGACTTCCGGGATCGGGCGAGAGCTTCGCTCTCTCGAACCACGCTCCTCGGCCTTCGGCCTGCGGTGTCTGAGGGCTACGGCCTCGGATTAGCGGGACCTCCGGTCCCGCGTCACTTGCTTCGTCCGGGTTCGCCGAACGAGTCGCCCCTTTCATTCCCGCCCGCACAGACTGACCGGCCAGCCGACGCGGGTGGGAATGAAAGGGGCCGGTCGCTCCGGGAAGACTGCCGACGTAAGCACTGGAACGAGCGAAGCGAGTGAAGCGCGCAGCGAGGCCCTCGACCGGAGCGAGCGGGGGCTTTCACGCTGTTCGCAGTCACGGTTCCCGTTGCGGTCGCGGTGCTGTCGCCTCCGCCTACCTTGTCTACTGCCACCGAAACCCACACCCCCGAAACCGATTTATCGACCGAAACGAGTACATCAGGTAATGACGCGGCACCGCGTGCCCGCCGCGGCGGTCTCGATTATCGCCCCGTCAGGGGCGTAGTACCTACTTTCTCGGGGCACGACGGGTCCGCACTCGGTGACACCAGTCTCGTCAGACGTCCGCCCGTCGGACGCTCGTTCTCACCGTCTGCCGGAGCCCGCTCGTGCCGTGAGCCACGGACCCGACAGCGGCGACTGATTCGAGGACTCGACTCGTGTAGTCGCCACGTATCGCACGCGAACCGACACGACGAGACACATCCATCGATGCCAGAACGACTACCGGACCACTACGACCCGAACGCGGTCGAACAGACAGTCAAAGCCCACTGGACGGACGCCGACGCCTTCCCCGGCGTCGACGCGCCCGCGGAGACCAGCCACGCCTACGAGTACGCCAAGCGCCGCGCCGTCGAGCGAGGCGACGAACGCGACCGAGAACCGTTCTACTTCCTCGACGGACCACCGTTCACGAGCGGACGGATGCACGTCGGCAACGCCTGGGGGAAGGTCCTCAAGGACGCGCTGTTGCGGTACCACCGAATGCAGGGTCGCGCGGTGCTGGCCCGACCGGGCTACGACACCCACGGCCTGCCCGTCGAGGTGAACGTCGAGGCCGACCACGAGTTCGAGACCAAGCGAGCGGTCGAGGAGTACGGCGTCGACCGGTTCGTCGACGAGTGCCGGGCGTTCGTCGACGAGCAGCGCGCCGTGATGGACGAGGAGTTTCGCGACCTGGCGGTGTGGATGGACTGGGACGACGTCTACCAGACGATGGACGCCGAGTACGTCGACACCGTCTGGGACGCGTTCGCCGCGCTGTTCGAGCGCGGACTCGTCGAGCGGGGCGACCAGGTGGTCAACACCTGCCCGCGCTGCGAGACGGCGGTGTCCGATTCTCGGCTCGAGTACGCAGACCGCACCGTCGACGCGGTGTACGTCGGCTTCCCGCTGGTCGACGGCGGAGGGGATCGCGAGGGCGAGCGAAGTAAGCCCTCGGAACGAGCGAGCGGCGACGGCGGAGCCGCGAGCCGCGACGGCACCCTCGTCGCCTGGACGACGACGCCGTGGACCGTCGTCGGCAACCAGTTCGTCGCCGTCGACGAGCGCGGGGAGTACGCGGCCGTCGAGGTAGACGACGGGGCGGTCGCCGGCCGCGCCGACCGCGTCGACCGCGCCGCGGACGGCCCGCTCTACCTCGCCGCCGAGCGCGTCGACGCCGTGATGGCCGCGCTCGGTGTCGCCGAAGACGACTTCACGGTCGTCGAGACGCTCCCGGGGAGCGACCTCGTCGGGGCGACGTATCGCCACCCGCTCGCGGAACGACTGCCCGACTACCCGACGCCCCGCGGAACCGTCGCGGACGCCCACTACGTCGAGACGGACGGCGACGGCACCGGCCTCGTCCACTCGGCGCCGGGGTTCGGTCACGAGGATTTCGAGCGGGCGCGCGAGGCCGACCTCGACCTGCCGGCTTACTCGCCCGTCGACCTCGACGGCCGGTTCACCGACGAGGCGGGGCCGTTCGCGGGCCTCTCGGTCCACAGCGAGGGCCGCACGGCTGTCGCCGAGGCGCTCGACGAGGCGGGCGCGCTGCTCGGGCGCGAGCGGTTCACCCACGAGTACCCGCAGTGCCCGCGCTGCGACACCGACGTGGTGATGCGCGCCGCCGAGCAGTGGCTCGTGCGCGTGACCGACCTGAAGGCCGATCTACTGGAGGCCGTCGAAGAGACGACCTGGTACCCCGTCGAGGCCCGCGACGGCCGTTTTCACAACACCGTCGAGAACGCACCGGACTGGAACGTCTCCCGCCAGCGCTACTGGGGGAGTCCCCTCCCGGTCTGGCACTGCGAGGACTGCGACCGGGACACCGTCGTCTCCTCGCGGGCGGACCTGGCCGAGCGCGCCGGGCTCGATGCGGTGCCCGAGGATCCACACCGGCCGGTCGTCGACGAGGTGACCGTCCCCTGTCCCGACTGCGGCGGGGAGGCCGAGCGCGTGGGCGACGTGCTCGACGTGTGGTTCGACTCCGCGGTGGCCTCGTGGGCGAGCCTGCGCGAGCGCCCGAGCGAGAATCCCCGTCCGGGGGACTGGCCCGCCGACCTCGTCGTCGAGGGCAACGACCAGACGCGCGGGTGGTTCCTGATGCAGCTGTACCTGGGCGTCGCGTTCGCCGGTCGAGCGCCCTACGAGGAAGTGCTGATGCACGGCTGGGCGCTGCTGGACGGCGAGGGGATGTCCAAATCGAGAGGGCACGTCCTCCGGCCGCCCGAGGTCGCTGCGTCTCACGGCCGCGACGCCCTGCGGGCGCACCTGCTCGGTCACGAACAGCAGGGCCAGGACGTGACGATGACTTCCGAGATGACCGGCGTCGAGACGACTCGCGAGCGGTTCGACGTAGTGTGGAACGTCGTCCGCTTCGCCGCGATGTTCATGGCCGAGGACGGCTATCGGCCCGCGGTCGACCTCGCTGTCGACGCCGACGACCGTCGGGTGGCGGACGAGTGGGTCCTCGCGCGCCTGCGCGAGGTGACCGAGCGGGCGACCGCGGGCTTCGAGGACCGCGAGCCGAACGCCGCGCTCGACGCCGTCCTCGACTTCCTCGTCGAGGACGTCTCGCGCTACTACGTTCAGACGGTCCGCGACCGGGTGTGGGCGCCCGACTCGACGGCGGACAAGCGGGCCGCCTACGACGCGCTGGGGACCGTCCTCGGCGTCTGCGTGCGGCTGCTCGCGCCGTTCGCGCCGCACCTCGCCGAACGGCTCTACCGGGCACTCGACGGGCCCGCCGACGCGGAGGAGCCGACGGTCCACGCGACCGAGTGGCCAGACGCCGACGCGCTCGGTCTGCCGAACGATCCCGCGCTGGTCGAACGGGTGGGCGCGCTCCGCGCGGTCGAGGGGGCCGTCGCGACCGCTCGTCAGGAGATGGGCCGCAAGCACCGCTGGCCGGTCGCCGAGGTCGTCGTCGAGACCGACGACGAGACGGTCGCCGAGGCGGTCGATACCCATCGGGAGCTGCTCGCCGACCGCACCAACGCCGAGTCGGTCGCGCTGACCGACCGGTACCCCGCTCGCGAGCGCGTGGTCGTCCCCGAGATGGACGCGCTCGGGCCGGCGTTCCGCGACGACGCGGGAGCGGTCGCCGACGCCGTCGAGGGGCGACCGGCCGAGGCGCTGCCGCTGACGGTCGCCGTCGATGGAACCGACTACGCGGTGAGCGCCGAACAGGTCTCGGTCGCCGAGCGCGTCCCCGACGGGGTCCGGCGGGTCCCCTTTGGCGGCGGCACGGTCTACGTCGACGAGTCGCTCGGCGAGCGACTCCGCGGCGAGGGGCTGGTCAGGGACGTAACTCGGCGCGCCCAAGAGATGCGCGCCGACCTCGGCCTGGCCGTCGACGAGCGGGTCCGGCTGGCGGTCGTCACCGGCGACGACGCGCTGGCGGCGGCGGTCGGCGACCACGCCGACGAACTGCGACGCGCCGTCAGGGTCGACGACCTGTCCGTCCGCGACGACGGCGCTGTCGACGACGGCGACGCCGCCGGTTACGCCCGTACTCGCGAGTGGGCGGTCGACGGTGCGACGGTGACGCTGGCGATGGAACCGACCGGGGACTCGCGAGTCTGAGCGAGCGGTGCGCGGAAGGATGGGATAGGATGGGATGTCGCCGTAGGCGGGGAACGGGAGCGTGTGACCGTGCCGCGCCCCCGGCATGTGCAGGTGTCTCGTCGCGGGGCATAAAGGGCCGTCAGACTTCGGGCTGACGACCGGCAGACGCCGACCGATTTCGCGTGAAATCGCCGTCGGGCACCGGGATCGAAGTCGCCCGCAAGCGACCGCGCCCGCCCGTGGCCCCGTCCGAACTCGCCCCGCCGAGCCGGGACTGTCGATCCGTCCTCGGTATACTTTATGTGATTATATACCTATTATTGTCACTATCCCCTTCCTGGATAATAATTTAAAACTAGGGGCGGCTTTACTGGACGAATCCGGTTTATTTTTACCAGAAGTCGACGAGCGTTCATGCATGGGTTCCGACGTAAACCCCTTCGAGAGCCTACAAGAACAGATCGACGAGGCCGCACAGTACCTCGACGTGGACGAGGGACTGCTGGAGCGGCTGAAGAACCCCGAGCGCATCCTGGAGACGAACCTCTCGGTCGAGATGGACGACGGCTCGGTCGAGGTGTTCCGTGCGTATCGCTCGCAGTTCAACGGCGACCGCGGCCCGTACAAGGGCGGCATCCGCTATCACCCGCAGGTCTCCCGCGACGAGGTCAAGGCGCTGTCGGGCTGGATGGCCTACAAGACCGCGACCGTCGGCATCCCGCTTGGTGGCGGCAAGGGCGGTATCGTCATCGACCCCGACGAGTACTCAGAGGACGAACTCGAGCGCATCACGCGCGCGTTCGCGACGGAACTGACTCCGATCATCGGTGAGGACCGCGACGTGCCCGCGCCCGACGTGAACACGGGCCAGCGCGAGATGAACTGGATCAAAGACACCTACGAGACGCTGGAAGACACGACCGAACCGGGCGTCATCACCGGCAAGGACCTCTCCAGCGGTGGCAGCGAGGGCCGCGTCGAGGCCACCGGTCGTTCGACGGTCATCGCCGCCCGCGAGGCGTTCGACTACCTCGGCGAGGACGTCGCCGACGCGACCGTCGCCGTCCAGGGCTACGGCAACGCCGGCTGGATCTCAGCGAAGCTCGTCGACGAGATGGGCGCCGACGTGGTCGCCGTCTCCGACTCCAGTGGCGGCGTCTACGACGAGGACGGCCTCGACCCCGTCGCGGCCAAAGACTACAAACGCGAGACCGGCAGCGTCGCCGGCTTCCACGGTGCCGACGAGGCGGTCTCCAACGACGAGCTGCTCCAGCTCGACGTCGATCTCCTGATCCCCGCCGCCCTGGAGAACGCCATCGACGAGGAGATCGCAGAAGGCGTCCAGGCAGACGTGATCTCCGAGGCCGCCAACGGCCCGATCACGCCCGCCGGTGACGACGTGCTCGAAGCGAAAGACGTCGTCATCGTGCCCGACATCCTCGCCAACGCGGGCGGCGTCACCGTCTCCTACTTCGAGTGGGTGCAGAACCGCCAGCGCTTCTACTGGTCGGAGCAGCGCGTCAACGAGGAGCTCGAGGACATCGTCGTCGAGCAGTTCGACACGCTCGTCGACGCGTACGAGGACCACGACCTGCCGAGCATGCGGGTCGCCGCCTACGTCGTCGCCATCCAGCGCGTCCTCGACGCCGCCGAACAGGCCGGCACCTGGGCCTGAGCGGGACCCACGCGCCGTTCGCGACCCGACCGGGCGACCGCGTGCGAGTCCACGGCGCACGACTCGTCCGCTCCCGCGGGTATCTTTTCTTTCCCAGGGCACTTTTCTTAACTTCGTACACTTCTACTGGATTCACGATGGGTTTTTACCCCACCGTTTCGTACTTTGGAGTACACTCGATCACCGATCGGATCCCTGTCGAACGATCCGCACATAGTATAGGTTGGAGGTCCCTTATACTCCTAAGTGTGGATATAACGGTCACATAGTCTATCAGGCCAAGCGTTTTACCGAGGTACCGGATAGCTTCTGGACACATGAGTTCGTTCTCTCGCGACGACGGGGACCGCCGGCTGGCAGACCCGGCCGATGCGCGGTCCAACTGCGGCGTCGGGGTCGTAATGGATCTCGACGGCGACGGGGGCCACTGGGTGCTCTCGGACGGATTGGAACTGCTCGCGAACCTCGAACACCGCGGTACCACCGGTGCCGAGGAGTCGACCGGTGACGGCGCCGGCGTCATGATCCAGACGCCCCACGACTTCTTCGCCGAGGAGGTCGACGCCGACCTCACGCCCGGCGAGTACGCGGTCGGCTCGCTCTTCCTCCCGAAGGACGACGAGGCCCGCGAGGACCTGAAGGCCGTCGTCGAGGAGCAGTTCGCCGTCGAGGACCTGGACGTGGTCGCCTGGCGCTCGGTCCCGACGGACAACGCCGACCTGGGACAGACGGCGCTCGACTCCGAGCCCGAGATGGCGCAGGTGTTCGTCGAGTCCGCCGAGGGGCTGACGGGCGAGGCGTTCGACCGGCGACTGTACACCGCCCGCCGTGCGCTGGAGACCCACGTCGAGGAGACCGAACCCGCGGGACACGAGCGGTTCTACGTCGTCTCGCTCGCCACCGACAGGGTCGTCTACAAGGGCCTGTTGAAGGGTGAACAGGTCGCCGACTACTACCCGGACCTGACCGACGAGCGCGTCGACACCACCTTCGCGATGGTTCACGCCCGGTTCTCGACGAACACGCTCGGAGCCTGGCACCTCGCTCACCCCTACCGGGGGATCATCCACAACGGCGAGTTCAACACGATCCAGGGCAACATCAACTGGATGCGCGCGCGAGAGACGGACCTCGATTCGCGGGCGTTCGACGACGTCGACAAGCTCAAGCCGATCATCGACGACCCCGAGCAATCGGACACCGCGAGCGTCGACAACGCGCTCGAACTCCTCATGCTCGAAGGCCGAGACCTGCCCCACGCGCTGCGGATGCTCATCCCCGAGGCGTGGCGCGGTGAGGCCAACGCCGTCTCCGGCGACCGCCGCGACTGGTACGATTACCACGCCTCGCTCGTCGAGCCGTGGGACGGCCCCGCCCTGGTGGCGGCCACCGACGGCGAGCGCGTCGGTGCCGTCCTCGACCGCAACGGCCTGCGCCCGTGCCGATACGACGTGACCACCGACAACACGCTCGTGATGGCGAGCGAAGCCGGCGCGCTCGACACCGACCCCGCCGATATCGAAGAGCGCGGCCGGCTCCAGCCCGGCCAGCTGTTCCTCGCCGACCCCGAAGAGGGCCGTGTCATCCCGGACGAGGAGGTCTTCGACGACCTCACCGACGAGAAGTACGGCGAGTGGGTCGCCGACGAGCAGGTCGACCTCGACGACATCGTCGACCGCCCAGACAACCTCCCACAGCGCGATATCGACCAACTGCGGGCCTACCAGGCCCAGTACGGCTACACCTACGACGAGGTCGACCACCTCCTCGAACCGATGGCCGAGAAGGGCAAGGACCCCGTCGGCTCGATGGGCGACGATACCCCCCTCTCGGTCCTGTCGCAGTTCAACCGGCCCCTCTTTACCTACTTCAAGCAGCTGTTCGCGCAGGTCACGAACCCGCCGCTGGACTACATCCGCGAGGAACTGGTCACCTCGCTGGAGTCGCGGCTCGGCCACCAGCGCAACCTGCTCGACGAGTCGCCCGGGCACGCCCGCCAGCTCGTCCTCGACTCGCCGATCCTCACCGACCAGCAGACCGAGGCGATCCGCGATCTGGACGCGAACGGCATGTCCTCGAAGGTCGTCGACGTCACCTACGACCCCGACGCGACCGAGCTCCGCGAGGCCGTCGAAGACGCCCGCGAAGCCGCCTCGGAGGCGGCGACCGAGCACGACGTGCTCGTCCTCTCGGACCGCGCCGCGGGCGAGGGCCGCATCGCGATCCCCAGCCTCCTGGCGGTCGGCGGCGTCCACCACCACCTCGTCCGCAACGGCCTGCGCAACCACGTCGGGCTCGTCCTCGAATCGGGCGACCCTCGCACGGTGCATCATATGGCGACGCTCGTCGGCTACGGCGCCGGCGCCGTCAACCCATACCTCGCGTACCAGACCATCGAGGATCTCGTCGCCGGACCGGACGGTGCCGAACTCTCGACGGCGATCGACGCCTACGTCAACGCTCTGGAGGACGGCCTCCTGAAGACGATGGCCAAGATGGGCATCTCGACCGTCGAGAGCTACCAGGGCGCCCAGATCTTCGAGGCCGTCGGCCTCTCCTCGGACTTCGTCGCCGAGTACTTCGAGGGCACCGCCAACCGCACCGAGGGCATCGGCATCGACGAGATCGAGGAGGACCTGCTCGACCGCCACGAGGTCGCCTGGGGCGACGAGCCCGACCTCGAGCGCCAGGGCGAGTTCGAGAACCGCTCGGGCGGGATCCACCACCAGTGGAACCCCTCCACCGTGGGCAAAGCCCAGCAGGCCGTTCGAACCGGTGACTACGAGCGCTACAAGGAGTTCGCCGCGGAGATCAACGACCAGAACGAGCAGCTACAGACGCTCCGTGGCCTCCTGGAGTTCGACTCCGACCGCGACCCGGTCCCGATCGAGGAGGTCGAGCCGGTCGAGGAGATCGTCAAACGGTTCGAGACCGCGGCGATGAGCCTCGGGTCGCTGTCGCCGGAGATGCACGAGAACAACGCCATCGCGATGAACCGGCTGGGCGCTCACGCCAACACCGGCGAGGGCGGCGAACCGCCCGAACGGTTCGACACCGAGAAGAACTGCAAGACCAAGCAGGTCGCCTCCGGCCGCTTCGGCGTCACCAGCCACTATCTCGCCTCCGCCGACGAGCTGCAGATCAAGATGGCTCAGGGCTCCAAGCCCGGCGAGGGCGGTCACCTCCCCGGCAAGAAGGTCAACGAGATGATCGCCCACGTCCGCTACGCGACGCCGGGCGTCGGCCTCATCTCGCCGCCGCCGCTGCACGACATCTACTCGATCGAGGACCTCAAGCAGCTCATCCACGACCTGAAGGCCTCCAACCCCGACGCGGACGTGAACGTCAAACTGGTCGCCGAGGACGGCATCGGCACCATCGCCGCGGGCGTCGCCAAGGCCAACGCCGACAAGGTCCACATCTCGGGCCACGACGGCGGCACCGGCGCCTCGCCGAAGACGAGCATCAAGAACGCGGGCCTGCCGTGGGAGCTGGGCCTCGCCGAGGCCAACCAGATGCTCCGCGCGACGGGCCTGCGCTCGCGCATCGAGGTCACCTCCGACGGCGGGATGAAGACCGGCCGCGACGTGGCCGTCGCGACCCTGCTCGGTGCGGAGGGCTACGCCTTCGGCACCGCGTCGATGGTCACCTCCGGCTGCGTGATGGCGCGGCAGTGCCACGAGAACACCTGCCCGGTCGGCGTCGCCACCCAGAACGAGAAGCTCCGGGATCGGTTCCCGGGCGAGCCCCAGCACGTCATCAACTACATGACCTTCGTCGCCCAAGAGTTCCGGGAGATCATGGCCGAACTCGGGTTCCGCACGGTCGACGAGATGGTCGGGCGCCCGAGCGTGCTCGCCCAGCGGACGGACGTGGACCAGCCCAAGGCGAAGAAGGTCGACCTGCAAGGCGTCATCGCCGAGCCCGCCGGCGACGACGACCGTTACAAGACCCGCGAACAGACTCACGAGGTCGACGAGGCGCTCGACTGGGGTCTCATCGAGGAGGCCGAGCCCGCCATCGAGTCGGGCGAACCGGTCGCCATCTCGACGGACGTGGACAACACCAACCGCGCGGTCGGCGCGACGCTCTCGAACGCGATCTCCGACGAGTACGGCGGTGAGGGGCTGCCGGACGACACCGTCGAGTGCCGCCTGGAGGGCACCGCCGGCCAGAGCTTCGGCGCCTTCCTCCAGCAGGGGATCACGATGGATCTGGTCGGCAGCGCCAACGACTACGTCGGCAAGGGGCTCTCGGGCGGGAAGCTGATCGTCCGGACGCCCGACAACGCCAACTACGACGCCGCCGAGAACGTCGTCATCGGTAACGTCGCGCTGTACGGTGCGACCCAGGGCGAAGCCTACGTCAACGGCGTCGGCGGCGAGCGCTTCGCCGTCCGCAACTCCGGCGTGAAAGGCGTCGTCGAGGGCGTCGGCGACCACGGCTGTGAGTACATGACCGGCGGCGCCATCGTCGTCCTCGGGGAGACGGGCAAGAACTTCGCGGCCGGCATGTCTGGCGGCGTCGCCTACGTCTACGACCCCGACGGCAAGTTCGCCCGGAAGGCGAACACTGGGATGGTCTCGATCGACCCGACGCCGGACGAACTCGACCGCGCGATGATCACGCGGTTGGTCGAGAACCACGCCGAGTACACCGACTCGGACCGCGCGGCGGAGCTGCTGGCGAACTGGGACGACGCGCTCGACGACTTCACGAAGGTGATGCCCGACGCCTACGCCGAGATCGTCGCCGAGCGCGAGCGCGCCGACGTGCGCACCGAACTGCCCGAACCGGCCGCCCCCGCCTCCGCGTCCGGCGCCGCCAGCCAGGGTCAGGCCGACGACTGACGCGCAGTCGCGCCCGACCTGACCCGAACGTTCTTTCGTGCCGCCCATCACTCGCCGCGGGTGAGTGAGACCGATCGCGACCGCTCGCCGGTCGGCGTCCGCAAGCCATAAGTCGCTCCGCACGTCTCTCACGCACATGACTCACCCCGCGCTCGCGGCCGACGCCGACGCCGAGCCGGGTGTCTCGGTCGCTTCTCCGAAACGCAAACGGTCGTGAACGGCTCCCGGCGAGCCTGGCGCACTCGTCGCGGGCCATCCTCGTCCGGTCGCGAACTCCTCGACGCACCCGACTGTCGAGCGGGCCGCGACCGTCCGCATCGACCACGACCCACGCAGCATATCACCCACCCACGCGAACACCGACCAATGACAACGTTTCAGTTCCGCGGCGTGTACCCCGCCATGTGCACGCCGTTCGACGACGACGGCAGTATCGACTTCGAGACACTCCGAGAAGACGCCCAACGGCTCGAACGCGCGGGCGTCGACGGGCTCGTCCCCTGCGGATCGACCGGAGAGTCGGCGACGCTCACCCACGACGAACACATCGAAGTCGTCGAGGCGGTCGTCGACGCCGTCGGCGACGTGCCCGTCATCGCCGGCTCCGGCTCGAACAACACCCGCGAGGCGCTGTCGCTGTCCCGCCGCGCGGCCGACGCCGGTGCGGACGCCCTGCTCCTCATCTCGCCGTACTACAACAAGCCCGAACAGCGAGGGTTCGTCGAGCACTTCGAGCGCATCGCCGACGAGATCGAACTCCCGCAGATCGTCTACAATGTCCCCTCCCGGACCGGCCGTAACATCGAGCCCGCCACCGTCGCCGAGCTCGCCGATCACCCCAATATCCAGGGATACAAGGCCGCAAGCGGCGACATGGGACAGATCAGCGAGATCGTCGAGCGGACCCGGGACACCGACCTCGACGTGCTCTCGGGCGACGACGGCATGACGCTGCCGATGCTCTCGGTCGGCGCCACGGGGGGTATCAGCGTGGCCGCCAACGTCGAGCCCGAGCGGACCTGTGCCATGGTCGGCGCGGCGCTGGCCGGCGACTTCGAGCGCGCTCGCGAGATCCACCACCGACTCGGTCCGCTCTTTCGCGCGCTGTTCGTCGAGACCAATCCGATCCCGGTCAAGGAGGCCATGGGGATCCGCGGCTACAGCTCGGCGCGGATGCGCTCGCCGCTGACGCGGCTCTCCGAGCAGTACCGCGACGACCTGGCGACGATCCTCGACGACCTGGAATCCGAAACGTTCGATTCCGAGAACGACTACGTCGAGGCCGAACGATGAGCACGACGATCGCGGTCAACGGCGCCGCCGGGCGCATGGGGAAGACAGTGATCGAGACGGCCGCCGAGCGCGAGGACGTCGAGGTCGTCGTCGGCTTCCACGCCACCGAGGCCGGCGAGATCGACGGCGTCCCGGTCGTCGACGGTGAGGAGGCGGCCGATGCCCTGGCGGAGTACGACGTGGACGCTGTCGTCGACTTCGCGACGCCCGAAGCGGCCGTCTCGGTCGCCGGCACCTGCGCGGACGCGGGCGTCGCGCTCGTGGTCGGGACGACGGGTTTCGACGACGACCAGCTGGACGCCCTCGACGCGGCGGGCGAGTCCGTGCCCGTCCTCAAGGCCACCAACTTCTCGCGGGGCATCCAGGCGCTCCTTCGGACCGTCCGCGAGGCCGTCGGCGCCCTCGACGGCTACGACCTGGAACTGATGGAGACCCACCACAACGACAAGGTCGACGCGCCCTCCGGGACCGCGAACACCATTCTGGAGACCGTACAGGACCAGCGCGACGTGGAACCGGTCTACGGCCGCGAGGGCCACGCCCCGCGTGAGGACGACGAGATCGGCGTGTTCGCTCGTCGCGCGGGCGACGTCCGCGGCGAGCACGAACTCGTCCTGGCGGGCAACGACGAAGTGGTGTCGCTGTCGCACCGCGCGGAGGACCGCGCGGTGTTCGCCGCCGGCGCGCTCGACGCCGCAGCGTGGCTCGCTGGGCGCGAGGCGGGCCGCTACGAGTTCGGAACCGTCGTCGACGAGTCCTGAACGAAGCCGTCACTCCTCTTTCGCAGCGAATCGCGGCCACGCGACGTGTCGGGTGACGCCGCCGAGCGCCACCGCCCAGACGAACGCGAGCGACCCGACCGCGAAGGCCGGTATCGCGTCCGGTGACAGCACCGACCAGACGACCGCGGTCCCGACCGCGATGAACGCCAGCGCCGCGACGACCGAGACGGCGTCGCTCACCCCGCTCAGGTCGACGCCGTCGACGAGCAGAAACACGGCGAGCCCGGCGACCGCCCCGATCGCGACGGCCCTGACCGCCGACTCGGCCGAGACGGGACCGAGCGACCCCGTCGCGTACGGGAGGACCCACGTCGGCGTGAACGCGAGCGCCGCGACGAACGTTCGGATCGCGCGTCGCCGAGCGTCGCTATCGCCCTCCTCGGCGCCGCGAGTGGATCCTCGGGCGAAACTCATCTGTGAGTGAATGTCTCCGCGGTTCGATAAATACGTTGCTCCGGAGGACGGCGACTCCGAGGGTGTTTTGCCCCCGGGGCGTACACCCTCGGGTATGAGCCTGCAATCCGACATCGCGGACCTCTGGACCCGAAAGCAAGAGGGCCTGACGGCCGCCGACGCGACCGACGACCACCTCGCGACGCTCGACGACTTCCTCGCCGCGCTCGAAGCCGGCGACGTGCGCGCCGCCGAGAAGTCGGGCGGCGAGTGGGAGGCCAACGAGTGGGTCAAGCAGGGTATCCTCCTGAACTTCGGCCTGCGCGACACCGAAGCCCGCGAGTACGGCGACGTGACATATCACGACGTGCTGCCGCTGCGTGAGACGGCCGATCTGAACGAGCGCGGGACCCGAAACACGCCGGACGGCACGGTCATCCGCCGCGGTGCCTACGTCGGCAGCGACGCCATCCTGATGTCCCCGGCGTTCGTCAACATCGGCGCCCACGTCGGCGACGGGACGCTCGTCGACTCCTGTGACACCGTCGGGTCCTGTGCGCAGATCGGTGACGACGTCAAACTCGGCGCGAACACGCTCATCGGCGGCGTGCTCGAACCGGTCGAGGACGCGCCGGTCATCGTCGAGGACGGCGTCTCGCTGGGCGCGGGCTGTCGCGTCACGAGCGGGTTCGTCGTCGGCGAGAACTCCATCGTCGGCGAGAACACGCTGCTCACGCCGCGTATCCCCGTCTACGACCTCGTCGAGGAGGAGATCCTCTACGGCGAACTCCCGCCCGAGCGCCGGGCCTTCACCCGCTTCGTCGAGTCGTCGGTTTCGGATCACGACCTCATCGACGGCGGCGCCTACAAGCCCGCGGTCGTCGCCACGAGCGTCGAGGAGGAGACTCTCGAAGCGACCGAGCGGGAAGACGCGTTGCGGGAGTGATGTCCGCGCGCCGTCGGCGCGCGGTTCACGCGAGTCGCTCTGCGACTCGCGCTTTTTCACCCATGTTTTTGCCGTCCGGGTTCCCCGCAGCGCGCCCCCGGCGCGCGAGGAAACCCGGGCGGGAAAAAGATGGTCGCGAGACCTTGGGGGCGACCGAACGCGAGGACGCGCTGCGGGAGTAGAGGCGGGGCCTCGCCGGTGGATGGCTCACCGCGAGCGACCAGCGGGAGCGAGCGGCTTTTTCGCCCACGTTTTTGCCCCGGGTTCCCGCAGTGAGCGGGGCGAGACCGACCGGAGGGAGGTCTCGATGCGAACGGGGAGCGAAGCGACCCGTGAGCGGAGCGAACGAGGAAACCCGGGTGGGAAAAAGGTGGCTGCGAGGCGACCGAGCGCGAGGACGCGCTGCGGGAGTAACTTCACAGCACTGACGACCAGTTCGAACTCCCGCTCGACTTATGTGTACGCGTACACGTACACAGACATATGGGGACGAAAACGATTTCACTGGCGGACGACGCCTACGAGAAGCTGAAACGCCACAAGCGAGAGGGAGAGAGCTTCAGCGACGTGGTCCGGCGACTCGCGGGCGACGTTCCCCTCTCGGAGTACTACGGTGCGCTGGAGCAGGACACTGCCGACGAACTGGAGCAGATCGTCGAGGACCGACGGGAGGAACGCGCGAACTCCCATCGTCGACGAGTCGACGACCTGCGAGACGCGCTCGAATGATCCTCGACTCGACGTTCCTCATCGACGTGCTCCGCGGGGACGAGCAGGTCTCCGAACGGGTCGCGGAGATCGACGACGCTGGGACGCCCTGCGTGAGTTCGGTGACCGTGATGGAGTTGATAGAGGGGATCTACCTGGCCGACGCGTCCACGTCGGAACGGGACGCGGTCGAGGACCTGATCGAGAATCTCACCGAGCTACCGTTCGACCGCCGGTGTGCGATGGAGGCCGGACGGGTGAACGCGGGTCTGATCCGAGATGGCGAGCGGATCGACGAGGCAGACGTGATGATAGCGGCGACGGCGCTCGTACACGACCACGCGGTGGTCACCCGGAACGTCGACCACTTCGACCGGATCGAACCGGTGACGGTCGTGACTTACTGACGGGTCTGCCCACACCACCGACCGCGCGACTTTTCCCACACCGTCCCAATTTTCGCCCGTGACAGTCGTCTGTTGTGGCGTCGGCGCCGACACCGGGAACGTCCGCCCGGTCCCGGGCGTCGACGCCGATGGCCGCTTCGAGTACGTCCCCATCCCTGAGAAGGGCGCGACGACCGAGACGGCCACGTACGGCTCGCTCGACCGGCGCCACGGCGAGGGGACGCTCGCCGACCTGCTCGACGGGATCCGCCCGGGCAGCGACGGCGAGTGGGTTACCGACCCGGCGGCGATCCGGGACTGCTCGGTCCACCACGACCCGAACCTGACGGCGTTGACCTACGGCGAGCACCGGCCGGGGTACGTGGCGAAGCTGCGCGAACTGCAACCGGGCGATATCGTCGCGTTCTACGGCGGTTTCCCGGGACCGGACAGCGACTACAAACACCGTTATCTGTTCGGCTACTTTTCCGTCGCGGAGCCGCCGGTCGTGCTCGACCCCGAGGCGGATCGCGAGGACGTGGCGGCGGCCCTCGCCGAGCACCCCGAAAACGCCCACGCCAAGCGCTTCGCCGGCCACGGCGACCTGTACTACCACGATCCGGCGTTTACCGACCGGCCGCGACCGGTCGTGATCGTCCCCGGCGAAGAACCCGGCGGTGTCCTCGACCGCGCAGTGCGGCTCAGCGACCGTCGACGCGGACCGAACTACTACATGAGAGAGGGGGTCGCGGACGCGCTGGCGCCGGCGTCGTCGAGCGACCACGGAACGCACCTGGGCGGGTTCAAACCCGCGGTGCGATGCGAGATCGACGCCGAGCGGTTCCGAGCGTTCCTCCGACGGTCGGCCTGACGGGGCGCTGACTCGACCGAACGCTGACCCGACCCACCGACGGTCGGCGAACCGCCGCTCCGGCGAGACACCGATCGGAGAGTTGCTGGGTCTGAAATTCTTCTGTGGGTATTAATGTCCCGTTAGTACTACGCAGGCACATGGCAGCTATCGAAGCGGACGCGGTATCGAAGCGCTACGGGACGGAGGTCGCCCTCGACCGGGTCGACCTCACCGTCGCGGAGGGCGAGACGTTCGGCTTCCTCGGTCCCAACGGCGCGGGCAAGTCGACGTTCATCAACGTCCTGCTGGACTTCGCCAAACCGACGGACGGGTCGGCGTCGATCTTCGGCAACGACTGCCAGGGCGCGGGCGTGGCCGCCCGCGACCGGATCGGCGTGCTCCCGGAGGGGTACTCCGTGTTCGACCGGCTGACCGGTCGCCAGCACGTCGAGTACGCCATGGACTCGAAGGACGTCGACGGCGACCCCAGTCGAATCCTCGACCGGGTCGGGATCCTCGACGACGCCGACCGGACGGCCAGCGACTACTCCAAGGGGATGGCCCAGCGACTGGTGCTGGGGATGGCGCTCGTGGGGGAGCCGGACCTGCTGATCCTCGACGAGCCCTCCACGGGGCTGGATCCCAACGGCGCCGCCGAGATGCGGTCGATCCTCGAGGCGGAGAACGAGCGGGGCGCGACGGTCTTCTTCTCGTCGCACATCCTCGAACAGGTCGAGGCGGTCTGCGACAGGGTCGGTATCCTCCAGAACGGCGAGCTCGTCGCCGTCGACACCATCGAAGGGCTGCGCGAGTCGCTGGGCGGGGGGACGAAGCTCGTGATCACCCTCGACCGACTCGACGACGGGACCCTCGAAAGCGTCCGGTCGGTCGGGGGCGTCGAGACCGCGGTCGCCCGCGACGAGACGACCCTCGAAGTGACGTGTACGAACGACGCGAAGATGGACATCCTCGTGGAACTCCACGACGCCGGCGTCGACGTGGTGAACTTCCGCACGGAGGAGGCCTCCCTCGAGGACATGTTCATCGAGTACACCGGCAGCCGATGACCTGGCGAACCGTCGCGAACCGGGACTGGCGGCTGACCGTCGACGCCCGCTCGGCGAAGGCGTTGCTCGGGCTCGTCGTCCTCGGCGTCCTCGTAGCGGGCTACATCTATCCGGTCGTCACCCCCGGGCCGCACACGACCAGCCAGTTCCCCGAGTTCGTCGAGGGGATCCTGACGACGCTGGTGCCGTTCGTGGGCGTCCTGCTCGGCTACAACGCCGTCGTCAGCGACCGCGAGTCGGGGGCGATCCGCCTGTCGCTGTCGCTCCCCCAGAGCCGCTCGGACGTCGTCCTCGGGACCTACGCCAGCCGAACCGGACTGCTCGCGGCGACGCTCGCGGGCTCGCTGGCCGCGGCCGGCGCGCTCGTCGTCTATCCCTTCGGCGAACTCCAGCTCGGTCGATTCCTGGTCTTCGTCGCGCTGACGGTCGCCTACGGTGCGGTCTGGAGCGGGCTCGGGATCGCCGTCTCGCTGGCGGTCGCGACCAAGCGGCGCGCGCTCGTGGTCGGATTCGTGTTCCTGTTCCTGTTCGTCGTCGTCTGGGACGCCCTGGAGGCGGCGGCGTTGCTCGGCCTCTCGGCGGCGGGGATCGTCGACGGTGAACTTCCCGGGCTCGCCGAGTTGGTGTTCGGGCTGGAACCCGGGCGGGCCTTCGGGCGAGCGACGGCCGGGCTGGTCGACCCGACCCGGAGCGTCGAGGGTGCCTGGTATCTCGGCGGGTGGGTGGCGCTGGCGGTACTGGCGCTGTGGGTCGTCGGGCCGATCGGGCTCGCTTACGCCCGCTTCGCGCGGAGGGATCTGTCGTGAGCTGGCGCGTCGTCGCTCGCAAAGACGTCCGCGACGCCGCGCGGTCGAAGACCATCTGGGTCCTGTTCGGCCTGCTGTCGCTCCTTTCGGTGGGTTACGCCGCCGTCCACAGCTACCTCGGTCCCGCCGAGTTCCCGGCGTTCTTGGGTGGGCTTGCCGACGTCGTCGGCGCGGTCGTGCCGATACTCGCGCTGTTGCTCGGGTACAAGTCGATCGTCGACGACCGGACCGACGGCAGCATGTTCCTGACGCTGTCGTTCCCCCACTCCCGGAGCGACCTGATCGCCGGCACACTCGTCGGTCGCGCGGTCGTGTTGCTCGCCCCGACGCTCGTGGCACTGGCCGCGGCGGGCGCGGTCGGTGCCGTCCGCTACGGGACCGACGGCGCCGCGCTGTACCCGCTGTTCGTCGCCGCCACCGCGCTCTACGGCGTCGCCTTCCTCGGGGTCGCCGTCGGCCTCTCGATGTGGACGACCGTCGACCGGTGGATCACGCTCGGCGCGTTCGGCGTCTACATGCTCGGGGTGAACCTCTGGGGCGGCCTCCACTCGTTCGCGTTGCTCTTCCTCCATCGCTTCGACGGCGCCGTCCTGGCCGACCTCCCCGACTGGGCGCTGCTGTTCCGGCTGGCCGGCCCGGGCGAGTCGTACGACCGGCTGCTGGCCGCCGCGTTCGACCTCGGCCGCGCCGGTCGCTACGTGGCCGACGGCGCCCCCGTCTACGTCGACTGGTGGGCCGCCGTCGTCCTGCTGCTCGCCTGGTTCGCGGTGCCGCTGGCGGCCGGCTATCGACGGTTCCGGAGTACCGACCTCTGAGCGGCCGGACGACCGGGGCGGCCGCCGTTCCGCGCGCAGCCGCTCCCGGCCACGGCCCGTCCGTGCGACCGACCGCGTCGGCAACGGGTCCGGTCAGCCGACGTCCGGGAGCAGGCGGTTGTTAAGGCTTTTTGCGTCGGGCGACCGACGTGGGGGTATGTTCCCAGGAGGCGGCGGCATGAACGACCGCAAGATGCAGCAGATGATGAAGCAGATGGGCATCGATATGACCGACCTCGACGCCGAGGAGGTCGTCATCCGAACCCCCGACGAGGAGCTCGTCTTCACCGACGCGGACGTCCAGCGGATGGACGCCCAGGGCCAGCAGACCTACACCATCGTCGGCGAGCCAGAGTCCCACGAGCGCGGCGAGGGCGACGGCGACGAGCCGGCGATCGCGGAGAGCGACGACGAGGCCGGGGCGGCGACGATCCCCGACGAGGACGTGGAACTGGTCGCGACCCGAGCGGGCGCCAGCGAGGACGACGCTCGCGAAGCGCTCGAAGAGACGAACGGCGACCTGGCGGCGGCCATCGAGCGGTTAGAGTGAGCCTGCTGTTCGTCCACGAAGCGGAGGACCGGGAGTACCTGCTCTCGCCCGGCGAGACGCTGGAGTGCGACCTGGGCGTCCTCGAAGTGCCAGAGGACGTGACACCCGGGGAGATCGTCGAGAGCCACATCGGCGAGCCGTTCACCGCGCGGAAGCTCCGCGGCCCGGATCTGTTCAACCACTTCGAGCGGACGGGCGCGCCGATGATGCCTCGCGATATCGGGCTCATCGTGGGCCACACCGGCGTTTCCACCGAGGACGACGTGCTCGACGCCGGGACCGGAACGGGCGTGCTGGCTGCGTATCTCGGCCGCTGTGGCGCGTCGGTGACGACCTTCGAGCGCGACCCCGAGTTCGCCGAGGTGGCCCGCGAGAACGTGGCACTGGCCGGCGTGGCCGACCGCGTGGACGTTCGCACGGGCGACGTGACCGACCAGCTGGGCGATCTGGACCGATACGACGTGGTGACCCTCGACACGGAGGACGCGCCGACGATGGTCGAGCGGACGCCCAATTTGCTCCGCGACGGCGGCTACGTCGCGGTGTACTCGCCGTTCGTCGAGGGGACCCGGGAGGCGGTCTCGGCCGCCCACGAGGTCGGGCTCACCGAAGTCGAGACCCTGGAGACGATCCAGCGCGAGATGGACTTCGACGACCGCGGGTCTCGGCCGTCGACCGCCGGCGTCGGCCACACCGGCTACCTGACCTTCGCGCGGCGAGTGTAGCGACCGGCACAGGTCCGTCTTTTCCCGCGACTCGTCGGTCAGCCGACGGCTCGCAGGAGATCGAGCAGTTCCTCGCGGTAGTCGGTGTCCGCGCCGTCGAGCGCAGTGCTCTCGGCGCTCGGGAACCGGTCGGCGAGCGACGAGCGTGGGTAGGCCCCACCGGCGAGACGGATGTGGCCGTCGGCCCAGGCGCCGACCCACCCCTCGACGGGGGCCGGGTCACCGTCTGGCAGTGCCACCTCGCCCGTCACCTGTCGGAGCGTGACTCGAGAGCGGTCCTCGGTCCGGATCCGCTCGCGGCGGCCCCGCTCGACGTCGACGACGCCGCGGTCGGTCAGGTCGGCGGCGAACTGCCGGACGGCTTCCGTCTTCACCGAGGGGAGCACCATCGCCGGGCCGATGCCCGGAGCCAGCGGCGGGCGGAAGGCGAGCCTCGTCGCGAAGAAAAAGCGCCAGGACTGGTCGAGTTCGCCGTCGGTCGCCTCGCGGACGGCCGCACGGAGCGCGGTGTCCTCGTAGACGACCGTGTGGCCGCGCACGTCGGCCCCCTCGACGCCGAACAGCGTCTCGGTCGTGTCTTCGGCGCGCTCCCAGGTCCCGTCGAGTCGATCGACCGGGACGGTCGGTGCGGGGACGTCGTCGCCGTCGTCGGGAGCGCGTGGCACGTCGGTCTCTCAGTGCCGGTGATACTTCAGTGGTCGTCCTCGCGCCACTTGTGCTCGCACTCGGTGCAGGTGAAAAAGCGCGTCTCGCTCTCGTCGGCGGCGCGGATCTGTTTCATCTCCCAGAACGCCTGGTCGTTGCCACACTCCGGACAGCGGGCTTCGGTCGTCGGCCCCATGTCCTCGGCGCTCACGTCGGAGGTGTCGATGACCTCCGTCTCCTCCTGGCCCTGTGTCGTCACGGCGGTCTTGGCCTCCTCGGCCTCGTTGCGCGACTCCTCGTAGCCGCAGCTGCCACAGACCCAGGCGTCCCCCTCGGTTTTCATCATCGAACCGCATTCGTCGCAGAACTTCATACCCGCGGTAGCGGGCCACCGGTTGAAAAATCCCCGGGTTCACGACGTCGTCTTCGCGCCGACACGTCGGCTCCGACCGGTCGTCTCACTTGGACTCGGACCACTGGTCGCAGGCGTCCATATCCTCCATGAGTTCCTCGTGGAGGCCGCAGTACGGGGTGATCTTCTCGTCGACTTTCACGTACTCGAAGTGGGCGCAGTTGCCGCAGTAGGCGTCGGGACGACCCCGCTCGCCCGCGGCCTCGACGAACTCGGCGTCGGTGAACTCGCCGTTCCCGGGACCGGCGTCTCCGCCGCCGTTCTCGACGGTGGCCGACCCACCGTCGGCGGCGGCGCCGGACCGGTCGGCGGGGTTCGGCCGCCCACCGGCGGTGTCGGCGAGGATCTCGGCGTCCTGGCCGCGACTCGCCGGCTCGGAGCCCGGGGGCTCGTCGCGGTTGGTCTGGGTGCGGACCTCCCCCTGCGGTTCCGTGCCGAACAGGCCGACGGAGCCGAAGCCGCCGGCTGGCTCGGCGTCCTCGACGAGGCGGAGGTTGCCCGCCTCGGTGATCTCCATGCGAGCGGTGCCGCCGGGGTCGTTGCGGGTCTTGAACGTGGCGAGGCCGGCGAACAGACAGGTCAGGGAGACCAACGCGCCGAAGAAGTAGACGACGACGGCCGCCGGGCCGAGGGGGTCGCCGGCGCCGAACCACTGGTCGGGGTAGGCGACGCGGAACAGGGCGACGCCGAGGACGGCGACGCTGGCGCCGATGACCGACGCGGCGCGGGTCGTCCGGCCGCTCGGGAGGACGGCGAACACGCCGAGGAAGGTGGCCGGGAGACCGAGACCGGCCAGCGTGCCGGCCAGCGTGCGCGCCGCGATGCGGTCGAGGCCGAGCGATGCCCCGGCGTTCGTCGTCGAGACGACGATGCTCGCGACGACCATCGCCGTGCCTGCCGCGAAGAGCGTCGCCCCCGCGTAGAACCGACGAGAGGTCGTCACCGTCCGCAGGTGCCCCTCGTACACTTCGGTCAGGCTTGCCATACGCGACCTTCTCCGTGCGAGACCATAACGACCCGTCAGACGCGCGTCTGACTCCCAGCGTCACCGCCCAGCGATGCGGTCGCTGGCGGGTTCGAGCGCGCGAAATGCGGAAAACGAGCGGATCCGGTGCGGTCAGTCGGCGGTCATCTCGACGCGCTGGGTGGTATCCTCACCGCCGGCCGTCCCGGCCATGCGGTAGACCTGCCACGCCAGCAGGACGACCAGGCCGGCGACGACGAGGAAGACCCTGAGGTTGGCGTCGACCATCGGCGTCGCGACGACTTCACCGGCGTCGTTGGTGGTGGGGGCCGCGCCGTAGGGCGGGCCCGCGAGCACTTCGACGATGCCCAGGCCGACGACCCCCAGCAGTACGAGGCCACCGCCCAGCGCCATCGCCGCCCTGTCGATCGTGGTGATGATAGTGTCGTTCATTGGTGGTCACCGCCTCAGCCGAGCAGGTATTTGAGCTTCGGATGCCGTTCGACGAGCGTGGTCCGTTCGATGACCGCGTCCAGGCCGTAGTACCGACCGGCGGCCAGCGCCGCGAGGGTCACGAAGATGAGCAGGGTCTGGAAGTCCCCCGTCACCAGTCCGTGCCCGTAGCCGCCGTTGCCGACCCAGAACAGGGTCATGAAGATGGCCCCACCGAACGCGGCCAGCCGGGTCAGGGCGCCGAACATGATCCCCAGGCCGATGAGCGTCTCGAACAGCGGGACGCCGGGCTTGACCAACCACGCGAGGTTGTTCGCCATCCACACCGGGAGGGGGCCCAGCGCCGTACCCGTCATGCCCTGCAGGTAGCCCGTCGCACCGGCGTAGTTGAACCCGCTCTCGATGATCTTCGTCACGCCGGCGTGGAAGAAGTACCACCCGGTGATCACGCGCAACAGCGCGACCCAGTACGTCGCGACGGGGCCGCCGATGTCGAACGCGAACTCGTCGGCCAGTGGGTTCGCCGTGTTGGTTGCCATGGTCGTCACCTCACACGTGCAGCTTGCGGGCGAGAGTGAATATAAAGGGGTGCGCGTTCCCGAGGTCTGAAAATCGCGTGACCGGGACCGGCCGTGGCGGTCTACTCGATAGAAACTCCGTCGTACGCGGATCGCTCGGTCGGTGAAGTAGTCACGGGGGTAGCGGTCGCGCTGCGGGTCGGCTCGGCGCTCAGACCAGCGAGGTGCCGTCGAACTCGCCGCGTTCGTAGTCGACGCCCATCAGGTCGAGGATGGTCGGCGCGATGTCGAAGAGATCCACGTCGGAGACGCGGGCCTCCTCGTCGTCGATGAGGAGGGTGGCGTTGTCGAAGCTGTGCATGCCGTTGCGGGCGGCGAACTCGACGAAGGGGTTCTTGCGGCCCTTGAAGCCGGCCTTCAGGTCGAAGCCGTGGTTCGGGACGATCGTCAGGTCCGGCGCGATGTCGTCGTGGTCGCCGCGGAAGGCGTCCTCCTTGGTGACGACGCGGTCGGCGACGGGCTCGCCGTTGGGCCCCTCCATCTCCTCCAGTTCGGCTTTCAGCTCCGAGCGTACCTGTTCGTACTCCTCCTGGGGGACGCTCCCGCGCGGTTCGCGGCCCTCGAGGTTGAGGTAGAAGCGGCCGGGGATGAGCGAGTAAGCGTCGGCCTCGTCGGCGATGTCCGGAAGCTCCGAGTGCGTGTACTCCAGCACCTCGCGATCGGGGTCCAGGTCGGTCCCGATGTCGACGCCGTCGGCGGCCGAGAGCCTGACTGCGAAGTGGTCGCCGTCGGACTCGGCGGACACCTCGTCGAACAGTTCGGTGGTGTCGGCCTTGTCGGCGCCGAGCGACTTCGGGGTCACGCCCGAGAGCGCCTCGACCACGTATTCGCGGGCGTCGTCCGTGAGCGCGACGACGGCGCCGTCTTTCGGGTAGACGTCGCCCTCGGCGCGGACGAGGTCGGCTTCGACGTGGTACTGCTCGTCGTCCTCGCCGTCTTCGGTCTCGACGACGTGGGTGTCGACGTCCACGTCGTCGGCGTCGACGAGAACGGCACGTTCCTCACCCTCGTCGATCACGGCGGGCGTGGCGTCCTGAATGGCGGCGACGGCCTCGTCGCGGGCGTCCTCGTCGTCGGCGACCAGACGGCCGTCCTCGAGCTCGGCGGCCAGCCGTGCGGGGTCGACGAGCTCGTCGAGGTCGCCCGCGTAGTCGGGGTCGAACGTCAGGTGGTCGCCGTCGCGGAGCCAGGCGCCGAGCTGGAAGGTGTAGTCGCTGTCCTGGCTGTAGGAGAGCCAGCCGTTCTCGCGGAGCCAGGCGTTGCAGTTGACCTCGTAGTCCAGCGAGGTGAACCCGTGGTCGGAGGCGACCATCATCGTCACGTCGTCGGGCAGCATCTCGCGCAGTTCGCCGAGGTACTCGTCGACCTTCTTGTAGAACTCGACGAATTCGTCCTCGTACTCGCCCCCTTTCTCGTAGTCGCGGAACAGGAAGTGGTTGACCCGGTCGGTGGCCATGAAGACGCCGAAAAAGAGGTCCCAGTCGTCCTCCTCGACGTAGTGTCGGAACGACTCCTGACGGGCGTCCAGCGTCGCGTGAGCGTCCTCCATGAACTCGCGCTTGTCGGTGTGGCCCAGGCTGGCGTTGGTGTCGATGCGGTAGTCGATCGACTGCAGGTAGTCGCGAAAGTCGTCGGGGTAGGCGGACTTCTCGACGCCGGGCGAGAGGAAGCCCGAGACCATCCGCTGGACGTCGCGCTGGGGCGGGAAGGTGGTGACGACGTTCATCACCGTGGCGTCGCGGCCCGCCTCCTGGACGCGGTCCCAGACCCGCTTCGTCTGGACGTCGCGGCGCATCGGGACGTACGTCTCGTAGGAGCCGACCTCGCGGTCCTGGAAGCCGTAGACGCCGGTCTCGCCGGGGTTCTTGCCGGAGGTCAGCGCCGGCCAACAGGCCGACGACTCCGGCGGGACGATGCTGTCGATGGCGCCCGCCGACCCCTCGTCGACGAGCCGCGAGAGGTTCGGGAACTCGTCGCGGTTGTCGGCGATGAGGCTATAAGGTACGCCGTCGATGCCGAAGAAAGCGACCCGCGGCTCGTCGTCGCCGCCGCGGATACGGTCGAACAGTCCCATACCCCGGATTACCGCGGTGGGGCACAAGAAGCTTCTTTTCGCGGACAGGCTCGGGGGGCGTCGGTGACGCTCAACCGCCGCTGACCGCCGTCAATCCCGCGAACGGGTCCCGGCCGACCGGTCGACAGCCGCGTCGGCGGACTCGTCGTCGGACTCGTCACCGTCGCGTTCGTCCCCGAAGTTCTCGGGCACGACCGTCAGGTGCGCCATTCCGGTCGTCGGAGTTCTCGTTGCCATACGTGTCGACGGACGCACGCGACACCCAAGTAATTACCCATGCTCATAATGTATCGACGGAACCGGGGCGGATGCGCGGGAGGCATACCTGGGGAACGGCGGCGGTCCACGGGGTCGTTCGCACGGCGAGAACGGCCAACTCAGCGCATCGACTCGCGCTCGACGGCGCCGTCGGAGACGATCCAGCCGTCGGGTTCGCTGGTGTCGAAGACGACGGTCTCGTCGTCGCAGTCGACCGCGACGTACCGCTCGGAGACGGCGGACACTCGTTCGCGCAGTGCTTCGGCGGAGGGAGGGTCGGTGTTCTGCATCGGGGTCACCTCGAACGAGTACACCTTGGGGCCGACGAATGATATAGGGGGGCGACCTCGTACGTGATTTCATGCTGTTTCAGAATCGTTCGTGTCCCGTCGCTGTCTGGCGATTAAATCGTTCACGCGGTGCGTGAACTGTCGTGAACAGTTCACCGTCGGTGCGGTCGGGGGATTGCCGGATCGGGACCGAGTGGGTGTCGTGCCGGAACGGCCGGGCGGCTGTGAGGTCGACGTGGTCGAAAGAACGGGCGCGTCGCGAGCGCGGCTACTGGAACTCTTCGTCGTAGAGGTCCTGGGCGTGTTCGATGGCGTCGTAGGCGGACTGCTTGTCCTCCCAGCCCAGCGTCTCGACTTCCTTGCCCTCCTCTAAGTTCTTGTAGGTCGCGAAGAACTCGTCGATCTCGTCGAGTTGCTGCTGGGGGATGTCCTCCAGGTCCTCGATGTGGTCGTAGCGGGGGTCCTCGCTGGGGACGGCGATGACCTTGTCGTCCTGCTCGCCGTCGTCGTCCATCTTCATCAGGGCGACGGGGCGGGCCTCGACGACACAGCCCGGGAACGTCTGGTCCTCGACGAGCACGAGCACGTCGAACGGGTCCTCGTCGTCGTAGTACGACTGCGGGATGAACCCGTAGTCGGAGGGGTAGTGGACGTTCGAGTGCAGCACGCGGTCGAGGACGACACCGGGAATCGACTTGTCGTACTCGTACTTGTTGCGCTCGCCTTTGAGGCACTCGACTACTGCGTAGATCTCTTCGGGCGGGTTCGGCCCCGTCTCGAGGTCTTCCCAGAGGTTCGACATCATCCGCGAGTGCGCCTGGCGCCATCAAAGACCTTTTCGTTTCGTTCGTTCCCCCACAGAGAACCGGAGGAACTCCCGGGTAGCGGTAGGATTATCATTCTGTGATATCACTCGGAGAATGCGTCGAGGAGGGGGGTATCCTCACGGATAACGGAAGAAAGTTAACAAGTGTTAAATAGCCAGATGACATTCCGTTTACTATGTCAGAGGCACAATCGGTGACTGACAGCCCCGGAATCGCACGCGAGCTAACCGCGTTCCAGCAGAACATCCTCGTCATCCTCGGCGAAGAGCCCCGATACGGGCTCGCTATCAAACGTGAACTCGAGGACTACTACGACGACGAGGTCAACCACGGTCGACTCTACCCCAACCTCGACGACCTCGTCGAGATGGGTCTGGTCGAGAAGAGCGAACTCGACAAGCGGACCAACCAGTACGCTCTGACCGACGACGGCTACGAGACGGTGCTCGACCAGCTCTCCTGGGAGTTCTCGAAGCTCGTCACGAGCGGCGACCGCGCCGACGACCTGCGCGAGCTCGTCGACGCCGTCCAGGAGTAACTCACTCGCTCAGCGGACAGCGCTCGTCCGCGACCGAAAACGCGACCCGTACCGATTTTTCGACGATATCGCGCTGGCCAGCCGTCGGCCACGCGTTGCGCGGGTAGTACTCGTCCAGGAACTCAGAGAGTTCCTCGGCCGTCGCGTCGTGAACCGGCTTGGCGTAGTGGTTCCCCATGAAGTCGGCCAGCGCCGCGACGTTCGCGGCGTGGTCCTCGCCGTGTTCCTCGCGGACCTCGGCGACGACCTCGCGGTTGTACTCGTCGATCTCCGCCCAGTCGTCGCCCTCGCCCGGGCCCGAGAGCGGCACCTCGATCCCGCGGTCGATATCCTCGATCCGGTCGGTCCGGATCTCCCCGTCCTCGACCCACCGTTCGGGGTAGAGCACGAGCACGTCGCGGGTCTCGTCCTCGCGGACGCGGGCGGTGTAGTCGTGGGCGGCCAGCCGCTCGTCGCGGTCGACCCGGTAGGCCGCGGCCTCGTCGCGGTCGGCGGCTTCGCGTGCGAGTCGGGTCAACCGCTCGGCCTCGTCGACGACCGCCTCGGGCGGGAGGTCGTCGGGCTCGCTTTCTTCGTCGGCCAGCACGTTGGGGGCCTCGCTGGGGTCGGGTGTCTCGTCGGGCATAGTGTGTGTCGTCGTGATTCGCGGAGCCGATCAGGCCTGGTCGAGGGCTTCGTTCGCGAGGTCGTCGGCGCGGTCGTTTATCTCCCGCGGAACGTGTTCGAGCGACCACGAGTCGAACTCCGTGAGGAGTTCGCGGACGGTCACGCGGTACTCCCGGAGTTCCGGGTCGTTCGTCGACCACTCGCCGCGGACCTGTTTGACGATGAGTTCGGAGTCGCCGCGGACGTCGATCTCGTCGAAGCCGTAGTCTCGGGCGACGCTGACGCCCTCGATGAGCGCCTCGTACTCGGCCTGGTTGTTCGTGGCGCGGCCGATCGTGTGGCCGCCCTCGGCGACGATCCCGTCGCCGCTGACGATGACCCAGCCCACGGCGGAAGGGCCGGGGTTGCCGCGGCAGGCGCCGTCGAAGTAGACGTGCGCCCGGCCGCCGCCCTGGCGGACCAGTCCCTCCAGGTCCGCGGGATTTGCGCCCTGGATCACCACCTTGTCGTCGTAGGCGACGGCGGTCGCGTCGCCGCGGCTGGCACGCCAGCGCTCGTGGTCCGTGTTCCCCGACTCGACCTCGACGCCCGCGGTTTCGAGCCGCTCGCGGGCCGCCGCCACGTCGCACTCGACTGTCGGCATCGTCCACACGTCGGCCGCCAGCGGGCATATGGGTTCGGATCCGTTCGGACCGACCGCTCGTTCGGACCGGTCGCGGTCCGCTCGGACCGTTCGCGGTCGACTCCGTTCGTGCCCCGACCGCTTTTGCACGACCGGACCGAACGAGCGCTCGAGATCCGTGTCACTGACCGCGACGCTCGACCGCGCCGCCGGCCCGCCCGCGGCCTATCGGCTGATCGACGCGCTCGTGCTCGCCGTCCTGGCCGCGGCGCTGGCCGCCTGCTACGCTGCCGGGATGGCCCCGCCGACGGTCCTCGCGGTCGCGCTGGCGAGCTTCGGGCTGGAGTTCGCGGTCGGCCGCGTCGTCACCGACGGCCTCCTCCGCGGGCTCGAACTGGCCGACGAGGCACCGCCGCGGCTCCGCCGGATCGCCGCCGAGGTGGCCGCCGAGCTGGGCGTCGCGACGCCGTCGGTGGTCGTCGACCGCGAGAGCGACGGCGGGGTGAACGTCCTCGGCGGCGGCGACCGCACGGTCCTCGTCGCCTCCGCATCGCTCGTCGACCGGCTCGACGACGGAGCGTTGCGGGCGGTCGTCGCCCACGAACTCGCCCACCGCTCGCTCGGCCACCTCCACCGGGTCCCGCTCCGGGAAGGCGCCACCCACGCCGTCGGCCTCGCGGCGTTCTGGTTCCTCGCGCTCCGTCAGCTCCCGCCGGGGGTCGCCGCCGTCGCGGGCGGCGCGTTCCTCGTCGCCGGCGTCGGCCGTTCGAACGACGTCAACCGTCTGCTGTACGTCCTCGCCAGCGCCGGTGTCGTGGTCCTCGTCCGGGCGCTCGCGGCCCGAGCGAACCGGCTGGAGGAGTGTCACGCCGACGACGTGGCCGTCGCCGCGACGAGCGCGACCGACTTCTGTACCGGCCTCTACGCCGTCGGCGCCGTGGGCGACGCAGACGACGCGGTCGCCGGCGGTAGCCCGTTCGGCGCGCGCCGGACGCGGATCGAACGGTTGACCGCCGAGCACCCGTCGATCGAGGCCCGGCTGGCCAGATACGGACTCGCGCCCGACGAGGTGGCAGAGCGTGCCCGGGTGGAGCGGCCGGCGGACGACTGAGCCCGCGACGGTCGACTCTCGCGCCGCGAACCACCGTTTCGACCCCTCCGGGTTCCCCCACCGACTCTTTGAAGCCCGTGGGGCCGGTACGGTGAAGCGAATGGCGGGCATGCGCCTCGACGACTTCATCGAGGACTTCCAGCGCGACGAGGCCGCGGAGAAGCGTCGGCTGGCCGAGGAGAAGTCCTACGAGATCACGGAGTACCTCGACGACGTCGAACGGGAGTTCCAGCAGGCCGTCCAGGGCGACTCGATGTTCGGCTCCACGGCACCGGAGGTGTTCGTCGGCCGGTCGGGCTACCCCGACGTGTCGACGGGCGTGCTGTCGCCGATGGGCGGCGACGCCGACGCCGCCGACTTCGCGACCAGCGGTGACTGGTACCAGCAAGGATACCAGATCGACGACGTGCTCCAGCGGCGGACGGGGATGCTCAACTCCACTCGCTCGGCGAAGGTGGACGTGTCGGACGTGTGGGACGGTTTCGTCGGCACCCAGCGGGAGGTCGCGATCGCCGACCACCCCGTCGACGTGGAGGTCGGCCTCGACGGGACGCCCGATATCGATCTGTCGCTCGACGACGTCTCGACGCCGACGGGGCCGCGGGCGCGGGCCACGAACGCCGACCTGGCGGAGAACCCCCACGTGCCCCGACCGGTCGAGAAGACCCTGGAGGACGACGACTGGGCGGCCGAGGGGGCGATGACCTACCTCTACCGTCGGGGATTCGACGTGTACGACATCAACACCATCCTCTCGGCGGGCGCGCTGGGCCAGGGCCACGACCGCAAGCTCGTGCCGACGCGGTGGTCGATCACCGCCGTCGACGACACCGTCGGGAAGTTCCTGCGGGGTGGCCTCCAGCACAGCGACACCGTCGACGAGGTGTCGGTGTGGACCAACGAGTACATGGGCAACCGCTACTGGGTGGTCCTCGCGCCCGGCAACTGGGAGTTCGAACTCGTCGAGATGAAAGCGCCCGAGAGCGTCTGGAACCCCGCGGCGAGCGACTACTACCTCTCCAGCGCCCACGAGGGCTGGGAGGGGCGGACGGGCTACGTCGAGGAGACCGCCGGCGCCTACTACGCCTCGCGGCTGGCGGTGCTCGAACACCTCCACGAGGTCGACCGGCAGGCGAAGGCCCTCGTTCTGCGGGAGGTCACCGACGACTACTGGGCACCGGTGGGTGTCTGGCAAGTCCGCGAGGGGGTGCGCCACGCCTTCGACGGCGAACACGGCGTCGCCGAGAGCTTCCGTGACGCCCTCCGAGGGGTGCTTCCGCAGGTCCCGGTCCCGCTGGGACGACTACGCCGGAAGTCGAACCTCGTCGCCGGCCTCCAGACTTCGATCACCGACTTCTGAGCGCCGGTTCGGCGGCGGTATCCGCCGGGAACCCGACCCGGTCGCGACGGTCCCGCAGCGTGGTGGTGTCACGGCGGAAGGGTTTTCGCGTGACCGTCCGTAGCCATCGGCATGCTTCTCCAGTTGGGGATCCCCGGCGGTGTCGAACTGCTCGTCGTCCTGGTGATGGGGTTGCTCATGTTCGGCCTTCCGCTGGTCGTCGTCGCCGTCCTCGGCGCGCTGTGGCTGCGGTCGGACGACGACTACGACGAGCGCATCCGGCAACTGGAGACGGAGATCGCTCGCCTCCACGCGCAGGTCGGCGACGACGGCCACGCCACCGCCGACGAGTTCGCCGACCCCGACGGTGGCTCCGGCGACGGCGGCGATTACCCGAGCGACGGCGACCGCGACGCCGACCGCGATGGCGAGTAGGAGCCCCCTGCGACGGTCACATCGGACGAATCCGCACGTTTCGGGGCCGCTCGCGATCCACGGTGGGTGGCGCGACCGAGCGGTGGACCGGCCAGGCCGACGGGAACCAGCGCGGTTCACCGAACGGTGGCGCGGCCAGGCAGTCGATGCGAAAGAACGGGGTGTCGTGGGCGAGGGCGGTCGGCCGCTCCGGCGGGAGGAGCGAGTCCCCTCCGAGACCCGGTCAGGCTATCTCGTCACCGGTCACTGTTTCGTCCGACTGGATCCACGCCCGGTGGTTGTCGACATCGTAGATGACGACGTCACCGTTCGCGATCTCGAGTTCGTCGTAGCGGCTCGTCTCGGAGCGAGTTTCGTTGGTTGCCATTGTTGTGGTCTACGTTCCGTCGCTGTCTGTCGGTCAGGCGATAGCAGTAGCTACGCCCTATACCTTGTTAAATGTTACCAATGGATCGGATATTGACCCGAAGCGCCGACGGCGCGGTCGTGGTCTGTAAGAAACTCTCTGAAAGTTTCTTCCTGTTTACAATGATTGACGGGGTTCGGGCGGTAATCCGGAGAACGACACCTGCGCGGCCGTCGTTGGTCCCCGCGGCACGGTGGGTGGCAAACGAGAATCCACGTATGCAACGGACACAGCTCTTCGTAGTCGCGTCAGTCGTACTGTTGCTCGCCGCGTCGCCCGTCGCCGGCGCGGTCGCCGACCGCGCACCCGACGCCGCCGGGACGGACGACCCGTCGACGAACGCGGTCGACCGGGCGGACGCGTCCGCCGCGGTCCAGCAGCAACAGCAGCAAGACAACGTCACCGGGAACCCCGGGATCGACCTCTCGGCCCCGGACACCGACTTCGTCCCCGGGGCACAGACCGCGCTGCAGGTCGTCGTGCTGAACGACGGCAACGTCACCGACGGGTCGCTGTCGAACCCGCAGCTCGAACAGCAGGTGACCACCGCCCGCGCGCTCCGGGTCAGCGTCGGCGAGCACGAGGCGCCGCTGACGGTCACCACCAACGAACGCGCGGTCGCGCGCCTGCCCGACGGGTCGTCGGCGCCCGTCGAGTTCCGGATGGAGGTCGACCGCTCGGCCCAGCCGGGGACCTACCAGCTCCCGATCAACGCCTCGTACAACTACACGGCGTCGGTAGACCCGGCGACGAGCGAGTACAACCGGACGAGCACGACGCGGAACTTCACGGTCAACGTGACTATCGAGGAGGCCGCGCAGTTCCGCGTGACCGACGTCGAGTCGACGGCCCGGATCGGCGCCACCGGCACGGTCGACGTGACGATGCGTAACACCGGGACCGCGGTCGCGCGCAACGCCTCGGTCGCGCTCACCTCCCGCAACGCCGACCTGACCTTCGGCGCGTCGTCGTCGTCGACCCGCTACGTCGGCGGCGCCTGGGCGCCGGGCGAGACGCGGACCGTCTCCTACCGCGTCAGCGCCGCTCAGTCGGCGAGCCAGCAGCAGTACGCATTCGGCGCGACCGTCAGCTACGAGGACGAGGACAGCGCGCCGATGGAGTCCGACAGCCTCTCGCTGGGCGTCACGCCCGCGCGCGAACAGACGTTCACCGTCGTCGACAGCGCGAGCGACGTGGCCGTCGACGACGACGGGCCCGTGACCGTCACCGTTCGCAACGACGGTCCGATCGACGTGCGCGACGCGTCCGTGTCTGTCACCTCCGGAAGCCCCGCGCTCACATTCGGCGGGTCGACGACCGCGAGCGAGTACGTCGGCGCGTGGGCGGCCAACGAGACCCGCGAGATCGCCGTCGAAGCCACGGCGACCCCGCAGGCCGAGAGCCGTACCTACTCCCTGCAGGCGTCGGTGACCTACGAGGACGGCGAAGGCGACCCCGGCGAGTCCGGCACGCTCCAGTTCGGCGTCCGCCCCGACCCCGAAGTCGAGTACGAGTTCGACGCGAGCAACCTGAGTTCGACGCTCCGGGTCGGCGAAGAAGGCACCCTCTCGGGCACGATCACCAACGTCGGCGACACACGGGCCGACAGCGTCGTGGTCGTCTTCGAATCGGAGTCCCAGAGCGTCTCGCCGCTCGAACGCGAGTACGCCGTCGGGAACCTGCGGGTCAACCAGTCCAAGGAGTTCGCCTTCGACGTGGAAGTCAGCGAGGCCGGCGAAGCCGGCCCGAAGCAGTTCACGCTGCGACCGACCTACCGGAACGCCGACGACGAACGGCGCGAGGCCGAGAGTTTCGACACTCGCCTGCGCGTCCGCCAGCAACGGGACGCCTTCGACGTGTCGGTCGGTAACGGGACCGTCGAACGCGGCGGCGGCCGCGTCCTCGAAGTGACGGTCACGAACGTCGGCGACGACCCCGTCAGCGACGTGTCCGCGGCCATGTTCGCCGACGACCCGATCAGTGTCGACGACAGCGAGGCCTACGCCGACGAGATCCCAGCGGGCGAGTCGGAGACGCTCGTCTTCGAGGTCAGCGCCGGCTCCGGCGCGTTGACCAAGTCCTACCCGGTCGAGATGGACTTCCAGTACGACGACGCCGACGGTGACACGACTCTCTCCAGCGGCTACACCGTCGCGGTCGACGTGACCGAGCCCGAGGACGGCGGCGGCGGCCTGCCCGTCCCGGTCATCGTCGGCGCGCTCGTCGTCCTCGTCGCCCTCGTCGTCGGGTACCTGTGGTACGACCGCTAAGATGGTCTTCGAGTGGTTCACCGACGAGGTCGGCGACGCCATCGCCTCCTACCCGGGGCGGATCAGCCTCGCCTTCCTCCTGTTGACCGCCGTCTTCGTCGCCGGCCTCGGCAACGTCGAGACCGAGGGCGGGAGCAACCAGTTCGTCGAGGATCTCGACTCGTTCGAGGCCTTCGAGGACATCCAGCGGGAGTTCAGCACCGGCTTCGGCGGCGGGTCGACGAGCACGCAGCTGCTCCAGCGCGAGCAGAACGTCCTCTCGCGGACGAGCATGCTGCGGATGTTACGGGCTCAGGAACGGTTGCAGGACCACGGTGGGTTGCGCGTGACGGGCGTCTCCAGTCCGGCGCGGACCGTCGCTCAACAGCTCGACCCGGACGCGGCGACGGTCGGCGCCCAGATCGACGCCGTCGAGCGGGCGACGGCGACCGAGATCGACCGGGCCGTCCGCCGGGCCGCCGAGACCCCAGGCTTCACCTCGCAGGTCAGCGAGGACTTCGACTCCGAGAGCGCGGCCGCACGCGCGGCGCAGGCGTCGGTCACGCACGGCCGCGACGCGGACGACCGCGAGGAGCGCGTCGAACGGGTGATCGGGACCGTCGGCGGCGACGTCGACATCGTCGGGAGCGCCCCGAACACCATCGGCTCGTCGCTAGCGCTCGTGCTCCCGGCCGCGTTCATCCTCATCGTCGGCTTCCTGGTCGTCGCCTACCGCGACCTGGTCGACCTGTTGCTGGGCGTCGTCGCCATCCTGATGACGCTGCTGTGGACGTTCGGGTTCCTCGGACTGGCCGACATCGCCTTCAACCCGCTGCTCGTGGCGGTGCCGCCGCTTTTGATCGCGGTCGGCATCGACTTCGGGATCCACGCGGTCAACCGCTACCGGGAGGAACGCGAGCGCGACCAGCCGGTCGGGACGGCGATGGACGTCACGACCGCGCAGCTGCTGGTGGCCTTCTTCATCGTGATGGGGACGACCGTCATCGGCTTCCTCTCCAACCTGCCGAGCGCGCTCGCACCCATCCGCGACTTCGGCCTCGTCGCCGCCATCGGCATCTGTTTCACCTTCCTCATCTTCGGGATCTTCCTCCCCGCGGCGAAGGTCAAGACCGACCGCCTGCGCGCGAGGTACCCGATCCCCACGATGAGCGAGCGGCCGCTGGGGTCGGAGGGGTCGCTGCTGGGGCGAGCGCTCGGCGGTGGCGTCGCGATCGCCCAGCGCGCGCCGGCGCTGTTCATGCTCGTAATCTTGGTCACGAGCGGCGTCGCGGGCGTCTACGCGACCGGCGTCGGCACCGGCTTCAGCCAGGACGACTTCCTGCCGCCCGAGTACGAGGAGATCCCCGACTGGCAAAAGGAGCTTCCGGGGCCGTTCGCCCCGCCGGAGTACGACACCATCTCGAAGAGTAACTACATCGAGGACAACTTCCCACAGAGCAGTTCGGTCCTGTTGTTCGTCGAGTCGCGGATGCACCGCGACGCGGCGCTCGACCAGGTCTATCGGATGGGGTCGGACCCGCCGCCGACCGTCCTCCGCGAGGGTCGCCACGCCGAGAGCCAATCGGTCGTCACGATCGTCCGGTCGTACGCCGACCGGAACCCGGAGTTCGCCGATCTGGTGGCGCGCAACGACCCCGACGACGACGGCATCCCCGAGCAGAACCTCCGCGAGGTGTACGACTCGCTCGAATCGGCGCCGACCAGCGGGGTGGGCGGCGTCCTCGCCGACGACCGACGGAGCACGCTCGTCACCTATACCGTCGACGCCGACGCGACCAATCGCGAGGTCGCCGCCGACGCCGAGACGGTCGCCGCCGAGACCTCGCTGGACGCCACGCCGACCGGCAACGCCATCATCTTCGAGGAAGCCTCCGAACTCATCCTCGGCACGGTGATCACCAGCCTGGTCATCACGCTCGTCGGCGCGTCGGCGTTCCTGATCGTCGTCTACCACGTGCTGGAGGGGCGCGCGTCGCTGGGCGTCGCCAACGTCGTCCCCATCGCGCTGACGGTGACCTTCGTCGTCGCGTCGATGCGCTATCTCGGCATCGACTTCAACGCGATCAACGGCGTGATCCTCTCGCTGACGATCGGGCTCGGTATCGACTACTCCGTCCACGTCGTCCACCGCTTCGCCGACGAGTTCGAGGACGCGGACCTCGACACGGCCCTCGACCGGGCCATCCGCGGGACCGGCGGCGCGCTCACCGGCAGCATGCTCACCACCGTCGCCGGCATGGGAATGCTCGTGTTCGCGCTCAACCCCGCGATCGGCGCGTTCGGCGTGCTGACCGCGCTATCGGTCGTCTACGCCTACGTCGCCTCCATCGTCGTCCTCCCGTCGACGCTGGTGCTGTGGGACCGGGTCGTCAACCGCTCGCGGGCGGCCAAGTTGCTGTACGGCCGCGGTAGCAACCCCACGCCGGAGACGTCGGTCGAGGAGTGACCGCGTCGGCGGTCGCCGCTGTCGCCGTCGCGTCCCCGTTCGGCCGCGCACGCGCCCCGAACGATTTAGGACTGCTTCGCCAACACGGGCGTATGGTTCACGTAGTCGTCGTCGGCGCCTACGGCAGCGCCGGCGCCGCGGTCGCGAACTCGCTCGCCGAGGAGCCAGACGTACAGCTCACGCTGATCGACGACGGCGACCCCGGCGGCGGCCTCTGCATCCTGCGGGGCTGTATGCCCTCCAAAGAGGTACTGTCGGCCGGTGCCCACCGCTTTCAGGCGCGCCACGACGAGCGACTGCGCGGCGACCCCCACGAGGTCGACCTCGACCGGACCATCGAGCGCAAGGACGACCACACGCTCGGGTGGGCCGAACACCGCCGGGAGTCGATCCACGAGATCGCCGAGCGGTCGGACGTCGAGTTCGTCCACGACACCGCGCGGTTCGTCGACGACCACACCGTCGTCGCGGGCGGCCGGGAGATCACCGGCGACTACGTGGTGATCGCCACCGGGTCGGCGGTCAACGTCCCCGACCTGCCCGGGATCGAGGACGTGCCGCATCGGACGAGCGCGGATCTGCTCGACGCCACCGAACTCCCGGACTCGGCGGTCGTGATGGGACTGGGCTACGTCGGTCTGGAGATGGTCCCCTATCTCAGCGAGGTCGGCGGGACCGACGTGACCGTCGTCGAGCACGACGAGCGACCCATCGACGAGGCCGACCCCGCGTTCGGCGACGCGATCCTCGACTGCTATCGCGACGCCTTCGACGTGACGGTCCCCACGGAGTGTTACGAGAAGCGCGTCGAACCGACCGACGACGGGGGCGTCCGCCTCTCCCTCGAACACGTCGACGGCGACGACGAGGTCGTCGAGGCCGACGAACTCTACCTGTTCACCGGGCGGCGGCCCTGCGTGGGGCGGCTCGGGCTCGAGAACTCGGCGCTGGAGCGGGGGCCCGACTGGGTGCTCGACACGATGCAGGCTCGCGACGACGATCGGGTGTTCGTCGTCGGCGACGTCAACGGCAAGGAGCCGATCCTCCACGTCGCCAAGGAACAGGGCTTCACCGCCGCCGAGAACATCCTCCGGCGCGAGCGCGGCGAGCCCCTCGAAGCCTACGAGAACGTCACCCACCACGTCATCTTCTCGGGGCTGGGCGTCTACCCCTACGCCCGCGTCGGCATGACCGAACGCGAGGCCCGCGACGCCGGTCACGATATCGCCGTGGCGAAACGGCAGGCGCGCGACGACGGCGTGTTCAAGGCGAAGGACACCCCCGAGGGCGTCGCCAAACTCGTCGTCGACCGCGAGACCGCGACGGTACTGGGCTGGCAGGGACTGCACTACCACGCCGACGTGATGGCCAAGACGATGCAGGTCGTCGTCGAGATGGGCCTGGACGTTCGGGAGGTGCCCGACCGGGCCTACCACCCGACGACGCCCGAGATCGTCGACGGACTCCTGCGGGACGCGACCGACGAACTCGGCGACCGCTGAGGGCGACAGCCGCCAACGGCGAGGAGTGCGTACCCCGTCGGATCGGGGGTCGGGTTCAGTCGAACAGGTGGCCGACCCGTTCAGGGGAGTATCTCGTCTCCCAGCCGTCTCCGTTGAGCGCTATCTCGACGGCGACGACCGGCGCGAGTATCCCGATCCCCGCGTCTGCTATCAGCGCGAGGGTCGCGTAGTCGAGCGAACCGGCCGGGAGTACCGCGCTTACCGCGCCGAGTAGCAGCCACCGGAAGAGGAGCAACACGAACCACAGGTACCCGATCGCGGCCAACCGCCTCGCGACGACTTCGAGGCCGTACAGCGTGATCGGCTCGCCCGCTCCGGATAGTCGATCGCGCTCGACGACGCCGGCGGCGCTGGCGACGAGGCGGTAGGCACCCACCACGACGAAGAGCAGCCCGGTCGCCCCGAGGGGAAGCCCGGTCCGGAGCCCTTCGGACCGGACGCCGAGAGCGAAGAACAGTCCTCCGATAGCGGCGGCCGCGAACCCGGCACCGAAGACGCCGACCCTGACGTTCGTCGACCCGGAGTCGACGCTGCGTATCGCCCTCCCGACAGCGGTGATCACCACCCCCCAACAGGCCAGTACGACGGTCGCCACCAGCACCCAGTTCGCCCCGAATATCGGCCGAATTCGCCAGGCGGTCCACCCCGCGACCGCGACGAACGACACGACCACACCCAGAGAGACCGCCGCTGTCTTCGGTCTTCGACGCCCCCACATACCCCAGATAGTATCTTCGAGCTGTCAAAACCGTTGGGTTTCTCGGGACCGTTCGCGTTACTCGCGTCGCTCGCGGATCGCGTCGGCTAGCGAATCGGGGTCGTCCAGCCGCTCGACGACCTCCAGCTCGTCGCCCACCGTGATCTCACCGCCTTCGACCACGTCGGCGCAGATACCGCCGCGCTCCTCGCCGAGGGCCTCCGCGAGGTCGTCCTCGCCGGCCACTTCCTCGACGCGGGCACAGGGCGGTCGTCGACGAGTCCCCTCGAAGACGGCCTCGCCGACCGAGAACCGGGTGTCGAGCAGGTCGACCACGTCGTAGTCGACCACGAGATTTCGGCGGTGGCGCCCGTCCGAGAGGTCGATGTCGTAGCGCTCGCGGACCGTCTCCAGCGCCCCGCTGTCGACGAGGGTAACCTGACACACGTCGTACGGCGAGTAGTAGCCGCGGCCGTGACAGTAGCGGTCGCCGCGGAGCCCGCCGCCCTCGACCGCCCGAACGCGCTCGCTGGCCGCCATCGGCGCACCACCCTCCGGCGCGGTCCAGATCCGCTCGACGCTGGGCATGGCGGCGTTCGGTGTCCAGCGGCCAAAACGATTGCGTCGCCGTCCGCGAAACTCCCGTCTCAGTCGCCCTCGTAACTGTGCCCGTCGCTGACCGGCGGAGCACCGATGCCGACCACCCGGGCCGGACCGTCCGCGTCGTCGGCCACGTGGGCTCGATGCGGGCTCTCCGGCTCGGCGACGAAGAACTGGTCGGCCTCGACCCGATAGGTCTCCTCGGGCGTCTCGACGCTGAGCGTCCCCGAGATCACGTAGAAGGCCTCCTCCTGCTCGTCGTGGTAGTGCATCCCCGAGAGCGGGATCTCCTCGCCCGGGTCGACGGCGTAGGTCCGCAGTCCGAGCCGCTCCATCCCCGCGGCCTCGCTCACGTACCGCATCTCGGACGGTCGGTCCGGTTCCGGCTCTCGTTCGTCGGGGTCGACGACGTGATATCCCATATCCGGCCCATCGGACAGACGACCGTAAGTATCGACCGACCGCCGACGCGCCCGTGGCTCGCTCCCGCCGACAGTCCGGGTCGGCGACGGGCGTCGATAGGACCGACACGCCCGCGCGCGGCCCGACGCAAAGCCGAGGTTGTCGGAGGTGGTCGAAGGTCGCGAGTCGGTCGGCGGTGGGTCCGGAACCACGAGACCGCGCCGACAAATATCGACTTTCCGAGCGCTGGGTCGGCCTACCGTGGCGCCGCACGAACGCGCTCGTCGCCCACCGAGCGAACGTTCGAGTCCCGCCGTCACCGACGCGTGGGCGAGACGGCCCGGTCCGTCCGCAACGGGGTAACGCGTCGTTGTCCGGCGACCGGCATGGGGTTACTCCCGATGGGTGCTACATAACAACGACTTCGGTGTCCGTGCCTCCGGTACTATGGTCGACTCGTCACTCGGCACCGGATCGACACGGGGGCGCGCCTTCGTGGCCGCTATCGCAGTGGTGGTACTCGCGAGTATCGTCGCCGTCGGCGCAGCGGCGCTCGTCCCCGGTCAGTCGGACGGCGGTCCGGCCGCCGCGGCCCTTCAGGACTCGCCCGACGCCTATCCGGAGACGGTGAACCTCTCGACGGCGAACGCGACCCTCCGCGGCGAGGCGGCCAACGACACGGTCGGCTGGTCGGTCGCGTCGGCCGGCGACGTGAACGGCGACGGCGTCGACGACCTGATCGTCGGCGCGCCGCGAAACACTTCCGACGGTCCCAACACGGGCGCGGCGTACGTCGTCTACGGCCCCGCCAACGAGTCGTCGCTGAATCTCAGCCAGGCCGACGTGGTGCTCCGCGGCGCCGGCAGCAACGACCTGGCGGGCTGGTCGGTGTCGACCGCAGGCGACGTGAACGGCGACGGCTACGCCGACGTGGTCGTCGGCGCGCCGTACAACGACAGCGCCGCCGTCAACGCGGGCGCAGCCTACGTCGTCTACGGCAACGAGTCGCTGCCGGCGACGACGAACCTCACCGACGCCGACGCGGTACTGACCGGGACCGAGGCCAACGCCTTCGCCGGCTACGACGTGTCCTCGCTCCGGCGGACGAACGTGAGCGGAGGGGTCGACGACACCGACGCGAACGCCACGAACGCGACGGCCGCCGTCCTCGTCGGCGCGCCCGGAGTCGACGACGAGAGCGGGAACGACACCGGCGCCGCCTACGTCGTCGACGGCGAGTCGGTCGCCGATACGCCCGGCAACGTGACGCTCTCGGACGCGACGGCGACCTTCGTCGGCGAACGCGCGGGCAGTAACGCCGGCTGGTCGGTCGCCGCGGCCGGCGACGTGAACGACGACAGCGTCGCCGAGGTCGTCGTCGGCGCCCCGCGGTACAACGCCAGCGCCACCGAGGACGACCCGAGTCGGAACCTCACCGGCGCGGCCTACGTCGTGAACGGTTCCAGCGAGGGGACGGTCTCGCTGGCGAACGCGACCGCCACCTTCCTCGGGGCGTCCGAGGGCGACCGCGCGGGCTACGCCGTCTCGACGGCCGGAGACCTGAACGACGACGGCGTCTGGGACGTGGTCGTCGGTGCGCCGTACGACGACTCGCAGAACCGCACCGACGCCGGCGCCGCCTACGTGGTCTACGGCGGCGACGGCCTCGAAGAGGAGTCGTCGCTGGCCGACGCGGACGTGCGGCTGGCGGGCGCCGAGGCCCAGGACCGGGCCGGCTGGTCGGTCGCCGGTACGGGTCCGAGGGGCGTGACCTGCGACGGCGTCGCCGACGTGCTGGTCGGCGCGCCGCTGAACGATTCGACCGGCACGAACGCCGGCGCCGCCTATCTCGTCGCCGGCGACGACTCGCTCCCGGCCGCGGCGAACCTCTCGACGGCCGCGACGACGTTCGCCGGCGCGTCGGCGGGAGATTACGCCGGCTACGCCGTCGATACGGGTGATTTCGACGGCGACGGCTTCGCCGACGTGGTCGTCGGTGCGCCGTTGAACGACTCGCTGAATCGCACCGACGCCGGCGCCGCCTACGTCGCTCTCAGCGGCTGTGAAGCCGTCGAACCGACCGAGACGCCGACTGAAACGCCGACCTCGACCCCAACGCCGACCCCCACGGCGACGGAGACTGCGACGCCGACGGAAACGCCCACTCCGACCGCGACGGCTACTGAAACGCCGACCCCCACCGCAACGCCGTCGCCTACCCCGACCGCGACGCCGAGTCCCACTGCAACGCCGACGGAAACGCCTACCCCGACCCAAACTTCGCCTCCCACCGCGACGGCTACCGAGACGGCCACGCCGACGGAGCCACCGGACGATACCGAAACGCCCACCGAAACACCACCGGGCACTGCGACGCCGACCGAGGCACCGGACGATACCGAGACGCCAACTGCGACGCCGACGCCAACTGCGACGCCGACGCCAACTGCGACGCCGACGCCAACTGCGACGCCGACGCAGACACCCGAACCCGTCGAGGAGACGATCGACTTCGTGGCTTTCTGTTTCCCGTCGGACCAGACCGAACGGCGAGTGATCGTCTTCTCCGATATCGCGGAGAACGACGCCGGCGAGCCGGTCGCGGCCGAGTACGACGAGGGCGGGAGCGGTCCCGCCCCGGTCTCGGTCGTCCACCAGGCCGGCGGCGGCCTCTACGAGGTCTCCGGCAGCCCGGGGGAGATCGAGGCCGGCGTGGGGGCGGAAGTGACCGGTGCGCGCTCGGCGAGCGATCCGTGCCCGGCTGGTCAGACCGAACTCCGATTCACCGCTGACGAACTCGACGACGGCGCCGCCAAGGCGTTCCCCGACAACGCCGACGTGGCGACGCCGACCGTGACCGGAACCCCGACCGCGACTGCGACGCCCACCGACACCCCGACGCCGACCGCGACGGCCGCGCCGACCCCGACCGCGACGGCCGCGCCCACCGACACTCCGACTCCGACCGCGACGGCCGCGCCGATCGGAACTCCGACGCCGACTGAGACGGCGACGCCGACTCCGACTCCGACCGCAACGCCTGCCCCCACAGACACTCCCACGCCGACCGCGATGCCCGACGACGGCGGTGCGGGGAACGCGCCCGACGGGGACGCCACCGCGCTGGGGACGCTGTCGCGGTCGGCGCTGTTCCCGATTCCCTTGCTCGCGACGATGGGCCTCTCGATGGTCGTCCTCGCGAGCAGCGGACTCCGGACGGACGACTGACGGAACGGTGGCGGGACCGTTCCGTTCGACCACACTTTTTTCGCACTCGCGAGCGTCCGGCGAACGATGGCGACCAGTACCGACCGCGGCCCCGCCCCGTTCGAGGACTCGCGGGCGCTCCTCGTCGGCGACAGCCGTTGGCGGACCGCGCTCGCTCTCCTCGCCTCGGCGGCGCTCGTCGTCGTCGGCGCGGCGGTCTGGTCCTCGTTCGTCCGTTCGTACTACGACTCCGGATTCCCCCTGTCGGGGTGGTCGGTCGTCAACACGGCGTTCGGGCTCTCCAGCCCGAGCGCCTACGCAGTGGTGGTCGCGCTGACCGCCGGCCACGCGTATCTGAATCGCGGCTATCTGCCGACGCTCGCGCTCGGTGCGGCCTCGAAGCTGGGCGCCGCATCGGTCGTGGTCACCGACCTCTCGGTCGGCCGAGGCGCACCGCTCGTCGGCGGAACCGGTACGGTGACGCTGGGTTATCAGTTGCCGTCGGTCGCGGCGTTCCTCCCGCCGGTCCTGGCCCTGTCGACGCTCGGGTTCGCGCTCGGGCTGCTGGCGCGGTGCGCGCTGCGCGACGAATCTCCGTGAGGCGTCTCGGCGACCGACCGCCGGTCCCCTCGGGATCAGCTTTTTGCCGACACGCGAACAGGTCGGATCGATGGCGACACGATCCGAAGCCGGCGGGGTCGGCGTCGGAGACCCGCGCGGACTCCTCGTCGGCGACGACCGACGGCGGATGGCCGGCGCGCTCGTCCTGGCCCTCGCCCTGTTCGCGGCGAGCGCCGCCGTCGACTACCTCGCGCTGCAGGCGCTCGTCGGCGGCCGCCCCGACCTCCACCTCGCGGCCGAACTCGCCCACGTCTTCGCCCTGGGATCGCCCGCTGGCTACCTGCTGGTGATCGGCATCGCCGCCGGCCACGCAGCACTGAACCGCGGCTACCTGCCCACGCTGGTCCTGGCGAGCGCGCTTCGGTTCGGCGACGCCGTGTTCTACGTCGCCGACGCGCGGGTGCTACAGGAGGAGACGGTCGAACTCGGTGACGCGACCGTCGCCGCTGGCTTCCGACCCTTCTTCGTCACCAGCCACCCGCCGGAGGTGCTGATCTACCCGACGATCGGCTTCGCGCTGGGGCTACTCGTCCGGCGACTCCGCCGCGAGTGCGATGGGAACGCGTGAGGCGCAACCGATTTGCCGCACCGCTGCCGAGGGAGGGGTAACGTGGACGAGACGATCCGCTGGCTGCAGGGCCGCCCCTACTACGAGGGCCAGATCACCGAACGGCGGACAACGCCCGGTCGTGATGCCACCTTCGCCGACGTGGATCTCGACTCGCGACTGGCGAGCGCGCTCGAATCGGAGGGGATCGAGCGGTTGTACGACCATCAGGCACGGGCCGTCTCGGCCGTTCGGGAGGGCGGCAACGTCGTCCTCGCGACGCCGACGGCCAGCGGGAAGTCGGTCGGCTACACCGTCCCGGCCTTCGAACGGGCGCTCGACGAGCGGGCGACCACGCTCTACGTCGCGCCGCAGGTCGCGCTGATCAACGACCAGGAGGAGACCCTGTCCGACCTCGCGCACGGCCTCGGCTTCGCCTCGGGCGTCTCCGTCGCCCAGTATACGGGCCGACAGGACAGGAAGGAGAAAGAAGCCATCCGCGACCGCCAACCCACCGTCCTGCTGACGACGCCCGACATGCTGCACTACGGGATCATGCCCCACGGCCACCGGCTGTGGGACTGGTTCTTCGAGCGCCTGGAGACCGTGGTGATCGACGAGGTCCACGAGTACCGCGGCGTGTTCGGCAGTCACGTCTCGCTCGTCTTCCGCCGCCTCGCTCGGCTCTGTGAACGGTTCGACGCCGACCCCGACTGGGTCTGTTGCTCGGCCACGATCGGCAACCCCGTCGACCACGCGGCGACGGTGACCGGCCAGCCGACCGAGTCGTTCGATCTCGTGACCGAGGACACCAGCGCGACGGGACCGACTCACTGGCTCTGCTGGAACCCCCCGGAGTACGGCGACGGCGAGGGGTTCGGGAGCGGGCGACGGCGTTCGAACCACGTCGAGACCAAACGGCTGTTCGTCGACCTGGTGTCGAAGGGTCACCAGACGGTCGTGTTCACCCAGTCGCGACAGGTGGCCGAGCGCTACGCGACCGACAGCGCGAGCGACCTGCGCGAGCGCGGCGAACACGACGTCGCCCGATCCGTCGAGGCCTACCAGGCCGCGCTCACCGACGAGCGCCGCGGCGAGATCGAGGACGGGCTCGACTCCGGGGCGATCCGCGGAGTCTGGTCGACGAACGCGCTCGAACTCGGCGTCGACATCGGCGGGCTCGACGCGGTGTTACTGGACGGCTACCCCGGCACGCGGATGGCCGCCTTCCAGCAGGGCGGCCGGGCGGGCCGGGGGACCGACCCCTCGCTCGTGGCGATGGTCGCCGGCGAGGACCAACTCGACCAGTACCTGATGGCCCACCCCCGTGACTTCTTCGACGAGGAACCGGAGGAGGCCATCTCGAATCCCGAGAACGAGCACCTCATGCCCGACCACGTCCTCGCCGGTGCCCGCGAGACGTGGCTGCAACCGGACGACGACGCCCACTTCGGCGACCCGTTCCCGGACATCGTCGCCGACCTCACGGAGACGGGCGACCTCGACCGACGGAACACCGACGCGGGCCTGCGCTGGCTCTACTCGGGCGAGGGGAGCCCCCAACACGAGATGAGTCTGCGGACCGTCGGCGACCGCGAGGTCCAGTTGCGCGACCGCCGCAACGGGAACCGGATCGCGACCCTGTCGTTCGCCGACGCGCTCCGGGACGCCCACCCCGGCGCCGTCTACCACCACCAGGGCCAGGACTACGAGGTCGTGGATCTGGACCTCCGCAACGACGTAGCGGACCTGGCACCGGTGCGTCCGGACTACTACACGCAGGTGCTCCACGACAAGACCATCACCGTCGAGGACGACCGTCGGGAGCAGACGCTGCCCACCCACGACGACGTGACCGTGCGGTTCGCCGACGTGAGCATGCGCAAGCAGATCACGGGGTTCGAGCGCTACGACCGACAGAGCGGGGAACCGATCGGGCAGGAAACGCTGGAGCTGCCCGAGACGACCCTCGATACCGAGGCGCTCTACTTCACGGTCCCCGAGGCAGTCGAGACCGAGGTCCGGGTCGCGGGCGACGGTCCCGACGCCTTCCCGGGGGCGATCCACGCCGCCGAACACGGGATGATATCGCTGTTTCCCCTATCGTTCCTCTGTGACCGCCGGGACGTGGGCGGGCTCTCGACGCCGCTCCACCCCCACACCGACTGCGCGACGATCTTCGTCTACGACGGCTACCCGGGCGGCGTCGGCCTGACCGAGCGCGCCTACGAGACGGTCGTCGACCTGATGGACCGAACGCTCGGGATGCTTCGGGACTGCCCGTGTGAGTCGGGCTGTCCGGCCTGCGTCCAGTCGCCTCACTGCGGCAACGCCAACGACCCGCTCGAAAAAGACCTGGCCGCCGACCTGCTCGCCGCGCTCGTCGAGTAGCCGACTCCGGCCCCCTCCGCGCGCCGTTCCGCGAGCGATCGATCACGCCGGCCGAGCCGCGGGACTCGCGCGGCGACCGCCACCGTTTCGAAACGGTCGGGATCCGGACCGTTTCGGTCGTTTCGACCGTTCGCCCACCCGTTGTGACCGTTTCGGCCCGTTCGGAGACTTCGTCCGAACGGGGCTCGTACGGCTCGATTTCGGGGCGCCCGGGGAGATAGGACGACGGTGAACCGTAGCAACGGACGGGACGTGTTTGCGGTTCTTTGGCACTGTCGAGTGTCCGACCTGACACGGGGCGCGGTGGGTCACCGGCGCCGGCGCCGGCCCGGAGCCCCTGTCACGAACCATGTCAGACACGCACTCATGCGCGGGCGCACGGCGGGACAGTAGACGGCTCGACTCGACGGGCATCCAGACCATGCACGATATCTTCTCGGACTGGGAGCGGCGGGCGATCCTCTATCACCTGCAGCAAGTTGGCGGTCGGTCGTCGGTCGATGCGGTGGCGGCGCACCTCGTGGGATGGTGGCGCGGCCGCGAGCGACCGGCGGCGGCCGACGACGACCTCGTCGACCTCGTCGGCCGGCGTCTGGGCTGCGCGCACCTGGCCAAACTCGACGACTTCGGCGTCCTCGCGTACGACCCGCGCTCGGGGACCGTCCGGCTCTCCGAGGAGATGAAACTCTCCGTCAGCGAGCCGTGGACCGACCGCGGTGAGGGCCAGTCCGCCGCGCGCGTTCTCGGCGGCGTCACCGACGGGTCCGGCGGGGAGGGCCGGGAGATCGACGGGGCGTCCGGGAGCGATGCGAATTCCGTGACAGACGGCGGCGTCGGCCCCGCGACGGGGAGCGGACGACTCTCCTAACGACACCTTACCGTCGGAGGGGCCGCGGGAAAGCGACGCTTGACCGCGGAAAGGTGGCCATACCCTTCAGACGGGGGCGTAAGGTTCCTAACGCCTGCAACCCAACAGGAGTGACACTCCCGCACCCGGACGTGCGGTGGCGCAGCCGGGAGCGTCCGGCCGCGGCGGCGACGGCACGCAGTCCACGACCCCATGGTACGGAACGTCCACGTCTGGATCCTCGCGGTGCTCGTACTGGCCGGTACCGCCGCACCCGCCGTCTCGACGGCCCCCGACGCCCGGGCGTCCGCCTTCCAGCACGACAGCACTTTCCAGCAGGACGCCCGGATCACCGGCGCGAGCTACGAGGGCGACGCCGCTATCGACGGCCTCGGCGACGACCTCGGCCTCTGGCAGTCCGGTGCCCACCGCTTCGCCGTCACCGTCGCCAGCGACGCCGGCCTCGACAACGCGTCGACCTGCGTCGCTATCGCCGGTACCGACCGCGAGCTGGGCTGTCAGCCCGTCTCCGTCCCGGCCGAGGCCAACCGGACCGTCACGGTCGGAGCCGGCGCCTGGCCGGCCAACCTCACCGGCGAGCAGCGCCTTCGCGCCTCGGTGACGGCGGCCAACGCCTCGGAACCGCTGGACACCGAGACGTACCCGGTCACGGTCCTCTCGCGGGGCGGCGACCTGGACGGCGACGGCCTCACCAACGAGCGGGAGGCGTCGATCGGCACCTCGCTGCGGTCGAACGACACGGACGGCGACGGCCTCGCCGACGGAGACGAGGTGAACACCTACGAGACCTCGCCCCGGAACGCCGACACCGACGACGACGGACTCAGCGACCACGAGGAGATCGAGCGCCACCAGACCGACCCGACGATGGTCGACACGGACGGCGACGGACTGGCCGACCCGCGCGAGCTCGAACTCGGGACGAACCCGAACAAGGCCGACACGGACGGCGACGGCGTCCCCGACGGGCTCGAAGTCAACACCTACGACACGAACCCGACCGAGGCCGACACGGACGGCGACGGCCTCGACGACGGCGCCGAGATCGACGAGTACGAGACCAACCCCCTCGAGGCCGACACGGACGGCGACGGCCTCGACGACAACCTCGAAGTCAACACCTACGGGACCGACCCCAACCAGGTCGACACGGACGGCGACGGGCTCGAAGACGGCGCCGAGGTCGACCGCTACGAGACCGACCCGACCGAGGCCGACACCGACGACGACGGGCTCGAGGACGGCCCCGAGGTACACACCTACGACACCAACCCGACGAACCCCGACACCGACGGCGACGGGCTCGAGGACGGTCCAGAGGTCGAGCGCTACGAAACCGACCCGACCGACCCCGACACCGACGGCGACGGCGTTCCCGACCCCAGAGAGGTCGAAACCCTGGGCGACCGGCTGTCGCTCGCGCTGGCCGGCCTGGTCGGCGTCGGCGTCGCCGCGGTCGCAGTGCTGGCGTTGCTCGCGTGGTCCGGCCGCGCGCCGCTCGCGCGGCTCCGCGAGGTGTTCGGGATCGCGACCGGCGCGGCCGGGAGTTCCGACAGCGGGGACGGTCCCGAGGCGCCAGGCGCGGCGAGCGCGGCGGACGTCACCGGCGAGGGTGCCGGAACCGCCGATGCGGAAAGAGCGCCCGCGACCGGAGAGGTGCCGACGGAGTTCCTCTCCGACGAGGAGGTCGTGTTCACGCTGCTCGACGACCACGACGGCCGTATGCGCCAGGCCGACCTCGTCGAGGAGACCGACTGGTCGAAGTCGAAGGTCAGCCGCGTCCTCTCGGCGATGGACGACGACGACACCATCGTCAAAGTCGACGTGGGCCGGGGCAACGTCGTGATGCGCCCCGAAGACCTGCCGCCCGGCGCAGAATCCGCCTTCGAAGAGTAGCAGTCGACGTGGGACGGAGTGGCCGGCCCGGTGATTCGACCCCGCCAGTCAAGCCCGTCGAGTCCTAATCACGACCGATGAGCCGGCTCCCGCGACTCGAACCGCCGCCGCGCGTCGTCGACGCGTCGCTGCTGGGCGCGGTGGTCGTCCTGCTCGCGACGGGCGGGGTGAGCCTCGTCTCCGGCCGTCCGTCCGGCGCCTGGGTGTTCGACGTCCACGCGGTCGCGGGGCTTGCGACGGTGGTCCTGCTGGCCTGGAAGCTCCGGCGAGTGCGCCACCGGCTGCGACCCGGCGACCTCGACGCGACGCGGCTGCTGTCGGCCCTGCTGGGCGTCGTCGCGACCGCGGCGCTGGCGACCGGTGTCTGGTGGGTGTTCGGCGGGCAACTCGACCTCGGTCCGTGGGGTCTGCTCAACCTCCACATCGGGCTCGGGCTGGTCGTTCCCGTCCTCTTGCTCCTCCACCTGCGCCAGCGCTTCGCGCTCCCGACCCGCGAGTCGGCGGCCGACCGGCGCAACGCGCTGCGCTACGCGGCGCTGGTCGGCTCGGGCGCCGTCGCGTGGCAGGCCCAGGAACTCGCCAATCGCGTCTTCGACACCGCCGGGGCCGAGCGCCGGTTCACCGGCTCGCGCGAGCGGGGTAGCGACTCGGGCAACGGCTTCCCGGTCACCTCGTGGGTCGCCGACGACCCCGACCCCGTCGACCGGGAGGCGTGGTCGCTGACCGTCGAGGGACGGGTCGGCGAGTCGCTGGACCTGTCCTACGAGGAGGTGACCGGCGGTGAGGACGGCGGGAGTGGCGGCGATCCGGAGTCCGGGTCGACGGTCGCTCCCGCCGAGCAGCGCGCCCTCCTCGATTGCACGAGCGGGTGGTACTCCGAACACGACTGGCGCGGCGTCCGCGTCGGCGACCTGCTCGACGCGGCCGACCCCGACGACGGGACGGCCTGGGTGCAGTTCCGCTCGGTGACGGGCTACCGCTGGAGCCTCCCCGTCGAGGAAGCCCGCGACGCGATGCTGGCGACCCACGTCGACGGTGAGCGGCTCGTCCACGGCCACGGCGCGCCGATCCGGCTGGTCGCGCCCGGTCGCCGTGGCTTCCAGTGGGTCAAGTGGGTCGAGTCGGTGCGCGTGACCCGACGGCGCGGGCTCGGCGAGTGGATCGCCGTCTTCGTCAGCTGGTACGACGGGTGAGTCCGTTTCCGCCCGGGCTACAGCAGCGTCGCGAGCGTCCGGAAGTCCGGCGCCGACAGGTCCGCGGCGGTCGCGTCGACGTGGACCGTCTCGAAGCCGTGTTCGCGCGCGCCGTCGACGTCGGGCTCGCGGTCGTCGCCGACCATCACGTAGCGCTCGGCGTCGACGCGCGATCTCGCCGCCTCGTAGATGCCGCGGTCGGGTTTGATCGCCTCGATCGCGGGGTCGTGAGATGCGACGCGAGCGTCGAAGCGGTCGAGCAGACCGATCTCGGCGACCTTGCCGAACTGCACGTCCGGAACGCCGTTGGTCAGGATGCCGAGCGTGTGCCGGTCGGCCAGCGCCTCGACCGCCGACTCGACGCCAGGGACGGGCTCGACGGCGTCGAACTCCGCGGCGACGAGCGCCTCGGCCAGTTCACCGGGCTCGGCGTCGACCGCGTGTTCGTCGCACACGTCCGCGAACGCCCGGCGGGAGGGGTCGTCGGCGAAGTCGCCGAAGTACTGGAAGAAGCGTTCGTCGTACGTCGCCAGTCGCTCGTCGGTGACGGTCGCGTCAGCTCGCTCGAAGGCGTCGGCTAACACGTCTCCGTAGTCGCCGCGCCAGCGGACGAGCGTCCCGTCGACGTCGAAGAAGATCGCTGCCATCGGAGGCTACTCGTCGGGGTCGATCGGTTTGCCGTCTTTCGTCGGCGGGGCGACGTGGTCGATGTAGGACTCGGCGTCGGGGTCGTTCACCCGCACGCGGACGTGGATGTCGCCGAGTTCGCTCGGGTCGCCGACGGCGAAGTTGACGACGCCCTGGAAGGCGGCCTGCTTCTTCAGGTCGAACGAGAAGGTGTCGCCGCGCAGGTCCTCGAAGAAGGCCCCCCGGGCGGTGTCGAGGATCTCCTGGCGGTGGAGCGACTCCGACAGCGTCTCCATCTCGTGAGCGGTGGCGACGATCTCGCCGTGGCCCTGCTCGACCTCGGCGCCGGGGAAGAGGTTCGTGACCGCGTCGGCGACCCTGTCGGTCACCTCGGTGTCGTTGACCGGTGCGGTGATCTGTACGTCGACGGCGTAGACGGTGCTCATGGCTGTGTCTCCCGTGTGGTCATTCGTCGGTGTCGCTCTCTACTGTGTCGCCCGCGACCGCGTCGGGACCGTCGGCGAGCAGGCGCTCGATGCCCGATCGGAAGGCGTCGAGACTGGCGTCGTTGACGATCGTCACGTCGGCCATCTCCATCGCCGCGCCCATGCCGAACCCGAGTTCGCGCTCGTCGCGCTCGGCGATCGATTCGCCGCCCTCCTCGGCGGAGGCGTCGCGGCCGCGCAGGTCGAGCCGTTCGGCGCGCAGTTCGTCGGGCGCGTGGATCTCCACGAGCGCGAAGTCGTCGCCGAACGCCTCGGCGAAGCGCTCGACCTCCACGTCCGAACGGATGCCGTCGACGACGACGGTGTCGGCGTCGTCGAGGCGGTCCTCGACGAGCGGGAGCGACTCCCGAGCGATGGCGTCCGGACCCCCCTCCTCGCGGAGCGTCTTCGCCATCTCGCCGTGGTGGGTCGCGGGGTCGAACCCCCGGTCGCGGCAGGCCTGGCGGATCACGTCGCCCATCGTGACGACGGGCACGCCCGCCTCCCGCGCGACCGCGGCGGCCTCGCTCTTCCCGCTGCCGGGCAGTCCGACGATCCCGATGACTGTCATCGCCGGATGTACTGGAACGGCCCGCATAAGGACTGCGTTGTCGGTCGTGGTCGCACCCGGCCCCCTCCCGATCGGCCGGATTCCGATCCGATCCGTGGACGGCGGTTACCCTCGCCTCCGGGTCACCCCGCTGCGGTCGGCGTCGGCGTCGGGAACTGCGCGTTCTCGCAGCCGGCCAGGGTGCTCCCCGTCCGAGCGGAGAGGCTCCCGTCAGAGCGGATCTGCACGGTCGTCCCGTAGGAGTTGCAGTGGTCGAAGGTCTCGATCGCGTCGCTGTGAGTCGCTTCGCGCCTCGGGAGGTCGACCGCGAGTTCGTAGTACGCCGGCCTGCGAAGCTCGCCCCGCACCCGCTCGCCGGGCGCCAGCGAGTACGAGCGGTTCAGGAGCGTCTCGTTCCGAACCGGAACCGCGACCGAGACGGCGACCGTTCGGATCTCGTTTCCGTCGTTCACGACGGTCACGGTGTGGGGCGAAACGTCCTCGACGGGGTCGCCGATCGCGAAGGACTGGCCCGATCCGTCGACCGGAATCGGCTCGCGTTCGTCCCCCGACAGCGGCGCACCGCAGCCGCTCAGCACGAGCCCGCCGACCAGTACGGCGGCCACCAGCAGGACCCGTCTGCGACCCGCTCTCGCGTTCACTGGTCTCGGTGTGTCTCTGAAACGGATAAACGGTCGGGTCCCGACGCTCCGACCGCGGTCGTCGCCGGACCGCTCGCGGCGTGACCGTCGCCGCTCGCTCCGGTTAGTACAGCGCCGAGCGTACTCGACCGAAGGACGATGGCGCTGGAGTCCGTAGGGTCACCGATGGCAATTCACGACGCCGCCGACGGGGCCGAGGAGGCGGGCGCCGAAGCGCTCCGGGAGTCCACCCCGGGGGACCGACCGCCCGGTCCCGACGGCGTTCCGGTGATCGGCAACACGCTCCAGTTCGTGCGGGACCCGGTCGCCTTCTACGCGCGTTGCGCCGCCTACGAGGACGACGTGGTCACCTACCGCGTCGCCACCAGCGACGGCGTCATGCTCACACACCCCGCGGATATCGAGCAGGTGCTCGTCACCGACGACGCCGACTACCACCGCGCCTCGATCATCCGCAACGCGCTGGGCCAGATCGCCGACGGCGGCCTGTTCCTGCTGGAAGGCGAGGCCTGGGGGGCCCATCGCACTGCACTCCAGCCCTCCTTCTACCGCGACCGCGTCGAGACATACGCCGACATGATGGCCCGCTTCGCAGACGAGCGCGCCGCCGAGTGGGCGGACCGCGACGCCGAGGCCGGCCCGGTCGCGGTCAGCGAGGAGATGCGCACGCTCACCCTGGAGATCCTGGCGAAGACGCTGCTCGACGTGGACATCCGCGGCCGCGAGTCGGCCATCCGCGACGCCGCGGCGGTCATCTCCGACCGCTTCGACGCCGGCTCGCTCTCCGCCCTGCTCCCGCTGTGGGTCCCCACGCCCGCGAACCGCCGCTGTCGCCGCGCTGTCTCCCGGTTCGACGACGCCATCGCGGACATCGTCGCCGAGCGCCGGGCCAGCGACGAGGCGTTCGACGACCTCCTCTCGATCCTCCTCGCCGTCGACCCCGACGACGGGACCGGCGAGTCCGACGACGGCGGCGGCCTCTCCGAACGGCAGATCCGCGACCACCTCTTTACCTTCCTGTTCGCCGGCCACGAGACGACCGCGCTCACGCTCTCGTACGCCGTGATGCTGCTCGCGAACGACCCCGAGCGGCAAGCGCGGCTCCACGAGGAACTCGATTCGGTTTTAGGCGACGGGAGCGAGGGGAGCGCGGCCGACGCCGAGCGACCGGGCGCGGCGGATCTGTTCGAACTCGACTACCTGGACAGGGTCGTCGACGAGGCGCTGCGGCTCTACCCGCCGGCCTACACCGTCTTCCGCGAACCCACGCGGGACGTGGAACTCGGCGGCTACCAGATCCCGGCAGGGTCGACCGTCTCGCTGCCCCAGTGGGTCGTCCAGCGCGACGAGCGGTGGTACGACGACCCCGACGCCTTCCGCCCGGAGCGCTGGACCGACTCGTTCCGCGAGGGGCTCCCGGAGTACGCGTACTTCCCCTTCGGTGGCGGCCCGCGCCACTGCATCGGCATGCGCTTCGCGCTCATGGAGGCGAAGCTCGTGCTCGCGACGCTGGCCGCGCGGTTCGCGTTCGACCCGGTCACCGAGCCGCCGATCGACCTCTCGATGCAGATCACCCTCCAGCCCCAGCGGCCGATCGAAGTCGGCCTGCGAGCGCGGTAGTCCGGGCCCGAGAGGGAACCGTGCGCTTCCCGGCGCGTTCGGGAGGTCCGGTCACAGGCCGAAAATCAACGGGACGAGCAACACGCCCATCAGCGACGCCCGGCGAGCGCCGAATCTCGCCGGAACGAGCCCGACGACGGTCGATCCCCCGAGGACGGCGACGCCGAGCGGTCCGGTCAACACGGCGACCACGACCACGACGAGACACAGCACGCTCACGGACAGCCGCGTGTAGTCTGCTCGCCCGACCAGTCGCAGGTAGCTATCGCCGAGGGTCACCACGAGCGCGAACCCGCAGGCCGCGGCGACGAGGACGCTCCCGAGCAGCAGCGGCAGGTCGAGGGGCACGCCCGCGTCGCGCATCGCGACCATGACACCGGTCCGGGGCGTCCCGAGCGCGATCAACGCCAGCAGCGCGAAGACCGTATTTGCGGTGTTCACGCCGCTGGTGGTCACGACGAATCCGCGGGCGCCGTCGGCGCCGCCACCGCTCGGGCTCCCGCTCCCATCGCCCCAGCCGTCCCCGCCGCCCGGGACGGCGAGCAACGCCACCGTCGCCGCGATGGCGCTCGACACGCCGGGGACGTACCCGACCACCGCGCCCGACAGCGTCCCCGCGAGCGCGAACCCGACCACCGACCGCCGAGAAGCGGTCACGTTCGCGTCGTCCTGGGGTGGCACGCCCTCGCCGGTCAGCGCGTCCAGCAGGACCGGCGCGCCGAACAACCCGGTGAAGATCGGCGCGAGCATGCCGCCCGACTCCACGAGTCCGCCCGGGGGCAGGTCCAGCGCGACCGCGCCCAGCGCGCCGCTGGCCGCGACCGACAGCGCGGCGCCCACTCGTCCGACGGTCGTCGACTCCGTGACGACGAGGACGACGACCACCACCCCCAGCAGGAGCGGCAGGTGCGCTCGCAGCGTCGGGTAGACCGCCGTCATCGCACTGGTCATCGGGACCGCCAGTGGCACCGCGAACGCGACGGCGCCCGCGCTCCCGAGCGCGGACAGCCGGAGCGCCTCGCGACCCCGACCGGCGAGGACCAGCCGATGCCCGGGCAGCGCCGAGCTGGCCATCGCCGGGTCCGGGACGCCGAGTGCGAGCGCCGGTACCACGTCGAGGAACGTGTGGACGACGCCGGCGGCCAGCATCGCCGCGCCGACGTACCGGACCGGGCCCGGGATCGAGGGTGCGACGCCGGCGAGCAGCAGGGCGAACGTGTTGGCGTGGATCCCCGGCGTCAGCCCGCTGACGGTCCCGAGCGCGACGCCGCCGCCCACGAACCCACAGAACAACAGCGTCGCGTCCGGGTCGACGGCGAGGCCGGGGCCCAGTGGGTCCATCGCGCCGAAGTGGTCCCGCGATGGCGGATAAACTCTCGGAGGCCGTGTCTCTCGGGGGGCGCCTACCCCGACGAACTACCGACGAACCCCGCGTCCGTCCGGAAGGCCGTGGACGCGGGCGTCCGGAACCGCCACCTCTCGCGTGCCAGCGGTGTCGAAGCGGTCCAGTGGACACTCCGGTGTCTTCGAGGGGCCGCCCAGCGACCGGCGGCGGTCGGTCCGGGGTTTCCGGTCAGTCTGCGCGGTAGGCGTCGTCGAACGCGCGGGCGGCGTCGAGCAGGTCGCTGTCGGCGGCGACGCGGTACTGCGGCTCGCTCTCGTCGTCGGCCTCGTCGTCGGCGCGAACGAGCGCGCCCAGGTCGACGAACTCGTCGAGCAGTCCGTCGAGGTACAGCGTCTTCAGCGGGACGCCGGACCGCTCGGAGAGGTCCGAGCGCGTGTACGCTCGCTCGGCGTTGAGTTCGGTGAGCGTCTCGAGGAGGTCCGCGGCGCCGTCGCTCGCGGCGACGAACGCCCAGCCGCCGTCGGGGGGGCCGTCCGATCCGTCCGACGGGTCCGTATCGAGCATGGCGGCGTCTATGCGGGAGGTGCGCATAAAACCGCCCGTCTCGACGAGTCCCGCACCGTCGGGTCCCGGTGGGGCTCCGTCGGACGAGTGGCCAGTGTGGGAGGGCCTGTCGCGATGGAGAAACCCTTTTGGTCGCAGTGGGCTGGAGGATAGGTATGAGCGACCGCGAGGAGATACTGGCGTTGCTCCGCGAGAACGCGCGGTACTCGACCGAGGACCTGGCTCGACAGACGGGCCTCGACGCCGAGGCCGTGGAGAGCGTACTGGCGGACCTCGAGTCCGAGGGCGTCGTCAAGGGCTATCAGGCCGTCGTCGACTGGGGCGAAGTCGAGCCCCAGCCGGTCCGCGCGGCCGTCGAGCTGAACGTCACGCTCGACCGCGAGACCGGCTACGCAGACATCGCCGAGCGCCTCGCGAAGTTCCCCGAAGTTCAGGGCCTGCGACTGGTGAGCGGCGACTACGACTTCGCCATGGAGGTCGAGGGCGACTCGATGAGCGAGGTGTCCCGGTTCATCAGCGAGAAGGTGGCGCCCGTCCCCGAGATCACCCAGACGGTGACTCACTACATCATGGAGAGCTACAAGGAACGTGGCGTCGAGTTCGGGGACGGTCACGACGACGACCGACTATCCGTCTCGCCATGACGTTCGAGCCGACCGACCGTGTCGCGTCGGTCCCGCCGTCGGGCATCCGGAAGTTCTTCGAACTCGCCGAGGAGTACGACGACATCATCTCCCTGGGGGTCGGCGAGCCCGACTTCGCGCCGCCGTGGGCCGCCCGCGACGCCGCCATCGCCTCCCTGGAGCGCGGTCAGACCTCCTACACCGCAAATCGCGGGATGGCCGAGCTGCGCGATCGGATCGCCGTCGACGCCCGCGAGCGCTACGGACTGAACTACGACCCCGACGAGGAGGTCCTCGTCACCTCGGGCGCCAGCGAGGCCGTCGACCTGGCGTTCCGGGCGTTCCTCGACGAGGGCGACTCCGTGGCGATCGCCCAGCCCTGTTACGTCTCCTACGTCCCGAGCGCCCGCTTCGCCGGCGCGGACGTGGTCGACGTGCCAACGCGCGCCGAAGACGAGTTCAAACTCACCCGCGAGGTGCTCGAGGCGTCGGGCGCGGCCGACGCCGAGGCGCTGGTCATGTGCTACCCCAACAACCCGACGGGCGCGACGATGACCCGCGAGGAGCTGCGGCCGGTCGCCGAGTTCGCCCGCGAGCACGATCTCCTGGTGTTCTCCGACGAGATCTACGCCGAACTGTCCTACGAGCACGACCACGCCTCGATCGCGACGCTGCCGGGCATGCGCGAGCGGACGATCGTGTTCAACGGCTTCTCGAAGGCCTACGCGATGACCGGTCTGCGGCTGGGCTACGCGCTTGCGCCGCCCGAAGCGACGGCGGCGATGAACCGCATCCACCAGTACACGATGCTGTCGGCACCGACGACGGCGCAGTACGCCGCCGTCGAGGCGCTGAACTCCTGCGACGACGAAGTCCAGGAGATGCGCGCCCAGTACGACCGACGCCGGAACTTCGTCCTCTCCCGGTTCGAGGAGATGGGCATCGACTGTTTCCCGGCGGCGGGCGCGTTCTACGCCTTCCCCGAGTGCCCCTGGAACGACAGCGACGAATTCGCCGAGGCGCTGCTGGAGGAACAGCGCGTGGCGGTCGTCCCCGGCGACGTCTTCGGCGCCGGTGGCGAGGGCCACCTCCGGGTCTCCTACGCGACGAGCCTCGGCGATCTCAAAGAAGCACTGAACAGAATAGAAACATTTATCGAACAACATTAGCGTCGAACAGTTTCAGCTAAACATACAGTAGCAACCCCTTACCGGCTACGAACGGCGGAACGGCGTAATTATCGGGTCGAGTAAGCAGGGCGTAAAGCTTTTTCCGTCTTACTAGCAGTTAGCCTGTAATGGCAATTGATGGCACGGGGGGCAACGAGTCAGACCAGGTCGCGACGGGGGGCGAGCGGCTCTCGGGGGACGGTGCGACCGTGGGCGAGTACACGTGGAACGACCTGCGCCGGGACGTACACACGGGGGGACGCTTCGACCGCAGCGAGTACCTCGGGTTCGACCCGCTCGACGTCGAGGACCGCCTACAGGCGGGCGCGAGCGCCGCCAAGACGCTCGAACGGGCGTGGGGGGAGCGCATCGAAGCCGAGCGCTCGTTCGTCGTCAAGGACCGCTACACCTGGGAGCACTTCAAACAGGAGTACTACTACGACGAGGACGGCGAGATCCCGCGGGACAGCGACGGCGAGAAGGTCCCGTTCGAGCCCGAGGAGTACCTCGGGTTCGACCCGGACGAGACGGAGGACCGACTGAGTCAGGCCGGGGGAGCCGCCGAGCGGCTCGCGTCGGTCGTCGACGAGCGCACTATCGACGTCAACCCCGACCTCGACGAGGACGCCTTCTTCTCGACGGTCGACGGCCACTCGACGGTCGTCAACCGCTACGACCTGGAGAAGGCGGTCCCGCTGGAGAAGAAGGCCCACTTCGTCGAGGTCGAGCGCTACTGGGTGAACAAACCGTACGCCTGCGTGATCATCTTCCACTCGCGCAAGGAAAACGAGAAGAAGTACTACGCCATCGAGCCCTACCAGAACGACATCGAGTCCCAGCTGGTCGGCTTCCTCTCGGGCAAGCTCAAATCGGCTATCAAGTACTCCGAGGACGAGATCGTCGTCGAGGGGAGCGACGCCGACCGCGCCGGCGTCATCCAGCGCGAGACCGAGCGCCTGCTCGAACGCTACGACCTGTACACGCCCGGCCAGCAGGGCGAGTTAGGGGTACTGGACCAGCTCAAAGGGGCGCTGGGCATGGACGTCGCGGTCGAGACCCAGGGGGGTGAACTGGACGGCATCGAGGCCCGGCCCGAGCCGGCGGTCGTCGGCGACGACCCGAAGACGCTCAACGAGTACCAGGTCGAGAAGCTTCTCTACCGGCTGAAACGGGACTTCATCGGGTACGCGCGCATCGACCCGATCAAACACGACATCAACGTCGAGGACATCTCCTGCGACGGCTACAACTCCCGGGTGTTCGTCTACCATACGGAGTACGAGAACATCATCACGAACGTCGAACACGGGCGCCAGGAGCTCGACGACTTCGTCGTCAAACTCGCCCAGCGCTCGGGGAAGGGGATCAGCAAGCGTCAACCGCAGGTCGACGCCACCCTCCCCGACGGGTCGCGCTCACAGCTGACGCTGGGCGAGGAAGTGTCCGACCACGGGACCAACTACACCATCCGTCAGTTCAAGGACGTCCCGTTCACGCCGGTCGACCTCATCAACTGGAACACGTTCTCGCTGGACGAGATGGCGTTCCTCTGGCTCTGTATCGAGAACAACAAGTCGATGATCTTCGCGGGCGGTACGGCCTCGGGGAAGACCACCTCGCTGAACGCCATCTCCCTGTTCATCCCGTCCAACGCGAAGATCGTCTCCATCGAGGACACGCGCGAGGTCGAACTCCCCCAGCGCAACTGGGTCGCGTCGGTCACCCGCCCCTCCTTCGGCGAGGACGACAAGGGCGACGTCGACGAGTTCGACCTGCTGGAAGCCGCGCTCCGACAGCGCCCCGACTACATCGTGATGGGCGAGGTCCGTGGTGAGGAGGGTCGCGACCTCTTCCAGGTCATGTCGACCGGGCACACCGCCTACTCTACCTTCCACGCCGACACCGTGGGCGAGGTCATCAAGCGGTTCACGACCGAGCCGATCAACGTCTCGAAGACCCTGTTCACGGCGCTGGACCTGGTCTCCATCCAGACCCAGACCCGCGTCGACGGCAACAAGGTGCGCCGGAACAAGAACCTCACCGAGATCAACGAGTACTCCGCCGAACACGACGAGATCAACGTCCGCGACGTCTACGAGTGGCAGGCCGAGACCGACGAGTTCCTCCAGATGGGCAACTCCAACACGCTGGAGGAGCTGAAGTTCGACCGCGGGTGGACCCAGGAACGGCTCGACGAGGAGCTGTTCATGCGGAAGGTCGTCCTCGCGTATCTCATCGAACAGAACCTCAACACCTACACGGAGGTCGCGGCCGCGGTTCAGGCCTTCATCAACGACCCGGACACGATCATGGCGCTCGTCGCCGAGGACAAACTGGAGCGCTCGCTGGAAGACCTGCGGGACATGGAGTCGGTCAAGATCGACATCGACCCCGAGAAAGAGGAGATGGTCCCGCGGCCGGACCCGCCGGCGGAGATGCTCGACGAGGCCGAGGACATCCTCGAGAACGCCCAGCCGCTGTTCCAGCGCTTCCGCGAGAAGGAGACCTCGGACATCGTCGACGCCCTGACGGGGTCGGGCGTCGACGAGGAGGAGGCCGATATCACGCCGATAGAGAGCGAGGCCGAGACCGACATCACGCCGGTCGAGAGCGAGGACGACGACGACGATATCGACTTCAGCGAGTTCGTCCCGGCCGCCGGTGCGGAGGCTGACGAGGCATGAGCCTCGGGCGGTCCTCCCAGCAACTCGGCGGGTCGAACACGGTCGGGGACACGTTCTACCCCCTCTACCAGGCGCTGTTCGACGAGGACGGCGACTTCGTCTCGGGCATCGAGGCCAAACTCGCCGAGGCTCGGATGGGCGACAACGTCGAGATGTACATCTCGCGGGCGCTGGCGGTCGGGACTCTCGCCGGACTGACCCTCTGGCTGCTCGGCATGCTCCTCGGGTTCCTCCTCGTTCAGTTGCTCGGCCTCGCCGAGGGACCGCTGCTCGGCTTGCGCATCCCCGAGGCCATCGAACCGGTCGTGCTGGCGTTGAAAGTGCCTGCGATCGTGTTCGTCTCCGGGATCGTCTTCGGCGCCGTCGGCTTCGGCATCGGCTTCGGCTCGCTGCTGTCGATCCCCTACTTCCGGTCGAACGCGCGCAAACGCGAGATCAACGTCCTCCTCTCCGATTCGGTCGCGTTCATGTACGCCCTCTCGGTGGGCGGGCTGAACCAGCTGGAGATCCTGCAGGCGATGGCACAGGCCGACGACACCTACGGCGAGGTGGCCAAAGAGTTCCAGTCGATCGTCCTCGAGACGGAGTACTTCGACACCGACTACCGGACCGCGATCCGCAACCAGTCCATCGAGACGCCCAGCGAGGAACTGAGCCAGTTCCTCACCGACATGCTGTCGATCGTCGACTCCGGCGGTGACATGACGTCGTTCCTCGAGGACCAGAAGGACAAGCAGATGCGGACGGCAAAGCAGGAACAGAAGAAGATGCTGGACACGCTGGAGCTGTTCGGCGAGATGTACATGACCCTCTCGCTGTTCCCGCTCCTGCTCATCATCATCACCGTCATCATGAGCATGATGTCCTCGGGGTCGCGCATGGACATGATGGTCGGCACCGTCTACGGGCTCATCCCGCTGACGGGCGTCGGGTTCCTCGTGCTCACCTCCACCGTGACCCAGGACTCCATCGGTGACGGCTACCTCCACCCCGACCGCGGCGCCGAGACCTACAACGAGGCCGACGACGGACTGTTGAGCCTCGGCCTCGTCGAGGGGTACACAGGGACCTACGGCGTCTTCGACCGGGTCAAGAGCCGGGAGGGGACCTACCGCGCCACCCAGATCCTCAAACAGCCACACATCTTCTTCCGCAACAACCCGCTGTACGTGCTGGGGATCACGATCCCGATCACGATCGCCTTCTTCGCCGTCGTGGTCATCTTCCACATGGCCCCGATGACGATCTCGGAGCTGGTGGTCCCCCAGGGCGGGGACGTGCCCGAGGGGCTCAACGACCCGAGCAAGCGCTGGGTGTACCCCGTCATCACGGGGACGTTCATGTGGGTGTACGTCCCGATCTATCTGAACTTCCTCCCGCTGGCTATCTTCTACGAGTGGAACCTCCGGACCCGGCGCAGTGTCGTCGGCAACCTCTCGGAGAACCTCCGCAAGCTCGCCAGCGCGAACGACACCGGGATGACCCTGTTGGAGTCGATCCGGGTCGTCGCCGACACCTCCTCGGGGCGGATGGCCGACGAGCTGGAGACGATGCACGCCAAGGTCAACTACGGAACCAGCCTCAAGGACGCGCTCCGGGAGTTCAACAACCGCTATCACATCCCCCGGCTCGCCCGGACGGTCAAGCTCATCAGCGAGGCCCAGGAGGCCTCCAGCCAGATTCAGGACGTGCTCTCGACCGCCGCCCAGGCCTCCGAGAATCAGGACGACATCGATCTGGAACGCAAGTCCCGCGCCCGGATGCAGATGGTCATCATCATCATGACCTACCTCACGCTGCTGGGCGTGATGGCGCTGCTGAAGGTCCGGTTCCTGACCGTCATGGCCGATCTCGCGACCCAGACGACCTCCAGCGGGTCCTCGGGCGGCGTCCCCGGTGGCAGCTTCAGCGGCGTCAACACGCAGATCCTCTCGGTGCTGTTCTTCCACGCCGTCGTCCTCCAGGCGCTGCTGTCGTCGTTCATCGCCGGCTACATCCGCGACGTGAGCCTCCTGTCGGGCGTCAAGTTCGCCGTCGTCCTGCCGACGATCGCGCTGATCGTCTGGTACGTCGTCACGCTGATATCCTGATTCGGCCCGGTTTTCGATTCGGCCGCTCGGGGCGCCCGGTTCGTCCGTCTCTCTCGACGACCGTCGAAGCCGACGGTCAGTCGTCCGCGGTGGCGGTCGACTCGTCGAGTTCGTCGGTTGCCGTGGCGGTGGCGTCGGGCGTTCCAGGCTCGCCGGCGGTCGCGGTCCGTTCGGGCGTCGCGTCCGGGTCGACGGGGGTCGGGGTCGACCGTCGGGTGACGTTGCCGACCCAGTCGGGCGGGCTCACCGTCGACTCGCCGAGTCGGCTGTAGTCGTAGCGTATCGAGACGCGTGAGCTGTCGCCGTCGACGATGCGGTCGTACTCGGCCGCCAACGACCGGACGAACCCCTCCTGAGTGACGTAGGCGGTGGCGCTGAAGTCGCTGATGGTCGCCTCGGCGGGCCCCAGCGCCCCCGGCGACGGGCCGCCGGCAGTGTAGAGCCGGTAGTAGGTTCGGTCGCGTCGGTCGACCGTCGACACCGCGACCGTCCGTCCGTCGAAGAACTGCCGGATCGACACGGTCGCGAAGACGTAGTCGGCGGCTCGCCCGGGGAGTTTGATCAGGTCGTACCGAGTCCGGTCGGCCTCGGCGACTCGTATGAATCCGCCGGTCTCGTTGACGTACAGCGAGACGTTCCGTCTGGGTTCTCCCTGGGCCTGCGAAATGGAGAACGTCTCGGGCCCGACGACGACTCGCCGGAGGAACCCCTCACCGGGCTCGTCGGAGTTCTCTCTGATCGACCACGTGTACGTTCGGTTCTCCAGATAGGCGGTGTGGGCGCTCGTGAGTGCCTCGGCGTCGATCGTCCCGTTGGCGCTCACACCCGGCGGTCGCTCGCCGCCGATCGTCGGCGCCGGCGTGGAGCTGTCGGTGACGGGCACGGGTGTCACGGTGTCCGTCGGCCCGGCTCCAGGCCTGTCGCCGCCGAACGAAACCGCGCTACACCCGGCTACGAGGACGACGACCACGACGGCCACGAGACCCCAGCGCATCACCTGCGCTACGGCCCTGTGACACAATACGCCTTCGACGGGAGATGCGAGGGGTAAAGCCGATCCGACGCCTACGACCGCCGAATCATGGCCGACGACCTCGATTTGCGGGTGTACAGACGCGCGCCCGACCGCTACATGCTCTGGTCGACGCGGGTCTCGGACGCGCTGCTCGACGATGCGAGCCGCGAGGAACTCGTGGAGTGGTACCTGTACAAGCGACCGGACGGCGCGCGCGCCGACATCGAGGCGCTCGTCGACGCCGCCGACGAGCGCGCCGCCACCGACGCCACCGAGACGTACGAGGAGTCGCCCGACTGGCTGTCCGGGAACTGACCCCTCGTCACCGAGCGGGAGTCAGAGAACAGCGGCGCCGTGCTGGGCTGTTGCGGCCCGAGCGCTCGCGCGGCGCTGGCACGCGAGACGTTTTCTGCTGCTGTGGTAACGGACTCGCGGGGACTTGAGCCCGGAGGCAGACGGTCGCACGCTTCGGTCGCGGATTTGCTCGCGACGCGAGAATCGTGGACTCGCCGGGACCGAGCGAACGCGAAGCGTTCGCGAGGGTCGGCGAACTCACGAACGACTGACGGAGCGAAGCGACGGAAGGAAGTGAGTGGACTCGCCGGGATTTGAACCCGGGGCCTTCCCCGTGCCAGGGGGATGATCTACCACTGATCTACGAGCCCGCACGCAAATACCGGTAGCCGGGTCTGTTTCATAAACCCATCGAAGCGTCGGAGCTCCGTCAGCGACTACCACGCGGATGGTGTCAACACACCGACGCCGCGAGTATCAAATCGTGTAACGACGGGCCAACGGCTATAACCGGGAGTCCCGTTGTCCGCGACAGACGCGGACGGGTCCGGGCGTCGTTCGGGGGACGACGGCGACGCCCGCGGCCACCGTCAGGGGCACGCGATGTCAACATTCGGAGATAGCGACAGGTCCGCGACACACGGCGCGGACGTACGGCGAGTCGAGCGTGACGAGCGACTGCGACGCCGCGAGCGGGGGCAGACGACGCTGGATTTCGCGCTCGGGATGAGCATCTTCCTGCTATCGCTCGTCTTCGTGGTGGCGTTCGTCCCGGGGATGTTAGAGCCGTTCTCCGGGGGTGCCCAGTCGGAGACGCCGGCGGTCAACCGCGTCGCCGACGACCTGACCCAGGGGACGCTCGGCAACGCGAGCGCGCCGTACGTGCTCGACGAGACCTGTACGGTCGAGCTGTTCACGGCGGGCGTGCCCGGGGAGTGTCGTTACGACGGCACGGAACTGTCCGACCGGGTCGGGGTCCTCGAACGGTCGCCGGTGAACGTGACGATCCGCGGCGATCTGGACGGGTCCGGCGCGGACGACATCCTCTGTTGGGACACCAGCGTCGTCGGGGGGCAACTGGCCGAACGGGGCGCGAGCGGGTGCGGGCCGTTGCTGACCGGTGGGTCCAACCCCGCGGGCAGCGGCGGGAAGACCGTCAGCGCGCAGCGGGTCGCGCTGCTCGACGGCCAGGACGTGACCGTCGAGGTGGTGATGTGGTGACGCCGCGTCGACCGCCGGGCGACGGCGGCGACCCGGGGCGGACGGACGCGGTGTCCGCCGACGCGCGCGGACAGGCCCACACGCTCGAAGGAGTGGTAGCGAGCCTGATACTGCTGTCGGCGGTGGTGTTCGCGCTGGAGATGACGGCGGTGACGCCGCTGTCGGCGAGCACGTCCAGCCAGCACATCGAGAACCAGCAGGAGGCGACGGCGCGGGGCGTGCTCGCGTCGGCGGCGGAGACTGGCGCGCTGGAGCGGGCGGTGCTGTCGTGGAACGCGACGAGCGAGGAATTCTACGCCACGACCGATCGGGGCTACTTCGCGTCGGCTCCGCCGAACCGCTTCGGTGAGCTGCTCGAACGGTCGTTCGATCGTAACGGCATCGCGTACAACGTTCGCCTGCAGTACCAGGACGCCGACGGTACGCGCGACAGCCGGCGCTTCGTCTACCAGGGGCGTCCGAGCGACAACGCCGTCCAGGCGACGTGGTCGCTGGTGCTGTTCGAGAACGACCGAATACGCGACCGAGACGGGGATCCGACGGCGACGACTGTCGCCGACGAGTCGACGCTGTTCGCACCGCCGGCGTCGGACGGCGCGGTGTACAACGTCGTCCGCGTGGAGGTGGTCGTGTGGCGGATCTGAACGCCGGCGAGCGAGCGCGGGACGAAGACGGACACGCGACCGGTCGCTCCGGTCGCGGCCGCGGGCAGATAATCCTCGTCGGGGCGTTCGCGCTGGCGGTCGTGTTCGTCGCGCTGGCGCTGGTCATGAACGCGGCGATCTACACGGAGAACCTGGCGACTCGCAGCGAGTCCGCGGGGACTGCCGATGCCCACGTGTTCGAGCGCACGACGACGAAGGCCGCCGAGGAGGCGTTCCGCTACGCCCACGAGGTCAACGCCAGCGACCACGAGGGGCTCAGACGGAACGTCACGCAGGCGATGGACGCCTACCACAACGTGACTCGAACCCAGCAGGCGGCGGGCGGCCAACTCGTCGACGTGGCGGTCGTGCCGACGCCGCCGGCGGGGACGAACGTGACGGAGACGAACACCGTGTTCGAGAGTCCCGGAGGGACCGGTGACTGGACCGTGGCGAGCGGCGTGAGCGGCACCCGGTCGTTCCGACTCGACGTGGAGAACTGGCTGGGCGACTCGGACGACGAGCTGTGGGTCGTCGCCGGCGACGCCGACGACTGGTATCTCAACGTCTCCTACGACGGCAGCCTGTGGGAGGTCGGCGTCAACGACTCCGGGACGTACACGACCTGCGCGACGACGGCTGCCAGCGACGTGACGATCGACGTCTCCGATGGAACGGTCGACGGCGACGAGTGTGCGGCGCTGACCCTCGGCGACGTGGGCGGGAGTTACGCCCTGAAGATACGGAACGGGTCGGTCGCCGATGGAGATTACACGATGATCGCCGACGTGGAGCCGACGGCGGTCGCCGCGGGCGTCCCGACCGAGGAGGTGCTCTACGCGATGACGGTCGACCTGACCTACCGGACGCCGGAACTGCGCTATCGGACGACGATCCGGGTCGCCCCGGGTGAGACCGGTGGGTGATCCGCCGCCGCGGCGTCGCAGTCGCGAGCGTCGCGCATCGAGGGGCGCCAGTGGCGGGCAAAAGCGTAGCGTCGGTTTCGGCGGCCTGCGGGGCCAGTCCACCGCGCTGGACTACACACTCTCGCTCGCGGTGGCGTCGCTCGTCATCACCGGTCTCCTCGTCGCGGCGGGAGATTTCGTCACACACCAGCGTGAGGAAGTCGTCCGGACGGAGCTGGGCGTCGTCGGGGAGCAGTTGGCCGGCGAAGTCGACGCGGCCGACCGGCTGGTTCGGGCCAGCGACACCGAGTCGCTATCGCTGAACGCGTCGCTCCCAGAGACGGTCGCCGGAGCGAGCTACACGATCGCGGTCGACGATACGGCCACCGGAGAGTGGCTCAACCTCACCGCCCAGGACCCGGATATCACGGTCTCCGTCCGACTGGAGACGGAGACGCCCCTCGATCCCGATACCGTCGGTGGCGGACGGATTCGGGTGGTCTACGACCCGGTAGCGGAGCATCTGGAGGTGCGCGGATGACGCGGCGTCGACCACCAGCGACCGTCGTTCGGGGGACCGAAGACCGCAGCAAGCCGGCTGGAGCAGTCGGTCGTGGGTCCGACCGACGGGGAGTCAGCGACCTGATCGGGTTCGTGCTGGTGTTCTCGCTGGTCGCGGCGGTCGTCGCGATCGTGTCCCTGGCGGGACTGGCCTCGCTGGAGGACGCACGCGACGCCCAGCAGACGGACAACGCAGAGCTTGCGATGGAGGTCCTCTCCGACAACGTGGCGGACATCACCGAGCGGGGCGCACCGAGTCGCGCGACCGAGATCAGTCTGTCGGACGCGTCGCTCACGCTCGCCGACCCGATCCAGATCGAGGTCCGCGACCCGACCGGCCCGCCGGACGAGTCGTTCTTGACGACCCGGACGTTCAACGTCCGACCGATCGTCTACGACGATGGAGGCACGGAGCTCGTGTACGTGATGGGAGCGATCTTCCGCGCCGAACGGCAGGGGGGAACGGTCGTGCAGCCGTGGTCGCCGGTCGTCAGCGCGGACCGGACGATGGTCCAGGTCGTCAACACGGGGTCGGCGACCGACGGGGTGCAGCTGATCGAGAGCTCGACGGTACTGGTGCGGACCAATAGCAACCAACGCGTCGTCGCTGCAGAGGACGACACGAGCGCGTACGACGATATCTGGATCAACGTGACGTCCCCCCGACGCGACCTCTGGGAGCGGATGCTCGACGATCACCCAGCGATGGACTGCTCGACGACCGGTCCCGAGACGGTCGAGTGCGAGGTCACCGTCGACCCGCGCGATCTCTACGTCGTCGAACACCGGATCGCGGTCGACTTCGAGCGGTGAGGCGCCAGCCGGGGGCGGATCGCGAGACTCGACTACCGGCTCGTGACGTTGATCGAGTTGACCGTCACGTGGAGGTACGTGAGCTTGGTCACGTCGCCGGTCAGGTCGAGGTCGATATCCTCGATCGACTCGTCGTAGTGGAAATCGTTGGGCTTGCCGCTGATGTGGATGCTCTCGCAGTTCGCGCCGCCCTCGAAGTACCCCTTGCCGCTGAGGTGGCAGTGCGAGTCCGGTGCGTAGATGAAGCCCGTGAACGCCCGGTTCCCGGTGACGTGCATGTCGCCGTCGGAGTGGACGACGACACGGAACGCGCTCGGATCGCCACCGCCGTTGAGGTCGGACCCGATCGTGAAGTCGTTCCTGACGAGGACGGTGGTCGCGTTGTCGCCGGTGACGGAGACGGAACTCGGTGCGAACGTTCCGTCGACGACGACGGTGACGTTCCCTTCCGACGTATCTACGTCCAGTGCCCCGCTGAACCCGGTGTCGGAGTAGTACGTCCCCGCGGTGTCGATATCGTCGAAGTCGGTCGTAGTGTCACAACCCCCCGTCTCGCATTCCTCGATCCGGTCTTCGATCTTCGAGTCCGCCGACGGGAAGGTCACGCCGGTCTCGTGTGGTTCGGGGTCGGACCGACCGCTGCTTTTGATCCCCGCGGCGTTGCTCGTGGCCAGGAGATCGTCGAACTCCTCGTCGAACGGGACCACCAGTTCGGTTCGCGCGGTCTCGTTGGGGTGGTCGTAGTAGACGGTCCCGTCGGTGCGTTGCTCGAAGTAGCGCCCCCAGGCCTGGTAGAAATCACTGTGGACGGTGACGTTGACCCGCCCCTGGTCCAACGGGTTGACGAAGTCGTTGCTCCCGGTCGTGTTCGGGTACCTGATCGACGGCGGACCGTCTTTGGTCACTCTGGCGCCCGATCCGAGGGTCCGGGAGCTGTTGACGCGGATGATCGGGAGCGTCAGCGTCTGCTGGCGGAAGTGGAACTCGGGAGGCGAAACCATCGATACGCCACCGTCCGTCCGTTTCCAGACACCCCCGCCCTGGTAAGCGATCGTCGTCCGGTCGCCCTCGTACGACACCGCACCCATAGTCACGTTGGCGACCGTCCGAGTGGTTCCGGTGGACTGGTTCGTGACGGATACGTTCATCCACCCGCGGTCGTCGTCGACGTAGTACCCCGACTCCCGCTCGGTCGCCAGTTCGATCCCCTGTGAACTGGTACCGCCCAACGCGACCATCGCGCTCCGCGAGTCGAACTGTGTCAGTGCCTTCTCCGCCCGGTTCGTGTCCAGTTGCTGGCGCGTATCGTCCAGTCCCGCCGCACCGACCGTGACGACGACTGCCGTTCCCCCGATAACGATCGCGAACAGCAGCGTAATCCCCAGTACGCTACTCACGCCCCTACCGTCGTGACTCGTCGGCATCTGTGTACGGTTCCGTTCCGCGCTCAATAAGCGCGCGGACCCAGATATCATATTTGAAAACTGGGGGGGCGAATCGGCCGAACCGTCTCGCAGGGGTCGAGTCGGCGAACCCCCCGATTCTCCCGTATCGAACTGCGATCCAGCCGTGTTCGTGATTCCGGCTCGGTGCTTCCGGAGAGTCGGTCGGGGCCGATGGAAACCGTTTAGTGTCGCAAGCGGAACTCTCCGGTGGGAACGCACGACCGCAAATCTGACTCGCTGTGCGCTTGCACAGCTCGGGATTGCGGCCGTGTTCGCGCCGAACGCCGCTTCGCACTCGCGGAGCGCGCGGCGCACACACGCACGAGGCGATCGAGAGACCGCCCGACAGCGGCTCGTCGCGTTCCAATCTACCAATGGCACGAATGCACACCCGCCGTCGCGGCTCGTCCAGTTCGGACAAGCCGGCGGCAGACGAACCCCCGGAGTGGAGCGACGTAGACGAATCGGCGATCGAAGAGCGCGTCGTCGAGCTGGCCGAGCAGGGCCACAGCCCCAGCCAGATCGGCCTGAAGCTGCGCGACGAGGGCGTCAACGGGACCCCGGTCCCGGACGTCTCCCTCGCGACCGGCAAGAAGGTCACCGAGATCTTAGAAGAGAACGACGCCGACCCCGAGCTGCCCGAGGACCTGCGTAACCTCTTCGAGCGGGCCGTCCGCCTGCACGAGCACATGGACGAGAACCCGACCGACCACCAGAACAAGCGCGCGCTCCAGAACACCGAATCGAAGATCCGCCGCCTGGTCGACTACTACCGCGGCGACGAGCTCGACGAGGAGTTCACCTACAGCGCAGACGAAGTCGCCGAACTCCTCGAATAGATGTCCGCCACCGCCCGCTCCGAGGACGCCCCCGCCGCCGGCGAGATCGCCGACCGGCTCCGCGAGGCCGACTTCGTCCGCCTCGTCGGTGCCGCGACCGGCGACGCGCTGGCCGCCAGCGGCGTCCTCGCGCGGGCGCTCTCCGACCGCGACCGGCCGTTCCAGGTCTCGGTCGCAGACCTTCCCGCCGACACCGAGCGGTCGACCGACGCCGACCTGACCGTCGCCGTCGGGCGAACGGACCCCGTCGCAGACTGCTCGGTAGCCGGCGCCGCGGAGCCGGCCAGCGAGACGGCCTTCGTCGTCGCGCGCGAACTCGACACCGGACCCGACGTCGCGCTCGCGCTCGCCGGCTGCGTCGCCGACGGGCGCGCCGCGGCCGGTGCGGTCGCCGAGGCCGCCGAGGCCGCGGGGCTCGAACGCCGACCCGGCGTGGCAGTCCCGACGGCCGACCTAATCGACGGGCTCGCCCACTCGACGCTGGTTCGCGGCCCGTTCTCGGGCGATCCCGAGGCGGCTGCCGCGGCGCTGGACGACGCGGGCTTCGACGTCGACGGACCGGCCGACGGCTCCGGCCTCGTCGTCGACGCGACGATCCTCGACGAGACGGCGCGGCGACGCGTCGCCTCGCTGGTCGCGCTGCGGACCGTCGGCGACGACTCCGTGCCGTCGCGGGGCGGTCACGCCGTCGAGCGGGCGCTGCGCCCCTTCGACGGCGGCCCCTTCGAGACGGTCGGTGGCTACGCCGACGTGCTCGACGCCGTCGCCAGGGAGCGACCCGGCACCGGCGTCGCGCTCGCGCTCGGTCACGACGTGGCCGAGGCCGCGCTCGACGCGTGGCGCGCCCACGCCCGGCGCGCTCACGACGCGGTCGCCGACGCGACGACCGGCCGGTACGACGGGCTGTTCGTCGCCCGCGCGGAGACGGACGCCGCGCCGGTCGCCACGCTGGCGCGGCTCGTCCACGCCTACCGCTCGCCCGAGCCGGTGACCCTCGCGGTCACCGACGGCGCGGCGGCGGCCCGCGCCGACGACCGGGCCCTCGAATCGGTCCTGTCGACGGCCGCCGAGGGCGTCGACGGGACTGCGGCCGCGACCGGGACGACCGGCCGCGCCCGCTTCGACGTCGAGACGGGCGCGTTCATCACCGCGTTCAGGGAGGCGCTATGAGGCGGGCGACGATCAGGACGACCCACGGCGCAGACGAGGCCGCCGAACGCGTTGCGGCCGCGCTCGCCCCGGACGACACCGCGGAGATGGCGACGCGAGTCGAGGGCGAGGCGGTCGTGACGACGGTCACCCGCGAGGGGACGAGCGGTCTGCGGTCGACGGTCGACGACTACGTGGTCAACTGCCGGGTCGCGGACCGACTCGGCGGTGCGGACCACGAGACGGACGACGCGACGCGGACGACGGACGGCACAGACACGACGAACGACACACCAGACACAGACACCAACACATGAGCGAACGATCAGTTTCACGACGCAAGCAAGAGAAGCGGTGGTACACCCTGATAGCGCCCGAGCAGTTCGACCGGGAGGAGCTGGGTGAGACCGTCGCGGACGAACCGGACAAGGTGCTCGGCCGCACCATCGAGACCACGCTGGGCGACCTGCGCAACGAGGCCAGCGAGAACAACACCAAGCTGACGTTCAAGGTCAACGAGGTCGCGTCGGACTCGGCGTACACCGAGTTCATCAAACACGAGCTGACGCGGGACTACCTCCGCTCGCTCGTCCGCCGCGGCTCCTCGAAGATCGAGGCCTACATCACGGTGCTGACCGAGGACGACTACCGCGTCCAGATCCAGCCCGTCGCGCTCACCACCAAGAGCGCCGACGAGAGCCAGGAGAAGGCCATCCGCCGCCAGATGATCGATATCGTCGAGGAGAACGCCCGCGAGCGCACCTACGCGGAACTCGTCGACAGTATCGTCGAGGGCCGGCTCTCCTCGGCGATCTACAACGAGGCCAAGACGATCTACCCGCTGCGCCGCGTGGAGACCCAGAAGCTGACCCTCGAGGCCCGTCCCGAGGAAGTCGCCGCCGAGGAGGAGACCTCCGTCGACGTCGAGGAAGACGAGGTCGCCGTGGACGGCGAGGCCGAGTGAACGCAGCGAGCGAGGCCTCGCGGCGGAGCGGTGAGCCCGAAGGGCGAGCCGCGTAGCCCGACGGGTCCGCCGACTGAGACGGTTCGCGTTCGACGCTCGATTTCTTTCGCCGACCGGACCCGTCAGCTACGCGTCGGTGGCCGCGTCCGTTCCGTCGGTGGCCGCGTCCTCGCTGACGACGACGTTTCCGACCATCCCGCTGGCCTCGTGTGGGATACAGAAGTAGGCGTGCGTGCCGACGGTTTCGAAGGTGTGTTCGTAGGTCTGGTCCTCGTAGATCGCCCCCTCGTTGCCGCCCAGCCAGCCGTCCTCGGCGGCGGCCTGGGAGTCGAAATCGCCGGTCGACCAGAACGCGGCCTCGTCGGGGATCTCGTCCTCGTAGGCTGTGACGGTGTGGGCGTGCGAACTGGTGTTCTTCCAGCGGACGGTAGTCCCGGGCGGCACCTCGATCCGAGCCGGGTCGAACTTCCGCGTGGTCATCCCCACGTCGTAGTTCCCGGTGTCGCCGCTAGTCTGCCCGCAACCGGCCAGCCCGACCGCGACTGCGACGCCGCCCAGGCTCCCGAGGAACGCCCGTCTGTCCATATCTCGACCTCGGGACTCCGGGCAAATAGAGGGCTCGATATCGAGTGAACCGTTACCGGAGTAACGTCTTTGGGGAAACGGCCCGTACGTCCGAGTATGCAGCCAAAGCCCGACTGGTCCCTCCGGGTTCGCATGCTCGCGGCGATGGCCGGGATGGCCGCCCTCTACGCCGCGTTCGTCGGCGTCGCCGTGTGGTGGGCGACCGACGCCCTCGGGAGCACGGGCCTGTTCCTCGTCGTCGGCGTCGCGGGCGTGCTCGTCGCCCTCCAGTACAGGTACGCGCCCGACGCCGCGCTCCGGGCACTCGGCGCCGATCGGGTCTCGCGAGCCGAATACCCCGATTTGCACGCGCGCGTGAACCGACTCTCCAGCCAGGCCGGCGTGCCGAAACCCGACGTGGCGGTCTCGCCACAGACCCAGCCCAACGCATTCGCGACCGCGAAGGGCCGTGACGACGCCGTCGTCGCGGTCACCGAGGGACTGCTCGACACCCTCCAGGGCGACGAACTCGACGCGGTGCTCGCTCACGAGATCGCCCACGTCAAACACCGCGACGCGCTGGTCATGTCCGTGGTCACGTTCCTCGTGACCGTCGCCGCGATGGTGGTGCGGAACTTCTGGTGGTTCGGCGACGGGGGCGGCGACGGTGGCGGTGGCGACGGCGGGATGCCCTGGCTGTGGGCGTTCGTCGCCGTCTCGGCGGTCGCGTGGCTCGGCGGCTACCTCGTCTCGCGAGCGATCTCCCGCCACCGCGAGTACGCCGCCGACCGGGGCGCCGCCGTCGTCACCGGCAAGCCCGCGGCGATGGCCAGCGCCATCGAGACGATCACCGCCGAGATGGCCGCGACGCCCGAGCGAGACCTTCGCGACCACGCCGAGCTGAACGCGCTGTTCATCGTCCCTGCCGACGCGAAATCGCGGGTCGTGAAGCTGATGGAGACTCACCCCGACCCCGAGAAGCGGGTCGAACGGCTCTCTGAGTTGGCCGGGGAGTTCGAGGGTCGCTGACCGAGGCCGCACGCGAACGAGCGACCGGGGCTCCGAGTCGCCGAATGGAAACGCCTTTGGCCCGGACAGTCGCATTTCGGGGTATGAGCAACGGGGACGACGAAGCGGCCGACGAGGCCGAAGAGACGGCGCTGTCGGCCGACACGCTCGACCAGCGCCTCGACGACGCCGAGGAGGCCCTCGACGCCGCGGAGACCGAGGCCGACCTCGACGACGTCGAGGCGGACCTGAACGAGATCGAGTCAGATCTGGACGCCGCGGACCTGCCCGAGCCCGACGAAGACGACGAAGACGCCGAGGACCCGGCCGCGGAACTGGAAGACCGCGTCGCCGACCTGCGCGACCAGCTCGAGGACCAGCGCGGTCCCTACGCAGACGACGTGGTCGCCGTCCTCGAGGAGGCCCAGTCGACGATCACCGACACCCGCTGGACGGAGGACGGCCGGCCCGACGTGGTCGCCGCCGTCGAGTCGTATCTCGACAGCGTGAGCGACGAACTCGACACCGAGCTGTCGGCCGAGAGCGACGATCCCGACGAGCTGGCCGACGCCGTCGACCAGGCCGCACAGGTCGTCGAGGGCAGCGCGCTCGACCCCGACGAGGACGAGGAGACGATCGCCGCGCTCCTCGAAGCGGCCGAGACGCTGCAGGACGACCTGGAGGCCGCCGAGGAGTGGGACGACCTGACCGTCCGCGAGCAGCTCGACGCCGAGGGCTTCTACGACGTGCTCGAATCGGAGAACCGCAAGGACTTCCCGGCCGAGTGGAACGCGGTGAAGGTCTACGAGGAACTCGGCGAGGTCGAACCCATCGTGAAGGCCCTGGAGACGTTCGACTCCGATTTCATGGAGGAGAACGTCCTCGACGCGCTCTGGCGGATGGGGCCGGAGGAGGCCTACGACGCGGTCCACCAGCGCGCACAGAAGCGCAACGTGCGCCCCGTCCAGATTCTCGGGAAGATCGGTAACGACGACGCGACGGAGACGCTCCACGACTTCATCGACGGCGACGGCGACGCCGCTCTCCAGAAGGTCACCCTGCGCGCACTCGGCGAGATCGGCAGCGAGACGTCGGTCGAGCCGGTCGCCCAGCGCCTCGACGCCGACAACTACGAGATCCGCTCGGCGGCCGCTCGCTCGCTGGGCCTGCTCGGCGACACCCGCGCCGTCGAACCGCTCGCCGACGTGCTCGACGGCGACGAGGCGAACGAAGTGCGAGCCAGCGCCGCCTGGGCCCTCAATCAGATCGGCACCCGGCGCGCGCTCGACGTGCTCGAAGGCTACACCGACGACCGCGCCTACCTCGTCCAGTCCGAGGCCGAGAAGGCCGTCTGAGTTCGGTCTTCGACCTCTTTTCCGGTGCCGCCCCGCTCGGCCGTGGATTCAAGCGTTCGCCGCTCCGAGTCGGGGGTATGGTACGCCGGAGCGTCCTGTTCTCCCCGGGGGATCGGCCCGAACTGCTGCGGACGGCACCGACGACCGGCGCCGATACCGTCGTCTTCGACCTCGAGGACGCGGTCGCACCGGGACGGAAAGCCGAGGCCGGCGCGTCCGTGCGGGAGGTGCTCGCGGACCTCGACGCCGACTGCGAGGTGTGCGTGCGCGTCCGGCAGCCGGGGCGGGGCGCGGCCGACGACCTCGACGCGGTGCTGGACGACGACGCCCGGTCCGGACTCGACGCGCTCGTCCTCCCGAAGGCCGAGTCGGCCGACGACGTGGCCGACCTGGCGGGTCTGGCTGCCGAGCGCGACGCCGACCTCCCGATCCTCGCGCTCGTCGAGACTGCCGCGGGCGTCCTGCACGCCGAGGAGATCGCCGCTGCCGACGCGACCGACGCGCTGATATTCGGCGCCGAGGATCTTGCGGCCGACATCGGGGCGACCCGGACTGCGGAGGGGACGGAGGTGCTGCACGCGCGCGAACACGTCGTCCTCGCGGCGGCCGCGGCGGGGATCGACGCCGTCGACACGCTCCACACCGACTTCGAGGACGAGGGGGGTCTCCGCGCGGAGACGCAGTTCGCGCTCGAACTCGGCTACGACGGCAAGCTGGCGATCCACCCCTCGCAGGTCGGCCCGATCAACGAGACGTTCACGCCGGCCTCCGACCGGATCGAGTGGGCCGAGCGGGTGCTGGCCGCGAAGGCCGACGCCGACGCGGAGGGGCGGGGCGTCTTCGCGGTCGACGGCGAGATGGTCGACGCGCCGCTGGTCACGCAGGCCCGGCGAGTGATGGAGCGCGCGCGGGCGGCCGGCGTCGATGAGTGAGCACCGCCGGTCGCCAGAATCCTTTTGGCCGCGCTAGCCCATATAAACGGCATGTCCGAGGAGATCAACCCCTTCGAGAGTCTCCGGGAGCAGGTCGAGGACGCCGGGGCCCACCTCGACGTCGAACCCGGGACGCTCGAGCGGCTCGAGCGGCCCGAGCGTGTCCTGGAAGCGAACCTCTCGGTCGAGATGGACGACGGGTCGATCGAGGTGTTTCGCGCCTATCGCTCGCAGTTCAACGGGGCCCGCGGCCCGTACAAGGGCGGCATCCGCTATCACCCGCAGGTCTCCCGCGACGAGGTCAAGGCGCTATCGGGCTGGATGGCCTACAAGTGCGCCGTGGTCGACATCCCCTACGGCGGCGGCAAGGGCGGGATCGTCGTCGACCCCGACGACTACTCCGAAGACGAACTCGAACGGCTCACGCGCGCCTTCGCGACGGAGTTGCGTCCCATTATCGGCGAGGACAGGGACATCCCGGCGCCCGACGTGAACACGGGTCGCCGGGAGATGAACTGGATCAAAGACACCTACGAGACGCTGGAGAACACCACGGAACCGGGCGTCGTCACCGGCAAGGCGCCCGACAGCGGCGGCTCGGCGGGTCGCGTCGAGGCGACCGGCCGCTCGGTGATGCTGACGGCTCGCGAGGCGTTCGACTACCTCGACGAGGATATCGAGGGGGCGACGGTCGCCGTCCAGGGGTACGGGAACGCGGGGTCGGTGGCGGCGAGGCTGCTGTCGGACCTCGGCGCCAGCGTCGTGGCCGTCTCGGACTCCTCGGGCGCCGCCTACGACCCCGACGGCCTCGACGTGCGAGCGGTCAAAGAGCGCAAGGACGAGACCGGCGACGTGGTCGACTACGACGCGCCCGAGACCATCTCGAACGAGGAGCTGCTGACGCTGGACGTGGATCTCCTGGTTCCGGCGGCGCTGGAGAACGCCATCGACGGCGACCTCGCCGCGGACGTTCGGGCGGACGTGATCGTCGAGGCCGCCAACGGCCCGCTGACGCCCGACGCCGACGACGTGCTCACCGAGCGTGACGTGGCCGTCTTCCCGGACATCCTCGCCAACGCCGGCGGCGTCACGGTCTCATACTTCGAGTGGGTGCAGAATCGCCAGCGCTTCTACTGGTCCGAAGAGCGCGTCGACGACGAACTGGAGACGGTCATCGTGGACGCGTTCGACCGACTGACTTCGACCTACGAGGACCGGGGCCTCCCGAACTTCCGGACCGCCGCCTACGTCGTCGCCATCGAGCGCGTGCTGCGAGCGAGCGAGCAGGGCGGCGTCTGGCCCTGAACGGTCGGCCCGCGCGCCGCCGTACCACACTCGTTGGACACGCCGGTTTTACGCGTCGAGACCCAACCCGAGTATATGCCGGTCTACGAGCGAGAAGTCGTCGTCGACGCGCCGTTCGAGGACGTGTGGGAGTTTCACTCCGGCGCGTCGGGACTGGAAGCGCTGACCCCCGACTGGATGAACCTCCGGGTCGAGTCGACGGTCGGTCCCGACGGCGAGCCAGATCCGGACGTGCTGGAGGCGGGGTCGAGCGTCGAGTCGACGATCGCTCCCTTCGGCGTCGCGCCGCGCCAGCGCTGGGTCTCCGCCATCACCGCCCGCGAAGAGGGCGACGGCCAGGCATTCTTCCGCGACGAGATGCGAGCGGGCCCGTTTCCGAAGTGGGTCCACACCCACTCCTTCGAGGCCGTCGACGGCGGGACCCGCGTCCACGACCACGTCGAGTACGAACTTCCGGTCGTCGGGGGGCTGTTCGGTCCGCTCGGGTGGGTCGGCTTCGAGCCGATGTTCCGCCACCGCCACCGGACGACCAAGGAACTGCTGGAGTGACCGTCCGACCCCGCGACCGGTCCGACCGAATTCACCGACGTATCCGCACTTGCCGGTCGGTATCGTTCCCGACGTGAGGCGGCAGAGACTCGCCGGCCGCGAACTTTTGCACGGTCGGGCCGAACGACGTGACAGGACGGTCACAGAGAATGCACCACGGTCAACTCACGCGCGTCCTGGAGTTTTTCGTCGTCGGGATCGTCTTCGGCGTGACCGAAGACGTGCTCGCCGTTCTGATCGCGACCGACGCGGAACTCTCGGCCGAGATCGTCGGCGTCGTGGTCGTGATCGCCATCCCGTTCGCCGTGCTCTCGGAACTGATCGTCGACCACCCGAAATTCCTGACGTTCGAGCGGCTATCGACGACGATACGCTCGCTGGTCTCCGGGCGACCCGCTCACCGACCCGACGACGCGCCCGGGAACCTGCACGTCGAGACCGCGCCGCGGCCGCATCATCAGTACTTCTGTGACAGCTGCGCCATCGAGTTCGAAACGGGAGCGATCCTCCAGGAACACCTCGACCGTCGACACCCGGACGTGGAGATCCGCTGGTCGATCCACGCGGCCGAACGGTCCCGGTAGCGCGGCCATCGCTCGATTCGGGAGTCGCCGTCCGAACCCACTCCGGAGCGATTCCCGGAAATAGATCCCCGGGAACCGAGCCGGGGGAAGCCAACGACCTTCACCCTCGTTGACGAACGATGCCACACGACAGACGTAGCTGTCGGCGGCGGCCTGTTCGGTCCGCTCGGGTGGGTCGGCTTCGAGCCGATGTTCCGCTATCGCCACCGGACGACGAAGGAACTGCTCGAAGGGGAGCGGGCCGTTCTCCCCGCCGCGCCGTCGAGGAGGACCCGATCGCCCGCTTCCGACGTGCCAGAAAGCCTTTCACTCCGAGCGGCGACCCGCTCGTATGTCATCGAAGCGACGGTACGCGGTCGCCGGCCTCCTGGCGCTCTGTGCGGTCGGCGGCTGTCTCTCCGCCACCCCGTTCGGTCAGTCGTCGACGCCGACGGCCGAGCCCGGCGGCTTTCAGGGCCAGTTGGACGAGCCGAGCCCACAGACGGTCAGTCTGGAGAATCGGTGGAACCGTGACGTCACCACGCAGTTACGGGTCCTCCGGGTGGCGACCAACGGGACGGTCCACGAGGAAGCGCACGAACTCTCTCCCGGGAGCGAGCGAACCGTCTACAACACCAGCGCGGCCGACCCCGACGGCGTCGAGTCGTTCCGGCTCACGCTGACCGCTCGGAACACGACGGAGCGCGTGACCATCGAGAACGACGCGTGCCACGGTGGCGCGCATGGCGGGATCGAGGACGACGGCACCGTCTTCCTCACGTACGCGATCTGTTGACCGCAGCGAGGATTGGTTCGCCCGGTGTCGACCCGCCGGCCTCACCTCCTCGCGGTGAACCCGGAGATCGACTCCGGAGAGGCCAACGACTTTCACGCTGCCCATACAGTGTTCACGTATGACAGACGTAGCTGTCGTCGGCGGCGGTCCCGCCGGCCTGAGCGCCGCACTGTTCACCGCCAAGAACGGCCTCGACACCGTCGTCTTCGACACGGACGAGACGTGGATGCACAAGGCCCACCTGTTCAACTACCTCGGCATCGAGAGCGAGGACGGAACGGCGTTCTTGGAGGACTCGCGCGAGCAGGCCGATAGCTTCGGCGTCGACCGCCGCCAGGGCGAGGAGGTCCAGACCGTCGAGCAGGACGGCGACGGCTTCCGCGTCGTCACCGGCGAAGGCGACCTCGCAGCGGACTACCTCGTCCTCGCGACGGGTGCGAACCGCGGTCTGGCCGAGGAGTTAGGTTGCGAGTTCACCGACGAGGACGTCGTCGACGTGGACGTGACCATGGAAACGTCGGTCGCGGACGCCTACGCCACCGGCGCGATGGTCCGCGCCGAGGAGTGGCAGGCAGTGATTTCGGCGGGGGACGGTGCGGCGGCGGCGCTGAACGTCCTCACCAAGGAGAAAGGCGAGCACTTCCACGACTTCGACACGCCCGCAGACGCCGAATAATTCCGTCTGGTGGGAGCTTCCCACGAGATCGACGGCGAGCGCTGAAAGCCCTTGCCCCGCTCGGTAACAGTTGCAGTGATCACGACTGACAGCAAGCGCTGAAAGCCCTCGACCCGCTCGCGGTCGCTGCAGCGAGATATCCGCGCTCTCCGCACGACCCGCGCGGATAGTGCTCGCTCAGGCGACCGGGCGAACGCGAGCGCGTCTCGCCCTTTCAATCCACCAGGGAACGCACAGCACCGCAGACGGCCACACACCTCCCCAGCCGATTCGCTCGTTCGTTACACTCTCTCCCTCATCCCTCGCGCGATGCTGTCGCGAGACGAGACTCGCGACAGCGCGCGCCGACCGCACCGCTAACCGACTCGTCTCGAACCGACCTCGAACCGCTTCGCCCACCGCAAGACGAAAGGGACCGCTCCCGAAAGGGTCGCCAATGGCCGGCGAGACGCTGTCGCGACGGCTGGAGGCGCGTGTCCCGCCGGTGGCGGCGCTGGTCGTGGCCATCCTCGCGGTGTCGACCAGCGCCATCCTGGTCCGCTGGAGCGGTGCGCCGCCGACGGTCGCGGCGTTCTACCGGGTCCTCTTTACGGTCTGGTTGCTCGCGCCGCTGGCCGCCTCCCGCCACGGCGAGGCTCTGCGGTCGCTGGGACGGCGGGACGCGCTGGCGGCGGGGGCGACGGGCGTGGCGCTGGCGATTCACTTCGCGGCGTGGTTCCAGTCTATCGAGTGGACCAGCGTCGCCGCGTCGGTGACGCTCGTGCAGGCCCAGCCGCTGTTCGTCGCCGTCGGCGCGGCGCTGTACCTCGACGAGCGACTGACGCTCCCGAAGGTCGTCGGGATCCTGATCGCGCTCGGCGGCGCGACGGTCATGTCGGTCGGCGAGTTCCTCGCGGGGACCGCGGTCGGCCCGCACCCGCTGGCGGGCAACGCGCTGGCCCTGGCGGGCGCGGTGACGATGGCGGTCTACGTCCTCGCCGGGCGGTCGCTCCGCGCGCGGGTCGCGCTCGTCCCGTACGTCACCGTCGTCTACGCGGTCTGCGCCGCCGTTCTCGGCGCCGTCGTCGTCGCACAGGGCGACCCGCTGGTCGGCTACGCCGGGCGGGAGTGGCTCCTCTTCCTCGCGATGGCGGTCGGCCCCGGGATCTTCGGCCACACGGTCATCAACTGGGCGCTCGAACACGTCCAGTCCTCGGTCGTGAGCGTCTCGCTGCTGGGCGAACCCGTCGGGAGTACCGTGCTGGCGCTGCTGTTACTCGCGGAGGTGCCGGGGCGCTGGACCGTGGCCGGCGGCGCGGTCGTGCTCGGGGGCATCTACCTGACCGCGCGAACCCGAAGCGAGTCCTGACGGACCCGCTCACCCGCTCAGGGGGACCTCGGTGTCGGCGCTGTGTCCGTCCCCCTCGACCCGGATCTCCGGCCGTCCGTCACCCGCCCGGCCGTCGATCTCCTCGGCGCGCGCCTTCAGGGCAGCGTTGACGGCCTCGAAGCCCGCTTCGGTGTCGTCACCGTACAGCCGGAGCAGCGGGCGAACGAGGACGCCGCCGAAGCGCTCGGACTGCGTGAACCGCGTCCGTCCGTCGTCCAGCTCCTCGATCGCGAAGACGTGTTCGCCGTCGAACAGTCCGCGGACGTAGAGGTGACCGAGCCACCGGAGTTCGGTGGGCTCGTCAGCTCGGAGGACGCGCGGCCTGAACGTCGGCATCCCCTCGGCGTCCGGCCCGGGCGCGACGACGAGGCGCTCGCCCGCCTCGGCCCGTCCGGTGATGCGGGTCCGCGGGTTCCAGTCGTCGTAGGCGTCGAAGTCGGTGAGGACCGACCAGACCGTCTCGGGCGACGCGTCGATGTCGATGGCGGTGAAAATCTCCATGGGAGACAGTACGTGCGCCCACAGCTTAAGCCGCGCGGTAAGCCGCGTACGTGCTTCTCACGGTGGTCTCGCCGTGATCGGTCACACTCGCTCGTCGGGTTCGACGGGTGGCTCCGACCCGTCGTCCCCGCCCTCGCGCTCGTCCCCGTCCCCGTCGAGAGCGAGACCGAGGGCGAGAAAGACGGTCCCCAGGGTGAGGAACGTCGTCCCGATGGCGGTGTCACCGAGGACGGCGAACGTCACGCCGATAACGAGAAACGGCGTTCCCACGGCGAGAAACGTCGAATGCATACGGTACCGACACTCGCGGCCGAGATAACTGTATCGGCGGGGTCGTCGACGGGCGCCACGGCGGCCGCCTACGCGGCGTGTTTCTCGATCTCGCCTTTGACGGCGGCGCCGTCGAAGTCGTGTTCGGGGCGGATGTTGACGAAGTCGAGGAACTCCCGAGCGGCCATGAGTTCGTCGGGGTCGTGGACTTCCAGGGCGGCGGCGACGGCGTCGCGGGCGCCGATCAGCGGTTCGAGCGCGCCCAGCGCGCAGGCGGTATCGTAGGCGCGGGCGTCCTCGATGGCCTCCTCGTCGACCTTCGTCGCGTCGATGAAGTAGAGTTCGCCGCCGGAGACGAGGACGTTCTCCCGCTGTAGGTCGCCGTGGGCGAGGTTGTTGTCGTGCATCCGGTCGAGATTCCCGAACAGGTCGACCGCGTGGTCACGCACCTCCTCGGGGGGGAGGTCGTCGAGCGCCCGGAAATCGGAGAGGTACTCCAGCACCATCACGGCCACGTCGTCGTACTCGAAGGCCTCCTTCGGTTCGGGCGCGCTGACGCCGATCTCGCGCATCCGCTCGTTGGCCTCCAGTTCGTGCTCGGCCATCTCGATCGGCGTGTCGAAGCGCTCGAAGAAGCCCTCGGTCCCCGAGGAGAAGGCACCCAGGTTGCGTCCCGCGGTCAGCAGCGCGTGGACCAGCGAGTTCTGCTCGGTGACGACCTTGACGAAGAGATCGTCGTTGACGACGCAGGGCGTCGACAGCCAGTTGTCGGCCTCGAGGAAGACGACCCTGGCCGTCTCCAGGTCGTAGCGGTCCATCACCTCCCGGACCGCCCCCTCGAGCGTCGGCCAGGGGACCGTCCCCCGGAGAAATCGCCGGAACGCCATCTGTCCGTCGAGTCACGTTCCACGGGTTTATTCGTTCGGTCCCAGTGTCGGCTCGCGGTCGGTTCGTCTCTCTGGCGTCTCGGTGCTTTTCGGTTGCGTCGGCGTCGAAGGGTGTCGAGCGGCGGCTGCACGCGATGGTACGCGCTGAACGCCCTCGAGTTGCTACCTGGAGTCGTGCGCGCAGAGGACGGCACCCCCTGAACGCCCTCGACTCGCTCGGCCACGCTGTGCGGGATATCCTCGCTCGCTGCGGTGGCTCGGATAGTGGCCAGCGCAGCGTGCCCGACCGCGCCTCGCCCGTTCAGTCCGCCAGGGGTCAGCGACCGCACAGCAACCGCAACCACCACGGGCCTCCCCAACCGACTGCGGTGCTCGCTAGCGCTGCGCTCCTCATCCCTCGCACGGCTCTCTCCCGGCCGCTCGTCCGAATTGGACTCGCGGCCGCGACAGCGCGCGCCACCGCACCCACTCCGCACCACCGCACCGATTCCGCACCACCGCACCGATTCCGCACCACCGCACCCACTCCGTACCATCGCATCTATTCCGCACCTCCGCACCCACACCACACACTCCATGCCGCCGCGACCGCTCGGCGAGATCCTGTTTCTTCCGGGGGTCGGCGCCATCGGCGCTCGCTCGTGGGAAAGATGGCTCAGTTATTTCCGGGCCCTGGCCCAACGGTCGGTCATGGGACGAACGCTGCTGGGGATCGACCTCGACGAGTCGCCCGTCGGTGGGCTCATCGAGGGACTCCTCTCCGACGAGGACCTGGAGAAGCTCACCGACGGCGGCCGCGATCCGGGCGACGAGCCCGCCGCGGACGACGACGAACCGACCGGGGAGGTCGAGGAGTCGACCGGCGACGGTGCGACCGACGACGACGCGACCGCAGTGGGGACGGATCTGGTCGACGACGCGGTGGGGTCCGACGACGCCGACAGCTCCGGGTCGTCGAACGCCGAGTCGATCCCGGTCGGGACGAGCGGAGACACCGGTGGTGCCCCGTGGGACACGCCGAGCCCGGAGGGGCCGGAGCCGGTCCCGTCGCCGGGCGAGGAGCACGTCGACGACGAGGACGGCGGCTGGCGGGCGAACCTCCGGCCGTTGCTGTTGAAGGCGGCCGCCGCGCTGGTCGTCCTCGCGGTGGTCGCGTTCGCCGCCTACCGTCTGCTCGGGCGGGCGAAGTCGGCCGCCGGCGACAGGTTCGGGGGCGACGAGGAGGAGGCCGACTCGGTGCCGACCGCCGACGCGGCCGACGCCGACGTGCCCGAGGCGCGCCGCCGAGCGAAGCCCTCGGAGCGCGACGACCGCGCGGAGTTCGGCGACCGCCCCGTCGACGAGACGGTCGGCCACGCCGAGCACGCCGAGGCGACCGGTGACGCCGCCGGCGACGTGGACGACGAGACCGACGACGGCGAGGAGCCCGACAGCGTCGGACGGCCGACCGCCGATTCGGACGTGGGGGCGCTGGTCGGTTTGGCCGCGCTCGCGCTGATCGCCGCGCTGGTCCGAAAGTTCGGCGAGGGCCGCGAGTACGACCCGCTCGTCGACGGACCGGCCGACGACGCCGACGATGAGTGACGGCGGCGGGAGCGAGTCGGGAGCGCCCACCGACGACCCCGAGAGGTCGCTCGGCGGCCTCGCCGACCGGGAGGGGTGGCGCGTCGACGGAGCGGCCGCCCGGGTCCACTACGAGGGCGAGGGCGACCGCTACAGCGTCGAGTACTACGCGCCGAGCGACTGCGTGGTCTACTGGAAGGTCCCGCCGGAGGGCAGCGGCGAGACGGCGGTGCCGGTGGGTCGCGAGACGGTGCCGACGCCGCTGCGCGAGCGGATCCGGATGGACCTCGACGCGACGGGTATCGACCCCGCAGTCGAGCGACGAGAGCTGTAGGACAGTCGAGCGTCGGTCGCTGTAAGACGACGGTTCGCGCGCTCGCGTCCGGCGGTTCCGTGTCGACCGTGTCGACGGTCACGAGCGGAGACTTCGCAGTCCGTCAGGCTAAAGCGCACCCGTCCGGAACCGGGAGGCATGGAGTTTCACGAGGCGGCGGACTTTCTCTTCGATCTGCGACGGTTCGCGCCGCGGCCGGGCCTGGACCCGACGCGGGACCTGCTCGGTCACCTCGGCGACCCCCACGAGCGGCTCGCGTGCGTCCAGATCGCGGGGTCGAACGGCAAGGGCAGCACCGCCCGGATGGTCGAGCGGGCGCTGCGGGAGGCCGGGCTGTCGGTCGGGCTGTACACTTCGCCCCACCTCGACGACGTGCGCGAGCGGGTCCGCGTCGACGGGCGGCCGATGACCGAGTCGGCGGTGACGGCGTTCGTCGAGTCGTTTCGCGAGTACGCGACCGAGCGGGCGACCGACGGCGACTCGCCCACCTTCTTCGAGACGCTCACCGCGATGGCGCTGTGGGAGTTCGACCGACGGGACGTCGACGTGGCCGTCCTCGAAGTCGGCATCGGCGGGACGCTGGACGCCACGAGCGTCGTCGACCCGATCGCCAGCGCCGTCACCGCGGTGACGCTGGAACACACCGACCTGCTCGGCGACACCGAGGCGGAGATCGCTCGCGACAAGTCCGGGGTCGCGCCCGCGGACGCGCCCCTCGTGACCGCGACGACCGGCGACGCGCTCGCGGCTATCCGCGAGGAGGTCGACGACGTCGTGACGGTGGCCGACGCCGCGTGGAACGACCCCGACGACCCGGACGTGCTCGTCGAGTACGGCGGTCGCGAGGGGCTGGAGGGAGCAGTGACGGTCGAGGGGGGCGCCGAAGACTGGACCGTCGACACGTATCTCCCGCTGCTGGGCGCCCACCAGGCGCGCAACGCGGGCGTCGCGGCGGCGCTCGTCCGGCAGGTGGCCGACCGGCTGGGGGCGGAAGTGGACACGGAGGCCGTCGAGCGCGGGTTCCGCAACGCCCACTGGCCGGGGCGGTTCGAGGTGATGGACCGCGAGCCGCTGGTCGTCCTCGACGGCGCGCACAACCCGGGCGGCTGTGAGACGACCGCCGAGGTGCTCGGGACCTTCGACTACGACGAGGCCCACCTCGTCGTCGGTGCGATGACCGACAAGGACCACCGCGGGATCGCCGCGGCGTTCGCCGACGCCGACCTCGGCCGCGTCGTCGCCTGCCGGCCCGACCACGACCGCGCCGAGTCGGCCGACGTGGTCGCCCGAGCCTTCGAGACGGAGACGGAAGCCGACGTGACGACACACGAGCCGGTCGCCGGCGCGCTCGACCGGGTGCTCGACGCCGCCGAACCCGACGACGCCGTCGTCGTCACGGGGTCGCTGTACGCCGTCGCCGAGGGGCGTACTCGCTGGTCCCGGCCCACCGTCCCGCTCGACGTGGACTCGGCGGCCGACGCCGAGGCGGCACTCGAACGGGCACACGTCGCGGACGACGAGGCCGCTTCGGCGGCCGGCGACGCCGTCCACAGGGTCATGCGGACCAGGCTTCGGCCACGCCGCGCCCGTCGTCTGCAGTCCGAGCTTCGGGCGCTGGGCGGGGAGGTCGCGCTGTCGGCGCTGGCCGACCAGGACGAGGAGCGCGTCGCGGCCGTCCTGACGGGGACTCGCGACCAGTTCGACCGCCTCGCCGACGCGCTCGCCGAGCGTGAGGACGACCTCGCGCCGCTGGCCGACGAGCTGCGACCGACTCTCGGCGCCTCGCCGACACCGAACGCGGCGACGCCGACGCCCGACAGCGACCGGAGCGCGGCCGAACGGGACTACCCGTGGGCCGACGGCACCGCCGTGATGGGCATCCTCAACATCACGCCCGACAGCTTCCACGACGGCGGCGAGTACAACACCGTCGAGGCGGCCCGCGAGCGCGCCGAGCGGATGGTCGACGCGGGCGTCGAGATCCTCGACATCGGCGGCGAGTCGACCCGCCCCGGCGGCGAGGTCGTCCCCGCCGAGGAGGAGACGGCGCGCGTTGTCCCGGTGATCGAAGCGATATCCGACCTCGACGCGACGATCTCGATCGACACGCGCAAAGCCGAGGTGGCCCGCGCCGCCCTCGAAGCCGGCGCGGACCTGCTCAACGACGTGTCCGGGCTGGAAGACCCGGAGATGCGCCTGGTCGCCGCCGAGCACGACGTGCCCGTGGTCGTCATGCACAGCATCGAGGCGCCGGTCGACCCGTCGACCGAGGTCGAGTACGACGACGTGGTCGACGACGTGATCGACTACCTCTCCGAGCGCGTCCTCCTGGCCGAGAAGGCCGGACTCGACCGCTCGCAGATCCTCGTCGATCCCGGGCTGGGCTTCGGCAAGTCCGCGGCCGAGAGCTTCGAACTCCTGGGTCGGCTGGACGAACTCGCGGCGCTGGGCTGTCCGGTCCTCGTCGGCCACTCCCGCAAGTCGATGTTCGAACTCACCGAGGGCGGGCGCGAGGGCGCGCTCGACGAGACCGTCGCCGGGACGGCGCTGGCCGCCGAGCGCGGCGCGGACGTGATCAGGGTCCACGACGCCCACGAGAACGTCGCCGCCGTCCGCGTCGCCAAGGCCGCCGCCGACCCCGAGCGGTTGGCGGACGAATGAGCGACGAACGCGACCTCGACGAGTGGGCGAGCGCGGTCATGTCGGGCTACGACGGCGTGGCCGAGGCCTACGACGCCGACCGCGACCCCGAGCACGAGGCGACCCTCGTCGAGTCGCTCGCGGCGGACCTCCCCGAGGACGCCCGCGTCCTCGACGCCGGCTGCGGCGGCGGGCGGTGCTGGAGACGCTCGCCGACGAGTGCGACGCCCTCGGCGTCGACCTCTCGGACGAACAGCTGGCGCTGGCCCGCGAGCGGGCGCCCGCAGCGACGCTCGCCCGCGGCGACCTGACGCGACTCCCCGTCGCCGACGACGCCGTCGACGCGGTGACGGCGCTGCACTCGGTGATCCACGTCCCGCGCGAGCACCACGGGCGCGCGTTCGCGGAGTTCGCCCGCGTCCTCCGGCCCGGTGGTCACCTGTTACTCACGACCGGCGTCGGCGAGTGGGAAGGCGAAAACGACGACTGGCTCGACAGCGGCGCGGCGATGCAGTGGAGCTTCCACGGCCGCGAGCGGAGCCTGGAACTGCTCGATTCGGCAGGGTTCGACGTGACCGAGGAGGCCGTCCGCGACGACGAACTCGGCGGCGGCGAGTGGCTGTTCGTCCGGGCTCGACTGCGGGGGTGACGCAGCAGAGTCGGCGGGTCGGTGTCCCGCACTCTCAGTTCAGCGTCGGCCGGTCGACGACCCGGAACCGGTGGCCACAGCGCGGGCACTCGACGAGTCCGTCTCCCCCGGCCTCGACGGTCTCGAACGAGCGGGCGAGTCCGGTCTTCCCGCAGTCGGGACAGCGGCGGACGAGCGGTGGGATCATCTGCGATCGATTCGGATAGGTACTCGGGAGTCAAGGGTGCGTCGCCCGAACGGTTTTGGTCCGGCGCGACGACCGATGGGACGTGAGCGGGATCGTGTTCTTCCGGACCGAAGACGAGGCGCGCGTCGTCGAGTTCTACCGCGAACGGGTCGGCGCCGAGACGTGGCTCGAACAGGACGGCTGTACGATCCTCCGCCACGGTGACCTGAAGCTCGGGTTCTGCGGCCGCGAGGAGACCGACGACTGCGGGATCGTGACCTTCTACTACGACGACCGCGAGCGCGTCGACGAGCTGTACGAACGCCTGGAAGACCGTGCGCGGGGCCCGCCCGAAGTCGACGAGCAGTACGAGATCTACCGCTTTTTCGCCGACGACCCCGACGGCCGTACCGTCGAGTTCCAGACGTTCCTGCACCCGCTGCCTGGCGACGAGTAGACCGGGGACCGGTTGCGACCGAAGCTACAGCAGCCCGTACTCGGACTGCAGATCCCGATACGTCTGGAGGTAGCGTTCGAGGACGGCGTCGTGGTCGTAGTCGGCGTAGTCCTCGTCGACGGTCAGGCGGTCGAACTCGCCGGCGTCGACGATGGCGTCGGCGATCTGCTCGGGGTCGGTCGCCCGGAAGCTGCGTTCGACCTCCTCGATGAGTTCGTGGGCGCTGGACTCGGCCTGGTACTCGACGATGCCGACGCAGCCGCAGGCCAGCGCCCACAGCAGCTCGGTCGCGAAGTACTCCCGATAGGCCGTCTGGACGAACGCGTGGGCGCCCTTGTAGTACGCCACCCGCTCGGTGCGGTCGCAGGCGCCGACGAACTCGACCCGGTCGTCGATACGCAGGTCCCGGACCTGCCGTTCGTAGCCCTCGCGCTCGGGGCCGTCGCCGACGATCGTCGCCGACCAGTCGCGGTCGCGTAGTTCGGCGAGCCCGAGCAGGAAACTCTCCAGGTTGGCGCTCCCGTCGAGGGGGTGGGCGTAGACGACGTCGACCTCCTCGGCGGGGTCGGTCTCCCTGACCGTCGTCATGTCGACGCTCTCGGGGACGACCTGGGTGGTGTCGGCGGTCGCGCCGCGCTCGCGGACTCGCGTGCGGACCATCTCGGACGGTGTATCGACCATGTCGGGGAGCGTGGCGGCGCGGTCGGCGAACCGCGAGTCGTCGACCGACTCGTCGCCGAACCACTCGACGACGAGTGGGACGCGAGCCAGCGTCCCGCCGAGGCTCGCGGCGAGGACGCCCACCGGCGGCTCGGGCCGGGCGTGGACGATATCGGGGTCGGAGATAGCGAGCAGGGCGGGCAGGCGGACGGCGAAGGAGGTGAGCGTCGGGGAGATGGTGACCCCGCGGTAGACGACGCCGTCGCGCTCGACGGTCTCGTCGGTCCCTTCCCAGAACTGCGTGCAGAAGACGGTCACGTCGTGGCCGCGGGCGGCGAGGGTTCGTGCGACGCGTTCGAGCCGGCGGGCGCCTTCGGTGTCGCGATAGTGAGTCGTCTCCATCGAGACGAACGCGACGCGCATACCGCCGACGACGAGGTGGGATGTCAAAAATCCCCGCCATCCCGTGGGAATCCGGTAAGGCCACCGTACCGCGGCGGCTCGACCTGGCCGCCGCCGAAGTAAGTCGCACCTACCGCGCAGGAACGTTTATGTTGAGATGCGAGAGTCCGGGCGGTAGTGAACCGACGGGCGTTCCTCGGGGGTGCCGGCGTGGCGCTGTCGCTGGGGGTGGCTGGACGCCGCGTCACGAGCCCGCCGGACCCGGTCGTCGTCCGCGTCTGGTTCAGCGAGTCCGCGGCCACGCACGACGCGCTCGCCGACAGGGTTCAGGGATACCTCGGCGCGGCCCTCCGGTCGGCGCTCGACGCCGTCGAGATCGAGCTGGCGCCGTCGACTGTCACGCTCGCCCACGAGGGCGGGAAGGCGGCGCTCGGGTTCGACTGGCCCGTGACGGTCGCCGAGGGGCTGGTCGGGATGGCCGAGGTCGACCCCGTCGGCGACGCGAACCTGCTCGTCACCGACGGCGACCCACGGCGCCAGCCCGCCGGGTACGCTCGCCCGCGCGTCGCCGCCACGACCGGTGGGGCCTACATCGCACGAATGGCCCCCGCCGGGGAGACGCCGTCGGTCGTCCCGTACTCGATCCCCGCGGCGGCGACGCAGTTGCTCCTCCACGAGTGTGGCCACGCGCTCGGGGCCACCCACGGCCACGGGACGGCGCGACGCGAGGGCGACGCCCTCGTCGCGAGCCCGATGGTCGGGAGCTACCTCTGGGCGTCCGAGCGCGTCCGCGAGCGACACCTCGACGACGAGAGCGCCTGCGGCGGCGCGTACCCGGACGCCAGAGACGCTCCCGAGCGGCGACTCGGGCTTCGCTACACCGACTGCGCCGCTGGTGCGCTGGGATGACGGGAAAAAAGTCCGAACGGTCCTCGACTGGAAGCGTCAGCCCGCGGCGTCCGTCTCGGTCTCGTCGCCGAAGACGCCCGTGTCCGTCTCGGTCTCGGTCTCGTTCCCCATGACGCCGCCCTCATCGGTCTCGTCGCCGAACCCGTCGTCCGTCTCGGTCTCCATCGTGTCGTCTCCGTCCGTCTCGGTCTCCATCGTGTCGTCCTCCTCCGTCTCGGTCGCGGGTTCCATCACGTCGTCCTCCTCCGTCTCGGTCGCGGGTTCCATCACGTCGTCCTCCTCCGTCTCGGTCGCGGGTTCCATCACGTCGTCCTCCTCCGTCTCGGTCTCGTCACCGATAGCGGGGGAGGTGTCGCCGTCGTCACCGACGGCTTCCGTCTCGGTTCCGGCGCCCGGTCCGGGGCCGCCACAGCCGGCGAGAGCGACCAGGGCGACGATGCAGACTGTCGCGAGTGCGCGGTACATGCGTTCTCGTCCAGGGGAGCCCGCCGTTTCGTTATTGACGGGCATTCGGGGGAGAGACGCAACGTTTCCCCCGTTGTCTCCGTCCCGGGGGCGCAAAACGTCGGCCTACTGTGCCCGTCTCTCACGCCTACCACCGCACCACCGCTCCCGGTTGCCACCCGTCCGCTCGCTGCCGGTCGCGAACCGACGCTCGCACGCCCGGAAGGCCTTTCTCCGTTCCGTGGCTTGCCCGGGGTATGTACGACCTCGACCGGTATCTCAACGTCAGGAGCGCCTACGGCGCTTCGTTCGGCCCCGAGGGCACGCTGTCCTTCCTGCTCGACGCCACGGGCACCCCGCAGCTCTGGACGCTCGACGGATCCGGTGAGTGGCCGGTCCAGCGAACCTTCTTCGACGAGCGGGTCACCTTCGGCTCGTGGTCGCCCGAGCGCCGCGAACTCGCGTTCGGTATGGACGAGGGCGGCGACGAGCGCGCCCAGCTCTACCGCCTCGACGCCGACGACGGCACCATCACGAACCTCACCGCGCGTCCCGACGCCAAACACCGCTGGGGCGGCTGGTCTCACGACGGCGACCGCTTCGCCTTCGCTTCCAACCGCCGCGACGAGTCCGTCTTCGACGTGTACGTCCAGGGCCGGACCGAGACCGGCGCCGACGCCACGCTCGTCCACGAGGGCGACGGCTGGCTTTCGGTCGGCGGCTGGGCGCCCGCCGACGACCGCCTGCTCGTCTCCCAGGCCCACTGGAACTTCGACCAGGACCTCTACGTCCTCGACGCCGAGTCGGGCGAGCGCCGGCACCTCACGCCCCACGACGGCGACGTGCGCTTCACGAGCGCCCAGTGGAGCCCCGAGGGCGACGCGCTGTACCTGACCACCGACTACGAGTCCGACACGAAGTTCCTCGCCCGGCTCGACCTCGAGGCGCTCGGCGAGGACCCCGACGAGTCCGACCTGACGGCGGCGCTCGACACCGTCGCCGACGGCGGCGAGTGGAACGTGGGCGGCGTGGCCGTCGACGACGAGACCGGTCGGCTCGTCTACTCCCGGAACGTCGACGGCTACACCGACCTCACCGTGGGCGAACTCGCCGGGCCCACCGAGATCGACGAGTTCCCCGCGCCGGACCTGCCGGGTGGGATCGCCGGCGGCGTCGCCTTCGACGGGGACGCCGAGCGGTTCGCTCTATCGGCGACCGGCCGGACGGAGAACACGAACGTCTACGTCGTCGAGACCGAGACCGGAGACGTCGAGCGCTGGACCGACGCCTCGACCGCGGGCATCCCGAAGTCGTCGTTCGTCGAGCCCGAACTGGTCCGTTATCCCACCTTCGACGACCGCGATATTCCGGGGTACTTCTCGCTGCCCGACGACTGGGAAACCGGCGAGACGCCCGTGATCGTCGACATCCACGGCGGGCCGGAGAGCCAGCGCCGTCCCTCCTTCGCGGGGCTGACCCAGTACTTCTGCTCGCGCGGGTACGCCGTCTTCGAGCCGAACGTCCGCGGCTCGACGGGCTACGGCCGCGAGTACACCCACCTCGACGACGTCGAGAAGCGGATGGACTCCGTGGCGGACGTCGAGGCGGCGGTCGAGTGGCTCACCGACCACGAGGCGATCGACTCCGACCGCGTGGTCGCGATGGGCGGGTCTTACGGCGGATTCATGATACTGGCGGCGCTGACGGAGTACCCCGACCTGTGGGCCGCCGGCGTCGACGTGGTTGGGATCGCCAACTTCGTCACGTTTCTGGAGAACACCGGTTCCTGGCGCCGCGAGCTGCGCGAGGCCGAGTACGGGTCGCTCGCCGACGATCGGGCGTTCCTCGAATCCGTCTCGCCGATCAACAACGTCGAGTCGATCGCGGCGCCGCTGTTCGTCCTCCACGGCGCCAACGACCCGCGCGTCCCGCTCGGCGAGGCCGAGCAGATCGCCGAGGAGGCCGCCGCCCAGGGCGTCCCCGTCGAGAAACTCGTCTTCGACGACGAGGGCCACGGGATCACCAAACGCGAGAACCGCATCGAGGCCTACACCGCCGTCGTCGACTTCCTCGACGAACACGTCTGAGCGATGGCGGGGACACCGCCTGTGGCCGACGCCGAGAGGTGCCGTCGGTGACCGACGCCGACCTCCCGGCGCGCTCGCGCGAGCGCGTCGCCGACTGGCTGGCCGAGGTGCGCGAGCGATACGACTGTTTCGAGCGCGTCGAGAAGCGATGGGAGCTCGCGCCCGAGGCGTACGAGCGCGACCGGGACCGGATCGCCGCAGGCGAGAACGGGGGTGCGGGAATCTGGGTCACGAACGACGGCGGCGAGGTCCTGCTCGTCCGCAACGAGGGCGACGAGGGGTGGGGCGACCCCGGCGGCAAGCGCGAAGCCGGCGAGTCCTTCGAGACGGCCGCGCGCCGCGAGGTCCGCGAGGAGACGGCCGTCGAGGCGACGATCACGGGCGTCCGCGAAGTGCACGTCCTCGAACTCGCCGACGAGAGCGACCCCGACCGGCCGGCGCTGGCCAGCCTCATCGTGATCTTCGACGGCCGGTGCACGGGCGGCGACCCGCGGCCGCGCGAGGGCGAGATCCGCGCGGTCGAGTGGTTCGCGTCACCGCCCGAGCGCGTCCTGTATCCCGAGGTCGCCGATCGCCCGTATCCGGCCAGCGAGTGACCGGTACCGACGAGCGAGCGACCGTTACCCGTCATCGAACGTCCGCTACCGGCAGTCGCTCGACTGCGACCCGCACCCGAACGGCGGTTACCGGTGACCGAACGACACATACTGGGCGGCGACCGTCCGGCTACCGGTGACCGAGCGACCGGTACCGGCGAGCGAACGGTAATCGTCGGGCGTGAACGCGAACCGATTCGGCCACCGACCGGGTCGCGCCCTGTTCGCAAGGTCTGAACGAAGGGACGGGTTTATGCCGGTGCCGGCGCAGGTGCGGACGATGTCTGTCGCCGAGGTCTCCCGGGACAGGGTGGAGGAGCGCCTGGTCGCGCTGGAAGACGAGTACAGCGGGTTCCCGATCAACCAGACGACGCTCGCCGTGCCCAGCGACGCCTACGAGCGGGCCGGCGAGCGCTGCGAGCGCGGCATCGTCGACGCGTACGTCCAGGTGTACAACGACAGCGAGGACGTGCTGCTGGTCGAGCGCGACGGCGAGTGGGTCGTTCCCCACGGCGAACCGGCGACCGACGAGCGCGTCGTGTCCGGGACCGAGGCCGCGATCCGGGCGGCCACCGGCGTCCGTTGCTCGCTGACCGACCTCACTCGCGTGACGATCCTCGGCGTCCGCGACGAGGACGATCCCGACCGCCCGCCGGTCTACCGATTGATCGCCGTCTTCGTCGCCGAGACCGACGGATCGGACGCGACCGCCCGCGCGGCGGCGGCCGAAGTCGGGGCGGGAGGGACGAACGACGACGCGACCGAGGGGAACGGCCGAGTCGACGCGACCGAAGCGGTCGGCACGACCGCCGACCCGACGGCTGACGAGACCGGCGATTCGCCGCCGGAGGGCGTCCGCTGGCACCCCACCCTTCCCGAGTCGGCCGTCCCCTCGCACTGACGCCGTCCGCTCGCGGCGAAACCCCTGTCCACCGGAACACTTACCGCGGCGCTGTCCCCTACACCTGTCAGTGGCAGCCATCGAGACCGACGGGCTCGCGAAGCGCTACGGGTCGGTCGCCGCCGTCGAGAGGCTGGACCTGACCGTCGAGGCGGGAACCATCTACGGCTTCCTCGGGCCCAACGGCGCCGGCAAGACGACCACGATGCGGCTGCTGACCGGACTCACTCGCCCCAGCGACGGGACTGCGACCGTCGCCGGCGTCGACGTGCGCGACCGCGACCGGCTGGGCGAGCGGATCGGCTACGTCCCCGACGCGCCGCCGCTGTACGAGAAGCTCACCGCCCGCGAACAGCTCTCGGCGATCGCCGACGTGCGCGGGCTCGACCCCGACCGGGCACGCGAACGGGTCGAGGCCCTGTTCGACCGCTTCGGCCTGGCGGCCGCCGACGACCGCATCGAGAGCTACTCGAAGGGGATGAAACAGAAGACCAGCGTGATCCAGGCCATCGTCCACGAGCCCGACGTACTGTTCCTCGACGAGCCGACGAGCGGGCTCGACCCCAACGCCGCGCGGACGCTCAAGGCGGTCCTCACCGAACTGCGCGACGAGGGAACCGCGGTCTTCCTCTCGACGCACGTGCTCTCGGTCGTCGACGAACTGGCCGACACCGTCGGGCTGCTCTCGGACGGGCGGTTGCTCGCCGAGGACGACCCCGAGCGGCTGGTCGCCGACCGCGACGGCGACACGCTGGAGGACGCCTTCGTCGAACTGACGAACGACGCCGACCTCTCCGCGCGGCTGCGCGAGTCGCCATGACCGGCCCGTCGGTCGTCGTCGCGCGGACGGCGCTCCGTCAGACCTACCGGCGGGTCCGCGAGTCCAGGCGGATGACCGCCTTCTTCCTGTTGATCCCCGGCTTCTTCGCACTACAGGTCTCCGGCGCGGTCGGACCGGGCGCCCACGACGTGGGGCGACGGTTCGCCGCCGGCGAGGTCGCGCCGGTCGTAGCGGAGATCCGGGGGGTGGTGCTGTCGGGCGTCGTCCTGCTCGCCCTGATGGGGGTGCTGGGCGCCGCCGGCGGCAACAGCGAGTTCAAAGACCGCTACGTGGCTTTCCTGACGGCGACGAGCACCCGGGCGGTCGCCGTCGGGAGCGTCGCCCGCCAGACGGCCGTCTGGACGGCGCTGTTCTGGCCGGTCGCGCTCGCCGGCGCGGTCGCGTTCGCGCTGGGCGCCGGGGAACCGGTCGCCGCCGTGTCGCTGGTCGCCGGCAGCCTCTGGCTGTTCGTCGTCGCCGGGGTCGCGACGGCGCCCGTCGGCTTCGGCGCCCGCTGGCTGCTCGACGGCTACGGGCTCTCGAAGAACGCCAGGTTCGGCCTCGGCGTCGGCATGCTCGGCCTGTTCTATCTCGTCCTGTTCACCAGGCGAACCGTCGGCGCCGCGCTGGACGCGACCCCGTTGTCGTGGGCCGGCGACCTGCTGTTGCTGACCGTCCCCGGTGCGGGCGCCTCGACGCTCCGGGCCGCCGGCTTCCTCCTCGCCTCCGTCGGGGTCGTCCTCGCCTCGCTGGTCGCCTCGGTCCGTCTGGCCGAGGCCCTCTGGTACGACGACCGCGCGCTCGCCGACGACGGCGCCGAGTCCGACGACGCGCCGGTGACGGCGACGCCGGTCAGGGACGTGCTCGCGTCGGTCGTCCCGCGACCGACCGCCGCGCTCGTCGAGACGACCTGGCGACGCACCAAGCGCACGCCGAAGACGCTGTGGTACGTCTACCCCGCTATCTTCGTCGGTCTCGTCATGGGCGAACAGCTGGTCTACAGCGGCCCATTCTCCGCGGCGATGTACGCGCCGATCGTCGCCTTCACCGGCGCGCTCGCAGCCGGTAGCGGCTTCACGCTCAACCCGCTGGGCACCGAGGGCGACGCCCTACCCGGGCTGCTCACCGCGGGCGTCTCCGGCGAGACGTTCGTCCGCGCGAAGGCCTACGCCGTCGTCCTCCCCGCGATGCCGCTGCTGGTCGGCGCCTCGCTGGGCACCGCCATCGGCGCCGGCGTCGGCTCCCCGCTGGTCGTCGCCGCAGTCGGCGTCTTCGCCGTTACCCTCGCCGTCCTCGCGCCGCTTCTCTCGCTGGCGCTCGGGGTCCACTACCCGCCCGGCGACGAGGGGCTGCTCGGCGAGGACGTACAGATCCCCAACAAGTCCGCCTCCGCGGCCTACACGCTGGGGATGGTCGCCGTCGGCGCGCCCGGGTTCGGCGCGCTCGGCGCCTACGCCCTGTCGGGAGCGGTCGACCCGGCGACCGTCGTCGTCGGCGTCGGCGCCACGGTCGTCCTCGCCGCCCTCGTCGCCTGGCGGAGCTATCGCCACGCTGTCGCGAAAGTGGACGCGTATTCGGTCGAATGACCGCACGGCGGCGGTAGACGCAGGTTCGGATCCCACCCAGTCCGACTAACCCACGTGCGGAGGTGCCCACGTGCGGAGGAGTTCGCGTGCGGAGGAGTTCGCGAATCGGGGGCGAACCGAAAACGTATCCCGGGGCGCGCACCGTCGGTCCAATCATGTCGGAAACAGACGGAATCAGCATCGAGGGGCAGAACGCGGTGGTCATCGGCGGCACGAGCGGGATCGGTCTGGAGATCGCCCGTGCGTTCGCCCGCAACGGCGCCGACGTGGTCGCTACCAGCCGCTCCGAAGAGTCGGTGGCCGAGGCCGCCGCGGAACTGCGCGACCTGGGAGCCGAGACCGTCGAAGTGACCTGCAACGTCCGCGACCCCGACTCGATCGCGACCCTCCGGGAGACCGCCGAGGACGCCCTGGGCGACACCGACACGCTCGTCACCTCCCAGGGGTCGGTCGCGACGACGCCCGTCACCGAGATGACCGAAGAGGAGTGGGGCCAGGACATCGACGTGCTGCTGACCGGTGCCTTCCGCGCGATCAAGGAGTTCGGCGCCGCCATGGACGAGGGGAGCATCGTCAACATCTCCTCGATGTCGGCCGAGCAGTCCCGCGAGGCCCGCCCCAGCTACGTCTCGGCGAAGGCCGGACTGAACGGGCTCACTCGCGCGACCGCGGCGGATCTGGGTCCCGAGGTCCGGGTCAACGCCATCGCGCCCGGCTTCGTCAAGACCGAACTCGCGGGGCCGAAACTCGAAGACGGCTCGGCGTTCCGCGAGGGCGTCGACGAGCGCACGCCCATGGAGCGAGTCGCCACGCCCGACGAGATCAGCGGCGCCGCGCTGTACCTCGCGAGCGACGCCGCCTCCTTCACCACGGGCGAGATCATCACCATCGACGGTGGCTACGACCGTTCGTCGGTCTGAGGGGGTCGCTCGCCCGCCCGTCGCGGTCGATCCGCCGGGTGGCACCGCCGTCGCGGCCGAACGCGGCCGAGCGCGGCCGAACGCGCCACCGACGTGCGACGCTATTCCTTTAGGCGCAGGCGCTATACCCGGACGTAGCCGAAGGGGAGGTATGGGCCCCACGGACGGAATGGTACGATACGGCGACAGATCGCTCGTGTACGACGCGCTGGCGGACGAACGGCGGCGCAGAGTGGTCCACCTGCTCGCGGACGCCGACGCGGCGCTGACGATCGAGGACATCGCAGAGCGACTGACCGACGACGACCGCCCCGGCGACGCCGAGGACGAGGTCGTGCGCCTCCGAACGTCGCCGTATCACGTCCACGTTCCGAAACTCTCCGAGGCAGGTATCGTCCGGTTCTCGCCCGATCGCCAGCGCGTCCGACTGACCGAATCGGTCTCGCCCGACGCACTCGACGCCCTCGAATCGTAGCGAGTCCGTTCGGTACACCTGCGAAGTTATCGGTTGTTTCCGGTTGTACTGGAGCGAAACGAAGTCGAGCGACAGCGACCGCACTCACCGGGGACAGCAGGCGATGAACGCCCTCGGCGCGCTCGCTCACGGGTCGCTTCGCTCGCCGGAAGACTCGCTCCGCTCGTCTTCCGAGCCTGCGCTCACTTCGTTCGCGCAGACCCCGTTCGCGTTGACGAGGTCTCCCTGCGGTCGACCTCGCTCTCGCGGTCGCTGACCGGGATATCCGCGCTCTCGGCACCGCCCGCTCACGGCAGGGCCGTCTGCTCGCGGGCCACTGGCCCGCTCGCACGGTCCGTGGGAGCTTCGCTCCCACGCTATTCGCTTCGAGGCGCTGCGCGCCTCGCACCGCGCGGATAGTGCCCGCTCAGCCGACTCACGGCGCGAGCGCGCCTCGCCCGTTCGGTCCACCAGGACCGCACAGCACCACGACCGCCCCGCACAGCACCGCAGACGGCCACGCACCTCCCCAGCCGACTGCGATGCTCGCAGGCTGCGCTTCTCATCCCTCGCGCGACTAGTTCGAGCGGCCCGCCAAGAGGCGGGCACGCTCGACAGCGCACGCCAACCGCACCGCTCACTCCCGTACCTCCACTGAGCGGCCGTCGAACCGCGCTCGGGCGGGCTCCACAACTCGCGGAGGGCGTGGTGGATCGCCCGACCGGACGGGTGGGCGTCCACCCCCGGATTTATACACCAGGACGGGTACACCTCAGGCATGGACATCCCGGACCTCGTCGAGGGGGCACTCGACGGCGAGGAGATACAGGCCGGCGTCTCGCTCGGCGACGAGGACGCGGTCTGTCTCACACCGACGCGAACGCTCGTCTACCGCGGCGAAGGGCTGCTCAGCGACGAAGCGGTCGAGGAGTACTCCCACGACATCGAACAGCTCGCGGTCTCGGAGGGCCGTCGCAAGACGAAGTTCACCATGCAGTACATCGACGGCACGCAGTCGTTCACCGTCCCGGCCAGCCGCGGCGACAAGGTGCTCGAACTGTTCCTCGAAGGCGTCCTCAAACTCGACGGCGTCATCGACGACCGCGAGTCGCTCGCCGGCGTCTACCGGTTCAGCGAACTCACGCTCATCATCGCCGAGGGGCGACTGATCAAGCACATCGGCAGCCAGGTCTGGTCCGAGGACTTCGAGGTGTACGCCTACGACGACGTGACCGGCCTCGAGTTCGAACGCGCCAGCGTCGCGACCAGCATCGCCCTCTCGATCGGCGGTCGCCCCCAGCGAGTCAAGGTGCCCAACGACAAGGCACCCGTCGTCCGCCAGACGCTCGAAGAAGCGCTGTTCGGCTACTACGACGTGGCCAACGTCGACGAACTCAACCGCGTCGTCGGCCCGGAGACGGACACCGGCGGCGTCGATACCGCGTCCGACGACGGCGGCGGCGACGACTTCGCGTTCGGCGACGACTTCGACCCGCTCGTCAGCGAGGAGGCCGACCTGACCGAGTCCGTCGACGCCGACGAGCGACTCGCCGAGAGCGACTCCTCGACCGGACAGCCGTCGCGAGAGCCGGACCGACAGCCCAGTGGACAGTCGACCGATCCCGCGGCGGGGCAACCCACCGATACGAACGCGGGCGGGGGCGCCGACCCAGCTCCCCGCGGGACGGACGCGGAGACTGCGACGGAACCCGGCCGTCCGGACGACGGCCGGCCGTCGAACGCGAACGGCGGTGGACGGGCGGCGGCCGACTCCCACGACCGAGCCGACCAGCGCGCCCAGTCTGCGTCCACGGAATCTGAACCGGAACCGACCGAAACCGGCGACGCGGACGCCGGTGACGGCGACGTTCGACACGGTGAGGGGGCTCCGGGAGTGTCCGAACGAGCCGACACCACTCCGGAGGACACCGGCCAGAGAGACACCCAGCATACGCCCTCTCGACGGGCCGATACCCAACGGACGCAGTCGCAGCGAGCCGATACTCGACAGACGCAGTCGCGACCGACGCCGTCCCGGGACGCTGACTCGACAGGTGGGACGAGTGAGTCGGTCCAGCGCGCCGAGGCGTCGGCCGACCCCACCGAGGAGGCTGCCGCGGCGCCGGACGACCCATCGGAGACGGGGACAGCAACGGAGTCGACGACCGCCGCCAGTTCCGCCGAGACCGACGAGTCGGAGCCGGCACCGGTCAGTCGCGAGGAGTTCGAGGCGATGGCCGAGCGACTGGACGAGCTGACCGACGCGGTCGACCGCCAGAACGAACTGCTCAAACGGCAACATCGCGCGCTGAAGCAGCTGGTCCAACAGCGCGACTGAGTGGGACCGGGCGCTCGGACCAGCCGGGTGTTCAGTCCTCGTCGCGGCCGGTGACTTTCCTGATACACGAGGAGCCGAACGGCCCGTGATCGCCGGCGTCGAACTCGATGAAATAGCCCGTCGTGATGCCGGCGCCGCAGCGCTGGCAGGTGAACTCCCCCTCTTTGCTCACCACGTCGCCGCCCTCGAAACCGACGTAGTCGCCGGTCGTCGGGACGACGGTGTCGCCCTCGCGGTCGATGACGCCGCGTTTCTCGGCGGTTTCGAGGATCTCGCGGGTGACCGCCGGGTCGCTGGTCACGGTCTCGATGCGGTCGACGGCCTCGGCCAGTGACAGCTCGGCGTGTTCGAGGTGGGCGAGCAGTTCGACGCCGAGTTCGACGCGGTCGTCCACGCTCTTCGGTGGGGTCGCCCCCGGATTAAGCGTTTCCGGGTTCGCGGTGTCCGTCGCCACCGGCCGGCCCGGGCGGTCCGCGGCGACCACAAGACTTGTGCCGGCGGCGGCGAGACGACGGGTGATGGCAGTGAGTCGGGCGACGCGCCGACAGCTCGCCGGTCTCGGGGCGCTCGCCCTCGCGCTCGCGGCCGGAGCGGTGGTCTTCTCCCCGGCCGCGGTGCTGGAGTCGCTGGTCGCGCTCTCTGGAGACCCCTGGCGCTTTCTCGCCGTGCTCGTCGTCCTCTACGTCGTCCGACCGTTCGTCCTGTGGCCGGTCAGCCTGCTGTCGCTGACGGTCGGATACGTCTACGGCGCGGCGGTCGGGATCCCGATCGCCGCGGCGGGCGTCGCCGTCTCCACGGCGCCGCCGTTCCTCCTCGCCCGCCGGTTCCGGACCGACGAGGGAGTCCTCGGCCGGACCGCGGGCGTCGGCGACCGGATCGTGACGGCGACCGGTGGCTTCCGAGGGCTCGTGGCCGCGCGGCTCGCGCCGATCCCCTCGGACGTGACCTCCTCGGCCGCCGGGCTCTCGGACCTGTCACCGCGGACGTATCTGGCCGGGACGCTCGTCGGCGAGACGCCGTGGATCGTCGGCGCCGTCGTCGCCGGCGCGTCGATGCACACGCTGTCGGTCGACGGGCTCGACCAGGGGATCGCCCTGGTCGCCGCCGCGACCGCCGTCTCGGGACTCCTGCTGGCCGGACCGACCTACCGGCTGGTCCGCGAGCGCTACGACCTCGGAGTCGACGCTCGGTAGCGCCCTCGTGCGGCGTTCAGTAGAACGTGTCCGCGCAGTCGTAGACGACGCCGTGTTCGGGGCAGACGTACTTGCAGTGGCGGTGGGTCATCGGCCGCTCACAGATCGGACAGGGTCGACCGCCGGCGTCGCTCATATCTCCGCCTCGGACCGGCGGCGCTTGAGCCTTGTTCTCCGGTCGGTCCCCGTCGGCGGTTTCGACCGCCTGGCGCGGCCAACCCGAACGAATTCTAGAGAGAGTCCGAGCGGTTTTCGAACAACGCCTATCCGTCGGTAGTGGCCAGTGTAACCCATGACAGGAGACACGCCGCTCGCGGACCGCTACCCGCCCGGCCTCCCCACCGCGGTCGTCGCCGTCTCGGCGGGGGTAGCGGGCCTGCTCGGCTCGTTCGCCGCCGCCGGGTTCGCGCCCGGGTTCGTCGTCGCACCGGTCGAGAGCACGCTCTCCCGGCGGATGCCCGGCGCGGTCGTCGCCTTCGCGATCACCGCGCTCGGCGACCTGGGTCAGCAACTCAACCTCGCGACCGCGGGCGCGCTCGTGGTCGCGCTGTTCGCCGCGCTGGTCGCCCTCTCGGTCGCAGTCGGGCGGCGCCTCGACACGCGCCTGGCGCCGCTGCTCTGCGCTCCGGCGGCCGTCTGGGCCGCGACGGCGCTGCTGACCGGCCGCCCGGTCCTCTCGGTCGGCGCCGCCGTCGGCGTCGGCCTCGTCGTCTGGGTGACCGACCTCTCCTACTCGGGCGAACTCGCCGCCGGTCGGTCGACCCCGTCGTCGGACGGGCGGCGCCGCGTCCTCGCGGCGCTCGGTGCCGCCCTCGGCGCCAGCGTGCTCGGGTACGCAGTCGGTCGCGACGGTCCGTCGACGGGCGACGGCTCCAGCGCCACGAACGCGGGGAGTGCGGGCACCGGAGGGAGCGCCGACGGCGACCGCCCGCGGGGCGATCCCGAGATCTACGGGAGCGCCGACGTGCCGACCTTCGACGCCGACGACCAGCTCGCAGCGGCGGCCGACAGGGAGTTCGACCTCGACGGGACGGAACCGCTGGTCAGCGAGCGCTTTTACAACGTCTCCTACAGTTCGATCTCGCCGACGCCCGACGCCGCCGAGTGGTCGCTGTCGGTCACCGGCGAGGTCGGCCAGGAGGTGTCCGCCGACTACGCCGACCTCGCCGAGCGCGAGTTCCAGCACCGGTTCGTCACGCTGCGCTGCGTCGGCGAGTCGCTCAACGGGCAGAAGATGGACACCGCGGTCTGGAGCGGCGTCCCCATCGCACCCCTGATCGAGGACGCGAAGCCGAACTCCGACTGCGACTGTGTCATGGTCAGGGCGGCCGACGACTACTACGAGGAGTTCCCGCTGGAGGCGCTGGAGAGCGGCTTCCTCGCCCTGGGGATGAACGGCGAGCCGCTGCCGCGGAGCCACGGCGCGCCCGTCCGCCTGCTCGTCCCCGGCCACTGGGGCGAGATCAACGTCAAGTGGATCACCGAGATCGAGTTCCTCGAACGCGAGGCGGACGGCTACTGGGAGCAGAAGGGCTGGCACGGTACCGGTCCCGTCGAGACGGTCGCCAAGCTCCACGCGACGAACCGTACCGACGACGGGCAGCTCGAGGTCGGCGGCCACGCCTACGCGGGGACGCGGGGCATCGAGCGCGTCGAGGTGTCGACCGACGGCGGCGACACGTGGACCGACGCGGAACTCACCGAGCGGTTGCCCGGCGCGACGGGCGCAGTCGAGGAGCCACCCGACCACGCGGCGGACGCCTGGCGACAGTGGCGCCACGTGTACGACCCGCCCGCGGGCAGTCACGACGTCGTCGTCCGCGCCACGGACGGGACGGGGACGGTCCAGTCGAGCGAAGAACGAGACGCCTACCCCAGCGGGGCGACCGGCTGGGTGAGCGAGACGGTCGCTCCGGGGAGCGTGGGGTGAAGTGTCGGACGGCAGTGCGGGGATCGTGGGAGGAACCAGCACGCCTAAACCACAGGCGGGGGACAGGACGGAACGAGCGTCGATGGAGAAGGCACTCTGGTATCTGCTCGCCGGCACGCGCGGCGGCGAGAACCGCGCCCGGATCATCCGGTTGCTCGACGACCGGCCGCGCAACGCCAACCAGCTGGCCGAGGAACTCGACGTGGACTACAACACCGTGCGCCACCATCTCGACGTCCTGCTGGACCACGACGTGGTCGAGCGCGGCGGCGACGACTACGGCGCGATGTACTTCCTCACGGACCGGTTCGACCGTCACCGCGAGGAGTTCGAGACCATAACCGACCAAATCGAGTGATACGATGGCGATGGAACCCTGGCTCACCGTTGCGACCGCCCTCGCGGGGCTCAACGCCCTGTTACTGGTGGCGCTCGGCGTCGTCTGGCTGCGTAACTACCGAACGTTCGGCACCAACCTCATCCTCGGCCTGCTCGCCTTCGCCGGCGTCATGCTGCTCGAGAACCTCGTCGCGATCTACTACTTCTTCAGCATGCAGATGCTCTACGCCAGCGACCCCGTCGCCCAGCAGGCCGTCGTCGTCCTCCGCGCCCTGCAGTTCCTCGCGCTGCTGTTCCTGACGTACGTCACGATGCAGTGATCCGAGTTCGTTCCGATTTCTGCTATTCGACGGTCTCACTGGCGCGTGCTGTCGCGCGCTCTCGTGCGCGCGACGGTTGCCGCGCGAGGGATGAGCATCGCAGCTTGCGAGAAGCGCAAGCGGCTGGGGAGGTGTGAGGCCGTCTGCGGTCGCTGTGGGGTGCGGTGGTGGTCCTGGTGGACTGAACGGGCGAGGCGCGCGTGGCGGCGCAGCCGCCACGGCCTGCGGCGGTCCGCGGAGCCGACCGCCCTGCTCGCGCCCGTAGTCGTCTGATCGGGCACTATCCGCGCGGCCGGTGCCGAGAGCGCGGATATCTCGCTCAGCGACCGCGAGCGCGTCGAGGGCTTTCGTCGCCTGGTGTCAGTCGCGATCGTCACTCCAGCTAGCGAGCGCGTCGAGGGCTTTCGCTCTCTGTCGTCGACTGGGGAGTCGCAGCCGGAGAGTCGCGCCCCGACCCGTGGACTGAAAGCCCGCCCGGACGATCGACCGTCATGGTACGCACCGCGATCAACCTCTATTCGGTTCGCGAGTTGGACCTGCCGATGGCCGAGATCCTCGAGCGCTGCGCGGCGGCCGGCTACGACGGCGTGCAGTTCTCCGGGGGCTTCGGTGGCCGCTCGGCCGAGGAACTCGCCGACCACCTCGACGATCTGGACCTGGCCGTGACGGCGTCGCACGTCGACGTGGACGACCTGGAGTCCGACCCCGCCCGAGTCGTCGACTTCCACGAGACGATCGGTGCCGACGGCGCGGTCGTCCCGTGGCTCGGGCCCGAACAGTTCGAGTCCCGCGCGGCGACGCTGGAGACGGCCGACCGCGTCGACGGGATGGCGGCGGACCTCCTCGACTACGGCTTCGCCCTGCACTACCACAACCACGACCACGAGTTCGCCGCCTTCGACGACACGACGGGCTTCGAGGTGTTCGCCGACCACACCGACGCCCTGCTGGAACCCGACGTGGGCTGGATCGAGACGGCGGGCCACGACCCCGTCGAGATCGTCGAGCGCTACGGCGAACGCGTCGAGATCGTCCACATGAAGGACATGGACGACGGCGAGTTCTGCGAGATCGGCGACGGCGACGTGGACATGCAGGCGTGTGCCGACGCCGCCCGCGAGGTCGACGCCGAGTGGCTCGTCTACGAACACGACGAACCCGAGGACCCCGCGGCCTCGATCGACGCCGGAGCGGAGTTCCTCGCCGGGCTGTAGCGCCGGTCGAGAGCGGGTGCCCGTGGTCGTCGCTCGCGGACCCGGGTCCGCCGGGCGCCGAACCATTAAGTCGAGTGTTTCCCAACCGAAGGTATGTCACGGGCTGGCGGTCGTCGAGTCGTCGTCGCGGCGGTCGCGGTGGTGCTTCTCGCGAGCGCGGTCACCGGCGGCGGACTCGCGGCCGCCTCGCCGACCGAGAACGGAGCCGCTTCGTCGGCCGCGGACGCGCCAGCGCCCGACCGGGTCGGATTCGGGGCAGACATTGCGTCGTCGACCGAACTCGGGGAGCCCGCCGAGCGGGTGACGAAGTCGGTCACGGCGTCGGGCGGGTCGGCCTCGGCGGCGGGGACCGACGCGGTGTTGGCGGGCGCGCCGGCGAACGTCACGGCGGTGCAGGAACTCCGGTTGACGCCCGATGTGCCCGGTGAGGTGACCGTCGTCCAGCGCTACCGGGTGCCCGACCGGGTGTCCTCGCTGAAGCCGGAACTGCCCGCGAACGCGACCGTCACCGCGACGGCGGGCTTCTCGCGGGGCAACGGGACCGTCTACGAGTGGGACGGCAACACGTCGAGCCCGTCGGTGACGTTCGCGATGGAAGTCAACGAGACGGTGGACCTCTCCGGACCGGAGGGCGCTCAGGGGCGGTACCTCTTCGTCGACGCCGGCGAGTGGGCGCTCTTCCAGCGGCCGGCCGTGCCGACGAGCTGGTCGTGGTCGGGGGCGGCACCGGTCGGTATCACGCGCGAGACGCGGGCCGCGGGCGAGGGGTACGTCGGCGAGTGGATGGCCTACCTCGGCGCGGTCGAGACGCGCGAGCGGACGGCCCACGGCCAGCGGTTCGAGCTGGTGCTCCCCGAACGAGCGTCGTTGAGGGAGTCGCCCGCGGCGATCCTCGACTCGCTGGCGGCGGCGGGCGACCGCCTGCGCGTCGGCGACCGCGACGACGTCGTGAACGTCTTCGCCGCGCCGACGACGACCGTCGGCTGGGGCGTGCGCGGCCTGCAGTACGGCGACCGCGACATGTGGGTGCGCGACGCCGAGCCGCTGGCGACCGCCGAGAACACCTGGCTGCACGAGTACGTCCACACCCGTCAGGGCTACGAGACGGCGCCGTCGGCGCGGTGGACCAACGAGGGCTTCGCCACCTACTACGCCGCCCTGCTCGCGCTCGAACAGGACCGCGTCGACTTCGCGGCGTTCCGCGAGGCGCTGCGCCCCGGGACCGTCCGCCCGCAGTCCGACGCGGTCCTGACCGAACCGCGGTCGTGGGTCAACACCGCGAACTACCTGAAAGGCAGCCTCGTCGCCGGCGACACCGACCTGCGGATCCGGCTGGCGACCGACGGCACGCGGTCGCTCCAGGCGGTCTTCTCCGCGATGAACGCTCACCCGGGACCGGTCGACGCGCGGACGGTCTTCGAGAGCGTCGGGACGGTCGCCGGACCGGAGGTTCGCAGAGCCGCGGTCACCTACGCGGGGACCGAGCGAGCGCCGGACCTGTGGTCGGTCCGCACCCACACCGAGGCGTTCGCGTCGACGCCCGCGCTGGTCGAGGTCGGGATCGCCACCGAATCCGACGCGCTCGCGGTGAACGGTCCCTACCGCAACGTGACCCGCTCGGGCTCGGAGCTGACCCTCTACGCGGGCGAGACGCTGACGATGACCGGGGCGGTGAGCAACGCCGGCGGCGCGGCCGGCGGCTACGAGGCGCGGTTCGTCGTCGACGGTGCGGTCACCACCTCGGAGAGCGGGACCGTCGCTCCCGGCGAGCGGGTGACCTACCGGTTCGAACGGACGTTCGACGAGGCGGGGGACCACACCCTCGCCGTCGGCGGCGACCGGGTGACCGTCGAGGTGTACGACCCGGCGCCGGCGACCGTGACCGCCCTCTCGGCCAACCGCACCGACCTGTCCGAGCCCGGCGCGGTGGCGTTCACCGCGACCGTCTCCAGCACCCACGGTGTGCCGGCGCGCGGGAACGTCACCCTCCGCGGTCCCGAGGGCCCGATCATCGACCGTCGGGTCGCCCTCGGCGCCGGAGAGAACCGGACCGTGAGCGGCGTCGCACGCCTCGACCGCGGCGAGTACGAGTTCACGCTCGGCGACGCCGACACGCTGGTCGTGACCGTCGGAGACGTCGGCGACGGCGGGAACGGCGGCGAGGGTGCCGACGGGACCGAGGGTGGCGACGGCGGGATATCCGGGCTCGGTCCCGGCTTCGGCCCCGTCACTGCGCTCGCCGGACTTCTGGGCGCGCTGGCGCTGCTCGTTCGGCGACGGGAGTGACGACCCCGCCGGCTCGTTGCGGTTGGGTCAGTCTTCGACCTCACTGCGTCAGTCCTCGATTTCGACCGCGTCGAGCACTGCCAGCGTCCGGTCGACCAGCGCGTCGGGGGTCCGCGCGAGGACGAAGGCGACGGCCTCGTCGCCGTGGCTGCCCCGGTCGACGACCGCCGCGGGCGTTCCGTCGATGGCGTCGAAGGCCGTCTCGACACCCCACTCGACCGAATCTGGGCGGTCGTCGGCTGGGTCGTACTCGGCGACCGGTCCGTCGAGGTCGCCGAACGCCTCGGCGACCGCGTCGTCGTAGCGTAGGTTCGCGGCGAACCGGAGGTCGGGGTCGTGCTCGCGCGTCGCCAGGAGGAGGCGAGCGACGTGGGCCGACGCGCCGAAGCGGACGCCGCGGGTCGGTGCTGCCCCCGAGCGCGTTCGGGTGATCCGTCCCTCGACGGCGGCGGTCTCGTCCGGTCGCTCCGCGTACGGGGTCGCGCCGGCGACGTTCGTCCCGACCTCGGGGACCAGCGGACCGATATCGCGGTCGACGAACGCGCGGACGATCCCCTCGACCGCCTCGGCGGTGTCGTCACGAGCGGCGCGGTCCCGCAACTCGACCGCGTGGTGGACCGCGCCCGGCCCCTCGCCCATGTCGAGGTTGTACCGGACCGCGCGGGCGAGCAGGTCGACGCCGGCGGCGACCGCCGCCTCGACGTCGTCGCCGTGGGCCAGCCGCGTCGCGATCGCCGACGAGAGCGTACAGCCCGAGCCGTGGGTGGCGTCGGTGTCGACCCGCGGATGCCGGAACGTCTCGACGCCGTCTGCAGTGACGAGCACGTCGAGCACGTCCGCCGACTCGCCGTCCGCGATGTGGCCGCCCTTGACGAGCGCGGCGTCTGCGCCCAGCTCGACGAGGCGTTCGCCCGCCTCGCGTGCCTCGGACTCGCTGTCGGGGTCGATCCCGGTCAGGACGGCCGCCTCGTCTGCGTTAGGTGTGACCAGCGTCGCCTCGGCGATCAGGGCCTCGTAGGCGCTCTCGGCCTCGCTGGCGAGCAGGCGGTCGCCGGAGGCGGCGACCATCACCGGGTCGACGACGGCCGGCGCCGCGACCGCCCGGACGCGGTCGGCGACGAGCTCGACCACCTCGGCCGTGGCGAGCATCCCCGTCTTGACGGCGGCCACGTCGAAGTCCGAGACGACGGCGTCGCACTGGGCGTCGATTTCGTCGGTCGGGAGGACGTGCGTGGACTCGACACCTGTCGTGTTCTGGGCGGTGACGCTGGTGATCGCGGTCGTCCCGAAGGCGCCGCCGGCCTCGATCGTCTTCAGGTCCGCCTGGATGCCGGCGCCGCCGCCGGAGTCGCTCCCCGCGATGGTCAGGACGACCGGCGGCGAGACCGGCGCGTCGCGTCGTGTCATGTCCGGGTGTTACCCTGCCGACACCAAATGCGTGACGAGAGCCGACGCGGATCGGGTGAGCAGGGGCGGACGGCGGGGTCGCGTGACCGTCGACCGACGACCGTCGGGCGGCGACGGGGAACGCTCCCCGCAGGCGTCTGGTAACTACGCACAAACGCCTGCCGGCCGTGGACTCGGGTATGGAGCTAGAACTGGCCGAACTGGGGGAGTACCTCGAACAGTTCGACTACCCCACCGAGCGCGACGAGCTGGCGGCCGCCTGTGGCGGTGTCGAACTCCGACTCGCCGAGGGCGAACGGAACCTCGGGGACCTGCTGGCCGGCGCGCACACCGACCGCTTCGACTCGGCCGACGACGCCTACACGGCCGTTCAGAACGACCTCCCGCGCGAGGCGGTCGGTGAACCCTACCAGTCCGAGGGCGAAGGCGACTGACCCGACCGGCTGGCTCCGCGTTCACGTCGCCTCGCCGGCGTCGGGCCACCCTCAGCGGGCGTACGCCTCGAACGGGTTGTCGTGCGTGAGCTGCCGGACCGTCGCTTCGTCGACGCCGGCCTCACGGAGCGTCGGGAGGAACCGCTCGGTGAGATAGGTGTAGGGCTTCTGTTCGCCGCCGTCGGGCTCCGAGGGGTCGTACCACCCGCGGTCCTGACTCAGGAGGACCCGGTCGGTGTCCCCCGCGTCGACGAGTCGTCGGACCCGGTCGACGTAGTCGCCGTCGTCCTGGTCGTCGCCGCCGATCCAGTCGAATTCGACGTAGGCGCCGCGCTCGGCGACCGCCCGATGGAAGCGCTCGTCGCCGGCCTGGGCGTGGATCCAGACGAACCGCTCGGGGTCGTAGCCGACGTCCTCGATCGTGTCGAGCTGTTCGTGGACGACCTCGCCGTGGAGCGTGTGGCTGCCGATGGCCGCGCCGGTCCGCTCGCCCGCGCGGGCCGCGGCCCGCAGGATCTTCCGTTCGTCGGGCGAGAGCCCGGTCGGGTCGTCGTCGTCGGTGCTGACCTTGATCCACGCCGCGCGGACGCCCGTGTCCTCGACCCCGTCGGTGAGGTCTTCGACGAGCCACTCGGTCAGTTCGTCCTCGCTCGCCTCGCGGGCCCACTCGGGGATCGACGGCTCCTGGTAGATCCCGGTCGGGACGACGATGGGGAAGTCGGTCGCCTCGGAAACCGCCAGATCGACGTCCACGCGGCGGCCGACGCCCTCGGGGGTGGCCTCGACGAGCGCCGTGACGCCCGACTCGCGGGCGCGCTCTATCTCCGGTGCCATCACCTCGACCACGTCGTCGGGATCGGCGTCGCGCCAGTTCTCCGCCGCCATCGGCCCCAGATCGACGAAGACGTGCTCGTGCGGGAGTATCAGTCCCAGGTCCTCTCGAGCCAGCGACCCCCGTGTCGTGTGGAGTTCCATGCGGCTCGACAGGAACGCGAGCGCCCTAATCCCTCGCCCACCGGCGAGTCCGGCCACGACCGCGCGAGCGGCCACTCGACTGCTGGACTCCCCACCCCGGGAAGCCACTGCGACTAGACGTCCTAATACAGTATCGAGAATGAGTACCACACCCACGACAACGCTTAACTTGGTGAACGACTGCGATCGAAGCGAGCGATGTCCGAGACGCAGCGGCCAACCGAGCGCGGGGCGGAACAGTGCGGGACCTTCGAGACCATCGACGGCGACCTGGTGCTCTACGACCGGGAGAACGCCAAGGCCTGGATCCAGGCCAGCTACGCGATCGACTTCGAGGACGTGCGCGCCACCGGACCGGCCGAATAGCCCCTTCTCACCCGACCGTTATCATCGTCACGCCGCCGATCGCGAACGCCGCGGCCACCAGCCGGACGCGGAAGTTCTCCTCGCCGAGGACGACCCCGCCGAGTAGCACCGCGACGACCGCCTGCGTGTTGACGACCGGCGACGCCAGGCTCGCCGACAGCGTCGAGAACGCGAGCATCACGAAGTGCTCCGCGACGGCCAGCAACAGCCCGGCGCCGGCGAACAGATGCAGGTCCGAACGGACCCCGCCGTTCTCCCACTCGGGCCAGCGCCGGACCGCGAGCGGCGCCAGCGCCAGCGGGACCACCGCGAACAGCACGAGGTTGAACGTCTCCGGCGGCACCCGCAGCTCCTGGGTGAGCACGCGCTTGCCCACGTCGACGACGCCGAAGATCGCGGCGCTGGCCAGCGCCAGCTGGGCCGGCCGGGAGTGGACTGCCCGGACGAACGGGTCGAGGAGCTTCCCCGGCTCGTAGTTGGCGACGTACACTGCGGCGGTCGCGACGAGGACGCCCGCGATCTGGACCGCCGAGAGCCGTTCGTTCAGGAAGACGAGTTCGATCGGGAGCACGAACACCGCGACGATCTTGCTGATCGGCGCGACGTAGGACACGTCGCCGACCGCGATCGCCCGGAACGAGGCCAGGAAAGCCAGGATCGACCCGCCGACGGTGAGGACGAACATCCCGACCCCGGGTGCACCGAAGCCGACGGGCAGGAGGCCACCGTCGCTCGCCACCGCCGCGATCGGCAGGTACCACAACAGCGACATCGCGAAGGTGACCGCGACGTACACCGTCGAGGGGTAGTCGTCGAAGTACCGCTTGATGCAAAACAGGTAGACGCCGAGGATCAGCGAGGCCGCGGCGGCGTACACCAGTCCCGATTCGAGCCCGAACACGACCCCACCGTTCGTGCGGGCGCTAAAGAACGTTCCCGTCTGTTCTCGCTCGTGATAGCGAACCGGCACGCCGTCGGCCGCCCCGGCGTGCCGAGGGCGCCGACGGCTACACGCCGGGGACGCCGACGCCGGAGAAGACCCCGAGACCGAGCGGCCCGAGCAGCGTGAACACGACGACGAGCGTCAGCCACGCGACCACGGCGATGGCCGCGGCCTCGACCCAGCCACCCTCGTACATGACGTTCAGGACACCCAGATACGCGAGGAACGTCAGTATCGGACCCAACAGCGGGACCCAGCCGAAGAAGGTCCCGACCAGCGCCCAGACGAGCGAGCCGAAGATCGCCGTCGTGACCGCCTTCTCGTAACTCCCGCCGTCGCCGACCAGTTCCGCGCCGACGTAGATACCGACGCCGCCGACCAGTACCCCGACGACGAACGTGATCAGCCCAGTGACGAGTCCCATGCGCGAGGACACGATCCGCTCGCTGAAAAAGGTAAGTGTCGGGAGATGTTCGGCAGGCGCTCCCATCGCCGGGGTCCGTGGAACCGACCGCGAGCGGCACCTCACCCGAGGAACGGCAGCGATCCCTGCGTCATGTACACCATGTCGAGGATGAGAACCAGCTGCAGGACGCCCTGGACGGCGCCGAGCATGGCGTTTTGCGTGCCGATGGAAGCGATGACCGAGGCGTCGGGGTCGGCGGAGATCATCTCCAGGTACATGCGCACCTCCCCGGGCATGAGGAAGCCAAAGCCCTGCACCGTGAGGATCGTGACGATGACCAGCGCGACCACGACCGTCGGCTGGGTCATCTGGAACTCGCCGATCGTGGTGGCGACCCAGGCCAGCGAGCCGACGGTGGCGACGGCGAAGACGGCCTGCCAGCGACGGTCGCGGTAGCAGTCGAGCCGCTTGCCGATCAGCAACAGCGTCGGGATCAGGTTCGCGGCGGTAAACAGCGCGAGCCACGGCTCGGCGTGGGTGAACACGCCGATCCGCTGGGCCAGCGCCAGGCCCGAGGCGATGGTGACGGTCGCGATCGACGGGAGGAAGAAGGCGGTCTTGGGCGTCAGCCGCCGGAACACGGCGGCGCTCTGCTCGTCGTCGAGGCCGCCGACGACCGGTCCGAGAACGGCGCCGATGAAGACGTCCGTCCCGGTCCAGAGCACCCCCGCCATGACGTGGACGTAGGTGTGTTCCTGGACCGATGCGACCGTGAGCGCGTATCCGAGGGCGGCGAGCGGCAGGAAGACGACCGCGACCGCGAACGCCGGGTTCGCTCGCCGCCCGAGACCGCCCACCGTACCCCTGATCGTCGTCGTCGACATATCACCCACAATATCGAATCTCCCTGTTAAATTTGGCCATGACCGCAACGACGGCCGAGAACGGGGGTTGGCGGCGCGTCCGGGGCGACGGCCGGGTCGCCGCGCGGTGACGCCGGTGTCACCGGTCGTTTTTCCCCGTCCGGTCGCAACCGAAGGGTATGAGCGACACCGACGCCGGCGCCGACAGCGAGACCGCCCGACCGATCGGGATCTACTCGGACTACGTCTGCCCGTTCTGCTATCTCGGTCGCGAGTCACTCGCCCAGTACCAGGCCGAACGCGACGAACGCCTGGAGATCGACTGGTACCCCTTCGACCTGCGGGCGGACAAGCGCCGGCCCGACGGCTCGATCGACCACGACGTCGACGACGGCAAAGACGAGGACTACTTCGAGCAGGCGAAAGAGAACGTCGAGCGTCTGCAAGAGGAGTACGGCGTCGAGATGAGCCTCGACCTCTCGCGGGAGGTCGACTCGCTGCCCGCACAGGTCGCCTCGTTCTACGTCGAGGAGACGTATCCCTACGAGCGGTGGCTCGCCTTCGACGAGGCGATCCTCGACGCGCTCTGGCAGGACGAGCGGGACATCGGCGACCCGGACGTGCTCGCGGACCTGGCGAGCGACGTCGACCTCGACCCATCGGAGGTCCGGGACGTACTCGACGGCGAACAGTGGCGCGAACGAGTCACCGAGCGGTTCGACGCGGCGCGGCGCGAGGGCGTGACGGGCGTGCCGACGTTCACCTACGGCGAGTACGCCGCTCGCGGTGCCGTCCCGCCGGAACACCTCCGACGGTTGGTCGAGGGGACGTGAGGCCACTTCCCTCCTGACCGGTTTGCGGACTCACCGACTGCGGACGCCCACTCGCGACCGACCCGTCGCAGACATCGGGCCCGAACGTCCGATCTGTGGGGACTGGCCCGAACGACACCACGGAGGATCTGTCGGTTCCGGTGTACGTCGCGTTCGTGGCCGAAGACGGCGATGAGGCCGGAGAGATCCGGGCGGCCGTGGACCACCGATTCGAGCGAGAAACTGACCGACCGGACCGGTACCTTCATGTAGACGAGCGGACGGGATCGGGTATGGCGACCGCCCTCTCCAGCCCTCTCAGCGACCGGATCCGACGCGTCGACGTGCTCGCCTACGTGTTCGGTCTCATGGGCGCCGCGTACGTCGGCGAGTTCACACTGGCGACCCTCGCCGCCACCGCGACGACCTACGAGGCCGGTATGGCCGCCCTCGGTGGGTTCGCGCTCCTCGGGAGCGCACAGATGTACCGGAACCCGGAGACGCTCCGGAACGGGACCGAACCCGCGCCCGCCTACCTGTACGTCCTCCCCGTCGTCTCGACCGGCGCCGCCCTCGCGCTAGCCGTCGGCTGGGTCGCGGCCCTTCCGTAGTCCGTCGGCCGACCCACCGGCTCGCGCGCCGGGCCGCAGTTTCCGAGTCGGAAAGCGTGTGGCGGCTTTTATAGTCTCGCCGGGGGAACCGTGGACCGATGGCAGCCGGTCAGGATCCCGAGGAGTCGGGGGTGATCTCGTTGCTCGACGACGAGTACGCCCGTGCGATCCTGGTCGAGTCGAGCCGGGAGGCGCTGTCGGCCTCGGCGCTGGCCGATCGGTGTGACGCCTCCGAGCCGACGATCTACCGGCGCATCGAACAGCTCCGCGAGTACGACCTCATCGTCGAACAGCAGCAGCTGGACCCCGACGGCCACCACTTCAAGACGTACCAGACACGCGTCGAACGGGTCACCGTCGAGATCGAGGACGGCGAGTGCTCGATCGACGTGTCCCGACGCGAGGTGGACGCCGCCGACCGGTTCACGCGGCTGTTCGAGGGACTCTCAGAACCATGACACCCGCGATCCCCCACCCCGCGCTCGCCCCCGTCCCCGCTCTGCAGGCCTCCGCGACCGGCGGCTCTGTCGTGATCGCGGTACTCGTCCTGCTCGGGCTGGCGGTCGCCGCCGGCCTGTCGCTGCTGATCGCCTACGAGGCGCTGAAGGGCTACCGGGGCACCCACGACCGGGCGATGCTGTTGTTGGCGGTCGGGATCGTCCTCCTGACCGGCGGCCCCATCGCCCTCCGGATCGCCCTCCCGACGCTCACCGACACGCCCGAGTCCGTCCGCCTCCTGTCGACGACCGTCAGCGAACTGCTCGGGCTCGGGTGCATCCTCTACGCTATCTACGGACGACCATGACCGCACGCACGCCCCACCAGCCCGCCGACTGCGACACGGACGCCCACCGCGGAACCGCCCGACCGACGGCCGGACCCGACGACCCCGCCCGGGAGGTGACACCGTGAGCGACCCGTTCGCAGGCATCGCCGCGGCGCTGCTCGTTGCTCCCGCGCTACCGGGACCGAGTCAGGTCACCGTTTCGGTCTCGCCGGCGACGCTCGCGGGGTCGGTGACCGCCGCCGTCGGCCTGTTCGTCGCCTACCAGGCCTACCGCGGCTACCGGCGCAACGACAGCCGTCCGATGCTGTTTCTCGGTCTGGGGATCTTCCTCGTCACCGTCGTCCCGTTCCTCGTCACGACGGTACTCGGCGGGATCTCCGGCGTCAGCGACGCCGTCGTCCTCCTCTCGTGGACGGTGTTCGAGATCGTCGGCCTCGGGTCGATCCTCTACGCGCTCACCGGTGCGTGACTCGGCCCCGTCTCGAACGGCGTCGTCCTCGAGACCGAGCCTACAGCCGGCGGCGGGGGCGACCGTCGCACCGGTACGATCACCTTTAGTACGCGGGCGGGCCAGGTGTCGACAATGAGCCGACTGGTCTCCGCGCTCCAGTTCTCGGCCGGACCGCGCACCCTCCTCCGGCGGTTCCTCGGCGTGCCACTCCGCCTCCAGACGTACGCGAACCTGCTGTACCTCTCGGTACAGTTCCCCCTGGGGATCGCGTACGCGGTCGCGCTGCCGCTGGGCTTCGGGCTCGGGATCGGACTGTCGGTGATACTCGTGGGCCTCCCGATACTCGTCGTGACGCTGCTGGGCGTCCGAGAACTGACCGCGCTCGAACGGTACACCGCCGATCGACTGCTCGTCGTCGACGTCGACGCGGGCGAGGCCGACGTCCCGTCGCTCGCCGACCCGGTCGACCACCTGAAACACGCGCTGACGAGCCTCTCGACGTGGAAGGGCGTCGTTTTCCTCCTGAGCAAGGTCCTCGTCGGGACCGCGGCGTTCACGCTGCTCGTCTCCCTGGGGGCGATCTCGCTGTCCCTGTTGCTCGTGCCGCTGTACTACCGGTCGGTCAACGTCGGCGTCCGACCGGTCTCCGGGGAGGTGAACGCCGAGCCGTCGGTCGAGTTCGCGCTCCAGACCTGGGAGATCGGACTCACCATCCCCTTCCGCCTGACGACGTGGTACGTCACGACGCTGCCGGAGGCGCTCGCCGTCTCTGCGTTCGGGCTAGTCGCGACGCTGGTCTCGCTACACGTCTGCAACGTCGCCGCGCGGGCCGCCGGCTGGTACGCGTCGCTGCTGGTCGGCGGAACCGACCGGTCGGCGATCCGCCGGATCGTCGACGCGTAGCCTGTGAGAGAGCCGATACCGGACTCGATCGACGGCCCCGGGGCCTTATTTACCTGCATCGCATACGGTGCGGGTAGCACCCCGATGAGCCACCTCCTGGCGGACCCGACTGTCGCACTCGTCGTCGGCGGATCTGCCGGCGACCGGGACCGCGTCCGCACCGCGATATCCGACGGCGACGGCGAACTCGTCGCTGTCGCCGCCGCGGACCGCAGCGACCTGACCGAACGGCTCTCCACGCGGGACGACGTGGGCTGTGTCGTCGCCGTGGGCGTCGACGAGGCGGCGTTCGACGACGCGTACGAGGCCGCCAGAGCGGTCAGCGACCACTTGCCCGTCGTCGCTTACACCGGCGAGGCGGCCGTGGCGGCGGCGGTCGCGGCCCGCGCCGACTGCCGATACCTGCCGCGGTCGGTCGCCGTCGAGACGCTCGCGAGTGTGGTCGGTGACGCGGTCGCGACCTATCGAGAGCGGCGGCAGGCGGCGGCCGACAGCAGCGTGCTGGGGACCCTTCTGGAGGAGACCGATCTGACGGTCTTCGCCAAGGACGAAGCGGGTCGCTACGTCCGGCTGGCGGGCGTGCCGTACTCGATCGGTCCGGGTCGCACCCACGGCAAGACGGACCCGGAGGTGTTCAGACACGACACCGACGCCGCGACCGAGGCCTACGAGGACGACCTGGCAGTGGTCGAGACCGGCGAACCGCTCCGGAACAAGGTCGAGCGGTTCGGCGGGCCCGGCGCCGACCACTGGTCGGAGGTGACGAAGCTCCCCTGGCGGGACGGCGACGGCGAGATACAGGGGGTCGTCGGTTTCGCGCGCGAGGTGACCGGGCGGGTCAAGACCGAACAGAAACTCGAAGAGCAGAAAGACCGGTTCGACCAGTTCGCCAGTTACGTCTCCCACGACCTGCGGACGCCCCTGCAGATCTCCGTCGGGGCGCTCGAACGCGCCCGGGAGGGCCACGACGAGGCGTTCGACCGGATCGAGCGGGCCAACGACCGCATCGAGGAGATCCTCGAAGACCTGAGCGCGCTGTCCAAGGGCGACCGTTCGGACGTGGACCTCTCCGACGAGGTGCTGGACGTTCTCAACGTCGGCGTGCCGACGACCGAGTTCACCCCGCTGGTCGAGCGCGTCTGGAGCGTCCACGGGACCGACGATGCGACGCTCGTGGTCGACGTGCCCACGGGAACCGAGATCATCACCGACGCCGAGACCGTTCGCCCGCTCGTCGAGAACCTGCTGAAGAACGCGCTCGACCACGCCGGCCCGGACGTGACCGTCCGGGTCGGGACGATGGACCGAGGCTTCTTCATCGAGGACGACGGTCCCGGCATCCCCGAGACCCAGCGCGAGAAGATCCTCGAAGCCGGGTACACCACCGCCGAGGACGGTACCGGGACGGGTCTCGCGATCGCCACGGAGACGATCGAACAGCAGGAGTGGGACATCGCCGTCGGCGAGAGCGCGTCGGGCGGCGCCAGGTTCGAGTTCACCGACTGTCCGGTCGTGGTGCCCACCGAGACGACGCCGACGCGCAGCCTGGAGCTCACCGACAGCGCCGACGTCGGCGACGTGTCGGTCGCCGGGTCGTCCCGCCGGAACGCAGCGGACGGCGGCTGGACGGTCGTCGGTGACGGCGAGGACATCTGGCAGGACATCGACGAGTTCCACATCTGTTACGGCGAGGCGACCGACCCCGTCAGGGTCGAGGGGCGACTCGCAGACTTCGAGGGCGTCCACGACTACAGCAAAGCCGGCCTGATGATCCGCGATAGCCTCGACGAAGACGCGGCGTTCGGGTTCGTCGGCGCGACCAACAGCCACGGCACCGAGACGCTCTGGCGAGAGGAAGACGGCGCCTACGCGGCCAGCGACCAGCTCGAAGAGCCCTACGAGGCCTACCCGTGGTATCGCATCGAGACCGTCGACGGGACCGTCACGATGTCGTGGTCGACCGACGGCGAGGAGTGGCAGGCGCTCGACCAGCGACCCGTCGCCACTCACGGCACGGTCGTGGTCGGACTCGCCGTCTGCAGTCACAGCGTCGACGAGACCAGCGAAGCGGTCTTCGAGGACGTGACCGTGACCGAACTCGACGTCGACGACTGAGATCGACGCCGGCGAGCGGGCGCGAACGGATCGTCGCGCCGACGACCGCCGCGTCAGTTCTCCTGTGTGACGAAGGTCTGGACCGCTTCGACACCGAGAACGCCGTCTTCGCGCGTCGCGACGAGGTCGCCGTCGACGAACAGGAGGAGCTTCGGGACGCTCCGCACGTCGTACTCGTCGATTAGCTCCGGGTCGTCGCGCGGGTTCACCGTCGCGACGACCGCCTCCGACGACTTGGCGACTCCGCTCAAGACCGGTTCCATCGCCGCACACTTTCCACAGCCGTCGGTGTAGAACTCGACGAGGACCCGGTCGTGACTCCCGACGAGGTCCGCGAGTTCCGTGCTCGACGACAGCGTGATCGGTCGATCGTGTGTCGCGTCCATGGACGGAACAACGGGGCCGAGCCGGGTAAGTTTCCCGGCGGGACGCGAGCGCGGGGCCGGCCTCCGGACGCGATGCCGACGATTCGGGGCGAAGAGTGTCGTCTCCACGGGCGACCGATCACTGAGACGACCGGACGGTGGCGCCGTCCAGCGGAACCGTCGGCGAAGATGAGAAGGTTAAAGACCGATAGCACGGTACGATTGAATGCGCCCGGGTGGCTTAGCTGGACATAGCGCCGCACTCATAGGGTTTCCTTGCGCGGCAGCCGGCATGCGCCCACGGGGCCTGTCAGCCTCGGACCTGGGACATGCGGAGATCGAGGGTTCGGAGCCCTCCCCGGGCATTTTCCCGACGCCGCGAACCTCGTGTGAGCGGTAGCTACGGAAAATGCCCGGAGAGGGCGGAGAGCCCGCAGGTCCTGCGCGAACGCCAGTGAGCACAGGGCAGGAAAATCGGTGATTTTCCGTGGTTCCGGAGCCCTCCCCGGGCATACCTTGCCGTCGCCTACGTCGCCGAGTCGGGACTGTCTCCATATCGGGCAGTTACGCTGGTCGTCGCGCGTGGCGCGGCAAGATGGACCGTCGAACTCCGGGGAGCGGCGCTCAGGCGTCGCCGGGGAACTCCTGAAACAGCGTCTCGAAGTCTTCGGCCTCGCTGAGGTCCGAGACCGTCCGGTCGGCCTCCTCGCGGAGGTGTTCGACGTCGGACTCGAGTCGCTCGTACTCCTCGCTGTCCTGGAGTTCGACGAAGTCCTTCTCGGCTTCGAGGGTCGCCTTCTTCGAGGCGAGCGAGAAGAACTCCTGCATGCGCTCGTCGTAGCTCTCGCGGTCGAGCATCCGCTCGGCCGCGCCGTGGAGGTCGTCGAGCATCACCGGCTTCGTCAGGTAGTCGTCGAACGCCATCTCGACGATGTCGAAGTCGGGGTCGACGGCGGTCACCATCACGACACGGCAGTCGAGCTGTCGCTCGCGAAGCGCCTCGAGAACCTCGTCGCCGTTCATCTCCGGCATCTGCCTGTCGAGGAAAACGATATCGAGCTCGCCGTCGGCCTGCTCGAGTGCCTCGTGGGGCCCGTACGCTGTCCTGACCTCGTACTCCTCGGCCAGCCAGGTCGAGTACAGGTCCGCGATGTCGCGCTCGTCGTCCACGACGAGGACGGTTTCGTCTTCGGAGTTGCGATTCGGCGTTGTCATCGTGAGTCCCGTGATTTGGACGGACCGATTATCGAATGTCGGGTGAACGAGCGCATAAAACCACCCCATCGATTATCATGTGTGAGAATAGATTCGGCCCAGCCTGGGGGATTCGACCCGTCCGGCCGGTGCTACCGACGGCGTTATACCGGCGAGCGCCTTGGTCTCCGTCGATGGATGGAGCGTCTGACGACCCGCGGCGAATCCGGACGCTGGCGGTGACCGGCGAAGACGTGATCGCCGCGCTAGAAGCCCGAGCGCAGCGCGACCAGCCGGTCGTGTTGCGGGCGACGCCGCCGTTCAGCGGTCGGATGCGGGCCCGTCTGCACGTGGGGACCGGCGAGTACGACGAATCGCCCGCGCCGCTGCACGTCGATCCGGGAACGCTGCTCGACGACGCGGCCCCGACGTACCCACGGCCGGCCGAGACGGAAGACGAGCTCCGGGCCGAGCCCGACACCGAGTACACCGTCGAACGCCACCGCGACCGCCACGAGAACGCCGTCGCGGCCTGGCGGGAGTCGGTCCTCGACCACGTCCGCGACACCGCTCCCGTCGAGACGCCGCGGGGCCCGCACGAAGTCGGGGTCTCGCTGCTCGGCTGAGCCGACCGCCCGACGGATACGTTCGTCACTCTATCTCAGGGGACTCCTCGATCGATCGACGCGACCGGCGTTGCGCGTTCGATAAAACGTCTCGCCGCGTCTCAGTCGGCGATGAAAGGAAGTCGGGGATCCGTAAAACGTCCCTACGCACGCGTCGTTCGTGTGAAACGTTGTGAAATAACCGGAAGACTCGGACGGTTATAAGGTAATACCGGGACACGGTGGAAGTACGAGGTTCCCCCGCATGTCAAGTCGCTCGTCCGACCTCACGTCCTCGCTGGACCAGGCCGATGCCGGCGTCGCAGACGTCGGCAGGAGTATCGTCGCACCGATCACCGGTGCCGCCTTCTGGGCGGCGATCGCACTCCCCTTCCTCCACTTGCCGCTGTTGCTGACGACGGGGCTGTCCGCCGAGCCCTACACCGACGCGTTCGTCGCCCTGCTGGCGTTGAACGTCGTCGCGCTCCTCGTCGGCCACCCGCACTACCGCGACTAACCACCCGAACGACCGCCCGGCGCCCCTCCAGCTGGCCGGTCTTCGGGACCGTCCTCTCGCGGGACGGCTCCACCCGCCTCATCGTCACGTATCGGAGCCGGAGACCGCCGCTCGCAGCCGCGGTATCTCCCGTTCGAGCGCCCGGCGTTTGATCAGGACGAAACCGACGAAGATGCAGCAAAAGCCCGCCGCGGTCCAGCCGTCGACGACCTCTTCCAGGAACAGGAAGCCGGTGACGGCGGCGAACAGTGGCGCCACGTAGGAGACGAGGTTGATCTCGACGGGACCGAGCCGCTCCAACAGGTCGAAGTAGAGGAGGAAGCCGGCGGCGCTGGCCCCGAGCGAGAGATACGTCAGCGACCATAGCGCGGTCGACGACCACGTTATCGCACCGAAGGACTCGCCCAGTCCGAAGCTGAGGAGGTGCATCAGGCCAGCGCCGCCGAGCATCGACCACGCCTCCATGGTCTCGATCTCGACGCCCGCGTCGATGGACGTGGTCACGACGCTGCCGAGCGCGAACGAGAGCGCCGCGGCGAAGACGAGCAACTGCGGTAGCGTCTCCCGGGCCAGAAAGGTCGCCGGGTCGGGCTGGGCGACGGCGACCACCCCGACGAGTCCGAGGACGATGCCCGCGACACCGACGGCCGACAGCCGCTCGTCGGGGAGCAGGCCGCGGGCGAACACCGTCGTCAGCACCGGCGAGAGGCTGACGATGACCGCCGCGGCGGCGCTGGTCGTGCCCTGCTCGCCGACGAACAGGAAGGCGTGATACGCGGCGATCAGCAGGACAGCACCGACGCCGACGGTCAGCCACTCGTCGCGACCGCGCGGACGCCAGCTGTCGGCCCGCAGGACCGCGTAGCCCAGCATCACGGCGCCGGCCACGTCGTAGCGCAGCGCCGCGAACAGGACCGGTGGGAACGCCGACAGCCCCGCCTTGATCGCCACGAACGCGGAGCCCCACAGCGCCGACAGCGCCAGGAACAGCCCGAGGTTCCGGTACCTGGACACGCTCCGTGATTCGGGCGAGCGAGCCTGAAGCTTTCGCATCTGGACCTGCGACGATTTCGGATCCGGGCCTGAGAGGTGGGCCCGACTCCGGTGTCAGAGCCGACCGCGCCGAGCGGCCCGTCTCGTTTCGGCCGGCCTAAAATCCGGAACACATTTATATTATTTAGGTTAGCCTAAAACCATGGGGCTGGAGCCGTGCGCGTGGATCGACGGCGGCGAGCGGCGGGTCTCGGCGGAGGGACGATGAGCGGGGCACCGCAGTATCTCCTGGCGATCTACATCGAAGAACACCGGCGCGGTCCGCCGATTCCGCCGGGACGTCTCGCGGAGATGCTGGAGCGGTCGCCGGCGGCGGCGACGGAGATGTGCCAGCGGCTCGCCGAGGACGGCCTCGTGTCCTACGAGGCCTACGAGGGCGCCACGCTGACCGAGTCGGGGCGCGACCGGGCAGCGCAGTTGCACGAGACGTACGTGACCGTCTCGTGGTTCTTCCGCGGCGTGCTCGACCTCGACGAGTACGAGACGGAGGCGATGGCGTTGGCCGGGCTGGTCAGCCCGACCGTCACCGAGCGGCTCGCGGCGGCGCTCCCCGCCGACGCCGCGGCCGAGTCCGGGGTCGGAGGGTCGGTCGATGGCACCGACACGACGGACTCCGACCCGGACGATCCCGACGACCGGTAGCGCCGGGGCTCGCCCGGCTCGGCTCCGACGTCGACGACTGAACCATCGCCAGAGCGGATCGAACGCTCGCGACCGACGGGCCCGGACTTCGTGGTCGTCGTCCTCTTCGACGCGAGCACCCGGCGACTGACGGCGCTCGTCGGCGGCGACCGGGGGATCGAGGAGAACTTGCTCGACGAGCGATCCGGTGTCGGCGAGCGAAGCGGACCGTCAGAACGCCTCTCGGGTCCCGATCTCGACGCCGTCCCGGCGGAACTGCAGCACGTGCGCGAAGTCTTCGGCGGAGACGAGCCCGACCACGTCGCCGCCGTCCTCGACGAACGCGTACCCCGACGGGTTGGTACTCAGCTCGACGAACGCGTCGAAGGCGGGCGCGTCGAGCGCGATCCGCGGCAGGTCGTCGGCCGCGATATCGCGAACCCGCGTGGTGTCGTGGTCGTTCGAATCCGTCCGCCGGACGGCGTCGAGGGTGACGACCCCGACGGTCTCACCGGCGTCGGCGACCGGGTAGACGGTGCGGCGGTCGCGGATCATCCGGTCGGTGAACGCGGCGACCGACTCGTCGGCGTCGATAGGGTCGACGTCGAGCCGTGCTACGTCGCGCACGGTCAGGTCGGTGAGCAGACCCTGGAGCATCACGGTCCGGGACTCCGTCGAGGCCGCCCCGTAGATGAACAGCGCGAGCAGGAGCAGCATCGGCGCGACACTGAGGACGCCGACGACGGCGAACAGCACGGCGAAGCCGGTGCCGAAGCGGGCGGCGGTCGCGGTCGCCGTCTCGTACGGTCGAGTGCGGGCCAGCAGCGCCCGGAGGATCCGCCCGCCGTCCATCGGGAACGCGGGCAGGAGGTTGAACACGGCCAGCAGGAGGTTCGTGACGACGAGCCAGCCGAAGACGAACCCGACCACGGTAGCCGAGCCGGGGACGGCGAGCAGGAGCGCGTAGCAAGCCACCCCGGTGAGGACGCTCGTGATCGGGCCGGCGATGGCGATCCAGAACTCGCGGTTCCACTCGCGGGGCATCTCCTCCAGGGCGGCGATGCCGCCGAGCAGCCAGAGAGTGATCGACTGCGTGCCGATGCCGTAGCGGCGGGCCGCCCAGGCGTGACCGAGTTCGTGGACGCCGACGCTGGCGAACAGGCCGACCGCGGCGCCGGCGCCGATCACCCACGGCGTCGACCCCGCGGTGAGCGTCGCCACGTCGAACGGCGCCGGCGCGAAGGTGTTGACGATATCGGCGTAGACGTCGATCTGGGTCCCGCTCCCGATGATCCACGCCAGGATCGGGAGGAAGACGACCAGAGAGACGTTGATCCGGATAGGGATCCCCCAGACCGAGCCGACCGTGAAATCTCGCATCGGTCCCATCGACGGGATGAACCCTCAAAAGACAGGGGGACACGCCGACGGAACCGGCGGGGGCGCGTCGACCAGCGGTTCGACGGGGCGCCGCCCGGCTGCCCGGTAGTTTTTCCTGGCTCCTCGGGAGACAGTACGGTCGATGACGACAGCCTATCTCACCGTCGACGACGCTCCCTCGGCGACGCTCCCGGAGAAAGTCGCCGTCCTCGACGACTACGGCGTGCGGGCCCTCTTGTTCTGCGAGGGCCAGCGGCTGGCCGACCACGCCGACCACGCCCGCCGAGCCGTCGAGGCGGGCCACCTGCTCGGGAACCACGCCTATCACCACAACTCCGCCTCCGATATCGCCGTCGACGACTTCGCGGACGAACTCGACCGGACCGAAGCGGCCATCGACGAGGTGTACGAGAGCGCGGGCGTCGACCGGCCCGCGAAGCTCTTCCGGTTCCCCTTCGGCGACAAGGGGGACGACCGCGCCCCGGCGTTCCAGACCGTCCTCGCCGAGCGGGGCTTCCGCCCGCCCGCGGCCGACGCCATCGACTACGACTTCTGGGCCGACCACGCGGGCGACCGCGACTGGTTCTGGACCGTCGACGTGGAGGACTACAACGTCGACACGAAGGAAGCGCTCGCGGCGAACGTCGCCGACGCCGCCGACCGGCTCGACGCCGACTCGAACGACATCCTCCTCTTCCACGACGGCGGCAACTCCCCGGGACAGTTCGAACACTACCTGAAACTGCTCGACGAGCGCGGTGTCGCGTTCGGCGACCCGCTGGAACTGATCGGCGGCGACGCGTCCGCGGACGACTGACCGATGGTGGGCAGCGAGCGAGCGATGGCCGACCTGCGCACCCGCGCACTCGCGACGGTGCTCGTCGGCGAGCGGTCGGCCGCGGTCGGCGCGATCACGGTCGCCGCGGGACTGTTCGGCGCCGCGACGGGTCTCCAAGCGCTCGCGGCGAGCGGTGCCGTCCCGGCGGTCGCAGTCACACCCGTGACAGCGGTGCTGGCGACGACGACGGTCGCAGGGCCGGTGCTGGCGATCGGCGCCGCCTACCGGCGCGGCGGCCTCGCGGGCAGTCTGTCCCTCGCCGCCGCTCCGGTAGCAGGCCGGGTGGCCTACTTCGCGCTGTTCACCCCGAACGCGGTGGTCGCGCTCCCGGGATCGTTCGAGGGGTCCGGCGCCGCGACGTTCTGGGCGCCGGTCGTCCTCGCGCTCGGGGTCGTCGGGTTCACCGTCGGAGCCGCCGCGCGGCGGCTCCTCGACGGGTGAGACCGGGACCGCCGTGTACTCGCGGGTGTGGCCGGGACCGAGTCGCTTTTGCCGACACCGACGCAATCGTCGCTCGTGCTTTCGGTCGAACTCCACGCGCACTCGGCGGCCTCCTACGACGGCCGCGACTCCGTCGACATGCTGCTGGAGCGGGCGGCCGCGGTCGGCCTCGACGCGCTCGCAGTCACCGACCACGACGAGGTGTCGGCCAACGACGTGCTCGTCGACCGTGCGCCGGAGTACGGCCTCGTCGGCATCCCCGGCGTCGAGGTCTCCAGCGCCGCGGGCCACGTCCTCGGGCTGAACGTCACCGACGCCATCGAGCCCGGCCTGCCGTTCGACGAGACGATCGAGCGGATCCGCGACCAGGGCGGGATCGCCGTCGTCCCCCACCCGTTCCAGGAGATGCGCAGCGGCGTCCTCGCGAACGTCGGGAAGGCCGAACTGCGGGCGGCCGACGCCGTCGAGGTGTACAACTCGCGACTGGTGACCGGCTACTCGAACCGGCAGGCCCGCCGGTTCGCCGAGCGTTACGACCTGCCGATCACCGCCGGCAGCGACGCCCACGTCAGCGACATGGTCGGTCGCGCGGTGACGCTCGTCGAGGCCGAGGACGCGACCGTCGAGTCGATCTGCGACGCCGTCGCCGACGGTCGGACGACGCTGCAGACGCGGCGCACACCGTGGCTCGTCAGCGCGCGACAGGCCTACGGGAACACGCGACGGCGGATCCGCCTCGCGCTGGACGGGCTGTTCTCGTGAGCGACGCCCGCGCGTCGGACGCCGACGGCGACCGCCTCCGCGGCGCTGCATCCGACCGCGTCCGTCGGGCGCTCGCAGACGGCGACCCACTTCCAGGGACCGCCGGGTTCGCCGGGAGCGTCGACGACCGGATCGTCCGCGACGTCCTCGGGCGCCAGCCCGTCTTCACCGAGGCGGACGACCCGTCGACGTGGAGTTTCGACCCCGCGGCCCTCTCGGATCCCAGCCCCGTCCCAGCCGGTCACGCCCGCGGCCAAGAGGGAGACGAACGGGTCTGGTCGCTGCCGAACCCGGCCCCCGCGACCGACGAGCGGGCGGCCGTGCGAGCGGTGCGGTCGGCGGTCCGCGGGGCGGTCGACGACACCGCGACCGAGGGGCTGGCGGTCGCGTTCTCCGGCGGCGTCGACTCGGCGGCGCTGGCCGCGCGGCTCGACGCACCGCTGTACGTCGCCGGCTTCCCCGAGAGTCACGACGTGGAAGCCGCCCGGACCGCCGCCGCGAAACTCGACCGCAACCTCCGGGTCGTCGAGGTGACTCACGGCGACATCGAGCGAGCGGTCCCCGACGTCGCGGCGGCGACGGGTCGGACCAACGCGATGGACGTGAGCATCGCCCTCTCCCTCTATCTCGTCGCCGAGCGAGCGGCGGCCGACGGCTACGACCGGCTCGCCGTCGGGCAGGGGGCCGACGAACTGTTCGGCGGCTACGCGAAGGTCGCTCGGGCGCCCGCGGACGACCGCGTCGCGGCCGACACCGTCCGCGGCGCCCGTCGAGAGGTCGTCGGGACGCTCCCGGACCAGCTGGAGCGGGACGTGCTGGCGCTCCGGAGCGCGGGTGTCGAGCCCGTCGCGCCGCTGCTCGACGACCGCGTGGTCGCCGCCGCGCTCGACCTGCCCGGGGACCTCCTCGTGACCGACCGCGGCGAGCGCAAGTGTGCGCTGCGGCTCGCCGTCCGCGAGTGGGTCCCCGACCCGGTGGCCTTCCGCGAGAAGAAGGCCGTCCAGTACGGCAGCCTCGTCTCGCGGGAACTCGACCGGCTGGCTCGGCAAGCGGGGTTCAAACGGCGCATGGACGACCACGTGGGGCGGTACGTCGACTCGCTGTGTCGATCGCCGGAGGGAGACGGCGCGTGACCTATCGGTCGGCTAACGACAGGAGCTAAGGCGGTCGACCCGGTAGCGGCAGTAGGACGAATCGGCGATGACAGGACGCGTACTCGGGGCCGCCGACCGCGCCGTCTCTCAGGAGGGGATGGCCGCGCTCGGGTTCGGCCTCACGGTGTTGATGATCGCCGTCGCCGGCGGACTGTTGATGCAGTCCGGCGACTCGCTGTCCGACGGCGGGCCGATCCTCTCGACCAGCGCCGAGCCGGTCCACGCGACCGGACCGGACAGCGGGTGGGTCCGGGTCACACACGAGAGCGGCGACACCGTCGACGTGGCGGACGTCGACATCGTCGTGAGTCTGCCCGACCACGACAAGCGGGCCAGGTTACACGGTCTCCCGACCGAGCGGCTCACGCAGGACGACTACAGCGGCAACCACGTCTTCACGCGCGGTCGCGCCGGTATCGACGGCGCGATCGCCGTCGCCAGCGGCGACGACGCGAAGCTGGAGGCCAGCGACGAGATCGCCTTCCGGATCGAGCAGCGGCGCGTCCCCCTCGAACCGGGCCAGACCGTGACGGTCACGCTCCGTCACACCGAATCCGAGACCCGACTCGCGAGGGAACGGATCGACGTCGTGGAGTGACGGTCCGGTCGGGCCGAGCCGCTACTCCCGGACCGTCTCGATCGCCCGTTTCCCGATCTCGGCGACGTCCGGGTCGAGCGCGTCGGTCGCTTCGAGGTCGTCGGCCGAGAACCAGCGCCAGGCGTCGGCGGGCTGTTCGCCGTCGGCGGGGTCGATCTCGCGGGTGTCGGCGCGGGCGTAGTAGACCAGATCGACGTGCTGGTGGCCGACGAAGTCGTCGTGGACGTTCACGTCGGCCAGCTGGAAGTGCTGTGGCTTGGGGAGCGCGTCGACGGTCGCCGAGCCGACGTCGTCGCGCTCGGCGACGAGGTCGGCGTCGAGACCGGTCTCCTCGCGGACCTCCCGGAGGCCCGCCTCGTGGGGGAGTTCGTCGCGGTCGACGTGGCCCCCGGGCGGGAGCCACTTGCCGAGCCCGTCGTGTTCGTGGAGCGCGACGGCGCCGTCGCTGACGACGTAGACGGTCGTCGTGTAGTGTCGGGTCGTCTCCATGGGGGCCAGAGGGTCACCCGCGGCTTCGGTATTGTGAAAGCGACCGGCGCGAGACCGCGCTTCAGGGCGCGGTGAACTCCTCTTCGGCTTCGAGGAGCTCGTGGTAGCGGTTGCGGATGGTCACCTCGGAGATGTTGGCGACCTCGCTGACCTCGCTCTGTGTGACCTTCTCGTTGGCGAGCAGCGAGGCGGCGTAGACGGCCGCGGCGGCCAGGCCGACCGGGGACTTCCCGGAGTGGACGCCCTGCTCTTTGGCCGTGTTCAGGAGCTGGCGCGCCCGGCGCTCGACCTCGTCGGGCAGGTCGAGGTCGGAGACGAACCGGGGCACGTAGCTCTCGGGGTCGGCGGGCTGGATCTCCAGGGACAGCTCGCGGACGACGTAGCGGTAGGTGCGGGCGATCTCGTCCTTGTCGACGCGGGAGACCGCGGCGATCTCGTCGAGGCTGCGCGGCGTGCCGGCCTGGCGGGCGGCGGCGTACAGCGCCGACGTGGCTACGCCCTCGATCGAGCGACCGGGCAGCAGGTCCTCGTCGAGCGCGCGGCGGTAGATCACGGAGGCGGTCTCGCGGACGTTCTCGGGCAGGCCCAGCGCGCTGGCCATGCGGTCGATCTCGCCCAGCGCCTGCTTGAGGTTGCGCTCCTTGGAGTCGCGTGTGCGAAACCGCTCGTTCCAGGTACGCAGTCGCTGCATCTTCTCTCGCTGGCGCGAGGACAGGGAGTTGCCGTAGGCGTCCTTGTCCTGCCAGCCGATGTTCGTGGAGAGGCCCTTGTCGTGCATCATGTTCGTCGTCGGCGCGCCGACGCGAGACTTCTCGTCTTTCTCGCTCGCGTCGAAGGCGCGCCACTCCGGACCGGGGTCGATCTCGTCTTCCTCGACGACCAACCCGCACTCCTCGCAGACCGTCTCGCCGTGCTCCGCGTCCGACGCGAGGTTCCCCCCACATTCCGGACAGACGAGCGCTTCGGACTCCCCCTCGTCTCGCTCGCGGGCCTCTTCGCGTTCGCTCGTGTGGCGTCTGATAGTGGTGTCGGTCATTGGTTGCAAACTGTGCGGGGCGAACCCCGCCAAAACCGTCTCACCGGATTATGTGTTGAGTACCAGGCGACTTAAATCTTTCCCAAAATTGGCCCAAGATCGAACGTCTCTGCTCGAAGGTACTTAATCTATCGATCCGGGCAGCCCACAACCGCGGACCCGATGGAAGGAAACGGCCAAAACGGACCGATACAGGCCGTAAGGGCAGCGTATTCGCGTACCGAACACGATCGTTCGTCGCCGGACAGATCCGGTCGTGTTCGTCGACGATCCGGCGATCGGGGGTCGAAATCGGCGTTCTCGTCGGCAATCGCGGCTGGCGCGCGCGGCGGGGTCCGACCGCGATCCGGTGTGTGTGTGGGGCTCGGGGTCCCTCTATCGCGAGCGCGCGGTCGGCAGAGGGCGGGCATCGAAACCCTTACCGCCGGCCCACGCATCGCGTCGGCCATGAGCGAGGAGGAGAACGCGGTCGAACCCGAGGAGGTGCGCCACGTCGCGGAGCTGGCGCGCATCGACCTCGACGACGAGGAGGTCGACCGCTTCACCGACAAGTTCGCCGACATCCTGGAGTACTTCGAGACGCTCGACGAGGTGCCCGAGGTCGACGCCGAGGAGGAGTTGGCCAACGTCATGCGCCCAGACGAGGTGCACGACGGGCTCTCCCAGGAGGAAGCGCTCGACAACGCCCCGGAGTCCGAGGACGGCTACTTCAAGGGCCCGAACGTCTCGTGAGGACCGACCGCCAGCGATAGTTACACATGAGCACGGAGTACAACGGCTACATCACGACGGAGCGAATCGACGGCGCGAACGACGGTCCCCTCGCCGGGACGACCGTCGCCGTCAAGGACAACATCTCGACCGAGGGCGTCCGCACGACCTGCGGGTCGGCGATGCTCGACGATTACGTCCCACCGTTCGACGCGACGGTCGTCGAGCGGATCAAAGATGCGGGCGCGACCATCCCCGGCAAGACCAACATGGACGAGTTCGGGATGGGCACGACCACCGAGACTTCGGCCTTCGGCCCCACCGAGAATCCCGTCGCCGAGGGCCACGTCCCCGGCGGCTCCTCCGGCGGGTCGGCCGCGGTCGTCGCCGCCGGGGACGCCGACATGGCGCTGGGAACGGACACCGGCGGCTCGGTCCGCGCGCCCGCCGCCTTCTGTGGCGTCGTCGGCATCAAGCCCACCTACGGCCTGGTTTCGCGGTACGGCATCGTCGCCTACGCCAACTCCCTGGAGCAGGTCGGACCGATCGCGCCCACGGTCGAGGAGGCGGCGCAACTGCTGGAAGTCGTCGCCGGCCCCGACGAGCGCGACGCCACCACGCGCGACGCCACCGAGGAGGTCGGCGAGGGTGCCTACGACTACACAGCCGCCGCGGACGGCGACGTGGACGGCCTCGACATCGGCGTTCCCACCGAACTCCTCGACGGCGCCGACGAGCGCGTCACCGAGGTGTTCTGGGACGCCGTCGACGAGCTGGAGTCGCGGGGCGCCAGCTACCACGAGGTCGACCTGGAGTGTCTGCGGTACGCGGTGGAGGCGTACTACGTGACCGCCATGAGCGAGGCCTCCTCGAACCTCGCGCGCTTCGACGGCGTCCGGTACGGACAGTCGGGCGGCTACGACGGCAACTGGAACGAGACCTTCGCCCGGGCCCGCGAGGAGGGCTTCGGCGAGGAGGTCAAGTCCCGTATCCTGCTCGGTACCTACGCCCTCTCGGCTGGCTACCACGACAAGTACTACAAGAAGGCCCAGGACGCCCGCGCCTGGATCAAACGGGACATCAACGACGCGCTGGAGGACGCCGACGTGCTCGCCTCGCCGACGATGCCCGTCCCGCCGATGGAGATGGGCGAGAGCCTCTCGGACCCGCTGACGATGTACCTCGCCGACGCCAACACGACGCCGGTCAACCTGGCGAACCTGCCGGCCGTCTCCGTGCCCGCCGGCGAGACGGACGAGGGACTGCCCGTCGGGCTGCAGCTCGTCGGACCGGCCTTCGGGGAGAAGGAGATCATCCGCGCGGGCAGCGCGCTGGCCTGAGTTCGGGCGAGCGGAGCGAAAGACGGTCGGACACGAATTTTCAAGCCGCTGTAGCGACGACACCACCCGTATGAGCGACGGCGACGGCGGATCGACCGACCCGAGCGAAGCGTTCGGGCTGGTCGCGAACGAGACTCGTTTCTCGATCCTGCGGGCGCTGTGGGACCGCTCGGAGTGGGGCGACAGGGCGGAGTCGTTCGCGGCGATCCGTTCGGAAGCAGGCGTGCGCGACTCCGGACAGTTCAACTACCACCTCGACAAGCTCACCCCGGAGTTCGTCCGAGAGGTCGAGGAGGGGTACCGACTGACCGAGGCCGGCCGGCGGGTCGTCGGCGCGGCGGTCTCCGGCGTCTACACCGACCCCGACGTGACCGTCGGACCCGAGCCCGCCGGGGAGTGCCCCGGTTGCGGCGGCGGCCTCGAACTCCGCTACGAGGACGGGTACGTCCGCGTCGAGTGCGGCGACTGCGACGCGATGCTGTTCGACATGTCGACGCCGCCGGTGGTTGCCGCCGAGCGCGACGACGAGGCGGTCGGCGACGCGCTGGTCCGCCACGCGACCGCCGCGTTCCAGCGGATGAACCGCGGCTTCTGTATCTACTGCGACGGGCCGCTCGACCCGGTCGTCGAACCCCCGGACGACGCCGACGACGCGTCGGACCTCCGCGCCGAACTGTCCTGCCGAGCCTGCGGGCGGACCTTCGGCTGGAGCGTGGTCGCGGGGCTGCTCGACCATCCCGCCGTCGTCGCCATGCTCTACGAGGCGGGCATCGACGCCCGGGAGTTCCCCGTCTGGGGCGTCTACACCCGTCTCGACCGGGAAGTCGCCGTCGCGAGCGAGGACCCGATCCGGATCGAGGCGTCCATCGGCGTCGGAGACTACCGGATGGACCTTGTCGTAGACGGGGACCTGACGGTCGTCGACCACGAGCGAGCGCGGTGACTCGGCGGACCGGCCGCGGCCCACGTGCGACCGGCGGGCGGCGGCGGGGGTAACAATCAAGTCGGGGCTCGCGTACACCTCGCCCATGAGCGACGGCGAAGACCGGGCGACCGACCCGGGCGAGGTGTTCGCGGCGGTCGCCAACGAGACCCGCTTCGACATCTTGCGGGCGCTGTGGCACCTGACGAGGGCCTCGGAGGGCGAAGCGGCGTCGTTCGCGGAGATCCGCTCGGAGGCGGGCGTGCGTGACTCCGGACAGTTCAACTACCACTTGCAGGAGCTGATGCCCCGGTTCGTCGCCGAGGCCGACGACGGGGGGTACGTCGTCACGTACGCCGGAGCGCGACTCGTCGGCGCCGTGGTCTCGGGCGTCTACACCGACGACGGGACGAGCGTCGAGCCGCGTCCGGTCGGCGAGTGCCCGAACTGCGGCGGAACCGTCGAGGCGGGCTACGAAACCGAGCAGATGCGCATCGAGTGCGTCGATTGCGAGGTGACGGTCACGGACATGCCCGCCCCGCCGGTGGTCGCCGCGGGCCACGACCCGCAGGATCTCCCCTCGGTCTACAGCCAGTACCTCTACACGGAGACCGAACGGATGAACCGCGGCTTCTGTCCCTCCTGTAGCGGGCGGATCGACACCACCATCCGCGAACCTGACGGGGACGGCTCGGGGCTCGAAGCGTACCTCGACGTGGTCCACGAGTGTCGCGAGTGCGGCGCCCGCTCGCACTCGGCGCTGGGCGCGACGGTCATCGACCATCCCGCTGTCGTCTCCCTGTACCACGACGCCGGCATCGACGTGCGGGAGACGCCGATCTGGGAGCTGGGCGAACTGTTCGACACCCCCGGCGAGATCCTCGGCGAGGACCCGCTCAGAGTCGAGACGACGGTCGAAGTCGACGGCGAGGCGGTCGACCTCCTGCTCGACGGGTCCTCGAACGTGATCGAGTCCGAGCGCCGTCCGGTCGAGGCGGAGGACGACTGACCGGATCGGTTCGGTCAGGGCGCTTTTGTCGGTGCCCGCCCTTGCGCAGGTGTGACGCGGTCGATTCTCGTCTGGCACCGCGACGACCTGCGGACCGTCGACAACGCGGCGCTCGCCGCCGCCGCAGCGGACGGCGAGCCCGCGCCGCTGTTCGTCTTCGATCCGCGGTACTACGGCGATCGGTCGCTGGCCTGCGACGCGCGACTGCGCTTTCTCCACGAGTGTCTCGACGACCTCGACCGCCAGTACCGCGACCGCGGGTCGACACTCGCGCTCCGGCAAGGAGATCCACGCGAGGTACTGCGGTCGCTGCTGGACGCGGGCGTCGTCGACGAGATCTACTGCAACCGGTCGACGACGGCTCGGTACGGCCGCGAGGTCGGGGAGACGATCCGCTCGTGGGACGCGGTCCGGACGTTCTCTGACGACGGGATCCGGCGGACGGACGAGCGCCACCGCGACGGCACGGTCGCGGTCGACACCCGCGAGGGACGGGGCGACGGGGGCGAGAACGCCGTTCCGTGGCAGGACCACTGCGAGGCGTACTTCGAGCGCGAGCCGGCCGAGCGGCCCGAGGGTCTCCCGGACAACCCGGTCGATTCGACGACGAGCGTCGAGGCGGTCGAGGAGCGCTACGACGTGGCGCCGGAGAAGACGGACGTGCCTCGCGGCGGGACGATGGCGGGGAACGAGCGCCTCTCGGCCTTCTGTGACCGGATCAGCGATTATCCGAGGGTCGTCTCGCCGCCGGCGGCCGCCGCCGAGCGCTCCTCGCGGCTGTCCCCGTATCTGGCCTTCGGCGCGCTGTCGGTTCGGCAGGTGTACCGGGCCGTCGAGGCCGCACCGGACTGCCGCGGGAAATCGATGTACCGTTCGCGGCTGTTCTGGAACCGCCACTACACCCAGAAACTCGCCGACTGGCCGGGCTGGGCCGACCGCGCGGTCAACCCGGTGATGCGCGGCTTGTTCCGCGACGAACACGACCTCGAACTCGTCGCAGCCTGGAAGGAGGGGCGCACGGGCTTCCCGATGGTCGACGCGGCGATGCAGGCGCTGGTCGAGACCGGATACCTGAACTTCCGCATGCGGGCGATGGTCGCCTCCGTCTTCCACTACGTCCTCCGCGAGTGGTGGCGCCGGGGCGCCGACTTCATGTATCGACAGCTGATCGACGCCGACCCGGCGATCAACTACACGCAGTGGCAGTCCCAGTGCAACCTCACCGGCGTCCACCCGGTGCGGATCTACGACCCCGCCAAGCAGGTCCGCGAGTACGACCCCGACGGCGAGTTCGTCCGCGAGTACGTCCCCGAGTTGGCGCCGCTGCCGGACGAACACCTGGCGAAGCCCGAGAAAGCGCCGCTGGCGGTCCAGGCGGAGGCCGGCGTCCGGATCGGCGAGGACTACCCCCGCCCGGTCGTCGACTTCGAGCGACGCGCGGCCGAGACGCGGGCGCAGTACGCCGACTTGGCCGACCGAGCCGAGGAAGCGCTGTCGGACGCGCGCGTCCGGCGGCGCGGGTCGTTCTCCAACCGGCGACGCGAGGAGGGAGGGGCCGACGAGGGCGACAGCGACGAGGCGACGGGCGGGGAGCAGTCGTCGCTGGACGATTTCTGACGGGCTCAGACCGTCGCGAGGTAGTCCTCGACGGGCACGGCGCGGTCCCAGAAGTGGGTGTGGATGTCGCGGCCGAGTTCGACGGCACCCTCCCCGGAGCCGACGAGGACGGCGTCCAGATCCGAGACGCCGTCGCGTGTCGGGAGCGACAGGGCGACCAGGTCGGCGGTGACGGTGAAGGAGAAGGGCAGATCGGCGACGCGCTCGTCGATGCAGGAGGGCGCGTCGCCGTCGGCGTAGCGCTCGATGGCCTCGTCGACGAGGCGGTCGTCGGCGACGACCTGGGCGTCGAGGACGCCCCGGTCGGCGAGTTCGTCGACCATGCGTGCGAAACGTGGGTAGTACACCTGCGCGCCGACGCGGAGCCAGTCGGCCTCGCGGAACAGCTCGACCGCCCAGCGTTCGAGGTACTGGGGGTTCCGGGCGGGGTTGCGGTACAGCTCCCACTCGCCCGCGCCGGCGAGGCGCTGTCTGAATCGCCGCGGCAGCGCCGACACGTCGTGGTCGTCCCAGAACTCGTCGTCGAGCAGGTCCTCGACCGCGTCCTGACGGGCCAGTTCGTCCGCGACCAGGCGACCGCGGGCGGACAGTTCCCACCGGTCGGACTCGCGGACGAGCCCGCGATCGGCCAGTTCGTCGAGCGTCTTGTAGACGCCCGACTGGCTCACGTCGAGGTCCGCGTGGAGGGCGGCCGTCGTGCGGGGGTCGCGCTCGACGGCGCGGAGGAGGTCCGAGCGCAACGCCGACCGCGCCACGAAGGTGACCAGGGAATCACCGTTCATACCCACAAAACTGGGGATGGACGACTTTTAATCCGTGCGGTTCGTTCACGGACAGGTCCGTCCGAAGGCCCCGATTTCCCACCGTTCCGGCCTTCACACACCGTAGTACGTTACACGGCCCGTGGAACCGTCCAGCGACCGTCCGCGATTCCACAGAAAATTTAATATAATTTATACTTCCGGGCGCGCCACTCGATGCCATGGACGAGGACAAGTATCCGGCGCCGTCGAGTCGCCGTCGCTTCGTGAAGGGGATGGTCGGCAGCGCGGCACTGGGGTCGCTCGGCGTCGCTGGGTCCGGGGTGACGACGGTGCCGACGAATCGCAGCGGCGTCGGTGGCGGGAACGTCGAGGCGAAGGTCATCAAGAACACGGACGGTCCGGCGCCACGGGGGATGTCCCAGATCCCGGTGACCGTCGAGGACGGCTATCTCAAGGGCGTCTGGCCGACGGCGACCGAGAGCGGGGAGGTCGCCGACGGTGCGGCGAAGACGACGCTGGGCGGCGTGACCTACTCCAGCAAGTGGTTCCAGTACTGCGGCATCCAGACCCACCCGAAGCTCGTCCCCGACAGCGAGGCGGACAACTTCCTGCGGGCCGACCCCGGCGGCCGGTACGACTGGGAAGCTGACCTGGAGCCGGGGACGAAACTCGCCGTCGAACTGTTCGACGACTACGAGGAGTGGGGCAACGGCGTCGGCGACGACGGTCTCGGCAAGCCCGCGGCGGCCACCTGGCGCTCGGTCGAACCCGAGTCGACGCTCCCGGTGCAAGTCATCCGCAGCCCCGAGATCGAGCGCCTCGCGCAGGACGACGAGTGGCTCGCCGCGAGCACCGACCGGGGGTTTCTCGCCTGGCTCAACAAGTGTACGCATCTGTGCTGTGTCCCTTCGGGATTCAAGCAGTCGGCCACCGTCGACGGCGCCGAGAACGCCGTCTACTGTCAGTGTCACCAGTCGATCTACGACCCCTTCGACGTGGTCTCGAAGGTCGTCACCGCCTTTCCCCGCCCATCGAACTGACCGGTCGACGGACGGTCGGGTCCCGATCGAGACCACCGCGGTCCCGCGAAAACGTTTACTCGCTCGCGACTCACAGGAGGTTTTTCAGTATCTACCGTGTAGAATGAGGTGATGCCCCAGATCGAGGTTTCCGAAGACCTGTACCGCCAGATCGAGACGGAGTCGGTCGAGGGCGACATCGATACGGCCCTCTGGAAGATGGTCGGTGCCTACCGCCGCGCGAACAACCCCGAAGCCGACAGGACCTGATCGACCGGCCGATTGTTCGGCTCGGCGCTCGCCGCACCGACAGCGACAGTTATCCCTGCGGTGGTCGTCGTGTCCCCATGGTCGAGGACGCGAGCGGTGGCGAGGAGACCGGGAGGGACCGAACTGACACGGACGAAGCCGACGGCGACGAGGTCGACGGGTCCGGAATGGGAGTGGGGATCGCACTCGGCTCGGGGATCGGCGTGGCGCTGGGGACGGCGATGGACGACCTCGCGCTCGGTATCGCTATCGGGATGGGAATCGGTGTCGCCATCGGTGCGGGGCTGAGCCAGTCCGGCTTCGGCGGAGACGAGGGGTAAGTCAGCGCAACTGGTCGTAGACGCCCGCGAGGCGGTCGACGGAGTGTTCGACGCTGATCGCGTCGCGGCGGGCGAGACACTCCTCGCCGAGTCGGTCGCGTTCGGCGAGCGTCCGCGCGATCACGTCTTGGAACGCCGCCACGTCGTCCGGTGGCGCCTTGTAGCCGGTCTCGCCCTGGTCGATGGTGTCGGCCAGCGCCGCGCTGGCGACGCCCGCGACCGGCGTCCCGCAGGCGTTGGCTTCCAGCGCCGCGATCCCCTGGGTCTCGACCGGGCTGGGGAACGCGAACACGTCCAGGGCCGAGTAGAAGGAGGGCAGTTCCTCGCGGTCGAGCCAGCCGAGAAAGTGCGCGTCGAGGTCCGCGTCGGCAGCCGCTCGTTCGACGTCTTCGCGGGCCGGCCCGTCCCCGCTGAAGACGAGGGTCACGTCCAGGCCCTCGACCGCTTCGACGATGGCGGACAGGTTCTTCTCGTAGCCGTGGCGTCCGGTGTAGCCGACCAGCGGTCCCTCGGGGAGGTCGTGGCGGTCGCGGAACCGTTCGGTCTCGACGGGGCGGAAGAAGTCCACGTCGACGCCGTTGGAGACGACTTCGACCGTCGTCGCCGTGCCCACGGTATCGCGGACGTGGTCGGCGGTCCGCTCGCTGGGCGCGACGACCACGTCCGTCCGGTCGAGGAATCGCCGTTCGTACTCCTCGGCGCTGCGCTCGACCGCCCGCTCGATCGGGCGCGTGAAGGCGAGGTACTCCGCGTACTCGCTGGTGGGGGTGTGATACGAGGCGACCATCGGCAGGTCGTGTTTGCGGGCGAGGCGCAGGCCGGCGAGACCCAGGCTAAAGGGCGAGTGAGCGTGGACCACCTCGGCGCTGTCGACCGCCTCCGGGACGCCCGGGACGCCGACGCGGAACCCCTCGTAGAACGGGAACGGGAGGCTGCTGACGGGGTACTCCCCCTCCACGGGCTCGTGGTCGCTGCCGGGATACACCACGTCCATCCGACCGCCGCGGCGGTGCCAGCGGTCCCGCCAGGTCTGGATCGTGTAGGTGACGCCGTTGTGAGTGGGCAGGTAGGAGTCGGTGAACGCGGCCACCCTCGGCAGGTCCATGCGCCCACCGTATGCCGAGCGGGATTTAATGCGTTGCCATCTCCGCGCGCCGCCGAGACCGGCGACGGACTCCGCCACCGGATCCGGAACGGCTCGACGCCGCCCGAACGCAAAGTATACCTGCCGCTCGGGGACATCTCGGAACGTGGACACCGAGGCCATCGCTCGCGAGCGCATCGACCGCCTGTGCGACCTCGCCAGGGAGGCGACCGTCGACGGCGAGGACGACCGCGCCCGTCGCTACGTCCGCCGCGCCCGCCGCATCGCCGAGCGCAACCGCCTCGCGCTCCCCCGCGAGTTCACCCGCTTCACCTGCGACCGCTGTGACGCCTACCTCCGCCCCGGGAAGAACGCCCGCGTCCGCCTGGGCGACGGCCACGTCGTCGTCACCTGCGACTGCGGCGCCCAGGCCCGCTACCCCTACGACTGACCGATCGCGAGCCGCCACCGCCCGCGGACTGTCCGTGCCGCCGAGCCCCGGCCGCGCCCACCCGTAACCTTTGAACGGCTTCACTCCTACTGGTGGGTACATGAGCGATTCCACACGTGCACAGCGGATCCACGAACTCGACGTGACGGTCTGGGTCGGCAAGAAGGGCCTCGACCCCGTCGAGGCCGAACTCAACGACCAGCTGGCCGAGCGTGAGTTCGTCAAGGCGAAGTTCCACCGGTCGGCCCGCGGGGGGACCACCACCGAGGAGCTGGCCGACGACCTCGCCGACCGCGTCAACGCCGAGGTGGTCCGCACCCGCGGACACACGGCGGTGTTCGAGCGATGATCGGCGGCTTCGGCCCGCTCCAACAGACCGACCCGGAAGTCCTCCCGAACGGTGTCGTCGCCGAGTTCCTCGCCGACTCGTTCGGTCTCGAAGCCACGCTGGCCAACGCCGTCGGCTCGGCGGTCACCTTCGTCGTCGCGTTCGTCGCGCTGTACGTGCTCGGCCGCGTCGTCATCAGCCCCATCGTCGGTCGTTTCCTCTCCTCGCGCGACCTCGACGAGCACGCGCGCAAGCCGCTCCGGAAGCTCACCAACTTCCTCATCGCGTTCGGCGCGCTCGGCGTCGCCTTCGCGTTCGCCGACTACGGCAACATCCTCACCTCCATCGCCACCGTCGCCGCCGCGGCCACGCTCGCCATCGGCTTCGCGCTCCAGGACGTGCTGAAGAACTTCGTCGCCGGCATCTTCATCTACACCGACAAGCCGTTCCGCATCGGCGACTGGATCGAGTGGGACGGCTACGCCGGCGTCGTCGAGGACATCAGCCTCCGCGTCTCCCGCGTGCGCACCTTCGACAACGAACTGCTGACGGTCCCTAACTCCCAGCTCACCGACGGCGTCATCAAGAACCCCGTCGCGAAAGAGGAACTCCGCCTGAAGTTCCTGTTCGGCATCGGCTACGAGGACGACATCGACAAAGCCACCGAGATCATCGTCGAGGAGGCCGACGACCACCCCGACATCCTCGACGACCCGGCGCCGTCCGTGCGACTGACCGAACTCGGCGACTCCTCGGTCGGCCTCCAGTCGCGGATCTGGATCTCGAATCCCAGTCGCGCGGACTTCGTCAAGACCCGCGGCGAGTACGTCACCGCGGTCAAGGAACGCTTCGACGAGGAGGACATCAACATCCCCTACCCGAACCGCACCATCGGCGGCGGCATCGAACTCTCGAACGTCGAGGGAGTCGTCGAACCGACGGCCGGCGACGACTAGCCACTTTTTACTGCGAGGGGTTTCCTCGCTCGCTTCGCTCACGGCGCTTCGCGCCGTTCGCACCGAGGTGCTCCCCTCGGTCGCACCTCGCTCCGCTCGCTGCGGGAAACCCCTCGTTACAAAAACGTGGGGAAAAACTGCCGGTCGCTCCCTGTAGTCGCGACCGGTGAATCGCGCTCGCACGGCTCGCGCGAATGCTGGCCGCAGACCAGCCTGTCCCCGGGTCGCCGACGGAACGACCTCCCGGCCACCGCAACAGCACCGCTCTGCTCTGCAACAGCACCGCTCTGCTCTGCAACAGCACCGCTCTGCTCTGCAACAGCACCGCTCCGCCACCGCAACCGCCGCGACCGAGCTACGCTCCGCTTCCGTCCGACACCTCGGCCGTTTCCGCTGTCTCGCCCGGATAGACCTCCGCCAGCAGTTCGTGGACGGCGTCGGTGACGAACTCGAGGTTGTCGAGGTTCGAGGCGTGGCCGCCGCCCGGAACCGCGAGGAGGGTCGCGCCGCCGATCTCAGTCGCGAGACGACGGGCCTGCCGGCGCATGAACGGCGCCTCGTGCTCACCGTAGCAGACGAGCGTCGGCGCGGAGATCGCTGGGAAGCGGACCTCGGTGCGGTGGAACCCCGCCACCGCACCGATCACCTTCGCGAACTCGTCGGTCGACATCTTGGGTCCCGTCTCGCGGATCCGTTCGATGTTTTCGTAGTCGCCGCTGACGCCCTCGCCGGAGATCCGCTCCTGCAAGCGGACCAGCCAGCGCTCGACGCGTTCGTAGCCGAACAGGCGGACGAACGGCACCGTCGCACGGAGCAACAGCGACCGCTGGAGCCGTTCGCCGACGGAGAGATAGTCGGGTGCGAACGTGTCGGCCAGCACCAGCCCGGCGACCCGGTCGGGGTGGCGCGCGGCGTACACCTGGGCGATACAGCCGCCGGTCGAGAGCCCACAGATGACGGCCTCGTCGAATTCGAGCGCGTCCAGCAAGGCGTCCAGATCGTCGGCGAACAGGTCCACGGAGTAGCGACCGCGCTGGGACCCGCCGGTCCGACCGTGACCCCGTACGTCGTAGGCGATCGTCGTGTACTGGTCGCTCAGCGCTTCGAGCTGGGGGTCCCACTGGGAGTGGTCGACGATGGCGCCGTGGACGAACACGACCGGCGGGCCCTCACCGCGGCGCTCGTAGTACGTCTCGATATCGTTGGTTCGGACGGTGGGCATACCCCCGAATACGCCCTCGGCGGGGATACGGTCGTCGTCGGTCGCGGTGCTGAGCGGGGCGGTTGCGGTTCGGCGCAGTGGTGGTCGCGATGGCCGGGAGGCCGCTCCGTCGGCCGACCCGGGGACAGGCTGGTTTGCATCCAGCATCCGGCGCGAAGCGCCGGTTCACCGCATCGAGGCCGGAGGCCGAGATGCGGCTTTTTCACCCATGTTTTTCGACGAGGGGTACCCGCAGCGAGGCCGAAGGCCGAGCGAGGATACCCCTCGTCGAAAAAGATGGTTGCGTGATGAATGGACGGACTCCCGGGGTTGCCCGGTCGTTCGAGCGCGGGGAATCCCGCTTGCCTCCTCCACCCCGCGACCCTGCGAGCGACGGGTGTCCGAGGGTCCGCTGCTCGCTTCCGCGCCTGACGGAGTGCCCTCGATCAACCGCGGCCGCGCGTCCCTGCAGACGCGAAGCCGCGGACCGCCGTCCCCGCAGGACGAGGCTTCCACGTTGGCTCGCGGGGCCCACGCCCGTCGGACCGGACGCCACCGGTGTTCGGCCCCTGCTAAAGGCCATACCGCAGGTGACGAGCAGGGCCTAGCTGCCCGGCCTAGTCCATCCCAACGTACCCCCGTCCATCATAAGGGCCTTTCGGGTCACTCCGACGCGGCGGTCCCGAGATCGAACGATAGCGGTGGGATTCAGAGCAACCCCAGCGTCCGCGACCACCAGAGACTGGCGACCGGGATCAACGCGGCGACCACGAGCGTCGCCCATCGGTGGGAACTCAGCGCCGCCGGTCCGTCCATGCCGCCGATAACCCCAACAGGAACGGTCACCGCCCACACCGCGACGACGACGACCACGAAGAAGCCGAGCGCGATGCCGACGCCGGCCGCCAGCGGCGGGTCCGTGCGCTCGTCTCGACCCGCGGCGAGGACGATCGCGGCTACCAGCGCGAAGAACCCGCCGACGAGCGGGTTCAGGGCGCCCTCACCGTAGTAGGTCCCCACGGCCGACCCGACCGCGGTCCTGACCAACACGTAGGGGAGACCCAGCGACACGAGCACGAGCAGGCACCCGACGACGCCGACCAGCGGCGCGAGCCGCGTCTGCTTCATGTCCCCGACTCCGCACGCTCCGGGTTTAATCGCCCCGGTCTCGGTCCGCGTGCGCCCGCTCGTCCGACCCCGAGACGACCCGGTGACCGGCCGCCGAGCCGAAACACCGACAACGGGGGGGCCCGAACCCGCGGGCATGGGATTCGGTGACACCGCGAAGAAGATCCAGCGCGTGACCGACATCGCGGAGAAGCTCTACGAGCGACTCAACCAGGTGATCGAGCAGGTACAGGACCTCAAGGAACGCGTCGAGTCGACAAGCGACCAGCTCGACTCGATGGACCGGGAACTGGCCGAACAGCGCGCTATCGTCGAGGCGCTCGCCGAACAGCAGGGCGTCGACGCCGAGGCCGTCGTCGCCGAGCAGCTTCCCGACCCCGACGGCGACGGCCAGCCCGCCGAAACCGCGGCGGAGGGGAGCGGCGACGAAACGGCGTCGAACACCGGCTCGGCTGCAGCCGACGCCGCGAGCAGCGGTGACGCGACCGGTTCGGGCGACTCCGCAGCGACCAACGACTGAGACAGCCGCTCGCTCGTGGTGTCGCCACCGACCCGACGCTAGCCGAACAGCCGTCCGTGTTCTACCTTCAGACAGCGGTCCTGCACGAAGTGCCGACCGGCAGCCTCGGCGCGCTCACCGGCGTCGTCGTGGATGATTCCCAGCTGGAGCCAGACGGTCCCGACGTCGTCGCGCCCCAGCGCTTCGTCGACGATCCCCGGTACCTCGTCGGTCGGCCGGAACACGTCGACGATATCGACCGTCTCCTCGACCTCGGTGAGCGAGTCGTACGGTTCGCGGCCGAATATCTCCTCGGCGTAGGGGTTGACCGGTATCACCTCGTAGCCCTGCTCGCGCATGTACGCCGGGACGTCGTGGGCGGCCTTTCCCGGCGTACTCGACAGGCCGACGACGGCGATCGTGTCCCCGTCGAGTATCTCGCGAAGCGTGTCGTCGGAGTCGACTGGCATACTCGGACCGTGGGCCGAGACGCGCAAAAGACTGCCGGCTACCGCTCCAGGGGGCCGGGTTCCGCGTCGGGGATCGTCGTCGACACCGAGCCGTCCACCTCGACGGCGACGGCGTGGTCGAACAGTTGCTGGAGCGTGTTCAGCGTCTCGTCGTCGTGAGCCGTCGACTCGATGACGTGGATACCCATCGCGTCGGCGTTCTCGATCCGGCTCGTGAACACGTGCATGAACCGGAAGACGGTCTGGACGTCCGAATACATCAACAGCGTCGACAGCGAGTCCACCAGCACGCGGACGTTCTCGACCCCCCGCTCCTGACGAAACTCCTCGACGAACTCGGAGAACTTGATCCCGATCCCGGTCATGTCCTCGGGCGAAGAAGCGTACTTGACGATGTCCGTATCGCGGGCGCTCCGTCCCTGGTGTTTGGTCACGCAGTCGACGATGCCGATGTCGACCGACCCAGGGTCGGAGACCAGCGCCTCGTAGTCGTTGAGGACGCGACTCGCGCTGTCGCGGGTAGTGACCACGATCACTCCTTCTCCGCGTTCGGAACCGTGGGCCAGCACGTCGAGCGCCATGCGACGCTTGCCCGACAGCGGCGGCCCAGAGACCAGCAGGTTCGTACCTGGGGCCACCGTCGCGTTTCCGAACATCGATCCGAGGTCGTACATTCCTACGGGAGACACCACCGTTTCGCCACGAACCGCGACCGGTCCGTTCGATACATGTCGATTAGTCACGGCGGTCGTTAAAATCTTTATTATGCCCCCGGCCTCGCGGGTCGCTCCCACGGACGACCCAATCCACACGAACGTTCGGTATCGTCGAACCGGGTCGTGACCGCACTCCCCAGCACGGATCGGGACGTTTAAACATCGATGCTCGTGTAGAAGTTTGTGAGGGCGCTTAGCTCAGTTTGGACAGAGTGCTTGGCTTCGGACCAAGCTGTCGCGGGTTCAAATCCTGCAGCGCCCATGTTTTCGAAGGGTGTAATCACCAGACAGCAGCGGAGTGACCCTCCTATCGAACGGAGCGCCGTTGCTTTCGTTCGATGGACGAGCGGGGGTGTGATTCCAACCAGGGTTCGCGCACAGCAACCGGGGTTCACGTACAGCCAATCGGGTATCCACGGAAAGAATCAATCGTCGATTTGGGCGCTGGCGAGTTACTCGCCTTCGAGGGCGTCGTAGATGTCCCGGTTAACATTCCGGTCCTCAGCCGCGACCCGCCTGACAAGTTCCCGACGAATGTCCTCCATCACCTCGTCGAGCGGAGAGGTCGTTTCCGTCCCTTCCTCGGTGGCCATATCTGTATATATGCTTCCACCGTCGTTAATCGTTCGGATCCGACGAATCGCCGGTCAACTGGTCGATCCCGTACTGGATCAGATCGTCTCGCCACTCCTCGATTTCACCGGATAGATCCAGCTCTTCGGTGTGGGAGAGGAGATACTGGACGGTTTTTTCCTCATCGACGGCCGCCTCGTCAGTACCGAACCGTTTCAGGATCGTCCTGATTTCGTCGTCGTATTCGAACCGATAGCCGTTGAGGAAGTAGAAGACGACAGTCGAGTTGAGGGCGGTACGCTTGTTCGCATCGACGAAGGGGTGATTTGCGACGAGAAGCCGGAGGAGGTGAAACGCCTTCTGGTGGATCGTCTCGGGTGCCGTACCGAAGCTCCCCTCTTCGATGCAGTTCAGCGCGAACTCGATGTCTCCTCGATTCTGGACACCGGCGGGTGTATCGGGGTACTCCGAAACGATGTCGTCGTGGATGGTCACAACGTCCTCGACCGACGGGTACCACAACGAGTCAGCCATTCGGTTCCACGTCGATGCCGGAGACGTGTAGGGTTTACTATGAACCAGACTGATGAACGAGACCAGGGTCGCTTACGTCGCTGGTCAGCTTCATTCGTCGAGTTTAGGCCGACTCCTGGTCAACGCGCTTGCGTCCGCTCTGGTTGATCTTGTCGGCGATCTCCTGCACGTCGCGCTCGGTAGGTTCGCTCTCGTTTGTGAGTTCGTCCATCACTTCGAGCGCTTCGATTTTCTCTTGGATGGCCTGTCGCGTGACCTCACTCCAGTTGATCTCGGGGTGTTCGTCCATACGCTCTTTGAGGTCGTCGTCTACGTTGACCGTGATAGTCGGCATCTATGGATACACAGAACACTGTGTCTTTGGGTGTATCTGAGATCCGCTGATTTTGGCGGCCCCACGCCTGAAAGGGCGATTCGTTCGACAGTCGAACCGGAGCCTGCAGCGCCCATATTTTCGAGGGGTGTAATCGCCAGACAACGTCGGGGTGACCCGTTACTCGAACGGAGCGTCGTTGCTTTCGTTCGATGGTCGAACGACGGGGGATTTCGACGGGGGTCCGCGTACGTTCAAGCCGGTGGCAATAGCGAAAATCAATCGTTCATTGAGTCAGTGTGTATCGAACGACTCGATCACGTCACTCGTCGAGTGCGCCTCGACGAGGTCCTGTTCGTCGAAGTCGGAATCGTCGCTCCAGATGGCTGCATCGCTGGCTATCGCACACGCCAGATAGAGCACATCATCCGGATCTGTGTCACCGATCGCGTCATCCGCGCTCTCGATAGCCGGATAGAAATCGTCGGCAGGAACGACCTCGATGTACTGGAACAGGAGGTCGATGAACTGTGCCACTCGGTCCGGTTCCATCCCGGACTTCTCCACGATCAGATCTTCGTAGTTCTCGATCTCGTCGTAGACGAACGCGGGTGTCAAGAGCTCGGGTTCGAGCGTGACGATGAGTTCCCGCGTTTTCGAATCGGCGATGAGTGCGGAGATGACGACGTTGGCGTCGATGACCAGCTTCATTCGTCGAGTTTAGGCCGATTCTTCGTCGACGCGCTTGCGTCCGCTCTCGTTGATCTTGTCGGCGATCTCCTGCACGTCACTCTCGGTGAGCTCGCTCTCGCTGGTGAGTTCGTCCATCACTTCGAGCGCCTCAATTTTCTCCTGGATGGCCTGTCGCGTTACCTCACTCCAGTTGATTTCGGGATGCCGCTCCATACGCTCCTTGAGGTCGTCGTCCACGTTGACCGTGATACTCGGCATATAGAATTCTATGGACACACAGAATACTGTGTTTTTCGGTGCGCGTAGAATCCGCTGATTTTGGCCGCCTCAGGCCGCAGAGGTCGATTCGTTCGACAGTCGAACCGGAGCCTGCAGCGCCCATTTCTCGACGGTCGCCGTGGCTCGATACCGACGAGACAGCTGTAGACTGTTCGTCTCGTGTGGATACGCCGCACGAGATGGGGGGGAACCACTTTCACTGCGGGGTAGGCTGGCGTATAAGTACCCGCCGTCGAATGGCGGACACACGGATGAGCAGTGTCCGATGGTGGACCCTGACGTGACGTATCTGGCCGACACGCGCGATGCGACGCTGTCGTCGTTCGGCAACTGACGGCGGGGCCGGGTCGATTCCGCGGGTGTGCATACGGGCCGAATCCGGCGGCACGACGTTGCCGGGCGTACGCTCTCGTGGCGCGCGAGTGTAGTCGGTCGCATGCCGCCAACGCTTCGGGGTGAGGTCGAGGAGACGGACCGATTGCTCGCGCTCTCGGACGGCGTCGTCGCGATCGCGATCACGCTGTTGGTGCTCGATATCTCCGTGCCCGAGGTGCCGCCCGGGACGCCGTCGGCGACCGTGGAGACGCTCGTCTTCGACCAGTGGGACGATTTCGTCGGCTACGTGCTGGGGTTCCTCGTGATCGGGCTGTACTGGACGCTCCATCGGCGCGTGTTCACTCAGATCGAGGCACACGACCGCGGCGTCGTCTGGCTGAATCTGGTCTTCCTGCTGTTCGTGGCGTTCGTCCCGTTCGGGACGAGCGTGTTCAGCGCGCATCCGAACCGCTTCGGCGTCTCGTTCGTCGCCGGGGTGCTGGCGCTCACTGGTCTCAGCCTCGCGTTCCTGTGGCTGTACGCCTCGCGCAAGCGCTTACTTCGCGCGGGACTGGGGTCACGCGCCGTCAGGATCCAAGCGACCCGATTTCTCGTCTCCCCGCTGGTGTTCGCGTGTTCGATCGGCGTCGCGGCGTTCGACCCCGTGTGGGGGATGGCCACCTGGACGCTGCTCGTCCCGATCAACGCAGCCCTGAACTCGCGACTGGTCGAGAGCGCGGAGGCGGCGTCCCGGGCGGCGGAGTGAGTCCGCGGCCCGACTCACCCCACGCTTAACCGGTCGCGGACCAAGTACCGACCGATGACTACGGGCAAGCAGTCGGCGCGGCTCCTCCTCGTCGACGGCTCGGCGTCGGCCGCGGAGACCGGCGACCGGCTGACCGAACGAGTCGGGACGGTCGAGACGGCGGCGACCGTCGACGAGGCGCGGGACTCGCTGACCGGCGAGGGGTTCGACTGTGTCGTCGCGAACCGCGAACTGTCGGGGCGGGACGGGATCGACCTGCTGGCGGCAGTCAGAGAGACACATCCGAGAGTACCGGTCGTCCTGTACGCGCGAGAAGAGGGCGAAGTGACGGCGAGCGAGGCGGTCGTCGTCGGCGCGAGCGACGCCGCCCGGGGATCGAACGAAGCGGACCGTCGCGAGAGCCTGGTGGCCCGAGTCGAGAGCGCCGTCGAGGCGAGCCGTTCGGGCCGCTCCGGCGCGGCCGGTTCGGAGCGCTCCGAGACGGCTCACGACAGGGAGCGACATCTCTACGAGCAGATCCTCGCGGGGATGGAGGAGGGGGCGTGTCTGTACGACCGGGACGGTCGGTTCAGGGTCGTCAACGACTACCTGGCGGAGCTGTACGGGACGAGTCGGGACCGGCTGGAGGGCCGGGAGAGCGAGTTGGTCGAGGCGGTGCGCCGCGAGCAGTCGGGCGACCGGTATCGCGAGCTGCTCGACGGCGAGCGCGACGTGGTCAGGGGTGAGACGGAGATCGAGGTGCCCGGTGCGGGTCGGATAGCCGTGGACTACCGGCTCAGTCCGCTGCGAGTGGAGGGGCGGGTCGAAGGAGTCGTCGGCGTCGCGCGGGACGTCACGGACCAGCGAGCGCGCGAGCGGCAACTGGAACGCGCTCGCGAGGAACAGCAGGCGCTGATCGACGGGATGAACGACACCGCGTGGGTCATCGACACCGACGGGGAGTTCCTAGCGGCGAACGACACGGCCGTCGAGAGGCTGGGGTACTCGCGGGCGGAGCTGCTCGACATGCGGCCCCACGACATCGACGCGGGGCTCGACGACGAGGAGATAACGGGACTGATCGAGGACATGCCCGAGGACGGGCGACAGGTGTTCGAGACGGTCCACCGGACGAGCGACGGCGAGGAGATCCCCGTCGAGATAAGCTCCAGCCTGATACCGTACCACGGCGAGTCGGCGATCCTGAGCGTCGCTCGCGATATCACCGAGCGCAAGCGCTACGAGACGGAACTGCGCGAGCAGAACGAACTCCTCGAGCAGCAACGCGACGAGCTGGACGTACTGAACCAGGTCCTCCGTCACGACTTCAGGAACGACCTGCAGCTCGTGACCGCCTACGCCGAGGTGCTCGCCGAGCGCGTCGAGGGCGAGGAGGCCGAGTACGTCGAGACGATACGCGAGCGGGCCAACCACGCGGTCGAACTGACGCGGACGGCCAGGGACACCGCCGAGATGATGCAGACTCGCGAGGTCGACGACAAGCGGGTCGCACTTCGGCCTGTCTTCGAAGACGAGATCGCGGACCTACGGGAGATGTACCCCGGTGCGATCATCACCGTGGAATCGCCACCGCCGGCGAGTTCGGTCCGGGCCAACGAGATGCTCGGTTCCGTGTTCAGGAACCTCCTGACGAACGCGGTCCAGCACAACGACGCGGACGTGCCCGAGGTGACCGTCTCCGTAGTTGACCGTGACGAACGTGTGGCCGTCCGGGTGGCCGACAACGGGCCCGGCGTGGCCGACGAGCAGAAGTCGCAGATCTTCGGGAAAGGCGAGAAAGGGCTCGACAGCCCCGGGACCGGCCTCGGGCTCCACCTCGTTCGGACGCTCGTCGAGGGCTACGGCGGGAGCGTGGACGTGACTGACAACGACCCGAACGGGGCCGTCTTCACCGTCGAACTCCCGAAGGCCGACTAAAGGGCGGTCTCGCCACCCGGGTCGACGAACCGGCCGAGCGGGGTCCGAATCGGACGGGGTGGCTGAGCGGGGTCCGAATCGGACGGGGTGGCCGAGCGGTGCGCTCGGCTTCAGTCGGCGCGTCGCTCCCGGATCAGCTCGTCGGCCGTCCTGACGGCGTCGGCGACTCGTCGGGACGTGGCGTCGACGGGCTCGAGGTCCATCCCGTGGTCGCAGGCGACCTCGCCGACGGCCGTCAGGTGGGCGTCTTCGACGCCCAGTTCGGCCAGGCTCACGTCTAGGTCGAGCGCGAACAGGAGATCGAGCACCTCGGAGACCACGTCGGGGTCGGCGTCGCGAACGAGGAGTTCGGCGACGGTGCCGAAGCCGACGAGCAGGCCGTGAGGTTCGCGGACACCGGCGTTGGTGAGGCCGATCTGGACGGCGTGGGCGCCGGCGGTGCCGCCGCTCTCGAAGCCCAGCCCCGACAGGAGGGTGTTGGCCTCGACGACGCGCTCGACGGCGGGCGTCACGGCGTCGCGGCGGACGGCGGCCAGCGCGTCGGGTCCGTGCTCGCGGACGCGCCCGTACGCTTCCTCGGCGAGCGCTCGGGCGGCGAAGCTCGACGCCCCGTCCGCGTCGGTGCGGCCGCCGGTGGCGGCGACGGCCTCGGCCTCGAAGCGGGTCGCGATAGCGTCGCCCATGCCGTAAGCGAGGAAGCGGGCGGGGGCCTGGGCGACGACGGCGGTGTCGACGAGGACGAGTTCGGGGTTGCGGTCGCGATAGCGGACCTCGCGGAAGTTCCCGGCGTCGTCGTAGACGACGGCGACGGTACTCGTGGGCGCGTCGGTGCTGGCGATGGTGGGGACGACCGCGAGGCTCGCGTCGATGCGGTCGGCGACGGCGGTGGCAACGTCCATCGCGACGCCGCCGCCGACGCCGACGACCAGATCCGCGTCGGCGGCCGTCGCGGCGTCGACGTGGTCGTCGAGGACCGGGTCGGTACAGCGGTCGACGCCTGCGGCGGTGTGGGAGACCTCGACTCCGGCGTCGGCGAGCCCTGCCGAGACGGTGTCGCCGACGGCTGTGAGCGCGGTGTCGCCACCGAGTATAGCGGCGTGCTCGGCGTCGAAACGGTCGAATTCGGCACTGGCGTCGGCGAGGGCGCCGGCGCCCTGAACGTAGGCGCGAGGGGAGACGAATCGTCGGTGCATGGGCGGCGCTGGGGCGGGGAAGGGGTAAAGCGTTCGGGGGACGCGGTCGCCGGGGTGGTTCGATGGTCGTCGGGGACGAGCCGGCGAGTTCCTCGGTCGCGCGAACGCTTATGCGGGCCACGGACGAGGCGAGAGCATGGCCGGATCAGACCGGATCGTCGTGTTGAACCAGCCCGCACACGGGGTCCCGGCGAGCGAGTACGCCGCGGAACTTCGCTCGCGACTCCCGAGCTATCACGTCAAGCTCCCGCGGACGGAGGGGGAGACCCACGAGACGATCGGGACGGCCCGGATCGTCACGGGGATGCACATGGACGAGGAACTGCTCGCGCGCGCCGACGACCTCGAACTGTTCGCCTGTGGGTCGGCCGGGGTCGGGCACCTGCCGCTGGACGCCTTCCGCGAACGCGGCGTGGCGGTGACGAACGCCTCCGGCGTCCACGGTCCGAACATCGCCGAGCAGGTGATCGGCTGGCTGCTCGCGTTCGCCCGACGGCTCGACGAGGGATGGCGCCGCGAGCGGACCGGCACCTGGCAGCACTTCCGGGCCGACGAGTTCCAGGGCTCGACGGTGACGGTCGTCGGGATGGGCGCGATCGGCGAGGCCGTCGTCGAGCGCCTGGCGGGGTTCGGCGTCGAGACGATCGGTGCCCGCTACAGCCCGGAGAAAGGCGGTCCGACGGACGAAGTCGTCGGGTTCACCGACGAGGAGGCGTTCCAGGGAGCGCTGTCGCGTTCGGAGTACGTCGTCGTCGCGGCGCCGCTGACCGACGAGACGCGGGGACTCGTCGGTGACGACGAACTCTCGGCGATGCCGACCGACGCCGTCCTCGTGAACGTCGGCCGCGGGCCGATCGTCGACACCGACGCGCTGGTCGACGCGATCCGCGGGAACGAGCTGGGTGGTGCGGCGCTGGACGTGACCGACCCCGAGCCGCTCCCGGCCGACCACCCGCTCTGGGAGTTCGACAACGTCAGGATCACTCCCCACAACGCCGGATCGACACCGAAGTACTGGGAGCGACTGGCCGATATCCTGGCCGAGAACGTCGAGCGGACCGACGACGGACACACCGACGGCCTCCGGAACCAGGTCGTCGTCCCCGGCGGGGAGTGACCGCGCCGACCGAACGGCACCCCGGTAGAGCGCGGCGGATCGGTTCTCCCGTCGCTATCTCGCCTCCTGTGAACACGGTGTCTCCACGGTTGCCGTGAGTATTGGTAACACATGTATAAGTCGATCCAGTCCCAAGCTGGTGTCGAGGGTGCGACACCCGGAGGACAACAGATGTCGAGCAACGCAGACAACGACGGGGAACTGCCGGTGACCGCCGACGACGACGTGACCGTGGGTCGGTACCGCGCCGTGTTCACGGGCGCGGACCTCATCATCTACGACGACGAGGCCACCGACGGTTGGATCCAGAGCTCGGTTCCGCTGTGGCTCGACCATTGGCGGTAGGCGGCCGGCGGTCGCGCCGACACAGCACGCCCGGGATCGCCCCCGCTGCGCGTCGGTCGCGCGTCGGCCGGACACGCCACCAGCAGGTATTTTCCCGGACGGTCCCTGGCGGAGGTATGACCGACGGTGACGAGGCGCGGCTGTATCCGAACCGCGGAGAGCGCGGCGGAGCGGCGGACGGCGCCGGTGACGGGCGGGCGAGCGTCTCTCGGCGCGGCCTGCTCGCGGGCTCGGCGACCGCGGGTGCCGCGCTCACCGCAGGGTGTTCGAGCGGCCCCGGCGACGGCGCGACGGACACCGGAACGGCGACCGCGAGCGAGCGCGCCGACGGCGACACGGTCGTCGTCTTCAACACGGGCGACGCGACGGTGAGCCTGATCGACCCCGCCCGCGACGCGGTGGTCGACACCCAGCACGTCGGGCTTTCCTCGTCGTTCCCGTCGAACCAGTACGCCCCCGACCTGACCGCCGCTGCCGAGGATCCGCTGTGGCTGAACGTCGGCCGCGGCGTCCGCGCGGTCGCGGCGGGGTCGCTGTCGGAGGTCGCCCGCGTCGAGACTGGCTCCGGGTCGAACTGGCAGGAACTGACGCCCGACGGGGCGAACGTGGTCGTCAGCGCCCGCGAGCCCGCCCACCGGAACCTCCTGGTCGACGCCGACCGCGAGTCGGAGACGTTCGGCGAAGTGACCGCCGAACTCGACCGGACCGACGAGGGCGGCCGCGGCGACCGGGAGGGACCGGGGCCCTGCGACGTGACGGTCCACCCCGGTGGCACCGTCGCCTACGTCCCCGATCTGTTCGGCGACACGCTGACCGTCCTCCGACTCGACCCGTTCGAGATCGCGACGCAGATCGACGTGCCCGCGGCAGCGAGCGACGCGACCGGCGACTCGACGGACGGTGAGGCCGCGTCGGCACCGTGGATGGGGACGGTCGCGCCGAGCGGCGACCGCCTGATCGTCGAGCATCGGACCGGTGCCGAGAGCGTCTGGGACACGAGCGACCCGGCGAGTCCGGAGTTCCTGGGGCAGCTCACCCCCGGCGCCGACGGGCTCGGCGAGGGCGCGCTCACCAGCGAAGTCGGGCCGCGATCGCGCTACGGCTACGTGTTCACGCCGGGGACGAACGACGTATCGGTCGTCGATATCGAAGCACGGGAGGTGTCCGGCCGCATCGACATCGGCGGGTCGGCGTTCGCGGGCACGTGGGACCCCGCCCGCGAGGAACTGTACGTGCCGGTCCAGACGAACGACGAGGTGGCGGTGATCGACGCGGCTTCGCGGGAACTGGTCGAGCGGATCTCGGTCGGGTCGGCGCCCTACGGCGCGACGGCGGCGCGAGTTCGGCCCGAACCGGACGGGACGGCGAGCCTGCTCGCAGCGATGGCCGCCGTCGGACTCGACGTGGGCGAGGCCGACACGACCTACTGCATCGGTAACTGCGCCTGTGGCCACCGGCTGTGACGACGCGGTCGCGACGCGAGAGCGCCGGCGTGCGACGGGGCCGCTCGCGGCTCAGTGGACGGTGACTTCGCCGTCCTCGACGGTGATGTCGAGCAGGCTGGTCGCCTCGTAGTCGGTGTCGTCGAGGGCGCTGTCGCCGACCTTGTTGAGGACGACGACGATGTCGGCCACGTCGGCGCCGATGTCGTCGAGCGCTTCCGTGATCGCGGCGAGGGTGCCACCGGTCGACAGCAGGTCGTCGACGATCAGGACGCGGTCGCCGTCCTCGATATCGTTGATGTACATCTCCGAGGAGGAGTACCCCGTCGACTTCTCCAGGGAGACCTCTTCTGGGAGCCCGTACTCGCGCTTGCGGATGACGACCAGGGGGATGTCGGTCTGCAGGGAGAGGGCGGTTGCGACGTGGATGCCCATCGCTTCGGGCGCGACGATCTTGTCGACGTCCAGATCCGCGTTGCGGACGATGCCGACGACGACCTCGCGCAACAGTGCGGGGTCTAACATCGGTACGCCGTTGCTGATCGGGTGGACGAGGTACTCGTAGCCGTCCTTGTCGATGATAGGTGCCTCGTGCAGGGACTCGCGGAGCCGTTCCATGCCTGGCGGTATCCGAGCGACGGGAAAAAGCTCATCATTCGCCGGTCGCCTCGCGGCGGCCGACGGACGGTTCGGGGTCCGGGTCTACTCCGGAACGGAGCCCTCGACGCCCTCGACGTAGCTGCCCATGTCCTGGAACAGCGTCGCGTCGTCGGCGTCGGCGAACTTGCTGTCGGCCCACACGTCCGCGTCGCCGCTCTCGATGGCCGAGTGTGTCTCCTCGACGCTCGATTTCACGTCGTCGGGCACCTCCGGCCCCCACTCGGAGAGACCGATGACACCGGAGTCGAGCCCGTCGAAGTAGAAGTCCGACTCCCACGAGCCGTCGTGGACGGCTTCCAGCGTGGGGCCGTAGAACTCCTCCCAGTGCCAGATCGGGGAGGTGACGTAGTTGTCACCGCCCTGTTCGAGCATCGGCGCGTCGTAGCCGGTCGCCCAGATGTCCGCGTCGGCCGCGGCCTGGACCGCCGCCGCCGAGTCCTGATGCTGGGCCATCACGTCGACGCCCTGGTCGATGAGCGCGTTGGCCGCCTCCTGCTCGGTCGGCGGGTCGTACCACGTGTTCGTCCAGCGAACTTTCGTCGTCGCCTCGGGGTTGACCGAGCGCGCCCCGAGCGTGAAGGCGTTGATGCCGCGGACGACCTCCGCGATGGGCAGCGCCGCGACGTAGCCCAGGGAGTTCGCCTCCGTCAGCATGCCCGCGGCGATGCCGGCGAGATAGCGCGCCTGGTACATCCGGCCGAAGTACCGGCCGAGGTTCTCGCTCGTCTGGTAGCCCGAGCAGTGCTCGAAGAGGGTGTCGGGGCTCTCCTCGGCGACCGACACCATCGTGTCCATGTAGCCGAAGGTGTTGCCGAAGACGACGTCGTAGTCCTCCTGGACGTACTGCTCGAAGACGGTCCGCGAGTCGGCCGGCGCGACCGCCTCGGTGTAGGCCGTCTCCAGCCAGTCGTACTCCTCGGCGACCGCCTGTCGCCCCTGGTCGTGCGCCCACGACCAGCCCTGGTCGCCGACCTCGGAGTTGTAGACGAACGCGGCGCGCACGGAGTCGCTGCCGTCCGTGCCGCTGCCGCCGTCGCCGCTGGTGGCCGTGCCGTCGCCGCCCGACGAACAGCCGGCCAGTCCGGTCGCGCCCGCGAGTCCCAGTGCCTTGATCGCCCGTCGTCGTGTGATGTCTGTCGCCATTGTGTGTCCCGTGACTGTCGCCGCCGGCCCGCGACCCGTCGACTGGGTCCCGGCCGACCGCTCCTGTCCGATACGGATCGGTGATGGTCTATAAGGCTGCCTATAGCGGACTACAGAGTTCTATTAGGACTATCGAGACCCTCTAGGGTCTGGCGTCTGCGACCGCCTACCCCGCGAACCTGTCCCACGGCGGCGGTCGCGGAACGGTATATTCAAGGACGTTCGAAGCCGTCCGGTATCGTAATGGACGAGGACCCGTTCCTCCGGATGTCGGGCGTCCGAAAAGAGTTCCCGGGCGTCGTCGCCAACGACGACGTCGACTTCTCCGTCCGCCGCGGCGAGATCCACGGCCTCCTCGGCGAGAACGGCGCCGGCAAGAGCACCCTGATGAAGATTCTCTACGGCCTCTACGACGCCGACGCCGGGAGCGTCCACCTCGGCGGCGAGCCCCTCGATCTGGACTCGCCCCAGGACGCCATCGATCGGGGCATCGGCATGGTCCACCAGCACTTCAAGCTCATCCCGCGCCTGTCGGTCGCCGAGAACGTCGTCCTCGGCGAGCGCGAACCCGCCGGGCCGTTCCGCGATCGAGGTGGAGACGGTGGAACTGCCGGGGACGCCTCCGACAGTTGGCTCCCCGACTCGATCCGACAGAATCGCCTCGCCCGCGGCCTCGCCGAGCGGTTCACCATCGGCCTGGACGCCTCGGCGGCGGAGATCGAGGCGCTGGCCGACGACTACGGCTTCGGCGTGGACGTGCGCGCGCCGGTCGCCGAACTCGACGTGGGCGAGCGCCAGCGCGTCGAGATCCTCAAGGCGCTGTATCGCGACGTCGATCTCCTCATCCTCGACGAGCCGACGGCCGTGCTCACGCCGACGGAGGCCGAGCGGCTGTTCGAGACGCTGCGGACGCTGGCCGACAGCGGCATCTCGATCATCTTCATCACGCACAAGCTCGCCGAGGCGACGGCGATCACCGACCGGGTGACCGTCCTCCGCGAGGGCGAGACCGTCGGCACCGTCGAGACGGGGTCGGTCGACCAGGCGGAACTCGCGCGGCTGATGGTCGGCCGCGAGGTCCTCTTTTCGCTGGACAAAGAGCGCGTCGAACCCGGCGATCCGGTGCTGAACGCGAACGGATTGCGCGCCGAGGACGACCGCGGCATCGAGGCGCTGTCGGGGATCGATTTGTCCGTTCGGGCCGGCGAGATCGTCGGCATCGCCGGCGTGAGCGGTAACGGCCAGCGCGAACTGGCCGAGGCGCTCGCGGGCGTCCGCGACCCGACCGGGGGGACCATCGCGGTCGACGGCCGAGACCTGACCGGCGAGCCGGCGCGGGCGTTCGTCGACGGCGGCGTCTCGTTCGTCCCGGAGGACCGCCACGAGTACGGCTGCGCCGAGGAGCTGTCGGTGATGCACAACGCGGCGCTGAAGGAACTGCGCGACGACCGCTTCGACGACGGTCCGTTCCTCGACTACGACGAACTCGCCCGCTACGCCGAGGAGATCGTCGACGAGTTCGACGTGCGCGGCGTCCACGACGTGCGAGAGGTGCCCGCCGGCGACCTATCCGGCGGCAACCTCCAGAAGCTCATCCTCGGGCGTGAACTCACGCGGGACCCGGATCTGCTGGTCGCTCACCAGCCGACACGCGGCGTCGACGTGGGCGCCATCGAGTTCCTCCGCGAGGCGATCTTGGACCAGCGCGCCGAAGGCACCGGCACCGTCCTCATCTCCGAGGACCTGGACGAACTGTTCGATCTGTCGGACCGGCTGCTCGTGATCTACGAGGGCGAGATCGTCCACGAGACGACGCCCGAGGCGGCCGACCGCGAGCGCGTCGGCATGCGGATGACCGGCGGCGTCGACGACGCCACCGAAGCGAGGAGCGGCGGGGACGGTGACGCCGCCGATCGCGCGATGACGGACGGCGGGACCGGATCGTCGTCCGGAGGTGACCGTCGGTGAACCTCTCGGTCGAGCTGGAGGCCAGGGAGGACGTGCCGGCGTGGCTGGTCTACGGGACGCCCGTGTTCACCGTGGTCGGCGCGCTGGCGCTGTCGGCGGTCGCGCTGGTCGCGCTGTCGGTCAACCCCGTCGCGGCCTACGGGACGATGTTCGTCGAGACGCTGACCAACCCCTTCGGACTGCGCCAGACCGCGACGCGGACCGTGCCCCTCGTGCTGACCGGGCTCGCCGTCTACCTTCCGCTGCGGGCAGGTCTGTGGAACGTCGGCGCCGAGGGACAGCTGTACATGGGCGCGATCGTCGGCACGTGGATCGGTATCAACGTCTCCCTGCCGATGGTCGCGCTGATCCCCCTCGCCATTCTGGGCGCGGGAGTCGCCGGCGGCCTCTGGGCGGGGATCCCCGCCTACCTGCGGGCCAAGTGGGACGTCAACGAGATCATCACGACGCTGCTGTTGACGTTCGTCGCCGTCCAGATCGCCAGCTATCTCGTCCGCGGGCCGATGCAGGGCGGCCTCGGCAACATCCCGGGGAGCGCGGAGCTACTCGACGCGGCGACGTATCCCACCGTCCCCGTTCTGGAGGTCCACGCGGGCTTCCTCGTCGCTCTGCTGGCGGTCGCGGTTACGGCGGTCCTCGTCGCCCGGACGCGGATGGGCTTCGAGGTCACCTTCGTCGGCTCGAACCCCCTCGCGGCCGCCCAGGCCGGGATGAGCACGGCCCGCGTCTACCTGTTCGTCTTCCTCGTTGGCGGCGCGTTCGCCGGGATCGGCGGCTTCAGCGAGATATCCGGCGTTCAGGGGCGGCTCCGGCCCGCGTTCTCGCCGGACTACGGGTTCACGGCGATCCCGATCGCCCTGCTCGGGCGGAACGGCGCCGTTCGCGTCCTGCTCGCGGCGGTATTCTTCGCCGTGCTGTTCGTCGGCGGGTCGCGACTGGAGGTGTCTTACGGCGTCCCGGCGGCGCTGATCGACGTGATCCAGGCGCTGGTCATCCTCTGTCTGATCACCGCGGAGTTCTTCAAACGCTACAGCGTCGACGTGGAACTCGACGACGAACCGGCGCCGACCGACGGCGAGCCCGGAGGTGCGGCCTGATGGTCGGGTTCGCCGCGGGGCTGCTCGACGCGGCCGTCCGGGCGTCGACCGTCTTCATCTTCGCCGCGCTGGGCGAGATCATCAGCGAACGCGGGGGCGTCCTCAACCTCGGCGTCGAGGGGATGATGCTCGTCGGCGCGCTCGGCGGGTTCGCGACGACGGTCGTCACCGGCAGCTACTGGCTCGGCTTCGCCGCCGGCATGGCGATGGGCGCGGCGCTGGCGCTCATCCACGCGTTCCTCTGTATCACGCTCAAGTCCAGCCAGGTCATCAGCGGCGTCATGCTGACGCTCTTGGGGACCGGGCTGACGACCTACTTCGGGACCGACTGGGTCAACAGGTCGATCGACGGCTTCCCTCAGACGACCCTGCCCGTCGTCGGTCGGTACCTCGTCGAGATCCCGATCGTCGGCGAGGCGCTGTTCCGCTCGACCGCGCCGGACTTCATCGCGCTCGCGCTGGTCCCGGCGGTGTGGTGGTTCCTCTTCCGGACGAACCTCGGCCTCGAAGTCATCTCGGTCGGCGAGGACCCCGAGACCGCCGACACCATGGGCGTCGACGTGTTCAAGATGCGCTATCTCTGCGTGTTGCTGGGCGGCGCCTTCGCCGGCGCGGCGGGCGCGCACCTCTCGCTGGCGTTCTCGCAGCTGTGGGCGACCGGGATGGTCGCCGGGCGCGGCTGGATCGCGGTCGCGCTGGTCATCTTCGCGCAGTGGCGGCCCGAGCGGGCGCTGGTCGGCGCGTACCTGTTCGGCCTGCTCGACGCGCTCCAGTTGCGCTCGCAGGGCATCGACCTGGCGCTCGACGCCGGCGCACCGCTGGCGGGCGTCGTCAATCCCGTACTGGAGCTGTTGATGCACCCGACGATCATGTCGACGTACCCCTACCTCGCGACCATCGTCGTGCTGGTCGTGACGGTCGTCCGCTTCGACGACTCGCGACTGGGCGCGCCGTCGGCGCTGCTTGAGCCCTACAGCCGCGAGACGGACTGACAGGGCACCCGCTCGCTACAGGCCGACTCAGACCTTCTGGATCCGGTAGGGGTGGTCGAGCTTGAACGCGCTGTAGGCCAGCACGCCGTGGGCGACGACCATGACGGCGAGGAAGACCACGTTCCACAGCGGGTCGTTGTACCAGATCAGGTCGATCCCCCAGGAGCCGTCGATAACGGGCCACAGCGGCTCGATCGGCGTCGAGATGTCCGGCGCCGAGAGCATGTCGGCGAAGACGTGGCTCAGCCAACCGACGAGGACGGCGCCGGTGGCGAACACGAACGTGCTCGAGCCGTCGAAGTGCTCGTTGTCGACCCACTCGTCGACCCTGTCCGTGAGCAGCCAGGCGGCGAGCGCGCCGACGACGAGCGCCGCAGCGACGGCGAACACGACGGTGTGGGTGAGCCCGTGGTGGTGAAACGCGTCCGGGAACGCCATCGCGAGGTACTTGTCCCCGTCGGGTATCGGTGCCACGAAGACGGCGAAGGCGACGAAGACGGCGCCCACGCGGTCGTGCCAGACGAACCACGCCGGGAGCGCCCAGAGCAGTGCCATCGCCAGATGTCCCATCACGTCGACCATTGCGCCCGCGTTTGGCCGTCGAGCCGAATAGCCCGGCGGCCTGCAGGCGCAACCGACTCGCCGGAGATTCCGGCTCAGAAACCCTATTCGGGCGAATCGCGACCTCGGAGCGCCGCCAGGTCCGCGCGCGTGTTGACGTTCGTCGTCGCTTCGGCCAGCGGCGCCGCGACCGCGTCGGCCGCGACTCGCTCGACGGCCAGTCCGTCGAGCACCGTCAGCAACGCGTCGGTCGAGGAGCGGTCCGCGAGCGCGTCGTCGACCGCACCCCGGCGATAGAGCGCGTGTAACGGTTGGTCGTACCCGTCGACGACCGGCACGACGGCGTCCGCGTCCCCGCGCTCGCCTGCCCGGTCGTCGGCGCTCGCCGCCAGCCGCGCCCGCAGCGCCCCGACGCTCGCGGGCGAGACCAGCGGCATATCGCAGCCGCAGACGAACAGCCAGGGCGCGTCGGTCGCCGCGGCCGCGGCCGCCACTCCCGCCAGCGGCCCCGACAGCGACGGGTCGTCCCGGACCGGCTCGACGGCGCGGTCGCCGAGCGCGTTCGCCAGTCGTTCGCCCTGCTCGTCCGTCGCGACCGAGAGGATCGGCGGTCGCTCGGTCGTCTCGGCAACTGCGTCGACCACGCGGGCGACGAGTGGTCGACCCTCGAGCGTCGCGACGGCCTTGTCCGCGTCGCCGAAGCGGGTGCTCCGACCGCCGGCGAGGACGACGCCGCGGACCCGCGGCCGGTCCGAGTCGCTCATACTTCCCCTGGGACGGCCCCGGATTTGTGGCTGTCCATCGGACCCGTCGCTCGCGGTCACCGCGGTCGAACCGGTGACGCGGAATTTACAAGCCGCCGGGCCGCCGAGTTCGGGTATGCAGGTCCTGGGGATCGTCGGGCCGTCGGACTCGGGCAAGACGACGCTGGTCGAGCGCCTCGTGGGGCGCCTCGCCGACCGCGGAGCCGTCGCGACGGTCAAACACCTCAAAACCGAACCGACCGTCGACACGGAGGGGAAAGACACCGCCCGCCACCGCGCCGCCGGTGCGGCGGCGACCTACGGGATCACCGACGACGCCGGCTGGTTCGCCACCGGCGCCGACCGCTCGCTCGCGGCGACGCTCGACGACCTGGCCGCCGACTTCGACTACTGCCTCGTGGAGGGGTACAGCGACCGGCCGCTCCCGACCGTCGCGCTCGCCGGCCGCGACCACGACGGCGAGACCGTGGCGACGGCCGCCGGCGCCGACGCCGTCGATCTCGACTCGCTCGTCGACGCCCTCGACGCCCTCGAACCGTACGAGTCGCTGGCCTCGCTGGTCGCCGAAGTGACGCGCTCGCCCGACGCCCGCTACGCCGGCGCCGTCGCCACCTTCACCGGTCGCGTTCGGACCCAGGAGGACGCCGACGACGAGCCGACCGAGTATCTCGAATTCGAGAAGTACGACGGCGTCGCCGAGGACCGGATGGCGACCATCCGCGCGGAGCTGGAGGCCCGCGACGGGGTCCAGGAGGTCCGCATGCACCACCGCACCGGCGTCGTCGAGGCCGGCGAGGACATCGTCTTCGTGGTCGTCCTCGCGGGCCACCGACGGGAGGCCTTCGAGACCGTCGAGGACGGCATCGACCGCCTGAAAGACGAAGTGCCGCTGTTCAAGAAGGAGGTCACCGTCGACGACGCGTTCTGGTCGCACGAGCGACCGGAGTAGCGGAACGCTGGCCGAGCGCGAGCGACGTCAGTGGTGGGGTTCCCAGCGCTCGACGGCGACGGACTCGTCGGCGGTCACGCCTTCGAGGCTCTCGGGGACGACGACCCAGCCGTCCGCCGCGGCGACCGAGGAGAGGGCGCCCGCCCCGCCGCGTACCGGTTCGACCGTCCCCCCGCCGGTCTCCCGAACGCGGACGAACGAGCGCACGCCGACCTCGCTCGCGATCTTGCGGTCCAGCGTCGCTTCGAACGTCGGGAACGGCTCGGGGTCGAACCCGCCCGCCGTCGCGACGGCGGGCCGAAGCAGCTGCACGGCGGTCACGAGACAGGAGACCGGATACCCGGGCAGCGTCAGCACGGGCGTGTCGTCGACGACGCCGTAGCCGACGGGGTGGCCGGGCTTGAGCGCGAGGCCGTGACCCAGCACCTCGCCGAGGTCGGCCACCACGTCGGCGATGAGGTCGCGTTCGCCGACCGAAGAACCGCCGGTCGTCACCACGAGATCGTGGTCGGTGTCGCGTTCGACCGCCTCGCGGAGCGCGGCCTCGTCGTCGCCGACGATGTCGCGATACGTGGTCTCGCCACCCCAGCGCTCGACCAGTCGCGAGACGGTCAGGCCGTTGGTCTCGGTCGTCTCGCCGTAGCCGGGATCGAAGTCGACGAGTTCCTCGCCGGTCGGGATCACGCTCACCGTCGGCCGCTCGCGGACGGCCACCGAGCGGTGACCGCCGGCCTTCAGCAGTCCCAGGTCGGAGGGGCGCAGTCGGCGACCCGCGTCGACCAACTGGTCGCCCGCTTCGACGTCCTCGCCGGCCGGCGCGACGTTTTCGCCGGGCGGGACGGCGGCGAACACCTCCACGCGGTCCCCTCGCGTCTCGGTCTCCTCGACTTTCACGACGGCGTCGGCGCCGTCGGGCATCGGGCTCCCCGTGTGGACGTAGCGGGCCAGTCCGGCGCTGACCTCCCCGTCGGTCTCGTCGAGGACGGCCGGTGAGCGGCCGCTCGCGTCGTGTGTGTCGGTCGCTCGGACGGCGTAGCCGTCCATCGCCGCGCGGTCGAACCCCGGTACGTCGCGGCCGGCGGCGACCGGCTCGGCGAGCGTCCGGCCGTCGGCCTCGGCGAGGGGGAGAGACTCGACCCCCTCGGGCGGGTCGACGACCGACAGCAGTGCCTCGCGCGCGGCGCCCAGCCGCGTCACCTCCGTGAAGCCCTCGTGTCCCATTGCCGGCGGTTCGGCGGCGGGGACCTAAAGGAGTCCGGGACCGGCCGCCGGACACCGTCCGGTCCCTACCGCATCGACGCGGCGTCGACCACGAGGCTGCGGTCGACGGAGATCCACGTCGACATGCGCTCGATCCCCGTGGTGTCGGGCGGATGGATCGTACACCGGTCGGGCCGGTCGGCGTACTTGACGAGCACGAGTTCCAGCGTCGGCGGGTGGGCGCGACCGGGCTGGGCGGGGTCGGTCGAGGGGGTTCGGGGCTCGGAAGGGGAGTCGTCCGCTGACCGCGTGCGTCCCGACATCGTGTTACTCACTCGATGGATGGCCGCTAGCCCACAAGAGGGCTGCTATGAACTCACAATAGCCCAACGTAGCGGCCCGGAACCGACGGAACCGCTGGGAGGCCGGGACCGGGTCCGACCGGCCCTCCCGGAAGATGGCCGGCGGTGACCCACCTACGGCCGGACGGTCCGGAGGACCCAGGTCTCGGGGTTGCGCCGCTCGACCTCGAAGGGATCGAGGTCGCCGGGACCGTCGGCCGCGGCCGACAGCGAAGCGATAAAGGAGCGGACCGGCGTCGGGTCGCGGTCGGAGACGAGGACGAACGCCTCGCCGCGGTCGGTCGCGTCGAAGGCCTCGCGGACTCGGTCGTGGCGACCGTCTGCGTCGACGCCGCGCAGGTCGACCGCCTCGTCCGGCGCGTCGACCGACCACACCTCCTCGACGCGGTCGCGCGCGTCCGCGCCCAGTCGCTGCATCTGTTCCGGGAGGTCGCCGGGCCGTGGCGTCGCCTGAACGCTCGGGTCGAAGTCCAGCTCGGCGAGGACCGGCGCGTCGAGGTCCGAAAGCGGCTCGCCGTGTTCGAACAGGTCGTGCTCGTCGCCGCAGGTCGGACAGGTGAACCCCGCCATGTTGACGGCGACGCCGAGGACGGGCACGTCGTTCTCCTCGAACAGGTCCAGCGAGCGCGCGGTGTCGGTCACGGCCGCGTGGAACGGGGTCGTGACGAAGACGACCCCGTCGAGGTGGACCTCCTGCAGCGTCGTGAGCACCACGTCGCCGGTCCCGGGCGGGAGGTCGACCACGAGGGTGTCCAGGTCGCCCCAGGCGGTGTCCTCGAAGAGTTCGGAAAGGGCGTCGTGGGCCATCGCGCCCCGCCAGGCCAGCGGCGCGCCCGACTCCATGAGCCCGACGCTCATCACGTCGAGCGCGCCCGCCTCGACGGGCAGCGGGTTGCCGTCGTCGTCGGAGTAGACCGGCCCCGACACTTCCAGTACCTCCGGGACGTTCGGCCCGTGGATGTCCGCGTCGAACAGCCCCACGTCCTGCCCGGCTCCGGCCATCGCGCAGGCGACGTGGGTCGCCACCGTCGTCTTGCCGACGCCGCCCTTCGCGCTGGCGACGGCGATCACTCGGTCGACGTCGGCCAGCCCCGGCGACCGATCCTCGTCGGCGCCGTGAGCCGTCTCGCGCTCGACGTGGGCGTGTTCGACGCCTGGCACCTCCGAGACCGCCCGCAGCATCGCGCTCGTGACCTGCTCGCCCTCCTGGGGGCGGAAGTCGGTCAGGTCGGCGACGACCGTGACCGCGCCCTCGGAGACGGCGACGTCGGAGACGAGGCCGGCCTCGAAGACGTCCTTGCCCGCGTCGGGGTCGCGGACCTGCCGGAGCGCGGCTTCGACCTCCTCGGTCAGGTCGTCGTCGGTGGTCGTCCGCTCGGTACCGTCGGCGTCGTCCGTCGGTCGGTCGTGGTCGGTGTGTTCGGACATGAGTGGGGAGACAGCGAGAGGGAGTCAGAGGTCGGGCTGGCGGTTGAGGTGGTCCTCGCCGGGCAAGGTGGTGTCGCCGCGGTCGAGCGCGCCGGTGAACTGTCGGCGGAAACGGCCGGGGTCAGCTTCCAGCGCCCGCGCGGCCGTGCCGCGGACGATCCTGGGTTCGGACTCGTCGTCGGCGACCGCTTGCAGGGTCCGGCGGGCGCGGTCGTCGTCGACGCCCGCGAGCAGGTGGACGGCCCACTCTCGCACCCGCTCGCTGTCGTCGTCGACGGCCGCCAGCAGCGGCTCCAGCGCGTCCTCGCCGCGGCGCTTGAACACCGAGACGAGGGCGTTGCGCCGGACCGCGTGGTGGTCGGCGTCGAGGGCGTCCTCGATCCGGTCGGCGTAGGCCTCGCGGTCGATACGGTCGAGCGCGACGACGGCCTCCGCGCGGACCCACGGGTCGTCGTCCTCTGCGATCTCGGCGGCCGCGGGCCCGGCGCGCTCGCCGCCGAGCTTCGCCAGCGCTTCGACGGCGAACTGACGCACGTCGGCGTCGTCGTCCTCCAGCCCGGCGGTGATCAGCGCCTCGACGACGGCCGGGTCGCGCTCCTCCTCGGCCAGCGAGAGCGCCGCCCGCTGGCGCTCGACCGCGTCGCCGGTCGCCAGGCGTTCGAGCTTCTCCGTGGCCGTCTCGCTGGCGATCAGCGACGTGTCGGCCGCCGAGAGCTCCCGCGGCGTCGCCTCGCCGATGGTCACGTCCTCGCGGCTCACTTCGATGTCCTCCAGCCCGGCGTGGTCGACGTCGAATCCGGGGCTCTGCTCTGGGTGGACCCGCGGGTCGGTCGGCCCGTCGGTCGCTTCCTCGGGGTCACGCACCGGGACCACCTCCGTCGGTCGCGGTGCGGTCGCGGTCGGCCGTCGCGGTGCGGTCGGCGGGTGCGAGGTCCTCGCTCGCGGCCGGGCGACCGGCCGGCGCCCACTCGCGGACGAGCACGAGGAGCCCGAGCGCGAACGCGACGGCTCGGGGGAGCGTCGCCGGGACGCCGGCGCACAGGAGCAGCGCCGCGGCGATCGCGGGGCCGAACGCCCGCCGCCGCGCGTCGGCCGCGACCGTGGCGAGGGCGCCGCCGATCCCCAGCGCGAGCAGCGAGAGGGGAACCGTCCCGGCGTCGAACGCCACGAGCGCGACGGCGCCGGCGACGAACGGTGCGCTCGCCGCGGCGACGACCACCGCGAACGCGGCGACGACCCACAGCCCCAGATCGACCGTCCCGTCGAGCCGGCGGGCCAGCGGGAGCGCCGCCAGCGTCGCGAACACGAGCGCGGCCCCCGCCGGCCGGAGCGTCGTCGTCCCGAAGCCGGCCGACGCCGCGAGTGAGCACGCGAGCGCGAGCGTCCCCAGCGCGGCGACCGCACTCGGACGGGCGATCGGCGCGAACGCGGCCCGAAGCGAGTCGACGGCGCCGACGCGAGCGTGCGCTCGCTCGGCGAGCGCGACCGCGAGCCCGGCGGTGGTTCCGACGAGAACCGCAGCCGCGGCCGGGAACCACGCCGCGGCGTCGGCCGCGCCGACGAGCCCGAAGGCGCCGACCGCCGCCAGCGCCACCCGCTCGGCGCGGGCGTCGGCCTCGGTCGCGAGTCCCAGGACCGCCAGCGCCGGGACGACCGCCGCCAGCGTCGTCACCGCGGGGGCGACGGCGTGGCCGACCAGCGGGAGTCCGCCGAGCGCGTTCCGCAGGAGCCGCAGGGCCAGCACGCCGGCAGTCGAGACGAACGCGACGGCACCGAGGACCGTCGCGAGCGACGGCGCGACCGCGGCGTCGAAGCGGTCCCGGACCGCGGCGAGTCCGGTCGGATTCGCGGCCCGGTCGCCGGCGTCGGTGGTCGGCCGGCTCACGGGTCGCTCCCCTCCAGCCGGTCGGCCAGGTCGTCGGTGTCGGCGGCGACCAGTCGCCGACAGAAGTCGGCGAGTTCGCCGTAGTATCCCGTTCCGGGTTCGCCGTCGAGGGCGTCGGCGACCCCCTCGGAGAGGACCGCCAGGTGCCGGTCGAGGAAGTCCAGCCGCGCGCGGGCGGCGTCGGGGTCGACCGCCGCTTCGCGCCGACAGAGGTAGCCGGCGAACTCCAGCTCCAGCCGGTAGTGGTCGTGGTTCTCCCGGCGTTGCTCGTCGACCTCGACGCCGAAGTAGTCGTAGGCCCGTGCCAGGTCGAGGTTCACGTCGTTCCACGACGCCTCGGGCCGATATCCAGACTCGTACAGCGACACGCTCGGGCCCTCCGCGTCGATACTGCCGTCGGTGCGGTCCTCGACGGTCGTGTGGCCGAGCACGAACAGGTCGTTGAACCGGGCACACACCGTCTCGCGGTCGTCGTCGGTGGTCAGGTCGGGCGGCTCGACGTCGAGCGTCGTCCGGTCGAGCAGGCGCCGACACTCCCGGTCGAGCGCGCCGGATTCGAGCGCCTCGTGGAGCCGTTCGTCCGGTTCGGTCAGCGCTCGCGCGGCAAGCGCGTACAGCCCGCCCCGGGCCGCGGCGTCGGGGTCGGCGTCGGCCGGCGGCTCGTCGCCGACGGCCCGGCGGTCGCGCTCGGAGGTCCCCTCGTCGCCGGCCGCGCGGTATTCGGCCGTCGCGTCGTCGGTGGGTTCGGCGTCGCTCACGCCGGCTCACCTCGGGTTCGGCGGACGCCTTCGATGGTCACGACCGACACGAACAGGACCGCGAGCCCGGCGACCGTCCAGAGGATGGTCTCGTAGGGCGGCCCCTGCGGACCGGGTCCCATCGCGAGGTACTGCCACTCGCTGACGGCCTTGCGACCGGCGCGCTCGCCGTAGGAACCGTTCCACACCGCGACGGCGACATCCACGTCCCGTTCGCCCGACAGATCGGTGCGGTTGCCGCCCATCTCGGCTTCGCGCGTGAACGCGACGTGCCACTCGCCGTCCTCGCGGACCGCCTCGGTGTCGACGGCCGACCGGTCGAACGAGGTGGTGGTCCCCGCGCCGCCGGCGAGCAGCTCCTCGGTCCGGCTGGTCCCGGTCCAGTACCAGACGTTGACGCGGTTGCTCGTCCCGCCCATCGCGATGGGCGGGCGGGCGCTCTCGTTCTCGGGCAGCTGGACGGCGACCGCGTCGGGGAACTCGCGGAGGTCGCTGGCGTTGCGGTCGGCCGTCGCGTCCGGCCAGGAGACCCGGACGAACACGTGCGAGTCGTTGGTCGCCGTCCGGACCTGCGCCGTCGTGGTCGAGACGTTGCTCGCGCCCGGCAGCCCGCTCGGCGCGCTCGCCAGCGCCAGTTCCACGCTCGGCACCCCCGTCCACGACTCCGCCGTCGGATCCGTCGCGTTCGCCCCCACGTCGCCGACCGGCACCTCGTTAGCCGGCCGCGCGCTCGTCAGCGTCGGCAACACGGCCGCCCCGACGACCGCGAGGACGACCAGTGCGACGACGCCGAGCCAGGAGCGGTCCGGCGAGTTCGAGGGCCGCCGCTCCGGCGCCATCAGTCGAACACCCCCAGCCGGTACTGCTGTGCGGGGTTCTTGTCCTGAAGTATCTCCATGAGTTCGCTGTCCTCGCCGCGACTCACCCGGTCGCGATGGCGCTCGATCGTGTCGAGCGCCCCGTTGACGCGGTCGCCGAACAGCTCTTCGAGGTACTCCCGGGGGATGCGGTCGACCCCCTCGATGCTCTCGCCGTCTTCCGAGTGCTGGGGCGGCGCGTACGGCGGGATGTAGTAGACGTTCGGCACCGTCTCGAACTCCGGATGCAACGGCAGCGCCACCTCGTACTCCTCGACGAGCTTGTAGATGGGACCGTCCTCGTCGTCGAGATACCCGACCAGCCGGAGCTGGGGCGGACATTCCTCGGCGCAGGCGGTGGCGTGGACCTCCTCGTCCGGGCCGTCGCCCTCGATGCGGGGGTAGCAGAAGATGCACTTCTCCGATTTCTTCTTGGCGGCGTTGTAGTACACCTTCTTGTAGGGACAGCCCTCGACGCAGTAACGGTAGCCCCGACAGCGCTCCTGGTCGACGAGGACGATGCCGTCCTCCTCGCGCTTGTACAGCGCCTGGCGCGGGCAGGCCTCGACGCAGGAGGGGTGGGTGCAGTGATTGCAGATCCTGGGGAGATAGAAGTAGTAGCTGTTGGGGTACTCCCCGGCGCCCTGGTCCTCGTCCCAGTTGGGGCCCCACTCGGGGTCGACGTTCTGCGGCCGCAGCGGCTCGTCGCTGCCGTCGTACATGATCTCCGAGTGGTTGAACTCCCAGTCGCCGCCGTAGCGCTCCTTCTCGGGGATCTCGCCGGGCTGGCGCTCGCCGTGGTCGTCCGATTTCCAGCCGCCGCCGGACTCCTCCCAGTTTTTCGGGTAGCCCTCGCCGGGCTTGGTCTCGACGTTGTTCCAGTACATGTAGTCGCGGCCGCCGCCCTCCGTCCAGAGGGTCTTGCACGCGACCGTGCAGGTCTGACAGCCGATGCACTTGTTCAGATCCATCACCATCGCGACCTGGTGGTCGATCCCGTCCGCGATGTCGATGTTCGTGTCTTCCTGGGCGGCGTCGTCGGTACTCACGCCGAATCACCTCCCGGCGCCGCGTCCGGGCCACCGTCGTCGACTGGCCCGTCCGCCGGCGGACCGCCACCGTCGGCCAGCCGCAGGTCGGCCGCCGCCTCCTCGCTCTCGTCGCTCGATTCGCCTTCGGCGTCGTCTACGCCCTGGTCGGCCGGGCGCACGTCGACGCGCACGTCGGAGTTGACGCCGGTCGGCCCCCAGTAGTTGGGGAAGAAATAGAGGTGTTCGCCGGTGTCTTCGGGGTACTGGACGAGCTGAGTGGGCTTCATGTACATCGGGACGAGCGTGTTGAAGTTGTCCCGGTCGGGGTACTGGAACTTCTCCCAGGAGAAGAAGTGCCGAACCGTCCCCGGTTCGCTGGACGGGTAGATCTTCGCCTGCACCTCGACGCTGCCCAGGTCGTTGAACACCTCGACCGTGTCCCCGTCCTCGATGCCCCGCTCGGCGGCGTCCTCGGGGTTGAGGAAGACGGTGGGTTCGCCGCGCTGGAGGTTGAGCATCGTCTCGTTGTCGCGCCAGGTCGAGTGGATCGACCACCGGCTGTGGGGCGTGCTGTACGACAGCGGGTAGCTCCCGCCGGTGTTCGCCGGGCCGTCCTTGTGGGTCGGTAGCTCCTCGCCGAGTTCGAGGAACCAGTCGTGGTCGACGTAGTACTGCTGGCGCCCGGTGAACGTGGGCCAGGCCTGTTTGTCCTGCACGTAGTTCTTCCAGGGGGCGTAGGCCTCGCCGTCCTCGACGTCCGACGACCAGTGGCTCCCCGCTTCGAGCAGGCGCTGGGGCTGGTCGATCGTGTCGTCGAGCGTGATCTGCTCGTCGGTCCCCTCGGGGTTGGACTCCTCGGAGTGTTCGAGGATGTACTCGCAGGCCGCCCGATCCTCGGCGAGGGCGCCTTCCTCCCCCGATTCCCAGTCGCGCACGTAGTCGTCGTAGATAGTCGTGAGGTCGATCTCCCGGTCGAACTTCCGGTCGTCGATAGGCTCGACGCCCCGTTCGGTCGCGACTTCCTGGATCGTCTCGGCCAGATCCCGGAAGATCTGCCAGTCGGTCCTGGCCTCGCCCAGCGGCTCGACCGCGGGCGTGAACGGATGCACGTAGCTGTGCATGTCCGTCATGTTCAGGTCGTACTTCTCGTAGTGACTCGCCGCGGGGAGGACGATGTCCGAGTACAGCGCCGTCGAATCCATCCGGAAGTTGATGTCCACGACGAGGTCGAGTTTCGGCCACAGCTCCTCCTCGACGGCGACGTTGCCCTTGGCCTGGTTGAAGTAGTTGCCCCGCCAGACGAACATCGTCGAGGGGTCCGGGCGGGAGCCGTCCTCGCGCTCGGAGGGGTAGACCGGCATCCAGTCGTTGTCGATGGACTCGCGGATCTTCGCGGCGGTGTCGTCGTCGGTGTTGTCGAGGATGCCCGCGTGGAAGTACGTCCACAGCGTGGTGGGGACCCCGCGAACGCTGCCGGTCGGGAACGAGAGGGTCTGCCAGCCGTGGAACGTCCAGATCTTCTCCTGGCCGACGTAGTGGTCGAGGCCGGTGCCCTGCTCGCCGAGGTTGCCCGTAAGGGTGACGAGCAGCTGGATCGCCCGATTCCCGAGGTCGTTGTGGTACCAGTCGTTGACGCCCTTGCCGTGGATGATCTTCGCCTTGTCGGCCTCGGCGAACTCGCGGGCGACCCGCTGGTAGGTCTCCTCGCCGACGGTCGTCTCCTCTGCCACGAACTCGGGCGTGTACTCGGCGAGTTCGTCCCGGAGGTTGAGCCAGACCGAACGCACAGCGACGCTGTCGGCGTCGGCGCCGTCGCCGTCCGCCGACTCCGCGATGTCGACGTCGCGCTCGACCGCCAGTCGGGGGTCGAAGTCGAGCTCGATCGACGAGTCGGGGTCGTTCTGGCCGTCCCGATCCCCGAGCGATCCGGGCGCCATCCGCAGGCTCCCCTCGCTGTCGACCATCACGAAGGTCTTCTCGGGTCGGTCGACGCCCTCGCCGACGCCGGGTACCTCGCTCGCGCGGAGGAACTTCCCGGTGTCCTCGCGGACGAGCAGCGGCATGTCGGTCTGCTCTTTGAGGTGCGCTTCGTCGTACAGCTCCTCGTCGACGATGGTCCGTGCCATCCCGAGGGCGAGTGCGGTATCGGTGCCGCCCTCCGGGGAGACCCACTCGTCGGTGTGGATGGCCGTCTGGGAGTAGTCGGTGAAGACGCCGACGCGTTTCGTCCCGTTGTACCCCGCGTCGAGGAAGAACTTCGCGTCGGGGATGCGCGTGACGTTGATGTTCGACCCCCAGGCGATGATGTAGTCGGCGTTGTACCAGTCGGCGCTCTCGGCGTTGTCCGTCTGGGTACCCCAGGTGATCGGCTGGCCTGGCGGCAGGTCCGAGTACCAGTCGTAGAAGCTGTGAGAGACGCCGCCCAGGAGGTTGATCAGCCGAGAGCCGGAGGCGAAGCTCACCGGCGACATGGCCGGGATCGGCGTGAACCCGGAGATGGCGTCGTAGCGGCCCGCCTGCACCTCGTCGACGACGTGCTCGGCGATCTCCGTCAGCGCCTCGTCCCAGCTGATCCGCTGCCACTTGCCCTCGCCGCGCTCGCCGGTGCGGCGCATCGGGTACTTGATCCGCTGGTCGGCGTTGACGTAGTCGGTGTAACAGGCGCCCTTCTGACAGCCCCGCGGGTTCGGGTCGGGCAGGCTCTCGTCGACGGTTGGGTAGTCGCCGGCCTGCTCCTCGCGCCACACCTGGCCGTTCTTGACGTAGACGTTCCACGAGCAGGACCCGGTGCAGTTGACCGAGTGGGTCGAGCGGTGTTTGGAGTCCCAGTCCCACTCTTCCCGATAGAGGTCCTCCCACTCCCGGTAGGGGTAGTCGCCGATCGGATCGTTGACGACCTGCAGCCGCGTCATCTGGAGGAAGTCCTGGGCGAGGCCCGTCTGCGTCGCGCCCGCGCCGGCGACGCCGGCCGCGCCGACGCCCTTGAGGAAGTCCCGGCGGGACACGTCCACGTCGGAACCCCCGTCCGTCGCGGCTCCGTCGGCGGTTCCCTCGGCGAGGCCGTCGGTCGGTTCGCTGTCGGTGCTGTCGGTCGGCGGGTCGTCGGCTCGGTCGCGGTCGGTCGAGTAGTCGTCGGTCATTGTTTGGAAACGAAGATAGTCGCGAGTCCGCAGGCGACGCCGGCGGCGGCGAAGGCGATACCCGCCGGCGTGTGGCCGCCGGTGTCGAGACCGGCGGCTATCAGCGCGACGCCCAGCAGCTTGCTCAGTCGGTCGATCCAGCGATAGGAGCGCGCGGAGACGGTAACGGCGCTCATTCCTCGCCCTCCGCGTCGTCACCGTCGGCACTCGACGCGCCAGGTCCGTCGGCCGGCGCGGCCGAACCGTCGCCGCCGTCGGGCTCGTCGGCGTCGTCGCCGCGCAGCAGGCCGTAGGTGATGGCGGCACAGAGCGTCGGCCAGCCGACGAGCGCCCACCAGAGCACGGCGTTGACCGGGCCGGTGCTGGTTCCGAGCGCGTCCGCGGCGATGTTGTTCATGCCCGCGACGGAGGCGACCATGATGAACGTGACGCCGAAGACGCCGACAGCCGTCTGTTTCGGGCGGTCGAGCGGGTTCAACGCGAAGTGCTCGGGGTCGCGGTAGTAGTCGACGAACGGCCACGCCGCGACGGCCCCGAACACGAGCCCGGGCATGAGGATGCCGCCGACGAACTCGGCGTTGACCTCGCCGAGGATCGGGACGTGGAACGCGAGCCACGACGGCAGCAGCTTCAGGAAGCCGTACACCCACATCAGGAACCAGTCGGGCATGATGAGCGCCGGCGTGCCCGCGGGGTCGTTGGGGCCGTACTCGGCGACGTTGTGGACCGGGAGGAACCCGGCCAACAGCGACAGGGTCGCCAGCGTCAGGAAGAAGACGACCGCGCTCACCGCCGCCTGGTTCGGGAAGGCGGGCAAGCCGACGATGACGCCGTCGTCGTCGCGGTCGACGGCACCGACCACTTTCGCGCGGACCGTCCCGGCGACGCCGCCATCGGTGGCGGCACCGCTGCCGGCGGGGGTCGCGCCCTCTCCGGCGCCGTCGGCCGCCACACCGTCACCGCCGTCGGCCGCGGCCGTCCCACCGCTCGCGGCCGCGCCTTCGGCCGGCGGGGCCGGGCCGGGTACGTCGCCCTCGCGCTCGGCCTCGGTGTGTTTCTGGCGCATCAGGATCAGCATGTGGACGCCGATCAGCCCCGCGATGGCCAGCGGTATCACGAGCACGTGCAGGAAGTAGAACCTGGGGATGGTGGCCGAGGACGGGAACGACCCACCGAAGACGAGCTTCGCGAGCGCGTCGCCGGCGAGCGGGATCGATTTGGCGAGGTTGTACCCGATCCCCGTCGCGGTGCTGGCGAACTCGTCGAACGGCAGCGCGTAGCCGGTGTAGGCGGCGCCCATCGACAGGCCGGCCAGTCCGGTCCCGACGAGCCAGTTGGGTTCGCGGGGGTTGCGGTAGGCGCCGGTGAAGAAGACCCTGAGCATGTGCAACGCCATGGAGGCGATGAAGAGGTGGGCCGCCCAGTGGTGCATCCGGCGCAGGAGCATGCCGAAGGGCACGTCGTAGGTGATGTTCAGGACGCTCGCGAACGCCTCGGGCACCTCCTGGCCCTGGAAGCGCTCGACGCTGCCCTGGTACTCGACCTCGCTCGTCGAGGGCTCGAAGAAGAAGCCGAGGAACGTGCCAGTCAGCACGAGCACGAGGAAACAGAACAGGGCGACCTCGCCGAGCAGGAAGGAGTCCTCGGCGGGGAACGCCTTGCCGAGGATCTCCCTGTCGGAGTCGAGGTCGAGGCGGGCGTCGACCCAGTCGTAGGCGCGGGTGAGGCGACCGGTCCCGTCGCCGTCGTCGCTGGTCGCCATCACTCGCCCCCCGGGCCGACCGGCCCCTCGAAGTCCCCGGTCGCGACGAGATAGCCGTCCGAGGAGAGCGTGAGCGGGAGTTGCGGGAGCGCCCGCGGCGGCGGGCCGCCGACGACCGAGGCGCCGCTGGTCGGGTCGAACTTCCCGAAGTGACACGGGCAGACCAGCGTCTCGCCCTCGGTGTCCGAGACCATACAGCCCGCGTGCGTGCAGACCTTCGAGTAGGCGGCGTAGCCGCCGACGGTCGACTCCATGCTCGTCTCGCCGCCGTAGGCGTCCTCGGGGTAGCGGACGAGCAACGTCGGCGCGTCCGCGATGCCCGGCCGGGGCTCGGGGAAGACGGTGAGCTGTTCGCCCTCGGCGAGGGTGTCCTCGGTCACGCGCTCGCCCTGGCCGTCGACCAGCGCGACGCCGTCGGAGTAGACCGGGCCGGAGTAGCCCCGCTCGAAGACGCGGGTCAGGCCCATCAGCGGCGCCGCGAGGCTGCCGACGGCGGTCAGTCCGCCCATCGTCGCCAGCACCTTCGCGTAGTCCCGCCGCTCCATCTCGGCGCGAGCGTCGGTGTAGATGCTCGGACGGGTCGGTTCCTCGTCGCCGCAGCAGCCGTCACAGGTGTCACAGTCGTCGCTCATGGGTGGCTCCCTCCGCGAACCGCGGTGCTGTCCGTCGTGCGATACATCAGTGGTCCCTCCGTTCGGCGACTTCGATGTGGGGCATGAACCAGGCGTAGTAGGCGACGGTCGAGCCGGCCAGCGAGAGGAACATCCCCGCGGCGTAGACGCCGAAGTACTGCGTGCGCGCCAGCGTGAGGTACTCGCCGGTGAACAGCGCCGCGAAGACGATCGCGAGGACGGTCAACCCGCCCATCACGACCAGCCCCTCGATGGCCCCGCTGGCGTCGTGGTACTCGACGACCCAGCGCTCCTCGGTCGAGAGCCACGGGAAGCCGACCTGTCCGCCGTCGGGCCGGGCGTCGGCCGACCGCCCGTCGCTCCCGGTGGCCGCCCGTCCGCCGTCGGCGACGGCCGCGTCGTCGGCCGCGGTCCCGCCTGCAGCCGCCGGTTCGTCGGGCCTGACGGCACGGTTCATGAAGCGGTGTGCCGCCGAGAGGACGGCGACCAGCGCCAGCAGCGCCACCCAGACGATGACGCCCACCTGGCTGGGCGAGAGCTTGTTCGGGGTGTCGAGGAAACCGTCGAGCGGCCGCAGCTCGGAGACGCTCTGGTCGATGGCGATCTCCTCGCTCGGCGGCTCACCCTGGAGCCCGACGTACCACATCGGTAGCAGCGTCATCACGACCAGCAGGACGATGAGGTAGCCGTTGCGTCTCATCGGTGACGCGACCCTCCGTGTCGGTCCGACCCGCGGTCGGTGTCCTCGTCGTCGTCGGCGGTCGCGTCCACGGATCCACCGGACCGCTGTCGGGCGATTCGAGAGCGGGTCATCGCGTCGAATATGCGACACCCCACCGCAAAGCGATACGGCCAAAATACTCCGGTCGTTTTTGTACCCCCCGGCGGTCTCGGGGGTCGCTCGCGGGCGACGATCACGCCGACCCCTCCAGCAGCGAGTCGAGCACCTTCGACTGGGCCGACGCGAGGTGTTCGGCGAACGTCGAGGGAGAGATGTCCAGTCGTTCGGCCACTTGAGTGGCGTTGGCCGAGCGCGGGCGCTCGAAGTAGCCCATCTCCATGGCCGTCTCCAGCACCTCCTGCTGGCGGTCGGTGAGCCGCCCGCGGTCGACGAGCACCAGGTCGTCACCGTCCCCGTCGCCGGTGCGGGCCAGCCGGTCGATGCGGACCGACCCGAAGGCGGCGTCGAGGTCGTCGACGGCCGCCCGGACCGTCTCCACGTCGGTCGCGTGGAAGCTCAACCGGAGCGTGCCTCGCGAGGCGCTCACGTCGGTGACCGGCACGTCCAGTCGCTCGACGGCCTCGCAGACGCAGTCGCCGGACTCGCGAGTGAATCGCACCCGCTCGGCGCGGTCGGTCTCGAAGACGACCGATGCCTCGTCGGGGAGGTCGGTCGCCGTCGCGTCGCCGACGAGGTCGAACTCCTCGACGACCTCGCCCTCCCCGGCCGTGCTCCACCTGGCCGACCGGGCGATCGTGTCGCCACCGGTCGACGCCGCCACGGGACAGGCGTCGGCCGCCTCGACCGCGAGCCTGACCCGGATACCGCGTGCCGATTTGGCTCCCATGTGCGGCGGGTGGGAGGCTCGGCAATAGAACCCCGTTCGGCGCTCTCAGTGTCCGGGAACCCCCGGCGAACACGTTCGTCTGGCTTCTGTCGTCAGTCGGAGTCGAGGACCATCGACAGGACCGTCCGCTGGGCGGTCGCGAGGTGTTCGCAAGCGGTCGACAGCGCGACGCCGAGTTCCTCGGCCACCTCGCCGGCGTTGGCGCGCTTGGGCGTCTCGAAGTACCCCATCTCGAAGGCCGTCTCCAGCACCTCCCGCTGGCGGTCGGTCAGCTCGGCTCGGTCGACGGCCACGGGATCGTGGTCGGTCAGGTCGCAGTCGCGTTCGAGCCCGACCACGGCGACGCCGCCGAAGCGCGAGCGCAACACCTCGACGACTTCCTCCAGTCGGTCGGCGTCGGGGGTGAAAAAGGAGAGCCTGACCGCGTCGTCGTCGGCAGAGATGTCGTCGAGGGGATAGCCGAATTCCGAGAGGACACCGCAGACGCAGGCCGACTCGTCGACGCCGCGCTCGCGGTAGCGGACGCCCTCCTCCCACTCGAAGACGGGTTCGATGTCGTCGGCCGGCGCCGCGCACTCGCGGATCTCCTCGGCGTCGCCCCGGAGGGTGAACTCCTGGACGAGCCGCCCGTCGTCGACGGTCCGCGAGACGGCGTCGACGCTCGCGCCCGCCGTTCTGGCCGCTCGTGCGGGCGTACAGTGGCCCGGCTCGGTGACGCGCATCTCGACCCGGAGCCCGTCCGTCGACATGGGACCCCCTCCGACCGCCGGCCACAAAAGCGTGTCCGAATACAAACATGTTCGGGGGTGTCACCGGGTGGATAACCGACCACGGTGTCGCGGGTCGCGGGACAGAGCCCCAGTGAGAATCCGTTCGCGACGGTCCCGTCCTGCCCGAACGCCCTGGCGGGTCGACCGGTGCCGGGAGCGTCCGCGCGCCGGTCGGACCGCCTGGCGCGCGACCCGGACGGTCGACCTCGTCGCCGAGAAGACGGCGCGTCTGGAAGACGACGAGCAGTTCTACATCTTCGCCGCGATCGAGGCCGACGGTCCGGTCGCCCGCCACGGGCCGGGCCGTCGACAACCTCCCTGTCGACTCCGGCGAGCGCCGACGGATCGAGAACGGCGGCGCTCAGCGCACGGCCGCCCTCGTCGGTGTCCCCTGAATACGTCCCGTCTCCCGACACCGACCGACCCCGAGCGTATCTTATTTATATACATGACGGCTATTATATTGTATCTGTCCGATCGGATCGGGGCCTGAAACCCGAAGCGCGCCAGATACGGATTCTATCGGTGGAATAGCCGGATCGATTTTGATCCACTCACGTCGGAGACGTTCGAAAACTCCGAATTCGAGCCCTTATACCGATATTTCTGAAGGGAGCGATCCGACGCCACATCCAATCATTTTGACTGTATCGTAGATATTTAGAGTATCTGGTGTATACTACACGGAACGAGCGGCGGTGACCACCGCGGTAGGAGACTGTTACCGGCGCGCGGCCGGGTGGGACGGTCGCAACGGTAGCGGGCGGGGGTGGAACGGAACTCCGGATTTATTGTCGGGACTCGGGTAGAGGGACGCGCCTCCCCCACGTTCGCGGGTGGTGCACGACACATGAGACGGAACTTTCAGGGAACCGATAGAGGGAAGCGAGTCGTGGCCGACGACGGGACGGCCGTCGGGACGCTCGTGCGGACCGACGGGGACCGGGCTCGAGTCCTCCTGGACCCCGAGCGGTCAGACCCGGGCGATCCGACGGGCGAACGCGGGTCGCGGACGACGGTCGCGATCGACCGCAGAGGGGTCGCAGAGAGCACGAACGACCGCGTTCGTCTGACCGAGGGCGCCGACCCGACCGACGCACGGAGACGCACGTGAGGAGTGCGGAGGGAGTGCAGTTCAGATCTCCGTGATGCGGTCGTGATCCATCTGGACGGCCGACGCGTCCGCTTCGAGCAGCGCGACGACGAGGTACGTCGCGTGGTCGGCGAAGTACTCGACCAGCTCGGCGATCCGCTCGGCGTCGATGGCCTCCAGGGAGTCCAGCAGGAGGAACGGGCACCGCCGGTGGACGTCGTGGACGAGGTAGCCGGCCAGCGCCAGCACGAGCCCGACGACCTCCCGCTCGCTCTCGCTGAGGTTCGACGGCGAGTCCTCGAAGACGCCCTCGTCCCCTTCGCGGACGACGCGGATGTCGAAGGTGCCGACGTCGGCACCCGACCGGTCGGTCCCGGTGGTCCGTGTCAGGCGTACCCGAGTGACGTTCCCGTAGTCGAGGGCGTCGACCAGCGCGTCGGCGTGGTCGTTGAACGTCGCCACGGCCTCGGCCGCAGTTCGGTCGAGCCGCGTCCTGCGCTCGAGGAGGTCGGACTGGAGCTCCTCGCGACGGGTTTCGAGCCGGTCGCGCTCCTCGAGGCGTTCGTCGAGGGCGGTCAGCTCCGACTCGACGGCCGCCAGGTCCGACCGCCGCTGTTCGAGCTCGACCTGGCGCTCGTTGGCCCGCCGGTGCAGGTCCAGCAGATCCGAGTAGTCCTCGGTCCGCAGGTCTTCGACGGTCGCCTCCAGCTCCCGTACGCGTTCGTTCAGGTCCCGGCGGCGCCGTTCGAGTTCGCCGATGCGCTCCTCCCGGCGCGCGAGCTCGGATTCGACGCGGTCGCGTTCGGCTCGCAGGTCCGCCCGCCGCTCGCGGCGTCGCTCCAGCCGTTCGCGACGGGCGTCGAGCCTGTCGATCCGAGCGGTCAGGTCGCGACGCCGCGCGAGCGTCCGCTCGCGAAGGGCACGCAGCCGGTCGAGCGTCCCCTCTATCGCCGCGCGGTCGACGGTCGACCCGCACGTCCAGCAGGTGACCCGCCCGGCGCCCGACAGCTGGTCGGTCACGTGCTCGTCGCCGTCGTTCGACGCGAGTCCCACGGAGTCGTCCACACCCGCGATACCGTCGTCGTCCGCGATACCGTCGTCGTCCGCGATACCGTCGTCGTCCGCGATACCGTCGTCGGGGTCCCCTACTCGCCGAACTACCTCGGCCCGGTCGATCCCGTCGAGTCCGGCGAGGTGTCCGTCCTCGAGCTGCCTCTCGTTGAACCGGACGATCCCCTGGAGAGCGCTCACGTCGCCGTCGAGCCGGCGCTTGCGCTCGCGCAGCGTCGCGACGTCCGCGCCCAGTGCGTCGATCTCCGCCTCGTCGGCCGCCGAGACGGCCGACAGATCCCGTTCTATCTCCTCGCGTTCGCGTTCGACCGCCGCGAGCGTGTCCCGCTCGGCGTCCAGCTCCTCGATCACCGATTCGAGATCCGTCCGCGCCGCCCGCAGCTCGTCGAGTCGGTCCTCCAGGCGCTCGTCGCGCTCGATCCCGTCGTCCAGCGACGCGTCGGCCGCTTCGATCGCCGCCTCCAGGTCGGCGAGGTCGGATTCGAACGCTTCGATCTCCCCCTCGAGGCGGCGCCGCTCGGCGGCCAGCTCCGCCCGCTCCTCGTCCAGCCCTTCGAGGTCGGACAGGTCGTCGTCGACCCGCCGCTTCTCGGCGGTCAGCCGTTCGATCTCCGTCTCGATGGCGTCCGTGTCGACCGGCCGCATCACCACCCCGGCCAGGTCGCCGCCCGTCCTGACCGCCTGCCGAACGTCGTTGTCTTCGAGCAACACGGCGTAGGTATCGGCCGGTCCCGGGTCCGTGAGGTACGGATCGCCCGCCGCGACCACGCCGTCGTCGGTTCGATCGAACCGTCTGGTGTGCGTGTCGCCCCCGACGGTCAGCTCGACGCGGCCCGCGTCGGCACCGCGTCGTAGCGGCGTCGTCTCGCCGCCGAGCACCGCCCGGATCGCCCGCAGGAACGAGGTCCTGTTGGTCGCGTTGCGACCCGCCAGTACCGTCACACCTGGGTCGAGCTCGACCGTCGTCGCCTCGATGCCGCCGACGTCCCGGACCGAGACCGAGGCGGTACCCGCCCCGTCGTCGGTCGTCGACTCCGAACGGTCGTCGTCGGATCCGTCCGCCCCAGCGTCGCCGCCCATGCCCGCTCCCGGGAGCGGCGCGCGTAAATGCGTTCGTATCTCAGCGGGTGCCGTCGTCGGGATCGCACCCGCAGCCGCCGTCGCGGAGCAACGAGACGGCGTCGCGGTCGGCGCCGCAGTCGTGACAGATGACGCGTGCGTCGAGGAACACGTCGAACTCTCCGAGGGTGATCCGGTCGGCGTCACGGTGGCGGGTGAGCGTGCCCTCGGCGACGGTGGTCGTCCGCCCGACGAGCCGCTGGAGCGTCTCCACGTCGCTGTCGACAGGGTCGGTCGCCGACTCCGGCGGCGCGACCCCTCTGACCTCCGTGAGGTAGGTATGGACGGCCTGGTGGGAGACGAAGTCCTCGGCGAGCGCGTCCACGTCGACGCCGGCGCGGGCGAGGTCGTTGCGCATCTCGGCCCTCCGCCCTTCGCTCGTCTCGTCGTCGGTCAGCGTCTCGTAGGCGTCGGCGACCGCGTGTTCGGTCGGGTTGCGGTCGGCACGACGCATCGCCGACCGCAGGACGGCCCTGTTGAACTCGTCGGCCAGGTCCCGGAGACTCGTCCGCGCCCCGGTCGAACCCGTCCAGCTGTCGACCAGTCTGTCACCCATCCCATCCAGCCCGTAGGCGGCGACGAGCCGCTCGACTTTGCTCCGTCTGCCCTCGGGCGCGTCGTCCGACACCATGGCTGGGGCTCTCGGGGCGCAACCGTATACCTGTCGGTGGTCGTTCAGGTCTGGCGGCGAGAAACCGCGGTCGAACCGGCCGCGGCGCCGGCCCATCGGGTCACGGGCTGGGGGCCGGCACCACGGCCGCGGACCGCTGGTAGACGCAGCCGTCTTCCCGCGTAGCGCCCCGGGCGAGGAGCGCCAGACCGACGGAGCGGCCGACCGGTGGGCTGGGAAGCCGACGGGAACGGGCGTCACGTCGGCGATGCACAGGGGTTCGGGCGTGTCAGGTGGTTCCGGTCGTTGGGTCGACGGCGATCGATCGGAGGGGGGTGAGACGGTTAAACCGAGTCAATCGTTCACGGGGGTACGCACCGCGTAACGGGCCGCTGAGAGGCGACTGGCGATACCTTCGACCGCTTCGGACGAGTAGCGACTCGCTTCAGACCGCCGGCGTTCGCGGACCGGTTCCTCCGCGCGGAACGACCTGCGACCCCTTGCCGTTCGAAGCGAGCTCGGAGCCCGTCGCCGCGGTATCGAATTCGAAACCGGCCCGTACGCGGACGATAACCAAGTGTGACCCCTCGGTACCTCCGTGCGGGGGGTCGGGGGAGGTCCCACCGCCGTCCATTCGACTGCACGGACGCCCGCCGCCGGTCCGACGCCCGTCCCGGACGACGGCGGGCGCCGCCCTGATTCCCTGTTCCATTCTTTGAAGCCCGACCGCGATAGCGGCCGCGTTCGGCGACGACCGCGATAGCGGCCGCTCGCGGACACCGCGCCGTCGTCGGCCGTTTAGTCGACCCATTACTATGCGTATCGACCCCCTGACGGACGGACGATGAGCGAACGGACCGAACGCCTGGTCGTCGAAGGCGGGACCGTCGTCACGCCCGCGGCCGCACTCGAGGACGCCCGCGTCGTCGTCGAAGGCGACCGGATCGCCGCGGTCGAGGGGACCGAACGCGCCGGCGGGAACGACGGTCGGGTGACGGCCGACGGAGCCCGCGACGACGGGACGACAGAGCGGCGCCTCGACGCCACCGACCGGGTCGTCCTCCCGGGGCTGGTCGACCTCCACGGTGACGAGGTCGAACGCTATCGGTTCCCCCGGTCGGGCGAGCGCGTCGACGCGGCGACCGCGCTGGCGACGGCCGACCGGCTAGCGCTGGCGGCCGGCGTCACGACCAAGTTCGACGCGATCGCCTTCGAGGAGGCCCCGGAGAAGAACCGGTCGATCGAGGGCGCGACGGAGCTTCTGGAGGCGGTCGACACGGACGCCGACCTGGTGGCCGACCACCGCGTCCACGCCCGGTGTGAGGTCACCGATCCCGCCTCGGTCGCGGTCGTCGGCGACCTGGTCGAGCGACCGGTCGTCGACATCGCATCGGTGATGGCACACGCGCCCGGCCGCGGCCAGTTCGAAGACGAAGCGGCGTTCGCCAGCCGCTACGCCGACGGCCGGGGCGCCGCCGCCGACGAGGCGGCCCGGGCCGGGGCGGAACGGCGCGCCGTCCCCGAGCGGACCGTCAGAGAGCGGGTCGCCGACCTCGCCGAGGAGTTGTCGGCGGCGGACGTGCTGGTCGCCTCCCACGACGACGCCGACCCCGCCGCCGTCGAGCACGCGCTGGCCCACGGCGTCGATCTGTGCGAGTACCCGGTGTCGCTCCCCGCGGCCCGCCGGGCGAACGAGCGCGGCGCCGCGACCGCGATGGGCGCGCCGAACCTCGTCCGCGGCGGGAGCCTCTGGGGCAATCTCGACGCCCGCGAGGCGATCGACGCCGGCGTCGTCGACCTGCTCTGCTCGGACTACCGCCCCCAGGCGCTGCTGGCGTCGGTGTTCGTCGACACCGGCGAGCCCCTCGCCCGCCGAGTGGCTCGCGTCACGAGCGAGCCCGCCCGGGTCGCCGGCCTCGACGACCGGGGCGAGCTCGCGCCGGGTGCGCGGGCCGACCTGGTCGTCGTCGACCCCGATCCGGTGCCGACCGTGACCCGCGCCGTCGTCGCCGGACGGGACGTGTACCGTTGCGGGCGGTGACCGCCGGGCGACCGCCGTCGGAGCCGGTGGCCGCCAGGATGGCGACCACGGTGAGACGCGACGAGCCATCGATCCGAACAGTTTCGACAGTTTTCGCCAGTTCGGTCGTTTAACCGCCCTATACACTGTTTTCCGGCGCTGTAGACGACCAATTACAATGAGTCGACGCCGCCTCCGATGCGGTATGTCGACGGACACGACGCGCCAGACCGGCGGCGAACGCGAAGCGCCGACGTGGGAGCTACGAGCGGTCGTCGAGCGCTACGACGACGCACCGGACGAGTGTACCATCTACCCCGCCGGGGTCGACGAACACAAGCGGATGGCGACCTGGGTCTCGGCGACCGAACCGGCGTTCGTCGAGCTCGGCGCGGTCCGCTGAGCCGCGAAGCGGTCTCGTTTTTCGGATTCGTTCGATTCGACCGCCGAACCCGAGAGCCGAGACCGAACCCGGCGGTCGGTGTCGAACCCGAGAGCCGAGGCCGAGTCCGGTAGCTGGTGCTGCCCGAGTAGCAAAGAACGGAGACGTAACGGGGGAGACGCTACTCCTCGTCGCGGCGGTCGAGCGTCTGTGCGGCGGAGACGCCGACGACCCCGACGAGGACGACCGTCGCGACGACGGTCGGCGTCAGACCGACGGCGGCGGCGCCGAGCTGGCTCGCGACCAGTCCGAGGACGCCGGCGCCCGTGAGCGACCCGTAGTAGAGCGGCCACGGGCGGTCGAGGTCGTCGGACTCCTCGAGGTACTCGTAGAGCTGGGCAGCGTTCGGGCCGAGCGAGATCCGGCCGCGGTTCTGATTGAACTCGACGATGTCCATGTCGTCCATCTTCGGGAGGTGACACTGGTAGAGCCCGACGTAGACGCACTTGCGCTCGTTGGACGTCACCTGCGCGACGGTCGTCCCGTTCTCGACGGCGGCGACGTGCTCCGCGAGCTCCCCGAGCGAGACCGTTCCGCCGTGGTCTTGCAGGTAGTGAAGCACCGTCCGGCGCCGTTCGTTCTTGAGGATCTCGAAGACGTGGTCGAGCGGCAGGTCGGCGACCGACTGGGAGTCGGCCTCCGACTCGGGGGCGGATTCGGTCTCCGCGACCGCTTCCGGTTCGGGCTCGTCGGCTTCCTCGGCGAGGATATCACCGTCGCCCGCACGCTGGGACGTCGACGACATCAGGTCGCCACCTCCGGAGAGCCGCGCCTCCGATCCTCGGTCACGCTTCGGGCGAGACGTGGTCGCGAGCGCTCACTCATGAGTCGCCCGCCGAAACGTGTCCGTGACAGTTAGCGTTCGATTCGCGGTCGGTTCGTGGGATATGTCGGCATTCATGTGTCCGTACCCCCGGCGCTGGAGACCCCTCCACAGAGTGTGTTGCGCCGTCTGTCCGTGATGGCTCATGGCCACTTAATCTTTCTTGATTGAACAATCACCAGCGTTAGTATAACGCGGTGGTTACCCCGGCCCGTTTCGGCCGTCCGGGAGTAAGGCCGACGCTACGGGCGAACCGACCGGGGTATGCGATCCGTTCGCATCGTAAGGGTGGGGCTTCGCGATGCGTCGTGATCCCGAAGCTTCTTTGCGAGCGGGGAGAATTCCCGTGGTGTATTCGAATGGTGTCAGAAACGACTGCTGGAGCACACTGGGTGGTGTGAGGATGGCGGAACGAACGGCGGAGGGAGACGACCCCGTGGCGGTCCGGGAGGGCGGACCGCGCGTAGTTCACTCGCGAGCGGCCGACCGAGACCGGGAGACGGACCTGAGTATCGCCGTGGTCGAGGCGATCGCCGAGGCGAAGGCGATAGAGCCGACCGAGATGGAGGCGACCCTGTACGACGCCGTCGACCCGGACGCGCTCGACAGACTGTTCACCGACCACGGAGGAGCGGTCGCCGGCCGCGTCGTGTTCGAGATCGGCGCCCACGAGGTCACGGTGCAGTCGAACGGTGACGTGCTGGTCAGACAGATCGACCCTCGCTAGTCCTCCCCGGAGCCGTCACCGAACCGGACGACCGGGTGCCCGACAGCGTCGGCGTCGAACTGCCGACGCCCGTCGAGGACGACCGGGTCGTCGAACGCCGCCCAGGGGATCGTCTCGAACTCGTCGTGGGCCGTGGCGACGACGGCAAGGTCCAGTTCGCGGGCGCCGATGTCGTCCAGCGAAACGCGCTCGACGCCCTCCGGCGGCGAGTCCGTGGTGACGGGGTCGACCGCGTACACCGTCCCCGCGCGGTCGGCGAGTAGCTCCGCGATATCGACCCCGGGCGAGGCGCGCGTCTCGTCGACGCCGGGGCGGTAGGCGAGTCCGAACACGGCGACGGTAGCGTCGGACAGGTCCCGACCCTCGTCGGCCAACGCCTCGGCCGCCCGGTCGACCGTGTACTCTGGCATGTACTCGTTGACGTGTCGGGCCGTCTCCAGCAGCGGCGTCGCGCTCTCGAGCTCCGAAATGACGAAGTACGGGTAGTACGGGATGCAGTGGCCGCCGACGCCCGGGCCGGGGTCGTGGATGTCGCAGAAGGGCTGGGTGTTGGCCACCGCGATCGCCTCGGGCACGTCGACGCCGAACTCCCTCGAGAGCGTCGCGAGCTCGTTCGCCAGGGCGATGTTGACGTCGCGGTACAGCCCTTCGAACACCTTCACGCACTCGGCGGTCGCGGCGTCGCTCACCGCGTAGATCTCCGCGTCGGTGATCTGCCCGTAGACCAGCTCGGCGACCCGGGTGCTCTCGTCGTCGGCACCGCCGACGACCTTCGGGTGGGCGCCTCGGATGTCGTCGAGCGCCCGACCGCTCATAGTCCGCTCGGGGCAGACGGCGAGGCCAAACTCACCGAGTTCGAGGCCGCTCTCGGCTTCGAGCCAGGGGCTCACGCGGTCGCGACAGGTTCGCGGTGGGACGGTCGACTCGACGATCACCGTGTCACCGGGCTCGAGCCCCTCGCCGACCGACCGGACCGCCGCTTCCAGCGCCGAGAGGTCGGGCCGGTCGTCCTCGACGAGCGTCGGGACGATGACGACGTGGACGCTCGCCTCGGCGGCGGCGCCGACCGCGTCGGTCGTCGCCGACAGCGACCCGTCGGCAGTCAGTCGTTCGACCGCCTCGGGGAGCCCGGGCTCGCCCTCGATGGGGCACTCGCCGGCGTCGACGGCCCGGGCAACCTCGGGGTCGATGTCGACGCCGGTCACCGCACCGGACACCTCGGCGTAGACGGCGGCCAGCGGCAGGCCCATCTTCCCGAGGCCGTAGACGGCGACGGGGACCGAGCCGTCGGTGAACGCGCGTCGCTGGGCGGGTTCGTCGGCGTCGGCTCCGTAGAGTGCCGTCGGTTCCGAGCGCTGGCTGCTCATGGGCTGGGCACCTCCGCGGACGGGCGGTCGGACCCGCCCTCGGCGGCGGCCTCGATCCGCTCGGCGAGTTCGACCGCGCGGATGCCGTCCTCGCCGGTCGTCTCCGGTTCGGTCCGCTCGCGGACCGACTCGGCGAACGACGACAGTTCGTTTTTCAGCGGCTCGCCCGTCTCGACGGTCGGTCGTTCGATGACGCTCTCGTGGCGGTAGCGCACGTCGCCGTCGGTCGCGACGTACTCCGGCAACGAGTGGCGGTGGATCTCGACGGACTGGTCCATGTAGTCGACCTCGACGTGGCAGTCCTCGGCGGTCACCGCCAGGTCGCGGACCCGCTCCTGGGTGACGCGGCTGGCCGTCAGCGACGCGACGCGGCCGTCGGCGAACTCCAGCTGGGCGACGACGTGGCCGCCCTCGGCCGCGCCGGCCGCCGCCACGTCCACGACAGGCTGGTCGGTCAGCGAACAGATCACGTCGATGTCGTGGATCATGAGGTCGAAGACGACGCTGTCGACGCTGTCGCGGTCGACCGGTGGGCCCTGCCGTCGGGCGGCGAAGGCGATCGGGTCGGCGTCGACCATGACGTCACCCAGCGCGATGACGGCGGGGTTGTACCGCTCGATGTGGCCGACCTGGACGAGACAGTCCGCCTCGCGGGCGGCCGCGAGGAGGTCCCGTCCCACGTCGGGGTCGGCGACGAACGGCTTCTCGACGAGGATATCCGTCCCGGCGTCGATGGCCGCTCGCGCGACCGCCTCGTGGAACCGCGTCGGGACGACCACCGAGACGGCCTCGGTCCGGGCGAGGAGCGTCTCGCGGTCGCGTGCGGCCGTGTCGAACTCCGCGGCGACCTCGGCGGCGCGGTCGGCGTCGACGTCGGCGACCCCGATCAGGTCGACGCCGGGGAGTTCGCTGTAGACCCGCGCGTGGTGGCGACCCATGTTCCCGACGCCGACGACGCCGGTACGGACCTGGTCGCTCACGACCGCCCTCCGTCGCCGGCCGCGCCACGGCGTCGCGCGCCGACCGAGTTCGACCATCGCTCGACCCGCGTGAGCGCGCCGTTCGACGCGTTCCGGGCCCGGTTGCCTAACGGGGACCTGACCGCCGGTGTCGACCGTCCGTGCTTCATGAATCACCCGGGGGTAGCGCCGAGCGTCGGCTTTGTTATGCGTTTCCTTTGACTGGTAGCCCGTCGATACGGATCGGCCCGCCCAGCGGGTCGCTCACGGTCTCCCCGGATACGGCCCGAGAGCGCCTATCACGGCCGATAACCGGACCCCAGGCGGTCGCGGTTCGGGTAACCGGTTCGTAACAAAGTGAGACCCACTGATTTGCCCGTCTGTGTCGAGATACGACAATGGGGTGGCTGCCAGTAGTAACAGTCCACCGACATACCGACGCGAGGGCTGATGGTGGATGTCGACAGACGAGGAGGCGCTCACGCAGGACGTCGTCTTCGACATCCTCAGTAGCGCCAGACGACGCTACGTGCTCTATCTGCTCCGCACCGACGACGCGCCGGTCGAACTGACGGAGCTCGCAGAGGACGTGGCGGCCTGGGAGAACGACACGACTGTCGAAGATCTGACGAAACAGCAACGCAAGCGCGTCTACGTCTCGCTGTATCAGACGCACGTCCCCAAACTCGAGGACGCCGGGCTGGTTCGCTACGACCAGGACACCGGTGAGGTCGAGCTGACGCAGGCGGCCAACGACGTCGACCAGTACCTGAACCCGGGCGAGCGGGAGGTGCCCTGGCAGTACCTGTACCTCCCGCTGGCGCTCCTCGGGATCGCCCTGGTCGCCCTGTCGAACCTGAACGTCTGGGTCTTCGCGGACATGACCGACGTCACGCTCGGCGTCATCGTCTTCTCGGGCTTCCTCCTCACCGTCGGCGCACACATCGTCGTGTGGACCATGAACCGCCGTCAGGTCCCCGACGACCTCCGCAGACACTCCTGACGCCTCGTGGGGCGACGCCGCCTGCCGTGTCCTCTCGAGCCGTCAGTGCCCACCGACTCCGGGACGGGGCGGTGCCGACCGGGGGCGGCGCTGGTCGAACGAAGCGAGGCCGCCAGAACACGGCGGCGCGCCGAAAGTGACAGGAACCCGGGTCGACGGTGCCGGCGACTACTCCTCTTCGACGTCTTCGGGCAACAACTGCTCGGGCTCGCGCTCGTAGGCCGGCGTGTCCACGAACTGGGCGATTCGCTCCAGGTCGCTGTCGGAGATGTGTTCCGTCATCGGCTATGATCCCGTCCCACCGACCGATAGTAATCCGGCCCCTAAAGCCGCTTCGTGCCACGAGACCGTCGGGCGGCGTCTCGGCACGCGACTCGCAGGTATTCGCTAGTCTCCCCGCCGGAACGACGCGACACCGTGGAGCAGAGCCGCATCGTCGTCGCTCGCGCCCCGCACGGACTCGGCACGCGACGCGGCGCGCCCGCGCGTGACGCCGCCGATCGATCCACCGGTCCGGGCCTGCAGGCCTCCCGGAAGGGAGCGACCATCCCCACAAGTGTCACGAATGGAGCTGATTCCGAGCCGGACGGCCCGGGAACGGTCACCCTACTCGCGGGGTACCCATTACAAACCTATGCCTGTAAAGTCGAGCGCGGTTCGGACGGGAGTCGGACGCGAGAAACGGCGGTTCGGAGTGGGACGGCGTCGGGTAAGGGCGCCGTACTCGCCGGTCGAACGGGCGGTCCCCGGTCGTCACGGGTGGCGTGCGGAGCGACGCGAGGTGTCGCCGGCCGACGGCTGGGTCGGCCGCTCGCCAGCTGGTGCGCGGTCGGGCCGGATTCGCTCACACCATGTTTTCGGCTTCGATCTTGTCCCACACGTCGCGTCCCTGTTCTGTGAGGCCGTAGACGCGGCCTTTCTTTCGGTCGTCGGAGACGAGGAGGTCCACGAGCGACCGTTCTCGGAGGCGCTGGAGCGCCCGCGAGACGTGCGCGATACCCACGTCCTCGTCGGAAGCGATCTGCGACGGCGTCGAGGGGCCGTCTGCGAGTCGCTTGAGAACTGCGACGCGATACCGCGAACTGATGACGAAGCTGACGTCGTCCCAATCTGTGGTCATTGTTGCAATGTAGTGTCGGACGGGTGCATCCTGCTGCCGGTCGGTGACCGGGAACTCACGCGGACGTTGTCGTCGGGACCCGCTTGCGTCCCACTTTCCGCTGTACTCACACCGAGTCGGCTACCACGTAAAGAGGTTTCGACGCTCCAGAATTTTCGCTTTGCGTACCGCGATTACGGTGGTCTGAACGGTCGCGCCGACCGGCCGGCCGAGCGCGTAACCTCGACATAACGCACCCCCCGCCTGGCGCGGAGTCGCGCACGCGGTCGACGCCAGTTCGCGCCGGACGCTTTGGTCGGATCGTCCGGTGCGAGCCGGTCGTGTCCCGGAGGCGAGAGTATATAACAACGGAGTGAGAACTGACGGTATGGGGTCAGAGCAGCCACCGGAGAGCCGGTCGAGTGACGACGACCGGCGAGGAGGCGGAGATCCGGACGGACCGAGGGGGAAAAGCGACGCGGACGGCGAGAGCGCGACGAACGCGTCGGCGACCGAACCGGGGGAGGGCGACGCCGCCCGCGAGCGGTCGGTGTCGGTCGACGACCTGTTCGAGTTGCTGGCCCGTCCCGGCAACAGGTACACGCTGGCGTATCTGAGCCGGGCCGAGGGGCCGGTGCCCTACGAGGACCTCGTCGAGACTGTCGTCGACGGGGCGAATACCCCCGAAGGGCTCTCGACGGCCGACTTCCGCGACCAGGTCGCGACGAGGCTCGTCCACTCGAACCTCCCGAAGCTCGACGACGCCGGCCTCGTCGAGTACGACCGCGCCCAGCGGACGGTCCGCGCGACCGAGACGACGGCCGTCGCGGTTCCGTATCTCGAACTCGCGATGGACCAGTTTTCGACCGAGTGACGCGGGCGTGGCGGACCGCCGTCGTGGCGCGTACGGCCGGCGCAACACGTCGACCGGGGACGCGTCGTGACGGCCGCCCGCGCAAGCGCTCCATAACAAAGGTCGACCGGTGCCGACCGTCGACCGACACATGAGCGAACAGGACCTCTCGACCGTCCGAATCGGCGACGGCTGCGACGTCGCCGAGACGGCGGTCGTCGGCGAGCCCGGGGGCTCCGACGGCGCGTACACTCGAATCGGCGACGACGCAACCGTCCGCGGTGGTACCATCCTCTACACCGACGTCGAGATCGGCGACGGCTTCTCGACCGGCCACCACGCGCTGGTCCGCGGCGGAACCGAGATCGGCGACGACGTCCTCGTCGGAAGCCACGCCGTCCTCGACGGGGACGTGACCCTCGGTTCGCGCGTCAGCTGCCAGACCGGCGTCTACCTCCCGCCGAAGACGACCGTCGAGGACGACGTGTTCCTCGGCCCCCACGCCGTCGTCACGAACGATCCGTACCCGGTTCGCGAGACGAGCGACCTCGTCGGCGCCACCCTCGAATCGAACGTCTCCGTGGGCGCCAACGCGACGGTCCTCCCCGGCGTGACCGTCGGCGAGGGGTCGTTCGTCGCCGCCGGCTCGGTCGTGACCGAGGACGTACCGCCGAGGACGCTCGCGATGGGCAACCCAGCGCGTCACGACCCGCTCCCCGAGGCGCTCCTCGGAGGGAACGAGCTGTGAGCCTCGAAGACCACCGCCGGATCCCCATCGCCGAGCCCGCACTGGGTAGCGAGGAACGCGAGCGCGTCGCGGACGTGCTCGACAGCGGGATGATCGCCGACGGCGAGGAGGTCCGCGCGTTCGAGCGGGAGTTCGCCACGACCTGTCACGTCGACCACGGCGTCGCCACCTCGAACGGGACGACGGCGCTACACACCGCCCTGCGTGCCTGCGGGATCGGCGAGGGCGACACCGTCGTCACGACGCCGTTCTCGTTCGTCGCGACGGCCAACGCCGTCCGCTTTTGCGGCGCCGAGCCCGTCTTCGCCGACGTCGACCCCGACACCTACAACCTCGACCCGACCGCGGTCCGCGAGGCCGTCGAGATCCGTGGCGGCGACGTGGACGCCGTCCTCCCGGTCCACCTCTACGGGCTGCCCGCGCCGATGGACGAACTGTGCGGGCTGGCCGAGGAGTACGACGCCGTCGTCGTCGAGGACGCGGCCCAGGCCCACGGCGCCCGCTACCGCGGCGAGCCGGTCGGGTCGCTCGGCGACGCCGCCGCGTTCTCTTTCTACCCGACGAAGAACATGACCACCGGCGAAGGTGGGATGGTCGTCACCGACGACGAGCGGGTCGCCGACCGCGCGGCGCGGTTCGTCAACCACGGTCGCAACGACCAGTACGAGCACGTCGAACTCGGGCACAACTTCCGGATGACGAACGTCGCCGCCGCGATCGGTCGCGTCCAGCTCAAACGTCTGTCGCGGTTCGTCCGCGCCCGCCGGGACAACGCCGCCGCGCTCACCGAAGCGCTGGCAGACGCTCCCGTCGACCCCCCGACGATCCCCGACGGACTCGACCACGCGTTCCACCAGTACACCGTCCGGGCGCCCGACCGCGAGCGGTTGGTCGCTCACCTCGACGACGGCGGGATCGACACCGGCGTCTACTACCCGACACCGATCCACGAGCAGCCGGCCTACGAGGGCGTCGACGAGCGCTTCCCCGTCGCCGAGCGAGCCGCCGAGGAGGTCCTCTCGCTGCCGGTCCACCCCGGTCTCTCGGAGGCCGACCGAGAAGCGATCGCCGACGCGCTCGCGCTGTATCAGACGCGGTAGAGAAGAGGTGCGGCCGGGTTTCTCTCAGACTTCGACGGCCGACCGCCCGCGGGCGGCGGTGTCGTCGTCCAGGTGCCGACGCGCCCAGAGTTCCAGCCCCGTCAGCGCCGCGACCGGGGCGAACGTCGACAGATCGCGCGCCGCGAGGCGGTCGTGCAGAGCCGACACGGCGGCTGCGTCGAGGGGAGCGCGCTCGGCGACGCCGTCGAGGAGGTCGTCGACGAACCGCCGGAAGCGGTCGTCGGTCGCGTACCGGCGGGCGTACCCGTCACCGGCCGGCACTCCACGCTCGTCGCTCGCCGCGTCATCCCGTGGCGCGGCCGAATCGGCCCCGCCCGGTCCCGTCGGGATCACCGCCAGGTCGGAGCCGAGCCGTTCGGCGACCGCTCGGCGGATCGGTGGGGTGCCCGCGCCGACCGGTGCCGAGATGGGGAGCGTCCCGAGCCGATATGCGGTGGGCATCCGCGCGGCCGTGTCGAGTAGTGACCCGCTCGCGAGCGTTCTGGTGCCGACCTGCCGGCGCTGGACCGCGCGACTCCGCAACTCGGTCGCCGCCCGGACCTGTGTGGCCGCGTCGACCGCCGTCCGCTCGGCCGGCCCGTCGACGCAGTTCGCGACGACCGCGTCGACGGAGTCCAGCTGGTCCGCGTCGACCGCGAGCAGGTCGCGGACCGTCTCCGCCGGGATGACGGACTCGTGCTCGGAGAGCGCGCTCGCCGCCGAATCGTCCGCGGCGATGGCGCCCGCCCACGTCGCCGCGTCGAGGGCGGCGTCACCGTGGACGAGCACGTCGGCGTCGTCGTGGAGCCCGTCGGTCACGTAAGCGAGCGCGTCGACGGTCGACCACGCCACCATCGCGTCGGTCGCCGCCACGGCGTCGGCGACGGCGTCGACGAGGTGGTGATCCGGCTCGCCGTGATCCCCCGCGTTCGGCGTCCCGAGACGCGTGGCGACCGATGCACCCGTCTCCCTGTCGCCGCCGGTCGGACCCGCACACGCGAGTGTCCGAATCGGGGGCGACTGGTCCGCGAGCACCGCCGCGGCGATCCGACTGTCGGCGTCGCCCGGGAACCAGAGCGTCCGGTCGCGCGCCGTCGTCGCCACGTCCGCCAGCGCACGCCGGTAGTCGGCCAGCCACCGGTCGGGGTACCCCGACGGCGCCAGCCCCTCTGGGGCCGGTTCCCAGTAGCGCTCGGTCGACACCCCGTCGTCGACGGTCAGGCGCGTCGCCGGTGGGAGGCTCCCGACCTCGGTGAGGAGCGTCCGCTCGCCGACGACGCCGCCGAACAGCAGCAGGTCCCCCACCGCCCGAGGGTCCAGCGTCGGATCCGCCCGCTCGGCCGCCAGCGGCCCGAGTTCCGACGCGAAGGCGATCCCGTCGCCTTCGAAGCGGTCGCCGGCCCCGTCGGGGTCGCCGGCCGGCGCGTAGTAGAGCGGCCGGCTCCCGGCTTTGTCCGTCGCTAGGTGGACCACGCTCGCGCGAGTGTCGACGCAGGCGAGCGCGAACGGGCCGTCGAGCCGCGCAAGCGTGTCCCGGGAGTCGTCGGCGACCCCGCGGAAGAGGTCGCCCCACGACAGCGCCAGCCGGTCGCGGTTCGACACGACTCCGTAGACGACCCCCAGGAGACCGTCGCCCCGCCAGACGACGTTCGCGTCCGGGTCGCGCGTCCCGTGTTCGAGCACGCCCACGGCCGCCGCTCCTTCGCTCGCGGTCTCCAGTTCGTACCAGTCCTCCCGGACCATCGCTTCGGCCATCTCGTCCAGCTCCGTGTCGCCCGGCGACCGTCCGATCAGTCCCGTCATGGCCGCGACGTGACCGCAACCGGCTATTGTTATAGGCCCCCTGCGGACACCCTCTCGCCGATATCGATTCCGATACCGCCGACTCGGTCGAACCGATACGGTCTCCCGGTCCGAGCCCCGTCGATACGTTCGCCCGGACGAAAATATCGAATTTAGCAAAAGAAACGAAAACAGACAGATAGAGAGTGCGTTACGCCGGACGGAAGCCCGACCACGCGGAGTATCTACTAACTCACCGTATTCGCGCCCACAGACGCGATATATCTGCCTCTTCGGTGACCGCAGATGGGCCCGGCTCGTCGTGCCGGACCATCGTTTCGATATCGCGATATACGCTTTACGACCTGTTTCGGCCGCGTTCTGCGCCCCCGTAGCCGATCGGCGAGGTTCCGATTGGTCGAACAGAAATACAATCTTTGAATTATACCACCGTTTTTGGTAGTGCTGTCGATTACTCGGCGTCCTCTGCTCGCTCGCCTCGGTCGGGGGACGGGGCGGCGGAAGGGCGCGGCGGATAATCGCGGGATAACAATCAGTGCGTGCGGTCTCGGCTACCGCATGAAAGGGGGCCACGAGTCGTGGGATCGGTAGTCCTCTCGGTCGACGCGGAGCTGGCCTGGGGTTTCGTCGACTACGACGACCCACCGAGCGACCGGGTCGAGAGCGGTCGGGAGGGCTGGCGGACGCTTCGGCGACTCTGCGAGCGGTACGACGTGCCGGCGACCTGGGCGGTGGTCGCGCATCTGCTGCACGAGGACTGCGACGGCCGTCACGCCGACCACCCGATCGGCCCCGGATGGTTCGCTCGCGAGCGCGACGAGTGGGTCGACCGGCCCGACCTGACCCGGGGGCCCGAACTCGTCGAGCGACTCCGGACGTCGCCCGTCGACCACGATATCGGCTGCCACACGTACTCACACGTCGAACTCGGCGCTCCGGGGACGACGCGAGCGATGGCGGCCGCCGAGCTGGAGCGCAGTCGGGCGCTCATGGACGAGTGGGGGATCGACGGACGGTCGTTCGTCTTCCCGCGCAACAACGTGGGCCACGTCGACCTGCTGCCCGACTACGGCTTCGAGGTCTACCGCGGACGCCGCCCGGTCGAACGCCGGTCGCTCCCCGCGAAGCTGCGGACCGTCGCTATCGGGGACGGCCGCCCTCCGCTCGTTCGACCGACGGTCGACGACGGTGGCCTCGTGACGCTGCCGGCGTCGCTGTTCCTCTACAGCTTCGAGGGGCTTCCACTGCGAGCGAGCAAGCCCGTCGTCGGCGACCCCGTCGTCGAACTCGTCGAACGCGGGTTGGACGCCGCGGCCGAGGGCGAAGGCGTCCTCCACCTCTGGCTCCACCCGAACAACCTGGTCGACGACGACGCGATCGAACGGATCGAAGCCGTCCTCCGAGCTATCGACGAGCGCCGCGATACGGTCTCCGTCGAGACGATGGCCGACGTCGCGACCCGACGACGCCAGAGGCTGCAGTGATCCCGCTCTCGACTGCGGGACGCACCGCGCCCACCGGTCGCCCCACCGCGCCCACCGGGTCCGCACCGGTTCGGACACACCAGCCCGACACGGCCTCACCCGTCCGTTTCGACGACTGATTTTCGGGAACGCGGTCGCTACGAACGGTTCAATCGACACATAACTATGAGTACGGTGTGCCGAATGAAGCCAATGCGTGTCAGCGACCGCCCCGGTCCGCGGCGCTCGGCCCCGGACCGCGGAGACCGGTATCGACCCGACGCATCGACCGAACGGACGCCCGACGCGGGGGTGACCCGGCGTGACGACTGATCCGGCGAGCGAGCTCGGCGGGCAACGCGTCCTCGTGACCGGCGGGGCTGGCTTCGTCGGGAGCCACCTCACGGGCGCGCTGACCGACCGCTGTGAGGTCACCGTCCTGGACGACTGCTCGACGGGCGAGCCCGGGAACGTCCCCGACGGCGCCGAGCTGATCCGCGGCGACGTGCGCGACCCGACCGACCTCGAACGAGCGATGGACGGCGTCGAGGTCGTCTTCCACCAGGCGGCGCTGGCCGACGCCCGCGCCTCGCTCCGGTCGCCGGTCGAGGGACACCGCCGGACGGCGACGGGCACGGTGAAGGTCCTCGACGCGGCTCGGCGCGCCGACGCCCGGGTCGTCACGGCCTCCAGCGCCGCGGTGTACGGCCGACCGGACACGCTTCCGATCCGCGAGTCCGACCGGAAGACCCCGCTCACGCCGTACGGGATCGACAAGCTCGCAGCCGACCAGTACACGCGGCGCTTCGCCGACCGGTACGGGCTGGAGACGGTCACGTTGCGCTATTTCAACGTCTACGGTCCGGGACCGACGGGCCATCGGAGTGGCCCCGGCGACGTGGTCGGTACCTTCCTCGACCGGGCGCGCTCGGGCGACGTGCTCCCGATCGAAGGCGATGGAACCCAGACTCGGGATTTCGTCCACGTCGAAGACGTCGTTCGGGCGAACCTCCGCGCGGCGACGACCGACGCGACCGGGCGGGCCTACAACGTCGGCAGCGGTAGCGGCGTCTCGGTCCGGGAGGTCGCCGAGCGCGTCGTCCGGCTGGTCGACTCGGACAGCGAGATCGTCCACAACGACCCCCGCGAAGGAGCCAGCAGACACAGGCGTGCGGCGCTCGGGCGCGCGCGAAGTCGCCTCGGCTACGAGCCGGCGTACTCCTTCGAGGAGGGGCTGACGACGCTGGTCGACCGGGCGGCCGTCCCGGGCTGAGCGCTCGTTTGGCTCGGACCACGTCGTCGTATGAGAGCTATAACAAAGCCCACCCTTCGCCTAGTGCCGACCGACGACCACCACGCACATGTATCAGGACACGACAATCGGCGTCGTCGTGCCGGCGTACAACGAAGCGGGCTTCGTCGGCGACGTCATCGACTCGATCCCGACGTTCGTCGACCGCGTCTACCCCGTCGACGACGCCTCGACCGACGGGACCTGGGCGGAGATCCACGAGCACGCACAGCGCCAGAACGCGCCGACGCCGGAACTCGTCGGCGACGGCGGGACCCAGCGCCGGGTCGTCCCGATCCAACACAGCGAGAACCGGGGCGTGGGCGGCGCGATAAAGACCGGTTACCAGCGCGCGGTGGCAGATGGGATCGATGTCGTCACCGTCATGGGCGGCGACGGGCAGATGGACCCCGACGTCATCGAGCGCATCATCGACCCGGTCGTCGACGGTCGGGCCGACTACGCAAAGGGCAACCGCCTCCTCACGGACGACCACCACGACTCGATGCCCGCCTTCCGTTACGTCGGCAACGTCATGCTCACGTACCTCACGCGCATCGCCAGCGGCTACTGGGGGATCGGCGACCCCCAGAACGGCTACACCGCGATCTCGACCGACGCTATCGAGGCCGCCGACCTCGACGAGATGTACGAGTTCTACGGCTACTGCAACGACCTGCTCGTCCGGCTCAACGTCGCCGACATGCGCGTCGTCGACGTCCCGACGCCAGCCGTCTACGGCGAGGAGGAGAGCCACATCGATTACTCGACGTACATCCCCAGAGTCTCGGCCATGTTGCTCGGCAGCTTCCTGTGGCGACTCCGAACCAAGTACGTCGCCGACCGGCCCCACCCGGTCGCCCTGTGTTACCTGCTGGGCGCCGGTGGCCTCGCGACCGGGGTCGGCGCCGGCCTGCTCGTTCTCCTGCGCGGGACGGCGGTGGCCACCGCCGCCACTGCCGTCGGGATCGGCCTGTGCTTTCTCGTCCTCGCAATGGTTCTGGACAAGCGTTCCAACGATCACCTCACGAACGTCGTCTCGGCGACACTCGGCTGAAGTCGGTCCCAGAGACTCCGAGGTAAGCCGCTCCTACGCCGGCGCACGACATCGTTCGAGCGTCCCTGAACCTCCCGACTCCGGAGGTGTCCGCCGGTCGGCTCGTTCGGTGGTAGCAGGTATCACTGCAAGTATCCGGTAACTGTCTCGTCACCACTACGCAATCGTCTCTCGGACAAGTCAGTTCAGACGGACAGTAGCGTTATACGAGTAGGTGGGCATTACCGGAAACGTGACCCCCGAGTCGTGGCGGATCGGCCGCCACGCGGGACGAGCGACGGAGCAAGCATGACCGAAGACAACGAGAACGCCGACGTGTGGACGGACGGACAGACGAAGTCGCGGGGTGGTCAGACCCTCCCGGCGGACTGGTGCGACCAGCCCGTCGACCCCGACTTGGAAGAGAACCTCGGCTACGAGCTGATCGCGTGGGAGAAGATCAACGTCGTCGACGACCCGGACCAGGTCATCTTTCTGCCGGACTCCGAGGAGCAGTTGCGTGACGACGCCTTCATCGTCTCCGGGGAGAACGCGGTGTGTGACCTGGCGGACAAGCGGTGAGCCGTCGAGTGACGATAGCTCGCACACTCGGTCAGGAACGCGAGTAGCGCGGGGTCACTCCACCGTGACGCTCTTGGCCAGGTTGCGCGGTTTGTCGACGGGTCGGTCCAGCAACGTCGCGGTGTGATAGGACAGCAGCTGGAGCTGGACGTTCGCCAGGACGCCGACGAGCTCGGGATGGGTTTCTGGCACCCACAACACGTCGTCGGCGACCGCGGCGACTTCTTTCTCCGAGCGCGGAGCCACCGCCACGACCGGTGCCCCTCGTGCGCTCACTTCCTCGATACTCCCGACGAGCTTCTCGGTGTGCTGGCCCGTGCAGATGGCGAACACCGGGGTCGACGGCGTCACCAGCGCCAGCGGTCCGTGTTTGAGTTCGCCCGCTGGGAACCCCTCGGCGTGTTCGTAGGAGATCTCCTTGAGCTTGAGCGCACCCTCCAGCGCGACGGGGTGGCCCGTCCCGCGGCCGATGAAGAAGTACGCGTCGCTGTCGTCGTAGCGGGTCGCTAGCGCGCTCGCCGAGGAATCGGCCAGGATCGTCTCGACCCCGTCGGGCACGTCGTCGAGCGCGGCCGGTAGCCCCGAGGGGGCCGACCCCGACCCGCCCACCTCTCGAGCGATTCGCTCGGCGAGCAGCCCCAGCGTCGCCACTTGCGAGGAGAACGTCTTCGTCGCGGCGACGCCGATCTCCGGGCCGGCCCGGATCAGGACGGTGTCGTCGCACTCGCGGGCGGCCGTCGATCCGACGACGTTGGTCACCGCCAGCGTCCGCAACCCCTCCGAGGCACCCCGACGGAGCGCCGCGAGCGTGTCGGCGGTCTCCCCGCTCTGGGTGACCCCCACGAGGACCGTCCCGTCCTCGGTCGGCGGCGCCGTCACCGCGTACTCGCTGGCGAGGTACGCCCGGGCGGGGACGCCCCGGTCACGCAGCAGTTGCGCGCCGTACAGCGCCGCGTGGTAGGACGTCCCGCAGGCGACGAAGTGGATCCGCCGTGCGTCGGCGAAGGCGTCGGCCGACAGCGACTCGAAGGCGACCCGCTCACCGTCGGCACGGCCGCGCACGGCCTGGGCGATCGCCGTCGGCTGTTCGTCGATCTCCTTGCGCATGTAGTGGTCGAACGACCCCTTCTCGACGTCCTCGGAGGTCCAGTCGACCGTCTCGACGCTCCGCTCGACCGGCGTGCCGTCGGCGTCGGTGATGTCGTATCCCTCCGGCGTAACCCGGATCACGTCGCTGTCTTCGAGGTAGACCACGTCGTCGGTGAACTCCAGGAACGCCGGCACGTCGCTCGCGAGGTAGTACGAGTCGTCGCCGACGCCGAAGACGAGCGGCGACCCCTGGCGGGCGGCGTAGACGGCCTCCTCGTCCTCGTGGACCATAGCGATCGCGTAGCTGCCCGCCAGATCCTCGACCGCGCGCCGAAAAGCGCCCTCGACGCTCTCGCCCTCGGTGACGTACGTCTCGACGAGGTGGGGGACGACCTCCGTGTCCGTGTCGCTGGAGAAGGTGTGTCCCATCTCCGAGAGGCGCTCGCGCAGTTCGCCGTGGTTCTCGATGATCCCGTTGTGGACGACGGCCAGCTCACCGTAACAGTCAGTGTGCGGGTGGGCGTTGGCGTTCGTCGGCGGGCCGTGCGTGCTCCAGCGGGTGTGTCCCAGCCCGACTCGTCCGGCCATCGAACTCCGCGAGAGGAGGTCGACGAGTTCGTCGACTTTCCCCTCGCGCTTGAGGACCTCGACGCCCGCGCCGTCGGCGACGGCGACGCCCGCCGAGTCGTACCCTCGGTACTCGAGATTCTGGAGGCCGGTCAGCAGCGTCGACACCGCGTCGTCGGCGCCGATCGCGGCGGTGATGCCGCACATCAGCGCCACCCCCGGCCGGCTCCCAGCGCTCCGCCGGTCTCGGTCCGATCGGTTCGTGCGACAGGCGACTCTGTCATGCGTTCGCCTAGCCGAGAACGTGACATTGTTATGTATAGACTTGACGGGGCGAGAACGGGGTAGGCGGTCGGTACGTTCGGCGGCGCTCGGCGTCGAACCCGGTTACGGCTCGACGACCAGCTGGCGCTCCTCGCAGAAGTGGTGCAGTGCGTCGGCGAAGTCCGCGACCGCGTACTCTTGCCCGTCGATCCTGCAGGGGAACACGCCGGCCAGCGAGTCGTCGCAGTAGAGCGCGGTGGTCACGCGCGGCGGGACGAGCGCCCGCGCCGTCTCGTCGGCCATCGCCGAGTCGAGATCCCTGACCTCGAAGAACGGACTCGCGGTGGCATCGTGGTCGCCACCCCACTCGTCGAGTTCGGCGATGCGGTCGAGCAGCGCCCGCTCGGTGTCCGTTCCCGCGCAGGTCTCGCAGAGACAGAGCCGGTCGCCGGTGACCGTCACGGAGACGGCGTCGAGCGAGGACTCGTCGGTCAGTTCGTCGAGTCGCGCGATCAGCGCCTCCTGGCCCGACTTGGCGCCGAGCGGCGGCAACATCGAGCGGACGAACACCTCGACCCGTCGTTCGTCGGCCGACTCGAAGCGGTCGGCCGTCGCGTCCAGCCACGCCCGGAACGCCGGGCGGTCGGTCGTCTCCGAGTTCGAGATATCTATCGAATCCGAACGGTCTCGTGTCACGGTTGGGTCGGACAAGCCCTGGAACGGTCTTGAACGGCCCAGACCGTTCACCTCGCGAGCCGCGAGTAGGGGCCTCGGACGATCCGGTAACGACCGCCGGACGACCGTTAACGACTTCCGGAACGGTTGGGCCGGCGCGCCGTTTCGGCTGTTCGGACCGTCCCGTCTCGAACCGGACGCGTCCAGCGCGACTTCGGTCACCGGACCTGACCGGCCGGTCCCCGCTTCGAACCGACCGATCCCCGCTTCGAACCGACCGATCGCCGCCGATAGCGACGGTATCGATCGCGCACCTCTCGGTAATCGACGCCTTCCGGCGCCCCCCAGTTTTTTCCTCGCCGCGACCGACCCCGAGGTATGCCACTGACCAGCCGACTCAAGGAGAGCTTCGTGGCCGGGCTCATCCTCGTCGCGCCGCTGGCGGTCACTCTCTACATCCTCCGGATCCTGGTCTCCTTCTCGCTGCAGTTTATCGACCCGCTCGTCGCCGAACTCGGGCTGATCGAGACCGCCGCCAACGTCGAGCTCGCGGCGCAGATCCTGGCGGTCGTCCTGATCGTCGCGGTCGTCACCGCCCTCGGCCTCCTCGCCCAGTGGTCGATCGGGCGACACCTGTTCGGGAACCTCGGGCGGACGATCAACATCGTCCCCCTGGTCAGCACGATCTACGGCGGTGTCCGACAGGTCGCGACCTCGCTCGTCGACACCGGGTCCCAGTTCGAACGAACGGTCCTGGTCGAGTACCCTCGCGACGACGTCTACTCGATCGGCTTCGTCACCGGCGAGGGGACGGCCAGCTTCGACGAGGCCACCGGCGACCGGGCCCACTCCGTGTTCCTCCCGAACAGTCCGAACCCCACGGCCGGACGGCTCGTGATGGTCCCCGAGTCGGAGATCCACGAGACCGACATGAGCGTCCGCGAGGGGATGCGCATGATCGTCACCACCGGCATCGGGGGCGAGGCCGAAGGAGTCGACGCCTACGACGACTACGCCGTGCCCGAGCCCGAACGGGCCGACTGACTGGCGAGTCCTGCGGCTCGCGGGCGAGTTCGAAAGGACGAGAATCGAACGGATCGGGCCGTCAGGCCGCGGCTTCGAACGCGTCGGTGAAGTCGTTGGACTTCTCGATGACCCGCTCGGCGCCGGCCTCCAGCGCGTCGAGCGCGTCGGTCTGCTCGTCGGTCTTGATGGTCAGTACGGGGTCGGTCTGGCCCCCGGACTGTTCGGGATTCACGTCGTAGGTCGCCGCCGTGATCCCCTCGGTCTCCAGTAGCGCGCCCTTCAGCACGTTCATGAAGGTGTGACTCTCGCCGGCGATCTCGATAGAGATCATCGTCGGCTCTTTCTCGATGACCCGCAGTTCCATACGCGTATCCAGCCCCCTCGCTCGCATGAAACTTACGTTCCCGGCGTCCGCGCCCGTCGTTCCCGCGGACCGTCGGCAGCCGCCTGCGACCGCTCTCAGACGACCGCGTACACGATCAACAGCCCGAAGTACACGAGGACGAGCGCAGCCAGCGCCTTGAGTCGGAACCGCCCGAGCTGACCGGACTCGGCCTCGTAGGCCTCTTCGTAGGCCGTCCGCTCGGCAGCGGAGATCGCCGACTCGTGGGCGCGCCCGCGGTGGAGCGCGAGCAGTCCCTCGGACTCGAAGGGGCGCCCGCAGTACTCGCACTCGGCGACCGACGCGTCCGGCGGCACGTCGTAGGCGGTGTCGTCGGGGGCCGCGCCGTCCGCGTTCGATCCGTCGGGTCCCGCGGTGGTGGGTGATGTCTCGGTCATTGGAGGTATGGCAGGGGCACGTCCGGTCGGGTGACGATCCAGAGGCTGGCCATCGTGTAGAAGATCATGACGGCGATGAAGGGGTACTGACTGCGGATGGCCTGCAGGCGACCCGGAAACAGGTCGAAGGCAGTGACGTGGGCGGCGAGGATGGCCAGGATGTGCCCACCGAGCACGCCGGCGATAGCGACGCCGCCGAACCAGTTCGGAACGACGAGCAGTCCCGGGTTCACCGTCGCCAGCGGCGCGGTCACCGCGGCGACCAGCGCCGGGATCAGCGAGAGGAAGTACCCGAGGAAGTGCGCGACGTGGTAGCCGGCGGCGATAGCCAGTAGCGGCGGCGCGAACCGCCGGGCGAGGGTCTCGCTCGCGACGTAGGTCGGCGCCGTCCGGCGTGCGAGCCGCGACGCGAGCAGGTAGACGCCGAGGAAGAGAACGAAGCCGACGACCATCGCGCCCGGGTACAACGCCGCGATCGGGTAGCCCAGATTCACCAGCGACCGGGCGAGGGTTCGCCAGGCCGGCGTCGCGACGAACCCGTCGAAAGTGGTCACCCAGAGGATCGCGACGACGAACGCCGTCTCGTCGACGCCGTCCAGTCGGTCGCTCGTGAGCCCCGCGCCGGGGAATCGCAGCGAGAGCGATCCGTCGGCGTCCCGGCCGACCGGGGCGACGGCGCCGTAGTAGCGGAACACCCGCGAGACGGGGTCGGCCTGGCGGAACCACGTGTCTGTGCCGTAGACCACCGCGCCGGCCAGCGTCACGACGGAGTAGGCCACGACGGTGACCGCGAGGATCCGCGGGTCGTCGGCCAGCGGGCTGACCACTTCGACCCAGATGAGCGCGAGCAGACCGGCGACGCTCGGCCAGGCGCCGAGCGTCCAGCGGTACTCCCGCCCCAGGTCCGGCAACACCTCGGCGATCGCTCGCCAGGGGTTGACGGCCGGCCACGAGTTCCCCACGAGGTAGGTGCTCATCACGAACCCGGCCCACCAGCCAGCCCAGACGATCACGACGGCCGGATTCGAGAGCGGGTCCGTCGGCCCGACGAACCCAGTGACGACGATACCGACGAGCGTCGCCACGCCGAGCGCGCCGGCGGCCCACCGGAGCGCGGTCGGGGCCGGGAGCGCGAACCGCCGTCGGGCGTCGACCAACCAGTCCAGCGCCGAGCGGTCGGTCGCGAACGTCGCCAGCAAGAACGAGGCGCCGACGACCGCGCCGCCGGTCCCCAGCATCAACCACGTCGGCACGCTCAGCGACTCGCGGGCCGACCCGCCCAGCGACCCGCCGTGGGCGAGTACGGGTCGCGCGACCACGACCGTCGCGAGCGCGACCGCGGCCGCCGTCGCCGACCGAGCGGCCGCGACCGTCCGAGTCCGTCGTCGGTCCATCTGCCGGAGTTTAGACCCCCCTCCCGGTCAAAGTATCGAAGCGCGGTCGCCCAGCGGTCCAGGCCCGCGACGGCCGGCGGCCCGCACCCGAGACGGTCGACGAACACGTTCGGAAACCCGTGGGCGTGGACGGGTCCCGACACCGGGCCCGGCCGGTTTGGGAGGCTTTTTAGTGTTGCTGGCGCAAGTCCCGAGTATGAGTCTCGCGGACGATACGTCAGAGGACCACGGGGACCACGGCGGGCACCACCTGCCGGCGGTCGAGGACTGGCCGCGCGGGTTCGGCGAGGCCAGCTGGTGGCCGTTCGTCACCGCAGTCGGCGCGGCGGGCATCTACCTCGCCGCCGCGCTGTTCGTGCTCGGTCGTGGTCAGGAACCGCTCGTCGACCCGATGTACGGCCCGGTCGCGACCGTCGCCAGCGTCGGCCTGTTCCTGATCGGCCTCTACGGCTGGCTGTACCACGCGTTCGTCGTCAACTTCTGGGAGGGCGGCACGGACGAACACGGCAGCAGCACCCTCCGGGTGGCGATGATACTGTTCCTCGGCTCGGAGATCGCGACCTTCGGTGCCGGGTTCGTCTACTACTTCTTCATCCGCGCGGGTGCGTGGTCGACCGAGGGGTTCCCGGACTTGCTGGGTAGCCTCATCATCATCAACACGTCGATACTGATCGTCAGCAGCTTCACGCTGCACTTCGCACACACCGCGCTGCGGAAGAACAACCGCACCCGTTTCCTCCAGCTGCTCGGGCTGACTCTACTGCTGGGCGTCGTGTTCATCGGCGGCCAGATCTACGAGTACTACGAGTTCATCGTCCACGAAGGGTTCACCCTCACCGGCGGCGCCTTCGCCTCCGCGTTCTACGGCCTGACCGGCCTCCACGGGCTCCACGTCAGCCTCGGCGCGGTCCTGCTGGGTATCGTCTTCCTGCGCGGCCTCAAGGGCCAGTACTCCGCCGAGAAACACACCTCCGTCAGCACGGCTTCGATGTACTGGCACTTCGTCGACGTCGTCTGGGTGTTCCTCGTCGTCGTCCTCTACGTCGGCGCCGAGATCTGAGCGGGAGTTTCAAGACGATTTCTCCCCATCCTGGGGGTATGGAACCGCTCGACGTCGAGAACAGCTTCGACGTGCACGAGTACCGCCACGGGCTGAAACTGGTGAGTCAGGACCGGGCGACGATGCACCTCGAAAACCGCGACGACTTCGCCTGCCCCGCCTGCGGCGACGCGTTCGACGATCTCTTCGTCTCGGAGAAACGCGAGAACACCTTCGGGAGCCCCGGCGGCCCCTTCTGCGTCGTCCGCACCGACGACCAGGTGCTGTTGCTGACGCACTGACCGGATCGCGGGCGCTGCCGACGGCCCGCGTCTCGCTGCTCGTCACGCCGAGTCCTCACCCCAGACGCCCGCCACCACCAGCGCCAGCAGGAAGAAGTACGTCACCAACCCCCACCAGGCCACGGCGACGGCCCACGGCCCGCCCACCCACACCGCGAGACCTGCACCGCCGACGAGCGCGACCGCACTCCCGACCTGCACGACGGGGCGCTCCCACAGCTCCACAACCGGCGTCTCGGCGACGAACAGCGCTTCGACTGCCAGCCCGGCGGTGACACCCATCACGGCGACTGCGGGCCGAGCGAGCAGGGACAGCGACGCCGTCAGTCCGAGCGCTGCCGACAGCGCACAGACACACCCGGTCGCCAGCAGCGCGTCGCGAGTCGTCGACTGCACGGGTAGGTTGGGGCGGTCGCCGAAAATAGGGGTTCCGACGCTCAGGTCGTGAACCCGGACTCGGCCTCGTGCTCTTCGAGTACCCACTCCAGTTCCTCGATGGCCCGGAGGATCGCGACCTCCGCTTCGTCCTCGAGCTCCGAGGTCGGCGGGTCCGTTCTGTCGTACGCGTCCTCGAGTTCGGCGATCCGTTCCCGGATGTCGTCCTCTGACCGCATACTCCTACCGAGCGCGCGGATCCGCTTGATGCTACCGGTCGGCGCCGTCCGGAGGAGGCCACTCGCCCACAGTCTCGATGCCGTGACCGTGGTCGAGACCCCCGTTGTCCGCTGAAAGAGACGAACTTGGGGAGACGGCGAACGCTTCGCCGGGGTCGTCACCGGTAGAACTGACCCGAGAGCGATCTCCCGTAGTGGTTCTGCCCGAAGGCGGGCCAGTCGTGTCTGTAGAACGCGTCACTGATCGCGGTCCCGCTCGCGTACCGTCGAGCGGCGTATCCCAGCGTGCCGATCGAGGTCTCCCCGGCTGCGAAGGCCTCGGCGACCGCCGTGAGGTGGTCCACGGCTTCGTCCGTGCCCCACTCGCAGAGCAGGACCGACTCCATACTGTCGAACACGTCGACCGTCTCCGCGGAGAGCGCTACGTCCGGGTCGGAGTCGGCTGTCTGACCGACGTACGGGTCCATCAGTGTTCCCTCGACGTGTTCGTAGCCGAGATTGTGTCCGATCTCGTGGGCGACGACGGTCGTATCGACGAGGTCGTCGTAACTCCTGTTGAGTACGATATAGTCCCCGCCTAGCGCGGCGTAAGCGGCGATAGATCCGTCGGCCCACTTGTCTTCGAAGTGGGCCTGGTCGCGCCAGTAGATCCGGTGGGTCTTCGTCGACCGAGCCGTGAAATCCGGCTCCGTCGCTACGGGGAGTTCGTCCCTCTCCGTGTCGTCGACGAGTCGACACTTCGGAGAGCCGTCGTCGCTCGACGACCTGGCACACGCACCACCGACGCCCGCGGCCGCTACCGACTCGAGGAAGGTGCGTCGGAACATGACTGAAGAGATGAACTATCGTTGGTACCGAGAGAGAGGTCGTCGGATCCGGTACCGTCCGAGCCAGCGTGTTTCGGTCGGGGTCGCTCCCGAACGGGTGGTTCGAGTGCGACGTCGTCAGTCGGTCCCCCCGTCGGCGAGGCGCGATCTGTGTCTGGCATCACACGACAGTGACCCTGGGTTACTCAATAGTATGAGTGCGTTATTTTCGGAAGCGTTCGCTTGCCTTCGAGAACTGTGGACGACACCGTAATCGACAGATACGAGCCCACCACCGCGTTTCCACTCCCGAAACAGATCTACCCGCTAGTCGGCCGATTTCGGCGACTTCCTTCGGGGCGGTCCCGTCTGAGAAAGCCGGTGGAGGGATTTGAACCCTCGGCCTAATCCTTACGAAGGATTCGCTCTAGCCAGTCTGAGCTACACCGGCGCGTTCGGTGACTCCGTTTCAACGTACCGCCGATAACCGCAATAAGGGTTGCGAATCGGGCCGACTCTGTGAGAGGATCACTGGGCCCGCATCAGTCGCACGTCCAGACAGACGTTCAGCTCGTGGGGCGCGTACGACCGCACGGTGTGACGTCGTTCGACGGTCACGTCGTACTCCGGCTCGGCCGCCTCGCGGATCGCCCGCTCGCCCGGGCCGTAGGGGTCGTCCTCGTGCTGGAAGTCGTAGTAGTGGACGACGCAGTCGTCGCTCGCCAGCGCCACCGCGCTCTTGAGGAACTCGTCTGCGCTGTGGGGCAGGTTCATCACCAGACGCTCGGCCCAGTCCTCGTACTCCGAGGCGACTTCGCGCACGTCTCCCTGGATCGCCGTCACGCGCTCTTCGACGCCGTTGCGGCGGGCGTTCTCCCGCAGGTACTCGATGGCGTCCCCGTTGATGTCGACGCCGACGGCGGTCGCGCCGCGCTTCGCGAACGGGACCACGAACGGCCCGACGCCGGCGAACATGTCGAAGGCGCGTTCGCCCTCACGCACTTGCTCGGCGACGCGGTGGCGTTCGGTCGCCAGCCGCGGCGAGAAGTACACCGTCGCCAGGTCGAGGGCGAACTCACAGCCGTACTCGCGGTGGACGGCTTCCGTGCTCTCGCCGGCCAGCACCTCCCAGTCGCGCACGCGTTCGGTTCCCTTGACTTTCGACGCCCGGTTGACGACCGTCTTCACCGGGAGCGCGGACTCGACGATGGCGTCGGCCAGCGCCCGGGCGCGCTCGGCGTCGTCCTCGTCGACGATGACCACGTCGCCGAGGCGTTCGTAGGACGGGTCGAACTCGAGAATATCCGCCGGCATCGTCTGGGTCTCCCGCGGCTCGGCCTCGCGGCTGACCAGTTCGAACTCGTCGGGGACGGCCGAGGGGTCGGTGACCGGCACGTACAGCGACCCGTCGGCGACCGCGATCTCGTAGTCCTCGTCGACCAGGTCGGCGTCGGCCAGCCGCCGGCGCGTCGCCTCCCCCTCCTCGCGGGGCACCCGAACGCAGGAGACCTCCATAGCACCGATAGGTCGCCGTCCCGCGGTAAGCCTGACGCTTCGGACGTCGTCGGTCACGACCGATTCCCGCCCACCTCACCGACCACGTCGCGAGCGCTTCGCGGGGCTTAATCCGCTCGGCGACGGAGTCGGCGTATGCTCACCTTCGTCGGACTCGGTCTCTACGACGAGCGCTCGGTCACCGTCGCGGGCCGCGAGGCCATCCGCGCGGCCGACCGCGTCGTCGCCGAGTTCTACACCAGCACGCTCGCCGGCGCGACGCTCGCCGACCTCGAAGCCGCCCACGACACCGAGATCGAAGTCCGCGACCGCGCCGGCGTCGAGCAGTCTCCGGACGATATCCTCGACGACGCCGTCGACTCCGAGGTGGTCTTCTGTACGGCCGGGGACACGATGATCTCGACGACCCACACCGACCTGCGGCTGCGCGCTCACGACAGGGGTATCGAGACCCGCGTCGTCCACGGGACGACCGCACAGGCGGCGGCGAGTTCGCTCACCGGCCTCCAGAACTACCGCTTCGGCAAGGCGACGACGCTGCCCTTCGAGCGGTCGCACGCCGGCGACGACCTGCCGGAGAGCATCATCGACACTATCGAGCGGAACCGCGACCGCGGACTCCACACCCTGGTCTTCCTCGACATCGACGGCGAGAACGAGGCGTACATGCGCGCCGACCGAGCCGCCGGGCGCCTCGCCGACGCCTACGAGGACACCCTCGGGGTCGCCGTCGCGCGCGCGGGGAGTCCCGATCCCGTCGTCCGCGCCGACCGGCTCTCGGTGCTCGCCGAGGCGTCGTTCGGCGACCCGCTCCACCTGCTCGTGATCCCCGGCGACCTCCATCTCATGGAGCGCGACGCGCTCGCCGCCCTCGGCGACGCCCCGAACGAAGCCCTCGAAGCGCTAGTCGTCTGAGCGGGAACTCGCGCCCGTCTCCGCACCGGCCTCCGGTTCGCCCTCGACGGCGGCTGCCGGCACGTCCAGGGCGGCTCGGAGGTCGTACTCCGAGCCGGTCAGGACGAACAGCAGGTCTTCGACGACCGTCAGAACCTCCGGGAGCTCGCGGACGACGAGGTAGGTGATCCCGACGAGCGCCACCACCGAGAGGCTCTGGGCGACGATCCGGTCGACGACGATGTAGGAGACCTGCCGCGGGTCGGTGAGTCCGAACACCGACATGATGAGATCCGGGAACAGCTGGAAGCGCTGTTCGCCGAACCCGACGGCGATCATGACGTTCCGTCCGAGGTTCAGCGCGTAGATAATCGGGATCGACACCGCGAACGCGCGGAGCTTCCGGCGCAGCGGCGCTTGGACGGCGGCGATCAGCCCGACGAAGATGGCCATGCTCCCGATCCCCGTACAGGCGATGACGATCGTGTAGAAGATGGGGCTCTCCCCGTCCGCGAACACGAACGTGTTGTGATAGAGATGTTCCTTCTCGCCGACGATGTAGCCGTCGTACGCGACCACCGACTGGCCGTCGACGACCGCCTCGTACCCCGTGACGAGGTCGGGACTCGACCCGATCAGCGAGATCAACAGCGCGGTCTGGTCGGTGACCGTCTCGACTAGGAACTGCCGCAACACGGGGATCGACTCGAACGGGAAGAAGACCGCGCCCATCAGGAGGATCGCCCGCGAGAGGACGAACAGCGAGTCCCGCCCCGACCACAGCAGATACCCGACGTAGAACGAGGCGGGCACGGCGACGAGGGTCCCGACCCCCTCGATGACGCTCCGCTGGACGACCGCGAAGTGATAGATGAGACTGAACCAGAAGACGCCGAACAGCCCCCACGCCGCCACCCCGGCCTGTCGAGCGCGCTCGCGGCGCTCGGTCAGCTCCAGGACCGTCGTCGCGAGAAACGCTCCGAGTACGAGCCACGCGAGCGGGTCGGAAAAGCGCGTGGCCCAGTCCAGACCCGAGAGGACGACGTCGAGCATCGGTACTGACTCAACGTTACGGGATCGGGAGTATATGTTTTGTCGTTGCGTCCACGGTGGACGCACGACCGCGTTGGCGTACGGAAACACCGCGGAGCAGTCGCTGTCCGGGTAGCGTCGAAAGAAATGTCGAGCGGTTAGGGGTCGGGCGTCAGCCCGATAGTGCTACCGTTAGTCGCGACGGCGCGCCGTGAGGAGCGCAGCCGCGAGCAGGGCGATGAGCGAGACGGCGACACCGAAGCCGGGACCGTCACCGGTCGTGGTCGGCTCGGGCGTCGTCTCGCCGCCGTCGTCGGCCTCAGTCGGCGTCGGCTCGGCCGTCGCGGTCGGCGTCGGCTCGGCCGTCGCGGTCGGCGTCGGCTCGGCCGTCGCGGTCGGCGTCGGCTCGGCCGTCGCCGTCGGCGTGGCCGTCGCCGTCGGCGTCGCGCTGCTCAGGGAGACGGACGCGCTGTCGGTCACTGCGCTACCGTTGGCAGTGTACGGCGCGTCGGCCTCGGGGAAGTCGTACAGGTTGTTGGAGTTGTCGTCCAGGTGCGGCATGGCGACCAGCGTGGTCGTCTCGTTGATCGGGCTGTCGAGGTCGACGCGCACGTTGGAGTGCTGGCCGGCCTCGAGGTAGCCGCTGGTGCCGATGACGTCGCCGCTGGCACTACCCTCGTGGATGGCGATGAAGCCACCGTCGGAGAGCGTGGTGGAGTCGACGACGACTTCCTGGTTGCCCTCGGGGACTGCCTGGTCACTGAACGTGACCGTGGCGGTCGCTTGGGCCAGGATCATGCCGCTGTACTGGTCACTGATAGCGGAGCCGCCGCGGCGGACCGTGACAGTGAAGTTGATACCGGAACCGCGCTCGCTGAAGTCACCCGTCGCCGCGAACGTGCGGTCCTCGGTGACGTGGGTGTTCAGCGTCTCCAGGAACGGACTCGTGTCCGACTGGCTGTTGACGCGGAGGCCGAGCATCGTACCCGGGGCGACGTTCGTGTCGCCGCGCATGGTCTGACCGGCCTGGTTGCGGATGATAACTTCGTCGTCCGCGTTCGTGTCGAGCGTAGCCTCGGCGAGCTCGTAGGTCCAGACGGAGCTGACGGTGCCTTCACCGTCGCCGCCGATCTGCGGACCGACCGACTCGTACCCTTCGAAGGTGAACGAGGCGTTGTACTGGATGTCATCCTCGAGGACGTCGTCGGAGACACCCGCCAGGTCGACTGCGACGTAGTAGGTGTCGTTCGCGTAGTCCGGGATGACGACCGTGTTGCTCGTGTCGAGGTCGAAGCGCTCGCGCTGCGCGTTCGGACCGGGCTCCTGTTCGGAGAAGCTGGCGTTGAAGACGCCGACGTCGACTGCGCTCAGGTACGCGCTCGTCGCGTTGGCGCCGTTGTTCGTGCGGTTCTTGAAGACGCCTTCGAGACCGGACGCGGAGAGCTGGTGGACGATCAGCTCGTCACTGGCCACCAGGTCGGACTGCGTCAGGTTCCCGTCGATAGCGTCCTCAGTGTTGTCGGTGTTCTCGTCGATGAACTCGAAGTCGACCTGGTCCTTCTTGTCCGAGGGGACGACCCACACGTTGCTGCTCTCGGTGGAACGCTGGTTGATCCGCACTGCACCGACGCCGTCTGCGTCGATTTCGCTGAAGTTGAAGTTACCGCTGTTCAGCAGCTCGGCCTGGTCCTCGTCGTTCGCGACGATCGCGAGGTCGTACGAGGCCGGGTCGAGGATGCCGTTGCCGGCGAAGTCGAGGCTCGTGTCGTCGGTGACGTTACCGTCGCCGTCGAGGTCCTGTCGGACCGCCTCGACGAAGCCGCCGGACTCGCCACCGAAGGCGGTGACGTTGTCCTCACCCTGCGCGGTGAAGATGTAGTCCTCCATGCCCGTACCGGACATGTAGGTGTTCCATTCGAGGACGACCTCGCCGTCGCCGTCCTCGTCGGCAACCGTCACGTTCGTCACGTAGGCGGTGTCGCCGACGTTACCGATGGAGACGGTCGCCTGAGCGCCCTCCTCGCTGTTGGAGAGCGAGATCGGGATCTCGACGACGTCACCGCGTTCCTCCTCGACGACGCCGCGGTCGAAGGAAGCGGAGTCAGCCGTGGGGAACGTGTCGACAGTGAACTCGCCGGCACTGACGTCGACACCGGTCGCGACGTCAGTGACGGTGACTTCGTAGTCGCCAGCCGCGAGCGCGAGGCCGAGGTCGTACGTCTCCTCGAACTCGCCGCGGTTGTTGAACTGGGTCAGTCGGTACTCGCTAGAGTCCTCGTCGTCGTCGTCGGTCGGACCGACGATGTCGATGGCGACGCCGGAGTTACCACGGATGGACTCACCGCTAACGGAGAGTTCGACTTCCTCGTTGTGCTCGAACAGGGTGCCGTCCTCGTCGAGGGAGGCCGACATCCGGAGCGACGTGACGTTGAAGTACTTCTCGGTCTCGCCCTGGTTCTCGTTGAACGTCAGGCGGTAGGTCGAACCGGACTCGAGGTTGTCGGATTCGAAGACGATCTCGCGGCTGTTGACACCGGTCGAACCGTCGAGGATGATCTCACCGGTCTCGACGTTCTTCAGGAGGATGGCCGCGTTGTCGGCACCCGACTGGAACGAGACAGGCGAACCCTGGTAGATGCGCTGGGCACTACCGCGGGTGGTGTGAGCGTTGTCGGTCTCGAACAGAACCTCGGACGAGAGGTCCGCCGACACGTTGCCGGGGGTCGTCGAGTTGCTGTCCGAGACGCCCTGAGCGTCGGAGGTGTTGCCGATGTAGATGTCGACCTCACCTGCCGGGGAGATGTCGCCCAGACCGTGGGCGCTCTCGGCGATCTCGAAGCGAGCGCCGTTGGAGAGGGACGTGACGTCGCTCGCGCTCACGTTGGCGCGAACGGTGTCGCCCTGACCCGCCTGGCGCGCGTAGATAATGAAGTGCTGGTCGACGCTGTCGACGTCGTTACCCGTCGTCGCGTTGACGACCGGGCGGTCGAAGGCAACCGTGAAGTCGCCCTGGTACTCGGTCACGGCGATGACGTCAGGCTCGCCCGGCTCCGGGGCGTCCTGACCGTCCTGACCGTCCTGACCGTCCTGACCGTCCTGACCGTCCTGACCGTCCTGACCGTCCTGACTCTCGGCGACCTCGACCGTGGTCGTACCGAGGTCGACGCTAGTGTCGTTACCGGCCGTGAAGCTGCCAGCGACCGAAATGTTGGCAGCGTCGGTAGCGTTCTCCGCGGTCAGAGTGTACGTGACTTCGACGGTCGCGCCACCAGAGAGGTCCTGGAAGCTCGCGACCAGACCGTCGGAGTTAGCCTGGGGAGTGATCGCGAAGTCGGAGACTCCCGCAGCCTGTCCGTCGATCGTCGTCGAATCATACTCTGCACTCTGTACTCCTCCACTGAACGATTCGTTCAGCGTCAGGGCGCCGCCGTTGGCGTCCATTTCCGCTGTCGCTGTGACCGTAACCGTCTCGCCGGGCGCAACAGTCGCGTCGGCTGTGCGGTCGCCGCTTGCGACCCCTGCAGCCGCCGGACTGGCGGTGACAGCGAACACGGAAACGACCATCAGCGCAGCGAGGAAGACGCTGCGAAATTTGTCGTTCGTTGTATTCGTCATAGTTGTTGGATTGTTGTACATCGGGCCGATCCCGACACTGTGCATCCGGTGGATTGTATGCCGGTATTAAATGCTTTGTGTAATATCGTGCCCTATGCCACCCATTCTATTGCGACCTATGCAGGTGATCGACCAGGGAGAGCGCCCCGATATCGGGGAGTTCCGACCCGGAGAACCGAACCAAACTACCACTACCGGGACGAAATGTCACACACGAAACCGTTTCTGGCCCTATATAAAAAGCGCGAACTGGTGGGTGCTTACGCCCCAGCGAACGCCGAGGCGATCTGACCGAGTTCGGCGATCGATAGGTCGCCGTTTGCGAAGGTCTTGGCCGCGTTGCCGAGATCGGAGATATCGATGGTGCCGTCGTTGCCGGCGAACCGGTCGACCGGGTCCGCCTCGACGACGGTGACGGTCAGGGTATCGAACGTCGTCGACCGGTCGCCGGCGGTGACGTCACCGGAGACCGCTACCGCGGTGCCCGCGGAGGCGTTCTCGGGGACCGTGGCTTCGATCGCCACGGTCGCCGTCCCGGTGACGTTTTCGATGGTGACGACCGTCCCGTTCGCCTCGCTCGCCGCGACGATGGGGAGCACGCTCTCGTTGGCCACCGACGTGTCGGTAACGGAGACGTTCGCGAGCGCGGGATCGAATTCGTGAGTGACGGTCAAGTTGCCCGCGGCGTTGTCGACGGAGGCGGTCACCGTCACGACCTCACCGGGTGCGGCCTCCGCAGTATCGAGCGCCTGTGAGACGACCAGGGGGTCCTCCACGACGTCGATAGTCGTCTGGACGCTCTCGTTGCCTGCACTGTCCGTCGCTCGCCCGTCGATCGCCATCTCGCCCGTGGATTCGTTGGCCGTCAGTTCGTAGGTGACCGCGACCGTCGCCCCCTCGGAGAGACCCTGGAAGCTCGCGACCAGCCCGTTCGCGGTCGCCTGGGGAGCGATCGCGAAGTCGGAGACGCCCGCAGCCTCGCCGTCGATCGTCGCCGACACGTACTCCGCACTCCGCACTTCACCGCTGAACTCCTCGTTGACGGTCAGGCTACCACCGCTGGCCTGCGCCGTGAACGTCACCGTCGCGGTACCGCCCGGTGCAACTGTCTGACTGTCCACACTGCGGGACGTCTCGTTGACCGCCGCCGCGGGTGCGGCCGCAGCCGTCAACGCGAGCAGCCCCAGCGCGAGCGTCAGTACTGGAACGAGTGCTTTCGATCGCATACATCCGGTAAGTATATGCTACTACTTTTAGATTGAGGTCCCGGTCTCAACGAGGATACTCGGCGGCCCACCGCGGGCGAACGAGGCCGTCGAACACCGGTCCCATCGGGTCGGCCCTCTCAGCCGTCCACCGTCTCGCGAGTCGGTCCCCGGCCGTCGCCGCAGGACCCGGATCAGCTGGCCGAGAAGGCCTCGGCGACCGACCCGAGCTCGTCGATCGTGAGTCTGCCACTCGAGAAGGCATCGGCGGCGGCCCCGAGTTCGCCGATGTCGATCCGGCCGTCTGCGTCCGCGTCGTACTCGGCAGCCCCACTGCCGGGCTCGTAGACCACGTCCCTCGGGAGCTGTGTCTCCTCTTCGACCGGCAGCGTCACCGTCGCCGAATCCGTCGCCCCATCACTGGCTTCGACGGTCAGAGTCGCGGCGTACGTCCCCGAGTGGGCGTAGGTGAACGCGACCGTCTCGCCGGTCGCCTCGACCGCCGAATCCCCGTCGAAGTCCCACCGATACGCCGCGTCGTCACTGTTCGCGGTCGTGTTCGCACGGAACGTCACCGACTCACCGACCGCTACCGAGTCGGGAGCGACCCCGAACGCGGCCGTCGGCGTCGGGTCTCCCCCGTCGAGAGCCAACACCTGCGTCCCCTCGATCGACTCGGTGCCCGCGGTGAACCGCACCGTCACCGCTTGCCGTCCGGACGCCGGGGGCGTCCACTCGACGGCGTGGCCCGCGTCGACGCGTTCGAACGCCCCGTCACCGTCGGTGTCCCAGGACACTTCGACGCCGTCGAGCGGTTCCGCCAGCGTCCGGAGCGTCCCGTCCTCGGAGGCGAACATCGGCTTCGTCTCGAAGACCTTCCACGCGGCGGCCGGGTCGTCGGAACCCCCGCTCATCCACCGTTCGTGGAACGAGGCGAACGACTCGCCCGTCTCCGCGCGGAACTGTCGCTCGAAGTCGCTCCCCGCGGAGTCGGCGAGCAGGTCGAGCAGCGACTGCCGGCCGTACTCGGCGACGTACGAGGCGACGAAGTAGTGGGCCTGGTCGTAGCTGGCCGTCCACTCCAGCAGCGCGTCCTCGGAGGGCTTCGACAGGTCGTCGTAGTACGGGAGCGTCGAGGACTGCTCGTAGGAGGCGTGACCCTCGATCAGGAAGTTCCAGCCGCCGTCGGTCTCGGTGGTGGCCTCGTACTGCCCGAGATGCGCGAGTTCGTGGACCAGCGTCGTCCGGACCCCGTGGACGGTCTTCCCGTTCGCGACCACCACTGTGTCGGGCGCCACCGCGTACGACCGTGCCCGGGGCTCGGCCAGTTCGAACGTGACGGTCTCGGGCAGTTCACCGGCCCGCTGTTCGTAGCGCTCGTAGACCGTCGGGAGGTCCGGTTTCAGCGCGGCGAGGACGATCCGGTCGTTGCGCGAGAGGGGCTCGGCCGACCGCAGGACGAACCGCTCGGTGTCTTCGAGCGTCCCCGGTTCGTACGCGCGGAACGACAGCGACACCGTCTCCGTCGCGTCCCGATCGGTCGCCGCCATCGTCACGGTCAGTTCGACCGCGCCCGGGCCGGTGAACTCGAACGCCGTCGGCTCGGCCCCGACGCGGGCCACCGGCCCGCTCGCCGAGACGTTCGCCACCGTCGCACCGCTGCCCACTTCGTCGGTCGCCCGCAGTTCGAGTCGTTCGCCGGTGAGCACCCTGTAGCCGACCGACGACAGCGCCTCGCCGTCCCGGTCGACGAGCGTCTCGGACAGCGAGAGTTCGACCGGCGTTATCTCGACGGTCTCGGTGATCACTCGGTCGTCGACGTGGGCCTCGACGGTCACCGTCACCGGGGCCGCGCCCACGCGGACGGTACAGTTCGCGTGTCGGATGCAGCGGTTGGTCCCGAGTTCGCCGTCGTTGCGCCAGACGAGCGTCGCCCCGTCGGGCAGCGTCGCCTCGTCGACCGCGATCGTGACCGAGTCGTGGGGCTCGGGCGTCGGGTCGTCGACCGAGACCGCGAACCCCTCGCTCCCGGTCGAGCCCGCCGCCGCGTCGGCGGCCCCGCCCGCGGCGAAGAGGGCGGCGCCGACCAGCAACAGCGACAGCACCGCGGCGTAGTCTCGCGTCGGCATCACGTCACCGCGATGGGCCAGTCGGCGTATAAGCGTTGCTACAGCGCCGACGGTGGAACTGCCGTCGCTACGAAGCGCGAAAAAACGGAGAAAGTGCGTCGACCCGTGTCGGGGGTCAGTCGTGGTCGTGGCGGGTCGGCTTAGCTGGCCGAGAAGGCCTCGGCGACCGAACCGAGCTGGCCGATGTCGAGTTCGCCACTCGAGAAGGCCTCGGCGGCCGAACCGAGCTCGCCGATGTCGATCAGGCCGTCGTTGTCGCCGTCGTACTCGGCGGCCGCACTACCCGGCTCGTAGACCGCGTCTTCCGGGGTGTCGTCGGTCACCGCTTCGACGGTCAGCGTCGCGGTGACGCTGTCGTCGCCGTTGTCGCTGTCACTGACCTCGACCGAGAGGTCGGCCGTGGTCGTGTTCGCGACATCAGGCGCGGAGACCGTCACGTTGGCCTCGACGGTCAGGTCGCGGAACTCCGCGCTGGAGTCGGGCGCGACACTGAACGTGATGACGTTGCCGCTAACGTCCGGGCCACCGGACAGCGAGACGTTCTCGCCGTCGGCGTCAGTGACCGAGACGCTGTTGGCGCTGTCGAGCGTCGCGGCGTCCGGAATCGTCACCGTGAAGGTGTCCGTGTCGCCGTCGTCGCTGACGTTCATCGCGTCGAAGGTCAGCATGTGCTCGTTCGTCGTGTTCGCGTCGACCGTGCTCGGGTCGAGGTTGACGTTGTCGAGCATGACCGCACCGGGGTCGACGGGAGCCTCAACGGACACGTCGACCGTGTCGTTGACGAACGCCTTGCCGACCTGCGTGCGGGTCGGCTTGCTCGCCTCGACGGCGAACTCGCCGGCCGAGTCGAAGGTGACGTTCGCAGTCTGGTCGATCGAGACGGTGTTGACCACGTCACCGGACGCGTTCCGCACGGTCAGCGTACCGGTGGTCTGGCGGTCGAAGTCCTCACGGGTGAGCGTGAACATGACCGTATCGTTCTGCGCGATGTCGGTCGTGTTCGCGGCCAGCGAGAGGTTGACCTGCTCGTAGACGTTCGTGGTCGCGACCTGGAAGCTCGCATCATCGGACGCCTGCGCGGTGTCCGTCACGAGGTCGACTTCACTGCCGGTGATCGAGTCATCGACAGTGTAGGTGATCGTGCCGGATTCGGTGGTCGTGAAGTCGAAGTTGACCAGGCCTTCGTCGGTGAGCTTCGACTGGGCGCCACCATCGAGGGCGCCGCTAATCTCCACGCCAAGGAGGTCGAGCTGGTCACCGTTGGCGTCAACGGCGTTCAGCACGAGCGAGTAGTCCGAGCTCGGCTCGAGGTCCTCGGGCGTGTCTTCGAGCGTGATGTTGCCCGTGTTGATAGCGATCTGTCCGTACGCCCCGTTAGCCGTATCGAGCGAGGTCGAGACGTTCAGCGTCTGCGGCGCGGCCTCGGCGGTTCCCTGCTCGGGCGCGACCGACACTGCGCGCGTACCGTTCTCGTTGACCGTCACGGTCTCAGAGTTGCCAGCAGTCGTCGCGTCCGGACCAGTCTCGTCAGAGAGGTCGTCGAGCTGGAAGCTCGCGTTGACTGCACTGAGATCGACATCGACCTTGCCGAGCGCGCTGCCGTCGCGCGGGTCTTCGACGGTAACGTTCATCTCGGAGACGAGACCGAACGTCAGGTCGTCGCCACCGAGGGTGGTGGTGATCTCCGGCTCGACCACGTCGAGGGTCGTGGAGCCAGTCCGGGATTCACCGTCGTCAATCGTGATGTTCAGCGGTGCGGTCGAGTTCTCCGCGCGGAGTTCGACCTGCAGCGCGTCGTTGGTGCCGTCACCGTCGGTGTCGACGGATGACGGGGCCGTGACTTCCGTCACTTCGGCCGCCGGTTCGTATGAGACCGTGAAGTCGTCGAGGGCCGTCCCGTTGACGATGTCACCATCTTCGGTGATCGTCAGGTTGTGGACCTCATTCGCGCCCGCGAGGGCCGCCGAGCGGTTCGACGAGATCTCGTAGGATTCGACGCCAGTAACCGAGATCGCAGCTGCCTCATCGATCCGACTGTCGTCGTACGCACTGTTAGCGACTTCCAGATCGATGCTACCGGTGGTGTCGAACGAGACGTTCTCGGCGATGTAGTCACCGTTGTTCACGGAGCTGAAGTCCTGAACAACAGTGCCGCCAACGCCGCCAACTTTCACCTGACCATCCGGACCGTGGATGACGAGCGTGGTGTCAGTCTCGTAGTTGTTAGCTGTCTGGGGCGAACTGGCGTTGAAGGTCACACCGGTTAGTACGACGATGCGGTTGTTCAGCGGCGTCCCATCGCTGTCCGTGACCTGCAGGCTTACATCCTGCCGGGCGTCGTCGATAGTGGCCTGGCTCGGACTCAGACTGTTGTAGCTGTCACCGAGGACGGGGAGCGTCAGCGACTCGCTGACTTCCGCGCCGTCGTCCGTGTGTCCTGTCACATCTATCGACACTTCGCCAGCCTGTTCGGGGTTGAGGCTGCCGAAGGTTGCCGTACTACCGTCCTGGCCCTCGTTGGCGCCATCGAGGAGAACGCTCTGCTCCTCAATGCCGATGTCGGGTGCGCTGATGGTCACCGTCGCGTCTGCCAACGCGTTGCCATCAGCAGGCTTCTGGTTGTCACTTCCGACAACGTCAACGTTGATGGACTGAGCACCATCACCGTCAGCGGCGCCGGTCACCGAAATGTCGCTTTCCTGAACGTTGACGATGAGGTCCTGATCCGCGGTCGCCGTAGCCGCGGAGTCGTCACCGAGGAGGTCCGGGGCCGTAGGCGAACTGAACGCCGTGTCCTCGTAACCGTCAATCAGGTCCGTCCCGTCGTCGGTTTCGAGCTGTGCAGTCACTTCCGCAGCGTTCACCGTCGGCGTCGCTTCGATCACGACAGCCTCGGTTCCGGCACCATCACTCTGCGCAGGCACGACGTGGATGTAGTTCGTCTCATCCTGGTCGCCATCAGTATCCGAGTTGAGCAGCGTACCCTGACTGATGTAGACATCAGCTGTTGAGTCGGTGTCGGATACGACCGTGCCGTCGAACGGGCCCGTGATGTTGAGGTAGTTGGCACCGGAGCTGTCGTATGCTCCAGCACCTTCTCCTGCGAAAGTGCCAAGCGGGAGAACATTCCCGGCCTCGTCCTTAGCCGTAACCGTGTAGGTCTCGGAGAAGCCCTGGAAGTTCTCGCCATCAGCGGTGATCGTCACGTTCGCGTTAGCAGCGCCAACGTCGATAGTTTCGACATCGGCGGTGTCACCAGCGTCGTGGACGTACCACGTGCGTGCGTCGTTCAGCGTTGCGGTAATCGAGAAACCACCGTTGGAGCCGGTAGTGTCGACACCGACCAGACTACCGGCACCGCCGCTCTGCGTGCGGATCTCGATTGAATTACCAGTTACAGGATCACCATTACTGTCCACCAGATTCCCGCTAATCGTCACTTCGTCGTTGTAAGCGGGGCTACTGGGGTCGACAGTGAAGTTCTCGACGATATTGCGGTCTTCAACCGTGACCGTGGCACCGCCTTCGTTGTTAGCAGCAGTACTGTCGATGTTGACAGCGTCAGTAGTGGTGCTGATACCAACGAACCAGTCGCCAGCACTGTCGAAGACACCGTCAACGGAGAACGCACCGGTACTCGTACTCCCTGTCTCCTGGGTGGCATCACCCTCGTCAACCAGTGCGTAGTTGATGCTCTCCTGATAGAGATCACCGGTTTCGGCTTCAGTATCGTACCACTGGTAGACGTTCGCGTCGATGGTGTTCTCCGTACTCAGGACGACCGTACTCGGATCGGCCGTAACGTAGTAGTCGTCAGTCGTATACGCCGCGTTGTCGACTTCGCTTCCAGCAACAATGAGCGACCCGTCCTGGTTGGTCGCCTTCGCCTGGGAGAACGTTGCATCCGTTGTCGTGCCCGTCAGCGTGATCTCTTGGTCGTTGTAGTTGTGACGGACAACAACCTCACCACCGATGTCTTCCGGATTATCGCTGACACGGAAGGTAACGTCGTCACCGGCGGTGGTTCCTTGTGAATTGACGGCGATCGTCGGCTGAGAGAGTGCCTGATCAACCGTCTGCGATGTCGTCGTATCTTGTAGCGATGAGGTGCCACTCGTTGCGATAACGTACGTGTCAGCAGTCACAGTGACAGTGTACGTCCCGCCACTAACGCTGTCGAACGAGTAGTCCCCGTTCGAATCCGTTGTCGTGGTTGCGACGACCTCAGCAGCGTTGTCGTCGGTAAGTTCGACCGTCGCGCCCTCGATTGCTGACGCGTCGCCAGCATCAGTAATGGAGCCCGAGATACTCCCTTCCGCGAAGGCAAACGTGGCGCTATTGGCTGAGTCACTGGCGCTAACGTCCGTGACTTCGTAAGTCAGCCCACTGGCGCTCGCATCTGCACCGGAGGTATCGAGACCAGAGAGGGTCAGGTCGAAGTCAGCGGTCCCATCAGTGCCGTCAAGCTGTGTGACGTCAACAGTAACAACGCCGGTTGTTGTGTCGAAGCCTGTTACAGAAGCAGCAGCGTCACCATCACTTCCGGGGTTGATCGTAACCCCAGCATCGGCGCTACTCAGATCAACGCCATTCTCCTGTAGAGCGGAGACGTCAATCTCAACATCGCCTGTTGTATCGACTATGATATTATTCGTTACATGCTGTGTGCCAGCATCGGCTGACCCAACGACGAGGTCGTTAGGTGTACCGGCATCACTGACTGCGGCCGCCGCCGTCCCACTCACTGCCACAGTCGCCCCGAAGACGGAGCCGACCATGAGCAGGGAGAGGAACAGCGCGCGCAGCTTCTCGTTGGTTCCTGTCATATGTTTTTGTAGTTTGTCATTAAGTGTCTGATTCGTCCATGTCGAAGTGCTGTCGGAGGATATCCTCCAGCTTGACACTGACGTTTGATCCTTCAGCGACGGCCTCGGCACGTACTTGGCGCCACACTTCTCGATCGATCTCGATCGAGGTGTGTGTCGTGTCGCTGCCGCCCGAACTGTTCTCGTCGGTCATCGCCGTTGTCATGACCTCATGTTTGATTGTAGCGCTGGACTATTGCAGTGAGTTACTGAACACTACATCACGGACCATTACCGTCTGCCGTATTATAGCTTGTGGGAACGGAGTAACCTGCAAGTACCACCAAATCTGCTGTTTCAGCCCCTCTCCGTCGATTTTATGCGCCGAATTATCCCCGTATTAACCGGTCTATACCCCCGATTTGACGGCCTACACCGCCGGGAACACACCGATTCGTGTTTTTACGGCAACTCGACTGCGAGCGCGTGCGTCGCGTTCTCATATTCGAGATTAGTGTCAACCGAACAGTCACTCCCAACTACCGAACGCCCCGACACGGGTCTCGGCGGCCCGCGAGCGAGCGCGGCCGTTCGCCCACGTCGGCGTAGCCGGCGTCGACCAGCGTGTGGAGATGGCGGCGGATGTTGGTCCGCGTGATCTCGTAGTCGGCGTCGATCTCGGGCGTCGGGCGCCACCCCTCGCCCAGTGCGACGAGCGTCTCGAGCACGTCCCACGGTTCGACATCGGTCGGGGTGTCGTAGTCGGCGAAGTACTCGGCGACGGTCACCGGCCCGGGCTCGGGCAGGTCGGCGTCGGCCAGCCGCGCCCGCCCGGCGTCAGTGAGGTATAGTAGAATTTGAAAGACATCGCTTAGGCGATCGCACACAGTCGTGCGATCGACTGTGCAAACGCTTTCAAATTCTACTATAGTACATGTGCGGCTCCTGATCTTCGTCACGGTCGACGTCGCCGTTCGCAGAGAGACGCTTGACGCGGTAGAGCGCCACCTGGGAGCCGATCGGCAGCGGCTCGGCGACCGACGGGACCGTCCCCAGCTCGTCGCCGGCCAGCGGCCACAGCACCTCGATATCGTCGACCTCGGTAGCCATACCTCCATCGTGCCCGCCGACGGGATCGAGTCTGTCGGATCGCCCCGCTAGGTGTGTCGTCGCCCGCTCCGTCGGAGAGTGGCCGGGTACCAGCTGTCCAGTCCCGGCTCACACGGGTACATCCGCGCGCGGCCGCTCTCGCGTGCGCTCGCGAAAATTTTCCGCCAGCGACCGTCTCCATCGAGTAGCGGACGACGAGCGCTCCCGTCGAGTAGCGGGGGCTACCGGGACCCGAGCGGTCGCCCACCGGGCGGTGAGGAGCCGCCAGAAACACACCACACACACGAGTCGTAAGCGGTGTATACGCATCGTGAGCGGCGAAAGCCGTTTGAGGATCCACGGCGTACCGTTACGTACCACACACGATGCACGCAGCTGGCCCACGATAGTAGCGCCGTGGGCCAGTGTGTGTGGTCTCGCCGAGTCAGAGGCGAGCATCCGCCTGGATGGCAGTATCTGACTCTTGTCACACCGCCCGTGCCAGAGGCGGCTGCCCCAGCCCGGGCACCAATATCTGGCTTTCAGCGTCGCTAAATGCTTTGTGATCAGTTACGTCCCTGGTATGGCACATTCGCAGTCATGTTCGTGCCCGCTTCGCAATCGATAACTCAGCCCTTCGCGTTCTGTCTCCGACTCTCTGGTCTATCTCGGCGAAGAGACGTTGTACTGGCCAGGAATGGAGCGCATAACAATACCTCTCTGGTGAGTACTCTGCCACTGGGGGAACTTCCGGGGCTGTGCCACCGGGGATGCCAAATCTCGTTGTGGATGCCTGTACGCCCCATTTCCAGGGGGCGTCTTCAGACTGTGAAACTACCGCCGCGTGTTTAAGAATCAGTTGCCCCTAGAGCAGTCTGTCTGCACGGTGCGTCTTCCCCGACCCCTGTGTGCAGACATTCCCCCCCATCCCCCCTAATTGCCCGATGGGCGCTCCCCCCGCGCCCATTGTTTTCAGCACCGAGTCGCCCACTCGTGCCAGCAGCCCCAGCTGCAGAACCGGAGGTGCAGCTGTGTCTCCACCGTCCGATCCTCGCGCTCCTCGACGAGGCAGGCCCGTGCTTCGACGACGGAGTCACGGCCGAGGTGGACGGGCTCCTCGCAGTGCCAGCACGGCCGGCTGGTGGTCGTGGCGGTCGCCGGGTCGATCTGTTCGACGGCCCTGATCCAGCCGGTGTCGGCGTCGGGCGGCCCGTCCCGCAGCGAGCGGTAGCGCTGGGCGGTTCGCTGGTTCATAGAATAGCGAGGCGGAAACCCACCCGTTCACGGGTGGGAGGAAGCGCGTCCACTCGGTGGTACAATCCACCGACGACAGCAGGGCCGACTTCCAAACGCTTTTGAATTACTAAGATTACATATGGTATATGGGGAAGCGGCGCACTGTCCCCGTGCGACTCGACGTGGACAGTGACGATGTCGCGCTTCTCCGCGACACTGTCGACGAGTTCCTGTGGGCCGCCAACTACGTGACGCGCCACGCTTTCGAGGGTGAATACGTCACGACGAGTAAAACAACGCTCCACGATGGCACCTACGAAGACGTGCGCGATGAAACGCACTTGCACAGCAACCACGTCCAAGCCGCTCGCAACAAGGCCGCCGATGCCTGCAAGAGCGCCGTCGAAAAGTGGAAGCACGGCAAGAAAGCGTCGATGCCCCACTTCACTAGTCCACACCTCGTCTACGATCACCGCACCGCGACGTTCCACGACGACCACGTGAGCCTCGCCACGCTCGATGGCCGGATTGTAGCCGAGTACGTGCTCCCGGATGACGAGCGAGATACGCCCCACGCCGAGTACTTCTTCTCGGACGAGTACGAGACGACAGGCGCAGAATTGCACTACACGAACGGTAACTGGATGCTCCACGTCCACTGCAAGGTGGAGGTGGAGTCCGACACGTCGGAGCAGGCAACACCCGAGAACGGAGCGGTTCTCGGGGTTGACCTCGGCGTGAATCAGCTAGCTGTCACTTCGACTGGCACGTTCTGGACGGGCGACGAGTTCGACCACTGGCGCAGAGAGTACGAGAACCGCCGTGGCGACCTGCAAGAGTGTGGAACGCGGTGGGCACACGAGAATCTGCAGGCTGTCGGACGCAAAGAGACAAATCGCTTCAAAATCACACTCCACCGTATCAGTGATGCGTTAGTCGCGGAGGCCCGCGACCACGAGTGTTCAGTGATAGCCTTCGAGGATTTGACGGACATCCGGGAGCGCACTGGTGCGTCGTGGGGCCACAAGTGGGCGTTCGATCGCCTCTACGAGTACGTCGAGTATAAAGCCGCAGAGTACGGTGTCGACGTAGAACAGGTAGATCCCGAGAACACGTCACTGCGATGCTCGACGTGTGGGTGCACAGACCCTGACAACCGCGACGGTGAGGACTTCGAGTGCCTGAAATGCAGCTACGAGAACCATGCCGACTACAACGCCGCGAAAAACATCGGTCTGCGGTATCTCCGTCGGGACCAAACAGGCTCCGGTGGAGGCGCACCCGTAGGCGTGTGCTTGAACAGCGGGACGCTGAACGTGAACGGAGAGTATGACCCTCCTGCCGATGATTCGGCTAGAACGGGAGTCCACGCTGAAAGCCCACGGCTTTAGCCGTGGGGTAGCTTACGTCTCCGACCAACTCCATCAGCGCGCGAGCCCGTTCGGGAGCGCTTCTGTTCGTTTGGCTCGAGCGCGGTAGCCGGCTGCTTCCGATGCCGGAATCGCCTCGGTATCACACCGGTTCGACCGCGCTCTCGCTCGCGCGCGCACCGATATCGGCCCCGACGGTGCCACCGTTTCGGACGGCTCGTTCGTCCACCGCGACGGTGGTGTTGCCCAGAGTGTACCGGCCGGGGTAGGGGACGGTTACCGCGAACGCCCCCGTGGCGTTCGCGCGGACGCGACGCTCGTAGCGGACGGTCCGGCCGTCGACGGTGACGTTCGTCGCGAGGGTCTGGGTCCGGTTGGGCGCGGCGGTACCGACGAGGCGGGCGCCGGGGACTACGCTGGCGACGACCCGGCCGTCGGGCCCGCGGTAGCGGACGCGGTAGTGGGCCAGCCCCGGCGCGTCGGCGGTCCGGCCGCCGAAGCTCCCCGCGAGGCGCGCGCCGACCGTCCCCGACTCGAAGCCGCTCCCCTCGACGACGACGTAGCCGACGCGGTCGCGCAGCCGCGGGTACCACCCCGAGGCGTTCGCCGCCGAGGCGAACGGCCCGAAGTTCGCCCGGGCGAACCCGTACGACCGCGACTGGCCGCTGACGACGTAGTTGTACATCCGGTTGTCGCCCCATCGACTGAACACGTAGCTGTCGGGGGAGGCGAGCCCGCGCTCGGCGGCGTCGTCGGCCGTCCACGCCGCCGCGCGGTAGGCGTCGCCGTCGGTCGTCACCTGGCTGGTCTTGACTGGCACCTGGACGACCCCAAGGCCGGCGACGAGGACGAACAGCGCGAGCACCTGTGCGGCCCGCCGGCCCGTCGGGATCGAGAGCGACCGCGGCCCCGTGCGGTCGGGGTCCAGCGGCGCCGGCGGCGCGCCGAGGTCGACGACCGACGCGAGGTGGACGAACCCGAGGCCGGCGAAGGCGGCGGCGAACACCGCGAGCTGGCCGGCGAAGCGCACCTGGACGGCCGCGAGCAGGAGGAACCACCACCCGTAGGCGACCGGGACGGCCCATGCGGCGTCCGAGCGGGTCGCCCGCCGGGTCGCCCACGCCAGCCACGGGGCCGCGAGGACGAGCACGAACCCGAACAGCAACAGCCAGCCGACCGACCCGCCGTCGAGCAGCGACCGCGTCTCCGCGATCCCCCGCGACGCGAAGAGGTCGCCGAACCGCCCGGTCGCTCGCGTCCAGACGGCCGGCGCGGCGACCGCGACCGCGGCCAGGCCGGCGATTCCCGCGACGCCGCTCGCCGGTACCACCGCCCACGGCGGCGCGTCGGCGCGACCGACGAGTTCGGCGACCGCGAGGACCCCGACGACGGCCGCCAGCAACAGCGCGGGCGTGACTGCGACGACCGAGTCGTGCCACCCCAGCGCCGCGTGCGCTCCGGCGACGACGACCGCCGCCGCCCCGACCCCGGCGACGACCGGGAGTCCTCGACGCGCCGGCGAATCGCCCGCTCGAACGTCTTGGACCGCGCGGACGGCGACGTACCCGACGACCGGGACCACGAGCAGGGGGCCGGCCGACCACCCGAGGATCTGTCCGGCGAGTCCCGCCGCGACGACGCCCGCCCCCAGCCACGCGCGGCGGTCGCGGAGGCCGTCCGTCCCGTCGACTGCGACCAGCCCGTAGGCGGTGACCGCCAGCGGGACGTAGTCGAAGGCGTGGTGGTCGGCGAACCCGAGGCTGGTCCGCATCGCGTGGCCCGGCGTGACCGCCAGCAGTACGACGGCGGCCAGCGCGACCCGACGGTCGTCCGTGAGTGCCACCACGAGCGCGTACAGCACCGCAGCGGTCGCGACCGCGGTAACGACGGGGTACCACGCCAGCGTCCATCCCGCCGCGGCGGGCGTCCCGCCGAACAGCGACGCGACAAGCGTCGTGACCGCGACGAACAGCGGCTCTCCCGTCTCGGTCGGCCCGACGCCCGTCAGGACGGGGCCGATATCGAGCGGTCCCGAGACGTTCAGGAGCGTCCGCTCGACCCAGTACCGATAGGCGTACGGGTCGTTCCCCGAGAGGACGACCGTCCCGTCTCTGAACACCGATGGGTAACTGATCACGCGCGCGAGAACCACCGCCGAGAGTGCCGCGACGAGAGCGCCGACCCGACGTGAGTCGAGATCGACGGTCGAGAACGTCGGTCGCCCGACCCGTGGCCGGTCGTCGGTCACCCCGTCGTCTCCCAGTGCCTGGCGAACCGCGTCGGGGTCGGCGAGGCGGTATCCGTCGCCCTCCTTTTCGACGACGTCGCGCTCGACCAGTTCACCGAACGTCCCCGAGTCGACCTCGGTGTCGTCGAACGTCCACGTCTCCGCGGCCGCGTCGACTTCCAGAAGGGTTCGCAGATCCTCGGTCAGATCCGGCCGATCCTCGATGAGCGACGCCGCCGCGGATCGCTCACTCATACCACCACTCACCTCCGACCGGCGAATAAGCGTATCGCTCCGGTGACCGACCTGCAGTACGTCGCCCGAACACGCGCCGTCAGTCTTCGGTCAGTACGATCTCGATCTCGACGGTCCCGTCTTCACCGTCCCGGTCGCCTGATTCCTCGGTCTTGTGTCCGTCGGCCAGCAGCGCAGTAGCGGCGACTGCCATCGCGACCGCCGGGAGCCCGAACCCGTGTCGCCGTTCCATATCCGAACCAGGTGAATCAACGGATAAACACTTTGTGGAAGATTTTCGGCGGAACGACAGCCGGTCCGGGCGCGCGGTCACTCGTCGGAGAGGACGACGTCGAGGGTGACGGTGCCGTCCGCCGCCTCGGCTCCGATACGACCGATGTCGGAGTCGTCCTCGGCCTCGCCGGGGTCGGCACCGATGGTCGCCAGCGCCCCGAGTCCGGCGACCGCCGACAGCAGTTCGCGCCGTTCCATGTTCCATGCCCTCTCGCCGACTGGTAAACCTCTTGTGGCTACCGACTATCCAGCTCCGTGTCGGGATACGGCCGTCTGCGAACGGCTCGCAATCAGCCCGCGAGGAGAGCTAACGACGCGAGTTCCGACGGCTTCGCCCGCTGCATCCGATGCGACGGCGCTCAGCTCGCGGCGTACGCTTCGGCGACGGCTCCCAGACCCCTGATCGAGAGGTCGCCGCCCGCGTACGCCTCCGCTGCCGCCCCGAGCTCGGTGATCCCGACCAATCCGTCCTCGTTCGTGTCGAACTCGGCGGCCACGCTACCGGCCTCGTAGACCGCGCCCTGGGGCAGCCCCGCCTCCGTCACCGTCACGGTCGCGGTGGCGTTCCCGTATCCCGCGGCCGATACCGTCAGCGGGTAGGTCCCGGCGGACGCCCGGACCGATACCGTCGCGTTCCCCTCGGACCCGGTCGTCTCCGTCACGCCGAGTGCCGCCGACGTGACCGACGCATCCGCCACGGGGGATCCGCTCCCGTCGGTCACCGTGACCGTGACGTTCGCGGAACTGTTGGCCGCGACCGTCGAGGGCGACAGCGAGACCGAGAGCAGGTCCGGCGCTGCCGGCTCGACGGTCAGCGTCGTGTTCGCGCTGGCGGTGCCGCGCGCGCTGTCCCGAACGGAAGCCGTCACCCGAACCGAGGCGTTCCGGTCGACCACCGGCGAGCGAAGCGAGAGCGCAACCGAGACCGTCCCGTTCAGGTCGGCGGTCGGCGAGATCTCGAACAGCACCCGGTTGTTCGAACCGCCGTCGGCGTCGGTCAACTCCGGACTCCCGGTGACGGCGACCGCGTTCCCGTCGGCGTCGGTGACGGAAGCGTTCAGGCCCTCCGCGACGACGCCCACGTCGGTCGGGAGCGTCACCGAGACCGTGTCCGTGTTCCCGTCACCGCTGACCTCCCCGACCTCGAACGACACCGTCCCGTCGACCGTCTCGTTCGCCGAAACGGTGGCCGGCGATATCGACAGGTTCCCGACGGTCACGGGCGGCGTGGACTCCGCGGTCGAGGTCGCGTACACGCTGGAGAGGTCCGACGGGATCGACGGCGCATCCCGGGTCCCTGTGAAGCGGTCGAGCGAATCGCCCACCGACGCGTTGGTCACGGCGACGACCTCCTCCCTGAACGTCGCGTAGGAGACACTGGCGTTGTCGACCGTGTTGATCCGGCGAAACACCGTTTCCAGCGTGGCGTTGCCCCCGAACCCGCGTATCGTGGCGTCGAGCGAGCCCAGCACGCGCCGTCCCTTGTAGTAGTTTTTCAGCTGTGTGGTGTCCACGCCGTCCCGGAGGACGCTGTCGGCGTACCGCGTGGTCTCGTCGTCGAGATACGACCGGAAGCCCGCCTCGCTCAGATAGCCCGCCCGCCAGGCGTAGTACCCGCCGTAGTAGTCCGCCGACCCCTCGGTGAACCAGTCGAGGTCGGAGTCGACGTCCTCCGGCAACCTGTCCCCGTCGAGCCACGCCTGACGGGTGTGAATGTACTCGTGTGCGACCGTCTCGGCGAATCGCGACGTGGACGCGCCCACCCAGAACGCTCCGCCACCGCCCCGACCCCCGGGTCGGATCGGCTCGGGGAGCAGGAACGCCGTCACGTCGGGGTCCCTGTCACCGATAGCCAGCTTCCCGGAGACGTTCGCCACGTATCCCGCGGTCGTCGACGCCGACAGCGGCGGCGCGGCGTCCGCCCCCTCGACGACCGTCACCGTCTGGTTGGTTCCGGCCGCCTGCGAAGTCCCGTGCTCGCCGAGGAACATCCGACCGTCGGCGCCGTATCCCGACCGGACCGCTTCGTAGGTCGTGTCTATCGACGGGTCGTCACCGAAGGTCAAATACCCAAGCCCGTTCGTGAGTTGCTGACCGTCGATGAACGCCCAGTCGTCGGTCTCCACCGTATCGTATCCGCCCGAAGCAGTCACGTTCGTCGCGACGGTGTAGACGAGTCGCCCCGTCGTGCGTTCGCCGTACGACGACCTGAGTTCCCATCGCCCCTGTTCCGTGTCGTAGGTGAAGTTCTCGGACGAGGTGACCTCGTACTCGACCGGGAGGCGACTGACCGTGGGGTATAGTTCTACAACGTCGCCGGGGAGCGTCGCCTCGTAGGTGACCGTCACCTCTCCCGGGACGCTCGGCGTCCGATTCACCTCGAATCGTTGTCGGATCGTGGGCGCCGCGTCGGTCCGCGCGCGGTCGGAACCCATCTCGACGTAGCTGACCGTCGAGTTGTTCGCGGCCCCGACGGTCGCGGGAGCACCACCGATCAGATCGGTCGGCCCGGACGAGTCGACGGTCCCAACCGCGGCCGCGGCCCCCGGCGAGACCAGGCTCGCGAGCACGGCGAGAGCGACGAGAACGAGCGCCGTTCGACCCGGCGAGCAGACAGACCGGAGTGTATCCATGCCCTGGGATCCGGGTCCACCCGTAAGTAAGTTTCCGCTACCGTGGGGATCACGCGGTAACGAGTGGTTACTCCGGTGACGGGTCGGATCCGAGAAGCGGGGGTCGGCCCGCCGCGAGCCGGGTCGTCAGCTCGCCGCGAAGGCGTCTGCGACCGTGGCGAGGTCGGCGATCGAGAGGTCGCCCGCCGCGTACGCGTTGGCGGCGTCCGACAGCTCGGTGATGCTGATCCGACCGTCTCGGTCGTTGTCGTCGAACTCGGCCGCAGCGGTTCCCGGGGAGTAGACTGCCCCGGGCGGAACCGTCGCGTTACTGTCGACTGTCGCTTCGACGTTCAGAACCGAATACTCCTTCGCGCCGCCGGTCACGTCGCGTAGCTGTGCGGTGTACTCGCTGTCGTAGTACTCCCCGTAGACCTGCGCGGTCCCGGAGTCGACCGTCGCCTCCCAGTCGGACCGGTCGAACGTGACCGTCAGCGTCGACCCGTCGTAACTCACGCCGGTCGCGTTGACCCGACCGGCACTGGCGTTTCGCAGATAGAACTCGTCGGTGACGTCGACGGTCGCCGACGGGGCCTGGGCCGTGACGGTGACCGTCCCGTCGGCGGTCGTCACGTCCGACGTGTCGACGATCCGGTCGACCATCCGCATGTTACCCTGGACGACGGGGTCGACCATCTCGCGTTCGACCGTCCCCGTCTCGTCGAGCCACTCGATGACCGCCTGGGCCATCGTGGCGTTGTACTCGTGGGTCCACATCGACTCGCTCATCGGGTAGTCCGAGGCCCCGGTTCCGATGTAGCTGTTCGTCGCGAGTGTGTACGTGGCGTCCCTATCCAGCGGTTCACCGTCCACGTGGACGTCTTCGAGTCGTCCGAAGCCCTCGTCCAGAGCCGTGTCTGGGATGTCGGTCTCGTTGTGGGGGACCCACTCGAACGTCGTGCCGCTGGACTGCAGCCCGATGCTCGGGCCACCGTCGTTCTGGTAGACGAACATCTGACTCTCCAGGATCGCGTACAGCTCCTGGCCGGTCACGTTCATCGTGACCACCTGGTTCCCGAACGACAGCGTCGACCGAATGTGACTGGCCGTGATGTTCGGGCCGTAGGTCGCCGACCCGCGGATGCCGCCCGAGTTCGTCAGCGCCACGTCCGCGTCGGTGTAGTTGCGGACCCCCTCGGCGATGGCGTTCCCCATCGCGGTCTCGTCGGTGTAGGGGTCGACCGCCGTCGAAAGCGGGATCTCCGTCTGCGCGATAACGGCGTCGAGCCCGTATTCGGCGCGGACGCCGTCGATGTACTGCGCCCACGTGCTGTTCCGTGAAAGATCGTCGGTAACGTCGTAGGTCTGGCCACCGACGGGGGTCACCGAGCCGTTCCGGACGGTCAGCTTGAGCTCTGCGACGCCCTGTGCGCCGCCCGGCGGGTGGGTTACGACCGCGCCGCCGACGACCTCGGGTTCGAACGATCCGTCGCGGTCGCCCGTGACGATCGCGTCGACGTACTGCGTGTCGTTCGCGAGGTCGCGAGCGAGTTCGTTGCCGATCGGCGCCAGCGCGACGACCACGTCTACGTTCGCCTCGGTTTTCAAGTAGCTGGCCTCGCGCTGTGCGGCCGCGGTGTAGTTCTCGACCGCGTACCCGTTACGGCTCAGGACGTTGCCGGCCTTGCTGTCGATCGCGCCGTCGGCGACCGAGACGATCCCGATCCGCTGGTCGCCCCGCTGGACGACTGTGTGATTCTCCGTGCCCGGGAGCTCCTGGCTGGCGCTTCGGACGTTCGCGTTGACCCAGGGGAACGCGGAGCCGTTCGACGCCGCCTCGAAGATCGAGAAATCCCCGGTCTCGGCGGACTCGTCGTAGTCCAGTTCGTGGTTCTGCACCGCCTCCGCGGCGGGGTCGATGATGTTGAGCGCGCGGATCGGCGGTTCCCAGCCTGGCGAGACCCGTCCCCGCAACGCGTGGGGGCTGATCTCGTCGCCGTTGCCCACGACTGCGACGGGACCGCCCACGGCCGCGCGACGGTCGTTGACGAGGGAGATGAACCGCCCCATCGTCCCGTCACCGGCCGCTTCCGAGCCGATATCGGTGTACGCCAGCACCGTCACCGTGGTACCGGTAGCCGCCGACTCGACTGCCTTCGGCTGGATCTTGTACGCACCGAACGTGTAGCTCAGCGGGCCGACGATGCTCTCGAACTGCTCGTCCGCACGTGCGGGCACCGTGTCGGTGCCCGTCTGTACGTCGTCGATAGCGAGCGTCCCGCTGCCGTCGTCGACGCTCCATTCGCCGTCGCTGTCGGGCGGTGACGTCGTGGTGGCGTCGGTCACTTCGACGAGGACGCCCTCGTAGGCTTCCCTACTCGCGTTTCCGGTAGCGAGCGTCACCGGTTCGGGAACGGCTGTCGTCCCCGTGACGGTCGCCGATACGGCCCCCGAGGCCTGGACCTCCGTGAGACCGTAGTACTCCGTAATCGGTGCCGTGATCTCGACCCTATCCCCGACCGAGACGGAAACGGATCCGCCCGTGTAGACGTACACTCCGGAGTAGGCGCCGGTCCCGTTCTGGATGTAGTACCCGTCGCCGTCGTCCCGCACTGCCGTCACGACGCCGCTGGTAGTGACGGTTTCGCCAGCGTACGGCGAGACGTCGGTCGACTCGTTCGGTGGTTCCTGTATCTCTCGGATCGATACCTGTGGCGCGTCGGACGACTGATTCGCGAGCGAGTCGCTCGCCGTAGTCGCCACGTCGGCACCGGACTCGTCTGCATCGGGTGCCGTCACGGCCAGTGCGGGTGTGGCTCCGGCCAGCATCGCACTCGCGGTGACGAGTAACACGACCAGTGTTCGTCGCATGCACCCGATCGTTGGATAGGAGTGGTTTAACTCGCGCTAAGAGGTGTGTATTCGGCTATAAAACGGTGGTAATCGATATATATCACGCTGGGAGCGCTCTCCACCGCTGCGGAACACCGGGTCGATTGCTCCGCCCGCCGCCCGGGTATCGGCCCAAGCGTGTGAGCGAACCAGCGACCCGCAGGGGGTCGAGGGACGGGGACTACCCGCTCGACAGTTCGTACGGAGGAGACGCTCTCACTTCGATCAGCTCGCCGCGTAGGCTTCGGCGACGTCACCGAGCCCAGTGATGTCGAGGTCGCCGCTCGCGTACGTTTCCGCGGCGGTTCCGAGTTCCCCGATCCCGATCCGTCCGTCTAGATCCGCGTCGAACTCCGCAGCGGCACTCCCCACGGAATACACCGCGTCCGAGGGGATCCGACTGCTCGACTCGACGGTCAGCGTCGCCGAGGCGTCGGCGTACCCGTCCGCGGAGACGCTCACCGGGTAGTCGCCGGCGCTGGGCGCCTCGACCGACAACGTCGCGACGCCGCTGGCGTTGGTCGTGTCCGACAGCACGAGGTCCGAAATCGAAACCGTCGCGCCCTCGATCGGGTCACCCGTCGCGGCGTCGGTCACGGTCACGGCCACGTCGCTCGACTGGCCCGCCGTGACGTTGTCCGTCGAGAGCGACACGTCGAGGCTCCCGAGCGGCTCGTAGGTTCGATTCGTCTGGAGCCGGTACTCCGTCGTCGTGAACTCGTGGTCACCAGTCACCTCGACGTAGTGGATCCCGCTCGCAGACGCCTGGTACGTCACCGCCTGACTGTTCCCCGCCGAGATGTACGAGTCGGAAGCGACCTCCGACTGGTCCGGACCGTAGACGCGGAGCTGCGAGGTCTGGTCCTGTGGCGTCAGCGCGACGCGGAGTCCTTCGCCCTGGTCGAGTCGAACCTTGAAGAAGTCGGACTCGCCGCCCCAGAGCTTCCCGTCGTTGAACTCCTGGGTCAGCCCGGCGGCCGACTCGAAGTCGCCGTTCGGCGCGAAGTCGTCGTTCTCCGACGGCGCCACTACTTCGGTGTTCAGTCGGTACTCCGTCGTCGTCTGCCGGTAGTCACCACGGACTTCGACGTAGTACGTCCCGGTAGAGGGGAGCGCAGTCGTCAACCGAGCGGTGCCGCCGTCGCCGGCGCCGCCGAGGGTCAGTTGCTGTCTGTTCGGACCGTAGATGTAGTATTCGAGGTCCTGGCTCTCGGGGGTCAACCGCACGTCCAGCACGTCCGTGTCGTTGGCCTGGAGTTCGTAAAAGTCGCTCTCACCGCCCCAGACCTTCGCGTCGGTAAAGCCCTCCGACAGCGACGCCGCCGTGTCGAACTCCCCGTTCGGCTCGAACTCGTCGTTCTCCGACGGCGTCACGACCTCCGTGTTCAGCGTGTAGTTCGTCGTCGTCTGCAAGTCGTTTCCGGACACCTCCACGTAGTACGTTCCGTCGGACGACAGGTCGTCCGTGAGCCGAGCGGTCTCGCCCTCGTAGACGAGCCCATCCCCGACCATCTCCTCGCGGTTCGAGTCGTAGATTCGGACCTCCAGATCTCCGCTCTGGGGCGTCAGCCGCACGTCCAGCACGTCCGTGCCGTTGGCCTGGAGCTGGTAGAAGTCCGTTTCACCGCCCCAGATCTTCGCGTTGGTGAACCCCTCCGACAGCGTCGCCGCCGTATCGAACTCCTCGTTCGGGGCGAAATCGTCGTTCTCCGACGGCGCCACCACGTCGACATCGAGCGTGTAGTCCGTCGTCGTCTCCGAGTGGTCCCCGGACACTTCCAGGTAGTACGTTCCATCGGACGGCAACGCGGTCGTTAGCCGATCGGTCTCACCCTCGTAGACGAGCCCGTCCCGAACCATCTCCTCGCGGTTCGAGTCGTAGATTCGGAACTCCAGGTCTCCGCTCACGGGCGTCAACCGCACGTCCAGCACGTCCGTGTCGGTCAGATCGAGTTTGAAGAAGTCGCTCGACCCCGCCTCGATCTGCGGGCTGTACTCTCCCTCCTCGATCGAGGCCGCCGAATCGAACGAGTCGTTCGGTTCGAACGGATCGTCAGTCGCCACGTTTGATCCCGCGACCGCCGGTGCAACCCACGCCGTCGACGCGCCCCCCAACATCAGGACTGTCAAGAAGAGCGCGCGATACCATTTCGTCGACATCATAGGCGGTGGTGAGCGCCTGTTATTAAATTGTTTTGAATTGGAATGTATGCTGTGGAGAAAGGAAACCGCAAAACGGCCGATGTCGCTCCCGGATCCGAGCGGGAGCGAACTACCGACCGACGAGCCTACACCCGGATCCGATCAGCTCGACGCGTAGGCCTCGGCGACGTCACCGAGTCCGGTAATGCCGAGACCGCCGCTCGCGTACGCTTCCGCGGCGGTCCCGAGTTCGCCGATCCCGATCCGCCCGTCGAGATCCGCGTCGAACTCTGCGGCCGGGCTCCCGGGCGAGTACACCGCGTCCGACGGGATCTCACTGTTCGATTCGACCGTCAGCGTCGCCGAGGCGTCGGCGTACCCGTCCGCGGAGACGCTCACCGGATAGTCACCGGGGCTAGACGCCTCGACCGACAGCGTCGCGACGCCGCTGGCGTCGGTCGTCGCCGATACCTGGAGGTCGGATATCGAGACCGTCGCGCCTTCGACCGCGTCGCCGCTCCTGGCGTCGGTTACGGTCACGGTCAGGTCGGTCGGCTCGCTCGCGTTGATACTCGACGTGGACAGCGACACGTCCGCGCGACTCGGGACCGTCGGTAGCTGCTCGATGGTACCGTTACTGTTCAGGACTAGCCGGTAGCCGGCCGACCGGTTCGAGGGGCTGGTGATCCCGAGGTAGTAGTTTCCGTCGGCCCGGACGGTGTAGCTGAACGAGACCGAGCCGTCGCCGAATCCGGTGTTGTCGTCCCGGGTCAGAACCGACCCGTTAGCGGCGTACAGCGTCGCTTCGAGGTCGCCGCCGGTCTCCTCCAGACTGACGTCGACCTGCTGGCTCGCGTTCAGCGGGACGAAGTAGTAGTCCTGCTCCGCGCCCGCGACGTCGAGGTCGCTGTACCGCCCCCGCGTCAGCAGCGGCGCGCTCGCGAACTCGTCGTTAGGCTCGAACTCGTCGGTTCGATCGACCTTTTGAGCCGACACGGAGTAGGCAGTCGACCGGTCGGTTCGGCTGTCCAGTTCGAAGTAGAACGTTCCGTTCTGGTTGGCGGTGTAGGTGACGCTCACGTCCGGTTCATTGAACGAGCCCGCTTCTCCCCTCGCGCTCCGCAACTCGGTCACCCGATCGGGGCCGAACATCCGAAGGCGGAGTCCCTGACTGGCGCCCTCCGTCGAGAACGTGATCTGTTCGCTGTCGTTCAGCTCCACCGCGTAGTAGTCCAGCTCCGACCCAGCCAGGTCGAGGTCGTCGTACCGACCTTCCGCCAGAGTGGTCGCGTTGTCAAACCCGTCGTTGGGTTCGAACCGGTCGGTCAAGTCCGGCGTCTGAACCGACACGGAGTAGTTCGTCGAGCGGTCGGTCCGGCTGTCCAGTTCGAAGTAGAACGTGCCGTTCTGGTTGGCGGTGTAGGTGACGCTCACGTCCGGTTCATTGAACGAACCCGCTTCCCCCCTCGCGCTCCGCAACTCCGTCACCTGGTCGGGGGCGAACATCCGGAGTCCAAGCCCCTGACTGGCGCCCTCCGTCGAGAACGTGATCTGTTCGCTGTCGTTCAACTGTACCGCGTAGTAGTCCAACTCCGACCCCGCTAGCGACAGGCCGTCGGTCTGGCCCTCGGACAGTGTCGCCGCCGCCCCCAGCTCGTCGTTGGGTTCGAGGGAGTCGGTCAGGTCCGGCGTCTGGACGGACAGCGAATAGTTCGTCGAGCGGTCGGTCCGGCTGTCCAGTTCGAAGTAGAACGTGCCGTTCTGGTTAGCGGTGTAAGTGACGCTCACGTCCGGTTCATTGAACGAGCCCGCTTCTCCCCTCGCGCTCCGCAACTCCGTCACCCTGTCGGGCGCAAACATCCGAACGCGCATACCCTGAGTGGCCCCGTCCGTCGAGAAAGTGACCTGCTCGCTGTCGTTCAGCTCCACCGCGTAGTAGTCCAGCTCCGACCCCGCTAGGACCAGACCGTTAGTCTCTCCGTCGGACAGCTCTGTCGCCGACTCGAACTGGTCGTTGCGCTCGAAGCGGTCGGTCAGGTCCGGCGTCTCGGTCGTCAGCGAAACCGTCGTCGGGGAGTCGCTCACCGTCGAGACTGCAAGATAGAAGGTCCCGTTCTGGTTGGCGGTGTAAGTGACGCTCACGTCCGGTTCATTGAACGACCCCGCGCTCCCGCTCGCGCTCCGCAACTCCGTCGCCCCGTCGGGTGCGAGCAGTCGGAGTTGGACGCCTTGGTCGGCCCCCTCCGTCGAAACCGTCACCTGTTCTTTGTCCGCGAGGTCGATCTCGTAGTAGATCGACTCGTTACCGGGGATGTCGACCCCGTCGATCGTTCCGTCGTCCAGTGGCTGCGCCGACGAGACGTTGTTGTGGTCCGCGAGGGTGGCCGACCCGCTCGCACCACCCACGGCCCCGGCCGCGAGTACTAGCATCCCGATCGTCCCGAGTAACAGAACCCTACCGTTCATGCAATCGATCCCTACGAATCTGTTCTGTTAATTTTTGTGGACCTGCCCAGTTCTTGCGCACACCCGTTGCGACGGGTACACGGAGTTCTTGTGAAAACTAGGTAGTATGACTCTATTGTTTACAATTCCCACAGTCACGTCTCCATCGAGAGCGCCGAATCGTAGTTCGAATCCGCTATCGTCTACGACAGTTTGTGCCAAAGGAGACAGTATCGAACGAACGTGTGAGAAAGATGGGCCGAACGGTCAATGTCGTTTCCGGATCCGAGCGGGAGGGAACTACCACCCGTCGGGCCTACACCTGAATCCGATCAGCTCGCCGCGTAGGCTTCGGCGACGTCACCGAGCCCAGTGATGTCGAGGTCGCCACTCGCGTACGCTTCCGCGGCGGTCCCGAGTTCGCCGATCCCGATCCGCCCGTCGAGGTCCACGTCGAATTCGGCGGCCACGCTCCCGGCCTCGTACACCGCGTCTGACGGAATCCCGCTCGTCTCGTTGGTCTCGACCGTCAGCGTCCCGTTGGTGAAGCTCCCGACGGTCCGCGACCCGTCGTCGATCCGTGCCATGTAACTGTACTCGCCGGGCGAGAGCTCGACGTCCTCGTAGGTGAGATCGACAGCGCGGTACTCACCGGCGTCGAAGTCGGCGCTCCGACTGGCGATGACTTCGTCGGCCTCGATCCGCCCGTCGTCGTCGGTGTCGACCAGCAGCTCGACCGTCGTCCCGGTGACGGGGGCGCTATCGAGGTTCGACCCGTACGCGGTGACGTTCACGTCCCCGCCCTCGGAGACGTTCACCGCCTGCTCCAGTTCGACGTCGAACGGCTTCTGGCCTTCGAGGAACGCCCCGACGACCACCGAGTCGGCGGACGCGCCGACGTCGGTGACGTTGCCGTCGAGCGTCCGGGCACCGATGTCGTGGGCCGCGTCGGCGGTCCGCTCCCAGCCGCTGGCTCCGTGTCGCCAGAGCCCGAGCGTCGTCGCGTCGAGGCCCGCGACGTCGCCCGCCTCGTACCGCAGCGTGAGGTCGAGGAACGCGTTCGCGCCCCCGACCGAGGCCACGTCGACGGTTCGTCCGATGCCGGTCCCGTCGGGGTTGTCGGGTGGCGACGCCGCCGGCGCGACGCTGACGTTGTACCCCTCGAACGAGAGGGTGACGTTCGACGCCGACGGGTCAGAGAGCGCGAGCGACTCCACCGAGGTCCCGACCGAACCGCTGAGAGTGACGCTCCGCGTCGCGCTCGCGGTGTTGTTCACCGCGGTGTTCGCTATCGTGTTGTCGTCGGAGGAGGCGTTGACGTCGATCCCGCGCCAGGCGTTGTCGATCTCCGTTCCGACGATCCGGTTGTCGTCGGCGTCGCGTAGCTGGATGCCGGTCGGGAAGGCTGTGACCCCAGTCGGCGGCGCGTTCGAGATCGCGTTGTCCCGAAGCTCGTTGCTCGACGACCCGGCGAACAGCCGGACGCCGCCGTTCGTACCGCGTTCGATGGTGTTCTCCGCGACGACCGCGTCGTCGACGTCGTTCAGATTGACGCCGTATCGCTCGCTGTCGCGGACGACGTTGTCGGCTACCGTGTGGCCCGACGAGCGCTGGAGGTTGATCCCGTGCCCACCGCTGGCCGCGACGGTGTTGTCACGGATGGTCGCGTTCGCGGCGCGGTTGAGACGGATCCCGTGGCCGTCGTTCCCGCTGACGGTGTTGTTCGCGAACAGGTAGTCGCTGCCGGCCTGGGAGAGGCCGAAGCCGTGGCCCGAGCTCCCGGTCACGGTGTTGTTCCGGAACTCCAGGCCCGACCCGCTCTGTCCGACGCTGATACTGGTGTCGCCCCAGGAGGTCCCGCTGACGACGTTGTCGACGAAGACGTTGTCGTTCGCAGCCCACGCCAGGCGGACGTTCTCCGCGCCGGAGGAGCGGATCTCACTGGCCCGGACGGTGTTGTTCGACGCCGAGGACAGCCGGACGCCCCGCTCCTCGGCGTCGACGACCGCGCTATCGACGACGGTGTTCCAGTCCGCACCGTTCTGGAGGTGTAGCCCGACGTTTTTGGTTCCCTCGATGGACACGTTATCGAGCCGGTTGTCCGCGGCGGTGCGGAGGTGGACCCCGATGTCCCCGCCGGTCACGCTCACGTCCGTGATCGCGCTGTGGTTCACCCGCTCGAGATACAGGGCGTGCCCGGTGGTACCGAAGCCGTCGTGGCGCCACCCGGTCAGTTCGACGTCGGTCACGGTCACGTTGGTCAGCCCGTCGGCCGTCCCGTTGCCGTAGATCCCGATCTTGTCGACGTCGGGGTCGAGCCCCTCGAGCGTGTGGCCCTGCCCGTCCAGCGTGACGTCGCTCGCGGTGATCTCGATACAGGTCCCGTTGCTCGACAGGTCCGAAACGAGGTCGTAGGACCCCGGTCGGTCGATGACCCCACAGCTCGCGAGCTCCGTCGCGGTACCCGACCCGTCGCTCCCGGTCCCGACGACGAGGGTCCCGTTCGTGAAGCTCCGCGTGGTCTGGCCGTCCTTGCCGATCCGGGCCATGTAGCTGTAGTTGCCCGGCGAGAGCTCGACGTTCTCGTAGGTCAGATCGACGGTGCGGTACTCGCCGGCCGCGAAGTCGAGGCTCGCGTTCGTCGCGACGACCTCGCTTTCGGCGAACCGCCCGTCGTCGTCCGCGTCGACCAGCAGTTCGAGGGTCGTGTTCGCGACGGGGTCGTCGGCGTAGTTCTGCGGGTACGCGCTGACCGTCGCGTCGCCGCTCCGGTTGACCTCCTCGACCTGTTCGAGTTCGACCCCGAAGTCGAACGTCGTCGACCCGCCGCAGGGCGAGGCCGTCTCGTTGCTGAGCGTCGTCTGTGCCGCGTCCGTGTAGTACGGCTCCACGACGAGGTTCCCGGCGGCCGCGTCGCCGCTCCCGCCGAATTCCCCGCTCGGCCCGTCGCAGGAACCCCACCAGTTACGGGTCGCCTCGCCCGTCTGGGTCCCGTATTCGGCGTCGACGCCGACGCCGTTGTCGACGAACGCGCTCTCGCGGACCGTCCACGTGCCGCTCGAGAAGGCGGCGTCGATACCCGCGCCGGAACTGTTCCGGACGGTCGAGTCGCTGACCGTCCACGTGGCGCTCGAGCGGGAAACGTCGATGCCCACGTCAGAACTGTTCCGGAACGTCGAGTCGCTGACCGTCCACGCTCCGCTCGTATTGAACGCGCGGATGCCGTTGTCCGCGTTCGAGACCGTCACGTTGTCCGCCTCCCATCCGGAAACGGATTGGGAGGCGTCGATCCCGTCGGACGCCGGCCCCTGGAGAGTCGTGTCACGGACGGTCCACGCGCCGTCGGTGTACCTGGCGGCGATACCGGACGCGTACGCGTCGCGGACCGTCACGCCCTCGACCGTCCACTGACCGGACGCCGACACGGCGTAGATGCGGCTGGTAGCGGTGGTATCGCGAACCGTCCAGTCGCCCTCCGTGCCACGGGCGTCGATAGCATCGTTTTGGTCGTCCCGCAGGACGCTGTCCTCGATCGTCCAGTCGCCGGTCGAGTCATCGGCGTCGACCGCGCCGAACGACGAGTTCTCGATAGTCGTGTCCCGGAGCGTCCAGTCGCCGGTCGACCCGGCGGCGTGGAGCCCCTTGTAGTATCCCGTGATCGTGAACCCCGCGACCTCGGGCGCGGCCTGGCCCGTGATGTCGAACGCGATCGGGTCGTTCGACAACGACGACCCGTCGAGCGTCGTTTCGTTCGGCGCTATTATTGTGACAGTCTTGTCGCCGGTGACCGCTTCGCTGTAGGTCCCAGGTCCTACCTCGATGGTATCGCCGGTGGCCGCGGCGTCGACCGCCGCCTGTATCGTCGTGTAATCGCCGCTACCACCGGCGTCGACGGTGATGGTTTGAGCCGCGGTACCGGCGTCGGCGCTCGCTCCCGCGACCGGCGCGCCGACCGCGACCGCCGCCAGGGTCATCAGGAACGCCAGCGCGACCGCGCGGACCCGGCCCGAACCGTTCACGTTCGACACCGCGGTCACCGGCGCGAGCAACGCACCGACACCCCGATTCTCGCCCGGCACCCGTCGTCTCATCGTTCCTCCCCGGGAACGGCTCCGTCCCAATTGTCCGGTGTCGTACCGGCCCCGGTGCCGGTTCGACGATAGTCTCGACACCGTCGTCCGCGTCGTTGGTCGGCGAACGGTCGCGTAGTTGCCCGTGGTTCCATGGTCCCCCCATCAGAGGTGGCAGGTAAGTAATCAGACGCTACGTACTTCGTGTCGGTAGGCTGTTCCTACGACCGGCGGCCCGACGGTAGCGTACAGCTACCTGTGGCAAACGATACGAGTCCCGACGGACGGTCGGGAGAAAGCGATCTCCGTCGCTTACGACGTGACCACTTCGATCTCGTGGCCGTCCGGGTCCTCCCCGACCACCTTTTCCGCACTGGGTATCTTCGGGCCTCCGGCCCTGCGGGCACCGCGTGGCGGCTACGCCGCCACGTCGTGCGGTCGCGGGCCGGCGGCCCGCGACCCGCTCGCACGAAAAGATGGGGCAAAAAGCGGACGCTCGCTTCGCCCGCGTCCGAACACGAACTTCGCTTACGACGTGACCACTTCGATCTCGTGGCCGTCCGGGTCCTTGGTGAACGCGTAGTTGTTGTCGCAGCTCTCGGGGTCGCGGTAGTCCTCGGCCTCGCGGGTCATCAACTGGTCCCACCCCTCCGACAGGTCGTCGACCCGCACCGCGAGGTGGCCCCAGGCGTCGCCCAGTTCGTAGCTGCGCCCGTCGTAGTTGTACGTCAGCTCGACGGCCATCGCTTCCTCGGCGGCGCCCTCGGGCTTCACGAAGTAGTTCGCGAAGCTGTCGGCCTCCCAGCGGCCGGTGTGCTCGTACTCGAACTTGCGGGTCCACCAGCCGAGGTGGTCGTCGGCGTCCTCGACCCGGACCATCGTGTGGTCGATGCTCCAGCGGGCGCCGTGGTCGCGCTCGACGATCTCGATCTCGTGGCCGTCCGGGTCCTTCACGAAGGCGTAGCCGGGGTTGTCTTCGGGCCGGCGGTAGTCCTCGACGCCCTCGTCCATCAGCTCGTAGTAGGCGTCCTCGACGTCCTCGACGCGGACGGCGATGTGGCCCCAGCCGTCGCCCATCGTGTACGAGCGGCCGTCGTGGTTGTAGGTGAGCTCCAGTAGCGCACCGTCGTCGTGGACGTCTTCCGGACCGAGGAAGACGTTCGTGAAGGTGTCGGCCTCCCAGCGCCCCTTCTCCTCGTAGTCGAGGTGTGTGGTGTACCACTCGAGCGATTCGTCGAGGTCTTCGACGCGCATCATCACGTGGTCGAGCGTTCCGTCCATGCGCGACCGGAGGGCTGCCAGCTAGAAGAGGATACCGAACGCGGAACCGTCAGGGCCGGCTCGTCCACGCCGCGAGCGCGAGGAAGACGGCCCCGAGCGGGTAGGCGATCGTCCCCGCGCGGAACGACGAGAACCCGAGGACGGCGTAGCACACGTCGAACGCCGCCAGCGCGAACAGCCCGGCGGTGACTCGGCGGTCCTCGCGGTCGACCCACGCGAGCGTGGCGCTCGCGACCCCCGCGCCGTACAGTAGCGTCGCCGTCGGCCACGCCAGCAGCTCGGTCGGCAGCCCGCGCGTGTACACGAAGACGTAGTGATAGACGGACGTGGTCGCGAGCGTCTCCGTGTTCGCGAGCGTCACCGAGAAGACCAGCCCGGTGGCGTCCTCGTAGGGGATGACGAGCCACGGGACGAGTCCCGCCGCCAGGACAGCGAGGGCGCGCCGGTAGCGAGAGAGCGACGTGGCGACGGTCCGGCGGACGCTCATCGGGTCGTCAGGATGCGGAGGACGTCTTCGTCGGCGAGCTCGTGGTCCATCCCGACCTGCTGTTCGTCGTGTTTGGCGCTCGGGCCGGAGACGCGGGCGAAGCGGAACCGGTCCTCGAACTCGCCGCCGAGCTTCTCGCAGGCGTCCTCGATGGTGTCGCCCTCCCGGAGCACGAGCGGCTCGTCGTAGTCGACGCCGCGACCGGGTTTGTCCATGTAGATCCGGATGAGGCCCAGTTCCTCCCAGATGGCCTGCTTGAGCGCGTCGAGCCCTTTCTCCTCCTCTGCGCTGATGAAGATCGTCTCGTCGGGGTCGATGTCGTGGTCGCGCAGCTGCTCGTGGACGGTGTCGAGGTAGTCGGGCTCGATGAGGTCGGCCTTGTTGACCGAGACCAGCGAGGGGAGGTACTCGCGGTTGTCCAGCACGCCGTCGAGCAGGCGGTCGATGTCGACGTGTTCGCCGATATTGACGTTGGCGTTGACGTACCCGCGCTCGCGCAGGACGCTCTTGATCGTCTGCTCGTCGAGTTCCAGGTCGACGCTGGCGGTGACGCTGATCCCGTCTTTGTGTTTCTTCCGGATGGAGACGTTGGGGGGCTCGGTGTCCAGCCGGACCTTGTTGTTGTACAGTTCGTCGTAGAGGCGCCGGTACTGGTCGATCTCGAACACCGAGAGGACGAACACGACCAGGTCGGCGGTCCGGACGACCGAGAGGACGGCCTGGCCACCGCCGCGGCCGTCGGCGGCCCCCTCGATGAGCCCGGGCACGTCCAGGATCTGAATGTTGGCGTCGTTGTGTTTGAGCATGCCGGGGTTGACGTCGAGCGTGGTGAACTCGTAGGACCCGACCTCGCTCTCGGCGTTGGTGAGCGCGTTCAGCAGCGTGGACTTGCCGACGCTGGGAAAGCCCACCAGCGCGACGGTGGCGTCGCCGGTCTTCTCGACGGCGTAGCCACCGCCGCCGCCGGCCGAAGACTGGTTCTCCAGCTTCTCTTTCTTGTCCGCGAGCTTGGCCTTCAGTCGGCCGATGTGCTCCTCGGTCGACTTGTTGTAGGGCGTCTCGGCGATCTCCTCTTCGATCTCGCGGATCTCCTCTTCGAGCCCCATTACGATGGAGTCGGCAACCGGTACCGAAAAAGGTGTTCCTCCGCCCCCGGTCGCGACCGCGGTAGTGGACCCTCGGTCGGCCACCGACGTCGGCCCCCCTCGGAGACGGTCACGAGTGGAAATACAATGCGATAATGTCTAGAGAACGTAACGAATTGCGTTTCGACAAACTAATACGACGAGCGCCGATGAGGATCGATCATGTCCGATCCGGCTCGCCTCCGTGACAGTACGGAGATCCTCCTGCCAGCGGACGCCATCGAGGGGCTGCGCGGGGAGCTCGAACGGCGGTTCACGCTCACGATCCGCCGGGAAGACCGTCGGGTCCGGATCATCGGGAGTCCGGTCGAGATAAAGAGCGCCAGCGACTTCCTCGCGCGCAACGGGATCTCCGTCGCTTGAGGTGACGAAAGCGGTGGTCGCGATCGATTCTCCGGCGCTACGCCGACCCGTGAGCCGAGGGTCCAGAGCGGATGGCCTCGGCGAGCAACGGTTGCATCAGGCCGACCAGCGGGGCTCGTTCGTCGTCGGTCCAGACGGCGCTGTGGCGGTCGACCCCTGGTAGATCGGTCTCCAGGTCGGAGCTGACGATCAGCTCGCGGCCGTCGGCCATGAGGATCGAGCTGATCTCGCCGGCGCGGATGGGGTGGGTCTCCCACCAGGTCCAGGTCTCGACGACCGACGCACCGGGGACGGCGTCGGTGACGGCCTCCCGAACCGCCGGGCTCGGCGAGCCGACGGTTATCTCGACGCCGCGGTCGGTAGCGGCCGCGAGCGCGTCGCGGACCTCGTCGGTCAGCAGGCTCTCGACGGCGACGACGACGAGCAGTTCGTCGTCGGCGTCGGCGGCCAGCGCGGCCAGTCGGTCGCTGACGGCCTCGTCGCCCTCGACGACCCAGACGCCGGCCCGCTCGTCGCGGGGTTCGGGCGACTGGAGCCGGGGGAGCAGTCCTTCGAGGCGGTCGAGGCGCTGGCCGTACTCGCGGCGGATGGTCTCGACGGCGTCCCGGGGATCGGGGGCGCGAAAGCGGCGCGGCTGGGCGTCCTGCACGTCGGCGAGCCCGCGGTCGGCCAGCGACTCGACGCTGTCGTAGACGCGTGGGCGGGGGACGTCCGCGACTTCGGCGATCTCGCGGGCGGTGCCGTGGCCGATGCGAACCAGCGCGACGAAACACTTGGCTTCGTAGCTCGTCAGCCCGAACGTTTCCAGCAGCGACGCGGTCTCGGCTACCAGGTCGTCGCCGTCGGGGCCGACGGCCGACTCGTCGTTGGACATGCGGGTTCTCTCAGATGACATTGCGCGGTCGGTGGTATAACGGTGGTCGTTCGCGACGCCGGCCGCGACCGGCTCGGTTCCGGGGTCGGCGGCGGCGCTGGGCGGTGTCGGCTCGGTCGCCTGTCGGCACGGTCGGCACCTCAGGCGACCCGGTCGGCGGCGTCGAGCAGTTCGGTGTAGCGGTCGCGGATGGTCACCGCGGACACGTCGGCGGCGTCGGCGACCTCGTGTTGGGTCACCTCGACGTTGGTGAGCCGACCGGCCGCGTAGATGGCCGCAGCGGCGAGGCCAACCGGGTTCTTCCCCGAGTGGACCGCCTCGCGCTTGCCCGCCTCGAGCAGCTCGACGGCCCGCTGTTTGGTCTCCTCGGGCAGGTCGAGGTCCGAGACCAGCCGCGGGACGTACTGGGCGGGGTCCGTGGGCTCCATCGCGAGTTCGAGCTCGCGTGCGATGTATCTGTACGCGCGTGCGAACTCCTTGCGGTCGACGCGACTGACGGTCTCGAGTTCGTCGAGCGTGCGCGGGACACCGGCCTGGCGAGCGCCGGCGTACAGCGACCCGGTAGCCATCGCCTCGATGGACCGACCGGGGATGAGCTCCTCGTCGAGGGCGCGTCGGTAGATGACGCTGGCCGTCTCGCGGGCGTCTTTGGGGATACCCAGCGCGCTGGCCATGCGGTCGATCTCTCCCAGGGCCTGCTTGAGGTTCCTGTCCTGGGCGCTCTGGGAGCGGAAGCGCTCGTCCCACGTGCGCAGGCGGGACATCTGTTCGCGCTTTTTCGCCGAGAGCGCCTGGCCGTTGGCGTCCTTGTTCTGCCAGTCGATGACCGACGAGAGTCCCTTGTCGTGGAGCATCTCGGTCGTCGGCGACCCGACGCGGCTCTTCTGGGCCTTGTCGCGGGCGTCGAACGACCGCCACTCGGGCCCGCGGTCGACGACGTCTTCTTCCAGCACGACGCCACACTCCTGGCAGACCGTCTCGCCGCGCTTCTCGTCGGTGACCCCCGGCGCGCCACACTCCGGGCACTCGTCGCGCTCGCGTTCGGACTGTCCCTCGGTTTCGGACTCGGACTGCTCGCCCGTGCGTTCGATGGGCTGGACGTGACGGCCCGTGACTCGCTGGTTCGTGCTTGTCATGATGTGTCCGGACCGGCGACGTGTCGCCGCCGACCCGTTGTTCGCATCAGACTCTACGAGCTACTGACGTAAATAGTTACTGTGTAGTTGTTACGAGAGTAGTTACAGCGTGACCAGCGTCGTCGACGGCCGATACCGACCGGCGCCGTCGACGGCCGTCGAGCCGCTCGGACCGGTGGTCGATTCGACGTTGCGGAGCGGTGGTATTGACTGTCGTACCCAACATGTGTCCTCCCCCACCTGTCGTCCGCGAAAAGCAATTCTTAAACCCGCCCCACCGGTTTCGTCGTGTATGGCTGGAACTATCGAAGTGCTCGTCCCGGGCGGGCAGGCCAATCCGGGCCCGCCGCTGGGGCCGGAACTCGGTCCGACGCCCGTGGACGTGCAGGCAGTCGTCCAGGATATCAACGACCAGACCGAAGCGTTCGACGGCACCGAGGTCCCCGTCACCGTCGAGTACGACGACGACGGGAGCTTCGAGATCGAGGTCGGCGTCCCGCCGACGGCCGAACTCATCAAGGACGAGGCCGGCTTCGACACGGGCAGCGGCGAACCCCAGGAGACCTTCGTCGCCGACCTCTCGGTCGACCAGGTCACCCAGATCGCCGAGCAGAAACAGACCGACCTGCTCGCCTACGACACGAAAAACGCCGCGAAGGAAGTCGTCGGCACCTGTACCTCGCTGGGCGTGACCATCGAGGGCAACGACCCCCGCGAGTTCAAACAGCGCATCGACGACGGCGAGTACGACGACCACTTCGCCGACGAAGCGTCCGCGTAGTCGGCTTCGACGGGCCGTCGACCGGTTCGGCGAGTTTTCCGCTGTTCGCGCTCCCGTAGCTTCGCGTGTGTCAACCGGCATCGACCGGCGGGCCCGCCGACCGCACACTGCCGGCCACAGGGTTATACGCGTCACGCTCGACGTTTCGAGCAGTGCTAACTCATGACACAGACACCCGAGCAGGTCGCGGGACGCATCCAGCACACGGAGGTGAGCCCCACGGCCGATCAAGAACGCGTCGAGGAGCTGTGCGGGGAGTGCATCGAGTACGGCTTCGACGGGGCGATGGTACAGGCGTGCTGGGCACCGCTGGTGAGCGACCGGCTCGCGGACACCGACGTGACGGTGTGTAGCGCCGTCGGCTTCCCGATGGGCGGCGACCGCCCGATATCCAAGGCCGCGGCCATCCGCGACGCCGTCGCCGCCGGCGCCGAAGAGGTCGACGTGATGCCCAATATCGGGTTCGTCAAATCCGGGCGATTCGACGAGGTCGGCCGCGAGATGGACCTGCTCGTCGAGGCCAGCGGCGACGCGACGGTCAAGGCGATGCTCGAACTCGGCGCGCTCGACGACGAGGAGGCGACACGGATCGTCGAGTTGGCCGTCGACGCCGGCTTCGACTACGTGAAAAACTCCAGCGGCTGGGGTGAAGGCGGGAGAGCGACCGTCGAGCGGATCGAGTTCCTCCGCGAGCGCACGCCCGACGACGTGAAGGTCAAAGCCAGCGGCGGGATCAAGACCCTCGCGGACGCGAACGAGTTGCTCGACGCCGGCGCGGACCTGCTGGGCGCCTCCAGCGGCGTCGAGATCGTCACCGGGGCCGTCGGCGATGGCGAGTACTGACCCGGTCGTCGCCGTCGTCGGCAGCTACAACGTCGGCCTGACGATGCAGGTGCCGGCGTTCCCGGGGCCCGGCGAGACGGTCGTCGGCCACGAGTTCGCCGAGGGCCCCGGCGGCAAGGGGTCGAATCAGGCCATCGCCGCCGCCAGGCTCGACGCGGAGTCCCGGTTCGTCGGCCGCGTCGGGGCGGACCGCTACGGCGACGACGCGGTCGCGCTCTGGGAGGCGGAGGGCGTCGACGCCCACGCCGTGGGCAAGGACGACTCGACTCACACCGGCGTCGGCTTCGTGATCATCGACGAGGACGGCGAGAACGAGATCACCGTCGCCCCCGGGGCCAACGACCGTCTCTCGGCGGCCGACGTGCGAGCGGAGGCGTCGGCTATCGAGACCGCAGACTGCCTGCTCGTCCAGCTGGAGATCGGCGACGACCCCGTTCGAGCGGCGGTCGAGACGGCCGCCGAGGCCGGGACGACGGTCGTCTGCAACCCCGCGCCCGCCAGGGAACTCCCGGCCGACGTGCTGGAACGGGTCGACTATCTCACGCCGAACGAACACGAGGCCCGGACGCTGGCGGGCGTCGACGGTCGCGGGGGGGACGCGAGCGAAAGCGGTGACGAAGTCACTGGCGAGGCGGTCGCGCGCGAGTTGCTCGACCTCGGCGTCGGGACGGTCGTCCTGACGCGGGGCGGGGCGGGCGCGCTGCTCGTCTCCGACGACGGCGTCGAACGCGTGGACACGCCTTCGGTCGACGTCGTCGACACCACCGGCGCCGGCGACGCGTTCAACGGGGCGCTGGCCGTCGCGCTCGCGGAAGGGCTGGACGACCGGGCGGCCGTGCGGTTCGGCTGTGCGGGCGGCGCGCTCGCGGTGACCGCCTCGGAAGTGATCCCCGGGCTCCCCGAGCGCGGCGCCGTCGACGATCTCGTCGCCGAGTCGTGGTGACGAGGGAACGCGGGACCGAGCGGAGCGACGGGTCGCCGCCGACCTCACGGCGACTGGCCGTACATCTCCTCGTAGCGCTCGCGATACGCCTCGGGCATCGTGACGTGCTCGCCGTCGAACCATGGTTTCGGGTCGGTGCCGCACTGGATCACGACGTTCCCCCAGGGCAGGAACTCCCCCGTCCGGACGATCGCTTTGGCCCGCTTCCCGTACTCGAGGACCTCCTCGTGGGCGACCGTGTCGAGGGCGGCACCGGACCCGTCGTACAGCTCCCGCAGGAACGAATCGAAGTCGGGGTTCATCTCCGGCACGTCCTCGGCGTAGACCACCCGTTCGGGGATCAGTTCCTCGTGGATCGCTTCGAGGACGGTCGACACTTCGGGGATGCCGCGGGTCAGCGCGAGGTCGATCCGCCAGGCGTCCGCCGGGATCGGGAACCCCGCGTCGACGACCAGCAGGTGGTCGGTGTGGCCCACGCTGGCGACGGCGTGGCTCAGCTCGGCGTTGAGGATGCTGTCTGGGTCGCGCTTCATGTCACCACGTAGCACGGCCGGGCGCAAAAAGGGCGGTCACGGTCGGGGAGAGGAACGGAGAGAGAGGCAGTCAGCGGCGGATGAGGATGTCCAGCAGCACGGCGACGATGATGACGACGCCGGTGAGGAACTCCTGGAGTTCGACGGGCATCCCGTTGAGCACGAGCAGGACGGGGATGACGCCGATGACCAGCGAGCCGAGGAACATCCCGAGCAGGGTGCCCTCGCCGCCGAAGAGGTTGGTCCCGCCGATGACGACCGCGGCGATGACGAGCAGTTCGAAGCCGATGCCGGCCGACCCGAACATCGACCCGAAATAGGAGATGGCGACGACGCCGGCGAACGACGCCAGCACCGCCGTCAGCACGAAGTTGACGATCTTGACGCGGTCGGTATCGATGCCGGCCATGTCGGCGGCCGCCTGGTCGTCGCCGGTGGCGTAGACGTGGTAGCCGAATCGGGTCTTCTGGAGCAGGAACCCGAAGACGACCGTCAGGCCGATCGCCCAGAAGATCTGGTTCTGGATCTCCAGGCCGGCGACGGTGATGCTCCCGCCGAAGACGTCGATCAGCGCCAGATCCGGCGTCTGCCTGGACCCCGCGGGCGTGAAGTAGTAGGCGATGCCGCGGAGGACGCTCATCATCCCGATGGTCGTGATCAGCGACGGGACGCCGGCCTTCGTGACGATGACGCCGTTGGTCAGCCCGACCACGCCGCCGACCACCAGCACCGCGGCCAACGCGGCGAGGACGGTGAGGTTGAAGTCGTTCAGCAGCATCGCGAAGGTGATGCCGCCGACGGCGTACATCGACCCGACGGAGAGGTCGAACTCCCCGCCGATGATGAGGTAGGTCATGCCGATGCCGATGATGATGTAGGGCGCGACCGACCGGAACAGCCGGGAGGTGATACCGGACATCGAGCCCCAGTTGAAGAAGACGTCCGGTCGCGTGACCGCGATCAGTCCGAACAGGACCAGAAACCCGAAGAACACGCCGACCTCCCGCCTGGAGAACAGCCGTTCCAGCAGCGAGTCACCGGACCGGCTCACCGCCCGGGCGTCGCCGCTCTCGGCGGTCCCACCGTCGGTGGCGAACGTCGAACCGGCGGATTCGCGGTCACACCCGCCGGACGGCGATTCGTCCGCGTCGCTCATGCGGTGGTCCCCTCCGAGTCGGCGGTCCGCGAGAGGTCGAACTCCTCGAACTCGGACTCGTCTTCGGCGCCCATCATCAGCGCGATGACCTCGTTGCGGGAGACGTCGTCGGCCTCGCGGACGCCCATCAGCCGGCCCTGGGCCAGCACCGACACCCGGTCGGCGACGCCGAGGACGTGGCGGATGTTGTGGCTGATGAGGATTATCGTCAGCCCCTGGTCGCGCAGGTCGTCGATCACCCGGAGGACGTTGCGCGCGCCCTCGATCGACAGCGCGCTCGTCGGCTCGTCCATGATCAGGATGTCGGGGTTCGACTGGAGCGCGCGGGCGATCGCGACCGCCTGCTGCTGGCCGCCCGAGGTGTTCGCGACCTTCGCCTCGGGGTCGACGGGGATCTTCACGCGGTCGAGGTTCGTCTTCGCTTCCGCGACCATCTCCTCCTCGTCGACGAGGTGGAGCAGGCGACCGAGTGCTCCCATCCTGGTCGGCTCGTGGCCGAGGAAGACGTTCGCGGCGACGGTCTGGTTGGGCGCCAGCGCCAGTTCCTGGTAGACGGTCTCGATCCCCTGGGCACGGGCGTCGTTGTAGTCGTCGAACGACACCTGCTCGCCCCCGACGAAGATCTGTCCGCTGGTCGGCTCGTGGACGCCACAGAGCATCTTGATGAGCGTCGACTTGCCGGCGCCGTTGTCGCCGACCAGCGCCATCACCTCGCCCTCCCGAACCTCGAAGTCCACGTCCTCGACGGCGTGGATGTTCCCGAACCGTTTCGTGAGTCCGTCCGTGTAGAGTATCGGTTCCCGTTGGGACATTGCTGAAAATGCCGTGTTCGGCCGGCAGCCGGCGGTCAGGCGCCGTGGTACTCGCGGAGCTGGCCCCAACCGCCAGAGCGGGTCTGGGCGAACTCGATGTTCGACTCGTCGATGACCTCGGCGCCGGTCGGGTAGTCCTTCGGGGGCATCCCCCGGTCCATGTAGGCGAACATCTGCATCGTCGGGAAGTACCCCTGGCTGTAGGGGTCCTGGCCGATCGTGTACTTGAGGTTCCCGTTGTTGATGTGGTCGAGCGTCTCGCCGGTCAGGTCGAAGCCGCCGCCGACGACCGAGTCGGCCATCCCCTGGTTCGCGATGGCGTTGCCGATGAACCAGGTGAACGCGTCGGCGCCCATGATGCCGTCCAGGTCCGGATTCGCGGTGAGGTGGTTCTCGATCCGGGAGACCCCCTCGTTGGAGTCGCCGGTGTAGTTGAGCCGGTCGGTCACCTCGATGTCGGAGTTCTGCTGGACGGCCATCTCCATCCCCTGCGCCCGGGCCGACAGCGCGCTGTGGCCGGGGTCCGAGAGGCCGGGCGTCACCGTCGACGCGTCGTCGGGGAGCTTGTCGAGCATCGATAGCCCGCAGACGTAGCCCGCGGCGACCTGGTCCTGACCGGTGTAGGCCAGCGCTCGGCCGTACTTGTTTCGCATCTGTTCGCGGTCGAGCGCGAGCGTGTTGTAGGTCACCACCGGGATCTCGTTCTCCAGCGCCCGGTTGATCACGTCGTCGTAGGCCGCCGGGTCGGCGATCGTCGTCGCGATGACGTCCGGCCCGGAGTCGACGACGGAGTTGAGGATGTTGACCTGCTCTTGCACGCTGAACCCGCTCGACGGACCGGTGAACGTCGCCTCCCACCCGATCTGGCTGGCCGCGTCGTGCAGACCACCGATCGTCGGGTCGAAAAAGGAGGTGCTCGCGTCGTGGGTGACCATCGTGATCTGGCGCGACCCGGGCTCCGACGAGAAATCGAGCGTCGTCGGCGGCGGGTTCAGCTGTACGAGTTGATACTCGGGGGCGCCGCCGGCCCCCTCACCGTCACCACCGCCAGCGGTCCCGGTACTACCGCCACCACCCGACGTGTCCGTGGAATCGTCTCCCTGGGTACACCCGGCGAGCCCGCCGAGTCCCCCGACCGCCGCGACCGCACCGAGCTGCTTCATGACCTGGCGACGCGATACACCCTGGCCCACTCGAACCTCGGTTCTGTCCGTGGTATCACGGGACATGAAACACGGTACCAAGCTCCATCATTTAATCCTATTTATAGGTATGTTTTCGGGAACCGACTACCAGGTTGCCACTTCGACCCGTTTCGGTCACTAGTTCGAGGTCACGTGATTCGCAGGTCGACGGTGACGGAGTCGGAGCGAGCCGGGTCGAACCGGCCGCCGTCCACCCACGTCGCGCCCCAGGTATCACAGACGATATTTGGCCTAACGAGTAAGGTATCACCGCGAATACCACGGCGAAGCGAGTCGACGTATCCCTCTCGGAGGGGAGATACTCAATGTCAGGAATGCGCGTTCTCTGTGCGGACCCGGGCGAATCGGCCGGGCCGGCCACAGCGCTCGACGGAATCGGCATCCCGACGGTCGCGAGCGGGACGGTCGACGATGCGAAGGCACAGCTAACGGAGACCGACGTGGACTGTCTCGTCACCGAGTACGAGTTCCCGGACGGGTCGGGGCTCGAACTGGTCGACCACGTCCGCGAGACGGCACCGGACACCCCGTGTATCGTCTTCACGGAGACGCCGCCCACGGAGATCGACACGAGTCGATTCGAAGGGCTCATCGTGGAGTACATGCGCAAAGGGATGCCCGACGCGGGCGACCGCCTCGGCGCGACGGTCCAGGACCTGATCCAGTACAGCGGTCAGGTCGGCTACCTGCTCCCGGACAACGAGCGGGAGCGACTGGAGGCGCTGGACCGCTACGACCTCGACGCGATGGACGTGGGCGAGTGGGCCGACCGTATCTCGACGCTGGTCGCCAACCACTTCGACGTGCCCGTCGCGTTCGTCGGCCTCGTCGAGGAGAACGAGGAGAACTTCCTCGGCTGTCACGGCGGGGACTTCGACACGATCGACCGCCAAGACACCATCTGCACGCACACGGTCCTCGAGGAGGAGACGATGGTCGTCGAGGACATCACCGAGGACCACCGCTTCAAGAACAACGACACGTTGCTCTCGCTGGGCATCCGCAGCTACGCCGGCGCGAACATGGTCGACTCGACCGGGCACACGCTCGGGTCGCTCTGTCTCGTCGACTACGAACCCCGGGAGTACACCGACGAGCAGCTTGCCGACCTGCGGCGGTTCGCCGACGAGGCGGTCGAACAACTGGAACTTCGGCGGGAGATACTCGCGGCGCGTGAGGAGAGCCAATGAGCCTGAGAGCCACACAGCAGTACGACTTCGGTGACGTCCCGATCGACGCCGTCGACGGCGGCACGAGCATCCTCGTCTCCGGTCCGCGCGGCGACGGACTGGCGGATCTGTTCCACAGCCTCGTCGCCGCGACCGACGACGAGGAGGGCGTGGTCGGCATCAGCGCCGACGACGGGAGCCGCTCGTTCGAACGCGCCCACCGGAGCGCCGCCGGACTCGGCCGCGGGACCGACGTCGGCGTCGTCGACTGCTCGGGCGACTCGGGGATCGGGACTGGCGACGACGCCGCCGTCGCCGACCCGGGCGATCTGACCGCCGTCAACATGCAGTTCTCCGCGCTCTGTGACGAGCGCCGCTACGACGGGACAGAGCGCCTTCGGACGGGTCTGTTCTCGGTGTCGCCGCTCTGTGCCGCTTGCGACGACATGCGCGACGTGTACCGCTTCGTGCAGAACATCACCTCGCGCACGCGACGCAACGACGGGCTGTTCGTCTGCGCCATCGACCCGGAGGCAGACACGGGTCAGTTCGGTGACGGACGCAACATCACGGCGGGCCTGGAGCGAGCCTTCGCCGGCCACGTCCGACTGCGCCGCGAAGGCGCGTCGACCGAGGTCAAAGTCGACGGCCTCGGCCCCGGTGCCGACGAGTGGCAACGAGTGACGCTCTAGAGCGCGTTCGACGGCTTTAAGTGTCGCATCGGCGTTCGCCGAAACGAGACAGGCTTCGCCTGTTTCACTGACCCGTAGGAGCCGCTGGCGTACTACGGAGGTGAACAATGGCAGATCAGGAAATAGAGAACGCAGTTTCTCGCGCACTCGAGGACAGTCCGGCCCGGAACTTCCGGGAGACGGTCGACCTCGCGATCAACTTGCGCGACATCGATCTAGACGATCCGTCGAACCGCGTCGACCAGGACGTGGTCCTCCCGTCCGGGACCGGACAGGAGACCCAGATCGTCGTGTTCGCGGAGGGCGAGACCGCCCTGCGCGCCGAGGACGTTGCGGAGGAAGTCCTCAGTAGCGACGATCTCGCCGACCTGGGAGACAACGACAACGAGGCCAAGGACCTGGCCGACGAGACCGACTTCTTCCTCGCCGAAGAGTCGCTCATGCAGGACATCGGTCGCTACCTCGGGACCGTGCTCGGTCCCCGAGGGAAGATGCCCGACCCCATCGCGCCGGACGACGACGTGGTGGAGATGGTCGAGCGACTGAAAAACTCCGTCACCATCCGGAGCGGCGACCGACGCACCTTCCACACCCGCGTCGGTGCCGAGGACATGTCCGCCGAGGACATCGGCGACAACATCGACGTGATCCTCCGCCGCCTGCACGCAGACCTCGAGAAGGGTCCGCTCAACATCGACACCATCTACGTGAAGACGACGATGGGTCCGGCAGTGGAGGTCGCCTGATATGAGCGCCGAACGCAAGACCGAGACCATCCCGCAGTGGAAGCAGGAAGAGGTCGCCGACGTCGTCGAGATGATCGAATCGTACGACAGCGTCGGCATCGTCGACATCACCGGCATTCCCTCCCGACAGCTCCAGGACATGCGCCGGGACCTGTACGGGACGGCCGAACTGCGCGTCTCGCGCAACACGCTCATCGAGCGTGCGCTCGCGGAGGTCGACGCCGGTCTCGAAGACCTGACCGACTACGTGTCGGGCCAGGTCGGCCTCATCGGCACCAACGACAACCCCTTCGGCCTCTACCAGCAACTGGAGGCCTCGAAGACGCCGGCGCCGATCAACGCCGGCGAGGTCGCCCCCAACGACATCGTCATCCCGGAGGGCGACACGGGTATCGACCCCGGGCCGTTCGTCGGCGACCTCCAGCAGGTCGGCGCCGACGCCCGCATCCAGGAAGGGTCGATCCAGGTCCTCTCGGACTCGACGGTTCTCGAGACGGGTGAAGAGGTCTCGAACGACCTCGCCAACGTCCTGAACGAACTGGGCATCGAACCCAAGGAAGTCGGGCTGGACCTGCGCGCCGTCTACGCGGACGGCGTGCTGTTCGAGCCCGAGGAACTCGAACTGGACGTCGAGGAGTACCAGGCGGACATCGAGGCGGCGGCCGCACGGGGTCGCAACCTCTCTGTCAACGCCGTGTTCCCGACGGACCGGACCGCCGCGACGCTGCTGCAGAAAGCACGTGGCGACGCCAAGAGCCTCGCCCTGCAGGGCGCCATCGAGAGTCCCGGGGTCATGGACGACCTCGTCTCGAAGGCCGACGGACAGGTGCGAGCGCTGGCGGCGCAGGTCGACGACCCCGAAGCCCTCCCCGAGGAGCTCCAGGACGTCGACGAGCCCGCCGCAGCCGAATCGACAGACGACCAGACCGACACCGACGACGGCGCCGACGAGTCCGACGACGACGCCGAAGCCGAGGCCGACGAGGCCGCGGACGAGGACGACGATGACGACGAGGACGTCGGCGACGCCATGGGAGCCATGTTTTAACAATGGAATACGTTTACGCAGCACTCATCCTGAACGAGACGGACGCAGAGATCAACGAAGCCAACCTGACCGACGTGCTCGAGGCCGCGGGCGTCGACGTGGAGGAGTCCCGCGTCAAGGCGCTCGTCGCGGCGCTCGAAGACGTCGACATCGACGACGCCGTCGAGCAGGCCGCCGCAGTCCCCGCCGCGACCGGTGGGGCCGCAGGCGGCGCCGCAGCCGACGAGTCCGCCGACGAGGGCGGCGACGACGACGAGGCCGAGGAAGCCGACGCCGACGAGGGCGGCGACGACGACGACGACGAGGACGACGAGGCCAGCGGCGAGGGCCTCGGCGAGCTGTTCGGCTAACGTCCGGCCACACCTTCCTTCGATTTATTCCGCCGGCGAGCGTCGGCTATCGCGTGCTTCGGGGCCGAGACCGCTCGGGGTCGGCGTCGACCGACGATCGCGACGGGACAGTCGACCGCGAGCGACCACGCAACTCGTGGCGCGAACTGAGTGCCGTCGGTTGCTCTCACCCAAAGCGACTTTCTCCGGGGGCCCCTACCGTCGACCGTCATGGTCGCACTCGACTCCGAGGCGGACGCGTTAGACCGCGGCGACGCCGCACCGGCCTTCGAACTGCCCGGCGTCGACGGCGAGACCCACACGCTGGACGACTTCGCGGACAACGACGCCTTGCTCGTCGTGTTCACGTGTAACCACTGCCCGTACGCCCAGGCGAAGTTCGACGAGTTGAACGCGCTGGCCGCGGAGTACGACGACGCCGCCGTCGTCGGTATCAACCCCAACGACGCCGAGGCGTATCCGGAGGACTCCTTCGAGACGATGGTCGAGTACGTCGAGCGCGGGGCGGTGCAGTACGACGCCTACCTGCGCGACGAGAGCCAGGACGTCGCCGCGAAATACGGCGCCACCTGTACGCCGGACCCGTTCCTGTTCGCCCGCGAAGACGGCGCGTTCCGCCTGGCGTACCACGGACGCCTCGACGACGCGACGAACCCCGACGACGACCCGACCGAACGAGAGATGAAGCGGATCATCGACCGCGTGCTCGCCGGCGAGGACATCGACGACGAGTTCCTGCCCAGCCGGGGCTGCTCGATCAAGTGGCGCGAGGAGTGACGGGCAGCCGGCGGAGACGCGGCGGCCGCCGACGCGACCCGCCAGCGAGACGCAACTGCAAAGTACGGACCCGCGGATCCCCGGGTATGAAGGCGACCGCGAAGGCCCACCCGATCCAGGGGCTGGTCAAGTACCACGGGATGCGCGACGAACAGCTGCGACACCCGTACCACGACTCCATCAGCCTCTGTACCGCCCCGAGCCACACGAAGACGACCGTCGAGTTCGACCCCGACCTCGAGGACGACGAGTACGTCGTCGACGGTGAGCCCGTCGAGGGGAAAGGCGCCGACCGCATCCGCACCGTCGTCGACGAGGTCCGCGACCGCGCCGGCATCGACCACCGCGTCCGCTTTCGCTCGGAGAACTCGTTCCCGACGAACATCGGCTTCGGCTCCTCGGCCTCCGGGTTCGCCGCGGCGGCGATGGCCCTCTCGGAAGCCGCGGGGCTGGACCTCTCGCGACCGGAAGTCTCGGCGATCGCTCGCCGTGGCTCGGCCTCGGCCGCCCGCGCGGTCACGGGCGCCTACTCGCACCTGCGGACGGGTACCGACGACGAGGACTGCCGCTCCGAGCGCATCGACGTCGCCGACGAACTGGAGGACGACGTCCGGATCGTCGCCGGGATGGTCCCGAGCTACAAGGAGACCGACTCCGCCCACGCCGAGGCCGCAGAGAGCCACATGTTCGAGGGGCGGATGGCCCACATCCACGGCCAGATCGCGAAGATGCGCGGCGAACTCCGCGACGGCGACTTCGACGCCGCCTTCGAACGGGCCGAGCACGACTCGCTGTCGCTCGCGGCGACGACGATGACCGGCCCCTCCGGCTGGGTGTACTGGCAACCGCGCACCATCGAGATCTTCAACGCCGTCCGCGAGTTGCGCGAGGAGGGCGTGCCCGTCTACTTCTCGGTCGACACCGGCGCCAGCACCTACGTCAACACCACCGCCGAGCACGTCGACCGCGTCGAGGAGACCGTCTCCGACTGCGGCGTCGACACCCGCGTCTGGGAGGTCGGCGGTCCCGCCGAGATCCTGGGCGAAGACGAAGCGCTGTTCTGAACGGCGGGGCCGGGCTCACTCCGCCTCCTCGCCCTCGGGCCGTACGGACAGCATGGGCACGGAGACGTTACGCATCAGCCGTTCGGTGGTACTCCCCAGCAGCACCCGGTCGAGGCCGGTGTGGCCGTGGGTACCCATCGCCACGAAGTCGATGCCCGCCTCGTCGACGTACTCGACCAGCATCGACCCGGGCGACCCCTCCCCGACCTCGGTGACCGCGTCGAGCCCCTCGGCGCGGGCGCGCTCGGCGACGCGTTCGGTCGCTTGTTCGCCGCTCTCGACCATGGGTTCGAGCAGCCCACCGGTATCGGCGCCCGCCGCCCCGCCGGCGCCCCCGAGAGTGGCGTTCGCCCCAGGGGCGAGCGCGCTCACGTCGACGATGTAAACGGCGTGGACCGTCGCGTCGAAGGCACCGGCGACGGCGAGCCCGTGCTCGATCGCGACCTCGGCCGCGTCGCTCCCGTCGGTGGGTACCAGCACGTCGTCGTAGGCGGTGGGCGCCTCGCGGTCGGCCCGGTCGTCTTCGCCCCTGACCGTGACGACCGGAACCGGCGACCCGCGGACGACCCGTGCGCTCGTGCTGCCCGTGAGCACGCGGTCGACGACCGACCGTCCGGGGGTGCCGAGCACGACCAGGTCGTGGTCGCCGGCTCGGTCGAGGATCGCCTCGCCGGGGTCACCCTCGACGACGAGGGTGTCGACGGCGACGCCGCTGGCGCGGTCGGCGACCGACTCGACCGCTCGCTCGGTCTCGGTCTCCAGACTGGCGAGCGATCCCTCGTCGACGCCGCCGGCGTCGAACGGTCCCGCCGCTTCCTCCGCGTCGACGACGCCGAGGGCCGTCACTGACGCGTCGAACGCCGCGGCCAGCGCGAGCGCGTGGTCGGCGGCGAGGGCGGCCGTCGGACTCCCGTCGGTAGGCACGAGGATGGACTCGTACATACGCAGGGTTGGACCGCCGAGGGTTTCAACGACATGTCGGCGATCGCGTGTACCGGGCGGGGGCGGGAGCGCGGCGCGCTCAGAGCGTATCGTGGCCCCCGAGACTTGCCGTCAGCTGCTGGTGGGTCTCGAGGCCGCTGTCGAACCGCTGGAGGATCTGTGACTGATGGTCGGGACAGGCGGTGATGACGACCATCCCGCCGTCGACGGAGACCATGGGGCGGCTCGTGTCGTAGCGGGCGTTCCGACAGGCGGGGCAGGCGACCCCGCCGGCCGGGTAGTGGTCGAGCACGCGTGCGGCGCCCTCGGTGGTCAGCCCGCAGATCGTCGAGAACCGCTCGAGGTGCCGTTCGCAGCTCCGGACCGGGATCGTGAGGTGATCGAGCAACAGGAACGAGACGGTCCGGTCGCTCTCGTCGTCGATCACCGACTGGCAGGCCTCGCAGTCGACGACGGACCGGTCGCCGTCTCCCTCGGGCTCCGACCACGGGAACTCCTCGTCCGGCATCTACCCGGTCTGTGGGCTCCGGACGGGTAAGTGGTCGGTTGGCGGCAGCGCGCGGGCGGGGCGCCCGCGACCTCACCCGGCGTCGTCGGGGTGGACGGCCAGCACTGGGACCGGCGACCTGGTGAGGACCCGCTCGGTCGTGCTCCCGAGGAGGACCCGGTCGAGCCCGGTCCGGCCGTGGGTGCCCATCGCCACGATGTCGACCCCTTCCTCGTCGACGTAGTCGAGCAGGTCCGCGGAGGGGAATCCGTGCACCACGGTGGCCGTCGCGTCGAGGCCCTCGTCACGAGCGCGCTCGGCGACGGCTTCGACGGTCTCCTCACCCGCCTCCGTCTGCCGTTCGAGTCGCTGGGTCGGCGGCTCGACGCCGGACCCGGTCGTCATCCCACCCAGGTCGACGACGGTGACCGCGTGGACGGTCGCGTCGAACGCGTCGGCGACGGCGATCCCGTGGGCGACCGCGGCCTCGGCGGCGTCGCTGCCGTCGGTCGGTACCAGCACGTCGTCGTAGTCGGTGACGAGACCGGCGTCGGTCTCGCGGGCGGTCAGGACCGGCCGCGTCGTGTGCCTGACGACGTAGCGCGCGACGCTCCCGAAGACGAGCCGCGAGAGCCCGCGCCGCCCGTGGGTGCCCATCGCGACCGCGTCGAACTCCCCCTCGTCCGCGTACTCGACGATCGCCTTCGCGGGGTCGCCGTCGACGACGGCCGTCTTCACCGGCACGCGGTCGTCGGCCAGCGCAACCGTCTCTTCGACCACCGATTCGGACTCGCTCCGGACGCGCTCGCGGAACTCCCGGGAGACGCCGCCGGCGTCGAACGGCCCGGCGGCGGCTGCGATGTCGGCGACGCCGAGGACCGTCACGGACGCGCCGAACGCTTCGGCCAGCGAGACGGCGTGGCGGGCCGCTCGTTCGGCGTGTGCGCTCCCGTCGGTGGGCACCAGGATCGTCTCGTACATGGTCGGACGTTCGCCCGCTCGGTATTTCAAACCGGACGACCGTGCTCGGTCGGCGGAGACGGACCGAACGCCCGTCCGTCAGTGGGCTTTTTTCGGTTCGGCTCGCAGTTCCGCCATGCGCGTCGCCGTCTTCGGCGCCGGATACGCCGGCCTGACACTCGCCCGCGAGCTCGAATCGTCGCTCCCCGAGAGCGTGGACCTCGTCGTCGTCGACGAGGACGCCAGCCACCTCGTCCAGCACGAACTCCACCGCGTCGTCCGCCACCCCGGACTGGCCGAGGAGATCGTCGTCGATCTGGACGACGTGCTCGACCGGGCGACCGTCCGCGAGGCGACGGTCATCGACCTCGACACCGCGGCCGGCGTCGCCACGCTCGAGGAGGACGGCACTACCGAGGCACTGTCCTACGACGCCGGCGCCGTCTGCCTCGGCGCCGAGACGAACTACTACGACCTCGACGGCGTCGCCGAGCGCGCCACGCCGCTCAAGCGCCTGACCGACGCCGAGGCCGTCCGTGCGGAGTTCCTCGACGCCGTCGACGCGGGGACCGTCGACGACCCGGCCCGCGTCGTCGTCGGCGGTGCGGGGCTGTCGGGCGTCCAGGTCGCGGGCGAACTCGCCGCGCTCGCCCGCGAGGAGGGGGCGCGCGACGCCGTCGAGGTCGTCCTGCTCGAACAGGAGGACAGCGTCGCGCCGAACTTCCCCGAGAACTTCCAGCGCGCCGTCCGCGAGGAACTCGACGCCCGCGACGTCCGCGTCGAGACCGGCCGCGCCGTCGCGAACGCGGACGACGAGACCATCGCGTTCGCCGACGAGTCGACCCAGGACTACGACCAGTTCGTCTGGACGGGCGGCATCCGCGGCCCGGACGCCCTCCGCGGCGAGCGCCCGGTCGTCCGCGGAAACCTGCGCTACGAGGACGGCACCTTCGTCGTCGGCGACGCCGGGCGGATCGTCGACACCGACGGCCAGGCCGTCCCCGCCAGCGCCCAGGCGGCCATCCGCGAGGCCGGCGTCGCCGCCGACAACATCGTCCGGCTCGTCGACCACGAGCGCTCGGGCGAGGGCGGCTTCGAACCGCGGCTCGACGGCTACCGCTTCGACTCGCTGGGCTGGCTCGTCAGCGTCGGCGACGGCGCCGTCGCGCAGGTCGGCCCGAAAGTGTTGCGCGGTCGGTCGGCGAAGGCGCTGAAGACCACCGTCGGCGCCGGCTACCTCTCCAGCGTCGGCGCCGTCGAGAACGCGGCCGACCTCGTCCGTGAGGAAGTCGGGTGGCCGGATGAAGACGTAGAAGAACTGGCGATGGACGACGACCGCTGACTACCCGGCCACTTCGTCCAGGTCGAGTTCGGGCGTCGTCCAGATGACGAACTCGCCGTCGCGGTCGACGACGCCGTTGATGTGGTCCTGGTCGACGGGCGAGTCGTTGACTTCCTCCTCGGTGATGGGCGTCACCTGGTTCACGTCGTCGACGACCCAGCCGACGGCGCCCTGGTCGTCGAACGCGTCGGGGTCGAAGACGACGATGAGGTCCTTGCTTCCCGCCTCGGAGATATCGAGCAGGACCTTCGGGTCGAGGATGGTCGTGATCTGCCCGCGCAGATCGACGACACCCTCGACGCAATCGGGCGTGTTCGGCACGCGCGTGACGGTCTCGCGCTTGACGATCTCCTCGACGTACTCGATGTCGAGGCAGTACTGCTCGTCACCGAGGGTGAACTCCAGCACGCGAGTCTCCTCGCCGGTCTCCTGCTCCGCAGCCCTGCCGGCCGCACCGATACCCATCTCGGAACTCCCGGCGCCGTCCGCCGGTTCGCCGTCGCCAGCGGTCGACTCGGTGGAACTCAGTCCCGCCTGGCGAGCCATCTCTTCGACGTCGACGTCCACGTCCCCCACGTCGGCACCGGGGATGTGGATAGTGCCGTCGCCGTCGTCGGTGTCGGCACCACCGCCACCGCCGACCGCGTCCTCGTCGACGTCCAGGTCCGCCACTGCCTCCGCTGCCGCCTCGGAGACGGCGTCGTCGACGCTCTCGGCCGTCTCGGTCGGCTCGGCGGACTGGTCGTCCGAGTCGCCCGCCGCCACGGCTTCGGCGGATCCGTCGTCGGCTGCGGGGCCGCCGTCGTCGTCCGTCCCGGCCGTCTCCGTCGTCTCGACCGAGCCGGCAGACTCGTCGACGGTCGGCTCATCGACCGAATCGGGGGAGTCGTCGTCCGCGTCGACCCGGTCGTCGTCCTGTACCTCGTCGTCCGGCCGGGATCCCTCGCGCATCTCGCGGATGCGCCGCGCCCGGTCCATGCGTTCGTCGTCTGTCATGCTGGTACCTCCGCGTAGTCGAACTGCCGGTCGAGATCCGCCGCGATCGAGAGGAACACGTCGGCCATGTCGACCGACGGGTCGTAGGCGAAGATGGACTGTCCAGCCGAGAACGCTCGCTGGAGCGCCACTCGCTTGCGGACCTCCCAGACCGGGTCGTCGGCGAACACCGCCTCGAACCACTCCAGCATCGTCTCGTCCTCGCCGGTGGTCTCGACGCGGTTCGCCACGACACCGAGCGTCTCGACGGTGATTCCCGTCTGGGCCTCCAGCGCGCTCATCTGGTCGATGAGTAGCTCGATGGCCCGTTCGGAGGTCGCCTCGGTCAGCGCCGGGACGAGGATGTTCCGGGTCGCGTAGATGCCGGTGTCGGTGAGCTTGCCGTAGAACGGCGGGGAGTCGACGACGACGTAGTCGTAGTCGTCTTCGACGGCCCCGAGCGCGTCGTCGAGCGTGTCCAGGGCGTGCCCACCGGCGACGGTGTCGGGGGCGACGTTGACCGCCAGCGCCGACAGCGCCGCGGGATCGACGTCGACCTCGCCCTCGGTCGCGCGGGCCACGAGATCGGCGATGGTCAGCTCGCGCTCGGCCTGGAGCATGTCGATGTTGCTCGGGACCACGTCCATCTCGGGGTGCTCGATCACCAGGTCGGCCATCCGGTCGCGCTGGTCGCCGTCGGTCAGCACGTCGAACAGCGTCGGCGGTGCCGCGTCGTACTCCTCGAGCAGCCCCAGGCCCTCGGTCGCGTTACCCTGCGGGTCCAGGTCGACGAACAGCACGTCGCGACCGCGCTCGGAGAGCGCCCCCGCGACGTTGATCGCGACCGTCGTCTTGCCGGTCCCGCCCTTCGCGTTGGTCACGCAGATGCGCGCCGGTCCGGTACGTCTCGCCACGTTGTTCCCGAGTCGACGCTACCACCTCAAAAAGGTACGCGCCGGGCTATCAAACGTTGAAATCGGCGGACGGGAGCCGACCGTACGCGGGTCGGCGACCGACGACGGTTCGCGGTTCGACCGCCCGTGACGGCGTGTGAGCGACCGGAACCTCACCGAGACGCCGTCAGACGGGCGTCTGACCGTGTGCAAGATTTATCACGACGGGGCGGAATAACACGGTATCTATGACGATCAACCCCCGGGACTACGACCTGAACGAGTTGCGCGAGATGGCGCGCAAACGCGACGACCTCGACGACCCGCGGTCGAGCGACGGCCGGTCCGAGGACCCGCGGCCGGACGACCCGAGCGAGGCGGAGTGGGGCCCCCTCGACGACGTGGGCGAGGCGAGCATGTCCGCCGGTGACTCGTTCCGTGCGGGGCTCTACCGGGAACTTCTGCCACTGGTCGGCGGTTCCGACGACCTGGAGAAGCCGTATCTGCGCTCCGTCCCCGACACCTACGCCGCGGAGTTCGTCGTCTTCGAGTGGCTGGAGTTCCTGCTGATGCACGCCGGGTACAAGGGCGCCGCCGACGCCCTGCAGTACTACGAGTCGATCGACTGGATCACCGAGGACGTGGCCGGCCAGCTCAACGACTACCTGCTCGGGATCGACGAGACCGGCTCGAACGAGGGCAACGACCTCGACGTGGACGACCACATGCTCAGCCTCGTCTACGTCGCGAAACTCACCGGGATGCAGTGACGAGTCGCGAGAAGCGAACCGCACGGGTCGAAACGGAGCCGGTCGCGGGGGTGACCGGCGCTACAGTTCGGCGTCGATGTCGTCGACGACGTGACTGCGCAACAGCTCCAGCAGCACCGTCGCGATACCGGTGTCCGAGCTCCAGATGGCGGTCTCCTTGCGGACACCGGGCAGTTCCTCGCCGCCGAGAACGCTGAGCAGGATCGTGTGTCCGTCGACGGCGAGCAGCCGTCCGGCGGCGTCGTCCGTCGGATCGTCGGGGAACGGCGCGAGCGCCACCGCCGAATCGGCGAACGCGTCGGTGAGTGCGGGGTCGTCGGCGGCCGCGCTACAGACCCACACGTCGACCGACTCGGCCCGCTCGCGCAGGGCCGCCGCGACTTCCTCGTCGAGCAGGTCCGGCCCCCCGGCGTAGAGGACGCTCTCCTCGGCGTCGGCGACGATCTGACGGACCCGCGAGGAGACGTTGTTCCGGCCGTGAACCGTCCAGACGCCCTCCTGGTGTTCGTCTTTGTGGTCGGCACCCTCCCGGGCGCGTTCGAGGTACTCGAAGGCGCGGTCCTGCTCGCGTTCGAAGCGCTCGGCGAGCGTCTCGCGGGCCTCCTCCAGCGGGACCGCGCGGTACTGGATCGGGTTCGACTGCTGGACCTCGACGAGGCCGCGCTCTTCGAGGTTCTCGGCGGCGCCGTACACCTGCGAGCGGGGCACGTCGGTCATCCGGTCGACGTCGCGGGCGGTGCCGGTCCCCAGCCGTTCGAGGGCGACGAACACCCCCGCCTCGTACTTCGAGAGCCCGAGGCGCTGGAGGGCCTCGACCGCCTCGGCCTCGCCGTCGTCAGTCATCGTCCCCCTCCGTCCGCCGCTCGTCCGCGCGGGAGTCGCCCCGCGAGTCGCTCGCGTCCGCGCCGTTCGCGGCCGAGCCGTCCGTCGGCCCGTCGCTGGCGTGTTCGTCGAGCCACGCGTGCGTGACGCGCTCGAACGCCTCGGGCGAGAGCCGGCCGACCGCGAGGTGGCGGCCCGCGTCCGCGACGTCGCGGGCGTCGACGGGGCCGTCGGCGAGGATAGCCCCCGCCACGTCCGTCGTGACCGGTGCGGCGTCCGGACCGGCGACGGGGACGACGTGGTCGGGCAGGAGCAACTCGCCGTCGAACGCCACGGTCTCGCCGTCGACCAGTCCTTCCGGAACCGCGAGCGTGTACTCGAGTTCCGCGGGCTGGCTCCCCTCGTCGTCGAGTTCCCAGACGGCGTACACCCGCCCGTCGGCGGCGACCCGCTCGATGGGGTCGGGCGAGACGCGATCGATCGTGACCGACCCGACCGACGGCGCCTCGCGGAGGACGACCCGGCCCGTGGCCGACTGGAGCGTGACCGTCACGCGCGCCGTCCCGCCGGGATAGACGCGGGTCGGCTCGACGGACCGAGTGGCGTACGGTACCGCGTCGCCGTTGGTCCGGGCGCTGGCCGTCGGCGTCGCGGCGGTCGTCGCCGCACCCGACGGTCGGGCCGAATCGACGCCTGCAGCGACACCGTCGCCGGTGTCGGTCGGTCCGTCCGTCGCCGTCGGAGACTGGCCGTTGGCGCCGCCGGGGATCGGGTCGGCGGCCGACGCGTCGCCGTCGGGGCCTTCGTCGGTGTCCCCGGCCTCGAAGGCGCCGGCGGGCCCGAGGTGGCGGCTCCACACCGCCAGCAGGCTCGGGAGGACGAACACGCTCGCGAGGAACGCGTAGACGATCGTGAGTCCGGTGATGAAGCCGAACTGCTGGAGCGGCGGCAGGATGGCAAAGACGAGGACGCCGAAGCCGCCGACGGTCGTCGCCGCCGACCCGAGCAGCGCACCGCCGGTCCCCGTCACCGCGGTGTGCATCGCCTCGCTGCCCGACCCCTGTCGGTCCAGTTCGAGGCTGAACCGCTCGCTGAGGTGGATGCTGTAGGCCACCCCGAGCCCGATGGTCAGGCTCGTGATCATCCCCGTCAACACGTTGAACGGGATATCGAGCAGGTACATCGTCCCGAGGATCCACGAGACGTTGAAGACGACGGGAAGCAAGGTGACGAGACCGAGCGTCGCCGACCCCTCCGCTACCCGATAGACCACCATCAGGAAGACGAACGAGACCACGAGCGTGATGATCAGGCTCTCGACGACCGTGGTGAGCAGGTCCGACTGGACGATCTCGTTGACGATCGGCCGGCCCGTGGCGACGACGGTCACGTCGCCGCCGGAGACGGCCGACTCGACGTCGTCCATCTGGGTGGTGACCGCCGACCCCGAGGCGCCGCCCCGCAGCGACGCGGTGAGCAGCAGGGCCTCGTAGTCGCCGTCTTCGCGCTGGATATACTGGCGGGCCTGGTCGGGCGCCGTCTCGTAGAGCGCGTCGAAGACGCCCGTCACGTCGCGGTCGGGCAGGCCGTCGCCGTCGGTGTCGCTCGCTGCGAGCGTCGCGTTGAACGTCTCGTTGGTCGCCGCGACCGACCGCATGACGGTGAGCGGACTCCGAACGTCCGCCTCGCCGTTCGAGAGCGTGACCGTCACGTCCTTCTCGGCGGCGAGTTCGCCGGTCCTGTTCACCCGTTCGAGCGCGTCCCCGGTCGCCACGTCGCCCTCGAAGAGGAACTCCGCCGTGGCGTCCTCCCGGAGGAAGTTGTCGTTGACGTACTCGAAGGTCGCCCGCATCGAGTACTCGCCGGGCTGCATCTCCTCGGGCAGGTTGTCCATCCAGTCGGGCGGTTCCTCGGCGATGAAGTCCGTCTGCGCGAAGGAGGTGTCGACGCTGGTCGCGCCGTAGGCCCCGCCGGCGCTGATCAGCAGCGTGAGGACGATGACCGCCCACGGCGCCCGGTCGGCGGCGGTCGCGCCCACTTCGAGCAGGCGCCCGAACGCGCCGCCGCCGGTACCGAACGCCCGCTTGCGGCGGTCGAAGCCCCGGCTTTCGAGGAACGCGTCGGCCTCGACCTTGATCGCCGGGATCAGCGCGCCGAAGACGACCAGCGCGCCGACGATACCGATAGCGCTGACGACCCCGAACTCGCGGATCGGACCGACGGGGCTGGTGAGGTTCGAGAGGAAGCCGATGACCGTGGTCGCGGTCACCAGCACCAGCGCCGTCCCGACCCCGGCCAGCGCAGTCCGCATCGAGCCGGCGACCGCCGCGGGACCCTCGCTGTCTCCGCCCTCACCGTGCGACTCGCGCGCCTCACGGTGGCGCATGAACACGTGTATCGCGTAGTCGATCGAGAGCCCGATGAGCAGGACGGGGATGGCGACGAACAGCTGGTTGAACGCCACGCCCATCCAGCCCATGTAGCCGAAGGTCAGGAGGAGCGTGAGCGCCAACCCGAAGACGCCGAGCAGGATGTCTAGCAGGTCCCGATAGGCGATGGTCAGCACCACGAGGACGAACAGGACCGCGAACGGCCCGACGACGGTGAGGCTGTCCTGCATCGACCGGTTGGTCTCGTCGGCGATGATGCCCGCGCCGAAGACCATCGCGTCGCCGCTCAGCCGGTCGTGGGCGATCGACTGGATCTCCGTCTGGGAGTCCTGGATGCGTGCGCTCGCCGACCCCTGGGCGACCGCCGATTCGGTCGTCTGCGTGACGACGACCATCGTCGCGTTGGCGCTCGTCGAACCCGGCTCGTAGCTCGTCGGCATCAGCGCGAACGCACCCGCGCCGCTGCCCTCGCTCAGCACCCCTTCGACGCTCGCCTCGACCGCCGAGGCGTTCATCGACTCGATCCGCTCGATCTGCTCGGAAAGCGGCGGCGTCGAGCCGTTCTCGACGGCGGTTCGGAGCGCGGTCCGGTCGGCCTGTAGCGCCGTGGCTCGCTCGCCCAGCGCGCGTGCGTCCGGCGCGAGGACGCCCTCGATCCCGGCGTACACCTCGCCGAACTGCGCCTGGATCTCGCCGGACCGCTGACGGTAGGTCGACTCGTCGATCTCCCCCTGTCCGTAGGAGGCGTTGAGCGAGGCCAGCTGTGACTGGAGCGTCCGCGCCTGTGCGGTCAGGTTCGCGAACGTCTCGGTCTGGTTGGCCGACAGTCCCGCCGTGGCGTCGGTCCGGACGGCGGTCAGGTTGCGCTCGATAGCGGCCGACCGCTGCTCGTAGGTCGCGTCGTCGACCTCGCCGCGCTCGTAGGTGCGGTTGAGCGCGACGTAGTCCTGTTGCAGTCCTCGCGTCCGGTTCAGGGCGTCGCTCAGCCGATCGCCCGTCGCGTTGAGCCGCTGGCGGTCGGCCTGCAACGCCCGACCGCGCTCGGTGAGGGTCGCCGCCTGTTCCTCCCGGATCGCAGCGGTCGCGACGACGTTGGCGACCCCGGCGGGCGCCTGCGACGCCGAGAGCGTCCGGTTTATCGAGTCGTCCTCCACGAGCGCCCGCTCGAAGCGCAACTGTTCGAGCAGGGACTCCCTGGTCAGGACGTTGTCCTCGCGGACGATCACCTGAACGGTCGTCGTGTTCGCGCCCGACCCGAAGTTCGAGTCGACGTACTCGAGCTTCTCGGCCTCGTCGGAACTCGTCTCGAACTGCGACAGCGACGCCGAGTCCTCGACCTGCGCCGCACCGGCGCCGACCGCGCCGATCACCACGAGCAGGGCCACAATAACCAGCCGTCGGTGTTCGACGACCGCGTCGGCCACGTCGTCCATCCCGACCATCAGCGGTGCCTCCGCCGGTCTCCAGATCTGTGTGCGCTCATGACGACAACTCTGTTGTTAGAATCCTACTAACGATTCGGCTTAAGACTACCGAAGCGACCACGAGCGAGTGGGCCGGTAGGCGGACGGCCCTCGCCCCGGTGGCCCGGACCGACCGGCGGGCAGACGGCCCGAGGACTCCTGGCACCTAATTTCCGGACCGGCCGTCCCTAATTTCCGAGGGGAGCCACGTTCACAGAAACGATAATGTACGGGGTAGCTTTATCCGGGGTGACGGTAAAGCCGGGGATATGAGCGACGACGAGCCGGTGCCCATCGGCGTGAAGCTCGGCAGCACTCGCACGGTGATCGCCTACCCCGACGACGACGGCGAGATCGAGACGATCCGGACGTTGACCTGTCTCGCCACGTACGAGGACGCTCTGACGGGCGAAGAGCGCGTCCTCTACGGCGAGGAGGCGGCCACCGAGTACCCAGACGAGGTCCAGTTCATGCTTCGGTCGGGCCTGCCGGAGGACGAGGACCGGGCGGAACTGACGAAGACCTTCTTCGAGGAGGTCATCGACGCCAACGGCGTGCCCGAAAACTCCGGCGTCGTCTACGCCATCCCGACCATCGACAACCCCGAGGGCCTGGCGAATCTCGAAGGCGTGATCGAGGACTCCTCGATCGGCTCGGCTCTGGTCGAAAGTTACCCCGAGTCGCTGTGTGGCGCGATCCCCGCTCGCGGCGACGACCTCGAAGCGATCGAGGAGATCTTCGTCGCCGTCAACATGGGGTCGACGAACCTCGAAGCCTCCGGCTATCGCCGCGGCGAGCAACTGGCGCCGTTCACGACCGGCGCCGTCACCGGCAACGAGGTCGACCGGACGATCGCCAACTACGTCGAGGAAGAGACCCAGGGCCGGGTCAACATCGACACCCAGACCGCCCGGGAGTACAAGGAGGAACACGCCGACTTCGAGGAGTTCGAGCCCTTCACCGACATCATCCAGCAGCCCGGCGGCGGCTCTCACGAGTTCACCATCGAGCGGTCGGTCATGGACGCCTGCAACGAGTACCTCGACGACGCCGTCGAGGAGTTCTGTAACACCTTCCTGCCGGAACTGGCCAACGACTACATGAAGGTCTACCAGCTGGCGCTGGACAACCGCATCGTCCTGACCGGCGGCATGGCTTGCATCCCCGGCATCGTCGAGGAGTTCGAGAAGCGGGTCGGCGAGGAGCTCGACCGCGAGGTCGAGGCCGTCGCCGCCGACCACCCGGACATCTCGCCCTCGCTGGGCGCCCAGCGCATCGCCGGGCGACTCGTCGACAACGTCTGATACGGATTACTACGAGACAGTCCGGGATCGACCGCACGACGGCGTGCGCTCGACCCGGTACTCGCTTGCAGTAATCCGTATGCGGAAGCGGCGGGCCTACGCGCCGGCCCAGCATTCGACCCAGGAGACGAACCCGCGGGTCGCCGCGTCGAGCTCGCCCTCGCCCGTCCGCCGGTCGCAGTGGGTCGCGCCGTCCGCGCCCGTCCCGTCGTCCGCGGCCGTCCGCTCGCCCGTACCCGTTCCGTCGCCCGCGAGCTCCGCGGGCAACCGTATCGTGAATCGTGCCATCCACGGCTCTCTTTCGAAAGATCACACGTAAAACTCAGTCAGACGCGCGTCTGCCGACAGCCGGACTCCCGGTCGTTCGGCCGACTACCCCCGCGGTGGCCGGGTCGGACGAGTGACCGAGTGGCGACGGCCCGACACGTATCCGCTGACCTATCAACGACCGAACCTAGCCACTCATTAGCTCCCGGTCTGTATCCGATACTATGGCCCCAATTATCAGTGAAGATAACATCGAGGGCGTCGACGAGGCGACCCTCGGGGGGACGGGGCGAGGGGGGATCCTGTCGGACGGCTACCTGCGCGAGGCGCCGTTAGCGTCGTACCTGGACGAGGGGGAACGGCCCGTGATGGTGCGATCGAACGGGAAGAAGGGGGTTCTCCGCAGCGAGGTCGGCGTCGACGAGACCGAGCGGATCGCGCCGGGCGAGGGGTACCGGGCGTTCGCGCTGGCGACGGACGCGCGGCTGCGCTTCGTCGTCGGTGCTACCGACGACGGTGACCGGGCGGTCGACGTGTCGCTGGCGGACGTGGAGGTCGTCGAGCACAGCGACGGCCTCCTCGCCGGCGAGTTCGTCGTCACGACGGCGGCGGACGTGGAGTGGTACTTCCCGAGCCGGTCGGGACTGGAACCGATGGTCGAGTACCTCGACGCGGCGTCGCTGTCGTGGATCGCGATCGAGGAGCGGCTTGACGACGCGCGGGCCGCTATCGCGGAGGCCCATCGGCTGACCCGGGCGCGGTGGTACGACGACGCGCTGTCGGCCGTGCGGGACGCCATGGCCGAGACCGACGCCGCGCGCCGGAGCGAGCGTGAACTCTGCGCCGGCGGGGTCTCCGTAGCGACCGAGCGGATCGAACGCGCGGAAGCACGGATCGACGAAGTGCAGCGCTCCGTGCTGGAGGGGCGAGCGGCCCGCGCGATCGACCGCGCCGAAACGCGGTGGCGCGAGGGCGAGTACGCGAACGCCCACGACGCCTACGGGCGAGCACACGACGACTACGAGGAAGCACTGACGACGGTCTCCGTGAGCGGGTCGACCGACGGGGGGGTCGCCGAGCGACTCCGGAGGAAACTCGATAGAGTGGAACGCAACGTCGCGGCGCTCGAACGGGCGCCGGTGGACTCGGCCGAAGAGGCCCGCGAGCGGGCCCGGGAGACCGACGACCTCCGCGAGCGGGGCGACCGCCTCGACTTCGCGCTGGACCGCTACCGGACCGCCCTCGAACTCGACTGGGGTCGGTCGACCCGCCGGTTCGAGGGGGATCGGGCGGCGATCCGCGACGCGGTCGACGCGGTCGCGCGGGACCTCGTCGAGACGCGCCGCCGATACGCCACCTGGCGCGTCCGCACGGGCGACGATCACCGCGAGGAGGGCCGGACAGCGCGGGCGGAGTCCTGTTACCGCGACGCCTACGACGCCCTCGGCGAAACCGTCGCGCCGGCCCGAGAGCTGGTCCCCGACGCCCTCGACGCGCTGACCGCACACCGCGACGCCGTCGCGGACCGGCTGCGTCGGCTCGACACGACCGACGACCAGACGCCGATCCCCAGCGGATCACACTGAAGACCGCGTTTTCTGCCCGTCTAGGGGCGATTCCGCCCGAAAGCTACCACGATCGCCGTCGAGCCGCGGGAACGTAACTATTTATAGTGTGCCCCACCATATTAGGAATATAATGCCCGAGTGCCCGAACTGCGGCGAGCGCATGAGCCACAACGACGAGACGACGAAGCTGACAGAGTACGTCTGCGCTCGCTGTCACCGGACGGAGATCGTGCGAAAGGACGCGTATCGCGTGACGGCCGAGGGGCCGGCTGCGGCCGCTGCGGTCGCCGACGACGACTGATCGGGACGCGCCTCGTTTTGGCCGTTGGCGACGCTCGCGAGCGGTGCGTGGCGGCTCGAAACCGCGCCGTTGGGCGACCGTCGGTGGTGAGAACTCGCGCGGCGTTCAGCGGTGGAGGACCGCGTGGCGTTCCATCTCGGGGCCGTCGCCGACGGGTTCGACAGTCTCGGTCGGCCAGTCGCCAGTGGCGGTCAGCAGTTCGATCCCCTCGTCGGTGACGAGGTGGGTGTCCTCGCTTTTGGCGCCCTGGACCGTCGGGTTGTAGGCGTAGGTCATCGGGAGGTGGACCGAAGCCTCGGAGTCGGGCGTCCCGAACCACTCGCGGCCGGCGTAGGCGGCGGCGCCGCCCTGGTGGTGGTTGCGCCACTCGCCCTCGTAGCCGACCTCGGCGTAGGCCTCGGCGATGCCGTCGAACATCTCGCCCGCGGTACCGTCCTCGCGACCGACTCGCTGGGTGGCGGCGAGCGCGCTCGCTTCGACGCGCATAGCGGCCTCGGTGCGCTCGTCGAGCCACTCGGGCGCGTCGAAGGCGATCGAGCGGGTGATGCTCGCGTGGAGCCCGTCGCGGACGGCCGTGACCGAAACGAGCGCGTAGTCGCCGAGTTCGGCGTCGCGGGTCGTGTAGTGGCGGTACTTCCGGGTTCGCTCGCCGCTCCCGACGAGGACGACCGGGGAGTCGATACCGCGGGCGAACAGCCGGTCGCGCAGGCGGCCGCCGACCGCGCGCTCCTCGTCGTCGGCGCTGGCCTCCCGGACGACGCGCTCGACGACCTCGGCGGTGTCCGCACCGAGCGACCGGAACCGCTCGATATCGGCGTCGGTCAGCGGCTGGCGCAGATCCGTCGGGTCGACGGCCTCGAACCCGGCCACGTCGAAGTCGGCGGCCGCCGGCGTCGGGCTGTACCGTTCGACGGCGTCGGCGAGACCCGCCTCGTACCACTGGACGGTCTCGACGGTCGCGTCTTCGGGAAGCTCCTCGTCGACGAGCCGCTCGGCTTCGATGTTGTCGGTGACGACGGTGAGGCCGTCGCCGTCGTAGCCGGCGGCGGCGACCCCCACGTCCGCGGCGCGGTCGACGACGTTGTTGCCGCCGGTCAGCCACGCGAACGAGGGCGGACGGGCGAACCAGACCGCTGCCAGGTCTTCGTCGGCGAGATAGGCGTCGAGTCGCTCGCGGACCGCGTCGGTGTGGGACATGGTCGGTACTGCTCGACAGTGGGAGTTAAAGGCGTCGCGACCGGAGCGATCGCGCGCGACTGCGGCGAAAAGCCGTGCGACGGCGGCGACCGAGACCGACCCTGGTCGATCGGGGAGATCGCCTCTACTCGGTCTCGTAGCGCTCGAACAGCGCCGAGAGCTGCTCGGCGCGCATCGTGAGCATCTTGGCGTTGACGTACATCTCCGAGAGCGCGAGGTTCTGTTCCTCGGCGATGGCGGCGACCTGTTCGGCCTCCTCGACGTTCTCTTTGCTGGTCTCGGCGGCCTCGTCGGCGATGGCGGCGACCTCCTCCGAAGAGGCGGCCTGGTCGTCGGTGGCGTTGGATATCTCGGTGACGCCCGAAGCGGTCTGCTGGACGTGTTCGAGGATCGATTCGAGGGCGTCCAGCCCCTCGCCGACCGTGCTCTTGCCCTCGTCGATGGTCGACTGCATGTCGGTGATCTCGTCGACGGTCTCGTCGGTCTGGTCCTGAATCTCCCCGATGAGGCCCTCGATCTCGTTGGTGGCTTCCTTGGTCTCCTCGGCGAGGCTCTTGACCTCGTCGGCGACGACGCCGAAGCCGTTGTTGTTCGCCCCCGCCGAGGCGTGGGCCGCTTCGATCGAGGCGTTCAGCGCGAGGATATTGGTCTGCTCGGCGATGTCGTCGATGAGGTCGACGATCTGGCCCACCTCGTTCATCCGCTCGTCGAGTTCGGTGACCGTCTCGACCACGTCCTCGATCTGGTCTTGCGCCTCGTCCATAGTGTCCCGCGCCGAGCGACCGGCCTCGATCCCTTCGACCGTCGATCGCTCGGTCTGGTCGGCCATCTCCTTGACCTCGTCGGAGGAGGCGGCGATCTCCTCGATGGTCGCGGACATGTCGGACATCTCGTCGGAGATCCCGCTGATCTGCTGGTGTTGCTCGTAGAACACGTCGGCGATCTCCTGGACGCGCTGGGCGACCGTCTCGCTGGAGTCGGTCACCGCCTGGGTCGCCGTGGTCACCTGCTCGGAGGAGCCGACGACCTCGTCGCTGAAGCCGGCAGCGGCGTCGAAGGTCTGCTCGAAGGCCCCGGCCATCTCGTTGAACTCCGCCGCGAGTTCCGCGAGCGCCTCCGAGTCGTCGTCGGCGTCGAGGCGCTGAGTCAGGTCGCCGTCACCGAAGGCGTCCAGCGCCGTCCCGACGGTCCGGACGCTGCCCTCGTAGTCGGCGAGTGCGGCGTCGTCGGCGGCCTGGACGCCACCGTCCGGCGCCGCCACGACCGGCGCGGCGGACCGGGAGTCCGGTCCGGCCCGAAGGTCCGCGAGGTCGGATCTCGCGTCGTCCAACCGCGAACGGAGGTCGTCACGCTCGCGTTCGGTCTCCGCCAGCGCGGTCCGCAGCTCCTGGCGTTCGCCCACCCGGTCGTCGAGCGTCTCACCGATGTCGCGATAGGCGTACACGAGTCCCGCTGCCGCCGCGAGAAATCCCAGTCCGCCGAGCACCGGCCACAGGCCCGGCACGGCCAGGAGAACCACCACCTGATAGCACGCGTGGGCGAACTGTCCGCCCAGCGTGAACCCGATCCGTCGCTTGAGGGTCGGTCGCATATCCCTACGGTATATCGAACACTCATATAGTCCCTTCTCCCGCGATACAATATTTGAGAACGAGGTCGCGCGCGGGACGACCCGTCGACCGGTCGTCCCGCCGCCACCCGACATGCTTAAGTTGATGTACGGATTCGTACATCGTAGAACGAAACAGTCCATCGGTGACACACATGGAAGGATACATCGAATCCGTCACGGACGGGGAAGACCTGACGCTCGCGGAGGCCCGAGAGGCGGCGACGGCCGTCTTCGAGGGCGCGACAGAGGCACAGATCGGAGCGCTGCTGGCGGGGCTGCGCGCGAAGGGCGAGACCGAGGCGGAGATCGCCGGCTTCGCCCAGGGGATGCGCGAGGCCGCCCGAACCATCGACCCCGACCGGGCACCGTTGGTCGACACCTGCGGTACGGGGGGCGACGACTACGACACGATCAACGTCTCGACGACGAGCGCCATCGTCGCCGCGGGCGCCGGCGTCCCGATCGCCAAGCACGGCAACTACTCCGTCTCCTCGTCGTCGGGGAGCTCGGACGTGCTGGAGGAGGTCGGCCTCGACATGGACACCGCGCCCGAGGCCGTCGAGGCGACCATCGAGGAAGCCGGCATCGGCTACATGCACGCCCCCGCGTTCCACCCGGCGATGAAGGCCGTCATCGGTCCGCGCCGCGAGGTGGGCATGCGGACCATCTTCAACGTGCTCGGCCCGCTCACGAATCCCGCCGGCGCCGACGCCCAGGTCATGGGCGTCTACGACTCCGATCTCGTCGGTCTGATCGGTCGCGCTGTCGCCGAGATGCCCGTCGACCACGCCCTTATCGTCCACGGGTCGGGCATGGACGAGATCACGGTCCACGACGAGACCGCCGTCGCCGAGGTCGAGGGCGGTGCAGTCACCGAGTACACGATCACGCCCGAGGAGATCGGGCTGGCGACCCACGACATCGACGCCGTCGCCGGCGGCACGCCCGCCGAGAACGCCGAGGACCTGCTGGGGATCGTCGAGGGCGACGTGCGCGGCGCCAAACGCGACATCATCCTCGCGAACGCCGGTGCGGCCGTCTACGTCGCCGGCATGGCAGACTCGCTCGAAGCGGGCGTCGAGGCGGCCGCCGACGGTATCGATTCCGGCGACGCCGCGGCGAAACTGGACGACCTGCGGGAAGTCAGCACGCGCGTCGCCGCCGACGGGGGCCGATGAGCGACGCGACCGGACCCGACACGAGGCGGTCGGCGACTCGCGTCAAGGTCTGTGGCGTCACTCGCGAGGCGGACCGCGAGGCCGTCGTCGCCGCGGGTGCCGACGCCGTCGGTGTCATCAGCGGCGTGCCCGTCGACACGCCCCGCGAAGTCGACGCCGGTACCGCCGGGGACCTCCTGGCAGGGGTCCCGCCGCTCGTGACCGGCGTGCTCGTGACGATGCCCGACACCGTAGAGCAAGCGGTCGACCTCGCGACGGCCGCCGAGCCCGACGCAGTCCAGGTTCACGGTGGCCTCTCGCCGGGCGAGCTGGGCGCGCTCGGCCGCCGGCTGCACGGGGACCTCGTCGTCGCCGTCGACGCCGACGCCGACGACCTGCGCGCGTACGCCGGGCCCGCCGACGCCCTGCTGGTCGACTCGGTCGACGCCGACGGCGGCGGCGGTACCGGTCAGACCCACGACTGGGAGCGCACCCGCGAGGTCGTCGCGGATCTCGACGTGCCCGTGATCCTGGCCGGTGGACTCACCCCGGACAACGTCGCCGCGGCGGTCGAGACCGTTCGGCCGTTCGGCGTCGACGTGGCGACCGGCGTCGAGCGCGTCGAGGATGGGGAACGCGTCGGCGGCGAGAAGGACTCGGAGACGGTCCGCTCGTTCGTCGCCGCGGCGACCCGGAGGGAGGTGGTCGCGTGAGCGACTCCGCTCCCGACCCCGCCACCGGTCTCGATCTCGAACCGACGAAGGACGAATTCGTGGAGCTGGCCGACGCCGACGAGCCCGTCGTCGTCCGCGCCGCGGCCGAACTGGACACCGACCTGGGGCCGCTGGACGCCTACGCCGCGCTGTCCGGTCGGACGACCGACATCGAGGGCGCCGACTACACCTTCCTGCTAGAGAGCGCCGAGAAGGTCGCCTCCAGCGACCCCGACGGCGCGTTCGCGCCGACGACCGAGGATCGCCACGCCCGCTACTCCTTCGTCGGCTACGACCCGAAGGGCGTCGTCACCGTCGACGCCGACGGGGCGACCGTCGAGACGTTCGACGACCGCTACGACACCTTCTTCGACGCCGACGGCGGTGACACCCTCGACAGCGTCCGCGGCGCGATGCCCGACGTCGAACGCCGGGGGTTCCCCGACATGGACCGGGAGCACTTCGAGGGCGGCCTCGTCGGCTTCCTCGGCTACGACGCCGTCTACGACTGCTGGCTCGACGAGGTCGGCCTGGAGCATCCCGACTCCCGGTACCCCGACGCCCAGTTCGTCCTCACCACGGCCACGCTCGTCTTCGACGAGGTCGAGGACACCGTCTCGCTCGTCTGCACGCCGCTGCTCGAACCCGGCGACGACGCCGCGGCCCGCTACGAGGAACTGGAGCGAGACGTCGAGCGGGTCGCCGACCTGCTGGCGGGCGCCGCCGACCTGGAGACGGGCGGGTTCGTCCGCGAGAGCGAGACCGCGGGCCCCCAAGACGAGTACGAGGAGGCCGTCGAAGAGGCGAAAGAACACGTCCTGGCAGGGGACATCTACCAGGGCGTCATCTCCCGAACGCGGGAGCTGTACGGCGACGTGGACCCGCTGGGGCTGTACGAGTCGCTACGGTCGGTCAACCCCTCGCCGTACATGTACGTCCTCGACTACGACGGGCTCTCTATCGTGGGCGCCAGCCCGGAGACGCTCGTCGCGGTACGGGGCGACCGCGTCCTCTCGAATCCCATCGCCGGCACCTGTTCCCGGGGGACCAGCCCCGTCGAGGACCGACGGCTCGCGGGCGAGATGCTCGCCGACGGGAAAGAACGAGCCGAACACACGATGCTCGTCGACCTCGCCCGCAACGACGTGCGCCGCGTCGCCGACCCCGGTTCGGTGCGAGTCGAGGAGTTCATGAGCGTCCTCAAGTACAGCCACGTCCAGCACATCGAGTCGACGGTGACGGGCACCCTGGCCGACGACGCCGACGCCTTCGACGCGGCCCGCGCTTCCTTCCCCGCCGGGACGCTCTCGGGCGCGCCGAAGATCCGCGCGATGGAGATCATCGACGAGCTGGAACGCACCCCCAGAGGCCCCTACGGCGGCGGCGTCGGCTACTTCACCTGGACCGGCGACGCCGAGTTGGCCATCGTGATCCGAACCGCGACCGTCGAGGATCTGGACAGCCCCTACGGCGTCGACGTTCCCGAGAGTGCGGCCGACAGCGCCGACCGGGTCACCGTCCAGGCCGGCGCCGGCATCGTCGCCGACAGCGACCCGGCCAGCGAGTACGAGGAGACCGAGCAGAAGATGCGGGGCGTCCTCGACGCGCTAGAGGCCATCGAGGACTCGGAGGCCGAGCCGACGGGTAGCACCGACGGAGAAGCCGTCGAGCCCGAGGAGGTGTCCCGATGAGCGCCGGACAGCGCGAACGGGCCGACAAGCGGCGGGTGCTGTTCGTCGACAACTTCGATTCGTTCACCTACAACCTCGTCGAGTACGTCAGCGAGCACGCCGACACCGAAGTCGTCCGCAACACCGCTTCGCTGGACGACGTGCGCGCGGCCGACCCCGACGCCATCGTGATCAGCCCCGGGCCCGGCCACCCGGAGAACGAGCGCGACATCGGGGTCACGAACGACGTGCTGACCGAGATCAGCCCGGACGTGCCGACGCTGGGCGTCTGTCTCGGGCTCGAAGCCGCGGTCTACGCCTACGGCGGGACGGTCGGTCGCGCGCCCGAACCGATCCACGGCAAGGCGTTCCCCATCAGCCACGACGGCGAGGGCGTCTTCGCCGACCTCGACCAGGGGATCCGCGGCGGCCGCTACCACTCGCTGGTCGCCACCGAGGTCCCCGACTGCTTCGAGGTGACCGCGACCACCGAGGCCGAGACCGGCGACGGCGACACCGTCGACCTGGTGATGGGAGTTCGCCACCGCGAACACCCTATCGAGGCCGTCCAGTTCCACCCCGAGTCGGTGCTGACCGCGGTCGGACACGACGTAATCGCTAACTTCCTCGACGGCGTCTAACCGGTCTGACGCGCGGGTCGGCGCTGGCGCGCACCCAGACACTCAGGACCCGTCGCTCACGCAGCGAGGACGGCGACCGCGTTGTTCACCACGACCAGCGACGTGACGGTAGCGAACAGTCCGAGGAAGACCGAGGCGTTGCGGTCAGAGAGCAGCGACCACCCGGCGACGAGCCAGCACATCGCGGCGAACTTCACCGCCCAGAGTCCCGCAGGACCGAACGACGCGACCATCGTTCGGACGACGGGGTTACCCTCCGGCAGACCGCCGGCCAGTCCGACCATCGTCAAGACGATATCGGCCGTCGTGGTCGCGAGGATCACGACCCACAGCGCGGCGTGGGTTCGGGTCAGCCGTCGCTCGCGGCGGCGGACGAACAGCCGCTCCTGCTCGCGGCCGTCGGGGACGGACGACTGCGTCACGACCGGAGCTTGGAGCGAGCGGGCAAAAATCCACGGACGAGACCCGGCCTCGTCCGGTTCGAGCGAGCGCAGCTACAGGACGGAGAAGCCGAGGATACTGAGGATGTACAGCGTCCCGACGACGATGATGCCGATGATCACCAGGCGCCAGGCCATCGACAGCAGGAACCGCCCGATCAGGATGATCGCCGCGAGCAGGATGAGGACGCCGAGGATCCCGACGGGTTGCGTGAGAACGTCCAACTGGAGTGCCACTGCGCTGAGCATACCGGATACAGGCCGGCCCGTGACCATAAGCTTCCGGGCATCCGACACGGATCCGACCGACGAGTCCCGCTCGACGGTCGATCTCGGCCGACGGTTCGACGACGACTGGTCGTCGGGGTCAGCCGTCGCCGACGCCCCGGGCCCGCGGTCAGTCCTCGCCGGCGGGTTCGGGCGACAGTTCGCCCGAGTCGACCATCGCTTCGAGTGGGTTGTCCTCGACCCGGAGCGGCAGATCCACCCGGCCGCGCCGTCGCGAGGACTCCCAGGCCCCGAAGATCACTTCGGTCACCGATAGCGCTCGTCGGGCGGAAAACTCCGGTTCGACGCCGTCGCGCAGGCACTCGACGACGTGGTCGATGGCCGGCGAGACCGCCGCCGCGTCCTCGACACCCGAGACCAGCGTCTCCCACCCCTCGCCGTCCCGGCGGACCCGCGCCTGTGCCTCGCTCCAGGGCGTCACCTCGATGACGCCGTCGGTGCCGCGCAGGCGGTGGTGGACCCCGACGCCGTCCTCGCCGAAGCCCGTCGTCGCGATGCCCTGGACGCCGCTCTCGTAGGCCCACTGGACCAGCCCCTGGTTCTCGTTGTGGGCACCGTACTTGACGTACTCCTCGCGGTAGTCGACCTGGCCGATGACCCACTCGACCGGTGCTTCGCCGGCGTACATGTGCGCCAGGTCGATGTGGTGGGTGCCGTTGTCCAGCAGCGTGCTCGTCCCGACCTCGACTCGCCGGAGGTCGCCGATAGCACCCTCGTCGAGCGCGCGCTTGGGTTCACGCCACACCGGCGAGAAGCGGCGCTGGTGGTTGAAGGTGAGTTGCACGTCACGACGACTCGCCTCCTGAGCCAGCAGGCGCGCGTCGCCCCACATCGTCGCCATCGGCTTCTCACAGTGGACCGCCTCGGGGACGCCGCTTTCGATGCAGTCGAGGACGATCTCGGCGTGGGTCGGGACGGGTGTCGAGACCGAGACGATGTCGGGCGTGGCCGATTCGAGCATCGCTTCGTACTCCTCGAAGATCCCGTCCTCGCCGATGTCGAACTCGTCGGCGAAGGCGGCGACGTTCTCGCGGACGATGTCGGCGGCGGCGACGATCCGGCAGTCGTCGCGGTCGCGATACCCCTCGGCGTGGCGGTAGGCCATCGCCGCGCTCTCGCCCCACACCGGGTTGTCCGGCTCCGGCCCGGTCCCGACGAACGCGATGTCGTAGGTCATACCCACGCCTCAGAGCGACGAGGCAAAAGTCCACGCCTCCCGGAAGCTCGGACCGGCTCGGCGCGTTCGGAGCGCCTACGACCGGTACCGCGCGTCGGCCGAGAACAGTACCGCGCCGGTCGGTCGGACGAGTCCGACGCCGAGCCCGATCGCCACGCCCGCCACGTGGCCGACGACGCCGACCTCCGCGGTCCCGGCCGCGAGCGCCAGGAGGCCGAAGACCGCCTGTCCGGCGATCACGCTCCCGAAGAAGACCCACAGCCAGGTCACCTCGCCGTGCCAGCCGCCGGTCGCGAGTCGGTACCGGACGCTGTCGACGACGACCAGCGCCGTCATCGCGAGGACGACCCCGCTGGCGCCGAGCGTCCCCGCGACCCGACCCGAGACACCGAGCGACACGTACCAGGCCACTTGCGCGCCGGTCGTCGCCAGCCCGGACACCGCCGCGAGCGCGAGAAACTGCCGTCGACCCAGCCGACGCTCGACCACGCCGCCGAACAGCAACAGTTGCACGACGCTGGAGACGAGGTGGCGGGGATCGGTCGGCAGGTGCGCGAGCGGCGCGAGCAGCCAGCCCGGAGATGGTTCGGTGGTCGCGATGAACAGCGCGACGAACGTCCGGTAGCCCAGGCGGTCCCAGACGTACCACTCCGCGGCGAACACGAGAACGAAGAGACCGCAGAGAAAGAGCGTTGCCGGCACGCTCCGGAGCCAGTCGAGCCCCCGCGACAGCGGTGACGCGGAGGCCTCGTCCATCTACCTCAGCACTCCGACCAGCCGCAGGACTCGCAGGTCTTGCAGCCTTCGGAGTAGTACAGCGACAGCGACGAGCACTCCGGACACTCCGGACTCTCGCCGGCGTCGATCAGTTCCTGCTGGTCGCCCTCGGCGGCCTGTCCCGCCTCGGGACCGGGCTCGCCCGCGTCACTGCCGGGCGCGGCGCCCATCGACACGGAGGCCCCACCGTCCGTCTCCGGTTCGGCGGTCCCGACGTCTTGGTTCGGATTGCTACCTTCCCGTTCCTCTTCGGCGGTCTCCTCCAGCGTCGCCTGCTGGGGGTAACCCTTGTCGATCTCGTCGTCGAGGTAGCGACGCAGGGCCGTGCCGATGGCGTCCGGGATGGACTGGATCTGCTCGCCCTTGTCCCAGGCGACCTTCGGCGACCGGATACCCTGCAGCTCGTCGGCGATCTCGTGGGGGTCGACGCCCGCGCGCAGCGCCGTCGAGATGGTCTTGGCCAGCGCCTCGGTGAACGAAGCGGTGAACCCGCCGGAGTTGCCGATGTTGGCGAACAGCTCGAAGGGGCGCTCGGCCTCGGGGTCCTCGTTGATGTTGACGTACAGCTTCCCGTAGCCGGTGTCGATGCGCTGGGTGACGCCGTGGAGCACGTCCGGCCGCGAGCGCTTCTGTGCGTAGTCCGGGCGCTCGCCGTCGGCCGCGGAGAGGATGCCCGAGACTTCCTGGTCGATGGACGCCTGGACGGCGTCCTCCTCGAGGAAGGCGTCGAAGCCGCCGAAGACCTCCTCGATCTGGGCGACGACCTCCTCGGCGTCCATGTCGGCGAACTCCGCGTTCTGGGCGCGCGTCGTGAGCACCTGCTTGCTTCGGGTGCCGTCGCGGTAGTAGGTGACGCCCTTGCCGCCGTGGTCGTAGATGTACTCGAAGACCTCCGCGGCGTCCTCGACGGTGGAGTCGTTCGGGGCGTTGACCGTCTTCGAGATGGCCGAGTCGACGCCCTCCTGGCAGGCGACCTGGATGCCCGCGTGCTGCTTGGCCGAAAGGTCGCCGGTAGTGACGAACAGCTCGCCGACCGCGTCGGGGACCGTCGAGAGGCCGGTCACGCCGTCGAACTCGTTTTCGGCCATCTGGGCCTGGGCCTCCTCCTTGACGGCGTCGACGTCGATGTCGTTCTCCTCGAGGACGCGCAGGAAGTAGTCGTCGAACTCGACGAGCATCTCGTCGCCCTGCACGTCGTCGGAGACGTTCTTGTAGTAGGCGACGTTGTAGATGGGCTCGCAGCCGCCGGTGGTGTTACCGACCATCGAGGTCGTGCCCGTCGGCGCGATGGTCGTCGTGTTGTGGTTGCGCAGTGCGAAGCCGTCGGCCCACTCGTCGGCGTCGAGGCCGGTCTGCTTCTCGAACCACTCGCGGTACTCCGTCGGCTCGGCGTACTTGGAGTTGTCCCACTCCTCGAAGGTACCCCGCTCGGTCGCGAGTTCGTGGCTGGCCGCCTTCGAGCCGTGGTTGATGTGGCGCATCAGCTGGCGGGCGACCTCGTTGGACACGTCGTCGCCGTAGCGCATTCCCAGCTGGATGTACAGCTGCGCCAGGCCCATGACGCCGAGGCCGATCTTGCGCATCTCCCGGACGGTCTCCTCGATCTTCGGGACCGGGAAGTCGGACATCGTGACCACGTTCTCGAGGAATCGGGTCCCCATCTCGATGCGGTGGTCGAACGCCTCGAAGTCGATGGCCTCCTCGAGGAACGCGTCGACCGCCTCCTCCAGCGAGTCGTACTCGTCGGCGTGTGCCTCCGACCAGACGCGCCAGTCCGGCGCGTCCGTCGCCGCGAGCGTCGAGAGGTTGATGTGCCCGAGGTTACAGGCCTCGTACTCTTCGAGGGGCTGCTCGCCACAGTTGTGAACCACGAGGCCGTTCGCGACGAACGAGTGCGTGTCCGGTTCGGTCAGGTCGTAGACCGCCTCGTGCCCGTCGGCCTCGACGGACTCCACCGTGGCCTCGAACTTCGGGCTGTAGGGGCCGCGACTGTACTCGTCGAGGCGGTCGGCGAGTTCCTCGTTCTTGCGTTCCAGGAGGAAGCCGATCTCCTCTTCGAACGCGACCGCATGGGAGCTGGAGACGACGAGCTCGTGGAATCCCCGTGTCTCGTACTCCGCCGTGTCACCCGTACCGTCGGGCAGTTCGGTCACGCCGGACTCTTTCCGGTCCTCGTAGATCCTGCTTCCGATGCCGAAATTGAGGAGGAGCTGCTGGACTTCTCGGAGGAAGTCGCCGTCCACACTTGCGAGCCGAACCGAGATCCCCTTCTCGACGTTCCCCTGAACGCATCCGTCCGCGGTAAAGAGCGCTCGAAGGAAGCCACGAGCCATCTCCTCGCTGCCTCGCATGACTGCGTCCGGTACCTGGAGTTTCTCGTCGGCGAGCCCGGTCTCCTCGGCGAGTTCGTAGAGCCGAGTCGAACGGATCCGCTGTTCGACCGCCTGTGTGCCGCGATAGTCGTCGCTGCGTGCGATATCGTTGACGCCGACCTCGTAGTCGGCGTTCCCGTGGGGTTCCCTGACGACTTCGTTCACGTCGTCCGCGAACTGTTCGGAGACTTCGGCGTCGTCGTCGTAGAAGTTCAAAACAGCACGCCCTTCGCCGTCCTTGAGGTGTCCGTCGCCCGCGAGCCACCCGAGCACTCGGCCCTCGGCACCGGTGCCGTGCTGCCCGAACTGGCCTTTCCGGTTCTGGATGTGGACCGTATCACCGGCGTCGAGGTTCCGTGCTTCCACCCAACCGTCGTCGGTCATCACGCGGTGATCAGCCGTCAGGCGAAGCTCGTATCCTTCCTCCGTCGTCAGCTCGAAAACGTCTTTTTCGCCGGTTTTGTAGACGCTGCTGGCTTCTTTGACGCGGTCGTCACTCAGCCGACCGTCGACGACCACATCTCGAGCGACACCCTGTTCGTACAGCTCTTCGGCCTCGACGAGGCCGTTCTCCGTGCTAATGAGTGTCTCTCCGGTGACACAGGGGTTGGTCGCGAGGATGCGGTGGTCGGGGTGTTCCTCGACGTCGAAGGAGTGTTCCTTGTTGATCCGTTCGAGGTAGACGACGCCCGGCTCGCCGTTCTCGTGGGCGCCGTCGACGATGCGCTCCCAGACCTTCCGGGCGGGTACCGAGAGCACTTCGCCGACCTCGACGTGGTCGCCGAGGTCGAACATCTCGTACAGCTCCTCCGTCTCCGCGGTCGCGACGTGCGGTTCGTCGGTCCGCGGGTTGGTGAAGGTGAACTCCTCGTCGGCCTTGACCGCGTCCATGAAGTCGTCGGTGATCCCGACGGAGATGTTGAAGTTAGAGAGATGGCCCTCGACGGCGTTGCGGAGGTGTTTGGGCACCTTGCCGTCGTCGTCGATGAGCTCTCGGGCCTCCTCCAGCGCGTCGGCGAAGGAGTTGTGCGTGAAGTCGTCCGGGTCGTTCAAGCGCAGCGTGTGCGCCAGCGAGACGTCCTTGTTCTTGGCGTGGATGAACTGGATGACGTCCGGATGGGAGACGCGCATGACACCCATCTGCGCGCCCCGGCGGGCACCGCCCTGGGCGATGGTCTCGCACATCTGGTCGAACGTGCGCATGAATGTGATCGGACCGGAGGCGATACCGCCGGTCGAGCCGACCGCGTCCCCGTACGGTCGCAGGCGCCAGAAAGCGTAGCCCATACCGCCGCCGGACTGGAAGACTTCGGCGGCCTCCTTGGCGGTCTGGTGGATGTTCGTGATGTCGTCGTCGGGGGAGTCGACGAAACAGGCAGACAGCTGCTGAAGCTCGTCGCCGGCGTTCATCAGCGTCGGCGAGTTCGGCATAAAAGACAGATCCTCCATCAGCGTCTGGAACTCCTCGGCGGTCTCCTCGACGTGGCTCCGAACCTCCTCGGGCAGTTCCGGGACGACCGTCTCGTAGGCGAACTTGTTGACGTTGTGCTGGTTCAGGGTCGTCTCGGCATCGTCGTCGGCCGCGGTCCCCGTCCCGAAGACCTCCTCGGCGAGCTCGTCGCGGCGCGGGTGGTCGGGCTTGAGCTGGTCAGGCGTGACCGTGACCTCGACGTCCTGCTCGTCGGCCTCGTAGACGGCCTCTGCGAGCGCGATGTTCCGCGCGACGCGGACGAACAGGTCCTCCTGCTGTTCGACGAGTTCGCCGTCGGCGTCCTTGCGCAGATAGCGCGCGGGCAGAATGTTGTGATACGCGTTCCCCGTGAGACGCTCCTCCAGCGTCTCCCCCTCGGTGCGCTTGATCGGCAGGTCGATATCGTCGACCGCGAGATCGCCGCTACTCATGTGTCCTAGTCCTCCCACGACCGATACCGAAACCGGATCGAGAGCGTGTCCGCTGTGGCCTCGTACCTATCATCTGTGACGGAATTTCTGTTTGTTTGGGTCCCAAATAACGCTTTGGTTTGCGGGTATTCGTCGCTCCACTCGAGTGTTCGAATTCTGAGTATTCGCACTGCTACTGACGTCGCTGAGTCCGTTCCCGTGCGTTCCGTGTCATACGGTGATTCCTACTTAAACGTAGGTGAACCGTGGTGAAAGTAGTTCCGAATTTCGCAAAATCGATAGATAGCGGCCGAATCTGCAGTAGAACCGATCGGGGGTTCCGACTGGTGACCCGTACTGTCTGTCCCCAGTGAACCGACTGTACGAAGGCGTTACCGTGTGTATAATCGTTCTTATATAATCGGGTCGATGGGGTAGATCGCCTGGGGCCCACGACCGACGGAGAACGGGCCGATACTTTATATAAGAATGCTTACTATCGGGGGAACGTCGGTATCGAGAGCGTGTCGGGGGTAGTTCCGGTCGTCGGGGTCCGAAGGAATTAGCCGCGGGGCGGCCAACGGACGAGTGTGACACGGGACCAGAACGTACTCGGAACCGAACTAGCGACGTGTAGCGAGGACCCGATGACCGGCTACGGCCGCGACGGCTGCTGTCGGCACTTCCCGAACGACGCTGGCCGCCACGAGATCTGTGCCGTGATGACCGACGAGTTCCTCCAGTACAGCAAATCCCGGGGCAACGACCTGATCACCCCGCGGCCGGAACTGGAGTTCCCCGGCCTGGAAGCCGGCGACCGCTGGTGTCTCTGCATCGACCGCTGGCTCGAAGCCGAGGCCGCCGACGCCGCCCCGCCCGTCGTCCTCGAAGCTACCGCCGAGGAGGCTCTAGAGCGAGTGCGCCTAGAGACGCTCGAAGCGTACGCCTACGGAGAGTAACAGTACGCGCGGATCTGACGGGAGCCGCCGACGCTTCTCGCCAACACTCTGGTACGACCGACTGCCAGCGAGCCAGAGGCTCGCGAGGAAACGCCGTCCGGAAAACGGTGGTAGTGGACTCGCGGGGGTCTCGCGAGCGGAGCGAGTGAGACCACGCGAGGGAACGAACGAAGTGAGTGGACTCGCGGGGATTTGAACCCCGGGCCTCTTCCTTGCGAAGGAAGCGATCTGCCACTGATCTACGAGCCCGCGTATATCGCTCGCAGCGCGGAGGGGATAAGTCCTGCGCGTGAGAGCGGCTTCGGCAATCGGTCACACGGTCGCGCCGTCGGGCGACCGGGCGACGGCGGTGGCCGCTGCCACCGTCCCCTCTAGTCCTCGAGGACGATCTCGATGGAGACGTCGTTCGGGACCTGGATCCGCATCAGCTGGCGCAGCGCGCGTTCGTCGGCGTCGATGTCGATGAGCCGCTTGTGGACGCGCATCTCCCAGTGCTCCCACGTCGCCGTCCCCTCACCGTCGGGGGACTTGCGCGTGGGAACCTCGAGCGTCTTGGTCGGTAGCGGGATGGGCCCCGACAGCTCGACGCCGGTCTTGTTGGCGATGTCGCGGACCTCGCCGCAGATCGAATCGAGGTCTTCGGGACTGGTACCGGCCAGCCTGACGCGTGCTTGCTGCATGGATCAGTCGCGCTCGTTGACGGACATGACCTGCCCGGCCGCGATGGTCTGACCCATGTCGCGGATGGCGAAGCTCCCCAGTTCGGGGATCTCGTTGGCCGACTCGATGCTGAGCGGCTTCTGCGGACGGATGGTGACGACTGCGGCGTCGCCGTTCTGGATGAAGTCCGGGTTCTCCTCCTCGGCCTCGCCCGTCGCGGGGTCGATCTTCTGGTCGATGGACTCGATGGTACACGCGACCTGCGACGTGTGGGCGTGGAAGACCGGGGTGTACCCCGCCGTGATCACGGACGGGTGCTGCATCACGACGATACGAGCCTGGAAGGTCTCGGCGACCGACGGCGGGTCCTCGGCGGGACCGCAGACGTCACCGCGGCGGATGTCGTCCTGACCGATGCCGCGGACGTTGAACCCGACGTTGTCACCGGGGCCGGCCTGGGGCACCTCTTCGTGGTGCATCTCGATGGTCTTGACCTCGCCACCGACGTCCGAGGGCTGGAAGCTCACGTTGTCGCCCGTGTTGAGCATGCCCGTCTCGACGCGTCCGACCGGCACCGTACCGATGCCGGAGATGGTGTAGACGTCCTGAATCGGGAGGCGCAGCGGCGCGTCCGTCGGCGGCTCCGGCTCGGGCAGCGCGTTGAGCGCCTCGAGCAGGATCTCGCCGTCGTACCAGCCAGTGTTCTCGGACTCCTCGGCGATGTTGTCGCCCTCGAAGGCCGAGACCGGGATGAACTTCGCGTTCTCGGTGTCGAAGCGGACCTGATTGAGCAGGTCGGTGACTTCCTCGACGGCCTCCTGGTAGCGACCTTCCTCGTAGTCGACGAGGTCCATCTTGTTGATGGCGACGATCATCTCGCCGATGCCCAGCGTGCGGGCCAGGAAGACGTGCTCCTGGGTCTGGGGCTGGACACCGTCGTCCGCGGCGACCACGAGCACGGCGTTGTCCGCCTGGGACGCGCCCGTGATCATGTTCTTGACGAAGTCGCGGTGGCCCGGACAGTCGACGATGGTGAAGAAGTACTCGTCGGTGTCGAACTCCTGGTGGGCGATGTCGATGGTGACACCGCGCTCGCGCTCCTCGGCGAGGTTGTCCATGACGTAGGCGAACTCGAAGCCGCCCTTGCCCTTCTCCTCGGCCTCTTCCTTGTGCTGCTCGATGACGTGCTCGGGGACGCTGCCTGTCTCGTACAGCAGTCGCCCGACGAGCGTGCTCTTCCCGTGGTCGACGTGGCCGATGATGGCCAGGTTCTGGTGCGGTTTGTCGCTCATTGATTATCTCACGCGCAGAGGCGCTATGTGGGATTCTTTTGGCGGTTAGTGTTAAAACCATTTCGATAGCGATTCCACGCGATCCCCGCGCCGTCTTGCGATTTGGCAACCGGTCTCACGGACCACGGGCCGACAGTCGAAAAGCTGGGACGGCTGGTGTCGGGGGTCATCCCAGCTCTTCGACCAGTTCGCGGGCACGACTCTCCCGGACTGCCTCTTCGGCGACCATCCGCGCCGCGACCGCCTCGACGAGTTCGGCCGGAGCGCCGGCCTGCCGGGCGACGTTCTCGGCGTGAAGTTTCATGTGCCCGGCCTGGATACCCTCGTCGACGAGCGCACGCAGGCTCGCCAGGTTCTCCGCAAGGCCGAGCGCCGCGACGACGCCCGCGAACTCGTCGGCCCCCTCGACGTCGAGCACGTCCATCGCCGCGCGGCCGGCAGGGTGGACCGCGGTCGCACCGCCGACCGTCCCGACCTGGACCGGGAGTTCGATGCTGCAGACCAGATCGCCGTCCGCGCCGACCTCGTAGGTCGTGAGCGGCCCGTACCCGTCTCTCGCGGCGTACGCGTGCGCACCCGCTTCGAGCGCGCGCCAGTCGTTGCACGTCGCGACCGCCAGCGCGTCGACGGCGTTCATGATCCCCTTGTTGTGGGTCGCGGCCCGGTAGGGGTCGCCCGCGGCGAACGCCCACGCCTCGACGATCCGGTCCCGGACGGTCTCGCCGTCGAGGCTCGTCTCTCCATCGAGGCCGTCTCCGCGGTCGACGAGCGCGTCGTGCTCGACGCGACACCGCGCGCGCGCCAGCCGGCAGTCGGCCAGGTTCGACAGGACCCGTAGCGAGACGCGGCCACCGGTCGCGTCCGCGACGACGGGCGCGACGGCCTCGCACATCGTGTTCACCGCGTTGGCCCCCATCGCGTCGCACACGTCCACGAGCAGGTGGACGACGACCATCTCGCCGGCGGGCGTGTCGACCACGCGCGCGGTCACGTCCTCGCAGCCGCCCCCGTGGCTCACGAGGACGCCCTGGTCGTCGGCGACGGCCGCGATCTCGTCGGCGCGGTCGAGGACGCGCTGGCGCGCCGCGGTGGGGTCGGCCACGTTCGCGACCTGGACCTGCCCGATCATGTACGGTCCGTCGGTGTCCGTGGTGAAACCGCCGGTCGAGCGAGCCAGCAGCGCGCCCTTCGAGGCGGCGGCGACCACGCTCGACTCCTCGACGGCCATCGGAACGAGGACGTCTTCGCCGTCGACGACGAAGTTCGTCGCGACGCTCAGCGGATAGGAGACGCTCCCGACGACGTTCTCGCTCAGTCCGTCGACCGTCTCGGCCACCTCGTCGTCGGCATCGAGCGCATCGACCGCGTCGTCGTCGAGCCCACAGCGGTCCGCGACGGTCGCGAGGCGATCGGAGCGATCGCGCACGTAGAATTCGGGGATTCGCGAGTTCATGGCCGCCAGAACAGACGGGTCCGCATAGGGCGTTTCGGTCGACTGACAGCCTGCGACGGAGCCGGCGAGTCGTCGGCTATCGCCCCGGCAGCCGACCCACGTCGGCCAGCACCGCACTCGCGGTTTCGGGACCGCCCGCGCCGCGCCCGGAGATGTTGAGCTGGCCGGCGTGCTCGGTCTCCAGCTGGACGATGTTCTCGGTGCCCGTCACGGCGAGGGTGCCGTTTTCGGGGACGAGGCGCGGGCCGACGCGCACCTCGCCGGCGGGGGTGACTTCGCCGATGAGCCGGACGGTGCGGCCGTCCTCGGTCGCCAGGTCGAGGGCGCTCCCGGGGATGTCCTCGATGCCCTGGACCTCGGCGTCGTCGAGCGTGTACTCGCGGCCGTTGCCCGCGAGGACGTTCGCGACGATGACGCACTTCAGCGCGGCGTCGGTTCCCTCCACGTCGAAGGCCGGGTCGGCCTCGGCGACGCCCAGGTCCTGGGCCTCCGCGAGGACGTGCTCGTAGTCGAGCCCCTCGGCGGCCATCCGGGTGAGGATGAAGTTCGCCGTCCCGTTGAGGACCCCGCGGGCGGCCGTGATGTGGTCGGAGTCGAAGTCGGCGATCGTCGAGAGGACCGGCATCGCGCCGCCGACTGTCGCCTCAAACAGCACCTGCCCGTCGCTCTGGTCCTCCAGTTCGCGCACCTCGGCGTAGCGCTCGGCGACCGGTCCCTTGTTGGCGAGGACGACGTGGCGGTCGCGTTCGAGCGCGGTCCGGACGTGACCGAAGCCTGGCTGGGCGTCGCCGAGCGTCGTCGGCGTCGCCTCGACGAGGACGTCGTACGCGCCGTCCAGTGCGGCGTCGGGATCGTCGCCGCCAACGGCGCCGTCGGTCCGTTTCGAGTCGAGGGCTGCGGTCACGTCGATCCCCTCGGGGTCGACCGCGGCCGACGAGGAGTCGGCGAGCGCGGTGACGGTGTGGCCGTAGTCGGCGGCCAGCTCCGCGACGGAAGCGCCGACGGCGCCGGCGCCCAGTACCGCGAGTCTCACGCCCCATCACCTACCGTGAGCGGCTCGACCAGACGCAGGTCCTTTTCCGCGGCGATGTCGCGCACGGCGGTGAGCGTCGAGTCGGTCTTTCCCTCCTCGGTGGCCAGTCGCAGGCGCGCGCTCGAGACGTCCTCGGTCCCCTCCGGCGCCGACAGCGAGAGGTCCGTCACCGTCGCCTCGGTCGTCTCGCGGATGCGCGAGAGGGTGTTCGAGAGGTCGCTGTCGACGATGTGGCCCGAGAGGACGATCGTCAGCGACTCGCTGTAGTGTTGGGCCCCGGCCTGGATGACGTTGATACCGGCGTCGCGGAGCGCGTCGACGATCTCCTCGAAGCGCTCGGGGGTGGCCTCCAGGTCGACCTCGACGGGGATGTGCCCGCGCGGCGTGAGGTTGCCCCGCTCGTGGAAGATCGAGAGGAGGTTCCCGCCGTTGTCGGCGATCGGGTGCAGCGCCCGCAGGAGCTCGCCCGGCTCGTCGACGAGTTCGAGTCGAACTGTGTACGCGCGTACCTCGTCGGTCGAGTCGCTCATCGCCCGATCACCTCCTCGGTGCGCTCGCGTGCGCTCATTAGGGGAGACTCACAGCGGGCGGCTATATCAATCCGGCCATTCCGGTCGTCGGACTCCGGCCGCTCGGCCGCGACTTCGGTCCCGGCGACGGCCGATCCCCAGACCGATACTTATTACTGACATGTTTGCGTACGACCGAACGGAATGCCCTCCATACCAACAGGCACACTCAGTAGTACAGCGGCCAGGGTGGCCGTCGTCGCCGCGTTCGTCGCGGTCGTCGCGGTCGGCGGTGTCGCCGCGGCACAGATGGGCGCCCTCGACGGCGTCACTGGCTCGCAGGACTCGGCCCTGCTCGAGCCGGTGCCCGACGACGTCGACAGCGTCGCCGTCTTCGACGGCAGCGTCATCGAGTCCGACACGGCCGAGCGCCTCTACGCGACGGGGTACAACGCTACGGTCGACTCGGCCGACGAGACGGAGTCGAGCGAGGCCAACGAGACCGACGACGGGACAGACGACGAGACGTTCGAGACGACCTCACCGGTCGAGATGGTCCCGGCGAACCTGACGGGCGCGTTCGACGAGGTCGAGAACCGGAGCGGTCTCGACCCGCGCGCGGTCGAGCAGGTCATCGTCTACAGCCAGCGCCAGGCGAACTTCACGTCGCCGCCCTACCAGGGCGCCATCGTCGAGGCCGACTGGGACAAGTCCGACGTGGTCGACGCGGTCTCCGAGAGCGCCAACCGGACGTACCGTAACACGACCGTCGACGGCGTGACCGTCTACAAGCCCGAAGCCCAGGAGGAGGAAGACAACGTGACGACCTTCGGGCCGCCCGAGCCCGACCAGTGGGTCGCAGTCTTCGACGAGGACGAGTACGTCTTCGGCACCGAGCAGGCCGTCGCCGACGCCGTCGACGTCGAAGCCGACGAGGCCGAACCGGTCGACGGCGACCTCCGCCGCGCGTTCGACGACACTCGTGACGGCTATCTCAGGTACGCCCAGAGCTCCCAGAGCGTCAACGTCACGCGGATCAACGAGACGATGGGCCAGTCGACCGGCCTGAACGTCACCGCGTACGCCGAGGCGTACAACGACCTCCACATCACCTCGGGGACCTACTACATCACCGAGGACGGCGAGACCCTGGGCACCGAGTCGCGCGTCCTGACGAACTCGACCGACACGGCCCGGGACGTCAAGGACCTCGCCCAGGGGTTCATCTCCATCCAGGCCGGCGCCATCCAGAACGAGACCCTGGAGACCGAACTCCGCGAGACCGACGTCACCCGTGACGGGACGACGGTGACCGTCTCGCGGGAGACGGACATCGAGACCGCGGAGATGCTCGTCCGCTGGTACGGCTCGATCCTGTCCGGCGGCGCGAGCAACCCGACGACTGGCGTCCCGACCGGTGCGGCCGCGGCAGGGATCGCGTAAGGCGGTCCCCGCCACACTGTTTTCGAATGGACGCACCGCTCCTCCGGAAGGAACTGTTCTGGCTCCGCCGCAACTGGCGAGCCGTCGCCGTCGTCTTCCTGCTCGCGCCCGCGCTGTTCGGCGTCGCCACGACCTCCTTCGACCGAACCGTTCCCCAGGACGTACCGGTCGCGGTCGTGCCGACCGACGACGCCGTGACCGAAGACGAACTGCAGGCCGTCGCCGGCCTCGCGCGGACGGTCTCGGACCCGCGGGCGTACGACTCGGCCGAGGCCGCGCGGACCGCACTCGACCGCGAGCGCGTGTACGGCGTCGTCACCGTCGGTCACGGCCTCTACGAGTCGGGTGCGAACGTCACCCTCTCGCTGGCCGTCGACGGCGGGATGGTGACCTACGTCGACCCGTCGCTGGCGGTGACGGGGACGCTCCGCGACCGCGCGGGCGTGTTTCCCTCGACCGTCACCGTCCAACGAGAGATCGTCGGCGCCCAGCGGACCCTCCCGGAGTTCCTCTTCGCGACCGGACTCGTCTACCTGCTCGCCATCTACGCATTCACCTACGTCCCCTACCACCTGGCCCGCGAGCGGCGGGTGTTCGACCGCGTGCGCGTCGAGTCGTCGCTGTGGGCGCTGCTCGCCGCGAAGGCCGCGTTGTTCGCCGCGCTCGGCGCCGCCGCGGTCGCGAGTATGACCCTCGCCGGCGTCGCGCTCGGCTATCGCGTCTCGGTCGTCGACCCCGCAACGCTCGGCGTCGTCGGACTGACGGGCGCGGCGCTCGTCGCGGTGAGCCTCGGCGTCACCTTCGCGACCCGCTTCTCCGTCGCCGGCCGGTTCGTCAACGTCGCGCTTCTGGCCGGGGTCGTCGCCTTCTCGAACCCCGTCTACCCGACCGGCTTCTTCTCGGCGGTCCGCCGGACCATCGCCGGCTGGAGCCCGGTGTACCACGCGACGGTCGTCGTCCGTGCGGTCGCGCTGAAGGACCTCTCGGTCGCCCTGTTCGCCGACCGACTGCTCCTGCTCGGCGGCGTCGCCGTCGCGGCGGGTTGTTGGCTCGCGGCGAGCGTCGTCGCCTACGAACGGAGGGGTCGCGATGGCTGACCGCGCCGCGAGCGGGGAGCGGGACCGCGCTGGAGACGGGACGCGAGACCCCGACCGCGAGATACGACTCGACGGCGTGGTCAGGCGCTACGACGGCGTCACCGCGCTCGCGGGCGTCGACCTGCGGATCGACTCGGGCGACCTGCACGCGCTGGTCGGCCCCAACGGTTCCGGAAAGTCGACACTACTCGCACTCGTGCTCGGTCTCGACCGGCCGACGGCGGGGACGATCACTCGTCCGGACGGTCGGATCGGTTGTGGCTTCCAGACGCCGAGCGTCTACCCCGACCTGACCGTCGACGAGAACCTGCACGTCTTCGCCGCGATGGGTGACACCGACGACGATTGGCTCGCCGAGGTCCGGTCGGGCCTCGAACTGGACGAGGTCCGCTCACGCGTCGCCGCGGACCTCTCGGGCGGCTACCAGCGCCTGCTCGACGTGGCGCTGGCGTTCGTCCGCCGACCTGGATTCGTCCTGCTCGACGAACCGCTGGACGAACTCGACGACGCCGCCCGCGAACGCGTCGTGGGGTTCGTCGCCGACTACTGCGAGGGTGACCGAACCGTGGTGGTCTCGACCCACCACCTCGACGCCTTCGGTCCCTCGCTTGACCGGCTGACCGTCCTCGCCGACGGCGTCGTGCGCTACGACGAGCGCGTCGACGGGAGCGACGACTACCGCGCGATCTATCGCGACCTGGTCGAGTGAACCGGGACCGCTCGCGGACGCCGACGCAATTCTCTTTCGTCGCGAGCCGCGATCCGAGGACATGGGGACGCTCTCGAAACTCAAGAAGCTCCTCGGTCTGGCCGAGAAACACGACGACAGAGTGGCGAAGGAGGTCAGCGAGCGCACCGACAGGGTCGACGAGAGCCAGGTGAAAGACGCGGTCAACACCGCGGCCTCGAAGGCCCGCGAGAGAGACGAGTAGGTCGACGACGGCGGAGTGTTCCTGCCGAGAGCCGCCGAGCCGGCGAGGAGACGAAGGCAACGTCCGCGCGAGCGGAGCGAGCGCGGTTCACCGGAATCGAGTGAAACGGGATTCCGGCTTTTTCACCCATGTTTTTGCCGTTCGGCGGGTCGCGGGCACGCCCGCGACCGAATGACGTGGCGGCGGCGCCGCCACGCTGTCCCCGCAGCGAGCCTCCGGCTCGCGAGGAAACTCGGACGGCAAAAAGATAGAAACTAGATGATTTAGAAGTAGGTGATCGCTTCGTGGAGCTCCTGCTTCATGCCCTTGCGCTCGCGGATCTCCATGATGGTCTCGCGCTGGAGGTTGTCGGCCATGACCTGGAAGCCGGCGTTCTCGGTGTTCCAAGAGGCGCGACCTTCCGTGGCGCTGCGGATGTCGCTGGAGAAGCCGATCATCTCGTCGACGGGCGCGACGCCCTCGACGACCATCAGATCGCCTTCCTGATACATGTCGTCGACGCGGCCACGACGACCCTGGATCTCGCCGGAGGCGGCACCCATGTGGTCGTTGGGCACGTCGATGCGGACCTCCTGGATCGGCTCCAGCAGGCGGACTTCGGCGTCGATGAGGGCGTTGTGGATGGCCTGGCGGGTCGCCGGGATGACCTGGGCCGGGCCGCGGTGGATGGCGTCCTCGTGGAGGCGCGCGTCGTGGAGGCGGATGAGCGAGCCCTGGACCGGCTCGGCGGCCAGCGGCCCGTCGTTGAGCGCCTCTTCCATCCCTTCGAGGACCAGCTCCATCGTCTCGTTGAGGTGCTGAATCCCCTTCGTGTCGTCGATGATGACGTTGGTGTTGTGGATGTGCTCGACGTTCTGGGAGGTGTCCTTGTCCATGCCGGCCTCCTGGAGCGCCTCGCGGCGTTCCAGCTCGGGCATGTCCATGGAGGCCTCGCCGTGCTGGATGGCCTCGACGATGTCCTCGCCGAGCGGCGTCACGGTGATGTAGAAGCGGTTGTGGCGGTTCGGGGAGATGCCCTCGACCTCGCGCGAGTCGCCCTGGGGCGCTTCACGGAAGACGACGATCGGTTCGCCGGTGTTGATCGGGATGCCCTGGTTGCGCTCGATACGCTGACCGATGACTTCGAGGTGGAGCTCACCCTGGCCGGAGATGAGGTGTTCGCCGGTGTCCTCGTTGATCTCGATCTGGATGGTCGGGTCCTCCTTGGCGACCTGCTGGAGCGTCTCGATCAGCTTCGGCAGGTCGTCCATGTTCTGTGCCTCGACGGACTTCGTGATGACCGGCTCCGAGATGTGTTCGATGGACTCGAAGGGCGTCATCTCGATGGACGAGACGGTCGAACCTGCGATTGCGTCGCGCAGGCCGGTGACGGCGGCGATGTTACCGGCGGGGACGCGGTCGACTTCCTGGCGCTCGCCGCCCATGTAGATGCCGACCGACTGGATGCGGTTCCTGCCGGCGGTCCCGGAGACGTACAGCTCCTGGCCTTTCTCGATGGTACCCGAGAAGACGCGGCCGGCGGCGATCTCGCCGGCGTGGGGGTCGATCCCGATGTCGGTGACCATCAGGACGACCTCGCCGTCCTCGTCGACCAGCTGCATCGTCTCGGCCACGTCGGACTCGGCGTCGCCGCGCCAGATACGCGGGATACGACGGGGCTGGGCGTCGATGGGGTTCGGGAAGTGCTCACAGACCATGTCGAGCACGACGTCCGAGAGCGGCGTCCGGTCGTGGAGCTCCTGGCGCTTGTCCGCGCGTTCGAGCTCCATGATCTCGCCGAAGTCCATGCCCGTCCGCTGCATGGAGGGCATCGAGACGCCCCACTTGTACAGCGCCGAGCCGAAGCCGACGGTCCCCTCCTCGACGGAGACCGTCCAGTCCTCGTCGATGTCGTCCATCTCCTCGGTCATGCCGCGGATGAGCTCGTTCACGTCGCGGATGACGTCGAGCAGACGCTCTTGCATCTCCTCGGGGCCCTCCTGAAGCTCGGAGATCAGGCGGTCGACCTTGTTGATGAACAGGGTCGGCTTGACGCCCTCACGGAGCGCCTGTCGCAGGACGGTCTCGGTCTGGGGCATCGCGCCCTCGACCGCGTCGACGACCACGAGCGCGCCGTCGACGGCGCGCATCGCGCGGGTCACGTCACCGCCGAAGTCGACGTGGCCCGGCGTGTCGATGAGGTTGATGAGGTGGTTCGTGTCCTCGTACTCGTGGGTCATCGAGACGTTCGCCGCGTCGATGGTGATACCGCGTTCCTGCTCGTCCTCCTCGGTGTCCATCGCGAGCTGCTCGCCCGCGGTCTCGTCGGAGATCATGCCCGCACCGGCGAGCAGGTTGTCCGTCAGCGTCGTCTTCCCGTGGTCGACGTGCGCCGCGATGGCGATATTCCGGATCTGCTCCGGCTTGTCCATCAGTGTCTCGCATTCCTGTACGATTTTCTTACGTCGGCCCATTATACGGCCTTCTATCAATGGGGGCGTCAAAAGGGTGCTGTTTCCGTGTGACCGTGTCATCGACACGCGAACACGGAGGCTCGTCAGACGGTGACCGGCAGGGAGCCGTCTGGCGGTGTTTCCGTGTGCGGGGACAGCTGTCTCGATGGCGTCGGCAGCCGTGAATAATTCGACGCTTGTCGTAGTAAAATATATCCATTGTCGAATGAAACGGGCTGATGATGAGCGAAGCCCGCTACAAATGTCCCGAATGTGGGACAGAACTGAGCTACCAGACGACCAAGCACAACGGCTGTACCGGGTGCGGTTTCGTTCCGGCCCACGGCGCGGAGTAATCCGACCTGAGGCCGGAACCGACGCGTTCGACCAGCGACGAACGAGGTCGGTGGACGGTCTCGTCTCCACCTATTAGACCGATCCCGGCCACCGGCCCCGGAGAGTCGGGCGGCGGTCACGTGAAGTGCCCGCAAGAGTCATGCCCCAGTAACCCTTGCCTACGTGCGTATGGACGTGCGAGTGCGCGGCCCCGGCCCGGACGGGCCGATTCTGGGGGCGCGCGACCTGTTCGAGACCGAACGGACGCTGAAGCGACCGGTCACCGTCGAGATCCGCGAAGACCCGGACGAACGGACACGCGTGAGCCACGACGAGGAGAGTCACCTGTTCGTCATCTCCCGGCAGGCGGCCACGTCGGCGATGGCGCGGGAACTCGCGCTCCACGAGTTCGCCCACATGCACCACTACGAACGGGACCATCCCTCTCACACCCAGTCGATGGAGGAGGTCATCTTCCTCGCGCTCGCGGGTCGCTCCGTCGAGCGGCGCAAGCTCACTCACTGTTACCAGATCGCCAACCACATGAAGGACATCTACGCCGACGACGTGTGGCTGGAGGTCGCCCCGGCCGACAAGCTGGTCGCCTTCCTCGAATCCAGTCTCGCGGCGGCCGTCGCGGACCGACCCCGTGATCGCCCGGCTTGGGACCGCCTCACTCCCGCGGCCGACCCGGACATCACTGCCGTCAACGCCGCGTTCGCGCTCGGACTGGTCGAACGCCACGATCTCGTCGACGACGACCACCGGATCTACGACCTGGCGCACGCGGCCGCACAGGACGCACCGGAGATCGACGTGGCGGCGTTCACCCGGCGGTTCCGAAATCTGGTACGCGACCCCGACGACAGCGAGTACCGGAAGGCGCTGGTGGACGTGACTCGCGCCTACGCGACCGGCAGCGAACGAGCGGCGGACTGACCGGGAAAGGAAGCGACGGCGAACGGAACGGATCGCCGGCGAACGGTCTACGCCTGCGTCAGCCGCACCAGCACGTCGTCCCGCTCGCGGGGGAACTCGCCCTTCGCGCGGCCGTCGCGGTTGGAGGTGATGACGTAGACGTCGCCGTCGGGCGACTGTTCGACGTGACGGACGCGCCCGAGTTCGTTTTTCATCGTCGTGTGGACCGTCGCGGTGTAGGCCTGGTCCGACCAGTCGTCGGTCACCTGCGCGTAGGCGTTCTCGGCCGGCGGGAGCGTCCTCCCCTCCGGGGTGAGCGTCGTGATGATCAGCTGCTGGCTGACGAGCCCGCCGGTGACCATCCGGTTGCGCAGTGCGGGGACCGAATCGCCGGTGTAGAACAGCGACCCCGTGGGAGCGAAGCTCGTGGCGCCGGTGTTGAACAGCGGCGGGTGGAAACCGCTCCCGGGGTAGTCCTCGGGCTCGAACACCTCGTTCCAGCTGTAGTTGTCGCCGGGCACGAGGCGATTGATCTCGTCGCGACCCGTGGGACCGTGTTCGGAATTGACCGGCGTGCCGTCGGGCAGCCAGACGATCCCCTGGGGGTTGCGGTGGCCGTAGGTGAACACGCGCGGGTCGGCGCCGTCGCCGAGGTCGGGGTTCCCGGGCGCGGGATCGCCCGCGGGCGTCACCCGGAGGATCTTCCCGGCGAGGCTGCTCGGGTCCTGAGCGTCGTCGGGCTGGCCGCCGTCGCCGCAGGTGACCCAGAGGTAGTTGCGCGGGCCGAAGGTGATCCGCCCGCCGTTGTGGTAGCTGTTCGCCGGGATGCCGTCGACGACCGTCCCGACCGGCTCGCCCGGAGTCTCCGAATCGACGTCGAAGGCGGCCACCTTGTTGTATTTCGTTCGTTCGCCGCCCTCCGTGGTCGTGTAGGTGTAGTAGACGTAGATGCGCGCGGGGTCGGGGAACGTCGGATGGACGGCGACGCCGAGGGTGCCGCCTTCGCCGCCCTCGACCCACCAGGGCCGCTCGTCCGAGCCCGGTTCGATCGAGCCGGCGTCGATGGCCTCGGTCGGCTCGGCGACGGTACTGACGGTCTCGCCGTCGAACCGCAGCACGCGTCCGACGCGTTCGGTGACGAACATGTCCCCGTCGGGGGCGAACGCGATGTCCCACGGGACCTCCAGGTTCTCCACGAGGACCTCGGTGCGGAGCGTCGCGTCGAGCGGCGAACTCGTCGGCGGCGCCCACTCGGGGTCGTAGCCGGACCACGACTCGAGCGGACGGCCGAGGACCGACTCCGGAGTGGTCGTGTCACCGGTCGACTCGCCCCCCGTGTCGCCGTCCGACCCGTCGCTGCCGTCCGAACCGCCGTCGCCGTCGTCGTTCCCGTCGCCCGGGTCGCTGCCGCCGTCGGTCGGCGTCGCGGTCTCGGTCGAACAACCCGCCAGGCCGGCGACGCCGGCGGCGGTCAGGGCGAGGAACCGTCGGCGCGACCGTCCCCGAGCGGCCGCGACGCGGTCCGTCGGATCGCTTTGCATGTCCGATTCCTATTACCCGACCGGAATGAATCTTCCGGGACCCGAGACGGTGCGACCGGACCCCCGGGCGTGACCGACCCCGGCTCGGTCGCTTGGCTCCGGGCGTTTTATCAGCGACTCGGGAGTCCGTCAACCATGAACTCAATCCAGGTTGACGAATCTGGCGGTCCGTCGGTGCTCTCGACGGCCGCTCGACCGGATCCCGAACGCGGTCCGGACGATTTCCTCGTCGACGTGGCGGCCGCCGGGGTCAACTTCGCCGACCTCGCCAAGCGTCGCGGCGCGTATCCCGGCGGACCGAAGCCGCCCTACACGCCCGGGATCGAGGTCGCCGGCCGCGTAGCCGAAGCGGACGCGGAGGCCGACTTCGCCGTCGGGGACCGGGTGATGGCCTACGTCCGTCGGGGCGGGTACGCCGAGCGCGTGACCGCCGACCCAGGGCGGACCTTCCGTGTGCCCGACGCGCTCTCGCTGGTCGAGGCCGCGGCCGTCCCGATCCAGTGGCTCACGGCCCACAACGCGCTGCTCGAGTGGGGCGGCCTCGCCGGCGACGACCGCGTGCTCGTCCTCGCGGGCGCGGGTGGTGTCGGGTCGGCCGCGGTCCAGCTGGCCGACAGCGCCGGCGCTGCGGTGCTCGCGACGGCGAGCACGGCCGAGAAACGGGCGTTCGCACGGAGTCTCGGCGCCGACCGCGCCATCGCCTACGCGGACGTCGACCTGGCCGACGCCGTCGAGGCGCACACCGGCGGCGCAGGCGTCGATCTCGTACTCGACGGAGTCGGCGGGGGCGCCTTCGAGGCGAGCCTGAACGTGCTGGCACCGGGCGGCCGGGTCGTCACCTACGGTGTCGCCAGCGGCGAGGTGCCCAGCGTCTCGACGACTCGCCTGCTGTTCGAGAACCGGAGCGTCGTCGGCTACCACCTCGGCGAGGCGGCCGACCGCGAACCCGCTCGCGTGTTCGGCGCGATGGCCGACGTACGCGAGCGGATCGCGGCCGGCGCGGTCGAGATCCACGTCGATCGGACGTTCCCGCTGGCCGCGGCGGCCGACGCCCACCGCTACGTCGCCGACCGCCGGACGACCGGGGCCGTCGTTCTGGAGACCCGATGAGCGGCGCGACCCCACCCGCGAGCGACGGTCCAGCCGACCGCGAGGTCGCCGTCGCCGGCGCCGCGATGACGCGCTTTGGCGAGCGCGACGAGCGGCTGTTCGGCCTGCTCGTCGAGGCAGCGACCGGCTGTCTCAGAGAGGCGGGCGTGGATCCCACCGCCGTCGACGGCTGTTACGTCACCGAATCGGGCGGCAGCTACGACGGCGGACAGGGGCTCGCCGGACGACTGGCGGGCGACCTCGGGCTCGTGCCCGCCTACGCAACCTGCATCGAGCAGACCTCGGCCGCGGGCGCCGCCGGTGTCCACGCCGCAGCCCGGGCCGTCCGCGCGGGCGCCTACGACTGTGCGCTCGTGGTCGGCGCCGAGAAGATGACCCACGCCCCCACCGAAGTCGTCACCGACCGCGTCTCGGCGGTCACCCACCCCGCCGCCCACCGCCACGGTGTCACCGTCCCCGCCTTCGCCGGGATGACCGCCCGTCGCTACCTCGATCGGTTCGACGCGCCCCGGGCGGCGCTGGCTCGCGTCGCGGTCAAGAACCACCGCCACGGACTGGCCAACCCGAAGGCCCACCTCCGGACGGCCGTCGACGTGGAGACCGTGCTGGACTCGCCGATCGTCGCCGACCCGCTCCGGCTGTACGACTTCTGTCCCATCTCGGACGGCGCCGCGGCCGTCCTCGTCACCTCCCGGTCGTGGGCGCGCGAGCGCGGCCTCCCGCACGCAACCCTCGCCGGGGTCGCGGGGGCGACCGACACCCACGTCGTCCACGAGCGCCCGGACCTGACCACGCTCGGCGCAGTCGAAGAAGCCGGCGAGCGAGCCTTCGAGCAGGCCGGGGTCGCGCCCGGCGACGTCGACCTGCTGGAGGTCCACGACATGTTCACGATCCTCGAACTCCTTCAGCTCGAAGCGCTCGGATTCGCCGACCGCGGGACGGCCTGGCGGCTGGCCGAAGGGGGCGAGACCGCCCGGGACGGTCGGCTGCCGGTCAACACCTCCGGCGGCCTCAAGTCGAAAGGCCACCCGATAGCCGCATCGGGCATCGCGCAAGTCGTCGAGTGTTTCGAGCAACTGACCGACAGGGCGGGCGAGCGCCAGGTCGACGCCGACACCGCCGTCGCCTGCAACGTCGGCGGCTTCGGCAACTGCGCGATAGTCTCAGTGCTCGAATCGACGGCGTGACCGACGACCGTCAGGGGAGCAGTGCGAGCAACGGCGAAGCCGCCAGCGCCGCACCCAGCGCGGCCACCGGATAGTCCCGCCGTCGGAAGGCCAGGCTCGGTAGAGTGGGATTCCAGGCGAAACACCGCGCCCGCAGCGCCAGCGTCAGTCGGTCGGCCCGCAGGAACGACCGCTGGAGGCCACGCGTGAGGATGCGCCGGACACGGTCCCGGAGCGGCCGGCGTCGTCCCGCCCTGGCGTGGACCGCCCGCCGGGTCGCTCGCAGGTCAGCCAGCACGACCGGGAACAGCCGGAACACGAGCCCGACGCCGACGCCGAACAGCCGACCGACTCTCCCCGGAACGAGCCGCTGGATCGCCGCCCGCGTCTCGCGGACGGGCGTCGTCCGCACGTAGACCGCACCGACGAAGACGACCGGGACGACCCGTGCTACCGACCGCAACGACTCGACCGCCGGCCCGACCCGGAACCACGGGTCGCCCAGCGCCACGCCGCCGACCAGCGGCCCGACCGCGAGGAACAGGAAGACCGCCCAGTAGGCGCGAACCACCCGCAGTGGCGAGAGCCGACCCGCGGCCAGCGCGGCCAGAGCAACCGCCCCACCGACGGCGAACCCGCGGGCGGTCGGGTAGGCGACCACCGCGACCGCGAGGCCGAACTGGACGGCGAGTTTCGCCCGCGGGTCGAGCCCGTGGGCGAGCGAGTCGCCCGGCTCGTACGTCAGCATCGCGGGTCGCGAACGCCCGCTTCGTCCAGTCGATCCAGCGCCCGCTCGGTCTCGGCGTCCAGCACCACGCGGCCGTCGCCCATCCCGACGACGCGGTCGACCAGATCGACCACGTCGCGAAGGTCGTGGGTGACGACGACGAGTCCGGTCCCCGAGGCGCTCAGCGACCGCAGGTGTTCGAGCACCGACTCGCAGGTCGAACGGTCGAGGCCGACCAGCGGCTCGTCCAGCACGAGGTGGTCGGGCTCCATCGCCAGCGCGCCCGCGACGGCGACCCTCGCCTGTTCGCCGCCGGAGAGGCGGTCGATCCGCTCGTCGCCGCGGCCGGCCATCTCGACCGCCGCCAGCGCCTCGTCGACCCGCCGGTCGATCTCGGTCCGATCGAGCCCGAGGTTCTCCGGGCCGAACGCCACGTCGGCGCCGACCGTGCCAGCGACGAACTGGTCGCGGGGGTTCTGGAACACCATCCCCACGCGCGTCCGAGCGTACACCGGCTCCTCGGTCACGTCCCGACCGTCCACGCGGACGCTCCCCTCGTCGGGCTCCAGCAGCGCGTCGAAGTGGCGAACGAGCGTCGTCTTGCCGCTGCCGTTGGCGCCGACGACCGCGACGGCCTCGCCGTCGTCGATCGTGAGCGAGACGTCGTCGACGGCCGCGGTCTCGTCGTAGCGGTGGACGAGTCCGTCGGTCTCGATCATTCCCGGAGCGCGACGGCGCCGCCCTCGACGACGGCGACCGTGACGAACACTTTCACCACGTCCGGCACGGCGAACGGTGCCATGATCCCGGCCGCCGCGCCGACGGAGATTCCCAGTACCTCGGCCATCCACGGCACGCCGACGGCGTAGACGACGGCCAGGCCGGCGAACACCGCCAGCAGTTCCACCGCCGTCGATAGTTCCGACAGCGGCCGCGCCTCGGTCCCGCGATGGGCGACCGCGCCCACGACGACCGCCGACAGCGCGAACCCGACGAGGAAGCCGCCGGTCCGCCCCGCGAAGTGGCCGATCCCCGCCGCGCCGTTGGAGAACACCGGCGCTCCGGCCGTCCCAGCGGCGAGGTACAGCGCCATCGCGAACCCGCCCCACAGCGGCCCGAGCAGCAGGCCAGCGAAGAAGGGACCGAACGGCTGCAGCGAGAACGGCACCCCGACGCTGGGGATCGGGATAGATAGCTGCGCGAGCGCCGCCGTCAGCGCCGCCAACACCGCCGCCCCCGCCAGGTTCCGCACCGTCTCGTCACCCACCAGCTCGACCGATTCGTACTCCTCTGCCATGCTCCTCCCTGCACCGTCAACCGGTAAATAGCCACTGGTAGACGAGGTCGGACGGTCGGTACCGGTCGCGTCCGCCGCCGGTCGCGTCCGCCGCCGGTCGCGTCCGCCGCCAACCGGGGATTTACCTCCCGGCAGTTCGCAGTCGGCTCATGGAACACGTCACCGTCCAGGGTGCCGATATCCCCGCCGTCGGCCTCGGGACGTGGCAGCTCACCGGCGAGGAGTGCTACGAGACGGTCTCGGCCGCCCTCGAACTCGGCTACCGCCACATCGACACCGCCCAGCTCTACGAGAACGAACAGGAGGTCGGCCGCGCCCTCGCCGACTCCGACGTGGACCGCGACGACGTGTGGATCACCACCAAGGTCACGCCGGGCAACGCCCGCCGCGACGACGTCGTCGAGAGTACCGAGGAGAGCTTCGACCGCCTCGGCGTCGGCTACGTCGATCTGCTCCTGCTCCACTGGCCCAATCCCCTGGTCTCCTTCCGCGACACCGCCCGCGGCATGGCGGAGTTGCGCGACGACGGCCTGATCAGCCACGCCGGCGTCAGCAACTTCCGCCGCTGGCGACTCCGCCGCGCCCGCGAGAAATCGACCATCCCCATCCTCGCCGACCAAGTGCGCTTTCACCCCTTCTACACCCACGGGGCGCTGCGGGAGTACTGCCAGAAGGTCGATACCATGTTGACCGCCTACAGCCCGCTCGCCCACGGCGGCCTCCTCGACGACCCCGTCCTCGCCGAGATCGGCGAGCGCTACGACAAGACCCCGGTTCAGGTCGCGCTCCGCTGGGTCACCGGCTTCGAGAACGTCGCCACCATCCCCAAGACCACCTCTCGCGACCATCTCGCCCAGAACATCGAGATCTTCGACTTCGAACTCACCGACGACGAACGCGACCGGATCAGCCGTCCCTCCTATCTGAAATCCACCGGTCTGTTCCTCCGCAACGAGATGGGGATCTGAACGGAAACCGAGAGAGAACCGACTGCGGTGGCGCGCGCTGTCGCGCGTGCTCGAACTCTCGTGAGAGCCGCGCGACGTAGCCGTGCGAGGGATGAGCATCGCAGGCCGCAGGCCGAGAAGCGCAAGAGGCTGGGGAGGTTCGAGGCCATCTGCCGTGCTGTGCGGGGCGGGTGCTGTCGCGGGGCGGGTGCGGTGCGGTTCCTGGTGGACTGAAAGGGCGAGACGCGCTCGCGTCCAGTGTAGTCGTCTGAGCGACCCCTATCCGCGCGGGCTGTGTGGAGAGCGCGGATATGTCGCTCAGCGACCGCGAGCGGGTCGAGGGCTTTCATCGCCTGCTGTCGAGTGCGGTCACTGCGGCTCCTAGCGAGCGGGTCGAGGGCTTTCATCGCCCGCGGTCGAGTGCGGTCACTGCGGCTCCTAGCGAGCGGGTCGAGGGCTTTCATCGCCCGCGGTCGAGTGCGGTCACTGCGGCTCCTAGCGAGCGGGTCGAGGGCTTTCATCGCCCGCGGTCGAGTGCGGTCACTGCGGCTCCTAGCGAGCGGGTCGAGGGCTTTCATCGCCTGCTGTCGAGTGGGGTCGCTTCTCCAGCGCGCGAAAACGCTCGTCGATCACGACCGTTCACTCACTCTCGGACTCTAACTCCTCGACGCGCTCCTGCAGTTCGTCGATCTCCCGGTCCCGACGGAAGGCGCGCTTCAGGAAGACGCCGACGAGAAGCACCACGGGAACCGACAAGACGGTCGCGAACAGGAAGATAGTCAGCAACTCCGCGGAGCCGCCAGACTGGAGGGGGACCACGGCCGACGGTGCGAACGGGGACGTGTTAGCGCTTGCGCACTTCGACTCCGGGGACAGCCACGGCTCACGACCGAACGAAGACGGAAAAGCGGAGAGAGATTACCGGGCGGCGGCGGCGACGCGTTCCTTCTCCTCTTTCTGGTTGACGGCGTAGGCGGAGACGTCGTCGTTGGCGGCGGAGGCGAGCTGGTTGGCCAGCGCCTCCTCGGCGTCGGTCGGCGTCTTGAACGAGTCGTTGTAGACGCCCTCGGCGATGAACTTCAGGGCCTGGTCGACGCGGCGCTGGGGCGCGACGTCGACGGCCTTCGGGACGGAGATGCCACCATACTTCAGGCGAACGGTCTCCTCGCGGGGCGCGCTGTTCTCCACGGCGGAGACGAGGACCTGCACGGGGTTCTCGTCGGTGCGCTCGTGGACGATGTCGAAGGCGTCGCGCGTGATGCGCATGACCTTCTGCTTGTCGCCGGTGTTCTCTTCGGTCTGCATGAGACGGTTGATCAGCCGCTCGACGATGCTGATCTCCGACTTCTGGAACTGCTTGCCGGCGTGGCGACCCATCGTGTGGGCGATGGGCGTGACGGTGATGTACCGCTCGGTCGAGGGGTCGGCGTAGTCGATGTCGGTGACCTCCCACTCGCCGAAGAGCTTGGCGGGCGCGTCCTCGTCGTCTGTCCCGGCCGGGGCGTCCGGTTCGGGCGCTTCGTCGTCAGCACTCATGGTTATCGGACCGGTTTCTCCGCGTTGCCGCGAACGAGTTCGATCATCGAGACGCCGTTGACCTTCTCGACCTTGTAGTTGACACCCGAGAGGTCGCCCATCGCGCGGCCCTTCGCGCCGCCGATACCGGCGATGGTGACCTCGTCGTGCTCGTCGATAAAGGAGATGGCGCCGTCACCGGGACAGAACGCGGTGACCTGCTTCCCGTTCTTGATGAGCTGGACCCGCACGCATTTGCGGATCGCGGAGTTGGGCTGTTTCGCTTCGATACCGACCTTCTCCAGGACGATGCCACGTCCCTGCGGCGCGCCCTCGAGCGGGTCGGACTTCTGTCCGAGACCCCGCTCGCGACGCGCGTAGTCGGAGTCGGACCACCGATGCTGTTGGCGGTCCTTCTTCAGTTTGCGGGCGGCGTATTTGCCGTTCGCCATAGTGGCCGTGGGTACCCGACGGAGGTACTTAAGCGTCCTCTTTCGGCGCGTGGCCTGTGACGGTCCCACGTGACCCGTCGACACCGGTTCCATCAGTTCGGGTCGCCGGCGAAGCCGGCGACAGTCCGGACCACACCGGGTCTTATACCGCTGGGCGTTCCATGCACGGTATGTCTCGCCCGCTCGACGCGGTCATCGACGACCTCGCCGGCGAACGCCGCGAGCTCGTCGCGGTCAACGCCACCGAGGGCGCACCACTCGACGACGTGGTGGCGTATTTCGATCGGTTCAACTTCTCCGACGTGAGCCACGTCGACGACTCGGCGCTTCCCACCGGGGCGCTGTTGGCCACCGACGGCGACCGCTGTCTGGGTGCAGTCGACATCGCCGACCTCCACACGTATCTCTTCGATCCCGGCGTCGGAACCGGCCCGCCCGCCGACGCCGATGGCGGACCGCACGCGACCGACCCGTCGGACGAGGGGCCCGAGACGGGACCGCTGACAGAGACGGAAGTCACCGGTATCAGGCAGTTCCTCGCCAGACTGGACAACCGAGTGTACACGGTCACCGGCGAGACGGTGACGCCGATGGTCGGCGTCTCCCGTCACATCGAACAGCGGGCACTCGCCGCCAGCGAGGGCGCTGTCCACGCCGGGTTCCAACAGCTCTCCCGGTTGCGTGACAAGCGCCACACGCTGGACACGTACCTCACGCTCGCCGAACGGGGTGTCGACGCAAACCTCTACGGCGTGCCCGACTGGCGGCCACCGGCTGCCGACGGATTGACCGTCCACGCCGACGACGACGGCGACGTGATCGGTGAGTACTGGCTCGTCGCCGTCGACACCGACCGAGGCGGCGGCGCGCTCGTCGCACGCGAGGACGCCCCCGGCACCTACAGCGGCTTCTGGACGTTCCGCCCGTCGCTGGTCGCCGACGTGGTCGACGCGATAGAGACCGACGTGCAGCCGCGACTGCGACGGATCGGTGAGTAGCGGACCTCACCGGCGACCCACGGCGCCCCAATCGTGACCGTTCTACGACTGGTTCTTCCACCATAATTTATTACCGCCCGATAGTATGGCGGTGACATGAGTGTGACAGATACGGTGGCGTCGACACTCCCCGACGGCGTGACGGAGCGAGTGGACGACCTGGAGTCGGCCGCGCTGCTGGGTGTGGTCCTCGTGGTCGCGCTGGTGGTCCGTCTCCGCGCGCTGACGGCCGAGAGCCTCTGGATGGACGAAGTGTACTCGATCACGTACGCGACCGAGCGCTCGACGCTGGCGATACTGACGGAACTGCCCCTCGAGGACCCGCATCCGCCGCTGTACTACCTGCTGCTTCGCGGGTGGACCGCGGTCTTCGGCGCGAGCACGGTCGCGACCCGAGCGCTGTCGGTCGTCTTCGGCGTCGCGGCCGTCGGGTTGCTGTTCGCGCTCGGACGGCGCCTCTACGACCGCGAGACCGCGACCGTCGCGGCGGCGATGCTCGCGCTGTCGGGAATGCACCTCTACTTCTCCCAGGACACGCGGATGTACTCGCTGTACACCGCGCTGGCGGTCGCCTCGCTGTACTGGTACGTCCGCCTCGTGTTCGACGGCGACCGCTCGCGACGAACCGCCGCCGGCTACGTCGCGACGACGGTGTTGCTCGGCTACACGCACGTCTTCGGCCTGTTCCTGGTTCTCGCCCAGAACTGCTATCTGGCGATACACGCCCTCCGAGTCGAGCGGTCGCAGGCGGTCGAACTCCTCCGGAACTGGGTCGGGACCCAGGCCGTGACGGCGCTGCTGCTCGGCCCGTTTCTGGCCGTGCTCGGGATGCGGCTGCTGGGCTATCCGCCGTTCGACACCGCCTCGCCCACCTGGATCCCCGTTCCCGAGCCGGGGCTGCTCGTCGACACCGTCGCCCGCTACTTCGAGTACGGCTGGCTGTGGGACTCGTGGGCGATAGGGTTCATCGCCGCCTCGCTCGCGCTCGCCGGCTGGGCACTGGTCAGCGATACCGACCCCGACGAGTTCCCGACCGGACGACTCGACCGACTGCTCCCGTCGCGGCGGACGACGTTCCTGCTGGTCGTCCTCGTCGTCCCGGTCGTGGTCCCGTTCGCCGTCTCGCTGACGGTCGAACCGATCTACCGGGCGAAGTACACCGCCGCGGCGTCGATCGGACTGTTCCTCCTCGTCGCCCGCGGGATCGCCGAACTCCGCTGGACGAACCTCGGCGTCGGCCGTTTCGCCGTCGCGGGGCTGCTCCTGCTGGCGATGGCCGGCTCCGTCGTCGCGCTCCAGGGCTCGCCACAGAACCCCCAGTGGGAGGACGCGGTCGAGGGCGTCGAGCGACACGGCGACGACCCGCACATCGTCGTCGTCGGCGGGAACGTGCCCGAGCGGTTCTACCCCGCCGTCCACGTCGCCGGCGAGGAGTCGGCTACCGCCGTCCAGACGAGTGAGCTCGACACCATCGGGGACGTCGTCGCGGAACGGCACGCACGGGGCGACCAGGTCTGGCTGCTGATCTCGCGGTGGCGGACGAACCGCTCTCAGCGCCGCGTCATCGGCGACCAGCTCGGTGACCGGGAGTTCCGAACCGACGGGCGACTCGAATACTTCGCTGTCTGGACGCTCCGGATCGGCAACGCCACAGACAGCGAGACGACTGCCGGGAGCCGGCAACCGGCTACCGTCCGGACGGACGGCGCCGTCCGAAACGGGTGACGTCCTGTCGTCGAAACGCGAGCCAGATAAGTCGGAGATCGCCAGCCGAAAGTCCGAAACGAGAAGTCGAAGTCTGGTCCGACCGCCCTACGTCAGTTCGATCTCGTCGACGTCGAAGTGGCGGGCGGCGAGTTCACGGGCGGCGTCGATGTTGCGGCCGCCTTTGCCGATAGCGGCGCCGCGGTCCTCGTCGGCCACCTCGGCGTAGGCGACGGTGGAGTCGTTCTCGCTGATGGTGACGTTGTACACCGCCGCTGGCGACAGGGCGCTGGCGACGAAGTCCTCCGCCGTCGGCGCGTCCTCGACGAGCTTGATCTCCCGGTCGAGCTGCCCTTCGAGCGACTGGACGTGCTGGCCGCCCGGGCCGATGGCCTCGCCCATCTCGCCGGCGGCGACGAGGAAGACCAGCCGGTCGTACTCCTCGTCGACGACGCAGTCCCGGGCCGTCGCACCGGTCTCGTCCTCGAACAGCGTGATCAGCCGCATCGCCTCGTCCGAGAGAGTGACGGTCATGCGTATCGCACCGTCAGTCTGCCTCTTCGGCGCCGTCGCCCCGGCCCGGCGCCATCCGGAGGTCAACGTCGCCGGTGCCCAGCTTGATCGGCTTGCCGACGATGACGTTCTCGGTCACGCCGTTGAGGTCGTCGACCTCGCCGTGGATGGCGGCGTCGAGCAGGTGGTTGACCGTCACCTCGAACGCCGCACGCGCCAGGACGGACTCCTTGTTGCCCGAGATGCCGTGGCGACCGATCGACTCGATGCTCCCGCGGTTGGTCATGATGTCGGCGACGAGCATCAGGTGACGGATGTTCACGTCGTCGAGCCCCTGCTCTTCGAGCGTGTTCATCGTCTCGTTGATGATCGCTTCCCGGGCGGCCTCGATACCGAGCTGGCGGTGGATCTCGTGGATATTGTTACACGTCGTCCGCGAGGCGTCCACCCCGTCGAGCCCGAGCACGTCGCCCAGGGCCGACCCCTCGGTGTAGAGGACGAACTCCTCGCCCTCGTCGGTCTCCTCTTTCCGGATGACGACCCGGGAGACCTCTTCGATCCCCTTGAAGACGATGTCGCGCAGCTCCTCGACCAGCTGCAGCAGGTCGCGGTAGCTGGGCTCGTCCGGACCGAACTGGACCACCGTCGGCGCCGGCGTCTGCACCTCGACGCCCAGCTTCGACTCGATGGTCGAGGCGATGTCGGTGACGACCGATTCGAGGTTGTCGGCGGTCGGCCACCGCTCCTCGAGGGTGTCCTCGTTGAGGTCGACCTGGACGAGCATGTCGGCGACGTTCGTCGACACGTCCCCCAGCTGGAGGATCTTCGTCGACTCGATCCCCCAGACGACCTCGTGCGCGCGTTCGCGCTGCTCGGCGTACTCGTCCTCCAGATGGATCGTCATCATCGGAGTGTCGGGCTCCTTCCGGGCGTCCACCAGCTCGATGAGCCGGGGCAGCCCCTGGGTCACGTCGATCTCCGCGACCCCCGCGTAGTGGAAGGTGTTCATCGTGTTGTGGGTCACGACGCCCTGTGCGGTCGTGAACGTCTCCAGCCCCGACACCGAGAAGTCGTAGACGTACTCGTGGTCCGGTTCGACGGTCTCGATTGACTCGATCCGTTCCCAGACCACGTCGCCGTCGACCGCGCGTTCGAGCGCGGCCAGGTCGCCCGACTCGTCGTCGAGTTCCGCGTCCATCTCGGCCACGAGCTTCGAGAGGCGGTTGCGCCCGATACGCTGGCGCTGGTGGGCGCTGTTGACCTGTCGCGACGGGATACCGGCGTCCGAAGCGGCCTCGACGAGCGAATCGCCGAAATTGGGGATCTGATCCGTCGCGTCCGGACCGTCGGTGTCGACCGTCTCTGCGACCGCGTCGAGTTCGTCGCCGCGCTCGCCGACCATTTCGACCCGCTCCGCGAACGCAGGTACGTACTTGGTCGGGATCCGAAGCGTCGTCGACTCGTCCTGCTCGCCGAAGGTCGCGTACACGTCGAACCGACCGAGCAGGAGTGCGACGCCTTCGGTCAGGTGCCGCGAGGTCGAACTCGCTCGGACGGCGTTCTCGGAGACGTTTCCGTCGCCGCTGAAGTACCCCGAGAGCAGTCCTCGGACGAACGAGCGCGGCGCCCCGAACGCGAAGTCGGGAACGGTCTTCTCGCCGTTGTCGTAGCAAGCCGCGTGCAGGAAGTCAGCGAGAACCTTGCCGTTGACGCGGATATCGTGGCCGTCAGCGAACCCGCTCTCGTTGTCGTACTCGTTGGTCGAGAGGTCGAACCGGTCGGCGAACGACCGGACACGCTCCTGGAACGTCTCGTCGACGTTCGACACGGAGACGTAGTAGTCGGTACCGTTCCCCTCCGCGAGGAAGGCACCGACGAAGAAGCCGGTCTCCCGGTCGAGCGGGAACCGCTCCGGCAGACCGGTCGTTCCCTGAACGGGGTAGACCGCGTTCTCGTCCAGCTCCCCGTCTTCGAGCGCGGCGCGCTTGTTGCGGATCTGGTCGGATCCTCCGGGTTGCTCGGCGACCGCTCCGCCGTCGGTCAGCGTCGACGTGTACCAGTACTCGTCCCCAGGGAGGTGTTCGCGAAGATCGACGGTGTCCGGTCCGTCGCCGTCGTACGAGCGGACGACCGGCAGCCAATCGCCCGCTTCGAGTTCGTCGCCCGCGACGGGGACGACTTCGTTGTCCCGCCGGGTCACGAACGAGTGGGACTTCGTCGCCCGGATGTCGCGACCGGATTCCAGGTCGAACCGAAGCAGTTCGTCTGGTGCGTCGTGGCGGCTCACCTGCTCCAGCGGCTTCCATTCGACGCGTTCGTCGGCGCGGAGCGAGAGCACTTCCATGCCCTCGGGTGCCGAGATGACCTCGTGGCCCTCCACGTCTGTCGTCTCACGGACTGCCGCGAGGCCGTCGACGAGCGACCCGATCTCCGTCACGTCGGTCTCGCCGCTGCGCCGGACGACGACTCGTTCGTCGTACGGCACGGACATCTGCGTCCCCGGTTCCCCGATGGACTGGGCGCTGACAGTCCCGACGGGGTCGAGCGGGTCGACGCGCGTGTCGACGTACTTGCTCTCGACCGCCTTCGCGATGTCGTCGACCTGTTCGAGCGTCAGGTCACCGCGGGATTCGAGCCGCTCGTAGACGTCGTCTTTCAGTCGGCGCGGCAGCTCGGTGTCCTCGACCAGGGCCCGCACGTCCTCGGTGATCTCCATGGTCAGTCACCTCCGGCCGCTTCCATCCACCAGTCGTCGGCGTGCTCGGAGATGTTCGTCGGCTCCGGCTCGCGCTCGATGAACTTCGCCTTGTCCGCCTCGGAGTCGAACTCCGCGTCGACCACGCGGTCGACGATGTCGTCCACGTCGACGGCCGGCCCCTCCTCGTTCGAGGAGACCTCGACCGGCGAGGTGCCGTCCTCGCCGAACTCGAACTGGACGATGGTGTCGCTGGTGTCCCGGACCGTCCCGTCGTACTGGGTTTCGAGTTCCGAGAGCGCGTTGATGAGCCGGCGCTGGAGGTAGCCGGACTTGGACGTCCGGACCGCCGTGTCGACCAGCCCCTCACGGCCGCCCATCGCGTGGAAGAAGAACTCCCGCGGTTCGAGCCCGCTGCGGTAGGAGTGCTCCACGAAGCCGTGGGCCTCGGCGGAGAGGTCGTTTGGCTTGTAGTGGGACAGCGTTCGGTCCTCGTAGCCGCGGTTGATCCGCTCGCCGCGAACTGCCTGCTGGCCGACACAGCCGGCCATCTGCGTGAGGTTCAGCATCGACCCACGCGCCCCCGAGTCGGCCATGACGACCGCCGGGTTCGCGTCGCCGAAGTGATCCTCGGCGATGTCCCCCGCGGTGTCGCGGGCCTTCGAGAGCGTCGACATGATCTTCATCTCCAGCGTCTCGTCGACGGACCGACCGGGCAGCGACTCCAGCTCGCCCGCCTCGTAGGTCTCGATGAGCTTCTGGACGCGGCTGTAGGCGTCGTCGATGGCCTCGTCGATCTGCCCCTCGGCTTCGGCCGGGATCGACTCGTCGTCGATACTGATGGAGAAGCCAAAGTGCATGATCGACCGCATCGCCAGCGTCGACACCTCGTTGACGAAGATGCGCGCGCGGGTCTTCGAGTACTCCTTGGCGATGGTGTCGACGACCTCGCCGCCGAAGCCGCCGACCGCGTCCTCGTCGATGGTCCCCGAGAGGTGCTGACCGTTCTCGATGACGACCTCGTCGCCCGCCGAAGCGGTGAACTCGACGCTCAGGTCGTCGGGCAGCAGCTCCGAGAACAGCGTCCGACCCGTCCAGTACTCCGCACCGCTATCGTCGACGCCGTCGGCCTCGGGCAGCTCGTCGATGCGCGTCGCGCGCAGCAGGTCCAGCGCCTGCGTCTCGTTGAACTGCGGGTTCGTGTGGGTCAGCAGGTACGTGCCCGTGATGTGGTCCTGAATGGCGCCGATGATGTTCTCGCCGAAGCGCGGCGAGAGCATCTGCTCTTGCACGCGCATGAGGACCCGGGCCTCCGCGCGGGCCTCCTCGTTCTGCAGTGCGTGCATGTTCATCTCGTCGCCGTCGAAGTCGGCGTTGTACGGCGGGCAAACCGTCGTGTTCAGCCGGAACGTTTTGTACGGCATCACCACGACCTCGTGGGCCATGATGGACATCCGGTGCAGCGACGGCTGGCGGTTGAAGATCACGATGTCGCCGTCGATGAGGTGACGGGAGACTTCCCAGCCAGGCTCGACCTTCTCGGCGAGCTCTTCGCAGTTCTTCTCGGTGACCTTCAGGCGACGACCGTCGTGGCGGCGGACGTAGTTGGCGCCCGGATGGGCCTCGGGCCCGTTGGACACGTAGCGCTGGGCCTCTTCGAGGTTGCGCTCGTTGACGTTCATCGTCTGGGTCATCTCCGTCGCCACGCGGTCGGGGACGCCGACCTCGTTCAACGACAGCGTCGGGTCCGGCGAGATGACGGTCCGCGCGGAGAAGTTCACGCGCTTCCCCGAGAGGCTCCCGCGGAAGCGTCCCTCCTTGCCCTTCAGGCGCTGGGAGAGCGTCTTCAGCGGCCGACCGGAGCGGTGTCGCGCCGGCGGCGTGCCCGAGATCTCGTTGTCCATGAACGTGGTGACGTGGTACTGCAGTAGCTCCCAGAGGTCCTCGATGATCAGCTGAGGGGCACCGGCCTCGCGGTTCTCCATGAACCGCTGGTTGATGCGGATGATGTCGACCAGCTTGTGAGTGAGGTCGTCCTCCGACCGCTGGCCGTTGTCCAGCGTGATAGAGGGACGAGCGGTGACCGGCGGGACCGGCAGCACCGTCAGGATCATCCACTCCGGTCGGGAGCGCTCGGGGTTGATCCCCAGGGCCTCGATGTCCTCGTCGGGGATCTCCTCGAACCAGTCGCGGATGTCCGAGGGCATCAGCTTGTCCATGTCCTCCTCGACGAGGTACTCCGCGGCGGAACTGACGTCCTCCTCGAGTTCGTCGAGGTCGTTGAGCCGACCGAGCGCGCGCCCGAGGTTCTTCAGGCGCTCGATGTCGTTGCGGTCCGGGCGATACGTGCCCGAGAGCAACTCGCGGATGCGCTCGGCCTCGAAGTCGCCGTCGTCGAGTTCCTCGGCGATGTCGCTGGGCCGGACGGCCTCGCCCTCTGGCGGGTCCATCGCGCGTTCGAGGCGCTTGGACAGCTCGCCGTGGGGCACCTCGATGATCTCGTAGTAAGTGGTCGGCTTCTCGTGTTTGATGTCGAACTGCTTTGCCCCGCAGTACGGGCAGTAGTCGACCTTGCGGCACTCGCGGATGGCCGACTTGAGCACGTCCGACATGTCCTCGTTGAGTTCCGCGGTGCGTTCGAGCTTCTCGCGGTACTCCCGTTTTCGCTCCTCGGCCTTCTGCTCGGCGTCGGCGACGCGGCGGCCGTCGACGGGCGTCAGCCGTGAGCACTCGCGGCAAGTCCCGCGCAGCAGGCGTCGGATGAGCTTCGCGAAGCCGACGTGGATGACCGGCGCGGCCAGCTCGATGTGGCCGAAGTGGCCGTTACAGGACCCGGAGTGCTTGCCGCAGGTCTTGCACTCCAGCCCGGGGTCGATGACGCCCAGGCGGGGGTCCATCAGGCCCATGTCGATGGGGAAGCCGTCGTCGTCGTAGGTGTCGGCCGTGATGACCTTCGTGGCCGACATCTCGCGGTACTCCTCGGGGTCCATCAGCCCGAAGCTGATCTGACCGATCTCCTGTGGTGTTCCTTGTGCAGACATCTTAGACCGCGTCCTCCAGTTCGATGCGCGGCGCGATGCCGAGCGCCTTCATCTCGTCGAGCAGGAGCTTGAACGCGTAGCTCATCTCGACCTCGTGAATCTCGGTCTCCTCGTCGCAGTTGGGGCAGTAGACGCGCCGTTGCTCGACGTTCTCGACCGCCGTCATCCCGCACTCGCCACAGACGTTGATGAACTCGCGGTCGGACTCGTCGAGCAGGCGTTCTTTCAGTGCCATCGCTGCGCCGTGGCCGATGAGCACGTCCCGTTCCATCTCGCCGACGCGCAGGCCGCCCTCGCGGGCGCGCCCCTCGGTCGGCTGGCGGGTCAGGACCTGCACCGGCCCGCGCGAGCGAGCGTGGATCTTGTTCGAGACCATGTGGTAGAGCTTCTGATAGAAGATGGTCCCGAGGAAGATCTCCGCCTCGATCTTCTCGCCCGTGATGCCCGAGTACATGATCTCCTTGCCGCTGGACATGAACCCGTGCTCTTCCAGCGAGCCGCGGAGCTCGTCCTCGTCCTCGCCGGTGAAGGCGGTGCCGTCGACACGACGGCCTTCCAGCGAACCGACCTTCCCGCCGATCATCTCGAGGATGTGCCCGACGGTCATCCGCGACGGCAGCGCGTGCGGATTGATGATCAGGTCCGGCACGACGCCCTGCTCGGTGAAAGGCATGTCCTCCTGAGGTGCGATGTGACCGACGACACCTTTCTGACCGTGCCGAGAGGCGAACTTGTCCCCGAGTTCGGGGATACGCTCGTCGCGCACGGAGACCTTCGAGAGCTTGGAGCCGTCCTCGCCCTCCATCAGGGTGACCGTGTCGACGACGCCCGATTCACCGGACCGCATCGTCACGGAGGTCTCGCGGCGTTTCTGCGGGGAGAGCCCGCCCATGTCGTCCGGCTCTTCGAGGAACCGCGGCGGCGAAGTCTTCCCGAGCAGCACGTCGTTCTCGCCGACGTGGGTCTCGGGGTTGACCAGACCGTCCTCGTCGAGGTGGGTGTAGGCTTCCTCGCCGCGAGCGCCTCGGACCTCGTCGTCGGGGATCTCGAAGTGGTCCTCCTGACCGCCGGGGTAGCGGCGTTCCTCGCCCTCGTAGGTTCGGAAGAAGTGCGACCGGGAGAGGCCACGGTCGACCGACCCCTTGTTCATGACCAGCGCGTCCTCGATGTTGAACCCCTCGTAGGACATGACCGCGACGACGAAGTTCTGCGCGGCCGGGCGGTCGTCGTACCCGATCTGCTCGGTCGTCTGGGTCTTGACCAGCGAGAGCTGGGGGTAGTGCAGGAGGTGCTGGCGCGTGTCCGGGCGGATCCGGTAGTTCGCGCTCGGCAGCCCCAGCGACTGCTTGATCATCCCCGACCCCATCGTAATCCGGGGCGAGGCGTTGTGCTCGGGGTAAGGGATCATCCCCGCGCCGATACCGAACATCAGCTGCGGGTCGACTTCGAGGTGCGTGTGGTCCTCGTTGAGTTCCTCCTCGTCGACGGCGACGTAGATGTCCTCTTCCTCCTCGGCGTCGATGAACTCGATGTAGCCGCGTTCGACGAGCTCCTCGAACTCCATGTCGCCGTCCTTGACGGCCTCGACCTCCTCGTCGGAGACGATCGGCTCGCCGTCCTCGATGACGAGCAGCGGGCGCCGGGCGCGACCGGCGTCGGCGTTGACGATGACCTCGCGCGTGCGGTTCTTGACCGAGACGTTGACCATCTCGCTCACGTCGCCGCGCCGGCGGGCCTGTCGGATCTGGTCTGCGAGCTGATGCGGGTCGGGGTGGGTCCCGACCAGGCTCCCGTTGACGTAGACTTTGGCTTCTCGTGTTTGCTGGCTCATGTTAGTCGTCCGCTGGCTGCTGGTCGATGGACTCGATGCCCGGGATGCCCGAGACGCCCATCGCCGCCAGTTCCTGTTTCAGTCCCTGTTCGTCCTCGACGTTCTGGGAGAGCTCCATCGCCTGTGCGAAGTTCTTCACCAGACCGCAGTTCGGTCCCTCCGGCGTCTCCGAGGGACAGATGCGACCCCACTGGGTCGCGTGCAGGTCCCGCGCCTCGAAGTGTGGCTGCGAACGACTGAGCGGCGAGCGCAGCCGACGCAGGTGAGAGAGAACGCCCATGTAGTCCGTCCGGTCGACGAGCTGGCTCACACCGGAGCGGCCGCCGACCCAGTTGCCCGTCGCGATCGGGTGCTCCAGCCGTTCGGTCAGCACGTCCGAGCGAACGACGGTCGACACGGAGAGCTGCCGATTGCGCATGTTCGCGCGTTCGAGCTGGTACTTCACGTCCCGGGCGAGCTTGTTCAGCGCCGTCCGGAAGAGGTCCTTCATGAGGTCGCCGCTGACCTTCAGGCGCTTGTTGGCGTAGTGGTCCTTGTCGTCGGCCTCGCGGCGGTCGAGGGCGAGCTCGAAACACGCCTCGGCCATCCGACAGAGGTAGTACGCCTTGTTGATGCGCACGTCCTCCTCCTCGACGCCGTCCTCGTGGAGGTGCGGGAGGAGATAGCGGTCGATGACGTAGTTGGCCCGCTTGAGCTGGTAGTTCTTGCCTTGGCCGGAGGCGACGCGCTTGCCGAGTTCCTCGATGGCGCCCTCGGTCGACTGGACCTCGGCGGCCTCGAGGTTCTCGAGCATGAACTTCACGATCTCCGGGTCCTCGGAGACGCGGTGGACGATCTCCTCGTCGGATTCGAGCCCGAGCGCCCTGATGAGTGTCACGAAGTTGATGCTCCCCGACACCGAGGGGAACGAGACTTCGAGCAACCCGTCTCGGGTCCGCTCGACGAGCACCAGCGCGCGGTAGCCCCGGCGCTGGGAGAAGGTCTTGGCGACCTCGATGGTGTCGCCGTACTTCGTGTCCGTCTCGGCGAGGATCTTGTTCGGCGCGAGGTCCTCGCTCGTCATCAGCACCCGCTCGGAGCCGTTGACGATGAAGTAGCCGCCGGGGTCGGCGGGGTCCTCGCCGATGTCGATGAGCTCCTCGCGCGTGAACCCGGCGATGTTACACTTGTCGGAGCCGACCATGACCGGCATGCGGCCGATCTTGGTCTCGGTCTGGTCGACGACGCGTTCCTCTTCTTCCTCGCCGCCCTTGATGATCGCCATCTCCATGAAGACGGGCGCGGCGTAGGTGATGTTGCGCAGGCGCGCCTCCTGGGGGTAGAGGAGCTCTTCGGAGCCGTCCGCCTCTCGAACGCGGGGGGTGACCACCCGAACGTCCCCGAGTTCTACGTAGACGGGCTCCTCGCCCTCCTTGTCGCCGATGTCCGTCTCGATGGTCGCCTTCTCGTCGACGACCTCCTGCATCCCCCGGTTGAGGAACGCGTTGAACGAGCGGAAGTGGTGTTCTGCGAGCCGTTCCCTCGAGAAATACTCACGCGATATCTCGCGTCTGTCCTGAATGTTCATGTTATTCTACGACGAGTCGGTATACGACTGCCCGGTCGGTCGTCCGCGAGTCCCGCGTGACCTGAACCACGTCGCCGGCCTCGACGTCCGCATCGAGGTCGCGCATCGCGGGATCGGTCCGCTTGATCTTCGGCAGGTCTGTTTTCTTGATGTTGTACTCCTCGAGCACGCCCTCGATGTCGTCGCTATCGAGGACCGTGTGGTCGGGAACGAGTTCGTGTTGGCTTACGTCTACCATGTGTTGGCCTGTCTGGGAGAAGTTGCTGTCACGAGATACTACAGGCGCCTATAACCGCGAGCTATAAAACGCTTACCAAGTTCGCCGAGCGGGGCTACTCGCACCGCGAGCGGCCGCCGTGAGACCGCGACGTGTTCGGTTCGTGCCCAGGGATACGCGGAAGTCCCTGATAGGTGTTGGGGTACGGGAGGTATTGGCACGGTCGAGACGGCCCGATCGGCCGATGGCGCCGTCGTAACTGGAAAGCCTTTTCCGTGTAACCCTCGCAGGTGTGGATGTAGCCCGGGTGGTGTAGTGGCCCATCATACGACCCTGTCACGGTCGTGACGCGGGTTCAAATCCCGCCTCGGGCGCTTTCTGTCGCGAACAACTCGGCGAGCACCTCGTGTGCTCGCCATCGTGAGCGACGAAACGGCCTCACGCGGGATTTGAACCCTATCAGTCGCGCGCAGCGAACGGAGTGAGCGAGCACGTCTGATTCCGGTTCAAATCCCGCCTCGGGCGCTTCTTCGATTTCAACGGCGCGGAGTTTCATCTCCGCGGCTCTCACGAAATCGAAGTGCGATCTCCGGGATTTGAACCCTATCAGTCGCGCGCAGCGAACGGAGTGAGCGAGCACGTCTGATTCCGGTCCAAATCCCGCCTCCGATCATACTTATTCTCGCTGGTCAGTGGCAGCAATCGACAGCAAGCGATGAAAGCCCTCGCCGCGCTCGCTCACGGCTCACTTCGTTCGCCGTTCGCATGTCGAGGCGCTCGCTTCGTTCGCGCCTCGCACTCGCGGTCGCTGAAGCGGGATATCCGTGCTCTCAGCACCGCCCGCGCGGATAGGGTCCGCTCGGGCGACTGAAGTGAACGCGAGCGCGTCTCGCCCGTTCAGTCCGCCGGAAGACTCACTACGTTCGTCTTCCGAGCCTCGGCTCACTCCGTTCGCCGAGACGCCAGGGACCGCGACCGTCCCGCACAGCACCGCAGACGACCACGAACCTCCCCAGCCGATTCGCTCGTTCGTTCCACTCACTCCCGCATCCCTCGCGTGGTGTCGTCGCGAGACGAGACTCGCGACAGCGCGTGCCGATTCGGAGGGGTCCCGTCGGAGGCACTCACCGCGGTGGTGGCAGGCGGCACTCTCACGGTGGCGGTGTTCGTGGCGCTGCACGTGGCGTCTCGGAGAGCCGTCGAGGGCTGGTGAGCGGGTCCGCCAGAGCGATATGGTTGGCTGTGAATGGGCTGGTATGGACGAGATCGACAGTCAGGCCATGCCACGGGTCCTCGTCGAGGAGTTCCTCGAACGCGAGGAGGGGACACGAGCGTTGCTCGACGACCTGGAGCGGGAGACGCTGGAGGGCGACCACGAGACCGTCCGCGAGCGCATCCGGGACCTGGCGGCGAACAACCAGCACGTCTTCTACGCGGTCGCGCTGTCGCTGTCGGGATCCAAGCAGTTCTACGGCGACGTGGAGGCCCAACTCGGCGTCGAGGCCGCCGACGTGCTCCGCGACCTCGGGGACACCTACCCGGCGCTGGCCGAACCGTTCGGCGTCGTCCGCACCGAGCAGACCCGCGAGCGGCGCAACCCGGTGACGGAACTGGAGGCGACGACGACCTACCACGGGGAGGCGGAGGTCCCGGTGGTGAGCTACACGCCGAAATCGGGCGCGGTGGACCTGTTCGATGGCCAGGGCTCGCCCGAGGAGGTGCTACAGTTCGCCTCGTATCTCGTCCAGGCGACGACGGACTCGCTCGACAGCGCGCTGGACCACGACTACTCGGTCAACACCGAGGAACTGGGGGCGCTCATCGACCGCCAGGAGGAGTTAGAGAGCGAACTCGGTCGGCTGCGCGACCAGATCGACGAGCTCCGGCGGACGCCGGTCGGCGACGAGTGAGCCCGTCGGTGCCGGTCCCGACCGGGTGACCCGCGCGTGCGTCACGTCGGATTGGGCACCTGCGACATTTATTACGGACGGGGGGAATAGACCCGGTGGGCTTTCATGGTGGAACGACTGACCAAACAGGTCGAGAAGGAGGAACGGGACCTGCGGATTCTGGAAGCGGTGATCGAGTCGGGACCGATCGGGATCGTCCGGCTGGCCGAGGAGACGGACGTGCCCGAGCACAAAGTGCGCTACTCGTTACGGATGCTAGAGGACGACGAGCTGGTCGAACCGACGCCCAACGGGGCGATTCCGGCCGACGGGCTCGACGACCGGGTCGCCCGGATGAACGACGGCATCGACGACCTGATCGCGCGACTCGAAGCCCTCGAAGACGTCTTCTGACGCGAGCGCTGGAGTCATCGACGGGACCGAGCGGCGGTGGGACTGCGGGCGGGGCGGTTACGGACGTCGCTGTCGCGGGCCCGACGACCGCGAGCGTGTCGTGTGGCTGGTCGGAGAGGAGTCGTTCGGACCGGCCGAGTCTCGGCGAACTCCAGTAGGTCGCGACTACCGTCGAGACCGGGACCGAGGGGTCGTCACCGCGTCGATCGGTCACAGCCGACGCGTCCGTCAAACGGAATTTGAGATTGACCAACCTTCATGAGGGGGTCGTCCGTTCTCCGGTGTGTATGGTGGATAGAACAGAGTCGACCGCGACGACCACGGTACTGTACGTGATCGTCGTGGTCGTCGCCGTCCTGATTGGCACCGTACTCGCGCCCGTCGTCTGGAGCGCTACACAGGCCTCCTCCGGCGACTCGGGGGACCCCACCGTGTCGGTCATCACGCTGCGGGCCGGGACAGACGCCGGTCCGGTGAACGACATCAAGGAAGACCTCCGGCAAGCGAGAACCAACGAGTCCGTCGAGGGGGTCGTGTTACGGATCGACAGCCCCGGCGGCGCCGTCGCGTCGAGCGAGGAGTTCTACCTGGCGGTCAACCGGACCGCCGCGCAGATGCCGGTCGTCGCCTACGTCGAGGGGACGGCCGCCTCCGGCGGCTACTTCGGCATCGCGCCCGCCGACCGGATCTTCGTCAAGCCGAGTTCGACCGTCGGCTCCATCGGCGTCATCGTCAGCGCGCCGCTGAGCACGGTCGAACGGTCGGAAGCCCAGAGCAAGACCTACCTCCGGACGGGCCCGGACAAGGCCACGACGGAGAAAGACCAGCTGCGCGAGCAGATGGAGACGCTGCACAACGCCTTCGTCGACACGATCGTGAAACACCGCGGCGCCAACCTCACGATGAATCGCAGCGGCGTCGCCCACGGTGAGGCGTACATCGGCCCGACCGCGCTCCGGAACGGCTTCGCCGACGAGATGGGTGACCTCAACTCGGCCATCGCGGAGGCCGCGGCGCGGGCAGACGGCATCGACGGCGACCAGTACAACGTCGAGTACAACCAGCCAGTCAGCCCCTCCGGCGGCACCATCGTGCTCTCCGAAGACCCCGCGAGAGTGGACGGGAACATCGTCTACGTCGAGGGTTCCGACGACGGAGGGACGGAGTTCCAGCAGCCCTACGAGTTCCACGCGGTCTGGGGCGTCCCGGTCACCGAGGACGCCCGGGAGGTGACCAATGAAAGCGAGTGAGATACTCAAGCCGCTCGGCGTCTTCGTCGTCGTGATCGCGGTCGTCCTCGCGGGCACGGCGCTCGTCGGGACGCTCGCCGGGTCGGGATCTGCCGGCCCGGCCGACGGGGAGGAGATAGAGGGACAGTCCCCCGGTCAGTTCGCGCCGGAGAACGTCCTCGCGACGAGCGCGCCCGAAGACGGCGAGATATCGATAGACGGTGCCGGCGAGAGCAAGCGTATCCTCGTCGACAGCGGCCACAGCAATCGGTACTCGCGGTCGGACCTGGCGCCGCTCGTCGAAGCGCTGGCCCAGGCCGGGCACGAGGTCGACTTCACGCCGGACACGCCCGGTGACGGCGGCGGATTCGGCGAGACCAGCTACAACGCGACGCTGCGGGAGTACGACGCCGTGATGATTCTCCAGCCGACCGCGTCGTTCTCCGACGGCGAGATCGCGGGGCTGACCGCCTACGCCGACGGCGGCGGTCGGATCGCGGTGCTCGCCGAGCCGCCCCAACTGTCGGTGGGGAGCGGCCTGAGCGCACAGGTCACGCAGGTCCGCTTCGGCGCCCAGGACCTGGTCGGGGAGTTCGGCCTCCGGATGGGGACCGAGGGACTCTACAACATCGAGGACGGCGGCAACGACAACAACTACGAGAGCATCGTCGCGAGCCCCGACGGGTCGAGTCCGCTGACCGAGGGCGTCTCCAACGTCACGTTCGACTCGGCGGGCTACGTCGTCCAGACCGGCGACGACCCAGAGGTTCGCATGCGCGCCATCTCGGGCACGCGAACGCTCGAACGGCGCCAGGCGGGTCGGTACCCCGTCGCCGCCCAGAACGACAATCTGGTGCTGGTCGCCGACACCTCCTTCCTCAAGTCCTCCGAGCTGTACGACCTCGACAACGAACGCTTCGCCGGGAACCTCCTGGAGTTCCTCGTCTCCGGCGACAAGGACGAGGGCGTGCCGGAGGGGAGCGGCGGGACCGGCGACGGCGGCTTCGGTGAAGACGACGGCGAGGACGACGGCGGCGAAAACGGTGGCGGCGGCACCACACCGATAACCGCGGCCCCGTAACCCCCCGGGAGGCCCTTCGAACCGTCTCTCCTCCCGACTGCTGTGGCCGCGAAACGAACGACGACGACCTCGGCTATCCCTTCTTGAAGCCGACGAGGAACCCGCCGGCGAACCCGGCGCTGACGGGGACGACCGACAGTAGGCTCACGACGATTCCGGGGGGCTGGCTCCCGGTCGCGGCGTCCGTGGCGGCGTTGCTCGCGTTGACCAGACCCGCGGAGAGGCGCTCCCAGTCGACGACGAGGATACCCTGCGACTCCAGAAATTTGAACAGCGCCAGTTCGACGCCGACCAGGACCGCGATGATCTTCGCGACTTTCTTCGCTGCGAAACCGATCAGCCCCCCGATCACCGCGCCCGAGCCCAGTTCCAGCCCGATCTGTTGCAAGCCGATGTCTACCATATCCGTCTCGGTGACGGCGGCGGAATAAGGCTCTTGTGTCCGCCGGTCGGGCCGAGTAACACTGGCCTACCGACCCCCGTCGCACGCCGTTCGACACCGACCTACCGGCCCGAGATGGGCTGACGCGGTCCGGTTCGGCGGGTGTCGGCCACGCCCGACCAGAGTTTAAATACGCGGGCGCCGTACTCTCGCGCGAGTGACGGAGACAGGATCCGAACGGCGGGCTGTCGTCGCCAAGCGCGTCGACAGCGGACGACCCGATACGACGGAGATACGCGACCTCGCGCGCGCGGCCGGGTACGAAGTCGCCGGCGAGGTCACCCAGACGAGGAAGGAAGACCCCGCGACTCATATCGGGGAGGGGAAAGTCACCACGCTTGCGCGAACCGTGGTCGAGACCGGGGCGACGGTCGTCGTCTTCGACAACCAGCTCGGCCCGTATCAGACGTACAACATCGGCAACGAACTCCCCGAGGGTGTCAAGCTGGTCGACCGCTTCAGACTCATCCTCGAGATATTCGGCCAGCGCGCACAGACCCGGAAGGCCCAGCTGCAGGTCGAGCTCGCGGAGCTGCGCTACGAACTCCCGCGAGCGGAGGCGAAGGCCAGTCTCGCCCGTCGCGACGAGCGACCGGGGTTCATGGGGCTCGGTGAGTACGACGAGAGCCGCGAGCGAGACATCAAGTCCCAGATCTCGCGCATCCGCGACGAACTCGAACGGATCGAGGAGACCGAGGAACACCGCCGCGAACAGCGCCGCGAGTCCGGGTTCGACCTGGTAGCGCTGGCCGGCTACACGAACGCCGGAAAGTCGACGCTCCTGCGTCGTCTGGCCGAGGACGTCGACGTGGACGAGAACGAGGATCTGCATCCGGACCTGGACGCGACCGCCGAGTCCGAAGACCGACTGTTCACGACGCTCGGGACGACGACGCGACGGGCCGAGATGGACCAGCGGGACGTGCTCGTCACCGACACGGTCGGGTTCGTCTCGGATCTCCCCCACTGGCTCGTCGAATCGTTCAAGTCGACGCTGGATTCGGTCTACCGGGCGGATCTCGTCTTGCTCGTCGTCGACGTGAGCGAGCCGACCGAGGAGATACGCGAGAAGCTCGTCACGTGTCACGACACCCTCGCCGAGCGCAACGAGGCCCCCATCGTGACGGTGCTGAACAAGATCGACAGAGTCGACGACGAGGAGATCCAGCGCAAGCGCGACGCGCTGTCGGCGCTGGCCCCCAATCCGGTCGCGGTATCGGCCCGGACCGGCGAGCGCGTCGACGACCTGCGCGAGCGGATCCACGCGGAGCTGCCCGACTACGAGCGCGAGCGGCTCGTCCTGCCGATGACCGACGACACGATGTCCGTGGTCTCGTGGATCCACGACAACGCACAGGTCGACTCGGTCGACTACGGCGACCAGGTCGTCATCGAGTTCGAAGCCCGCCCCGCGGTCGTCGAGCGCTCCCGAGCGAAGGCCGGTGAACTCGTCGAGGCGTCGGTCTGAGGCGGTCGCGCCCCGAGGGACGTCACCGTTCTCTGTCGTTGGCGTCTCGCCAGGCCAGCGCGCGGTCGCGCAGTTCTCGGCAGCGCTCGCCCTCGACGGTCAGGTCGGGGACGGTCACGGGCGAGCCGTCTTCGTCGATGGCGACGAAGACGAACTGCGACTCGGTGGTCATCTCCTGCTCGCCGCTCCGGGGGTTCTCCCGGGCGGCGCGGAGGTGGACGTTGACGCTGGAGCGCCCCTCGTCGAAGACGAACGACTCGATGACGACCGTGTCACCGGTCGGGACGGGGCGGTGGAAGTCCATCCGGTCGATCGAAGCGGTGACGCAGGGTTCGCCCGCGAAGCGCATGGCCGACATCGCGCCGAGTTCGTCCATCCACTTCATCACGTTGCCCCCGTGGACGGTCCCGTAGTTGTTGGCGTGGTTCGGCTGGACGCGCCAGCGGTTCTCCAGGTAGGTCTCGCTGATGTTCGGCACGAGTCTCCCGACGGGCGGGAGGGTTGTCGGTCTACCGGCGTAGGCCGCGCCGTCGATCGTTGGGTTACGGCTCGACGAGCACCTTGATCGCCTCGCGTTCGTCCATCGCGCGGTAGCCCTCCGCGATGTTCTCCAGCGACACCGTCTTGTCGAAGATAGGCGAGGGGTCGAGCGTTCCCTGGAGGACGTCGGCGAGTAGTTCGTCGGCGTAGGCGCGGACCGGCGCGACGCCGCCGCGGATGGCGACGTTGTCGCCGAAGAAGTCGAACAGGTCCAGCCCGTCGCCCATACCGTGGGGGACGCCCACGTAGCCGACGGTCCCACCTGGGCGGGCGACGGCGGCGGCCGTCTCCATCGCGCTGGCCGCGCCGACGCACTCCATGACGTGTTCGGCGCCGCCGTAGGTCAGGTCCGTGACGTGGCCTTCCACGTCGTCGACGCCGTCGGATCCGCCCAACACCGTCTCGGTGGCGCCGAACTCCTCGGCGATGTCGAGCCGGTCGGCGTGGTGGCCGACGGCGACGATGCGCGACGCCCCCAGTCGTCTCGCGGCGAGCACGCCACAGAGCCCGACCGCTCCGTCACCGACGACGACGCACGTGTCGCCCTCGCCGACCCCGGCGCTGACCGCGGCGTGGTGACCGGTACCCATCACGTCGGTCAGCGGAAGCACCGACCGGAGCGTATCCTCGTCGTCGGCGTGGCGGTCGGGGATCCGGACGAGCGTCCCGTCGGCGTGGGGCGAGCGGACGTACTCACCCTGGGCGCCGCCGTTGTCGCCGCCCCACCCGTCGCCGTTCACGCAGGAGGTGTGCAGGCCGCGGCGACAGAACTCGCACTCGCCGCAGCTGACGACGAAGGGGGCGTAGACCCGGTCGCCGGGCTCGACGCTCGTCACGTCCTCGCCGACATCCTCGACGATTCCCATCGGCTCGTGGCCGATCCGCGACGGCGTGTCGCGGTCGCTCTGCCCGCGGTAGGGCCAGAGGTCCGACCCGCAGACGCAGGTGTGGGTGATCCGAACCAGCGCGTCGCCGGGGTCCTCGATCTCGGGGCGGTCCACGTCTTCGACACGGACGTCCCGTTCGCCGTGGTAGATAGCTGCGCGCATGTGTGGTGTTCCTGCGTGTTCTACGGGCAAAAAGACGGAGGAAGCGGCACTGTCGGTCCGCGGACCGGTCGGGGTGGCGGAGACCGGCGAGCGTGACGGCTCAATCCAGCACCGTCTCGAGGTGGTCGGCGACGCCGTCGCCGATAGCCATCATGCCCTCGTCGCCCGGGTGGAGCACGTCCCACGTCAGGTCAGCGGCCGAACCCACGTCGGTCCCTTCGACGAGCGAGAGGTTGTCGTGGGGCGACGCCGCGACGACCGAGCGCAGCGCCTCGCGGAACGCCTCGGCCCGGTCGGGGTCGCCGCTCGCGGTGACGTCCGCGAAGTAGGGGAACAGCGTCACGGCGACGACCGGTTTGTCCGGATGCGATCCGGCGACGGTGTCGAGGAAGTACTCGACGCGGTCGCGAAACGCCGCGGTCGAAAAGTCAGCGTTGGCCATGTTGACCGACAGCGCCAGCGTCGCCACGTCCCAGTCGTCCCGGCCGGCGACGTAGTCCGCCAGCTCGGGCTCGCAGTGGGCCGACCCCGAACAGCCGAGGTTCACCGCGTCGAGGCCGCAGTTGCGCGCGACCCGGGAGACGTAGCTCAGATGGGCCGCCGACGCCTTGGCGCCCTCGGTGATCGAGGTGCCGTAGGCGAGATAGCGCCGGTCGGGGAGCTCGTCGGGGCCGGGCGGTCGGCAGTCCCCGGAGACGCCGTGCAGCGCGACGGGGACGAACCGCTCGAAGACGAGCCGGCAGACTCGCGGGTCGAAGCGGCCGGTGTCGACGCTCCCGTCGAGTTCGGCGAGCCGGTCGGGGACCGAGAGCGTCAGCGTCTCCGTCCCGGGACCGATCTCGCGGCCCTGCCAGGGCTGGAACGAGCCCCAGAAGACCCGCATCTCCGCGCGCTCGGGCGTCGACAGCGTCACCTCGATTTCGGCGTCGTCGCCGTCCGGCACGAAGCGGATCTCGCTGTGGGAGACACAGGACAGTCGCTCGCGGGCCATCTCGTTGAGGTGGGTCCGGACCGGGGCGGAGACCCGACAGAGTCGGTCGCCGCCGTCGGCCCACTCGGCGGGTTCGGTCTCGGCCACGTTGTGCAGGGAGACGGAGGGGTACGTATCGGTCATTCGAGCGTCCCGTGAACGGCACCGGACATACCGATTGCGTCTCCGGCGAGGCCGGCCGACGGCCCGAGTCGGCGCGGTCCGCGACCGTCAGCGTCGGGCGATCACAGCGGTCGCTTGGTCTTCTCGACGACCTCGACGGACTCGATGCCCGTCTCGGGATAGTCGCCGTCGGCGTCTTTCTCGGCGGACTTCACCATGTCCCAGACGACGTTGAGGCCGGTCGTCGTCCCTTCGAGAGCCTCCATCTCGCAACCGGTCTTCCCGGTCGTCTCGACGGCGACGGTGAGTTCGACGGCGTCCTCGCCCGGCGAGAAGTCGACGTCGACGTTCGTGATCGGGATCTGGTGGCACATCGGGATCGTCTCCCAGGTGTGTTTGACCGCCTGGATAGCCCCCACCCGAGCGGTCGCGAGTACGTCTCCCTTGTCGATCGAATTCTCGCGGACGGCGTCGACGGTCTCGGGGCGCAGGCGGATGGTCCCGCGCGCGACGGCGCGGCGGGCGGTGTCGGGCTTGTCGCCCACGTCGACCATCTGGGCCTCGCCCGACTCGTCGGTGTGGGTGAGGTCGGCACTGGGTTCGGCGTCCGCGCCGTTGCTCTCGCGATCGCTCACGCTTCGCCACCCCGGTCGGTCCAGAGGACGGCCGGGATCTCCTCGTGGAGGTCGGTGGCGACGAGGCCGTTGTTGCGGCGTTCGTAGGCGCGGTCGCCCGCTTTTCCGTTGGCGTAGACGGCCATCGCGGCGGCGTGGACGGGTCTCTCGGTCGCCGCGAGCGCGCCGGTGATCCCGGCGAGCACGTCTCCGGTCCCGCCGACGGTCATGCCGGCGTTGCCGGTGCGGTTGACTCGCGTGGTCTCGCCGTCGGAGACGACGTCGTACTCGCCTTTCACGAGGACCGTCTGGCCCAGGTCGGCGGCGAACCGTTCGACGATGTCGGTGCGTTGCTCCCAGTCGTCGGTGACGCGCCCGCCCATCTCGGCGAACTCCCCCTGGTGGGGCGTGCAGATCAGGTCGGCCTCGGTGTCGACGTTCGGGACGCGGGAGAGCGCGTCGGCGTCGACGACCGCGGTCCCGGAGTAGCCCGAGAGGACCCCCTCGACCGCTTCGAGGGTGTCTTCCTCGTCGCCGAGTCCGGGCCCGATGACCACGGTGTCGTGGTGGCGGGCCATCTGGAGGAGGTAGCCCACCTGTTTGGGTTCGAGCTGTTTGCCCTGGTACGGCCGGACGATGAGGTCCTCACCGAACCCCTGGAGTTCGCGGCCGACGACCATCGGGCAGGCCACGCGGACGAGGTCGGCGCCGGCGCGGAGCGCGGCCTTCGCCGAGAGGGCGGGCGCGCCGGCGTAGGGGCCGCCGCCGATCACGAGCACCTCGCCGTTCTGGCCCTTGTGGCTCCCGGGGTCGCGGTCGTCCAGCCGCATCAGGTCGCCTCGCTCGACGAAGCGCTCGGCGGCCGCCGGGATACCGATGTCGGCGACGGTCACCTCGGCGTCGAGGTCGGCCAGTCCGGGCTTGGTGTCGTGGAACGTGACCACGCGGTCGGCCTCGACGGCCGTCTCGGCGAGGACGCCCCGCTCGGCGTCCATTCCCGAGGGTACGTCGACCGAGACGACGGTCGCGTCGCTGGCGTCGATCGCCGCGGCAGCCGTGCGCTCGGGCTCGCGCAGATCGCCCGCGATGCCGGTCCCGAGCATCGCGTCGACGACCACGTCGGGACCGTCCAGTTCGAACGCCGAGGAGTCGCGGACCGTCTCGGTGTCGTACTCGCCGGCCGCGAGTGCGTCCCAGTTCTCGCGGGCGATGTCGGTCGTGATGGTCTCGGGGCGCCCCAGCAGGCTCGTAGTCACGTCGAAGTCGTCGAGAAAGCGCACCGCGACGAAGGCGTCACCGCCGTTGTTACCCCGGCCGGCGACGACGCGGACGCTCGCACCCGCATCGGCGACGTCGCGGACTGCGCGCGCGACCGCGTGCCCGCTCGACTCCATCAACTGCTTGCGCGGGATCCCTATCGCCGCGGCGTTCTCGTCGACCACGGCCATCTCGCTGCCCGTAATCATGAACGAGCGTTCGCCCGCCCACCGGATAAGGGTGGGGGCAACGGCCGTCGACTCCGGTGGTTTCGCCAGGCTGCGGCCGGACGACCACCGGTCACCGGCGGATCTCGAACCCGTCCAGTCCCTCCGGCTGGCCGTACTCGGCTTCGACACCCTCGACGCGCGCCCGGTCGCTCCCCTCGTGACACCACTCGACCATCGCCTCGACCGCGGGCTCGGAGCCCTCGAACACCGCTTCGACCCGACCGTCCTCGAGGTTCGTCACCCACCCGTCGACCCCGCGCTCGCGGGCCGCGTCACGGGTCGTCGCCCGGTAGAAGACGCCCTGTACCCGTCCCGAGACGTACACGTGCGCTCGCGTCCGATCCGTCATAGACCTCGATACGACGCCCCCGTTCAAAAATACGCGCGACGGGCGCCCGAGCCGACAACCGGCCCCCGCCGGGAGCGTTAGGAGGGGCGACGGGTTGTACGTCTGTCGATGTGGGCGTCGACAACTGGACAATGACGGAACGATTCGCCGGAACAGTGTCGGAAATTCGACCTCGATCGCGGAAAATCCCGGTGTGTTTCAACAGTACTTTGGTTACCTCCTGCGGAGGCGTGGCCATGAGTGACGAGGATCTGAATCGCGGGCTGGAAGGTATCAGGGTCGCGGAGACGCGACTGAGCGATATCGACGGGGAGGCGGGCGTGCTCACCGTCGGCGGGTTTCCGGTGGACGAGCTGGCGCGCAACGCCACCTACGAGGAGAGCGTCTTCCTGCTGTTCGAGGACCGACTGCCCTCGAGCGAGGAACTCGACGAGTTCCGGGGGGACCTGGCAGGACGGCGAGCGATCGGCGACGAGGTCGAGGCGGTCCTCGAACGCGCCGCCGAGGAGGGCAAACCGGCGATGGACGCGCTGCGGATGGGCGCGGCGGCGGCGAACCTCGGCGCCGGCGAGGCGGACCCGGAGGCCGACGCGCGCCGCGTCGTCGCGGTCTTCCCGACCATCGTCGCGACCTACTGGCGCTACCGCGAGGGCGCCGACCCGGTCGAACCCCGTGAGGACCTGCGCCACGCCGCCAACTACCTCTACATGCTCCAGGGCGAGGAGCCCGACGAGGCCGCTGTCCGCGGGCTGGAGACGTACCTCAACACGGTCGTCGACCACGGGCTGAACGCCTCGACGTTCACCGCCCGCACGGTCGTCTCTACCGAGTCCGACGTGGTCTCGGCGGCGACCGCGGCGGTCGGCACGCTGAAGGGGCCGCTCCACGGCGGCGCGCCGGGGCCCGTCCTCGACATGCTCCAGTCGATCCACGAGTCGGGCGATCCGGAGGGGTACGTCCGCGAGAAGCTCGAAGCTGGTGAGCGGCTGATGGGCTTCGGCCACCGCGTCTACCGCGTCCGCGACCCGCGGGCGGCGGTACTGGAGGCCGCCGCCGCGGAGTTCTACGACGAGGCCGGCGACTCCGACTTCTTCGAGACGATCAAGGACTTCGAGGACGTAGCCGTCGACCTGCTGGCCGAGCACAAGCCCGGCCGCGACCTGGAGACCAACGTCGAGTTCTACACCGCCGCGCTGCTGGACGGCGTCGGCGTCCCCAAGGAGCTGTTTACCACCTGCTTCGCCGTCTCGCGGGTCGGCGGCTGGACCGCCCACGCCCTCGAACAACTCGACGACAACCGCCTCATCCGCCCGCTATCCGCCTACGTCGGCGACCACGACCGGACGTGGACGCCCGTCGACGAGCGGTAGAGTCGGTCGGCGTCGCCGGTCGACCCCGTTCCGTATTGCCGCCTTACCGCAGGTAGTGGAACACGTACGTCTGCGTGTACCCCGCGTACTCGCCGCCGAAGGCCGCGCGGATGGCGCGGGAGGTCTCGGCGTAGTTGCCGCGGTCGCAGTCGGGGTAGTACTCCTCGATGGTCGTCCGGATCCAGGTGTCCAGCGGCACGGCTTCGAGGTACTCGAGCGCGAACAACAGGACGCAGTCGGCCACCTTGTCGCCGACGCCGACGAATCGGGTGAGCGACTCGCGGGCGTCCTCGTAGTCCAGCCCGGCCGCCTCCTCGGGACGGGCCTCGCCGTCGGCGACCATCCGCGCGGTGTCGCGGACGTACGGCGCCCGGTAGCCCAGGCCCAGGTCGCGGAGGTCGGCCTCGGTCGCTTCGGCCAGTTGCTCGGCGGTCGGAAACGCGTGATACGTGCGGCCGTCGAACTCGACCGTGGCGCCGAAGGCACGTTCGAGTTCGCGCTGCATGCCGTGAATACGGCCGACGCGCATCTGGGCCGAACAGATGAACGATATCAGCGACGGGAACGGGGGGTCGTCGACGAGGCGCATCCCCCAGTAGGCGTCGAAGGCCGACTCGACCACGTCGTCGTCCGGCGTGGCCGCGCGGATCGCCGGCAGGTCGTCGTCGAGGCGCAACCGCTCCCGCAGTATCGGGGCGGCCTCGACCGACGACTCCCACTCCAGACGGTCGTCGATCTGCCGGACGCGCACGACCGCGGGCTCGCTGTCGACACGGACGACGCTCTCGTACCAGGCGTCGCCGCCGTAAGCGCCGCTCTCGTCGTACATCCGGCCGTCGGCGCGGTCCCAGAGGTACGACTGGCCGCTCTCGACGGTCGACTGCAGGTCGAACGGGCCAGGGAACTCCCCCAGCGGAATCGCGCCGCGTTCCACGCTCATACCCCGGCCAAGCGTCGGTCCGGCTTTGGCCTTTCGAGACCGACTCGCCTCGCTCGTCGAGTCGGACAGCGGTCGGACCAGCGCCGCCTACCGACCGAGTGTGTGTCGTGCTATCGAGGCGAACCTTCATGTCACTGCGAGACGAAGGCGGGCACATGAACTGCAGAGTTGTCGTCGAGGCCGCCGTCCCCGTCTACGACGTGGAGACAGCGGACGAGGCCGTGCGGATCGCTATCTCGAAGACGGGCGAGATGCTCAACCCGGACCTCAACTACGTCGAGATCAACATGGGCGAGCGGTCGTGTCCCCACTGCGGCGAGGAGCTCGAACCCGCGTTCCTCGCCGCCGACGAGAGCCTGGTCGCGCTGGAACTGGAGATAACGGTGTTCAACGTCGAGCGCGAGGAACACGCCGCCCGGATCGCCCGCAAGGAGATCGGTCAGCGTCTCGAGAACATCCCGCTCGAAGTGCTCGAGATCGAGCAGATCGACGACGAAGACGACGAAGACGACGAGGAGGAAGCGTCGTCCGAGGAGAGCGAATCGCCGTCGGACGACTCGCCGTCCGAAGCGGGTGGGTCGTCGGACGACGGGGGGTCCGACGACGACCGAGGTGACGACGTGCTGCCGGAGTTCGAGGAGCTCATCGACGAATCCTAACGGAGCCGAAGCCCGTCGGTCGCTGTTTTCACCGATCCGAGTCAGGCACCCACCGGTTCGCGCGCGGACGACGAGACCGAGCTCGACAGCGCGACCGCTGGACGATCGTGAGTACGACAGAACGGGACGGTTCGTTCAGTCGGCGGACGCCGGAACGCGCTCGCGCGTCTCGGTCTCCATCTCGGACGTGATGCCCTTCGCCAGGGCGAAAACGGCGTTCTTGTGGTCGGTCTTCGATTTGTGGATCGAGGTCGGCCGTACCCCCAGAGAGGTGTACTCGTCGTGTTCTACCTCCTCGCCTGTGTCCATCTCGTAGTGATTCTCCACCTGAGCAAGCAGGCCGTGAAGGTGAATGAGCTCCTGCTTTTTCATAGTCAACCGGTCCTAACCACTGGAGGTTAATAGTAGTATCCTGAGTCGCGTTAACACACCCCTGCATAAAAACCGTGTACAAAAGGCTCTCGATATCGGTTTCGGTGCCGCGATCGAACCGAGAGTGGGGTCCTCGGGCCGCTGGGGCCGTCGAACCGAGGGCGCCGCCGGACCGCCCGCTGGGGCCGTCGGACCGACCGGTTCGAGCTCCGGGCGACGCGAACGCGGGGTTGAAAGACTTTTAGGCGGTGACGGGCTTCTCACGGGTATGGACTACGACGACATGCTCGACCGGGCGATGGAGGAGACACCGGATATCGAGGGGAGCTCCGACCGGTTCGAGGTGCCGGACCCGGACATCCGCCAGGAAGGGAACGTGACCGTCTACGAGAACTTTCAGGACACCTGCGACCGCCTCGGTCGCGAGGACGACCACGTCATGCAGGCGCTCCAGAACGAACTGGGGACCAGCGGACACATCGACGAGAGCGGCCGCGCCCGCTTGACCGGCGAGTTCAGCGAGCGACGGGTCACCAACGCCATCGACGAGTACGCCGAGGAGTTCGTCCTCTGCTCGGAGTGCGGACTCCCCGACACGCACTTCGAGCGCGAGGGTGGCGTGCTTCTCCTGCGCTGTGAAGCCTGCGGCGCGCGGTCTGCGACGAGCGGTTAACCGAGACTCTTCAGCGTCTGTAGGTCGCGGTCGGTCCGCGTGAACTCCGCGAGCCGCCGGCTCGCGTGACAGTTAGGGCAGTGATAGAGTGCCGTGTGTTCGGGGAGCTCCGTCGGCGTCGACTCCCAGTCTTTCGTGCATTCGGGGCAAAGCAATCGGACGTACGCTTCCTCCATGCGTGGTATCATCACACACGACGAGTACAAAAAGGCTAGTGCGGCGGACGCCGCGAGCGACAGGTGCCGGCCGAGAGGGGAGAGCCGCCGACCGAGGCGGCGGAACCGGCCGGTCAGGCCGGTGCGTCGACGGATTCGAGGAGTTCCTTGTAGCGGTTGCGGATGGTGACCTCGGAGATGTTGGCTACCTCGCTGACCTCGCTCTGGGTGACCTTCTCGTTGGTCAGCAGGGCGGCGGCGTACACCGCGGCGGCGGCGAGGCCGACGGGGGACTTCCCGCTGAGGATGCCCTGGTCGCGCGCGCTCACGATGAGTTCGCGGGCCCGGCGCTCGGTGTCGTCGCTGAGTTCGAGGTCCGAGACGAACCGCGGGAGGTAGCTCTCGGGGTCCGCGGGCTTGATCTCCAGGTTCAGCTCGCGGACGACGTAGCGGTAGGTCCGCGTGAGCTCCATCTTGTCGACGCGGGAGACGGCGGTCATCTCGTCGAGGCTACGCGGGGTGTTGGCCTGCCGGGCGGCGGCGTACAGCGACGCCGTCGCGACGCCCTCGATGGAGCGGCCGGGCAGGAGGTTCTCCTCCAGCGCGCGGCGGTAGATGACACTGGCCGTCTCGCGCACGGTCTTCGGGAGCCCGAGCGCGCTCGCCATCCGGTCGATCTCGCCCAGCGCTTGCTTGAGGTTGCGCTCTTTGGAGTCGCGGGTGCGGAAGCGCTCGTTCCAGGTGCGCAGGCGCTGCATCTTCTGGCGCTGGTTCGAGGACAGCGAGTTGCCGTAGGCGTCCTTGTTCTGCCAGCCGATGTTGGTCGAGAGGCCCTTGTCGTGCATCATGTTCGTCGTCGGCGCGCCGACGCGGGACTTCTCGTCCTTCTCGGAGGGGTTGAACGCTCGCCACTCGGGGCCGCGGTCGATCTCGTCTTCCTCGACGACCAGTCCGCACTCCGCACACACGGTCTCGCCGTGTTCGGTGTCGGCGTCGAGCCGACCGCCGCACTCGGGGCACTCCTGCTCGCTCGTCGATTCGGCCTCCTCCTCCTCCCGCAGCCGTTCGCTCGTCTGTTCCTCGGCGCCGGTTCGAATTGTCGTGTCGCTCATGATTGGTCTCCGGAGCGGCTCACCGGTGGCGAAAGCCATAAAAATCCGATGCCGCGGTTCCTAACAATACGTAAGTCCGAAAACTACTTAAATGTTTTGGGGGGCTGCAGCGTGATAAGCGGTCACAAATAACAGGATAGCGGCGGGATCCCTCTGAGCGCGAGCGGGTCCACAGCGGGACGGGTGACGGGGGGTTGTCGTGGGTTCGGAGGCGGAGGCGGGCGAGCGTCAGGCGCGTTCGACGCGCAGGAGGATCACGGCGAACACCCACATGAAGAGGGCGCCGACGGGGACGGTGGGCTGGTGCTGGAAGAACATGGCGGTCGAGACGGAGAACGCGACCGCGAGCACCGCGAAGCATGCGCCGAAGACGCGGACGGGGTCGAGCGTCAGGCGGGCCGTGAGGGGGGCAGGGAGGGCGTCGGCGAGCGCGTCCGGGGCTGCGTCGGCGATCCGCCGTTCGGCCCGCTCGGCAGCGGCTTCGAGCCACTGGTCGCGCGCGTAGTAGACGAGACTGAACAGGAGCATGCACCCGAAGAGAACGGCGGTCGCGAGCCAGAGTCGTCCCTCGGGCACCTGATTCGTCGGGACGAATTCGGGGATCTCGAAGACGAACTGGACGAGCCCGTCCAGCGACTGCTGGCCGAGGGCGATCCCGAACAGATAGTGAAACTGGAGGAAGACGAAGCGGATGTTGACGACGGTGAACGTGCCGTCGATCCACGACGGCGACTCGCGCAGCACCGAGACCGACCACGGCAGGAGGGCGGTCAGCCACGTCGCGAGGACTGCCAGTTCACCGGCGTACTCCGAGCGGACCCACATACTCTGGGAGAGTCGGCGTCGCCGCGTGTATAAAAGCTACCGGCTCGGCGGACGGTGCGTCGGTGTGCGTCAGGACCGAAGTAGTTCGGAGGCGGGGCAGTCGCCGGGACCGAAGTAGTTCGGAGGCGGGGCGGTCAGCGGGCGCGGTCGGCGGTCGCGTCGGCGTTACGTTCATGCACGACCGTTCCCTAGTGGCAGGTATCGAATGAGGCGCGATTACGTCACGCTGGAACTCCGTCACGTCGACCGGGACGGCGACCACCTGCCGACGGCCGTACTGGCCTACGACGGCCCGTCGGACCTCCTCGAGGAGCGGCTCACGGACGCGGTGGGTGAGCCGCTGGATCGCGAGCGCGTCGACGTCGCCTTCCGTCTGCGGACGGCCGACGGCGACACGACCGGCGTCTTCAGCCTCACCAACCGGCTGACCGGGGAGTTCGTCGTCGAGGTCAACGCCGACGCCGAATCGGTGCGCGGTCTCGTCGACGCCGCCCGCCGGGACGACGACCCCGACGACGCCGACGGCTGCTACCGCGTCGTCGTCGAGCGCGACGGCGAGGCGGTCGCCGACTACGAGAAGCGGACGCTGCTCGTCTACGACGACGAAGGCAGCCTCCTCCGACAGCGGAGTCTGATCCCGAGCGGCGTCGAGTTGTAGCCCCGCCCGGGACGCCAGCGGCCACGTTCTCCGTCCTTCGCCCGGTCGCCCTACTCGTCGAGCGACGTCACCAGCGCCGGCAGCGCCTCGGTCGCGTCCGCGCGGAGGTCGTAGTCGGCCCGCTCGGAGTACGCCGTGGCTTCGAGGTTACAGACGGCGAGCGTCGCACCCGACTCCGCTGCGATCTCGGGCAGCAACGCCGCCGGTCGCACCGTCAGCGACGACCCGACCGCGAGGAACACGTCGGCACGCCGCGCGGCGGTCTGTGCCCGGTCGAACGCCTCGTCCGGGAGCGCCTCCCCGAACAGCACCACGTCCGGTTTGAGCACGCCGCCACAGTCGCAGGTCGGCGGTCGGTCCCCGTCGCAAACGCGCCCCCAGACGGGACCGGCCGACTGGGTCGCACCGCAGCGGTCACAGACCACGCGGGCGCTCGTACCGTGGAGTTCGACCACCGACTCCGACCCCGCCGCCGCGTGCAGTCCGTCGACGTTCTGCGTGAGGAGGGTGTCGAGGTGACCCCGTGCTTCCATCGCCGCCAGCGCCTCGTGAGCGGCGTTCGGTTCGACACCGTCGCCGTACATCGTCTCCCGGAGCGCGAGCCGGTCGGTCCAGAACCCCTCGGGGTCGGCGTCGAAGCGCCGCCGGTGGAACTCGGCCGGGTCGTAAGTCTCCCAGACCGGGTCCGGCCCGTCGTCGCTCGGCTCGCCGCGGAAGGGGGGAATCCCCGACGGGACGCTCACGCCCGCGCCCGTGAGGACGACGACCCGCTCCGCGTCGGCGATTTCGGCCGCCAGCGCCGACAGTACCGCGCCGTCCGCCCCCGCGGCGCCCGCCGCGCCGTTCGCGTCGCCGCCGTCGGTCGTGTCGTCGCGCTCCATGGGACTCCCGAGGGACGAGACGGGGAAAAGTCACCCGGCGCGGTGGCCCCCACGACTAAGTGCGACGACTGCCGAGGGGAGCGTATGTGCTACGAATCGCTGCTGAACGGCGAGGCGGCCGAGCGATCGCTCGGAGCCCTCCTCCGGGAGGAACGGCGGGCGGCGCTGCGCAACGGACTGGCCGCCGCGGTGCTGGTCGTGGCGGTGCTGATCGCCGAGGGCGCGACGGCGTGGACGGTCGGCGCGCTCGCCGTCGCCGCGGTCGCGCTCGGCGCGGTCCTCCACCAGGCCGTTCTGGTCGCCGGTGCGGTCGCGGTTCGCCTCCACCACCGCGTCGGCGGAGCGGACCCGGCGACGGCCTGAGCGACGCCCCGGTGTCGCCGCTGGCGACTGAGTTCGAAACGGAAAGAGAGGGGGGAGAGAGTGGCGGAACGAAACGATGGAATGGGGTGGGTGGGGGAGAGGTGGTCGCGTGCGGCGCCTGACAGCGCCGACACGCGTAATCGCCGCAGCCGGCGATAAATGCCTTGTGTGCCAATTTTCGTGAACGATACTCGTCGGTATCGTTAATCCGAAGCCGGTCGATACCGGCGGGATTTAAGCGCTCGCCGACCGCGAATTCGAGTGACATGCGACTGCACGAATATCAGGCCAAGCAGGTCTTCTCCGACGCCGGTATCCCGACACCGGCATCGGAGCTCGCGGGGACCGTCGACGAGGCGGTCGCCGCGGCGGAAGAGATCGGCTATCCGGTCGCCATCAAGGCACAGGTACACGTCGGTGGGCGCGGGAAAGCCGGCGGGATCGAGCTCGTCGACGACAAAGCGGAGGCCGAGGAGGCAGCCGACGACATCCTCGGCATGGATCTCAAGGGCTACACCGTCGACCGCGTCCTCGTCGAGGAGGCCGTCGACTTCGAGAACGAGCTGTACGTGGGCGTCACGATGGACCGCGGCGAGGGCAAGCCCGTCGCCATGGTCTCGACCCGCGGCGGCGTCAACATCGAGGAGGTCGCCGAGGAGGACCCCGACGCCATCGCCCGCGAGCACATCGACCCCGCCTTCGGCATGCACCCCTATCAGGCCCGCAAGGCCGTCTACGACGCTGGCGTCGATCGCGAGATCGCCGGCGACGTGGCTTCTGTCTTGACGACGCTCTACCAGCTGTGGGACGACCGCGACGGCGCCGACGCCGAGATCAACCCCCTGATGGTCACCTCGGACGACGACGTCATCGCCGCCGACGCCGTCTTCAACGTCGACGAGGACGCCATGTTCCGCCAGCCCGAACTCCAGGAGATGGAGGAGGAAGGCGAGTTCGCCGAGAGCGAGCTCGAACGGAAGGCCGACGAGTACGGCTTCGACTACGTCCGCCTGTCGGGCAACGTCGGCATCATCGGCAACGGCGCCGGCCTCGTCATGACGACGCTCGATCTGGTGGACTACTACGGCGGCGAGCCCGCCAACTTCCTCGACGTGGGCGGCGGCGCCAAGGCCGACCGCATCGCCAACGCGCTCGACATGGTGTTCTCCGACGAGAACGTCGACTCGGTCGTGTTCAACATCTTCGGCGGGATCACCCGCGGCGACGAGGTCGCCAAGGGGATCAACCAGGCGCTCGAGCAGTTCGACGAGATCCCCAAGCCCGTGGTCGTCCGCCTCGCCGGCACCAACGCCACGGAGGGCATGGAGATCCTCAACGAGGATCTGGTGACGGTCGAGGAGACCCTGGAGTCCGCCGTGCAGCGTGCGGTCGACTACGCCGAGGAGGTGGAAGCATGAGTGTTCTGGTCGACGAAGACAGCCGCGTCGTGGTGCAGGGTATCACCGGCGGTGAGGGCAAGTTCCACACCGAACAGATGATCGAGTACGGGACGAACGTCGTCGCCGGCGCCGTCCCCGGCAAGGGCGGCCAGGAGGTCGCGGGCGTCCCCGTCTACGACACCGTCGCCCAGGCCGCCGAGGCCGAGGACGCCGACACGTCGGTCGTGTTCGTCCCGCCGGCGTTCGCCGGCGACGCCTGCTTCGAGGCGCTCGACGCCCCGCTCGACCTCGTCGTCGCCATCACCGAGGGCATCCCGACCCAAGACATGGCCCGCGTCAAGCGCGCCGAGGAAGAGACCGACACCCACCTGGTCGGCCCGAACTGCCCCGGCCTCATCACGCCGGGCGAGGCGAAACTGGGCATCCTCCCGGGCAACATCTTCGAGGCCGGCCGCGTCGGCCTCGTCTCCCGCTCGGGCACGCTGACCTACCAGGTCGTCGACAGCCTCACCCAGCGCGGCATCGGCCAGTCGACCGCCATCGGTATCGGCGGCGACCCGATCATCGGCACCTCGTTCATCGAAGCGCTCTCGCTGTTCGAGGACGACCCCGACACGGACGCGGTCGTCATGTGCGGCGAGATCGGCGGCGAGGACGAGGAGCAGGCCGCCGCGTTCATCGACGAGCACATGTCGACGCCGGTCGCCGGCTTCATCGCCGGCCGCACCGCCCCGCCGGGCAAGCGCATGGGCCACGCCGGCGCCATCGTCTCCGGCTCGGGCACCGGCACCGCCCAGTCGAAGATCGACGCGCTCGAATCCGCGGGCGTCCCCGTCGGCGACACCCCCGAGGAAGTCGTCGACAACGTCGAAGACCTGCTGTAAGGCTCCGTCTCTCCCCGTTTCTGCGGTTTCGCGCTCGTCACCGGCCGATAGGAAGGGCTTTGTTCCGACGAGTCGAGTTGCCGACAAGATGAGTGCCCTCCCCGACGAGTGGGCCGAACCCGGCTCGTCGGCCGGGACGCTCGTCGACCTCGCCTGGGTCGCGGTGTGTGTCCTGGGATTCGGCGCGCTCGCCGCCGTCGAGCCGCTGTTCTTCGAGGTCCCCGTGACTACGACGCGAGTCGCCGTCGCCGCGCTCCTCGGCGTCCCGCTGGCCGTCGCGCTCGTCGTGCTCTCGACCGAGAGCGAGCGCGCCCGTGCGCTCTGGACGGAGCGCTATACTCGCCGGTTCGCCGTGCTGTTCGCGTTCAGTATGGGGATGCAGTTGCTCCTGCGACTCGCTCCGGGGTGGACGGTCCTCGTGACGCTCGCGACCGCACTGGCCGCGATTCCGCTGCGAGTGGTCGCGTACTACCACCACCGCAGGCGGTAACGGCTGGCAGCGAGCGGACTGCCCGGACCGATCCCGTCGCCGGCCACAACGCGTTCCGCGGACGGAAGGTACTTCTCCGTCCATACGACAGAGGGAGTGAACACCGTGAGCGACCGAGAAGACGACGCGGACCCGCGGTTCGAGGCAACGACGGATCCGACGGGGGTCAGGATCGTCGACCCGATCGAGGCCGTCGACTTCGAGATCGGGACGGACCGGCCGGTCGAGCCGACTCCGGCAGATCCCGGGACGTTCGACGTGCCCGTCGACACCGCGGCGACGATCGAGACGACTGAGGTCCGGTTTCCGTATCACGTCGGCGTGGTCGTCAGGACGAGGGACGGCGAACAGGTCGCGGAGGTCTTCTCGGCGGACGAGCGGGAAGTTCCCACGGGGAGATACACCCTCGAACTGAGTACGACAGCAGTCAAGCTCTACTTCCACGCGGAGGGGCCCCTCTCGATACAGACGTACGACGACCGGGCGCGGGTCGACTTCGAGTCGCGAACGCGGGTCCGGATCGGCGCCCGGAGCTATCACGAATCACCCGCGGCGACGATCGCGACGACCGCCGACCCGGCGGACCTCGCGGCGGCGATCTCGCTGTTCGGGTCGGCGCTGAAGACGACCTCGCCGGAGCGGTCCTGGCCGACGCTCCGGGGCTACCCGCCGCTCGTCGAAGTCGGCGACCGACTTCACGCACCCGACGCGCTCTCGTCACCGGATACCGGCGTGTCGATCACGATACGGCCCCGACTGGCCGATTGCTTCGCGGTCGCCCCGCTCGCGTTCTACCTCGGCGCGACGGTCGAGATCGGAGAGGACCCCTCTCTCCGCGCGGATGGACGGGAGTGGTCGCTGACAACGGCAGGTGACCTCCCCGCGACGGCGACAGATGTCCTGCAGCGGCAGTTCACGCTCGACTGCGTGGTCCGAACCGCCGGACGTTTCGACATCGACCTCGCCGAGCGAACCGCGGTCGAGTCGCGCCTGCCGTTCGATATCGAAGCGATGTACGAAGCGGATCTACAGAGCCGGACCGCCGAGTTCATGGACGTGTCACGCGAGCGTCTCGCCGACGCGATCCCGCGCTGGAAACTCACGGCCGACGTCGTTCCGAGCGTGGATCGGCTGGACGCACTCCCGCACCTCGCGGCCGAACTGGCGGCGGTCCGCTGTCCCGACGCCGCTATGTTAAACGACCCCGAACCCGGAAACCGGGATCGGCGGTCGGGGTGGTCTCGGCGGCGATGGACCTCTGCGGGGGCAGATACCCAGACGGGATCGATGCGGTCCGCCGGAGAGGCGTGGAACGAGCGGCTCGTCTACCCGCCCCGGTGTTCCAGTGTCGAACACGCCTTTCTCGGCGACGGCGTGCCGGTCGGAACGAGCAAGATGACGGCGAGCGCGTACGAACGGAAGCTCGACCGCGAACGCTCCGACGAAACGAGGATCGACATCACCGTCGTGGGCCCCGGCGACCGGACCGGCGAAGACGGTACAGTCGCGGACATCTACTCACGGGAGGGGCTGGAATCGTTCGACACGACGGTGGTCGCCGATCCGTCCACTGTCGAACTCCAGGCGGCCCTCGCGAGAGACACCGACTTCCTCCACTACGTCGGCCACGTAGACGACCGCGGTATCGAGTGCGCCGACGGGTTCGTCGACGTGCGGACCGTCGACGACGTGGGTGCCGAGCTGTTCTTCCTCAACGGTTGCACGTCGTTCGCTCAGGGGCGAGCGCTGGTGGACGAGGGAGCGGCGGGCGGTATCGTGACGGTCGCGGATATCTTCGACAGCGTCGCGACCCGCGTCGGCGAGTCGCTGGCTCGACTGCTCGGGCAGGGCTACTCCCTGTGCTCGGCGCTCCGCGTCCTCGGTGCTGCGACGGTGTTCCCGGCGGAGATCTACACCGTCGTCGGCGACGGTTCGGTCTCGGTGACGACGAACGAATCTGTCGTTCCCATCGGATACCGGCTCTCGTGGGACGACGGGCTGGTCGTCGCTCCGTTCTGTTTCCCGACTGAGAAAGCACCACTCGGAACCGTTACCGTTCCATTCTCCACCGATAACGGTCGACACGTCATCGCTTCGGGGGATGGCACCCGAATCGAGACGACCGTCGACGCGTTCGTCGACACCCTCGACACGGAGCCGTACCCCGTCTTCATCGACGACGAACTCCACTGGTCGCCCGATCTCACCCGCGAGGACATCGAAGCGTGGGTCGAGACGGTGCGCGAGCGTGCGTGACCGGCCGACGCGCCTTTGACCGCGCCGGCCCAACACGTCGTGTGATCGTCGCAGAGACGGCCGAGGGCTACCAGTTCGTCACGCAGCCGGACCACGCGGCCCTCGCGGGCCAGTTCGCCGACGCCTGGGGCAACGACGACTTCGACCGCCCCGAGCCGTTCGACTCGCTGGTTCTCGCGGCGTACGCCCACGACACGGGCTGGCGGACCTACGACCGCCGTCCGCACCTCGCCGACGGCGACCCGGTCGACTTTCGGGAGATGCCCGCCGAGCCGTGGATCGCCCTCTACGACGAGGGGATCGACGCCGTCGCCGAGATGGACGCCTACGCCGGCCTGCTCGTCTCGATGCACGGCGCGGGCCTGCGAAACCAGCGGTACGGGCTCTCCCCGTCGTGGCCCGAAACGCCCCCGGAGTATCGCGAGTTCGTCGACCGCGAGCACCGACGCCAGCGCCGACTGCTCGAGGGGCTCCTCGACAGTGAGGGCGGTGGCGCCCGCGAGGACGGAACGGCGAGCGGGGCTCCCGATTCGTCGGCGACCGGGGCCGATCGCGATCTCCTCCGATCGCTGCACGCCGACGGGGGAGTGCCGGACGGCTACGACGGGCGGCTGTGGGCGGACTACCGCCGGCTCCAGGCGTGGGACGCCCTCTCGCTTGCGTTCTGTCTCACGGACGACCCGCCCGGATACGACGAGATCGGAGCCGTCCCGACGAGCGACCCCCGCGGCGACACGACGCTGTCGGTCGCCCGAGTCGGCGCCGAAGCGTACACGATCGATCCCTATCCGTTCGAGGCGTCGCCGCTGGCCGTCAGTGTCCCCGTCCGGACAGTCGCGAAGCCGATCGGCGACGAATCGTCGCTCGCACGCGCCTACTACGGGTCGGGCCCCGAAACCAGACGGTTCACTCTCCGGCGAGCCGAAGCGTGACCGGTCGCCGTAGCGGTCGCGAGCCATACGTTTATTACCGACCCCGCACCCCACACGACAAAGAGAAACTGTGAGTGAGATGGGACGCGACGTGCGGGTGCTTCACGTCGACGACGACGAGGATTTGGCGGCGGTCGCGAGCGACTACCTCGAGCTGGAGAGCGACCGGCTCTCGGTGGCGACCGTCTCCGATCCGGAACGGGCGCTGGACCGGATCGGCTCGGAGTCGTTCGACTGCGTCGTCAGCGACTACCAGATGCCGGGGATGTGCGGCTTCCAGCTGCTGGAGGCGGTCAGGGCCGAGTACCCGGACCTGCCGTTCGTCCTCTTCACCGGCAAGGGGAGCGAAGAGGTGGCGAGCGAGGCGGTGTCGGCCGGCGTGACCGACTACCTCCAGAAGGAAGCCGGGACCGAGCAGTACGCGGTGCTCGCGAATCGCATCGAGAACGCCGTCGCCGCGGCACGGGCCGAACGGCGGGCCGAACGTCAGGAGCGAATCACCGCACTGGTCAGGGACATCAACCGGCGGCTGGTCGAGGCCGAGACCGTCGCGGCGGTCGACCGCGCGGTCTGCGAGGCGTTCGCCGACTCGGAGACCTACCGGTTCGCGTGGATCGGCGAGCCCGACCCGGAGACGGGCGAGATCGTCACGCGTGCCGCCGCGGGCGGCGCCGACGAGTACCTCGCGGAAGTGACGGTCCGCCACGACGACACGCCGCGTGGGCGGGGCCCGGCCGGACGAGCGGCTCGCTCGGGCGAAGTCCAGTACGCCGCGAGCGTCTCCGACGACGAGACGCTCGATGCCTGGCGGACTGTCGCCGAACGCCACGGAGTCGAGTCGGTGGTCACCGTCCCGCTGTCGGCGGAGGCCGGACTCCACGACGTGCTCGCCGTCTACGCGGACACGGCCGACGCGGCCAGCGAGACCGAGCGGGCGGTGCTCGCGGAGCTCGGCGACACCGTCGGCGAGGCCCAGGCGGCCGCCGAGACGCGCCGCCGGCTCGAGGGGCTGCACGCGGTGACCCGCGAGCTGGTCGACGCCGAGACGAAATCGGAGGTGGCGCGGCTGACCGTCGACGCCGTCCGCGACACGCTGGGCTACCCGAACAACCTCGTCAGACTGCTCGACGAGGACGCCGACCGGCTCAGGCCCGTCGCTATCTCGGAGGGCGCGGCGGTGATGCTCGGCGACCGGCCGGCCTACCCCGTCGGCGAGGGGACCGCCGGCCGCGCCTTCGCCGACGGCGAGACGCTCGTCGTCGACGACGTGCAAGCGGTCGACGACGGCTACGACCGCAAGGACGCCCGCGCGTCGATGTACGTCCCTATCGGGGAGTACGGGACACTCTCGATCGGCGACAGCGCAGCCGGCGCGTTCGACGACTCGGACGTGTCCCTCGCCGAGATATTCGCGGCCAACGCCGAGGCGGCGCTCGACCGCGTCGAGCAGGCCCAGACCCGCAAGCGACAGAACGAGCGGCTCTCGGCGTTCACCAGCGTCGTCTCACACGACCTGCGGAACCCGCTGTCGGTGCTCGTCGGGTCGCTCCCGCTCGCCGAGGAGACCGGCGAGGACGAGCACTTCCAGCGGTGTTACCGCGCGCTCGACCGGATGGAGCGACTCATCGACGACCTCCTCCGGCTGGCCCGCGAAGGGGAGACCGTCGACGCGCCGGCGCCCGTCGACCTCGCGACCATCGCACGCGACGCCTGGGACACCGTCGACACCGCCGGTGCCGCGCTCAGCGTCGAGACCGACGCGACTGTCGTCGCCGACGGCTCGCGGCTCCGGCAGCTCGTCGAGAACCTCGTCCGGAACTCGGTCGAACACGGTGGCGACGCGGTCACCGTCACCGTCGGCGACCGCTCCGACGGCGACGGTTTCTTCGTCGCCGACGACGGCCCCGGGATAGACGAGGACGACCGCGAGCGCGTCTTCGAGAGCGGCTTCTCGACCTCGCCGGCGGGCACCGGATTCGGGCTCGCGATCGTCGCCGAGATCGCGTCGGCCCACGGCTGGTCGGTCTCGGTGACCGATAGCGACGCCGGCGGCGCTCGATTCGAGGTCCACGGCGTCGACACTCGCGAGTGAACGCGAGCGGACCGCTCTCGCCGCGCCAAAGCGATTTATCGCCGGCCGTCCACGTGGTGTGATATGGAAGACCAGGCGTGGCGGTCGGTCGAAGTCGTCCGAAACAAACAGGGCGAACCCCACGTGCTCCAGCAGAAGGTGACGGTGTACACCGCCGGCGTCACCGAGGAGTCCTCGGGCTACACGAAACCGGAGGTCCAGCATCGCCTCGTCCCGCTGCGGAGCCTCGTCGAGTTCGACGGCGGGTGAGCCGAAGACGCGTGTGCGTGCGATACTTTATGAGAGAGGCCGCGACCACTCCCCCTCGCCGTGGGAGCGCGCACGCTGGTCGCGGTCGAACGCGACGCCGGCGGGTACGACCTGCACCGCTCGCAGTGGGGCGGCGAGTGCCTCGACCGGTTGGTCGACCTCGTTCGGGCCGACGAGGCGCCTCCCGACCTCGTCGACCCGGAACCGTTCCGTTCGGGCGCGTCGGTCGACGAACTCCTCGGCTCGCTCGATCCCCGTGAGTACGAGGCGCTCGTCGTCGCCGACGACCGGACCGAGGCGTACCTGGTCTACCGGCTGGGCATCGAGACCGGTCGGGAGGCCGCGACCGCAGACGACGATGCGGTCGCCGCCACCGGCGTAGACGGCGTGACCGCTGCCGAGACGGCGGCGCTCGTTCCATGGCCGGGCGAGGCCGGAGGCGAGCGACTCCGTCGGTTCGTCCGGACTGCGAAGGAGGTGCTCGGCGACGCGGTCGACGCCGGCCTCCTGTCCGCCCCCGGGGCGACGCGATATCTCGCCGTCCGGCTCGCTCGCCACCCCGAGACACCCGACTGCGACGGGATCGTCTGGATCGATGGAGGTGACTCGCGACCCTGACGCCCTGGCCGGTCCCGTGTCGCGCGGTTTTTGACCCCCGACCCCCAATCGGGAGGCGTGACTGCCGTCGAGGACGGACTCCGACTGGAGACACACCAGCGCCCGAGCCACGAGACCGCACGGGACCTCGTGGCGAAAGCCGTCGATACCGGCGCGCTCGTGACCGTCGTCGGCCGCTGTACCGTCGACTACCAGGGCCGCGCGTCGAGCACGCTGGGCCCCGGCGAGCGACTGGTGATGCTCAAGCCCGACGGCGCCGCCCTGGTCCACACCGACGAGGGCCAGCAGCCGGTCAACTGGCAACCCCCCGACTGCGACCACGAGACCCGCCTGGACGAGGGCCACCTCGTCGTCGAGAGCCACCGCGAGACGCCGGCGGAACACCTCCGCGTCGACTTCGAGGCGGTGCTGGAGGTGTCGGCCTACGGGCTGACCGACGAACGAGACCTCTCGCTGTCGGGCACCGAGGAGGACCTCCGTCAGCGAGTCTTGGACGAGCCGTCCCTGATCGAGGAGGGGTTCGTGCCGCTGGCGACCGAGCGCGGGACCCCCGCCGGTGCGGTCGACATCTACGGTGAAGACGCCGACGAACGGGCCGTGGCCGTCGAACTCAAGCGACGACGCGTCGGTCCCGACGCCGTAGGCCAGCTCGGCCGGTACGTCGACGCGCTGGAGCGGGACCTGCACGCCGACCGCGAGGTGCGGGGCATCCTCGTCGCGCCGTCGGTCACCGACCGCGCCGGTCGGTTGCTCGCCGAGCGCGGGCTGGAGTTCGTGCCGCTGACGCCCACTGGCGGGCCGGACACCGACGGCTGACCGGGACACCGTTCGCACGCCGTTGCCGGTCGGCGCCGCCGCTACTCGTCGAGCGACTCCTTCAGCTCGGCGAGGGCGTTCATCGCCTCCAGTGGCGTCATCGTCGCCACGTCGAGCGCCGCAAGCTTCCGCTCGAGGTCCGAGGCCGGGCCGCTTCCGGCTCCGCCGGCTCCGCTCCCGTCGGCCGTGCTGCTCACCCGGACGTTCCCGTCGCGGTCGTGACCGGTGGCGTCGACTGCGGGTTCACCGCGGTCGCCGGAATCGCTCTCCTCGAGCAGCTCCCGGGAGCGCTCGACCACCTCGGTGGGGACGCCGGCCAGCTTCGCAACCTCGATACCGTACGACGCGGCGGCGGCCCCGGGCGCGACCTCGTGCTCGAAGGTCACCTCGTCTTCGACGCGGTCTGTCTCGAAGTGGAGGTTGAACACGCCCGACAGCTCGTCGGCGATGGCGGTCAGCTCGTGGTGATGCGTGGCGAACAGCGTCGTCGCGCCCACTTCGTCGTGGACGTGCTCGGTCACCGCGCGGGCGATGGCGAGCCCGTCGGCGGTGCTGGTGCCGCGACCCACCTCGTCCAGCAGGACCAGCGAGTCCTCGGTCGCGTTGGTGAGGATGTCGGCGAGTTCGGTCATCTCGACCATGAACGTCGAGCGGCCGCCGGCGATGTCGTCGCTGGCGCCGACGCGGGTGAACACGCGGTCGACGACCGGCAGGCGCGCCTCGGCGGCGGGGACGAAACTGCCGGCCTGGGCGAGCACGGACGTGAGCGCGACCTGGCGCATGTACGTCGACTTGCCGCTCATGTTCGGGCCGGTGACGACGGCGAAGAAGTGTTCGTCGTCGAAGTGGGCGTCGTTGGGAACGAACCGCTCTTCGGTGCGCTCGACGACGGGATGGCGGCCCGCTTCGACCGCGAACTCCTCGGCGCCGACGGCGGGCCGGGTGTAGTCGAACTTCGCGGCCACGCTCGCGAACGAGACGAACACGTCCAGCCGCGCGAGCCGGTCGGCGAGCGCCTGTACGCGTTCGGACTCCTCGGCCACCTCGCGCCGGACCTCACAGAACAGCTCGTATTCGAGGTCGTCGGCCCGTCCCTCCGCGCGGATGATCTCGTCTTCGCGCTCCCTGAGTTCCGGGGTTACGAACCGCTCGGAGTTCTTCAGCGTCTGGCGGCGCTGGTAGTCGTCGGGCACGGCGTCGAGGTTCGAGTCGGTCACCTCGATGTAGTAGCCGTGGACCGAAGTGTGGCCGACCTTCAGCGAGTCGATGCCCGTCCGCTCCCGTTCGCCCGCTTCGAGGTCGTCGATCCACGCCTTGCCCTCCCGCTCCGTGGACCGCAACGCGGCGAGTTCCTCGTCGAACTCGGGCTCGACGATGCCGCCCTCGGTGAGGTCGGCGTCGGGGTCGCTCCGAATGGCCTCGTCGACCAGCTCGCGCACGTCCGCGAGGGGGTCGAGGTGTTCGCGTAGTTCGACCAGCGTCGCCGAGTCGGCGTCGGCCAGTGCGGCTTCCACGTCGGGGACCACGGCGAGGGTGTCGTGCAGCGAGCGCAGGTCCCGCGCGGTTGCGCGGCCGCGAGCGACCCGCGAGATGAGCCGCTCGATGTCGTACACGTCGTCGAGCAGGTCGTGGAGGGCCTCCCGCAGCGTCACGTCGCCGGTCAGCTCGGCGACGGCGTCGTGGCGGGCGGCGATGCGGTCCTCGTCGAGCAGCGGCCGGCGCAGCCAGTCGTCGAGCTTCCGGCGGCCGAGCGCACAGGCCGTCTCGTCCAGCGCGTCGACGAGTGTGAGCGCCCGGTCGCCGTGGACCGCCCGGCGGTCGAACAGTTCGAGGCTCTCCAGCGCGACGCGGTCGAGCAGCATGTACTCCCGCGGGTCGTACCGGGTGAGGGTGTTGATGTAGTCGAGCGTGGTGGCAGCGTTCGCGGCACCGTCGGTGTCGTCGGCCCCCCCGTCGTTCGCGGTCGAACCCGGGCCGGCCACTTCGGCCGTCGAGTCGTCACCGACGTCGCCGGCGTCGGGGTTGCCGCCGCGGGTGTACTCGGCGTAGGCCAGCAGCGCACCGCAGGCCCGGACCTCCGCCTCGTCGGCCAGCCCGAGGTCGCCGAAGTACGCTTCGACGCGCTCTCGGGCTCGCTCCGCGTCGAAGGCCGTCCGCTCGTAGGGCGAGACCATGCAGTCACCGTCGAACACGTCGGCGGGCGCGTCGGGACCGACGATGGCCTCCGCCGGCGCGAACCGCCCGAGTTCGTCCGCGATGGAGTCCAGTCGGTCGGCACCGGTCGCGTAGCAATCACCCGTCGACACGTCCAGCAGGGCGAGTCCGTAGGGGCCGTCCTCGTCGCCGCCGGCGCCCGCGCCGCCCCCCGCTCGGCGCGTGTCCCGCGTCGACGCGTCGCCACCGGGACCGTCCGCCGTGAGACAGGCGACGTAGTTGTTGTCGGCGCTGCGCAGGAGTTCGTCCTCGGTGAGCGTCCCCGGCGTCACGACCCGGGTGACCGCCCGGTCGACGACGCCGCTGACCTCGTCGGGGTCCTCGACCTGGTCGGCGACAGCTACCCGATACCCCGCCTCCAGCAGCCGCTCGATGTACGACTCGGCGTTGTCGATCGGGATACCCGACATCGCGTACTCCCCCGTCGAGTCCTCCCGTTTGGTCAGCGTGATCTCGCAGATGCGAGCCACTCGCTCGGCCGCCTCGCAGAATGCCTCGTAGAAATCGCCCACCTGAAACAGCACCAGCGAGTCGTCGTACTCACGGCAGAGTTCGAAGTACTGGGCCATCATCGGCGTCAGGTCGTCTTCCCGCTCGGCCATCTTCGCCGGCGCACCCAGTGCCGCGTCCATGGGTGTGTGAGAGCGGGTCGCTCGGGTTATATCCATCGGCTTCCCCGCTCCGAGCCCTCCGCGGGTCGAGACGTTCCAAACGATCGGTCCGTGTTGCTTGTCGAGCATGAGTTGCAACAGATCGTACCGTGAAAGAAACGCAAACAACCGCGACCGCAGTCGACGGCAAGCGATGAAAGCCCTCGACGCGCTCGCGGTCGCTGAGGCGGGATATCCGCGCTCTCGGCACCGCCCGCGCGGATAGTGCCCGCTCAGGCGACTAAACTGAACGCGAGCGCGCCTCGCCCTTTCAGTCCACCAGGGACAGCACCGCACCCGCCCCGAACAGCAACCGCAGACGGCCACGAGCCTCCCCAGCCGATTCGCTCACTCCGTTCGCTCATCCCTCACACGGTGCTGGCGCGTCTGGCGAGATCGAAGCTCTCGCTAACCCTCGTTCGCTGCGCTCACGAGAAAGACGAGACTCGCGACAGCGCGCGCCACGGTGGATTGCTACCCCTCTCACCTCTACTGAGCATCCGCGCGCCGCAGGCGCGCGGTTCACCGGCTGCGAGGCGAAGCCGAGCAGTCGGCTTTTTCACCCATGTTTTTGGCGGATGGGTTCCCCGCAGCGAGCCGGAGGCTCGCGAGGAAACCCATCCGTCAAAAAGATGGTAACTAGATGGTAACTAGATGGCCTTAGTAAGTCTTCGCCCAGTAGGCGGTGTCCTGGGCGTCCTCGCCGCAGATGGCACACTCGTCGTGGAGCGGCTCCTCCTCGCGGTCGAGGGGGACCATGACGATCTCGGCTGCGAGGGCGTCCTTGATCGGGTCCTCGCAGTCCTCGTCGCCGCACCAGCCGGTCTTGACGTAGCCGCCGTGCTGGCCGATGGTGCCGAGGATCTCCTCGCGGGAGTCGGCCTCGCGGATCTCGCCCTCCAGCGTCTCCTCGGCGCTGGCGTAGAGCTTGGCGTAGACGGTGTCGAGGTGTTCCTCGACCGTATCGGCGACGTCGGCGCGGTCCTCGACGCTGGTCTCGCCGTCGGGGCGGTGGACGAGCGTGAGCTCCTCGTCGTCGACCTCGTTGGGGCCGACTTCGATACGCAGCGGGACGCCCTTCAGCTCCCACTCGTTGTACTTGAAGCCGGGGTTGCGGTTGTCGCGGTCGTCGAGGTTCACGCGGATACCGGCCTCGTCGAGTTCGGCGGCGGCGTCGGCGGCGTACTCGACGACCACCTCCTTGTTGTCCTCCTGCCAGATGGGGACGATGACGACCTGCGTGGGCGCGAGCGTGGGCGGGAGCACGAGCCCCTGGTCGTCGGAGTGGAGCATGATGAGCGCGCCCATCGAGCGCCAGGAGAGACCCCACGAGGTGGTGTGAGCCGTCTGCTCCTCCTCGTCCTCGTCGGCGTAGGTGATGTCGAAGGCCTCGGCGAAGCTCGTGCCGAGGTAGTGGGAGGTGGCGGCCTGGACGCTTTTGCCGTCGGGCATGAGCGTCTCGATGGTCGTGGTGGTGTGGGCGCCGGGGAACTTGTCGTGTTCGGGCTTGCGACCCTTCAGCGCGGGCATGGCCATCACGTCCTCGTACAGGCGTTCGTACTGGTCGAGACGGGTCATCGTCTCGTCCCACGCGCCGTCCTCGTCGCGGTGGGCGGTGTGGCCCTCCTGCCAGAGGAACTCCTTGGTTCGGAAGAAGGGCTTGGTCTCGGTGGCCTCCCACCGGACGACCGAGCACCACTGGTTGAGCCGCATGGGCAGGTCGCGATGGCTGCGCACCCAGTCGGCGATGAAGGGGGTGATGATGGACTCGCTCGTGGGACGGACGGCCAGGCGCTCTTCGAGTTCGTCGTAGCCGCCGTGGGTCACCCACGCGACCTCGGGGTCGAACCCTTCGACGATGTCTTTCTCCCGTTCGAGGAAGCTCTCGGGGATGAACATCGGGAAGTAGGCGTTGTCGACGCCGGTGTCCTTGAACCAGCCGTCGAGGTGGTCCTGGATGCGCTCCCAGACCGCGTACCCGCGGGGGCGAGTAACGATGAACCCGCCCATGGGTGCGTAGTCGGCCAGCTCCGCCTTCTGGACGACTTCCGCGTACCACTCGCCCGTCGAATGCTCCTTGCTCTCGGTGATGCCGAGTTCCTGCTCGCCACTCATTGATCGCAACTCAGACGGCGCTGTGTTAAACCGACTGCGTTCTGCGTACCGCCGTCGCTCCCGAAGCTATTTGTTAGGTGGCGAGACAGTCAGTGTCATGGACAGGGGGAAGCGACGGCTGGCGGTCCTGGGGTTGCTGGTGCTGTTGGCGGTGACGGCCGGGTGTTCCCGACCGGCCCCGGAGACCGAGGTGGTCTGCGACGAGTGCGTGGACGCGATGTCGGCGGTCGCCGAGCGGACCAACCGGTCGGTCGCGGTCGGCGAGAGCGCGACGCACATGTATCTGAACGGTAGCGGCGACCCCCGAGTGGAGGGGAGAGTCACCCTCGACGGTTCGGGTGTCGAGGAGTTCCGGACGAACGAGACGCTCCTGGAACTCGTTACCACGGAGCTGACGGACGGCGACGAAGCGCTCTCCGAGGACGGGTACAGCCGACCGGCGTTCGACAGGCGGGGGGTCTCCGTGTCGATGGAGGGGCGGGACCTCCTCGTCAGCTACCGGACGCCCGAGGTGACCGAGCCCGCTACGGCCGGAACGGTGGTCTCCGACCGGTTCTATCGGCAGAAGGGCGAGGGCCGGGCGGACGAGCTCGACTTCGACGAGCCGATGCGGATCGAGACCGACCGCTTCGTCGTCCACGGTCCGGACGGGACCGACCCGCTCGTCGAACCGCCGGGAGCGACGGCCCGCGACGGCCGCGTCGTCTGGACGGGCGACTCGATCTCGACGCGGACGTATCTGGTGTTCGCGCCGCCGGGGACGCCCGACGCGCTCGCGACCGTCGTCACGACGGTCGACGTGCTGACGTGGGCGGGCCCGCCCGCGGCCTGGGGGGCGGCCCTCGCCTGGCTGCCGCTCGGGCTCACGCTCGCCGTCTGTCTCCGGTACACCGGCCGTATCGAGGCGACCGACGGCTGGTCACCGACGAACGATGCGCTGTGCAAGCTCGTCGTGGTCTCGCCGGTCGCTTTCGGGGTCGCGATTGTGGGGACCGTTCTGGTCGGCGGGTGGCTACCGAGCGTGGCGGTTCTCGTCGCGGTAGTCGCGACGGTCGTCTACGCCATCCAGCGGTCGACCGGGACGAACCCCAGCGAGGCCGACGAATTACCCGTCGACGAGGCGGTACCGGCCGGGCGCTCGGAGACGCCCGCCGACGGAGACGCCGACCGCCCCCGGCTGTACTACGAGGACACCGCGACGACGCTACAACGGGTCACGCCCGACGTGGTCGCCACCCGCCGAGCGCGGCGGCGGACGAGCGCGGTCGCCGTGACCCTCGCGGCCGCGCTCTTGGTGACGGTCGCCGTGGCGACCGACTACAGCGGGGAGTACGCCGGGACGATAGCGGGGGCCGCCTGGCTGCTCTCGCTGGTCGCCTTCCCGGTGGTCGGGTACGCGGTGGTCGACCGCGGTCGGGTGTGGGTCCGATGGACGGCCGCCGCCGCGGTCCTCGCGGGGGCGTGGGTCGCCGCCTTCGCGCGCGTCGTCGACGTCGGCGCGCACGGCGAGAGCGGGACGTGGCTCGTCATTCTCCTGGCTCTCGCCGTGTCCTACGCGGGTGCGTTACTCTTCTACGCCGCTCTCTGGGCGTCGACTCGCTGACCGCACCGGGACGGCCCGCTTCCCGTCCGCTGGACGCCCGGTACCAGGGCCCTCCGTTGCGTTTCGCCCGCGAAAAGACGGACGTTCGTGCGGTGTGGTTCGCGATACCACACCATAATTAAGTACAAATCGCGCTTTTCTCCACGTATGTCCTCCGCCAGCCCGACGCGGACGGCGTCCCTTTCGCTGCGTGACCGACGCGACTCGATAGCCCGACGCTTTCCGACACCGCCGGCGGAGCCTTTCGCGACAACGTAGTTCGATTCGGCGGCACGGCGACCGACATCCCGCGACTCACCGAAGCGACCCCTGCAGCGCACGCACTGCGGCCGACAGCGGACCACCACACCATGAGCACGATACGAGACACGGATCTGATACGGACGAACGACTACGCCGAAGACAGCGGCGAAGTACGGGTCTTAGACCCCGACGGCCGCCTCCTGCCGGGCGCGACCGAACCCGACCTCTCGGACGATGCATTGGTGACGATGTACGAGGCCATGAAGACGGCCCGGCGGTTCGACGAGCGGGCGGTGAGCTGGCAGCGCCAGGGCCGGCTGGCGACCTACGCGCCGATGAGCGGCCAGGAGGCCGGCCAGGTCGCGAGCACGCTCGCGCTCGCCGCCGACGACTGGGTGTTCCCCACCTATCGTGAGCACGCGGTCCGCCTCGTGGCGGGGTTCGACCTGCCCGAGATCCTTCGCGGGCTGATGGGCGCGGAGCTCCCCTCGGGCTCGGCGGGCGGGCCGACCGTCGCACCCGAAGCCATCCCCATCGCGACCCAGCTCCCCCACGCGACCGGCGCGGCGATGGCCGCCCGCCACCGCGGCGACGAGTCGGTCGCGCTCTCGCACTTCGGCGACGGCGCCACGTCGGAGGGTGACTTCCACGAGGCGCTCAACGTCGCGGGCGTGTTCGACGCGCCCGCGATCTATCTGTGTCACAACAATCAGTGGGCGATCTCCGTCCCGCGCCACCGCCAGACGGCGAGCGCGACCCTCGCGGGGAAGGCCGACGCCTACGGCTTCGAGGGGATCCGCGTCGACGGGATGGACCCGCTGGCAGTGTATTCGGTCGTCCGCTACGCCCGCGAGAAAGCGCTCGACCCGGACGCCGAGGACCTGCGACCGACGTTGATCGAGTCCGTCGAGTACCGCTACGGCGCCCATACGACCGCCGACGACCCCGACGTGTATCGCGACGGCGAGGAAGTCGAGTACTGGCGCGAACGTGACCCGATCGACCGCCTGGAGACGTTCCTCGTCGAGACCGGCCGGCTCGACGAGGCGGCGGTCGAGTCGATCGACTCGCGAGTCGAGGAGCGAGTCGCCGAGGCCATCGAAGCGGCGGAGGCGACGGCCGCGCCCGACCCCGACGAGCTGTTCGCGGACGTGTACGAGGAGGTGCCCGACCAGCTCGCCCGTCAACGCGAGACACTCCGGCGGCTGCGCGAACGTCACGGCGACGCGCTGGTGCGGGAGTGACGCGACAGCCACTCTCCACACCGATACCGGCCGAACAGGCCTGCGTCGATCGAAGGTGCGACGAGTGGGGGGGAAGTGCGACGAGTGAGGGAGATGCTCGCAGGTGACTCGGTGGCCGTCTGCGACCGGTCACGCCGGTCCCAACATATTTATCGGATACGACGACTCACCCAGCTAGTCGTCACGTGAACTCTGGTTTGTTACGACGCGAACTGTTGGCGTTGCTGACCGGAGCGGTCGCCGCCCGGCGGACGGACTCGGACGTGAGCCCGTCGGTCGACGGTCGGTCGCCGGTCGACAGCGGCCGAGCAGTCGCCGACGGCGAGGCCGCGAGTTCGTGGCCGCGGTTCAAGTTCGACGCGAGCAACACTGGTTTCAGCACGAGCGCGAGCGGTCCACGCGACGGGGTAACCGAGTCGTGGCAGTACCGGACCGGCGGCGGGTGGAACGCGCCGCCGGTCGTCGACGACGACACCGTCTACGTCGGCGGCGACGGCTTGTACGCGCTCGACCGGGAGACGGGAGTGCGACGCTGGGAGTTCCGAAACGGGGAGAAACTGGCCTTTAGCGGCCCTTCGGTCGGCGAAGGCGTAGTCTGCTGCGTGAACCTCGACGACTACCACAACGTCCTGTACGGCGTCAACGCCGCTGACGGGACCGAACGCTGGTCGCACGAACTCGGTGGCCAGGTACTCGATAGTCCCGTCACGGTCGTCGACGGGACCGTCTACGTGACGGGCCCCGACGAGACCCACGCGATCGACGTGAGTTCCGGCGAACACGAATGGGCTGTCTCGCCGGGGATGGGCGTCGAAGACAACAGCGTTCCGGCGGTCACGAGCGACACCGTCTACGTGTCCGACTCGAGGGGGTTGCGCGCGCTCGACCGGAGCGACGGGAGCGAACGGTGGACGTACGACATCTCCGACTCGCTGTCTCCCGCCGTCGACGGCGATCGGGTGTACGTCGGCGGCTACCAGGGCGGCCAGTGGCGGGTCGTCGGCGTCGACGCCGAGACCGGCACGGGAGAGTGGCAGGCGACGCTCGGCGAGACGGACGTCGGCGGCAGCCCGACCCTCCTCGACGGCCGCCTGTTCGTTTCGGCGGGGAACGTCCGCGCGTTCGACACCGACAGCGGCGAGGAACTCTGGACCTCGCCACACGGAGGTGGCGGCATCGGGCTCGGGTCACCGGTCACGGACGGTGAACTGCTGTACGCCGTCGACACGGCGTCGAATTACGTCGCCGCGCTCGACCCGGAGGACGGCAGCCTCCAGTGGCGGTTCGAGCTGGAAGACCCGGGGAGCGGCAAGCCGGAAACGCCCGCACTCGCCGGCGACACCGTCTTCGCTCACGGCTCGCATACGCTACACGCGCTCGTCCCGGACAACGACCCGCCGGTAGCCGACGTGACGCACGAGCCGAGCGAGCCGACGACCGGCGAACCCGTGACCTTCGACGCGTCCGCGGCGCGCGACCCGGACGGGTCGGTCGCGTCCTACGAATGGGACGTGGGTGACGACGGGACGGTCGACGCGACCGGCGAGACGGCGACGCTCACCTTCTCGGAGGCCCGGGCTCACACCGTCGCGCTCACCGTCGAGGACGGCCGGGGAGCGACCGACACGATCCGAACGTCGGTCTCGGTCGTCGAACCGAACGACCCGCCGTCACCCGCCATCTCGGTCGGTCCGTCGGACCCGCGCGTCGACCAGGAGATCACGTTCGACGCGTCGCGGTCGAGCGACCCGGACGGGTCGGTCGCGTCCTACGAGTGGGACCTGACGGGCGACGGGACGGTCGACGCGACCGGCGAGACCGTCACACACGCGTTCGAGTCGCCCGGGAGCCGGCGCGTCGAACTCACGGTCACCGACGACGACGGCGCCGTCCGGACCGCGTCCCGGTCGGTCTCGGTGTCGGCCCGGACGTCCGCCGCCACGGACACGGCGGTCGGCTCCGACGGGGAGTCGACGGGGACGGCGCGCGCCGCGAGTGCTGACACGCCCACCGCGGGCAGCGGTGGCGGGTCGCCGGCCGGCACGGAGGGCGCTCCGTCGGCCGGTGGAACGACGGTGGCGACGGCGTCGCCGCCGAAGTCCGCCACGGGCGTGCTCGCCGCGGTTCTCGCACAGCTGTTCTCGGCCGAACTCCTGGTCGTCGTCGGCGTCGCCGTCGTCGCCGTTCTGATCGTACTCACGTGGGAACGGCAGGTAGAGGGGCGATGACGATCCGGTCGCTCGTCGCACTCGCCTGGCCTGCCGCGTTCGCACTCTCGATGCTCCCCGTCGCGCTCGTGGTGACCGCCGGGTCGGGGTACCGTCGCCGGGCTCGTATCGGCATCGCGGTCGGCTGTACCGGTCTGCTCGCGGCACTGTTCGCGGTTCCGCCACTCAACGCAGCGGTCAGATGGGGACTGACGCTCGTCGGGTTCGGGGCACCGATCGCGGTGAGCGTCATCGCTGTGAGATACATCGTGGACGAGACATGACGGGCACTCCGGTCCAACTCTCGGCCGCGCTCGACGTACTCCCACGGTGGCTCCCCACGGTCGCCGTCGCTGCGGGGTTCTCGTTACTTTTGATCGGGCTCTTCGACCGCCTCATCGCCGGGGTGATCGGAGAGCGGCGGACGTACTCACGACGGGTCGGCTTCGCGGCGGCGGTGTCGTTCGCCGCGAGCGTCGCTGGAGCGACGTACGTCACGGTCGTACGACGCGATCTCGTCCTGCTGTTCGCGCTGTTCGTCTTCGTCTGTGGTCGCTGCGTCCAGGGTGCCGTCACCGCGCGGGTCGTGCAGAAAGTCCTCGATTTCGTCCTGACCGACAGCGACGGGGTGTCGGACGCTCCGCTTCACGTGCGGGCGATCGACTATCTCACGTCCAAACTGAGGTCGAAGGCGAAGATCGTGGTCGCCGTCGGCATCATCGTGAGTTACACCACGTTGAGTATCGCTGGGGTGTTTCTCGTCGGGAGCGGGAATCTCGCGGAGGCGATCAGGCGGCTCTGGGTCGGGATCTTCTTCGTGACGCTGGCCCAGCTGTCGTTCGACGCACGGCATTTCGCCCATCGCGTCTCCTGGACGGCCACCCTCGGTCTCGTCGTCGCGACCGCGGGCGCGTTCCTCTACAATCCGCTCGGAACGTCCGGTGTGGTGTCGGCCCTCGCACCGTATCTCGAGAGTCCGATACCCGAATGGACGCGGCGACCGCTCGGTGCCGTCGGCTTTCTGTTCGGCATCTTCTTCTGGTGTGTGTTCTACGTCCGGTCCTTTCGATAACCACAGATCACTACGCCGCTGGTCGGTCTCGGCCGTTGCGGGGACTGGACTACGTCGGCAGGCCTACTCGTCCCGGGTGGTTTCTCCCTCACGTTCGCCCGCGTCGACAGCGAACGGACTCTCGACCTCGCGCCACCCCCATCCGGGCAAGCGGGTCTGGAACCCCGCGGCGAGCGCGGCGTCGAGGTCGTCCAACCCCGCGGGACCCCCGTCCTCGGTGCCAGCCGAGTCGCCGTCGTCGGTGCCCGCCGCACTCCCCGTCCCCTCGATCGCCACGTCTGCGTAGTGGAAGGTCGCCTCGCCGAGCAAGCGGAGTGGCTGATCTCCCGCAACCGTCCCCGCGAGTTCCCGCCCCAGCAGTTCGTCGACGACGAATCCCGGGTAGTCGCCGGCCACGTCGAGGTTCCGGAGGAGTCGGACCAGCGCGGCGACGTTGACCGCGCGGTCCCCGTCGGCGAACACCTCGTCGACCGCTCGTCGGTACTGTTCGACGGTCACCTCACCGACCTCGGTGTCGAACCGCGCGCCGAGTTCGGCGCGCGTCGCGTTTATCAGCGCGACGACGACGGGCGCTCGCTCCCGGACCCACTCGCGTTCCTCGGCGACGACGGCTGGCGTGATTCGCATAGAGGCTCGTCTCCTCGGATAGCCTACTCGTTTGCGAAGGCTTTTATAACACCGGGAGATTAGGAGCAAGTAAGCCGGTTTTCCGGACACTTCCGTCTAGGGTCCGGAGTGGATTCCCCCAGTAGGAAAACCGACCTATGAATATTCCTTCCAGATCCCGGCAGGCACGCCGCGACGTGCGGGACGGCGAGCGGACAGGCGCTCCCGACACCCGGCAACCGACCGGTCCGACCCTGTTTTCGCAGCTATGAGTCAGGTAGACAAGCAACTCGACGATATCAGAGCAGAGATCGAACAGGAGGTCCCGAGCGACATCACGATCACGGAGGTCGCCTACGAGGGACCGGAGCTGGTCGTGTACACTCGCAACCCGAAGACCTTCGCGAGCAACGGCGACTTGATCCGCAAGCTCGCCTCGAAGCTCCGCAAGCGCATCACCGTCCGACCCGACCCCACCGAACTCTCGGATCCCAGCGACGCGAGGGCGACCATCGAGAGCATCATCCCGGCAGACGCCGGTGTCACCGACCTGGACTTCCACCACGACACCGGCGAGGTCGTCGTCGAGGCCCAGAAGCCGGGCATGGTCATCGGCCGCCACGGCTCGACGCTCCGGGAGATCACCCAGGAGGTCGGCTGGACGCCCGAGGTCGTCCGCACGCCGCCCATCGAGTCCTCGACGGTCAAGAACGTCCGCAACTTCCTCAAGCAGGAACGCGACGAGCGCCGTGACATCCTCGAACGCATCGGCCGCCAGATCCACCGCGAGGAGATGTCCGACGACGAGTGGGTCCGCATCACGACCCTGGGCTGCTGTCGCGAGGTCGGCCGCGCCGCCTTCGTCCTCTCGACGCCCGAGACGCGCGTGCTGATCGACTGCGGCGACAAGCCCGGCGCCGAGGACGAAGTCCCCTATCTGCAGGTACCCGAGGCGCTGGGGTCGGGCCCGAGTTCGCTCGACGCCGTCGTCCTCACCCACGCCCACCTCGACCACTCCGCGCTCATCCCGCTCCTGTTCAAGTACGGTTACGACGGGCCTATCTACTGCACCGAGCCGACGCGGGACCTGATGGGCCTGCTCACGCTGGACTACCTCGACGTCGCCTCGAAGGAGGGCCGGACCCCGCCCTACGAGTCCGAGATGGTCCGCGAGGCGATCAAACACACCATCCCGCTGGAGTACGGCGACGTGACGGACATCGCGCCCGATATCAAGCTCACGCTGCACAACTCCGGGCACATCCTCGGCTCGGCCATCTCCCATTTCCACATCGGGGACGGCCTCTACAACGTCGCCTTCTCCGGGGACATCCACTACGACGACACGCGCCTGTTCAACGGCGCCGTCAACGAGTTCCCCCGCGTCGAGACCCTGGTCCTGGAGTCGACCTACGGCGGGCGCAACGACTACCAGACCGACCAGGCCGACTCCGAGCGCAAGCTCAAGGAGGTCATCAGCGACACTATCGAGCGCGACGGGAAGGTGCTCATTCCCGCGTTCGCCGTCGGGCGCTCCCAGGAGATCATGCTCGTCCTCGAAGAGGCGATGCGGAAGGGCGAGATCCCCGAGGTGCCGGTCCACCTCGACGGGATGATCTGGGAGGCGACGGCCATCCACACGACCTACCCCGAATACCTCCGGGACGACCTGCGCGACCGGATCTTCCACGAGGACCAGAACCCGTTCCTCGCCGACCAGTTCAACCACATCGACGGCGGCGAGGACGAACGCCAGGAGGTCGCCGACGGCGGCCCCTGTATCGTCCTCTCGACCTCCGGGATGGTCGAGGGCGGGCCTATCATGTCCTGGCTGCGCCACGTCGGCGGCCAGGACGAGGGCACGATGATCTTCGTCGGCTACCAGGCCCAGGGGACCCTCGGCCGCCGCATCCAGAACGGCTGGGACGAGATCCCCATCAACGACGGTGGCGGCCGGGCCGACACCCTCTCGCTCAATATGGACGTCGAGACCGTCGACGGCTTCTCCGGCCACGCCGACCGCCAGGGCCTGGAGAACTTCGTCCGCACGATGAACCCCCGCCCGGAGAAGGTCCTCTGTGTCCACGGCGACGAGTCCTCCACCCAGGACCTCTCGTCGGCGCTGTACCACGAGTTCAACATGCGAACCTTCGCCCCGAAGAACCTCGAGACGTTCCGGTTCGTGTAGCCGTTCCCGGCGACCGCCCACCGCCGCCACCGACCCGCGACCGCGGGCGCCGCACCCGCCGAACCGAACCGCATTTCTCCGTGCCCCGCACAACGCCGTCCGTGAGCGCGCGCCTCGACCGCCTCGATCCCGGGTACCCGCTCGCCGCCGGCGCCCTCGTCGCCCTCGTCGCGACCGTCGGGAGCCTCTACGTCTCCGAGGGTATGGGACTGGTCCCCTGCGAGCTGTGCTGGTTCCAGCGGGTCCTGATGTATCCGCTGGTCGTCGTCTTCGGCGTCGCGCTCGTCGAGCGCCGTCCGGGCGTCTACCGCACCGTCCTCCCGCTGTCGACGCTGGGGGCGGCCGTGGCGGCGTACCACTCCTGGCTGCAGGTCGCGGCGGGCGGTCGGTGCGGGCTCGGCGGCGGCTGTGCGGCGGTGCAGCTGCGCGTGGTCGGCCTGACGATCCCGAACCTCTCGCTGGTCGCGTTCCTCGGAGTCACGGCGACGGCCGCCGCCCTCGCCGTCGGTGACCGGTGACGGCGCGGCGAGTCCGTCGAGGAGGCGAGGCGGGCAGGGGCCGATCGGGTCGGATCGAGTCGGGTCAGCTCGGGTCTTCGTAGCCGAGCTGTTCGTCGAACTCCGATTCGAGCTCGTCGAGTTCGGCCTCCAGTTCGCCGATGCGGTTCTGGAGGCGGCGGAACTCGACGCTGTCTTCCAGCGCCGAGGGGTGTTTCTCGACTTCGAGAACGTTGCGCTTGACGCGGAGCGTGCTGAGTTCGCGCTGGGCCTCGTCGTACTCGTCGAGCAGTTCGAGGCGCTCGACGGTCTCGACGAGGTCGTCGCGGTCGACCGGCTTGACCAGGTAGTCGTCGCAGTCGATCGTGACGATGTCGAAGTCGGGATCGACCGCCGTGACCAGCGCGATCTGGCAGTCGACGTTTCGGGCGCGGATCTCTTCGAGTACTTCGTCGCCGGAGCGGTCGGGCATCCGACGGTCGAGCAGGACGACGTCGACGTCGTCGTCGACGGCCGCGAGCGCGGCCTCGCCGCTGTCGACCGTCCGGACCGCGTAGCCCAGCGGTTCGAGATACAGCGCGAACGACTCGCGGACCACCTCCTCGTCGTCGACCACGAGGATCGTGGTCCTGTCGTCCGAGGACCCGTCGGGCGCGTCCGTCTCCCCTCTCTGCATCGGCCCAACGTATGTCGTTCCGATAGAAAAACCCACCCGTCTCGGAACGGCGATCAACGATCCGACAGTTGTCGCGACCGAGCCGAGCGTCACCGAGCCGGCTCCGTGCCGTCGCTCGGCGTCGCACGATCGTCCGATCCGGCCGGAAGGCGCTTCCGGGACCCAAGGGGTTACCACCGCTCGCTCACACTGTCGCGGTATGGAGTACGTCCGACTCGGTTCGACGGGACTGCAGGTATCGCCCATCTGCCTCGGAACCTGGCGCTTCGGCCTCGAACACGAAGACAGCGGCGTGATGGAGACCGACCGCGAGGAGGCGCACGAACTGCTCGACGCCCTCGACGAACGCGGCGGCAACTTCATCGACACCGCCAACGGCTACGGCGGCGGCCGCTCGGAGCAGTGGATCGGCGAGTGGCTCGAAGACCGCGACCGCGAGGACTACGTCATCGCCTCGAAGTGCTACTGGTCGGACGTCTCCCGGTTCCAGGAGAACCTCTCGAAGAAGAACGTCAAGGCCGAAGTCGAAGGGTCGCTGGAGAAACTCGGCACCGACTACCTCGACCTGCTCTATCTGCATCGTTTCGACGACGACACGCCCATCGAGCGCACCCTGCGCGCCGTGGACGACCTGATCAGCGAGGGCAAGGTCCACTACGTCGGCATCTCGACGTGTGACGCCTGGAAGCTCACCAAGGGCCTGTGGAAAGCCGACGTGAACAACTACGAGGCCTTCAGCGTCACTCAGCCCCAGTACTCGGCGACCTACCGCGACCCGGTCTCGGAGTACCTCGACGTCTGCGCCGACCAGGATATCGCAGTCTGTCCGTATTCGCCGCTGCACGGCGGCTTCCTCACGGGCAAGTACGAACGGGTCGGCGACGGCGAAGTGGAGACGCCCGACGGGTCGCGGGGCGATCTGGACGAGCACTTCACCGACTGGTACCTCGACGACCAGGCCTGGGACGTGCTCGACGAGATCCGCGCGGTCGCCGACGAGGTCGACGCCACGCCGGCGCAGGTGTCGCTACGCTGGCTGATGGACCACGAGCGGTTCACCTGCGTCCCGATCGTCGGCGCCCGCACCGTCGACCAGTTAGACGAGAACCTCGACGCCATCGAAGTCTCCCTGTCCGACGACCAGTGGAACCGCATCGACGCGGCCACCGAGGCCTGAGGCGAGCGCATCGCTCGCGGCGCCAGCCCGGGAACGAACACTCTGGGTCGGGCGGTCGGATCGCCGTTCGGTGGCGGCCCGAGTCGGCGGTTCGCCGGCGTTAGGCATCCATTTCTCGCCGTCCAGCGGTGAATACTAAGGGAGCGATGGGTCGTACCGGGTGCCAGATGAGTATCGATCCAGCCGACGGACCCGCCGCGGTCGTCGTCCCTGCGATCGCCGCACCGAGCAGCGTCGCTTGCGTGCGCTCGCTCGGGAAGCGCGGGATCCACACCGTCGTCGTCTCCGAAGACGAGGACGCCGCCGCCTTCCGGTCGCGCTACGCCGGCGAGACGGTCGTCGTCCCCGATCCCCACGAGGACCTGGTCGCCTACAAGGACGCCTTGCTCGCGCTCGCGATGCGGCCGGACGTGCTGACGGTCCTGCCCGTCCGCGAGGAGGACGTGTACGTCCTCGCACAGCACCGCGAGGCGTTCGAGCCCCACGTCGTGACGCCCTGGCCGACCGCCGAGGGACTGCGGCGGGCACAGGACCGCGTCGAGCTGTTCGACGCCGCCGAGCGGGCCGGCGTCGCCGTCCCCGACACCCGCCTGCTCGACGAGGTCGACGACTGGGACCGCGAGTGGGTCGTCAAGGGCCGCTACACGCTGCTCGCAGACGCCTACGTCGACGACCTGTCGCCCGAACGCTCCCGGGACCCGCCCTCGACGCAGTATCTCAACGGCGACAAGCCGGACGTCGAGACGATCCGCACCCAGAACGGTCACACCCCGATCGTCCAGGAGTTCCTGCCGACGACCGACGAGTACGCCTTCTTCGCGCTGTACGACGAGGGCGAACCGGTCAGTACCTTCCAGCATCGGCAGGTCCGCGCGTACAACTACGCCGGCGGCCCGAGTTCGTTCCGCGAGTCCGTGTCGATCCCCGAACTGGACGAGGCCGGCCGTGCGCTGCTGGCGGAACTGGAGTGGCACGGGCTGGCGATGGTGGAGTTCCTGCGCGACGACGAGACCGGCCAGTTCCGGCTCATGGAGATCAACCCGCGGCTGTGGTCGTCGCTCCCCTTCTCCGTCCGGGCGGGCGCGGACTTCCCGCACGACTACTGGCTGCTCGCCCGCGGCGAACGCGACCGCATCGTCGACGACTACGAGGTCGGCACGGCTGGCCACCTCATCCGCGGCGAACTCTCCTATCTCCACAGCGTCCTGTTCGACGAGGAAGAGCTGGTCGAGCGACCGGTCCGCACCGAGGCCTTCTCGGCGGTCGCCGAGTCGCTTCGGGAGTATCCCCGCTTCGACTACCTCCGGTTCGACGACCCGCGGCCGTTCGTCCGCGACGCACTGAACACGCTCCGGTGAGTCCGTTCGTCCGCGTTCAGGGCCGAGGTGCCAGTTCGCGAACGGTCTCGTAGGCGGGGGACAGTCGGGCGTACACCGAGGCGGGGACCGCGCGAGCGGCGGCGCGGACGACCCGATGGGAGACCGGCGGGCCGGACCTGGCGGCCGCCGCACGGAGGTCGGTCGTCCGGAGCCAGTCGGCGAACGCGTCGACGCCCGCGACCGGGTACGAGGCCTCGGGGTCGACCGACGCCTGCAGGTCGAGCCAGTAGGCGAGGATGTGGAAGTCGACCAGCCAGTTGCCGGCCTCGATCTCCCGGCGGGCTCGTTCGAAGGTCGCCGCGTCGACGTCGAAACCGTGGTCGTTCGGGTCGCGGCCGGCCAGCGCCAGCCCCAGCGCCGTCCGCGCGCATTTCTCACAGCGGTTGCAGTTGCTCCCGGTCGCCGACGCCTCACAGGCCCGGAGCGGCAGGGCCGGCGCGTGCTCGCGCAGGTAGTCGGCCAGCACCTCGACGCGCTCCTGACGTGTGATCTCGAACGCGTCGTGGTGGACTGCCGTCCCGGTCCAGGCGATCTCGTCGTCGATAGCCGGGTCCGACCCCCAGGGGATCGCGCCGCCGTCCCAGTGGTCGAACCGGTCGGCCGTCGGAAACTCCTCCCAGTGGGTCGCGGCGAGATACAGTCGGCCGATTCCCTCGGCGGCGGCCAGCGGCGCACAGAGCCCGGTCAACCCCAGCCCGCAGCCGACCGCGCTGTACCACGCCCCGTCGTGGCGGCCCTTGTAGTGGGCGTCGAGCATCGCGGTGTCGAGGAACTCCAGCATGTTCGACTCGACGAACCGGGCGTCCGTGCCGAGGCGGTCGGCGTAGTCGGCGATCCGTCGCCTGGTGTGTGCCCACCGCTCGTCGTCGTCGACGCCCACGAGCCACCCTCTGACGTTGATCAGCGTCGGGTCCTCGCCGCGGTGGCGGACGTACGTCGCCAGCGAGTCCACCCCACCCGTGAATAGCATACCAGTGCCGCTCGCGACAGGGTCGTCCGCGGTGCCGGAGCCGTCCGAACCGGTTTCGGTGCCGGGCGGGGCCACCTCGTCCCGCTCGGGGGTTCGCTCGACGAGGACGCGTCCACCTTCGACGAACGGATACATCTCCGAGAGTGCCCGGCCGACGGTCTCGAGCGAGTCGAGGAAGCGACGGTCGGCGACGGGGACGCGCACGTCGGCGCCGACCGCCCACGCTACCGGACAGACGTGCGCCACCACCGGAATCGTCAGGAGCGATTTCGGCAGGCCCGAGACGTCGACGCCGTACTCCACGTAGAAGGAGGAGTCGCCGAAGAACGGTCGCAACTCGTCGCTGTACGAGACGGCCGACTCGACACGGGGGCCCTCGGCGGTGACGGTGTCGACCGAGACGACCGGGGACCGACCGCCGTCGGGTCCGCCCGCGCTTCGACCGACCACAGACAGAAGGGGATTGCCACTCGGGATCACGGACCGAACGACGCACGCTGTCGGATAAAGTATTTATAAACTATCGGAGCTACCGAACCGCTTACGCGTAGTTACCGGGGTCACCAAACGAGTTGGGGTGTGCCTACGGAACGAGTTGGGGTGTGCCTACGCCGGGACCGGGCGCGCCCGCGGCCGCCGGACGGTCCGGTCGAACAGCACCGCCTCGTGCTCGGCGACGACCGCGTTCCAGTCGTGTGCCTCGGCGGTCGTTCGTCCGGCGCGCCCGAGCGCTCGAGCGTCGGCCGTGCCGGCGATCACCTCCTCGAGCGCGCCGGCGAGGCCGTCGGCCGTCCCGTCGTACAGGAGGCCGTTCTCGCCGTCGTCGACCAGCCGGCGGTGAGCGGGGATGTCCGTGGCGACCACGGGGGTGGCCGCGGCCATGTACTCCAGGAGCTTCGCGGGGAAGCTGATACGGTAGGACTCGATGTCGGCCAGCGGGGAGACGGCGATATCGGCGTCGGCGAGCACCTCGGGGACCGCCTCGTGGGGGACGATCCCGAGCCAGGTGACCCGGTCGTCGATCCCGAGTTCGCGGGCTCGCTCGCGCAGGGCGGCCATGTACTCGTCGTCGCCGCCGCCGGCGACGCGGAACTCGACGTCGCGGTCGGTCGCCGCGACGGCGTCGAGGGCGTGTTCGAGCCCGCGCGGCGGGCCGATCGAACCGACGTAGGTGATCACCCAGGTGTCGTCGGGTTCGCGGGCGAGTTCGCGCGTCGGCTCGGCGGCGAAGCGGTCGGTATCGACGCCCATCCCGATGACGGTGGCCTCCGAGAGGTCGACACCGTACTCCAGCTCGGTCGTCTCGCGGATCCCGTCGGTCAGACAGACCACCTCCGTCGTCCGGTCGAGGAGCCGACCGACCGCCCAAGCGTATCTGGCCTTGACCGCGATCAGGGCTCGCCTGCGGGGCGACAGCCGCTCGTGGGCCGCGTCCGAGAGGTCGCGCTTCTGTCGGACGGGGACGGACTGGAGACCGACGACGAACCGCGAGCCGCCGACGCGGGCGGCCAGCCACCCCTGGATGATCGTCTGCTGGAAGCCGTAGACGGCGCCGAAGCGGTAGCGGGCACACAGCGCGACGGCGTACAGCGTCGACGCGACGAGGAAGACCAGCCCCGAGAGGATCGGCACCTCGCCGGTCGAGAGCTCGTGGTGGACCACGCTATCGGGGAACTCCCCGTCCTCGTCGCGGTCCGAGAAACGCCGGCTGAGGACGTGGACCGTGTGGGACTCCGAGAGTGTCCGCGAGAGGTAGTGGGGGACGGTCGCGCTGTACGGCGAGGAGATCTCGCGGTGGTGGACGAGCAACACCGAGTCGCGGTCGGCGCCCCCGTGAGACCGACTCATGGGTGGGCTCCGGTCGGTCCGCGGTGTGGTCGAGACGGCTCGCGAGGCGGTTCGTGAGGCGATCGACTGGCCGCCCGGCGGACACCACCGAGGGCCGCCGCGAGCGACCGGTCGGCGGCTGCGAACCGCCGGTCGGCGACGCCGCGAGTCGCGATACCTGGCATCGGGCGACTCAAGCCGTCGGACCGCCTTAAGTAAGAGCCGGATAATCGCCGCCCTCCCCCGCTCGCCCGGTCTGAGACGACTCTGGAGGGCGGGGTTCCCCGTTGGGCGGCGGACCGTCGTCGACGAGAGGCCGGTGAGAGTTCCCCGTCGGTCCGCTAACGGCGGTATACCGGAGCGCCCCGTCGTCGTCGACGAGCCGTAACTCCGTAGGCTGATAATAACATTCCCGACCGGTCCGGTGGGGTGGCGTATGAGCATCGGCATCTACGGCGTCGGATTCGTCGGCAAGGAGGTCGCGGAACTGGCCGTCGAGCGCGGGCGGTCGGTCGCCTGCGTCGACGTGGACGACCAGGTCGTCGAGCGGATCGAGGCCGAGGAGTACCTGGCGGTCGACGACTGGGACCGCGTCACCGCGACCACGGACGGCGCGGCGGTCGCCGCCGAGGCCGACACCTGTCTGGTCACCGTCCCGACACCGGTCGACGGAGCCGAACGGGTCGACCTGGGGCCGCTGCGGGCCGCCAGCGAGACCATCGCCGAGGGGTTGCGGGGTCGCGACACCGCCGAGCCCTGCCTCGTCGTCGTGGAGTCGACCATCCCGCCGGGGACCGCTCGCCGGGAGATCGCCGCGGTGTTCGACACCTACGGGCTCGAACTGGGGACCGACTACCACCTCGCGGCCGTGCCCGAGCGAGTCGACCCCGGCAACGAGGCGTGGCCGCTCGAAGCCATCCCCCGGGTCGTCGGCGCGCTCACCGACGAGGGGTTGGAACGGGCGAGCGACTTCTACGACGGTCTGCTCGACGCGGAGGTCCACCCGGTCGACAGCGTCGAGATCGCCGAGGTCTCGAAGATCGTCGAGAACGCCTTCCGCGACATCAACATCGCCTTCGCCAACGAGATCGCCGTCTCGCTGGACTCGCTGGACGTCGACGCGCGCGCGGCCATCGAGGCCGCGGGGACCAAGCCGTTCGGGTTCATGGGCTTCGAGCCGGGCGCGGGCGTCGGCGGTCACTGCATCCCCGTCGACCCCCACCTCCTCATCGGCGAGGCCGAAGACGCCGGGTTCACCCACGAGCTGCTGACCGTCGCGCGCACGATCAACAGCCAGATGCCCGAGTACGTGGCCGACATGACCGTCGACGCGCTCACGCGCGAGCGGGTCCTCCCGCAGGACGCCACCGCGCTGTTGCTCGGCCGCGCGTTCAAGCCCGACCTCGCGGACGACCGCAACAGCCCCTACTTCGGGGTTCGGGATGGGCTGGCCGACTACGACGTGACCGTCGAGACCTACGACCCCGTCCTCGCGGCGGAGTCGTCGGTCGACTCGCCGTACCGGCCGGTCGACGCCGTCGTCGTCGTCACCGACCACGAGTCGTTCACCGATCTCGACCCGCGACGGTTCGCCGACCTCGGCGTCTCGGCGATCGTCGACGGCCGCGACGTCTTCGACGCCGACACCGTCGAGGCCGCCGGACTCCGCTACGAGGCCGTCGGGGAGGTCTGAGGCGATGCGGGTCTTCGTGACCATCCAGCACCCGGCCCACGTCCACTTCTTCCGCGAGGCTATCGGGGAGCTCGAGGCGGCGGGCCACGAGGTCTCCGTGTTCATGCGCGACGTGGCGATCGCCGCCGACCTGCTGGAGAGCTACGGCATCGACTACGAAGTGCTCGCGCCGACCAGCGACTCGCTGCCGTCGCTGGCACGCTCGCAGTTGCGCTACGAACTCGCCCTGTTCCGGCGGGCCCGCCGAGAGGACCCGGACGTCGTCACGGCCATCGGCGAGCCGGCGGTCGCCCACCTCTCGACGCTGCTCCCCTGCCGGTCGGTCGTGTTCACCGACACCGAGCACGCCACCCTGCAGAACCGCATCACCTTCCCGTTCGCCGACCGCGTCTGCACGCCGGAGGCGTACACGGACAATATCGGCGACGGGCAGGTCACCTACCCGGGATTCCACGAGCTGGCCTACCTCCACCCCGACCGCTTCGAACCGGACCCGTCGGTCGTGGCCGACGCCGGCCTCGACCCCGACGAGCGCCTCGTCGTCCTCCGACTGGTCGCCTGGGAGGCGCTGCACGACGTGGGCGGCGGTGGCTTCGCCGACGCCCGCGAAGTCGTCGACGAACTCGAACGCCACGGCGCGCGGGTCGTCATAACCGCCGAAGCCGACCTCCCGCCGGATCTCGCCGACCGACGGGCGACCGTCGCGCCCGAGGACATGCACCACCTGCTGGCCCACGCGGATCTGTTCGTCGGCGAGAGCGCGACGATGGCCGCCGAGTCCGCCGTCCTGGGTACGCCCGCCGTCTTCGCGTCGACGCTCGAACTCGGCTATCTGGAGACCCTGGAGTCGGAGTACGGGCTCGTGGTCAACACGACGGGCGAAGACCGCCAGGCCGAGGCGCTCCGCCGGGCGAGTTCGATCCTCGCCGACCACGACGATATCGACTGGGCCGGCCGCCGGGAGCGGGTGCTCGCCGACTGCGTCGACACGACGGACGTAATCTTGTCGCAGATAGCCGACGGCCCCGCCCGGCGGTCGGCCGCCGAGGTGGACGCTCGACGGCCGGCCGCCGACCGGCGGTGACGGCGGGACGCCGGTCCCGAGACGCCCCGGTGGAGCCCGACCGGCGGGTAAACGGCCCTTACGCGAAATACAGGAGACATAACAAATGCGCCGAGGTGCCACGAACGATCAAATGGCGCCCGATCGGTTGTCACGACGACGATTCCTCGAAGGGACAGCAGCGGCCGCGCTGGCGGTCGGCGCGGCGGGGTGCGGGTCGAACGAGCGTGAGCCGACCGACCGCGAGGACGCGGGGACGCGGATCGACCCGACCACGCCGACGGACACGCCGACCGCGACGGCCGAGCCGACGGCGACCGGGTCGCCGACCGCGACCCCGATCCCGGAGGTCGTCGCCGAGTACGGCGACCAGTTCGACTCGATCGTCAACGTGGTCGACGCCGGAGCCGACCCCGAGGGGGGCGAGCCGATCAACGACGTGCTCACCGACGCGATCGCCGAGAGCACGCTCGTGTACTTCCCGGCCGGTCGCTACGCGCTCGACTATCTGGAGGTCGAGAACGTCTCTCAGTTCGGGCTCGTCTCGATCCCCCACGAGCGGACGCTCCTCGTGCCGAGCGGGCCCGTCGAGGAGATCGGCAACCACTTCATCGACTTCAGGCGCGTCGGGGACGTCCTGCTCGACGGGCTGGAGTTCGACTTCACCGAGTCCGGCGTCGGCGGGGCCGTCAGGACCATCTCGGAGGGCAACGTCGTCGCCAGGAACCTCCGGACCCACGGAAAGCTGCCCGACCTGAACAAGGAGCGCAAGCACGTGGCCTACCGGTTCGAGGTCCAACATCCCCAGAGCAAGGGGCTCGTAGAGCGGGTCATCGCCCGCGACGGCGGCCACGACGGCGGCAACGGCGTCGGCATCTACGTCGGCAAGGACCACGCGGGCTCGCTGACCTTCCGCGACTGCGAGATCGCCAACTTCCCGAACAACGGCCTGTACGCCTCCGCGCCGGGCCAGACCCTCGACGGATACACCGGGAACAACGGCGACATCCACGTCCGCGGCGGGCGCTACGAGAACAACAACATCGCCAACGTCCGGATCGGCTCGACCGGCTCGACGGTCAAGGACGTGCTCGTCGTCGTCGACGAGGTCCCACCGAGTCCCTCGCGGAGTCACCTGAACGTCCGCGGGATCAGGCTCCGGGCTCGCAGCGACCAGCTGGTCGAGAACTGCGAGGTGCGTATCGGCGCGAACGCGGGCCGCGGGTTCGGCGCGATCTCCTACCACCCGGTCCACGGGAGCTCGACGGTCCGCGACACGACGATCACGGTCGACCGCGACGATTTCAACGCGATCGACGCGACCGACGCCAGCAACGGCGGCTCGAAGGCCCCGCTGACTTTCGAGAACGTCACCGTCACCGGCAGCGCCAGCGGCGGGGCAGCCGTCGATATCGCCGACCGCCCGGGGACGACGCTGCGCAACTGCCGGATCGAACAGTCCGGCGCCGGCCGCCGAGGGATCGTGTTCACCGACTCCGCGAACTGCACCGTCGTCGACTCGACGATCCGGGTGACCGGGCCCCCGATCGAGACCGAGAACTCCTCGGTCGACCGCCGCAACCTCTCCATCGAGAACCTGTGACCCGGGCAGGCCACGGAGTCGTCCGGTGCCGCCGAGTGATCCCGTACCGCCGGTGACCGCCGACCCCCCGTAGCCGGCCGGTAACGACTGCTTACTGCATCCGCGATGCCCGAGAGCGACGCGTCGTCGCCCCGTCGAACCGGGGACGGAAGGCGCTCGCGGTCCGCTCGCAACCCGCGTTCGACGGTACGTATCCGTCACGATCCGATACGTACGTCGCAATCGATCGGCACGGAATCGAACGCAACGGCCGGCGACCCGGTCGTATCGGGTAGCGTCCCCGCAGGTACCCTTTTCCCAGTAGATACGGCTTACCCGCGATATGGAGAACGGTAACCAGGACGAACCGGATAGCACGAGCGGGGAAACTCGTCGTACCCGGCAACTACCGGGCGACGAGTTCGGACGGCGCTCCTTTCTGAAGCTCGGCGCCGGGGCCGCTGCCGCCGGCACGCTTCTCGCCGGCGAGACTGCAGCCGCACCGACCACACGCCACCTGGCGATCGTCTCGACCGACGAGCGGACCGAGACGGGCGGCCTCACGGTCAAATACGAGTTCACCGCGACGGGCGAGATCGTCCCCGACACCGCCGACGGGGGAAACTCCGCGGAGGGCAACGACTCGGTCGCGCGGAACGACGACGGCACCTGGACCGCCACGGGCAAGACCGGCAACGGCTTCGGCGACGCCTACACCGTCGCCGGCCGGATCGTCGACTTCTCGGCGACTGGCTCGTTCGAACTCTACCTCGACGGCGAAGCGGTCGCCGTCGACGACGTCGTCGTCGACTACGACCACACGATCGAAGTGCTGACCACCGAGGACCCATCGGAACTGGACTACACCTTCACGACTACCGGCGAGATCGAACCGAACTACGACAACGGCGACGACTCCGCCGGCGGCAACGACTCCGTCACCGAGAACGACGACGGCACCTGGACAGCCGACGGCTACACCGGCAACGGCTACGGTGACGCCTACTACTTCGACGGCGCGCTGACCGACTTCGGCCCCGTCGAACCGTTCGCCGAGCTGCGGGTCGACGGCGTCGCCGTCGACCTGACCCCGTTCGATTCCGCGCCCGAACCCGACTCCGAGCGACACACCATCGAGGTACTCACGACGGAGGACCCCTCGGAACTGGACTACACTTTCACGACCACCGGCGAGATCGAACCGAACTACGACGCCGAGGAGAACGCCGCCAGCGGCAACGATTCGGTCGCCGAGAACGACGACGGCACCTGGACCGCCGACGGCTACACCGGCAACGGCTACGGCGACACCTACGCCTTCGAGGGGACGCTGACCGACTTCGGCCCGGTCGAGCCGTTCGTCGAGGTGCGCGTCGACGGCACCGCGATCGACCTCGAACAGTTCCGGCCGGAACGGCACACGGTCGAGGTGCTGACGACCGAGGACCCCTCGGAACTGGACTACGCCTTCACCGCCACCGGGGAGATCCGGAAGGTCACCGACGTGGCGGAGAACGCCGCCAGCGGCAACGACTCCGTCACCGAGAACGACGACGGCACGTGGCGCGCCGACGGCTACACCGGCAACGGCTACGGCGACACCTTCACCGTCCGGGGCGAGGTGCTGACGTTCGGACCGGACGTCGACCACGCCGAGGTCCGGGTCGACGGCGACGCGGTCGACCTGAGCGGGTACGAGGCCCCGCCGGAGCCGGCCGTCGTGATGGGCGGCGGCGACGGCTACTCGGGGACGGTCCCCGAGTCCGCGGCCGACGTGATCGTCTCCACGCGCGGCGAACTCGCGTCCGCGCTGAACGGCGCCGACAGGGGTGACGTGGTGTACGTCGACCCCTCGGCGAGCATCGACGTCCCCGACCGGGAGCTGACGATCCCCTCGGGCGTGACGCTGGCGTCGGACCGCGGTATCGACGGCGCCGACGGCGGGGAGATCCGCGCCGACCGGGTCTACGGCGAAGGGCCCCTCCAGACCGGCGACGACGTTCGGGTCACGGGGCTGCGAGTCAGCGGCCCGATCACCGAGTACGTCGACTACAGCCGCCCGGTCCACAGCGGCGTGACGGTCAAGGGGACCGGCTGTGAGATCGACAACGTCGAGATCTCCGGGTTCAGCTACGCCGGCGTCAAGCTCCAGGAGGCCGCCTACGTCCACCACTCGCACATCCACACCAACGCGATGGACGGGCTGGGTTACGGGATCGTCTGCAACCAGGAGGGCGGGGACACGCTCGTCGAGTACAACGAGTTCAACCTCAATCGTCACTCCGTCGCCAACCGCGGTTACGCGGGCTACGAGGTCCGCTACAACCACTTCGGCGAGGACGCCATCGCCTACCAGGTCGGCACCCACCGCCCCGGCGCGACGACGCTTTCGATCCACCACAACACGTTCGTCCCGACGCTGCACCTCAACTCCGGGGAGGACCCCGAGTCGCATATCAGCATCCGCGGGGTACCCGACGACGTGGCCGACATCCACCACAACTGGTTCTACAACCCGAGACGCCCGGATCCCGGTCGCGGCCGGGAGTCGGTCATCCAGCCCCACGTCGAGGAGTTCACCAACCTCGACCACCGGAACAACCACTACGGGGCCGACGAACCGGCCGACGACGACATCGGCTGTCCCTGACCCGACGCGACCGTCTCTCTGGCCGGTTTCGTTCCGGGCGGTTCGATTCCTCTCGCGCGCACGCGAGAGTCGGTCGCACGCGCCGTGCGAACAGTAAGCATACGTTTCTCGCGTCGCGACGGGGCCCCGTCGAGAGGGTGGCGCGCGAGCGCGCTCCCCGTTCGGTGGCCGTCTCGGTGGTGGCCCGCCGACGCAAAACACCACAAGCCGCAACCACTCGGACGGATCCGGCACGGAATCGGCGCGCGAGCGTGAGTTGTCCGCACCGCGACTGCAGATAGCCTTATCTCAGAAGCGGCGACCTACCGCGATATGGTGTTCGGAAACCAGAGCGAACCGACGGGTGGCGAAACACGAGACGGCCGTAATCGGGCCCTACCGGGCGGTTCGGGTGGGCTCGGACGACGGTCGTTTCTGACGGCTGCGGGCGCGGCGGCGGCCGTCCCACTCGTCGCGGGGAGCGGACGGGCCGCAAAGGGGTCGGGGAGCCGACGCCGGATCGAGATCGACAGTACCGGCTCGAAGGGCGTGGGGTACGAGTTCACCGCGACGGGTGCGGTCGAACCCGTCCGCGGCGACGCCGAGGGCAACGACTCGGTCACCGAGAACGACGACGGCAGCCGAACCGCGACCGGCGCGGTGGGTTCGTGGGGCCGCGACACCTACACGTTCGAGGGCCGGATCACCTCGTTCTCGCCGACGAGCGGCGAGTTCGACCTCCGCGTCGACGGCGTCCGGGTCGACCCCGCCGCCGTCGCGAAGAAGGGAACGCTGAACTCGCTCCCGGCCGCGAGCGACGTGCTGGGCGGCGGGAAAGGGTACCCCGATACGGTGCCGAAGTCGGCTGCCACCACGGTCGTCTCCGACGTCGGCGGGCTCGAACGGGCGCTGAACGGCGCGTCGAGCGGCGACGTGGTCTACGTGGATCCGTCGGCGACGATCGCGGTCGGGAAGCGGGAGCTAACCGTCCCATCGGGCGTGACGCTGGCCTCGAACCGCGGCGTCGACGGCGCGAAGGGCGGAGAGATCCGCGCCGACGAGGTGTACGGCGAAGGGCCGCTCCACACCGGGAACCAGGTCCGTATCACCGGCCTGCGGGTCACTGCGCCGAACGACGAGTACATCGAGTACCGCCGTCCGGTCCACAGCGGCGTCGTGGTCGAGGGCAAGGGCTGTGAGATCGACAACGTCGAGATCGCCGGGTTCACCTACTCGGCCGTGAAGCTGCTGCATTCGGCGCGGGTCCACCACTCACACATCCACTCCAACCCGATGGACGGACTGGGCTACGGCGTCCTCTGCATCGGCGGCGACAGCACGCTGGTCGAGTACAACCGCTTCAACTACAACCGTCACTCCGTCGCGAACCAGGGCACCGCCGGCTACGAAGTCCGGTACAACCACTTCGGCGACAAGGCCGTCGCCTACCAGGTCGGCACCCACCGACCGGGTGGGTCCACGCTCGAGATCCACCACAACACGTTCGTCCCGACGAAACACATCAACTCGGGCGAGGACCCCGAATCCCACGTCAGCATCCGCGGGGTGCCCGACGACGTGGCCGACATCCACCACAACTGGTTCCACAACCCGCGACAGCCGGCGCCGGGACGGGGCGAGGAGTCGATCATCCAGCCCCACTCGAACCGGTTCCGGAACGTGAACTTCGACACCAACCACTACGGCGAGAAGCGCCCCTCCGACGACACGGTCGGCTGCCCGCGGTAGCCCGCCGAACCCCGACTCGGGTCTCGATCCCGCTTCGGCCCTCCGCCGACGCTTCTTCGCGACGGCTACAGATAGCCCAGGTCTTCGAGCCGGCTGGTCATCCGCTGTTCGGCCCCCTCCGAGACGGCGGTCGTCTCCAGCTGGCGCTCGCGGGCGACGTGCTCGTCGACGATCCCGCCCAATCGCTCGACGACCTCGGGGAACTCGTCGGCGACGTTCTCCAGTTCCTTCGGGTCCGATTCGAGGTCGAACAGCTGGCACAGCTCGCGGTTCCGCCCCTGGACGTACTTCCAGCCCTCGTAGCGGACGCCGTCGAGCCAGCGCTCGCGCTCGCCGGAGGCGCCGACCGCGCGGACGTGGGCCGGTCGGTGTTCGATCGACCCCGTGAGGACGTCCTGGCCGGACACCTCGTCGGGCCGGTCGACCCCGGCCGCGTCGAGCAGCGTCGGGAAGATGTCGACCGAGCGAATCTGGTCGGTCACGCGACCGCCCGTCGGGACGCCCGGGCCGGCGACGGCGAACGGGACCTTCGTGAGGAAGTCGTAGACGTGGTAGCCGTGGCCGATGCGGTGGAAGGCGTTGGGGAACTCGGTGGCGCTGGCCTTCCGCAGGGAGTTGTACCACTCCTCGGTCTCGATGCCCCGCGGCCGGAGGTACTGGTCGTAGACGTCGCTGCGGACGTTTCGCGTCCGCTTGTCGGTGAACGGTATCGGGACCTGATTGAAGCCGATGATCGACGCGCGGTGGCGCCAGGTGCCGTCGCGGAACGCCTCGCCGTGGTCGCCCGTGATAGCGACGATGGTCTCCGAGCGGTCGACGACCTCCAGGAGGCGCTGGAGCTTCTCGAAGACGCCGCGGACGGCCGCGTCGTAGTCGATCTCGTCGGCGTCGGCGTCGGGCGGCAGGTCCTTGTGGACGTGGGCCTCCCAGAGGTGGAGGTATCTGAACCACGGCCCCTCGGCTTCGTCGAGTTCGCGTCGGTACTCGTCGAACCAGTCGGTGTAGACGGTGGTGTCGCGCTCGCGGTAGTCGTAGCGGTCGAAGCCGGCGTCGAGCCCGGTGTCGTCGGTGATCGGCCCGGTGACCGACGCCGAGGTGTCGTAGCCGGCGGCGGCGAACGCCTCGGCGAGCGTCGTCGCGTCGTCGGCGAGCGAGAAGTCACGCAGCGAGAGGACGCCGTGGTCGGGCGGATAGGTGCCGGTCATGTAGCTGGCGACGCAGGGCGTCGTCGACGACGCCGCGGCGACCATCGTGTCGAAGGCCGTCCCCTCGCGTTCGAGACGCTCGAAGAGGGGCTTGTCCGCTCCGTAGTCCCCGAACGCGAAGTCGCTCCGCAGCGCGTCGACACAGACGAACAACACGTTGGGGCGCGCTCGGTCCATACGCGGCCCGACCGGGGTCGCGCCATTAGCTATGATGGCCGTACCACGCCGATACAACGGCCTTACTGGCGGGTAACGGCCGTTTAACAAGGGAGAACGCTCGCGGACGGCGAGGTGAATGACGCACGTTCGCGCGAGGCGACGGCGGGAGGCCACCCACCGAACGGACCGACGGTCGACCGCGGCGCCCGGAACGAGTCGACGGGCCGTGCCGACCGAGACGTAGCATGGACCTGCGAGACTCCATCCTGAAGCTGTTCTCCGGCAGCATCGTCCTCGCGCTGGTCGAGTTCGCCGCGATCGCCTGGTTCACGCAGACGCTCGGCACCGGCCCGATGGGGTCGTTTTTCGTCTTCCAGGCGGTCGTCGGGATGCTCGGTATCCCGGTCGACCTGGGCATCTCGAAGGCCGCCGAGAAACAGCTCTCCTCGACCGGCGCGACCGGCGAGATCCTCACGACCGCCGCCCTCTCGAAGGTGGCCCTGATGCTGCCGTGGATCGGCGCGCTGGTGCTGTTGACGCCCCGCGTCGAGTCGTACGTCGGCGTCGCGGGCGTCGTCCCGCTGGTCGTCCTCGGCCTCGTCGCGGCCCAGAGCCGCGGACTGACCCTGCGGCTGCTCGCCGGACAGATGCGCGTCGACAGGAACGCCGCGCTGAAAGTACTCGGCAAGCTCACGTGGGTGGCGGTCGGCGTCGCGCTCGTCGAGCAGGGGTGGGGCGCGCGGGCGCTCGTCGTCGCCTACATCGCCGGGCGGTTCGCGACGGCGCTGGGCGCGCTCGTCCGGATGGATCTCGCGGTGGGGCTGCCGAGCCTCGCTCGCGCCCGGGACCTCGTCGACTTCGGCCGGTACGTGTTCGTCGGCAACGTCGGCGGCTTCGTCTACCAGTGGATGGACGTCGCGATCCTCCGGCTGTTCGTCGGGGTCGAGCTCGTCGGTGCCTACGAGATCGCCTGGCGCGTCGCCAGCGTCGCGATGATGCTCACCGAGGCGATCCGCACCTCGCTGTTCCCGCAGATCTCCCAGTGGCACGCCGAGGACCGCATCGAGGAGATCGAGTCGGCCTTCGAGCAGTGGCTCCAGATCCCGCTGTACCTGACGATCCCCGCCTTCGCCGGCGCGGTCGTCCTCGGGCGGGAAGTGCTGGGGACGCTGTTCGGCCCCGAGACGGTCGTCGCCTACCCCGTGCTGGTCGTCTTCATGACCGAGAAGATCCTGCGGTCGGTCCAGCTGGTGCTGGGTCCGTCCCTGTTCGCGATGGACAAGCCCAGCCTGGGCTACCGCGGGAGTGTGGCCGCCATCGTGACGAACCTCGTCCTGAATCTCGCGCTGGTGCCGCAGTTCGGCATCCTCGGGGCGGCCGTCGCGACGACGCTGTCGGCCGCGACCGCCGCGGTCGTCGCGCTCACCTACGTCACCCGCTTCGTCGACGTGGTCGTTCCGTGGGGACGGATCGCCTGGAGCGTCGGCGCGGCGACGGCCATGGGAGTCGCCGTCTACGCCCTGCAACCGTACCTCCCGGCCGGCTGGCAGCGCGTCGCCGTCGGCGTCGCGGCCGGCGTCACGGTCTACGCGCTCCTGTTGCTCGCTCACGAGGGCATCCGTCTGGAGATGCGCACCGCGATCGAGGACGTCACCGGCTCGTGGTCATGACCGCGGCGAGACCGACGACACCCGTCCGAGCCACCCCTCGTTGGGAGGGGTCCCAGCGGCGAGGTCCATCCCCTCCCGCCTCGCCACGTCGGCAAGTCGGGTCGACCGAGACCGGCGTCCCGGCGGGTCGGGTGGACCGCGACTGGCGTTCGGCGGGCCGAGTACGGACCGTTCGTTCGAGCGTTCGACCGATATCCATCGGGGCGGTCGGGGTTTATATTCCGTCTTCGACGGGACCGCGAACGCACGCGTGCGTCGTTAGTCGCGGTGATAAGCGGCGTAGTCGCATCATTACAATGCACGAACCGAGGAACGATCGGGTGTGAACGGGCTCGAACGTACAGTACAGCCGAGGGGTTCGAACCAGTCGACCGGCCGGAACGAGGCCGTCCGGCCGTCGGCCGTATCGACGTCCGTGTCGCGAGGGTCGCGACGGACGGTGGACCGATAGATGGTTCGAACGCTTCAGCTGGTCACGACCCGGAGGCCGTTTTTCGAACAGCAGGTCGAGGTGCTCGAGCGCAACGGCGTCTCCTGCACCGTCGTCCCGGTCCCCGGCGGCGGTCGCGGGCGCTCGCTGGCGGCGTACGTCCGCTTCTACGCCCGCGTGCTCGGCGCCGCCCGCGACCGGGAGATAGATCTCGTCCACGCAAACTACGGCCTGACTGCGCCCGCGGCGCTGGCCCAGCCGGTGCGGCCGGTCGTGCTCTCGCTGTGGGGGTCGGACCTGCTGGGCCGGTACGGCACCGTCAGCCAGCAGTGCGCTCGCTTCGCCGACGAGACCGTCGTCATGTCCGACGAGATGGCGGCCGCGCTGGACCGCGAGGCGACGGTCGTCCCCCACGGGATCGACACCGACCGGTTCGCCCCCGAACCACGCGCGGAGGCCGTCGACGCCGTCGGCTGGGACGGCGACGCGAAACACGTCCTGTTTCCGTACGACACCGAGCGCGCCGAGAAGAACTATCCGCGCGCCGAACGGGTCGTCGAGCGAGCCCGGGGAGCGGTCGAGAGGCCGCTCGAACTCCACGCGGTCTCGAGCGTTCCCCACGAAGCGGTGCCGACGTACATGAACGCCGCCGACGCCATGCTGTTGACCTCCGACCGCGAGGGGTCGCCCAACGCCGTCAAGGAGGCCCTGGCGTGTAACCTGCCGGTCGTCGCGACGCCCGTCGGCGACGTGCCCGACCTGCTCGACGGCGTCGACTGCTCGGCCGTCGCCGACACCGACGCGGCGCTGACCGACGCGCTGGCCGGCGCACTCGCGCCGACGACCGACCCGAACGGTCGCGAGCGGGCCCGCGAGTTCGGTCTCGACCGCATGGGCGAGGACCTGCTCTCGGTCTACGAGCGGGCCCTCGACGGGGAGGTGACTGCGGCGTGAACCGACACCCGACGACCTGGCTCCCCGAGACCCGCTTCGACGTCGTGGTCGCGGCCGTCGGCCTCGTCGTCGCGGTCGGTCTGCTCCCGCTGGCAGTCCTGACGTCGTCGGTGTACGTCCGGACGGTACCGGTCGTTCTCGGCGCGGCCTGTGGTATCTACCTCTTCTCGGTCCACCGGGACGACGACGCCGAGCGGCGACAGCCGACCGTCGACGCCAGCGGCGTCGCCGCCGCCGAACTGACCGCGATCGCGCTGATCGCCATCGTGACCTGGGCCGCACTGGCGGGGACGCGAACGCTCGGCATTCTGCTCGCGAGCGGCGCCGTCGGCGCGTTCGTGCTGCTGCAGACCGTCTTCCTGGCCGACGACGCGCTCGACGAACGGCTCGTGCTCGCCCAGATACTGGCCCACGCGTTCGTCGTCAGGTTCACCGGCCTGTTCACGACGCCCGGGTTCGTCGGCGTCGACAGCTGGGAACACGTCACCCAGTACGCCGCGGCCGTCCAGGCCGCCGACTCGCTCGCGCCGCTGGCCGGCGCGAAGTACTTCTTCGCCCCGGTTCACCACCTGGTCACCGTCGTCGGCTCGGACCTGCTCGGCGTGTCGCTCCGGCTCTCGCTGTACCTCGTCGTCGGTAGCGTCGTCGTGCTCTCGGTGGTACTCGTCTACGGGACCGCCCGGTACTTCGTGGACGCCCGCTGGGCACTGGTGGCGACCGGCGCGTTCGCGACGACCGACCAGGCGATCCGCTGGGGGATGCACGTCATCCCGACGAGTCTCGGGCTCGTCTTCTTCCTCGCCGTCGTCTTCGCAGTCACGCGCCTGCTTCACGCTCAGACCGGCTACGCCGACTGGGCGCTGCTGACCGGGTCGATCGTCGCGGTCACGCTCACCCACCAGGTGTCGGCGTTCGTCTCGCTGGTGTTCGTCGGGTCGGCCGTCGTCGCCCAGCTGGTCGTCGGTCGCGTCGGCTGGGCCTCCCCGGCCGGGCTCGCGGGTTCGATGAGCCTCGACGCCGAGTCGGGCGACCCGATCACCGACGGCGCCTCGCGCACGACCCCGGGCGTCGTCGGTCTCCACCGGGCGTTCGGCTTCCACCTCCTGTTCACGGGGGCGGTCTGGGCGGTGACGCCCTGGGGCGGCGAGCCGTTCCTCACGCGGATGGTCGGGATCGTGGCGCTGACGATCCGGACCTCCGCAGGGTTCCTGAACCTCGCCGGGAGCGAGGCGGGCGGTGGGGGTGGCGCCGCCGCCACCGTCGGCACCGAGACTGCGTCGGAGCTGATGATCCGCGTGGCGACCTACGTCGACGCCGTCGGCTTCCTCGTGCTCCTGTTCGCTGCAGTGCTGGGCGGGCTCGCACTCGTCCGGCGCCACCGCTCGCCCCAGGCCGCCCACACCCTCGTGGTCGCCATCGGCGCGATGCTCTTCTTTTCGCTCGGGCTCCCACTGTTCGGGATCCGCACCTTCCTCCCAGGCCGGTGGTTCGCGTTCGCGTACGCACTGATGGCCGTCGTCGGTGCCGTCGGGCTGCGCCACCTCGGGACGGCGTTCTCGGCCCGTGCGGCAGCCGCCGTGCTCGTCGTCCTCCTGCTGGTGTTCCCGTTCGCGATGGTCGCCGGCCAGAAGGCGACGCTCGACGACCCGACCTTCGACGACCAGTGGTCCCAGTACGCCTACTCGGAGTCGGAGATCGCCGCCATGGGGACCATCGGCGAGACGACGCCCGAGAGCGCCGGCGCGGTCTTCACCGACCACCCCTGGCGCACGGCGTTCAAGAGCAGCGGCGCGTACTTCAGCGACACTATCAACCTCACTCGCGTCGACGGGACGGACCCGCCGTACGACAGGGTGGTCTACCGCGACTACCAGTCGACGGGCGCACCCAAGTTCACCACCACCGGCGGCGCCGTCGTGACCCGCCGGGTCACCCACGACCAGATCTGCCCCGCCGCGAGCAACCGGGTCTACGAGAACCAGAACGCCGAGCTGTGTACCCGTCCGGGGGCCTGATACCATGCGCTACGAGTCATCCACACGATTGAGCGGCGTCGTCGACCTCGCGCTGGTCGTCCTCGCCGTCGTCGTCTTCGATATCGTCGTCGCGCTGTCGATCGATATCTCGGCGCTGCGCGTCGCACTGGGGCTGCCCGTCGTCCTGTTGGCGCCGGGGTACGCGGTCGTCGCCGCGTGCTACCCCCGCGGCGGGGGCCGGGCCGACCCCCGGCGGCCGCGCGCGACTGTCTCGTCCGCGAACGGGTCGTCCGTCGACGCGATCGGTCCGTTCGTTCGCGCCGGCCTGACGGTCGCGGCGAGCGTCGCCGTCGTCGCGGCCGTCGCGCTGGCCGTCAACGCGAGCCCCTGGGCCGTCGCGCCGCTCCCGGTCCTCGCCGGACTCACCGTCGCGACGCTGGGCGCCGTCGCCGTCGCGGTCTACCGCCGCGGCCAGATCGCCGAACACCTGCGCTACACCCCGTCACCGGCGCTGGGGTCGGGGTCGGCCGCTCGCGCCCTCCGACCTCGCCTCTCGGCCTCGTTCGTGCTCGGACTCCTGCTGGTCGCCAGCGCCGTCGGCGCGACGGCCGTCCTCGCGACGACCGACACGAACGCCGCCGGCACCGACGAGCAGTTCACCGAGTTCGCCGCGCTGACCCAGAACGCCTCCGGCGAGTACGTCACCGCCAACTACACCGACGCCGTCGCCGCCGACCGCCCGATCTACGTCGAAGTCGCCAACGGCGAGGGCGAACCGACCGACTACACCGTCGTCCTCGTCCGCGAGACGGTCGAGCGGCGGGAAAACGCGACCGTCGTCCGCTCGGCGACCGAGCGGGTCCGCGAGGACCTCTCGCTGCGCGACGGCGCGATCCGGTATCTTGAGTTCGACCCCGAACCGGCCGGCGGCGACGCGCCCAGTCGCCTGCGTGCGTACCTCTACCGCGGCGACGCCCCCGAGGTTCCTTCCCGCGCGTCGGCCTACCGCTCGCTGCAGGTCTGGTACACCGACGACCCGATCGAAGAAGCGACCGCCGCCGCGAACGCGACCGCCGGCAACGGGACCGCGGATGGCGACGCCACGGCTGCCCTCGTCGCTGGCGGTTGACCCGCTCGCCCCGTCGTGCACCGACTTCGGTTCCCGCTGACCGCTTTCGCCTCCCGTCTCCGCCGACCGCCCCGCTCCCGCCGACAGCCTCCCGTCGTCAGTCCCCGGCGGCTTCGGCCGGATCGACGACGTCGCCCGTCGCCGGAGAGACGCCCACCCGGTCGCAGAGGCCCGCCAGCGGGCAGGCCTCGGGGTCGTCGAGACACGCTGGTTTCCGTGCCGAGCAGTACTCGCGGCCGAACTGGATCATGGCAGTGTGACCGAAGCCGCACTTCTCCGCGGGAACCGCTCGCTCGAGCGCCTCGCGGACCCCCTCGTGGTCGGCGTCCGCGGGCGCCAGCCCCATCCGCCGGGCGATCCGGTGGACGTGCGTGTCGACGGGGAAGACGCCGCCGCGACCGCCGGAGAAGAGGAGGACACAATCGGCGGTCTTCGGCCCGACGCCGTTCATGTCGAGCAGGGTCTCGCGGACCTCGCTCGGATCGCCCGTCTTGACGAACTCGTCGAAGCCGCCGGCGCCGCCGTACGCCTCGCAGATCCGCTCTGCCAGCGCGACGAGCCGCTCCGACTTCTGGTTGTAGAGTCCGGCCGAGGAGATGGTCTCGGCGAGCGCCTGTTGGTCGGCGGCCGCGAGCGATTCGGCGAGGTCACCGTCGGGTTCCTCGTACCGATCCATCAGGGCGTCGTGGGCCGGCTGACTCGCCACGTCGGAGGTGTTCTGGCTGAGGACCGTGCGGACGAGACACTCGAAGCCGTCGCGGCCGCCGTAGGCCTTCTGCCAGTAGATGTCTCCCAGACTGTCGACGACGGCCTCGGCGCGAGTCTCGGCGTCGCCGGGCTCGAAGGCCGTGGCTTCGCCGCCACCCGAGTCCCCGCCGCTGATGTTCTCCGCGGGCTCCGGGTCCTCGTCGGGCACAGGGTCGTCGGCAGCCTCCGCGTCGTCGGCTCGGTCGCTCATGGCCGGGCCTCGGGCCTCCACCGGCATAATCGTCCCGCGTCGGGGGGTCACGCCGAGGGTGTGGAACGCTCAGGCCGGATCGACTTCGAGGGTGAGCGTCGCGTCGGCCCCGTCCGCGAGGACGGCGACCAGGTCGCGGTCCACGTCGGCCGCGGCGCCGGTGGCCCCGACCATCACGGTCCGGTCGTCGACGTAGTCGCTCGTCCGGATCACGTGGCTGCGCTCGTTCTCGAAGGAGAAGTCGGGATGGCCGCGACCGATCACCTCGTGGGCGTGTCCCGCGGCTTCGATCGTCGCGGTGATCGTCGCGCCGTGGGCCCGACAGGCGTCGAGGAACGCGTCGTCGAAGTCCGCGGGGACGCGGTCGGCCTCGACGGCGAGGATGCAGTCGCCGGCGGGCGTGAGGAAGTCGTCGCTGGTGAACTCCAGCGTGCTGACGTGCTCGGCGGTGACGTTCTCGTGGCCCTGCGCGTGGACGACCTCGACGAGTGCGCCGTCGTCGCCGCTCGCTATCGTCGATTCCTCCGGTTCCGCGGCGTCGTCGCTCATGTGCGGGAATTCGGACGCCGCTACTTCAGCGAGTCGAAGTCCGCTCGCTCGGAAGCGCTCACTCGCTGGGCGCGGCGACCGTGATCGTGACGTGGCCGCAGTCGCACTCGTAGGCCCGTCGCTCGCCGCCGTCGGTCCGGAAGACGAGCATGCAGTCGCCGTCGGTGAGCTTCCGCGAGCAGTCGGCCGCCTCGCACCGGCAGGCTATCTCGCTCAACATGTATCGACGTTCGGCGGGGGGACATATCAACCCGAGCCGTACCCTGAGTGAAAGTATAATCGCACGATAGCGGAGAGGTGCCCCGTCCCGTACGGCGGTCGTTCGAGCGGAAGTGAAGCGGACCCAGCGCGGTGGTGGCGGGCCCGGCGGCGCGACCGCGACGCGGGCGCGTCCGTCCGACGTAACTGATATACCACCGGGGGACGCGGACGTTGGTATGCCGAGCAAGTGGAGCGGTGCGGCGGTCGACCCCGGCGGTGGCAAGCCGACGCCCGGCGACTGGCAGCCGGTCGAGGTCCCGGGTCGGCCGGCCGCGTTCGCCGGCGAGGACCGGGTCGCCTACCGGACCGTCTTCGACGACCCGCGCGACCCCGACGACGACCTGGGGCTGCTGGAACTGCGCGGGTGCTACGCCGCCGCCGAGGTGTGGCTCAACGACGAACTGGTCGCCGAGCCCGACGCCGTCTTCGACCCCGTCCGGGTGCCCTTCGAACCCGAGGCGGAGAACGAACTCGTCGTCGAGTGCCGAGCGCCCGAGGACCGGTTCGGCGGTATTCACGACACCGACCGGGTCCCCGCCGAGCGCTCGGTGCCGGGGATCTGGTGGGGGGTCGACGTGACCGGCCAGCCCGACCCGTTCGTCGTCGACGTGGACTTGCGACCCCGCGTCACGGACGACGGGGCGAGCATCGACGCCGCCGTCGAGGTGTACGCCGGCGAGTCGCTGGACGACCGGCTGACGCTCACGACCAAACCCGCCGGCGACCGGCGCGGTCGCGGGATGATGGACCGGGCGAGCGTGACCGCGGGGGCCGGCGAACGAGCGGCCGTCGAGAAGTCCATCGACGTGCGCGATCCGTCGCTGTGGTGGCCCCGCGGGATGGGGCGCCAGCACCGCTACGAGGTGCGCGCGAAGCTGGGCGACGGCGCTCGGACGAGCGCGACCGGCATCGCGACCGTCCAGAAGACCGACGCGGGGGGGCTGCGCGTCAACGGCGAGGACGTGCCCGTCCGCGGAGTCGCGCTGACGGACGCGGCGGTGGCCGACGCCGAGCGAGCGGTCGAGGTGAACGCCAATCTCGTACGTGCACACGCCCACCCGCTGTCCGAAGCGATGTACGACGCCTGCGACGAGGCCGGACTGCTCGTCTGGCAAGACCTCCCGCTGACCGGCCCCGGCGTGTTCGACATCGCGCGCGGGCAGGACCTCGCCCAGCGGCTCGTCGACACGTACGCGCATCACCCGAGCCTCGCGGCGCTGAGCGTCCACGACGAGCCGACCGATACCTTCGCCGAACGCGTCGGATCCGGGCTGGTCGACCGCCTGCGCTTTCGCTATCGAGTCTGGCGGAGCGACTACGACCGCGGCGCCGCCGAGGCGGTCGCCGAGGCCGTCCCCGACGGCGTCGCGGTGTACCCCGTCGTCGGCGAGCCCGGCACCGACCCCGACGCGGCGGCGCTGTATCCGGGGTGGGACTACGGCGGCGTCGACGACCTCGACTGGGTCCGGGAGCGCTACGACCTCGACGGCGCCGTCGGCGAGTTCGGCGCGGGGTCGCTCCCCGAAGGTGTGGACCCGGACGCCGACGATTTCGATCCGGCGGGGTTCGACCGAGCGAAACACGACGCCGTCGTCGGCAGCGACGACCCCGCGGCCTCACAGGCCTACCAGGCCGAACTGGCACGTGGGATCGCCGAGCGGCTGCGGACCGACGGCGTCTCCGGGAGCGATGCGACCGGAGGCTCGTCGGGGAGCGAGGGTCGCGAGCGGACCGACGGTGCGCCGGTCGTCGTCGCCAACGCCCTCCGGGACGCCGGCGACGCAGGGATGGGCGTCTACGCCCGCGACGGCACGCCCAAAGACGCGGTCGAGAGCCTCGCCGCAGCGTTCGAGCCGGTCCAGGCGTTCCTCGTGGGCGCCTCGGCCGGCGAGTGCGACGTGATCGTCGCCAACGACGCCCCCGAGTCGATCGCGGGGACCGTCACCTGGGAAGCGGGCGCCGAGTCGAGCGAAGTCGACGTGACCGTCGACGCGGGCGCCAGAGCGGTCGTCGACACCATCGACGTGCCGAGATCCGCCTCTTCGGTCGAACTCTCCGTTCGGGTCGGCGAGACGAGCGTAGAGAACACCTATCGTTTATAAGCAGCAGTTACCGTGTGGTATGCCCTGACGTGGCGTTCTCGGGGCCGTGGGACTGGGAAACAGCCACATGGCCCACCGGAATATTTAAACAGGGGGAAGCGCAATGCTTTGGTACCAGAACGTCTCCGGCGTTCCGGCTGTATCGCACTTCGACCAGCATGACAGGACACCCTTGTTGTCGGCGTCAGCCACTTCGTAGCGGTTGCCCTGTCTCTCGCCGGAGCGGGTATGGCATAGAGGTACAATTATGGCAGACTCGATAGACGAATCCAAGAACGTATCGGTGACAGACGACGACCTCGAGAACAAATCCAAGGGCGAGCTCATCAAGCTCGCCGGGCAGCTGCGAGATCGACGCAACGATCTCAACCAGATGGCCTCCGAGCGCGCCTCGGACCGCGACGACCTGAACGCGAAGACGCGAGAGAAGGTCGACGAGGCCCAGGAACACCGCGAGCAGCGCGACGAGCTCAACCAGCAGGTCCAGGAGCACAAGGAGAAGCGCAACGAGCTCAACGCCGAGGCCAACGAGCTGTTCGACGAGGTCGAGGACAAGCGCGACGACCTCGAGCTCGACGAGGGCAAAGACATCGAGCAACTCGAGGACGAGATCGAGGATCTGGAGTTCAAACAGCAGACCGAGGTCCTCTCGGCCGAGGACGAGCGCGAACTCATCGAGAAGATCGAGGACAAGCGCGAGAAGCTCGCCGAGAAAAAAGAGAAGCTCAACCAGGGCGGCGACCTCGAAGGGGTCAAGGAGGAAGCCGAGGAGATCCGCTCGGAAGCCTCCAAGCACCACCAGAAAGTAACTGAGCTGGCCGACGAGGCTCAGGAGCACCACAATCAGATGATCGAGGCCTACCGCGAGGCCGACGACATCCGCGACGAGGCCGACGAGATGCACGAGAAGTTCGTGGAGGCCCAGGAAGCGGCCGACCAGCACCACGAGGACTTCGTGCGCGTCCAGAAGCGCCTCCGCGAGCTCGACAAGAAAGAAGAGGAAGAGGAGCGCGAGGCCCGCCAGGAGAAAGAGGAGGCCGCTCGCGAGGAGGCCGAGGAGATCTACCAGAAGTTCAAGGAAGGCGAGACCCTCGACACCGAGGACCTGATGAAGCTCCAGAAGACGGGACTGCTGTAACTGCGACCGCTCTCTCTCTGCGTTTTTCACCGCCGCGTAGCCGTCGCTCGACGGCGATCCGGCCCTCGACGGTGCGGCCGATCGGACCGGGTGAACCGTTGCGAGCGTTCGTGAGCGTCCCGCGACTTTTTGCCGGCGGGCCGCGAGAGGCATCGTATGGTTCGGGGCGTCGACGACGACGGGGACGGTCGGGACCGGTCGCGACGGGGGGTGCTTCGGTGGGGGCTCGCGCTCGGCACCGGCGCACTGAGCGGCTGCTCGCTGTTCGACGAGCCGGACGGCGACGGGCGGGTCGTCACGTCCGCCACGCTCGACGACGGCGCGACGACGGACACCGCCGTCGGACCGGCCACACGGCCGGGAACCGTGACGGACGGAGCCGACGTGCGACCCGAGACGGCGACGCCGCGGGGTCGCCGAACGGACCGACCGACGGTGACGCCCGCCCCGACGGACGGCTGGCGGGTCCTGCAGGCCGACGACGCCCGAACGGGGTGGCGTCCGGACGGGACGGGCCCCCAGAGCGCGGCGGCGCTCGATCCCGACGCCGAGGCCGGTAGCGGGGTGGAACCCGGCGGTGGGACTGCGGCCGACGGTGGGACCGGAGTCGGTGGGGGGACGAGTGACCGACCGGTCGAGCCGGTGTGGTCGACCGATCTCGGTGCTGCGGTCCGTGGGTCGGTCGCGGTGGCCGACGGGACCGCCTACGTCGGGAGCGAGTCGGGAGTCCTCGCCGCGCTGTCGGTGTCGGATCCGGGCGCGTCGGGAAGCGGGCCGACGCGTGCGCTGAACGAGGCCGCCGGCTGGACCCACGACGCGGGCGCCGCGGTGCGCGCGACACCGACCGTCGCCGACGGCGTCGTCTACTGCGGTGACGAAGACGGACGGCTGACGGCGCTGGACGCGAGCGACGGGCGCGAGCGGTGGTCGTTCGCAGTCGCGAGCGACCGCGCCGGGCCGTCGGCAGTGCGGAGCGGACCGGTCGTCGCGGACGGGACCGCCTACGTCGGCGCGACGGACGGGCGGGTCTACGCCGTCGACGTCGCCGACGGCGCGGAGCGATGGCGCGTCGACGCGGGCGGGTTCCTCGGCGTCGCGACCCCGGTAGCGCTGGCCGAGGGGCGCGTGTTCGCCGGGAGTTACGCGGGGCGGCTCTACGCCTTCGACGCCGAGACGGGCCGCGAACGATGGTACTACGCCGGGCGAGCGGCGACACGCGCGTTGTCCGGACCGAGCGTCGCCGACGGCGTCGTCTACGCGGGGGCCAGTCCCGAGGGCGTCCTCGCCGTCGACGCGCTCGACGGGACCGAACGCTGGCGTCGCGAGACCGGAGGGCCGGTGTTCTCCTCGCCCGCGGTCGCCGGGGAGGCTCTCTACGTGGGGACCGACGCGGGCGCCGTGCTGGCGCTCGACACCGCGGACGGGACCGAACGCTGGCGACGCGAGGTCGACGGGGCCGTCAGGTCCTCGCCAGCGGTCGTCGACGGCCGTGTCTACGTGGGGACCGACGGCGGATCCGTGCTGGCGCTCGACGCCGCCGACGGAACAGAGCGCTGGCAGGTCGCCCTCGACGGCCGCGTGACGAGTTCGCCGGCGGTCGTCGGCGGCCGCGTCTACGTCGGCGACGGGAGCGGCGGCGCCCACGCGCTCGGTGCGACCGAGCGGTGATCGGAGTCGAGCGACGCCGAAGACGGTGGCGTCGAGGACGGCGGCCCCGCTCAGGCGGTTTCGGGGATCGGGTCGGCGAGGACGACCGCTTCGCCGTCGATCACGGTCCGGTCGTCGTCGTCGGTGACGGTCGTGGTGAGTCGATAGCGCTCCTCGCCGACCACTTCGACGACCTCGCACTCGGCGGTGACGCGGTCGCCGATGTCGACCGGGCCGAGGTAGCTGACTTCCTGTGAGAGGTAGACGATCAGCCCGGGGAGTCGCGCGAGCGCCGCGCTGACGACGCCAGCGACGAGCGTCCCGTGGGCGATCCGCCGGCCGAAGCGGGTCCTCCTCGCGTACTCGCCGTCGAGGTGCAGGCGGTTCGTGTCGCCGCTGGCGTCGGCGAAGTCGTCGACCTCGGTCTCGTCGAGGGGCTTCGAGAACCGCACCACGTCGCCCACGTCGATGCGTTCGGGATGGCCGACGTACTCGAACGACCAGTCGGCCTTCTCGTAGGCGGTGTCGGCGCGCTCGGTCTCGCGAACTCGCCCGTCGTTCACGTCGGCGTCGACCGAGGGTCGGCGGACGTGCGGGAGGTACTGCGAACAGCGCGTCGTGGTGACCACGCCGAGGAGTTCGCCGTCGTCGACCACCGGCAGCGCCTCGACGCCGTAGGTCCGCAGGCGCTCGGCGGCGTCGACGACCGACTCGTCGGGACCGACCGTGTGAACTGGACTCGACATCACGGCGGCGGCCGTCAGCGACGCCGGGTCGCGACCCTCGACCAGCAGCGCGACCGCGTCCGACTCGGTGACGATGCCGACGACCTCGCCGTTCTCGACGACCACGACCGACTCGGCCCCGGGCTCGTCGAGCCGACGCGCGACGGTGAGCGCACGTTCGTCCGGTGGAACCGTCTCGGAGCGCTCCATCAGTTCCGTGACTGCAGGCGGGCGAAGCATCTCGTCGGCCGTTCGCTCCCACCGTTCTTGAGAATACGGGCGCTACGGAGTCGGCGCCAGCCTCCGGTCGGGCGGTCCCATCGGGTTCCGAACCCACTCGGCCGAAGCGCGCGCACTTTCTTTGTCGGTCGCGAGAGTGGGGAGATATGAACACTCGTACGCTCGCACTGGCGCTAGCGGCCGGACTCGCGACCTTCCTCGCGGTCGGCGCCGCGGTCACCGAAGTCGCACTCCGGTGGATCGAGTTCTCGCTGTTCGTCGGCCTCCCGGTCGGTGCCGTCGCCGGCGTGACCGCTGGCGCGCTCGTCGTGCTGGGGGGCGGCGACGAAGCATCCGATCGCCAGCGCGCCGTCGGGGTCGCCGTCGGCGCGTTCGGCGTCGCCTTCCTCCTCGCGTTCGCCGTCGCGGTCGGGGCGTTCTCGGTCCCGAACTCCCGGGCGCTCACGCTGTCGACGGTCGTCGCGCTCGGCGCGGCCGCCGGTGCGAACGCCCTGGACCTCGCCGGGATCGCTTCGTCGACGGGCTAGCCGGGTCGGAACCGCTCCAGCACCGGGATCTCGTCGACCCGTTCGTCGTCCAGCGCCGTCCAGTCGACGCCGTCCGGCCGTTCGAACGGCGACTCGGTCCGGATCGTCCGCTCGGGGGTGACCACGACGTCGATGGGTACGTCGTGGGCGTCGGGGTCGATCCCCTCGCGGACCTGCGACTCGTGGACGGTCGTGACGACGGTCGTCTCGGCGTCGACGAGACCGAGCTCGGTGAGGACGGCGAACTCCAGGTCGCTGTAGCCCTCCCCCTTGCCGACGCGGGCGCCCGACGGCGAGACGGCGACGCTGCCGACGAGGACGAGGTCGACTCGGCCCACCGCGTCGGGGCCGACCTGTTCGGCGTGGTCGGCGACGCGGGAGACGGTGGCGGCGGCGTCGGGATCCGCGAGCTCGGCGGGGTCGAGGCGGTAGAAACAGCGCTCGTCGCGCAGGCGCGGGACGGCCATGAAGACGGTCTTGCCGGCGTCGAGGGCGGCCCGACGGGCGGGCAGTTGCGGGGCGTCGGGGTTGGCCTTGAGCCGCTCGGCGGCCGCCCACTCGGGCAGGTCGGCCAGACGATCGGCGGCTCGGTCGGCGCCGGCGAAGTTCGGGATGCGACCGTGGGGCGGGAACGGGAAGCGGGCCTCGCCGCTGTCTTCGAGGCCGTCCCAGACCGACTGGCGGAGGGCGTCTTTGTCGGTGGGCATCGCTCGTCGGTCAGAGCACGTCGGAGGCGGCCGTGTCGGTGGTCACGTCGGTGGTCACGTCGATGTTCTGGATCAGCTGGACCAGGTCTGCCAGTTGCGGGAACGTGTAGACGGTGACTTCGACGTCGGCGTCGCTGGCGACGATGTGGGAGTCGACGACGAAGGCGATCTCCTCGTCGGGCCAGCCGCCCATCTCGTCGACGATGTCGCTGGCGGGGCCGAAGATGAACGAGGGCGTGGACATGTCGATGGTGGTATCGAGGACGTTCGCCCAGCCATCGATGAAGCCGGAGGTCATGATGTTGCCGATCTCCTGCATCGCCGACCGCTCCAGGTCTGTGAAAAAGCCCTCCGCGGCCTCGCCGCTGCCCATGTCGCCGACCATCCCCTGGGCGAGCCGTTTGCTCCCTTCGGGTTCGAGCATGAACAGGATGTAGCCGTAGGGCGCTTCCGTGAGTTCGACGTAGATGCCGACCTGTTCGTGCTCGCCGAGGTGGGTCCGCACGTCCGCTATGTCGAGGAAGTTGATCTTCGAGACCTCGATCTCGGTGTCGAGGCCCGAGAGCTGGTTGAGGTGCTCGGAGACGGTCGTGGCCCCCTCCTTGGCCATGTCGTTGAAAAGCTCCAGTTTCCGCACGTCGACCTCGTAATCCATACGCTTCGGTTGGACCGAATCACCGTAAACGTGCTGGGGGCCCGACGGGCCGACGAACGGCGTGCGAGACGGCTATCCTCGGGTCCCGGGCGATCCGCGACGGAGGCGAGCGTGGCGGGCGCGTCCGTCGATCCCCGCGAGTGGACTCGCGCGAGTCACGAGTCGTTTCGGCGGCGTCTTCGCTCCGGTAATTCCTCGATACCGGGGGAGCGGGCGCATAGGCGACGTATACTCTTGGGCGTGTCGGCCGCGGTAGCAAACGGCGGGTGGGAGGTTCGATCCGCCCCCGGCGACCGACCAACCCGTCGCGACTCCACACACATGCCGCTCGTCACGACCGATCCGACCGCCATCGACTCGTCGACCCTCGACGAGTACCTCGGCACCGTCCCGGGTTCCGTGTCCGACCTGGAACTGCTGCTGTGGGTGCTCGTCTGCTGGGCGCTGGTGCTCGATATCGTCCTGACCGCCTACGGCCTCTCGATCGGTCTCGTCGAACGCAATCCGCTCATGCGACAGGCGCTCGATACGTTCGGCCTGGCGGCGCTCGGCCTCGCGAAGGCCGGCGCCGTCGCCGTCGCGCTCGTCTTCCGCTTTCTCTGGCCCGAATACGCGATCGTCGCGCCGCTCGGCCTCGCCGTTCCCTGGATACTCGCCGTACTCATCAACGCCACGCTCCTGGCGTCGCTGTGACACCACCGTCACGACCGCGCTCCCCAACCACCACGCCCCACTGCGTGGCTGTCCGATCCCGTCTGCCGTCCCGCGACTACCGCCCGCGGTGCGAGTTTGATACGAAACGATCCTTTTTTGACAGTCTGTTACGACGTGGCGAACGCACGATCCACCCCTCTGGGTGGGGGGTGGCGTGCGGTGGGTACGATGCGCGGCACACCACTGACGAGTGTAGACAGATCGCGGGGGATCGGCGACCGACTCGGCTTCCCGGCCGACGACCGCGTCGCCGAGGGAGCGCTGTGGGCGGTCGTCGTCGCGTCGGTGGCACTCGACGTGTACACCACGCGGCTGGGACTGTCGATGGGGCTCTCGGAGGGCAACCCGGTGATGCGCTGGGCCATCGGCGGCCTGGGGATCGCCGCACTCGGCGCGGCGAAGTGCCTGGTCGTCTGTGGCGCCGGCGTACTCCGGACCCTTCGCCCTCGGTACGGGACCGCCATCGCACTGGGGCTCGCGCTCCCGTGGACGGTGACGGTCCTCGTCAACGCGGTCGCAATCGCGACCGTCTGACCGCCAGCGAGCGTGTCCGGACGCCCGGGACGGCCGTGGGATCCGTCCCAGTGGCGCCCCTTCCTCTCCACAGGCGGACACGCCGCCGGTTCGGTCGCGTCCCGACGCGTCGCTACGCCTCGGGTCGCTTCTCGGCCAGCACCGTCCGGTCGAACTCACAGACCAGCGTGTCCGCGCCGCCCTCGACGCGATAGGCCTCGACGTGCATCGTCACGACGCCGCGCTCGCCGTCGCTCGTCTCGCGCTTGTCGGTCACCGTCGACGCCGCCCGGAGCGTGTCCCCGTGGAAGACTGGTTCGGGATGTTCCACGTCGTCGTACGAGAGGTTCGCGACGATCGTCCCGTCGGTCGTCTCGGGGATCGAGAGCCCGACCGCGAGGCTCATCGTGTAGAGACCGTTGACGACTCGCTCGCCGAAACGCGTCTCGGCGGCGAACTCGGCGTCCAGATGCAGCGGCTGCTGGTTCATCGTCAGGTCGCAAAAGCGCTGGTTGTCCGACTCGGAGACCGTGCGACGCTTGTCGTGCGCGATCGTCTCGCCCACGTCGAAACCCTCGTAGTAGCGCCCGGGCATGGCTCGACGGTCGGTTCGGTGGCGGTTAACCGTTGGGCCGTCGTTCGCGGCGGCCAGAACCGCCACGGCGCACGTCCTCGACACCGGGCCGAGTCAGACCGGTCCGGTCGCCGCGTTCGCATCACGGTTCGCGCTCGGCTCGGACACGGCCCCACCGGTCCGGACATTTATATCCGGGTGGGCGACCAGTCACCCTCGTGTCCGGAACGGTCCGACTCGCGGTGGTCTGTCTGCTGGTAACGGGAGTCGTGGCTCCGGTAGCGGGTGCGCCCGTCGGGCTTGCGGACTCGTCGGACGCGACGGAAAAAATGGGGCCGTCTCGGCCACAGATAGCGGCCGTCTATCCGAACCCCGTCGCCGACGGCGATCGTGGCGAGTTCGTCGTCGTCGACGCGCCGAACGGTACGGATCTCGGCCCGTATCGACTCACCGACGGCGACGGCGAACTCGCCCTGCCAAACCGGACGGTCGGCGGTCGCGTCGCGGTCACGGCCGCGCCGGCCGCGGTTCGGAACCTCACCGGAGTGCCGGTCGTCGCGGCGAACGGGAGCGTCGCGCTGGCAAACGGCGGGGAACGGCTTCGCTTGCGCCGCGGAAACACCACGGTCGCACGCGCCCGGTATCGCGAGGCGCCGGAAGGGAAGATCGGCCGCTTCGACGACCGCGGCGCACTCTCTTGGCGACCGCTCGGGCGGACGGACCGCTCGGTCGTCACGGCGACGGGCGGCCAAGCACGGGCGTTCACGCTCCCCGACGCGCCGGGCGTCCCGACCGACGTGATCCGCTCCGCCGACCGCCGGCTCCTGCTGGCGGGCTACACGTTCACCTCCGAGCGGATCGCGCGAGCGCTCGAACGCGCCGAGCGCCGCGGCGTCGACGTGCGCGTCCTCCTCGACGGTGGGCCCGTCGACGGGATCAGCCACCGCCAGGCGCGACTGCTCGACTCGCTCGTCGAGGCGGGCGTCACCGTGAAGCTCCTCGGTGGCCCCCACGGCAGATACGCGTTTCACCACCCCAAATACGCCGTCGCGGACGACCGTGCGGTCGTCCTCACCGAGAACTGGAAGCCGGCGGGGACCGGCGGCCACGCCAGCCGCGGGTGGGGTGCCGTCGTCTCCCAGCCCGAAATCGTCGACGGCCTCGTCGACACGTTCCGCGCCGACGCCGGGTGGCGCGGCGCTCGCCCGTGGTCGCAGGTCCGACGCGGACGGTCGTTCGAGCGCGCCGGCGTCGCGAACGGGTCCTACCCCAGCCGCCGGTCGCCAGAGACGGTTCCCGTGAACCGAACCCGGCTGCTCGTCGCACCGGACAACGCCGGCGAAGCGGTCACGGCGGCCCTCGACGGCGCCGACGAATCGATCGACGTGCTCCAGATGAGTATCGACGGCCCCGACCAGCGGTTTCTCCGGGCCGCCGTCCGGGCCGCCCGCCGCGGCGTCGACGTGCGAATCCTGCTGAGTAGCGCGTGGTACGTCGAGGCGGAGAACCGACGGCTGGTCGAACACCTGCGCGGGGTGGCCGAGCGAGAGGGGATACCCCTCGACGCGAAGCTCGCCGAGCCAGGGGGCGACTTCGAGAAGATCCACGCGAAAGGCGTCGTGATCGACGGCGATCGGGTGCTCGTCGGCAGCCTCAACTGGAACGGCGAGTCCGTCCGGCGGAACCGCGAAGTCGTCCTCTCGCTCGAAGGCGCGGCGGTCGGCGAGTACTATCGAGCGGCGTTCGCGGCCGACTGGGGGGACGGAGTGGACGGACCGTCGCTCCCGGTCGGGATCGTCGCGGGCGTCGCCGGCTGCCTGGTGCTCGCGGTACTCGTCGCTCGACGGATCGATTTCGGGGAGAACGTTGGCGTCGGTGGCTAAACGTGGCGATCGGAAGGGGGAACGAGCTTCAGTCCTCGGCGAACGCGGCGGAGCTACCGAGCTGTTCGTCGATCTCGGCATCGGCCATCTTCTCGACGAGGGCGTCGATGACGGTCTCGCGCATGCCCCGGACGAACTTGATGGAGCCGACGACGAGGTGGCCACCGCCGCTGACGCCGCCGCCCGCGACCTCCTCTTTGAGCTCCTCGACCATCGTCGGAATGTCTAGCCGGACGCCGTCAGAGCGGAGGACGGCGAAGTCGGGCCCGTAGCCGATGGTGATGACGGGGTCGCCGGTCTCGGCGACTTTCGAGTCGTGGACCTTGCCCGTGGTCTTCCCCGGTGCGGGGTAGGTAAAGCGGTGGGCGTGGTTCTCGACGTCGAGCCGGTAGAGGTGCGCGTCGTTGTCGAGCCGTTCGTGTTCGACGTGGGGCATCGCGGCGTCGAGTTGGCGGTCCACGTCGCGTTCGGCCCGGGTCGCGAGGAACGAGACGAGCTCGCGGTGGCGCTCCTCGTCGTCGCAGTCGACGTTGAGCGCGTCGGTGACGAGCTGGCCGCCGTCGTCGTATTTCAGCCAGAAGGTGGCGTAGTCGAGTGCCTCGCCCACGTCGCGGAGTTCGGCCTCGTCGTAGCCCTCCTCGCGAGCGAGTTCGAGGTAGTCGTCCATCGCCGCCGCCTCCGAGCGGTCCGAGAGGCCGGCGACGGCGGGGACGTGCCGGAGCTCGTCGGTGATGTCGGGGTCGATCATCCGCGCGAGTTCGACGCACATCATCCCCGTCGTGATGCGGTAGTCCTCGTCGTGGAGGTAGGGGTTGACGTGCTCGTCGAGCAGCTCGCCGACGGCGTCGGGGTCGGGGTGGTGGTGGTCGACGACGACGATGGGTACGTCGTAGTGGGCGAGGTTGCGGTAGGCTGGCGTGTCCTCCTCGGTCGAGCCGTTGTCGAGCATCAGCAGGAGCGGGAGGCGCTGGCCGTGGCGCTCGCGGTCTTCGAGCGCGAAGTTGAGGTCACGAGTCACGTCCTCCATCTCGTAGTACGGCGCCTTGCTCGGCAGGCGCTTGAGGAGATGCTGGGCGGCGTCGGGGTCCTCGTAGGTGTCCTCGATGAACCGTTCCAGCGCCACCTGCATCGGGACGCTGGCGCAGATGCCGTCGCCGTCGGCGTGGTGGCGCATCCGGATCGGGCGCCCTTCGAGGATCTCCCGTCGGAGGCGCTCGGCGACCGACCGCAGGTCCTCGCGCAGTTTCTCGAAGGCCGCCCACTCGACGAGCGGCTCGGGGTCGTGGGGCTCGGCCAGCTCGTCGAGGTCGTCGGCTTGCTCGGCGCGGACGCTCTCGCCGTCGTCGCCGTCGAGCACCTGCAGGTCGTCGATCTCGACCTGCACGGCGCCCTCGCGGGTCTCGACGTAGCCGTCGACGCGGACCACGTCGTCGAGTTCGACGTCTTCGTAGGCGCGGACGCCGGCTTCCTCGAAGGCCGTGCAGGGCGCGATCCCGGTCGCGCCGCGGACCTGGAAGACCGTCGGGCCCCCGGTCTGTTTGATCTGGACGACCACGCCCTCCAAGCTGACCGATTCACCGACGACGTCACCCAGGTCGTCGACCGCGTGGCTGTCGCGGGCGATCGTCTCGACCTCGTAGTCGGGCAAGTCGACCTCGTCGAAGGCCAGATCGCCGTCATCGCGCACCTCTTCGAGTGCGACGACGAGTTCGTCGCCCACCTCGTAGGTGCCCAGGAGGTTCGAGGCGTGGACGAGGCCGGACACGTCGTCGGACAGATCGACGAAGACGCCGTACTCGACGACGCCGTTGACTTCCGCGAGGTACAGGTCGCCTTCGGAAACGTGCTCGAAGTCACAGTTCGAATCGAGGTCGTAGACGGTCGTCCCACCATCGGGGACGGCGACGCCGGAATCTCCGGCGTCAGGTACAGGTACCATTTGTACTCGATACCGCTCCGCCGGCAGTTTAACCTTCGGAAACACATCGGCGCCCATCTTTTTCGCTTGGGGGTGTCCTCGCGGCCGGGGGCCGCTGGGGCACCCCCGAGCCAAAAACATGGGTGAAAAAGCGGGACCTCACTGCGTTCGGTCCCGTGAACCGCGCGCCTGCGGCGCGCGGACAGTAGACGAGAACGGCCATACTGTCCCAGAAGTAGTCACGTGGTGGTTGATCTCAGGTATGCTGGACATAAGTCACCTGCTCAGTTCGGATTCGAACTGAGCAGCCAATCCATCGTGATTCGACGGGAAACCAGCGCTCGTGAGAGGTGTGTAGCTTCCTACACAGCCGTGTCAGGAGAATACGTTCCCGGGGAAGTTCGTAGCTGTCGCCGAGACACTGTAGGTGTCGGCGTTAGCCGGTACGGCCACGGAGAGACGCACTTGGATCGTGGGATTTCTAGGCAGCGTTACCACCGTACTCGACCGTTTGATGGCGTCGTTATTTGAATCCATAATTTCGACTGAAACGCGTACCGTGCCTTCAACTCCCGCATTGGCCACTCTCACGAAAAATTCAGTTTCCCCGGACAGTTCGCCCTCGGCTTCGTGCTCGACGACTCTCGGCCTCGTACCAAAATACAGGAATCCAAATCCGAGGACACCACCACCACCGAGAAGTTTCAGAATGTTCCTCCGGGTGATCGACCCGTCCACTATATGTTGATCGTGGAACAGATACGACTTGAATCTACTCGTTGTCGATCGGAGATTGTCGACGGACAGTTCGTCTGTGCGGAGAGCACTTTCCCTCACCGAGCGTTCGGTTACTCACCTGTACTGAGCATCCGCGCGCCTGCGGCGCGCGGTTCAACGCGGCGAGTGCGCGAAGCGCACGAGCCGCGCCTTTTTCACCCATGTTTTTCCGGACGGGGTTCCCCGCAGCGCGCCTCCGGCGCGCGAGGAAACCCCGTCCGGAAAAAGATGGTTTGGAAAGCCTTGTTACGCGGGCTCCCCGACACTCGGTCATGGGAATCTTCCGCTCGGGCGAGGTGGTCGGTATCGCCGAGGCCGCCCTGGAGTTCGCGCTGGAGGCCTCGGAGGACGCCCACCCCGACGAGTACATGGGGTTTCTGCGCGGCGAGGACGCCCGGAAGTTCGACCTGGACTACGAGGGCACGGTCCTGACCGACATCCTCGTCATCCCGGGAACCGAGTCGAACCCGGTGAGCGCGACCGTCGACTCGAACATGATCCCCAACAGCTCCCGGGCGGCCGGATCGATCCACTCCCACCCCAACGGCGTGCTCCGGCCGAGCGACGCCGACCTCCAGACGTTCGGCAAGGGGAAGGTCCACGTCATCGTCGGCGCGCCCTACCGGAAGTCGGACTGGCAGGCGTTCGACCGGGAGGGTAACCCAGTGGACCTGCCGGTGCTCGACATCGAGATGCCCGAAGACGAGTTCTTCGACTTCTCCCAGGAGGACATCGACGCCGAGCTCATGGAGGAGTCCGACTACGGCGCCGACGGGACGGACTTCCGGGCCGAACCGGACGACGAGTGGGGCGAGCGATGACCGGCGACGGGACGGGTGCGACTCCCGAGTCGGACGCCGATATCGTCGTCGCCCAGGGCACCTTCGACATCCTCCACCCCGGCCACCTCCACTACCTCCGCGACGCGAAGGCGATGGGCGACCGGTTGGTCGTCATCGTCGCCCGCTCGACGAACGTGACTCACAAGGCCTCGCCCGTCGTCCCTGGCCCGCAGCGCCGAGAGATGGTCGCCGGGCTCGACCCCGTCGACGAGGCGCGACTCGGTCACCCCGAGGACATCTTCGCCCCCATCGAGGAACTCGACCCCGCGGTCATCGCGCTGGGCTACGACCAGCACCACGACGCCGAGGCCATTCGTGCGGCGCTGGCCGACCGGGGCATCGACTGCGCGGTCCGCCGCGCGAGCGCCCACGAGCCCGACTACGAGGGGCTGCTCTCGTCGGGCCGGATCGTCGACCGGATCCTCGACGAACGCGGATAGTCGTTCGTTTCGTCTCGCCGAACACGCACACCGGAGTGTCGGCAGTTTGTGTAATCGTCACAAAATTTAATCCACAGCGCCACACCTCGGGAGGGTATGCAACGGGTCACGGTGGACGACGTGCCGTCGTGGGCGTATCGGGGGCTGGAACTACTGGTGGTCGGGCCGGCGGTGGTGGTCGCGGTCTTCGCGTTCGGTCTGTTGACGGTTCTCGACGGCCCGATGGCCGGGAGTCCGTTCTCGCTGGGGGTCCTCGGCGTCGGGTACGTCGGGGTGCTCGCGCTCGGATTCTTCGGGCGGCTCCTCTTGCCGCCGCTCGTGTATCTGGACAGCCGACGCCTCTCCGACCAGGAGATCGATTGGGAGCCGAGCTCGATACTCTACGGCATCTTCGGGTTCGTCTTCGGCTGGCTCGTCGTCGCGGAGTACCTGTACAAGCGTCACACCTACGTCGTCGACTGGGCCGATTCGGAGGCGTGGTGGTACTGCGCGCTGGTCGGCGCCGCCGGGCTCGCCGTCGGCGTCGCGTCGTTCGCGGTCGGGCTGTTCGGCACGCTCCCGGTCATCTACCTCGGGCTCCCGCTGTTCGCCATCGGTCTCTACAGGGACGCGACGTACGTTCGGCTCAACAGCGAGTGGCACCCGAACCCGATCAATCACTTCCTCGCGGCGCTGTTCTCGGGGCTGCTCGTCGTCCTGTGGGTCCCGTACTTCGGCTACTACCTCTACAAGCGCCACACGCATCTCGGACTGTTCTGAGCGCTCGCCGCCGCTCGCGAAACTGGCCAGACGGCCGGAAAACGAACTTATGCGAACCTACAGCAGGTCGTGCTCGGCGAGGCGCTCGACGCCCTCGCGCAGGCGGTCCTCGTCGTTGGCGTAGGCGAGGCGGACCCAGCCGGGGGTGCCGAACGCGCTGCCCGGGACGGTGGCGACGTGGGCGGTCTCGATGGCCTCTTCGGCCCAGGCCACGTCCTGTGCCTGGTCGCCGTCGCCGTCGACCCGGGTGTCGGCGACGGGGAGCATGATGTAGAACGCGCCCTCGGGAGTGGGCACGTCTTTCCCGTACTCGGCGAACAGATCGACGAGCATGTCGCGGCGCTCTTCGAAGGCGGCGCGCATCTCCTCGACGGCTTCGTCGGTGTGCTCCAGGGCCTCGACGCCAGCGTGCTGGACGAAGTTGACGGCGCAGGTCACGGAGTGACCGTGGATCTTGCCGGCCTGGTCGACGACCGACTCGGGCGCGGCGTAGTAGCCCAGCCGCCAGCCCGTCATCGCGTAGGCCTTCGAGAAGCCGTTGAGCGTGATCGTCCGGTCTTCCATGCCCTCCAGCGTGCCGATGCTCGTGGCCTCGGCGCCGTCGTAGGTGATCTCCTTGTAGATCTCGTCGGAGATGACGGTGATATCGTGCTCGACAGCGATGTCGCGGACGCCTTCCAGTGCCTCGTCGGAGTAGACGGCGCCGTGGGGGTTGCCCGGGGAGTTGACGACGAGGATCTCCGTGTCGTCGGAGACCGCGTCGGCGAGGTCGTCGAGCGCGGGTTCGAGCTGGAAGTCGTACTGGGCGGTGTCGACGCGGGTCAGGCTCCCGTCGGAGAGCTTGACCATCGCCTCGTAGGAGACCCACGCGGGGTCGACCAGCGCGACCTCGTCGCCGTCGTCGATGAGCGTCTGGAACACCTCGAACAGCCCCTGCTTGCCGCCGGGCGTGACGACGATGTTCTCGGTCCCGTACTGGGCGAGGCCGTCGTCGTGGAGCTTGTCGACGATAGCGTCTTTGAGTTCGGGGATACCGTTCGAAGGCGTGTAGCCGGTGTGGCCGGCGTCCATCGCGTCTTTGGCGGCTTCCTTGACGTTCTCGGGGGTGTCGAAGTCGACGATGTCGCCGACCGAGAGGTCGACGACGTCGACGCCCTCCGCTTCGAGTTCGGAGGCCTTGTTGCTGATCGCGACGGTCGCGCTCGGTTCGATCCTGTCGACGCGTGCTGCGAAGTCCGGGTCCATAGTTTGTGGTGTGTGTTCGATGTCGGTCGGTGTCGGTGCGCTCAGGGAAGGTCCTCGGCGAGGTCGACTGCGCTCTCGACGACGGTCCCCCCGTAGTCGGTGCGCGCCTTCGCCTCCGCCGTGCTCATGCCGGGACCGATGATCCCGAAGGCGACCGGCGTATCCCGGTCGAGGCTCACGTCGGTGAGCCCCTGGGCGGCGGCGTCTGCGATGACCTCGTCGTGGTCGGTGTCGCCCTCGACGATGGCGCCGAGGACGGCGACGGCGTCGATACCGTCTCGGCGGGCCAGTCGGTCGGCGGCCAGCGGCGTGTCGTAGGAGCCGGGCACCTCGACGGTCGCGGCGATATCGGCGTCGCGCTCGGCCGCCGCCTCGCGCGCGGCGGCCTCCATCCCGTCGATGACCGACCCCTCCTTGTCGAACTGCGCGACCACCAGACCGAGCTGTACCATATCCGGGGCGAAGCCAGCGCGGGTAAAAGAACTACCGAACCGGACCCGAGACGGCCGTCGATGGCTCCAGCGACGCGCCGCCGGTAGCCGTCGGGCGGACGCCGCGACACCGAGCCGCTTTCGATGGGTCAAACAGTTATGTTTCCAACCGGTATCGCTCTTGACCCACCGAGCGTCGACGACGGTGATGACAGATTCCGACGGAGGAGGCCGACTGCGTGTCGCTGGGGCACGCCTGTGCGAGCGCTGGGGGGTCGACCGCATCACGCTCGCCGTCGTCGCCGTCGTCGTCGCCGCGTTCGCGGCTCGGTTCTATCGGCTGGGCGCGCGAACCGCACACTTCGACGAGGGTCGCGTCGCCTACTGGGTGCTCGACTACGCCGCGAGCGGGAACGTCAGGTATCGGCCGATAATCCACGGCCCGTTCCTCCAGCACGTCAACGAGGTCGTCTTCGGCGTCCTCGGACCGACCGATTTCGCCATGCGTGCGGTGGTCGCGGCCGTCACCGCGCTGTTCCCGCTCTCGGCGCTGCTCTTTCGCGAGCGACTGCGCGACACGGAGATCGTCGCGCTCGCGGCCTTCTGGGCGTTCACGCCCGTCGTCCTCTACTACTCGCGGTTCATGCGGGGCGACCCGCTGGTCGCGGCGTTCATGGTCACCGCCTTCGCGCTGTTCGTCCGGGCGGTCGACACCGGTGGCCGTCGGGGCTACTTCTACGCCGGCGTCGGGTTCGTCGCGCTCGGGTTCACCGCCAAGGAGAACGCCCTACTGTACCTGCTGTGCTGGGCGGGTGGCGCCGTTCTCTTGCTCGACCACCGGCTGTTTCGCGCCGCCGACCGCGGCGAGGACTGGACGGCGGTCGCTCGCACCCACTGCCGACGCGTCCTGGGAACCGGCTGGCGCCACGTCGACGCGCTCCTGATCGGCGCGCTCGGATTCCTCGCGGTCGTCGTCTTCTTCTACGCGCCGCGCGGCGAGACCGCGGTCGGACCCGGGCTCGGAGCGGCGCTCTCCGACCCGTCGCTCCTGCCCGCGGTCCTCCGCGAGGCGACCGTCGGCTCCGCCGGGGCGCTGGCGGACACCTGGGTGAACAGCCCCCACCAGGACCACGCGTATCTCCCCTACCTCGGGCACTTCCTGTCGACGCTCCGGGCCGGTGGGTTCGCGGTCTGCATCCTCGCGGTCGCGGGGTTCGTCGCGGACCGCTACCGACCCGATGGCCCCTCGGACCTCGTCGCGGTCGCCTTCTACTGGGGCGTCGTCTCGGTGCTTGGCTACCCGATCGCGACGGACATCGAGGCGCCCTGGGCGACGGTCCACGCCGTCGTCCCGCTGGCGATCCCCGCGGCCGTCGGACTCGGCCTGTTCGCCCGCTGGGGCCGCGAGGCGCTCGCCGACGGCGACCGCGTGAGCGCGGGGCTGGCCGCACTGGTCGTCTTCGTCGTCACCGCGCAGGTCGCCGCGGCCGGCGCCGAGCACGTCTATCTCACCGACCACCGCGAGAGCAACCAGCTCGTCCAGTACGCCCAGCCGGCACCCGGCGTCCAGCCGGTGATGCGCGAGGTGGGCGGCGCCGCACCGAACCACGCGGGGACGGACGTGGTGCTGTACGGCGACTACTTCGTGGACGACCCAGGTGCGACGGGTCCTAGACGGCCCGCCTGCTCGCCGTGGCAACAGGTTCTCCCGTTGCCGTGGTACCTCGAACGGGCCGACGCGACGGCGTCCTGCGTCGATTCGGCCGACGCGCTGGTCCGAACGGTCGACCGGGAGCGGCCGCTACTGGTCGTCGCGCGGGCCGACGACGTATCGACGCGCCCAGCGGCACTGTCGGGCTACGAGCGACGGACGGCACTGTTGCGCGACCGTGACACGCGGACGCGCTTTTTCGTCCGCTCGGACGTGGCGAACGCGAGCGGCGGCGGGTGACGCCCCGAACACTACCGCTGGCGACCGCCCGCCGGCCGCAGAGAGACACCCTTATTCCCCACCGTGGGCAACCCCGTCGCAATGACACTCACCTCGCCCGGACCGACGCTCGGCGTCGTCGGCGGCGGCCAGCTCGGCCGGATGCTCGCCGAGGCCGCGGCCCCGCTCGGCGTCGACGTCGTCGTCAGCGATCCGACCCCCGACGCCCCCGCGGCACCGGTCGCCCGCGACCAGGTCGTCGGCGACTTCGACGACCCCGACACCGTCCGCGAACTCGCCGAACGGGCCGACTACCTCACCTTCGAGATCGAACTCGCCGACCCCGACCTGCTGGAGCGGGTCGCCGCCGAGACCGACACGCCGGTCCATCCCGATCCGGAGACACTGCGGATCATCGAGGACAAACTCGTCCAGAAGCGCCGCCTCGCCGAGGCGGGCGTCCCCGTCCCTGAGTTCCGCGAAGTGAACTCGGTCGACGAACTGCGCGAGGCGCTCGACGACCTCGGATACCCGGCGATGCTCAAAGCGCGCAAGGGCGGGTACGACGGTCGCGGGAACGTCCCCGTCGAGTCGTCCGACGAGGTCGGGGCGGCGTTCGCCGAGATCGTCGACGCCGCACAGGGTGGAAGCCAGGACGACCCCAGCGGCGTCGCGATGGTCGAGGAGATGGTCGACTTCGAGCGCGAACTGGCCGTGATGGGCTGTCTCGGGAGCGCGCTCAACGACGACGGGACCCACGAACGAGCCACCTTCCCGGTCACGGAGACGATCCACCGCGAGGAGATCCTCCGGGAGACTGCCTCGCCGGCTCGTGCCACCGATTCGGTCCGCGAGCGCGCACGGCAGGTCGCCCTCGACGTCCTCGACGTGATGGAGGGGCGCGGCGTCTACGGCATCGAACTCTTTCAGGGGCCCGACGACGAGATCCTCCTCAACGAGATCGCGCCGCGGCCGCACAATTCCGGCCACTGGACCATCGAGGGGTGTCACACCTCCCAGTTCGAACAGCACGTCCGCGCCGTGACTGGTCGTCCGCTCGGCGATACGGGCCGCCGCGCGCCGACGGTCTCGACCAACATCCTGGGCGACGTCGACGATCGACAGGACGCGACGCTCTCGGGCGAGGACGCGATTTTCGAGACGTCGCGCGCCCACCTCCACTGGTACGGGAAACACGAGGTGTATCACCTGCGGAAGATGGGCCACGTGACGCTGGTCGGCCACACGGACGCAGCCGTCGACGACCTGCTCGCCGACGTGCGCGAGGTCCGTGACGGACTGACGTTCGAGCAGTAGCGTCCGAGCGCGCCTGCCGGACCGATCCGAACCGCACAGATTACGGCCCCCGCCCGCGCAGATTCGCCCATGACCGCAGACTCCGTCCAGTCGATCATCGACCAGTTGCACGAGCAGGCCGAGGCGGACCTGCCGAACGAGGAAACGCCGGATGTGGGCATCGTCATGGGCTCCGATTCGGACCTCCCGACGATGGCCGGCGGGCAGGGCAAGCGCCCCGGCGCCTACGCCGCGCTCGCGGACGAGCTCGGCTTCGAAGAGCAGACCGACTACGAAGACGCGCCGGAGAGCCGCTTTACCTTCGAGACGTTCGTCGTCTCTGCACACCGGACGCCGGACCTGATGTACGCCTACGCGGAGACCGCGGAGGCGCGAGGCATCGACGTGATCGTCGCGGGTGCGGGCGGCAAGTCCGCGGACCTGCCGAACATGACCGCCTCCATCGCCTACCCGCTGCCCGTGATCGGTGTCCCCGTCCAGGAGAAGTCCGTCGATTCGGTCATCGGGATGCCCCAGGGCGCGCCGATCACGGCCGTCGACGCCGGGAAGTCGTTCAACGCCGCGCTGACGGCCGCGCAGATCCTCTCCCGGCAGCACGGCGAGATCCGCGAGCGCCTCGTCGAGTACCACGAGGGGCTCCAGGAGGAGGTCGGCGAGGTCTCCCGAGATCTGAACGAGCTAGGTACGCCGGGGTTCAAAGACGAGTACTGGGGCGAGGAGTAGCGCCGGGATCGTAGCAGTCGCCGATCGACTACCTGTTTTATAAAAATTCCAGTAGGGGATCGGACATGAACGAACAGTGGCCCCTGTTCGGCTACGACCCGGGGCACAGCGGACACGGGACGGCCGTCACGCGGCCGAAGTGGCCCGTCGAGCTGGTCTGGACGCACGACTTCGGTGGCAAGGTCGCGCGCGAGGCGCCGGTCGTCGACCGACGAGGCCGCGCGTACGTCCACGTCAAACAGACTCAGATCACCGCACCGAACTTCCGTGCCATCGGGGATCAGGGACAGATCGTCTGGGCGCTTCGGACGAGCCCGGGGATGGGGCCACAGACGCCTGCCCCGGCAGTCGACGACGACCTGATGGTTCTCCCCGAATCGCCCGACGCCTGGGTCGTCGAAGCCCGGACAGGTGGCAGAGTCCACGAGGTTCAGTTGACACCCTCGGGCGCGACCCATCCGTCTCCGACTGTCGCCGACGGGCGAATACACATCGGGTTCCGCACGTTCGACCTGGAGACAGGGGATCTGATTTGGGAGTACGAGTGCGACGAGCCGAAGTACCGTATCGTCAAACCCGGCCAGGAAATCGTCCGAAGTGCGGGCCCGAGCGGCCGATGTCCGGCGGTCGTCGACGGCACTGTCTTCGTGGCCGGTAGCGTCCGTGACGGGGAGACGAGATTCGTGGAAGCCGACGAGCAGGAGGGAGCGGTGGAGCGGTCGTCCGTCGTCGCGGGGAACTCCTCTGGCGGGGAGTTCCGGGACGACTACGACGAGTGGGGTCACCTTCACGCGCTAGATGCGGAGACTGGCGCGTTACGCTGGGAGGTGGAGTTCGACACGCCTGTACCCCACTCCGCACCGACGGTCGTCGCCGACGGGAGCGTCTACGTCGTAGACGCGGACCGGATGCTCCGATCGTTCGACGCATCCGCGGGCACCGTACAATGGACGGTCGACCTGAACGGCGAGCTATCGGGTACACGTCCCGCGATCGCCAATGGCACGGTATTGGTTGCGGCCGGCGACGGTGACCTTCTCGCCTTCGACGCGGAGCACGGGGAACGACAGTGGCAGTTCGCAGCCGAGTCGGCCCTGGCCGGACCACCGGCGGTCGCTGACGGAACCGTCCACGTGAGCGATGTCGACGGGGGTGTCTACGCGGTTTCGCCGTCCGGGGACACGCGGTGGCAGTTCGACGTCGGGGCCACCCTCAACACCGGACCGGTCGTCGCCCACGGGCGCCTCTACGTCGCTGGACGCGAGCTTCACTGTCTGGCCCGCAGGGACTAACCGTCGCTGTCTTCACGAGAACGTTCCCGATAACACGCTCATGCCGGTTTCCGCCCCGATATCACTCGCACCTCGTCGTCCTGCTCGAAGGGGCCACCCAGCTCGTCGAGTCGCTCGCGCAGATCCGCCTCGAAGTCGTCTTTCTCGTCGCCGAACGTCGCGGGCGAGCAGAACGACAGCGAGAAGACGTAGCCGACGACCCCGTCGGGGTTCCACTCGCGCGTGCGCTCGAACGTCGCCGTCTCCACGTCGACGAACCCATGGTCGCTCAGCATCACGTCGTAGGGATTCTCGTACGGTTCGGTTCGCGGACCGGTGCGCTCGGGGAGATCGTCGAGATACGACGCCGCGACCGCGTAGACCTCGTCCTGCCACGCGCGCTCGCCTTTCGTCAGCCACTCGGTGTCGCCGAGGATCGCGACGCCGCCGTCCGGGCGAGTGCGTTCGCGGAGGCGGTCAAGCGTCGGTCCGCGGTCCATCCAGTGGAACGCGCGACCGATCGTCGTCACGTCGAACGGCCCTAGGCCGTCACCGAGGGACCCGCGCAGGTCGGCGTCGGACCCCCGAATCCACTCGACGTTGGCGACGCTCGCTCGGTCTGCCCCCTCGCGCGCGCCGTCCAGCATCGCTTCGTTGGGGTCCATCCCGACGACTGCACCCACGCGTGTGGCCAGCGGAACTGCGATCTGACCGGTGCCGCAGCCGAGGTCGAGCGCGCGTGAGGACTCGTCGAGGTCGAAGCGGTCGACGAGGTGATCGAGAGGGCGATCGCCGTACCGCGGTCGGTAGTGGGCGTAGTGGGATTCGGCGCTCGCGAAGGGGCCGTCGGCGGGCATGGCGGGGACGAGACGAGCGACCGAGGAATGAAGAAGCTGTCGGACCAAGGGATCGGTAGGTGACTCGTACCGACCGGCGGGCGCGTTTCGGGAGAGCGGGGCTCGAAACCGCCCGAGGACAACAATCAACCCTTATATGCCACCACACCAAACCGTCGAACGATAGAGAGTCATGAGTAACCCATGGATAGCCATCGGGGCGCTCGCCGTCGTCGCGCTCGCCATCCCGATCACGATGATGGTAGCGTCGGCGCTGCTGCGGCCGAGCGTACCGGAACAGGGGAAACGCGCCGTCTACGAGAGCGGCGAGGTCCCGACGGGCGACACGCGCATCAAGTTCAACATTCAGTACTACATGGTCGCGCTGTTGTTCGTCGTCTTCGACATCGAAACCGTCCTCATCTTCCCGTGGACGGTCATCTACCGCGACGCGGTCGCCAACGTCGGACTCGCCGAGGCGCTGGTCCCGATGCTCGTCTTCGTCGGTATCCTCGTCATCGGACTCGGCTGGGCGTGGCGCAACGGCGCGGTCAAGTGGATCCGTAGCCCGCGCGCGCAAGCACAGCGGGTCGAACAGTAATCATGAGTAGCGACCACACACCAACGGCCGACGGCATAGAGACGCAATCGACCCAGGAGGCGCGGCTGGGTGAGGGCGCGGACGACCGATTCAACTCGACGCTGCGGGAGGCATTCGGCTCGACGCCCTTCATCCTCACCAAGTTCGACCAGTTCATGAACTGGGTGCGCGGCTCGTCGATGTTCATGCTGCAGTTCGGGATCGCCTGCTGCAGCATCGAGATGATGCACACCTACGCGGTCAAACACGACCTCGACCGCTTCGGTGCCGGCGTCCCGCGCGCGTCGCCGCGCCAGGCCGACGTGATCATCATCCCGGGGACCATCGTCTCGAAGTTCGCCCCGCGGATGAAGCGCGTCTACGACCAGATGCCCGAGCCCAAGTTCGTCGTCTCGATGGGGTCGTGCACCATCTCCGGCGGCCCGTTCCAGGAGGGCTACAACGTCATCAAGGGCGCCGAGGAGGTCATCCCGGTCGACATCCACGTCCCGGGCTGTCCCCCGCGTCCCGAGGCGCTCGTCTACGGCGTCGCCAAACTGCAGGAGCGCATCGCCAACGGCGAGAGCGCGCCGGTGACGGTCAAGCCCTACGAGCTGGAGCAGTTCGGGGATCTGGACCAGGACGAACTCGTCCAGAAACTCGCCGACGACATCGACGAGGAGGACCTCGTGATGCGGTACAACTGGAGTGACTCGCCATGAGTTTAGAGGAACCGGACAACCCGCTCGCGACGGAAGAGCAGGTCGGCGCCACCGAGGCGGGCGTCGACTACGACGAGCTCGCCGACTTGCTCGGCGACACCGCGATCGACCGTGAGAGTCACGTCAACGCCGAGGGGTTCGTCGTCCGACCGGACGAGGTGCAGGAGGCCCTGTTCGCCCTGCGCGACGAGGCCGGCTTCGACCACTGTTCCTGTGTCACCGCACAGGAGTACGACGACCGCTACGAGTCGATCTACCACCTCAAAAAGTACGACGACCCCACCCAGGAGGTGTCGGTCGTCGTCCCCACGCCGAAAGACGAACCGGTCAGCCAGACCGCCGAACCGGTCTACCGCACGGCCAACTGGCACGAGCGTGAAGCCTACGATCTGGTCGGCATCGACTACGAGGGCCACCCGGACATGCGTCGGATCCTCCTGCCCGAAACCTGGCAGGGTCACCCCCTCAGCCAGGACTTCAGCGGCGAGGAACCGCAGGTCGTCACGCTGCGCGAGCACGCCAACCCGCTACAGGAGGACCACCGCGGCGAGGACGACACGGACACGATGTTCCTCAACATCGGTCCCCACCACCCGGCGACCCACGGCGTGCTCCACATCGAGACGGTGCTGGACGGCGAGCAGGTCGCCGACCTGGACCCGGACATCGGCTACCTCCACCGCTGTGAGGAACAGATGTGCCAGCAGGGCACCTACCGCCACCAGATCATGCCCTACCCCGACCGGTGGGACTACATCTCGGCGGGCATCCTCAACGAATGGGCGTACGCCCGCGCGGCCGAGGACCTGGCCGACATCGAGGTGCCCGAGTACGCACAGGTCGTCCGGACGCTGTCCGCGGAGCTGTGCCGGATCGCGAGCCACATGCTCGCGCTGGCGACGTTCGCGCTGGACATCTACGGCGACTTCACCGCGATCTTCATGTACGCCATCCGCGACCGCGAGGTCGTTCAGGACATCCTCGAGGACCTGACCGGTCAGCGGCTGATGTTCAACTACCTGCGGCTGGGTGGCGTCGCGTGGGACCTGCCCGAGCCCCGCGAGGAGTTCTTCGAGAAGATCCGCGACTTCGTCGACGAGCTCCCCGAGCGGCTCGGCGAGTACCACGACATGATCACCTCGAACGAGATCCTCCAGCTGCGGACGGTCGACACGGGCGTCCTGCCGCCGGAGGAGGCCAAGTCCTACGGTGCGACCGGACCGGTCGCTCGCGGGTCGGGCATCGACTACGACCTGCGCCGGGACGACCCCTACGGCTACTACGACCAGCTCGACTGGGACGTGGTCACCGAGGACGGCTGTGACAACTTCGCGCGGCTGCTCTGTCGGATGCGCGAGGTCGAGCAGTCCGCCCGCATCATCGAGCAGTGCGTCGACCTGCTGGAGGACTGGCCCGAAGACGAACGGGAGATCCAGTCGAACGTCCCGCGTACGCTGCGTCCGGACCCCGACACGGAGATCTACCGGGCCGTCGAGGGCGCGAAGGGCGAACTCGGCATCTACATGCGCTCGGACGGCACGGACAAGCCCGCTCGATTCAAGATCCGGAGCCCGTGCTTCTCGAACCTCCAGACCCTGCCGGTCATGTCCGAGGGTGAGTACATCCCGGACATGATCGCCTCGCTCGGCAGCCTCGACATCGTCCTCGGGGAGGTCGACCGGTAATGGCGCCGCTGCAGTCCGCGACGCCGTTCCCGGAGATCATCGCCGACCTGCTCGGGCTCGACATCAACGAGACGTGGGTCATCATCGTGACGAGCATCGCCGCCGCGGGCGTCATCGCGACGGTCCTGCTGTCGATGACCGCCGTGTTGGGCATCTGGGGCAAACGGAAGATCACCGCCGCGTTCACGGACCGCATCGCGGTCAACCGCCACGGCCCCTACGGCCTGCTGATCATTCCCGCAGACGCGGTACGACTGCTCTCGAAGGAACTCATCGTTCCCGAAGGCGTCGACCGGCCGGCCTGGGACCTGGCGCCGCTGGTCATCGCCAGCTCGGCGCTGTTGGGCTTCGCGGTCATCCCGTTCAGTGACGGCCTCCAGCTGGCCGACCCCGAGACGGGGCTGGCCTTCGTGTTCGCGGTCGCGTCGATCGCGTCGGGCGGCCTGCTGATGGCCGGTTACGCGTCGAACAACAAGTTCTCGTTCCTCGGCGGGCTGCGCGCGGTCGCGCAGAACCTCGCCTACGAGATTCCGCTGGTGCTGACGGGCGCGTCGGTGGTCATCTTCGCCGGCTCGCTGCAGATGTCGACCATCGTCGAGATGCAGCGCCAGACGCTGGTGACCCTGGGCGGGGTCCCGATCCCGTCGTGGTACGCCTTCGTCAACCCCTTCGCGTTCGTCCTGTTCCTGATCGCGAACCTGGCGGAGGTCGGGCGCAACCCGTTCGACATCCCGGAGGCGCCGACGGAGATCGTCGCCGGCTACCAGACGGAGTACTCCTCGGTGTACTTCGTGCTCATCTACCTCGGCGAGTTCATCCACATCTTCCTCGGCGGCGCGATCATCGCGACGATCTTCCTCGGCGGCGCCTCGGGGCCGGTGCTCCCGGGCGTCGTCTGGTTCTTCATCAAGATGATCTCCGTCTACCTGTTCACGCAGTGGTGTCGGTCGGCGATCCCTCGACTGCGTATCGACCAGCTCATTCAGGTCGGCTGGAAGGGCATGCTCGTCCTTTCCTTTGCCAACCTGATCCTGACCGCCGTCATCGTCGGGGTGGTCAACGCATGACCCCGACACCGACGGCGCGCGGAGGTGACTCCCAATGATAGGTATCCTCAAGTCGATGGCAACGACGATGAAACACGCGCTCGACGGCGAGACGTTCACCGTCGAGTACCCCGAGACGGCGCCGGAAGTGAGTCCGCGCTTCCGCGGCGTCCACAAGTTCAGCCAGGAGCGCTGTATCTGGTGTCGCCAGTGCGAGAACGTCTGCCCGAACGACACCATCCAGATCGTCACCGACGACCAGCGCAACGGCGAACAGTACAACCTCCACATCGGCCAGTGTATCTACTGTCGCCTGTGCGAGGAAGTCTGTCCCGTCGACGCCATCCTGCTGACACAGAACTTCGAGTGGACCGCCGACACGAAAGACGAGTTCGTCCTCGACAAGGAACAGCTCAAGAACGTTCCCTGGTACAAGGACATCGACCCGCTCGAGTCGCGCGAACCCGACCGCGGCGCGTGGATCGGCGAGGGCGACGGCGAAGTCGACTATCAGTAACGTCGACGACTCTTTTGTCCGCCGAGCGAAGCGAGGCGGTTCACCGGACGCGACCGGCGGGAGCGTCCGGCTTTTTCACCCATGTTTTTGCTGGAGGGGTACCCGCAGGCGACCGAGGATACCCCTCCGCGAAAAAGATGGGCGTGCGACGGCGAAGTCGACTGTCAGTAACGCGGCGTTCGTTTTCGTCTCCTGCGTGTCGCGTGTTCGACCGGCGGTTCAGTGGATCGCCAGCGACCCGCTCCGGTGGACGGTGACGGTGATACCACGGTGGACGAACGATACCGTCGCCCCGTCCTGACCGTCGAGAGTCGCGACGAGGCGCACCGGGTCGATAGCGTCGACGACGTCGTCGACCGCCGCCTCGTGCAGGGTCGTCGCCTCCGAGACGAGGGCGATCACGGCCGTCTCGACGCTGATCGGTTCCTGCCAGCCGTCGCCGGACTCGGGAAGCAGGTACACCGATGCGAGAGCGCCGTCGGTGACCTCGGTAGGGAGGTCGCTGGCGACGGTGTACTCGGCGGTGACGGGTTCGGGTACGGTGTCGCCCGCTCCGGGTCGGGCTTCCGACTCGGCGCCGCCGGTTGGGTCGACGGCCTCGGCGAACTCTCCGTCGGTCGGGGAGGACTCGACGGCGAGCGTTCCACCGTCGGAGACCGCACCGGTGGCGCCGTCGGAAGGGGAGGAGTCGGCGGCAGCCGGTTTCCGAGCGGTTCGGTGGACGCCCGGTCGCTCGGACGGGTTCGGACCGCCGAGGGCGGGCGGGAGGACGAGTTCGTCCTCGAACTCCCTGGCGGCCGAGCGCAGTCGCGACTCGGCGGCGTCGCCCAGCATGTCCACGTACCGCCGAGCCAGCGTGTCGACGGCTGCCCGCTTGTCGTCCTCGATCTCGGTGACGGTGCCGTCGTCGTCGACGGCGATGGCGCCGATCGAGCGGGCGATCTCGACCGCCGAGGGGCCGAGCATCGACCGCTGGGTCTCGATGAGTCGTCCCGCGAGATGCTCGTAGCTCATCTCAGGTGGTGGTCGCGCTGTCGATCGTCTCGTAGAGCATGTAGAACCCTGCGAGCAGGAGGATCGTCACGACGAGGTTGACGGTACTCCCGAAGCGAGCCGGTGGTCCTCGGATCTGTGCGAGCTGTGAGGCGCCGTTCAGCAGCTGCCAGGTGCTGAACAGGATCACGCCGCCGCTCACCGTGTATATCGCCTTCCCGATCTCGCCCCCGTACAGCCGCGCCGCGAGCACGGCGAAGCTCACCGCGCCGATCGAGAGCATCACCTGTGCGATCTCGCTAGTGGCGAGAAAGAGGTCCGGTGATTCGGACTGGACGACCGGTGCTCCCATCGCGGTCCCGGCGACGGCCGCACCCGCGGCGGTGCCCCCGACCACCGCGAGCCCGACCTGCCGTAGCAATCGTTTCGTGTGCGTCATCCATCGGTGGATCGCGCGCGCCCGTCTTAATCGCCGACGGTCGTTTACCGTTTTCAGATCCGATACTCTACTCAGTACCGGTCGAACGCGTCTACCCAGTGGGTCGGGACGACTCGTATTCTACCGCCCTATATTCCCGAAACGGGCGTCGAGGCGTTTCGAATCGAGGATCTCGAGCGAGGCTTCTAGTTATCGTCGTTGAGATCGTGGGTGACGGTCCGGGGTCGCGTTCGCGATACTGCTTCCGGACGTCTCGAGTGGGGCGCGAGTCGCCCCCGTCGCTGTGGCCGGGCGCAAATGCGGCACTGACCCAAATATCGATAGGGCTTCGGATCGAACTCGGTCGTAGATGAGTGCAGACTCCCTCGACCTGTACGAGACCCAACGGCGGACACTGACGGTGCTGGTCAACGAGTATCAACAGCGCGAGTCTCCGGTGAACTCGAACGTCCTCGCCGAGCGGATGGACCGAACGCCGGGGACGATCAGGAACAAGATGCCCCAGCTGGAGTCGCTCGGGCTGGTCGAGGGCGTCGCGGGCCCCACCGGCGGGTACGAACCGACCGAGAAGGCGTTCCGGGTACTGGACCGAGATCCGGACACCGATCGGGAGTCGGTGACGGTCGCCCACGACTTCGATCGCGTCGACGCGACCGTCGAGAGCGTCTCCTTTACCAACGTGAACCACCCGTCGGACTGCCGAGCGTGGATCGAGTTCCAGACCGCTCTACCCTCGGTCGAAGTCGGTGAGCCGATCGCCGTCGGCCCGACCGCCCAGGCCGGCCTCGTCGTCGCCGGCGAGGTCCACACCACGAACGACACCGGCAACCGGATCTCGATCACCGTCAGCCAACTGGAAGCGCCAGTCACCGAACCGTGACGGACTGCCTTCCCCGTCGCCAGAAATAAATCACGAACATTTATTATATACCGGCGCCTCGGAGGAGACAGACCGATGTCACGGACGACGTTCGCCGTAGCTGTACGCTGATTCTCTCCCCAGATAGCGTCGTCCAGTTCGCCGACCGTACCTGACAGCACACAGCAGATGAGCACACACGCGACCTCCGAGAGCCGAGACGAACCGACAGCCGAGAGCACGTTCGAAGAATCCGCGGACGAAGCCGAGGTCGGACCGGAAGCGGCGGACGCCGACTCCGGAACCAGTGACGAACCCGCGCCGATGGACCCGTTCGAAGTCCACGACGCGGCGGCGACGTTCGGCGCCTCGACCCGGCGGCTGCCCAACACGGTCGACGGGGAGAACACGTATCTGGGCTGACGACGCCGGTACGACTCACCTACGGGAAGAGACTCCCGAGCGCGGACGGTGGTCGGAGCCGGTCAGTCGTCGCCGTGGACCTGATCGCGGATCTCCTCGGGGACGCTCGGGTCACGTAGCGTCGTGGTGTTCCCGAGTTCGTCGCCGTTGGAGATGTTCTCCAGCAGGCGGCGCATGATCTTGCCCGAGCGGGTCTTCGGGAGGTCCTCGACGAAGACGACGCGGTCGGGCCGGGCGAACTTGCCGATCTCTTCCTCGACAGCCCCGATGATGCGGTCGCGGACTTCCTCCTGGCTGGCGTCGACGCCCTCGCGGACGACGACGTACACGTCGGGGACCTCACCTTTCTCGTCGTGGTCGCGGGCGGCGACCGCGGCCTCGGCCACGTCCTGCACTTCCGAGACCGCCGATTCGAGTTCCATCGTCCCGAGGCGGTGCCCGGCGACGTTCATCACGTCGTCGAGCCGGCCCAGCACGCGGAAGTAGCCGTCGTCCTCGTGGACGGCGCCGTCACCGGCCTTGTACACCCAGTCCTCGCTGTCGTCGCTATCGGTGTCGGAGAAGTCCCGCCAGTACTCGTCGACGAACCGCTCGTCGTTGCCGTAGACCGTCTGGAGCATGCCCGGCCAGGGTTTCTCGATGACCAGATTACCGGCCTTGCCGCTGGCCTCTTCCATGGGCTCGCCGCTGTCGTCGTACAGGGCGGGCTGGATGCCCGGCGCGGGCAGGCCCGCCGAGCCGGGTTTCATGTCCTTGAGCGCGGGGAGGTTCGTGATGAGGTGCCCGCCGGTTTCGGTCTGCCACCACGTGTCGACGATGACTGCGTCCTCGTCGCCGATGTGCTTGTAGTACCACAGCCACGCCTCGGGCTGGATCGGCTCGCCGACCGTCGTCATGTGGCGGAAGTCGAAGTCGTACTCGTCGACGTAGTCGGCGCCCCACTTCATGAACATCCGGACGGCCGTGGGCGAGGTGTGGAAGATGTCCACGTCGTAGCGCTCGGCGATCTCCCAGATGCGCCCCTTGTGGGGGTGGTCCGGGGTGTCCTCGTACATCACCGACGTGGTCCCGAGCGCGAGCGGGCCGTAGACGATGTAGGAGTGACCGGTGATCCACCCGATGTCGGCGGCACACCAGTAGGTGTCCTCGGGTTCGATGTCCAGCACGTACTTGCTGGTGGCGGTGACGTAGGAGAGGTAGCCGCCGGTGCGGTGCTGACAGCCCTTGGGCTGACCCGTCGTCCCCGAGGTGTACATGAGAAAGAGGGGGTCCTCGGCGTCGCGGGAGACGGGGTCGACGCGGGCGCGTTCGTTCTCGGCGAGCAGGTCGTCAGCGAGGACGTACGGGTCGTCGCCGTCGATCTCGACGTCCTCGTGGAGTTCGTCGTGGCGCGTCCAGAGGACGACCGTGTCGACATCCGAGTCGGCGAGTTCGAGCGCCTCGTCGCACTTCTCCTTGTGGTTGAGGAAGTCGCCGCGGCGGTAGTAGCCGTCGCAGGTGACGACCACGTCGGAGTCGGCGTCGTCGATACGGTCGGCCAGCGCCTGTGCGGAGAAGCCGGCGAACACTTCCGAGTGGGGCGCGCCGATGCGGGCACAGGCCAGCATCGTCACCGGCAGGGCCGGTAGCATCGGGAGGTGGCAGGTGACCACGTCGTCCTCCTCGACGCCCACGTCGCGCAGCGACGCGGCGGTCGCGTTGACGCGGTTGTACAGGTCCTGGTAGGTGATCGTCTGGCGCTCGTCGCTGTCGGTGCCCTCCCAGATGAACGCCGCCTGGTTCTTGCGCTCGTCGAGGTGCCGATCGATACAGTTGTACGACGCGTTGAGCTGGCCGCCCGTGAACCACTCGTAGAAGGGCGGGTTCGAGTCGTCGAGCACCTCGTCCCAGTGTTCGTCCCAGTCGAGGAGTTCGGCGTACTCCTCGAACGCCTCGGGGTAGTTCGCGTCGAAGCGGTCGTAGATGTCGGGGTCGCTGACGTTGGCCTGGCCGACGAAGTCGGTCGGTGGTCGGAAGTACTCCTGTTCTGTCAGCCGCGACTCCAGTGGGGATTCGTCAGACATACTCTGGCTCCTCTCGGTACGTCGTTCTCGCGACTCCCGTATCAATTTAATCCAGTCGACCGTGATCGATCCGTGGGACGGGAGTCAGACGACCGATAGATTTCAGTTACGCGATGCTGATCGACTCCCGGTAGCTCCCGTGATGGGCCTCGAAGCGGTCCATGATCTCCCCCATCGTCGCGTAGGCCTCGACCGCGTCGACGATGGTGGGCATCACGTTCTCGTCGCTCTCGATGGCGTCGTCGAGCGCCGCGAGCGCGTCCTCGACCGCTTCGTCGTCGCGTTCGGCCTTCACCTCCGCCAGTCGCTCGCGCTGGTTCTCCTGTACCGCCTCGTCGACCCGCAGGGTCTCCGGTTCGGTGTCCTCTTCGACGGTGTAGGCGTTGACGCCGACGACGACCTCCTCGTCGGCCTCGACGCGCTGTTGGTACTCGTAGGCCGAGTCCTGTATCTCCCGGTGGAAATAGCCCTCGTCGATACCGGTCAGCACGCCCTCGCGCATCGACCCGTCGCCCAGCTCGCGGATCGCCTCGATGTATTCCATCGCTTCGGCCTCGACCTCGTCGGTCAGCGCCTCCACGGCGAAGCTACCGCCGAGCGGGTCGACGATATCGGCCGCACCAGACTCCTCGGCGAGGATCTGCTGGGTGCGCAGGGCGACCCGCACCGCCTCTTCGCTGGGTAGTGCGAGTGCCTCGTCGAAACTGTTGGTGTGGAGACTCTGGGTGCCGCCCAGCACGCCCGCGAGCGCCTGGATCGTCACCCGAACGACGTTGTTCAGCGGCTGCTGGGCGGTCAGCGACTGCCCGGCCGTCTGGGTGTGGAACTTCATCGCCTTGCTCGCGTCGCTCTCGGCGCCGTACCACTCTTCGATCAGCCGCGCCCAGATCCGCCGGCCCGCGCGGAACTTCGCGACCTCCTCGAAGATGGCGTTGTGCGAGTTGAAGAAGAAAGACAGCTGCGGGGCGAACTCGTCGACGTCCATCCCCCGCTCCTCGCAGGCCTCGACGTAGGCCAGCCCGTCGGCCAGCGTGAACGCGAGCTCCTGGATCGCGGTCGACCCCGCTTCGCGGATGTGATAGCCCGAGACCGAGATCGGGTTGAACTTCGGCGTCTGTTCGACGGCGAACTCGACGGTGTCGACGACGATATCCAGCGAGGGACGGGGCGGCACGACCCACTCTTTCTGGGCGACGAACTCTTTGAGCATGTCGTTCTGGAGGGTGCCGCGGATCTCCTCGCGGGGCACCCCTTGCTGGTCGGCGATGGCGACGTACATCGCGTAGACGACGGGCGCGCTCGGATTGATGGTGAAAGAGGTCGAGACCTCGCCGATATCGATGCCGTCGAAGATGATCTCCATGTCCCGCAGCGTGTCGACGGCGACCCCCTCCCGGCCGACCTCCCCGTCGCTCATCGGGTCGTCCGAATCGAGGCCCATCAGCGACGGCATGTCGAACGCCGTCGAGAGACCGGTCTGGCCCTCGTCGATGAGATACTGGAAGCGCTCGTTGGTCTCGCTCGGCGTCCCGAAGCCGGCGAACTGTCGCATCGTCCAGGTCCGACCGCGGTACATCGTCGGGTAGACGCCGCGGGTGTAGGGCGGCTCGCCCGGAAAGCCCAGGTCCTCGTCGTAGTCGAGGTCGGCCACGTCATCGGGCGTGTAGAGACGGTCGACCTCGTGGTTGGACACCGTCGCGAACCGCTCGGAGCGTTCGCCGTAGCCGTCGAGGACGGGATCGAGCCGCTCGGCCTCCCACTGCTCGCGTGACTCCCGGATCGCGGCGAGGTCGTCGTCGTCGAACATGCTCGCAAATATTGCCGGAGCGCGCATAAGGGTTCGGGCGAGGCCGATGGGCTGCTGTGGCGGTCTGTGCGTGTTCACACGACGAACTCGCGAGGTCCGGTGTCAGGACTCGCGCCACTTGTGGCCGCACTCGACGCAGGTGAACAGCCGAACCTCGTAGGAGCCCCCCGGCTTCGGCAGTATCTCGTAGTAAGCCCGGTCGCTGTCGCAGTCCTCGGTCGGGCACGGCTCCTGCATCGTCTCGTCGGAGCTCTGGGTCGCGTCGGCCACGGCGGGTGCCCCGTCGTCTCGCTGTCCATCTCGGGTCTCCATCGCCGCCTCGGCTTTCGAGTTCCGCGACTCCTCGTTCTCGCAGGAACGACACACCCAGATGTCGCCCTCCGTGTGCATCATCGAACCACACCCGTCACAGAATTTCATATCGACCGGGCGTACACGATCGTCGGATATATGCGTTAACTTCCGATCCGTCGTGGACCTCAATAGTGTCCCATCAGTCCTCGCCGACGGGCGCGCCCGGCCATCCACTGGAAGGCGCCGTAGCCGAGAAGGAAGTAGACGACGGCGGCGCCGACCAGCAGTCCGAGTTCCGCCGCGGGCAGTTCCCAGAGTCGGAGCCCTTCCCGCATCGACCGGGTGAGCAGGTAGCTGCCCTGCGTGATGGGGAGCAGTCGGACCCAGACCACCCCGACGGTGGGCGCGGCGATGAGCCCGACGAGGACGAACTGCATGACGTTGAAGACGTTCTCGACGCGCTTGTACAGCAGCGCGAGGCCGCCGAAGAAGAAGCCGAGGCCGACGGCGGGCGCGATAGCGAACACAGTGAGGACGGCGACGGTCGCGACGGGCAGGTGCAGCGCCTTTCCGGTGACCGCCAGCATAAAGGCGAGCGTCGCGCCGCCCCAGGCGAGGCTCTCGACGAGACCGACGACGACCCCGGCGATCATCACTCGGCCGTAGCCGAACGGGGACATGTACAGCTGTTCCAGCGTCCCCCACTCGGACTCCTTGGTGACGCTCCGCGCCACACCGGAGAACGCCCCCAGCGCCATGCTCCAGAGGAAGTAGCCGACGATGATCCCACCGAGGCTGTCGGTCAGCGCCTGCCCCGCCACCGCACGACCGCCGAAGAAGACCATCCCGAAGAAGATGAACGTCATCGCCAGCCCCGAGAGCGTGTTCAGCGGGTAGCGATACATCAGCAACAGCCGCTTTTTCGCCTGGGCCCACAGCAGGGTCCCCAGCGTCGCGGTGGCGCGTTCGCGCTCCCCCGCTCCCGCACGACGGTCCGGGGCCGCGGACTCGCGCGAGTCGGTAGTCTCGTGACTCACGCGCGGTCACCCCTATGGGCGCGGGCCGCTCGCTCCGACTCGCCGGCGTCAGCCACGGAGTCGGACTCGTCGCCGTCGGTCAGTTCGAGGAACACCGCCTCCAGGTCGGGGTCGACCGACTCGACCTCGTAGACGGTCAGGTCCGCCGCTCGCAACGCGTCCATGAGGTCGTAGAACCGCTCGGGGTCGCCCAGCGACACCTCGAACGCGGTCCGGTCGCCCCGGTCCTCGAACTCGTCTACGTCGTATGTCTCGTGGAGCCGCTCGCGGATGTCCTCGTCCACGGGGTCGGCGTTGCGGTCGACGGCCTCGGTCGCGGTCCCGTCGCCGAGCGTCGCGTCGCCGTCCGTGCCGGCCGCTGTTCGACCGACGACGACGCGGTAGGCGAACGTGCGGAACACGTCGACGAGATCCGCGACCGGGTCGTCGGCGACGACCTCGCCGTCGGCCATGATCACGACGCGATCACAGACCTCCTGGACTACGTCCATGTCGTGACTGGAGAGGACGATCGTCATGTCCTCCTGATCGGCGAGCCGTCGGATCTCCCGACGGAGGTCGACCGAGGACTCCACGTCCAGTCCGAGTGTCGGCTCGTCGAGGAACGCCACCTCGACGTTGCGCGCCAGCGCGCAGGCCAGCGAGACCTTCTGTTTCTGCCCCCGCGAGAGGTCGTTGACCGTCTCGTCGGCCTTCCCGGCGAGCGAGAGCTGTTCGAGTAGGGCGTCGTGGCGGTCGCCGACGGCGGACGGCGACTCGCCGCCGATGGCCGCGAAGTACTCCAGGTTCTCCCGGACGGTGAGTCGCCAGTAGACGTTGCGCGCTCCCTCCAGCATCGCGCCGACGCGCCCGTAGGCGGGCCGCGGGTCGTCGTACACGTCCGCGCCCGCCACGCGCACGTCGCCCTCGTCGGCCACGACGAGGCCCAGTATCGATTTGATGAGCGTCGTCTTCCCGGCGCCGTTCGGGCCGAGGACGCCGACGACCGTGCCCGATTCCACGTCGAGGCTCACGTCGTCGACCGCCCGGACCGCCGCCTCGCCGTCGCCGAACGTCTTGGAGAGCCCGCGGACCGCGAGGGCGGGGTCGGACCCGGCCGGAGCGTCGTCTCGCTCGGCGCCGTCCTCGCGCTCGTCGGCGACCCGTTCAGGTGTCGTCGTCATCGTGACTGCGAGTTGCGGGTGTCATCCCATAACCATTTCCTGCAGGGCCGTTCAGTTTGCGATCTGATAGGACGTAACCGTTTTTCGGGCGGCCGAGGAACGAGGCGTATGGCCGACCGGAGCGGGTCCGAGGAGACGGGCGAGCAACGGGGGGCGAAGGGGTCCGAAGCGGAAGTGGACAGCGATGCCGTCGCCCCGACCGCGCTCTTCGAGTTGCTGGCCGACGAGACGCGGCTGTCTATCGTCCGGGAGCTCGCGGGGGTACGCCGGTCGAACTGGCAGTGGGCGGGGTTATCGTTCGCCGACCTGCGGCGGGCGGTCGGAGTCGAAGACGCCGGCAACTTCAGCTACCACCTGGAGAAGCTCCGCGGGCCGCTCGTCGTCAAAGACGGCGAGGAGTACCACCTGCGCAATCGCGGGATGCAGCTCGTGAGCGCGGTCGAATCGGGCGAGTACACCGGCCCCGGCGAGACGGTGCGCGGCGAGACGGAGTTCGACTGTCCCTATCCGGACTGCGACCGCGCGCTGGAGGTCGCGTACGACGACCAGTACTGCAGGATCCGCTGTCCCGACCACCACGTGTTCAACGGGACGGCCATCCCACCGGTCGCGGCCGACCACCTCACGGCCTCCGAACTCCTCGCGGTCACGATGCTCGACCTCCGCGAACAGGTCGAGCGCGCTCGCGCCGGCGTCTGCCCCAACTGCTGGGGCCCGGTCGACGCCGCGCTGCCGTCCCCGGCGCCGTCGCTCCCGTCGATGGACGACGTCGGCGTGCCCGACGACGCCCTGCTCGCGACCTTCACGTGCGGGCGATGTCCCACGTCGTTCGACCTCCCGCCCGGCGCCTGCGTCGTCGACCACCCCGCCGTCCTCGCCTTCTACCACGACCACGGCGAGGACATCCGCTATCGGCCGTACGTCGCCCTCCCGTTCTGTAGCATCGGCCGCGCCGACCTCGAATCCGAGGAGCCGGTGCGCGTCAGAGTCGACGTGCGTCTTGACGACGACACGCTCCACCTGTGGCTCGACGCGGAGACGAACGTCGTCGAGTACGAACGGGCCTGAGCCGCAGGGCCGCGAGCACGGTCCCGACCGCCTCAGTCCTGCAGTCGCTTGGTCTTCTGGACGAGCGGGTGGTGGGCGTAGTCGACGACCGCGATGTCGTCGATCGAGTACAGTTGTTCTTTCTCGGCGGTCTTGGCCATCCCGAGGTCGACCCGCTCGGAGAGGACGATGACGTAGGCGTCCATCTCCGCGATGTCGAGGCGGGCGGCGGCCTTGACGCGGTGGTGGCCGTCGGCCAGCAGCAGGTCGCCGTCGTTGTCGATGACGACGAGCGGTTCGGCCAGCCCACGGTCGAGTTCGTACCGACGGCCCTCCAGTTCGTCGGCGTACACCTTCGCCTGTGTCGGCGTCAGTTCCGCCAGCGCGACCTCCCGGCGCTCCTGTGAGACGGCGACGCCGTGGATGTTCTCCAGGGTCTGCATCAGGTTGTCCACCTTCCCCGGGGTCGCGCGCTCGATCTGCGAGCGGATCACGTCGGCGTTGGAGATGATGCCGACGAGGTTGCCAGCGTCGTCGACGACCGGGAGCTTCTGGATGCCCGACCGGAGGATGACGCGGGCGGCGTCGTCGATGTCCATCTCCGGATGCGCGACCAGCAGGTCGTCGCTCATCACCTTGAAGATGGGCTCGTGGTCCGGTTGTTGCAGCAGGTCCCGCGCGCTGACGAACCCCTCGACGTGGCGGCCGTCGGTGACCGGAAACCCGCTGTGTTCCGTGCTCTCGGCGATTCGCGCGGCCACGTCGCCGACCGTGTCGTCGGGCGACACCGTGTCGACCTCGCGAGTCATGTAGTCTTTCACCGTCAGCGCTCCCTCCTCGACCATTGCCCGGACGTCGGCGTCCACTCCTCAAAAACACACCGGCTCCGGCCCGGTGACTGCGCCGCCGGCCGCCGGCGCTGGAGCCGTCGTCGGCGTCGTCCGCCGTCGCGCCGCAGCCGTTACCGCCGCTCGTCGTCGGTCGCGCCCCCGCCGTCCGCCGTGTCGTCGTCGGTCGCGTCCGGTTCGTCCGAGCCGTCGTCGGCTCCGTCTCGACCGCTCCCCACCGCGGCGCCGGCGATCCGGTCGAGCGACAGCGGTTCGCCCGGCCCGGTGCCGTGGTAGTCGTCGGGGTAGAGACCCGTCAGGACGCGGTGGTTGCGCGACCCCATCGCGTCGAGGAAGCGGTCGGTGACGATGGCGTCGAGGATCTCAGACAGCGACTCGTCGTCGGCGTCGATGGCGTCGAGCAGCCCCAGCGAGATCTGTGCGCCGGCCATGTCGGCGTGGCCACCGGCGCTCCCGATCTGCCCGAACGCGTCCCGGAGCGTCTCGCCGAGATCGAGGTCGGTGCCGCGCGCCCGCGCCGAGACGTAGATCGTGCCGTCCATGATGCCGTAGACGAGCGTCGTCGTCACGTCTTCGAGGTCGAGCAGGCGGTCGGCCGCCTGCGCGAGCGCGTCCCGGTCCGTGAGTTCGCCGACGCCAGACAGCAGCGCCGGCCCGTGGCGCTGGCGGTCGCTGATCGCCCGCGCGATGGTGTCGAGCGTGTCCGCGCTCATGCTCGGCGACTCGATGCGGTCGAGCGTCCCCGCGTCGGCGTGGGGGACGAGATACGCCGTCGCCTCGAAGTCGGCGACGCTCACCTCGCGGGTGTACTCGTCGGTGTCGATCCGGATGCCGAAGAGGAGGCCGGTCGCAACCTCGCGGCTCGGCGTGATGTCCAGCGTCCGCAGGTAGTCGACCAGCAGCGTGCTCGTCGCGCCCACGTCGCTGCGCAGGTCGACGAACCGCGCCTCGACCGGGTACCGCGGCGGGTGGTGGTCGATCACGATATCGACGGCCGTCTCCTCGGCCAGCCCGTCGTTGACGCCCGGCCGCGAGTGGTCGACCAGCGCCACGCCACCGTACTCCGATAGTTCCGCTCCCGGTTCGAGTCGCGACAGGTCGAACTCCAGCAAGTTGACGAACGCGCGGTTCTCCTGGTGGGTGATGTTCCCGAAGTAACACACGTCGGCCTCGACGCCGGTCGCTTCGGCGATCCGGGCCAGCGCGACCGCGCTGGCGATGGCGTCCGGGTCGGGGTTGTCGTGGGTGACGATCGCGAGCCGTCCCTCGACGTCCCGCAGGGCCGCCGTCAGCTTCCGCGTCCTGAGCCCGTCGTCGCCGACCCGGTCGTCCAGCCAGTCGGTCGCGGCCGCCCGCGCGTCGACCAGCTCGTCGGCGGTCGCCGAAAGCGCCGCCCGCTGCTCGTCGGTCGTCTCGGCCGGCGCGTACGCCAGCACGAACGCGCCGGGGTAGACCGAGGCCACCGCCTCGGCAGCTGCCACGTTCGTCGCCGCGTTCGCCGTGGCGACGGCGACCGTGTCCGGCCGCCGGCACTCCCGGAGCGCGGCCTCGTCGGTCGGGTCGCCCACCTCCGCGACGACGCCCTCCTCACGGAGCGTCCGGACCGCGTTCTCGTCGTCGGCCAGCACCGCCAGCCGGCCGCGCCGCTCGCGCAGTTCCGTCACGAGCGACCCCGCCAGCGATCCGGTCCCCAGCACGAGGCGGGCGGTCATACCGTCTTCTCGGGGAACGGCGCGTAAAAATCCACCCCTACGGTCGCTTCGTTCCACTCTCCGCGGGCCCGCGACGCGGGCGGCCTCCCGAGATCCCCACGGCGAGCGACCGTGACGCGCCGCGTCGCGTCGCGGTCAGCCCTGTGCCCACTCGACCGCCGTGTCCAGGTCGCTGAACGTGTCGACCTCGGCGTCGGGGACGTCGACGTTCGCCGCCACCGCCATCGCCGTGGTGCCATCGGAGACGAACCCGATCCGGTCGACGCCGGTGTACTCGCCGTTGGTCGACCACTCCCGACCCATGTACTCCTGTGTCTCTCTCGCGAGGTTCGTCTCGTCGCCGAAGACCGCGATCGTCGCGTCGACGTCCCCGCGCCGGCCGCGTTCGCGGTAGTGCGTGCTGGCCGCTTCGAGGTCCGCGTCCGCGAACCCGCGCCAGCCGTCCATGAACCAGATACCGACGTTGTCGACCTGTTCGAACTTCCACTCGTAATCGCTCGGGTTCGGAATCGAATCGATTGCGTTCGACATGCTCAAGTCGACGAGCGGTAGTGAAATAGCAGCGATCCCTAACTGCGTAGGTATCGATCGTCGCCGGACGGCGGCCGACTCACTTCAGCCGTTCCTGCAGGAAGGAGGGATGGGCGGCCGTGACGCCCTCGATGTCCTTGATCGTCGATTCGATCACGTCGCCGACGGCGTCGCCGTCGGGCGCGCGCACCTCCGCCATCAGCATGTGGTCGCCGCTGGAGGTGTACAGTTTCTCGATCGCCGCGATCTCCTTTAGCTCGCGGACGGCCTCGACGTAGCGGCCGCTGTCGACGTCCATCCCGACGAGTGCGATGGACTGGCCGGGCAGTTTCTTCGGGTCCACGTCGGCGGAGTAGCCGACGATAACCTCCTCGTCCTCCAGGCGCTGGATGTACTTGCGGACGGTCGGCTTGGACACCTCGACCCGGTCCGCGATCTCCGCGTAGGAGGCCTGGGCGTCCTCCTCCAGCACGGAGAGGATGCGTTCTTCCGTCGATTCGGCACTCATACGTCGTAATTTGCCGCCGCGAGAAAAATATCTTCCGAAACCACAAACGGGTCACGGACGGCGTGAACGACCCATCGCGGACCTCCACGAGCCGGTCACCCGTCCATCCGGACTGGGATCCACCAGACGCGACTGCGGCCGCCGACCTTCTTGCTGGTCACGTCGGTTTCGTCCTGCAAGTCGTGTAGCCGATTGAGTGCGGTGCGGCGCGAACAGTCCAACTGCTCGGCGACTTCGCTCGCGGTGAGCGGCTCCGCGTAGTCGCTGCGGTCGCGGAACACCTCGATCACGTCCGACTCGGTGTACTGGGTCTCGCGGCCGGGGTCGACCATACGTTCCGTTGGGTCGCTCGGCTCTTATGGGTTCCCGCGAAGGAAGGCGCGGACGCCGAGCGAGGCCCGCGACGAGCAGCAACGCGACGAGCGCGAGCACGACCAGCCCGAGACCGTGGATCAGGGCTCGTCGGTACCGGAGAGAGAAGACGTCGAGGAAAACGCCTCTACACGCCGGGGTTCCCGGGGTCAGTCTGATGATCGCCCAGGCGAGGAGCCCGGCCCCGACGGGAACGACGAGGCTGGCGACCCACACTCGGATCGGGAGTCCGGAGTCGTCGCCGTCGTTCCCGCTCGGGTCGGGTTGGGCGCTCGCGTCGGTCACTCGACCGCCGGTGTGACGGCGGTGAGCCGAACCGTCTCGCGGTCGGTCGTCACGGTCAGATCGTAGCCGACGGCGAGGACGAGGGTTCGCTCGCCCCGCTGTTGTACCACGACACCCCGGTCGGCCACGCAGGGGCCGAACTCTCGTCCCGGGCCGCTCGGACAGTTCGCGGTCGCCCATCGCCGTGCAGCAGTCCGATTGAACGCCGCCGTGTACGCGACGCCAGATTCGACGCGTGACCGTTGCAGCGTCCGTATCCGCGGTTGGATACGGTTTCGAGTCTCCGTGACCGCTCGGGCGCGTTCACTCCACGTGAACTCGCCGCGGAGCGCCCGGGACGCGTCGTGTGTGGCGCGCTGGAGGTACGACCGCCCGTCGGCCGCGGCCTCGCCGTCGACGCTCGCGGTCCGCACGTCGGCGTGGTAGCCCAGTTGCAGGTACGCGACGAGCATCGCGACCAGCGCCAGTGCGACGACGACGCCGGCGAGCAGCACCATCTGTCCCCTGCGGTCGCCGCCCGAGGTGGTCGGCCGTCGGCTCACGCGTACCACACCCTGATCGTCAGGTCGCCGTGGCGAGTGGTCACTGTGGCCGTACCGACCGCGACGCGGGCGGGCTTTCGGTGGCCGACGCGGCCGTAGGGTGTCTCCACCCTGAACATGACGTTGTCGGGCAGGATGCGTCCGACCCGGCGGTCGAGAGCGGCACGCTCGCGCTCGAACGCGTCGGCCGACTCCATCACCTCTGCCAGCCGCGTTCCGCCACGGTGGCGCGGTGGTTCCTGCGTCAGGATCGTCGCTGCATCCTCGGCGTAGGCGTCCAGCTGTTGCGTCCCGTTCGGTTGCGGAACGCCCAGCGCGAACCCGACCACGACCCCGAGCACGAGCACCACCGCGAGCGCGCCTTCCACTGCAGGCATCGGGAGCTGCGCGCGGGCGTCGCGTTCGACGGAGTGGGGGGTCGCCGATCCCTCGGCGACGTCAGCCATCGACGGTCACCCCCAACCGCGCCTTCGTCGTGTTGCTCGGTGCGAACGCGAGCGTCACGTCGCCGCGGTCGAGGCTGTTGTTCGCGACGAACGTGAACTGGACCGTCTCCCGTCGGGACAGCGAGACCGTGTATCGTCCGTCGAGCCCGTCTGGATCCCGGAGTACGACTCGGTCGTTCGCCCGGACGGCACCGACCGAGACGTTGTCGGGCGGTCCGATATCGAGGCGGGCCCACGGCGTTCGCCGGGGGAGTGTGATCCGGTTCGGGCCCGAAAACGACGGTGTGACCGTCTCGTTCCGGCGGCGTTCGACGAGGACGACTCGATGTCGCGTGGTTCCGCCACTCGGTGTCCCCGCGGCCGCGACGACTCGCCCGCCGACCGTGACTCGAAACGATCGGCCGTCGAGTGTCGGGTATCGACTCCGGAGCGTCGCGGCGTCGAGCGACGCGACCGCGCCCCGGTCGAGGACGTTCGAGCGGTTCGTCACCGGCGACGCGTCGCCCACGATCCGGTCGGCGACCGCCGTCGCCGCGTGACGTTCGCCCGCGTCCCGGAACTCACCGACGAGAGCACCGTTCGCGGCCGCGACGCCGAGCACGGTCACCGTCGTCAGCGCGAGCAGTGCCGCGGCCAGCGCGGCGAGGTTCGCCTGAGCGCGACTCGTACGAGGGGGGTCGCGCCCCCCGCCCGATCTCGGGTCGGCCTGATTCACAGTGACCCCCTCGGAGGTGCCAACCCGTGCCGTGAAGCGGCGGGAGTTCCCAGGGCCGGCTCCGACCTGCCGTCCGTGCCCGCGGAACCGACTCGCGACGTTCCGTCCCTCCTCGGCCCGCCGATCGCGGTTATCCACGGGGCGGTCACCGCGCTCGCGTCCGTGGTCGCGCCCCCTGGTTCGTCGGCGGCCGAGCTGGCGCACGGCTTCGGTGCGCTCGGGCTCGCGTTCCTCGCTGTCGGGAGCGGCGCCGGCGCCCTCCTCCGGGCGCTGCGCAGTGAGTGAGTCACGGTCCACCCCCGTCGCGGAGTTCGACCACTAGTCCATCCGGGCCATCCCGGACCGCCACGACCGTCTCGGCACCCCCGTCGGTCCGGCCGGACACGCGGTCGACGCGCGGGGGGACCGCGAGGTCGATCCGTCCACCGATAGCCGGGTCGGGATGATCGAGGACGAGCGACCGTCCGTCGACCCGGATCGCGTAGCCGCTCCCCGCGATAGTGCTCGGAAGTTCGACCGTCCGACGGGCCGACACGTCTCGGGCACTCGGCGGGACGGCTCGTTCGACCTCCTGTGCGACCGTGGCGAGGACGCGGTCGCCGACTTCGGCACCCGCTGCCGTTCGGTAGTCCGGGACGACACCGCCCAGCAGTGCGGTCGTGACGAGCCCGACGAACAGGACCACGATCCCGATCTCCAGCGTCTTACCGACCGCCGGCGTGACCCCGCGTGCGTCGGTAGCGAGCCCGGACGACGGCGTCGGTCCGTCGGCCCGCACTCGGTCACCCATTCGTCACCTCCAGTCGCATCCGGTGTTCGGCGAGGTACGCTCGCCGCCGGCCGGGGAACTCCGCCACGACGCTGACGACCCCGTCTCCGTCGCGGTCGGTTCGACCGACCGTCGCTCCTCGTTGCTCGAAGTAGCGTTCGAACGCCGCGGGCGCTTCGGTCTCGACGGCGACCTCGTAGCGCCCGGGGCCGAGCGATCGGCGGTCGTGGGTGACGTTCGTCACGAGATCGGCGGCCACTCGCCCGCCGCCGACCGACGACGGGTTCGCCGAGAGGTTCGCGGCGCCGACGACGAGCACGCCGTTCGACTCCGAGCCGACGACCGGCGGTGGCTCTGCGAACCACGCGTTCTCGCCGCGACCGCGGACGACCGCACCCGCGACGGCCGCGACGCGGCGGTCTCCGTTCTCGTAGACCAGCGCGCCGATGTCGACGTTCGCGACGACTCCGGTGGCGTCGGAGACCCTGAGCTGTCGCTCGGCGGTGTAGAGCCGCCCCCCGCCGAATCGGACGGTCGTCGTCCGGTGACCGGTCGACTCGACCGGTCGAAGCCCGGACTGCAGGTCGGCCGCCACGCGGTCGGCGTCGGCCCGGGCGGCGTGATCCTCGACCAGCACGCCGACGCTGGCGGTCAAGACACCCAATGTGACCACTGTCACACCCAGGAGGAGCGCGACGCCGACGACGCTGGACTGACCGCGCCGCCGGAGATGTCCGGCGGCCGCTCCGCCTCGGCGGATCATAGCATCCCGGCCCCCGCGAAGACGGCGTAGGTGATGCCCACCAGTCCCGCCGAATGCAACAGTGCCTCGTAGCGCCCACGGCTCGCCATGCCGGCGAACCAGCCACAGGACAGCATGGTCGCCTGGGTGACGAGGTAGAACCGCCACTGCTCCCGGGCCGGCTGGACTGCGTCCGGGTCGAGTGCGAACCCGCTCGACGACCCTTCGACGTTCGACACCGACGCCAGTTGCGAGAAGCCGTCGAGCACGGACAGATTGACCGCGACCATGATCCCGAGGACGAGCAACCCCGTCGTCCATCCCACAGCGACGTACACGAGGAGCTCGGACCGGAGCTGCTTGCGCCGATGGTAGAGCGTCCCAATCTCCGTCTGCAAGGCCTCGAACACCTGTTCCGTGTCGCTCCCGGATTCGAGCGCGCCGACGACGAGGCCGATGGTCTGCTCGGCCATCGGCGTCCCTACGTCGTCGACGAACTTGTCGAGCGCGGCGGCCCGCACGTCGCCGTCGCCCGATCCGGCATCGGTCGTCAACGACAGCGAGAACGCCAGCGACTCCACGTCGGGTTGCAACGCACCGTGGTCGACCTCCGCCGCGACCTCGTCGACGGCCGCCGAGAACGGTTGTCCAAGAGCGACGTGACCGGCGATAGCGTGGACGAAATCGCGGATCTCGCGGTCTTTCGCGTCGTCGATCCGCGCTCGTCGGACCGCGACGACCCCGACCGGGAGACCGAACCCGACGTAGCTCAACAGCAGGACGTTGGCTGGGTCGTACCCTAACGTCCAGAGAGCGACGGCGGCTACCGCTGCGAACGGCCCACAGACGACCGCGGCGCTGGCCGGGTTCGTCGGTGCCGACAGGACCAGGTCCGAGAGGTCACGAGACACCGCGTAGTCGGGCATCGCGTGCTGTGCCGGGCGGAGACTGGCGACGATGGCCGCCGCCGCGAGTCCGACCCCGAGGACGAACGCGATGCTGCTGTAGATCAGTACCTCCCGGGTCGTGACGGCCCCCAGTGGTGTAGTGACCGTCGCCGAGAGCCCCGGCGCGAGAACACTCATCACCGTGATGATGAGCACCGTGAGCGCGGGAAAGACCAGCATGACGACGAACAGTTCCGCCAGCAACTCTAGATAGCCGGCTACGCGGTCGTGGGTCCGCGACTGCTGGTGTGAGAGGAGCCGGCTCTCCATCCGGAGATACTCGGCGAGCGCGTCGGTCCCCTGGTTGGCGTGTTCGCGATACTTCAGGAGAAACGGGGCCAACAGGTCCCGTGAAGGGGTATCACGGGCGACTAGCTCGAGGCCGGCGTCGAGACTGCCGGTGAGTGCGGCCTCGTTGAGCGCGCGGCGGAACGCGGTCGCCGTTTCTCCGTACGCGTGCTGGTCGGCGACGCGCCGCAGCATCGTCCGCTGGTCGCTGCTCCCGGAGGCGAGCACGCGGAGATACCGGACCGCGCCGGGCAGCGTGGCCTCGATGTCGGCGCGCCGAGCGTCGGCCTGCCAGCGGAGGTACAGCCCGCCCGAGCGGAGGACTCCCCAGCGGGCGACCGCTCCCGAGATCGCGCCCGCGGTCAACGCCAGTACGGCTGGGGGAACGACCGGGAACGCCACCCGGTCGAGGACCGGGACCGCGCCGTGGGCGAACTCGACCACCGAGGCCAGCGCCGACCGTGGGAGCACTCCGACGACGAGCGCGGCGAGCGCGAACGTAACCGTCGCGACTCCCCAGGAGAGGCCGTATACCCGCGAGATGTATATGTCGAAACTGGTCCCGAGGTCGGCGGCGCGGTATCTGTGGCGGTCGCGTTCGTGCCTCGAACTATCGGCACGCCGAGAGAACAGCGCGTACAACGCCCGGTCGACGAACGCGAGCGTCCCGTCGGGACCCGTGATCCCCGAGTCCTCAGTCGCCATCCGTCTCCTCCCCGGGAATCTCCGCATCGCCGTCGGTGTGCCGTCTCGCGCCGTCGCGGTCACTCCGGTCGTCGAGCGTGATCGTTGCGCCTGCCGCGTTCGTCGTCGGACCCGTTCGCTCGTCGGCTGCGACCACGCTGCTCGGCTGTTCGGCGGTACGCTGTCTGATGCGCTCGACGGTGGCGGCCTCGTCGGTCTGCAGGTCGGCGAGGAACGCGAACAGATCCTCGCCGTCGGAGATCCCCTCCTGATGCAGGTACTTGACGTAGCGGTGCTTGCGGTGGAAAGCGTCCTCGACGGCCTCGACCGGCCGGTCGGTGAGGCGGGCGAGGCGCTCGAACAACTCGGTATCGACCTGCCGCGCGTCGTCGCCCAGGTCCGGGTGTTCGTAGGCGAGGTCGTACCCGCCGTCGTGGGTCCGGCGAGCGACGGTGTTCCAGTAGACCGTCGTCTCACCCTTTCGGACGACACCGCAGGCGTCGTCGGCGCGCTCGCGGTCGTACTCCCTGAACGTCTCCTCGCCGACGAACTCGACCACTTCGCCGACGTAGCGGTCACCGTCGACCGCTCGGGGGAAGACGAGGAGGTCGATCTCGGAGAGCAGGTACGTCGGCAGGTCCTGCTCGACGACCCGGTTGACCAGCGTCTCGACATCGCCGGCGTGAGTTGTCCCGATCACGCCGTGACCGGTGTTCAACACTTCCGCGAAGGTCTCGAAGCTCGCGGGCGTGTTGATCTCCGCGATGAGTTCCACGTCCGGATTCAGGTAGTTGGTCTCGGTCATCAGGTCGGCCATCGTCACCTGCTTGTACTCGTCCTGGTGTTCGCGCGTGGTGAGCGAGACGCCAGTCTCGTGGGGTAACCACACCTCCCGCGATCCCTCGTCGATACTCACCGGTCGGTCACGGAAGCTGACGAACGGCATGTGGGCGTTCATCAGCGTCGTCTTTCCGACGCCAGTCGGGCCGCAGAAGAGGACGACGCCGTGGTGTTCGTACAGTTGCCAGAGCATCGCGACCAGTTCGGTCGAGAGGCTGTCCCGTTCGAGCAGGTCGACGGGAGTCATCACGTCCGGCGCCTGCTTGCGGATGGAGATGTGCGGGCCGTCCTCGCTGACGGTCGGCAGCGCCACCGCACAGCGGATCGTCTCGGTGACGCCGGGCGGGCTGAGGTTGACCTTCGCACTGGGGTTAGCGGCGTTGAGTTCGGTGCCGTCGTCCGCTGCGAGTTGCTTGACGACGTTGACGAACTCGTGTTCGTCCTCGAACGTGAGGTTCGTCGGGATCCGTTCGGTGTGGCCCACGTCGTCTCGGGGGACGACCTTCACGCGCTCGCCGACGCGGTTGGCCTCGACGTCTTCGAGGTGGTCGTCGCGGATCGGGACGGTGAGTTTCCCGTAGCCGACGTAATCGCGGAGGACGTAGTACACCAGGTCGTCCAGCCGGTCGGTAGCGTAGCGGTCGTCGACCGGCGGGATGGCCAGGTCCCACTCGGCGAGCGCGCTCCGGACCCTGTGGCGGGCGGCGTCCAGCCAGGCGCGCGTGTTCCGGGCGGTCAGTCGTCGCGAGAGCAACTCTTGGGCGCGCTCGCGGACGAACGCCGCTTCGTCGTCGACGACGCCGTCTACGTCGGTCTCCCAGATACGCTCCTTGCACTCGGTGATCAACTCGGCGTCACCGGGCAGCAGATCCGGCTCGCGGACCGCGTATTTGGTCATGAACGAGTCGGTACCCAGTAGATTTTCACGGTATACGACGACCGGAATCTCGAAACCGTAGAAGTCGACGGTGTGGTGGTCGAGTCGTTCGCTGGCGAACCGGTCGAGGTACTCCGGGTCCGTGGGCAGGTCCGTCTCGGCCGGCGCGAAATCGTCGGTGTGGACGACGACACCGTCGCCCGCCACGTCGGCCACGTCGATCCGATCGTCGAGGGCGTACGGCGTCAATCGCCCGAGACAGCCCAGTTCGGCCAGCGCGTGGTACTCGATCCGGCGGCGGACGCCCGGCGCCGCGTCGATCAGCCGGTCGAGCACCCGCCGGTGTTTCGGATCGAACCCGTCGGCCATCCGCTCGACGGCGCCTTCGCGCGTGCGCGGCCGCTCGAGGCCCGCGTCGCCGAAGTACTCCAGCACGCGGTCGAGTCGCTGGCGACCTTCGCTGGTGAGTCCCGGCTCACGGACCTCGTAGTCGAAGTCCGTCGCCGTCTCGCGGATCGTGACGACGACACCCGGCGCGACTTCGGTCTGCGAGCGAACGTCCGGCGCGTACCACGCCTCCGGGTCGTCGGGTGGTAGCGGCGGCGGAACCGCCCCGCCGTCTCCCCGGTCGGCGAGTTCGAGTCGCTCGTTCGACATCTAGGATACTCTGGATGCTCGATATGTTTTAAAATCTTGCATTGGTAGCCCGGAAAGGGCCGGGCCGCGATCCTCGCGTCGCTACAGCGATGACGACGACCGCATCAGGCGACGACCGTATCAGGCGACGACCGTATCAGGCGACGACCGCATCAGGCGACGACCGCATCGGTCGTCTATCGCGGGCTCGGGCGTTCACTCCGCCGGGGGCGGGTCGCCGCCGGCGGTCCGGTGCTCGTCGATCACGTCGAGTAACTCGTCGATCTCGGGGCGGTCGAAGGTGGACCGGCCGCTGTAGGTGTAGACGGCTTCGGAGTCGGCGCCGCTCCGGTCGACGACCACGACGCGGGGCATCCGACCCAGAAAGTCGGAGAGGTCGCCGAGGAGGCCGAAGCGGACGGGCTGGTCGTATGCGTCGGCGACCGACGCCTCCGAGTCGGCCAGGAGCGGATACGGCAGGTCGTACTCGGCCTGCCACTCGGCGACGCGGTCGAGCGGCTCCGGGACCACCGAGACGGGCTCGGCGTCGCGCGTCCGAAACGCCGCGACGCGCTCGGCGACCGCCTGCACCTGACTGCGACAGTTCGTGCAGTAGTGGTCGCGCTGGAAGAACAGGACGACGAACCGGACGTCCGACGAGAGGTCAGCGAGCGAGAACGGATCCGGTCCGACGGCCGCGTTCGGCAGCGAGAACTCCAGCGGGGCTGACTCCATCGTGCAGAGAACTCGGGGCTCCAAGTGCTTGGTCCCTGCTATCGCCGCGCGAGCCGCGGGGGTCTCGGTCCCGACCGGTCCTCGGTCGGCCGGGATCTCAGCCGAAGCGCTCGGTCACGTCGGCCCTGGCCTCGTGGACGACGCGCTGCTCGGCGCGGTGCATCGCCCGGAGGGCCTCGTCGGTGTAGTCGAGCGATACCGTCGGGAGCGTCCCCGTCAGCGGGCCGCCGAGCACGTCGGCGGGGTCGATCCGCACCTCGAACGCCAGCGCCTCGCGGTGGCGCCGGAGCGGGCCGGTGAACGGCACGACCGTCTCGACGAGCGCGAGCGCCTCCTCCCGGTCGAACGCGGCGCGAACCGCCGGCCAGAACGCCGATTCGGGTCGCTCGACGACCGGCGCGACGCCGTCGCCGAGCCGCTGGAGGCGAGCGAGGACGTCTTCGACCACGGCGCGGCGCTCGTCGGGGCCGACGGTCGGGGCCAGAGCGTCGACCGCGCTGTCGTGTTCGAGCAAGTCGGCCTCGAACGCCTCGATCGGCTCGTCGCTCTCGACGTACGCGAGGACGACGCGGAACTGCTCGACCGCGCGCTCGCGGTACGCTGCCAGCTCCGGGTCGACGACGCGTCGCTCCAGCGCGTCGGTGTTGCGGCGCAACCGGTCGACGAGGACGCCGCCGGGACCCAGTCCGGTCCCCCGGAGCGCACGCGCGACGCTGAACTCCCGGCGGGTCGCCTCGGCCGTCCGGTCGACGAACGTCTCGAACCCCTCCAGCGCGGCCGCCCGTGTCATCTACCGCCGGTTCGGGCGCCAGCGTCATCCACCCTTCGGTGGCCGACAGACCTACGCCGGCGTAGGCCGCACGTGTCGTCGTGTCGCCCCCATCCGTCCGATCGCGCGTCGTCGAGCGGCTCCCGCGGCTGTGGGCGCTGTGGGCGGCGAGCCGGCCGAGCCAGGTCGCACTCGTCGGTCTCGTCTACCTCCTGGGGGTCGGGATGTCGACGGCCGGGGCGCCGCTGGTCGCGGGGTCTGCGACGGCGTCGACCGTGGCGGACGCCCTGGCGCCCGAGTTCGTCTCGCGCGTGCTCGCCGGCGCGCTCGCGCTGCTGTCGGTCACGGTGGCCGTCCACTACGCGAACGAGTACGCCGACGCCGATACCGACGCGCTGACCGACCGCACGCCCTTCTCCGGGGGCAGCGGGGCGCTCGTCCGCACCGGACTGGCGCCGTCCCTGCTCGGGCGAGCGACGGTCGGCGCCTGCGTCGTCGCCGCGCTGGCGGTCGTCGCCGTCGCCGCCAGCGGGCTCGTCACGCCCGTCGCGGCGGGCCTGCTCGTCGCGGCGCTGGTCGCCGGGCTGTCGTACTCGCTGGCCCCGCTCGCGCTGGTCCGGCGCGGCGTCGGCGAACTCGTCAACGCGACGCTCGGAGGCGTCCTCCTCCCGGTCTACGGGGTCGCGGTCGTGGCGACGCCGACCGCGACCGCCGCGCTCGCGACCCTCCCGTTCGCGTCGGTGGTCGGCTGTAACCTCCTGGCGACCCACTGGCCCGACCGGCGGGCGGACGGGGCCGTCGGCAAGCGGACGCTCGCGGTCCGCTGGTCGTCCGACCGGATCCGACGGGCGTACGCCGGCCTCGCCGGCGCCTCTGTGGCCGCCACGGTGGCGCTGTGGTGGGGCGGCGTCTTCCCGACCACCGTCGCCGTCGCTCACCTGCTCGCGGTCCCGTTGCTACTGCGAGGGTGGGCGGTGCTCACGCGACGGCCCGACCCGCTCCCGTCGGTGCTCGCGATGGTGGTGACCGCGCTCGCGACGACGGTCGCCTGGTGGGCGGTCGGGCTCGGCGTCGCCTCGTGACTCCGAGAACGTCGCGCGCGCCGCTCCCGACCGCGGACGGTTTTTGTCGCCGCGTCCCGTGTGGCCGAACGATGGGAGACACCTCCGGCGACGACGGGCGACCGGCCGGCGGCGGGCCCGAGGCGGAGCGAACGCCGACCCCCGGGCCCGCGAACGAGGACGGGCCGGCCCCGTCGGACCCGACGACGCTGGCTCGCGAGCTGCTCGAACGGGTGCGCCGCCGGGAGCCGACCGAGCCCCTTCTGGGAGCGCTCGCCGACCTCGACGAATCGGCGCTCGCCGCGGTCGGGGACGACCGCCGGACGGGGCTGGCCTTCTGGCTCGACGTGTACAACGCGGCCGCCCAGCGCCTGCTCGAGCGCCGACCGGGCCTGTTCGACTCGCGGTGGCGGTTCTTTCGAGCACCGGCGGTCACGGTGGCCGGTGTCGAGTTGAGCCTCGACGACATCGAACACGGCCTCCTCCGTGGCGGTCGCTCGAAGTACGGTCTCGGCTACCTCCCGCGGCTCGGTCGGACCGGCCTTCCCGGGTCGTACCGGCTCGACCCCGACCCCCGCATCCACTTCGCGCTGAACTGCGGCGCGGCGAGCTGTCCGGCGATCCTGGCCTACGACCCGGCGACAGTCGACGACGCGCTCGACGACGCGACCGCGGCGTACCTGGCCGACACCGTCGAGTACGACCCCGAGCGCGACCGCGTGCGACTGCCCCGGGTCTGCCTGTGGTTCGTCGGCGACTTCGGCGGCCGGTCGGGCCTCTACACGTTTCTCCGTGAATTCGACCAGATCCCTGCCGAAGCGACGCCGTCGCTCCGATTCCAGGGGTACGACTGGGACCTCGATCCGCGCAAGTTCGTCGACCGAACGCGGGAGGAGTGATGCCGACCGATGCCGTCGCCGCTGTCGCGACGGGACGACCGGACGACCGGACGACGAGGCCACGCCGTCGCCAACGCAGTGGAGACGCGTGTACGCCGGTGACCCCGTTACGTCGTTATAATTTACTAGTAACTCTGTCAGTTTCCGTTCGTTCAGAGTTGCGTAGTGGTATACATAGGGCTGTTGAGCCCAGATCGAAAGTATGCATGAATATACTGCCACATTTTTGTATATTTTCCGATAAATCTAACCTTCCCGACCGCGATGGTACCGACGATGGTATCTGCTCAGTCCGAAGCGGTCGTCGCTCGTCTCGACGCTCCGACGGCGGACGACCGGACGCGTATCGCCGTCGTCTCTGATTCGCACGTCACTCCGCGTGCAGAGGGAACGGCGATGGTGTACCACCGAGCGGCCGACCGGCTCCGGACGGCGCTCGACGATGCAGAACAGCGCGGTGTCGACGCTATCGTCTCTCCGGGCGACCTGACCAAAGACGGTGCCCCGTGGGAGTACGACCAGCTCGACGATATCCTCGAGGGGATCGAGACGCCGTTTTTCGGCGTCCCCGGAAATCACGACGTCCCGAAGGCGTCCACCGAGACGTACAGATACGGGGACTCGCACGAGACGCCACCTGTCGATCGGTTCGAACGCGAGTACGCCCCCGACGGGACCATTCCGTTCGTCGAACGGGTCGGGCCGCTCGACGTCGTCGGTTTGAACACGGCGACACAGCCGGACGGGTCACTGAAAGAGACGCACGACGGGGCCGTCTCCGACGAGGACGTCGCGTGGCTCGAGGACACGCTGGCGACGGTCGAGACACCGGTCGTGCTGATGCATCACAACACGCCCGCGATGTACGACCAGTTCCGTGACCTCAGGGACGCCGCACACCCCGAGATGGGGCTCCCGCCGGTGATGCGGGACCCCGGACCGCTCGTGGACGTGTTGACCGATGCGGAGGTGCCGTTAGTCGTCTCCGGCCACCTTCACAATCTCGGGGTGGCGAAAACCGGCTCGACGTGGGAAGTCACGACACCGGCGACGGGGTCGTTCCCGCAGGCGTACCTCGTCTTCGAGGTCGATACGGACGGGACCACGGTCAGGTACGTTCCCGTCGCAGACACCGAGGGTATGACCGAAGCGCATCAGGCCAGACGGTCCGACGGCGTCACTTCGATGGCCTACACGTCCTTCGCGTCGATCCGACTCGCGACGCTGCCGCTCGTCGACGAGCGCTAGTTCGAGAGCTACTGTTTCGGGTCTCCGATCAGTGGAGCTCGCGATCGGTGCTGCCGGAAGACGACCTATCCCCGAAAAGTCCGCAAGTGTGTCACGATCGCCGATCGGTCTGCCCAGTTCACTCGCCAGTCAGGTCTGGCGGATCCGAATACGTCGGTCGATGGCGATGGCAGCGGCTGCGACGAGGGCCGTCCGTCACGGAGTGGCTCTCGGGGAACTCGTCGTCACAGACGCCACCGAACTCGGTAGAGAGCCGTGCGAGCGCCGCGTCCTCCCGCCCGTCGCTGGCCAGTCGGACCGCCTCAGACACGTGGTTTCGAGCGTCCTCGGGGATCGAAACGTCACTGAGCAGATCCGAGGCGAACTCGTCGATCGACTCGAACCGCGGAGATCGACCCACGAGCGACCGGATCCTGTCCCGGAGGCTGGGGTCGGTCCGTCCGCGCTCGCGGACGACTTCTGTGAGGATATCGATCGCGCGCCACGCCGCTTCGTCGAGGTGGTCGTATTCGGCTGGCCGGATCTTCGCCGGACACCGCGTGCTGAACGGGCAGCCCGACGGGGGGTCGCGAGGGCTCGGGGGACTGTTCCGAAGCGTGATCCGGTCGCGGCTCGCCGTCGGATCGGGGTCGGGGATCGCCGAGACGAGCGCCTTCGTGTACGGATTCGCGGGAGCGCCGAACAACTCGCCGGCCGGGCCTCGCTCCATGATCGCGCCGAGATACATCACGGCGACGCGGTCACAGAGATGGCGCACGACGCCGAGGTCGTGTGCGATGAAGACGTAGGTGAGACCGAACTCCGCCTGCAGGTCGGCGAGCAGGTTGAGTACTTTCGCCTGGACCGAGGCGTCGAGCGCCGAGACCGGTTCGTCGAGGACGAGAAAGTCCGGTTCGGGTGCGAGCGCGCGTGCGATAGCGATTCGCTGTTGCTGCCCGCCGGAGAACTGGTGGGGATACCGATAGAAGTGCTCGCGCTGGAGCCCGACCGTATCGAGCAAGTCGAAGACTCGCTCGCGCCGCTCGCGTTCGGTCTTCCAGTCACGGACTTCGAGCGGTTCCGCGACGACTTCCCCGACGGTCAGCCTGGCGTTGAGGCTCGATTCGGGGTCCTGAAAGACCATCTGCGCGTTCCATCGCCACTGCTCTCGTGCCTCGCCGCTGAGTTCGTCGATCGCCTGCCCGTCGTACCGAACCGTCCCCGCGGTCGGCGTCTCGAGGCCGACGAGCGTGCGCCCGAGCGTGGTCTTTCCGCAGCCCGATTCGCCGACGAGGCCGAGCGTCTCGCCACGTCGGACCGTTAGGTCGACGCCGTCGACCGCCTTGACCGGCGACCCGCCGAAGAACCCGTCGTCGGTGTAGTGTTTTTTCAGCCCCGATACCGCGACGAGCGCCTCCGCCGTCGACGAAGCGCTCGGTTCGCTCTCGTGGTGACGTTGTGCAGTCATTGGTGGTCCTCGGCAGTGGGTTCGGAGTGGGTCCGGACGGCCCGTTCACGGGGCTGGTCGTCAGGATACAGGAGGCAGGACGCGGTCCGGTCTTCGCCGACGTCGACGTGGCGGGGGTGAACGTCGCGGCACGCGTCGAACGCCTCCGGGCACCGGGGTGCGAATCGACACTGCGTCGGTTCGCTGGTCGGTGTCGGGACGTCGCCCTCGATGGTCGGTAGATACTCGCTGTCGGGGTTCTGGCTCGGAATACTCGCCAACAACCCCCGGGAGTAAGGGTGTGCGGCCTCCTCGAACAGCGCCTCGACGGGTGCGTGTTCGACGACCTCTCCGGCGTACATCACGCTCACTCGGTCGGCGACCTCGGCGATGACCCCCATGTCGTGGGTGATGAACAGGAGCGCGAGGTCGCGCTCGACCTGGAGGTCGTCGAGCAACTCCAGTATCTGGGCCTGGATCGTCACGTCGAGCGCCGTCGTCGGCTCGTCGCAGACCAACACCTCCGGGTCGCAGGCCAGCGCCATCGCGATGAGTGCCCGCTGTTGCATCCCCCCCGAGAACTGGTGGGGGTACTCCCTGAGCCGCCGTGCGGGATCGGGAATCCCGACGGCGTCCAGGAGGTCGACGGCACGTTCGGTCGCGGCGCTATCGCCGAGATCGCGGTGGATCGTGAGCAGCTCCTCGATCTGGTTCCCGACCGTGTACACCGGGTTCAGACTGGCCAACGGGTCCTGGAAGACCATCGCGATATCGTCGCCCCGGACGGCGCGTAGCGCCGCTTCGGGCGCCGCCGCGAGGTCGACGTATCGGTCCGTCGGCCCGTCGAAGACGAACGCGTCCGACTCCGTGTGCGCGGACGAAGTCTCGACACGGTCGGGGTACCGTTCGGCGAGTGCAGTGACCGTCTCGGGGTGTCGGTACTTGATCTGTCCGTCCAGGATACGGCCCGGTGACTTCACCATCCCGGTCAGCGACCGCGCAGTCACGCTCTTGCCGGAGCCGCTCTCGCCGACGATCCCGAGCGTCTCGCCGCGACGCACCGAGAGGTCGACGTCGGAGATCGCGTGGACCGTCTCTTTGTCGGTGAAATACGCAGTACTGAGTCCCTCGACGGAGAGCACCGGGCGATCCGACGCCTCGTCGGTCACGCGCCACCTCCGACCGCGGCACCCTGTGAATCGGTGCTTCCCGATTCCGCCTGCGGGTCGATGGCGTCCCGGATCCCGTCGCCGAGCGCGTTGAACCCGGTCACCACGAGCGTGATCAGGAGACCGGGGATCAGAGAGATGTGCCAGGACTGGGAGGCGACGTACTGCTGTCCGGCGTCGACCGCTCGGCCCCACTCGGGCGTGGGCGGACTGATCCCGAGTCCGAGAAACGAAAGCCCGGCGATCGCGATGATCGCGCCGCCGAGCGACATCGACCCGTAGACGAGCAGGTAGCCGGTGACGTAGGGGAACATGTGTCGTCGCATCGTCGTGATCGGTCGCTGACCGTAGCTTCGAGCGGCGTCTATCCACTCCTCGTCGCCGACCTGGAGGGCGGGACCCCGGAGCGCCCGCCAGAGGAACGGCCACGACGTCGCCCCGTAGATCAGCGCGAGGAGTATCCCGCCGCTGTATAACTGACCGATCCACGTGTCGGAGAACAGCACCGAGAGCAACATGAGCAACAGCAGTTGTGGGAGCGACATGACCGAGTCACTGCCGATGACGAAGACCAGATCGACCAATCCCTTGTAGTACGCAGAGAGCAGCGCGAACGAGACCGCGATCACGCTCGCGAGCCCGACTGCGAGCAAGCTGATGACGAGCGACACGCGGGCACCGGCCGCCAGGAAGGTAAACAGGTCCTTGCCGCTCGGAAGCGTCCCGAACGGATGATACCGGCCGTACTGGTCGTAGGACAGCGGCCCGACGTTCCGGTCGGGGATCCCCCGGGACTGAGTCTGGCGGTTCGCGGCGCCGACCGTGGTCGATTCGACGCTCCCGGTCTCGGCGTCGTAGTACTCGATCTGGTGGCCGAACGGGTTGTTGATGTTCTGGTCGACGGTGGTCGTTCCGAGCGTGGGTGCGAAGACCGCGAGGACGAGGAACAGAAAGACGACGACCATGCCGAACTGTCCCCACCGGTGACGGCGGAGGCGATCGACGATATCGTCGAACGGCGTCCACTCGGCCGGCCGATAGTGACGGCGGTATCGCCTGTATCCGACCCAACACCAGCCGACGACGGCGACCGCGTAGGCGTACACGATCGCGACTCTGAGCACCCAGGCAGTCCGAGGTTCGAGGCCCGCGAACGTCCCGACCCACCGGTCGCCGTCGAAGTGGCCCGAGTTGGTGATCAGGTCGCGACTCGTCAGCGTCGGGATCGCGTTCGCTCGCTCCACGAGGCCGGACGACTGGACCCCGAACCCGAGCGCCTGCCAGAGTTCGCTCACCAGCGAGGCGACCGCCCCGAACTCGAGTGCGAAGAGAACGGTTGCGACTCCGGTCCACACGAGCGCCGGGCGGGGGTGATCCCGGAGCCGCTGGAGTGTCGGCTCGACGGCCGCAGTCGTGTCGGTGCTATCGTCGTGATCGGAGTGGTTCGAGTGCATGCTAGTCGGTGTATCCGATTCTGGGGTCGATGAGGACGTAGAGCAGGTCCTGCAGGATGTTGACCGCGACGATCAGGACGATGAAGACGACCATGAGCGACCCCACGAGGGGGAGGTCTCCCTGGATGGAGGCGCGATAGAACAGCCACCCCATCCCGTGGATACCGAACACCGTCTCGACGAGGACCGACCCGCCGAGCAGGACGAACGCCTCGCCGGTGATGATCGGGACGAGCGGGATGAGCGCGTTCCGGAAGACGTGTTTCCAGACCACGCGGTGGTTCGGAACGCCGTTCGCTCGCGCCGTTTCGACGTATTTCTCCGAGATGGTCTCGAGGACGGCCGTTCGACCGATCCGCATCTCGTTGCCCATCGACGCGGACCCGAGGACGACCGCTGCGGGGAGCACTTGTTTGACCGCCGCGAGGAATCCGCTCGGGGAGCCCAGCTCGGTCAGGTCCGGTGCGCCGGTGACGGTCACGTCGGGGCCCAGTTGCTGCCAACTGAACCCGAGAAGGGCGTCGGACTGGGACAACACCGAGACGAGAATGACCGCGAGCCAGAAGTTCGGCATCGCCCGCCACACGATACCGAGTATCGAGGCGACGTAGTCGGATCCCGTGTTCGCACGCGTCCCCGCGAAAAAGCCCAGCGGAACCCCGACGAAGATCGCGATCAGGACCGCCCAGAAGCCGAGCCAGATCGTCCGCGGGGCGTACGTCGCGATGAGACTCACCGTCCCGGTATTGGGAGCGATGACCCACGACTGACCGAGATCGAGTGTCACCAGCCCGCCGAGAAATTCGACGTACTGCTGCCAGAGCGGTTCGTCGAGGCCGAGCTGGGCTCGGATCCGCTCGTACTCCTCGGTCGCCGCGGCGTTGGTCGGATCGCCGAGGATGGCCGCGACGGGGTCGACCGGACCGAAACGGATCGCGACGAACGTGACGGTCGTCCCGAACAGCAGGACCGGAATCGACAGCCCGAGACGCCGGAAAAAATACCGCAGGCGACTCGTCATGTTCGGAGAGGGCGGTGTCGTGTCGGCGGTCGGTGGCGTGGGGGTACCATGCGTGTGCTCACCGGTTCAGGGAGAGCGTGTTGTACCGCTGGTTGCCCATCGGACCGTACATCCGGAGGTCCTCGACGTCGTTCCCCCAGTACTGCTGGCCCCGACCGTGGATCGTCGGTAGCTGCGCGATCCCCTGCCAATGGGCCTCTTCGAGTTCGATGTAGGCCTCGTTACGGGCGGCCTGGTGACGCTCGTTGGGACGGGGGTTGTCGAGGTACGTCTGCCAGGCCTCGTTGAACGCCCGGGTCGGTTCCGTCTGTCGACCCTCCTGGCCCCACCGGGCGAACGAAGACTCCTTCGACGCCGTCGAGTGGAAGTATCGGAGGAAATTGTCCGATTCGGGCCACTCCATCCCGTCGGAGTTGGTGAAGATGTCGAAGTTACCGTCGACGGCGCGGTTGATCATCGTCGAGAACGGCGTGCTCTGGATGGTCATGTCGATGTGCATCGACCGCGCCTGGTCGCGGAGCAACTCGGCGAACTGCTCGTAGGCGTTGGTCTGCATGTGAAGGAGCTCGATCTCGTACATGTCGTCCGGTCCGTAGCCGGCCTCCTCCATGAGTTCGCGACCGGCGTCGATGCGCGACTCGTCGTACCCCCACGGATAGTTCGCCCGTGCGTGTTCGTCGTACGCCTCGGGGCCGTCGGGGTAAACGGCCGGCGGCGTGACGTGATAGGCCGGTGTTCCGACTCCTTTGAAGATGTCGTTCGCGACCACGTGCTGGTTCATCGCGTACGCGATGGCGCGCCTGGCGGGTCGGTCGACACGGGCCGTCTGGAAGACGAGATACTGGGTGTTCAGTTGCGTCACCTGTCCGTAGTTGATCGTGTCTCCGCTCCGAGTGGGGCCGTAGGTCCCCTCCTGATACTCGCCGTCGTCCGATTCGATGGTGACCTTCGAGGGGTCGAACTCCGAGATGGGGATCTCGAAGACGTCGAGGTTTCCGTTCATCGCCCGATTGTACTTCGCCGAGGCGTCTTCGAGGATCGTGTACTCGATCGAATCGATGTTGGCGACGTCTCCGTGATACTCGTCGAATCGAGTCAGCGTGTACGACGACCCGCGGTTGAGGCTGTCGAACTGGAACGGGCCGGTCCCGTAGAGCGCCTCGTTGGCCCACTCTTCGTAGGCGAGTTCGCCGTCGTACCCCTCGATGTCTCCGACGATCCCTTCCGGAATCACGGAGAAGGCCTGTCCGGCGATCTGGACCATGGCGCTGTGGAACGGCCGCGAGAGATCGAACTCGAACGTGTAGTCGTCGACGGCCCGGACCGCGAGGCTATCCGGGACGACGTTCCCCTCGCCGTCGGTTTCGTGTTCGATGTTGAACGTATCGCCGGTGATGTCGTCGGAGTTGCGGGTTTCCGGAGACTCGGCGAGCCGACGCCAGGAGTAGACGACGTCGTGCGCGGTGAACTCGGACCCGTCGTGGAACGTGACGCCCTCTTTGAGCGAGAACGTAAACGTCGTTCCGTCGGCGGACATCTCGTACCCGGTCGCGAGGCGTCCCTCCGGCGGGAGATCACCGTCGGCGAAACCGAGCAGTGTCTCGAAGATCTGTGTCGCGTCGCCGCCGCCGCCTTTCCCTGCCGGCGGGTCCATCACACCGACGGGCTCGTCGGCGAGCCGGAGCGTCCCGCCGCTCGTCGTCTCCGTCTCCCCGCTCGTCTCGTCCTGGTCGTCGTCCGCTCCAGCATCGCCGGTCTCGGTCGCGTCCCCGTCGGACCCAGCCGCCCCGTCGTCGCCATCGCTCGTCCCGTCGCCGCCGTCACCGGCACCACCGCCATCGGCGGACTCGCTGTCCCCGCTGCAGCCCGCGATCACGGTCGCTCCCGCAGCCCCGGCGAAGCCGAGGAATTTCCGCCGTGTCGATTTCCGATTACGTTCGTCAGCGTCACGTGACATGAGTACACCCTGTGCTAAGATAGGTGAGTAAAATAGCGTTGCTATGAGGTGTCTCAACGGCCCTGAGAGCGTTCAGAGGCTATTTAGCGATCCGTATCGCTCAGATGCCTCGCCCCCAAACACTGTTACATATATCTGAAAAGACGGATATTGGGGGTTCATAGCACGTACTAATTTGACCGGGGACCAAGCCGGTAGCAGCCGAGAGATGAATGCCAGAATGCCAGAGACGTCTCCGGACGGGTGCGAAGCCCGGTCGTTCTCTCCGCTCGAGTCTCCGCACCTCGCGACCGATCGAACGTCCCACCAGCCGGACGACCGCAGTAGCTGGTCGGTCGGACCGGTCCCGTGGTGGCAGTACCGAACGTCGCGACCGGCGAACCACCCATGAGGGACGACAACTCGGATCCGGTCGAACGGAAAGTCCAGATCGCGGGTGGGTCCACGTTCACGCTCTCCTTGCCGAGGGAATGGGGGGTTTCGCAGAACCTCGGCAAAGGGGATTCGCTCTATCTGTATCAGGAGCGAGATCGGCTCATCGTGGCCCCGTCAACGCTCGAGGAAGGAGTACGGGCCGCCCGGATCGACGCGGTCGACAAGCCGGAAGACATCGTTCAGCGTCACATCAAAAGCGCGTATATCGAGGGGTACAACGAGATCAGAATCCGTAACGACGGTGCGGCCGGTGACGAAGTTCGTCGGAGCGTGGTTCGAACTGCGGGGTCGTTGATCGGCATGGAAGTCAGCGAGGCGACCGACGAGATCGTGATTCGCGACCACCTCGACGCCGGTGCGGTCTCGCTCGAACAGTCCATCGTCCAGATCCGGCAGCTCGCGTTGGGGATGCAAAGCGACGCAGCGGAGTCCGTCCGAATGAACGACGAGATGCTCGCACAGCGGGTCTCCGAACGCGACGATCACGTCGACCGGCTGTTCGCGTTCGTCGCCCGAGGACTCCACTGCGGTTTGAACGACATGAACGAACTCACGGAATTCGACGTCGACGGCAAGGCCGCTCTCTACTACTACAAGATCGCGAGGGAGCTCGAACAGATCGCCGACAAGGCCGAACGCATCGCCGGCGTCACAGAGACGCAATCGACTGCGCCGGACGAGGAGTTCGGGATCAGGTTCAAGGACCTCGTCTCGGAGGCGTGTACCGTCGTAGAGCGAGCATTGAAGAACGATTCGTCCGGCGCTTCGAACGCCTACGACGACCTCATGGGTCGTATCGACGTGGTCGAAGAGGAGCTCGCTCGCTGCTCCGATCCCGACGCCTACTGGTACGCGACGGTCGTCGAGAGTGTCCGTCGAACGGCGCAACTGGGCCTCAATATCGTCAACATGACCGTCGAATCGTCCGTGAACGACATGCTCTATTCGGGAACGCAGGTCGAGACCGACGCCGACGGTTCGAACTGACACGTTCCCCCCCCCGGTCTGCCGGGAACGTCCGTCCCCTCAGTTCTGTTCGGCCATCCGCCGCCCGACCGTTCGGAGTTCGTCGTGAGCGGCTCCGTTCGAAGCGACGAGGCCGGTGCTCCCCGCCGTCCACCGCTCGCCGTACACGTCCGTCACGACGCCGCCGGCCTCCCTGACGAGGTGGACACCGCCGACGGAGTCCCACGGGGAGACCACTGCCGGAGTCACGACTCCGTCGAGGGCGCCCGACGCCACGAGACCGAGAACGACCTGGAGGCTTCCGACCTGCCGGAGTTGACCGAAGCGTCTGAGCATCGCCGCGACGCCGTCACTGTACGCCGCTCTCTCACCCAAGTCGGGGACCACAGTGTACGCGACTGCGAACGTCTCGGGATCGGTTCGGTCGCTTACCGTTATCGGACGTCCGTTTCGAGTGACAGAGCCGCTATCGGCCACGTACGTGTTCTCCATCGCAGGAGCCACTGTTGCCGCAGCGATCGGTTCTCCGTCCGAGACGAGTGCGACGGCAGTCGACCACATCGGAAGCCCCCGGACGAAGTTGTACGTGCCGTCGATCGGATCCACGACCCACGCGAACCCGTCTTCCGGGACGGATTTACTGACGTCTCCCTCTTCGCCGACGAAGACGTCTTCCGGGTACCGGTTCTGTATCGCCGTTCGCACCGCTTTCTGCGCGGCTCTATCTAACTCGGTCACGACGTCGCCGGCGTTGACGACGCGCTCGGCCCCACCTTTCGTCTCCGGATCGACGTCGGAGCGAAACCCCTCGAACGCTATCTCGGCACCGTCGTTGGCGATGGACTCGACGCAGTCGATACGTTCGGTAGTGTTTGTCATCGATCGGTATCGTTCTCGGCCGTATGCCGTTCCGTTTCAATGGTTCGACTCTGTACCAGAGATCCACTCATGAGCGTCTGTAAGTGGTGATACAGCGGTCTTATACTCTAGTGGATCCGGAGCGAGACCGGCCACTCTCGGGCCGGCCGCTCGGTGACGCACCCAGGGGTCGCGCCCCGCGGCACTCGGCCTGCCCGCCCGTGGGATCGAGTCCGCGGCCCGACCCTGCGTATCGACGGAGCATCCCGGAGCCGTGGCACGGTCGACCTTTCAGGCTGCTTGGCCGCCCGCTCAGATTCCACCAGCGTGTGGAGGCGCGACGGCCAGGACGCGTCCAGGTGAGGGAGGCGCAGCAGAACGATCGGGGACAGTCCGGATTCCCGGTCGATCCCGGCCGATTCCGCGCCCTGCGAACGATTTAGGGGTATCCAGTCGAACATGATAGGCATGTTTCCGGTGGGGTCCGACCCCCTGCGGTGTGCGGTCGCGGGTACGGAGGCGGTCGCGGCGGCGCTCTCGAACGCGACAGCGGGCGGCGAGGGGTCGCTGGCGGTCGAGTCCGTCGATCCGCCAGCGGACGCGGACGCGCAGGTCACCGAACGCGAATCGGACTGTCTGGTCGTCGATAGCGGCGCGACCGGTGTCGACGCGGAGACGGTTCTCGAGCGGCGCAACGCCGAACGGCCCGAGATACCGGTTGTCGTGCTGACCGACGGATGGGACGCCGCCCGAGAAGCGGCGGCGCTGTCGGCGGGGGCGACCGAGACGCTGCCCCGTCGGCTCGCCGAGACCGACCCGGGGCTGCTGGTCGGGCGGGTCCGTTCGGCCGTCGACCGCGAGCACGCGAGCGACGCAGTCGAGGCGTTGTACGAGACTGTAGCCGGCGTGGCCGCGGTCCACGACCCGGAGACCGGCGACCTGATCGACGCCAATCGGGCGTTCTGCGAGCTGGTGGGGTCAGACCGCGAGACGGTGCGGTCGACGGCGCTCGCCGAGTTCACGGCCGAGGTGCCCGGGTACGACCGCGAGCGGCTGGCCAACGCGGTCACGAGCGTCGGCGACCGAGCGGACGCGACGGGTGACGGGCGAGACGCGACTGACGAGGGACCGGACCCGATCGAACTGGAGTGGCCGGTCGAGACGGCCGACGGGTCGGTTCGGTGGGTCGAATCCCGGCTGCGACCGGTCGCGCTGGGCGGACGGAGGGTCGTCCTCGCCGCGTCGGTCGACGTGACCGAGCGCCGCCGCCGCGAGCGGGCCTACGAGCAGGTGTTCGACAGCGTCAACGACGTGATCACGGTCCACGACCCGTGGGCCGAACGGCTCGTCGAGGTCAACGAGACGATGGCCGACCTGACCGGGTACGGCCGGGAGACCCTCGTCGAGATGGACGTCCAGGGTTTCACCGTCGACGAGCCGGGATCGGGCGGCGAGCGTGCCTACGAGGTCGCCCGCCGGGTCGCCGCGACGGGGGAAGCCGAGACCGACGAGTGGACGGTCGAGACGGCGGCTGGCGCGCGCCGAGTGCTGGAGGTGGACCTCGCGCCTGCGACGATCGCCGGCGAGGACCGGGTCCTGGCGCTGGCGCGGGACGTGACCGAGCGCCGCGAGTCCCAGCGGCGGCTCCAGCGTGAGCGCGACCGTCGGTCGGTACTGTTCGAGAACAACCCGGACCCGATGCTCAGAGTCCGTTTCGAGGACGAGGAGCCGACGATCCGAGAGGTCAACCCAGCCTTCGAGACGACGTTCGGCTATTCGGCCGACGAGGTCGTCGGCTCGGGCGTCGGCGAGGCGGTCGTCCCGGAGAGCGAGCGCGAGGAGTACGAGCAACTGCGAGCGACGGTCGCCCGCGGCGAGCCCGTCGACCACGAGATCACCCGCCAGACGGCCGACGGACTCCGGGAGTTTCTGGTCAGGGTCATCCACTTCAGCGCGGATCGGCCGGCCGACCGCGACGGGGGGAGTGACGCCGACGGGCCGGCCGACCGCGACGGGCCGGCCGACGCCTACGTCTGGTACACCGACGTCACCGAGCGGCGGGAGCTGGAGCGGACCTACCGCAACGTCTTCGAGAACGTCTCGGACGGGCTGATACTCCACGACCCCGAGACTGGAGAGATCCTCGACGTCAACGACCGCTTTTGCGAGATGAACGGCTACGAACCCGAGGAGCTGCGCGGGGAGACGGTCGACGTGATCACGGGGCCGGACCACGCCTACGAGGACGCCCGCGAACGCATCAGAGCGGCCCGCGAGGAGGGGCCCCAGCTGTTCGAGTGGCGCAACCAGCGCGAGAGCGGCGAGACGTTCCCCGCTGAAGTTCACCTCAGCGTCGTCGACATCCGCGGTGAAGAGCGCGTCCTCGGCAGTGTCCGGGACGTGACCGAGCGCAAGCGCCGCCAGCGCGAGTACGAGCAGATCTTCGACGGCGTCAACGACGGGATCGTCGTTCAGGACCCCGAGACGGCCCAACCGCTCGACGCGAACCGAACGTTTCTCGACCGTCTGGGGTACGACAGCGTCGCCGCGGTCCGCGAGGCGGGCCTCGTGGGGCTCAGCGCGACCGATGCGGGGTACACGGCCGAACGGGCGCGGGAGATCTGCCGCCGCGTCATGGAGACGGGCGAACCAGAGACCGTCGAGTGGCTCCAGGAGACGAACGCGGGCGAGCGCCGCTGGGTCGAGGCGACGGTCGACGCGGCGGTTATCGGCGGCGAAGACCGCGTCGTCTCGATGCAACGGGACGTGACCGAGCGCAAGCGCCGCGAGCGGCTGATCCGCGCGCTCCACGAGTCGACCGACGACCTCCAGGAGGCGGAGACGCCCGAAGAAGTCTGCGAGGCCGCCATCGACGCCGCGACCGAGGTGCTAGACCTCTGGCTGCCCACCTGCTGGCTCCGCGGAGGCGACGACGAGAGCAGTGACGCGGACGTGCTCGCCCCGGTCGCCGCCGGCGACGCGGTCGCGGATCTCTCCCCGGGCGACGGGCCGAAGCCGCTCGAGCCCGGCGATCTGGAGTACGAGGCCTACGAGTCCGGCGAACGGGGCGTCTACGACCCGGCGGCGCTCGACGGCGGGACGCCACCGGGGGACGCGGTGCTCGTCCCGCTGGGCGAGCGCGGGCTGTTCGGCGCGGTCGACCGGGACGGCGACGGGTTCGACGACGTGACGCTCGACGCCGCGGGGATCCTCGCTCGCCACGTCACCGCCGCACTGGACCGCGTCGAACGCGCTCGGGAACTCCGGGAGAGCGAGCGCCGCTTTCGGCTGATCGCCGAGCACATCGACGAGGTCGTCTACGTGGCGACGGCCGACTTCTCCGAGATACGCTATATCAACGACGCCTACGAGGACATCTACGGACGCCCCGTCTCGGAGCTCGCGGCCGACCCCACGTCGTTCGTCGAGGCGGCCCACCCCGACGACCGGGCCGACTACGAGGCCGACGTCGAGCGCTTGATCGCGGACGTCGAAGCGGGCGACCCGGCGGACACCTACGACGGCGAGTACCGGATCGAACGCGACGGGGAGACCCGGTGGGTCACCGTCACCCGGTTCCCGGTCGAAAACGAGGACGGGACCGTCGATCGGATCGTCGGCCGCGTGCAGGACGTGACCGAGCGCAAGCGCCGCCAGCGCGAGTACGAGCAGATCTTCGACGGTGTCACGGACGCGATCACGGTGTTCGACCCCGAGGCCGGCGACATAACCGACGTGAACGAGACCTACCGGGAGATGCTGGACTACGACCTCGAGACGATCCGGGAGCTGGGGATCGAGGGGCTCAGTGCAACCGACGAGGGCTACAGCGGCGACCGGGGGTGGGACCTCATTCGCGAGGTCGCCGAGACGGGCGAGCCCGAAACCGTCGAGTGGCGCGCCGTGACCGGCTCGGGCGAGCGGGTCTGGCTCGAAGTCACGCTCGCGCCGGCGGCGATCGGCGGCGAACTGCGGGTGCTGTCGATACAGCGCGACGTGACCGAGCGCAAGCGCCGCCAGCGCGAGTACGAGCAGATCTTCGACGGCGTCACGGACGCGATCACGGTTCAGGACCCGGAGACGGGCGAGATGCTCGACTGTAACGAGCGGATGTGCGAGCTGACGGGATACGACCGCGAGCAACTGCTCGCGGACGGGATGGACGCGGTCACCGTCCCGGAGGAGGGGTACTCGAGCGAGCGCGCCCGGGAGAGAATCCAGGACGTGATGGACGGCGAGGAGCCGGGCAGCCACGAGTGGCTGCTAGAGCGCGCCGACGGGGAGCGCCGACGGGTCGAAGTGACCGACACGCCGGCGACGATCAACGGCCAGCGCCGGTACCTGGCCATCATCCGCGACATCACCGAGCGGCGTCGAACCGAGCGGCGGCTCGGAGCGATCCTCGACCGGATCGACGAGGCCATCTTCGTGACCCGCGCCCGGGAGTTAACCGTCGCGTCCCAGTCGCCCGACTACGTGAGTTCCGGCTACGAGCGGATCTGGGGCCAGTCCCTGGAGGCGATCCGCGAGACCTACGAGGACGGCTTCTTCGGGACGCTCCACCCCGACGACGAGAGCGAGTACCGGGCGTTCGTCGAGGCGGTCGTCGCCGACGTCGAAGACGGGACGGCGGCCGACAGCTACTCCCACGAGTACCGTATCGAGCGCCCCGACGGCCAGCTGCGGTGGGTCCAGTCGGACTACTACCCCACCGACTGGGAGACCGGCGCCGACCGGCTCGTGATCGTGAGCCGCGACGTCACCGACCGGAAGGCCCGCGAACGGCGGATCGCGTCGTTCGACGACGCGACCGACGACCTCGCGACCGCGGACACCCCGGCGGAGGCGACGCGGACGGCCGTCGAGGCGGCCGCCGAGACGCTCGGTCTCCCGGCGGTCGGCGCGTTCCTCTACGACGGCGACGACGGCGTGCTCCGGCCGGAAGTCCTGACCGGGCCGCTCCCCGCCGACGAGGCCGTCGACCCCGTCGGGCCGGGGGACGGCCCGCTCTGGGACGGGTTCGCGACGGGAACGATCGTCGCCCCGGACGGCGGACGCGACGAGGCCGGCTTCGTCGGCGGTGGGAACGGGGCCGACGGCGGCGGCCCCGGCGTGCTGGCCGAACTGTCGACCTGGCGCGCGCTCGCGCTCGGCAACCACGGCGTCCTGCTGGTCGGCGCCCCCGAGGGCGAACTCGGACCAGAGACGATACAGGGAGCACACGTGCTGGCCGCGACGCTGGAGGCTGCGCTGAACCACCTCGAAGGGCGCCAGCGGCTCGAAGCTCGCGAGGAGCAGCTCCGCACCCAGACCGAGCGGGCCGAGCGCCTCGACCGGATCGCCCGGCTCACCCAGCGGGTCGAGGCCGCCATCACGGACGCGACCGACCCCGGCGAGGTCGAGCGGGCCGTCTGCGAGCGCCTCGCCAGCTCCGGCCCCTACGACCTGGCGTGGGTCGGTGGCGTCGAGGTCGGCACGGACCGTCTCGTCCCGCGCGCGGTCGTCGGCGCCTCGGAGGGGTACGTCGAAGGACTGGACCTGACGACGACCGACGACACGGCCGACCCTCACCCCGCGGTCGCGGCGTGGGGCCACGAGGCGGTGCGGGTGGCAGACTCGCTCGTCGGAGCGGGGCCGGCCGACGACTGGCGGCGTCGGAGCCTCGCGGAGGGGTTCCAGTCGCTGTGTGCCGTCCCGCTGACCTACGACGGGACCACCCACGGGGCGTTGACCGTCGGCACGGACTCGCCGAAGGCGTTCGGCGAGCGCGAGCGCGAGGTGCTCGCGCAGCTGGGCACCTCGATCGCGAACGCGCTCGCGGCCGTCGAGCGCCGACGGGCGCTGGAGTCCGACGAGACAGTCGAACTGGAGTTCGCCGGCCCGGGCGAGACGCTCCCGTTCGCCCGTGCCGCCGACACGGCCGACTGTCGGGTGTCCCTCGAGCGGACCGTCTCCCGACGGGACGGCTCGGTCAGCGTCTACTACGGCTTCGAGGGCGACGTGCCCGACGACGCGCAGACCATCGCGCGCCGAACGCTGCCCGGGACCGTCGACGTGGTGGCCGAGGAGGCGTCGTCGACGCTGGTGGAGACGCGGGCCGACGAGTGGTTCGGCGCACCGCTGGCGGAGTACGGCGGCGTCCTGCGCGAGGCGACGGCCGACCCCGACGAGGCGACGGTCGTCGTCGAGGTGCCGCGCCAGGCAGACGTGCGGTCGTTCGTCGACCGGTTGGCGGGGGTCGCGCCGTCGCTCGACCTCGTCGCTCGGCGCCAGCACCGGCGCCGGGACCGGACTCCGGCGGAACTGGCCGACCGAGCGCGCGAGCAACTCACCGACCGACAGTTCGAGGTCCTGCGGACCGCCCTCTCGGCCGGCTACTTCGAGTGGCCCCGGGCGAACGACGGCGGCGAGGTCGCCGGCCGCCTCGACATCACGCAGCCGACGTTCAACAAGCACCTCCGGATCGCCGAACGGGAGGTCTTCGGGCTGCTGTTCGACACCGATAGCTGACCCGCGGTCGTCCCGCCCGTGGCCGTGTGAACCGGGGCGCCCGGACGGCGACGGCAGTCGGCCGCTCGAGCTCACCGGACACCCTCTCGCTCGAGCGCGGCCAGCCGCTCGCACAGCGCGGGACCGAGCGCGACCGTCCGCAGGCGGCCGACCGCCGCCAGCGGCGACGCGGCGGCGTCGGGAACCGGGTAGTCGTGGTCGGACCGACCGTCCGCAGTCGTCCCGAAGAGAGTCGCGAGCCGTCGGGCGCGACCCGCCGCGTAGGCGCCGACGACCGCCGACGCCGGTCGCCCCGAGCGTGTGAGCGCCCTGACGAACGCGAGGGCGTCCTCGACCGCGAGGGCGGTCCGGAACCCGGTCGCCGGTGCGACGGGACAGGCGACCGGCCCGCAAGCGGCTACGCGGCCGTTCCCCCAGGACCCGGGCGGGGGCGACCGGTCGGGTACTCGAACCTGCCGGACGGTCGTCGGCTCGGCACCGTCGAGTCCCGTCGGGACCTCGATATCGTTCGGCAACGCCGTCTCGGGGGCGAGGTCGTCGCTCGCCTGGCCGCGGTCCGGGACCCGGGCCGTCACCCGGACGCACTCACGGGACTCGTCGGGACAGGGGAGCCGTTGCACGAGCGCGGCGTCGTGGTACCGCTCCCGGATCCGATCCCCACCGAGGCCGTCGTCCGTTTCCGTCTCGTACTGGACCAGCGTCGCTGACTCGACCAGGGATCGGCTGGTCGGGCGAAACGAAGGGTCCAGTCCGCCGGCGTCGACGACCACGTCGAACCACTCGCGGACGCCGTCGGCGAACTCGACGGCGACGCCGTCGTCACGGGGGGAGAGGGCGACGACTGGCGTGTCGCGCCGGCGCTGGCGACCGCCGAGGCGCGCTTCGAGCGCTCGGCGGAGCCCGCAGGTCCGGACGAGGACCGGCGACGCCTCGGTCGCCGACCGGTCCCCGACGGACGCGGCGTCGGTCGGAGCAGTCGAGTCGACGTCTCGGACGGTGACGCCACGGACGGCGACGCCGCGGCTCCGCACCGTCGAACCGACGTCGACGGCGTCGAGAGTCGCCAGCGCCGACGGTGTCAGGGCGGTCACCCGCGACCGAACCGGCGCGTCCTCGCCAGCCACGATCAACGGGTCGTACCCCGCTCGCCGGAGCAACAGCGCGAGCGTCGCGCCGACCCCGGTGGCCCCGACGACCAGGACCTGTCTGTCGGGATAGCCGCCGATCGCGTCGTCGGTCGGCACCCGGACCGCCCGGTCGCCGGACCGGTCGGTGCGGTCGGCCTCTCCGGTCCGGACCGTCGGGTCGTCGGCGCCGTCGTCGGACCCCGACCCCTCGTCGGGACGGGGTCGCCGACCCGCCGGCCGGTCGGAATCGGTCGCCGATTCCTCGTCGGTCGGCGGGTCGTGAGACGGCCCGGCGGCGCGACCGGAGTCGGTTCGCCACCGGTCGAGCGGACGGCCGGTCCGGCTTCGCCCGCCCGACGCGCAACGGCCACTCGGATGCGACGGTCGACGATTCTGCATTCGGTGACCGTTCGCGGCGGCCGTACCTAAGGGGTCGAACCGTGTTTCAGACCGGGAAACAGCGCGCCCGACCGGGGCGCTGTCGCCGAGCGGTGACCGCCCGGCCACAGCGCGCCCGCACGGTCGACGCGGCACCCGTGCGATCAGTTGTCATCACAACGTGTGTAGCCTCCGCGACCGGGCGGGGACAACGCCAGTTGCCAGTACACCGAGGGGAGTCGGGCCGGACGGTACGGACGAGACGGACCGATGGTACTCACCGAATCAGTGCGGTCGGAGCCAGCCCAGACGCCTGCCGACGCGACGGGCGACCTCTCGACCGACGAACTCCTGGAACTGCTGGACGCGGCGTACACGAGACCGATCCTCGAAGCGATCCGGACCGAGGCGAAACCCGCCCGAGCGATCGCGGAAGCCTGTGGTGCGTCCCGTCCGACGGTGTACCGACGACTGAACCGGCTGCAGGAGGCCGGCCTCGTCGACACCGACCTCGCGTGCGACGCCGAGGGGCACCACCGGACGGTGTTCGAGGCCGCGTTCGACTCGCTGACCATCGGATTCACCGACGACGGTCTCTCGGTGAAAGCCACCGGGTCCGACGTCGGCTCCGGCGCCACCGCCGACGACCGCGAGCCGGTACCGGCCCGCTCGCGTTGATCGCCGGAGTCGCGGTTGCGCCGTCCGGACCGTCCGTGTCCGCCGATCTCCCAGTCGTTCCTCGCCGAGTCCCCGACCCCGAGGCGGCCCCGCTCGGACCCGCGTGTTTCAGAGCCCGAAACACTGGTCGCCGTTTGATTACGGTCCGGGGGCTATCACCGATCACCCGCCCGGGCCGGAGGCGGGCGCAGTATCCGGTCGCTGTCACGCCCTCCGTGACGCGGACTCGACCCATCCCCTCCGTCGAGTCGTCCGGTCCCCTCCGTCGAGTCGTCCGGTCCCCTCCGTCGAGTCGTCCGGTCCCCTCCGTCGAGTCGTCCGGTCCCCTCCGTCGAGTCGTCCGGTCCCCTCCGTCGAGTCGTCCGGTCCCCTCCGTCGAGTCGTCCGGTCCCCTCCGTCGAGTCGTCCGGTCCCCTCCGTCGAGTCGTCCGGTCCCCTCCGTCGAGTCGTCCGGTCCCCTCCGTCGAGTCGTCCGGTCCCCTCCGTCGAGTCGTCCGGTCCCCTCCGCCGGACCCGCTCGTCGTCACGGGGACAGTCCACCCACCCCCTCGGCCCACCCCCTCCAACGGGGCTGGCTCCCGCCACCACCGCTGTCGGCCCCACCGCCCTGTCGGGCCGCGCCCGCCGTCTTCGGTCCCACGGCCCGTCTCTCCCGCGGCCGATTCGAGCCGGGTCCCCGCCCGCTTCGGCCCCCACGACTCGACACGGCCCCCTGCGACCACCGACTCGACTCCGGACCCGATAGGTCTCGCTGCCCGTCGACCGGAGCCGAGCGAGCGCCGAGCCAGGGATGGAGCGACGACTCGAGTCTCCGAGTTATAGTAGAATTTGAAAGCGTTTGCACGGTCGATCGCATGCGATCATGCGATCGTCCGAGCGATGTCTTTCAAATTCTACTATAGACGGTCCGGTTCCCGTTCCGTCGCCCTCGCGCACCGTTGTCGAGGGTCACCGTTCTCCGTCGCTGGCCGTCTCGACCGCCTCGGTGTCCGCGACGGCCCGGCGTGCGTCGTCGAGCAGCCCGTCCCCACCGGCGACCAGCACCAGCGGGTCGCCCGCGGGGGCGTACACGTCCATCTCCGTCCCCTTCTCGGAGTACCACTGGTCGACGACGGTGACGAGACCGGCCTCGGCGAGGTTGTCGAGGTGGTAGTCGGCGTTCTGGATCGACGTGTCGACACGCTCGGCCAGGTCCGACTGTGTCGCCGGCTCACGGTAGAGTTCCGAGAGGATCGACCGGGCGAGCTCGGAAGAGAGGACCGAGAAGACGACACCGGAATCGACGCCGTCGAGCCCGACGACCTCCGGCTGGCCGTCCGGCTGGTCGGCTCGTGACTTTCGAGGTAACAGGTGGCTCATACCCGATACAACCAGCCAGCCCCCCAGAAGTGGTCGCACTACGTCTGTCGACACCCCGACGCTCCCGGGCTAGATATATTGATCCGACGCGTACGACCGACCCGTCACGGGACGGACGCTGTTCCGGCCTACCGATCGCTCGGATCCCACTCACCCCTCGTTCGGTGAGCCTCTCGTCCCGATTGGGGACGGTCGGTAACGATTACTCATCGGGCTCCCAACAGCTTTCGAAGCGGAGAGCCAATGAACTCGTATGCAAGGCCTTCGCTGGATCCAGATGAGCGAGGACGAGCGCGACGCGTTTCTCGGACACGGCGGGGCGGGAGTCATCTCGTTCTCGACGCCGCCGGGCGACCCCCCGTTCACGCTGCCGGTCTCGTACGGCTACGACGAGGGCCTGGGGAACTTCTACTTCAAGCTCGCCGTGCCGCCGGACAGTCCGAAAGCCGAGGCGATCGACGAGCCGGTTTCGTTCACGTCGTACGCTCGGACGGACGAAGGGTGGCGCAGCGTCGTCGCCACCGGGACCCTCGAAGCGGTGGCCGACATGCCCGAGGACTCGGTCGCAGCACAGGGGATGTGGGCGGTCGACATCCCGTCGGTCGACATCTTCGAGCGGCCGCGCGAGGACGTACCGTTCAGTGACTTCCGGCTGGCGCCCACGCGGATCTCCGGGCGCAAGGAAGCACAGACCGAACCGTGACGGGGATGGGGCCACGACGCCAGCGTGGCTCTCGTTCGTCGTGCCAGCGGGCGGACCACGACGACTCCGCTGCCGGCGGGGGGCGGTGACGCGTGGCCGACCGGGTCGGGCTCGCCGAGTCGGTAGCGATCGCGGTCGGCGGGATGGTCGGCGGCGGGATCGTCGCGATCCTCGGCGTCGTGGTCGCGCCGACGGTCGGCGTCGAACTCCTGTATTTCGAGCGCGAGCCGATCCGGAAAGAACTGCGAGAGCTGGAGGGCGGCGGGTCGCGGTGAACCGCCCGCGTGGCCACCGCCGGCGGGACCGGTGTCGTCGAGATGCTCAGATCGCCCCGTCGACGATATCCGTGACCCGCTGGCGGTCGAACAGCTCCTCGTCACTCGTCACGTCACCGAACTCCTCGGGGAACAGCTGCTTTGCCGCCCGTTCGGTGAGGAACAGGTTGTGGATCGGTCCCTGGCGGAGGTAGCCGCTCCGGTAGACACGGCCGTTCTGGACCGCCGTCAACTCGCTCGCGACGGGGTGGTCCGCCATGTAGGCGAGGACGGTGTCACGGAATTCGGCGGCGGACTTGCCCTCGTGGCCACGGACCAACAACACGTCGGGGTCGACGGTGAGGAGGTTCTCGTAGTCGAGCTCCCCTCGGTTCTCGGTGCTGAGGTTCTCGATGCCGGTCCCCGCGAGGGCGTCGCTCACGCCGAGGTCGTTCCACTGTTTCTTGCTCGTCCCCTGGTCGGTGAGCCGGTACGGCGAGAACGTCTCGGGCTCGTTCGTGCCTTCGTAGGTCAGAAACACGGTCGGCCGTTCGCTGGCCGGAGGGAGCCGCGACTGCAGGTCGGCGACGAACTCGTCGTGGAGCGACTGCATCGCCTCGAAGCGCTCGCGCTCGTCGAACATCGCGGCCAGCTTCTCGAAGGCCTGATAGAGGGTGTAGTATCGGTGTTCGTGCCACCCGTCCGACCGCCGGAAGATCATGTTCCCGAGGAACGGCGCGACGTTCTCGCGGATCTCGTCGATGTCGTCGTCGCCCCAGTCGAACCAGTTGCGCAACATCCCCGTGTCGATGAGGTGAACGTCGCTCTCCAGTTCGTAGAACAGCTCTTTCGACATCCCCGCCTCGACCAGGTCGTTCGCCTCGATCTCCGATTCGTCGACGCTCACGCCCGGAAGCTCGTCGTAGGGTTCGGTGTAGTACTCGCCGGATTGCCCGATGCCGACCATTCCCTCGGCCTGTCCGAGCGCGACGCCCATGTCGGCGTAGTCCCCCCCGTAGGGCACCCACGTTTCGGGCACCGCGTCGAAGGTCACTTTCCCCATCGGCGCCATCGACACCGAATACGACTGCGACCCGCTCGCGGTCGCCGTCTCGGTGGCTGTCGGTTCGCCGTCGGCCGGCGCCTCTGTCGCTGTGTCTGTCGGCGTGGCTGACGGCGTAGTTCCGTCGCTCGCCGGGTCCGTCGGCGCCGATTCGCCGCCCGCACAGCCGGCGAGCAGGCCGCCGCTCAGGACGGCACTGTACCTTAGATAGTCGCGTCGGGTCGGTGCGTCGGTCTCGGTGGTGTCGTCGTCGGTCATGGTTCAGATGTCTCCGTTGACGATGTCGGCCACGCGCTGGTGGTCGAACAGCCAGGCACTCTCGTCGGCGAACGTCTCGTAGCCGTTCCACTCGCCGAACACCTCGGGGTAGAACTGCTTTGCGGCCATCTCGGTCTGGAAGAGGTTGATGATCGGCCCCTGGTAGGCCGTTCCGCCGGGGTAGAGCCGGTCGTTCCGGACGGCGGTGAGCTGGCTCCCTAAGTCGCTGTCGCGCAGCACCTGCTTTTTCTCCTCGAAGGTCTCGGCGGTCACGTGCGAGACGGCGTACTGTAAGACGAGGATGTCCGGGTCGATGTCCAGCAGGACCTCCCAGTCGACGTCCTTCGCCGTCTGAGGGTCGAGGTCTTCGAAGGCGTCGTTCATCCCGAGGTCCTGATACTGCTTCTTGCCGTTACCGGCCGCCACCTTGTACAGTGAGAGGGTGCCCGTCTCGAACTCGTCGTTGACCGACAGGAGTCCGACCTCGGGGCGCTCGGACTCGGGCGGGAGCCTGGCCTGAACGTCCGCGACGAACTCGTCGTGGACCGACTTGAGCGCCTCGTAGCGCTCGCGCTCCCGGAAGACCGCGGCGACCTTCTCGAAGGCCTCGTACAGTGAGTAGTACTCGTAATCGTGCCAGTCGCCCTGTCGAAGTCGAATGACGTTGCCGATGATCGGACCGATCTCCGTCGCCACCTCCTCGAAGTCGTCGGTCTCCCAGCTGTCGTCCAGTAGCTGGATGAAGTTCGGGTCCATCAGGTGGACGTCACAGTCCAGTTCGTAGAACGTCTCCTTGCCGATGGCGCCGTCGGCCCAGATCTGCTCGACGTCCGCGAAGGAGACGTCGACACCGGGGAGGTACTCGAAGAACTGGGTCGGCCAGTTCTGCGCGAAGATGGCCGCCTCCTGGCCGTCGTGCTGGCCGAGCGCGATACCCATGTCGCCGTACGTGCTGAAGTAGGTCATCCACGTCTCGGGGACGGCGTCGAACGCGACCTCGCCGGCGGGCGCCATCTCGACGGTGTACGACGTGTCCCCGGCCGTCGCCGTCTCGGTGGTCGTCGCGGACTGCGTCGCGGTGTCGGACGGTGTCGCCGTGGGTTCGCCGGGCGTCTCGTTGTCGGCCGCCGGAGCGGTCGCAGTCGACTCGCCGCCGCGACAGCCGGCCAGCAAGCCGCCGCTCAGGACGGCACTGTACTTCAGGTAGTCGCGTCGGGTCGGTGCGTCGGTCGAAGTGGTGTCGTCGGTCATGTCAGTTCCTCTCGCATTATCGGTCACGCCTCGACGCCGTCGGTGATGATACTCGCCAGCCGGTCGCGGTCGATCAGCTCGTCCTCACTGAACTCCGCGGGGAAGTACCCTGTCGCGTAGCGCTCGATCATGAAGAGTTTGTGGAGCGGTCCGCTGTAGATCGGACCGCCGCGGAACACCCGCCCCTCCTGGACGGCCGTCAGTTCGCCGCCGACGGGGTGGTCGCGCATGTGCTCGACGACGCGCTCCTCGAACGCCTCCCGGGAGAGCCCCTCCCCGTGGGTCCTGACCAGCAGCGAGTCGGGGTCGACCTCGAGCATCGCCTCGTAGTCGAGACTGCCCCTGTCGGTCGTCGAGAGCCCGTCGATCCCCGTGTCCGCGAACGCGTCCGACAGGCCGAGAACCCGGAAGTGTTCCTTGTTCGCCCCGTTCCCGGACAGTCGATACGGGTAGAACTCGTCGGGCTCCTCTCCGCCCCAGACGAGGGCCGCGTTCGGCCGGCCGTCGGGCGCGGGCAGGCGTGCCCCCACGTCGGCGACGAGTTCGTCGTGAATCTCCCGGATCGCTTCGTATCGCTCGCGCTCCTGAACGACCGCGGCGACCTTCTCGAAGGCGTCGTACAGCGTGTAGTAGCGGTAGTCGTGCCAGTCGTCCGTCCGCCGGAAGATCACGTTCCCGAGGAAGGGAGCGACGTTGCCCCGGATCTCCTCCAGGTCGCTCTGGTCCCACGCCTGGAACCAGTCGGTCAGTGCGTTGGGGTCGATGAGGTGCAGGTCCGCGTCCATCTCGTAGAACGGCTCCTTCGAGACGCCGTCCGACCACAGCTCCGTGAGTCCCTCGAGGTCGATCGAGACGCCCGGTAGCTCCTCGTAGTGCAGCGTCTTGTAGCGGGCCTGGAGCCAGATCGACTCGGCGGCGTCGCCGTGACCCAGCGCGACCAGCATGTCGACGTAGTCGGCGGTGAAGGGCGCGACCGTCTCCGGCACCTCGTCGAACTCGACGGTACCGACCGGTTCCATCGTCACCAAGTACGACTGCCGGGGCGTCGCCGTCGGCGCCTCGGTCGCGGTCGCTTCCGCAACTTCGCTCGCTGGCGTCGCCGTCGGGGTGGCCGTCTCCGTGGCCGCGTCGGCCCGCGCGTCCGCCGGTTCCGGCGACCCCGTCCGCTCCGGCGTCTCCGCGTCACCGCTCCCGCTACAGCCCGCGACGAGGCCGCCGCCGACCACTGCCGCGTACTGCAGGTACTCTCGTCGACTCGGTGCGTCGTCTGCCCTGGCGTCGTCTGCCATAGAGTTTAGGCCGACCTAAAATAATTTAATTCCTTCGATGTGTCACCGAACCAGTCGGACGAGCTGACCGCGACCGGTCGACGGGCCGCACGTTCGTGGCGACAGCGAGGTGACCGACTCGTCCGGTCGTGCAACGGTCCGCGTTCAGCCGTCGCCGGTGACGATGTCGGCGAGTCGCTGGCGGTCGAACACCTGCTCCTCGGCGGGGATATCGGGGAGTTTGCCGGAGGCAACCTTCCCGGGCCACTCGCCGAACGCCTCGGGGTAGAGCTGTTTGCCGAGCATCTCCGTCTGGAAGAGGTTGATGATCGGCCCCTGGTAGGCCGAGCCGCCGACGTAGAGCTCATCGTTCTGGACGGCGGTCAGCTGCTGGCCCAGCGAGCTGTCGCGCATGCCCTCGACGGTCTTGCGCAGCGCGTCCTCGCCGTTCCAGTCGCGGTAGTTCACCCCGAAGTGGAAGACGATCACGTCGGGATCGGCGTCGAGCAGCCCCTCGTAGTCGACCTTCGTGCCGGACTCGCCGCCGTACTCGCCCTCGAAAGCGTCGACGACGCCCATGTCGCGGTACTGCTTTTTCCCGTGGGTCTTCTCGAAGCCCGTGTACGGGTCGTAGATGTGGAAGCTACCCTCCGTCTCGGGGTTTATCATAGCGTTGAGGACGCCGACGCTGGGCCGTTCGGACTCGGCGGGCACGCGCGAGCGCATCTCTTCGAGCGCGCCGGTGTAGAACTCGTTCAGCGCGCTCGCTCGCCCGGGCACGCCGAACAGGTCGCCGTAGCGGCTGACGTACTCCGGGATCGTGTAGTAGGGGTACTCCTCGCCCGCGGGCCACGTCGACCACCCGTCGCCGCGCTTGCGACGGCTCGCGTTGCCAAAGAAGGGCGCGATGTTGTCGCGGAGCTCGGCGGCCTCCTCCTCGGAGAGCCCGTAGTAGGTGAGATAGCGGTTCGGGTCGCTGGCGAACAGATCGGGGTCGAGTTCGTAGAGGAACTCCGTCCGGACCGCCCAGTCGTCGGTGACGACCTTGTCGAGCGAGTCCGGGTCGGGGGCGGAGACACCCGGGAGCTTGTCGTAGAACCCGGTGAACCAGAACTGGGGGCCCTCCGAGGCGACGAGCGTGTCGGCCTGGCCGAGCGCGGTCAGCACGTCGGCCTCGAAGCCCCAGCCGTCGACGACGCGCTCGGGAGCAGCGTCGAGTTCGAGGGTCCCGACCGGCGCCATCGTCGCCGAGTACGTCTGGGTCTCCGTCGGCGTTGGCGTCTCCGTGGCCGTCTCGGTCTCGTCCGCGGACGGCGTCGCCGTCGGGGTCGCCGTCTCGGTCGGCGCCGGCGTGTCGGTGGTGGCCGACCCCGGGGTGTCCGTCGCGTCGCTCCCACCGACACACCCGGCGACGACCCCGCTCCCGAGGACGGCGCCGTACAGCAGGTACTCTCTCCGCGTCGATCCAGCCTCGTCGTTCGGCTCGTCTGCCATGATTTTAGGCCGGCCTAAAAAATATAAAGAGCTTTCGGATGTGAGCCGGACCAGAGACGAACGGACTCGTCGCGCCTCGCCGGCCTCTCAGACCTCGAACTCGCCGTTGACGACGTCTGCGACGCGCTGACGGTCGAACAGCGTGAGTTCGCCCTCGCGAAGCGTCTCCATCCCGTTCCACTCGCCGAAGGCGTCGGGGTAGAACTGCCTCGCCGCGGCCTCCGTCTGGAAGAGGTTGATGATCGGCCCCTGGTAGGACGTGCCGCCGCGGTAGAGCCGGTCGTTCTGGACGGCCGAAAGCTGGCTGCCGATCGAATCCTCACGCATCGTCTGCATCTTCGCTTCGAACTCCTCAGTCGAGACGTGCGAGAAGCCGTACTGGAACACGATGGCGTCGGGGTCGACTTCGAGCAGCTGCTCGTAGTCGAACTGGCCGTAGCTCCCCTCGATGTGATCGTCGAACGCACCGCGCATCCGGAGGTCGCGGTACTGCTTGTGATTGTTCCCCTCCTGAACGGGATAGGTGTAGAACGTGCCTTCGTCGAAGTCGGAAGTGACCGATACCAGCCCGACCGTCGGCCGGTCCTCGGTCGGGGGTAGATTCTCCTCGATGGTCCCCTGCACGTCGTCGTGGATGGACGCGAACGCCTCGTACCGCTCTCGCTCGTCGAAGGCGTCCGCGACTATCTCGAAGGCGTCGTACAGCGAGTAGTACTGATAGTCGTGCCAGTCGTCGCCGCGCCGCCGGATGTAGTTGCCGAGGAACGGACCGACCCCGGTCGCTATCTCCTCGATGTCATCCCTGTCCCAGTCGTCGGCCAGGACGCCGAGCCAGTTGGGATCAAACAGGTGGACGTCGGCGTCCAGTTCGTAGAATATCTCCTTGTCGAACTGCCCCCCACCGGAGATCGGCGCGACATCCTCGAAAGAAACGTCGACGCCAGGCAGCGCGTCGTAGAACACGTTCGGCATGCCTTCGGGGTCCCACAGCCCCTGGAGGCTATCGGCCTTCCCCAGGGCGACGCCCATGTCACCGTACGTGCTGAGGTAGCTCACCCAGCTCTCGGGCGGCTCGTCGAACTCGACGCTCCCCATCGGTGCCATCGACACAGAGTACGACTGCTGGGGTGTCGCCGTCGGCGTCTCGGTCACATCGCCGTCACCGACCGCGGGCGTGGCTGTCGGCGTCCCGACTACGCCGTCGTTGGGCGTCGCGGTTGATCCACCGCCGTCGCCGCGACAGCCCGCGACGAGGCTGCCGCCGAGTACCGCCGCGTACTGCAGGTACTCCCGTCGCGTCGGTACGTCGTCTCCCGTGGCGTCGTCTGCCATGTTTTTAGGCCAACCTAAAAATTGAAAAACGTTCTGGTTCCGGTCGGCCGACAGGTCACCGCGGAGCGTCGGCCGACCGGTCCGAGGCTCCTGCCAGGAACTCCTCGGGGAGCGACTCGATCTCGCCCGCCTGGACGCCCCAGAGGTCCGCGTACAGACCGTCGGCCGCCAGCAGGTCCTCGTGGGTGCCGCGTTCGACCACCCGACCGTCGTCCAGCACGACGATCGTATCGGCGTCTTTGACCGTCGAGAGCCGGTGGGCGATCACCAGGGTCGTCCGGTCCGCGGCCAGCCGGTCGAGCGACCGCTGGATCAGGTACTCCGTCTCCGTGTCGACCGCGCTGGTCGCCTCGTCGAGCAGGAGTATCTCGGGGTCCTGCAACACGGTGCGAGCGATAGCGACCCGCTGGCGCTGGCCGCCAGAGAGTTTGACGCCGCGCTCGCCGACGCGGGTGTCGTAGCCCTCGGAGAGCCCCTGGATGAACCCGTGGGCTTCGGCGGCCTCCGCCGCCTCCACGACATCCTCGCGGTCGGCGTCGAACCGTCCATAGCGGATGTTCTCGGCGATCGTCCCGTCGAACAGAAACGTGTCCTGACTGACGTAGCCGATCGACGACCGGAGGTCCGCGAGCCGGACGTCCCGAACGTCGTGGCCGTCGACGCGAATGGCTCCATCCGAAACGTCGTAGAGCCGCAGCAGTAGCTTGGCGACGGTCGACTTGCCCGCGCCCGTCGGCCCGACGATGGCAACCGTCTCGCCCGGCTGGACCTCGATATCGACACCGTCGAGAACGGTTTCGGTAGCGGCCGCGTCGCCCCCACCGCTGTCGTACCCGAAGGTCACGTCGTCGTACTCGAGGCGGCCGTCGACGTCGTCGAGCGCGATGGCGTTCGGCGTGTCCTCGATGCGGACGGGCACGTCCATCAGCCCGCAGATACGCTTGCCCGAGGCCTTCGCGTTCTGGTACCAGTCGACGATGTTCGCGAGCTGGGCCATCGGCCCGGTCAGCCGCTGGGTGAGCAGCATGAACACGACGAAATCACCGGTCGTCAGCTCACCCGAGAGAAAGAGCGGCGGCCCCGAGAACACCCACAGGCCGCCGAGAACGAAGGTCGCCAGCAGCGCCGCACCGGTCACCAGTTCCATCCCCGGCCGGTAGCAGTAACTCAGTTTCAATACGTCCATCTCCGCGTCGAAGACGTCACGGGAGACACCGCGGACGCGCTCGTTCTCGTACTCCTCCGTGCTGGTGGTCTTGACCAGTTCGATGCCGCTCAGGCCGTTCTCGATCCGGGTGTTCAGGTCGCCGATGGTCTCGCGCTGGCGCGTGTACCGGGGCTCGATCACCCGCGTGAACCACCAGGTGAATCCGACCAGCAGCGGGACCGCCCCGAGCGTGACGAGCGCGAGCTGGGCGTTCGTGTACAGCAGCGCGGCGGTGACGCCGACCACGATGACGCCGATGCGGATGCTGTCGCCCAGCGCGTTGTCGAAGAGGACTTCGAGGTTGTTGGTGTCGTTGTTGAGGATGGACATGACCTCGCCGGTCTCCTTGTTGTCGAAGAAGGTCATGTCCAGGCGCTGCATCTTCTCGTAGGCGTCGACGCGGATCGTGTACATGACGCCGTGGGCGAAGTAGTTCATCGCCACGCCGCGGGCCCACTGGAGGACGGCCCCGCCCAGCAGCGCGGCCCCCACGACTGCCGACGACAGCCAGAACTGCGCCGTCGGGTCGGTCGGCAACGAGGACCGGGGAACCAGCGGGAGCGCGTACGTCCCCTCGCCCGTGAACACGGCGTCGATGGTCGTCCCGAGGACGATCGGGGTCACGAGTACGGTCCCGTACGCGAGGACGCTCGTGACGAGCCCCAGCAGGAGCCACCACTTCTCGCCCGGCCCGTAGGCGCGGAACAGTCGATACAGCGGCCGCGACACGCTGTCGCGGTAGGCGTCGAGTTGCGTCTCGAAGCCGTCGGTCTCGGTCACGGTCCTGAACTCGCCCCGTTCTCGCTCGCAGTCGTTCCGCTCGCGTCGGAACTCGCCTCACCTGTCGGCGCGGACTCGTCGTCGTGGCGCGCCCGGATCGGCACGATCTGCGGGCCACGCTCGGTCGTGTCGACCTCGGCTTCGATCTCGAACACCTCCGCGAGCAGGTCCTCGGTGACGACCTCCTCGGGAGCGCCCCGTTCGTAGATCGCGCCCTCTCTGAGCGCGACCATGTGGTCGGCGTAGCGGGCGGCCTGGTCGATGTCGTGCAGGACGAGGACGACGGTGATATCGCTCTCGTCACGCAGCGTCCGCACGATGTCCATCACTTCGAGCTGGTGGTGCAGGTCGAGGAACGTCGTCGGCTCGTCGAGCAGGAGCACGTCGGTGTCCTGGGCGATCACCATCGCGATCCAGACCAGCTGTTTCTGGCCGCCGCTCAACTGGCCGACCTCGCGGTCGCGCAGGTGGTCGACGCCCGCCAGCTCGATGGCGCGGTCGATGGCCGCCCGATCCTCGTCGGTGAGCCCGTCGAAGAAACCCCGGTGGGGGTAGCGGCCGTGTTCGACGAGCTTCTCGACGCTGATGCTGTCGGGGGCGACGTTCTCCTGTGAGAGCAGGCCCAGTCTCCGCGCGAGCGCCTTCGTCTCGAAGGCGTGGACGTCCTCGCCGTCGATCAGGACCGTCCCGGCGTCGGGCGAGAGCTGGTCGGCCAGTCCCTTCAGGAGCGTGCTCTTGCCGCTGCCGTTCGGACCGACCAGCGCCGTCACCTCGCCGGGCGCGACCCCGATCGACTCGCCGTCGACGACCGGCTCGTCCGCCGACGGGTAGCCGATGACCAGGTCCTCGCCCGAGAACTCGCTGGCACCGGCGTTCGAGCGGTAGGGTGGGATCCCACCCCCGCCGTCCCCGTCGGTGTCACCGTCCGTGTCCTCGCTCGGGTCCCGCGTCTCGTCTCGCTCCAGCGCCGCGTCGGCGCCGCCGTCCGGTCGCGGTATCTCGTCGTCTGCCATCAGATCTCACCCATCCGTTCCTGCTTGCGCATCAGGTAGAGGAAGTACGGCCCGCCGAGCAGGCCGGTGACGATGCCGACCGGCATCTGGCCGCTGCTGCCCAGCAGTATCGACAGGCCGAGCCGGGCGCCCACGTCGGCAGCGACCATCAGCGCGGGGCCGGCGAAGACGCAGCCGACGACGAGTTTCCGGTAGTCGCTGCCGACGATGTTGCGGACCATGTGCGGGACGATGAGGCCGACGAAGCCGACGATGCCTGCCACCGCGATGCTCGCCGCGGCGGCCAGCACCGCCACGCCCGAAAGCGCGAAGCGCACCTTCTCGACGTTCATCCCCAGCGAAGAAGCGGTGTTCTCGCCGAGCAGGAGGACGTTCAGCTGTCGGGCGCTGACCAACGCGAGGGCGAGTGCCACGAGCGTCCACGGCAGCGCCATCCGGACCTGCTCCCAGTCGACGCCGGTCAGCGACCCCGTCGTCCACGCGATGGCCGACTGGACGACGCCGATGTCGTCGGCGAAGAAAAAGAGGCCGGTCTGGAGACTGCTGAAGACGGTACCGACGATGACGCCCGCCAGGACCAGTCGCACCGGTGAGGTACCGTTCTTCCAGGCGATGACGTAGACGATCAGGAACGCGACGATCCCGCCCAGCGCGGCGATGACCGGCAACAGTGAGGAGATGCCCAGCACGAGCGTCCCGAAGACGTAGGGGATCGCGAGCGTCGCGCCCGAGAAGACCACGAGCACGAGCAGGATCATCAGGCCCGCACCGGAGGAGACGCCGAGGATGAACGGGCTCGCGAGTTCGTTCCGGGTGACCGCCTGGAAGATCGCACCGGAGACGGCGAGGTTCATCCCGACGAGCGCGGCGACCAGCACGCGTGGCAGGCGGATGTTCCAGACGATCAGGCTCTCTTTGTTCATCTCGGGCATCTCGCCACCGAGGACGAACGCCTCCCAGGCCTGGAGGTTGAAGACGACCTCCGGGTTGAAGACGGCCTGCCAGGCCTGGACGAGCGTCATCGAGTAGGTGCCGAAGCTCACCTGAATCAGGCCGCCGGCCGCGACCACGGCGAAACTCCCGAAGACGACCGTCCACAGCGACCCCGACAGCCACTCGGTGAGACGACGTCGGCGCGACAGCGGGTCGGTCGCGCTGGCCGATTCGCTCGCCATCGTCACTCACCCGCCTCGAGGGCGTCGAGGTCGGCGGCCTCGCGAGCGGCCAGGATCTCGCGGGCGCGGTCGAGGACCAGGTCGTCTTCGAGGTGCTCGAGCAGGCGTTGTTGCCCGTGGCGCTCGCGTCGCTCCCGCTCGGCCTCGTCGATCCCGCGGTCGAGGAACTCCGCTTTGAGGTCCTCGCGGGCCTGCTCGACGCGCTCGGAGTCGACATCGAGGTCTTCGACGACCATCTCCCGGTCGAACCAGTCGTCGACGTCCTCGTGCCAGCCGTCGCCACCGTAGCGGTCGTCGTCGACCACCCAGTCGACGTAGCGCTCCCCGATCGCCGGCCAGTAGCGGTCGGTCAGGTCGTCGCGGGCGAGCGCGATTGCGGCGCGCGCGCCGTCGCCGGCGTTGACGACTGCCTGGTGGACGGTGTCCCGGGTGAGCCACCCGGCGACGTAGAGCCCGTCGACGGGCGTCCGGCCGGCCTCGGTCACGAGGAAGTCGTGTTCGTCGTCCGACTCCAGGTCTGCCTCGAACGCCGACAGGTACTCGCCGTCGTAGGCACTCGCGGCGAGCAGGTACCTCGTCACCAGCGAGCGGCCGTCCTGGGTCTCGACCGCGAAGCCGTCCTCGTGGGGGTCGACCGCCTCGACGTGGTCCGCTTCGACGGTCGCCCCCTCCGCCTCGGCGTGGGCGCGCCCGAGGTCGAGGAACCGCTGGGGGCTGAGGCCGCCGGGGAACCCGAGGTAGTTCTCGAGGTGTGCGCACTGGTGGATCGCGGAGTTCCCCCGGGCCAGCACGAGGGTGTCCAGACCGTAGCGAGCGAGGAACACCGCGGCCGAGAGGCCGGCCGCGCCGCCGCCGACGACGACCACGTCTCTGTCGACCGCGGTGTCGGGGTCGCTCGCGGGCGTCTCGTCGGGCAGCGTCGACATCTACAGGTCACCCGCGATAATGTCCCGGACCCGCTGGCGGTCGAACAGCCGGTTCTCCTCGGGAACTTCGGGGAACGACTCGGGGTCGAACTCGCCGAACTCCTCGGGGTACAGTTGCTGGGCGACCAGTTCGGTCTGGAGGAGATTCACGATGGGGCCCTGTTCGCCGTACTGTCCGGGGTAGACGTTCCCGTTCCGGACGGCGCTGAGTTGACTTCCCACCGGGTCCTCCTCCATCGGGGTGACGTACTGCTCGCGGAACGCTGCCGGGGAGAAGCTGTTCGTGTCGCCGGTAGTGCCGATCCCCCAGTGGACGACGACGATCTCGGGGTCGACTTCCAGTAGCTGCTCGTAGTCGATAGTTCCCTGGTCCTCCAGTGCCTGCGGGAACGCGCTCTCTACCTCGAGGTCCCGGTAGGGCTTCATCTCGTAGCCCTCGTCCTGCGTGTTCAGCGGGTAGAACTTGCCCTTGGCTGGCTCGGAGCCGCCGTTGATCAGGCCGATCTTCGTTCGCTCGCCCTCGGGCGGCAGCCCTTCCTGGACCGTCTCCTGAACCTCCTCGTGGAGCTGTGCGAACGCCTCGTATCGGTCGCGCTCCTGGAAGAGGTCCGCCAGGCGGTCGAAGGCCTCGTACAGCGTGTAGAGCTCGTAGTCGTGGAACTCCCGTCGCCGCCGGCAGTTGTTCCCGAAGAAGGGCGCGACGTTCTCCTGGATCTCTTCGGTGTCGGCTTGCTTCCAGGAGTCGTCCCAGCCCGTTCCGTGCAGGTAGTTCGGGTCCATCAGGAACACGTCGGGGTCGAGTTCGTAGAACGTCTCCTTGTCCCATCCGCCTTCGGCCCACATCGACGTGAGCGAGTCCTGCGCGGGGACGTCGAGACCGAACGGCTCGAAGAAGAATCCCGGGATCATGTTCCCCGCCGTCTCGAACCCCTCGCGTTGGCCGAGCGCGAACGCCATGTCCGCCCAGCCGCCGTTGTAGACGACGTACGTCTCGGGCACTCGCTCGAACGTGAGACAGCCCGCTGGCTCGATACACGCCTCGTAGCTCGTGTCCGTTTCGGTCGGCGAATCGGTCGAGCCCGACGCCTCGGTTTCGGTCGGTTCCGGCGTCGGCGTCTCTGTCGGGCTCGCCGTCGGCGTCTCGGTCGGCGTTCCGTCGTCGGTTGCCCCGCCGTCGCCACCCGAACCGCCGTCCGAGCCGCTATCGCCCGCACAGCCGGCGAACAGGCCACCGCCGATGACGGCGCCGCCGTACGTCAGGTATTTGCGCCGCGTCGGTCCGCCCTCGTCGTTTACCTCGTCTGCCATGGGTTTAGGCTAGCCTAAACAGTATAAAATCGTTCCGGGTTTTAGGCTAGCCAAAAATGCTGAAGATTCACCGCGGTGCGCCACAGCGCGGGCACATCGGCGGTCCCTGTTCGGGGAGTTCGAGCCCGCAGTGTGGGCACTCGCCGTCGGCGTCGGGTGTCGTCATCGTTTCGACCGCCCGCTCGGTCGACGCGCGGATCGAATCGAGCGACCCCACTGAGCCGGGTTCGGTGACTCCCTCGGTAGCGTCGTCCGCGGCGCCTGCGCGGGCGAACGCTACCCGCTCGGCGACGAAGGCCGCCGCTTCGTCCTCGCTGTCGCCGTCCGCTTCGGCCGCGAGGTCGTCGAGGGCCGAGCGGGGGAGCGACGCCGTGGCGTCCGAGCGGGCGAGTTGACCGAGCGCTTCGGCCGCCCGAGCGCGAACGTGGGGATCCGCGTCGCCCAGTCGGTCGCCGAGCGGGTCGACCGCCTCGGCGAGCTTCCCGGGATGGAAGGCACCGACTACGACCAGCGCCGTACAGAGGTGGTACCGAACGAGTTCGCCGTCGTCGCCGAGGTGCTCGGCGAGACGACCCACCTGGTGGCTGAGCCGGTCGGGGTCGCCCAGCGCCACGCACTCGATGGCCTTCGCCAGTTTCTCTTTGACCGCCGGTTCCTCGAACTTCAGCCCGATCCGCAGATCGGCGAGGATCTCGGGCGACCCGACCTCGTCGGGACTGTCGAGGGCGACCAGCCCGAGCGCCTCTGCCGAGCGGGCGCGGACGTAGTAGAACTCCCCGTCGTCGGCTAGCCGGTCGGCGAGGGGGTCGACCGCTGGGACGACGACCGCCGGCTCGGCGTCGGCCAGCGCGACGAACAGCTTCGCCGTCGTCAGCCGAACCGAGCGCTCCTCGTCGGCCAGCAACGGCGCGAGGGCCGATGCGAGTCCATCGAACCGAGCGGGTCGATCGTCTGCGACCTGCCGGAGCTCCCGGACTGCGTCGCTGCGCACGTCCGGTGGAGCGTCCGCGAGCGCGTCCAGCCCGGACCGCGCCGCCTCTGTCGCACCGTCTTCGATCGCCCCCACGACACCGTCGGCCGCCGCCGAATCGTCGTCCATCCTTCTACACCCCGTATCGCGAGAGATCCACAAACCGCTTGCGCTCGCCCGTCCCCATCGGTCGACGGGACCGGCGTGAACCGACGGTCGTGTTTTAGGCCGTGCGAAAAATACCAATTTCGAGTACAAAGTTTCGGCAGGCCCAAAAATAAGCGCTCTCTGGCCCCGAAAGCCATGATTTTAGGCCACCCGAAACACACAGATTTATGATATATAGGGCCGAAGATGCTGGTATGAGTGCCGAAGGACTCGAGCGTCAGACGCGGAACTACCTCAGCAACAACGTGCCGCAGATCCAGGCCCACGGCGGGAACTTCGAAGTGCGCGAGGTCGACGAGGCGGCCGGATCGGCGACGGTCGCGATCGGCGGCGCCTGTTCGGGCTGTGGGATCGCACCGATGACGATGAAGGCTATCGAGGAGCGCCTCCCCGAGAGCGTCGACGGTCTCGACGACGTGGAAGTGGTCCGCGCCGGTGGGCCACGGGCCGCCGTGATGCCCTCGAAGACCGACGAGATGGACGAGATGGACGAGTACGAGGACTACAGCCCGCCGTTCTGAGAGCGGCGGTCGGCGCCCTTCGCGGCGGCCCGTCACGAGGCCGGCTGCCAACTGGATTCACTACCGTTTTTCGCCGACAACTCGACCCCGTAGCGTCGGTCGTCACGCTGGCGCGAGCGGAGCCGTCCGGCGCTTCCATCGGGTCGCGGTCGTCGCGATGCCCGGTGTCGCAGTCGCTCGCCGACACCGAGCGCCTCGCGGCCGGCCCGGGATGGGGAGCCAACTCGTCGACCACGGGGTCGCGTCGACCGACCCGGTTTGGGAGGTTCGTGACGGAGATGATCTCACACCCGTCGTCGAAGGGTTCTCGACGGACCCGGGAACGTCAGAAGCGAGGGACGGCCCGTCGCGACCGAGTGAACGGTCGAAGCTGGACGGGCGTCCCGATCAGGTGTGTTTCTCGATGAGCTGCTCGGCGCACCGTTCCCACTCGGCGTCCTCGTCGTAGTAGCGCTCGGCCAGCGGCTCCTCGGGCATCTCGCCGGTCGAGCGCTTCTCCTGGCCGTAGGAGGGCCGGTCGTCCTTGTAGAAGCGACCGGTCAGCACCTCGCCCTCGTAGAGCTTCGACTCGACCTCGTACATCATCTCGCCGGCCTCCTGGCGGTTCGTCACGTCGAAGTCGTAGTCGTCGGAGTCCTGCACGTCCGTGTAGGGGACGTACTGGCGAGCGTCCTTGTTCCAAGTCGGACACTGCGTGAGGAAGTCGACGTGGGCGAACCCGTCGTGTTCGACTGCCTCGGCGATGATCTCCGCGGCCTGGTTGGGGTTGACCGCGGCCGTGCGGGCGACGTACGACGCGCCCGACGCCAGCGACAGCGAGAGCGGCCGGACCGGGTCCTTTGCCGACCCGCTGGGCTGGGTCTTGGACTTGTGACCCTTCGGGCTCGTCGGCGAGGTCTGGCCCTTCGTGAGGCCGAAGATCTCGTTGTTGAACACGATGTAGGTCATGTCGTGGTTCTCGCGGGCGGTGTGCATGAAGTGGTTCCCGCCGATGCCGTAGCCGTCGCCGTCGCCGCCCGCCGCGACGACCTCGACGCCGGGGTTGGCCAGCTTCGCGGCCCGCGCCACGGGCAGCGAGCGCCCGTGGATGGTGTGGAAGCCGTAGCTCTCGAAGTAGCTGTTCAGCTTGCCCGAACAGCCGATCCCCGTACACAGCAGCACCTCGTCGGGATTCTTCCCGAGGTTGGCCATCGCCTTCTTGAGGGCGTTGTTCACCGCGAAGTCGCCACAGCCCGGACACCACGTCGGCTGGGGCTCGATCCCGGGTGTAAACTCGTCTTCCTCCGCTTCCTCCTGTTCGCCGATCGCGCTGAATGCACTCATTGGTTAGTCACCTGCCGCCGGGACGTACTTCATGTTGTTCACGGTCAGCTCCTCGCCGTCGATGCTGGACTCGAAGCCCTCGACGATCTCGGCCGGTTCGAACGGGTTCCCGTTGTACTTCAGCAGGCTGGAGAGCTTCGGGCCGAAGCGACCGAGTTCCTTCTGGGTGAGCCCGCGGAACTGCGCGGTCGCGTTCATCTCGACGACGAGACACTCCTCGACCGATTCGAGGAACTCGCTGACCTCCGCCTCGGGGTAGGGCATCATGTCGCTGACGCCGATGGCCTTGACCGAGTGGCCCGCGTCGTTGAGCCGGTCGACGGCCTCGAAGACCGTCCCCTGGTGGCTGCCCCAGCACATGATCCCGTACTCGGCTTCCTCGGGACCGTGGTGGGTCTGGTTGCCCTTCGCGTCGAGTTCCTCGCGGATGGACTCTAGCTTGGCGAGCCGCCGATCCATCTGCAGGACGCGGTTGGTCGGGTCCTCGCTGATGTGGCCGGCTTCGTTGTGCTCGTTGCCGGTCGCGAGGAACCGTCCGCCCTTCTGGCCGGGCACCGAACGGGGGCTGACGCCTTCCTTGCCGTCGTCGGCGTCGTACTGGAAGCGCTTGAACTTGCCCGCGTGGTGCTCGGCGGCCTCGGCGATATCCTCCTCGGTGACGACCGAACCCGGGTCCGCATCGGGCTCGCGGTCGAAGAAGCTCGCGTCGACGTTGCGCAGTTCGCCCTGGAGCTTCTGGTCGTAGATGAGGATCGACGGGATCTGGTAGTCGTAGGCCAGCTCGAAGGCGGTCCGGATCTGCTCGTAACACTCCTGCTGGTCGCCCGGCGCGAGGACGACTCGGGCGGAGTCACCCTGGCTCGTGTAGAGGACGTGTTCGAGGTCGGCCTGCTCGGGCTTGGTCGGCATCCCGGTCGACGGGCCGGCGCGCATCGCCTCGACGAGTACGACCGGCGTCTCGGACATCTCCGCGAGCCCGAGCGGTTCGCTCATCAGGGCGAACCCGCCACCGGACGACCCGGACATCGACTTGACGCCCGCGTGACTGGCGCCCAGCGCCAGCGCCGCGGCGGCGATCTCGTCTTCGACCTGCTCGGAGATCCCGCCGAACTGCGGCAGGTTCTGGGACATGATCGTGAACACGTCGGTCCACGGCGTCATCGGGTAGCCGGCGATGAACCGACAGCCGGCGTCGAGCGCCCCGTAGGCGATAGCGTCGCTGCCGGAGACGAGCGCCTGCTGTTCGTCGGGCTCGCCGTGGTCGGGCATCTCCAGGTCGTGGGACTGGTCGAACTCCTGGGCCTGCTCGAAGCCGTCCTGGATGACGGCGAGGTTGGCCTCGAGGATGTCGTCGTTCCACATCTCGTCCATGATCCCCTCGTACTCCGAGGTGTCCATGTCGAGCAACGCCGCGGTGACGCCGATCCCGGCGTTGTTGCGCATGATCTCGCGGCCGTGTTCCTTCGCAATGGCGCGCAGGTCGACCGGGTAGACGTGCCAGTCGTTCTCCTCGGCGCGTTCGTGCAGGTCGATCTCTTCGACCTGCTCGTCGTCGATGAGCCCCGAGTCGTAGACGATGATGCCGCCCTCGCGGAGGTCGTCGAGGTTCTCCGAGAGGGGTTTCAGTTCCTCGTTGCCGTAGTAGGCGTCTTCCGAGGGGTTCCGCGCGAAACTGTCACCGAGCGCGAGGAGGAAGTTGTAGCCGTCCCCACGCGAGGCCGCCCCGTCCGGGGTCGCCCGTACCTCCACGTACGTGTGACCACCCCGAATCCGGGACGGGTAGTGTCGGTGTGTGAATACGTCGAGCCCCGAGCGCATGAGGGCCTTGGCGAAGTATCGACTGTTGCTGTCGATACCGTCGCCGGAACCACCCGCGATCCGCCAGATTAGTTCCTGGTCTGTCATGTATACATCGATCGGCCCCGATTCGGGTGCCGTGAACGAAACGAGGACTGGACCCGACTAAAGCGTTTTCACTCCGTCACCGCCGAATAATCGTGAAGGTTGGGTACGGGCCGTCTCGCGCCTGAACTCGGCAGAGGGTGTCAACAGCATGCACATCGAGTCGCTTTCGTATCTCTCGACAAAAGTCGCTTTAGAGCGAAGGTTGTTCTCTATATCCGAACTGGGACAATTTATAGACATTTCGTCACTTCTGCGGCGCTTTCAGCGGCGATTCTCGGGCGGCCAGGTTTTTGTACGGATCGACCAACGGGCGAGTATGATTCGACGAACGCTCGCGGTCGGGAGCGTCGCGCTGACCGGTGTTGCACTGGTCGTCGGGGCAGTGTCGAACGTCGCCGGGGCGGAGGGCGACGGCGTCGCGCTCGCGCTCGTGGCGCTCGGGGCGGTGCTGGGCACCGCGATCGTCGCCGGGGCGAGCTATCTCTATCGGAGCGACGTGGCCACCGTCCACACGGCGCGCATCGCCGGGTGGAACCTCCTCGGGGTCGCGCTGTTGGCCGTGATCCTCGCGCTCGCTCGACTGGCGCCCGGCGTCTCGATCCCGGCCTACGTCGTCGTCGACGTGCTCGGGGTGAGTTCGGTCGCACACCTGCTCATCGGGTACAACGACGTGCGCCGCATCCGCGCGGAGGAGCTGGCTCGCCAGCGCCGCACGCTCGCGGTCGTCAACCGACTCACCCGGCACAACCTCCGCAACCGCACCCAGATCCTCACCGGCCACGCCGCCGCGCTCGCCGAGGAACTGGACGACGACGACCAGCGGGCCGCGGCCGAGACCATCCGCGCCACGGCCGCGGAGCTGTCCGACGTGGACGGCGAACTCGCCGCGATCCAGACGGCGCTCAACGGCGACCGCCCGACCGGCACGGTCGACCTCGCCGACCTGGTCGAGGACGTACTCGCCCCGTACCGCGACCGCTACCCGAACGGCGAATTCGCGATCGACGTCCCCGACGGCCTCGCTGTCCGCGGCGACGAGCAGTTGCAGGTCACGCTCGACCACCTCGTCGAGAACGCCGTGGAGCACGGCTCCACGAGCAGTCGGCCAGGGGCCGACGACGCCGTCGAGCACGGCTCGACGAGCCCTGCTTCGCAGGCTCAGCAGGACGCCGTCGAGCACGGCAGCGACGGCGACCCGTACGTCCGCGTCTCCGCCGGTCTGGACGGTGAAATCGCCAGGATCCACGTAACCGACCGCGGCCCCGGCGTCCCCGCCGACGAGGTCGCGGTGCTCACCGAGCAACGGGAGATCAGTCAGCTCGAACACGGGAGCGGGCTCGGCCTGTGGGTCGTCAAGACCGTCGCCGAGCGCTACGGTGGCGACCTGTCCGTCGAGAACGACGAGGACGGCGCCACGGTGTCGGTCGGCGTCCCGGCGGCCTGAACGGGAGCGGGCCGGCTACTTCGGCGCCTGGTTGTACACGAGGTTGCGCTGGATGTCGTTGGCCCCCTCGTAGATGACGGGCACGCGCACGTCGCGGTAGACCCGTGCAACCCGACGTTCGGTGAGCACCGACCGGCCACCGTGGAGCTGCATCGCCTTCTGCGCGCAGTCGTTGGCCGTCTCGGTCGCCTTGAGCTTCGCCATCGCCGCCCAGAAGCCGGCGTCGTCGCTCCCGGCGACCTGGTCGGCGGCCCGCCAGGTCAGCGCGCGGGCGGCCTCGAACTCGGTTCGCATGTCCGCGAGCTTGTGCTGGACGGCCTGGAACTCGTCGACCGAGCGGCCGAAGGCCTCCCGGTCGTGGACGAAGTCCCACGCCTCCTCGATGGCCGCCGCCGCCATCCCGATGCCGTGGCCGCCGACGATGACCCGACCGTGATTGAAGAAGTCGGCCAGCATGTAGAAGCCCGCGCCTTCGGCCCCGATCAGGTGCTCCTCGGGCACCCGGCAGTCCTCGAGCGTGAGATGTGCCTGTTTCGACGCCCGGAAGGCCATCTTCTCGGGGATGTGCTCGGCGTTGTACCCCTCGGTGTCGGTCGGCACGACGAACAGCGAGTAGTTGCCGTACCTGTTGTTCTCGTCGTCGCCCGTCTTCGCGTAGACGGTCACCCAGTCGGCCTCGACGCCGTTGCCGATCCAGTACTTCTCGCCGTTCAGGACGTACTCGTCGCCGTCCTTCTCGGCGGTCGTCGACATCCCCGCCAGGTCGCTGCCGGTGTCGGGCTCCGAGACCGCGAGGCCCGTGATCTCCTCGTTCTCGGCGACGGGTCGAAGGAATCGCTCCTGCAACTCGTCGTCGCCGTGCTCTTCGAGGATCTCGGCACCGAAACTCGCCAGCTGGAGCGTCAGCGCGATGCCGGCGTCCGCGCGGTAGAACTCCTCGGCGATCGCCAGTACCTGCTCCAGCGAGAAGCCCTTCCCGCCGTACTCCTCGCCGATATCCTGGGCGACCAGCTCGGCGTCCATCCCCGCCTCCAGCACCTCCCGCGGGTACTCGCCCGATTCGAAGTACGCCTGGGCGTTCGGTGCGATGTGCTCGGCCGCGAACTCCCGAGCCTGTCGCTTCACGTCGTGTGCCTCCTCGGGGACCGGCCGCTCGTCCAGTAGTTCCATACCCTCTCAAGGACCGGGAGCACCAAATAAACGCTGGCACGCTGACAAACCGACGGCGAGTTTATCGTTCACCAGTTTCGGGGCGCGGTCGGGAGCGTCATCGACCGAGGAAAGCGACGACCCAGTCGAGGGCGTTCAGCGCGACCAGCACGGCGCCTTCCGGCCGGGAGAGTGCCCGCCCCGACCACAGCAGGACGGTCGTGACGACCGAGACGCCGAGTAGCCACAGCGTCCCGGTGAACGCCGCCGGGGCGACCGAGAGCGGGTCGAGGACGCTCGCCACCCCGAGCACACCCAGTGCGTTGAAGATACAGCTGCCGACGACGTTGCCGGCCGCCAGGTTCGCGCGACCGCGGTAGGCGGCCGCCAGCGAAGTGACCAGCTCCGGCGTCGACGTGCCCAGCGCGACGACCGTCGTACCGATCGCCCACTCGGAGATCCCGAGGTCGGCCGCGACGCTCGCCGCGCCGGTCACGAGGACGTGCGCGCTGACCACCACAACCGCCAACCCGCCGAGGAGGCGTGGCGCGTCCGACGGGCGGAACTGTTCTGGGTCGGACTCCGGACCGAGCCCCTCGCCGTCCGCTCGTGCGAGGTGGACCAGGTACCCCCCGAGCGCGAGGACCAGCAACGCGCCTTCGACCCGCGAGACGGTCAGGTCCCGCAGCATCACCAGCAGGACCAGCACGGTTCCGACCATCAGAGCGCCGTCGCGGCGCACCAAGTCGGCGTCGACGGGCAACCGCCGGACCAGCGCCGTCCCCCCGAGGACGAACCCGAGGTTGACGACGTTCGAACCGACGACGTTACCGACGGAGATGTCGGCCTGACCGGTCAGCGCCGCGTCGACCGTGACGGCGAACTCCGGCGCCGAGGTGCCAAACGAGACGACGGTGAGACCGATGACGAGCCCGGAGACGCCGAGTCGGCGGGCCAGCCGACTCGCGCCCGCGACGAACTGGTCCGCACCGACCCACAGACCGGCGACGCCGACCGCGACGAGCAGTACGTCGTCGACGAGCGCGGTCACCATCGAGTCGCACGTACGAACGACCCGGGATTAACGGCGTCGGTCGACGACCTGTGTAGGTGCCCCGGACCCGGGCGTTGTCGGGAAGTGGCTCGGCGTGAACTGGACGACAGGCCGGGTCGAGGGACCCCCTCAGACCTCTATCTGCTGCATCAGCTCGACGAGTTCGTCGAGTTCGGGGAAGGTGTAGACCTTCACGTCGACGTTGGAGTCGGGCGCCTGGACGTGCGAGTCGAACATCAGTGCCATGTCCGAATCGCGGTCGCCGACGAGGTCGTCGACCATCCCGCTGCCAGGACCGAAGATGAACGACGGCGGGCCGATGTCGATGGTGGTGTCGAGGACGTTCGCCCAGCCGTCGATGAAGCCGCTGGTCATGATGTTGCCGATCTCCTGGATCGCCGACCGCTCCATGTCGGTGAACCCGCTCGCGTTCGGGTCCGTCTCGCCCATGTCGCCGATCATCCCGTGGGAGAGCTCCTTCGCGCTCCCGGCTTCGAGCAGAAAGAGGATGTGACCGTGGGGCGGCTCGACCATCTCGATGCTGATGCCGATCTGCTCGGCGTGACCGACGTGGGTCTTGATGTCCGGGATATCGATGAAGTTGATCTTGGTGATCTCCATCTCCGTCTCCATGCCCGTCATCTGGCTGAGGTGGTCCGCAACCGTGTTCCCGCCCTCCTTGGCCATCTTGTTGAACAACCCGAGTTTCCGGATATCTATCTTCAGACTCATTGGCGACCCTGCGAGGTGGGCAGGCGTTTCGACCCGACCCACATAAGCGGTCCCCCTCGATTTTCGTCAGCGAGACTCGGCGTCGGACGAACTGCGGCCGGCCGGCCCGACGGGCGGCCCGCTGAACCGACTACCGCTCGCGCTGACTGACCGCCACGCCCTCGCCCAGCGGCAAGAGCGTCGTCTCGAATGCGTCGTCGGCTTCGACCGCGTCGAGGTAGTCGGCGATGCCCTCGGTCATCCCGTTCATGCCCGAGCGGTCCGCGCCACCTTCGCCGCCGCCGTCCTCGCAGTACGCACGCAGGTCACCGGCGTCGATGGAGCCACCGGCGACGACGTTGTCGGCGGCGACGATCCCGCCCGGCGCGACCTTTTCGCGGACGGCTTCGAACGCCTCGGCGTAGCGCTCCTTCTGGCAGTCGATCAGTACCACGTCGAACGGTCCCTCGTACGCATCGATCGTCTCGATGGCGTCGCCGTGTTCGAACGAAGCTCGGTCGGCGAGCCCGCCCCGGTCCACGTACTCGCGGGCCTGCTCGAGTTCGCCCGCGTCGATCTCGGTGAGCACGACCTCGCCGTCTTCGGGGAGTTCGCGGGCGAACCAGTACGCCGAGTAGCCGAAACCGGACCCGAACTCGAAGACGCGCTCGGCGTCGGCGAAGCGGGCCAGCATCGCCAGCCACCCGCCGACGGCCGGCCCGACGTAGGGGAACCCCTCGTCGCGGGCCTGTTCGCCCATCTCGTCGAGTATCGCGTCGGGTTCGGGGCCCAGCGCGGTGGCGTACGATTCGAGGAACTCGGCTATCTCGTAGTCGGCCATGGTCGGCGTTCGACCGCCGGCCTGATAAGCGCCCTCGCCCCGGCGGGGCGTTCCGAGATCGTCCGATGGGGGGCTCGCCTCCGCTGCGGGACCGGCACGGTCCTCGTGCCGTCGAGAGATTGATGCCGATCCGACCGTAACCTCGAATATGTCACGGACGCCACCTGGCCCCAAGGGCGAGCCGCTGTTCGGGAGCAGCCGGCGGTACGCCAAGGACCCCTTCTCGTTCATCTCGGCGCTCGAAGAGACCTACGACGACGTGGTCAACTTCGACATGGGGCCGATGGAGACCTACATGGTCACCGACCCCACCGATATCGAGCGGATCCTCGTCTCCGAGGCCGATTCCTACCGCAAGCCCGACTTCCAGAACGACGCGCTGGGCGACCTGCTCGGCGACGGCCTGCTGCTGAGCGAGGGCGAGACCTGGGAACGACAGCGCGAACTCGCCAATCCGGCGTTCCGGATGTCCCGATTGATGGGGATGGCCGACCGGGTCACCGGTCACGCCGAGTCGATGGTCGACGGCTGGGAGCCCGGCGACACCGTCGACGCCGAGATGGAGATGGCGCGAGTCACGCTGCACGTCATCCTCGACCTGATGATGGGCGTCGAACTCTCGGAGTCGCGGGTCGACACCGTACAGAACCAGCTCGATCCGCTCGGGCGGCGCTTCGAACCGGATCCGCTGCGCTTCGCGATGCCCGAGTGGGTGCCGATGCCCGGCGACGAGGAGTTCGAGTCGGCCGTCGCCGAGCTCGATTCGGTGCTCGACGACATCGTCGCGGCCCGACGTGGCCGCGCGGGTGTCGAGGGAGTCACGACGGTGCTCGACGCCCCGACCGAGGGCGACGACCCGCCGATGGACTTCCTGTCGGTCCTCCTCCGCGCCCAGGGTCGGGGCGAGCAGTCCGCGGAGATGCTCCGCGACGAGATGATGACGATGCTGCTGGCGGGCCACGACACCACCGCGTTGACGCTCACCTACACGTGGTTCCTGCTCTCGGAACATCCCGAAGCCGAGCGTCGGGTGCAGGACGAGGTCGACGAGGTCGTCGGCGACGACCGCCCGAGCATGGACCACGTCCGGGAGTTCGAGTATCTCGACTGGGTGATCAACGAGGCGATGCGGCTGTACCCGCCCGTGTTCACCATCTTCCGCGAGCCAACCGAGCCCGTGGAGCTCGGCGGCTACCGCGTCGACGCGGGGTCGACGCTCATGCTCCCACAGTGGGGCGTCCACCGCTCGGCCCGCTACTGGGACGACCCCGAGACGTTCGACCCCGAGCGGTTCAGCCCCGAACGCCGCGAGGACCGACCGCGCTTCGCCTTCTTCCCGTTCGGCGGCGGGCCGCGCCACTGCATCGGCAAGCACCTCTCGCTGCTCGAGGCCAAGCTCATCGTCGCCACCGTCGTCTCCGAGTACGAACTCGACTTCCAGGGCGAGACCCCGCTGGAACTCATGCCGTCGCTGACGATGCACCCCCGCCAGACCATGGAGATGGAACTGATCGAGCGATAGCGCCGGCGGGGTCACCCCGACCGTCACGACCGCCAGCACCGGGCCACCGCAAACCCGTTCGGTACGTGATTTATCTGCCGGGCGTCCCAACGATGGACCGATGGTATCCACTGGCGAATCCGCACCCACGTTCACAGCGACGCTCGGCACGAGCGACCACGAAGACTTCGACCTCGCCGACCACGTCGGCGACGGTCCGATCGTCCTCGCCTTCTTCCCCGGCGCGTTCACGCCCCCGTGTACCAACGAGATGGTGGCGTTCCAGGAGCGCCTCGACGACTTCCGCGGCGCCGGCGCGAAGCTCTTCGGCGTCAGCGCCGACTCGCCGTTCGCCCAGGGCGCCTTCCGCGAGGAACACGGCATCGAGTTCGACCTGATCAGCGACATGGACGGCGACACCATCCGCGAGTACGGCCTGGAGATGGACATCCCCGACCTGGGCCTCTACGGCAACGCCAACCGCGCCGTCTTCGTCGTCGACGAGGAGGGCACCGTCGTCTTCGACTGGGTCGCCGACGAGCCCGCCGACGAACCCGACTACGACGCCGTCCTCGACGCCGTCGAATCGGCGTAAAACCGGCCGCTACTCCCGTTTTGCCGCCGTCGTTTCCGAACCCGCCGCTGCCCCGTTAGAGCCGCTCACGAGCCATCGGTCCGACGACCGGAAACTCGAAGGCCATCCCGTTGTACGCCGTCAGCATCGCGACGACCCAGACGACCGACACGACGTCGAAGTACAGGAACGGGACGAACAGCGCCGTGGGAAACAGGACGAGCAGCGCCGTCCCGAGGTAGACGCTCTAGAGCGTGTGAAACGCGTCGCGCTCGGCGGAGTCGGTGACGTACCGGATCACGAGCCCGCTCACCGGCATCACGAGATACGACAGCGCGGCCAGGCTCCGCCTGCTGCGCATCCGGTGGTTCGTCGCCTCACTCATCCGTCGACACCTCGTAGCGTACCGATCCGGTCATCGTCGGAACCGTTCAGTTCGCTGTCGGATAACTCCTCGGTGTCGAGCGTCGGAACGGGGCGGAAAAGCGGGGTCGCGGAATCGACGAGCGGTCAGCCGAACAGAACGCTCGCGGCGTCGAAGGCGCTCGGCGAGAGGAGGCCGAAGGCGGGCAACAATGCGAACGTGACGAACGCGGCGATGACGACGGCGGCGTAGAGCGAACTCGGGTAGCCGCCGAGGTCGAAGTCGCCCTCGGGGTCCTCGATCCACATCGCCTTGACGACCCGGCTGTAGTAGAACAGCGACAGGGCGCTGTTGACGATGAGCGAGGCGGCCAACAGCCACGCGCCGGCGTTGACCGTCCCGAGCAGCAGGTAGAGCTTCGAGATGAAGCCACCGCCGACCGGCAGCCCCGCGAGACTGAACAGGAAGATCGTCATCGCGGCGCAGGCCAGCGGCGCCTGCTTCGAGAGGCCGTTGAAGTCCTGGAAGGTGCGGCCGACGCCCCAGTACTCGGTGAGCGCGAGGAACAGGAACGCGCCGGTGTTCATGAACCCGTAGACGAGCAGGTGCATCATGCTCGCACCGAGGACGAGTCCCTGGTCGGGGCCCGACAGCGCGGCCAGCCCGATGAGGACGTAGCCGGCGTGGCCGACCGAGGAGTACGCGAGCATCCGCTTGACCTTCTCCTGGGTCGCGGCGGCGAAGTTACCGACCGTCATCGTGACGACCGCGAGGACGGTGACCGCGGTGACCCAGTCGACCATCGGGGCCGCTCCGGTCAGGCCGCCGACCTCGGGGAAGGCGGTGAGGAACACGCGGAAGGCGACGACGAACCCGGCGGCCTTCGAGGCCGACGAGAGGAACGCCGAGACGGGCGCGGGCGCGCCCTCGTACGCTTCGGGCGCCCAGAAGTGGAACGGGACGCTCGCGGTCTTGTAGGCGAACCCGAGCAGCATCATGATGACACCGACGCCGAGGACGCCGGCGGGGATCGCGGAGCCGGTAGCCAGCGCTTCGGCGACGGCCTCCAGCTGGAGGCTGCCCGTCGCCGCGTAGACGAGGCTGATCCCGTAGGCGAGCACCGACGACGACAGCGCGCCGACGAGGAAGTACTTCAGTCCGCCCTCGACGCTGCCGCGGTTGTTCTTGAGGAACGCGACCAGCGCGAACGACGGGAGGCTCGCGAGTTCGAGGCTGACGAACACGGTCGCGAGGCTGTTGGCCGAGGCCATCAGCGACATACCCGTCGCGGCCATGACGACCAGCCCGTAGTACTCGGCCTGATACTCCTGGCCTTCGAGGTAGTCGTAGCTCGCCAGCGTCACCAGCGCGGTCACGCTGCCGACGATGACGACGAAGAACAGGCTCATCCCGTCGACGACCAGCGCGCCGCCGTACAGGTCGACGGCGCCCGTGCCGCGCGGTTGCCCGACGCCGGCCACGAGGAAGTAGCCGGCGACGAGGAACGCCGCGAGCGCGCCGACCGTCGAGACGGCCGCGAGGACCGCGTTGGAACTCGTCCCCGGCTGGGGCTCGATGCTGTCCACGACGAACAGCAGCATGGCCGTCACGCCGAGGGCGATCGCCGGCGCCAGCGTGACCCAGTCGGCTACCTGGAAGCCCGCGATGTCGACTACCACGGCGCGACACCTCCGTTTGACAGCGCCTCAACAGCGCCCTGCACGGCCCCAGTAGGCGCCGCGAGGGTCGCCGCCCCCGGCGGGAGCAGCGGGTTGACCGCGTCCTGGATCATCTGATACACCAGGCCCGGGTCGACACCCAGGGCGATGACCAGTGCCAGCAGCACGACCAGCGGCGCCACGTCGTGGACGGGCGCACGCGAGACGTCGTAGTCCGTGGCGAGGCTGTACTCGCCGAACAGCGTCCGCTGCATCGCCCACAGCAGGTAGCCGGCGACGATGACGATGCCGAACATCCCGGCGGCGGTCACCAGCGGTGCGGCGGGGATGTACGGCGAGGCGAACGCGCCCTGGAAGATGAGGTATTCCGCGGCGAAACCGGCCATCAGCGGCAGGCCCATGTAGCCGAACGCGGCGGCGACGAGGATGCCGACGGTCCAGGGCATCCGGTCGGCGATCCCGGAGATGTCGCCGACCATCCGCGTGTGGGTCTCGTTGTAGATGACGCCGACCGTCATGAACATCAGCCCCGAGATGAGGCCGTGGGCGACCATCTGGAAGGTCGCGCCGCCGAAGCCGTGCGGGGTGAACGCGACCAGCCCCAGGATGACGTAGCCCATCGACGAGATGGAGGAGTAGGCGACGATGCGCTTGAGATCCTGCTGTGCAAGCGCGAGCATCGCCCCGTAGATGATGCTGAGGACGCCGAAGGCGACGATGATCGCCGCGTACTCCTGTGCGACGTCCTGGAGCATCGTGAAGTTGAACCGCAGCAGGGCGTAGGTCCCCATCTTCAGGAGGACGCCCGCCAGCATCACGGAGACGGGCGTCGGGGCCTCGACGTGGGCGTCGGGCAGCCACGTGTGGACCGGGAAGACGGGCACCTTCACCGCGAAGCCGGCGAACATCAGCGCGAACGCGACCACGCGGAGCGTATCGGGCGCGATGCCCGCGATGCTCCCGAGGTTGCCGTCGGCGGCCAGCGCCTGCGCGATGGCCGGCAGGTCGAACGTCGAGACCGAGTCGCCCAGCCCGAACACGAGCGCCATGAAGCCGACGAACATGACCAGCGTCGCCACGTTCGTGTAGACGAAGAACTTGATGGCGGCGTACTTCCGGCGCGGGCCGCCCCAGACGCCGATGAGGAAGTACATCGGGACGAGCACGGCCTCCCAGAACACCAGCCACAGCAGGAAGTCCAGCGCGGTGAACACGCCGATGAGACTGGCCTCCATCAGGAGCATCAGCCCGTAGAACTGCGACTGGCGCTCGTCGATCGGCGTCCACGAGCTGACCAGCGCCAGCGTCGTCAGCACGGTCGCGAGCACGAGCAGCGGCAGGCTGATACCGTCGAGACCGACGTGCCAGGCCAGGTCGTAGCGACCGAGACTCAGCCAGCCGATCGTCGACTCGAAGGCGATGTCGCCGTCGGCTAGCAGCGCGTTGCCGACGCCGTCGAAGGCCGTGTACATCCACAGCGAGATCCCGACGGGGACGAGGCTCACCGCGGCGGCGAGCTTGCCCGCCCACTCGTCGGGGGCGAGGAAGACCAGCAGTGCGCCCAGCAGCGTGGCGCCCAGCAGGGCTTCGACGGGCCCGGCGATCGGCATCAGGCACCACCTCCGAGCACGACGAAGACGACCAGCAACAGCGCGAGCGAGAGGGTCATCAGCGCCGCGTAGTTCGAGACGACGCCCGACTGGATGCGGCGGAAGCGCGAGCCGGTGAAGAGGCTCACGCTACTGACGCCGTTGACGACGCCGTCGACGACGCCCTGGTCGAACTTGTCCGCGGCCCGCGAGATCGGGACCGTCACGCCCTGTGCCAGCCACACCTGATACTCGTCCTGATAGTAGTTGTGCATGAGCAGCGTCTTCGCACCTCCCAACTTGTCCGTGTGCTCGACCGGCTGGTCGACGCCGTAGAGGCTCCGGGCGAACAGGACGCCCGCGATCGCCAACCCGAGGGAGATAGCCGCCGAGGCGAGCAGCGTCGGCGTCTCCCCCAGCGGATAGGCCGAACTGATGTTGGCGAAGTCGTGCATCAGTTCCTCGTAGGTGACCAGGTCGGTCGACAGCGCCGCCGGCCAGCCGCCCTCGTCGGGCCCGTGGACCCACTTGTGGAGGAAGTCGATCGGTGCGCCGGTCAGCTCCGCGACCGGCTTCATGTTGAGGAACCCGACCGTCGCCGCGCCGATACCGAGCACGGCCAGCGGCGCCTTGACGTTCCAGCGCACGGGTTCGGGGTCACGCGCCGTGTCCGAACGCGCGTCGCCGTGGAAGGTCAGGTAGACCATCCGGAACGTGTAGAAGCCCGTGAAGAACACGGCCAGCAGCCCCATCGCGTACGCGAGCAGATACATCGGTCCGAGCATCCCCTCGCTGCCGAAGCCGTGGATGAGCGCCTCGTAGAGCACCTCGTCCTTGGACCAGAAGCCCGCGAACGGGACGATGCCCGCGAGCGCGAGCGAGCCCGAGAGGAACGTCCAGTAGGTGACGGGCATCTTCTCTTTGAGCCCGCCCATGTCCCACATGTTCTCGTTGTGGTGCATCGCGATGATGACCGACCCGGCGCCGAGGAACAGGAGCGCCTTGAAGATCGCGTGGGTCGTCAGGTGGAAGACCGCGGCGACGTAGCCACCGGAGCCCAGCGCGAGCATCATGTAGCCGTACTGGCTGATAGTCGAGTACGCGAGCACCTGCTTGAGCTCCTGTTTGACGACGCCCATCGTCGCCGCGAACAGGGCGGTGAAGCCACCGATCAGCGCGATGACCGCCAGCGCCGTCGGGGAGAGCAGGTAGAAGCCGTACATGCGCGCGACGAGGTAGACGCCGGCCGCGACCATCGTCGCCGCGTGGATGAGCGCCGAGACCGGCGTCGGGCCCTCCATCGCGTCGGGCAGCCAGGTGTGCAGCGGGAACTGGGCGGACTTGCCGACGACGCCGCCGAGCACGAGCAGCCCGAGGATCGTCATCCAGGTCCCCGCGCCGTAGCCGGCGGTGAAGACGTCCGCCTCGCCGTTGAGCGCCATCTCGGCGACCTGCGGGAAGCTCGCCATCGTGCCCGAGGCGGTCTCGACGGGCGCGAACAGACCGGTTCCGAAGGTGGCGAGGATGCCGACCACGCCGATGAGGAAGAAGTAGTCACCGAAGCGGGTGACCAGGAACGCCTTCTTCGCGGCCGACGGCGGGCCGTCCTCGCGGAACCAGAAGCCGATCAGGAGGTACGAACAGAGCCCGACCAGCTCGAAGAACATGAACGCCATCAGGATGTTGTTCGAGAAGACGAAGGCGAGCATGCTCGCCGTGAACAGGCCCAGTCCGGCGTAGTAGCGGGGCAGACCGGTCTCGCCCTCGTCGTTCATGTAGCCCAGCGAGAAGACGTGGACCAACAGAGCGATGAGCGAGACGATGACGAGCATGAGCGCCGTCAACGGGTCGACCAGGATACCGAACCGGAGCGTGAGCGCGCCGTCGGCGACGCCGGCGACCCACGTGTAGAGGTTCTCGTTGTAGTAGGTCGCGGGGCCGGTGACCCCGGCGACGGTCAGCGCCGTCCAGATCGAGAGGACGAGCGAGCCGGCGGTCGCGATGATGCCGGCCTCGGCGCCGCGCTTCGGCATGTACTGCCCGGCGAACAACGAGACGACGAACGCCAGGAACGGGAGCGCTGCGATCGCGGGAACGAAGTCGAATGCACCTGCCATCTTACCACCTCATCGTAGCCGCTTTGGTCACGTCCACACCCTCGAAGTTGCGATACAGGACGAGGATGATGCCGATACCGACCGCCACTTCCGCGGCGGCCAGCGCCATGACGAACAGCGAGAACACCTGCCCCGTGAGGTTCCCGTAGTGGAACGAGAACGCGACGAGGTTGATGTTCGCCGCGTTGAGCATCAGCTCGACGGACATCAGGAATATCAGGGCGTTACTGCGCGTCAGAACCCCGTAGACGCCGATGCAGAACACCGCCGCCGACAGCAGCAGGTAGTACTGGGTCGCGATCGCCATCAGTCCTCACCTCCCTCGGAGCCGTTCGCCCCGTCGGTCCGGTCGTCGTCCCCGCGGCCCGCGAGCCGGCGGCCGCCGTCGGTCAGCGCGGTGACGACGCTCTCGTCGTCCTCGCGTCGTGCGAGCGTGACGGCGCCGTCCAGCGCCGCGTCGAGAACCAGCGCGATGATGATGAAGGCGACCAGGAAGCTCTCGGCCTCGATCGCGGCCTGGTCGACCATGTTGAACATCGCGTAGCCGATACTCGCGACGATGCTGCCGTCGGGGAAGCCGGCGGGCTGGCCCAGCTCCGCCATGAAGAACACGTAGGCCATGACGGCCAGCAGGGCCAGCGCGGCCAGCCCGTTGACGTAGTTCACGTCGGTCGCCAGCCGCGGACGGGAGGTCATGTCGCCACCTCGTCGGACTGGGTGTCTTTCTCCGTGAGCATGATGGCGAACGTGATGAGGATGAGGACCCCACCGACGTACACCAGTATCTGCATCGCGGCGATGAACTCGGCACGGAGCATGACGTAGTACACTGCCACCGAAAGCAGCGCCACGCCGAGCATCAGCGCCGAGTGCCAGACGTCGCGCGCTAACACGACGCCGAGGCTGCTCCCCAGTGTAACTATGGCGAACAGCGCAAACGCGATTGACTCGAGCAATGCCATCGTTGTCTCGAACCTCCTACCGGACGCCCTTTGAAGATTTCTGTATCGTCCCGCGCGTGGCCGCTCAGGCGCCCGAAACCGTTAACGATTCGACGCAAACCGCAGGTCGACCCGCCGTCGACACCCGTATCGACGCCTGCCGTGTTCGGGACGCGTCGCTCTCGGCCCCGTCCGCTCGTTCGGGTCACGCACCGCGCCACTCGCGCGCGCTCGACCGCCCGCCCGAACCGGCGTCCGGTCGGCGTGCGGCCCCGGCCCGCGTCGACCTATTCGATCCGGCTCTCGTCGTAGCGCGAGACGTACCGGACCGCGAGCAGGAGCACGCCCAGGCCGACGCCGACGGTGACCACTCCGAACGTCGCCATCCCGAGCGGCGACGCCGGTAAATCGACGACGAAGAACAGGGACGGGTTCATGCCCTCGGGGTTGACGTACCCCAGCAGGGCGCCCATCGCGCCTGCGACGCCGAGCACGGCCAGGTACACCGCCAGGACGACGCGCGAGCCCGCGACCCGCCCGCCGAGCGCCAGTCGATCGGTGTTGGCTGTCACGACCGGCCGTTAGACCTGCGGGTGGTTAGCCTTTTCACATCGCAGCCGTATCCTCTAGCATGAGCGACTTCGACGACGACTCCGGGTTCTCGGAGAAAGAACTCCTGCTGTTCGTCCTCACGGGCATCGCGCTGCTGATGGGCGCTTCCACCTTCGTCCTCGTGCTGGGCGGGTGAGACACCCCCAGATCACCCCGTTCACCGGCTCGCCAGCGGCGGCCCCACGATAGCGTCCTCCGGGGCGGGTCCGGGACAGCGGCGACCGCGGTCGGTATCGAACGCGTACGTTTCGCCGGGCGGGCCGTATCCGGGGTGATGGATCCCGAGCGCTCACTCGCGACTCTCGGCGTCGGAGCCCTCTACGACCCCGTCCGGTTCTATCGGGACGGACTCGGCTTCCCGATACAGGACCGGGAGCCCGATAGCGACGTGGCTTTCTTCGAACTCGACGGCGCGTGACTCTCGCTGGACCCGCGGGACCTCCTCGCGGAAGACGCGACCGTGCCGGCCGACGGGTCCGGATTCTCCGGCGTCACGCTCACCCACACCGTCCCGAGCGAGGACGAGGTCGACACGGGCCTCGCGGAGGCGGCGGCCGCGGGCGGTCGGATCGTCGAGCCGGCACGGGAGACTTCCTGGGGCGGGTGCTCCGAGTATTTCGCAGACTCCGACGGTCACCTCTGGGAGGTCGCGTAGCCGGGTCTCACCGGGGAATAGCTCGGTGGCGTTCGAATCTTCCGGAAAAACGTCGTTCGGTCGCGGTCGCGCTCAGTTCTCGGTGTCGCCGGCGCCGTCCTCGTCGACGACTTCGCCACCGTCGGGACGGGGCTCCGAAGCGGCATCGTCCGCGTCACTCTCGACACCGCCGTCCGTGACGGCCTTCTCTTCCTCACCGCCGTCCGCCAGCGCGGTCGTGATGCGGCGCTCGTGCCACTCGAACTCGCGGCCGTGCTGGTCGGTCTCCTTGAGGTCCCACGGGTCGGGGTCCTCGAGCTGGGGGCCTTCCAGCCAGGAGGAGAGCAGGTTCCAGACGAAGATGATCTGGCCGATCAGCAGGATGACGGCACCGACGGAAGCCGCCTGGTGCATCAGCGTCACCATGTTCAGCGGTGCGATGGCGCTGTTGAAGTCGTAGGTCGCGTACCGGCGGGGCATGCCGAGGTAGCCCAGGAACAGCATCGCGAAGAAGGTGATGTTGGTCCCGATCATCGACAGCCAGAAGTGGGCCTTGCCGAGCGTGCGCTGGTACATCCGACCGGTGAAGATGGGGAACCAGTAGTAGATACCGGCGAATCCGGCGAACGCGATGGCGCCCATCACGACGTAGTGGAAGTGACCGACCACGTAGTAGGTGTCGTGGAGGATCTGGTCGACGGGGACGCTGGCGAGGAAGACGCCGGTCACGCCGCCGATGATGAAGTTCGCGACGAAGCCGATGCAGAACAGCATCGGCGTGGTCAGCCGAATGCGGCCGTTCCACATCGTCGTGATCCAGTTGAACGTCTTGACCGCGGAGGGTATCGCGATTGCGAGCGAGACGGCCATGAACGAGGCGCGCAGCCGCGGGTCGATGCCCGTCGTGAACATGTGGTGGGCCCAGACGCCGAAGCTCAGGACGCCGATGGCCAGCGTCGAGTAGACGACGAACTTGAACCCGAACAGCTTGCGGCCGGAGAACTTGGGGATGACGTAGCTGACGATCCCCATCGGCGGGAGCACGAGGATGTACACCTCTGGGTGGCCGAAGAACCAGAACAGGTGTTGCCAGAGGATGGGGCTCCCGCCGTCGACGGTGAAGAACGTCGTCGCGAGGTTGCGGTCGAGCAGGAGCATGATGAGGGCGCTGCCCAGCAGCGGGAACGCGAAGAGGATGAGCGCCGACTGGGTGAGGATGGTCCACGAGAAGATGTCGAGGTTCGCCCAGCTGACGTCGTCGTCGCGCTCGGTGAAGATGGTCGCGATGAAGTTGATCGCCCCCATCGTCGCCGAGACCCCGGTGAGGTGTAGACCGAGCAGCATCAGGTCGACGCCGGGGTTGGCCTGTTCGGCCGACAGCGGCGTGTACATCGTCCAGGCGGTCTGTGCGCCCGTCATGTCCGGCAGGAAGAAGCCGGCCCAGATGAGCAGCGCACCGGGCGGGAGCAGCCAGAAGGCGATAGCGTTGATCCGCGGGAACGCCATGTCGTCGGCCCCGATCAACAGCGGGACGAAGTAGTTCGCGAACGCCGCGATGATGGGCGTCCCGAACAGGAACAGCATCGTAATCCCGTGGCTGGTCAGGATGGCGTTGTAGAAGCCGTTTTCGAAGACCGCGCCGGTCGGCGCGATGAGCTGCACCCGGATACCGAAGGCCATCAGGCCACCGACGGCGAAGGCGATGACGGCGTACGTGCCGTAGAGGATGCCGATGTCCTTGTGGTCGACCGTCGTCAGCCAGCGAGTGATGCCCGCCGGCTTCTCGCGGTGGACGACGGCACCGGCGTCACCGTACCCGCCGCCACCACCGCTCACCAGCGGTGTATACGAGCGCCAGTCTTCGACCCGTGAGAGAAACGCTACGACGCCGACGAGGAAAACCCCCATCAACACCGTGAGCGTGAGCTGCGCTGATACCATGCAGGGACCTCGGGACTGGTACCATATGAATGGTTAGGAAACCCTTCCGTAGTACCTGTTCGCGTGTCCGGGTGCCGCGGGCAGAATCGGGCGCTGTGTTCGACTGGGAAGGACAGGTTCGCGGAGCGGGGGGAGTGGCGAGCGGCGATCGTTCGAGCGCGAGAGAGGCCCGTCGTTCGATGGCGGTCCGCGCGGTCGGGAGGAGTCGACGCCTCGACCGCGGCCTACGGCCGTCTCACTCGTGGTCGACGTCCATCTCGTTCTCGGCGGAGGAGATCGCTTTGCCGGCGTAGTACGTCAGGATGACGAGCAGAACGGCGGTCACGCCGACGATAGCGAACTGGAGGCCCGTGACCAGCGGGTCGACGCCCCACGGGGCGAACAGCGCGAACGCACCGATGAAGAAGATCAGGATCCCCAGCGGGATGAAGTTGACCGTCAGGTCAAGCAGCGTCTCGCGGTCGAAGACCTTCTCTGACATACCACGGGATTCGGTCAGGCGGCTAAATATACTGTCGGTTCGCACCGGCGGCGCGCGACTGGGCGGCGAACCCGTTCGGCGGGGGGCGAGGTGGGATCGAATCCGCCCGACGGCCCGTTCAGACTCCTTGCTGACTCCGGCCGACGGCCTGGCTGGTGACGCCGGCGGCGACGAGCATCACGCCGGCGACGGCGACGGCGAGGCCGCGGCCGACGATGCCGTTGGGCTCCGTGACGACTTCGAGCAGCCCCACGGAGGCCCCGGGAACCTGCGTCGCCACGAGGACGCCACCGAGTGCGGTGAAGCCGACGCCGAGCAGCGCGAGCGTCCGCCAGGGGCGGCGAGCGTAGCCCGACTCGCCGAGGATGCCCGCGACGCTCCCGCCGAGGAGGAGAACCCCGCCGACGGCGAGCGGGAACACGCCGAGGAAGACGCCCACCTCCGCCAGAGCGAACCCCACCGCGACGAGGAGCGGCCACGGGCTGGCCGTCCGATACTGGTCCGACAGTCCCGGTTGCTCTTCCATGTTCCCGCGTTGGAACCGGTCCGTCATAGGTACACCGAACTCCCGCGCGCACGACCTCGGAGACGACCGGCGTCTCTGGCGTTGGGTGGGCGGTCGGCCGCCGACGCGGGGAGTCGGCCACCGACGCAGTGGCGGTCGGCCGTCGACGCGAGAACGGTGGTCGCCGGTTCGGGTTCGCGGGCGCCGCGGATCCGGGCGTCGACCGGTCGAACGTGGGCGCAAAGTATTTGGTTCGCATGGGGCTTGTCCAACACAATGACTACGCGCGCTGTGGAGCAGTTCGACGAGTGGGAGTCGTCGCCGTTCCGCGACGGCTATCGCGGCCTGCACGACCTGGCCGATTCGAGCTTTTCCGGCGTCGTGGAGGTCGGCCACGCCAAGCTCTGTATGCTCAACGGGACGGCCGTCGGCATCCTCGAGGGGGACATCGACGACTTCGACGGGGCGTCGGGGACCGCTTACGAGGCGCCCTCGCCCGCGCTCCCCCTGCTCGCGCTCATGCAGGAGCGCTCGGAGGAGGTCCGGGGGAAGTACTACTCGGAGGACACGCCGCTCTCCGAGGTCGACGACACGCTCGCAGACGGGGGATTCACCGGCTTCATCGAACTCTCGGAGAACGTCCTCAGCGGCGACTACTACGTCGTCTACCACCGCGGACGCTCGATGGCCGTCGCCTGGGTCGGCAACAGCGGCCAGCTGCTCACCGACGACGAGGCCTTCGAGCGCGCCGACGACGAGGTCGGCATCTTCGCGGTCCACCCCGCGGAACTCGATCCCGTCGAGCTCCCCGAGGTCGACGACGGTACGGACGCCACCGGGGGCGACGACGCCGACGACACCGATACGGCGGCCGCCGCGGGGGGCGCGGCCGTCGGAGGGGCAGCCGCGGTCGACGACGCCGACCCGGATGCCGCAACCGACCCGGACCCAGCCGCGGCCGAAGATGGGGCCGCGGGGAGCGAGTCGGACGGCGTGGCCCGGACCGAGCCGGAGGACGCGGCCCGGGCCGCCGAGTCGGACCCCGCGGATCCCGAGCCCTCCGATTCGGACTCCGCCGCGGAGTCCGGGTCGGCCGATGCCGACCGGGCCGCCGACGAGACGACGCCGAGAACCGCGGAGGCGGCCGACGAACCGACCAGGGACTCGAGCGTAGTGACAGACGACGGCCCCGACGAGGGGGCCGCGAACGCAGCCGGCGGGGACTCGGTCGACGATCCCGCGGCGGCCGGTACGGGAGGCGGATCCGCCGAGCGACCGGCGGCTGACGGACGCGAGGGGGGCGACCGAGGGGACCGGACCGACCGCTCCGACGACCGCCCCTCGGTCGGGGAGCGAGAGAGAGCCGACCGCACACGCGAGCGCTCGGCGACGGACGCCGACCGAGGAGACGGAGCCGACGGACGCGCGGCCGACCGCGAGGGGCGCGAGCCGACCGAGTCGCGGCCGAGCGACGCGCGGTCGAGCGGGTCGAGCCGAGACGCGGTTCGCGACCGTGCCGCGACCGATTCGCCGGACCGGACCCACGACACGAGCCGCGCGGAGGAGTCGCGCGCGGTCGACCGGAGCGCCGACTCCGCCGGGTCGGCGGGAGCCGCCAGGAGCCCCGACCAGCTGGAGACCCATTCGATCCCGTCGCTGGACCCCTCGCGGACGACGACGCGGGAGTCCGACGACGGGACCACGGCGGCTTCGGACGACCAGGCAGGGGGCGGGTCGGCGGGTGTCGGGGCCGCCGCGGCGTCGGCAGTGGAGGATCGCACCGACGGCTCCGCTTCGGTCGCTCGCGAGCCCGACGACCGGGGAAGCGGTCGAGCCGAGGACCGTGACCAGCGAGTCCCGGCGAGCGCGTCGGAGACGCACTCGGAGTCCGAACCGACCGAGCCGCGGACGACGGAGGCCGTGCCGGCCGACTCGCGAGCGAGCGAGCCGGGGCCGGCCCGGGCCGACGAACGGGTAGCCGACCTCGAAGACGAACTCGCCGAGCGCGAGAGCGAGATCGACCGCCTGGAGGCCGATCTCGCGGCCGCCGAGTCCGAGCGCGACGACCTGCGATCGCAGCTCGAGGAGGTGCGGGCCGAGCGCGACGACCTGCGATCGCGGGTCGAACGCGTCGAGACCGACCGCGACCAGCTGGAGCGCGAGCGCAACGGACTGGAGTCCGAGGTCGCCGACCTGCAGTCAGAAATCGAGCAGCTCGAGGGGCAGCTCGCCGAAATAGAGGAAGAGTTCGGTGCGGCGGTCGACGCCGAACAGCGCCTGAGCCCGGGCGAGGCGCTCGACCAGACGAACCTCTTCGTCCGCTACGAGTCCAAGGGGAAGGCGACGCTGGAGACGGCCCACGCCGGCGAGGCGAGCCGCCAGGAGGTCGGCGAGAACCTCGGACTGGAGTACCACACACAGTTCGACAGCGCGACGGCCTCGGTCGGTGGCCGGCCGTTCGACGAGTTCCTCCGCGACACGATGCAGTTCCGCTTCGTCACCTGGGTGATCAACGACCTCCTCTACGAGATCCGCGACACCGGCAAAGTGTCGGCGCTGCAGGACCTGTACGACGCGATCCCGCAGATCGACCGCGCCGAACTCAACGGGTCGGTCAGCACCGAGTACACCGAGGACGGCCAGGAGCGCCGGTCCCAGGAGTCGTTCGACGTGGTCATGCGCGACCGGATGGGCAACGCCCTGCTGACCGCGAACATGAACGACTCCCGCCAGGCCGCCTCCGAGAGCATGATGTCGGCGCTCGTCACCGCGTCCTCGCACGTCGGCGAGTCGACCGAGTCGCTCGGGGCGTCGCTCCTCGTCACGTCGAGTTTCTTCGAGCCGGAGGCGCTGGAGACGGCCGCCGACGCGACCAGCGGCGGGCTGCTCAGCCGTGACAAACGCGAGAGCTTCGTGAAGCTGACCCGCAAACAGGGGTATCACCTCTGTCTCGTCGAGGCGCGAGAAGAGAAGTTCCATCTGGCCGTGCCCGAGCTGTAGCACGGGCGACGACTCCGAAAATCAGTTCTCGACTTCGGCCGCTTCCTCGATTTTCATCCCTTCGAGCTTCTCGATGATGTGGTCGATCTTGCCGTCCAGGTCCTCGACGAACTCCCCTGTCTGTTCGGTCGTGATAGCCCCCTGGCTCGACGGCTCGATGAGGTTCTCCTCCTCGAGCACGCGCAGCGAGTAGCGCACCTTGTGGTGCGGGTAGCCCGTCTCGTTGGACATCTTCACGATCCCGATCGGTTCGTTCTGGATCACCATCCGCAGTACCTGCAGATGCCGCTCCAGCATGTCTACTTCCTTCTCAAGTCTGTCTATCATGGCAATTGTTAACTTGTGTTTGAGGGTTTTAAAGGTTGCTGTCGGGCAGAGAATCGAAGGAGGGCGGACGGGCTTGGGGTGTCGCGCCGTCGTCGGACGGTCGCGCGACGAGCAATCAGTTTCGAGCTTCACTGTGGTAGCAGTTAACGATTCCGGTCACAGGGACGGTCGACCGCCGGACCGTAATCTGTTTACACCGGCCCACGGAATCTCGGGTGTATGACCGTCACCATCGTCGGTTCGCAGCTCGGCGACGAGGGGAAGGGTGGCATCGTCGACGTGTACGGCGCCGAGGCCGACGTCGTCGTTCGCTACCAGGGCGGCGACAACGCCGGCCACACCGTCGTCCACGAGGGCGAGGAGTACAAGCTCTCGCTCGTGCCGAGCGGCGCGATCCGCGGCAAGGTCAACGTACTCGGTAACGGCTGTGTCGTCAACCCCCGCACGCTGTTCGACGAACTCGACGCTCTCCGCGAACGCGGTCTCGATCCCGACGTGCGCGTCGCCCGACGCGCCCACGTCATCCTGCCGTATCACCGCCTCCTCGACGGCATCGAAGAGGACGTCAAGAGCGAGGACGACGACGAGATCGGCACCACCGGTCGCGGCATCGGCCCCACCTACGAGGACAAGGCCGGTCGCCGCGGCGTCCGCGTCGGCGACCTGCTCGACCCCGAAGTGCTCCGCGGCCGCCTGGAGTACGCCGTCCCGCAGAAGCGGGCGCTCGTCGAGGAGGTGTACGACCTCGACATCGAGGACCTCGAAGACCCCGAGGCGCTCGACCTCGAGGCCCTCTACGACGAGTTCGCCGGCTACGGCGAACGGCTCGCCGAAGAGGACATGACCGTCAACGCCGGCGACTTCCTGGCCGACCGACTGGCCACCGGCGACAACGTCATGTTCGAGGGCGCGCAGGGTACCGTCCTCGACATCGACCACGGCAACTACCCGTTCGTCACCTCCTCGAACCCGACCGCGGGCGGCGCCGCCGTCGGATCCGGCGTCGCGCCGGGCGTCGTGGGCGACGGCGAGGTCGTCGGCATCGTCAAAGCGTACCTCTCGCGGGTCGGTAGCGGGCCGATGCCCACCGAACTCGGCGGCGTCCCCGGCGACACGCCGGGCTACGACGGCGACCCCGAGAACCCCGAGACCGAACGGGAGGAACTCGCCACGCACATCCGCGAGGCCGGCGGCGAGTACGGCACCGTCACCGGTCGCCCGCGGCGGGTCGGCTGGCTCGACGTGCCGATGCTTCGCCACGCCGCTCGCGTCAACGGGTTCACCGGTCTGGCCGTCAACCACATCGACACCCTCGCCGGCCTCGACGAGGTGAAGGTCGGTCACGCCTACCGGCTCGACGGCGAGGACCTCGACACGATGCCCGCCACCACCGAGCGGTGGGCCGACTGCGAGGCCGAGTTCCGCAGCTTCGAGGGCTGGGCGGACTGTGACTGGGCCGAGGTCGCCGCCGAGGGCTACGACGCGCTCCCCGAGAACGCGAGGACCTACCTGGAGTACCTCGAAACCGAGCTCGACGCCGACGTGTACGCCGTCGGCGTCGGCCCGGGTCGCGGAGAGACGGTCGTCCGCGAGAACCCCTTCTGAGCCGGCCGGTCGCCGGACCTCTCGGTCGATCGGGCCCGGACGAGACCCGCGCAATATTTTCCGCTCCGCGAAAGCTACTTGTTCCGTCGCGCCCGCATGCGAATGTGTAGCAAAGGCACGCGAACCCTCGCCCGAGTACCAGATATCGAACACCGAACAGCTGGGCAGTGGTGGGCCGCGGCCGGAATCACACGAGATCACAGTGTCAGCACACGACTCACCGATACGGCGGAGCGTCGAGGTCGAGTACTGGGTGATAGACGAGCGGGGGCGACTGACGACGCCGGGGTCGCTCGTCGAGGCGACACCCGGTGCCGAGCGCGAGTTCGTCGAGCCGCTGCTGGAGATAAAGACGACACCCTGCGAGACGACGGGCGCCCTGCGCGACGAACTCCGCGAGCGCGTGACCGCGGTGCTCGACCGCGCCGACGAGGTCGGCAAAGGGCTCGTCCCGCTCGCGACGCCGGTCCACGCCGAAGCGATAGAGGAGATCCCTTCCGACCGGACCCGCGTGCAGAACCGAGTCGTCGGGTCCGACTTCGAGTACGTCCGCCACTGCGCCGGGACGCACGTTCACGTCGAGCAACAGCCGGGCGTCGCGGTCGACCAGCACAACGCCTTCGTCGCGCTCGACCCGGCGCTGGCGCTGGTCAACTCCTCACCGTACTTCAGGGGCCAGCGCCTCGCCGCGGGCGCGCGTTCGAAACTCTACCGCTGGATGGCCTACGACGACCTGCCACATCAGGGTCGGCTGTGGCCGTATGTCGACGACCGCGAGGAGTACACCCGGCGACTGGAACGGCGATACGAGGACTTCGAGACGGCGGCCATCGACGCAGGAGTCGAGCGCCGCGCGGTCGCCGAGCACTTCGACCCCGAGAGCGCCGTCTGGACGCCCGTGCAGTTCCGCGAGCCGTTCTCGACCGTCGAGTGGCGTTCGCCAGACACCGCGCTCCCGAGCGACGTGGTCCGCCTCGCCGACCGGCTCGCCGCGCTCGTCGAGCGTCTGGACGAGGTCGAGGTGCGAATCGAAGGCGACCGCGGCCGGATCGGTCACGACGAGATCGTCTTGCCGGAGTTCGACGCCATCATCGGCCACGTCAACGACGCGATCCGGGACGGCCTGGCCTCGGCGTCGATCCGGAACTACCTCGACCGGATGGGGTTCGACGTGGACGCCTACGACCCGGTCGCCCACGAGATCGACGGCCGGGCGACGGTCTCGCCCGACACGGCTCGTGACATACGCCTCGAGCACGCCGACCGGCTCGCGGCCGACGTTCGACGGGTCGGACCACTCACCGGCGACTGACCGTCCGCCACGAACCGACCGCGCCGACGCGACGAACGACCGCCCGGCCGCCGCCCGCTCACGCGTGGTGGTGGACCCAGTCGCCGAACTCGACGAACGACGAGCTGTCGCACCCACCGCAGGACGCCGGCGGTTCGAAGCTGTGGTCGCCGCCCGACTCGTGGATCGGGGTCCCGGCGTGGACGATCTGGCAGCGTTCGCAGACGTATCGTTTCGGTTCTTCGGCGACGTGTGCCATGCAGTCACTATCGTCGTGGACCCGATAGCGCTGCTGCCGGCATCTCCCGGCCGGTCGATCGCGGGGGGTGAGCCGAAGTTCGAGGCGCTCGCCACCCGTCCGGCACGCTTTTTTGCCACCGTACCGGAGGTGCGGGTATGAAAGAGGACCTGCTGGACATCGTCTGTTGCCCGCTGGACAAGCACGACCTCGAACTCGACGCGACCGAGCGCGAGGACGGCGAGATCGTCACGGGGACGCTGACCTGCACCGAGTGCGGCGAGACGTATCCGATCGAGGACGGCATCCCGAACCTGCTGCCGCCGGACATGCGCGACGAAGCGCCGGCCTGAGGCGGAACGGCCCTGAACCTTTTTCTATCGGCCGCGCCGACTGAGTGACGTGCCAGGGGATACGCTGCCCGTCCACGTCAACCGGGAGTCGCTCCACGCGCTGGAGGTACCCGACGCCTTCGAGACGGACGGGTCGTTCGACGTCGGCGTGGTCAACCACGGCGGGTCGGTCCACGTCCACATCCACCTCGACGACGACCTCTCGGAGATCGCGACCGTCGAGGCCGGCAACCACTTCGTCGACAGCGAGAGCCGACGGACGGTCCACGTCAGCGTCGACGGCGCGGGCGAGGCGACCGGAACGCTGAAGATCGCCTCCGCCTACGGCGCCGAGACCCGCTACGTCACCGTCCAGATCACCGAGCCCGAGGAGACCGAACGGACCGTCGAAGTCGACGAGTCCCTCTCACAGCCCCAGCCCCGCCAGTCCGACGCCGGCAGTGACGGCGCCGCGACGGGCGCGCTCGCCGCCAGCCCCCAGCTGGTCGTCCTCGCGCTCGGCGTCGTCGCGCTCGGCGTCGCAACGGCCCTCGCCCTACTGGTCGACGAGGTCGTCGTCGTCGCCGGCGCGCTCGCGGTGCTGGTCGGCGTCCTCGTCGCCGTCTACATCGCGCTCGCCGGGGAGTAACCGTCGGACTGTGCGGCCCTGCCGTCGCGCTCACTCGCTCGCTTCCTCGTCTTCCTCGGCCTCGTCGGCCGACTGGTCGTCCGCACCCTCGGCGTCGGCCACCTCGGGCTCGGTCGGGACGCCCGAGAGGTTCCCCTCGTCGTCGAACCGCTTTGCCCGCAGGAACCGCGCGCGATAGCGGTTGGCGTCGTCTTTCACGTCGGCCTCGCGGATCTCGTCGGCGCGGCCGTCGGCCACCGCGTCGACGATCGCCTCGACCTGTTCTTTCTCGCTCGGCGTGAGCTCGAACTCGTAGGTCCGGGACTGTTCGCCCTCCAGTTTCGTCCACCGACGGGCCGCGGAGACGACGACCGAGCAGGGCTCGCGACACGGGAACTCACCGTCGCCGCCGTCCACGTCGAGGTCGGTCTCCTCGTCGTACTCCCATTCGCGTCGTTTGAGACACTGCGAATCGTCGCAGCAGGCCTCGGCGACCCAGTTGACGTGCTCGTAGCCCTCGCCGCGGTCCCAGGTCTTGACGACGCCGTAGATCCCGCTCTGGCGGTCGACGGTGTCGCGCCAGTGCGTGACATCGAGGTCGGCCTCGCGGCTCGCGGGTCGGTCCTCCCCGCTCGTTCCGTCCGCGGGCTCCCCCTGGTCGCCCGCGCGTTCGCGGTACCAGTTGGCGACCGTCGCCGGGTAGAACCGCTCGACGGCGGTGACAAGGTCGGTGGGACTCAGGTCGGGGAAGCGCCAGCCGGTCTGTAGCGTCGGCGCCGTCTTGAGCGGCCGGTAGCGGTCGCGGTCGTCGTGTTTGGCGATGTCCCGGGCGTCCAGCGGGTCGTCGTGGTCGTCGAGGTCGGCCGGGTCGGCGTCGGCATCGTCGACGTGTCGTAGCTCGTAGCGCCGCGTCCCGGTCTCGTCGGCGGTCACGGTGATCCGGAGTTGGCCCCATTCGCGGGTGACGCCCGCTTCGAGCGCGTCGTAGCGGTCGGGGACGCGTTCGTCGTCGGCGCGTTCGAGCCAGCGGAGGAAGGCCCACCGCTCGTCGGCCTGGGGCGCCTCTGCGTGCCAGAAGTACCAGTTGGTGACGTGGGCGGCGTAGTCGGTCGCGGCGTCGCTCAGGTCGTCGTCGTGGACGACCCGCTTCGACCCCTCGTCGGTGGCGAGGACGTACCCCTCGCCCTCCCGTTCGGCCGCGAACCCGTCGAACTCGATGCCGTCCGCAGCGGCCTCGGCGACCGCCGCCACCTGCGCCGGGTCCACCTGCGCGTTCATACTCGAAGCGAGGGACCGACTCGGAATAAAGCCCTCCGTCTGCGCTCTCGGGCGGCCCCGGGCCCCTCCGCGACCGCCTCGGTCGCCGGTCCACTCACCGGAAAACGTATGACTCCCTCGGACGGATCGGTCGAGCGATGCGACCTCGCCCTCCACGCGACACCCGACGCGACCGACCGCGGACGCACCGACGACCACCGAGGTGACCCCCATGGAGTGGGAACCCGACCGCGGGCTGACGGCCCGGATGGCCCTCGCCCTGGCGCTCGTGGCCGTCCTCCCCGTGGCGTTCGTCTACGCGTTCGTCTTCGCGGCCAACACCGTCGGCGTCGAACTGCTCGCGTGGGCGACCGAAGAGCCCTGGAACGGCCGGTTCTACGTGAACCCGCTGCTGGCGGTCGGTGCCGTCGCCGTCGGCTTCGTCGCCCAGTTCGCCCTCGGCGACGCCGTGGCGCTGCGGTCGGTCGACGCCCGCCGCGTCGACCGCGAGGACTATCCCGACCTAGTCGCCCGCGTCGACCGCCTCGCGCAGGTGGCCGACGCGTCGACCCCACGGGTCGCCGTCAGCCGCTCGTCGGTCCCCAACGCCTTCGCAGTCGGCGCCCGCCCCTCGAAGGCGACGGTCGTCGTCACGGAAGGGCTGCTCGACGCGCTCGGCGACGACGAACTCGACGCCGTGCTGGCCCACGAGATCGCCCACGTCCGCAACCGCGACGTGGCCGTGATGTCCCTCTCCTATTTCCTCCCGTCGCTCACCTACTTCGTCGCGATCGCGGCGTTCTACGTCCTCAAAGGGGTCTTCTACGTCGGCGGCGGCCTCGACGACGTGGACGGCGACGGCGCGAAGGGGGTCGTCGTCGCCATCGCCGTGCTGGTCGTCAGCGCACTCGTCACGCTGGCGATCTCGGTCATGTTCTGGCTGGCGAGTTTCCTCCTCTTTCGCGTGCTCTCGCAGTACCGCGAGCACGCGGCCGACCGCGGCGCCGCTGCGCTCACCGGCGACCCCGCCGCGCTCGCATCGGCTCTGCGGGTCGTCGACGACGAGATGAGCGACGCGCCCGACCGGGATCTGCGAGCGATCGACGGCGGGCTCGAAGCGCTGTACGTCGCGCCAGTCGACACCTACCAGTTCGGCGAGGAGCGCGAACTGCTCTCCAGCGACATCTTCCCCGCCACGCACCCCTCGACCGAAGAGCGCGTCCAGCGGCTGGAGGAGATGGTGGGTGAGCGGGCGTGACCTCCCGACGGCGGTTTCTCAGGCGTACCGGTGGTGCGCTCGGCCTCGGGCTCGGCGGCGGGCTGGCGGGCTGTGGCTACCGACCGGGCGGCGGGGACGTCCGGTGGCGGGCGAGCGGCAACTTCGCCAGCTTCCCGACGGGGGCGCTCGAGGTGACCGACGGGCTGGTCGTGACCGTCGCCGACTCGACGACGAGCTTCGACATCGACCGCGAGGAGTGGGTCTCGGGCGGTCGGGTCACCGCCTACTCGACGGCGGACGGCACCCAGCTGTGGAGCGACCACCTCGACGCCGACCTCTCGTGTCACGCGGTCGGCGACGGCGGCGCCGCGGTGGGGTTCGACGGGACGGTCGTCCGGTACGGCGCCGACGGGAGGCGATGGCGGTTCGCGGTGGACGAGCCCCTGCTCGCGCTCGGAGTCGCCGGCGAGTGGGCGTACGGTCTCACCGAGTCGGGAGCGCTCGTGGCCTGCTCCGACGGCGTCGAACGGTGGTGGGTCGACCTGGAGCCGGAACTCGGCGGTGCCGACGTCGGGTTCGACCCGGTCGTCGCCGCGAGCGCCGACGCGGTGCTCTGCTCGGTCGGCGGGACCGTCCATTGCGTCGACCCGAGCGGCCGGCGACGCTGGGCCCGGTCCGAGGTCGACGCGCGCCGGTTCTCGGTCGTCGACGGCGAGGTCTTCGCGTCGAGCGGAACCGGACTGGCCGCGCTCGACGGCTCGACGGGTGAATCCCGGTGGATAACCGACGACCGGGTCGGCCGGTTCGCGGTGACGACCGACGCCGCCTACTGCGCGTTCGACGCCGAGCTCCGTGCGTACGACCGCTCGGGCGACCTGCGGTGGGCGATCCCGGACGACCGTCGATCCGGTCGGAACCGTCCCGGGCTGGACCGACCCGACTATCAGGGCCGCGTGGCCGCCGATTCCGAGGGCGTCTACGTCGATTCCTCGGCGGGGCTCGCCGCCGTCGCCCCTTCCGACGGGCGCGTCCGCTGGCGACTGTCGAACAGGACGCTCTCTGCCGGCCCGTACCTCGTCGAATCGGGGGTGCTCGTCGTCGACGATGGAGAACTGGTCTGTCACTACCGGTGATCCGACACTCATAAACCTTTCCCAGACTCGCCGGGTCGACAGAACTGCGTCGGACCCTAAGTACGGTCCGCGGGTAGGAGAGAGTGCATGGTCCCTACTGACCTCCGACCCTCCGCGCTCGGCCTCCTCCTGGCCGCGGCAGTCGTCTTGAGCGGGTGTTCCGCTGCGACCGGTCCGCTCGGCGACGGCCAGCAAGCGGCCGTCGCAGACAGAGTCGAACAGCGAATGAACGACATCGACGGGTTCAGCGCCACTCGAACGAATACCGTCACCGTCGACGGCGAGACCCAGACGAGCCGCGCCGAGGTGTGGATCCGGCCCGACACCGGACAGAGTCGTTCTGAGGCGCTCTCGCCGGAGCGTCAGGCCGGTGACGTGACCGTCGTCGGCGACGACGTCACCTGGTACTACGACGCCAGCGAGAACCTGGCGACTCGAACGAACGTCACGATCCCCGACTCGACCGGCGCCGGAATTGGCGGGCAGCTGAGCCGGCTCGTCGAAGACCGGTCGGTCGTCTACGACGGCGAGGTCCAACTCGAGGGCCAGTCCGTCTGGAAAGTCCGGCTCCTCCCCGGCAACGAGAGCGACGACCGAATCACGAGCAACGTCACGATGTGGGTCGACACGGAGAAGCGATTCCCGGTGCAGGTCCGCTACGCGACGTCCGGCGAGCTGAACGTCACCGCCACGGTCCACTACGACGACCTGACGATCAACCCCGGAATCGACGACGCGCGGTTCACCTACGAGCCGCCCGCGAACGCCACCGTCGAGCGTAACTCTGTCGACCTCCGAACGTTCGAGACGCGCTCCGAACTGGTCGCGTCGGCGAACGCGACCGTGCCGGACCCAGAGGTGCCCGACGGGTTCGACTTCGAGAGCGGGTCGACCATCGACGGCGCCGTCTCGATGCAGTACTCGAACGGCTCCGCGTCGGTGTCGGTCACGCACGCGCCCGACGCGGCGGGGCCGCCCTCCGACCGCGGCGAGTCCGTTTCCGTCGGCGACCACGACGGCCGATACGTCTCCATCGGCGAGACCGGCAGCGTTCAGTGGACCTGCGACGACGGTCGTCTGAGCGTCACCGGCGACGTCGACCGCGGGACGCTGCTGACGGTCGCCGAGTCGATCGGTTGCCCCTGACGCCCCGGCTACCCGGCGTCGGCGCCCCGTGACCGTCACCACCGCCCCTCGGATCGACCCGACGACCATCGACCCGGTCCCCACTGGCGCCAGTTGCCCTCCCGAACGTTTTACCACCGGACGTGCGGATAGCCCGATACGATGCGTACGCCCTCCATCTCCGAGCGCTCCGTCCACCGTCTCGCGCTGCTGGCAGTCGTCGCGCTCGCGGCGGTGTCGGCGGGGTGCGCCGTGACGGGCGGTGGCGACGGTCTCCCCGACGGAGCAGCGGTCGAACAGCGACTCGAATCACTGGACGCGCTCGAGGCGACGGTCGTCTACGACCTGAACGGCAGCAGCGACGTGAACGCTTCGCGCAGCCACACGATCGCTCGCCTCGACACCGGCGAATCGAGAAGCCGAGTCGTATCCGGGTCGGACGAGACGCTGACGGTCTCGAACGGCTCTCGGACCTGGCTGTACAACCGGTCGGCGAACCGGGTTCGGATCCTCGACCTGAACACCTCGGCAGAGAGTCGGAACAGTTCGTTCGAGTCCTACGTGACCGTCTTCGAACGATTACGGGCGAGTGCTACCGACGAGTCGACGCCGGCCGAGATCTCTCAGCTGCCGGTCGTCCCTGCGGCCGGCGGAGGCGGTTCTTCGCCGGTCGCCGGGTCGCTGTCGTTCTACGGTAACGTCTCGCTGACGTACAACGGCACCGAGACCGTGGCCGGTCGGGAGACCTACGCAGTCACGATCGAACCACTGAGAAACGACTCCGCTATCGGCACCGTCGAGCTGTGGTTCGACACCGAGTGGTACTATCCGATCCGGTCCACGACTTCGGTATCAGTCGGCGACGACCGGACCGTCGTTACGACTACCTACCGCAACGTCACGTTCAACCCGGACGTCCCACCGGGCACCTTCGAGTTCGACCCACCGGCGAACGCGACCGTCGTCGAGTCGACCTACGAGAGTCGGTCCTTCGAGTCCCGCGAGTCGCTCGCGGCGGCGACCGACATCGAGGTTCCCGACCCGAACGTTCCGGCACGGTACCGCTTCGAGAGCGGGAGTCTGACCACTTACCGCGGCAACGAGACGGTCTCGATCCGGTACACGAACGGCTCGGCGATGCTGCTGGTCAGCAAAGAGCCGGACGCTATTCCGCCGACGCCGGCGAACGAGAGCGGCGAACGCGTCGACATCGCGGGTCGCGAGGGACGGATTAGCGAGGTGCTCGACGAGCGGCTGCTCACCTGGCGCTGCGAGGGAGTGACGTACAGGGTTGTCGGCCCCGCGTCGCGCGAGACGCTCGTCGAGATCGCCGTCTCGATGACCTGCGAGTGACGGGGGTCCGGTGAGCGTTCCGACCACGAGTGCCAGTGGCCTACGGTCGGCTGTACAGCGAGTAGGTGATGAACGCGAGGCCGGCGAACTGGAGGAGCCTGACCACGAGTCTGAGCGGGTCGCCGACCGCGGCCGGGAGGACCTGCAACCGGAGCAGGAGCGTCCCGAAGAAGGCGAGCGAGAACGACACGGCGGTCAGCAGGACGAGACCGACCGAGAGGTAGCGCATCGATCGGCTGTCGTTGCGACGAAAGCCCCGGTAGGCCTGGTAGCCGACGACGAGGCCCAGTACGGTGGAGCCGAGCGAGACCAGCACTGCGCCGAACTGCGCGGCAGTGTACCCCCAGATCATAGGTCCTGCCACATCCTGGTGAAGCGGTCGGCGACGTCTTCCTCGGACGCCGGACGGCGGTCCAGTTCGACCGACCACTCGCCGTCTTCGAAGGTGACGTTGACGCCTCTGAGTCGAGAGGCGTAGACGCTGTAGTGGTGGCCGCCGGGGTCGAACTCCGTCTGTTCCTCGACGAGGTCGTGTTCTTTCAGACGGTCGACGCGCCGATATATCGTCGACTCGGACGCGTCGCACCGGTCGCTGAGCGTATCTACTGGCATGGGTTTGGCACTCGTGGCTGCGAGGATCGCGCGGGCGTACTCGTCTTCGAGGAGCGCGAGTAACTCCGCCTCGTCGCGATCGTCGCTCACACCGGCCCGTGGACCGTCGGCGGCTTAAAAACCCGCCGTCGGTCGCAGAGTCTGGGACCGTGCCGGAGTCGCCCCGTCGGTATCCCGTCGCTCACCGCCGGGGCATCCACAGCCCGTAGAGGATGCAACAGAGGCCGACGATCGTCGCGAGGTCGGCGGCCAGCGCGAGCGCGGTGCGGACGGTCGACCGCAGTCCGGGTGCGAACGTCGCGACCGCGTCGAGGGCGGCGAACCCGCCGAACAGGACGCCCGGCGTCCAGAACGCGAGGAAGAAGCCCGCGGCGACGAACAGCATGGGGAGGCTCTCGTTGCGGCGGTACCCGCGGTAGGCGACGTAGCCGACGGCGAACCCGAGGATCGCGATGACGGCGGTCGTGATCCCTGGGATCAGCCCCTCGGCGGTCGCCGCGAAGTGCAGCGGTGCGACCGGTTCGGGCGCATCGGGCAGTGGAACGCTCATCTCAGGTCCTCCACGAACTCGGTGAACCGGTCGGCCATCCGCCCGCGGCGGGTGAGCCGTATCTCGAACCCGTCCTCCGTGAGGTCGACGACGGCGCGGTCGAGGGTCGCCGTGTACACCTTGTAGTGGTGGCCGTCCTCGCCGGCGCGGGTCTGCTCGGCGACCAGCTCTTCCTCGCGCAGTGTCTCCAGTCGGCGGTAGACCGTCGGGCCGGACACCGAACAGCGCTCGGCGAGTTCCGTCGCCGAGAGCGCCTCTGCGGCCGTGGCTTCGAGGATCGTCCGAGCGCAGTCGTCGCCCAGCAGCGACGCCACGGTGTCGATATCGGTGTCCTCATCCACACGTAATCACCGTCCGCTCGGAGCGTCAAACCGGGCGTTGGACTTCACTCGGTGAAGCCGCGGCTACCATCTTAATTGGTTCGGCGCGGTAGGGTCGAGTGCAATGGTCGCAATCGACGAAACCACCCTCGGCCTCGCGTTCGCCGTGCTCGGCGTCGTGTTCTCGATCGCGTGGATCGCGCTCGGGCTGTACGGCATCAACTCCCTCCGGGAGATCCGAGCGGCGCTCGCCGACGACGACACGGACGGCAACGGTTCCTGACCGGTCGGCCTCGCCCTGCTCAGTCGTCGGCCGGCTCCGCGCTTCCGGTCTCCGCTCGCACGCGCTCGACGGCGTCGGCCACGTCGGCGCCCGCGTCGGCGGCCCGTTCGAGCACCACGTCGGCCATCAGCGGCTCGGTCCCCACCGCGCCGGAGTACCAGATCCGGTGGCCGTCGACCTCGGCGGGCGTGTCCCACCCCTCGCGGTAATCCTCCGTGAGCCCCATGTCCTCGGGGATGTCCTCCTGGGTGTGGTAGCCGTCGGCGACGAACAGGGGCACGACGACCACGTCCTCGCTGTCGAAGAAGTCGGTCACGTCGTCGACCTCGGGGTCCTCGTCCATGAACAGCGCCTCTACCTCGTCGAACCGGTCCATCTCGCGGATGCGGTCGGCGTGGTACTCGATAGCTTTCGCGGAGTTCTCGTTGCGCTCGGTGCCGTGACCGACGACGGCGAGGCCGAACCCCTCGCCAACGTCGGGGTCGCCGGTCACCGACTCGGCGCGGCGGACGATCACGTCGCTCATCGCCTCGTGGGTGCCGACGGGGCCGCAGTAGTGGACCGTCTTGTCCACGTCGGTCGGTCGGAGCGTCGCGTGAGTGGCGCTGGTACCGTCGGAATCCCAGGCATCGGGGTCCCAGCCGTCGAGGCGCAGCTCCCGCGGAATGACGTCCTCGGTGAAATACCCCTCGGAGATGAACAGGGGGACGACGTACACCTCGTCGCTCTCGACGGTCCGCAGGACCTCGCGGAAGGAGGGTTCCTCCTTCCAGAAGCCCTCGCGGACCTCGTCGAAGGCGCCAGTCGCGCGGATGGTGTCTGCGTGGTCGAACGTCGGCGCGCTCGACCCCGCGTTGAGGTGCGAGCCGTGGGCGACGATGACGAGCGCTTCCATACCCGCGCCTTGGGAAACCCGCATCTTAGGGGTGTCGTTGGTAGTCGCCGACCCTCGACCGAGGAATGACAGTTCGAAAACAATATTGCGGTTCGGCTGATGTATCGAGCCGATGTCGGAAGACGACACTGCTGTCACCGCTCCGGACCCGGAGACGGTCGCGGCCCGCGACGGCGTCACGGTCGACGAACGGACGCGAGCGTTCCCGGACGAGCAGTTCGACGCGCTCCGCGACCGATACGAGCGGATCGACGGGGTCGTGCTGGTCGGCGTCACTCGCGACGACGGCGCGGTCCTCCTCCAGGGAGGAGACAACTGGTCCCCGCCCGGCGGCGAGGTGGACCCGGGCCAGGACTGGGCGAGCGCCGCCGAGTCGGCCGTCGGGGCACTGACCGGCGTCGAGGTCACCGTCGAAGCGGCCGAACTCGTCGAATACAACGAGTTTCACCGGGAGGGGGACAGCGACGACTCGTTTCGAGCGCCGGTGGTCCACTTCGGCGCGTCGCTGGCCGGCGACGCCGACTCGTTTCGCGAGGACCCGACCGTCGCCGACGACTGGGACCACCCCGCGTTCAACCCCGAGGCGGTCGACCTCGCCTGGTTCGATGCGGTGCCGGCCGACGCCGACCCGAGCCACGAGGACCACATCGCCCTGTACTTCGACTGACCGGCGCGTCCGGCCGCCGTCCCGGTGACTTTTTGATCGTCGTCCGCATCCAGACGCGCATGACACTCGCCGCGGACACCCGCGCGGCCGTCCGGCGCCACCCGTTCCTGTACGACGCGCTCCGGGCGGGCGTGGTCAACTACAGCGCCGCCGCCCGCTTTCTCGACGTCGACGGCGAGGCCGATCCGGTCGTCGCCGCCCTGCGCCGCTTCGCCGAGGACCTCCCCGACTACGACCGCCCCGGCGACTCGCCGCCGGTGAGCATGCAGAGCGGCCTCGGCGAGGGCGACCCCGCCGACGCCCTGCTGGCGGTCGGCGATCTCGCGCTCGTCCCCGACGAGGGGTCGCTGACGGCGATCACCGCCGGCGGCGAGGCCGACGCCGCGGCGCTCCGGGAGGTGCTCGGTCGGTTGGAAACTGCCGGGGTGGCCGTCGAGGCCGCGGCGGTCGGCGGCGGGTCGCTGGTCGTGGTGGTCGGCCGTCGCGACGGGGCGGACGCGGTGCGCGCGGTCGAGGACGCGCTGGCGGTGTAAGTTCGTCGAGCGAACGGGGCCGACAATTCAACTCGGAAGACGACCGATCAGATAGTAATGGCTACACAGGCGCGCTGGATCGTCGACGACGAGGAGTCGGCCGTTCACGACGAACCGCACATCGCGGACAGCCGGATCACGGTACGTGCGGTCCACGAATGGGTCGAAAACGGCGACCTCGACCCGGAGACGGTCGCCGGTCGGCACAATCTCGACATCGCCGCGGTCTATCACGCGCTCGCGTACTACCACGAACACCCCGAGCGGATGCGCGAAGTCGAACGCGACCGCGAGCGGACTATCGAGGCGAATCGCGGGCGGGCGGTCACCGGCCCCGACGACCTCGAATGACCGTCCCGGTGCTCGCCGATGAGAACGTCGACCACCGAGTCGTCCACCGGCTCGAACACTACGGGGTCGACGTCCCGGATGGCCACGTTTTTTACATGGGCGAAAACTGGCTCTAACCCACCACCGACGCCCTCGCGGCGTAGGTACGCGGCATCGCCCGCCGCCCATCCGCCAGCTTGAAACGCCGGGCCGCGTAGACTCCCGGTAATGACGCTCCAGCTTTCGAACACGCTCACGGGCGAGCGCGAGGCGTTCGAGCCGGTCGACGACGAGCAGGTCACCCTCTACCTCTGCGGTCTGACGACCTCGGACCCGGCCCACGTCGGCCACGCCCGAACGTGGACCCACACCGACGTGGTCCACCGGTGGCTGGAGTACCTCGGCTACGACGTGCGCCACGTCGAGAACTTCACCGACGTGAACGAGAAGATCGTCGCCCGCGTCGGCGAGGTCGGCGACGACGAGGAGAGCGTCGCTCGCCACTACACCGAGTCCTTCATCGAGGACATGCGCGCGCTGAACCTCAAACGAGCCGACGTCTATCCGCGGGTTTCCGAGCACGTCGACGAGATCTTCGCGATGGTCGAGACGCTGGTCGAGGCGGGCTACGCCTACGAGTCCGACGGGTCGGTGTACTTCGACGTGACCGCCGACGACGACTACGGCAAGCTCTCCAACCAGGACGTCGAGGCGTCGGAGGTCCAGGGCGACGAAGCCGAACTCGCCGAGAAGCGCCACCCCGCCGACTTCGCGCTGTGGAAGGCCGGCGGCGTCGACCCCGACGATATCGCCCAACACCGCCACGACGAGGCGGCTCCCGCCGAAGCGGCCGCCGAACAAGCGCAGACCTGGGACTCGCCGTGGGGCGAAGGCCGCCCGGGTTGGCACATCGAGTGCTCGGCGATGTCGACGACCCACCTCGGCGAGACCTTCGACATCCACGTCGCCGGCTCCGACCTTGTCTTTCCCCACAACGAAAACGAGATCGCACAGGCCGAGTGCGCGACGGGCCGGGAGTTCTCGCGCTACTGGCTCCACACCGGGATGGTCCAGGTCGAAGACGAGAAGATGTCCTCCAGCCTGCGGAACTTCACGACCGCCCGCGGGGCCATCGAGGAGTTCGGTGTCGACACCCTCCGGACCTTCTTCGTCTCCACCGTCTACTCGGCGGACCCGACGTTCTCCGAGGAGACGCTCGCCGAGGCCGAGGAGCGCTGGGAGCAGCTCGAACGCGGCTACGAACGAGCGGTCGAGGCCGCCGACAGCGTCGACGCCTACTCGGACGCCCCGGATTCGGACCTCGCGGCAGCAGTCGACGCCGCCCGCGCGGACTTCGAAGCGGCTATGAACGACGATCTGAACACCCGCGAGGCGATGGCGGCGCTGCTCGAACTCGCGTCGGCGGTCAACGCCCACGTCGACGAGCGCGACCGCTACGACTTCCCGGGACTCAAGCGGGCCATCGACGCCTTCGAGGAGCTCGGTGGGGACGTGTTCGGTCTCTCGTTCGGGACGGCCGACGGCGGCGAGGTACGGGTCGCCGAGGACCTGGCCGAACTCGTCCTCGACCTGCGCGAACGCGAGCGCGAGGCGGGCAACTACGAGCGCGCCGACGAACTCCGCGACCGCCTCGACCACATCGGCGTCGCGGTCGAAGACGGCGACGACGGTCCGACCTACCGGTTCGAGTAGCTGCCGTCCGCTCCGGACCCGATCCGTCGCACCGTGGCCCGTGCCGGCGGGTTTATCCCCCGTCGCGATAACGTCGGTGACATGTTACGGTCACGTGAGGTCGGTATCGGAGTCGCGCTCGTTCTCTTGCTGGCGACCGCCGGTTGCGTCGGCTTTCTGACGGGGGACGCGCCGCTCGGGTTCGCCGCGAACGCGACCGAGGTCGACGACGCGACGCTCGAGGAGACCGAGTACCGGCTCGCGCACAGCGCCTCGCCCAATAGCACGCAGAACGTCACCGTCGGGGGCCAGACTCGCCAGGTCGTCGTCTCCAGCGAACTCCGGCGGTACAACCGCACCGTCGCGCTGGCCGAGGGCATCGAGGGCGAGTTCGCGCGTGCGACCGTCTTCACGTCGCCCGCCGCGACGGTCGCGGGGACCTCGGTCAACCCCATCGGGTCGCTCTCCGACGAGGGGCTCGTCCGCCGGTTCGTCGGCGCCTCTTCGGGCCTCGCGAACGTCGAGTTCCGGTCGAACCGCTCGGTCGAATTCCTCGGCGAGTCCCGGACGGTCTCGGAGTACGCCGCCACCCGGTCGATGGGTGGCGTACGGACGAACGCGACGATCCACCTCGCGACGGTCGAACACGACGGCGACTTCGTGACCGTCGTCGCCGTCCACCCGGAAGCGGTCGACGAGCGCTCGCGAGTCGACGCGCTGCTGGCCGGCCTCCGGCATCCGCCGGCCTGACGGGCTCGGCGACGGTCGCGTCCGGTTCCTGTCGAACCGCGATTAGCCGCCGCCGCCGGCGACGCCGCTGCCGATCGCGGCGCCGCAGTCGGCACAGCCGACCACGTAGAAGCGCTTGGAGGAGCGGAACAGTCCGGCCATCTTCGCGTCCATGTCGACGAACTCGACGTCTTCCTTCGCGGCGAGTTCGGTCTCGCATTCAGGGCAGTGGACCATACACTCGCCCACTCCGCGGGGTTCGGTAAGTGTCTTGTCCCGCCCGCGGGGGGGTGCAGTGGGGCGGCGGCCGAGTGCTGCGGTCGAATACGCTTTTGTCGCTCGCGGTCGTCCGAGGGTGCATGAGGGCGGCATTCTCGCTCGGCCTGGCGCTCACGGCGGTCGGCACCGCTGGGTACGCGGTCGGCGTCGCGGCGCCCTACCCGGGCCGGTCGCTGTCCGTAACCGCGGTCATGGTGGGGGTTACGCTCGCGGCGATCGGACGGGCAAAACTCCCGGAGGACGAGCCGTGACGACGGCGCTCGTCTACCGCGCCGAGGAGGTCACCGAGTACGACGACCTCGACGCGGCCCGCGCCGCCGACGGGACGACCTGGGTCCACGTCGCCGACGCCGACCGCGTCGAGATGGAGCGAGTCGCCGATGCGTTCGATATCCACCCGCTCTCGGTCGAGGACGTGTGCAACGGTGTCCGCCCCAAAGCCGAGGAGTACGACGACTACACGCTCGTCGTCGTCAAGCGCGCCACCCTCCGTGGCGGCGAGACCACCTTCGACGAGGAGATCCGGGACGTGCCGGTCGGCGTCTTCGTCGGCCCCGACTGGCTAGTCACCCTCTCGGCCGGTCCCGTGGACCCGGTCGACCGCGTCCGGCAGGCCGTCCGCTCGGGCGACGAGCGGCTGCTCCACCGCGGGGCCGACTTCACCGCCTATCGCGTCCTCGACGTGGTCGTCGACGAGTACTTCGCCCTGCTCGACGAGATCGAGGACGATATCGAGACCGTCGAGGACGCCGTGACCACCTCGACGAACATCGAGACGCTCGAAGCCATCAACAGCGTCCGCCGCGAGCTGCTCTCCTTTCGCAAGCTCGCCTGGCCCACCCGCGAGGCCGTCGGCGTCCTCGCCAGAGGCGACCCCGCCCAGATCGACGAGGAGACCGAGAAGTACTTCCGCGACGTGTACGACCACCTCGTCCAGCTGGTCGACCTGACCGAGACCTACCGTGACCTGGCCTCGGGCGCGCGAGACATCTACCTCAATACCCTCTCCCAGTCCACCAACGAGGTGATGAAGGTGCTCACCGTCGTCGCGACTATCTTCATCCCCCTCACCTTCGTCGTCGGCGTCTACGGCATGAACTTCGGGTCGAGCCCCTACAACATGCCCGAACTCGCCTGGCCCTACGCCTACCCCGCCGTCATGGTCGGCATGTTGCTGGTCGCGCTCGTCATGCTCTCGTACTTCCGCGGTCAGGACTACATCTGAGTGATTGCACTCCGAGGAGAAGCATTCGCCCGCGGCTCGCTCGCGGCAGTCACTCCCGAGAGACGTCACGCCGAAGGCGGGGGCGACCCCGCTCGAAAAGTGTTTGAGTCGTCGGAGACAAGTCGGGGTATGCTCCGGTATCTGGGGTTGCTGTTGCTGGTGCCGCTGCTGGACTCGCTGTTTCTCGTCTTCGTCGCGACACAGATCGGTGCCCCGCTGACGATCCTCCTCGTCGTCCTGACCGCCCTCCTCGGACTGTTGCTCGTCCGCGCCGAGAGCCGCCACACCATCCGCGAGATACAGCGGAAACTCGCCGTCGGCGAACTCCCGACGAACGAACTGTTGGACGGCGCTTTCCTGCTCGTCGCGGGCGCGCTGACGCTGACGCCCGGCCTGGTCACGGACGCGATCGGCATCCTGCTGCTCGTCCCGTTCACCCGCGCACCCGTCCGCTGGTTCGTCCGCGAGAAGATACTCGTCCCCTACATGGACAAGAAAAGCGGCGGGTTCGCCACCGGCAACGTCTACATCGGCGGGTTCCCCTTCGGCGGCGAGGGTGGCCCGAACGTCGGCGGCCAGGGGCCCAACGTCGGTGGGCAGGGTCCCGGTCCCGCCGGCCCCTCCGACGGCGACGCCTACGACCTCGACGAGGACGCGTACGACATCGACTTCGAGGACCGCGACGGCGACGACCGCCGCGGGTTCGACTGACTGGCGACCCCGTCGACGACACCCTGTGGACCCGTACCACAGAACCGCCACACGGCGCGGCTATCGACGCCGAAGGGTAACTGTTAAAGTCCCCCGTCGGAAAGGTATGGATGCGTTCGACCGGGCCAATAGCTCAGTTAGGTTGAGCGCTCGGCTGATAACCGGGAGGTCCGCGGTTCAAATCCGCGTTGGCCCACTCAGTTTCCTCCTATCGCGCAATGACCAGACGTGAGTGTACTCACTTAAAGGTTCGTCCGCGGTTCGATTTCATTCCATCTACGAATGAGCGAGGTGGGGCGACGTATTGCGATTTGACGAAATCGAACTGACGAGAGAGTTACCGCTATTTTCAGCCGAGATTAGTCAACCCCCTCATTCCTATCCGCCACTCCAGAGAAAATAGAGGAATGACAGCAGAGGGACGGTCGGATGGTTGGCCGCAGTCGGGTCTGCGGTCAGTCTCTCAGCACCGCCCGACTGACCCGCCTGCCCTTTGTGCGGCTCAACACACCGCGACCGTTCACAGTCTAACGACAGTGAGGGGGATGGGGGCATTGCTATCCATGTAATCATCTGATTGTTCCCAAACTTATTACTCAAGCAAAGGTAGTATTCTGACTATGGGCGTAGTTCGGGCCGCATCGAAGCTTGCCGTGGTGATGGGTATACTCTGGCTGGTAGCAATCATCTTTCAAGGAGAGGTTTCGAGGGCTGAGCAGGCTGCGTTAACCGTCACTACAATAATTGAGACGATTTCAGCACTCCCAAAACAAACTCTCGTCGCGTTATCCATCATAGGATTCTTCGGTTTCATACTGTGGTCCGAAGAATGAGGTAGTGAACATTGCCCTGCCTGATTGATGAGGGCAACCGCCTGTCGCCAATAGTGAGTCGATAAACGAATCGTTGTACAACGTACTGTTGTAAAAGATATACTCTCCCCCAACAATCACCATCAAGGAACGGATCGGGATTGGTTCCTTGACGGATTTGTGCCCACTGTGTTGTTCCAACAATGGGGCTTCCAACGTCGACCACTCGTCTCGGGGTTGGTTCCCCAAGGCACCCATCTATGGATGTAGTACATCAGTCCCAATCACGGGACCATCCCTCCACGATCACCAGTCTAAGGAGGGCGAGGCAGTTGGCTTTTTCAATTGCCGTTTCTGCCAAGTGTCTGAGTGGTTCGTTCTGTCGGCTTGACCTATAGTATGTTCTGAGGATTTGTAAAACCGTCGTTCACGTCGTCCGCTCGAACAAATCGATGAATACAGCAATCACGATAATCGCTTCGAGAATCATCATTTGGTTGTTCACCACCTACGGACCCGTCTCCACGCAAGATAATAAACAGACGCTTCGGATTACATCCGTTCGACAGGGAAGAAGTCGGTGTATAGATTGTCCGTTACGTCGTCTCTGTGGATCGTCATGGTTGAGCCGTCCCCTACCACTCGGAGATTGATGAGTGTTCGTGAGATGGCTGTAACGGACAACATGGTTCCATCAGGTGCATAGTATAGCGTGTCTCCGTGGGTCACATCGTCGCGCTCGTAATCAATCGAGTATTCATCACGGTGGATGGATGGGAGGTGCATGAGTCAGTACACCTCGTAGGCGTCAGGATCGGCTCCACAGTCGCAACCCTCACCGTGCATGGGATCCTCGCAGTATCCTTCTCCCCCGTCTCCGATGTCCCCGCAGGTGGGCGAGGGGTGTTCGAGGGCCATTCAGATCCCCTCCTCGAAGGTAGCACCGTCACGGTAGCAGTCGAAACACGGGCATCCATCAGGAAGTTCATTACACTCGTTACAGTCGTCGTCCGACTGTTCCCCGTCCGCCATCGTCTCCGTTGCCCGACTCCCGCCGTCGGCGATGGGCGATTGTTCGTTGGCGAACCGTGGGCCTTCGCCATCGGTGTGTTCCCCTATCTGTGGGTCGACGGCGTCTCGTTCAACCCAGGAGGGAACCGTCTGTTCGCCCATTGCGAAAGCGACTCGGCGAACGTGCTTACAACGGTCAATGTCGTCCCTGTATTCGTAATCAGGACAGTCACAGATGTCCCGACGGGCATCGACTCTGTAACTACTTCCCGACTCAGAAACTACTTCGAACACGTCCCCGCCCATCGGGAGAACAGTCATGCACTCCGTGAGGGCTCGAACGGTCCTATCGTCTATCGTCTCTACACCCTCGGCCGTGACGACACCGTCAAGTGCCGTCGTTGCAAACTCGGACATGGGTTGTGGTCCAACCCATCGGCGTCCGTGTTGGCGCACGGGCGCTTTCTGCGAGACGCAATACGCCGATGAGTTACATCAACCAACGAAGGGCATCCACTTAATCCTGTCGCATGTAAGGATTCAAGTACCCACAAGGCGAACAAAGAGGTATGCCCGAACACCATGATGACAGTGAATACGTCGATGCAATCCGAGATGGAAACCACGCGACAACGGATATAGCGGACTACGTCGGTGTGAAACGACAGTCTGCGTATGAACGACTGCACGCTATGGAAGAACGTGAATTAGTCGAGAAAGAAACGGTCGGTAATTCGCTATATTGGACAGTCGACGAGGACTAAAAGCGTCTTCTGCTTACTCGCCCGTGGGGGTTCGGGGATCGAAGCGTCCCCGAACCATCGAGGCGGAGATACCGACCATGTCTCGGCGAAGAAGGTACTTCTGACCAAATTCGTCTGCGAAGGTGACGATCCCGTCGTCAATGTCTATGCACTCGGCGAGCGTCCCATTCGTTCCGTCAATCAGGAACCATTCGCCGACAAGCTCTTGATTGTCCATGAACCGAGACGGATAGAGCTGTTCGACGGCGTCCGTCGAGAGTCGGCTGTCGTCGATACCATTCGTGTCGTCAGTGTTCGCTTTCGTCGCCATTGCAATTCTACAAGGAACCCGCAAGTAAATAGTAGCAAGTGAACAAGTGGATACTATCCCCTACACTAACTTTAGAATATGCACACAGCGATGTAGGATATAATAAAGGCGTACTCTTGTGAAGGCGAGTTACCCACGTATGTCGGGCGAAACTCAACTAACATCTACTGCCTTCGAGGGAAATGCAGTGTGTGCATGGCATACGAGCGCGCGTTGGTTGACGCCGTCGTCCGACAGTGAGATGGGCGATAGTGGTCCGTAGAGACATACCCTGCCAAAGATAGGTCTTGGAACGGTCCATATCGGACATGGGGGAGGGGATCGCTATCGGTCCGAGCGACGACTATAACTCGCCAAATATGCGATATACGCCGATGATTCCGTCGAAAATCGGTCAATTTCCCGTGGGAGAAGTTTATTGTGTAATGATACGACTGTATCGTATATGCCCGACGTGTTATTAGACTGTTCGCGGTCGGAGGCGAGAGAGCGGTGTGCGAGAGCGGTACGACAAACAGAGGGTTTGTCGAAAGCGAAAGAAACCGACTATCAAGTGGTTGGGAAGACGGGTTTGAGCTTTCCCCGAGTGCTGTGGTCCTGGGGCGAGAAAGTGTATGTCGACATCAAGGAGATGGAGTCGGGGCAGATCGGTATCAACGTGAGAGGCGAAAAGAACGTCCCTGTCAATATCGGCGCGAACCCCGAGAAGTTTCGACGGCGAGTCTTGGACGAACTGAGTCGGTCCGAGAGACAGGACAAGAAGATGGTTGGAGGGATGGATATGACACGGGCATCGGAATTAGAGGGCGAGTCGTAACATCCCCTAATCAAAGATGTGAGAGGGGACAAGCCGTCGACCCCCAAATTCCGATTTAGAAAAAAGGTATTTCAGAGTTAATTAGAAACGCCCAATTCCGACAAGAGTAGTGCTATTCCCCGTTGCCCTTCATTTCGATCATCTGCTTGCCCTTCACACGAAGGTCGTCCATCGTACACTCGACACCGCATCGGATGAGCGTCTTTGGATGGTCGTCGTTGCCGACAGTCGGTGAGACGACTTTGTGGACGACTTCTTCAATTTCGTACGTTACTGACGGGACATCGGTATCCAATCTGCCATTACACGCGGGCTGTGCTTCGATGATGCCGTATGGACGTGCGAGCGGTGTCGGCATTGAGATGATTTCCCCACCCGTCGTCCCATCGATACGATTCTTGAGTCGTCGCTTTGCCTCTTGCTCGGCAACTTTCAACGACGGTGCATCGGTTTTGACAAACTCGGGTGCGTCGTTCGACCCCGCACGGTCTGCTAATGCCCCGTGTTCGACCACGACTTCGGGGATAGTAGTCCCGACAGCAATTGCATTGTTTGGGAAGGTTGGTTCGTCGGACGTGACTTCGCGCTCTTTCGATTGTTCACCACGGACACCAAGGGTGTGTTGGGGTGAGATTTGGAACATGGCGTTGTTTTTGAGAACACGGCTATCCTCAATGGTTCCACTCTCACCGAGCCCAATTGTCCCCAATCGCGGTTGCTCGATGTGTTGATCGTAGACGATTGTCGGCGTGTCCGTTTGAGAATTGTATTCGACCCACCACGACGATTGGGTCTTTTTACAGATCCAATCGAGTACGTCGACGCAACTATGTTTATAGTCGTAGAATGCTTTTGGAGCGGCTTTCTCAACGGTTTCCGTGACATTCCCCCACGACCTGAACTCGGACTGTACTTCTGCAAGTCCTTGTTCGACGACTGTGTCGTCAAGTGGTGTACTATCAAAAGCGGTGTCTTCGGAAACGGTCTGTTGCTGATCTTGTGCCATTCCTGCTTGGACAATTCCTAATCCCGCAGGAACGGACCATTGCCCATTCGTTGCCTTCACATCGAACTGTGGAAGTCCGCCGTGCGATTGGAGCTGATCTGCGACCCTATCGAAAACGTTCTTAACAGAGTGTTCGTACGAAAATTCATCGTCAAAACTCACATCAGAGAAGATGTTTGCCCAATCAGTGACGAGGATGCGGAAAGCACCTCTCAGCGGACTCGATCCTGCTGAGAAGATGGGGCCGTGGTGGATGGTGACGTATTGGTTCGTTATATCACATTGTAGGTCGATGCGGACAGGATCGTTTCCAAAGGATCGAAGCCCGTCTGAAGATGCATCGTCGGTTATTGCTCCGAGTACATCTTCACCACCCCATTCGTAGGGGATTTGGACCTCTGTGACCTTCACAAGGTCAGACGTGCCGTGTTTCGCAATCGTTGATTCGAGAGCGGGTGTATCTCCCTCTTTTCCATTGACGACAGGGACCTCTGTCCCATCGACAGTGACACGAACAGTGGGACGACAGTCAGACGGATAGGCCGATGTGCCGCGAATAGATGAACTACTCATTCGCTCACCTCTCCCGTATCGATGACTTCGCCACTCTCGATTCGAGCTTCCCAACTGCCATCGGCGTCGATCAATATCGAAACGTCATCGTGGTCATAGTCTTCTTCGAACTGTTCCTCGTCGGTTTCGTCAGTCTCGCTATCGTTAGTCATATTCTCCATAGAATCGCGTTCCTCGGTTGGTTCTCCACTCGAAGTGTGGGGGTTGGCCGTCTCGGAACCGTCTCCGTCGTCGGATTGTTGGTTCGCCGTTGCTCCCGAATCCGTGGGCGGACTGCTATCCGACGACTGTTCGCTTTCAGTCATCGTCTTCGCCTCCCGTCACAGCACTCAGACCCCAATCGTCGGCCCTACCCCCATCGTCACCTTCGTTCGCAAAGTCCTCAGGCGTGGCGACAAAGGACATCTTGAGCGAAATTTCCGTCCGTCGACCGTTCTTATCCTCTAAGTATCGCGCCCTCGGTCGATCGACTCGTACCTTCTTCGCTTGCGGCTTCAGAAACGTCTCGCCGTCGTGAATTACTGCGATCGTCGTCGGCTCTGCCGATAGCACCGTTTCGACATCGGAAACGGACAATCCGTCCATCGACCGACTTGCAAGGTCGGAAGGGTCTGTGTCGGTCATTCGTATTCCTCGGTTAGATCAACATCGATGTCCGCCTCATCGAGCAATTCAGGAATGATTTCGTCGTACGTTGCGTTGGGCGAGCAATCGAGCCACTGTCGCGCCCTGTCGAGACGTGCTGCCGTCTTCGGTCCAATCGTGATCGAGATGAATCCAGACATTTCGTTAAATTCCGTAATCACTGTCGTCGGTCTGTTCGTCGCCCGATACCACAGATTCGTCGGGCGAGTGCTGTTCGACAACCGCTCCGTCGTCCAATTTCTCCCTCGCCATTCCCCATCGGCGAAGTGCAAGCATCGCCCCACTCACCGCCGTCGAATCATCCATTCTTGATTGAATATCGCCGTCGTCGGTTTCACCACTATCCGTCCCACCGTTCCCCCAAGCACGGGCGGAGGCTTGCCCCTGTGAAACACGTTCAAACATCATTAAGTTATCATACTACGAGACTTGGACTCCGTCGATTCTATGACTCTCAGGAGTCTCCACTCTCTACAGGAGTTGGGACTAACAGATTCGACGCATTCGCCACATCTCCGAACCGAGGGATACCGTCATCGCCCATTCGCCAGATCCCCCGTCCGTAATGGAGGTCCCAATGGAAATCCTCCTCGTGAACCGCTACGGTCGATGGGATATTGAGAATGCGATGAGTCTCATGATGGACTACAGTCGAACCGTCTGCAAACACCTCGTACGGATCAGCTCCATCCGCAATCGCAGACAGTCGATGCTCATGGACGATCACGTCCCCGTCTGAGAGGTAGGTGTACTGTCCGTCCGTCCACCGTTGGATGTCTGGTCCGACTCTCGATGGCGGCTCGATATCGTGCTTATCAAGCCAATAAGCGATCGTAGAACGAGATACATCGAAGCGTTCCCCAATCTCTCGTTGAGCCAACTTCTCCTCGTGATACAGCCGCTGTAGTACATCAAATCTCTTATAATCGCATTGTTGATCGCAGTCTGTACTCTCTCCGTGCCCATCTTTGGGCGAACCGTCACCTGACATATTTCCTCTACGAACACAATCCTTATCAGGTGGGACAACGAAGGTAGAGTTGGAACCCACTCCTTCACTCTCCTATCTTCACCGAACGAGCAGTCAATTCTATATCAATTTGCTCGCTCGACGAAGGACTCGGATCGCGCTCGTATGTATTGCATGGGCTGCGGGGCTCAAAAAACTATTGATCGAAGACAGGTCAGAAAATATGTTGGTTAGACGAATTGGACAAACGTGAAATCAAGAAGGACCCAATAGATGCTCCCATCAGACTTGGTATTGAATTGTACGTAGCGCCCATCGAGAGAGTCATCATTGGGTCAGAGGATGTTCCACTCTCGGAGAGCATTCGATGTTGAGCATTCCTATGCTACAGCACAGAATTGGCCCGCAAATTGGCTCACGATATCGTATCAAAGTCATGATTCCAATACCATAGGCTCGACTCGGGTTCAACCGTGAACAACCATCTCCCAACTCCCGATTGCGGTGCTGTGGATGATCTCCGTCACAGAGACAACTCACCAATTACCGTTTCTTCCACTGTTTTCAAACAGTGTGGCGATTCACCGCAGTCGACGTTTCTGAGTGTCGAGGGCGGTTTGCTGTTTGAACCGCCCGAGACAGGAAGAAACGAGACAAGGTGAATCGCAATATCTCTCCACTCCATAGATTATGTTTTGTAAAGTGTGAAAACTTTTGTAGCTAATCTGAAAAACTACCGTGATCGGAGTTTGAGACTAAGTTGTCTGTATGTGCTATTCTGATGGATTCATTTGCGGAAGATGATGGAAGACACTCGTTGGTCAATCAAGTCCTCTGTGATGGCTGTATGGTGGCTCAAATTAGATTCTGATGGCAACTGTGTCCCTACGCTTCGACCGACGGTTGTATTCGACGGTTCACTAAGCCGACTGTCTTGGCTATTTGAGACACTGCACTATGAGTTGCCTGTATGACCGACGTGAGTGAGTGGAAAATATTTGCGAGATGAATCCCCTTAACCCACCTCATCGTCCCTGTGAGAACAGGAGTAATGGCCGAAAATCAACCCTCACGAACGGAGCTTGGGACGAGTTTCCCCATCGTCCGTGAACCAAGTCGGTGCGTCGGTACTGTGAAGCGAGGATCGAGTGACCTTCGAGTACCAATCCCACTTCGATTCGTTGATGTTGACCCCTTTGAGTTTCTGCGTCATAGTTGCTACTATTGTGGACGTTCGTCGAATAACCTTTGTTCAATACAGTCGATTCGTTGACTACTATTATTGACAGGAATCGTATGAATAAGTGTTGCCGAGGGCGGATCGGCAGTCGGTTATCGTCTATTCGAAGTAGTCGCGTCGATCCTCTTGTTTTTCCTCCTCAGTGCGAACGTCGTAGTGTTTGTCCATAATCTGTTGACTTACGTTACAGCGGTCGGAAATATACTTATCTGGAATCTCGTCTTTCCGATAGTCGATGATGGTTCGTTTGCGGATGGCGTGAGGACTCACAATCGACGGACAGCCACTTGGAACGTTGGTATAGCCTGCTGCATCACATTCCGCTTCGAGGCGATTGTGCGGACAATCAGCGCCGATTTGGCACGGTTGCGTCCATCGATATACGATGCGTCGAAGCGTAGATTTCGATGGCCTCGTCGTTTCCCCTGCGATGAGCGGTTGTCGTCCGTGGTCGTCTGTTACTGATGGCCGAACGTTGTCGATGTAATCGGCGATGACCGTCGTGATGTGGTCCGATAGAGAGACGGGACGTTCACCACTGTATCCGTTTTTCAACGTCGTTCCTGCGTCGGGACGATGCTCGAACCACAGTCGTTGCTCGTCACGGTCGAAGTCCTCGATGTCGAGTGAGTGGGCACCACCTAATCGAACGCCAACGCCATAGAGAATTGTCCACAGCACGTGATCGCGAGAGGCATATTCGAATTGATTGAGATAGTGGTCTATCTGTTCTGCGTGATCCTTGGGGAGTACCTCATCGCGTTCCTCACCCCCATTCAATGCGGGGACATCGATTCGTTCCGAGAGGTTTTGTTCGACGGCGTCGATGTCTTCGAGGAAGCTTACCCACACTCGCACCGTCGTTAGTTGAGTATGGAGTGAGGTAACTGAGAGGTCTCCGTCCTTCCGTCGCCACTTGCGATATTCGAGTAACTTCCGACCATCGAGGTCGGCAGTCGTTCCGACATCATCTCGACCATCCGCCCATCGGATCACATGCTTCAGTCGATACTCGTGTGAACGGACGGTGTTTTCCGTCACTTCGTCGCTGCGATGTTCGAGGTACAATTCTACAGCCTTGTCGACGGGCATCGGTTCGATCTGTGACATGGGTTACGACGCGCGATAGGAGAATTTTGGACGCTTGGGTGGTCGAGAGACCTAAACACCCGCGGTTCAAATCCGCGTTGGCCCACTATTTTGCTGCGAGCACTACGCGAGCAGCAAATAGTATCCCGAGCGGATTCGAACGAGAGAAGTCGCAGCCCGCACAGAGAGCGAAGCGACCGAGCAGGACCGTCTTCGCGTTGTTCAAATCCGCGTTGGCCCACTCAGTTTCTACACACTCGTCAGCCGACGGAGAGGCGTCGATCGGTTCGTAGGGGTCGGCGTCAAGTCGTCGCGCGGAAGAGAGTCAACGGTCAGGCGCCGGGACCGTCGGCGGTGTAGACGATCGAGGACGACTCGTCGTGCGGTGAGCGATACACCAGTAGTAGTTCGTAGTCGCGGTCGACGGGAACGTTGATCGAGTCTTCGGTGACGATCTGACTGTCCTCGCCGGAAGTGCGGTCGGCGGGCCAGAATCCGGTCTCGTTGACGTGGAGCCGCACGGTCTCGCCGTCCTCGTAGAACTCGTCCTGTACGTCCAGCGAGTCCGACGACTGGACGTTTCCGTGGGCGGTGTCGGAGGCGTTGAAGCCCGACCCGCGGACGTACAGCGCGTCGAAGCGGATCGAGTCGCCGCCCTGGTGGGCGATCGTCGCGTACCCCGATCCGGCGTGGTCGGGTGTCGGCGTGTAGCGGTCCTCGAAGGTCGTCGTCGGTGTCTGCGGCCCGGTCTGGTTCCCGTACCCGAGGACGAGCGACGCGATGACGGCCGCGAGGATGACCGTGATCGCGACCATCAGTACGACGCCGATGACCGGCGACACCGCGTCGTCGTCCGAGAGAAGCCCGTTGATGTGCATGGTTCGACCAGCACTCGCGTGTCTGCGCAGTGCTACCCGGATACTTCTCGGTTACCGGAATAAGTGTACCACGCCGTTCTCGCACGTACTGGCCGCTCAGACGACATTTATCGGGTTCAAGCAGAACTTGGAGCTCCGTCGCGGTGGCGCGAGTGATTCTCGTCGATGAGACTCGCGGCTACGCGGTGTGATAAAACGGAAAGAGGGCGGCCGGATTAGGCGTCGGGGCCTTCCTGCTCGTTCAGCGTCGAGGAGGTGTCGCCCTCCTGGGCCTGGTAGACGACGCTGATGTCGTACGTCGAGTTCACGGAGACGTACGCTCGGTCACCGGAGACGACCGCGCTGTCGTCTCCACTCGCGGTCCCGTTCCAGATTCCGTTCTCGACGGATGCGTTCATGTGGTCGATACTGCTGGCGCTCGCGTTCTCCTTCAGCCACCCGCGCCAAGTACTTACAGTCCCAGCATCCTCATACAGGTCGAAGAAGTTGCTCCCACGGATATAGAGCTCATCGTCGCTGACCGAGTCTCCGCCGTCGTGCGAAACCGTAAGCACACCGACGTTGTCTTGGTCGGACCACTCGTTGACCTGCTCGTAGTCGAACCCGATAGTTGCGGTCGGTGCGCCTTGCTGTGCCTGATTCCCGAGACCGAGGACGAACGACGCGATGACGGCCGCGAGGATAACCGTGATCGCGACCATCAGGATGACGCCGATAACCGGCGACACCGCGTCGTCGTCGTCGAAGAGTTGCTTGATATCCATTGTGTTCACCGCATCTCTTCTGGCGCGCTGACACGCACACCCCTGCGAGATGCTATCGGGTAGTTTCGGCTTACCCACATAAACCCGGGGTTGCGTTTTCCCTGAACTGCCCGTTCAACCGGAGATTTCGCCGTTCAAGTCCGGGTTGAACGGCAGTAACGCATTCTGAAAATAGCCTCGAGAACCGCTAAAACTGCCGACATGGGCGTATGGCGACCATTTGCCCGTGAAATAACGTCTGGCTGACTAGAACCACGTCCAGTCGAGTTCGACCGACCTGTGCCGGCGACGACCAGCCGACTTCGGCCGCGTGCGGGTCCCGGTCGACCGGGCGCCGGTAGTGTGGCCCTACCCGCGCGGGCGACGTGGGGGCTCGCACCCGCCGGGTCGTGTGGTAGTGGTCGACACATATTTGTAATGGAAGACGGTATCTGGCCCCATGGCTCGAACACGTCGTGCAGTCCTGGCAATGGGTGCAGCAAGTCTCTCGGCGCTCGCAGGGTGTGGGAACGGTGGCTCCGGCGGTGGTGGCGGTGGTGGCGGTGGCGGCGGTGGCGGTGGGGGCGGTGGTGGCGGCGGCGATGGCGGTGGCGGCGGTAACTCGGGACCGTTCCCCGACAACACCGACGTTACCGATATCTTCGAGGAGATCGAGGAGACCATCGAGATCCCCGCGGGAGAACACCAGGCGTACGAGCTCGAATTCCCGAACGGTGGGGCACTCAGCTACGAGTTCACCGTGACGAACGGTCCCGCTATCGACGTACTGATGGTCCGTGACGGTGAGTTCAGCTACTTCGAGCAAGGATATCAGGTGAACTATAACTCCGCCCACACGATCCAGGAGAACATGGAAGGGTCCTCGTCGGCCGGTATCAGCTCCGGGACCTACTTCCTGACCTTCGACAACTCCGAGATGGGGCGTGCCCAGCCGCCGACGCCCGAACCGACGCCGACGCCGACGGCGACGCCGGAGCCGACCGAGTCGATGAGCGGGAACTCGACGGCGACGGAGTCGATGGGAACCGAGTCGATGGGCACCGACTCGACGAGTGGTGGGTCGGAGTCGACCGACTCCTCGAGCGGCGACAGTGGCGGGACCGCCACGGTCGAGCTGTCGATCACCGCCGGGCAGTAAGCGAGCGACACCACCCAGCCGGCGGGTCCGATCCGCGCCGGGAGCCCAAATACTCAAATCACTTCACTCCCGAGTGTAAACTGACAACCCATGCCCACCGTCGAAGTATCACTTCCGGAGGACGTATTCACGAAGCTCGAACGCATGACCGAAGAAGAGTTCGTCAGCCGCGAGGCCGCCGTCGAGGAGTTACTCTCGATGGGACTGGACGCCTACACCCGCGACACCGGCGAGGAAGTCGCCGAAACCGACATGGCCGACGAGTTCGCCGACGACATGTGGGACACCGCCGAAGACCCGGGGATGCGCGAAGAGGACGACGACTTCTCGTTCTGAGGACAGCGACGGTGTCACCCGGCTCCGGTCGACACCGGTCGCGCCCACCCGACCCGATCACCGGCCGGTACCGCCCGCTCCCGTCCGACCCGATCACCGACTGGTCCCGGGTGCCCTCCCGCGAATCCACCCCCGTGCTCGCGGGCCGTCTTCGAAACCTTCAATTGTCCCCCTCCTCAACTTGAGAGTGTAGCAGGCAAGCGCGGGTTGGTGGTCTAGGTTGGTTATGACACCTCCTTGACATGGAGGAGGCCGGCGGTTCAAATCCGCCCCAACCCATTTCTGATTTCTCGTAACGACGAGCGGCGCGAGGACTCCGTCGGATCGAGGTGGGCCGACGGATACGAACCCTAGCGGTCCTGCGCACCGAAGCGAGCACGTCTGGTTCCGGTTCGAATCCGCCCCGACCCACGTCTGCCGAAGCAAGTTCGTGAGCGGCGCGTCGGCCGTCGGGACCGTCACTCGAAAACGGCGTCGGGGTCACGCTCGCGCAGCATCTCCAGCATCACGTCGGCGAACCGCTCGGCGTCGGCTGCTTCGACGACACGAGTATCGGCGGGTTCGCCGGACGCGCCATCGAAGTCGACGCTTGTGTACCCGCGGGTGAGCCCCTCGCGTTCGTCCACCTCGACGGCGTACGAGTCGACTCGCCGACGGAGTTCCGGATACGCGAGCAGTGCGGCGGTCAGGCCGTCGGGCTGGGTGATCCCGTCGAGTCCGTCGGCTTCGCCCCGTTCGCGGACGACGTTCGTCACTTCGCGAAAGAAGTCGGCGAGGTCGGTGTCGATCGCGTCGATCTCCTCGAGGGTGTCGGAGGCGAGTGCGGTCCGCAGACAGAGCCCCCAGTCGACGAGCGTCAGCTCGAAGGCGTCGAACACGCGCTTTGCGGCGTCGGGGTCGGCCCAGACGTTGAACTCGGCGGCGGGCGTGACGTTGCCGCGGGACTCGACCGCGCCGCCCATCACCCACACCTCGTCGACAAGATCCGGGAGCGACTCCTCGCGGGCGTGCGCGAGCGCGAGATTCGTGAGCGGGCCGATACAGAGCAGCGTGACCTCGCCGGGCGACTCGCGACACCGGGCGACGATCTCCTCGGGGGCGAATCCCTCGGCGGAGTCGATGCCGGTCTCGGGACGGAGGTCGCCGCCCAGCCCGCCCTCGCCGTGGATCTCTGTGGCGTGCTCGTGGGACTTGATCAACGGCGAGCGAGCCCCCTCGTAGACGGGAACGTCGGTCGCGTCGACGAGCGAAAGCGTGTATTTGGCGTTCTCGACCTGCCGATCGAAGGAGACGTTGCCGGCGACGACGGTGACGGCCTCGACGGAGAGCCGGTCGGTCAGGACCGCGAGTGCCAGCGCCTGTGTGTCGTCGCCGGCCGTGTCCGTGTCCACGATGACGCGTCGCATACCCCGACATCGAACCCCGGACGTAAGCCCCTGCGGGTCGGTGGCGATGGCTGTTCGGTCGTGACCGCACGGCGTGTCGCGAGTTGCACGCGATGAAAGCCCTCGACCCGCTCGCTCGGAACCGACTCTACCGCACTCGACGGCACGCGATGAAAGCCCTCGACTCGCTCGCTCACGGGTCGCTCCGCTCGCCGGAAGACTCGCTCCGCTTGTCTTCCGAGCCTGCGTTCACTTCGTTCGCGCAGACCCCGTTCGCGTTGACGAGGCCTCCCTTCGGTCGGCCTCGCTCTCGCGGTCGCTGACCGACATATCCGCGCTCTCCGCACCGCCTGCTCACGGCAAAGCCGTTCGCTTCGAGACGCTACGCGCCTCGCACCGCGCGGATAGCGGTCGATCAGGCGACTGAACTGCACGCGAGCAGGGCGGTCGGCTCCGCCGACCGCCGCAAGCCGTGGCGGCTTCGCCGCCACGCGCGCCTCGCCCGTTCAGTCCACCAGGACCGCACCGCGACAGCGACCGCACCGCGACAGCAACACCACCACAGCACCGCAGACGGCCACGAGCCTCCCCAGCCGATTCGCTCCTATCGTCGCTCATCCCTCGCGCGGCTACGGTCGGCGCGCACGAGAGCGCGCCCCAGCGCGCGCCGACCGCACCCGATCGCTATCCTTCCGACCCGGACCGTTTCGCGAGTGTGTTCGCCGACCGGACCCGAGGGATGTATCACGGGGGACGGTCAATACCGGACCGAGAACCGATGGCAGACGACACAGACCCGACGGTTCCGGTGGTGTGTTCGGAGTGCGAGACCGAGACGGCGGTCCCTATCGACGACGTGGCCGAGGCGGTCGAGCGTCACAACGATGGGCTTCACGACGGCGAACAGGTCGCCGGCGTCGACCCGGCGCTGGCCGACCAGGTCCGCGACCTGGTCGCCGAAGATCTGGGCCTGCTCGACGACCCCGCGGACGACTGACCGACCGGCCGATACGTTCAGCGAGATCGCCGCTTCGAGCGATTAATTCGCCGTAATTCGGCTTTATCGGGATTGATGGAGTTCCCCTTTCTTGGAGCGCCCGTGTGTTCGGTCGCGTAGACGCCTCCGGCGTCCCGGAGACCATCATGTCACGCACACACGACCGCGCGAGCGTGCGGCTGCGGCCGACGAGTCCGCTCGCCGACCGGATAGAGCGACCACCAGTCACGGCCCGGGAGGTGACGGGCCCGTGACTCCTGGGCTGGGGCGGTGTCGTCACTGCGGTCGGTTGGTCCCAGCGACGGCGATCTGTCGGGCCTGTGGCTACGACGCCGACCCGGAGCGCAACCGTCGCGCCAGGTTCGTCTGGGGACTGGTCGGAGCCCTACTGACGCTGACGGTCGTCGGTGCGCCGGTGGGACTCCCGTGTCTCCTGAAGGCGCGTGGCCACCACCGCGCGATGACCGGGCGAGTCGTCGCCGAGGAGACCCGACCCTCGCCGACGGTCGCCGCAGGCCGGGCGATCGGACGGCGGCTGAACGGGGCCGGCGGGCGTCGCGGAGGGGGCGGTTGACGTGCCGATGCGCTGTCGGAACTGCGGGTCTCGCGGGCCGGTGATCGGCCGGGACCGCGACTGGAAAGTCCTCAGCGACGCCGCCACCCCCCGGCGACTCTACAGGCGGAGCAGACCGAGTGCCTCGGGGTCGTCCGAGACGGTGAAGCCGTCTTGTGAGGACAAGATACATTCGGCCTCTCGAACCACTTGACCCCGAGGATGAAGGCCGTACGCTCGGATAAACGTGTTCCACTTTCACTGTGGATGGCTAATATTGAAGCATAACGGACTGCTACGCCGAGATGGAGAAATGACACACGAGCAGGCTCTCGTGAAGACGCTGGATTTCCAACTCGACATCCAGAGTGACAACGAGGGCCTGTTGAAAGACGCCGCGCTCGAATCGCGGTGGGCGTACAACGAAACCATCCGCCTCGCTAAGCAAGGCGTTGACTGGGACGCCATCCCCGACCGAGTAGCCGACGACGCCAACCTCGTGAAGAACACGACACAGCGCGTCGTCGCCAAAGCACTCGGTGCGATGGAGAACTACTACGAGTACGACGACTTCGGCCAACCGAGCCACACCAAGGACGGCACGTACCCGCTTCGTGCGAACTACGAGGAAGGGTACAACCTGTCGCTCACCGACGACGGCGACGTGGCGTTCCGAATCAGCGCGAAGCCCTACAAGCACGTCAAAGGCGCCCTCGATGGTGACGACGCTCATCTGGACATTCTCAAGACCGCGCTCGAAAGCGACGAGTGGAAGATTGGGACGGCAGAAGCCCTGTTCCACAACGGCAACCCCGAGTTGCACGTCAACGTCACCAACACCGAGCAGACTGTCCGTGACAAGCAGGACTCACGAACAGTCGTCGGCGTGGACGTGAACGAAGATAACGTGGCTCTGACCGCGCTCTCCGAGGATGGCGTCGAAGACACATTAGTCATCGACTTCCCCGAACTCAAGTTCGAGCGCCACCGCTACTTCACGATGCGAAAGCGGGTCCAGAACGCGGGGAAAGACAGCATCCACGACACATTGGAAGGACGTGAGGAACGGTTCGTCCGCGACCGACTCCACAAGGTGAGTCGTCACATCGTGGAGTGGAGCCGTCAGTTCGAGAAGCCGTGCATCGTCTTTGAAGACCTCAAAGAGATGCGCGACAGTATCGACTACGGCACGCGGATGAACCGACGCTTGCACCACCTCCCGTTCCGCGCCCTCCAGTACTACACGTCGTACAAAGCATCGTTCGAGGGCATCCCGACTACGTGGATTGACCCGTACAAGACGAGTCAACGGTGCCCGATGTGCGGGCACGCCGAACGAGCGAACCGCAATAAGAAACGGTTCAATTGCAAGGACTGTGATCATCAGGACCACAGCGACCGTGGTGCAAGCGTCACCATCACCGTGAAAGGCATCAAGAAGCATCAGGACTGGAATGTGCCTGCTCTCAACAGCCTTCCCGTTGTTCGGAAGGTGCGACGGCAGGCATCGGGGGCCGTGGACGCCCCGACCGTGACCCACGACGCCGTTCGAGGCTATCAGACCGATGGTATCGTGGGAGTATCCGACTAATCCACGGGAAGCCTCGGGGTCGCCGGAAGACTCCGTCTTCCGGGATGAAGAGAGAGCACAGCTCTCTCGAACCACTTGACCCCGAGGCAGTTCACGAGTGTCGCCACTGTGGCCACCGCCAGCGCCGTCTCGACGCCCGGGTCTAACGGTCACACGGCGCGATCGGCCGGAGTGAGGGCCCGACCGCTCACAGCACGGTCCCGTGTTTCTTGTCCGGTCGCTCCTTCTCGACGGACTCGTAGAACTCGAACCGGGCGGCCAGTTGCGCGCGCAGGTCGCTCGGCGGGACGATCTCGTCGATGACGACCTCGCTGGCCATCCGATGGACGTCGATGTCCTCGCGGTAGGCCTCCCGGAGCTCCCGCTCGCGGCGTTCGCGCTCCTCGGGGTCGTCGATGTCGGCGAGCTTGTTCGCGTAGACGGCGTTGATCGCCGCCTCGGGCCCCATGATGGCGATCTCGCCCGACGGGAGGCCGATGGTCGACTCGGGGTCGTAGGCGGGGCCGGACATGGCGTAGATGCCGGCGCCGTAGGCCTTCCGGACGACGACGCACTGTTTCGGCACCGTCGCCGCGGAGGTGGCGTAGATCATCTTCTTACCCGCTTCGAGGATGCCCTCTTTCTCGACGTCGGAGCCAGCCATGAAGCCGGGCGTGTCACAGAGATAGAGCAGCGGCACGTCGAAGGCGTCGCACTTCCAGACGAACTCGGCGGCCTTGCGGGCGGCGTCGGGGAAGATCGCCCCCGCGCGGTGGGCTGGCTGGTTGGCGACCACGCCGACCGGCCGGCCGTCGATCCTGGCGAAGCCGGTGAGGATCTCCGGGCCGTACTCCGGCTGGAGTTCGAAGAAGGAGTCGGCGTCGACGACCCGCTCGATCACCCGTTCCATGCCGTAGCCCTTGTTGGGTTCTCCGGGGACGACGCCGTCGATGCCGTCGGGCGACTTCGCGGGCGGTCGCCCGGCGGTCTGGGGTGGCGTCTCGTCGCTGTTGTCCGGGAGATACGATAGCAGCTGCGCCACGAGGTCGCGCGCGTGGTGTTCGTCCTCGGCGACGAGATCCGCCGAACCCGAGTGGCGAGTGTGTACGTCGGGACCGCCCAGCTCGTCTAAGTCGATCTGCTCGCCGGTGACCATCTCGACCATCCGCGGGCTGGCGATGGCCATCGCCGACATGTCCCGGACCATGACCGTGAAGTCGGCGAAGACGGGGGTGTAGGCGGCGCCGGCGATACAGGGGCCGTAGAGGACGCAGATCTGCGGGACGCGACCGGAGAGCATCGAGTGGTTGTAGTAGTACTTGCCGATGCCCTCTCGGTTGGCGAAGAAGCCGGTCTGCTGGTCGATGCGTCCGCCCGACGAGTCCATCAGGTAGAGCACGGGCCGACCGGTCTTCAGCGCGCGCTGTTGCATCCGGAGGAACTTCTCGACGCCGTGTTCGGCCATCGACCCCGCCTTCACGGTGAAGTCGTTCGCCATGAAGTGCAGGTCCCGTCCCGCGAACTCCGCGGCGCCGGTGATCAGCCCGTCGGCGGGCAGTCGGTCGCCGTCGCCGGTCCCGCCGTCGTCCCCATCGCCGTCGTCCGCCTCCTCGGTTTCGGGCGAGTCGGCGTGCCACGCGTCGAAGTTGGCGAACGTCCCGTCCTCGAAGCGCAGCCCCGAGGGGTCGGCGGTCCGGTCGTAGTCGGCACCGGTGGCCTCCCCGGGCACCGGGTCGGTGTCGCCGAACCACAGTTCGAGGCGGTCGCGGACGAACAGCTTCCCCTGTTCGGCCAGCCGCTCGCGGTACTTTTCCGGGCCGCCCCGCCGGATGTCGGCGATCTCCTCGCGGAGCGCCTGCTCGCGGGCGGTCGGGCCGGGGCCCTCGTCGGCCGCGTCTCCCGCCGACTCGCCACCGGGGACGGAGCCGGCGGATCCGTCGCCGTCGAACTCGTGGACGACGGCCGGTTCGTCGGCGTCGCCGACGTACACCTCGACCCGACCGTCCCCCGGGACCGTCCGTTCGAGCGCAGAGGCGATCGCTTCGGCCTCCTCGACGCTCGCGTCCTGGGCGATTCGAACTCGCATACCTCACCCGTCGCACGCTGGCGGTAAAATAGGCACCCCGCCGAAGGTGGAACTTTCAAAGTTGATAGCCTCGGGCGACCGGTTAAGTAGATGAACGGCGAACGTCGCGCCAATGCGCCTCCGGTGGGTCTCCGTCCTCGTTCTCTTGATTCTCGCGTCGGTCGCGGCGCCGGCGCTCGCCGGCGCGGCCAGCGAGAAGCCCGCCGTCGACGTCACGGTCCGCTCGACGGACGTGTCGAGCGGGGACACCTACGAGTCGGGATCCGACGTCGAGATCACGGTGAACGCGAGCGTCGGGGACGCCGCGCCCGCCGGGACGACGCTGTCGGAGGTGGTCGTCCGGGTCAACGGCGACCTCGCGACGTCGATCCCGGCGAACGGCACGAGCCTCTCGGAGACGGTCAGGCCGGATCTGCGCGACGGGAGCAACTCGATTCGGGTCATCGTCACCGACGACGCGGGCAACGTCAACGCCACGTCGTTCACGGTCCTGAAAGACGCCGAACCGCCGCATATCTTCCTGACGAGTCCGTACGAGACGGCGCCGTGGAAGCCGATACCCAACGGGTCGGCCAACGACACCCGGGCCACGATCGCCGGCACCATCATCGAGGAGACCTCGGTCACGGAGCTGCGGATCATCCGGTGGTACGACGACCAGCGGACGACCGAGACCCTGCGGAACGTCGAGGAGAACTTCTCCGTGGACCTGCTGTTGGGGCCGGCGGGGGACAACGGGACGCTCAACCGGATTCGACTGACCGCCACCGACGAGTTCGGTAACTTCAGGGACTACGAGTTCTTCGTCGAGGTGACCGACGGAGCCGAGCCGGAGCTGCGTCTGCGCCCGTTTCCGAACGAGACCGCCGAGAACAGGATCTTCCTGGCGGGGACGGTCACCGACGACGTGAGCGTAGGCGGGGTCAACGTCACGGTCCGGGACCCCACGGGGAACGTGACCGGGAGGTACCAGGCCAGCCCGTCGTACTCCGGCCCGTTCGACGACGACCGGTACTCGCTGGCGTTCAACGACTCGATCTACCCGCTGTACACCGGGACCTACGAGGTGACGGTCACGGCGACCGACACCGCCGGCAAGTCGGTCTCGGAGACGGTCACGTTCGAGCGGGTCTCGAAGGGCGACGTCGCCCCGACCGTCGCCGTCGACCGGAGCCGGACCGTCGTCGTCGGCACGGAGCGGCTGTTTCTCAGCGGCGTCGCGTTCCAGGGCGTCACCGAGCGGGTGGTCGTCGAGACCCGGAACGCGACGACCGGCGATACCGTCGACTACCAGGTCGTCCACGCCGGCAGCCGACGCGAACGCGTCGAGTTCGACCGCGAGGTAGCGATCGCACCCGGGCGCACGACGGTGATCGTCCGGGCGACCGACGCGAAGGGCGAGGAGCACACCGAGCGATTCAGGGTCAACGGGACGACCAGGGGGACGTTCGTCGACGAGGGCGACGACTCCGGCGGCGAGTCCCGGTGGCCCGCGGTCACCGTCGAACCGCTTCGAGACGGCCGGCCCGGGACGGCGAGTTCGTCGGTCAGCGTCAGGCGCGCGAGTGCCGACACGACCGTCGCCGTGCCCGACGGGAACGCCTCGGAGGTGGTCGCGACGGCGAACGTCTCGGTCGAGCGGCTGCGGCTCGACGTGGCCGCCGACACGAACCTCACGGCGACGGTCGTCGCGCGCGAGCGGGCCGACGGCGCACTCGCCGGGCCGGACGGCTCGCGGGTCGGCGCGACCGTCACCGTCCAGCACTCCGTGGCCGAGGGGGCCCTCGACGGGGTGACCTACGACCTGGTGGTGCGTCGGTCGTATCTCGACGCCCACGGGCTCGACCCGGCGAACCTCTCGGTCTACCGGCTATCGAAGGGCAACTGGTCGTCGGTCGAGACGACCGCGACCGGATCGAACGGGTCCAGCGTCCGGTACGCCGTCGACTCGCCGGGGCTGTCGGTGTTCTCGCTGGCGACCGAGCCGGGCGTGGTCGACGGCGGCGAGGCGGGCGGGACCACCGACGGGACCGACGGCGTCGCGGGTAACGGCACGGTCGCGAACGGCACCGACGGCGGTGCGGGCAACGGGACGAGCGACGCGGCGGCCGCCCCGGAGCCGGACGTCGTCGTCACCAACCTCACGGTCAACCGGACCGCCGTGGCCGTCAACGAGTCCGTCCTCGTCAACGTCTCGCTGGAGAACAGAGGCGACGCGGCGGCCACCTACACCGCCGACCTCCGGGCGATTCACGAGGGGAACACCTCACAGGTGGCCAACCGGACGGCGGTGCTCCCGCCCGGCGAGAACCGGTCGCTCGAACTCACGGCCGCCTTCGCCGAGAGCGGCAACCACACGTTGGCGGTCGACGGCACCGAAGCGGGACCGGTCGTCGTCGGCGGTGGCGGCGGCCTGTTCTCGTTCCTCTCGGTGCTGTCGTTCCTCCCGCTCCGACTCATCGGGATGGCGCTCGGTGGCTTGATCGGCCTCGGACTCGTCGTGGTCCTCCTCCGATTCGTCCTCGGAAAGGTCGGTGGCGATAGCGCGGACGGGTGAGAATAGCGGCCCGTCTCTCCGACGGCCGAGTTACGACAGCGTCGCTTCCACGCGGTCGACCAGTTCATCGTTCCCGAGGTAGACGGGGCTGCGCGCGTGGAGCCGGTCGGGGTCGCTCTCGAACAGATCGCCGTAGCCGGCGGAGGCGCGACCGCCCGCGGCCTCGACGACGAAGCCGACGGGGGCGCACTCGAAGCAGTAGCGGAGCTTGCCCTCCGGTGCGTCGGCGAGCTCGGGGTAAGCGAAGACGCCACCGTGGGTGAGCACCTGCATCACGTCGGCGATAAAGGCGCCGCCGTAGCGGAGCTTCAGCCGGTCGGCCTCCAGATCCTCGACGGCGGCGGTGACGCCGTCGGTCCAGTCGGGACGGCGGCCGCCGAAGGCGTAGACCGTGGGGTCGTCGGGCAGCGTGAGGTCCTCGCGGAGGAGCTTGCGGCCCTCGCCATCCTCGTCGGCGCTCTCCCCGGCACCGTCCTCGATCAGGTACTCGTCGACGGTCTCGCCGTCGGAGACGACCATCGTCGTGTTGGGGCCGTAGAGGACGAACGCGGCGGCGACGAGGTGGTCGCCGCCCGTCGGGACCGGTTCGTCGTAGACGCTGACGATGGTGCCCATCGGGTTGTTCGACGTGAGATTCGAGGAGCCGTCGAGCGGGTCCAGCGCGAGGTGGTACTCGCCGCCGTCGTCGGCCTCCCGAGCGGACTCCCGCTCCTCGGAGGCGTAGCTCCCGACCGAATCGAGCGCGAGCAGGCGCTCGCAGAACAGCTCGTCGGCGTACTCGTCGGCGGCTCGGACCTTCTCGCCGCTGGGGTTGTGCCCCTCGACGTACGCTCGGCGCTCGGGTAGCGCCTCGCGGACCTCCGCGGCTGTGTCACGGACCACGTCGAAGACGGCGTCGACGGTCGGGTGGCCGACCCAGTCGGCCGAAGGTGGGAGTTGCTGGCTCATGGTTTGGGGGTGGCCGCGTCGAGGGCCTCCTCGACCGAGGCCTCCTCGTAGATGACTTCCTCCAGCGCGTCGAGCAAGGCGATCGGATCCTCGCGCTGCCAGACGTTGCGGCCGACGGCGAGGCCGGCGCCGCCGGCGTCGATGACGCTCTTGACGCTCTCGAGGAACTCGCGGTCGCTCGTCTTCGACCCGCCGGACATGAGCACCTTCGTCGGACCTGCCATCCGGGTGACCGTCTCCATGGCCTCCTTGCTACCGGGGTACTTGACCTTGGCAATGTCGGCGCCGAGCTCCAGTCCGAGGCGGGCGGCGTAGGCGATGGTCTCCTCGCTCGTGTCGTTCTTGACGGCCTGGCCGCGGGCGTACGACCACATCACGACCGGCAGGTCGTACTCTCGGGCTTTCTCCTGGACCTCGCGGAACTCCTCGAACATCTCGACCTCGCCGTTGACGCCGGGGTAGACGGTGAAACCGATCGCCTCTGCACCGAGTTCCTCGGCGGCGTATTCGACGGAACAGTTGATTGCGCTGTCGGGCTCGCCCATCCAGAGGTTGGAAGTGCCGTTGAGCTTGGCGAGCAGCGATACGTCGTCCTCGTAGGACGGGTAGTACGCTTCCGCGATCCCCTTCCCGACGGCCAGCGACGTGACGGCTGGGTGTGTGGCGACATCGAAGACGTGTTCCGGGTCCGCGCTCTCGGGCTGGGGGTCGAAGTCGACCGGCCCGTGTTCGATACCGTGGTCGTACGCCAAAACGAGTGCCTTCCCGTCCCGCGTCACCGGAGCGTCTGCGATGGGGCGCATTACGAACAATCGTACACGGACCGAACGTATATATCTTCTTTCTGACATTATTTACTACCGGCCGAGTAAACGATTCGAGCATGCGTGACCTTCCCAATCGCTCGGGCGGCCGAAATCGGCCGATTCGAAGTAACCGGGAGGTTCGGTCGGTCGAGGCGGCGAGTACCTGAGTAGTGCTCGACATGTATCGTGGCCGCCGATCGAGGGGGTGTCTGCCGAACCCGATCACCGGTCGGGAGTAGGCTTACGCCGCCGGCGGGCGCAGGTGGGGTATGCGCGAACTCGAAGCGGTCGACACCGTCGGCGTCGTCGGCGCCGGTACCATGGGGAGCGGCATCGCGCAGGTCGCAACCCAGTCGGGCTACGACGTGGTGCTCCGGGACGTGGAAGACCATCTCGTCGAGGGGGGAATCGAGACCCTCGTCGGCGGACTCGACCGCCTCGTCGAGAAGGAGACCATCTCGAAGGGCGAAGCCGAGCGGATGCGCGAACGCGTGACGGGGACGACGGATCTGGACGACCTGGCCGAGGCGGATCTCGTGATCGAGGCCGTCGTCGAGGACGTCGACGTGAAACGCGACGTGTTCGCCGACCTGGACGAGGTGACCGACGACGACGTGGTCCTCGCCACCAACACCAGCACGCTCTCGATCACGACCATCGCCACCGCCACCGACCGGCCGGCCAGCGTGGTCGGGCTCCATTTCATGAATCCCGTTCCCGTCATGGAGGGCGTGGAGGTGGTCGTCGGCGAGAAGACCGACTCCGCCGTGGTGGAGTTCGCTCACGACTTCGCCGAAGCGCTCGGCAAGGAGACCTGGGAGGCCGACGACAAGCCCGGGTTCGTCACCAACCGGATCCTGATGCCGTGGATCAACGAGGGGATCCGCGCCTACGACGAAGGCGTCGCCGCCAAGGCCGACGTCGACCGCGGGATGGAACTCGGGACGAACGTCCCGATGGGCCCGCTCGAACTCGCCGACCACATCGGCCTCGACGTGTGTCTCCACGCCACCGAGACGCTCCACGCGGAACTGGGCGACCGCTACCGGCCCGCGTACCTCCTCAAACGCAAGGTCGAAGCCGGCGACCTCGGCAAGAAGACCGGGACGGGCTTCTACGAGTACGATTAGGGACCGGCGGCCGAGCACGAGACGGTGAAACGACCGTCTGACCCTCCGGAACCCACTTGGGACCGGCGGGTGAGGGGTCGAGTGATGACAGCCAGCCGCCCGACCATCCTCGTCGCGGTCGCCGCCCTCCTGGTCTGCTCGCCGCTCGCGGCGGTCGCGGTCGGCCCTGCGAGCGCCGCGCCACCGCCCGAAGCCGTCTGTGGCGTCTGTGGCCCCGGTCTCGCCGACGCCGCCGAGGGCGCGGGCGTTCCGCTCACAGTCGAGCACGGCGCGGCGACGATCCGCGTCCGCGCGGACGGGAGCGGCCACTGGGACGCCCGCGTCCGGATCGACGACGGCGCGGCCGAACGACTGGCCGCCAACGCGACGCTGCGCGAGCGCGTCGTCCGCGCGAGCCTCGACCGTCGCACCGTCGTCGACGACCCCCGAGACCTCCACACGAGCGTCGAGAACGGTACGCTCGTCGTCACCTTCGCCCAGTCCGGCGTGGCCCACGAGAGCCTCGGCGGCGTCGTCCTCGTCGACTCGCTCGACCCGCGAACTCGACGGGCCGGGCTCGACCTCGACGCCGACGAACTCCGGATCGAGGGGCCCAACGGCACGGTCGTGAGCCGCGCGCCGGCGAGCGCGAGCGTCGAGGGCGGCGCGGCCGTCTGGCGGTCCGACGACGACACGCCGGGGCTCCACGGCGACACCCGGCTGGCGTTTGCACGCTCGGACGACTACGGGGCACGCGCGCTGACGACCGTCGGGTTCGTCGCCTTCGGCGTCAGTCTCGCGGAGCCGAGCGCGCTCGTCCTGGGCGTCCTCCCGGCTCTCGGACTCGGCGCGCTGTTGCTGGCGCTGGGACGCTGGGGTGACGAGCTCCCGGCCGTCGGTTCGTCACGACTCGGAACAGTGCTCGCCGGCGGCAGTGCCGTCGCGGCCGTACTCGCGATGGCGTCGCTCGTCGGCCTCGACCTGCTCGCGCCCGCCGTCGCCGAGACGGTGCTGGTCTTCGCCATGCTGTACGCGGCCGTCGCGAGACTCGCTGCCGACGCGGACTCCGTCTCCCCACGCGCCGCGCTCGGGTGGACGCTCCTGGGGGCCCTGTCCGCGGCCACGATCGCGAGCACCGCCTCGATCGTCGCCCTCCAGACCGCGCTGCTGTCGATCCCCGCCGTGCTCTGGTTCCCGCTCGGCCGCGCCAGCGGGCGGGACCGGACGGTGACCGCCGTCGTCGCGCTGGCGCTGCTGGCGGCACCGTTCGGCGCCGCCCTCCTCTACGCGCCGTCGATGTCGCCGGTGTGGGGACTGCTCGTGTCCGCCGTCACCACCGTCCCGTGGGCCGCCGCGACCGTCGCGTTCGGCGTCCCGCTGTACCTGCTGGGTCGCGGACCGGACGCCGGCGGCCCGCCGGCCGACGACGAACGGCAAGTTCCCGCGAGCGCCGACTGAGCGCGCGGCGGAGAAACTCCGAGCAACGAACCCGCCGTTTTCGGGTGGAGATCCGACCGACAGCGTCGGGACTCGCTGGCTGTGATCTCCGGCTGAAACGCACCTACGGAGCGCTCCCGAGCGCTCCCGACCGGACGGGAGACGACGGCGACGGGCTCCCGCAAGAAGATTTCGGAGTCGTGCGGTCGCGACGGCGCGGTCGGCGAGGGCGCCGCGGTGGCGGCGGCCAGTTACCAGCGGTGGTGGACGTAGTCGGCGACGTGTTGCTCGTAGATGTCGCGGACGGCGCCGTGGGTCTGGTGCGAGAGCGGATCGAGGTCGGCGGCGTCGTCGTTCTCGGCGACGTGGTCGGGCGTGGTGGAACCGGGGATGACCGTCGAGACGGCGTCGTGGTCGAGGATCCAGCGGAGGGTGAACTGCGCCATCGTCGCCTCGTCGGGGACGAACGGTCGCAGGTCGTCGACGGCGGCCAGGCCGTCCTCGAAGGGGACGCCAGCGAACGTCTCGCCGCCCTTGCGGCCGACCCCGGCTTCGACGCCGTCCTCGGCAGCGGTCCGACGGTGGTCGTGCTCACCGAAGTCCTCCGGTCCCTCGAAAGCGTCGGCGAGCAGCCCCGACGCGAGCGGGACGCGGACGATGATCCCGACGTCCGCGTTCGCGGCGCGTTCGAAGAAGCGCTCGGCCGGCCGCTGGCGCAGTGGATTGAAGATGATCTGCACCGACTCGACCACGTCGTACTCGATGGCCTTGTCGGCCTCCTCGACCTTCTCGACGCTGACACCCCCGTGGTCGATCAGGCCCTCCTCCTTGAGGTCTTCCAGCACCCGGAAGTTCTCCGGGTCGTAGAACGCCTCGGTCTCCGGGCAGTGCAGCTGGACGAGATCCAGCGAGTCGACGCCGAGCCGGTCGAGCGAGCCGTCGACCGACGAGCGAAGCCCTTCCTCGGAGTGGCCGCCGTCCTCGTCCGGTGCGGCCTTGGTCGGGACGTAGATCGTTCGGTCGGGGTCCCGTTCGTCGAGCACCTCGTGGATGAGCCGCTCGGCGCGGCCGTCGCCGTACACCTCGGCGGTGTCGACGAAGTTGACGCCGTCGTCCAGCGCCGTGGCGATGGCTTCCTTGGCCTGCTCGTCGGTCACCTCGTCCCACGACGGGCCGACGTTCCAGGTACCGAGGCCGATCTCCGTCACGTCCCAGCCGGTGGAACCGAACTCGCGTGTGTCCATACCCGACGTCTGGGCCGCTCGGGCGAAAAAGGTGGTCGATCCGGTCGATCGTTCCCCTTCACCGCCGGTCGGCGGGGCGTCAGGGCTCCCCCAGAGCTATGTCGATGCCACTCGGAACGGAACGAGTATGCCCGACGACGAGTCGCCGCCGGCAGACGCCGCGGCCGAGGACGCCTTCGCACTCATCGGCAACGAGACGCGCGCGGCGATCCTCCGCGCGCTCGGCCAACGACCCCACGAGGGCGTTTCCTTCTCCGAGCTACGCGAGGCCGTCGATCCCGGCATGGACAGCGGCCAGTTCAACTACCACCTCTCGCAGCTGACCGGCGAGTTCGTCGACCGCGGCGAGGACGGCTACACGATGCGCGCCGAGGGACTCACCCTCTACCGGCTCATCCGCGCGGGCAGCGTCAACCGCCGCGTCTCGCTCGAACCCTTCGAGACCGGCCTCGACTGCTACTTCTGCGGGACACCCGTCGAAGGACGCTACGACGAGGGCAACTTCGAGCTTCGCTGTCCGGGCTGTGACCACGTGTACGCTCACACGCAGTTGCCGCCGAGCGCCGTCGAAACCGGCGACAGGGGCGACCTCCTCGAACGCGTCGACCAGTACAACCGCCACGACATGCTCGCCTACGCCCGCGGCGTCTGCCCGATCTGCGCCAGCGCCCTCGAGTTCGAGTTCGTCGCCGGCGACGAGGTCTGGACCGAGGGGAGCGGTCGCCTCGACGTGTTTCTCGGCTGCCACTGCGACCACTGCGGAAGCTCCCAGTACATGTCGGTCGGCCTCGCGCACCTCTATCACCCCGCGGTCGTCTCCTTCTTCCACGACCACGGCGTCGACGTGACCACTCGCCCCCACTGGGAGCTGGAGTGGGCCATGACCGACGAGTATCTCACCGTCCGCTCGACCGACCCCTGGGAGGTCGCCCTCTCGATCCCCTGCGAGGGCGAGACCCTCGAACTCGTCGTCGACGAGGCCCTGTCGGTCGACGCGACGCGAACCGCTGGCTCGGAGTGATGGATCAGCCGCTGGCGAACAATCAAGGGGCGAGCCGCGGTACGAACTCACATGGACTTCGCCCTCACACAGGAACAGCGCCAGATCCGCGACATGGTCGCGGACTTCGTGGACGAGGAAGTCGTGCCGCGGGCGGCCGAGATCGACGAGACTGACGAGTTCCCGGCCGACCTGATCGAGGAGATGGCCGAACTGGGCCTGCTGGGCATGCCGATCCCCGAGGAGTACGGCGGCGCCGGCCTCGACTATCACGCCTATCCCGAGGCGCTCGTCGAGATCTCCCGTGGTTCGGGCGGCCTCGGCACGGTCGTCGCCGCACACGTCTCGCTGGCCTGTAACATGGTCTACGAGTTCGGGAACGAGGCCCAGCGCGAGCAGTACCTCGTCCCGATGGCCGAGGGCGAGGAGATCGGCGCGTTCGCGCTCTCGGAGCCCGGCGCGGGCAGCGACGTGCCCGCGATGGGGACCACCGCGGAACCGGTCGGCGGCGACGCCGGTGGCGGCGGCGAACCCGATCGCTACGTCCTCGACGGCGAGAAACTGTGGATCTCCAACGGATCCGTCGCCGACACCGTGGTCGTCTTCGCCAAGACCGACCCGGCGGCCGACGGCGGCGGTATCTCGTCGTTTATCATCCGCCCCGAGACGGACGACGGGTTCTACGTCGAGGGCACCGAGGACAAACTCGGCGACAAGGGCTGTCCGACTGCCGAGTTGCGCTTCGACGAGATGGAGATCCCCGCCGAGCGGCGGCTCGGCGAGGAGGGCGCCGGCTTCGTCCAGGCGCTCAAGACGCTCAACGGTGGACGAATCACTATCGCCGCCCGCTCGATCGGCGCGCAGGCCGCGCTGGACGACGCGCTCGAATACGCCGCCGAGCGCGAGCAGTTCGACCAGCCCATCTCGGAGTTCCAGGCCATCCAGCACAAACTCGCGGACATGGACACGAAGATACAGGCGGCTCGCTATCTCATGCACGCTGCGGCCGACAAGAAGATGCGGGGCGACCGTTACGTCAAGGAGGCCGCCCAGGCGAAGCTGTACGCCTCGGAGATGGCTCGGGAAGTGTGCAACGAGGCGATCCAGATCCACGGCGGCTACGGCTACACGAAGGACTTCGCCGTCGAGCGCTACTACCGCGACGCGAAGCTGAACGAAATTTACGAGGGCACCAGCGAGGTGCTCCGGAACACGATCGCCGACCAGCTGTTGGACTGAGTTCGGTTCTCGCGACCCGCACGCCCTTCGGCCCCGAAGCGTTTTCACCGACAGGGGGCCACGTTCGGATATGGCACGCGCCGACACCGGGGCGGGCGAGGAACCCAGAGAGGTCCGGCTCGTCGAGAACCCAGACGGGCAGTGGACCGCTCGCGACCTGCAGGTCGAGGTGTCCGCGCAGGGCGCGACGCGGTCGGCCGCACTGGAGAGTCTGGACGCCGTCGTCGAAGCCGTGGCCGGTAACGGCGGCCACGAGCCCACCGACGACGGACTGCGTGACCTCGGTGTCGACCCCCATACTGCCCAGACACAGGACGACGACCTTCCCGACGTGCTGCAGTGAGGGCGGCTCCCACTCACCGCCGGCGGCGGTCAGTTCGATCTCGGGCCGTAACTAATCCGTCCGCGCCTCGTAGGTGCGACCGGATACCCATGCGCTTGGAGGGGAGAGTCGGCCGACGGGGGAATCGGAAGGAGACCGGACCAGCGCAGAGCGACCGCGGGGGTAGCCGGCCGCGATGGTGAACCCCGCACGCGCCGACGCGCTCGTCGACCTGGCGTACGGCGGGCTGATCGCCGTCTCGATCGTGTTGATCGCGACGGTGAACACGAACGTCGGTGTCGCCTTCGGCGTCGGCGTCTTCGCCGCGTACGTCGTCCACGTCGTCTGGAAGATGGCCCGGTTCGACCCCGACTGGATGACCCGTACCGTCAGAGAGACCGTCGAGGAGACGATGGAGGAGACCGTCGAAGACACCGTGGAGGAGACCGTCGAAGCGACGATGGAGGAGTCGGTCGAAGAGTCTGTCGAGCAGACGGTCGAGGACACCGTCGAGGAATCGGTGGGAGAATCGATGGCGGAGACCGTCGAGCGGGCGGTCGGCGAGCAGCTCGACGAGGTCCAGGCACAGGTCGAGTCGCTCGACGAACGCGTCGATAGGGAGGGGCAACCGGAGGAGGTCGGCGACGCGAACGAGGAGCCCGAGGACAGCCGCGCCTGACCCGGGCGGCCGTATCGGCTCGCCGCCGGCCGCTATCGGACGACGACCACGGGAACCGGCGACCGGCGGAACACCTTCTCGGCGACGTTGCCGACGAACAGCCGTTCGGCGACGGTCCCACCGTGGCTGCCGATGACGACCGTGTCGTACTCCCCGGCGCGGTTGATGATCGCCCGCACCGGATGGCCCAGGGCGACCTCGGTTTCGAGCGCGACGGCGCCCTCGGATTCGTCGGCGATCGCCTCGGCACGCTCGAAGACCGGCTCGGAGTGTTCGCGCGCTGCGGCGTCCACGTCGTCGGCGAGCGCGATCCCGGTCGCTTCCCCCCACAGCGGCGACGGTTCGCCGACGACGTGCAAGACCGTGAACGCGGCGTCGGGATACACCTCGACGGCGTATTCGAGCGCTCGTTCGCTCATCTCCGACCCGTCCATCGGCACGAGGACGCGAGAGATCATGGTCTCCCTACGAGCAGGACGCGTAAAAACCGGAGGTGTCGTTCGGGCGATCGGTCGTGTCCACGACCCAGCGGTGGGTCGCTCAGGCGACCGGGACCAGCGTGAAGAAGACGTAGGCCAGCAGGGTCGACATCGTCGGCCCGATTATCCACATCGAGACGTACTTGACGATGGCGCGGGGGTTGAACAGGTCGCCCGCGTCGAGCACCGCCTCGGGTTCGGCCTCGCCGATCGGTGCCGTCGGGGCCTCGGGTTCGGCCGTCAGCGCACCGGGTTCGATCTCGCGGTCGAGGTCGCCCGCAAGCGCGTCCCGTGCGGCGATGGGGCGAGTCGCCCGTCCCCAGCCGAGGCCGACGATGGTCATCACCGACGCCATGACGAGGCTGATCGGGATGCCGATGTAGGAGAGGGCGGTCGTGACCGTCGAGGCGGTGATCATGACGACGAGCGCAGCCAGCAACGGGATGTCCGAGAGTTCGGAGCCGACCGACTCCATCGTCCGGCGTGCGATCGTGAACCCGCCGAGGCCGATCGCGACGGTCGCGATCGCGATCGCCAGGTCGGGTTCGAGCGCGCGGCTGCTGACCAGCGGCGCGACGGCGTTGGGGACGTTGCTCGCGCCCGCCGAGAAGGCCATGTAACAGCCGATGACGAGCACGACCAGCGTCCCGACGAGTTCGCCGCGACTCGTGTTCGGACCGAGTCCGGGCCGGGGGACCGCGCCGCTGCGGTCGAGCGCGAGCGTCGGTCCCTCGGAGACCTCGATCCGGACGCGGCGGTTGAGTTCGGGGTAGACGTACCGGCCGACGGTCGCCCCGATCCAGAACCCGACGACCGGCGTCACGATCCACCACGAGACGATCCACCCGATCGTCTCGAAATTGGCCGTGTCGGTCGCGAGGCCCAGGCCCGCGATGGCGCCGACCGTCGTCATCGACGTCGGGACGGGCACGCCGAACACGTTGGCGACGAGGATACCGAACCCGATGAAAAAGAGGACCGCCACCCCCGCGCCGAGCGAGATCTCCGTCGTGACGATCCCGCCGCTGAGCGTGTCCATGACGTTCCGACCGACCGTCCACCCGCCTAAAAACACGAACAGCGTCATCAGCCCGGCGGCCGTGACCTTCCGGAGGATCCGGGCGCCGACCGCCGGCCCCCACGCGATTCCCGTCGACGATCCCCCGATATTGAATCCGACGAACACCGACGCGATCACCCCCACGAGCAGCACGGTCCGGACCATCGTCTGGGAGAAAAGCGCGCGACGACAACGTAATTATGCGCTCGCTACGGCCGGTAGGCCCCGCGTCTCGACGTCGGGGCACGACCGTGTGGCGCGACGGCGATCCGGGAGCGACGACGAGATGGGAGGGCTCACTCCTCGGCCGTGGGGATCGGACCGGTGCCGACGACCGCGCGGACAGCCTCGGTGAACTCCTGGCGCGTCTCGAAGTAGGGCGTGTCGACCTCGTCCATCACGTCGGCCAGGTTTCGAGGACCGTCGGGGGTGCGGATCGTGCTGTCGCCCTCGCGCTCGACGATGTCGCTGTGGGCGGCGCCCCAGTTCAGGCGCGAGGTGACGCGCGCGAGGGGCGCACCCTCGACCGGTTCGCCCTCGCCGAGCTCGACCGCGGGTTCCTCCGCTTCGGAGTCGTCGTCAGCCATACCCGTGGATTCCCAGGCCCCGCGATTAGAGCTTTCGCTTCCAGACGGCGGGAGACGTAGACGAGGGAGTCAGAACAGGTCGTCGAGTTCCTCGTTGAGGAACGCTTCCTTGGCCTCGCCGCGCCCGTCGTTTTTCGACTCGTGAGCCTCCTTGGCCCGTTGCATGAACTCGTCGATACGGTTGGAGCGTTCGACGCCACCCAGCAGGACCAGCGCGGCGATGCGCTCGGAGTCGAGCGGGAAGTCCCCGCCGCGGACCTGCATGCTGCCGGTCTCCTCCTCGATCCACGAGCGGGCGCGCTCGACGCCCTTCCGGGAGATGCGCTCGGGCTGGCCGGCGACGACGAGCAGCCCCGTCTCCGCCTCGACGACGTTCGGGACGCTCGTCCCCGTCAGGAGGGCGTTGCGCGTGGTCGAGGTGATCGCGTTGACGTTCTCGCCGGCGTCCTCGCTGGCGGCGGCGCTGGCGTAGCCCAACACGGCCATGCCGCCGGGGCGGAGGGTGTTGATGATCTCCGAGGAGTCGACGACGCTCTCGGCGACCTCGTCGACGGCGTCGATCTCGCCGGAGGCAAAGAGGAGGCCGAGTCGCTGTGCGATGTTGTCGTTGATCTCGGCGAAGCCCTCTTCCATGGACTCGCCGGCGGTGCGCCAGGCGTCGTTGTCGATCAGCAACAGGGAGTCGGCCTCGCGCGCGACGGTCTTGAGCGACCGGCCGGCGTTGGCCTGGTAGATGGCGCCCTCGTCGCGGCCGGGGAGGATGCCGGTGACGTAGACGGGGATATCGTGGATGCGCTTGAGTTCGCGGGCGAGGGCGGGCGCGCCGCCGGAGCCGGTGCCGCCGCCGAGACCGGCGACGATGACGACGGCCTCGGCGTCGGTGGAGAGCTTCGCGTCGAGGCCGTCCATCACTTCCGTCGCCTCGTCTTGCATGATCTCCGCGCCGAGTTCGTTGTCGCCGCCGACCCCGTGGCCCTTCACGCGGTCGCGCCCGACGAGCATCGTATCGATATCGAGATTCTGCAGGTCCGCCTCGGCGGTGTTGACCGCCATCGCCCCCTGAACGGCGCCAAAGCCCATATCGTAATCGTACTCGGCCAGTCGCTGGGTCACCTTGCCCCCGGCCTGGCCGACACCAATCAGGACGACTTTCATATCACTACCCTCGGAGTAGTGGTTATTCAACGTTGGGTCCGACCGAGGGTTCAAGTGCGGTGACGGGACCACCGCGGCCCATGTCCGAGCGAGACCTCGACGCGCGACTCGACGCCGTCGAACGCGCGCTGACCGACGGCGACGCCGACCTGCGAGAGCTGCGCGAGGCCGGCGCCGTCACCGACGACCTCCAGACGCTCGAGGAGCGCCTCGACACCGTCGAGTCCCGACTGGACGAACTCGAAGCCGGGCTGGAAGCCGTCCGCGGCTACGCGGGCAACGTCCGCGCCGTCAACCGCGAGGTCGAACGCCGCGCCAGCGCCGCCCTCGCGAAGGCCGAGACCGTCGAAGCCGCCGTCGACCGCGGCGGGTCACACCGGGATCGACCCGACGAGCGCGCTCACGACCAGGCACCCGACCGCACCCACCGCGTCGATCGCCCCGACGGCGCGCACGCGAAGCGAACGGACCGAGCGTCGACGGGATCGACCGGGAGGAGGCTCGATCCATCGTCGACGGGTCGGAACGAAGCGACGAGCGCGGATCGCGATCCGACCGGGGCGGACGCACCCGACCACCGCGGCGGTAACCGGCACACCGGTCGCGGCAGGCCCGACGACCCCGGTGGCGGTACCGACCGTCGGAACCACGACCGCGCGAACCGCGACGACGACCGGTCTCGGCGAGACGGGTCGCCGGACTCGTCCCAGGAGTCGGACTCGGACTCGGACAGCGGGACCGAACAGTTCATCGAGCGCGTCCGCGACGCGCTGTAGGCCGTGGTGAGAGTCGCGTTCACCGTCGTCCTGCTCGTGGCGGTCGCCGGGGTCGCCGTGCCGGCGGTCGAGTACGCGGGCGTCCAGCGGAGCGACACCGCCGTCCGCGACGCGGTCGACCGCATCGTTTCGGAGGCGCGATCGCTCGCGACCGGAAACAGCGTTCTCCCGCCGGACGCCGGTCCCGCACGGCGGTCGGTCACCGTCGAGTTCCCCACCGACGGGTTGGTTAGCGCCGGAGTCGAGCGGTTCCGCGTCGGTCGGTTGGATCGGCCCGGGAGTTCGGTGACGCCGTCGCGTTCGAGCGAGCGCGCCGACCCGGCCGCCACCGGGTTTACCTGGCGTGTCGGCGGCGGGACCGAACACACCGTGGTCGTCGACGGCGTCCGGATCCGGACGGCACCGACCGAGCGGCTCCGGGTCGGCGGTGAGACGCGGCTGACCCTGACGCTGGTCGCCGTCGACGGCCGGGCGGTCGTCCGGGTCCGATAGTAGTCAGTGTGTGTTGCGAATGTATCGCGAGTTTCTGGTTGTGCTGGGGCGTAACGAAGTCGAGTGACAGCAACCGCACTCACCGGGGACAGCAACCGATGAAAGCCCTCGGCGCGCTCGCTCACGGGTCGCTTCGCTCGCCGGAAGACTCGCTCCGCTCGTCTTCCGAGCCTGCGCTCACTTCGTTCGCGCAGACCCCGTTCGCGTTGACGAGGTCTCCCTGCGGTCGACCTCGCTCTCGCGGTCGCTGAGCGGGATATCCTCGCGGCCTCCGGCCGCTTCGGATAGGACCCGCTCAGACGACTGAAGTAGACGCGAGCGCGCCTCGCCCTTTCAGTCCACCAGGACCGGAACAAGAGACCGCCCCGCACAGCACCGCAGATAGCCACGAGCCTCCCCAACCGATTCGCTCACTCCGTTCGCTCATCCCTCGCACGATGCTGTCGCGACACGAGAGTCGCGACAGCGCGCGCCACCGCAGTTGCTCACTCCCTCACCTGCACTGAACACGCCGTCCGGGTCCGGCGCGAAGGTTGAAATACGAGCGAGCGACCACCGCCGGTCATGAACGCACTGCTGTCGCGACTCCGCGGGGGCGGCGACGAAGACGCTTGCGAGTGTCGCCCCGCTTTCGAGGGGGACCGACTGGTCGTCGACGCGAGCGACTGCCCCGACGGCGGCCGCCTGGCGTCGTCGGCCGACTGTCGCGAGACGGTCGTCGAAGCGCTCACCGACCGCGACGCCGAGACGGTCGTGACGCGCGCGGACGGAACGGTTCGAGCGTACGAGGACGAGGCGGCGGCGCTGCTGACGGCGGCCGGTCGGTTCGCCGACGCCGCCGCGTTCCACGACGAGCGCCTCGCCGCGAGGGCGCGCCGTGACCCGCTCGCGGCTGCACGGGAAGCGACCGGCCGGGCCGGCCCCGTCGAACGGGTCGCCACCGAGACGGGGCTGGCCGAGGGCGCGGCGCGAGCGGAGGGGTACGACGACGTGCTCCGACCGTTCGTCGGGCCGACGGTCAGCCGTTCCAGAGTGGCTGCGCGGCCGCCGAGCGACGCCCGCCTGCGCGACCGGCAGGCGCTCGACGGCGGCGGACTCGTGCGGATCTACGAGCGACCCACCGACGCGCTGGCGACCTACCACCTCGAACCGGTCGAAGCGCGCTTCGACGAGGCGACGGCAGCGACGCTCTCGGCCGCCTACGACCGACTCGCCGGCGGCGAGGTCGGTGGCGCCGGACTCACGGATACCGAGGTCGCGGACGCCGAGCGGGCACCGGGCCGCGCCGCCCGGGCGGTCGCCGACGAGGACGACCCCGTGGAAGATATCGCGGCCGTCCTGCACAAACACGCCCGCGGATACGGCGTCGTTGCGGATCTCTTCACCGACCCGCGTGTCTCCGACGTGTTCGCCACGGCACCGGTCGCGGCGCGGCCGCTGCGGGTCCGTGTCGACGGCGAGGCGATGCGGACGAACGTCAGACTCACCGACGAGGGCGCCGCGGCGCTGGCCTCTCGGTTCCGTCGCGAAAGCGGGCGGGCCTTCTCCGGGGCCGACCCGACGCTGGACGCCGCCGTCGCGACCGGCGACCGCCGGGTGCGCGTGGCCGCCGTGACCGACCCCGTCAGCGACGGTGTCGCCTTCGCCTTCCGCGCGGGCGACCGTGCGGCCTGGACGCTGCCGGCGCTTGTCGCCAACGGGACGATGCCCGCCGACGCCGCCGCCCTGCTGTCCGTTGCGGTCGAACGGGGCGCTGCCAGCCTCGTCGCCGGCCCGCGCGGCGCCGGGAAGACGACCTGTCTGAGCGCGCTGCTGTGGGAGATCCCCGTCGAGACCCGTGCGGTCGTCATCGAGGACACGCCCGAACTCCCGGTCGACGCGCTCCAGTCGGGCGGCCGCGACGTGCAGGCGCTCCGGAGTTCGCTCGACGACGCCGGGACGAGCCCGACGGAGGCGCTCCGGACGGCGCTCAGACTCGGCAGCGGCGCGCTCGTCGTCGGCGAGATCCGGGGCGAGGAGGCCGGGACGCTCTACGAGGCGATGCGCGTCGGCGCCAACGACGGCGCCGTCCTCGGGACGATCCACGGCGACGGCGGCGCGGCCGTCCGCGAGCGCGTCGTCGCCGACCTAGGGGTCCCCGAGAGCTCGTTCGCCGCGACGGATGTCCTGGTCACGCTCGAAGCCGCCGAGCGCGAGGACGGTACCCAGCGTCGCGTCCGCGCGATCGAGGAGGTCGAACGGACCGGCGGCGGCCGTGGAGACGCCGGCGACGAGCGGGGGTCCGGCGGCGCCGAGACCGTCGAGTTCGTTTCGCTCTACGAGCGCGACGGCGACGGGCTGGGGTCGACCGACCGGATCGAACGGGGCAACAGCCGGCTGGTCGCCGCGCTGGCGCGGCCCGGAGAGAGCTACGCCGATCTCAGAGCGGAACTGTCGGCGCGGACGGAGTGGCTCGACGGCCTCGCCACGACCGGCCGGACAGACCCCGAAACGGTCGAGCGAGCGCGCGTCGAGCGGGTAGAAGCGTGACGACCGACGCCCGAGGTGCAGACGAGCGGGAACCGCGAATCTCGCGGACACCGGCGGACCGGGCTGGCGCGACCCGGGAGAGCGACGGCCGATTCGTCGCGGCCGTCGAAGCGCTCGCGATCGCAGCACCGTGGGACCCCAGGCAGGACCCGGAACTCGCGCGGGCGGTCGAGTTCCTCGGCTGGGACCTCGACGCGGAGACGGTCCTGCGAGCGGGCGACGGCGCCGGTATCGCCGCGGCGGTCGCGGTCGCCGTACCGCTGGCACTGGTCCTGGGAGCGCCGTCGGTGGCCGTGGCCGCGGGGCTACTGGTCGGACTCGGCGTCGCGGCCGTCGCGCGATACGTCCCCCGCGGGCTGGCGACTGCCCGGCGGACCCGCGCACTCGGGACGGCGCCGGAACTCGTCAGCAGCGTCGTCCTGCGGATGCGACTGGCGCCGACGACCGAGACGGCGGCCGCGTTCGCCGCCGAGACGGGCGACGGACGCCTCGCTCGGAGTCTGGGGGCGCACGTGCGGCGAGCGCGCGGGACCGGTCGTTCGGGGCTGTCGTCGTTCGCCGACGAGTGGGCCGAGTGGTTCCCGGCGCTGCGGCGCGCGCTCACGCTCGTCGAGTCGGCGGGCTCGGCCGAACCGGAGGAGCGCGAGCGGGCGTTAGACAGCGCGCTCGACGTGACGCTAGCGGGGACTCGCGAATCGATGGCCGAGTTCGCGGCCGGGATCCAGGGACCTGCGACCGCACTGTACGCGTTCGGCGTGTTGCTCCCGCTGGCGCTGGTCGCCCTTCTCCCGACTGCCGGTACCGTGGGTCTGGAGGTTCCGTTGGCGGCCGTCGTCGTCGGCTACGACCTGGTCTTGCCCACGGCGCTACTGGTCGCCAGCGCGTGGCTGCTCGCGCGCCGACCCGTCGCGTTCCCACCGACACCGGTCCCCCGATCGCATCCCGAGGTGCCGGACAACCGGTGGCCCGCCCTCGTCGCGGGGGCGGCAGCGGGTGGGGGTGCCTGGCTCGTCGTCACCCGGCTCGCGTCGTCGTGGACGGCGCTCGTGGCGACACCCGCCGTCGGGGTCGGCGTCGCACTGGTCGTCATCTACCGACCGATGACCGCCGTCCGCGACCACGTCGCGGCCGTCGAATCGGGCCTGCCCGACGCGCTGTATCTGGTCGGTCGCGAGGTCGACCGCGGTCGGTCGGTCGAAGTCGCGTCGGACGACGCGGTCGAGCTGCTGGACTCGGCGGCCGGCGAGGTGTTCGCCGACGCCGTCCGCCAGCAGCGACAGGTTCGGGCGGGCGTCCGCGAATCGTTCCTCGGCGAGCACGGGGCGCTCGCGACGGTGCCGAGCGAGCGCGCCCGAGCCACCGCGGAGTTGCTCGCCGTCGCCGCCTCCGAAGGGCGTCCGGCGGGACCGGCCATCGTCGCGATGGCCGACCACCTCGACGACCTGCAGAGCGTCGAGCGAACGATCCGCCGCGACCTGGAACGGGTCACGTCGACGCTCGCGAACACGGCGGCGGTGTTCGGCCCGCTCGTCGGCGGCGCGACCGTCACGCTCGCCGAGCAGATGAGCAGCGACGGCCCGCTGACGACCGCCGTGTCGCCTGCGGCCCTCGGTCTCGCCGTCGGCGCGTACGTGCTGGCGCTCGCCGTGATCCTGACGACGCTCGCGACTGGGCTCGAACGGGGTCTCGACCGTTCGCTGGTCGGCTACCGCGTCGGCCGCGCACTCTGTCTGGCGAGCACCGTCTTCGTCGCCGGCCTCGTCGGGACGGGGTGGCTCGTCTGAACCTTTTTATTCGAACGGGCGACCAGGCCGTCTCGTGTACGACACCGCCGTCGAATCGACGTACGTCTGGCTCGGGCTCGCGATCGTGAGCGTCGGGATCCTGGGCTTCGCGCTCCGGGTCCCGACCGCGCCGCCACCCGACGCCAAGCCCGTCGCTCGCACGATCGACAGCGTCGCTGCTAGCCCCCACGAGGCGACGGCTCGGCAGCCGGTCGACGCTCGACGGATCCGGATCGGCGCCCACCGGGTCGGTCTGCGCGGCTCCGGCGGCGACGCCCACGCGTCGCTCGCGTACGGCCCCGTGATACCGGTGGCGGCCGGCGACGGCGATCGGCTCCGACGCGTCCTCCGCGGCGTCCCCCCGGAGCGCGTCTTCCGGAGCGAGTCGACGTTCGCGCGAGTCCTCGATCGGGCGCAGACGCGGGAGCCGTCCTGGCAACCGGCACCGGAGACGCTGATCGTCAGACGAGTGAGCTGGAGGGACGCGAATGCGACGCTCGTCGGGGCGTGAGGCCCAGACCGAGCCGCTGGCGGCGGTCGTCGCGGTAGTCGTCGTCGCACTCGCACTGTCGGTCTACGTCGGTGCGTTAGAGGCGAGCCTCCCCGGACCGGTCGACCGGAACCACGCCGAGACCGCCGCCGACCGGATCGAGCGCGCACTGACCGTCGGCGGCGTCGCCCGACCCGACCGCCTCGCCACCGCACTCGACCGCGGTCCCGACGGCTACCGGGTCAACGCCACGCTCACCGTCGGAGACCGGACCGAACGGGTTGGCCCGACCTCCCCCGAGGCGGTGGACACCGCGCGTCGACGGGTGAGCGTCCGCATCGGTCCGGGTCGCGTCGAACCGGGTCGACTGGAGGTGCGCGTGTGGACGTGAGAGCGTCGAGCACGGCGTTCGACACCGTGCTCTTCGTCCTGCTGGTCGGGATCGCCGTCGGGACGCTCGCGGGTGTCGGCGACCGCCGCGCGCCCGACGGGAACCGCGTCGCCGAGGAGACTGGAGACCTGCTGGCGACGACCACGGCCGAGGTGACCTACACCCGCTCGGCGCGAGTCCCCTCGTCGGCGCTGCTCGACGGCGACGACACCGTAACGGTCACCGTCACTCGGGCGGCGAGCGGTACGCGGGCGGAGTTGCTCGCGGCGGCCGCGGTGGCCGACCCGTCGCTCGGCGGCGCCTCGCTCACCGGGACCGGCGAGAACCTGCGAGCGGGAAGCCGGAGCGCGACCCGACGCGTCCTGCACACGCGGGAAGCGAACGCACAGGTCGCAGTGACCTGGCGCCCGTATCCGAACGCGACGCTGCGCTCGTCGTTCACCGTCGGCGACGCGCCGCCCCGTGACGCGGACGTATCGGTCGCCACCGTCGCGGCAGCGAGTGGGATGGCGAACGTCTCGGCCGCAGCGAGACGGGCAGCGCGGACGAACGGCTTCGGTGGCGTCGCGAACGTGTTGGCCGACGTCGTCGTCGCGGACCTGTTCCCGCCGAGCGAGACCCGGGACGCCCTCTACAGCGAGGGGCCCGACCGAGCACTGGTCGCCCACCGCTACCGGCGTGCGGCGACCGTGCTGGGCGTCGATACGCCAGCACCGTTCACACCCGAGACGGTGGCGCGGGCGAACCGCCGGCTGTCCGAATCACTCGCCGAGCGGCTCGCGAGGGACCTGAACCGACGGTACGACTCACCGACGGAAGCCGCGTCGGCGGTGCGAGCGCATCGAGTCCGGGTCGTCGTCAGGACGTGGTCGGAGTGAGCCGGAACGGATTCGAACTCGGCACGCGCGGCCGCGTCCCGTTCGCGCTCGTCGGCGTCCTGCTGGTGCTATCGAGCGCGCTGTTCGCCAGCGCGGTCGACCGCCCGCAGCCGACGCCAGAGCCGGCGGTCGATCTGGCCGTCGAACGGACGACTGCCGACGCGCGCGCCGCCGTTCGGACGGCGGTCGCCGAGGCGGGCGTCGCCGCGGCCAGCGACCCCGTCCTGACACCAGCGAGCAACCGGTGGGGGGCGCTGCTCGACTCCGACACGGCGTTCAGAGACGTGCTAAAACTCCGGATCTACCTCGCCGCGCAGGAGCGGCTGCGGACTGTCGTGCGTACCCATCGCGGGGTGCGGGCGAACGCGTCGCTGGCACCGGCGCGGACGCCCGAAGCGCTTCGAGCGGCGATGGACCGGGTGAACGTCGAGCGAGCGGGTCCCGAGCGGACGAAGCTCCGAGTCGACCTCTCGAACGTCACCGTCGAGGCGGCCCGCGAGGGACGGACTGTCGGCACCGAGGACGTCTCGTTCTCGGTGGTCGTCCCGACACCGGTGCTGGCGGTCCACGAGCGCGTCGAAACGTTCCAGGAGCGGCTCGAACGCGGCGTCTCGAAGCCGGGGCTCGGTCAGCGGCTGACCGCCCGGCTCTACGCGGTGGCCTGGGCGCGCGGCTACGCCCAGTACGGGGGCGCGCCGATCGAGAACGTAGTCGCGAACCGCCACGTCGAGCTGACGACGAACGGGGGGATACTCGACGAGCAGCGGTCGGTCTTCGGCGCGAGCGACCCGGACGGTCGCGACGCGCTCGAAACTGCGGTCGCCCGCGTCGGTCTCCAGGAGGTGCTCGCGACCCACGGTCCCAGCAAGGACTCGACGGCGACGCTCCTCCGTCAGGGTATCCGGGCCGCCGGTGGACCCTCCGAGAGCGCGGGCGTTCCGCGGCTCACCTCGGGAGGGACCGACGCGCCGCCGCCGAACGAGACGGTGACCGTCTCCGTCGGACGCTCTGCGGATAGAGCGTTCCGAGCGTTCGTTCGAGACGGAGCGATCAACGGGACGATCGACGCGGTGTACGGCGCCGAGATCCGGACGCTCGCGGCGACCGAGCGGGTCACCGGCGGGACGCCCGACCGGCCGGGTCCGCCCGCGGGCGACGACTGGCAGTTCCGCGTCGAGACGACCGACACCGACGTGGTCGACGTGTCGAACGCGACGGGCGGGCCGACCGTCTCGGACCCGTCTGGGTATCACCGGCTGGAGACGTACTCCCGGACCGTCCGGTTGCGACACGAGCGGCGGGCGATCTGGCACCACAACGGGTCGCTCGACGCGACGACGCGGACGACCACGGAGACGAAGCGTGTTCGGGTCGCCGTCGTCGGTCGTCACGCACCGACGCCGCACGCTCCGGACCATCCCATCCCGTCCGTCCACGAGCGAGGCGGCCGGTTCGGCGGGCCGAACCTCGCCGACGTGCCACCGAAAGTCCGGGAGGCGGGCGAGTTCGCGGGCGGCTCGGACGCGCTTGCTGGACGCGCGGCGCGTGGGACGCTCTCGGAGACATCGACGCGGATCGACGGCGAGTGGCCCGGGGAGCTGCCGCAGTGGATCTACCGGGACCTGATCGAGTTACGCCGGTCCGTCCGCGGGGCGTCGGTCTCGGTCGCCCGCGGCCGGATGGGGACGTACGAGGCGACGCCGGCCGCGAAACTGGTCAGACAGCTACGCGAACGGCGAAGCGAACTCGTCGACGCGCCAGCGACCTACGACAGCGTCGCCGCGAAGGCCCGTGCGGCCGTTCGCGGCCGCTACCTCGCGTCCGTGATCGACCGAGTGGAACGCCGGGCGGAGCAGCGGTCGGACCGGGAGAGTGCGTTCGAGAGCGCGATCGGGGCCGTCGGCGGCCCGTCGCTGTCGCGGCTGCGGTCGAGTTACGACGCGCGGCGGGCCGACGAACGCGACGCCGGACCAGGTGGGGGTGAGGGGCCGCCCCTCGAATACTCCGTCGACGGCGCGCCGCCGTATCTGACGCTCGCGAAGGTGACGCCGGGGCAGGTGACAGCCGTCGATAACGAAACGCACCCGCTGACCGCCCGGAACGTGAACTACTTCAGTATCCCCTACGCCGACGCGACGGACGTGGCGCTGAGCGCGCTCCTGCCCGGTGAGACGAGCCGGCAGCGGCGTCTCTCGACGGCCGCGCGGGCGCTCCGGGCGGCCAACCGGACGCTCGAGTACCGACCGAACGCCACCGTCAGGGAACGCCGCGACCGCTTGCTGACGGAACTGAACGACACCGTCGAGGAGGTCGAGGCGGACCTTGCAGACGAACTGGAAACGGCGGGCGTCGGCAACGCTTCGACCGACCACGAGGCCCTCGTCGAGGCGGGGCTCGGCCGGTGGTCGGCGCTCGACGCGCGGGCGCTCGCGATGGCGAACGGGTCGGTCGTCGACCCGATCGTCGCCGCCGCGGTCCGTCGGACTGCCGGCGAGTGGACGACGCGGCGGCGCGACTGGGTGCGGCTGCAGTTGCGGACGGGGCTATACGACGCCCTGGAGTCGAAGCGCGGGAAGGTCTCGGGGCCGGCGGTGACGACCCTCACTGCCGGGGTGAAGGACGCGGTCGGGGAGGCAGTCAGATCGAAGGTCTCGGCCGTGGCGGCCGAGCGGCTCAACGAGTCGGTGACCGAGATCCCGGCCGGGCTGCCGGTAGCGCCACCCTTCACGAACTGGTGGGTGACGACGAACGTCTGGTCGGTGACTGTTCGGGGCCAGTACGCCCGCTTTGCCGTCGAGGTGCCGCGCCGGACGCCCGCCGTGGGCGACGCGTCGCTGCAGTACGTCCGCGACGGCGGGAACGCGACGCTGGATCTGGACGGCGACGGGAGAGAAGAAGTGCTCGGTCGGTCGTCGAAGGTGACGTTCACGTCGCGGACGGCGGTGGCGGTGGTCGTCCCGCCCGGTGGCACCGGCGTCGGCGACGTCGACGGCAACTCGATCGAGCAGTCGAAGGGATGGCCCAAGCCCGGGCCGAACCCGCGCGAGCGGCCGTGGACCGGCGAGACGTATCCGCTCTCGATAAACGGGTCCGAGGCCGACGGGGGGAGCGGGTAGCTCGGGCCGAGAGCGACGATCGAACTCGGACCGGAGACCGACCGAGAGTGACACTGACTTGTAGGCCGACCGCGAAAGGCGGGTATGCTCAGAGGCGAGTTCGAGTCGGCGGGCGAGCAGTCGCCCGAGGAGGTACGGCAAGCGTACGGCGAAGTACTGGCCGAGACGGTCGAGTCGGTGGGAGTCGACACGGTCGTCACGCGGTCGGGCGTCGACCGGGAGGTCGTCGGGTCGATCGCCGCCGGTGACCAGCCAGAACTGACGCTCGAGGCGGCCGCGTCGGTGCTGGCCGCCGACCCCGACCGTCCGGACGGCGAGACGATCGAGCTGGAGGCGCTGGACATCCTCCTGATGGGGATGACCACGGCGGTCGTCGACGTCGACGCCGTCGCTGCCGGGCTGGACGACGAGATGGACCCCAAGGAGATCCAACAGAAGGTGGAGGGACGGTATCCGATCACGCTCGCGGAGTACGCGGCGATCCACCAGTTCCTCGAAACCCGATAATGCGCGTCGCTATCCTCGGTTGTGGCTACGTCGGGATCGAACTGGGTCGACAGCTGACGAACGCGGGCCACGACGCCGTCGGCGTCCGCCGCTCGGACTCGGGCGTCGAGGCGATCGAGTCGGCCGGGTTCGCGGGTGTGCGAGCGGACGTGACCGACGAGGAGGCGCTGACAGCGGTGCCCGACGCCGAGGCCGTCGTCTTCGCGGCGAGTAGCGGCGGTCGCGGCGCCGAGGCCGCCCGCGAGGTGTACGTCGAGGGGCTGCAGACCGCCGTCGACCACTTCTGTGACCGCGAGGACGCGCCCGACCGGTTCGTGTACACGTCGAGCACCGGCGTATACGGCGACCACGACGGCGAGTGGGTCGACGAGGGGACGCCGATCGAACCGACGACGGCAAAGACCGAGGTACTGGCCGAAGCCGAGCGGATCGCCGTCGAGCGGCCCGCAGAGTACGGTGTCGACGGGACGGTCGCTCGGTACGCTGGACTGTACGGCCCGGACCGCTATCGACTGGAACGGTACGTCGAGGGACCGGTGACCGAGGGGTACCTGAACATGGTCCACCGCGACGACGCCGCCGGCGCGGTGGGCTACCTCCTCGAATCGGACCTGGCCCGCGGCGAGGCAGTCAACGTCGTCGACGACGAACCCGTCGCCAAGTGGGAGTTCGCGGACTGGCTGGCCGAGCAGTGTTGCGAGCCCGAGCCGCCCAAGCGAACGATCGAGGCTCGCCTCGCCGCCGAGGACCTCTCGGAGACCGTCGAGCGGCGACTGCGGACGAGCAAGCGCGTCTCGAACCAGCGGCTGCGCGGACTGGAGTACGAGTTCGCGTTCCCGACCTACCGGGAGGGGTATCGAGCGGCTGTCGACGGCTATCTCGCGGCCGACGACGGGACGACCTGAGTTCGAGCGAACGTGATCTTCGGCAGATATGTGTACAAGACACGACGTCTAAATCGACGTCAAAGCGGTTTTCGACGGTGAATTTCGGCATATCGGCGAGGAGTAAGACAGTGAGAAACTACTTGACCCTCGAAGGCGACAGCCCGGGTATGCCACACGCAGCCGCGGGTGGCGTCGGGGCGGTCGCGCCCGCGGACGCCGCCGCGGCGGTCGCCGAACAGGACCCGCTCGTCCTGGCGGCCGCCGTCGTCGGCTTGCTCGCTGTCCTGGTCGCGCTCTGGTGGGGGATCCGACGCCTGCGTCGGCCGCCGGGTGCCGAGTTCGTCGGCCACCTCGCCGGTCGTGACGAGGTCTCGGTCCTGATGCACCCTAATCCGGATCCCGACGCGATGGCCTCGGCGCTCGCCGTCGGCGAGTTCGCCGAAGCGGCCGACGTCGACGCCCATCTCCAGTACTCCGGCCAGATCCGCCACCAGGAGAACCGCGCCTTCGAGACCGTCCTCGACCTGGAGTTCGACCGCGTCGACACCGCTGGCGACCTCCTCGCCGACGACGTGGTCCTCGTCGACCACAACGAGCCCCGCGGGTTCGCCGGCGCCGACTCCGTCGACCCGTTCGCCGTCGTCGACCACCACCCCGGCGACGGCACCGGCTCGGCGTTCACCGACGTGCGCCCCGATCACGGCTCCTGCGCCAGCATCCTCGCCGAGTACCTCGAACAGCAAGGCTGGGAGCCCGTCACCCCCGAAGACGAGGAAGAGCACGGAGACGAGGACGAACGAGTCCTCCCCTCCGACACCGCTACCGGTTTGCTCTACGGTATCCAGTCCGACACCAAGCACCTCACGAAGGGCTGTTCCGCCGCAGAGTTCGAGGCGTCGGCCTACCTCTACGAGGGCATCGACGAGGACCGCCTCGACCGCATCGCCAACCCCCAGGTCGACGCGGAAGTGCTGGAGGTGAAGGCCCGCGCGATCAACGAACGCCACGTGCGCAACGCCTTCGCCGTCGCCGACGTGGGCGACGTCTCCAACGCCGACGCCATCCCCCAGGCCGCCGACGAGTTGAGTCAGCTGGAGGGCGTCACCGCCGTCGTCGTCATGGGCCAGAAAGACGATACGCTGCATCTCTCGGGCCGCTCCCGGGACGACCGGGTCCACATGGGCAAGACACTGCGCGCCGTCGTCGACGAGATCCCCATGGCCAACGCCGGCGGCCACGCCCGCATGGGCGGCGGTCAGCTCTCCGTCGAGCACATGGAAGGCCTGGGCCCCGGCGACGGTCTGGATCGGGAGGAGTTCGTCGACCGACTGTTCGACGCCATGGCCGGCGAGATCTAGCAATTTTTGTGAGGTCTCGATGTTCACTGGGCGGATCGACCGCGAGCGATAACGGACGACGAACGCCCTCGACTCGCTCGCTAACAGTATCGACGACCGCTGGGGACAGCAAGCGACGAACGCCCTCGACTCGCTCGCTAACAGTATCGACGACCGCTGGGGACAGCAAGCGACGAACGCCCTCGACTCGCTCGCTAACAGTATCGACGACCGCTGGGGACAGCAAGCGACGAACGCCCTCGACTCGCTCGCTAACAGTATCGACGACCGCTGGGGACAGCAAGCGACGAACGCCCTCGACTCGCTCGCTAACAGTATCGACGACCGCTGGGGACAGCAAGCGACGAACGCCCTCGACTCGCTCGCTAACAGTATCGACGACCGCTGGGGACAGCAAGCGACGAACGCCCTCGACTCGCTCGCGGTCGCTGAGCGACATATCCGCGCTCTCCGCACGGCCCACGCGGATAGCGGTCGCTCAGACGACTCCCGGCGCGAGCGTGTCTCGCCCGTTCAGTCCACCAGGAACCGCGACCGCACAGTACGGCACCGCGACCGCATCGCACAGCGACCGCAACCGGCCACAAGCCTCCCCAACCGATTCGCTCCTGTCGTCGCTCATCCCTCGCACGATGTCGTCGCGCGCACGAGAGCGCGCGACAGCGCGCGCCGAGGTCAGTAGTCACAAAGCGCGCCGATTTCGATGTGCCCGAACGCAGCCACTCAGCGGTCGGTCGCCTCGTCGAGCGCGTCGCTGGAGGCCGCGCGGACGGCCTCGGGGTCGAGGTCGGTCTCGCCCCAGGCGGGCAGTCGGTCGTCGGATTCGGGCGGTCGGACCGACTCGGCGTAGGCGTCGACCTGGCGGCGCTCGTCGGCCGAATCGTAGTCGAGGCCGTTGAACGCGGCGTCGGTGGCGTACTGGTCGACCAAGCGGCGGGCGGCCGTCCGGTACCGCTCGCGGAGGGCGTCGTAGTCGACGGCGACGCCGCCGTCGTCGAGCGCGGAGAAGAGGGCGGCGGCGACCTCGTCGGCCATGTCCGAGAGCCCGCCGCGGCCGCTGACGGCGCGGTGGTCGTGCTCGTGGATGCCCAGGTCGACCTGTGCGGTCCCCTCGAACCCCGCCGTTCGGAACGCGTCGCCGAGCGTCGCGACCTCCAGCCCCCAGCCGCGAGGCGGGCGGAGCTGGCGTATCAGGTCGCTCGTGGCGGCGAACTCGCCGGCGAGCGCGTAGCGGAAGGCGCCCAGGTAGTCGACCAGGGGGTCGTCGTGGCTCTCGGCGAGGGCAGCGACGGCGGGCTCGTAGAACAGCCGACAGAGACGACCGTAGAGTCGGCCGTTCTCGACGCGGGCGTAGTAGCCCTTGACGAACTCGTAGTCGCGGGCGAGCGGGAAGAGGAGACGAGGGACGTGCTGGGGGCCGTAGGTGGTCGCGTCGGCGTCGTGGACGGCGACGAGGTCGCTGCGGGCGGCGGCGACGCCGAGGGCGAGCCACACGTCTCGGCCCTTCCCGGCCTCGCCGTTGTGACCGTGCTCGCTCAGCAGGTCGCGAACGGTCGGCGCGTTACACCAGAGGATGTCGGCGTCGACGTCCAGCGAGTCGACCCACTCGCGGACGGCCTCTAGCTTCCCCTCGTCGGCTCGCAGCGCGACGAGGACCGACTCGGGGTCCACCGCGCCGAGCGTCGAGAGGACGCGCTCGGCGGCGAGGCTGGCGTGGTCGCGGTCGGTCAGCGGCACGACGACCGTCGCGCGGTCGACCGGCGCCTCGGGAGCCGCGCCGTCGAAATCGTGTAGCGTCGCCACCCGCTCCTGGACGTACTCCATCGAACCCGGCTAGTGACTCGACTCTCAAATACCCCGCCATTCCGGCGAACGTGAGGCCGATAGCCCCTCGCAGTCGTGCGGTCCAGGGCTACTCAAGCGCGGCCACCCCGTGGCAGCCGCCCCAGTCGATGAGCGACGAGGAGTGCGAGCAGGACGACGACGAGGCCGCCGGCGAACGCGCGGAAGATACCGTCGAACGGCACGCGGGCGTCTCGGAGGAACCCGACGGCGTAGGAGCCGCCGGCCTGGACGAACATCATCGTCCCCGAGTAGGCGGCGTAGGCGCTCGCCCGGTGTCGATCGGGCAGGGACCCGAGGAGATAGGTGTCCATGGCCGGGAACAGGCTGTGGATCACGTACCCGAGGACGAGGCTGACGGCGACCACCGGGACGAGACCCGAAACGACCGTGAGTACGAGGACGACGACGACGAACCCGGAGAGCAGCGCGAGGATGTACCGGAGGATGTCGAGGCGGTCGGCCAGCCGGCCCGACAGCGCCATCGCGGGAACGCCCGCGCCGAAGACGACCGAGAGAACCGTCCGAGCAGTCGACTCCGAGAGGGACTTCGTCTCCGCGAGGTAGGTCGGATAGAAGTTGAACACCCCTTGCCAGACGAAGCCCGTGGCGCCGAGCATGACGACGCCCGCGAGGATCAGCCGCCACTGCTCGCGGACCGCGACGAGGAGGTGGCGGTCCTCGGTCCCCGCCGCGGGCAGGTCGGTTCGCCAGGCCGCGACGGTGAATAGGACGGTGGCGACGGCGGTGATCGCAGCCATGATCTGGAAGGTCAGCGGCCACTGCCCGCGCGCGAGGACGGCGGTGACGAACAGCGGTGCGCCGACGGCCGCGAGCTGGGCGGCGGTCCCGTGGACGCCGAGGGCGGCGCCGACCCGCGACGGGAACAGCTCGCTGACCAGCGGGTTCGCGGCGATGAAGTACGCGCCGCCGGCCGCACCCATCAGGAGCGCGGCGGCCTGGAGCGCGCGAATACCGGGAGCGATACTCGCCAGCGCGGTCGCTCCGGTCAGCGTCGCGCCCGTCGCGAAGACGACGTAGTGGCGGGGGACCCGCGTGAGCAGGTAGCCCGTGGGGATGCGCGGGACGGCGCTGCCGACCCAGACGAGCGACGCGAGCAGACCGACGGCCGCGGCGTCGACGGTCAGCGCCGCTCGGAGCGGGTCCAGTAGCGGCGCGAAGACGACCCGGCCGAGGTTGACGACGAACACCATCGCACACAGCGACCCGAACAGCTGGCGGCGCGTCACACCACCGGATTCGTCCGCACCCCTTCAAGCGTTGCGAACTCGGCGGAGCCGTCCGGGTCTCGGCCGGATTTCGACAGCCCGCGTCGGGACCGGGTGTGTGGGATCTATGCATGGGGTTTTTCAGAGTCGGTGTCGTACTCCGGCTTATGAAATCGGTCCGGAAGGGGCTACGCTCGGGCGAGATCGAGAAAGACGTCTACGAGCGCCTCGCCTGTAGCGAGTGCGGCGAGGAGCTGGGGACCGAGAACGACCCCGACGAGCTCGGCACCGTCCGGGTCTGCCCGGAGTGTGGCAGCAAGTGGAAGAAGGTGGGCTGATCGCCGCATCGGCCTCGCCGTAGCACCACCGACAGTCGCCCTTCTGTGGCGTTCACTCGAAGACGGCGTCGAACGAATCGGCCCCGAGCGGCGGGTAGGTCCCCGCAGCGACGTTCTCCGCGACGTGGGTCGGTGACCCCATCCCGACCAGCGAACACGTCACGCCCGGCGCGCTCCGTGCGAAGTTGATGGCCTTCTGGGCGCTCGTCTCGCCCTCGACCCGCTCGGCCACGTCCGCGGGCAGGCCCGCCGCTGCGAGTCGACCTTGGGCCAGCGACGCGCTCGTGAAGACGTTCAGGCCCGCGTCGTGGGCGAACCACAGCGTCGACTGTGCGCCCCCCGAGCCCTCCTGGGCCTCGACGGTGAAGGCGTCGGCCATCACGACGTTGAACGGCAACTGCACCGCCCGGAAGTGCGTCGCCGCGGTTTCGGCCCGTTTGGCCGCCGCCCGCGCCCGCGAGACGATCTCGGCCAGCGAGAGGTAGCTGTCGTCGTCGGCCGGCACGCGTAGCGCCTCCCACGTCGCCACGCCGTACTGGCGGATGTCGCCCTCGGCGGCTCGCTCCTCCAGCCGGGCGAACGTGTCTTCGAGCTGGTCGTACACCGCCTCGGGAGAGCGCTCTGCGAGCTGGGTCTCGGGATTGTGGACGTAGTACAGGTCGATCGTGTCGAGGTCGAGATTCTCCAGCGAGCGGTCGAGCTGGTCGTCGACGTAGTCGGGCGCGATGCAGTGTTGGCCCGCCACGAGGTCGTCTGCGTCGGCGATCCCGGTGTCGACGTACTGCTCGCGGATCCACCGACCCGGGTTCTCGGGGCGCTCGCCGTCGAAGGGGACGAACCCGCCCTTCGTCGCGACGAGGACGGCTTCGCGGTCGACGTCGGCCGCTTCGATGGCCTCGCCGACGACGCGCTCGCTGCGCTGGTTGCGGTAGTTGATCGCCGTGTCGACGACGTTGACCCCCGATTCGAGCGCCTCGACGACCGCCTGGCGGTAGGCGTCGTCGGCTTCGTCGGTCGGGTCGCCGAGGTAGGTGCCGACGCCGACGCTGGAGACGACGCCCTCGCCGAACCGCCGGAAGTACGTGCGGGCGAACTCGTCGCCGAACTCCTCGCGGTAGGCCCACGTGGCGTCCCTGGTGACCATACCGGAGGTCGGGTCGCCGCGGATAAAAGCGTGCTATCTCGGCGAGGCTGTGCGCCAGCGGGCGACTTATGTCGGTCACCCTCGACGAGCGGGGTATGACAGAGCGGATCGAGCCGAGTCCCGAGAACCCGTGGTACTGGTCGGACGGCGACGGACCGACGCTGCTCCTCGGGGGGACAGACAAGGACAACCTCTTCCAGTGGACCGGCGACCGGCTGCACGAGCACCTCGACGACCTGGTCGACGCCGGCGGGAACTTCGTCCGCAACACGATGTCCGACCGCAAGGGCGCGGACGTGTCCCCGTTCGAGCGGAGCGACGGCGGCACGTACGACCTCGAACGGTGGAACGACGAGTACTGGGACCGTCTCGACGCGTTCCTCGACGCGACCGCCGAACGGGACGTCGTCGTCGAGTTGACGCTCTGGGACCAGCACGACCTCGCCGGCGACAGATGGGAGTCCCACGCCTGGAACCCGGTCAACAACGACACGCTCCCCGAGGGGTCGCTGCCTCCGACCGGCGGCGACCACTGGCAGGACCGCATCGCCTTCTTCCGCACCGTCGAGGAGGGCAACGACCCCGTGCTCGCTCACCAAGAGCGGTTCGTCGACCGGATCCTCGACCACACGCTCGACCACGGACACGTCCTCTACAACGTCACCAACGAGGGATGGGCGGGGATCGAGTGGGAACTGCACTGGGCCGAACACGTGCTGGAGCGGGCCGACGAGCGCGGCGTCGACGTCGAGGTCACCAACATGAACATGAGTCCCGAGGACTCCGTCCGGAAGGTCGTCGAGCACCCCGAGGCGTTCTCCTACGTCGAGGTCTCTCAGCACAACCAGCACTTCGCGGGCGCTGACGGGCAGAACCACTGGGACGACCTCCAGACCTGGCGGGCGGAGGTCGAGGACGCTCTCGGCCCGCGTCCGTTCAACAACGTGAAGATCTACGGTGGCTTCGACGGCGGCAAGGAGGCCGCTGGGGACGCCGACCAGGCGGTGCGGTGGTTCTGGCGGAACGTCCTCGGCGGGTGCGCCGCCTGTCGGTTCCACCGTCGGGTCGCCGAGGGCGACGAGGGGTGGGGGATCGGCGGGAGCGAACGAGCGCTGGCGCAGATCCGCTCGGTTCGCGCGGTCGAAGCGGTCGCCGATCTTCCCGCTCTGGTCCCGCGAGAGGATCTGCTGGGTGACGTCGCTCCCGACGAGGCGTACTGCGCCGCCGATCCGGGCGAGGCATACGTCGTGTACTTCCCCGACGGCGGCGAAGCCACGCTCGAACTTGAAGCGGGGCCGTACCGGCTCCGGACGCTCGACGCCGAGTCGGCCGCGTGGACGGACGAGGCGACGGTCGACGCGACCGGGAGCCGTTCGCTGGATCCTCCGAGCCGACCGAATCAGCTCGTGGTAGTGACCCGGGAATCGTAGTCGCCGAGGGGCGGACGGTTCGGGGGCCGGACTACGCCCCCTCGACGTGCTCGGCCATCCACGCGAACTGCTCGTCGACCATCCGCCGGCCGGCGTCGGTCAGCGCGTACTCGTCGTGGATGCCGGACTCCCGGAGTTCGAGATGGCCGTTGTCGACGAGCGTGTCCAGCGCGCCGTAGAACGACTTCGGTTCGATCCGCCCGTCGTAGTGGGATTCCAACCGCGATTTGAGCGCCTGGCCGTGGAGCGGTCCCTCGCCGGCGAGGATGATGCAGATATCCCGGCGACGGCCGCTCTGGAGCCACTTGGTCATGCTCCGACTGTGGCGGCGCCGCGGTTCGACTCTTGCGGTTCCCGGCGAGCGGCCGCGCCGGGGGCCGTCTGGACGACCGGCGATCGAAGCCTACGACTACCACCGGCCCTCAGACTCGACGATGACCGACTCGACCGCGACGAGCGAGGGGATCACCGCCCGCTACGAGGAGACCGAGACCGAGCGCCTGTTGACCTTCGAGCGCGACGGGGCGACAGCGGCCGTCGGCCAGAACGTCGAAGGCTACGCCATGTTGAAAGTCCGGCCGACCGCCGACGGCGACGAACTCGAACGCTACTACGGGTTCGACATGGCACTCGACCACGCCGCCGAACTGCTCGGCGTGGCCCAACACGACCTGCCGGTGCCCGAGGCGGCCGACGACATGGGGATGTAGGCCCGACGACCGAGGGGACCGACCCGCGGACGGCGACCGCACCCCGGCAAACGTATCGATACGTACACCATTCCAAAAGACATATACTGGACACACGAGCGGTAGTCGGTATGACAGGTAACCCCATTCGCACGCTCCTGCTGACGGCGGTCGGTCTGTTGGCAGTCCCGGTCGTCGCCGGTTGGAACTGGGTCGTCGGGGCTCGCGCGCCCGTAGTGCCGACCGGTCGCTCGCCGAGTGCAGAGAGCGACCCTCCCGCGGCCGACGGGTCGGCCGAGGCCCCGGCCGTGATCGAACACGAACGGTCCTGGCCCGACTACCTCCGTGGGTTCGACGCCCATCACGGTCCGGCGGGGTCGATCGACGCCGGCCCGGCCGAGGGGTCGCTGCTCCGTGGGCTCCGGCTGTGGGTCGGATCGCGGTTCCTGCGGGGGTACACCCTCGGAAACGACGTGTACGTCACCCCGCGGGCACCCACTGTCGTTCGAGTCCACCAGGCCGGACACACCCCGGAGTTCGGCGCCGCGTTCGACCCGCTGGCGGGCGACCGTCGCGAGAACGGCGGTCTGCCGGACGAGCCGCTACGGACCGCCGACGTGATGCTCCCGGGCGGGGGTCCACACGTCCTCCTCCGCCTGCGGGACCCACGCGGACTCGCCGGCGCCTACCGGGCCTGGCTCCACGACGGCCACCTCGAGCGGGTCGCCGAGTGAGAAGACAGGGTCGGGACACCACGATCGGCCGGTCACACGGTAGCACAGACCGCCAGCCCGCAAACCGATCGTGCGATCGGTTCACGAATTAACGCGCGACTTTTACCGGCTGGAGTTCCTACTGGTAGTCGATGAGCCACCCACGTGTCACCGGCGTCGGGTTGACCCACTTCGGGGAGCACTCCGAGCGGACGGGTCGGGACCTGTTCGCGGAGGCCGGACTGGCCGCGCTCGACGACGCGGGTGTCGACCCCGACGACGTCGAAGCGCTGTTCTACGGTAACTTCATGGGCGAGCTCGCCGAGCACCAGGGCCACCAGGCCCCGCTGATGGCCGAGGCCGTCGGCCTCGACGTTCCGGCGACACGCTACGAGGCCGCCTGCGCCTCCAGCGGCGCGGCCGTCCGCGAAGCGGTCAGACACCTGCGGTCGGGCGAGGCCGACGTGATCCTCGTCGGCGGTGCCGAACGGATGACCAACATCGGCACCGCGGGCGCGACCGACGCCCTCTCGATCGCCGCCGACGACCTCTACGAGATCCGCGCGGGGATGACCTTCCCCGGCGCTTACGCGCTGATGGCCCGGGCGTACTTCCGGGAGTTCGGCGGGTCCCGCGAGGATCTCGCCGCCGTCGCCGTCAAGAACCACGACCACGCGCTGCCCAACGAGTACGCCCAGCTCCGCACGGAGATCACCGTCGAGGACGCACTGGGAGCGCCGATGGTCGCCGACCCGCTCGGGCTGTACGACGCGTGCCCGATCACCGACGGCGCCAGCGCCGTCGTCCTGACCAGCGCCGACTACGCCGCCGAACACGACCTCGACGCGCCGGTCGCGATCACCGGCACCGGTCAGGGCGGCGACAACCTCGCGCTCCACGACCGCGAGACTCTCGCGCGCTCTCCCGCCGCGAGCGAGGCCGCCGACGAAGCCTACGGAGACGCCGATATCGACTCCGACGACGTCGATATCGCCGAGGTCCACGACTGTTTCACTATCGCGGAAGTGCTCGCGATCGAGTCGCTAGGGCTCTACGAGCCCGGCGAGGGGATCGGCGCCGCACGGGACGGGAAGACCCACGCGACGGGTGAGACACCGGTCAACCTCTCGGGCGGCCTGAAGGCGAAGGGACACCCCGTCGGGGCGACCGGCGTCGCCCAGATCGTCTCGCTAGCGAAGGTGCTGACGGGCGAGTCCACGTGGTCCGACGACGTGAGCGACGCGAGCGTCGGCGTCGCGCACAACGCCGGCGGGACCGTCGCGAGCGCGACCGTCCACGTTCTGGAGGTCCGAGAATGAGCGACAACGCGAGAGACGGCGCCTTCGACGACTGGCTGGACGCGGTCGAGGACGGGGAGGGGTACTACGTCGAGTGCGAGAACGGCCACGGCTGGCTCCCGCCGCGGCGGGTGTGTCCCGACTGCGGGAGCCGCGACCTCACCGAGACGCCGCTGGCCGAGGCGGGCGAGGTGGCGACCTATACCGAGGTGTCGGTCGCGACGCCGCAGTTCAGCGCCGACACGCCCTACGTCACCGCGATCGTCGACTACGGTCCCGTCCGCGTCACCGGTCTACTCCGCGGCGTCGACCCCGACGAGGTCGAGGTCGGGATGCCGGTCGGGATCGAGGCGGGCGAACGGGAGACCACCGGCGACCGCGCGGTCGTCTTCCGGCCGCGATAGCGGTCGGTCGCGGTGCGGCGGTGGTCGCCGTCGGTCAGGCGTTCGACTCGACGGGTTCGCCGCGGACCACGTCGAGGAACTCGGCGGGATGTTCGACGTGCGGGAGGAGTTCGGAGTCGCCGATCGAGACGAGTTCCACGTCTGCGGCCTCGGCGAGTTCGCGGCCGGTCGACAGCGGCGGCATCTCCGTTTCCGTACCCCAGACGAGCGTGATCGGGACGTTCAGGTCCCCGAGGAGTTCCGGCAGGTCGATGTCCGGGTCGAGGTGGCCGCTGACGAACGAGGCTGGCGCGAACCGCGCGCCCGGCTGGTGGGCGCTCTCCCACTCGTAGCGGACCGTCTCCTCGTTGAGCTTCGACGTGTCGTGGTAGCCGTGGTCGTCGTGGAAGTAGCGGATCGAGCGCTCGCTGGCGATCCCGTTGTAGATCGCCTGTCCGACGACGGGCGTGCGGATCAGCGAGCGGAGCCAGACGCGCTGGCCCGGAACCGTGTCGGCGGTGGGGCAGACCAGGACGAGCCGCGAGACGTCCACGTCGCGGGCGGCGTCGGCGGCGTACGCGCCGGTCAGCGACGACGCGACGACGACGGCGTCTTCGCTCGTGTCGGTGAGGAAGTCGCGGACGAAGGTCGTGTACAGCGACGCCGAGTAGGTCAGCGGCGGGCGATCCGAGCGCCCGAAGCCCGGCAGATCCGGCGCGACGACGTGGTAGTCCTCGGCGAGGGTCTCGAAGACCATGCGCCACTCGTTGCTGGTCGCCGCGGCGTTGATGCCGTGGAGGAGCACGAGGTCCTGGTCGTCGGGGTCGCCGGCCTCGGTGTAGGCCACGTCGAACCCGCGCCAGCGGTAGGTGCCGGCGTCGCCCGCGAGCGGCGGGCCGAGTTCCCCGACCCGCCGATCGAGCACCCGGTTGGTCACGGCCGCCGCGCCGACTGCACCGAGCGTCGCACCGACGACTGTTCGTAGTTTCATATCCGTCCGTTGGGGCCTCGGCCGCTTATAAGTGATGTTCAGCGGACAGCCCGCCCGACGTGTCAGTCCCGCTCGCGCCGTTCGGCCACGCAGTCGGCGAGCGGTTCGAGCAGCTCCTCGGCGACCGCGTAGGGGTCGGTCTCGCGGCGCACCACCGCGTCGACGTGTTCGTCGAGCCCGCCGCGGGCGTCGATCTCCGCGGCGAGCAACTCGCGGACGTCCTCGCGGAGGAGCGTCCGGATCTCCTCGGCGTAGCGCGTCCGAGCCGTCGCCGCCAGTTGACCCGACTCGACCAGATACGTCCGGTGGTCGTCCATCGCCGCGATCAGGTCGTCGATCCCCTCGCCGCGGTCGGCGACCGTCTCGACGATCGGCGGGTCCCAGGGCTCGGCGGCCGGGCCGTCACCCCCGTCCACGGTCCCCGACGCCGGAGCGGAGTCGCCGCCCGCGTCGACGCTGGGCTCGGCGAAGCCGTGGTGGCCACCGACCTCGACGTCGCCGTCACGTAACTGGAGCATCTCCCGGAGTTCGCTGACGGTGCGGTCGGCGCCGTCGAGGTCGGCCTTGTTGACGACGAACAGGTCGGCGATCTCCAGGATACCCGCTTTGAGCATCTGTACGTCGTCGCCGCTGCCGGGCGGGACCAGCACGACCACCGTGTCCGCCGTCCGGACGACGTCGACCTCGTTCTGCCCCGCCCCCACGGTCTCGACGATGACCTTGTCCTTGCCGAAGGCGTCCAGCGCCTTCACCGCGTCCGTCGTCGCCGTCGAGAGCCCGCCGAGCGTCCCGCGGGCGGACATCGACCGGAAGAACACGTCCATGTCGCCGACGTTCGATGCCATGCGGATCCGGTCGCCCAGCACCGCGCCGCCGGTGAAGGGCGAGGCGGGGTCGATGGCGATGACGCCGACGGTGAGGCCGGCCTCGCGGTAAGTCGCCGCGAGCTTGTCGACCAGCGTCGACTTGCCCGCACCGGGGCTGCCGGTGATCCCGATCACGTCGGCGTCGCCGGTGTGGGCGTGCAACTGCGAGACCAGGTCCCGATAGCCGGGCGCGCGGTTCTCGATCTTCGTGATCGTCCGTGCCAGCGCCCGGTGGTTCCCGTCGAGGAGATCCGCGATCAGAGGGTCGAGGTCGTCGGCGGCTTCGGATACGCTATCGGAGTCCCCGCTCGTCATCGTCGCTCGGGCGCGTTCGCCCGGATGTACTCGACCATCTCGTCCATCGACGCGCCGGGGCCGAAGATCTCGGCGACGCCCGCCTCCCGCAGCCGACCTTCGTCGTCGTCCGGGATGATCCCGCCGACCAGTACCAGCGTGTCCTCGCGGGCGCCGTACTCCTCGAGTCCGTCCGTGATCTTCGGGACGAGCGTGTTGTGCGCGCCCGAGAGGATAGAGATGCCGAGCACGTCCACGTCCTCCTGGACCGCCGCCTGGACGACCTCGTCGGGCGAGCGGTGCAAGCCCGAGTAGATGACCTCGAACCCCGCGTCCCGAAGCGCCCGCGCGATGACGTGTGCGCCCCGGTCGTGTCCGTCGAGTCCGACCTTGGCGACGAGACAGCGGATCTGCCGTTGGCCCTGTTCTGCGCTCATGCCCCTTCGTTGGACCGATTCCCGTTTCACGTTTGCGGTGATTTTTGCGTGAGCCACGGGAGCGAACGCTCGAGAACACCAGCGTGGGGCCACCCGCGATTTCGAAGCGGGTATACCGACGGCGTCCAGAGATCCGGTATGGCAGTCGCCGACTCCCTGCAGTCGCGGGCGCGGGCGAACCCGCGCCGGGTCACCGCCGTCCTCTCGGTGATCGGATACGTGCTCGTCCTCGGTGCGTTCACACCGTACGCGCCGTTCCCGAAGATTAGCGACGATCTGGTCATCTTCCTCGGAGACGCCATCGCCGTCGTCAACTCGCTGGCGCTGGTCTCGATCCTCGTCGGGGTCCGCTACATCAAGCGCGGCGAGGTCGCGAAACACCGACGGGCGATGCTGACGGCCTTTTCGCTGATCATGATCTTCCTCGTGATGTACCTGCTGAAGGTCGGCGGGGGCTTCGAGAAGTCGATCCTCGCCGAGGGCGCCGTCTACTACGCCTACCTCGTGATGCTCGCGGTCCACATCGTCCTGTCGGCGGTGGCCGTCCCGGTCGTCCTCTACGCCGTCGTCCTCGGGCTGACCCACAGCCCCAGCGAGTTGCGCGACACGTCTCACGCCCGCGTCGGCCGGATCGCCGTCGCCGCGTGGTCGCTGAGCCTCTTCCTCGGCATCGTCACCTACGTCATGCTCAACCACGTCTACGGCTGGGTTCCTCGCGGTCACGAGGCGGCGCTCCTGCTCGCGGTCGGGCCGTCGCTCCGTTCGCTCCGATCCGTCGCTGGCGATTCCGGCGAGTGGAGCGACTGATCCGCTCGCGGTTCGCACACGCGCCCCGCAGCGTTTTCCCCTCGGACGTGCTATCGTACACCATGGCAGAGGACGCCGACCGACCGACGGTGGACCCGATGGGCGACGCCGGGGAACGGGGGTCAGCGCCACACGCCGGATCGGGCGAACGGTCCGGCGGTCACGGCCGCTGTGACTTCTGTCGGCTCCCGATCCCGGGGCAACCGGTCACCGCCGAGCACGGCGACCAGTCGTACGACTACTGCTGTGTGGCCTGTCGGGACGCCGCCAGCGACGCCGACAGGGTGTCCACGCAGTACCACGGATTCAGACGGGTCCCCACGGGTGTGGACCCGCTCGACGAGAGCCTCCCGCAGGGGATCCCACGCAACTCGTTCGTCCTCCTGACGGACCTGGCGGGCACGCGTACCGAGGCGATCCAGGCCGAACTGGTCTGGCGCGCGCTCCGACGGGGTGAACCCGCCGTGTTCGTCTCCTTCCTGGAGCCGCCGATGTCCGTCGTCCAGCAGTTCGTCACCCTGGACTGGAACGTCCTCCCCTATCTGGAGTCGGGACAGCTACAGATCCTCGACTGTTTCACCTACCGGCTCGAGAACCGCGAGCGGATGTACGAGCGGCTCAACGACTGGAACGCCTTCCTCTCGGAGACGGCCGCCGACGCGACCACGCAGGTGCGAGACCCCACGGAACTGGGCGAACTCCACAACCGCCTCGACGACGTCCTCGAAACCCGGGCGATGGAAGACCAGGGGGTCGTCGTCATCGACTCGCTGACCGAGTTCGGGTCGCTCGTCCAGCCGGTCCAGGCGTACGAATTCCTCAGAGACGTGCGCGCGGAAGTATGCAAGAGCCGGTTCGTCCCCATGTACGCCGGCGCGACCGTCACCGGTGCGAACCAGCAGTTCCCCCACGACCTGAACTACGTGGTCGACGGCATCGTCGAGCTGAATCTCGGCGAGGATCTCGTCGCGGGGTCGCTGACGAAGCAGATCCGGGTCCGCAAGATGAACGGCGTCCTCGCGGTCCCGAAGTGGACGCTCTACGAGTACACCGCCGGCGAAGGTATCGTCACCATCGAACGTCGCGAGGAGCTGCCGGACGAGAGCGCCGGACGGGGAGACGCTCGGCCCGACCAACCGAGCGGTGGACCGGCGGGCACCGGACGAGAGAGCGCCGGACAGCGGGCCTCGGGGCAGCGACCGGTCGAAGCCGGCGGGGACAGCGCGGGTGGCGCGTTCGGCCAGGGACCGCCCGTTGGGGGCGGCGCAGTCGACGACTCCGGGACCGGAGACGGCGCCGGGTCCGAGAGCGACGGCGCCGGGTGAGACGCCCGGCGCAGACGGGTCAGTCGGTCCGCGGGAGCACGAGCGCGCCGACGGCGACGAACACCGCGGCGAGCGCGACGAGGACGAGCAGGTAGCCCAGTTGCGGCGCGAGCGGGCCGGTCGGTGGGACCGCGCCGCCGTCGGTCGTCGCGCGGACGCCGCGGGCGAAGTACGTCAGCGGCGACAGCAACGTCGCCGGCTCGAACCAGCCGGGGAGGAGGTCCAGCGGGACGAACGTCTCCGAGAGGAACAGCAGGGGGAGCGCGATGGTGTTGCTCGTCGCGATGACGCCGTCCTGGGAGTCGGCAGTCGCGCCGATGATCGCGCCGATCCCGCAAAACAGCGCGACGCCGACGACGACGTAGGCGACGAGCAGACCGACCGAGGTCGCCGAGATCGGGATCGCGGCGCCGGTCAGTGCGACGACGAGCGCCAGCAACATGAGCGCGGCGAGTCCGATGACGACGACGTTGACGAGCGTCTGTGCGAGCAGCCACTCCGACCGCGTGAGCGGCGTCGTCGCGAGCTTCTCGAAGCGGTTGCCCTCGCGGTGGCGCGCCACCTCGCTGCCGACCCGCGACAGCGGCGTGAACAGTACGACGACGGCGAGATAGCCCGGGACGTAGTAGACCGCCGGCTCGGTGAACAGCCCGCCGCTGCCCGCCTGGGTCTGGACCAGCGCGCCGAAGATGACGACGATGAGCAGCGGGAAGAGGAACGTGAAGAAGACGGCCGTACGCCGCCGCAGGAACGACTGCCAACCCGCGCGGACCGACGCGGTCACTCGGCCGATCCGGCTCATCGGTCACCCTCCGCAGCGGCGCCGTCGGTGTCCGCCTGGGGCGCGTCGCCCGCGACCGACGCGCGCTTCCGCCGGCCGGCGTCGTAGGTGCCGCGTTCGTCGGCGAGTTCGAGGTAGACGTCTTCCAGGTCGGGCTCCGACCAGGTGAGGGCGTCGTAGCTGGCGCCCGCCGCCGCGAGTGCGTCGACCACGTCGCCGATAGCCTCGGGTGCCACGTCGGAGACGACGAGCGAGTCGCCCGCTCGCTGGGCGGGATAGCCGAGATCGAGCGCGGCGGGGTCGGCGGCCGTCTCGACGACGAGTCGGCTCTCGCCGCCGTACTCCGCGACCAGCGTGTCGGGGTCGTCGGCGGCGACGAGTCGCCCGTTCGCGAGTAGCCCGACGCGGTCGGCCAGCCGGTGGGCCTCGGCCATGTCGTGCGTGGTGAGGACGATGGTCGTCCCGCCGTCGGCGAGCGATTCGAGGAGGTCCCACAGCGCGCGGCGACCGGCGGGGTCGATACCGGTCGTGGGCTCGTCGAGAAAGAGGAGATCCGGGTCGTTGACCAGCGCCGAGCCGACGCAGGTCCGCCGTTGCTGGCCGCCCGAGAGGTTCTCGTACCAGGTGTCGGCGTCGTCGGCCAGCCCTACGTCCGAGAGGACCGCGTCGACGTCGCGGGCCTCGTCGTAGAGGCCGGCGTAGTAGTCGAGCAGTTCGCGAGCGGTGAGCCGTGCGGGTGGGTCGAACGCCTGTGGGAGCAGGCCGACGCGCTCGCGGTCCACGTCGCGGGGGTCGGCGCCGAACAGTTCGACCGAGCCCTCGGCGTCGGTCGTCCCGGTCAGCGCGCGGACGAGCGTCGTCTTGCCCGCGCCGTTGGGACCGACCAGCCCGAACACCTCCCCCGCGTCGACCGAGAGAGAGACGCCGGCGAGGGCCTCCATCTCCCCGTAGGACCGGCGCACGTCCTCGGCGACGAGCGTCGCTGTCATAGGCGAATCGACGGCAGCGCAGCGCAAAGGCGGTTCGGTTCCGGGGCGCGACTCGACGGCCGAGAGCGGACGAGGGCGGCGGCGTTCGAATGGAGGGCCGAACGGCGGCGGAGTGGAGGGCCGAACGGCAAGGGGAACTCGGGGGCAGTGGAGGGGTCGTCAGACCGCGCTGGGGGAGGGGTCCGGCGGCGTCTCGGCGCTCCCGTCGTCACCGCCGCGGCGACGGGCGGCGATCGTGAGCGCGCCGGTGCCGAGGCCGAGGAGGACGACGGCGAACGTCAGGACCTCGCCGAACAGCGGGATCTGTGCCAGCAGCTCGACGCCGACGACGCCCACGACCAGCGCGGCCCAGCGGTTGTCCGTGTCGGCCGCGTCGAGGACGCGCGACCCGACGAGGAACTCGCCGTAGACCAGCGCGATCCAGACCGCCAACGCGAAGACGGCGCCGCCGGCGAAGGCCATCGGCAGCCCGACGATAGTCAGCGCCACCGCCAGCAGGACGACCGGGACCGCGACCATCGTCGCCACGCCCGCGGCGACCGAACGGCCCGGCTGGTCGGTCACCGTCTCGACCATCTCGCCCGAGAAGTCGGGGAAGACGACCAGGAGGAGCGCGCCGACGACCAGCGCCGCCAGAGCGGTGACGAAGCTGACGAACGGAGCGGGAAGGATCTCGACAGCTCCGAGGTCGTCGAGGTCGCCGAGAGTGATACCCCACTGGAGGCCGTCGAATCCGAGGCTCTCGTCGTGGGTCACGGTTCCGGCCACCGCGGCGCCCTCGGCGCGGTCGAGCGTCTCGCCGTAGGCCACGTCACCGCGGACCGTCGCGCCTTCGTCCAGACGGACGGTCTCGGACCCGGTCACGTCGCCGTCGACCGTCCCGGCGACGGTGACCGTGCCGGCCGCGGCGTCCACGTCGCCCTCGACGACGCCGTCGGGGCCGACTTCGACGGCGCCCGCAGCCGCTTCGACGGTACCACCGACCCGGCCGTCGACGGTGACCGAGCCCGCGGCGGCCTCCACGTCGTCGGTCACCTCGCCGGTGATCCGGACCGACCCGGCCGCGGCGTCCACGTCGCCCTCGACGGTCCCGTGGACGACCACGTCACCGCTGACGACCTGCAGGTCAGAGATCGTCTCGTCGGGTCCGACGACCACGTCGGCGCCGACCGTCTGATCGGCGACCTGACCGGCTCCGGAGGCGGTCGTGGCCGCGGCCGGAGCGTCGTTCGCGAACGGTACTGCGACCGCCGCACCGGGGACCAGCGCGGCGGCGACGGCGAGCGCACACAGCAGCGCGACGAACCGCGTCGCGCCGGCGGGGAACTCGGTTTGACTCATGCATCTCGACGTAGACACCCCGACACCCTATACGACGGAGGCGAGTTTCCGACCCGGTAGTTCGGGGCAAGTTTTAAGTATCGATTATAATTCGGCGCGCACGTCGCGAACGACGGCGTCGATATCGAAGGTGTCGCGTTCCTTGTCGTAGACGACCTCGTCGCCGGCTTCGACGCGAAAGACGCCGTGGTCGCCCATCACGAGTTCGAAGCGGTCGATCTGAGCTTCCAGGCTCGTGAGGATCGCTTCCTGGGTGTCCAGCGCTCGCTCGCGGAAGCCGCAGGGGACACAGTAGGTCAGCGTGACTGTCGTCATGGGCCACCGTAGGCGGCTCTCGGCGATAAAGATGCGTGCGTGTCGGTTCGGGAGCGGTCGGTACAGGGTATGTACTGAGCGGTGTGGTTGGCGCGTGCTGTCGAGCGTGCCCGCCTCATGGCGGGCCGCTCGAAACAGTCGCGCGAGGGATGAGCACCGCACGCCGCAGGCGCGCGGAGCGCAATCGGCTGGGGAGGTGTGTGGCTGTCTGCGGTGCTGTGCGGAGCGGTTGGGGCCCCTGGCGGATTGAAAGGGCGAGGCGCGCTCGCGCCGTGAGTCGCCTGAGCGGGCACTATCCGCGCGGGTGGTGCGGAGAGCGCGGATATCCCGGTCAGCGACCGCGAGCGCGGCGAGGGCTTTCGTCGCTTGCTGTCGCGTGAGGTCGATCCGTTTCAAGACGAGCGCGTCGAGGGCTTTCGTCGCTTGCTGTCGTCAGAAAGTGCGGTCGCTGTCGCTCGACTTCGTTTCGCGACTCGTTCACCAGAAATCACTGCTCAACTCGCACGGAAACCGACCGGAACTACTCACTCCCGTCCGAACGGTCGCCAGACCAGCAGCGCCACGGTGGCGACGAAGACGACCGTCGAGAGGCCGTACGAGCCGGTCGAGACCGCCGCTGCGATGCCCGATCCGCTGCCGACGACGCCGGTGGCGATGGAGGCTAGCACCGGCCAGCTACAGGAGACACAGGAGAGCAAGCCGAGCACGCCCGTCACGGCCGACCCCGCGGCGTCGAGGACGGTGGCGTACACGAGGTACGCGAGAGTGAGATACCCGATCAGCTTGTAGGGGATCAACACGAGCGAAAGCCCCATGCCGTTGTAGGTGACGGCGGGCGCCCACCCAGGCGGCAGGCTCGTCAGCGCGACGCCGAGCCCGAGCGAGTCGTGGCCGGGGCCGACGAGCCCGCCGGTGTAGGCGAGGACGCCGAAGTAGCCGACGGCGAGGGCAGCGGCACCGGCGCGGTTACGGCCCGACGCGGACGCGACGTCGGTCCGCGCGACCGCCCAGATCGAGGCGTTGATCCAGACGAACGGGTAGACCCACAGGCGCACCCCGCTGGCCGAGAGCAACTCGGCCGAGCCGAGTGCGGCGTAGGCGAGCAGGAGGATGACCTCGGTGTTGAGGATCAACGCGCCCCACAGGAGCGTCTTGCGGGCGGGGCGAAACCGGTCTGTCAGGGAAGTGGTGTCGACGGTAGCCATGGGTCAGATCGCGAGTGCGTCGACGACGATTGCGATCAACAGCGTCCCGAGGTAGGCGTTAGAGGCGTGGAAGGCGCGGAACGCCGCCGACTCGGTGCGCTCGCGGTGCAGTCGGAGGACCGCCCAGAGGAAGACGCCGCCGAAGACGCAGGTCGTCGCCGCGTACACCCACCCCAGCGTCGTCAGCTCCGCCAGCGCGACCGCGCCGACAAGCGTCGCCGCCAGGTAGTAGAGGATGTGCTTGCGAGTGACCGCCTCGCCGCGGACGACGGGCATCATCGGGAACCCGCCTTTGGCGTAGTCTTCCTTGTACGCCAGCGCGAGATTGTAGAAGTGCGCCGGCGTCCAGAGGAAGATGACGCCCGCCAGCGCCGCACCGGGTAGGCCGACCTCACCGGTGACCGCGGCCCAACCGATCAGTGCCGGGAGCGCGCCGGCGAGGCCTCCGATGACCGTGTTCTGGACGGTGTTGGGTTTGAGCACGAGCGTGTAGACGACGCTGTAGAAGAGGATCGCCGAGAGGCCGAGCGCGGCCGCCAGGGGGTTCAGCTGGGCGAACACGGCCAGGGAGGCGACGGCCAGGGTCAGGCCGAACGCGACCGCCCGGCGGACCGGGATCTGGTGAGTCGCGATGGGGCGATCGGACGTGCGGTCCATCTTCTTGTCCTTCTCGCGTTCGAGGACGTGGTTGAAGGTTCCAGAGGCGCCGATGGCGAGGACGCCACCGCCCAGCGTCAGGACCACCGTCCCTACCGTCAGTTCCGGCGCCCCGGTCGAGGCCAGCGCCATCCCGGCGGCGGCGACGAGCGAGAGCAACCACATCAGCCGCGGCTTCATCAGCCGGAAGTACGCCGAGGCGGTGGCGGTCACGCGCGTCCGGAGCGGGAGGTCGGCGGGTGCCGTGGTCGGTTCGGCGGGCGCGGGCGCGTCGCTCTCGTCGGTGGCAGCCTCGTCTACCCCGGGTTCGACGGCCCATCCCTCCTCGGGTGCGTCGAGTGTCTCGGGCTCGAGTTCCCAGGCGAGTGCGACGACCAGAGCGGTGAACAGGACCATCCCGACGACCAGGTGGGCACCGGTCGGGAGCGCGGCCGCGCCGCCGGTGACGACGACCGCGCCGATGGCGACCTGCACGGGGAACAGGACGAGACCGAACGCGAGCGCCACGAGGACGCGCCCGCGGATCGCCGCGCGCTCGCGAACGGCAGCGACGGCCGTGGTGAGAGCGAGGACGCCCACGAGCAGGGCCGCGACGCGGTGACCCCAGGCGACGAGCAGTGCGGGGTCGGCGAGCGTGACCGGGCCGCGACAGACCGGCCACGACGAACACGCACGGGCGGCGTCGGCGACCGCCGCGGTGGCCCCGGCGGCGACGAGCAGGTAGACGCCCATCGCCGTCGCTGCGAGCAGGCTCGGGAACGACGGTCGGAGCGTGCGACTGAACATGAGGATCCGCTGTTACTCGCACTTTGGAGCGTTCGCACTTAGTGTTCGCGCTTCGCGACCGACGCGCGCCCGTGGACCACGGTCACGCTCCCACGGACCCCGCGAGACCGCGCCGAGAGGTCCGGACCGCGCCGGACCGTCCGAACGGGCCGGACACGCTCGGAAAGGGAGTCGTCGGGGGACGCTGGCGTCGTTCGAGCGCCGCGTCGGATTCAGCACGTTAATATGCGGACAATCCCAAGCCACGTTCAATGAAGGGTAAGCGCGTCGCACTCCTGACGCTGTTTGCGGCCGCCCTGGCAGCGGTGGCGATCGAGCCCGCCGCCGCCCAGTCGGCCGACACGACGACGGAACGGCTCATCTGGAACCTGAACAACCAGCTCATGTACATCGCCGTCCCGATCACCATCCTCGTGGAGGCGATCCTCTTCTACACGGTCTGGAAGTTCAGGAACAACGAGTCGCCGCTCCCGACCAAGGAGAACCGCCGCCTGGAGATCACCTGGACCGTCGCGACGGCCATCATCCTGCTGTTCGTCGGCGTCGCCTCCTACCAGGTGCTCGCCGACCCGTTCGTCACGGCCACGCCCGACACGGACCTCGATACCGTCACCGACGGCGAGGAGGAGGAGGCACTGGAGGTGCAGGTGACCGCCCAGAAGTACAACTGGCAGTTCTACTACCCCGAGTCGGACGTGACCAACGCCAACACGCTCGTTTTGCCGTCCGACAGACCGGTCCGGTTGAACATCACGTCGACCGACTGGCTGCACGCGTTCCACGTCCCCTCGATGGGCCTGAAACAGGACGCCTTCCCCGGCCAGTCGAACTACCTGATCACCGAGGCGACCGACACCGGTGAACACCAGCTCTACTGCGCCGAGTACTGCGGCGTCGGCCACTCCCAGATGCTCGGCACCGTCGAGGTCCGTAGCCAGGAGGACTTCGACAGCTGGCTCGCCGAGAACGGCGCCGCGGGCGATTCCGGCAACGCCACCGCCGGCAACGCGACCAGCGCGCTCGCGCCCTGACCCACGGAACGCCCCGTCGGGTTCGACACCGACCGTTCGCGACGCTCTCGATACCTTCCCGAACGCTTTCGAACCAGCCGCGCGCGCCGACTGGTGGGCTTTTCAGCCGGCCGCGCCTACGACCGCGCGATGGAGTATTTCGAAGATCTGACCGTCGGCGACACCGGCGAGTACGGCAGCTACGAGGTGACCGCCGCGGAGGTCACCGACTTCGCCGAGCGCTACGACCCCCAGCCGTTCCACACCGACCCCGAGGCGGCAGCTGACTCCCCGTTCGGCGGCCTGGTCGCCAGCGGCTGGCACACCGCCGCGATGACGATGCGACTGCTCGTCGAGGGGTTCCTCGCCGACGGGGCGACCCGCGGCGCACTGGGCGTCGACGAACTGCGCTGGCGCCGTCCCGTCAGGCCCGGCGACGAGCTCACCGTGAGGACCGAGGTCGTCGACACGGACGAGTGGGACGACGAATCGGGGGTCGTCTCGGTCCGGATCACGACCGAGGCCGACGGGGAGAGCGCCCTCTCGATGGTCGCGCTCGTGCTCTACGAACGGCGCACGTCGCCGTGACTCACGGCGAAGGGATCGGCGAGAACGGTCCGCAGGCCTGCCGAGTTCCGTTCAGTTACCGGCGACGAGCCCCGGCCCGGGTGCGCCCTCGCGTTCGGTGTAGGCGGCCAGGCGCCGTTCGCCGCGTTCGGTGATCCGGTAGACGACCTCCTCGGTCACTGGTTCGACGAGCCCGTCTTCGACCAGTCTGTCCATCCGCCGCTGGGCGTAGTCTGTCGGCATCCCGAGACGGTTCGCGACGAGCGCCAGGTACGTCGGCCGCTCCTCGACGAGGTGCTGAAGTATCGCTGCGTCCGCACGACGGAACCAGTCCGGATGCTGTGACATCGGTATCCCACCGTACCATGATACTTGTTCACACATAACGTTGTCGGCCACGGTGGCCGTGCCGGTGGTCGACGGTCGGTCACCGGGGGCTGGCTCGTCCGAGCGGGCCAACAGAGTCAAACGCGGGGAGTCCTCAGCGGTGGTAGAGCAGTGTCATCGAGCGTCGACGGTCGACCGACGGTTCTCGTCGTGGACGACGAGACGGAGGTAGCGGACGTGCTCGCGCTGAAGATCCGCGAGCGATACGAGACGCGGGTGGCGTACGGCGGGCGTGAGGCACTCGAATCGATGGACGAGACGGTCGACGCCGTCCTGCTGGACCGGCGGATGCCCGACGTCCACGGCGACGACGTGCTGGCGGAGATCCGTGACCGCGGGTACGACTGCGTCGTCGTGATGACGACCGCCGTCGACCCCCAGCTGAACATCCTGGAGATGGACTTCGACGACTACCTCTCCAAGCCCATCGAGACGGAGACGCTGCTGACCACGCTCGACCAGCAGCTCGACAGCCGGCGCTCGAGCGACCCGAAGCTGGAGGAGTTCTTCTCCGTCGTCTCGAAGCTCGAAGTGCTCGAATCGGAGCTGACACCCGCGGAGCTGGCCGACAGCGACGAGTACGAACGCCGCAAGCGCGAGGCCGAGGAACTCGGCCGCGAACTGCAGGAGTCACACCCGGACTTCGACGAGATCGTCGACACCTTCCGCGATATCGGCCGGAACTGAGTGGTGCGGCGAGCGCTCGGGTCCGGCGACTGCGACCTCGAACGGGGGCCCTACAACTCGTCGAGCGCCGTCCGTACCTCGTCCCAGCGGGGCTGGGTCGACGGGTCTTCGGCGGCCCAGGCGTACCGGACTCTCGTGTCGGCGTCGACCACGAAGACGGCGCGGTTGGACACGTCTCGGTGGCCGGCCAGCTCGTCGATGCGAACGCCGTAGCGCTCGCTGACGCCGCCGTCGCTGTCGGTCAACAGCGGAAACGGGATGTCGTACTCGCGGGCGAACGCCCGGTGGCTGAACGCGCTGTCCCGGGAGATCCCGAGGACCGTCACGTCCTCCCGCACGTCGAACCAGCCCAGGTTCTGGATCCCGCATAGCTCGTCGGTGCAGGCCGGGTGGAAATCGAACAGGTAGAACGCCAGGACGACGGGTCCCTCGCGGGTGTGTTCGGCGAGCATGTACTCGCGGACCACCTCGCCGTCCGTCCCGGGCAGGATGAAGTCGGGCGCCGCGTCTCCCGCTGTGAGCATCGTACTCCCCGGTTCGGAGTGGCGAGGCTTAAACGAACGGGGCGCGGACAAGCGATAGAGCTTTTCCCCGCCGGTCGATAGCGAACGAGTACGATGCTTCAGGGCGCGACGCTGGCGCAGGCAGGGATCGACGCGGCGGCTCTCAAACCCGCCGAGGTCGACGTCGAACGGGGCGCCGACCTCGCCGTGGACACGCTCGCGGTCGACTACGAGGGTCGCGAGCACCTGCCGTCGCCGGAGACGCTCTCGTCGCTGGCCGACGAGAAGACGGTCCGCGTCACCACGCCCGTCCGCGCCGACGGCTTCGACCCGCTCGGCGACCGCGACCTCGCCGAGTCGCTGCCCGAGTCGGTCCGACGGGTCCTCGTCGCCGGCCACTCCGCTTACCTCACGGAGGCCGAAGGTGAGCGAGCGGTCGCGCCCCGACTCCGCGAAGCAGCCGACCGCTCGCACGACCCGTGGGTCGGCACCGAGGGGATCGAGCGGATCGCGCTGGCCGTCGGCGGTACGCAGTTCGAACTGCTCGGGCCGGCCACCGACCGGCGCCTCCGCGCGCTCCGGGGAGCGGGCTACGAGGGCGAGATAGCCCTCTACGCCCCGACCGTCCTGACCGACGAGGAGGACGCCGTCCTCGACGCGCTGGGCGAGTACGCCGCCCGCCGCGCCCCCGTCCGCTCGGCGCTGCCCGACGACGCAGCCACCGACGCGGCCGCCGACGGGCGCGCCCGCGAGGTCCTGTCGCAGGCCGTCCGCGACTACGGCCTCGTCGGGGGCGCCGAGACGGTGGCCGACCGCGTCGACGAACTCCGCGAGGCGGGCGCCGACCGGATCGTCGGCTACCCCGCCCGCGGGCTCGACCCGTTCCTGTGACCCGCGTCGCCGTCGTCGGCGGCGGCGCTCTGGGAGTTACCGCCGCCCGCGACCTGGCCGCCCGCGGCGCCGACACCGTCCTCTACGAGCGCGACGACCTCGCGAGCGGCGCCTCCGGCCGCGCCGCCGGCATCGCCTACGACGCCTTCGCCGAGGACGTCGACGCTACCGTCGCCGCTCGCGCGGTCGAGCGGTTCCGGTCGCTGGCCAGCGAGGGCGCTATCGAGTTCGTCGAGCACCCGTACGTCTGGTTCGCCCGCGCCGGGGACGACCCCCGAGCCACCGCCGTCCGGGAGAGCGCACAGCGCATGCGCGCCAACGGCCGCGACGTGGAGACGCTCGACCCCGACGGATTCGCCGACCGGTTCCCGGCGCTCGCGAGCGTCGACGTGGCGACCGCGGCGCTCGCCCGCGACGCCGGCTACCTCGACCCCGCGACGTACGTCACCGCGATGGGCGAGCGCGCCGAGTCGGCCGGGGCGACCGTCGAGACGGGCACGCCCGTTCGACTCGCCGCCGACGGGACGGCCGTCGAGACGCCCGTGGGGACCGAACGGTTCGACGCCGTCCTCGTCGCCGCGGGCGCCCACACCAAGCGGCTGCTCGCCGGTATCGACACCCCGATTCCGATGAAACCCTACCGCGTGCAGGCGCTCGTCACCGAGCCACTCGACGACCACGAACGGGTTCCAACCTGCTACGACGCGACGGAGAGCCGCTACGCCCGCCCCCGCGAGGGCGGTCTGCTCGTCGGCGACGGCACCCAGGAGCGGGAGTTCGACCCCGACGACTACGACGAGGCCGCGGACGCCGAGTTCGAACGGGCGTCGCTGGCGTGGCTGTCCGAGGTCCGCTCGGAGCGGACGACCGACCCCGAAATCGCCCGCTCGTGGGCCGGCCTCTGTACCGCCACGCCGGACCGAGACCCGCTACTGGGAGAGGTCCGCGGCGGGCTGTACGTCGCGACCGGCTGGCACGGCCACGGTTTCATGCGCGCGCCGGCGCTGGGCGAGCGGGTCGCCGACGAGATCCTCGGTGGGGACGGGGTCGGCCCCTTCGACCCGACCCGCTTCGACGGCGACGAGGAGTTCTCGGTCGTCGAAGGGATGACCGTCGACGACTGAGACGGGGCCGCGACTGCGCGGCTACCGCTGGTCGTCGTTCGACTACTCCTCGTCGTCGGCGTCTTCGTCCTCGCTCTCGGACGCGTCGGCCTCGGCGTCCAGTTCGTCGGCGTCGGTCTCGTCGTGGACCTCGTCGACCTCGTCGGCTTCGAGCGCCTCGTCGACCTCGGAGTCGACGGGTTCGGCCTTCGGAACGCGCACTTCCAGCGTGCCGTTCTCACGCAGCGTCGCGGTGGCTGCATCGGCGTCGACGCGCGCCTCGGCGGGGAGTTCGACGTGGCCGTCCAGCGCCAGCCCGCGGCCGGGGTAGCGCATCTCGAAGCCCTCGTGGAATCCGCGGAACCGGTCGATACGGACCTCCACGAGCCCCGAGTCGAACTGCACCTGCACGTCCGACGACTGTGCGCCCGGTGCGTCGAACACCGCGAGGTAGGCGTCGTCGCTCTCCAGCAGGTCGACCGGGAGCGGGGTCCGTTCCTGGGCGCGGCCCATCGCCCGCCCGACGTTCTCCAGTACGGTGTTGCCCAGCGACTCGCCGATGTCACGCAACGTGTTCATATCCGTCGGTTAGTGCGGTACGGCCTTCAGGATTGTGCCCGCGGCCTCGGGACAGAAGAGAGTCGGCGACGGCCCGCGGACGCCCGCGGGCCGCTACAGTTCGATCGCTTCGAGGCAGTCGGTACCGCCACAGACCGGACAGGAAAGGTCGGAGACGCCGTGGTCGTCGGGCACGTCGTAGGTGTAGTGGTTCTCGAACATGTCGAGGAAACAGTCGTCGTCCGTACACTTGACCTCCTTCGTCGGTGGCATACCCGCCTGTTCGGACGGCCGACGGAAACTGTTTTCGACCACTCTCCGGCCCTCGTCCCGGCGGTTCCGAGAAGCCGAACCTTCATATCGAACGAGTGAGAGACGGGTGGTATGGGTTCGCGTGTTCTGGGCGTCGATTTCAGCGGTGCGGCGGACGCGGGGCGGTCGCTGTGGCTGACGGAGGCGCGGTCGACGGCGGACGGGTTGGTCGTCGACGACTGTTACAGCGCGGCCGACGAGTGGGGCGTCGACCGCGAGCGCGCCCACGCCGGCCTCGCCGAGCGGGCGACCGACTTCTCGGTCGTCGGGCTGGACTTCCCCTTTAGCCTCCCCCAGGCGTTGCTCGAGGAACACTGTGGCGGCGTCTGGACCGGCCTGGTCGAGTGGCTGACCGGCGACGGACCGGCGGATCCGGACAGCTTCGCTTCGACCTGTCGGTCGACCGCCCGCGCCCACACCGGGGACGGCACCGCGCAACTGCGTCGGGAGACCGACCTCCGGCGCGCGGCGCTGTGTCCATACGACTCGATCGTCCAGTACCAGACCTTCCACGGGATCCGCAACGTTCTCGCGAGGCTGGCCGACGACCCCGCGGCCACCGTCGCGCCGATGCAGTCGGATCCGGCACCCACCCGCGTGGTCGAGGTGTACCCCGCGGCCACCTTCGGCTGGCTCGGTCTCTACCGCGAGGGGTACAAGGGCGACCACCGCGACCGACGCGCGACCAACGTATCGGGTATCGAGGCCTGTAGCGTCGATATCGGCGACTTCCGCGACACCTACGAGGGGAGCCACGACGCGCTGGACAGCCTCGCCGCCGCGGTCTCGGCCGGTCGGGTGGGCGCCGACCCACCGCGCCACGGCCCCCGCGAAGAGGGCCACATCTACGTCTGAGCGGGCGACTCCCGCTCGCGCGACGGCACTCGGAGAGTCGGACGCCGCTCAGGCGTGTTTCGGTAGCGTGACGGTGAACACACAGCCGGTCGGGTCGTTGTCGGCCACTTCGATCTCGCCGCCGTACTGATCGACGAGCGTGTGGGCGAGGTACAGCCCGATGCCCGTCCCGGGGCTCTCGGGGCCCATCTCGCCCTTGCCGAAGATAGAGTCCTTCTGCGCGTCGGAGATCCCGGGACCGTTGTCGCCGAAACGGACGCTGACCTCGGTCGCCGACTCCGTCGCGGCGACGCTGACCCGCGGGTCGGTCGAGTCGTTGTGTCGGGCGGCGTTGCTCAGCAGGTTGCCGAACACCGACGAGAGCAGCTCGTTGGCCCTGACCGAGACCCGCGGGATCGGTCGATCGACCGCGATCGTCAGCTCGTCGTAGCGTCGGTCGGCCTTCTCGACTTCGTCGTCGAGGATCTGCCGGAGGTCGACCCCGGTCAGCGAGAACTCCGCGTCGCCGCCGATCGAGTCGACGAAGTCCCGGGCGATCGTCGTCAGTTCGTCGATGTGGTCGCAGGTCCCCTGGATGCGCTCGACGTACTCCCGCGCGTCCTCGTCGTCGACGTACCGGTCGATCCCGTCCGCCCAGGCCATCAGCAGCTGGATGTCGTTGTTGATATCGTGGCGGACCAGCCGGTTGATCACCGCGAGCTCGTCCGTCCGGTTCTCCAGTTCGCGCTCGCGGCGCTTCTGTCCGGTGATGTCGCGAGTGATGAGCTGGAAGGAGTCGGTCTCGCTGCCGACGCTGACCGGCGCGGCGACGTTGTGGAAGTGACGGACCCCGAAGCCGTCCTGGAACGTGACCGCCGACCCGGCCGTCAGCGCGCGCCGACCGTGTTCGATACGGCCGGCGGCGGTCTCCTTCGGGAGCACGTCCGAGAGGTGTTTGCCGACCAGCTCCGAGCGGGTCGTGTCGAACGACCGGGCGGCGGCCTCGTTGGCGGCCGCGATCGTCCCGTCGCGACCGACCTGCGTGATCTCGTCGGGCGTGTTGTTGACCAGCAGTTCGTACTTCTCGTTTGCCCGGCGCTGGGCGACGACGTTCTCGATGCGGTTGGCCAGCAGTTGCAACTGGCCCTCCTCGGCGATGTCGTCTTTCCGGAGGTAGTCGTCGACGCCCGCGCCGATCGCCCGGCTGGCCGTCCGTTCGTCGCCTTGCCCGGTGAGGAGGATGAACGGGAGCCCGTACTCCGCGTCGACGCGCTCGTACAGTTGTAGGCCGTTCAACCCGGGCATCTCGAAGTCGCTGACGACGCAGTCGACCGACCGGTCGGCGAGCGTCGAGAGCGCGTCCTCGCCGTCCTCGGCCTTCCACACCGAGATGTCCGCCGCCTCCCCCAACCGGTCGGAGACGATCGTGCGAAAGAAACCGCTGTCGTCGACGAGTAACACGTCGATCGACGACGTATCCATCATACGGACCCATTCGCGACCGGAGTGTTATAGCTGACTGCCGGATTTTCGCCCGCGATAATCGAAGGCGCTCGAGTCCCCCGACTCCGAGTGGGGCTCACCACCGAACCGGCGCCCTCGACCGCAAGCCCGGGATACTTGAGTCCGGAGCCGAACGCGGTCGTATGAGCGACGAGCACGGCGGGTTCGAGGGGGTCCGCGACAACCTCGACGGGAACCCGATGTGGCAACTGCTGGGGTACGCGACGGCGTACTGGCCGCGGTTGACCGTCGGGGTGTTGGCCTCGGTCCTGACGCGACTCGCGCGGCTGGTGCCGCCGATAATCGTCGGGACGGCCATCGACCGCGTCATCCGCAGCTCGGGCGAGCCCGGCCTGCTCACTACCGTCGGACTGCTACCCCAGGGGACCATCGAGGGGGAGGCCGCGCGGCTCGCGCTGCTCGAACGGCTGGTCGTCATCGCCGCGCTGGCCTATCTCGTGCGGTCGGTGACCCGGTTCGTCTCCCGGTACCTGTTGCAGTCGACCGCCCAGAAGGTCCAGCGGGACCTGCGCGACGACAGCTACGACCACATCCAGCGGCTGTCGATGGACTTCTTCGCGAACCACCAGACCGGCGGCATGATGTCGATCCTCAACAGCGACATCAACCGGTTAGAGGCGTTTCTCAACACCGAGTTCCGCCAGCTCATCAGGGTGGTCGCGACCGTCGGCGGCATCGGGGTCGTGCTCTACGTGGGCTACTCCGAGAAGCTCGCGCTGATCGCGCTGGCGCCGGTCCCGTTCATCGGGATCGCCTCGTGGTACTTCCTCAGCTGGATCGAGCCGCGGTACAAGTCGATCCGCGAGACGGTCTCGCGGCTCAACACTCGCCTGGAGAACAACCTCAGCGGCGCGCCGGTCATCAAGGCCTTCGACCGCTACGAGTTCGAACACGACCGGGTCGCCGACCAGAGCCAGACCTACCACGACGAGAAGGTCGGGGCGTTGCGCATCCGACGGGGCTTTTTCGCCGCCCTGCGGCTCGTGACGGGCGTCGTCTTCGTCGTCGCGCTGTACGTCGCCGGCCGCGACATCATCTCGGGGGCGCCCGGCGCGCTCTCGGCGGGGACCGTGGCTATCTTCTTCCTCTATCTCCGCCGGCTGTACTCCCCGATGCGCCGGGTCGGCAAGTCCGCCAACAAGTACCAGCTCGCCAAGTCCAGCGCCGAGCGGGTGTTCGGCCTGCTCGCCCAGGAGCCGACGGTCACCAGTCCGGAAGACCCCTACGAGCCGGCGTCGGTCGACGGCGCGGTCGCCTTCGAGGACGTGACCTTCGCCTACGACGACCAGCCGGTCGTCCGTGGCGTCGATCTCGACGTGGCGCCCGGCGACACGGTCGGCCTCGCGGGGCCGACCGGCGCGGGCAAGTCAACCCTCCTGAAGCTCGTCCCTCGCTTCCACGACCCCGACGAGGGGACCGTCCGGGTCGACGGGACGGACGTGCGCGAGTACGACCTCCAGACGCTGCGCGACCACGTCGCCGTCGTCGAACAGCAGCCCTATCTCTTCTCGGGGACCGTCGCCGAGAACGTCGCCTACGGTGACCGCGCGGTGCTCGACGGCGAGGGGGCGGACGAGGAGTCGGCCCGCCAGCGCGTCCGCGAGGCGGCCGACGCCGCCGAGGCGGGCGCGTTCATCGAGGATCTCCCGGATGGCTACGACACCCAGATCGGCGAGCGCGGCATCAAGCTCTCGGGCGGCCAGCGCCAGCGGGTCGCAATCGCCCGCGCGCTGCTGAACGACCCGGAGATCATCATCTTCGACGAGGCGACCTCCGACGTGGACACCGAGACCGAGGAGCGCATCCAGGAGAGCCTCGACCGACTCGTCGAGGACCGCACCGCGTTCGTCATCGCCCACCGGCTGTCGACCATCCGCGACGCCGACAGCATCGTCGTCATGGACGAGGGGGAAGTCGTCGAACGGGGGAGCCACGACGACCTGCTCGCCGACCGCGGCGACTACGCCGACCTCTGGTACGCCCAGGCCGACGAGGGGCCGGTCAGCGCCGACGACTGAGCGGGCGCGTGCGTCCCCGGTCGAGCGGCCGCCGGGACGTGGGAGCGCACCCATCACCAAACTAATATATCGGGCGGTTGAACCAGGGGGCATGTCAGACGGTCCCGAACCGCCGGCCTGGGTCGTCGAACAGCCGGGGCTGACCGCCGTGGCGCTGGTGAGCGTCGTCCTGGCGCTGTCGGTGCTCCTGCCGTACCTCCAGTTCGTCCTGTTCGGTGTCGTCCTCGCGTACATCCTCTATCCGCTCCAGCGACGCCTGGAGCAGTACGTCCGGCCGATGGCCGCGGCGATGGGCGTGGTCGTGGCCACGCTGGTCGTCGTCTTGCTCCCGCTGGTCTACGTCCTGACGATCGCCGTCCAGCAGTCGTTCGGGGTCGTCCGGGCGATCCGGCGCGGCGAGCTCGACGTGGAGACGGTCGAGCGGCTGTTCGAGTCGAACGGCTACGCGGTCGACCTGATCGCTCTATACGAGACCAACCAGGGCCGGATCGCCGCGGCCATCCGGGAGGTCACGAACGGCGCGGTCGACCTCGCCGGCAGCCTCCCGGGACTGTTCATCGGGCTGACGATCACGTTGTTCGTCCTGTTCGCGCTGCTGCGCGACGGCGAGCGCCTGCTCGCGTGGGTCGAGTGGGTGTTGCCGGTCCCCGACGAGGACCTGGCCGAACTCCGCGCCGGACTGGACGACCTCATGTGGGCCTCCGTCGTCGGGAACGTCGCCGTCGCGGCCATCCAGGCGGTGATGCTCGGCGTCGGCCTCTTCGTAGCCGGCGTCCCGGCGATCGTCTTCCTCACGGTCGCTACCTTCGTCCTGACACTGTTGCCGCTGGTCGGCGCGTTCGGCGTCTGGATCCCCGCGGCAGCGTATCTCGTCGCGGTCGGGCGCCCGCGGGCCGGCGCGGCGCTGGCCGTCTACGGCCTGTTCGTCACCTTCTCCGACTCGTATCTCCGCCCGGCGCTGATCGGCCAGACCGCCGCGTTCAACTCCGCGATCGTCATCGTCGGCATCTTCGGCGGGCTCGTCGCCTTCGGCGCCGTCGGGCTGTTTATCGGCCCGGTCGTCCTCGGCGGCGCGAAGCTCGCCCTGGACTGTTTCGCCAGCGAACACGCCGGGGAGTTGCCCGAGGAAGCGAGCGTCGAGCCCGCCGACAGCGAGACCGACGCCGCCGGGGGGAAGGCGGACGCAGGGTGAACACCGATCGCGGGACGTCCGCCGGCCACCGACGGGCAGTCGCGGAGAGCGAGCGAAAAACACTCTTTATACGCCTCGAGCGGGTATCGAGGGTCAATGACCCGAGACCCCGCGACGCTGGACGTGACCATCGTCGACGGGTACGTCGACGAGCCGGCCCACTTCGGCGTGCCGCCCTACATCTCGACGTACCCCCGGTACACCGCGGGGGCGCTCGTCGACGCCGGCGTACCCGAAGAACGGATCACCTACCACACCATCGACGGGCTGCGCGACGAGACGCGTCGCTGGACCGACGTTGCCGACGCCGATCTCATGATCTACGTCGGCGGCATGACCGTCCCCGGCAAGTACGTCGGCGGCACCCCAGCCGAACCCGACGAGGTCCGTCGACTCACCTGGGAGGCCGACGGGACAACCCTGCTGGGCGGGCCGATCCGCTTCGGCGTCGGCGAGGAGAACAAGGGCGCCGAGGAGACCGAGCGCGACGACCTGGACTACGACTTCGTCGCGAAAGGCGACGTGGAGGCCGCCGCTCACGACCTCGTCCGCGAGGGGCTCGAAGGCTTCTCCGACCGGATGCGTGACAACGAGGAGATCGAGCGCTGGGCGCGAGCCGGCGCGTTCGTCGTCGAGCATCATCCCAACCACCCCGACTACCTCATCGCCGAGATGGAGACCTCGCGGGGCTGTGCCTACCGCTGCTCCTTTTGCACGGAACCGCTGTACGGCGACCCCGCCTTCCGCACCGCCGAGTCCGTGGTCGACGAAGTCGACGCCCTCTCGGACCACGGCGTCCGGGATTTCCGACTCGGCCGTCAGGCCGACATCCTCGCGTTCGGCGGCGACGGCGAGGCGCCCAATCCCGACGCGCTCCGGGATCTGTACGGCGGCATCCGCGAGGTCGCGCCGGATCTTCGGACGTTACACCTCGACAACATGAACCCGGTGACGATCACGGACTACCCGGAGAAGTCGCGGGAGGGCATCCGGGTCATCGCCGAGCACAACACGCCCGGCGACACGGCCGCGTTCGGCCTGGAGTCGGCCGACCCCGTCGTTCAGGAGGAGAACAACCTCCTGGTCACCGCCGAGGAGTGTCTCGAAGCGGTCCGGATCGTCAACGAGGAGGCCGGCTGGCGGCCCGGCGGCGACCGCGACTCGGCGCCCAACTTCGGGTCGGACGCCTCGCGGCGCCTGCCGAAGCTCCTGCCGGGGATCAACCTCGTCCACGGCCTCGAGGGCGAGCGCTCGGAGACCTTCGAGCACAACAGGCGGTTCCTGCGGGACGTGCTGGAGGAGGGTCTGATGCTCCGCCGGGTGAACATCCGGCAGGTGATGGCCTTCGAGGGGACGGAGATGAGCGACACCGGCGCGGAGATCGCTCGCGACCACAAGCAGCAGTTCAAGCAGTACAAGCGGGAGGTCCGCGAGGAGGTCGACAACGCGATGCTCCAGCGGGTGGCGCCGCCCGGGACGGTGCTCCCCGACGTGCACCTGGAGTACCATCAGGACGGCAAGACGTTCGGGCGCCAGCTGGGCACCTACGCACTGCTCGTCGCGGTGCCGGGCGAGCGCGAACTCGGTCGAACCGTCGACGTGGCGGTCACCGACCACGGCTACCGCTCTGTGACCGGCGTGCCCTACCCGCTCGACCTGAACGCGGCGTCGATGGACGAACTGACCGCGGTCCCCGGGATCGGGAAGCAGACGGCGGGCAACGTCGTCGTCGACCGCCCGTACGACGCCGTCGACGCCGTCGACACCGACGCGGACCTCCGGTCGTTCGCGACCGTCGACGGCGAGGCACCGACCGCGATCCCGGGCCTCGGCGACCGAGGGGGCGGCCCCGGAGCCGGAGCCGGAGATCGCGAGGAAGCGCCCGAAGCGAGCGACTGACGGCGACCGCGGTCGACCGCGCACGGACGCGGCTGGCGGTCCGGGAGGCGGATCGGACGGTGGTGCCTGCACCAGCGAACAGAAAGTTCTTGCCCGCCCCGGTCGCTACCTGCACCAATGAGTGACGTCGAGGTGAGCGTCGTCCTCCCGGCCTACAACGAGGAGGCCACCATCGAGCGGACCGTCGAGGTCACGCTGGAGACGCTCGCCTCGTTTCTCCCCGCCGGCGCCTTCGAGGTGATCGTGGCAGAGGACGGCTGTGACGACCGAACGCCGGAGATCGCGACGCGACTGGCCGACGAGGACGACCGGGTCCGCCACGTCCACAGCGACGAGCGACTGGGGCGGGGCGGCGCGCTGGAGTACGCGTTCGAACGCGCCGCGGGGACGACGCTGGTCTACTTCGATACGGACCTGGCGACGGACATGAAACATCTGGAGGAGCTGGTCGAGAGCGTCCGGTCGGGCGAGTCCGACGTGGCGACGGGCTCGCGGTGGATGCCCGAGAACCAGGCCGACCGGCCGACCAAGCGCGCCGTCTCCAGTCTCGGCTACAACACGCTGGTCCGCCTCTTTCTGCGCTCGGACATGCAAGACCACCAGTGCGGGTTCAAGGCTATCTCCCGGGAGACGTTCGACGCCTTGCGCGGGGAGGTCGAGGACGAACACTGGTTCTGGGACACCGAAGTGCTCGTCCTCGCCCAGCGGGGCGGGTACAGCGTCCGGGAGTTCCCCGTCGACTGGGAACCGAAGGGCGACACGAAGGTCGATCTGGTCCGGGACGTGTTCGGCATGGGCAGCCAGATCCTCCGGACGTGGTGGCAGCTGTCGGTGAGTCCGCGGATCTCCCGGCGCGTGAGCATGGCCGCGGGGTCGCTGCTGGTGATGCTCGCGCTGGTCGTCGCGGTCGGGGTCGTCTTCGACCTGCAGGCGGTGTTCGACGCGATGAGCGGTGCAGACCCGGTACTGGTGGTCGCCTCCGGCGCCGTCTACCTCGCTTCGTGGCCGCTGCGAGGGCTGCGCTACCGGGACATCCTCGACCGGCTGGGGTATCCCAGCGACACGTGGTTCATGACCGGCGCGGTGTTCATCAGCCAGACGGGCAACCTCGTCTTCCCGGCGCGGCTGGGCGACGGCGTGCGGGCCTACGTCGTGAAAGCGAGACGGGACGTGCCCTATCCGAGCGGGTTCGCGTCGCTGGCCGTCGAACGCGTCTTCGACCTGCTCGCAATCACGGTGCTGGGCGGCACGGTGCTGGTGGGGCTCGTGGCGACCGACGGGACTGAACAGATCGCCGAGGCGATCGCGGCGGAGATCCCGCCCGTGCAGATCGGCGGCGAGACCATCGACGCGGGGGCGGCCGCCCGGACGGCGCTGCGCGTCGCGGCCGCCGTCGGCGGCGCGGCCGTCCTCGGTGTCCTCGGTATCCTCGCCAGCGCCCGCCTGGGGGACGACTACGTCCACCGGGCGGTCGGAGCTGTCAGCAACGACTCCTACGCCGACTACGTGGCCGGCGTCATCGAACAGTTCGTCGGCGACGTGCAGGCGGTCGTGGGCGACCGCGGCGCCTTCCTGCGGGTAGGCGTCGGCAGCCTCGTCATCTGGGTCGTCGACGTGGCGACGGCGCTGGTCGTCTTCGCCGCGTTCCCCGGCATCACGCTGACCCCCGCGTTGGTCGCCACGGCCTTCTTCGCGGTGAGCGTGGGGAACCTCGCGAAAGTGCTTCCCCTCTCGCCCGGCGGGATCGGCCTCTACGAGGGCGCGTTCACGCTCATCGTCTTCGGGCTCACGAACGTCGCGGCGCCGGTCGCGTTCGCCATCTCCATCGTCGACCACGTCGTCAAGAACGCCGTCACCATCCTCGGCGGCCTCGCCTCGATGGCCTGGCTCAACGTCTCACTGACCACCGCCGTCGAGGAGAGCCGCGAGGCCAGCGAGGTCGAGGCCGCCGCCGCGACCGAGGACTGACCAGCGAGCGCGCACTGCTCAGTACGGGTCCGTCACGAACGGCCCGAACGCCCCGGCGACGGCGTGGACCAGCGCCGACTCGCGATCGATGGTCCCCCCCGTGAACACGCCCGCCGCACCCGCTCGCTCCTTGAGCCTCTCCGTGTCGAGTCGGTCGTCCAGCACCGGCCCCAGTTCCTCGCCCGACCGGACCCGCTCGGCGACGTCGTCGGGGAGTCGTAGCGCGGGCCCGCCACCCCGTTGGAGGGTCTCGCCGTCGGTGACCGCAGCCCACATGACCAGATACAGCCCCGGTCGCTCGTCGAGCGTGGCGACCCCGCCCTCGATCCCGACCCCGTAGTCGGCGCCGGGGTCGGCTTCGAGCGCGCGGGCCGCACGGTTCTCCGCGCCGGTTAGCGTCTCCGTCCGGCCCCGCGGCTGTTCGGGGACGCCCGAGTCGACGGCGACGGCCACCACTTCGGCCCCGTCTTCGAACGACTGTCCCGCGACCCGTTCCGTCGCCCCGGCCTTCACCGGATTCTCGCTCCCGACCGCGACGCGTGTCATACCCCGATCCAGCCCAGGGACCCGCTTGCCCGTTTCGTTCCGAACCGGATACCGCCATATAAATGCGAGATAGTGACGTGTGGAACACGTTCACACACTGCCCGAAACCCCGTCTGCGTGCCGTTTCGTCGAGGGAGGCATCCCGGTAGCGAAAGATTTATAATAATAACTCCGCATGATCGTTCCACCACCGAGCGAGTCCGGGATTCTCCGTCGCGTTCTACCCGGATCGACACGCCCCCAGCAATGAGCGACTCTCGACTCAGAACCCAGCGAACAGACGTACAGGAAGACGAATCGACCGAGGAGCGGACCGACGAGGCCTGCCCGGAGTGTTCCGGCCACCTCGTGATGGACGAGGAGCGCGGGGAGACGGTCTGCGAGGAGTGCGGCCTCGTCGTCGAGACCGACGAGATCGACCGCGGTCCCGAGTGGCGGGCCTTCGACGCCAGCGAGAAAGACGAGAAGTCCCGCGTCGGCGCGCCGACGACGAACATGATGCACGACAAGGGCCTCTCGACCAACATCGACTGGCGCGACAAGGACGCCTACGGCAACTCGCTGTCCTCGAACCAGCGCCAGAAGATGCAGCGCCTGCGCAAGTGGAACGAACGGTTCCGCACGCGGGACTCCAAGGAGCGCAACCTCAAGCAGGCGCTGGGCGAGATCGACCGCATGGCTTCGGCCCTGGGCCTGCCCGAGAACGTCCGCGAGACCGCCTCCGTCATCTATCGGCGCGCGCTCGACGAGAACCTCCTGCCCGGCCGCTCCATCGAGGGCGTCTCGACGGCCGCCGTCTACGCCGCCGCCCGGCAGGCCGGCGTCCCGCGCAGCCTCGACGAGATCAACGAGGTCTCCCGCGTCGAGAAGTCCGAGATCGCCCGCACCTACCGCTACGTCATCCGCGAACTCGGCCTCGAAGTCGCGCCTGCGGACCCCGAGAGCTACGTGCCTCGCTTCGCCTCCTCGCTCGAACTCTCCGACGAGGCCGAACACCGCGCCCGCAAACTCCTTCAGAACGCCAAGGAACAGGGCGTCCACTCCGGGAAATCGCCCGTCGGCCTCGCGGCCGCCGCGGTGTACGCCGCCGCCCTGCTGACCAACGAGAAGACCACCCAGGCCGCCGTGAGCGAGGTCGCCGACATCTCCGAGGTCACCATCCGCAACCGCTACCACGAACTGCTCGAAGCCGAGCAGGGTCTCCCCGCGGTCTGACTGGACTCGCGCTTTCGCTCCCGTCGGCCCGCGATTCACCTGCGACCGCACCTCCCGAACCCGTCCGCCAGCCGCGTCTGTGACCGGTCGAAGCGCCATCGATAATCAGGCCTGATAACCGCGGGAGTACGTTTAATTCGGTCGCTGCCACCGATCGGCGTATGGCTTCCGATTCCGGTGACCTCGGCACCGAGGCACTCGACGTCCACTCCGGGGCAGGGGACATGACCGTCGACGAGCTGGGGACGGCGATCGACGAGCTGTTGCGAGCCTCCGAGAGCGTCTCCCAGAGCTCCCAGCAGATCAGCGACCTCGCCAACGAACAGTCCGAGAACATGCGCGAGGTCGCCGGCGAGGTGTCGAACCTCAGCGCGACCGTCGAGGAGGTCGCCTCCAGCGCGAGTCAGGTCCGGCAGGTCAGCACCGAGGCCCGGGAGCTGGCCGACGACGGCCGCGACATGGCCGACGACGCGATCGACGCCATGGAGTCGGTCGACGAAGCCAACAACGAGGTGTCCGACGACGTGCGCCAGCTCCGGGATCGCATCGACGAGATCGACGAGATCGTCGAGGTGATCAACGACATCGCCGACCAGACGAACATGCTCGCGCTGAACGCGAGCATCGAAGCGGCCCGCGCCGGCGAGGCGGGCGAGGGGTTCGCCGTCGTCGCCGACGAGGTCAAGAGCCTCGCCGAGGAGTCCCAGCAGAACGCCACCGAGATCGAACAGCTCGTCTCGAACATCAAGGACGACACCGAGAGCACCGTCGAGAGCATCGAGCACGCCAACCAGCAGGTCGAGGAGGGCATCGAGCAGGTCGACGACACCGTCGACGTGCTCAGGGACATCGACGCGGCCGTCGAGGAGGCCGCCCAAGGCGCACAAGAGGTCGCCAGCGCCACCGACGAGCAGGCCGCCTCCACCGAAGAGGTCGCCTCGATGGTCGACTCGACCGCCGAGAGCGCCGAGAAGGTCGCCGGCGAGATCGAGCGCATCGCCGCCGCCAACCAGCAACAGACGGCCCAGATCAACGAGATACAGAGTCTCATCGACGATCTCCAGCGCTAGCGCAACTGCGGTCGACGGGGGCCGGGAACCCGGCGACCCCGCGACGTCCGATCCGGTCGCTTTTTTCCGCCGCTCGCGGTAGGGAGCGACATGGCAATCGACTTCTCGTCGTTCGTCCTCGCGGCCGCGACCGCGGATCTCTCGGACGAGCCCGCCGCGCGCGACCACGCCGACGCCGTCGAGTTCCGTCTCGACCTCGCGACCGACCCGCTGGACGCGCTGGCGGGCTACGACGGCGAGTCCCCGCTGATAGCGACCAATCGACCGACCTGTGAGGGCGGTGAGGCGGCCGACGACGCGGCGCGCCTGGACGCGCTGGAAGTCGCGGCCGAACACGACGCCGTCGGGGCGATCGACGTGGAACTGGCCGCCCTGGAGCGCGGCGACGCCGCGGCGGTCGCCGACCACGCCCGCGACCACGGGACGGCGGTGATCGTCTCGACGCACGACTTCGAGGGGACGCCCCACCGCGACGCGATGGCGGAGACGCTCTCCGAGGCGAGTCGCCTGGGTGACGTGGCGAAACTGGCGGTGACGGCCGAGGGCGCCGGGGACGTGCTAGACCTGCTCGGCGCGACGTGGACAGCGACCACCGCCGGCGAGACCGTCGCGACGATGGCGATGGGCGAGGCCGGCCGTCACTCCCGGGCGGTCGCGCCGCTGTACGGGTCGAAAATCGGCTACGCGCCGGTCGACCCCGCCGACGCGACCGCACCCGGCCAGTACGACCTGGCGACGCTGGCGACGCTCGTCGATCGGCTGGGCGGCGAGTAGGCGACTGTGCGGTGGGCGGGCGATCCGCCGGTGCGTACGCAACTCGAACGCTTACGAGCCCGCCCGGCCTATCGGGGACCGGCAAGATGGGGATCGATGGCGTCGCCTGGAACGGTGCCGTGGGCTGCGTGGCCATCGTCTCGCTAGTGCTCGCCGCGCAAGTGGCCGTCGGGAAGCTGGTCGCGCTCGCGACGTACTACGGCGTCTCCGAGACGGTCGTCGGACTCACCGTCCTGTCGGTCGGCACGAGCCTCCCCGAACTCGCCTCGCACGTCGTCGCATCGTCGCGGATCCTCCTGGGCGTAGGGGACCCGCGGGTGCTCTCGGCGACCGTCCTCGGCGGCAACATCGGGTCGGACGTCGTCCAGCAGACGCTCGTGGTCGGGCTGGTCGTGCTGGCCGTCGGCGGATTCCGGTTCTCCGGTCGGTTCCTGCGTCGCGGGTATCTCCCGATGATCGGGACGACCTTGCTCACGCTGGTCCTCGCGTGGGACGGGATGCTCACGCGAGTCGACGGGCTCGTGCTCGTCGCGTTATTTCTGGCGTACACGTCGTTTCTCTACCGAACGCGAAGCGAGATCGTCCAGGAAGGGAGCGACGCGAACCCCTCGACGGCACCGACGCGGGACGCTGCCGTCGCGTTCGTATCGCTGGCCGTCGTCGTCGTCGCCGCGCACGTTCTCTTCGAATCGGTCGGCTTCTTCGTCGAACGGACCGGGCTCGAGGGGTCGCTGATCGGGGTGGTCGTCCTCGGTGTCGGTGCGGCCTCCCCCGAGATGACGACCGCCATCGTGGGCCTTCGCGAGGGCGCCGAAGGGATCTCGCTCGGGACGCTCATCGGAAGCAACATCACGAACCCGCTGCTCGGGATCGGGCTGGGGTCGCTGCTGTCGACCTATCACGTCCCGCGGCCACTGGTCTACTGGGACCTCCCGATGGAGACGGTGACCGCGGCGATCCTCCTGGCGTATCTACTGACCAAAGACGACGTCGGCGGTGCCCTCGGCGGCGTCGCCGACCGACTCGGGTTCGACGCGACCGGGGCGCGACTGCGAGCAGTCGAGGAGCGCTACCTGGGACGGGTCGGCGCCGCACTCCTGATCGCGCTGTATTTCGGCTACCTGTTCGTCCGTGTCTCCTACTTCGTCGACGATTTCTGACTCGCCCGGTGGCCGACTACCCGAAACGAGACGCGGCCCCGGTTCACCGGACCACGAGCAGACCGAGCGGGGCGAGCAACAGCGACAGGAGGAAGGCGGCGAAGTACGCCGGTCGGTCGACGATCTCGGTCTGAACCGCCTCTACGAGGGCGCTGTAGCGCGGATACCAGAGCAACGCGAGGAGCGAAACGATCGTTCCCGCGGCCAGCACCGCGAGGACGATGCGGACGCCGACCTGGCTGTCGAGCGCGACCGCGACGAGTAGCGTGTCGACGAGCGTCCCGACGTTCGCCCCGAGGACGAACGGCATGATCTCCGTCCGCTTGATGTGGCCCCGGTTGTACAGCGGGACGACCACCCCGAGCGAGAAGGCGACGCTCGTCGTCAGCCCCGTGACGAGGACGCCGAGTCCGAACGAGACCCACTTGTCGTTGAGCCTGGTGATGTAGCGCCGTCGCAGCCGCTCTTTGTCGAGACTGTCGAGGATCCCGTCGAACAGTCGGAGGCTGACGAATATCAGTGCCAGGGCGCCCAAAAACGCCACTCCCGGGCCGAGGTGGACGACTGCGGTGTCGGCGAGCGTCGAGACGACGTCGGGGACGTTCGGCTCGGGGCCGGTTACCTCGCCGCCGCCGGTGTCGGGCCGGTCGACCAGCGGGACGAAGACGGACCCCAGCGCCAGCACCGGCAGATAGATCGAGTGAGTGAGCAGGAACGTTAACAGGCCCAGACGCATCGAATCCCGGACCGACTCGATCTCCTCGTTGAGGTAGTCGGCGGCGCCGACGAAGACGACGACGGCCGCGCCGCCGAGTCGCGACCCGACGATCATCAGATAGAGGTGTGACGGGCCGACGAGCCCCGAATCGAACAGCGAGAGCGATAGCGCTGCCACCACCGACCCGTTCGCCAGCACGTACGAGGCGAACCAGCTGAGGCCCAGCGCCGAGGGGTTCCCGACGACGACCGACCGGAGCGTTCGTCTGAGCACGGGCCTGAGCGCGTCGGTGGCCGCCCCCAGCAGTCGGATCGCGACGAGGAACAGACAGAGCGTGACGACGACCCGGACGACCAGTCCGATCGACCGACCGGAGCGTCGCTCCCGCTTGGTCTCCCGGCTCATTGTCTTCCGACCAACGGTACGGCCACGCGGGGGATAGCGTTCACGAGATCCGGGGGAGACGGCGAGTACACCGCACGAGATCGGCAACTACGCCGCACGACTGCGCGGGGTGCCGTCCGAACGCGGTCGACCGACGGGACGTTCCGGTCGGGCCGATCGGCCGCGATCCGGCCTCGGAGGCCCGATCACGGCCGGAGTCGGAAGGTTGAAACCGTGTGACGACCCAACTCGCACAACCAACAGTGAGTACACGGAACCGAACGCGGCCGCTGCTGGCAGTCCTGCTCGCGTTTCTCTATCCCGGGCTCGGCCACGTCTACCTGCGCGAGTGGCTCCGCGCGCTCGTCTGGTTCTTCCTCAACGTGACGAGTTTCACTCTGCTGATGCCTCCCGACGCCGTCCCCGAGTCGTTCGGCTGGTCGGAACTGGTCGCGGCCGCCGAGAACGTCTCGCCGGAAGCCGCGCTGGCGCTCGCCGCGATCACCGTCTTCAGCATGGTCGACGCCTACTGGATGGCCAAACGCCAGAACACCGAGGTCGAAGTCGAGGCGGGCACGACCTGCCCCAACTGCGGCCGCGACGTCGACCAGGACCTCGAGTTCTGTCACTGGTGTACCGAACGGCTCAAGCCCGAGTCAGCGTCCGACTCGGAAGAGAGCGCCGACGACTCCGGCGCGAACGCCTGAACGGTATCGGCCGACCGCGAGTACCGCCGGCCGCTCACCCCGTCGGCGTCCGCTCGTTCGTCGGCCCGCTGACGAGTTCGTCGTAGAGCGTGACCAGTTGCTCGCCGACGGCCTCGAGCGTGAACCGCTCGGTCGTCGCCGCCGCGCCCGCGCCGATCCGCTCGCGTTCTCCCTCGTCCTCGCAGAGTTCGGTGATCGCGTCGACGAACTCGTCGGTCGTCTCGACCTTGCGGCAGTCCTCGCCGTCGTCGAGCCACTCGTAGGTCGGAATCGCCCGGACGACCGGCGGCACGCCGCAGTGCATCGCCTCCAAAAGCGCCATCCCCTCGTTCTCGTTGCGCGAGGGCCAGAAGAACACGTCGCCCGCCGCGGGCGCCCCCCGCGGGTCCTCGATGTAGCCGGTGAACGTGCAGTTGTCGGGCGAGTTCTCGACGAGGTGTCGGGTCTCGCGAGGCTGGAGGAACCTGTCGACCGTCCCGCCCGTCGGGTTGAGGTAGCCGAACCAGGCGAAGTCGTACTGCGGAAGCCGGCGGGCGACCTCGACGAACGTGTCCAGACCTTTGCGCTTGATCACGTGACCGAACATGAACACGACCGGCGGGTCCAGATCGTAGCGGTCGAGGTACTCCTCGCGCAACTCGGGGTCGTCCCAGCCGGCGAAGCGCTCGCCGTCGAAGCCGTTCGAGACGACCGTCGCCGGCGTATCCGTGTACTCGGCGATCACCTCGCGGTTGTGTTCGGAGGGACAGACGAGGTGGTCGGCCTGGTCGTAGGCGTAGGCGAGGAACGGCTTCAACGGCCGGGCGAGCGCGTTCGAGAAGACGAAGCTGTCCCGGAAGTCCGCGGCCGTGTTGTGGGTGTGAAAGAGGACCGGAATCCGCCGCCGGCGGGCGCGCTTGGCGTAGTAGATCGAGCGTGGGCCGGCGTTGTTGAGGTGCAGGAGGTCACAGTCCAGCGTCGGCTCGGTGGTGTAGTCGATGCCGCGGTCGTCGAGGATCGCCCGCTGGTTGTTGACCGACTGTGCGAACCCGCCGGTGACGACGCCTTCGCCCTCGAAGTAGTGGCTGACTTTCATGTGAAATCCCCGTGAAACCGCGCGGCGACCGCCTTACTTTTCGATGATGCTCTCTTCGATGGCCTCGCCGAAGTGGCGGGCCTTGTCGCCGTAGCAGACGCGGACCTCGTCGCCCTCGGCCAGATCGGTGACCGCCTTCCGGCCGTCGGCGGTGGCGACTTTGATCGTCTCGGCGTTCTGCAGCAGCGTCTCGATGCGGTCGACGCCGTCGTCGGTCTCGACTTTCGCGCTGACCCGGAACATCGGCCGCTTCTCTATCTTGACGCGGCCGACGATGGCCTCGCGGGTGCGGCCCTCGGTGTCGACGACCTGCACCTCGTCGCCGCTCCGGAGTTCGGAGAGGTACTTCGTACCGCCGTCGGGCGTACGGACGTAAGCGTGGACCGCGCCGGCGTTGACGCGGAACGGCCGCGAGGCGACGTACGGCGACTCGGCGGTCTCGGCGTGGACGAAAAAGAGGCCGCGGCTCATCGAGCCGACGAGCATCCCCTCGTCGTGTTCCATCAGGTTGCCCGTGTCGATGCAGACGCGGTCGGCGGAGCCGGTCCGTTCGATCTCGGTGATCTCGGCGGTCGTGAGATCCAGCTGTTCGCGGCTCATCTCGTCGCGGACCTCGACGGTCTCGCGGATCTCGTCGACGTTGTCCGTGTCCAGCAGCACGGAGTCGGCGCCGATCTCCAGGGTCTCGTAGGCGGTACGGGCCTCCTCGGCCGTGGTGACGCCCGCGACGAGGTTCGTCTCGTCGCCGATACGCGCGATGAGGTTTTCCAGGGGGATGATCTGCCAGTTCTCGCCGACGACGATGGTGTAGTCGGCGGCGGTGGCGACTTCCTCGGCGAACTCCTCGTAGCGCTCGTCGAAGATGCGGACGTAGCCGGCGCTGGCCTTGCCGTCTTGGCGGAGTACGGACAGATCCGCCGATCCAGACAGGTCGCCGGGGATGTCCATCGAGCCGTCGCCCTCGCCGTCTTTGCCGACGACGGCCGCGTCCGGCTCTTCGGTCTCGTCGCCCTCGGCGTCCATCACGTGCACGTCGCCGTTGGTGAACGCCGCGATATTGACGGCGCCCAGGTCGCGGACCCGGGCCACGTCGGACTCGTCGACGAGGACCCAGTCGACGCCCGCCTCCAGCCCCGCCGTGATCCGGCGCTTGCGCGCCTCCCAGTCGCCGACCTCGTCGTCGGCCTTCAGCCACACTTGCCGTGTCATGTATCCACGCTCGCCCCCGTCCGATTTGAACGTGGCGGAAGCGGCGCTACTCGGCGGATAGTCGAACGACACCGGGACCCGTCACCCGGCGGAATCGATCACGCCGTCGACCAACACGACGACGCCCTGCAGCCCGATCACGAACCCGACGAACAGGGCGGCGATCCACAGCGCGACCGCGCCGAGAACGGCGTCGCCCCCGCCGGACACACTCGCCCAGGCGAAGACGGTTCCGAGACCAGCGATCGCCGCTCCGACGGTGAGACGACCGGCGGCGCGTATCCGGAGGAGGATCGACTCGGCCACGTCCATGCGGACGGGCTGGTCAGTGACACTGAAAAATCGTTCCGTTCTCGTCGGTCGCGACGCGGACCGCACCGGTGTGGGCGCCGCGTCACCCGCGCGACGCCTCACCGGGCGGTGCTCGCACCCCCTTCGTCCGCGGCTTCCTCGGTCGAGCGCTCCCCGCACTCGACGCAGACGTAGTCGTCCCCCCGCTTGACGACCGCCGCACCGCACTCGCACTCGATACGAGCGTTCCGGCCCGCTCGCGGAAATCGTGACATACGGTATCGTGTTACACTCCGACAAACATAATCATTTGCCATTTATAATCGACGAAGCGAGCGGGCGTTCGGTTCGGAACGCCTGTGGGGTCCAACGGTGCGCGAAGGCCGGCGAGCCGGAGCGGATAGCGGCGACGAACGACTCAGGCCACCTGCCAGCCGCCGTCGACGTGGAGGAGTTCGCCGGTCGTGTAGCCGGCGGCGTCGCTGGCGAGGTAGCAGACCGCGGTCGCCACGTCGTCGGGGACGCCCGCCCGGTCCATCGGAATCGACTTCAGAAAGCCGCTCTCGCCGCCGCCGGCCGCCGACCGTTTGGCTTCCTCGGTCCACCCGTCGAGGAACTCGGTGGCGATCTGGCCGGGTGCGACGGCGTTGACGCGGATCCCCGACTCGGCCAGCTCCAGCGCGGCGCCGCGGGTGAGCATCCGGACGGCGCCCTTGCTCGCGTCGTAGCCAACCTGGCCGTGCTGGGCCAGCGAGGAGCTGATCGAGGCGGTGTTGACGACCGCGCCGGGCTCGTCGCGGTCGAGCATGTCCGTCGCGGCGACCTGCGTACCGAGGAAGACACCGCGGACGTTGACGCCGAGCATGGCGTCCAGGTCCGCCGCGTCGAGGTCGGTGATCGACCCGCCGCGGAACAGCCCGGCGTTGTTGACCATCACGTCGACGCCGCCCAGCTCGCGGGCGGCCGCGACGACGCTCTCGACCTCGCTCCGGTCGCTCACGTCGGTCTCGACGAACTCGGCCTCGCCCCACGAGTCCTCGATAGCCTCGTCGGTCGGCGTCTCGGTACTCAGGTCCTTGGGCTCGCGGCGCACGTCGGCGACGACCACGGTCGCGCCGGCCTCGGCGAATTCGAGCGCCGTAGCGCGGCCGATACCGGAGCTTCCGCCCGTGACGATCACCACTTCGTCGCTGAAGTCGAAGGTCGCAGTTCCCATGGACCGAGTATCGACCGAGAGCGGCAAAACCGCACCGGCGGGAGTGGCGCCGGAGAGCGGCGACCGTCCGTCTCGGGGGTCGCGGCCGCACCGACCTGCGAGAATCGCCACAAGGCTCTTTCGGGAGGCGTCCCCACGGTCGAGTATGCAGGAGGCCTGGATACAGCTCCAGTGTCCGGAATGCGACGAACAGTGGGAAGCCAACCCCGCCGACCTTCACGAACCCGACGAGGCGTTCGTCTGCAAGGACTGCGGGGAAGAGCGACCGCTCTCGGAGTTCGCCAAGACCGCCCGCGACTTCGAGATATTGGAGGAGTTCCACGGGGAGTAGGGCGAAATTTTCGCCCGAACGAAAAGCGACAGTTATCGACCCGCCGAACTGCGACGGGATGCCCGAACTCGACGCGGTGGTGTTCGACCTCGACAGCACGCTCTGCGTCTCGACGCAGTCCGACGCGGAGATCCACGAGGCGATCTTCGAGCGCACGGGGATCTCGAAGTTCTTCGAACCGGCCGACCTCCACGCGGTCGACTGGTCGGCGCTGCCCGAGCCCGACTCCGAGCGCGAGCACTACGAGTACATGTATCGTGCCGTCGCGAAGGAGGTCGGCGCCGACCCGGATCACGCCCCAGCACTGGCGGACGCGACGGTCGAGGTGATCGACCCGTCCGCGGTGGCGTTCCGAGAGGGTGCAGCGGACGCGCTCGCTTACGCTCGCGACCGGTGCGACCTCACCCTGCTCACGAACGGCAGCGAGGACTCCCAGCTCCCGAAGGTCGACCGACTCGGCGTCGGCGACTGCTTCGAGACGGTCGTCTGCTGCGGGCCGGGCACCGGGATCGAGTCCAAGCCACACCCCGAACCGTTCGAGCGGGCCCTCGACGCGCTCGGGACGGCGCCCGAGCGGACGGCTTACGTCGGCGACCGCCACGACGGCGACGTGGTCGGCGCCCACGTCGCGGGGATGCAGTCGGTGTGGGTCCCGACGGGCGTCCCGGGCGAGGACTACCCCGAAGACCCCGACCCCGCGCCGACCCACCGACTCGACTCGATGACCGAGCTACCGAGCGTGCTCTGAGACGGTCCGGGTCCCGTCGCTTCCCCCGACTAGTTCGAACCGGACCGCGAGCGCCGGCGGCCCCTCGAAGACGAACCGGTAGTCGCCCGCGGGAAGCGGCTCGCAGACGACGAACTTCCCGGTCGAGAACCCGCCCGCGCTCGCGCGGAACGACCACGCGAGACCCTGTCCCGGATCGTGGACGAGCGCGGTCGCGTTGAACCCCGCCCGTTCCTCGGGGAACAGCGTGACCGTTTTCCAGGCACCGCCGGCCCGCCGCTGGAGCGCGTAGCGGTTCCGGGTGTCCGTGGTCCGCCGGTCGTCCGCGACGTTCGTCAGTTCGAACGCGATCGGCTCGCCCCGTTCGACGACCGACCGGTTCGCGGTCAGTTCGAAGCCGCCCGCGCTCGCCGGGAGCGCACCTGGGGATCCGACGCCCGGCGTCGTTTCGTTCCCCGAACACGCCGACAGCGTCTCGACGGGCGGCGAGTTAGCCGCCTCGGCGCCGGCGAACGGTCCGCCAGCGAGACACGCCGGGAGCACGACCATCGCGAGCAGGGCGAGCAGCGCCAGCGAGCGAGTGCCGCGGTCCATACGTCGACGGAACGGCGCCGCCCACCTGAAAGGGTCCCGGGCTGAAAGCGCGATTTACGCGCCCCGCGGCTTCAAGGGGGCGTCGTCCCGGCGGATATCGTGCCCGAGGAGGCGACGGAGTCGTGAGCATCTTCCCGCTGCGGTCGGAGCCCGACGTGGACGACCGGGAGCCGAAACTGGTGGACCTCGCGGAGGCCGACGCCGAGGCGGTGTTCGACGCGCTCGGGTCCGAGACCGCCCGCTCGCCGTTGCTCGAACTCCACGAGGAGCCGCGACCGGCCTCGAACTCGCCGAGGCGGTCGACACGACGGTCCAGAACGTCCAGTACCACCTGACGAAGCTCGTCGCGGCCGACCTCGTCGAGGCGGTCGACACGTGGTACTCCGACAGCGGGTCGGAGATGACCGTCTACGCGCCCGCCGACGAGTCGCTCGTGCCGTTCGCCGGCGAGGAGCCCGAGTCGTCGCTGCGCCGGCTGGTCGAGCGACTGGTGGGCGTGGTAGGGGTGCTGGCTGTCGGTGGGGTCGCCGTCGCGCTCGCCGTGAGCGGGCGTGGCGGACCGGAACGAGTGTCCGGCAACGCGACGACGGATCTGAGTGCGCCGGTCGCGGACTCGGTCGGAGCGGGAACCGACCCGGTCGTCGCCGCGAGCGCTTTCGTCGCCGGTGGACTCGTCGCGCTCGCTGCGCTGTTCGTCGTCGAAGGGCCGTAGAACCGCGTGGTCGAACGCGGCCGAACCGCTCAGGCCTCGACGGGGAGGCCCGCGCGCTCGGCGGCCTCGTCGGCCGAAGCGTCGTCGTGGAGGACGGCGGCGATGGCGCGGGTGATGGCTTCGGGGTCGTCGTGCTGGAAGATCGACCGACCCATCGAGACGCCGTCCGCGCCTGCGTCGACCGCGCCGCGGACCATCGAGAGGGTTTCCCGGTCCGTGCCCTTCGAGCCGCCGGCGATGACGACCGGGAGGGCGGTCGACTCGACGACACGGCCGAAGGTGTCCGCGCTCCCGCTGTAGGCGGTCTTGACCACGTCGGCGCCCAGTTCCTCGGCGAGCCGGACGGCGTGACCCAGGTCCTCAGCGAACAGCTCGGGGTCGTCGTCGCGTACGTCGTGGCCGCGGGCGTAGGCCATCGCGAGCGTTGGCAGGCCGTAGCGCTCGGCCACGCTGGTGACTTCGGCGAGCTGGGATATCTGGTCGGGCTCGTGTTCGCTGCCGACGTTGATGTGGAATGAGACGGCGTCGGCGCCGGCGCGGATCGCGTCTTCGACGGTACCGGTCGTGCGCTTGTCGCTCTCGTCGGGACCGATGCTCGTCGAGCCGTTGAGGTGGGCGATGTACCCCGCGTCGTTCTTGTTGGGGTGGACGCGGTCGGCGACGCCGCGCTGGGTGAGCACGGCGTCGGCGCCGCCGCGCGTGACGGCGTCGACCGTCGATTCGATGTCGACGAGGCCTTTGACGGCCCCCAGTGTGATCCCGTGGTCCATCGGGACGATCAGGTGCCGGCCCGCTGTCCCGATGCGGGCCAGGCGCGCGTCTTTCCCTGCGGTCATGTTGTGTGAGGGTGTGGCAAGTACGGTTATGTGCGTTCCGGTTGCGGACGGTACTGCGAGTCGGACGGATCAGTCCGAGCGCTCGGCGGCGGCCAGCTCCCCGCCCGCGAGCGCGCCCCCCTTGAGTTCGCGGGCCTTCGATTCGAGCCGTTCGGCCGTCTCGGCGACCGACCGGTCGCTCTCGGCCCCCTCGGCGACGATGTCGACCAGCGCCGACCCGACGATGATCCCGTCGGCACCGGCGGAGACGATGCGCTCGGCGTGTTCACCGGTCTTGATACCGAAGCCGACGGCCTTGGGCACGTCCCAGTCGTCGACCCGAGCCAGCGACTCCTCGGTCTGGTCGGAGACGTCGTCGCGCGCGCCGGTCACGCCGAGTCGCGCCTGCACGTAGACGTACCCCGAGACGTTCTCCTGCATCCGCTCTAAGCGTTCGCCCTTCGTCGTCGGCGCGATGATGAACACCAGATCCTGGCCGAACTCGTCGCAGGCCGCTCGGAGCGGTCCGGCCTCCTCGGCGGGGAGGTCGACGACGACGAACCCCTCGATACCGACCTCGTCCGCTCGCTGCGCGAACGCGCGCGGTCCCGTCTCGCCGGTCTCGGGGTGTGTGTACTGGGCGATCAGGTTGTAGTAGGTCATGCACACGAGCGGCACCTCCACGTCCAGCTCCTCGACGAACTCGAAGTACCGGTCGGGCGTCATCCCGCCCTCCAGCGAGCGGACGACCGCTTCCTGAATCGTCGACCCCTCGGCGATCGGTTCCGAGAAGGGCAGACCGAGTTCGATCACGTCCGCGCCGCCGCGTTCGAGGGCTTCGACGTACTCGAGGGACTCCTCGTAGGTCGGGTCGCCCGCGGCGACGTAGGGGACGAACGCCGGCTCGTCGGCGAAGACGCGTTCGAGCGCCATCTACATCCCCCCTCCACCCGCCGCGTCGCGAAGCACCGACATGTCCGGCGCCACGTCGAGGTCGCGCTTCTCGGTCTCTTCCAGGACGGTTTCGAGGTCCTTGTCGCCGCGACCGGAGACGTTGACCACCACGAGGTCGCCCAGTTCCTCGTGGTGCTGTTCGAGGTAGCCGAACGCGTGGGCGGTCTCCAGCGCCGGGATGACGCCCTCGTCCTGGGAGAGCCGGTGGAACGCTTCGAGGGCGGTGTCGTCGTCGACGTTGACCGCGTCGACCCGGTCCTGGTCGACGAGGTGGGCGAGTTCGGGACCGACGCCCGCGTAGTCCAGCCCCGCCGAAACCGAATGGGACTCCATGATCTGTCCGTGCGAGTCCTGCAGGAGCTTCGTGCGCGCGCCGTGGAGGACACCCTCTTCGCCGGTCGACAGCGACGCGGAGTTGGGCGCGACGCCTTCCTCCTCGTCCACGGAGAGCGACGAGCCGCCCGCCTCGACGGCGTACAGTCCGACCTCGTCGTCGCCGACGAAGTGGTGGAAGGTCCCCATCGTGTTCGACCCGCCGCCGGCGCACGCCAGCACCGAGTCCGGCAGGCGCCCGGCCTTCTCCCGGACCTGCTCGCGGGCCTCCTCGGAGATGACGGACTGGAAGTCCCGGACCATCCGCGGGAAGGGTGCGGGACCCACCACGCTCCCGATGACGTAGTGGGTGGTCTCGACGGTGGTGGCCCAGTCGCGCATCGTCTCGGAGATGGCTTCTTTGAGCGTCCCGCGGCCGGTCGTCACCGGCGTGATCTCGGCGCCGTTGATCTTCATCCGGAAGACGTTGGGCCGCTGGCGCCGGATGTCCGTCTCGCCCATGTAGACCTCACAGGGCATGTCCAGATGCGCGGCGGCCATCGCCGTCGCCGTCCCGTGCTGGCCGGCGCCCGTCTCCGCGACGATCCGCTCTTTGCCCATGTACTTCGCCAGTAGCACCTGTCCGAGGGCGTTGTTGAGCTTGTGCGCGCCGCCGTGGAGCAGGTCCTCGCGCTTGAGGTACACCTCGGTGTCGTACCGGTCCGAGAGCGCGTCGGCTCGCTGGAGCGGCAGGGGCCGCCCGCCGAAGTCCGCCAGTCGACGCCTGAACTCGTCCATGAATCCGTCTTCGTTGTCGAGAACGTACCGCTCGTAGGCGTCGGTCAACTCTTCGATCGCCGGCATCAACGACTCCGGCACGAACTGTCCGCCGTACTCGCCGAACATCTTGTCTGTGCTCATTGGTGTGTCTCCGTCTCCGCGTCCGCTGTCGCGTCCGATTCCGCCGCCACGAGCCGTCGGGTGTTGGCTTCCACGTCGCCGCCGCCCGCGGCGTCCATGATCGCCGATCCCACCAGCAGGGCGTCGGCGCCCGCCGCGCGCATCGCCAGTGCGTCGTTCGTCGTCGCTATGCCGCTCTCCGCAATCAGGGTGACGTTTTCCGACACGTCGGAGGCGACCGCCTCGAACGTCCCGAGGTCGACCTCGAGCTTCGCCAGGTCGCGGTTGTTCACCCCGACGATCCCGGCACCCGCGTCGAGCGCCCGCTCGACCCCCCCAGCGGTGTGGGCCTCGACGAGCACCTGGAAGCCCCGCTCACGCGCCGCCGAGAGCAGGTCTGCCAGGTCGTCGGTCCCGTCCTCGTCGAGAAAGCGGACGATCAGCAAGAGGACGTCCGCCTCGGCGGCGTCGAGTTGGGCCTCGCGCACGACGAAGTCCTTCCGAAGCACCGGCACGTCGACCGCCGCGCGGATCCGTTCGAGCGCGTCGGTCGACCCGCCGAAGTGCTCGGGCTCGGTCAGCACCGACAGCGCCGCCGCGCCGCCCGCGACCATCGACTCGGCCAGTTCGACCGGGTCGTCGTCGCGCTCGCCCTCCGTCGTCGGACTCGTCGGCTTGACCTCTGCTATCAGTGGGACGCGCCCGTCGGCCTCGGCGGCCTCGAACGCCTCCGGCAGCGAGCGAGCGTCCACCCCGACGCGCTCGCCGCCCTCGCGCTCGCGTGCCGTCGCGCGCTCTCTGGCCGCGTCGAGTATCGACCGCACTTTCGGTGCGATATCTTCACCAGTACTCATTACTGTCCACTAACGGACAGAGTTGTACATAAGGTTTGCGTCACAGTGGCGCGGTCGACCGGTGGTGTGACGGGGCCACGCCGCTTCCGCGACCGGAAGGTTCTCCGCGCGACACGCCGATCCGGGAGACAACCATGACAGATCCCGACGGCTACCTCGGCGACGAGGACCGACGCGCTGTCGCGGGCCGGGCGACCGCGGACGACCCGGTGCCGGTCGTGCTCGCGACGGACATCGGCACCGACGTGGACGACACGTGGGCGCTCGCACAGCTCCTGCGGACGCCCCAGCTCGACTGTCGACTCGTGTTGACCGAGACCGGCGACCCGACCTATCGCGCCAGCGTCGCCGCGAAACTGCTGGAGCGAGCCGACCGGACCGACGTGCCGATCGGTCTCGGCCCCGACGGCCGCGAGATGGACGCGGCCGAGCGAAATCAGGCGCCGTGGGTCGACGAGTACGACCTCGACGGCTATCCCGGGACCGTCCGCGACGGTGGCGTCGAGGCGTTCACCGAGGTAGTGAACCGGGCGGACGACCCCGTCACCGTCGTCTCCATCGGTCCGACGCCGACGCTCGCGACGGTCGTCGAGCGCCACCCCGAGATCGCACGGGAGTGTCGGTTCGTCGGGATGCACGGCAGTTTCTACGAGGGCTACGACGGCGGCGAGCCCGACGCCGAGACGAACGTCCGCGTCGACCCTCCGGCGTTCCGGACCGTCCTCGCGGCGCCCTGGCGCGACGTGCTCCTGACGCCGCTGGACACCTGCGGGCACGTGACTCTGGACGGCGGGCGCTACCACCGCGTCTGGTCGGCGACCGACGACCCGCTCGTCCGGGGCGTCGTCGAGAACAACTGCGTCTTCGCCACGCGCGTGTCGTGGATGCCCTACGACGACTTCACTCGTCGCTCCTCGACGCTGTTCGACTGTGTCGCCGTCTACCTGGCACACGACGAGTCGCTCGTCGAGACCGAGTCGCTGCGGTTCGACGTGACCGACGACGGAGTCACCGAGCCCAGTTCCGACGGGGAGTTCGAAGCCCGGGTCGCCCTCGAGTGGGGCGACCGTGACGCCTTCGAGGCGTCCCTGGCCGAGCGACTGCTGACGAGGTAGTCGCCGTCGCCGTCGGCACGTTCACGACCGGTGTGGCATCTCGATCGCCCGGTCCCTGGAGCGACGATCTCGTCAGAAGAAGCTCCCGAGGACGACCATGTAGAGGATCACGGTCGCGGCGTAGGTGACTCCCAGCGCGACGACGGCCTTGGCGTGGAACAGCCACAGGTCGTCGCGTTCGGTCTCCAGGGCGGCCTCGTAGCGTTCCCGCTCGGCCGGCGTCGGATCGTGGCGCTCGCCGACGTGGAGGTCCCGCGCGTGTTCGCTCCGGAACGGGTGCCCGCAGTGGGGACAGGTCGCCGCGGGCTCTTCGTCGGCCGGCACCGTGGTGTCGCGGCTCGGACGAAAGGTGGGCGCGCGATCGACACGCCGTGACGCGGTCGTCTCGGTGTGTCTGGTCTCGCTGGCCATGGTCTCAGACGAACGGCGGCGGTCCGTACGGTTGTGTGATAATCCATAGGGACGTCATCGTGTAAAAGACCATCACCACCACGGAGGGGTACTGGCTCCGGATGGCCGCCAACACGCCGGGGAACAGCTCGAAGGCCAGCGAATGCGCGACCCAGATAGCCAGCACGTGCCCGACGAGGACGAAGAGTAGTTTCGCGGAGCCGAACCAGCCCGGCAGGACGAGCGCGAGCGGCGCGGCCGGCGGGGCGAACGGGCTCGTCACGACGGCGGCGAGTGCGGGCACGAGCCCGAGGAAGTAGCCGAGGAAGTGCGCGAGGTGGTAGCCGGCGGCGATGGGCAACAGCGCGGGCGCGAACCACCGCTCGATGGCCCGGGCGGTGACGTAGGTGTCGGCGGTCTCCCGCACCCGCCGCGCTGCCAGCCGGTAGACGCCGAGAAAGAGGCCGAACCCGACGAGGAGGGCGCCAGCGTAGACGGCGAGTGCAGGGACGCCCGCTTCGACGACAGGTTCGACCGCGGCCGCCCACGTCGGCGTCGCGACGAGCCCGTCGTAGGTCGTCACCCACAGCAGCGCGACGACGAACGCGACCTCACCGGGCCGGTCCGGCAGAGGATCCTCCGTCGGCGCAGTCCCCGGGATCCGAAGCGAAAGCGAGCCGTCGGCGCCGTACTGGATCGGTGCGAGCCGTCCGTAGGCGGCGAAGACGCGGCTGATCGGGTCGACCCGGTCGAACCACGCCGTCCCCACGAGCAGCGATCCGGCGACGGCCACCAGCGTGTACGTCAGGACGACCCCGGCGAGCAGTCGCGGGTTCTCCCCGACCGGACTGACGACCTCCAGCCAGACGAGCGCGAGCAGGCCGACGACAGCCGGCCAGACGCCCCACGACACCGGGACAGAGACGCCGGCGACGAGCGGGTCGGCCTCGCCTTCCGCACCGCCGTCACGTGCAGCGTCGCCGTCGCCGCCAGCGCGTCGACGCTCGCGGATCCACCGGAGCGCCGAAAGCGGCGCGCGCCAGGGGTTCAGCGCCGGCCAAGAGTTGCCGACGAGATACGTCGTGGCAGTGTAGCCCGCCCACCAGCCGACCCAGACGACCAACAGCGCGAAGTTTCGGACGCCCTCCTGAGGACCGACGAACCCGGTCACCAGCACGATCAGAAGGACGCTCACCGAAAGTGCGCGGACGAGCGGACCCATCGCCCGACGGAGTCGCGTCGGCGTCGGGACGACCAAGCGCCACCAGTTCACCCCGCGCATCGCGTCGTGGTCCGTGAGCAGCGTCGTAAAGAGGAAGGAACCGCCGACGACGACACCACCGGTGAGGACCGTCAGCCACGTCGGGACCGTCGCCGAGGCGACCGACCCGCCCAGCGACCCCGAGTGCGCGGCGGCGCGACCGGCGAGCGCGAGGAGCGCGACGGCCGCCGCGACGAACTCACCCAGCGCTCGTTCGCCCCGACTCGGTCGGTTTCCCGTCATGCGTTGCCCACCCTTCCGACCCGAGCCTGTTAATTACTACCGTGGATCGGGCGTTCGATCGGAGACCGGACGGCGACTGCTGGGGCCGCGGTTCGTCGCGCGACTCCGCTGGCTCTCGCACAGGAGAACGCGGCGCTTTTTGCGGTCGACGCCCAAGGGCAGTCATGGCCGAGAGCGACGAAGGCGGCTACAACCGGAAGTGGGCGGCACTGGCGGTGTTGCCCTTCCTCCTGCTCGGACTGGCGGACGTGGTCCTCCTGCTCTGGTGGGGGATCAACCCGCTGTGGGGCTTCATGATCCTCCCGCCCATCCTCTTCATGAGCGTGCTCGCCTGGATCGCCTTCCGCTCGGGCTTCGTCGGCGATCGCGTCGCCGACGACGAACCCGCGCCCGGGGACCTCGACTACGACTGACCGTCCCGATCCGCCGGCCGCCCGTTTCGGGCCGGCCGCGCGGCTTCGCCCGCGAGAACGATATCACGGTCGTCGGTAGGCGGTCGAAAGCGCCGCCGCTCGCAGAGCGAGCGTCGCCGGCCGAAGGCGGCCGGTCTACGCGAACAGGTCGTCGACGGCGCCGCGCGCGGCGAGGGCGGCGTCGTCGGCGACGCGGTCGGGGTCGCCCGACGCGTCGGGCGCGTTGAGATACACGTCGACCTCCAGGATCCCGTCCTCGAACGTGACGGTCACGTCGAGGTCGTCGACCGCCGACCGGTCGAATCGCGAGAAGACGACGCGATCGGCGGCCTCGGCCGCGGTCTCGACGACTTCCTCGTCGGATGGGTCGTCGGACGCGGCGTCGGCGCCCCCGTCGGCCGCCGCGTCGTCGGTCGGCATCTACGCGCCGCCGGCGCCCGGACCGCCCGGACCGCCCATGCCGCCGCCCTGAAGCATGTTCTGGAGCTCCGTCTGGAGTTCCTCGAACTGCTCCTGGACGCGCTCTTCCTGCTTTTCCAGCGTCTCGACGCGCACTTCGAGGCTGTCGACCTTCTCGTCGAGGTCGTCGTTGGCCTCGTCGTACTCGGTCTGGACGAGCAGCTCACCGACGCGGCGGTACATGCCCGCATCCTCGTCGATGTCCTCGAGCTCGTCGAGGGCCGTCTGGGCCTCCTGGAGCTGTGTCTCGGCCTGCTGTTTCTGCGCGGCGACCTGCTGGGCCTTCTCCTGCAGATCCTGCAGTTCCTCGAGTTTCTCCTGTGCTTCAGGCGGCAGATTACCCTGCATACATCTCCGTGGGTGACCCGTGGTGAAAAACCCCCGCTTTCCGGTCGGGCCGGGGTCGACCGCCGGCGCGGCCGACCCCCGCCCGACCGACCGTCGCCGGTCACCGCACCGGCGCGGCCGTCAGTTGCTTCGACCGTCGACTTCGGTGACGTGGTCGAGCCACTTCTCGACGGTCGGCTGGCCCCAGTAGCGGACCGTGTCCGAGCGGTCGTCGTAGTCGACGACGCCCGCCGCGTCGAGCCGCGGGAGATGTGTCTCCACGAGTTCGGTCGCGAACTCGTCGTGGCTGCGTCCACGGGGCTCCCCCAGTCCCACCGGCTCGCTGGCCGCGAGCAGCATCGCTAGTTCGTCCACCGTCGCCGTGCTCACGTCGCCCTCCATGAAGAACTGACACACCTCGCGGCGCCGCCAGTCCGAGAGCGCTTCGAACACCGTGTCGATGAACGGCCGATCCCCCTCCAGGTCGTCGACCGCAGGCTTCGTGCGACCGCGTCCTCCGTCAGTTGACCCGCTCCGTTCACTCATACCCGTCACCCTACTAATGCCCACTCTGCATAAAGAATATCCGCCCTAGAAGCCTAGGTCACCTGTCGTTCGGTTCACTTGTTGGTATAACTGTATGTATCCTGGGTTGACTGGTCGGTAGTCAGGGGCCCGGTCACTGGGAGTCGAACATCGCTTCGAGGACCCGGCGGTGTCCCTTGCGCAGGTGCTGGAGGAACGTCGTCGAAGCGATGTCGAGCGACTCGGCGAGCGTCTCGGAGTCCGCGTCGCGGGGCCACTCGTAGTAGCCGTTGTAGTAGGCGGTCTTGAGGACCGCCCGCTGGCGGTCGGTCAGCCTGGCGCCGACGTCACCGTGGCCTGGCCACCAGGGGGCATCGGTTCGGTGGCGCTCGCGTTTGGCGGCCAGGCTCACGTCGGGGAACCGCGCGTCCATCGCCTCGGTGACCCGCCGTACGTCCAGATCCGCCGGGGCCTCGACGAGCATGTGACCGACGCCGTCCTCGACGATGCCGCGCTTGCCGCGCGCGCCGGCGTCGGCGAGGTACCGGAAGACGGAGTCGGTCAGCGTCATCTCGAGGTGTGGACCGTCCTCGTGGTCGAGTTCGCGGATGTCCTCGGCGTTGGACAGCTCGCGGGCGGCCGCCGCACCGACCGCCGGGTCGGCCCCCTCGACGGTGAGGTAGCTGACGACGCGGTCGTCGCCGGTCCGGACCGCGTGGTCGATCTCGAACCGGCAGTCGTGCTCGCGGCTGGCCGCGAACAGCGGCGTCTCGCCGCGGACCTCGAACTCCAGTTCGAGGACGGAGTCCGACTCGAGGAGCCGCCGGTACTGGGCCGCCGCCAGGGCGAAGCCGACCGCCTCGCCGAGCGTTTCGAAGCCCGACAGCTCCCGCTTGCTGAAGGCGTTCGGACGCTCGGCGTACACTGCGAGGAGGCCGTGAGTAGTCGACCCGTGACGGCACCGCGACCATCGACCCGAAGCCGCTCTCGACCGCGGCCTCGCGCCAGGGCTCGAAGACCGGGTCGCTCGTCACGTCGTGGACGACCTGCACCTCGCCGGTACGGTAGGCCTCCCCGGCCGGGCCGCCGCCCCGGTCGTCGGCCGCCACCGTGACCGTGATCTCCTCGAGGTAGTCGGCGGCGATCCCGGCCCAGTGGGTCGGCGTCACCTCCCGCCCGGAGGTCTCTCGCTGGCCGATCCAGGCGAACTCGTAGTACTCCGAGCCGGCCAGCCGCTCGCAGACGCTCTCCCTGATCGCCTCGCTGGTCGTCGCGCCCGTCAGCGCCCGGACGCTCTCCTGGACGAGCTCCTGGATCTCCGCGAGCGACTCCAGCTCGCCGCGCTGGCGCTCCAGCTCGGTGATATCCCGGGCGATACTGACGGTCCCCTGTACCTCGTCGTCGGGGCCGTAATACGGCGCGAACGTCAACTGGACGGTCGTCTCGACCGGGTCGCCGGCCACCGTCTCCTCGACGACCCGGGCGCGTTCGGTGTCCAGCACCGCGCGGCGGTGGGATTCGAGACGCCCCGCGAACCGGTCGTCGAACACCGCCTCCGGTGTCGACCCGACGATCGAGTCCCGGTCGTCGTCCATGGTCTCGACCATCGCCTCGTTGACGACCCGGTAGCGGCCGTCGACGTCCTGCATCGCGATCGGGTCGGCGCTGCTCTCGATGACCGCGCGCAGCTCCTGCTCGCGAGCCTGGAGCTGCGCCTCCCGTCGCGTGCGGTCGGTGATGTCGATGGCGACGGCGATCGCACCGGCCGGTGCCGCGTCGTCGGCGCCACCTCCCGCGAGCTCGGACTCCGAGAGCGGCTCGAAACACGCCTTGTACGTCCGGTCGTCGATCGTGGCCGTCGCCGCCGCCGTCTCCCCGTCGAGCGCCCGATGGAATCCGTCGACCAGGTCCGGACACACCGGCTCGAACGCGTCGACGGGCTCGCCGAGGAACTCAGACCGGTCGCAGACGAGCGCGTCGAAGTCCAGCCCCTGACAGTGGTCGATCCGACCCTCGGCGTCGACGACGACCATCATCACCGGCAGGTCCTCCACGATAGTCGAGAGCCGCTCGCGGTTGGCCGCCAGCGCCTCCCGGTGGCGCTCGCGCTCGGTCACGTCGCGGACGACGTTGACGACCGCGACCACTTCGCCGTCGCGCTCGATCGGCGCCAACCGGTTCTCGACGTACCCCATCCCATCGTCGAGTCGGACGTGCGAGGTGATCGTGTGGCTTTCGACCTCGCCCGCGAACAGGTCACGCAGCGCCCGCATCCCCTCGTGGAAGATCTCCCCGTCGACGATCCCGTGCTCGCGCAGGCAATCCACGTCGTACCCCTCGACGCGCTCGGTCGGGATCCCGGTAAAGCGCTCGAACCCGTCGCTGGCCGCCCGGATCGTGTACGAGCGGTCGACGACGTACACCGCGTCGGCGGCGGCGTCGACGCTGGCTTCGTAGAGCGCCCGCTCCGTCTCGAAGGGGTCCGCGGAGCCCGACAGCGACACCACGACGGCCGTCACCGTTCCCTCGCGCTCGACCGGACGGACGGCGACTGTCACCTCCCGCCCGCTCGCCCGCAGCGGCCCGCGCCCGATCGTCCGCGCACCCGTTTCGATCGCCCGCTCGAGAGGGTCGCTCGGGCAATCGACCACCGTCGCGATCGACGAGCCCCGTGGGTCCCCTTCGACCCGCCCGGCGAACGGCTCGTTCCAGACCTGGACGGTTCCGTCGAGGTCGCAGACGGCCGCCGGGTCCTCGACGGCGTCCAGCAGTTCGGCGACGACGGGGTCGGCCACCGACTCGCGACCGTCCACTCGCTCGCTCACGCTGGCCCCACCCACCCGTGCTCGGTACCCATGGTTACTGGGAGTACGATACGCATCGAGCGGTATAACTTGTGGGCCTGAGCCGGCTCGCCGGCATCACTCCGCACCGCGAGCAGCGCCGCAGTCCTCGGCGACCGACACCAGCGACAGCCAGGTGTTACAGCCGGCCCGCAGCGCCACCAGGTCGGCGGCGCGCACCGTCACTGTTAGCGTCGCGCCGTCGCGTTCGAGGCTAGCGGTGGTGCGGTCGCCCTCGATGTCCCCGACTTCGACGGCGACGGCCCGCTCGACGCGGCGGGCGCGCTCGGCGTCGGGATAGTCACAGTCGAAAACGGCCTCGTGGTCCACGGCTGCGCGCTACTTGACGTCGACTTCTTTGATGTCGCGGCTGCGCTCTTTCAGGAGCACGCGGTGGCCGCAGTACGGACAGCGGACGCCACCGTACTCGTCCAGTTCGACGTCGCGCTTACAGCGGGAACACTTGTAGCTCATTCGTCGTCGTCGGCCAGCGCCGCGCGGATGGACCGGGTGACCGTCCGGCCGCCGGGGGTCGTCGGGCTGTACGCGCCACCGGTGAAGGTGTGACCGCAGTAGCCGCATTCCCAGATACCGGTTCCCTGGCGGTCGACGCGGTCCTCGCCGCAGCTCGGGCACTCGTGGTCGTCGTTCATCTCGCCCTCGATCTCGGCGACGCGGCGGCGGGCGACGCGGCCGTACCGCGCGCCGAACCGTCCCGCGCTCCCGGTTCGTCCCTGCTGTTCAGCCATAGTATCGTACCGTCCGGCAGTTGGCCGTATAAACCCTGCGAGTCGCGCTCGATTCGGCGGCGTCCGGCACCGCCCGCGCGTCAGTCCTGCAAGTCCGCTTCCCGCAGCGCCTCGTTCAGGTCCTCCCGGACCACTTCGCCGAGGTCGCGCTCGCGGGCCGTCGTCACGACGCGGTTCTCCTGGACGGAGGACCCGTCGCGGATGAGCAAGCGGACGTTGCCGTTCTCGCCGGCGCGGGTGGCCTTCGCGCGGACGCCCGAGCGGGAGCCCGAGCCGCCGGCGTCGATGGGACCGGGGATGATCTTCTTGACGTGGGGGTGACCGGCGACGGTCTGGATGGCGCGCTGGCCCGCCCGCCCGCCGACGAGCGTCGAGTGTGACCCGCCGATCTTCTCGCGGGGCGGCGTCTCGACGACCTCCAGCGGCGCCTCACCCCGCCGCGAGAGGACGGACTCGACGGGGTCCTCGTCGTCGCCGACCCGGTAGAAGTCGTGGTGTAGCTGGCCCCGCACCGCCCGCAGCACCTCTCGGTCGCCGGTCGCGTACACCTCCTCGGGGCGCTTGCGTCGCACCTCGTCGGCGACGAGGCCGGCGAAGTTCCGCAGTTCGATCACGCCCGTCTCCTCGCCGTCCTCGGGCGTGGTCGTCACCTCGCGGACGCCGGCGACCTCCTCGTCGGAGAGGGTCGTCACGCGGGCGCGGTCGCGGTCGAGTTCCAGCACGACGGCGTCGGCGTTGTCGGAGCGACAGACCAGGCAGTAGTCGCCCGGTCGCTCCAGCGACGAGCCACAGCGCCGACACTCCATGTATCCCCGATTTCCCGTCGAGCGGCAAAAGGAGCGCGGAAGCGTGGCTCTGTGCGGAGGTGTGACAGGCCGAAGGGTCGGCCGCGACGGACTCAGAGGGCGTCGGGGTCGCACTTCAGGTACTCGCGCAACACGACCGTGGCGTAACTGCCCTTGGGCAGCGTGAACTCGAAGCCGAGCGCGTCGTCGTCGCCCCGAGCCACGGCCAGATCCGTCCGCACGAGGATCGCCCGTCGGGTCCCGGTCGACTCGAACTCGCCGGGGAGCTCGAAGTCCGCGGGCTCCAGATCCAGGGCGTCCAGCACGGCGCGCTCGATCTCGCCCATCTCGCCGTCGGCCAGTTCCGTCTCGGTGCCGACCAGCGGCGCGGTGACGAACGCCCGGCCCCGTTCGCAGTGGCGGCGGACCGTCGAGACCCGGTCCTCTGTCACGCGCTGGGTGCGGTCGGTGTCCGGCAGCGCGACGCCCTCGGGCGCCTCCGAATCGGCGAAACACACCACGTCGCCGGCGACGGGCTCGTGGAACGGGAGCCCCCGCTCCAGGCGCTCGGAGAGCATCCGGTTGAACGCGAACGACTGAGCGGCGTTGACGAACAGCCGCTGGAGATTGGAAGGGACCGCTTCGAGCGCTGCGCGGTAGTCCTCGTCGCCGAGGTCAACGTCACTGCGCTCGCCCCCGCCCCCTCGCTCCGCCTGGCGCTCGACGAGCCGATGACACATCGACCGCTCGAAACCCAGTCGCTTCGGCAGCCTATCGAGCGCCCCTGCCCAGTCTTCGGTCTCGTCGACGTACGCCCGGGCCTCACGCGTCGACTCGGGCTCGCGCTCGGCGGGGTTGCCGACGTAGGCCAGCACCGCGCCCTTCCAGTTTCCGCGGAGGATTTCGAGGCCGACCTCGTGGGTGACCGGGCGCTTGCTGCCGAAGCGCTGCTGGCCGAAGAAGTTGGGGACGCCGACGGTCACGGGGTCGTCGGCCGTGGTCGTGGCGTCCGACTCCTCGGATTCCGTCGCGTCGTCGCCGTTCGCGAACGCCCGCAGGTCCGCGGTGGTCGCGTCTGCGTGCTCGGCGGCGTCGGCTTCGACTCCCCGAACGGTGATCCCGAAGGCGTTGCCCGCCAAGTCACCGAACAGGACGGGGCGACCGGTCCGGCCGAGCAGTTCGATATCTGCGTCGCGGATCTCGACCGCTCGCAGCTCCTCGGGGTCGGCCTTCTCGACGGAGAACAGCTGCGTCGTGACGGCGTGTTTGTCCTTCGTTCCCGCCCAGGAGACCCGTTCGCGGGAGATACCGAGGCGGTCTGAGAGTTCCGAGGCGAAGTCGTTGGTGTCCCAGCTCCGCAGCGTGACCCGCGCGAGCACGTTCGGGTAGGCGCCCGGGTCGGCGTCGAGCGGGTCGGGGTCGAACGCCTCGACCTCGGTGACTCGGAAGTCCTCGGGCGACTCGCGGAGGTGGCCGCCCACGCCGGGCGCGTCGCTGACGTAGTAGTCCATCCCGACCGCCCGCTCGACGGGGTGTGCCTCGCGCATCTGTTGATCGTGTTCCGTCGTCGCGGTACCTGTATCTGCCTGATCGGAGCGACGAGTCGGCCGAAACGGAACTCCGCCCGCGGCCGCGAACTCGACCGCAGCCGCGAACTCGACCGTAGCCGCGAACAGCGTGAAAGCCCCCGCGCGCTGCGGTCGATGGCCTTGCTGCGCTCCTCGCTCGTTGCACTCACTGCGGTGCTCGCTGCGTCCGTCTTCCCGCAGCGCGCGGCCCCTTTCATTCCCACCCGTTCGGCTGATCGGACAGTCTATGCGGGCGGGAATGAAAGGGGCGACCGTCTCGACGAACCCCGACGAAGCAAGCACTGGAGCGAGTGTAACGAGCGAAGCGCGCAGCGAGTCGCGGGAGTCGAGACGGTCGGGGCTTTCACGCTGTTTGCGGTTCCAGTCCACTCCGCGGTCGTGGTCGAGTCACTCTCGGTTCGCTGGCGGTCGTGGACACTCCGCTCACACTCGGACGAAACGAACAGGTGGCCGGCGCCGAAACGAACGGACAGATGCAGGTCACGCGAGCCGGCGTCGACGTCGAGACGCGCGCACCGACGGGCCAGACGAACGTCTACGTGCTCGGCTCTGACCCGGCACTCATCGTCGACCCCGCCACACGGAGCGACGAACTCGACGCCCTCGCGGCCGAACGCGGTGTCGGTCACGTCGCGGTCACGCACCACCACCCAGACCACGTCGGTGCGGTCGCCGACTACGCCGACGCCCACGACGCGACCGTCTGGGCGCGAACCGGCCGCGCGGACGCCTTCGAGGCCGCGACAGGGGTCGGACCGGACCGGACGTTCGCCGAGGGGACGACGATCGAGACGGGTGACGGCGCAGTCCGCGTCGTCGACACGCCGGGACACGCGCCCGAACACGTCGCGTTCGCGGCCACCGATGGCGCCGAGTCGGTCCTCGTCGGCGGTGACCTCGCCGTCGCCGAGGGAAGCGTCGTCGTCGGCGCACCCGGGGGTGACGTGCGCGCCTATCTCACCTCGCTCCGGCGCGTCTACGCGCGCAGTCCCGACCGTCTCCTGCCTGGACACGGTCCGACGGTCGAAGGGGTGGCCGTCCGCGAGACCGCCGCGCGGCTGCTCGCCCACCGACTCGACCGGGAGCGCCGGATCCACGAGGCCGTCCGGGACGGCGCGGAGACCGTCCCGGACACCACGACCGCCGCCTACGAGACGGATCTCTCGGAGGTCCGCGACCTCGCCGAGGCGACCGTCCGCGCCCACCTCGAGAAGCTCGCGGTCGAGGGGTCGGTCCGGTGGGACGGCGAGCGAGCGGCGCCCGCGGAGTGAGCGGACGGACTCGTCATCGGACCGCTCGCGACGCGTTTTTGCCCGTCGACCCGGTAATCCGTCCATGGAGAGTCTCGAAGCCGAGCGCGAGCGAGCCGAGGCGCTGGACGTGGCCGAGCTGGCCGACGCCATCGAGGCCATCGGCTTCGAGTGCACCCGCTGTGGCGCCTGCTGCAAAGCGGTCGACGGCTGCGAAGGTGAAGACGCGGACGAAGAGAAGAGAGCGGATACTGGCGGCGAGGGTCACGACCACACCGCGACCGTCTTCCCCGACGAAGTGCGGGAGTTACAGGCGACCGAGGACTACGACTGGCGGGACGTGGCGCGACCGATGCCCTACGGACTCGTGGAGGGCGAAGATGGGCCCCAGGGCGAGACGTTCGAGTGGGCGCTCCAGACGGACGACTGCGGCGACTGCACGTTCTACGCGGAGGACGACGACGGCGTCGGCGCCTGCACGGTCCACGGCGACCGCCCGCTGGTCTGTCGGACCTACCCGTTCAGCGTCGCGCTGGGCGGGACGAGCCAGCCGATGGGTGAGGCCGTCGACGAGGAAGGGATGGTCCGCGCCCACGAGTGCGAGGGACTCGGTCGAGACATCTCTCGCGAGGAGGCCGAGGAACTGGCGCGGGCGCTCAAGGAGCGAGCGATCCGAGAACTGGACGAGGCGGTCGCGGTTCGGGACAGGTATCGGCCGGTCGAGCGGGACTCCGGCGAGGTAGTCGTCTTCGATTCGGAGGGCCCGAAGCGACCGGACGGGTCACGGGTCGAGTGAGCGCGAGATCGCTCCGAACCGGGCTCCGAACAGCCTTTCTCGGGGATCGGGCTGGCATACTTTCATAAAACAGGGGGTCTATGACCCACTCGGAGGTCTACATCGTGGAAATCTCAGATAAGCTGCTGTGTCTGTTCAGTGCGGACGTGTCGGACGACGGCGACCGGTACGTCGTAGAGGTGCCGAAACGGGAGATCGAGACGGGTGGGGTCGAGCCGGGGGAGACCTACCGCGTCGCGCTCATCTCCTCGGAGGTGGACCGAACCGAAGACACGGACGAGGACGACGTCCCCTCGGAACCCCAGCCGCCGGTCGAGCCCGGCGAGATCCGCTACGTCGAGATCGAGGACATCGGCAAACAGGGCGACGGCATCGCGCGCGTCGAGCGCGGGTACGTCATCATCGTCCCCGGTGCCGACGTGGGCGAGCGCGTCAAGGTCGAAGTCACCGAAGTCAAGTCCAACTTCGCCGTCGGCGAGATCATCGACGAAGACCTGTGAGTTCTCCGGGGGCCACCCGCCCTCTCGCATCCCGCCGCGACAGCGACGGCCGTCGCGACCCCGACGCTGGTACGGCCGGTTAACCAACGGCACCAACTACCCCACAGCGGCGCGCCGTAGGCCCACGTTACGACCACACATGAGCGGGGTAATCGCAAGAAGGGAGCGGGTTTTACCGATCGTACCAAACCCGCTTTAGGGGAACGGTACCTGCCTCGAAGTATGAGCGCGACCACCGCGAGCGCGACGGGCGAACGACGCACCCTCACCGAGAAGCAGCACCGGATCCTGGAGTACCTCCGGGACAACGCCGATACCCAGACGTACTTCAAATCGCGGCTCATCGGCGACGAACTCGACCTGTCGGCCAAGGAGGTCGGGTCGAACATGACCACCATCCAGAACAGCGACACCGACCTCGACGTGGAGAAGTGGGGCTACTCCTCGTCGACCACCTGGAAGGTCACCGCCTGAGCGAACGCACTCTCGCGCTTTTTCACGCCCGCCAGCCGTCGCTGGCGGGTCGACACGCTCACGGACGACGCTTCGGTTCAGGGGTCGTAGGAGACGATATCGTCGGCGTCGGCGGCTAGCTCGGCGGCCTCCGGGCCGAAGGAGTCGGCGTGCTGGACGAGCAACAGGAGCAGCGCCTCCGGGCGTTCGAGCCGGTAGCCGTCCTCGCGGGAGAGCAGGCCGGCCTCCTCCAGCTGGCTGGCGTACTTGCTGACGGTGGGCGCGGAGACGCCCAGCCGTTCGGCGAGAGCGGTCCCCGACGCCTCGGGGTCGCGCAGGAGCGCGATGACCATCCCGCGCGGCGTCTCGCGCCGGAGGTACCCCAGCGCTACCCGTTCGAATTCGGAGAAGCGGCCGGCGGGAAAGTACCGTCGGTACTCGCCGTCCTCGCGGCTCTCGACGGCGCCGTCCCGTTCCAGCCGACGAAGGTGGTGCTGGGTCTCCCCCGTACCCAGTTGCAAGTCGTCACGGATCTTCGAGAAGTGTGCGCCGGGTGTCGCGGCGACGTACCCGACAAGTGCGTCGGGCGCGTCGCTGTCGCTCTCCTTCGCGAATCCGACGAGCGGACTGGTCGCCCCCAGCGCAGCGAAGCGACGGAGCGTCGCTCGCTTGCTCTCGTCGACGTCCCCCTCTCGCGCCATTATGGGTCTTTTGGCGGTGGGGTGGTAAAACGGCTTCGGCTTCTCTAATCTGCGACCGCCTGGGCCCCGGTAGACGCTCTACCGCCCGAATTCCGCCGAACTGGTCACTGACGGTTACCTATCAGGTGACGAAATGGTACGTATCGTGCTCGGAAGCGATCGGCGCCCGAAGCGGGAGGGCGCGGGCGCCGAAACCAGACGACAGGGTCGGCTTACTCGGTCTCGGTCTCCGGTTCGCGCTCGGTGTCGGCGCTGCTGGCGCTGGCATCGCCGCTCCCGTTACCGCCGGGACCGCCCACCGGGCTCCCCGAAGGGTCCATCTCGGAGTCCATCTCCTCGATGACCTCGTCGGGGTCGCGGATGTTCGTCGCGTCTTTGCCCTCCTTGATCGCCTGGGCCTCCTGTTCCATCTCCTCGACGTCGACCTCGGCCTCCTGGTCGATCTGGCCGAGGATTTCCTCGATGTCGTCGAGGCCGATGAGTTCGCGCGTCTCGGCGTCGAAGTCGAGTGAGTCGAGCTCGCTCTCGCCGTCGACGTTCGCCATGTCGTTGACGTCGCTGCCCGAGAGGTGCTTGCCGTAGCGACCCACCAGCGAGGTGAGCTCCTGGGGCATGACGAACGTCGTCGACTCGCCCTGACCGATGTTTTCGAGGGTCTCCATCCCCTTGTCGATGATGGCGCGCTCGCCCATCGACTCGGCAGATTTCGCCCGCAGCACGGTCGAAATCGCGTCACCCTGCGCTTCGAGGATCTGCGATTGCTTCTTCCCCTGGGCGCGGACGATGTCGGACTGCTTCTCACCCTGGGCCTGCTCGATGGCAGAGCGCCGTTCACCCTGCGCTTCGAGGATCATGGCGCGGCGTTTGCGCTCCGCGGAGGTCTGTTGCTCCATGGCCTGCTGGACGTCCTTCGAGGGGTTGACCTCGCGGACCTCGACGCTCTCGACGCGGATGCCCCACTCGTCGGTAGGCTCGTCGAGTTCCTTGCGGATCTTCGCGTTGATCTCCTGGCGCTTGTTGAGCGTGTCGTCGAGTTCCATGTCGCCCAGCACGGCCCGCAGCGTCGTCTGGGCGAGGTTCGAGACGGCCTTCTTGTAGTTGTCCACTTCGAGAAAGGCCTTCTTGGCGTCCATGACCTTGATGTAGACGACGGCGTCGGCGGTCACCGGCGAGTTGTCGCGGGTGATCGCTTCTTGACGGGGCACGTCCAGGGTCTGGGTCCGCATGTCGAAGGCGTAGGTCTTCGAGACGAACGGCGGCACGAAGTTGATACCGGGTTCGAGCAGTTTCCGGTACTCGCCGAAGACCGTCAGCGCCCGCTTCTCGTAGGCGTTGACGATCTCCACCATCTGGTACACCATCACGACCGCGAGCAGCAACAGGATCACCGCTACGATCGGAAGGGCTCCTCCGAGGCTCTGCAACACTGGTACGGGGATCATGCGATCAGACTTCGTACCACCCCGTCAAAAGTGTTGGGTCAGCGACCACAGATGCCAGGCCGCGGTCCGGCGATCGCGAACAGCGAGGTCGACCGTCAGCGCGGGCCGACCGAGAACGCCCCGCCGGCTCAGGCCGGGTCGGTCTCGAACTCGCGTTCGTCGTCGGCGTCGGGCTCGTCGCCAGCCGAGTCGTCTCCGCTGGCGGAACGGCTCGAATCGCGTTGCCGTTCCCGCTCGAGTTCGCGGTCGATCTCGTCGATCCCGCCAGTGAGCGGTTCGACGGTGACGACGTTGCCGCCGCCGGGGTCGACGACCATCACTTCGGTCCCCTCCTCGATCTCGCCGTCGACGCTCCGGGCGCGGTAGTAGGGGTTGAATCCCCCCTCGTCGAGTTTGACTTCGCCGCCGGTCTCGGTGATCCGCTCGGTGACGCGACCGGTCTCCCCGCGCAGCGAGTCCGAGTCACTGGTCTGGGGACCGCCTTTGCCGCCGTAGAAGTCGAACTGGCGGTAGACGTAGAAGGTGCCCGCGCCCGCCGCCAGCACTAGCGCGGCGAGGATGAGCGGCGCGAGTACGCCCAGTCCCGGCGGGAGCAACAGCCCGACCAGCCCGGCGACCAGCAGCGCCACCCCGAGGACCATGAAGTGCGCCCCGGGGGCGAACGCTTCCGCGATGGTCAGCGCCGCGCCCGCGAGGAGGAGGAACAGCGGGAGGTTCGCTCCGATCCACGTCAGGACCGAAGTCTGCCCGATCCACTCGATCATACCGAAGATTCGGTCGCCTTCGGGAAAACACTTCGCCTCGGACCGGTCTCGGCGGTCGAGCGCCGGAATTCGGTCAGAACCGCACGAACACCGCGTAGACGACGGCCGTCACCGCGGCGACGCCGAGCGTGACCGCGCCGATGGTCTCCGGAGTCAGCTGCGTGACGACGCTGGCGAACACCAGCAAGACCAACAGAGCGCCGACGGCGACGAACACCGCGCTCTCCAGGCTGGGCGTGTCCGACTCGACCGGCAGGTCCGGCGTCACCGACCCGGCGACGTTACCGCCCTCGCCCTCGTCCCGACCGTCGCTTTCGGACTCGGACTCGGACTCGGACTCCGTCCCGCCGAACGCGACGGTCGGACCGTCGTCGCCCTCGCCGACGGTCACGTCCCATTCCTCGCCCTCGGCGTCGAGCGTGTCCGCTTCGTCCACGTCACCGGTGTCGTCGCCCACCTCGTCGACGGAGAAGCGCCACTCCTCCTCGTCGTCGCCGGCCTCGTCTGCCATATCGCTCCGTAACGGCCGGCCACCAATAGGACTTGTCGTCGCTCGACGCCCCGGACGCCGTTTGTGTAGTTTCGGTTATAGACTCGTCGTTCGCAAACGTTTTTTCAGCCTGGAAGTACGTCTTCGGGGTATGCGAACCTGCCCTCCAGCAGGGCGGTGGCCGCCTCGGCGCGGTTCACTGTCCGCACCACCGCGGTACGGAATCGGACGCGAGTCGACCGGGCGCGAAGCGATTCGCGCCCGGACCGAGCGCCGGCGAGGTGACGATCGGTGAGCGACCCGGCCGTCGTCGCCGACGGGCTGACCAAGCGCTACGGCGAGGAACTGGCCGTCTCGGACCTGTCGCTGACGATCCCGTCCGGCGACGTGTACGGCTTCCTCGGGCCGAACGGCGCCGGCAAGACGACGACGATGCGGATGCTGACCGGACTCACCGAACCGACCCGCGGGACCGCGACGGTCGCGGGCGCCGCCGCCGACGACCGCCCGGTGCTGACGGAGCGGATCGGCTACCTGCCCGCCGATCCCCCGGTGTTCGACGAGTTGACCGGCCGCGAGCACCTGCGATACGTGGCGCGACTGCACGAACTCCCGCCGGAAGCGGCCGGCGAGCGGATCGACGACATGCTCGCGCGGTTCGACCTGGCCGGGGACGCCGACCGCCGGATCGGCACCTACTCCACGGGGATGCAGAAGAAGGTCGGTGCCATCGCGGCGCTACTGGGCGACCCCGAGGTGGTCTTCCTCGACGAACCGACGAGCGGGCTGGACCCCCGGGCCGCGCGGACGATGCGCGACACCGTCGCCGCGGTCGCCGAGCGCGACGTGACCGTCTTCCTCTCCTCGCACGTCCTCTCGGTCGTCGACGAACTCGCCGACGCCGTCGGCGTCATCGACGACGGCGAGCTCGTCGCCGAAGGCGCCACCGAGGAGCTGAAACGCCGGGCCCGCGACGACGGCGAGGCGGACCTCGAAACCGCCTTCCTCGACATCACGGAGGATGCCGATGTCCCCGACAAACGAGTCGAGGCCTGAGTCGACGCGGGCGACGGGGAGCCGGACCGCGTCGCCGAGCCGTCGCGGGCGGTTCCCGTCGCCGACGGTCAGCGCGACCGTCGCGCGAGTCGAGTTGCGGCGGATGTTCCGCCGGATCCGCGCCCAGGACGTGTGGCTGGCGCTGGTCGTGCTGGGGTCGCTGGCCGTCCTCGCGGTGCTCCCCGTCGCGTTCGACGCGGCGAGCGCCTGGGGTACGACGCTGGCGAGCGGTGACGCCGCCCCCGCCTCGACCGTCTCCCTGCTCGTCGCCAGCGGCTGGGTGTTCGTCCTCGCGATGGGCGTCGTCGCGGGCGTCGGCTCCTACGGCGAGATCGACGAGCCCGCCGGGATGTTGACCGTCCGACCGCCGAAGGACGTCGCGGGCGGCCTGCTCCTGATGAACGCCGTCGGCTACGTCCCGTACGTGGTCGTCCCGTTCGGCGTCGGGTTCGCCGGCCTGGCCGCCGGCGCGGGGACGCCGCTGGTGCTGGTCGGCGGGGCCACCGCGACGGCCGCGCTGCTGGCGAGTGCGATGGCCATCGGCTATCCCGTCGGGCTGGCGCTGAAAGGCGCCGTCCGCCGGTCGAAGTGGCTCTCGCGGCTCAAGCCCGCGATCGGCACGGTCGTCGCGGTCGCGTACTTCTGGGTGATGTTCGCCGGCCACCTCCCGGCGCTCGTCGACGCCCTCTCGCCCGTACTGGACGGCCCGCCGCTGACCTGGCTCGGCGACCTCGCGCTGGTCACCACGCCGGGCGCCGACGCCTCCGCGGTCGGCGCCGCGGCCGCGCTCGGTCTCACCGTCGCCGTCGTCCCCGTCGGCGTCCTCGCGACGGTCCGTGGGGCCGAGTTCGCGTGGTTCACCGACGAGCAGCGCGACGGTGGTGACGAGGCCGAACCCGACGGGGCGTCGGGTTCCGGGTCCGGCACGGTCACCCCGACGGGGTCGACCCGGCTCGGCGACGCCTTCGGCCTCGTCTGTCGTCGACGGGGCACCGCTGGCGTCGCGGCGACGACGCTCGTCCGGGCCTACCGGGCACCGCTGCAGTTGCTGTTCGCCGCGGTGCCGCTGGTGTTCGCGCTCCCGATGGTCGAAGGGGCGTTGGCGACCGGAACGGTCCCGTCGTACGCGCCGTGGTTCGCGATGCTGTACGGCGCGTGGGCGGCCGGCGTCGCCGCGCCGCTCAACCTCCTCGGCAACCAGGGAGCGACCCTCCCCGGCCTCCTGACCTCGCGCGCGAGCGGCCGCGAAGTCGTCCACGGGCACGTCCTCGCCGTCGTCGCGCCGGTCGCTCCCGTCGCAGCGGTGCTCTCGGGCGCGGCGGCCCACGCGACCGGCCGTTCGCCCCCTGAGGCCGTCGGCTTCGCGGGACTCGCGCTCGTCGTCGTCGCAGGCGGCGCGGTCGTCGCGGCCGCGCTCGGCGCGCGGTTCCCCCGGTTCGACGGTATCGACGTGACCGCCGACCGGACGGCGACGCCGCCGAGCAAGGCCGCCTTCGCGCTGTACTCGATCCTCGCCGCCCTCGGCGTCAGCGCCGCCGGCGTCCTCACCGACGAACTCTACCGGGTCGTGATCCACTCCCTGCTCGCCCCCCGGCTCCCCTTCGGCCTCTCGCTGTCGGTCGCGGGCCTCGAACGGGTCGCGCTGGGCGTCGCCGTCGTCCTCGCCGCGGCCGTCCCGGCGGCGTACGTGCTCGCGGTGCGACGAGTGAGCGACTACCACATCGAATAAGAATCGAGCGGCGAAAACGGAGGGGGCGCCTGGCGCTCGCTACCGGATCTTCGTCCCGGGTTCGGCGTCGCCGTGGGTCGTCAGCAGGTCGGCCTCCTCGCCCGCAGCGAGCACCATGCCGTTGGACTCGACGCCGAACAGCTCCGCCTTCTCCATGTTCGCCAGCAGGACGACCTTCGTCCCCGGGAGTTCGTCGAGGTCGTGTAGCTGTTTGATCCCGGCGACGACCTGTCGGGTCTCGACGCCGATGTCCACTTCGAGGCGAGCGAGCTTGTCCGAGTCCTCGATGGGTTCTGCGGACTCGACCCGCCCGACGCGGATGTCGATCTCCTCGAAGTCGTCGAAGCCGATGCGGTCCTCGGCGAGGGCCTCTACGTCCATACTCCCCTCGTCGCCCTCGGCGGCCTCGTCGGTTTCGGTTCCGTCGTCACCCTCGGCGTCGTCCTCCTCGGCCGCCGCGACTTCCTCGACGCGCTCGTCGAGCTTCCGGTTCAGTTCTTCGACCCGGTCCTCGTCGATCTTCTCGAACAGCTCGGTCGGCTCGCCGAAGTCGGCGGGCGGCGCTTCGAGCGCGGCGTCGAGCGTCGCGTCGGCGACCGATCCCTCCGCTTCGAGCTGGTCCCAGAGCCGCTGAGCGGTGTCGGGCGTCGCCGGGTAGACGAGGACGGCGACGGCCTTGGCGATCTGGACGCAGTCGCGGACGACCGGCGCGGCCTCGTCGTCGTCTAAGTTCCAGGGCTCGTGGCGCTGGATGTACTCGTTGCCGAAGCCCGCCAGCCTGACGGCGGCCTGCGTCGCCTTCCGCACCGAGTAGTCGTTGATGGCCGCCTCGAACTCCGCGATGGCCTCCTCGATGCGCTCGCGGACCTCGCTCGACACGTCCACGTCGGGCGTGCCGCCGAGGTTGCGCTCGGCAAAGAGGAGCGAGCGGTAGGCGAAGTTACCGACGTTGCCGACGAGTTCGCCGTTGACCCGCTCGCGGAAGCGGTCCCAGGAGAAGTCGATCTCGTCCTGGAAGCCGCCGACGGTGGTCAGGTAGTACCGCAGCGTGTCGGGGTGGAACCCCTCGTCGAGGAACTCCCGGGCCCAGATCGCTCGATTGCGGCTCGTCGAGAACGCGTCGCCGTCGAGGTTCATGAACCCGCTGGCGACCACGGCGCGGGGTTCGTTGAAGTCTGCGCCGCGCAGCATCGCCGGCCAGAAGACGGTGTGGTGCTGGATGATGTCCTGACCGATGATGTGGACGATCTCCCCGCCCTCGGGGTGGTCGTCGGTGCCGTGGTTCTTCCAGACGGCCTCCCAGTCGTACTCCTCGGCCCCGACGCGCTCGGTGTACTGTTTCGTCGAAGAGACGTACTCGATGGGCGCGTCGACCCAGACGTACAGGACGAGGTCCTGCCCGCCGTCGTCGCCTGGGTAGTCGACGCCCCAGTCCAGATCGCGAGTGATACAGAGGTCTTCGAGTTCGCCCTCGATCCACTCGCGGGGCTGGTTGCGGGCGTTGTCGGTGCCTTCGAGGCGGTCGATGAACCCCTGCAGGTACTCCTGGAAGTCCGCGAGGCGCAGGAACTCGTGCTCGCGGGCGCGGTACTCGGCGGGGTTGCCGGTGATGGCGCTGACCGGGTCCTCGATCTCGCCGGGTTCGAGGTGCCGTTGACAGCCGTCGTCGCACTCGTCGCCGCGGGCGTTCGCCCCGCAGTAGGGGCAGGTCCCCTCGACGAAGCGGTCGGGCAGCCACTGGTCGGCGTCGGGGTCGTAGGCGACCTGGATCTCCTTCTCGTGGACGTGGCCGCCGTCGATCCACGACTCGACGAACGACTTCGTCATCGCCTGGTTCGTCTCGTCGTGGGTGTGGCCGTAGTTGTCGAACTCGACGTCGAAGCGGGGGAACGTCTCCTCGTACTGCTCGTGGTAGCCCAGCGCCAGCTCCTCGGGGTCGACGCCCTGCTCGGCGGCCCCGACGGCGATGGGGGTGCCGTGCATGTCCGACCCGCAGACGAAAGCGGTCTCCTGGCCGAGCGTCCGCAGCGCTCGCGAGAGCACGTCGCCGCCGACGTAGGTGCGCAGGTGGGCGATGTGCAGGTCGCCGTTGGCGTAGGGCAACCCGCAAGTCACGACCGCGGGCTCGTCGGTGGGGAAGTCGTCGTGGCTCATACTACTCGATACCTCCAGTCGGCTCTTTAACGCGGTGATTCGCTGTCATCGTTCGATCGCGTGGTTCGGGGCTCGCTCGCTGGTGGAGTGACGGTGCGGTCGGATGCCGGCTTTCCCCGTCCCACCGCCCAGACCGTCCGGCCTGGTCGGGATATGAGCCCGCGTCGGTGCGATGGGTCCACCCGGCGCTAAAAGGAGGTTCGCATACGCATACGGCGGGTGGACGGGACTGCCATCTCACTCGTGTCTGTGGCGCCTCGTCGTATAAATGTTGCCGCCCACGGATCAGTCGTCGACCGAGACGCCGCCGAACAGCGCGAAGCCGGTGACGACGAGGTCGACCTCGTCGTGTTCCTCCGCGCGGCGGGGCCGTTCGTCCTCGGCGGCGCCGAACAGCGGGAAGACGTCGACGCGGACGTTCCACTCCCGGGGGACGATCAGGTCGACGCCGCCGAACAGCGCACTGGCGTTGATCGTCGCGGGTGGATGCTCGACGACGGCGTCACGCAGGTCGAGTTCGACGCCGCCGAACGCGGCGGTCAGATCGGCGCCGTGGAACGCCTGCGAGGTCGAGCGCTCGTCCCGGCCGCCGAAGACGGCCACCGAGGTGAGAAAGTCCGACTCGCGGGCGACGGCGCGGGCGCGGTACTGGCCGACGATCAGCGAGAGCCCGAACAGGACGAGCAGGACGGGCCACAGCGAGAAGACGGTCTCGGCGGCGAGGTAGTCCAGCGCGACCAGCTGCCAGCCGCCGGCGACGAGTACGACCATCAGGGGACCGACGAGGTTGCGGAAGCCGCTCGCGACGATAGCGAACAGGCCGACCAGCACGAACAGCGACGGCGCGTAGACGAGCAGTCGGCCGGTGTCGTAGACGCCGGTCGTGCGAGCGAGCAGGACGAGGCCCAGCAGCGCGACGACGACGCCGACGACGATCTGGGACGTGATACGTCTGTATTCCATACCATCGGTACGACGGGTGACACGATAAAGCCAACCGAGCGCGTGGCTATCACGCAGCCACGTGGTGGGATGGCGACGAGGAGGGAGCAAGCGGGCCGGGGTCGCGGTCACTCCCAGGTGACCTTCACGAGGAAGGCGAGCGCGAGCAGTTCGAGGACGTTGAGCGCCATCATGCCGCGCTGGGCGACCGGAGCGGCGCCGCTGACCCAGCCGTGGAAGGTGCCGTGGAAAAAGAGGAGGTAGACCGCGAGGAGGTTCTCCGCGAGGAGGAAGGCACCGAAGACGAGGAGACCGAGCGTGTGGCTGGCGCCGTAGGCGCGGTAGTTGCGTCCCCAGACCGCGGTCAGCCCGACGAGGAGCACGACGTTGGCGACCACGGCCAGGCGGGCGGCCTCGAACCACAGGCTCATTGCTGAGTCACCTCTTTGCGACGCGCCCGCATATAGGCTGTCCAAATTGTCTCCGGACTCCGCGGGCCGGCCGGTCGTCGGGTCGCTCGCGGTCCCGTGGCCGGCGGTCCGTCGGTCGATAGGCCGTTCGGCGAGTCGGCCGTCGGCGGGTCTCTCGGTCGGCTCTCTGTCGGTCGTTGAGTCATGAATCGTCCTCCAGAACGGTTCCCAGGACCTCCTCGACGGTGTCCCAGTTGGCGCGACACTGCTCGGTGGGCAGGTAGACGGCGCCGTAGTCGTCGCCGCTGGACTCGACGACGTTGTTGTCTTCGAGCACCTCCAAGTGGTGGCGGACGGTGGTGTAGTCCAGGTCCAGGTCCTCGGCGAGCTGGTTTGCGTTGCGCGGTCGCTCGTCTATCGCACGGAGGATGCGCGCCCGGTTCTCACCCCCACGGGTGCTGGCGAACACGTACCACAGCACCCCTTCCATTACCCCGAAGGTGACCCGGACCCCTTGTAAGCGCACCGGCGGCGGCGAACTGCGGCGACGGAGCCGGTCCGCGATACCCTCGTGCGGAGCCAGCGCGACTCAGAGGCTCGCGACGCCGCCGCGGACGACGACGATCCAGACGAGGAACCGACCGACGCTACCGACGAAGGTGGCGGCGGCGAACTTCAGGTAGTCGTCTTCGAGGACGGAGAAGGCGTACACGGAGAGGGTGTCGGGGAACGCGGGGACCGACAGCGCCAGCGCGAGGCCGGCGTAGCCGTACTTCTTGGAGAGCTGGACGACTTTCGTCTGGGACCACTCGATGACGTCGAACCGCGAGCGCCGCAGCGCCCGGATGACGGGCCCGGACTCCTTGGCCTCCTGGCCGATGTGGAACGCGAAGACGCTGCCGCCGGCCTTCCCGATGCTGGCGACGAGGACGACGAGCGCCAGGTTCGCCCACAGCGGCAGGCCGAGCCGGAGCTGATCGGCCAGCGGCAGGACGATCTCGGAAGGCAACGGGAGGATGAAGGTGATCAGAAAGGAGTAGACGAGGACGATGAGCAGGCCCGGGGGGCCGGTCGCGGTGCAGACGGCCTCGACGAGCGTCCCGGAGGGGTCGCTACAGGTACTGCCCAACAGGAGCGCGGGGACCTCGACGGGGAACACGACCGGCGGTAACGCGCGGGGTATCGTAAACTTTCATATTTGCCCTACGTAGGTCGGCGTCCGTCGAGGCTCAGTACCAGTCAAGGTCCGCGACGAACGAGCGCAGCATCGAGCGAGTGACGTGGGGCATGCAGACGACGCGCATCTCGTCGGCGCCGGTCTTCGAGACGCGCCAGCCCCGCGAGCGCAGTTCCTCCGTCATCGGCACCGACAGGTCGGCGGCCACCAGCGGCAGGTCCGGCTCGACCACGTCGTGACCGCGCGCGGCGAGCTGGTCGGCCAGCCACTCGGCGTTGTCCATCGACCGGTCGTACTGCTCGCGGTACCCCTCCGGCCACAGCGCTTCCATCGCCGCGACGGCGCTGGCGACGCCCGCGCCGCTGCGAGTGCCCGTCAGCGTCACCTGCGACGTCGACTCAAGGTAGGGGGTCCGGATGGCGAGTTCGTCCAGCAGCGACCGGTCTCGGACCAGCAGCCCACCGGCCGGGATGGCGGCCTGGCCCATCTTGTGCGGGTCGATCGTCAGCGTGTCTACGTCGGCGTTCTGGAAGTTCCACGCGTGGTCGGTGAAGGGGAGGACGAACCCGCCCCAGGCGGCGTCGACGTGACAGAGCGCGTCGACCGAGTGGGCGAGGTCGGCGATCTCCGGAATCGGGTCGACGTAGCCGTATTCGGTCGAACCGCCGACGCCGACGACGCAGACGGTGTCCTCGTCGACGAGTTCGGCCATCGCCTCGGGGTCGGCCCGGTGGTCGGTCGTCGGCGCGGTGCGGTACTCCACGCCGAGCACGTCCGCGGCCTTGGTAAAGGAGAAGTGCGCGCTCGCGGGGGCGACGACGTTGGGGTCGTCGGTGTCGGCGCGGTTGCGCGCGATCCGGACGGCCTGGATGTTGGCCTCCGTGCCGCCGCTAGCGACGTACCCCTCGGGGTCCGGGTGGCCGGTCACCTCGCCCAGCAGGTCGACGGCGCGTTCTTCGAGGATAGCGACGCTCTGGTAAGTGCCGGGGTCGCCGGGGTTCGTCGCGAGGAATCGTTCGGCCGCCTCCCGAGCCGCGGGGTGGGGTTCGGTACACATCGACGACAGGACGCGCTCGAAATCCTGCGGCTCGGCCAGCTGCATACCCCATCGCAGGGGAGCGACTCGTTTAGCTCCTGCGGTGTCGGAACCGTCGTTCAGGGACCCGAGGCGGCCACGTCGTCGAGGTACGCCGTCAGGTCGTCCACCACCGTCGGGTCGTAGGTCACGACGCCGGTGAACACCCCGGCCGCGCTCTCCTCGGCGATCATCGCGCACTTGTCGTCGTCTTCCCCGGCGCCGTCGAATGCGACGACCCAGAAGTCGCTGATCTCCCCGGCCTCGTCGCGGTGGATGTCGACGCCGTCGATCGGCGGTGGCTCCCAGTCGGGGTCGCCGTAGACCGCGACGGAGAGGTCCGTCCGCCCCGCGAGCCGCGCGTACGTCGAGACCTGCTCCTCGAACGCCGACAGCGACTGGAAGGTCACGTAGAGGGCGCCCCGACCAGCTCGCCAGGCGCGGTCCTCGATCTCGCGAGCAGTCGCCACCATCCGGCCCCTGTCGTCCATCTCGAAGGACGCCCCCGAGAGCAGCGCGACCAGGTCGCGGTACGCGGACGCCGCGGCGGTCGCGTCCCAGGGTGGCGCTCCGGAGCGGTCCCGCAGGTCGTCGAACCCCGCCGCCGAGATGGCGCCGAGGTACTCGTCGCCCCGTCTGACCACGAGATACCCCGACGATTTCGGGACGGGCAGCGGCTCGTGACGCAGTTCGACGTCGAACCGGTCGAGGACCCCGGTCAGGTCGTCGTACGGTTCCGGGCCGAAAGTCGTGACCGTCTTCGGCGGGCCGAGCGCGCGGTCGCGCAACGCCCGCAGCGGCGGCTCGCCGTCAGCCGCCATCGTCCGCTCCCGCGTCGTCGGCCGCAGCGAGCAGTCTCCCGAGGTCGACGGGCGCCTCGCTCGTATCGGCGGCCAGCGCCGCGTCGAGCACCGTCTCCCCTACCCGCGAGAGCCCTTCGCACGTAACCCGGCCCCCGTCCGGGTCGTAGTCGACCAGTCCGGCCGCGTCCAGTGCCGGCAGGTGAACGTGGTGGAGCCCTGCCCGCACGTCGTCACGGGCGACCGTCCGGTCGGGCCCCGGCCCGGCTTCGACCCACCCCGTCACCAGATCCGCGAGCGTCTCGAGCGACGCCGACTCGTGCTCTCGGAGGTAGTACAGGACGACCCGTCGCTCCGGATCGGCCAGCGTCCCGAACACGCGAGATTGGTCTCCTCCGTCGCCAAACATCATGATTAAACGTACCTCTCTGGAATCAAGAATCTGTCGGGAACGTCGATTTCAGCCCGAATCGCGGACTCACGCGGCGGTTCTGACGCTCACTGGTCGGTGATCCGACCGCGACGTCGGGATCGAGCGACCGGTGGCTCCACCGGCGACGACCGGCACGGATGCCGGGTGCCATCCCATCGGGCGCCACGTCGAGCGAGCAGTCCCTGGACGGACAGGCGGCGATCGTGACCCGTGACCGGCGGGAGTCCCGGGACCGGCGAGGCGACCGCCCTCGCGCTGGCCGAGGGCGGCGCCGACGTGGGCGAGGACGACGTGGCCGTCACCACCATCGACCCCGCCGAGGTCCGCAGCGAGTTCGCCAGCGAGAGCGGCGAGTCCTTCGAGGAGCGCTTCGAGAAGGGTGAAGCCTCGGAGCCGACCGAGATCGCCGACGCCGTCCGCTTCGCCGCCGAGCAGGACCCCTCGATGGTGTCGGAGATGGACCTGTACCGGCGGGACAAGCTCACCTTCTTCTGAGACGGACTGGTGCGAGCGGTTACCGGGTCGACCGCACGTAGTCCTGCGGTCGAGCCCGGAGTGTCTCACAGCGATCCGTTCGAGTCAAACCCGACCGCACGCGCATCCCTCTCGATCCTCGACACCACGACGGTCCCACGGGGTCTCACCGTGGTCGCCGTGGACGGTGACGACCCGGTCGCGCCGCGCGGGCCCCGCGGCCCCGGGACCGCAGCGTGTTCCGATGGCCGATCCTCGCCCACGATGGAATACATCAACCTTTATAATATTCAGTAATGTATTTACAAAAGTACGTCAATAAATAGATAACAAGAACGGGTCGCAGTCGGGTGGACCGGAGTGGGACAGTCATTCGATGAAACGGCGGCGTGTGCTTTCGGTGCTCGGGGCGAGCGCCCTCGGCTGCTACGGAGTCGGCTCGGCAGCGGCCGACGATGCGGGACGGGCGGACAGGGAAGTCACCGAATACGACGGCGACGGGAGCATCGAGAGTCCGGAGGAGTTGGGCGAGGCGGTCGCGACCGACGCCCTCTGGGGCGCGAGGACCGATGTGTCGTTCACGGGCGCGTACAGTCACGCCGAGGTGTTCTCCGACGAGGAGTCCCTGCAGGGGTTCCCGACGGACTCTTCCGCGGCCGTGGGTCCGTGACCGTCTTCGGCCCCGGAAACGGAAACGGAAAGTAGGCGTTTGGAGAACGCGCGCGGTTCGCAGCTCGGGACCCGTCACATCGAACGAAGGCAACTCAGCATGAGTCGACTATCACGGTTGGCCGGGACCGCACTCGTGGTCGCCCTCGCCGTCCTGTTCGTGGCGGTGGGACCAGTGGCGAGTGTCGAACGTGCAGCGACGGGGGCCGGGCCGACGGCCGGACGGGCGGTCGTGGACGGGGGCGTCCAGTCGGGGGTGCCGTCGACGAACGTCACGCGGCGACTGACCGTCGACGTGGACGAGGGGTCGGACACGGCGACGCTGTCGGTACTGGTCGCGTACCCGGCCCGGTCGTCGGCGGAAGCGGACGCGGCGGGCAACGACAGCCAGGATCCGCAGTGGTTCGACGGCGAACGGCGGATTCGCGAGATCTTCAATCGAACTGCCGACGACGACGGCCAACTCACGTCAGTCTCGCGGTCGGTTCGCCACGAGCCCGAGTCGTGGGTCGGGGCCGGCGACCCGACGCCGACCCACGGCTGGGTGCTCCTCCGGTACGAGGCGGCGTGGGAGGGGTACGTCCGGCCGGGCGAGGACCTCGTGGTCGGCTCGACGTACTCCCGGACGCTCGCGAACAGCACCGCGGGCGACCGGTGGGACCTCCGCCTCGTGCTCCCCGGTGAGTGGGAGCCCTCGGTCGTCGGCGGCGATCCGGTCGTCGAGCCGGCCGGACAGACCGAACGGCGGTACCAGTGGACGGTTTCGGGCAACGCGACGGGTCGATTACTGGTCGTCGAGTCCCCCGTCCCCACGGCGACGACCGCCGCCGACGGCGCGCTGGGGCCGGCCGGCGGAGTCGTCGTCACGACGGTTTCGGTGGGGGTCGCGCTCGCCCGCCGCCGGTCGCGGCGGGGCTGACGCGGGGGTTCGGAAGAACGGTGGGACGACGCCTGGTTTCAGCGCACGTCGTCGAGCAGCAGCTTCTGCTCGACGCGCTTGACCCCGTGTTGCACGTCGCGGACGGCGTCGACGTTCGCGGAGATGGAGGTGACGCCCTCGTCGACGAGGGGGTCGACCGTCTCAAAGAAGTCTCTGACGAGCATCAGCGACGTCGGGCCGGTGGAACGAAGGCCTGGCCGACGCGCCGGGCGCCCCGAGAGCAGGACCGCGCTCTCCGCGGGAACTCCCGTGTCTGTCGGTCACGACCAGGGACGCTCCCGGGGACGTATCGCACCCTCGCGCCGCCGCTCGCGCCGTCGAGTCCACGGCCGGCCCACCGCGCCGTCGATACCGATGCTATCGGACGTATTTTTCGAAGACGGTCGCCTCGACGCGTCGGAGGTGTTTACCGACGGTCGCGCCCTCGACGTCCAGCGTGTCGGCGATGTCTTCGTGGGTGGCCTGCCGGGGCGTCTCGTAGTATCCAAGGTCCAGCGCCGTCTCCAGCACCTCGCGCTGGCGGTCGGTCAGGTCCGCGAACACGCCCGCGGCGTCGGGCCGGTACGGGCCGGTCGAGAGGAGTTCCACGTCGATCTCCTCGGGCAGGTCGAGCGCTCCGCCGGCGAGGTCCGCCTCCTGGCCGACGATAGTGACACGCTGGCCCCCGTCTCCCGTGTACTCGATGGGCATCTCGACGACGAAGGACTCGCTTTCGGTGTGGGACAGCAGTTGCGTAGTCAGCGACGTGGCCTCGACACGACTGTAGCAGTAGCCGGTCTCCACCCCGGAGACGGCGAACTCGCGGACGGTCGGTTCGGCGGCCATGATCTCGCGGTACCGGTCCAGGTCACCCTCTATCTCCGCGAGCATCACCAGCGAACCGTCGGGCATGGACTTGACGACGTGAATGGCGCGCCGATGGACGGTCTCGTCCTCGGCCAGTGCCGCCTCGACGGGGTGGAGCGCCGCCGGATCGGGATACAGCAAGATCCTGAGGTACCGCATCGACCGGAGATCCGTCGGCCGTAATAAAACCGGTTGGGATACGTCGGAATAGGGCTTTGGTTCTTGCTGGTCACCCCACCGTATGAGCGAGACGGCAGGCGGGCCCCCGACGCCCGACGGGGTACCAGTGCTGGGAAACGGGTGGGCGTTCGCACGCGATCCGGTGGGGGCGCTGTCCTCCTGGGGGAACCTCGGCGACATCGTCCGCATCGAGATGCCCGGCCGGGAGATGTACGTGGTCTACGCCCCGTCGGCGATCGCTCGGGTCCTCCGAGACGACCACGACCGGTTCACCATCGGCCCTGCACAGCGGGAACTGTTCAGCGGCGTCGAGGACCACGCCGTGACGACCACCGCGGGTGAGCGCTGGGAGCGGCTCCGTCGGGAGCTGGCCCCCGCGTTCTCTCGCGAGCGCGTGCGGACATACGGGGACCGAATGGTCGCGGCGACCGAACGGTACGCCGAGACGTGGGACGTGGGCGAGCGGCTCGATCTCACGACCGAGATGCGCCGGCTGGCGGTGACGATTCTCGGGGATGCACTGCTTGCCACCGACCTCCGGGGCCAGACGGACAGGGCGATGGCCGCGGCCGACGCGCTCGTCGCCCGCGCGAACTTTCGTCGGCCGGGACTCGCGTTGCCAGGGTGGGTGCCGACGCCGACCGACTGGCGGTTCGACCGGGCGGTCGGCGCGCTCGACGACCAGGTCGAGGCGCTGCTCGCCGACCGACGAGGGAGCGACGCGAACGACGCCTGTGCCGTGTTGCTGGCCGCTCACGAACGGGGCGCCCTCTCGATGGCGGAAGTGCGACACAACGTCGTCGCCTTCCTGCTGGCCGGACACGAGTCACCGGCGGCGGCCCTCTCGCTCGCGCTGTGGCTCCTCGACGAACATCCCGAGGCCGCGACCGCCGTCCGAGACGAGTACGACGCCGTGGCCGACGGCGACGGTCTCGACGGGGCTGATTTCGCCGCACTCCCGGAGACGCGAGCCGTCGTCCGCGAGACGCTCCGTCTCTACCCACCGACGACCGGGGTCAACAGACAGGCCGGGGAACCGGTGACGCTGGCGGGGTACGACCTGCCCGCCGGGTCGCAGATCCTCATGCCACAGCGCCCCGTCCACCGCGACGAGCGGTTCTGGGACGACCCAGGCAGCTTCGACCCTGGCCGATGGTCGCGGGACGTGGAGCGTCCGGATTTCGCGTACTTCCCGTTCAGCGGCGGTCCACGGCGGTGCATCGGAGATGAGTTCGCCCGGCGAGAGCTCGTGCTCGCACTGGCGACTCTCGTCGGTCGCGTCGAGATGGAGGTACACATGGACGGCCCGCTGGCGTTCACGCCGTCGATACAGCTTCGCCCGACCACCGATATCCACGCGACGGTTCGGCCCCGCCCGTGAGTCGATCGGTCGGCCTCGCGCGTCGGGCGACGGGTCAGTCCCGCACCGAATCCAACAGCAGCTTCTGCTCGACGCGTTTGACCTCGTGTTGCACGTCGCGGACGGCGTCGATGTTGGCGGAGATGGAGGTGACCCCCTCGTTGACGAGGTGGTCGACCATCTCGGGTTTCGAGGCGGCCTGGCCGCAGATGCTCGTGGCCACGTCGTGTTCGCGGCAGGTCTCGATGGTCTCGCTGATGAGCTTCAGCACCGATGGGTGGAGCTCGTCGAAGATATCGGCCACGCGGCCGTTGTTGCGGTCGACGGCGAGGGTGTACTGGGTGAGGTCGTTCGTGCCAAAGGAGACGAAGTCGATGCCCGCGTCGGCCATCGACTCGACGCCCAGCGCGGCGGCGGGCGTCTCGATCATCACGCCCCAGTCGCGTTTGTCGGGGTCGATGCCCGCCTCTTCCATGAGTCGGCGGGCCCGGAGCACGTCCTCGGCGTCGTTGACGAGCGGGAACATGATCTCGACGTTGTCGTAGCCCAGCTCGAACAGCCGGCGGAAGGCGGCCAGTTCGTGGGCGAACAGGTCGGGGCGGTCGAGGCTGCGGCGGATGCCCCGATAGCCGAGCATCGGGTTGTGTTCGGCGGGCTCGTCGGCGCCGCCCTCGAGCTGGCGGAACTCGTCGGTGGGCGCGTCGAGCGTGCGCACGCGAACGGGCCGGGGGTAGAACTCCTCGGCGACGCCCCGCACCCCGTCGACGATCTCGGAGACGTACTCGTCGGCGCTGTGGTCTTCGATGTAGCGCTCGGGCGTCTTGTTCGTCGAGAGGATCATGTGCTCCATCCGCAGGAGGCCGACGCCGTCGGCGCCGGTCGCCGCGGCGCGTTCGGCCGCGTCGGGGATGGAGACGTTGACCTTGACCTCCGTCGCGGTCATCGGCTTGACGGGCGCCTGCGGGCGGACCTCCTCGACGGGCTCGCGCTCGTCGCCGCCGGTGGCGTCGCCCTGTTCGACGGTGCCCTTGTCGCCGTCGATGGTGACGACCTGGCCGTCGTGGAGCGTCTCGGAGCCCTGTTCGGTGCCGACGATGGCGGGGACGCCGAGTTCGCGGGAGACGATGGCGGCGTGACTGGTCATGCCGCCCTCGTCGGTGACGATGCCGGCCGCGCGCTTCATCGCCGGGACCATGTCCGGGGTGGTCATCTCGGCGACGATGATGTCGCCCTCCTCGACCTTGTCGAGGTGGTCGAGCTTCCGGACGATCCGTGCCGGGCCGGAGACGCGACCGGGGCTGGCGCCGATGCCGGAGAAGACGACGTTACCGTCGCCGCTCGACCCGCCCGACTCGGCGCTCGCACCGCCGTCGGCGACGCCCGCCACGTCGCCGACGCCGTTGGAAGCGCCCTCGACCTCGCCGGCGTCCTCGTCGATGGTCGTGATGGGGCGCGATTGCAGGACGTACAGCTCGCCGTCGGCGATGGCCCATTCGACGTCCTGAGGGTCGCCGTAGTACGATTCGATCTCGTCGCCGAGGCCGACCAGGCGGTCCAGTTCCGCCTCCGAGAGGACCTGCTCGTCGCGCTTGTCGTCGGGGACCGGGCGCTCGATGGTCTCGCCGGTCTCCTCGTCGCGGACGTGCATGACCTTCTTCGTGGCGACGGTCGCGTCGCGCAGCTGGCCAGTCCCGCGGTCGAGGACGTACTTGTCGGGGGAGACGGCGCCCGAGACGACCGCTTCGCCCAGGCCCCAGGCGGACTCGACGATCGCCTGCGGGGCGCCCGTGGTGGGGTGGCTCGTGAACATGACGCCGCTCTTGTCGGCGTCGACCATCAGCTGGACGACGACGGCGATGTTGACCACGTCGTGAGAGAAGCCCTGTTCCTGTCGGTAGTAGATAGCGCGCTGCGTAAAGAGGGAGGCCCAGCAGTCCCGTACCTTGTCGAGCAGGCCCGAGCGGGTGACGTTGAGGAACGTCTCCTGTTGGCCGGCGAACGAGGCGTCCGGGAGGTCCTCCGCCGTCGCCGACGAGCGGACCGCCACGGAGGCGTCGCCGTCCTCGACGGAGTCGTAGGCTTCGAGGATCTCCGCGCGGATGTCGTCGGGCATCTCCGTCTCCTGGATGAGCTCCTGGGCGCGTTCGGCGGCCCGCGCGAGCGCCTGGGAGTCGTCGACGGAGACGTCGACGGCCTCGAACAGCTCCTCGTCGATACCGGTCTCCTCGATGAACGACCGGTACGTCTCGGCCGTCACGACGAACCCGGGGGGCACCGGCAGACCCGCCGATGTCAGCTCCCCCAGGGATGCGCCTTTGCCTCCGACCGAGTCGAAGTCCTCGGCCGTAACGTCGTCCAGCCAGAGTAATGCCATGACCGTATCCACAGTGTCGCCGAGGACGCTCAAGAAGTTTCCGGCCCCGTCGCCGATAAAAACCTTGCGCTAGAGGCGGTAACAGCGCCGGTATCCGGAATATTGTTTCGATTCCGAGTACCCGAGACGCGGTCTCACGGGTTGCCGTCACACGCCGTCGGTCGCCCGGCCGTCGGTCGCCCGGCCGTCGGTCGCTCCGCCGTCGGTCGCTCCGCCGTCGATCGGTCCGATGGACCGGGTCAGGCCTCGATGATGTCGTCCTCGTCGGACTCGGGGATCGTCAGATCGCCGTCGAGCGTCGTGACCGCCCGCCCGCCGACGCGGGGCGCCGTCGCGCCCTCCTCGCCCTCACGGGTATCGACCAGTACCCGTCCCGGGCGGTCGAGGAAGTGGCCCTGTTCGAACACCAGCGGGTCCTCGGTGTCCAGCGCGGCCTGATAGCGCAGATAGGCGCCCACCGCGCCGCTGGCGGTTCCCGTGACCGGGTCCTCGGGGATGCCCGCCAGCGGTGCGAACGACCGCCCGTGCAGGGTCGCCTCGCCTTCGAGCGTGTCGAACGTAAAGGCGTAGAGTCCTTCGGTGTCCGTCTCCTCGCAGAGCGTCTCGACGGCGTCCAGGTCGGGCTCGACCGCCGAGAGCTGTTCGAAGTAGCCCACCGGGACGACGAGGAAGGGCAGGCCGGTCGAGGCGCGGGCGATCGGCAGGTCCTCGCCGACTTCCGACAGCGCAGGGGTGTCGAGGCCGAGCGCGTCGGCGACCTCGTCGAGCGATACGTCGACCTCGCGGATCTCCGGCGGCGACTGCGTGAGCCAGACGGTACCGTCGGCCTCGACTTCGACGTCGAGGGTGCCGACTTCGGTCTCGACGGTGTGGGTGCCGTCGGCGACCTCGTCGCGGTCGGACAGCGACGCGACCGCTGCGACCGTGGCGTGTCCACAGAGGTCGACCTCGCGCTCGGGCGTGAAGTAGCGCAGCCGGTAGTCGGCCTCGTCGCTCGACCCGACGAACGCCGTCTCGCTCGCGCCGAGTTCCGACGCGATGGCGGCCATCTGGTCGTCGGCGAGGTCGGCCGCCTCGGGGACGACCCCCGCCGGGTTGCCGGCCATCGGTTCCGTCGTGAACGCGTCGACGAGCTGGACGCGGCGCGTGTCGGTCATGTGTATCCCGTTGCCTACCTGCACAATAAGATGCCGGGTGAACGGAGCGCGACTGTGCCGACGGCACTGCGACCGCGACCGTACCGTGTGACTGGTGGTGGCGCAAACAGCGTGAAAGCCCCCGCTGGCTCCGGTCGAGGGGCTCGCTGCGCTCCTCGGGCTCCGCCCTGTGGTGCTTGCGTCTCCCGTCTTCCCGGAGCCAGCGGCCCCTTTCATTCCCACCCGCACAGACGGGTCACCAGCCGACATGGGTGGGAATGAAAGGGGCGGCCGTCTGCACGAACCCCGGCGATGTAAGCACCGCAGGGAGTGCAACGACCGAGGAGCACAGCGAGCCGCGGGAGTGCAGACGGCCGGGGCTTTCACGCTGTTCGCAGTCTATGAGTCACGTCCGCGGTCGGCGGTCGCGGTCTCGGATTCACCCGCAGCCCCGGCGATACGAATCCTCACCCAAACCCAATCAGATCGGGTCGAGTTCGCCGGAATCGTCGGTGATGAGGTCGCTGATCTCGTCCTCGCGGGTGTCGGCCTGTTGCTGGATGTTGGACTTGGCGTCGACGGCCTGGTCCTGGAGGGCGTCGATGCGGTCGACCCGTGTGACGTTCGAGAGCAGCACCGCCACGGAGAGCGTGTCCGCGCGCTCGCGGGGGTCGTCGCCGGCCAGGACTTCGACGCTGTCGGTCTCGCGTTCGAGCCACTCGCGAGCGCGACGCATGCCCTTCTGGGAGAACTCCGAGGGCGGCCCGGAGACGACGATCAGCGAGCGCTCGGCCGAATCGATCTCGGCGGGGATCGTCAAGCGGGACTTGACCGCCTTCCGGACGAGGCCGTGGACCTTCATCGTGAGGTCGCTCTCGTCGTGGCCCTCGTCGTGGCCGTTGGTGAACCGGCTGATGAGCCCCTTCTCCTCCCGGGTGCCCGATTCGAGGCTGGAAGAGGCGAAGGCGATAGAGCTGACGCCGCCGGTGGCCAGCGTGCGTTTGACGTCCGAGGAGTCCATCGCGGCCTCGGAGATCTGCGAGCCGTCGAGTTCCCCCGCTGCGAGCAGGGTGACGACGCGGCGGGCGATCTCCTCGTTGGTGCGGTCGTAGCCCATCTCGACGGAGTCGCCGTGCTGGCGCCAGGTGTCGTTGTCGAACAGGATGAGGTTCTCGGTGGCCTCGGTGAACGACGTGAGCGAGCGGGCGGCGTTGAACGCGGGCCGGCCACCCTCGTCGGCGCTGGGGAGGACGCCCAGGCCGTACACCGGCTCGGCGTAGCGGTCGCTCAGGGTCTCGGCGAGGACGGGCGCGCCGCCGGAGCCGGTCCCGCCGCCGAGGCCGGCGACGACGAGGAAGCCGTCGATGTCGTGGATCGGGACGCCGTCCATGGCGCGCTCGATCTCGTGGTGGTCCTGCCGGGCGATGATCGCACCGACTTCCGGGTCGGCGCCCGCGCCGCGACCCTTGACGCGCTGGTCGGTCTGGCCGATGAGGATACGGTTGTCGCGGGGCACGTAGTCGAGCTTCGCGAGGTCGATCTCCGCGGAGTTGACCGCGAGCGCGAAGCGACACAGCGACCGCCCTGTGTCGGACTCGAACGCGAGCAGTTTGTCCACGACCTTCCCCCCGGCGTTACCGAAGCCGATCACGGCGAGATTCATGTACGCCCGTCCGGCGTCGGTTTCGTTAACTATGAGCCGCTTTCTCGCGCCGCCGCGACCGCAACGTCGGCTTACTCCCGTCGACGGACCGCCGGAGGGGAGGCGGATCCGACGGTACGAACAGGGAACCCGCAACCGACGGGCGACCACATGACTGAACCCGACGACAGGCCGTCGCCGACCGGACCGGACACCTCGTCACGACACTCGTCGGCCACCCACGCAGACGTTTCAGCGCGCCCGTCCCAGCTCGGACCGTCGCTCGCTCTCACCGACCGGTACGCGCACCCCAGCGACAGCGCGCCGACTCGGCGCTCAGCGACGACGCCCGCGTCGCCCGCGTCCGTCGTCCCGGACGTACCGGAGCGCACCGTAGAGCGCCTCGACGTCGACCCTCCCGTCGGTCTCCCTCAGTCGCTCCCGGAACTTGGTCGGAGTCATGATCAATGTTAACGTAGTCCGTAGCCAGTCATAAGCGTTCCGTCGACGGGGGCGCACAGCCGTCGGACGATCACTCACGACAGGTCAGGCGCCTCGACGGCGGATCACCACCGCCGCGAGGAGACAGAGGCAGCCGAGGGCCAGCGGAACGAGGGAATTGGTCCGCCAGTTACAGCCGTCGTACCACGACAGCGCCAGCGACGGGAGCTCGACGCCGAGGAGTCTGACTCCCCGAGGGTCGACGCCGACCGCCTCGTAGACGGCGCCGTCGACCCCCGGGCAGGCCCGCTGGGTCGAACCGCCGACTCTCGCCGTCAGCGCACAGAGGGCGACACCGACGACCGCGAGCGCGTACTCGGTACGGTCGGAGACGTTCACGCCCACGTATCCGCGCCTCGGACACGTATTCGTGGCGGCGAGCCGAACGCGAGGAGCCGATCAGTCGGCGACGGCTTCTTCGGAGCCCGTCGCCGCGTTGGGGTCTTGGACCCACAGGTCGCCGAACATCTCGTCTTGGGTGAGCCGGACGTGGCCGCGGTGGGCCAGAAAGAGCAGACCGAGGAACGTGAGCACGCGCGAGCCGCCGGTGTCGGATATCTCGCGGTAGAGCACTTCGTCGCGGCCTTTGTCGTACTGCTCGCGTAGCGCGTCGTGGACGTCGTCGATGATCTCGTCGACGTGTTCCTCGTGGGCGGTGTCGGTCACGTCGGCGGCGCTGGGCTCCTCGTCCATCCGGAAGTCGTCGCCGCTGCGGTAGTCGAGTTCCTGCGTGCCCCGGTCGAAGCCGCCCGGCGAGTCGCTGGTGTCGTACTCCCGGGACTCTTTCCACCAGTTGTCCCGCTCGGCCTCCCGCAGATCGCGGACGAGTTCGTCCAGCGTCTGGGGCATCCCGCGGGCGCGTCGCCGTTCGAGCCGGCGGTCCATCTCCGACTCCAGCGCGGCGAAGGGATCGGGCCCCTCGAAGCCGTCGTCGGCCATCTCGCCGCCCTGTTCCCAGGGCTCCTCCCACGGTTCTTCCTCCTCGTCGCTCCCGTCGTCGAGCATCGCGTCGCTCTTCATCCGCAGGAGGACGCTCGCGTAGAAGAGCGCTCGACCCGAGGTCCGGAGGTCACCCTCGTCGAGGCGATCGAGGAACTTGTCCGTCACGGCGACGATGTCGATGTCCCACGGGTCGATCTCGCCGTCCTCCGCGAGGTTGACGAGGACCTCGACCGGTTCCTCGTCGTCCTCGTCGGCGCTCTCGGCGGTCGAAGCGGCCGCATCCGCCTCGGCGTCGACCGTCGGGTCGGGCTGACCGTCGACGGATGGGTCACCGGTGACGAACTCGCTGGCGTCCGCGTCACCCGGCTCCTCTCCGGTTTCGCTGTCGCCGAACAGGTCCTCGGCATCCTCGCCAGGCGGCGTCCGATCCTCGTGACCGGCGATGTTCAGGGGGATGTCGTCGTCGCCGTCTCGCGGGTCGTCGCTTCGCTCGCGGGTCGCTTCGCTCCCCGCTCGCGTCTCCGAGGCGCTTCGCGCCTCGCCCTCCTCCCCGCTCGACTTTTTCGAGTCGCTTCGCGACTCGCTAGTCATCCGCGGGCACCCCCTCCGAACTCAGGTCGATGCCCGTCACCGCGGAGATGTTGTCGCCCTGCATCGTCACGCCGATGGCCCGCTCGGAGCGTTCGAGCATCGCCGAGCGGTGGGAGACGACGACGAACTGCGCCTTCCCCGCGAGTTCGTCGACCATCTCGCCGACCAGGTCGGCGTTCTTGGCGTCGAGGAAGGCGTCGACCTCGTCGAGCGCGTAGAACGGCGCGGGGTTGTGGCGCTGGATGGCGAAAATAAAGGCCAGCGCGGTCAGGGACTTCTCGCCGCCGGACATCGCCGCCAGCCGCTGGATCGGCTTGTCCGCCGGCTGGGCCTTCATCGTCAGGCCGCCCTCGAAGGGGTCCTCGTCGTCCTCCAGGTGGAGCTGGCCGCTCCCGTTGGAGAGGCGCTCGAAGATGTCCCGGAACTGCTCGTCGATGGCGTCGTACGCCTCCATGAACGTCTCTTTCTTGTTCTGCTCGTAGCGGTCGATCCGGTCGCGGATACCCTCCGCCTCCTCGACGAGGGTCCCTTTCTTGTCCTGCAGATCGTCGAGTTCGTCCTCGACGCGGTCGTACTCCTCGATCGCGAGCATGTTGACAGGTTCGAGCGCCTCCATCTCACCCTCCAGGCGGGCGATCTCCGACTCGACCTCGTCGTGGTCGGGGATCTCTTCGGGGTCGTAGTCGCCGACCGCGGCTTCGAGCTCGTCGACCTCCCATTCTAACCGGTCGGCCTCGTCGCGCCGTTCGTCGAGGTCGCTCTCGACCGCGCCGACCGCTTCTTTCTTTTCGTCGCGCTCGGCGCGCGCTTCCTTGAGGTCTCCCTTGAGGTCGTCGCGCTCGTCTTTCAGATCGGCCAGCTCCGATTCGAGTTCGGCGACGGCTTCCTCTTTCTCCGCCAGCACCGCTTCCTTCTCGGCGATCTCGCTCTCGAAGCCCTCGATGCGCTCCTGGTGTTTCGCCTTGCGGTTCTGCGCGCTCTCGATCTTCTCCTGGAGGTCGTCGATGGCGTCCTCGGCGTACTCCTTCTCCAGCTGGAGCTCGTTCAGCTCGCCGTCCAGGTCGTCTATCTGGGCCTCCAGGTCGTCGATCGCGGCGGTGATCTCGTCGGCGCGACTCGTGAGATCCGGCAGCTCCGAGTCCGCGACCTCGCTCTCCAGGTCGTCGATCTCGGACTCCAGGTCGTCGATCTCGGCCGTCTTCGCCTCGATGTCGGCCTCGATGTCGTCCATGTCTTGCGAGACTTCGTCGCGCTCGCCCTCGATCTCCTCGAGGCGCTCCTCGAGGTCGGAGATCTTCTCGCGGACCTCCGCGCGCTCGGTCTCGCGCCGTTCGATGTCCGTCTCGATGTCGCGGACCTGCTCGGCGGCCTCGCTCTCCTTGTCGCGGGCGTCGTCGAGGCGGCCTTCCACGTCACGCAGGTCCTCGCGAACGGACTGGCGCTCGTCCTCCAGGTCGTTGATGTTCGCGGCGATCCGTTCGAGCTGCCCCTGGCCGCCCGAGAAGGAGTAGCGAGTGCCCTTCGAGGAGCCACCGGTCATGGCGCCGGACTTCTCGACCAGGTCGCCTTCGAGCGTGACCATCCGGAAGTCGCCCATCAGGTCGCGAGCGGTGTCCATGTCGTCGACGACGAGCGTGTCGCCGAGGACGTACGAGAACACGCCCGCGTAGTCGCGGTCGAAGTCGACGAGGTTGGCCGCGAAGTCGACGACGCCGTCGTGGCTCGGCTGGCTCGGGAGCGAGCGGTTCTGCATCTGCGTGATCGGCAGGAACGTCGCCCGACCCGCACCCCGCGATTTCAGGTAGTCGATACACCGCTGGCCGATCCCGTCGTCGTCGACGACGACGTGGGCCAGGCGGCCCCCGGCGGCTGTCTCGCAGGCCACCGCGTACTCGGGGTCGACGCCGCCGAGCTGTCCGACCGTCCCGTGGACGCCGTCGATGCCGCCGTTCAGGATGGTCGTCACCGCGCGTCCGTACGAGGAGTCGCCGTCCTGGCCGGCCTTCGCTTCGAGTTCGGCGTACTCCTGCTGTTTGGCCGTGAGTTCGTCCTCGATGTCGTCCAGGTCGTCCTGCAGCGCCCGGCGCTCCTCTTTGAGGTCCGAGACCACCTCGGCGATGGTCGACTGATTCTTCCGGGCCTTGTCCAGTTCGCCCTCCAGGTCGTCGATTTCGGCCTCGATCTCGGGGATCCGCTCTTCGAGGTCCCCGATTTCGGACTCGGTCTCCCGTTGCTCGTTCGAGCGCCGCCGAGCCTCGTCGAGCAGGCGGTCCTGCTCGCGCTGGAGGTCGTTCTTCTCCGATTTCAGCGCCTCCAGGGCCTCGCGTTTCTCTTCGAGTTCGTCTTTGACCTCCTCGAACTCCTCGCCGACCTCGTCGATACGGGCCTGTACCTCTTCGAGTTCGGACTCCTTCTCCTGTACGTCGGCCTTCAGCGAGGATTTCGAGACCTTGGTCTCTCGGATGTCCGATTCCAGGTCGTCGATGGTCTCCTGCTTGCGGTCGATCTCGACGAACGCCTGGCGGCGCTCGTTCTCGGCGTCGTCGATGGTCTCCTCGGCCGACGCGATCTTGTCCTCCAGGCGGGAGATGTCGCCTTTGACCTCCTCCATCTCGCGTTTGATCGCGAGCTGTTCGTCCTCGCCTTTGCGCTCGATCTCGGCGTTGAGCTCGTCGAGTTCCTCGTCCAGCCGCACCACACGGCCCTGCCGTTCGTCGAGTTCCAGTTGGAGATCCTCGAGTTCGGCTTCGAGTTCCGCGACGGCGTCGGTGGCCGCGGCGAGTTCCTCGCGCTTGTCTTCCAGCTCGGCGGCCTTGCGGTAGCTCTCGTACTCGCCTTTCTCCTCGCGCAGGTCTTGGTACTCCAGGGCGGTCTCCCGTTCCTCCGAGAGCTGGTCGAGGCGGGTCTCCTTCTCCTCGATGCGGAGTTGCGCCTCCTCGATGCGCTCCTCGACCACGTCGAGTTCCTCGAAGGCCGATTCTTTCTTCTGGTCGAACTCGGCGACGCCGGCGATCTCGTCGATGATTTCGCGGCGGGCGCCGGGGGTCATGTTGATGATCTCGGTCACGTCGCCCTGCATGACGACGTTGTAGCCCTCGGGCGTGACGCCCGCCTGGGCGAGCAGGTCGCGGATGTCCGAGAGGTTGACCGAGCGACCGTTGATGTAGTAGTACGAATAGTAGTTGTCGTCGGTCTCCTTGACGCGGCGTCGGATGGAGATCTCGTCGACATCGCCGACGTTCTCGGTGCCGGCGGCGGTGACGACCTGCGACCGCGAGAGCGTGCCGTCTCCGTTGTCGAGGATGACCTCGACGCTGGCTTCGCGTTCGCCGCCGGTGTCGGCGTCGTCGTCGGCGTGACCGGGGTTGTAGATGAGGTCCGTCAGTTTCTCGGCGCGGATGCCGGACGTGCGCGCCAGCCCCAGCGCGAAGAGGACGGCGTCGATTATGTTGGACTTACCGGAGCCGTTGGGGCCGCTGACGGTGGTGAAATCCTCGTAGAAGGGGATGCGAGTCTTCCGGCCGAAACTCTTGAAGTTGTCGAGTACGAGCTCTTTGATGTGCATGGTGCTCGCGATGGAGCGGGCCTAGGCGATGATGATGTCGCCGGGGCCGCTCTCCGTGCTATCCGCTTCGTCGTTATCCTCGGTGTTAGTCCTATCGGCCTCGGCTTCGTCTGGAGATTCCGACGATTCGGCGGGCTCGTCGGGAGTGAACCCGATGTCCTCGTCGACCGCGTTCTCCAGCTCCCGAAGGCGGACCTTGCACTCGACGAGTTCGTCCGTCAGCCCCTCGACGGACGCCTCGAGTTCCTTGACGCGTGATTCGAGCTCCTCGACTCGGTTACCGCACATATCACTACGAGTGGTTTCCCCCGTGATAAACCTACGTCAGACATTCGCACCGAGCGTGATAGGTACGGCCTACCCGTGGCGGTTGCGTCGCCGCCCCGGACCGGCCAGCGGACGGCCGCTCCGTCGCGGACCGGTCGACGGGTCGCGTCCGTTCCCGACCTCGACACGAAACCTCGGTCGTCGGTCCGCTCTCCATCCGACGAGCGCCCGAGCGACGCGTACGGATCGGAAGCTGCTCGTACCGGAGACCGCCGTTCGGTGACGGTATCGACCCGGATGGGTCACGACACGGAACCCGAGCCGACCTGCAACTGGATGTAAAGAATTTTCAAACAGTGTTTTGAATCGACATTATAGCCCGGAAAATAGCCGCCCTGGCTGTCGTGGCACTGGTCCTCCTGTCGGGATGCAACGCCTTCGGCGGGTCGGGGACTGCGAGTCCTTCGACGCCGGGAGCGACCGACGCCGCGACGGATACCGAGGCACAGCCCGATGGAGACACCGCCGCTCGGACCCAGACGGTCGAGGATGGGATGACGACGGCCACCGCAGGGTCGACCACCACGGTGACGGGGACACCAAACCCGACGGCTACGGCGACACCGACCGCATCGGCTACGCCGACGGCGACCGCCACGGCGACCGCGACGCCGACGGCCACACAGACCCCTACCCCAACCGCGACGCCCACCTCGACGCCCACGGCAACACCGACACCGACGCCGCCGCCGGGGCTCGAACCGCTCTCGACCATGGACCTGCCTCCCGGCGTGTACACGGAGAACGTCCACACCGACGACGTCGGGATCGCTTACCGGAACAGGCTCGACGAGATCTCGTACGTCGTCGACGCCGAAGTGAGAAATTCGAGCGCGAGTCACCTCACGACGCGAACCGAGAACGACAGCTGGGCGACGCACATGCACTTCGGCCGCGACACGGGGACGCCGATAACCGTGTACCGCACCGACGAAGGGTTGGGATTCCTGGCCCACTCCGGCTCCGGCGCCACGGTCACGATATACGGGACCGGGCCGACCGGAGCGAGAATGTTGGGTGAGTCGGTAGTCGATCGCCCACGTCGCGTCGTCTCCTCGTACATCGACGCAGCCGAGTGGGAACCGCTCGGCGTCCGGGAGACGGACGGCGGCAAGCGGGTGGTGCTAAGCGCCGCGTCGGTCGGTGACGAGACGGCCCACTGGGAGATCGAGACGATCCGATCTATCGACGGTTCGATCGACGTGAACGGCCAGGGGCTGATCACCAACGGCTCGTTCACGTTCACCGTCGAGCAGGACGGCGAGACGGAGACTCGGACGTTCACCGTCGAGACCGAACGGCGCTCCGATGGGTTCGTAACCGAACCGTCCTGGCTCTCCGAGTCATCGCGTGCCGAGGCGAGCGCCGAAGCGGCCGACAAACTGCTCGCAGTGGACCTCACCGACGGACCCGCACTGGACCCCGGGACGACCCTGCACGTCAACACGTCCGACGAGTTGCAGAATCTCGGCTCGGTGACCTTCGACGAGCGTGTCGGGCCGGGACAGACGTTTTACGTCTACCGGACAGCGGATAACGGAACGACCACGTATCACACCGCCGTCGGTAAGCGACCGACGCTGCCCGAGAACGCGACGGCGTTCACCCAGAGCGTCTTCGTCTCGGCGAGAGTGGGCGACACCGGTTTCGAAGCCGGGGTCGAGATATCCGGGGACTCCGAAACGGAAGCGGCCGCGGAGGTCGCGCCTCCGGACCGGACGGGAGCGGCGGACCTGCCGGACCGCTCGCCGACGGAATCGGACGGGCGCATCCTGCTCGGCCTCGCGGCGCTCGCACCGGTCGGGTTGGCCGCGCGACGACTCGATCGGGACTGACGCGCCGAACCGTCCCACTGCGAACGGGCGTCTGGCTCACTCCCCACCGCCACGGCGACGGAACGCACCGAGCCCGCCCAGTCCGCCCAGTCCGCCCAGCGCCGCGACGATACCCAGGCCCGGGCCGTCCGCGGCGGACGCCGTCGGCCGGTCGGTGGCCGATCCGTCGGTCGACCTCGCCGTCGCGGTCTCGGTCCCGCTGGCGTCGCGCGTCGGGCTGGCGGCGGTGGCCTCGGTCGCGTCCACGCTCGGCCGCACCTGTACTTCGGTCGTCGCCGTGCCCGTCCGGCCATCCCCGTCGATCGCGGTCAGGGTGACGGTGTACCCGCCCCGTTCGGCGTAGGTGTGGGACGGTCGCGGTTCGGCGGCCGTCTCGCCGTCGCCGAACGCCCAGGTGTAGGCGACGATATCGCCCAGCGGTGCGCTCGAGTCGCTCGCGTCGAACTCGACGAGGTCGCCGGCCGCGGGCTCTGTGGGGCTGTACTCGACGACGGGTTCGGGCGGGGCGCCCTCGCCGCCGTCGCTCTCGCCGACGTTGCCGCCGAAGCCGTCGATCGGCTCGCCGGCAATGCTCGCGCGGTGGAATTCGACCATGTCGTCGATCGCCGGGGTCGGCGTGTGGCCCTCGCCCTCGTAGATCTTGAACGCGGCCGACACGTCCCGGTCTTCGTAGACCGACTCGCAGAACGGGAGCCGGTCCCGTTGCATGTTCGGCCCGTACACGTCCAGAGCGACCGCTTGCTGGGTCTCGCTCCAGGCGTCGTCGTACGGGAGGGTGTCGTTGGTGTCGAGCGCGCCCATGTAGAGGAACTGGTTCACCTCGCGGAAGGCGTCGAGATCGAAGGGGGCGCCGGTGAGGTCCTCGACGTCGGCGACGCCGATCTGGTAGTTCAGCGTGTGGCCCTTCGCCTCGGAGAGGGGGAGGACGGCCATGCCGTTGATACCGCCGGCGGTGACGGAGACCACTTCCTCGGGCTGGAGCGCGGCGAAGCGGTTGACGAAGTTGCCCGAGGCGGAGAAGCCGTTGAGCAGCATTCCGTCGTCGGCGACGGGGTAGGACTCCTCGCGGAGCCGCTCGCGTGCGTGTTCGATCATGTTGACGAGCTGGCGGTCGACGCGCTCGAGCGGGCCGTCGTCGATGCGCATCGTCTCCGTGTCGAGCTGGTGGACGTAGTGGCGCCAGTCGACGGGGTCGGACTCCGGGCGCGGGAACGCCGGGACGAGGAAGGGAACGGCCAGTCGCTCGCTCAGCTCCCGGCCGCTGCCGCCGTTCCACTCGCCCTCGGCGAGCTTCCGGGCGCGGTCGACGTGTATCGCGAGGTCGTCGCTCGACGTGCCGGTGTTGTTCGGCTCGACGAGAACCGGCCCGCCGGCCTCGCGTTCGGTCGACTGCGGCGCGGAGAGGAAGTACGGGTAGTTGAAGCCGGCGTCGGGGTCGGCGTCGACGCGCGTGACGGGGAGCCCGTCGACGAAGGTCACGTCGTCGGCGACGGTGATCTCGGCCTTGTCCATCGCCAGCGCCTCCCCGTCGCCGGGGTAGACGCTGACTTCGAGGAGCAGGTCCTCGGTCAGGAGCGTGTCGAACGTGACCGCGTGGTCGGTGTAGCTGCCGGCCGGGAGCTCCCGCCGGGCATAGATCGTCTCGTGGCCGTCGGTCGCGACGGTGATCGTGACGTCTCTCGGGGCGGTCAGTTCGGCGATCACGACCCCCCGGCCGTCGGTCGTCTGGTCCTCGAACGAGAGGGTCACGTCCGCCGGGCTCGCTCCGACGGTACCGCCGGCGAGGCCTCCGGCGCCGACGCCCAGCGCCCCGACGGCCGCCCGGTGTAACACGTCGCGGCGACTCCTCGTCGACCGGCGGCGCGACGGCCCGTCGCGACCGCCGGCGTCGTCTCCGTCGTTCATACGACCGTCTCCCCGAACGGGTGCAATCAAGCTTCGGGTCGAAGTACCAACGTTGAATCTCGGGCTCCGGAGCGCTATATAGCGGTCAGTGGCGCGCTCGGGGTGGCGCGGTCGGCCGCAGGGCGAGCGCGAGCGCTGGTCGTTAGCCTTTAGCCCCGCGGTACCGAACCGCGGGTAATGACCGCACAAGCCGTCGAGACGGGGGACCTCGCGACCGTCATCGGACTGGAGGTCCACGTCCAGCTGGAGACGGACACGAAGATCTTCTGTGGCTGCTCGACCGACGTGGGCGACGACGAGCCCAACACCCACACCTGCCCGACCTGCCTGGGCCTGCCCGGCGCGCTCCCGGTCGTCAACGAAGGAGCGGTGGAGGCCGCCGTCAAGGTCGGCAAGGCCATCGACGCCGACATCCCCGAGGAGACGACCTTCCACCGGAAGAACTACTACTACCCCGACCTCCCCAAGAACTTCCAGATCACCCAGTACGACGCGCCGCTGTGTGCCGAAGGGGAACTCGAATTCTCCGTCGAAGGGGAGCGCCGGTCGGTCGAGATCCGCCGCGCCCACCTGGAGGAGGACCCCGGCAGCCTCCAGCACAAGGGCGGCTCCATCGACACCGCCGACTACACGCTCGTCGACTACAACCGCGCGGGCACGCCGCTGATGGAGATCGTGACCAAGCCGGACTTCCGGTCGCCGAGCGAGGTGCGCTCGTTCCTCGCGAAACTCACCGAGGTCCTCGAATACCTGGGCATCTTCGACGCCACCCGCGACGGCTCGTTGCGTGTGGACGCCAACCTCTCGATCGTCGACATGAGCGACGTGGACGCCGACGAGATCGACGCGTCGGTCCTCGAGGAGGCCGACCCGAACCGCACGGAGGTCAAGAACATCTCCAGCCACAAGGGCGCGGAGAAAGCCCTGGCCTACGAGGAGACCCGCCAGCGCAACGCCATCCAGCGCGGCCGCGTCGTCGAACAGGAGACCCGCCACTGGGACGAATCGAAGGGCGTCACCCTCTCGATGCGCTCGAAGGAGGAGGAGAAAGATTACCGGTACTTCCGCGAGGCCGACATCCCGCCGCTGCAAGTGAGCGACTGGAAGGCGAAACTCGATATCCCGGAACTGCCCGACGCCCGCCGCGAGCGCTTCCAGGCGGAGTACGGGCTCAACGACGAAGCCGCGGACAAGCTCACCTCGACGAAGGAGGTCGCCGACTTCTTCGAGGACGTGGCCGAGCGGTTCGACCCCGGCCTGGCCGCGACGTGGGTGGCCGACGAGCTCCTCGGTGAGCTGAACTACCGCGACATGGCGATTACGGACGTATCGGACCGGTTCGACGAGATCGAACGGCTCGTCGAACTCGTCGCCGACGACGAGATCACGACCAAGAACGCCCGCGAGACGGTCCTCCGAGACATGCTCGACGAGGGGGACGCGCCCGACGAGATCGTCGACCGGGAGGACCTGGGCAAGACCAGCGGCGACGAAGTGCAGGCGGCGGTCGCGGACGCTATCGAGGAGAACCCCGACGCCGTGGAAGACTACCACGACGGCGACGACGGCGCCATCAACTTCCTCGTCGGGCAGGTCATGGGCAAGACCGGCGGCTCGGCGGACCCCGGCGACGTGAACCAGCTGCTGCGGGAAGAACTGGACGGCTAAGCCCGGTACGCGCGGTAGTCCCGGGCCGATATTTTGGGGGCGTTTCTATGCGCTCCAGTTCCGCGGTGGCGCGCGCTGGCTCGCGTCTCGTCGCGAGCGGTAGACGTGCGAGGGACGACCGAGCGAGTGGAACGAGTGAGAGAGTCGGCTGGGGAAGGACGTGGTTGCGGTGTGGAGTCGTGGGGCGGGACTTTCAACCGCCCCGTTCGATTTTGACCGACCCTGACGACCGATACTGAATTGATCGAACTCGACCACCGACAGCCGGAAAGCTCCGAGCCGTTCGAGGCGCGCGCCCCGGCGTTCAGTCCATCGCCGATTCCTCGCCGTCGACGGTGTCGCCCGTGCCATCGGTGGGTGCCGTCGGTTTCTCGTCGTCCAGCACGCCTTCCTGCCAGCCGCCGCGGTGGAACCAGAGGACGCCGACGGCGAACGAGGCGACGGCGGAGGCGGCCATCGCCCACCAGAGGCCGTTCACGTCGACGGGCGCGACCGAGACGGGGTCCAGTGCGACGGCGTAGGCCAGATAGACCGCGACGGGGACGCGGAAGACCCACCGCGAGAGCAGCGAGAGGACGAACGCGACGCTCGTCTGACCGGCGCCCCGGAACCCGCCCTGGACGACCATCAGGCCACCGAAGAAGGCCCAGAACGGAGCGATGATGCGCAACAGGGTGACGCCGGCGTCGATCACGGCCTGCTCGCCGATGAACACGCCCATCGCGATCGCGGGGAACGCGTAGACGAGGCCACCGGCGGCGAAGAGGACGGCCATCGCGCCGGCGGTGGCTTTCCAGGTCACGTCGGTAGCGCGGTCGGGCTGGTCGGCGCCGAGGTTCTGGCCGACGCCGGTCGCCGCGGCCTGCCCGACGGCGCCCGAAACGGTCCAGGAGACGGACATCAGGCGGATGCCGATGCCGTAGGCGGCGGTCGCGACCGCGCCGAAGCGGGCCACGAGCGCGGCGAAGGTCACCGCCGCGAGCGAGCGGGTCAGCCCGTCGAACGTGGCGGGGTAGCCAACGCCGACGAGTCGGCGGAGGATGCCCCAGTCGGGGGAGAGGTCGCCGACGCGCAGGCGGATGCCCCAGCCGCCGTCGACCAGGATGTAGAGGCCGATGACGGCCGCGACGCCCCGCGAGATGAACGTCGCGATGGCGGCGCCCTGGGCGCCGAGGCCGAGGAAGGGCCCCCAGTCGAGGATGAACACGGGGTCGATGACGATGTTGAGGCCGGCGCTGGCGGCGACGAGCCACATCGCCGTCCGGGTGTCGCCGGCGGCCCGCAGCGACGAGCGGAAGACGAAAAAGAGGAAGGTGAAGGGGATCGCGAGGAAGACGAACTCGATGTAGGCGACGGCGGCGTCGAAGACCCTCCCCTCGGCGCCGATCAGGGCGACCAGCGGGCGGCGGACGAGGAAGCCGAAGGCGGCCAACACCGCGGCGACGGCGACGGCCAGCAGGACCGACTGGGCGACGGTGCGCTGGGCGCGCCGTTCCTCGTCGGCGCCGATGTGCTGGGAGACGACGGCGTTGGTGGCGGCGGTCAGCCCCATCGCGACGGAGATAAAGAGGTAGGCGGTCGGGAACATCAGCGAGACGGCGGCGACGGCCTCGGCGCTGACGCGGCCCACCCAGAACATGTCCGCGAGATTGTACGCGGTCTGGAGGAGGTTGCCGGCGACGAGCGGCCAGGCGAGGCTAAAGAGTCGCGGGGTCACCGGCCCGGACGTCATGTCGACGCGGCTCTCCGACGGCACTGTCCACGCTCCGGACCGCCCGACCGTAAACGTGTCCGTCCCGCTCGGCCCGCGGGGGCCGACGCTTTCGACGCGCGTATCAGAACGTCCTTTGTCGTCCGGTCCCGAGCATCGATAATGGCTATCGGACAGGCGCTCGCGGCGGCCGCCGTCGGGGGGTACGGGTCGGGGGACCTCGGCGCGGTCGTCGCCCACGCGGGGACGACCCACGCCGGGACGCCCCACTGGCTCCTCGGCGCGGTCACGCTCCTCGGGATCGCCGCCGTGATCGCCGGCTGGCGCACGGTACGCGAGGGCGAGCGCAGCGACCGGTTCGGCGCGGGCCTGCTCTCGGCCGGCGCGATACTCGTCATCGCGGGGACGATCGGGCTCGTCGAGGTCCAGATCGCACCGGCAGCGACGCCGGACTGGACGCGGCTGTTCCCCGCGATAAACGCCGTTTCAGCCATCGTCGTCGCGCTGGGCAGTCTCGTCGTCGTCCGCTGGAAGTGGCCCGAGCGCCCCCGATACGTCGGCCTCGGGCTCCTGCTGGCGGCGTGGATCGCCTACCCGACGCTACTACCCCAGGAGGGGCTGACGAACCCGCTGGGCTATCTGCTGGCCGCGGCCGTGCCCGCCGCCGTCCTTTACGTCTTCTACCGCGACGCCGGCCCGTCGTTCCCGGGGGTACTCACCGCGCGGGTCCCCGGGGTCGTCGCGGTCGTCACCTTCGGGCTGTTCGGCGTCTTCTACCTCTTTTCGGCGGGGACGCTCTCGGTCAACCCCGACCTGACCGCCGACATGGTGGGCCAGGGCTTCGTCACCCCCTACCAGGTCGCCTCGCCGCTCGTGTACTGGCCGGCGCTGGAGTTTTACTTCCCGGCGATCCCCCTGTCGGGGTACGTCTCGCTGGGGTCGCTGTTGCTGGTGGCCATCCTCGGCGGGCTGGTCGCGAGTAACGCCGCGCTGGCCGCGCGACAGCTCACGACCGCCGGGAGCCTCGACTCCCCGCAGGCGATCGTCGGGACCATCACGACCGCCGGCGCGACCGCCTGCGGTTGCTGTGCCCCCGCGGTCTACGGCGCGGCCGGCGCCCTCTTCGGCGCGGCCGCCACGCCCGTCTACTGGGCCTTCATGGACCCCTCGTCGCCGGTCGGCGGGCTCTTCTTCGCCGCGAGCGTCCTCATCTTGACCGGGAGTGCGGTCCGCGCGAGTCACGAACCGGCCTGTCAGATCCCGTCGGTCGACCGGCCCAGCGGCGAGCCCAACGCCAGCGACTGAACCGAGGCGGGTTCGAGCCCCGAGGTCAGTCCGCCGGGGCGCTCGCGGTCGGAGCCGTGTCGGCTTCGGCGCCGGCCGGAAGCGTGACCGTAACGACGGTCCCGATCGGGTCCCTGTCGTCGAACGCGAGGCGTCCGCCAAGTCGAGTCACGCCCCAGTTGACTGCCCAGAGACCGAGTCCGCTGCCGTGTTCGAGCGGCGACTCCTCGCCGGACTCGATAGCCGCTCGCTCGTGGTCGGGGAGCCCGGCACCGTTGTCCGCCACGGAGATCCGAACGGCGCGCTCGTTGGGGACGGCGCGTGCACTCACGGTGACGACCGGCGTCGGCGCGTCGTTGTGCTCGACGGCGTTCTCGACGAGGTTGTCGAGGACCTGCGAGAGAAGCGTCTCGTCGGCGGCGACCGTGAGCGAGTCCGGGGCGTCGACCGAAAGCGTCGCCGTCGGGTCCGTCGCGCAGTAGCCGTCGACGACGCGCTCGGCGACGGGCCCGACGGCGAGCGACGGGTCAGTGTTTAGCGATCGTGCCATCATCTCCTCGACTTCGTGAGCGCGGTCGCCCAGATCGGCGAGGTCGTCGGCGGTGTCGAGGATCGACTCCGCCATGTCGGTGTGGTCGCCGTCGCGTTCTGCGATGATCGACGCCCGGCCGATGATCGTCGAGAGCTCGTTACGGAGGTTGTGCCGGACGACGCGGTTGAGCACGCTCAGCCGCTGACCGCGGACCCGCTCGCCGGTCACGTCACGCAACACGACGGCCTCGCCGGGAGAGCGACCGTACCGATCGGTCACCGCCGAGACGGTCGCCTCGAACCGTCGAGTCCGCCCGTCGACGTCGAGGGTCACCGCTCCCGGTTCGGCGAGGGTCGCGCGGTCGACGCCGACGACGGCGGCGAGACGAGCGCCGACCGGTTCGGAGCCGCCGCCGAACGTCTCGACCGCCGTCTCGTTGGCACGGACGACCCGTCCCCGGCGGTCGACGACGAACACCGGCTCGTCGAGTTCCGAGAGCACCGTCCGCGGTCCGAGCGTCCCCGCGGCAGGGGCTGCGTCGTCGAGGCCGCCCCGCGTCACCGCGAAGGCGGCGGCACCGGCGCTGAGAACGTATCCGACGGTGGTGAATCCCACGAGCGTCTCCGCGGGGACCGTCCCACTCATCCCCGGCGTGAGGAAGTGCCCGACCCAGGGCCACGCGGGGACAAAGGACAACGCGACGGCCAGGCGCCTGTCGAGGTGTTCGTACCGGGCGACCGTCACCGCCAGCAGCGCGATGCCCCCGAGCATCACCGCGCTCGCGAAGTAGAGGCCGGCCTGCTCGAAGGTCGTCGCCAGCGCGACGACGGCGGGGAAGCGCGGCGTCCCCGTGATGCCACCTCCGTTCATCGCCCCCGCGGTCGAGGGGGCCAGAATGGCCACCGTCCCGCCGGCGACGCCCAGGGCCACCGGCGTCGCGAACGCGACGCGACGGGCCCGGGAGGCCAGGTGCGGGAGACCGTAGTACTCGACGACGAACCACCCGAACGCGACCGGGATAGCGAGATAGGCGACGAGCCACACGACCGACAGTCCGGTCGGGTCCCCGGCCGCCAGCGAGTCGGCGACCGCCAGCGTCCCGACGACGCCGACGAGCGCAGCGAACGGCCGTAACGCTCGCGTCCCGTCGCTCCGGTACACCGAAGCCGCGGTGGCGAGCAGCGCGGTCCCCGCCGCGGCCATCGTCAGGCGCAACGCGTCCACGGCTATCACTCCGACCACCGCCCGTGGCCCCCTCGCGAGACCGGTCCCGCGAGCGGCCCGTCCGTTCGACGCATGGACGTGTCGACGCGGATCGGCCACATAGGCGTTGTTCAAATTCCGTTGTGGATCCGGGCAAAAAGACCTCGAGAAGGCTCGAAGCGCGCACTCTCGGACCGTCGTCCGCTTGTCACATCGCGGCGGCAACCACGCGGCACCATGGCCTCGCGGGCACGGCCATCGCCCCGCTCTCGACATCCCCGGCCGTTATATCCGCTCGAATAAAAATGTCGGCATGGACGAATTTCTGCTGACGGGGGAGCCCGCGAGTCTCGGTGTGCAGTTCGCGGGCCAGGTGGACGACTCCGACCGGACGCTGGCGGACGTGGCTCCGGAGTCGCTGGACCCGTCGCCCGCGGTCAGGGCGTACGTTCGGGAGTGTGAACCGCTCGTCGCCGAGCACGCGCCCGGAATCCTGGACGAACTCGACGCCGTCGCCGACGAAGCAGACGTCGAGCGCGAGGGGGTCAGGGCCGTGGCGCTCGCGGCCGACGCCGACCCGGGCTGTTCGCTCGTCGGCGTCCCCGGCGAGCACACCGGGACGGGGAGCGCGCTGTTCGCCCGCAATCACGACTTCTACCCCTCGTTCCGGCGCTACTCGAAGCTGTACCGGACGGAGCCGGCCAACGAACTGGCGAGCGTCGGCTGCGCTCACGGGTTCGCCGGCCGGCTGGACGGGGTCAACGAGGCGGGACTCGCCGTCGGCTTCGCCGGCGTCCCGACCGGCGAGTACGAGCCGGGCGTGATGTGGCCCCTGGCCGTCCGGACGGTGCTCGACACCTGCGAGACCGTCGCTGGGGCGATCGAATACCTCGAATCGGTCCCGCAGGCGCGAAACGTGAACTTCCTCGTGGCGGACGAAGACGGCGACGTGGCGGTCGTCGAGTCCCGGTGGGGTCGAGACCCGGTGGCCGGGCGGCGACCGAGCCCTCGTCGCGACCAACCAGTTCGAGTCGGCCGCGATGCTCGCCCACCAGTCGATCGACCGGACACCCGCCGATTGCTCGCGGTATCGCGCCGTCGAGGCGTGGGCCGCCGAGCGCGAGGGCTCGGTCGGTCCCGCGGACCTGCGGTCGCTCGTCGGCGACCCCGAGGCGGGCGTCGCGTGGAGACTCGACGAAGCAGGCGACGACCCTCGGTCGACCATCTGGTCCTGGGTGGTCGACACCGGCGCCGACAGCGTGTCGTTCGCGCGTGACTCGCCCGCCGACGTACCGTACGAGTCGGTCACGGTGCCCGAGCGCGGCGACGACTGACACGGCACCAGAGTGGGTCCTCCGCACGTGCCCACGCGCGACGCACCCGCTCGCAGACGCACACACGCGCTCTCGGCCGCGGGCGCTCGATCGCACGCACACGCCCGCTGTCGCCCGATTTCGCCCGAAACCTTTAGGGCGAGGACCCACCTATCGTCGCCCATGATCGCAGCCCGCGGAGCCGGAGGTGGCGCCCGGTGGAACTGATAATCACGGAGAAGAACAACGCCGCGCGACGCATCGCGGAGATCCTGAGCAACGGCGAGGCGACGACGACCCAGCGCAACGGCGTCAACGTCTACGAGTGGGGGCTGACGACCTGCGTCGGCCTGTCGGGCCACGTCGTCGGCGTCGACTTCCCCGAGGAGTACGGCGACTGGCGCGACGTGGAGCCGGTCGAGCTGATCGACGCCGACATCGTCAAGTCGCCCACTCAGGAGAACATCGTCCGCACGCTGCGCCAGCTCGCCCGCGAGGCCGACGAGGCGACGATCGCGACCGACTACGACCGCGAGGGGGAACTCATCGGCAAGGAGGCCTACGAGCTGATCCGCGAGGAGACCGACGCGCCCGTCAAGCGGGTGCGCTTCTCGTCGATCACCGAGCGCGAGGTGAAAAGCGCATTCGACGAGCCCGACGACATCGACTTCGACCTGGCCGCCGCGGGGGAGGCTCGCCAGGTCATCGACCTCGTCTGGGGCGCCGCGCTCACCCGGTTCCTCTCGCTCTCCGCGCGGCAACTCGGCCATGACTTCATCTCCGTCGGGCGGGTGCAGTCGCCGACGCTGAAACTCATCGTCGACCGCGAACGGGAGATCCAGGCGTTCGACCCCGAGGACTACTGGGAACTGTTCACCGACCTCGCCAAAGAGGGCGAGACCTTCGAGGCGCAGTACTTCTACGACGACGACGGCAGCGAGGCCGAGCGTATCTGGGACGAGGACGACGCGAACGACGCCCACGAACGGTTGCGCGAGGCCACGAGCGCCGAGGTCACGTCGGTCCGCCGGCGCACCCGCACGGACAACCCGCCCGCGCCGTTCAACACGACCGCCTTCATCTCCGCCGCGGGCTCGCTCGGCTACTCGGCCCAGCGCGCGATGTCCATCGCCGAGGAGCTGTACACGACGGGCTACATCACCTACCCCCGGACGGACAACACGGTCTACCCCGAGGACCTGGATCCCGAGGAGCTGCTCGACGAGTTCACGATGACCCACGAGTTCGGCGACGACGCCGAGTCGCTGCTGGAACGCGACGAGATCGAACCCACCGAGGGCGACGACGAGACGACCGACCACCCGCCGATCCACCCCACCGGCGCGGTGCCCGACCGCGACGAACTCGACGAGGACGAGTGGGAGGTGTACGAACTCGTCGTCCGCCGCTTTTTCGCGACGGTCGCCGAGGCCGCGACGTGGGAGCATCTGCGCGTCGTCGCCGCCGCCAGCGACTGCCAGCTGAAAGCCACCGGCAAGCGCCTGCTCGAAGCCGGCTACCACGACGTCTACCCCTACTCCTCGGCCAGCGAGTCGTTCCTCCCGGCGGTCGAGGAGGGCGACGCCCTCGACGTGACCGACGTGGAACTGGAAGCCAAACAGACCCAGCCGCCCCGTCGCTACGGCCAGTCGCGGCTCATCCAGCAGATGGAGGACATGGGCATCGGGACGAAGGCCACCCGCCACAACGTCATCGAGAAGCTCTACGACCGCGGGTACATCGAGTCGGACCCGCCGCGGCCGACGTCACTGGCGGAGGCGGTCGTCGAGGCCGCCGAGGAGTTCGCCGACCTGGTCGTCAGCGAGGACATGACCGCCCAGCTGGAGGCCGACATGTCCGCCATCGCCAACGGCGAGGCGACGCTCGACGACGTGACCGCGGAGTCGAGGGAGATGCTCGACAGGGTGTTCGAGGAGCTTCGCGACTCCCGCGAAGAGATCGGCGACCACCTCCAGGAGTCGCTGAAGGCCGACCGCCGCCTCGGCCCCTGTCCGGAGAGCGACCACGACCTGCTCGTCAGGCAGAGCCGCCAGGGGTCGTACTTCGTCGGCTGCGACGGCTTCCCCGAGTGTCGCTACACGCTCCCGCTACCGAGCACCGGCGAGCCGCTCGTCCTCGAAGAGACCTGCGAGGACCACGGCCTGAACCACGTGAAGATGCTCGCCGGCCGAGACACGTTCGTCCACGGCTGTCCCCAGTGCAAGGCCGACGAGGCCGACGACACCGAGGACGAGGTCATCGGGCTCTGTCCCGACTGCGGCGACGAACACGAGGGCAACCTCGCGATCAAGCAGCTGCGTTCGGGCTCGCGACTCGTCGGCTGTACCCGTTACCCCGACTGCGACTACTCGCTGCCCCTGCCCCGACGGGGCGACATCAAGATCACCGACGACTACTGCGAGGAGCACGACCTGCCCGAACTCGTCGTCCACAGCGGCGACGACCCGTGGGAACTGGGCTGTCCCATCTGCAACTACAAGGAGTACCAGGCCCGCCAGGCCGTCGACGACCTCGAGGATCTGGACGGCGTCGGCCCGGCGACCGCCGAACGGCTGGAGACGGCCGGGGTCGAGGAACCGAACGACCTCCGCGAGGTCGACCCCGACCGCCTCGCCACGGAGATCCAGGGCGTCAGCGCCAGCCAGATCCGCGACTGGATCGCCCAGCTGCCCGAGGTCGACCCCGGCGAGGACGACGACCCCGACGACGGGTCCGAGGAGGGCGACCGCGACCTCGTCGAGAGCGCCAGTCCCGCCGACGAACCGGCCGAGAGCGACTAACACACACGTTTCTACGGGTCACCCGCCCCACTCGCGCCCGGTGGCTGTCCTCGACCGCACCTCGTGAACCATCGGCCGCACTTCAGAAGCCGACGTGACTCGTCGAACTCGGCCCGCCCTCGCCCTCGTCGATCTGCCCCTCGTGTTCGAACTCGTACTCCTCGTCGACGAGGAACACGTCGCCGTCGTCGACGGCCACCTCCACGTCGGGTAGCGTCGTTCCGGCGGCTTCGCCGTTGTCGCACTCGCCCGAACACGCGTCAGGAACCACCTTTTTCGCCTCGGGTTTCCTCGGTCGCCGGAGGCGACCTGCGGGAACCACTCGGCCAAAAATCTGGCCCAAAAAAGCCGGACGACTCGCTCGTTTCACTCGCTCGCGTCCGGTGAGTGTCCTCGACCGCACCTCAAAACCCGACGTGACTGGTCGAACTCGGCCCGCCCTCGCCGTCGTCGATGCCGCCCTCGTGTTCGAACGTGTACTCGTCGTCCCCGAGGAAAATCTCGCCGTCCGCGACGGTCACCTCCACATCCGGGAGTGTCGTCCCCTCCGCTTCCCCGTTGTCGCAGTCGCCCGAGCAGGCGTCGAACATCGACCCGTGTTTGGGGCAGACGATCTCGCCGTCGCGCATGGGGACGCCGCGGCCGGTGTCGAAGCGCTGGGCCTCGTGCGTGCAGCGGTTGATCCACGCCGCGACGCCGCCCTCGTCGTCGACCGGCGCGCCGCCGTCGGCCGCCACCTCGTCGTCGCAGGGCACCACGATTATCTCCTCGTCCATGTCGAAGGAGTTGGTCGCCGTGAACAGGAACGAACCCTCCTCGCGCACCGCCTCGACCGTCGTCAGTCGCGCACCCTCTGGCATCACCCGTGGATTGGACAGCGACGAGTTAGGTCTGGCGGCGGAGATCCGACGATCCCTCCACGTCGGCGCGCGCTGTCGCGCGCTTTCATGCGCGCGACGTAGCCGTGCGAGGGATGAGCACCGCACGCCGCAGGCGCGCGGAGCGCAATCGGCTGGGGAGGTTCGTGGCCGTCTGCGGTGCTGTGCGGGGCGGGTGCGGTTCCTGGCGGACTGAACGGGCGAGGCACGCTCGCGTTCACTTCAGTCGCTCGGCGACCGCGAGCGGGGCGAGGGCGTTCAGCGCTTGCCGTCGAGTGCGGTAGTGGCTTCAGTTAGCGAGCGCGCCGAAGGCGTTCAGCGCACACCGTCCCCGCCGGTCACACCGGATCCTCCTCCCCCACAGCCTCCTCGACGATCGCGATCTCCTCGTCGGTCAGCCCGTACAGTTCGTAGACGATCTCGTCGATCAGGTCGTCGGTGCGTTCGATCTTCGCCTCCAGTTCCTCCGCGCGGGCCATCGTCTCGCGATAGCTCGCCAGCCCCTCCTCGACATCGGCGACCCGGGGGAGCGTCAGCGCGCGCAGGCGGTCGACCAGCGAGTTGGTCTTCGTCGCCGTCTCCCGGAATTCAGCGAACCCTCCGGCCTCGTCGACCGCGACGGGCACGAACGCCTCGATCAGGTCCGCCTCCGTTTCGGAGAGGTCGGTGATCTGAGGGAACTGGGACCACATCGATCCACAGTTCAGCCACGAAGTGCCGCTTGAGCCGAATCGAAGAATTTCACCGGAGAGAACCAATTTCAAGAAGTTCTAAGTATGCTGCAACAAGACACTACCCTCATCTCACGATGTCGGATCAGTCTCGTATTTTCAGAGTTGCCTGCGCGAACGAGAAGGCGAAGACCAATCTCCAACGAACCGTGAAAGACGGGGTCAGTGAGGAGATCTATCAGCCACACACGAGTGTAGATGGACTCGAGGGAACAGTATCGATCTGGGGAATTCCAAATCCGAGTTCCACGTGGGACGATCTCGACGCCGGCGATTACATTTTGTTCTATACCGGTGCTGAAGACGAGGATGGTGTTCGGAAGTACAGCTACGGTGGCCGAGTGCTCGCGAAAGAGGAGAATCCCGAACTCCGTCAGGAACTCTGGGAAGTCTACACCCGTGTCTGGGGAAGTGAGGGAAAGGAATCCGACGATCCCTGGGATTACATCATTTACTTCTCCGAGACGTTTCCGCTCGACATTCCGAGCGAGGAACTCCACGGGTTCGACGGCCTGACCAAGACGTACATCCAGCAGTCGTTCGTTTCCTACGGCGACGACGGTCACGACACCATCCGTGAGAAGTTCGGGTCCGTCGACAAATATATCGAAGCGCGGCGGACAGACGCAGGTCGGAATAAAACCGACAACAGCGACTCTGCGACGAGTCCCGACTTTGGAGACAAACTCACTCTATCTCCTGTCGATATCGAACTCCCCTCAGATCTGTTCTTCAAAAACCCGGAACGCTTGGAAAGTCAGATCGAAGCCGCGCTGAACTCGGGGAAGCACGTGATCTTCACTGGCCCACCGGGAACCGGAAAAAGCCGGTTGGCGCGCTCCGTGTGCGAGCAGGTTCAGGACTTTACAGAAGTCGATGGTTACACATTCACGACGGCAACTGCCGAATGGAGCACGTTCGATACGATCGGGGGATACGCTCCGACAGGAAACGGCGAAGAGCTGTCGTTCGACCCGCGACTCTTCCTCCGCTGTTTCCGAGATCAGGAAGGCACTGCTCAGAACAAGTGGCTAGTCATCGACGAACTGAACCGAGCAGATATCGACAAGGCGTTCGGTCAGCTATTTTCTGTTCTCTCGAAAGACTCCGTCGAGCTGCCATACGAACGAGAGAACCGTGTGCGAATCGAGTGGATAGACGAAGAAACGCCGGACAGCACGGTCGAACGAGTGGTTAAAAACAGAGACCGATTTCCCGTTACCCCCTCGTGGCGGTTGATCGCGACGATGAACACGTACGACAAGACATCGCTCTACGAGATGAGCTACGCGTTCATGCGACGGTTCGCTTTCGTGCGAGTCAGCGCGCCGAGTATCCCGGAATCAGACAGTGATATCGAGGATCTGATGCATCAGTACGCGGACTCCTGGGAGATGGACGTCGAAGACCGAGACCGGCCTCGACTCATCAGTATCGGGCGGATCTGGCGGAAGATGAACCACGCTATCGACGACCGTGCTATCGGGCCAGCAATCGTCAAAGACATGCTCGAATACACGAGCCAAAACGAACACATCCACCTAACGGACCGTCTGACCCAGGCGATTATCAGTTTCATCTTCCCGCAACTCGAAGGAGTCCCGAAGCGTGAACAGATCGTCGAACAGATCGCCTCCGTCGATCAGGTCGACGAGCGAGAACTCGACGATGCTGCGAGAGATATGCTCCAAGTGACCTTCCTCAGTAATGAATAGGGAAGCACTCCTGAACAGCCTCACGCAGGATATCCTCGCGTACGCGATGCACGGTGCATTTCCCGAGCAAGCAGTCGCCCGGTCGATCAAACCGGACGCGCTCGACCAGCGCTTCGAAGACTACGAACTGCTTCTGGATCTGCACTTTATTCTCCAAGACGAAGTCCTTGATTTCGTCCGAGCGCTGCCGAAACGACTCCGTAACGTACGGACCGAGACGGAGACGGTAGCGCGGACCCGTAGAGGCGGCGTAGACGGCCACGTCGATTGGAGTGCGACGGTAAAGAAGCGATATACCGAGAGCCCTCGCGACGCATCACTGTTCGTCTGTACGAATCGGTCCGAAGACTACGATATCTCCGAAAACGTCGTGCTGAAACACCTGCTCTCGGTGATCCACACGACCGTCGTAGAGGCTGAAGAGTACCTCCGTGGCGAGTACGAGTGGGTGACCGAGACGTGGAAGGGGAGCGAAGCGCTGATAGACGAACTAAGGCGGGTCGTGGAACGGAACGTCCACGTGCGACGCATTCGAAGCCCGGAGGTATACGAACCGACCGAGCAGATGCTAACGACGGCGGAGGGCTCTCGACAGGCGATCTACCGAGAGGCAGCCGAACTTCTCCGTAATCGAGCGTCACTCTTCGCCGGGGACGAGGACGCACTTCACGACCTCCTCGACCGGACAGCCATTACTCCCGACGACGACCACGCGCTTTTCGAACTATTCGTCCTGTTTCGGTTCGTCGCCACTATCGAAGACATTCAGGACAGCGACTTCCAGTTCAAGACGATCGCGACGGGAAGACAGGAGATCGCCAGGCTAGAGGGTAAGAAAGACATCGTCCTCTATCACGACAACTCCGCAGCGGATCGGGATCTGTCGTTCGTCTCTGACGTTCCAGATGCAGAGGAGCGGCTGCTGTCCCGGACCGAGAAAGTCCAGACGGTTGCACGAAACGTCGCGAACAGTTACTTCACCGACCGTAGCTTCAAGAACCACACCGGCCGACCGGACGTGATCGTGATGGAGGTCATCGACGAGGACGCCAACAGGAACGAGTACCTCATCGCCGAGGTGAAAAATAGCCGGCGGACAGATACGATTCGCGAAGGGATCAAGGAAACCGCAGAGTACCTGGCTTTTCTCCGTGTCAACGACGAATTCGTCTTCGGAAAATCTACATCAGAAGAGTACTTCGGGACTGGCTGGAACGGACTGCTCGTCACGCAGGACTTAGATGAGAAAACCGCGTCACTCGACGAGCAGGCGGGCAACGAGATCAAGATCCTTCAGGCGTCGGAACTCGAATCGCGCCTCGGTGACGTTCTGGAGAATATCGTCTGATTCGAACGGAATACCAGATCTACAGTGTGATTTGAGATAGCAAACGCTCTCGGCTACTCCCATCCGAAGCCGTTTTACGGTCCGGCGAGGTGACTGAGAGTATGCAGAGGCCGTGGGACGACTGGGACCACATCCTGAAGGTCGACCCGGACAAGGATCTCGTCGACGGCGAGACGTACGCCGACGTCGTCACCTGTGGCACGGACGCCATCGAGGTGGGCGGGACGACGGGCGTCACCGAGGAGAAGATGGCAGACGTGGTCGAGGCCTGCGCCGAGTACGACGTGCCGCTGTACGTCGAGCCCTCGAACCCCGCCAACGTCGTCTACCGCGGCGGCGTCGACGGCTACCTCGTGCCCGCGGTGCTCAACGCCGGCGACATCGCGTGGCTCTCCGGCGTCCAGAAGGAGTGGGTCCGCATCGACGACGACATCGACTGGGAGCGCACGTTCACCGAGGGCTACATCGTGCTCAACCCCGACTCCGCCGCGGCGACGCTCACCCAGTCCGACTGCGACCTCGATCCGTCGGACGTGGCCGCCTACGCCGAGGTGGGCGAACGGATGCTCGGCCAGGAGATCGTCTACGCCGAGTACTCCGGCACGTTCGGCGACCCCGAGATCGTCGCCGCCGCGGCCGACGCGCTCGACGACGCGACGCTGTTCTACGGCGGCGGTATCCACGACTACGAGTCGGCCAACACCATGGCCGACCACGCCGACACCGTCGTCGTCGGCGATCTGGTCCACGACGAAGGCGTCGACGCAGTCGTCGAGACCGTCGAGGGCGCGAAAGACGCCAAAGCGGCGACCATCTCCGAGTAGCTCACCGGCCACCGCTCGCTCGCTTCCGACGACCGACACCGGCTAGCGCCGCCACAAGGTTCAACTGGGCCCGGTCCTGCGCTCCAGATGGTGTGATACCATGTGCCACGAATACACTGCGCGCGGCTGGGACCGCGAGCCCGCCGAGCCCGAGACCGAATCGGACGACGAGCTGCCGGAGTTCGCCAACGAAGCGGGGAGTGAGGACACGGAGGTCCTCACCGACGGCGGCGACGAGTCGTAACCCATCGCGATCGTTTCGAGCGTGCGACGCCGCCACCGACCGGTATGCTTTTCGGTGGGGTGAGACGGGCTGACCCGGAAGGACTGTCCTTAAGTCGAGGCCCCCAGAAGCCACGCACATGGACGACCGCACCTACACGGCCGCGGCCGAGCCGGGCGAGACCGTTACGGTCGCCGGCTGGGTCCACGAGATCCGCGACCTCGGTGGCATCGCCTTCCTCATCCTCCGGGACACGACCGGGAAGATCCAGGTCAAATTCGAGAAAGACGAGATGGACGACGACCTCGTCGAGACCGGCCTGGGCGTCCACCGCGAATCGGTCGTCGCCGTCACCGGCGACGTCGAAGAGGAACCGCGCGCCCCGACCGGCGTCGAGGTCACGCCCGACAGCCTCGACGTGGTCGCCGAGGCCGACCCCGAACTCCCCTTGGACCCCTCGGGGAAAGTCGACGCCGACCTCTCGACGCGACTGGACAACCGCACCCTCGACCTGCGCAAGGACGAGGTCCAGGCCATCTTCGCCATCCGCGCGGAGGTCCTCCGTTCGGTGCGCGAGGCGTTCCGGAACCTCGACGCGACGGAGATCAACACGCCGAAGATCGTCGCCACCGGCACCGAGGGTGGGACGGAGCTGTTCCCGATCACCTACTTCGGCCAGGAAGCGTTCATGAACCAGAGCCCGCAGCTGTTCAAGCAGCTGATGGTCGGTTCCGGCCTCGAACGCGTCTTCGAGATCGGTCCGATCTTCCGCGCCGAGGAACACAACACGCCGCGGCACCTCAACGAGGCGACTTCGATCGACTTCGAGTCGGCCTTCTACGACCACACCGAGGCGATGGACGCCTGCGAGACGGTCGTCAAGGCCGCCTACGAGGGCGTCGCCGAGAACTGTCAGGACGAACTCGAAGCGCTCGGCCTCCAGGACGAATTCGAGGCACCGGAGGGCGAGTTCCCGCGGCTCACCTACGAAGAAGCCATCGAGCGGATCAACGCGACCGGCGAGCTCGACGAGCAACTCGTCTGGGGCGACGACCTCCCGACCGAGGGCGAGCACGCCCTCGGCCAGGACGTCGGCGAGCACTACTTCATCACCGACTGGCCCTCCGAGATCAAGCCGTTCTACATCAAGGACCACGACGACGACGAGCAGCTCTCGACGGGCTTCGACATGATGCACCCGACGATGGAGCTGGTCTCCGGTGGCCAGCGTGAACACCGCTACGACCACCTCGTCGACGGGTTCGAACAGCAGGGCCTCGACCCCGAGCAGTTCGACTACTACACGAAGATGTTCAAGTACGGCATGCCGCCCCACGCCGGGTGGGGTCTCGGTGGCGAGCGGCTCGTCATGACGATGCTCGGCCTGGGCAACATCCGCGAGGCCGTTCTCTTCCCGCGAGACAGGCAACGGCTCTCGCCGTAGGCGAGAACGTCCCTGTCGAGCGGGAGCTCGGAAGTCGCAGCCCGCACAGGAGCATCGCGACGAGCAGGAACGTCTTCCGGCGTTCTGCCGAGCGAAGCGAGGCAGAATCCGTCACGAGCGAAGCGAAGTGACGGCATTCCCGCGAGATCGCCAGCGTTTGTCGCCGTAGGGGGCGAGGTCGCGCAGCGACCTCGGATACGCGAACGGCGAACGAAGTGAGCCGTGAGCGGCGACAAACCTGGGAGCCAGCGAGACGAACACAGTGAGTCTCGCAGGATCGCCAGCGCCTCTCTCCGTAGCGCCGCTCGATCTCGCCGCGGTCCGAAACCACCAACGGCTGTCGCCGCGAACACGCAGCCGTCAACGTTTTTCAGTGCCACTCCCCAAGCCAGCCCGTGGAGTGGACGGCCTACACGTTCGAGTGCGCGGACGGGCGGGCCCGGGAGGCGCTGGTGGGCTGGTTCGACGACCGCCACCCGATGGACCCACCAGACGACGGAGACTGCGTCCACGGCGACCTCGTCGACGGAGAGGGGGCCGAGCGGCCGGCGGACCTGGCGTGGGTCGGCGAGTACTGTTACGCCCTGACCGACGACCCCGTGCCCGGTCTGCTCGTCGAGAGCGCCGACCGGTGGGAACGGGCGGCCGTCGGGACCTTCGACTCGGAGACGGAGACCTGCACGGAGGCGGTGCTCTACGGCTCGGGCGGCGACGACCGCCCGACCGAGACCGCCCGCTACGAGGGCGAGGACGGCCTCGCCGGACAGGACATGCTCTACCGATTCGCGATGGTCCACCGGTTCCGCTTTCGCGCGTTCGCCCACGCGCCGCCGGCGCCGATGCTCACCGAGATCTTCGGTGCGTTCGACGCCGTCGCCGGCATGGGCTGGGAGAGCGACCTGCTGGCGGAGTTCGAAGCCGAGACCGGCGTCGAACCCACCGCCCGCGGCGTCGAGTTCCTGGCCGACGACCCCGTCCTCGACGACGGGGAGTTCCACGAGACCGCCGAAGAAGAGTGACCGGTGGGGCCGACGGTGACCGGCAGGCAGACGAGAGGCGGTCAGACGGTCGCGGTGCGGTCAGTCGTCGGCCGGCGCGGCACGGCTCTCGGTCTCCGTCGTGAGCCCCGAGCCCGCGACGACGTCCTGATTCGCGGCGACCCAGCGCAACAGGAGGAACGCGAAGATGTACTTCGCACCGATGTCGAGCAGGGAGTATCCCCAGGAGGTGAGGCCGACCGACTCGACGAGCGCGAGCCCCTCGACGCCGACGGCCCAGATGATCGGGTAGCCCAGCCACAGCACGACGGTCAGGGCCCGCAGCGTCCCGAATATCTCGCCGGTACCCGCGGCGGCCGCCGACCGCGGCCACTCGACGAGTACCGCGTAGAGGACGACGACGAAGAAGGCGCAGCTGATCCCGTAGAACACCCAGCGGAGCGCGTACGACGACGTCACCAGCGCGGCGGCCAGTCCGGTGATACACATCCCGATGTCGGCCGCGACGACCGTGAACAGGCTCCCGAGGTCGGCGTCGGCGAGGAGCCCGAGCGCGAGCAGGATCATCGGCGTCGAGAGCGCCCACGTCAGGTACCGGCCCCACTGGCTCAACACCTCCTCGCCGGCCAGGGCGTGGCCCGCAGGCATCTCGATGAAGCCGACGGTCAGCCCCGAGACCAGCGCCGTGTAGCTCGATATCGAGACCAGCGGGATCAGCAACGTCGCACCCCACACGAGTTTCGCCCGCGGCTCCTCGACGTTGCGCCCCATATAGACGAACAGCAGTATCGACAGCCCTGCCAGCGCGATGTTCGCCCACAGCGACGAGGACAGCAACACGTCGTTGTTTATCTCCTGAAACACCTCGGACTGCGTGGCCTGCAACACGGCCCCACCAGGTGTGGTCGGTGACATACGTCCGGCAGTTCGGGCCCTGTGGTATTGTACCTCGTGCCAAACTATGCAGGGATCGACCCGTGGAACCACCCGGACGACCGCGCGAGCCACGCGTCGGCCGCGGGAACGCCCGTGACCCCGCAGGTCGTTCGTGTCGCTCGCGTAGACTACTCCCCGACCGCACCGACCGCCTGCGACCGCATCTGCGCCCATCTTTTTCCAGCGGGGGTTTCCTCGGTCGCTTCGCTCCCTGCGGGAACCCCGCGGCAAAAACATGGGTGAAAAAGCGGGACCTCACTCCGTTCGGTCCCGCGAGCCGCTCGCTCCGCTCGCGGATGCTCTGTCTCCAGTTACTCCCCGACCGCACCGACCGCCTGCGACCGCATCTCGCCCATCATGCTGCCACCTTTTTCCCGGGTGGCTTTCCTCGCTCCTTCCAGTCGCTGCGGGAACCCACCCGGCAAAAACGTGGGCGAAAAAGCGGGACCTCACTGCGTTCGGCTCCGTGAACCGCTCGCTTCGCTCGCGGACCCTCGACAGCTACTCCCCGACCGCACCGACCGCCTGCGACCGCATCTCGCCCGTCATCTGGATGCCGTTGGCGTCGATGCGGCGGACGATCCGCCGGGCCTGCGAGCGAGAGAGGTACTTGTCCTCGGCGGCCGCGCGGGCGACGACGCCGAAACTGCTCGTGACCGCGCCGCCCAGGCCCTCGGCGAGGCGACGGACGCGGCGGTCCTCGGAGACGACGGCGACGGCGTAGCGGTCGTTCGGGTCGACGTGGGCGACGACGCCGGCGAGCATCGCCGCCTCGTGGGTGCCCTCGTCGATACCGACGACTTCCACGGCTTGCTCGTGGGCGGCGTCGGGGACGGCCGTCGACACGTCCGTCTCGTCGAGAAACGACTCCAGCGCGCTCCGGGCGGGCTCGGTCGTCACCTGCCGCTCGACGACCCTCGGGACGACCAGTCGACCGTCGAGACTCTCCAGCAGGTCGAGCTCACCCACCTGACCGAGCGCGTAGAGACTCGTCGGCCCGACGTAGATGCGTCCCATCAGAGCTCCTGGGCGGTGTAAGCGTCGTCGCTCAAGTCCTCGGCGGCCAGCTGGGTGGTGAGGTTGCGCTCGTGGGCGATCTCCAGCCACTCGCCCAGCGAGACGCCGGCGATCCGGGCGGCCTCCGCGACGGAGGCGTCGCCCGTCTGGTAGCGCTCGACCGCGCGGCGAACGCGCAACTCGGCCAGCCCCTCGCGCAGGGCCTTGCGGATCGTCGTGCTACGGTCCTCGTCTAGCAGTTCGGCGACCGCGTCCAGTTCCTCCTTCTCGTCGGTCGGGAGCCGCGCACTGACTGACGGCATACTCGAGACGATGTCTGACAGCGGATACAATAATTCTGTGGGTCGCGACCGTCGAGCCGACACACCGGCGTCTGCGGAGCCGGGGAAGGTAGATACAAATGCCGGGCCGACATCGATCCGATATGGCACGCGACGCGACCGACGTCGTCGACCCCGACGACGAGGAGGAGAGCCCGCTCGTCGGCGTCGCGACGGGAGCCGTCACTTTCCTGACGCTCGGGGTGGCGTTCGCGCTCATGTTCCTCGGCGTCGACTACTTCTGGGTTGCGTTTCCGGTCGGCTTCGGCGGCGGCATGCCGCTCGCGATCGCGCTGGCGAAGTACTACGAGTCCGAACGCGAGGCCGACCGCGGTCGCGAGCGGGAAGGCGGACATCGTGACCGCGGCCGCAGTGACGAGGCCGACGCGGCGCTGGCGGAACTCCGGGATCGCTACGCTCGCGGCGAACTCGGCGACGAGGAGTTCGAAGCCCGCGTCGAGCGCCTGCTGGAGACCGAATCCGTCGACGACGCCGAGACGTTCCTCGGGGTGTCCGAGGGCGACCGCTCGACGGAGCGCGAGCGGGCGTGAGCGCCGGGGCCGCTCGGAGACCGGAGCGCTCGGAGGACGAAACTGATTACAGGCGCCGTGCCGACGAGCGAGTATGACAGCGGTGGCACGAGCGTTCGTTCCCGGCCACGTGACGGGCTTTTTCACCGTCGACAGGGCCGAGGACCCGACGAAAGCGGGGTCGCGCGGTGCGGGGCTGGCGCTCTCGGAGGGCGTGACCGTGACGGTCCGGCCCGCCGAGACGGTCGCGGTGACGCTGAACGACGCGGTCGTCGAGATCGAGGCGGTCGGACGCGTGCTCGACGCCCTGGAGGCGACCGTCGCGGTCGACGCGGTGACGGACCTGCCGGTCGGCTCGGGCTTCGGCGTCTCCGGCGCGACGGCGCTGGGGGCGGCGCTGGCGACGAACGAGCTACTCGACCGGCGACTCTCGACGTACGAACTCGCGACGATCGCCCACGGCGCCGAGGTCCAGGCCGGCACCGGCCTGGGCGACGTAGTCGGACAACTGCACGGCGGCGTCCCGATACGGCTGGAGCCGGGGAGCCCACAGCACAACAAGATGGACGCGGTGCCGGCCCGCTCGCGCGTGGAGTTCCAGACGTTCGGCGAGCTATCGACGAGCGAGGTGATCGGCGGCGACACCGAGGCCATCTCTGCGGCCGGCGAGCGGGCGCTGTCGCGGCTCGTCCAGGAGCCGACGCTGGAACGGCTCCTGGCGTCGTCCCGACAGTTCTCCCGCGAGGCGGGTCTGGTCACCGACCGGGTGTACGAGGTCGTGACCGACGTGGCCGAGGCCGGCGGTGAGGCGACGATGGGGATGCTGGGGCAGACGGTCGTCGCGCTCGACACCGGCCTCAGCGACGCCGGCTACGACCCGACGAGCTGTCAGATCGACCCGACCGGAGCCACCGTAGTCGCGCCACCGAACGACCGGACGCTGCCGGAGTGACACTCCCTACCGCCCGCCAGCGGCGGACCGTAGTATTCGGGTATTCGTTTTTCGACCGTGGCATCCAAGGGTTCGTCCGGGCCGACGATGCGCATCGTATCGGTCCCACCTCTCCAACCCCGGCTTCGCGCTTTCCACCCCACCCGCCCGCTCCCGTCCGGAGCGGGCCCCCGTCACCACCCACGCATGCGAAAACGCGAATCACTCTACCTGCACGCGCTGTTCGCGCTCCTCCGACAGGAGTTCGACGAGGAGCGCGACGCGGATACCGGTCCGGTCGACGAGTACGACCGCATCGGGGTCACACCGACGGCGGTCCACCGCTCGAAGGCCGCACACGAACGAGCGCTGTTCGCGCTCTCGGCGGAGCTGAGCGCGACCGCCGCGTCGGCGATAGACGAGACAGACCACCCCCGTATCGACGCCGGGGGTTCGAACCAGTATGCGCGGTAACCGGCGACGCTGGGGTTCGCCTCCGGTGTCCCCGCTCGCGTCCAGCGGCACAAGGTACTTGCCGCTATACCCGTGGGGTCCCCGATAAGATGGCCCCACCCGCCGACCGACCGACCGAGCTCGAGTTCCGGGTGACCAGTTCCGACTACCCGTTCGTCAGCGGCTCGGAACGCGGTTCCTGCCGGTGGATACTCCGGGAACTCCTGCCGCGGTCGGACGGCGAGTATCTGGAGTTCTTCGAGGTCCGCGACGCCGCTCCCGCCACCGTCGAGCGGATCACCGACGCCGAACCCGTCGAGGAGCGGCTGGTCGACCGCCACACCGACAACGGTGTCGTCGTCTGTCACGTCGAAGACCACACGACTTGTGTCGCGACGACGCTGGCCGACGAAGGGGCGTTCCTCCGGGACCTCTGGGCCGAGGACGGCGACGGCCGCGTCGTCGCCGAAGTTCTCCCGTCACGCGACGCGGGGACCGTCGTCGACGCGCTCGACGACGCGCACCCGTCGGTCGACCTGGTCGCCAAACGCGACCGTCCTCGGGAGGGGCCGCTCTTCCTCCGCCATCGGGTCCAGGACGTACTCGCCAGAGAACTCACGGACCGACAGCTGGAAGTGCTGGTGACCGCCTACCGGGTCGGCTACTTCCAGCGGCCTCGAGAGACGACCGGTGCCGAAGTCGCCGACGCTCTCTCGATCTCGCCGTCGACGTTCTCCCAGCACCTCCGAGCCGCACAGCGCAAGCTCCTCGCCGCCCTCTTCGAGGAGTGCGGTCCCGCCGCCGGCCACCGGATCGACGCGGAGTGAACGGCCGCCCCGCCGGCGTCTCGGACGGACGGTGCTCGGACCCACCCGGAAACGTCGGCTTTTCGGCGCTCGCCCGCGAGCAACCGGTATGACCGACGCCGACGGTGACGTCGACATCCCCGAGAGCCACCCGCGCTACGAGTCGCTGCTCACCCGCCACCGTATCGAGGCGGGCGTCGAGGCCGGTATCACCTCCCGCCAGGGGCTCGTCGCCCAGGGCCGCGGCGAGGCCTTCGATTACCTGCTCGGCGAGCGGACGCTCCCCTCGGCCGACGCCGCCGAACGAGCCGCCGCCGCCCACCTCCTCCTGGCCGACCACCCCGTCCTCTCGGTCAACGGCAACGTCGCCGCCTTGGTCCCCGGCGAGGTCGTCGACCTGGCCGAGGCGACCGGATCCGATATTGAGGTGAACCTCTTCAACCGCACCGACGAGCGCATGGAGCGGATCGCCGACCACCTCCGCGAGCACGGCGCCGGCGAGGTGAAGGGCCTCACTGCCGACGGGACCATTCCGGGACTGGACCACGAGCGGGCGAAGGTCGACGCCGACGGCATCGGCGACGCCGACGTGGTCCTCGTCCCGCTTGAGGACGGCGACCGCGCCGAGGCGCTGGGCGAGCTGGGAAAAGTCGAGATCGTGATCGACCTCAACCCGATGTCTCGGTCGGCCCGCGCCGCCGACGTGCCGATCGTCGACAACGTCGTCCGCGCGGTCCCGGCGATCACCGACCACGCCCGCGACCTGGCCGACGCCGACCGCGGGCGGCTCGAATCGGTCCTCGCCGCGTTCGACGCCGACGAGGCGCTTTCGGTCGCCGAGCGGGCGATCCGTGAAGGTGGCGACGACGAGAACGGGACGTGAGGCCGCCGTCCGCGTCCGTCCGCGACCGACGGTGGCGAACGCTCAGGCCAGCGGTTCGTCTAGTCCTTCGTTCACCCGGTCTTCGAGCGTACCCGACCGAACGAGGTCGGCGACGGTGGCCATCTCCTCGGCGAGCGGGCGGTCGTCTTCGAGGGGAGGAACGCGCTCGCGGACGGCCTCGTAGGCGGCGCCGCTGCCGCGTCCGGGGGCGAGGTCGTCGTCGACGAACTCCGCGGCCTGAGCGGCGCAACAGAGTTCGATCCCGAGGACCCGGGCGACGCGGTCGGCGGTCTCTCGGGCGCCCCACGCGGCGGTGGCGCTCATGCTGACGTGGTCTTCCTGGTTGCCGCTGACGGGCGTGTTGTCCGTCGCGGGGCGGCCCGCGGCGCGGCACTCGTCGACGAGCGCGGCCGCGGTGTACTGGGCGATCATGTAGCCCGACCGGACGCCGGGTCGGCTCGTGAGGAAGGGCGGAAGGTGTGGTTCCTGGGTGTTGGGGTTGAGCAGACGGTCGACCCGACGCTCGCTGATGGCGGCCAGGTCCGTCAGGGCCGCGGTGAGGTAGTCCAGGCGGTGGGCCAGTGGCGCGCCGTGGAAGTTCCCACCCGAGAGGACCGCGGCGTGGTCGGTGCCGCTGGCGCGGGCGGCCCCGGCCGTGGCCCCGTCGTCGGTCCGACCGGCGATCGAATCGCGACGGAAGACGAGTGGGTTGTCGGTGGCGCTGTTGAGTTCCGTCTCGACCGCCCCCCGGAGGTGGCCGAGGGCGTCGCGGACGGCGCCGTGGACCTGCGGGAGACAGCGCGTCGAGTAGGCGTCCTGGACGCGGTCGCAGTTGCGGTGGGAGTCGACGATCTCCGAGCCGGCGGTCAGCCGCCGGAGGTTCGCCGCACTCGCGGCCTGGCCCTCGTGAGGGCGAACCGCCTGGATCGCCGGGTGGCTCGGCACCGTCGAACTCAGCGTCACCTCCGTGGTCAGCGCGCCCGCCGCGTCCGCGGCCCGGACCAGCCGTTCGGTGTCGACGACTAGCAGGGCACCGAGTCCGACCGTCAGCTGGGTGCCGTTGACGAGCGCCAGCCCCTCCTTGGCCCCCAGCGTCAGCGGCTCCAGCCCCGCGAGGGCCAGCGCCGCCTCGCCGTCGAGACGCTCACCGCCGTCCGCGGTCCGGACGTCGTCGGCGTTCCCGTCGACCCGGGCCGCCCCTTCGCCGATCAGGACGAGACTCGCGTGCGCCAGCGGCGCGAGGTCGCCGCTGGCGCCGAGGCTCCCGGTTCGCGGGACGACTGGGTGGACGCCCTCGTTCAGCATCGTCACCAAGTGGTCGACGACGACCTCGCGGACGCCCGAGTACCCGGCGAGGAGGGCGTTGACCCGGGCGAGCAGCATCGCGCGGACCGCTTCCGTGGGAAGGGGGTCGCCGCTGCCGGCGCTGTGGCTCCGCAGGAGGTTGGTCTGGAGCTGTGCGACCTCTTGGCGGGGGATTCGCTCGTCGACGAGTTCGCCGAAGCCCGTGTTCACGCCGTAGACGGCCTCGTCGCTCTCGACCACGTCTGCCACACGCTCGCGGGCGGCGCGGACGGCCTCGCGGGCGTCGTCGGCGACGGCGACCTCGGCACCGCCGCGGGCGACCGCGACCACGTCCTCCGGGGTCAGCGACTCGCCGTCGAGGACGACCGTCGACTCAGCCACCGGACTCACCTCCCGACGCGCCGGCGCGACCCTCGCCGCGATGGCCGCTGACAGCGCGGTCGGTCTCCTGCCGCGTCATGCGACGGCTTGGTGTGTGGCGGACAAAAGCGCGGCGGCGGGGGTCGGGCCGGCGACGGATCGGCCGAACCGGGTCGACCGAGCCGGGTCGGGACCGGACTACGGCGCAGCGACGGTGACGTTCCTCTCGGTCCCGCTGGCGGTCGCGTTCGCGACGAACGAGTCGGGGCCACCGAAGACGACGACCGTCTCTTCGCCGATCCGTGTCGACCGGAGGCTGGTCGCGTTTCGCGATTCGAGGTCCGTTTCGAGGTCGTCGACGGCGGCGGCGAGTTCGTCGGCCTCGGTGGTCGAGTCCATGCGCAGGACCCAGGCGACGCGCGGTTCGACGCCGATCCCGAACCGGACGATCCTGTCCGTTCCCCAGCCGGCCGCCGCGGTCGCGGCACGGTCCGCGGACAGGCCGGTCCGCAGCCAGGCGCGCAGTCGGATCTCGCCCGCCCGTTCCACGTCGGGCGCGTCGGCGCCGTCGACGCTCACGTCGAGGCTTCGCGGCGGTTCGGCGTCCGGCGCGAGCCCGTGGAGAACCTGCTCGGCCGTTCGTGGCGGCGGTCGGTACACGGCCGAGACGTTCGCCGGCGAGTCGATCCGGCCCTCGACGTACCGGGCGGCGAACAGTGACTCGGCCGCCAGTGGACGGAACGCCTCGCCGGCGTGGTCGTAGAGACACTCGCGCATCTCCAGCGGCGTGCGTCCGTTCCAGCGCTTCTCGTAGCGCTGGGCGTACTGTTCGGTGACGTAGACGGGGACGCCCTCCTCGATCCCGCCGACGATCCTGCCGTCGAAGGCGGCCGCTTCGAACTCCGCTATCTCCCACTGGAACGAGTGGACGTACTCGTGGACGAGGATCAGCTCGACCGTCTCCGCCGAGAGGTTTCCGAGCGTGATCGTCACGCGGTCGGCGCCCCCGGACGCGGGGAAGAACGTCCCCACGCAGCCGGATTCCGACCCACGACCGGACTCGTAACCGAGCGCGCGCTGGGCCAGTGACGGCTCGATCGTATCGAAATCGTACGCCCCCTCGTCGGTGACGACGACCTCGGGGGGCTGTTTGTCGATGCCGAGCAGCCGCTCGACGCGCCGGAAGACGACCGTGGCGTTGACCGGCAGGTCGCCGCCGGTGACGGTCACGCGCTCGCTCTCGCCCACGCCGCCGGGCTCGCTCGATTCGACTTCGGTTCCGGTCGGCGACGGCTCCCCGTCCCCGGAGGAGGCGGTCGGCGACACTCCGGGCTCCGACTCGGTCGCGGTCGGTGTCGCTCCCGGCCCCACGTCCGTCGGGGCCGATGTCGAGTCCGGCGTCGTACTCGCGCCGAAGGGCGCTCCGCACCCGGCGAGGACGAGGAGACACGCGCACAGCAGCGTCGGAAGGGGTCGTCGGGTAGCCATATCGCCGGATAGGATTGTGGTGTGAAAATACTGTCGGAGCTACAGTTTCGGCTACGGGACGGTGACCGTCACGTCGCCGTCGGAGCCGGTGGCCTCCCCGCCCGCCGCGAACGACTCGGTGCCGGCGAAGACGACGACGGTCTCGTCGCCGACGCGGGCCGTTTCGACGCTCGTCGCGTCGCGCGACTCCAGCGTCGTCCCCAGATCGGCGGCTGCCGCGGCGAGTTCGTCGGCGTCGCTCTCGGAGTCCGCGCGCAGGACCCAGGCGACGCTCGTCTCGTCGCCGCGCTGGAAGGTGAGGAGCTCGTCGGCGCCCCACCCGGTCGCGGCGGTCTCGACGCGATCGGCCTGGAGCCCGGTGTAGAGCCACGACCGGAGTCGGAGTTCGCCCGCCCGCTCGCGAGCGTCACCGATCCAGCGACCGCGCTGTCGGACCGACACCGAGAGGTTCGCGACCGGTTCGGTCCCGGGAGCGAGCCCGTGGATCACCTGTTCGGTCGTTCGGGGCGGCGCCCGGTACACCGCCGAGAGGTTCGCCGGCGTGTCGAGCCGCTGCTCGAAGTGCAGCCCGCCGAAGTAGTAGCGGCCGGCGAGCCCGCGAGTGCCGTCGTCGATGCGGTCGTAGATGCACTCGCGGATGCCCAGCGGCGTCGTCCCGTTCCAGCGCTTGTCGTAGCGATCGGCGTAGCGGTCGGCGACGTAGACGGCGCTGCCCTCCGAGAGCGCGTGGTCGACGGCGTACCGTTCGACCTCGCCGACCCGGTCGAACCCTGCGACGGCGTCCTGGACGATGTGGACGAACTCGTGGGCGAGGACGAGTTCGACCGCGTCGGCCGAGAGGTCGCCGGGCGCGACGGTAACGGTGTCGGTACTCGCGAAGGCGGGATAGAACTGACCGCACTGCGAGACCGCCCCGTCGCCGCTGCGGTAGCCAAGCGCCTCGGTGGTCGGAGTGAGTTCCCGTGAGGAGAAGTCGATCGGCCCGTCGTCGCTCACCCGGACGGTCGGCGCCGGCGCGTCGACACCCATCAGTCGCTCGACCCGCTGGTACACCTCGGTCGCGTTCACCGGAAGCTCCCCACCGCTGACGACCACCCGATCGCTCTCACCGACGCCCGCTGGCTCGCTGCTCGCCGGTGGCGTCGAGGTGGGGGTCGGTGTCGGCGCGGGGGTCGGAGTGGCGGTCGGCGTCGAGGTGGGGGTCGGTGTCGGCGTGGCCGTCGCAGTCGGTGACGGCGATACCGTCGGCGTTGGCGACGGGCTCGGCGTCGGTGTGGCAGTCGGCGTCGGTGCGGTCGCGGGCGTCGCGGTCGGCGATGCCGGCCCGTTCGCGGGCGTCGTTCCGTCGTCGGTCGGCGCGGGCGTCGACCCGCCACCGAGGAGCGTCGAGCACCCGGCGAAGACGAGGAGCGCTGCGAGGAGGACGGTCGCTGTCGAGCGGCGGAGACCCATCGTCGTATCGTTCGGCTGTCACCCATAAATACTACCGGTCGGGGGGACGGCCGCCCCCTCACTCGGTCCGCGCGGCCTCGGCGAGGTCGACGGCGAGGGCGGCCGCTTCGGTCGCCGTCTCGCCGAAGACGTACGCGACGGGTTCGATGCCGAAGGCTCCCTCGTGATAGGCGACCCGAGGGACGCCGCCGCGCTCGCGGAACCCCTCGCGCAGACGCTCGTCGCGCCCCTCGTAGTCGGCGCCGAACTCGAAGGGGTCGATCCCGCGCTCGCGGGCGGCGTCGAGCAGCGCCTCGGAGGTCGCGAGATTGAGCGCGCCCCGTACGTCGGGGTCGACGGCCGTCGCGGCGCGGATCGTCTCGGCGACGCGCTGGGAGGCGCCGAACTCCGGGTCAGCGGGGAGCACGACCCTGCCGTTGACCGCCTGGAGGCGCCCGGGGACGGCGGCCACGTCGGTCGCGTCGGCGGCGTCGGGGACCGCCGTCCCGACGTTCGTGCCGACGTTGGGGACGTGCTCGGCCATCCCCGGTTCGGTGGCGATCCGACGGGCGGCCCGCCGGACGGCGGCCAGCGCCTCGCGCTCGGCGAGGACGGCGTCGTCGGTTCCGCGGACACACAGGTCACATCCCATCCCCTCCAGCGCGGGCATCTCCTCCTCGTGGACGGCGCAGATGGGACCGCGGTCCTCGAAGACGCGAACGAGGTCGAGCAGTTCCGAGAGCGCCTCGTAGCCGTCCATCGAGCCGTCGGCGAACCCCTCGGCGATAGCCTCGACGGTCGTGACCATCCGCTTGTCCTCGGCGAAGCGGTCCTCGACGCTCACGTCGCCCCGGAGGTACTTGCTCACCGCCGCCTGGGTCAACCCGAGGCGGTCGGCGATCTCCTTCTGGGTGAACCCGCGGTCGTGCAACGACGTCGCCAGCATCGCCCGCGCGGTCGGGAGGAACCGCTCGACCACGATCTCGCTGGGCAACCGCAGTGACATGGGCCCGCTTGCCCCGGCCGCCGTATAAGCGCGTTGTAAAACGGCCATCTCGGGCGGCCGCCGGAGCGGCGAGCGCGTGCGGTCGACCGTCGGGTTCTACGGCCGAGGGATACCGAAAGTCGTTTTACCACTGACTGGTAACACTGGTTAATATGAGCCAGGAAGGCTTCGACAAGTTCAGCGACGTGGGCGAGGCGGAAGTCACGCGAGCGATCGGCCAGGAGTGGACCGAGGAGTTCATGGACTTCTCCGACAGCGACGTGATCGTCGTCGGCGGCGGCCCCTCGGGCCTGATGGCGGCCAAAGAGCTGTCCGAGCGGGGCGTCCAGGTGATGGTCGTCGAGAAGAACAACTACCTCGGCGGCGGCTTCTGGCTCGGTGGCTTCCTGATGAACAAGGTCACCGTGCGCGACCCGGCCCAGCAGGTCCTCGACGAACTCGACGTCGACCACAAGCAGTCCAAGGATTCGGAGGGGCTGTACGTCGCCAACGGCCCCGAGGCCTGTTCCGGCCTCATCAAGGCCGCCTGCGACGCGGGCGCGAAGATGCAGAACATGACGGAGTTCACCGACATCGTCATCCGCGAGGACCACCGCGTCGGCGGTATCGTCATGAACTGGACGCCGGTCCACGCGCTCCCGCGCGAGATCACCTGCGTCGACCCGATCGCCGTCGAGGCGGATCTGGTCATCGACGCCACCGGCCACGACGCGATGGCCGTCAAGAAGCTCGACGAGCGCGGCGTGCTGAACGCGCCGGGTATCGGCGAGGAGAACAGCGGGATGGACCAGACCGGCGACGACACCTACGGCGCCCCCGGCCACGACTCCCCCGGCCACGACTCGATGTGGGTCGGCGAGAGCGAAGACGCGGTCGTCGAGCACACCGGCCTCGCCCACGACGGGCTCGTCGTCACCGGCATGGCCACCGCGACGACCTACGGTCTGCCGCGCATGGGCCCGACGTTCGGCGCCATGCTCGTCTCCGGCAAGCGCGCCGCCCAGGTCGCCCTCGACGAACTGGAGGTCGACGCCGACCCCGTCGACCTGACGAGCCGCGACGCCGCGGCGTCCGCCGACGACTGAGGACCCACTTCACGTTCTGATCGGGTCGCTCCGACGCCGTTCGCGACCCCTGACCTTTTCTCGCAGTGGCCCGGACACTGTTCAGTGACAGACGAACCGGAGTACTGTCTCCTCTGCGGCGAAGAACTCCAGACAGACCTCGCCGCCACGAACAGCCGGCAGTGCTGTCTCAACGCGACGCCGATCGCGGGCACCTGTCCGGAACACGGACCGGTCGGGCCACATTACGCGACGACCGAGCCGGACTGACGGGGCCACCGCCGACGGGAGCCGTCGGAACACAAGGGATTTACTGCGACCCGTCAACGATCGGACAAAGTGCGACGGAGAACGATCCTGGCCGGACTCGGGACCGCGGCGGTGGGGTCGCTGGCGGGCTGTTCGGGGGGATGTTCGCCCACGGGCGGGGACCGTACCGCCTCCGAGGACGACGCGGCGACCGGCTGGCGACAGGCCGGGGGCGGTCCCCGCCACCGTGGTCGGGTCGACGCCGAGGAGCGGCCGCCGGCGGATCCCTCGGCGACGACGCTGGGTCTCGGGCCGGTGACCGACGGGGAGGACACGCGCCACTCGCCCGCGACCGCGCCGGTCGTCGCGGACGGGCGGGTGTTCGTCGCGAAGGGGACGGGGAGCGAGTGGGTCGACGACCCGCCCGGCGGGGTGTACGCGCTCGACCCCGACAGGGACGACCCGGTCTGGTCGGTGGCGGTTCCCTCGGGCGTGACCGGGCCGCCGGTCGCGGTCGGCGACACCGTCGTCGTCGGTGCCCGCGACGAGTCGCTGACCGCCTACGACGCCGAGACTGGCGAGCAGCGCTGGCGCGTCGACCTCGGCGGGGTCCCGGGTACGCCCGTGGTCGCCGGCGACCGCGTGTACGTCGGCACCGACGCCGGCCGGCTCGCGGCGGTCCACCCGGATCGTGCCGGGCGGTGCGCCAGCCGGTCGCTGGTGTCGGCGGCGGCCAGGCTCACGAAGGGCGGGCGGCCGATCCCGGTGGCGCCGGCCGTCGACGGCGAGACGGCGTATCTCCTCGTCGACGGGCGGGCCGAGAACGTCTACAGCGAGCGGACGGCCGAACTGGTGGCGCTCGACCTCTCCTCGGGGGGCGAACGGTGGCGCTACACGGCGGAGACGGCGGACCCGCTCGCCGCGCCGACGGTCGCCGACGGCGTCGTCTACGTCTCGCTGGGGGGTGCGGTCCACGCGGTCGACGCGAGCGAGGGGACCCGCGAGTGGCGCTTCGCGACCGGCTTCGACCGGCCGAGCCGGCCGGCCGTCGGCGACGGGAGCGTCTACGTGAGCGCGAAGAACGTCTACGCGCTGGACGCCGCGACGGGTGCCGAGCGGTGGCGCTACGTCAACACGTACGCCGATCGGGGGACGGACCGGGTGCCGCGACAGGACGCGTCGGTCGTCGCCGGCGACCGGGTGTACGTCGGCCTGGGCGCGCTGGACGCCGAGACGGGCGAGCGCGTCTGGGGACAGCTCGGCAACCGCGCGGACTCGTCGTACTTCTGGGGTGACGACCGCGAGGGGAACGCGGCGCCCGCCGGCCCGGCGGTGGCGGGCGAGTCGATGGTCGCGACGCTGCGGTCCGGACGGGTGGTGTGGTTCGAATGAACCGGCGGGCGTACCTCGCGACCGGGGCGAGCGCCGCGGCACTGGTCGCCGGCTGTTCGCTCGGCGACGCGGGGGTCGACCGCACCTGCTCGGTCGACCCGACGCGCAACCCCGGCACCGCGGGCTGGCCGACCGCGACGGGCGACTGGCGGAACACGCGGTCGGTCCTTCGGGCGGCGATGCCGGAGCCGCCGCTGTCGGTCGGGTGGACCCACGCGGTCGGCGGCCACATCGGCATCCCCGCGCCGACGGTCGCCGACGGCACCGTCTACACGACCGACATGGACGCGACGCTGTACGCGGTCGGGGCCGAGGAGGGGCAGACGCGCTGGAGCGCATCGGTAGCCGATCCGGGCCTGCCGGTCGTCGCGGGCGACGCGGTAGCGCTGGGTGCGGACGACGGCCATTTCGGGGCCGTCGAGCGAGCCGACGGGCGCGAACGCTGGACGGCGGCGCTTCCCACCGCCGGCCGGTTCCCCTACAGGCGACCGACCGTGGCGGCCGGGGCAGTGGTCGTGCCGACGCGACTCGGGCTGGCGGCGTTCGACCGCGCGAGCGGCGAGGTGCGGTGGCGCTACCGGACCGGGCTGTCGACCGCGTCCCATCCCGTGGTGGCCGACGGGACCGTCTACGTGGGCGGCGCGGACGCGTACGTCCACGCGGTCGACGCCGCGACCGGCGAGCGGCGATGGTGGACCGAAACGGCGGCATCGGTCGAGACGCCCGTCGCGGTCGCTGGCGGCGCGGCCTACGCCGGGACGGTCGAGGGGACGGTGCTGTCCCTGGACGCGGCGAGCGGCGAGGTGCGGTGGCGCCGCGAGGTCGACGACCGCCCCGAGCGACTGGCCGTCGACGGCGGCCACGTCTACGTCGGCACCGCCGGGGGACTGGTCGCCCTGCGGGCCGACTCGGGCGAGCGCTGCTGGCGCTACGGCGGCTTCACTCCCTCCTACGCCGGCGGGCTGGCGGCGAGTCCCGACCGGGTGTTCGCGACGGACACCGGCTCCGACGGCGATATTCCGCGGACGCTCGTCGCGCTCGACCCGTCGAGCGGCGAGGTCGCGTGGCGCTTCTACGGGGCGGCCGACCGACTCAGCAGCGGCCCTGCCGTCGTCGACGGGGCGATATACGTCGGCGGCGTGGTCGAGGGCACGCTCTCGCTGATCGAGCTCTCCTGAGTCGGAGGGGTGACTCCGAGCGGGCGGTCATCCCCGGACCGACTCCGAGCGGGCGGTCACCATCGGACCGGCCGGACGCCTCAGGCCGGCTTCCCGAACGCAAAGAGCGTCATCGGGGTCTGGCCGTCGGCGTGGGGCGCGAGGTAGTCGGCGACCTCGGTGTCGAAGAAGGTGAACCCGCGCCCGCCCAGCGATCGATGGGCGTAGGTCGCGAGATACAGCCGCCCCAGAACGATCCCGGCCTCCAGTTGCGCGAGCCGATACCCCCGGTTGCCGAACTCCGAGACGACGGCGTCCACGTCGGCGACGAGATAGACGTTCACGGCGGCGTCGCCGACCACGTCCTGGCCGAGCGCGAGGTGGCCCGCTCTCTTCCGGTCGGTCTCGCGGACCCACTCCAGTTCGTCGGCGCCGGGGTGGTACTCGTAGACGCCCGAGTCGACCCCGTCGACTGCGTGGACGAGGCAGTAACAGTCGACGAGCCCGCGCAGGTCGCCGGCGAAGGCGTCGGCGGGGACGCCCCGGAGCGCTCGGTCCATGACGGTCGCGAATTTCCGGGCGCTGATGGGCTCGTGGCTGTACTCGCGACAGGAGCCACGACGTTCGATCGTGTTCCCGGTCGGGCGAGCGGAAGCAGTCTCGGCGTCGACGGGGTCGAGGGCGGTCCGCTCGCCGTCGTCCGCCGGCCGGGCACCCAGCGACGTGTCGGCGACCTCGTGGGCGAAGACCGAGCGCCAGGTGTCGGCGGCCTCGCCGTCGGCCAGTCGACTCCCTCGCCAGGCGTCGACGATCAGCGGGTAGTCGACGGGGTCCTCGGAGAGCGGGCGCTCGTCGGGGTCGATCGGGTCCACCTCGGGCGTCTCCGCGGCGTCGGAGACCGGCGAGCCCGACCCGACGGGGGCGAGCGCCAGCGGGGCCTCGTCGTCGGGGTCGAGCCCGAGCAACTCGACGACCGGATCGTCGGCGAAGCCCGCCACCACTTCGGCGCGGTGGCCGCCGCCGTGGGCGACCGCGAGCAGGTTCGCGAGGATCGTCCCGGCGTCCCAGAAGGCGTGGCGATAGGTCCGGTCGCGATACTTCCAGGCGTTGCGCCACCACTGAGAGGTGGCGACGAACGTGACCGGCGCGTCGGCGACGCCCGTCGAATCTCCTTCCTCGTCCCGGTCGCCCGCAGCCGCTGCGAGGACTCCCCGGTAGTCGCCCTCGCGAAGCACGTCGAACGCGCCGGAGTCGGGGTCGAAGTGGTAGACCCCGGGCGAGAACGCGCCGCAGTCGCCCGCGACGGCGTAGATATCGACGTGATACAGCGCGCCCGTACAGGCGGCGGCGCGATACCGGTAGCGCTCGCCGCCGGTCTCCGGCTCTTTCGTGATCCCCGCGGCGTACTGGCAGAGCGTCCCGATGTCGGGGTCGTCCTCAGTATCGTGTGCGGCGGCGGGCGGCGCGGCGCCGTCGGTCGCGACCGCCGCGAGCGCGGGCGTCTCCGGCGGGTCGGGGTCGTCGTCGGGCGAGACACGGGGCAGGCCCTCGTAGAGTTTGTACGGGCGAGGGCGGTTGGACTCGTCGAGTTCGAACTCCATCTCGCGGAGGCGCTCGGGGGAGTAGCTGGTCCGCTCGTGGTACTCGCGGGCGTCGACCATGCCGGCGGTTCGACCGGGCGAATCTAACCGTTTGGGGTGGCACGGGAGGCGCCCACGGGCCCCGAGTGGTCGCCGAGACAACACTATCGGTCGGGCGATCGAAGGGGGCGTATGGAACCAGACACGACGGTCGCGCTCGCCTGCCAGGGCGGGGGGAGCCACACGGCGTTCGCGGGCGGCGCGCTGGCCGAGCTGTTCGAGGGACTGCCGGCGGGGTACGCCGTCGAGGGGCTGAGCGGGACCTCGGGGGGAGCGATCACGGCCGCGGCGGCGTGGGACGCGCTCCGTGCGGACGGCCCGACGGCGGTCCCCGAACGAGTGGCCGATCTCTGGGCGGACGTCGCGGTGGATTCGGTGACCGAACGGACGGTCAACGACCTGGGCGTGTGGACGGTCGAACTCGCGGCGGCGGGCGCGCCGCTCCCGTCGGTGAGCCCGTACGCGAACCCGGCGGCGTGGGCCGGCCGGGCGCAGTTGCGCGCGCTCGTCGAGCGCCACGTCGAGTTCGGCCGGCGGGTCGAGCCGGGGGACCCGCGGCTGTTCGTCAGCGCCGTCGACGTGCTCGACGGTCGGTTCCGGACGTTCGACGAGCGCGCGGTGACGCCCGAGGTGTTGCTGGCGTCGGCAGCGGCGCCGCAGGTGTTTCCGGCGGTCGACCTCGACGGCGTCCCCCACTGGGACGGGCTGTTCGCGCAGAACCCACCGATCGAGCCCTTCCTCGTCGAACCGGACGACGTGGCGGACAAGCCCGACGAGATCTGGGTGGTCCGCGTCAACCCCGCCCGTCGCGAGAGCGAACCGCGGAGCGAGCGGGCGATCGCCGACCGCCGGGACGAGCTGGCGGCCGACATCTCGCTGACCGAGCAGATCGACTTCGTCGAGCAGGTCACCGAGTGGGTCGAGGCGGAGTGGCTCCCGCGTTCGGCGTACAAACCGGTGACCGTCCGACAGCTCGTCCTCTCGAAGCCGCTGTCGCTGGCCTCGCGGGTCGACCGCGACCCCGACCTGATCGACGACCTGTTCGAGCGGGGGCGGGCCGCCGCCGTCGACCTGCTGGGCGAACTGGACTGAACGAGTCGGGCGAGCGCCGCTCGGACGGCCGCCGGTCGCTCAGTGGACCGACCAGATCCCGCGGGTACGGTCGAGCCAGGCGCCGACGACGACGTGCGGGACGGCGACGCAGGCGACGAAGACGCTGTAGACGGCCACCCAGCCGACGGCGCTGGCCGGCGGTTCGGGCAGCCAGACGACCAGACCGGCGAGGACGGCCAGCGCGCCGACCCACGGGAGTGCGCCGTCGCGGGCGACTCGTCGGAGAGCGTCGCCCAGGGTCGCGTCGGGGGCGTCGTCGGTCATGCGAGCGACCTGTCGGGTCGCGTACCAGCAGGGAAAGTAGACGCCGACGGCGACGACCGGCGGGACGAGGGCGAAGTAGGCGATCAGCAGTCCCACCTCGGCTGTCTCGGCGCGCCAGGCCGACGGTTCGGCGGTCGACCGCGTGGCCCCGAGGTAGGCGACGACGAGACCGGCGTAACAGCCGCCGACGAACGCCCGACGGACGGGATCGAACAGCGGGCCGATCGCGGGGTCGCTCGCGAAGAAGCCCGCCATCGCGTAGGCGACGGCGCTGAACACGCCCGGCGCGGCCAGGTACGGGACGACCATCACCGCGCCGCCCCGTACCGCTGCGCCGACGACTCGCGCCCGCCAGGTCCCGAGCCCCTCGTCCGAACGGACGCGTCGACGGACGGCGATCCCGCCGTGGCCGGCCTTGAGGACCGTAATCGCGACGGCGACGACCAGCCCCGCAACGGGTGCGACCGCGAACAGCCACAGCGCCGCGGCCAGCAAGCCGACGTACGCGGCGAGATATCGGGCCTGCAGCGACTCCCCGCGACCGCGGAGGTTGGCGACGTGTTCGAAGCCGCCGTGGTAGAGGCTGACCGTCCCCATCAGGCCCAGATACACCGCAGCCTGCGCTTCCAGCGGGACGCCCACGCCGGCGTAGCTGACGACCGCGAACGCGACCGTCAGCCCGAGGAAGACGGCTCGCGACGCCCGCAGCAGGCGCCCGGTCGGTCCCGTCCGTTCGGCTCCCGGTAGCGAGAGCCCTGGGTCGGCGTACGCCATCGGCGGATGTGGGGGTCTGTCAGGGCTTAAAAACCGGCCGGCGTTCCAGCGGGCTGGGAACGCGGACGGGGCGTGATGGTCGGGCGGTCCTCGGTCCCGGGTATGGCACGGGAGTCGACCGGGGACGCGACCGCTCGCGACTCGGGACCGACGCGGGAGACGACCCCCGACGGGCCGGACCTGTCGGACGAACCGCTGGCGTGCGAGCGCGTCACCGTCGTCGGCGGCGGGTTCGGCGGGCTGGCGACCGCGCCGCTGCTGGCCGAACTCGGCGCCGACGTGACCGTCGTCGAGCAGAACGAACGGCTCGGCGGCGTGGCCAACCGGATCGAGGTCGAGGGCTTCACCTTCGATACCGGGCCGTCGTGGTACCTGATGCCCGGCGTCTTCGAGCGGTACTTCGAGCACTTGGACCGCTCGCCCGCCGACTACTACGACCTCGACCGGCTGGATCCGCACTACCGCGTCTTCTGGAAGGACGGCGATCGGGTCGACGTGCCCGACGACCCCGCGGCGGTGGCCGACATCTTCGAGTCCTACGAAGAGGGGGCGGGCGCGGCCTTCCGCGAGTACCTCGACGAGGCCGCGTTCACCTACGAGGTCGGGATGGACCGGTTCGTCTACGAGGACCGCCCGCGCTTCCGGGACTTCCTCGACCCCGACGTGGCGAAATCCGCACGGGGTATCGCGCTGCTGGGTTCGATGGCCGACCACGCCGCCGACTACTTCGACGACCCGAAGCTCCGTCAGCTCGTCCAGTACACGCTGGTCTTCCTCGGCGGCGCACCACACAACACCCCCGCGTTGTACAACCTCATGGCTCACGTCGACTTCGAACTCGGGGTGTTCTATCCCGAGGGCGGGATCTACAGCGTCGTCGAGGCGCTGGTCGAACTCGGCCGCGAGCGCGGCGTCGAGTTCGAGACGGAGACGGCCGTGACGGCCCTCGAGGAACGGTCGCGCGGACTGCGTGTCGAGACCGACGCCGGCGCCCACCGGGCGGATCGGGTGGTCTGCGGCGCCAACCCGGCCCACGTCCAGCGCGACCTCCTCGGTCCCGAGTACGGCCGCGACGACGACTACTGGGCCGACCGGACCTACGCCCCGTCGGCGTACATGCTGTATCTCGGCGTCGAGGGCGAACTGCCGGAACTCGACCACCACACGCTCGTCCTCCCGACCGACTGGGACGACCACTTCGAGCGGATCTTCGACGACCCGGCCTGGCCCGAGGACCCCGCCTACTACGTGAACGTCCCCTCCCGAACGGACGAGACGATCGCGCCCGAGGGCCACGAGACGGTGGTCGTCCTCGTCCCGATCGCGGCGGGGCTGGACGACTCGCTCGAGCGACGCGAGCGGTTCCGCGAGCAGGTCCTCGGCGACATCGCGGCCCACACCGGGGTAGACCTCCGCGACCGGATCGCCGTCGAACGGGTGGCCTGCGTCTCCGAGTTCGCCGAGTGGGTCGACGCCCCGCAGGGGACCGCGCTCGGGCTGGCACACACGCTCCGCCAGACCGGGCCGCTACGGCCCTCTCACCGTGGCGATCCGGACGGGCTGTACTACGTCGGCAGCTACACGACGCCGGGGGTCGGCGTCCCGATGTGTCTCATCAGCGCCGAGCACACCGCTGCGGCGGTCCGCGAGGACGCGACCGAGCCGGGGCGGATGCCGCCGCTGTGGTGAGCGGGGGCGTCCCGTCGCCGGTCACGCCGGTTCGATCACGAGCATCTCGGTCGCGCCGGGCTGAAACTCGTAGGGCACCGCCCCGAACTCGACCGCGTGGCCGTCGGCCCGGAGCGCGTCGGCGACGGGCTCGACGAACGCCGAGCGGGTCCGGTCCAGCGAGTGCAGCGGAAACACGCGCACCTCCTCGCGTGCGACGCGAGCGAGATCGCGCAGTGCGGCCTCGTGGAACTCCCGGTCGAGCCGGTCGTCGTAGACGAACAGCAGGTTCGCCGCGAGCGCGAGGTCGACGCTGTCGTCCGCGAGCGGGAGATCCGGCAGCGCGCCCGCGACGTACCGCTCCGGACGGGTCGCGTAGTCGGCGAGGAAGCGCTCGGCCGCCGCGCGGAGGTACCGCCCTCGGGCCTCGACGTCGCCGTAAAAGTCCCAGACGAACAGGTCCCGTTTCTCGCGGAGCTGATCGAGGTTGTACTCGATCGCCGTGTCGAGTCGCGGTTCGAGGGCGTCGGGCGGCGAGCCGTAGAGGGGATCCGTGGCGACCACGCGCTCGGCGAGTTCCGCCGCCGTCGCCGTGAACGCACCCGCACCCCCACCGCAGTCGAGTAGCGCCCGCCCTGCGATGTCCTCGGCGCGCAAGTCGAACATCCGCCGGTACTCCGCGAACGTCCGACCGATCGTCAGGAAGTCCGCCTCGACATCGAACGTTGTCTCCCCCATAGTCGTACGCTATTGTATTAGCGTGTACAATAGTGTATTGATTTTCGGACATAGACCCCGGATCCATCTCGCAAGCAGATGGACAGACGGCCTATGCCAAGCGGGTGCGTACCGCGATACATGCCCGAGACTGCGGCCAGAGAGCGGGACTACGTCGGCTGTCCGGCACCGGCGTGCAACCGCAAGGACAGGCGCAGCGTCATCAGGGAACACCTCGCGGAGATGGACGACCAGCGCCACGAGCGATTCGACGGTAGCGAGGTATAGCGGTCGCGCGAGCGCGTGTCGGTCGCGAGCCGCAACGCGTTTTACCCGGTGGTACCACGCGTTCGTATGGTCGAGGCAGTCACGCTCTACCGTGCGCCCACCACCGAGGCCGACGCCGACGCGGTCGCCGGGTGGCTCCGCGAGCGCGTCGACGCCGACGTGCGGGTGCGCGACCGCTTTTGCTCGGTCTTCGGCGCCGAAGACGGCGGCGAGTCCGAGGACCTCGCCGAGTCGTTCGCCGAGGCGCGGGTGCTCTCGCCGTACGAACGCGAGACCGGCAATACGATGGTCGGGATCGTCCGATACGAGGAGCGAGCTATCGAGAGCCCCGAACGCGGCGGCGGCGTCATCTACGACGGGCTGCAAGTACAGGAGATCCTGAACGGTCTGGTTCCGGACGGCGAGCGCGGGCTCGGTCACCTGCACGTCCCACTGCTGGACCGCGTCGTCGGCACCTGGGGCGACCACGACGGTCGCTGGCACAAGCGGGTGAACGTCCTCGGCCAGCCCGGCCTCGTGTCGGTCCCGGGCCTCTACGAGGCCCCCGCCAAGCCAGAGCAGTACTACAAGGAACAGCAGAAACACGCGCTGCTGTCGGGCGGGGCACCTCCGCGAGAGGTGCTGGAAAACGAGGTCGACGGGGAGTTCCTGGTGGAGTCCGACCCTCGGACCTCCGAAGCGCTGCGGGGCTACGTCCTCCAGTGCTACCACTATTTGGAGACCGGCGAGAGCTTCTGCGACGAGGAGGACTGCCGGCTGGCGAATCCACACCGTCAGCCCGGAGTGATTCGGGCACAGCTCCGCGAGCCCGAATTCTGTCCCGAACACGCCGAGCGGTATCGACAGTAGAGCGACCGAGAGTCGGAGCGTAGGCGTCGTCTACGCCAGCGCGATCCCGGCACCGACGGCGATACTCGTCAGCGCCAGGCCGGCGAGCGCGACCGTCGACAGCCGGTCGCGGTGTTCGTCGGTCTCGTCGGTGTCGAACCCGCCGCGACCGGTCAGGACGCCGACGCCGACGGCGACCGCCGAGAGGCCGCCGGCGAGCGCCAGCGTCGTCCAGAGTTCGAATCCGTGCTGTGCGACTTCCCGTGCGGCCGTCCCGGCGAGCAGCACACCGGTGGCTATCGGGGCCGCGCCTGTCGTCTTGGTGGAGGGCATCGTTCGGAATTCAATCGCGATTCACAAAAGTGCGGCGACGTGAGAGCCCTTCGGTTCGCTCGCTACCGAAGCCTCGACCGCACCCGACCGCACTCGACGGCGCGCGTCGAACGCTGCCATCCGACACGCACAAGGCGCCCGCCCGTGCACCGCCGACCGTGACAGACCGGAACTGGGGTGCGCTGGCGGTGTTCGCCACGGGCGCCCTCCTCGGCGTCGCGATCGTGGTCAACTACGCCGTCAACAGGCCCGGCACCTTCGGCCTGAACTACCGCGTCTACCACGTCGCCGCCGAGACCGCACTCACCGGCGGTGACTTCTACGCCGTCACGCCGGCCGACAGCGGCTACCACTACGTCTACCCGCCCGCCGCCGTCCTCGCCTTCCTCCCCTCGGCGCTCGCCGAGTCGTGGATCCCCGGCTTCCTCGCGATCACCGCCGTCTCCGCCAGCGCGAGCGCCCTGGCCACGCGCCTGCTCACGGGCTACGTCGAGTCACTTGGCTACGCCGTGAGCCGGCTCGAACGGGGTCTGCTGTTCGCGTTCCTGCTCGCGTCGGCGTCCTCGGCGCCCTCGCTGGGCTACGGGCAGGTGAACCACGTCCTCGCCCTCGCGCTGGTCGCCGGGTTCGTCTGGCTCGCCCGCGACCGGGAGACCAGGGCGGGCGTCGCGCTCGCGGTCCCGGCGTTCGTGAAAGTCTTCCCCGCGGTCGTCGGCCTGTGGCTGCTCCGCCGGCGCGCCTGGCGCGCCATCGCGGCCGCGGTCGGGACCGCCGTCGGCCTGTTCGGACTGGGACTGGCCGTCTTCGACGTCGACACCACGCGGACGTACGTCACCGCCGCCCTGCTCCCCCAGCGCGAGACGGCCGATTTCGTCGGCGGGCTGGCGCCCGGCCGGAGCTACGTCACCCTCCGCCGGCCGCTGTCGGTCCTGTTCCCGACCGTCGACCCGATCTGGTACGCCGTCGGCGCGGCGGCGATCCTCGCGCCCGTCCTCGCCGCGCTGTACTACCGCCCGCGGACCGTCACCGACCGCCACGTCGCCGTCCACGGGACGCTGGTCGCGACGGTGCTCGCCTTTCCGTCGCTGCTACTGTACTACGCCTACACGGCGTTCTCGCTGGTCGTCCTCCTCTACGACCTCCCCGCGGGCCGGGGTCGACAGCTGTTCGTCGCCGGCGCGCTGCTGGCCAACGTCTCGCTGTCGTACGGCAACCTCCGGGAGACCGTCCGGGCGCTCCCGCTCGACCCCGCGACGAGGCAGGCGATACTCGACGCCGCGCTCCCGGTGCTTCGCCTCGGCACGCCGGTGCTGTGGGGGAGCCTGCTCACCCTCGCCGGCTGTCTCGTCTACCGCGTCGAGTCGGGGGCGCTGTCGGTCCCCGCGCCGCTCCGCGCGGTGCTCGACAGCGAGTAGCCCCAGCACCGGTCGCTCACGGCCGCTCGCCCCAGGCCAGCCCCAGAAACCCCAGCCCGAACTCGTCGAAACCGTGGTCGGAGCACCTCGAGAAGACGGCGTCGCGGGCGGTCGCAACCCGTCGCTCCAGACTCTCGACGGGCGAGACGCGTCCGTCGCCGGGCGCAGCCAGTCGGACGAACGCGCGGAATCCCAGATTCAGCGGCGCGGCCACCCGCCGCTCGGAGCGGCCGGCGTTGAGCAGGGCGATCCGCCCGTCCGGACCGAGCGCCTCGATCCACCGCTCGACGGCCGGCCGCGGGTCGGCGAACATCCCGACGACGAAGGTCGCGAGCACCGCGTCGACGGGACCGTCGACCGGGGGCCGCCGCGCGTCGGCCTGCACGAGGTGGACGTTCTCCCAGCCCGCGCGGTCGACCCGCTCGCTCGCCCGCCGGAGCATGCCGCGGGTCACGTCGACGCCGACGACCCGCCCCTCCGGGCCGACGCGCTCGCGCAACTGCGAGAAGTTCGCGCCGGTGCCACAGCCCATCTCGACGACGGTGTCGCCCGCCTCGAGTCCGAGCCGGTCGGCCGCCCGGTCGCGCCAGGAGTCGACGCCCGGCGCGGTCGCCAGCCAGTCGTAGGCGGTCGCCCAGCGGCCGTAGAACGCCTGGGTCGCGCGGGCGTCGTTCGTCATTACAGTTCCCTGACGACGCGGGCGGCGGCCGGGCCGTCGGTCCCCAGCACGTAGACGATCGGTTCGACGCCGAACCCGCCGGTCTGGTAGAGCACGTCGGCGTCGGGCGAGTCGGCGAGCGCGTCCGCGACCGCATCGGTCAGGTCGGCCTCGGCGTCGAACTCGACGGCGACGTAGTCCGCCTCGGTGAGCGTCTCGACGATGTCGGCGTCGTAGCGGACGTTCAACGCCGCTCGGGCGTCGCTCCCGCCCGCCCGCGCCGCGAGCAGCACGCTCGCGACGTGCTCGCTGACGCCGAACTCCGGGTCGCCCGGGACGGCCGTCGTCCCCTCCAGGTCGAGGATCCGGCCCGGCACCGCCGCCACGTCCTCGATACCCTCGGCCTCCGGGAGGCACTCGACGAGGTTCGAGCCGACCGCGGGCACGAGTTCGGGGAACTCGTCGGTGTTCTCCAGGATACGCACGCCCCGCCGCAGCGAGGCGAGGACCTGCTCGGCCGCGCGAACGGTGCTCTCGGGGTCGTGGATCGCGAAGCGGTCGTCGCCGTACTCGGCGAGGCCGGGCATCTCCGCCTCGTGGAGCTGGGCGAGCAGGTCCCCCTGCTCCAGCTGGCGGACGAACACCTCCGCCTCGACGAGCGCCTGGACGGGGCTCATCTCGCCGCTGGCCAGCCCCTCCGCGAGGCGCTCGACGAGTTCGCGCAGCCGGCGGTCCGAGAGCAGGCGGTCGTTGCGCTCGACCTCGCCGTGGACGTACTTCGAGACGGCGCTCTGGCTGATGCCCAGCAGCTCCGCGACCTCACTCTGGGTCAGTCCGCGCTCGCGCAGCGCCTCGGCGAGCATCGACCGGAACGTCGGCAGGAACTCGTCGACGACGACCTCCTCGACGAACTTCATCGGTCGGTCACCGCCGTTGTCGACGGCATCTCACTGGTCCCCGCCGAACTCGCGGTCGCCCTGAATCTTCGACGCCTGGGGCCCGGACTGGTCCTGGTACTTCGAACCGCGGCCGCTCCCGTACGGTCGTTCCGCTCTGGACGTGAGTTCGGTGAAGATGAGTTGGGAGATGCGCATATCCGGCGTCAACGCGACGGGCGCAGTACCGAGATTCGAGAGTTCGAGGGTGATCTGCCCCCGGTATCCGGGGTCGATGATCCCCGCTGTGGCGTGGATGACGATGGCGAGTCGGCCCATCGACGAGCGGCCCTGTACGTGGGCGATGAGGTCCGGCGGAATCTCGACGCGCTCGTAGGTGGTTCCGAGTACGAAATCACCCGGGTGGAGGATGAACTCCCCGTCCTCGTCGACGACGGTCTCCTCGACGTACTCGTCGACCTCGCGCTCGCTCGTCGGGTGGATGCAGGGGATGTTGGCGTGCTGGAACTCCAGAAAGGTCCGGCCTAACCGCAGGTCGACGCTGGCGGGCTGGATCTGGAGGTCCGGGTCGTCGAGCGGCTCGACCACTAGATCTCCCGTCTCCAGGCGTCGCAGAATATCGGCGTCCGACAGTATCATACAGAGGTCTGACCCCCCTCGGGGTAAAACATCACGATTGGCGGCGGTGGGCGCGTCGAGATTTCGACGGCCCACCGTGTTCGGCGTTACACCGGACTCAGCGCGCGGACCCGCCGCGGCCACTCGCTCAGCGAGACGTAGTAGCCGGCGAACAGCGAGTACACGACGACGGCGGGGCCCAGGAAGTTCCGCCAGCCGGCCACCCAGATGCCCATCGCGGTGACGACGACCGCGGCCAGCGGCGTCGCCCACAGCGCGAGCAGGTCCCACTCCTCGCGCCGTATCGCCGCCCGGATCCCCAGGGCGGCGAGGACCAGCAGGGGCGTGAGCGTCGTGACGGCCCGGACCGTGTGACCCGACGACCAGCCGGGCATCACCGGCGAGAAGAACCACAGCCCGCGCAGGACGGCGATAGCGACGACGTGTTCGGCGTTGGCGACGAAGAAGTCGAGGACGCCGCTGGCCGCGGCGGGGTCGTAGCCGTAGACGACTCGCTCCGGCGTGACGATTATCCCCTCGCGCCAGTGGTACAGCATCGACCCCTTCGCCCAGCCGAACTGCAGGCGATAGGCGATGGCCGCGGCGAGGACGCCGACGATGCCGAGGTTGACCTTCGCCGGGAACCCGAGATCCAGCCGGCGGTCGCTGGTCGCCGGCAGCAGGTCGTAGAGCAGGTACGCGCCGACGATGGGCAGGCCGTTCGGTCGGACCAGCGCGACGAAGCCAAGCGATCCGAGCGCGAGCAGGCGGTTGCGGGTCGTCGGCGTCGTGTGGTAGTGCGCCAGGCGCCACAGTGCGAGGGCGAGCGCGAACGTGAGCATGAACTCCGACTGCGGACGGACGACCCACCGGTACACCTCCCACTGGAGGGCGAGCGCGACGCCGGCGACGATGCCCGCCGACCGACCGGCCAGGTGGCGACCGGTGGCGTAGACGAGGACGCAGGCGAGCGCCGAGAGCACGACCTGGACGCCGACCCAGCCGTGGACCCACTCGCCGGTCGCTCGCAGCCAGCCGCAGTAGGGCAGCCAGTAGCCGGAGTACGCGAGCGCCCGGGTCCCGAACAGGGTCCCGGCGGAAAAGTCGTTGCACCACGCCACGTAGCGGGTCGCGTCGCGGACGACGTGGGTTCCGATGCGAGCCCACACCCAGCCCCGGAGGGCGAGTGCGATCAGGAAGATCAGCGCGGCGTCGCGCGTACTCGCCTCGTCGGGGAGGGGCTCGGCGAGGACGTCGCGGACGCTGGAGCGGCGGAGGACCATCGATAGGGTGGCTGACACGACCCTCCCTTGAAAACCTTCTTCATGCTATCGCAGTGTCCGATCGGGGCGGGCGGGACGGGAGCGAAACGCGGTCTCGGGGCCGCCTATCCGTCCGCGAGTTCGTAGACGAACCGCTCGACGCGAGCGGGCGTGGCTTCGGCCGGGCCGCTCTCGGCGACGGCGTAGGGGCCGACCACCACGCCGGTGAACCCGCCCGCGACCTCCGTCGAGAGGTACTTCGGGCGCGCCTCGGCGACGACTTCGCCGTCGACGCGGAACTCGTAGGTCTCCGCCGTCGCGTCGACGCCGAGGGTCACTCGCTCGCCGACCGGCCCGCGGGCGAGCACGTCGGTCGCGTCGCCGATCGTGACGCGGACGACGGCCACCGATCCGTCCGCACCGTCGCTACGCTGGACCCCGACCTCGTAGTGGTGCCCCTCGTCCATGACGAGCGCCAGCCCCGCCTCCTCGCCGGGGTCGGGGTCGAACGCCAGGTCGGCGCGGATCCGGCAGTCGAAGTTCGTCTGCCGACGGGCGAGGAACGTCGTCCCGGGTTCGTCCAGCGACTCGGGACCGCCGCGGAGGACGAGCCCGTCGTCGGTGAACGCGTAGCGGTCCCGGTCGGGCGTCCGCCGGTAGCACCACTCGTGGCTTCGTCCCTCGGAAAAGTCGGTGTCGGTGTGCTCGACCGGGTCCGACCCGGCGCTCGCAGGGGTGGCCTCGCCCGGCAGCGCGGCCGCGTCGATCTCGGACGGGAGCGCCCCGTCCGCGACGACGGGCCAGCCCTCGTCCCAGGACACCGGCGCGAGGAACGTCTCGCGACCCAGATGGTGCCACCCGGGGAAGCCGCCGCGCGGGCGGGTGCCCAGGCAGACCAGCCACCAGTTCCCGTCGGCGTCGGTCACGAGGTCGGCGTGGCCCGTCGCGTGCACGTCGCGGTAGAAGTCGTCGCGATGGGTAAGGATCGGGTTGTCGGGATGGGACTCGAAGGGGCCCGTCGGGTCGTCGCTCCGGCCGACCATCACGGAGTGGCCGGTGCTGGTCCCGCCCTCGGCGACGACGAGGTAGTACGTTCCGTCGCGCTCGTAGAGGTGCGGCGCCTCGGCGTGGGGGTCCTCGTGGCCAGTCCAGACGGTGCGCTGTTCGCCCAGTTCGCCCGTCTCGGGGTCGATCTCGGCCTGCTCGATCCCGCGGTCGGTGTCGGTCGTGAAGTAGGTGAAATAGCAGGTGTCCTCGTCCCAGAACAGGTCGGGGTCGATGCCGGGCGCGTCGACGGAGACGGGGTCGGACCACTCGCCCGCCGGATCGTCGGCGGTGACGACGAAGTGGCCGCCGCCGCTCGTGTTCGTCGACGTGACGTAGAACGTGCCGTCGTGGTGGCGCAGGGTGGGCGCGAAGATCCCGCCGGATATCCGCGCCTCGCGGGTGTCGAGTTGCGACTCGCGCGTGAGCGCGTGGCCGATCGGTTCCCAGTCGGTCAGGGTCTCGCTCCGGTAGAGCGGCAGGCCGGGGAAGTACTCGAAGGAACTCGTCGCCAGGTAGAACGTCTCGTCGACCCGACATATCGAGGGGTCGGGGTGAAAACCGGGGAGGACGGGATTCGATGGCATGACACACCGCTCGACGCGGCGGGTGGTAACTCCTGCGGACCCTCGTCGGTGCCGGGTCGTCATTGGCGCCTGACCGCCGCCACCGAACGGTCGCCCAGCGGGGGATGGAAAGGCAGATACGGCGCCCGGTCGTCCGGGGAGCCATGAAACAGGCCATCGTCGCCCGCGCCGACCTGGGGATGGGCGAGGGGAAGCTCGCAGCGCAAGTCGCCCACGCGTCGCTCATGGCCTTCGAGGACGCCGACCGCCGAGCCGCCAACGAGTGGAAGGGCAGCGGCCAGAAGAAGGTCGTCCTCCAAGCGAACGGCGAGTCACAGCTGTTCGAACTTGCCGACGAGGCCGAGCGCGAGGGGCTGCCCCACGCCGTGGTTCGGGACGCCGGCCACACCCAGTTGGAACCCGGGACCGCCAGCGCGCTGGCCGTCGGACCCGCCCGCGACGACCTCGTCGACAAGGTCACCGGCGACCTCTCGCTGTACTGACCCGGTTCGACGGACTCGAACCTCGCCGGCAACTCGCGTCTATTCCTCCCGTGGCCGCGGCCATCCCGCACGCGAAGCTGAAATTACCTCCCCGTGGCGGCAACTTCGCTTAACACGGCAGCCGGTCTGGATCCGCGTATGGTAAAGTGGATGGCCGTCGCGTACGGAATCGTCGGATCGCTCGTAATCGGGCTCCTCGGCGGGCTGGGCCTCCCGTTCACCGACGCGACGCTCCCGACGGTCGGAGCGGGGTTGACCGGCCTCATCGCGGGCGCGATAGCCGGATACGCCGCCCGGGAAGGACTGGGTAGCGGCGCGCTCCACGGGTTCCTGGCGACGACGATCGGGGGCATCATCGTCGCGCTGGTCCTGCTGTTCGCCGGGACCCTCGTGGCCGGTATCTTCGGGTTCAGCGCCGGTGTCGTCGCGCTGATCTGGGTCGCCGCGACCGGGATCCCCGGTGCGGTCGGTGGCGCGATCGGCGGCGCCGTCGCACCCGAAGCCGAAGCCGCCGGCCAGCCCGTCGCCTGACGATCCCAACCGCTCGCTCGACCCGGAGTAATCCGAGCGTATCGAGTCGGATCGACAGATCACGGTCCGGTTCGGGGGAGAGCGCCGCAGTTCGCCGATCGTTCGCCGTCCGTTCGCCGGAGCCGATGCCACCAGTTAAGCCCGCGTAGCCGAGAGAGAGGGTATCGCCATGACCGTGCGACCCGTCGCGACGCAACGCAGTTCCGACCGACCGCCGACCGGCGGTCCGACCCCGACCACCGATCCGACCTCGACTGCCGATCCGACCTCGACAGGCCCGCAAACGCCGCCTCGAGACGGTAGCGGAGGGCCGCTCTGATGTACGAGACGACCGCCGTCGCTCGACTCACCGGTGCGGTCTCCCTGCTGGTCGCGCTCGCGGTCTGGGGGCTCGGATCCGCGCTCGCCGCCGGCGGGACGACCGCGTCGACGTGGGCGCTGGGGCTCGCCGTCATGTTCCCCGTCAGTGCGCTCGCGCTCGGATACGCCGGCGGCCGCGCCCCGCCGAGGACCGGGTCGGAGTACGCCCTCGGGCTCGTCGTCGCCGTCGCGGCCGCCTCCGTCGCGTACCTCGCCGCACTCGCGGTCGGCCTCCCGCTGGTCGCCCCCCTCGTCGGGGCGAACCCGCTCTGGCTCCTCGTCGCCGCCGCCGGCTTCGGCCTGCTCGCGGCGGCGCTCGCGGTCGTCGACGCCCGATACGTCCGGCGCCCGCCCACCGCGACCCGCCTCGAAGCGCGATACCTCGACGACCCCGTCGGCGACGACTGACCGGCCCGGCCGAGACCCCGGACCGCGACCGACGCGACCTCGGCCCACGGCAGCCGCGGTCCGGTCGCGACCGCTACTCTGTGGAAAGGCCTATATATAGCAACTCCTAACTGGAGGTTAGTCACGACGACTCAGTGACGCACACTATGCAGGATCAGAACCAGCAGGCGTACGACCGCGGGACGTCGATCTTCTCGCCGGACGGACGCCTCTATCAGGTCGAGTACGCCCGGGAAGCGATCAAGCGCGGCACCGCCAGTGTCGGCGTTCGCACCGCCGACGGCGTGGTACTCGCGGCGGACCGACAGGTACGCTCGCCGCTCGTCGAGGAGGAGAGCATCGAGAAACTCCACCGCATCGACGACCACATCGCGGTCGCGAGCGCGGGCCACGTCGCCGACGCGCGCCAGCTCGTCGACTTCGCACGCGAGCAGGCGCAGGTCAACAAGCTGCGCTACGACGAGCCGATCGGCGTCGAGTCGCTGGCCAAGGAGGTCACCGACTACATCCAGCGCTACACCCAGAGCGGCGGCGTCCGCCCGTTCGGCGTGGCGCTGGCCATCGGCGGCGTCGACCCCGACGGGACGCCGAAGCTCTTCGAGACGGACCCTTCGGGGACCCCCTACGAGTGGAAGGCGACCGCCATCGGCGGGAACCGCGAGGCGCTCCAGAGCTTCCTCGAAGACGAGTACCGACCGGAGATGGACCTCGATTCGGGGGTCGCCCTCGCGCTGGAGACCATCGCACAGGGCGAGGACGACGAGGCGGTCGACCCCCAGGCCGCCGAAGTGACCGTGATCGACACCGAGACCCACCGGGTCCGCTCGCTCGACCCCGATGAGATCGCGAGCCACCTCGACGAACTCGACGGCGGTGAGACCGATGAGTAGATTCACCGACCCGCTGACCGGCGCCGACGCCGTCGGCGACCCGACCGCGCCCGAGCTCACCGACGGGTTCGGCGAGGCGGGCGAACCCGGCGGCGCGAACGCGGGAGACCGCGACGAGGGTACGGTCAACAAGACCGGGACGACCACGGTCGGGATCGCGACCGACGACGGCGTCGTCGTCGCGACGGACCGGCGCGCCTCCCTCGGTGGGCGGTTCGTCTCGAACAAGTCGGTCCAGAAGGTCGAGCAGGTCCACCCGACCGGCGTGCTGACGCTCGTCGGGAGCGTCGGCGGCGCCCAGTCGTTCATCCGGACGCTCCGTTCGGAGGCAGACCTCTACGAGGTGCGCAAAGGTGAGTCGATCAGCATCGGTGCGCTCGCGACGCTGGCGGGCAACTTCGCCCGCGGCGGGCCCTTCTTCGCCATCAACCCGATCCTCGCCGGCGTCGACGAGGAGGGCAGTCACGTCTACAGTATCGACCCCGCCGGCGGCGTCATGGCCGACGACTACACGGTGACGGGCTCGGGCATGCAACTCGCCTACGGGACCATCGAGGGCGAGTACGACGAGGCGATGAGCATGGCCGACGCTCGCGACCTGGCCGTGCGAGCGGTCGAGGCCGCCAGCGAGCGCGACACCGGCTCGGGCAACGGTGTCTACGTCGCGGAGGTCACCGGCGACGGCGTCGACATCGAGGGCTTCGACGACACCGACGCGGCGCTGGCCGAGCGGTAGCGTCGAACGCGTTCGGATCCGGATTCGATTCCGAGAAAGGCGCGAACGGCCGCGGCGGCTCAGCTGTTGAGGAAGTAGACCTGTTTTCTGGCGTCGTGGAAGCTGTAGCGCGAACCCACGAGGCCGGACTCTTCGAGGCGGTTGAGGGCGTAGCGGACGGTTCGGTCGGGCAACAGCGACTCCTCGGCCAGCTGGCCCTGCGAGAGCGGGGCGTCCGTCTCCAGTACTTTCGCGACCAGTTTCGCGCTCGGAGGGAGCTCGCGGAGCCGCTCGCGGAACTCCGCTTCACCCAGTGCCTCCTCCGCCGCCGGCTCGTCTATCGTCGTGCTCATACTGCTCCGTCTCGCGAGAGCACTGGTAAAAGTTGGCTATATGGATGACCAAATAGTCCAAACCATATAAGGTCCCCTAGTATTTTCGCCCGTTCGTCGAACGCGTCGCCGGTAGGCGGCGGTTTCGGCCGGATCCGCGATCCGAAAGGCGGCCGCTACCGTGGCGGGGTACACCTTTTCGATGCCGCGGACCGACGGTCCGATATGTCGTCGATCCCCGAACCGTACCACGAACTGTTCGAGAAGGAGACCTACGCGCACTTCGCGACGCTGACCCCGGAGGGAGTCCCGCACGTCACGCCGGTCTGGATCGACTACGACCTCGAAGCCGACCGGGTACTGGTGAACACGGCGCGCGGGCGCCGCAAGGAGCGCAACGTCCGGGCGGACCCTCGCGTCGGTGTGAGCATGGTCGACCCGGACGACGCCTACCGCTACTGTTCGGTGGTCGGGGAGGTGACGGCGCTGACCGACGAGGGCGCCGAGGACCACATCGACGACCTGGCGGCCCGCTACTTCGGCGTCGACGAGTACCCCAGCTACGACGAGGACCCGGGTCCCAGAGTGATCGTCGAGATCCGACCGGACGAGGTGTTCACGGCCTGAAAACCGCCGCCGTCGAGCGGACGGCCGTCGGAGGGACCGGGATCGGTCGACCCGGTCGTCCCCGAGCGTTTTCAGTACTCTTTTGCCCCCCGAGGGGGCAAATCCGGTATCGTGAAGGGTCAGGAGTGGTACCAGCAGGAAACTGTCGTCGAGTCCTACGAGGACAAACGGTTCTCCCGTGGTGGGGGTCGGCTCACCGACCGACTGGAGAAGAAAGCGGTCGGTGAGGCGCTCGCGCCCGTCGCGGACCGGAAGATCCTCGAGATCGCCTGCGGCACCGGCCGCTTTTCGGTGATGCTCGCTCAGCAGGGCGCGGACGTGGTCGGGCTGGATATCTCGGCCCCGATGCTCGGCGAAGGCCGGCGGAAGGCCCGCCAGGCCGGCGTCGACGACCATCTGGAGTTCCTGCGCGGGGACGCGGCCCGCCTGCCGTTCCCCGACGATCACTTCGACTCCGTGTTCGCCATCCGGTTTTTCCACCTCGTGGACGAGCCAAAGCGGTACCTCCGCGAGCTCGCCCGGGTCTCCAGCGATCAGGTCGTCTTCGAGACGTACAACCGGTTCTCCGGTCGCTCGCTGTACAACTGGGCGCTCCCGATGGGGTCGCGGCTGTACTCCCGGCGCGAGGTCGACGGCATGCTCGCGGCCGCCGACCTGCGGCTGACCGACGAGACCCACGAGTTCGTCGTCCCCTTCGGCCTCTACCGGAAACTTCCGGGCGGCGTCGCGAAGGCGTTCCGCACGGTCGAGGAGGGGCTCGACCGCACGCCGCTGGGCGACAGCCTCGCCTCGATCTCCTACTGGTCGGCCACCGTCGAGTGAGACGAACGGTCCGGTCCGCGGTGGCTCTGCCCGCTCGGCGGCGTCTGACTCGGAGTCGCACGGCTCCGTTCGTCCCACGGCTTTTATACGCGTCGAGCTTGCTACGGACTGTATGCAGCTCTCGGTGGTGGTTCCGACGCTCGACGGCCGGGAGCAACTCGCCCGGACGCTCGACGCGCTGACCGGGCACGTCGCCGCGGCCGAAGTGGTGGTAGTCAACGGCCCGTCGACCGACGGGACGACCGGGATGGTCCGCGAACGCGACGACGTGGACGTACTCGTCGAAGTCGCCGACCGGACCGTCACGGCCGCGCGCAACGCCGGCATCGAACAGACCACCGGCGACGCCGTCGCGCTGGTCGACCAGGGCCTGGCCGTGACCGACGAGTGGTACGGCGCCCTGGTCGAGGGGCTGGCCGACGCCGACGTAGTCTCCGGCCCGGTCCACGAGCGACTTCGCGGGGGGATGACCACGGAAGAGGTCGAGTCCGACGCGCTGGCCGGCCGCGAGGTCACGTACTTCAACGGCGGCAACGTCGCCTTCTCGCGACCCGCGCTCGACGCGCTGGACGGCTTCGACGAGTACCTGGAGATCGGCAGCGCCCGCGACGGCGCCCACCGGCTGGCGAACCTCGACTACGCGGTGACCTGGCAGTCCGGGATGGGCGTCGCCCGCCAGGTCGGCGCCGACGGCGGCGGCCCGACGAGCGACCCCGGCTGGAAGTATCGCTCGCTCGCCTACCGACTCGTCAAGAACTACGGCGTGCGCCCGCGCGTGGCCGCGCGGATGGTAATCCACGCCGGCCGCGACGCCCTCGACTCGCTACGGGACGTGGCCCGCGGCGACGGCACGCCGTCGAACTGGCTCGGCACCGGCCGCGACGTGCTCTCCGGACTGGCGGTCGGATCGAAAGACGGCGCCTGGGCGCGCCTGCTCGACCGGTCGTCCCGTCGCAACCCCTACGGCCGCTCGGCCCGCTCGGACCGCGCCGTCGCCGTCTACGACAGTCGGTAGTCGTTCTCGACGCGAATAGAGGAGCCGCTTCACGGGAGTCACTACTGTTGACCCGCGGGTGCGAGCGCCTCGAAGACGCGGGCGGGGTTGTTCGAGAAGACCTTCGTCATGGCGTCCTCGGGGACGTCGAGGGTCAGTACTTCCATGACGGCGACGTTCGGGTGGGCGGCGGGCGAGCCGCTGCCGAAGCAGACCCGGTCGGGGTGTTCCATGATCGCCCGCTCCAGCGGGTCGCGGTAGCGGACGAAGCTCGTATCGAGGTACAGCGACGAGGCGTGGTCGAGCAGGTCGATGGCGCGCTCCATCAGCTCTCGGTCCAGTGGATGGCCGCCGAAGTGCGCGAGGACGACCGGGAAGTCGTATTCGAGGAGGGTGGCCTCGACGGCTTCCGGCGGGAACTCCCGACCGCCGTGGACGATGGTCGGCAGGCCCACGTCGGCCAGGCCTTCGAGCACTTCCTCGTCGGGGAGCCCGTCACGGGGAGGATTGAGCTTGAAGCCGACGAATCGGTCGTCGTAGGCGTACTGCTCGACGTCCTCGGGGGAGGTGTGGTCGTCCCCGCGACTGGCGGTGAGATTCCGGAGTTTCGCTGCGGTCGTGTCACCGGGGTCGCGAGCGCCGTTGATGCGGGCCACCGCGACGAACGGTCGGCCGACGCTCATCCGGGCGACGGCGTTGTTCGCCGGCAGGTAGTCGCCGTCGCGTCCGCTCGGGAACACCAGCGACCTGACGACGCCGGCCTGGTGCATCTCCCGTTCCAGCCGTTCGGGGTCGCCCAGCCCCTCGCGCTGGCGGCGGTCCTCGTCCGGCTCCAGCCGCGCGTGCACGTCGACCACCCGGAACCCGTGCTCCAGCTCCAGCATTCACCCTACCTTGTGTGGAGGTGGTTGAAACGGTTGTCGGAGCGAACGGGCGGTCGGACGAGCATTCGGGTCCGTGGCAGTCGGGTCAGTCGGTGAGGCGTCTGGTGAGTCGACCCAGTGCGAACCCGAGCGTCCCGGTGAGAGCGGCGTAGACGCCCGCGACGAGCAGGTAGACCGCGACGATGACCCACATATGACCCGCGAATATCCCCGGGCGAGAGTGCGGAACGACGTAGGCGGCGACGAGGACGAAATTCACCCCGAGACAGCTCGCCAGCCCGAACCGGTAGTAGCTGACGACCAGCCCGACCGAGAGCGCCGCGAGCCCTTCGACGGGGAACGACCCCGGGACCACGACGAACGGGACTCGGACTCCCAGGCTGAACGTGGGCGAGACGGTCGCGCTCCGGACCAGCAGGATGGCGGCCGCCGCGCAGGTCGTGGCGTTCCAGAGCCGGCGGCTGTGTCGCTCGTTGGTCTCGAACACCCAGGACGGGAGGCTCCGGGCGGTCACGCTTCGTGTAACTCCACCGACCGTTGTAGCTCTTCTGGGCGGTCGCGGCCGGGAACTCCCGACGGCAGTGGTCTCACGACACCCGACAGCGCCGCGACTGCCGCCCTCACCAACTTCCGGTGCCAGAACACGTCGCCCTCGTCAGGCGCTCAGTCATCCTATTTAAACCCTTCCCGGGAAATCGAGTGGTGACCCCTCACACACCGCTGGCGGTGGTTGTGGGGGGTGCTTGGAAAGTTTTATATAGAACCGCTAACGATGAATAGATGAACCTCAACCATGTCATCTGGCCAGCGACGCATGGGTGGACAGCCGATGTTCATCCTCAACGAGGACAGTGAACGCACGCAAGGGAAAGACGCCCAGAGCTCCAACATCACGGCCGGCAAGGCCGTCAGCGAGTCCGTACGGACCACACTCGGTCCGCGCGGCATGGACAAGATGCTCGTCTCCGACAGCGGCGACGTCGTCATCACGAACGACGGCGCGACCATCCTGGACGAGATGGACATCGAGCACCCGGCCGCCCAGATGATCTCCGAGGTCGCCGAGACCCAGGAGACCGAGGTCGGCGACGGGACGACCACCGCCGCGGTGCTCGCCGGCGAACTGCTCAGCCAGGCCGAGGACCTGCTCGACGACGACGTCCACCCGACGACCATCGTCGAGGGGTACTACGCGGCCCTCTCGATGGCCCACGAGGCCATCGACGAGATCAAGCTCGACGAGGAGCTCGACGACGACCTCCTCGAGACCGTCGCCCGCTCGTCGATGACCGGCAAGGGCACCGGCGACGTCTCCGCCGAGCGCCTCGCCGAGACCGTCGTCGACGCCGTCCGCCGCGTCGAGGACGACGCCGGCGTCGTCCGCGACAACATCACCGTCTACACCCAGACGGGCTCGTCGTCCTCGGCCACCCGTCTGGTCGACGGCGTCCTCATCGACGAGGAGCCGGTCCACGACAACATGCCGCGCTCGTTCGACGACCCGCAGATCGCCTTCGTCAACGACGACATCGAGGTCCGCGAGGCCTCCATCGACGCCGAGTACAACGTCTCCAGCGTCGACGATCTCAACACCGCCATCGAGGCCGAGGAGTCGGAACTGCGCGGCTACGCCGAGCACGTTCTCGACCTCGACGTCGACGTGCTGTTCGTCGACGGCGACGTCGCGGACCAGGTCGCCGCCATCCTCGCCAAGAACGACGTTGCCGCCTTCGAGGTCGGCGACGACGAGGGCGAGGAGCTCGCCCACGCCACCGGCCTCTCCCGCGCGGCGGGCGTCCAGGAGCTCGAAGCCGACGACCTGGGCTCTGCAGGTTCGCTCTCCGTCGAGAAGTTCGGTGACAACTACGTCACCTTCCTCGAGGACGGCGACGCGGGCCAGTCGGTCACCGTCTTCGCCCGCGGCGGCACCGAGCACGTCACCGACGAGCTCGAGCGCGTGCTCGGCGACGCGCTCGACGTCGTGACGGCCGCCCTCGACAAGGGCGGCGTCGTCCCCGGCGCCGGCGCCACCGAGATCGCCGTCGCCGACCACATCCGTAGCGAGGCCGCCAGCGTCGAGGGCCGCAAGCAGCTCGCCGTCGAGGCCTTCGCCGACGCCGTCGACGTCCTCCCGCGCACGCTCGCCGAGAACACGGGTATGGACCCCATCGACGCGCTCGTCGATCTGCGCGCCGAGTACGAGAGCGAGGGCATCGCCGGCATCATCTCCGAAGGCCAGACCGGCGTCATCGACGACCCCGTCGACCTGGGCGTCCTCGACCCCGTCGCCGTCAAGGACGAGGCCGTCGAGTCCGCCGCCGAGGCCGCCACGATGATCGTCCGCATCGACGACGTCATCTCCGCGAGCTAATCGGCCGATCCCCTACCACCGAAATTTTTCGCCGTCTCGACCGAGGAGCCGAGCGTCTCGCCCGTCCGTACGCGAGTCCCAATTTCTGCAGGTCCAGCTTCGACGGAGAGCCTACGTCGACCACGACGCGACCGAGGAGGAAGTCGAGCCGGTCGGACCGGAGATCGTCCCAGTGACGCGGTCGGGCCCGGCCACGGCCCGCGAAACCGAGGGCGGCCCTCGCCCGCTGCTCGCTCAGTCGTCTTCGTCGCTCGCCCAGCGCTCGGAGACGTCGTCCTTGGCGATCGTCCGGAGGCGCTGGACGCCGCCGAACTCGTCGATCACGGCGGCGACCACGTCGGGGACCCGATCCGCCCAGGTGTCGTCGGCGAGCATCCGGTCGCGGATGTCGCTGCCCTCCAGGCGGTCGCGGTCGAACATCGGGGAGTCGCGCACCTCGATGCCCCGTTCCTCGAACAGCTGCACCACGAGGGGGTTGTTCGAGTAGGCCACGTCGAAACTGGGGGACATGCTCTGGATGTGGCTGACCCAGACGGCGTTGCGGTCGATGTCCTCGATAGGGACGACGTATGTCGGGACGTCAACGTCCTGGACGGCCTTGCTCACCATCATCACGCGCTCGCCCGCGGTGAAGGGGTTGCGGACGGTGTGAGACACGTCCGCGCTCCCGATCCCGAGGACGAGTTCGTCCACCTCGTCGACGATGTGGTCGACCATCGCCCGGTGGCCGTCGTGGAACGGCTGGAAGCGCCCGATGTAGAACCCGCGCGTCATACGCCACCGTGTGCGGAGCGACCACATTAACCCCCGTCATCTACCCACGGCTCTAGCCGTGGGCTTGAGCGGTGGACTCCCCGTCTGCCGACAACGTGTCGTAGGTGGTGTACTCACCGTTCAGGGTGACTCGCCCGCCCGGACGGCGGGCCGTCTCCGGCCGACCGTCGGGGACGGACGGACGGTCGTCGCGCCTCGCGGCCGGCGGCCCCGAACCGGCGGCGACGCCCGCTCGACCGGCCCGCGTGGGAGTGCTAGACACGCCCTGTTTTTTCGGGACTGTTCGGTAGGAGCCGTGTACTCCGAGCCCACCGATACCACCCACGTCCGGCGATTTGAGCGTGTTATCGGGACGTGCTGTGGGAGAAAGTATATCAATAAACAGCCCTTGGCTTCTGATGTCAGAATCGTTTATATGAGTGAGAATATCGACACCGACGATCCGTCCGCCGACGACGCGGACGAGACCGAGGAGGTCGGCGTGGCCGACGAGACGCCGGACTCGACCCCCGACGAGCGGGGCGACGAGCCGGGGTCGCCGGGCGACGCCGAGAGCGGCGACGAGTCGGGCGTCGGCGAGTCCGGGGACGGCGGGTCCGCGGTCACCGTCGACGGCGACGACAGCCTGGGTAGCACCGTCGAGATCGACGCCGACGAGGCCGCCGTCGAGGACGCCGCCGAAGATCTGCTCGGCGGGCTCGACGTCGAGACCACCGCCGACATCGAGGTGCCCGACCGACTGGTCGACCAGGTCATCGGGCAGGACCACGCCCGCGACGTGGTGATGAAAGCGGCCAAACAGCGCCGTCACGTGATGATGATCGGCTCGCCCGGGACGGGCAAGTCGATGCTGGCCAAGGCGATGAGCCAGCTGCTCCCCAAAGAGGAGCTGCAGGACGTACTCGTCTACCACAACCCCGACGACGGCAACGAGCCGAAGATCCGCACCGTGCCGGCGGGGAAGGGCGAACAGATCGTGGACGCCCACAAGGAGGAGGCGCGCAAGCGCAACCAGATGCGGTCGTTCCTGATGTGGATCATCATCGCGATCATCATCGGGTACGCGCTGCTCATCCAGGGGTCGGTCCTGTTGGGCATCCTCGCGGCCGGGGTCGTCTACCTCGCGTTCCGCTACGGCTCGCGCGGCAACGACGCGATGATCCCGAACCTGCTGGTCAACAACGCCAACCAGCAGACCGCGCCGTTCGAGGACGCCACCGGCGCCCACGCGGGTGCGCTGCTGGGCGACGTCCGCCACGACCCGTTCCAGTCCGGCGGCATGGAGACGCCGAGCCACGACCGCGTCGAAGCCGGCGGCATCCACAAGGCCAACAAGGGCGTGCTGTTCGTCGACGAGATCAACACGCTCGACATCCGCTCCCAGCAGAAGCTGATGACGGCCATCCAGGAGGGCGAGTTCTCCATCACGGGCCAGTCCGAGCGCTCCTCGGGCGCGATGGTCCAGACCGAACCCGTCCCGACGGACTTCATCATGGTCGCCGCGGGGAACCTCGACGCCATGGAGAACATGCACCCCGCCCTGCGCTCGCGTATCAAGGGCTACGGGTACGAGGTGTACATGGACGACACTATCGAGGACGACGCCGAGATGCGGCGGAAGTACGCCCGCTTCGTCGCCCAGGAAGTCGAGAAAGACGGTCGTCTGCCCCACTTCGACGAGGAGGCCGTCGAAGAGGTCATCCTCGAGGCCCGTCGCCGTTCGGGCCGCAAGGGCCACCTCTCGCTGAAGCTCCGCGACCTCGGTGGGCTGGTCCGCGTCGCGGGCGACATCGCCCGCGCCGAGGACAAGGAGTTCACCGAACGGGGCGACGTGCTCCAGGCCAAGCGCCGGTCGCGCTCGATCGAGCAGCAGCTCGCGGACAACTACATCGAGCGCCGCAAGGACTACGAGCTCACCGTCAACGAGGGCGACGTGGTCGGTCGCGTCAACGGCCTCGCGGTCATGGGCGAGGACTCCGGGATCGTCCTCCCCGTCATGGCCGAGGTCACTCCCTCGCAGGGCGCCGGCGAAGTGATCGCCACCGGGCAACTGCAGGAGATGGCCGAGGAGGCCGTGCAGAACGTCTCGGCCATCATCAAGAAGTTCAGCGACGAGGACATCTCCGAGCAGGACGTCCACATCCAGTTCGTCCAGGCCGGCGAGGGCGGCGTCGACGGCGACTCCGCCTCTATCACGGTCGCGACCGCGGTCATCTCCGCGCTCGAAGACGTGCCCGTCGAGCAGAACCTCGCGATGACCGGCTCGCTGTCGGTCCGGGGCGACGTGCTCCCGGTCGGTGGCGTCACCCACAAGATCGAGGCCGCGGCCAAGTCCGGCCTCGACACGGTCATCATCCCCAAGGCGAACGAGCAGGACGTGATGATCGAAGACGAATTCAAAGACGAGATCGAGATCGTCCCCGTCCAGCACATCTCCGAGGTGCTGGAGGTCGCGCTGGCCGGCGAGCCCGAGAAGGACTCGCTGGTCGACCGCCTCAAGTCCATCACGGGCAAGGCGCTCGAGCAGCGCGAAGTCGGTCAGACCGGCGGCTCGCCGAGCCCGCAGTAGTCGCGGCACCTCGATCCGCACCGCGCCGTTCGAACCGCGAATTCGCTTTCTTCGGCTCCGAAACGACTTTCGACCGTCGAGTCTCAACTGAGGGTGTGACGCTACAGCCGGCCGTCGTCGGCGCGCCCCTCCAGACGTTGCCCGTCCCCGAGACGGATCTCGCGGGGTTCGCCTGGCTCGTCGCCGTCGTCCTGACTGGCTTTCTCATCCTCGCGCGGCTCTCCCAGGGCGTCGTCGACGGCGACGAGGGCGGCGACGAAGCCGACGGCCATAGAGAGGGCGACGATACGAACCCGAGACGGCCGCAGGCGCCGAGTCGGCCGGGGTTCGACGGTCGCGACCGCCGCCCGACGGACCGAACGACGGCCGACGGCGAGCACGATCCGGACGAAGACGCTCCGGGGTCGTCGTCGGTCGCGCACCCGCTGGCGCCCGACGGCGCACTGGAGTCGACCGAGGACGGGGGGCGGCCCGGAGCCGTCGATGGGGGCGTGGGGGAGCGACCGATCGAGCCCGCAGTCGCGCACAACGCCCGAGAGGACCCGGCGATGTCGCCCGGACTCCTGTTGCTGAACGTGGCGCTGACGCAGGGACTGTTCGGCGCGCTCCTCGCGGGCGGCGCCTGGTACTTCGGCGTCCCGCTGGACGTGCTGGGGGTCGGCGGCGACGCGCTCTCGACGGGACTGCCGGCGATCGCCGTCGGTGTCGGCTTCGGGGTCGTCCTCTGGGTCGGCAACGAACTCGCCTCGGGGCTGGCGGCGTCGTCGGGCGCCGACTACGACGAGGGACTGCGCGAGTTGCTCGCGCCGGAGGGCGTCCGCGGCTGGGGGCTACTCCTGGGGGCGACGCTACCGACCATCGCGGTCGTCGAGGAGTTCGTCTTCCGGGCGGCCGTGGTCGGCGCGGTGACACCGGTGGTGGGCACGTCACCGTGGGTCCTCGCGGTCGTCTCCTCGATCGCGTTCGCGCTCGGCCACGGCGCCCAGGGCCGCGTCGGCGTGCTCGTCACCGGCGGGCTGGGCATGGCGCTCGCGGCCGGGTTCGTCCTCACCGACAGCCTCCTCGTGGTGGTCGTCGCCCACTACCTCGTCAACGCGCTGGAGTTCCTCGCCCACGAAGGACTGGGGCTGCCCGACCCCGTCTGGTCGTGACCGATCGGTGAGCGGGCCAGGGTGAAGCCGCGTCCGCTCGCTTTTTTACCCCGTCTCACGGCCCTCTCGATGGTACCGAGCGTGTCATCTAACCGTTGTCGAGCGGTCGTTTCACGCCGCCAGGCGGCAGATCGTTCGCTCAGTACGCATGTCCACTTATCAGCTGTTTCGAGTGAACGAGTCGCGGAACGAAGTCGACCGATAGCAACCGCACTCGCTGGAGATAGCAGGCGATGAACGCCCTCGGCGCGCTCGCGGTCGCTGAACGAGATATTCTCGTTCACTGCGTTCACTCGAATAGTGCTCGCTCAGCCGACTTCGTTCGCTTCGCTCACCGCGAGCGCGTCTCGCCCGTTCAGTCCACCAGGAATTCCTTGCACAGCACCGAAGACGGCCACAACCCTCCCCAGCCGATTCGCTCGCTCCCTTCGGTCGCTCACTCATCCCTCGCACGGCGCCGGCTCGCGACCCTCGCAGTACTCGGGCACGCTCGCCAGCGCGCGCCACCGCAACTACTCACTACGTCACCTCTACCGAGCATCCGCACGCCGCAGGCGCGCGGTTCGACGCGGCGAGTGCGCGAAGCGCACGAGCCGCGCTTTTTCACCCATGTTTTTCGCTCGGGGGTTCCCGCAGCGACCGCAGGGAGCGAGGACACCCCCGAGCGAAAAAGATGGTCCCTAGAGCCCTTCGAGCGAGCGGAGGCGTTGCTCGACCTCCGCGGGGGCGGCGCTGGGACCGTCGCGAACGCGATGATCCGGGATCAGGAGCGGTGCGGGGTTGTCGGCCAGCGCCGACCGGGCGGTCCGGACGTCCTCCTCGTCGTCGGGGTCGCTGTCGGGCGTCATCCGGACGAGTTGCGCGACGCTCACCTGCTCGCCGTGGGGGATCTCCCGAACGGTCTCCAGCACCGCGCGTCGGTCGGTCGGGACCGTCAGCGCGACGGTCACGTCGGTGAAGTCGTCCTCGGCGCCGGCGAGGTACTCCTCGATCCGGTCGAGCAGCCCGTGGTCGGTCCCGGCGTTCTCGTCGGGCGCGTTCGGGAACGACAGCGAGAGTACCCGGCCCTGTGCCTCTCCGAACTGAACGTACCGGTCGAGGTACGACGACTCCCGCGCGTAGATCCCCGCCTCCTCGTTCATACCACCGTCTCCGTCCGGTCGGAACTTGAAGATTTGTTCCGCAGGCGGGGACGGCCAGTCGACGGTCGGTCCACACGTGGGTTCCGAGGGCGCCGATCACCCGGGCAGGTCGGCGTCGGCGTCGACGGTGTGGTCGGGTTCCGGCGGCAGTTCCCAGTCGGTCGTCAGTTCGAGCAGCTGGACGAGCATGTTGGCGGTCGCGCCCCAGACGGTGAACCCCCCGACGTGGAAGAAGTGCAGGCGGATCTCGCCGTAGTGGGGATGGTCGCGGCGCTCGCTCTCGTAGTTGTCGGCGTCGACGAGCCCGGCGACGGGAAGGACGGCCACTTCGGCGACTTCCTCGTCGTTCGGGAGATACTCGCGGTCGGCGACGCGAGCGACGAACGGACGGACGAGGTAATCGGTGATCGTCCGGATGTCGTCGAGACGCCCGACGATCTGAGCTTCCTCGGCGCGGAGGCCGACTTCCTCGCCGGCCTCTCGCAACGCGGTCGCGAGCAGGTCGGTGTCCTCGGGCTCGCGGCCGCCACCGGGGAAGCTCATCTGGCCGGGGTGGTCGCTGAGGTGGTCGGCGCGCTTGGTAAACAGGACGTGGTCGGCGCCGTCGCGGGTGACGACCGGCGCCAGGACCGCCGCCTCGCGCTCCTCGCCGGTGAGACGGTCGCTCCCGTCGGCTCGCGACCCGTCGGCCGGCAGGCCGACCGGGTCGCGCTCTCGCACCCGCGACAGGTCCATACGCGGAGCAACGGGGCGGGTGGTCTTAACTGACGGGTTACCTTCGAAGGAAGGACCCGACGCGGATCGAGCGCGAGCTCACACGTCGTCGAGTCGCTCGCGCAGCTCGGCGGTGTCGACGCCGGCCCAGCTTTCGAGGTCGTAACAGACTTCGACGAGCGCGTCGGCACGGTCGCCGTCGCCGGCCTTCGCGACTTCGACGGCCCGGGCGTCGAGCCGCTCTCGAGCGGCCGCCGCGGCGGTCTCGCGGTCGACCGACCGCGCCTCGACGTCCATGATGTGCGGGAGGTCCTCGGCGTGGTCGGGCAGCGTCGGGAAGGCCGTCGGTCCCGCGACGAGTAGCGTCGTTTCGTCGCGCTCGACCGGGACGAGGTGATAGCGCTCGACGGCCGCCTCGACGGCCGCGGCGACGGCGTCGGGGTCGGGCTCCTCGCCGCGCTTGTACGCCAACTCTTCGAGCGCGCGGTGGAGTTCCTCGCGGGTGAGCCCCCCGAAGAGGTCGACCACTCCCGCGAGTTCGTCGGCGACGAGACTCATACCCGGGGCCACGACGCCGGCCCATTTCAGCGTTCGCCTCCGCTCGTGTGACGGCGTTCGGTTCGGTGTGCGAGCTGAGCAGTGATCTCTGGTGAACGAGTCGCGAAACGAAGTCGAGCGACAGCGACCGCACTTTCTGACGACAGCAAGCGACGAAAGCCCTCGCCGCGCTCGCCTTGAAACGGATCGACCTCACGCGACAGCAAGCGACGAAAGCCCTCGACGCGCTCGTCTTGAAACGGATCGACCTCACGCGACAACAAGCGACGAAAGCCCTCGACGCGCTCGTCTTGAAACGGATCGACCTCACGCGACAGCAAGCGACGAAAGCCCTCGACGCGCTCGTCTTGAAACGGATCGACCTCACGCGACAGCAAGCGACGAAAGCCCTCGCCGCGCTCGCGGTCGCTGACCGGGATATCCGCGCTCTCCGCACCACCCGCGCGGATAGTGCCCGCTCAGGCGACTCACGGCGCGAGCGCGCCTCGCCCTTTCAATCCGCCAGGGGCCCCAACCGCTCCGCACAGCACCGTAGACAGCCACACACCTCCCCAGCCGATTGCGCTCCGCGCGCCTGCGGCGTGCGGTGCTCATCCCTCGCGCGGCTGTTTCGAGCGGTCCGCCAAGAGGCGGACACGCCCGACAGCACGCGCCACCGCAACCGCCGACCGCTCACTCCATTACCTCTACTGAGCATCCGCGCGCTGAAGGCGCGCGGTTCGACCGAGCGCGACCGGAGGGAGCGCTCGGCCTTTTTTACCCATCTTTTTTGCTCGGGGGTGCCCGCAGCGGCCTTCGGCCGCGAGGACACCCCCGAGTCAAAAAGATGGTTTTTGAGGGTCGCGCTCCAACGCTGTGACATGGCAACACACGAGGCCACGGTCGAGGGCGTCGGCGTCGGCGTCGGCGACGACGGCCCGGGCCACCCGGTCGTCCTCCTGCGCGTCCGCGAGGAACTGGTCCCCATCTTCGTCAGCGCCGACCAGGCCCAGTCGATGCAACACGCCCTGGACGGGACGCCCTTCGAGCGACCGCTCACCCACGATCTGTTCGTCGACATGGTCGCCGAGTTCGGCGCGGCTATCGATCGCATCCGCATCGACGACCTGGCCGACGGTACCTTCTACGCGAAGGTCGACACCGAGCAGTACGGCGACGAGGGGCGTTCGGAGATGGTCTTCGACGCTCGCCCCAGCGACGGCATCGCGCTCGCGCTCCGCGTCGATTGCCCGATCATCGTCTCCGACGAGGTGATCGACGAGGCCGGCCGCGACCCCGACGAACTCGGCTTCGTCGACGAGGAGGAGGCCCGCCGCGAACACGACATCGGCGAGGAAGGATTCGACTTCGGCGACGACGAGGACGACCCCGACTTCGGCGACGACGACCCGTTCTGAGACGGAGTATCGCGGGACAGTCCGGGATCGACGCACGCGGTCGTGCAGTCGACCCGGAAAGCGCTTGCAACAATCCGTATGAGGGGGTTTTCCGTCTCGAACCCCGAAGAGAGGTATGGGATCCGACGGCCTCATCGAACTCGACCAAGAGACGTGGGTCGTGCTGGCGAAGTACAACCTACTGTTGGCGACGCTGTTCGGTGTCCTCGCGCTCGTCTCGCGGACGATGCTCGACGGGAACCAGCCGATGCTCGTCGAGAACGGTGCCCTCGCCGTCCTCTTCGGCGCCGTCCAGACCTACGCCTGGCTGTCGGCGTGAGCGGGGCAGTACTCGGGACAGGGTCGCCCCTTCTGTAACAGTTATCGGCTCGCCGGTCGAACTCGGATCAGATGGACATCGCAGACCGGTACGCGCGCGTCGTGACCGAGCGGAGCCTGTTGGTCGTCGTCGTGTTGTTGCTCGCGACGGGCGCCGTGGGGGCCGGCGTGGGGTCGGTCGACACCGGTCTCACGATCGCGAGTTTCGCCAGCGACTCGACGGAGGCCCAGAAACTCGACTACGCCGAGACGAACTTCACGACCGCAGGCGAGAACACCACCGTCGCGCAGGTCGTCGTCCGCGGCGAGAACGTCCTCTCGAAGGCGTCGCTGGTCGAGACGCTACGCCTCCAGCGGACGTTCCGCGAGAACGCGACCGTCAACGCCTCGCTCGCGCCCGGCCAGTCGACCGCCGGGATCGAAAACCTCGTCGCGACGGCCGCGATCCGCGCCGAAGCCGCGAATGGGGGTGGCTCCGCTGCCGGTCGGGCCGGCACCCCGCCCGCGTCGCCGTCGCTCGACGCCCAGATCGAACAGCTAGAGGGGATGTCACCCGCGGAGGTCGAAGCGGTCGTCGCGCAGGTCCTCGACCCCGAGCGCCAGACCGCGGGGCCGGTCGACCCGTACACGCTACTGGCGACGAGCTACGAGGCGGGGGCGACGAGCGCCGACGGGCGGGTCACCTTCGTCTTCCAGAACGCGCCCGAGAGCGCCGACGGGCTACCCGAGTCGACGGTCGAAGGGCAACTGGCGATGGCGGCGCTGACCGACGAGGGGGTCACCTCGACCGACGCGTTCGTCTTCGGGCCGGCGGTCGTCGACGAGCGGTCGGGCCAGGCCACCGGCGAGAGCTTCGCGCTCATCTCGCCGGTCGCACTGCTGCTCATCCTGATCGTCCTCGGCGTCGCCTACCGCGACATCGTCGACGTGCTGCTCGGACTGGTCGGCGTCGCGCTCGTGCTCGTCTGGATGGGCGGGTTCATGGGCTGGGCGGGCATCGGCGTCACGCAGATCCTCATCGCCGTCCCGTTCCTGCTCATCGGCCTCTCGATCGACTACGCGTTGCACGTCGTGATGCGCTATCGGGAGGCCCAGGCCGACGATCCGGATCGGACGCCTCGGGAGGCGATGCGCGTCGGGCTGGCCGGCGTCGTCGTCGCCATCGGTGCGGCGACGTTCACGACGGCCGTCGGGTTCAGCGCCAACGCCGTCAGCCCGCTGCAGTCGATCCGGGAGTTCGGCATCACCAGCGCCGCGGGCATCGTCTCGGCGTTCGTCGTCTTCGGCGCGCTCTTGCCCGCACTCAAGCTGCTGACCGAGCGCGCGTTCGGTCGGGTGGGTCTGGCGCGCCAGCGACGCGCGTTCGGTCGCGAAGGTCGCGTCGGCGAGGTGCTGCGCGTCGGCGCGACCGTGGCCCGGCGCGCGCCCGTCGCGGTCGTCCTCGTCGCGCTGCTGGTCAGTGCCGGGGGCGGCTACGCCGCGACGAACATCGACACCTCCATCGACCAGGTCGACTTCCTGCCGCGGGACTCCCCCGAGTGGATGGACTCGGTGCCCGAACCGTTCCGGCCGGGCGACTACGCCGTCCGCGAGCAGGCGATCTACCTCAACGAGCAGTTCGTCCGCTCGCAGGACCGCTCGGAGGCGGTCTTCCTCGTCGAGGGACCGGTGACCGACCCCGACACGCTCGAACGGCTCGCCGCCGGCCGCGACCGGCTCGCGAACGCCACGACGCCGGTCACGCTGGCGAACGACGAACAGCGGGTCGCCGGGCCGCTGGAGACGATCCGGGCGGTCGCCGAGCGGAACGAGACGGTCGCCGCACAGTTGGACGCCAGCGACGGGAACGGCGACGGCGTGCCCGACCGCGACCTCGCCGCGCTGTACGACGCGGTGTACGCCGCCGCGCCGACGGAAGCCAGCGCCACCGTCTATCGCGAGGGCGGCGAGTACCGCGCGCTCCGGACGACCGTCGCGATCCGCGGCGGCGCCGACACCGGCGTCGTCACCGAGGAGATGCGCGCGGTCGCCGACACCGTCGAGTCGGGCAGCGCGCTGACGGTGACGGCGACGGGGACGCCGATCGTGCAGGAACTCGTCCAGCGGGGGCTGCTCCGGACGCTCGTCGAGGGATTCCTCATCACGCTGGGCGTCATCACGCTGTTCCTGACCGGCATCTTCCGGGCGCGCTACGGCGCGGCGTCGCTGGGGGCGGTGGTCGTCGTCCCGGTCGTGTTCGCGCTCGCGTGGCTCGTCGGGACGATGTACCTGCTGGGTATCTCGTTCAACACCGAGACGGCCATCATCGCCAGCATCGCCATCGGCCTGGGCGTCGACTACGCCATCCACGTCGGCGAGCGGTTCGTCCACGAACGGGAGACCGCCGGTTCGTCGGAAGCGGCGCTCGACCGCACCCTCCGGGGGACCGGCGGCGCCCTGCTGGCCAGCGCGGTCACGACCGCCAGCGGCTTCGGCGTCCTCCTGCTCGCCTTGGTCCCCTCGCTCCAGCGGTTCGGCCTCGTGACGAGCCTCGCAATCGCCTACTCGTTCGTCGCGAGCGTGCTCGTCCTCCCGAGTCTGCTCGTGCTCTGGGACCGCTACACCGAGGGGTCGGCGGACGTGGGTGAGGGCGAGGAAGCGGTCGCGGCCGCGGACTGAGCGGTTGCGGTGCGGTGGCGATGGCTGAGCGGTTGCGGTAGCATCCGGCGCGGAGCGCCGGTTCACCGGACGCGAGCGACCGTAGGGAGCGAGCCGTCCGGCAGTCTCGTGAGAGTAGCGAACGAGACCTCGTCAGAGCTTGCTCTGACGGTGTTTTTCCCCACGTTTTTGTGGTAGCGGGGGACCGGAGGTCCCTCGGACCATGCGAACGGCGCGAAGCGCCGTGAGCAGACGGAGGATCCCCGCAGCGCGCCGGAGGCGTGCGAGGGGCTCTCCGCCGCAAAAAGTGGGTTTTAGTCGTCAGCGATGACCCGGTCGTCGCTGGTGGCGACGAGGCGGTCGATGGCGTCGACCATCGCCTCGACCGAGGCGCGGGTGATGTCGGAGTCGCTGGCGGTGACGGTCACGTAGTCGTCGCCGCGGGACATCTCCACCTCGACGGTGACGATGGCGTCCGTGCCGCCGGTGATGGCGTCGACGTGGTAGGACTCGAGATGGGTATCGAACGAATGCCCGAGCGCCGCCTGGACGGCGTTGATCGCGGCGTCGACGGGGCCGGATCCGATCTCGGCCTCGGTGCGCTCCTCGCCGTCGACGACGAGGGTGACCGTCGCGGTCGGCGTCGCGCCGCCAGCGACGGTGGTGAGTTCGGTGATCTCGACCCGCCGGTCGTGCTCGCTGTCGGTCACGTCCTCGGCGATGGTCAACAGATCGGCGTCGGTGACGCGCTTGCCGCGGTCGCCGATCTCCTTGACGCGGGCGACGATCTGCGAGAGTTCCTCGTCGGTCACCTCGAAGTCCTTCTCCTCGAGGGCGGCCTGCACGCCGGCGCGGCCGGCGTGCTTGCCGAGGGCGAGCCGGCGCTCGCGGCCCACCTTCTCGGGCGGGTAGGGCTCGTACATCGCGTCGTCTTTGAGCGTGCCGTCGGTGTGGATGCCCGACTCATGGGTGAAAGTGTTCTGCCCGACGACCGCCTTGTTCGGCGGCAGCGGGATGCCCGTCGCGTTGGCGACGAGTTCGGCCAGGTCGTAGGCCTCGGTGAGTTCGAGCGTCTCGACGCCGTAGCCGTGCGAGAGGGCGATCGCCACCTCCTCGATTGCGACGTTGCCCGCCCGCTCGCCGATACCGTTGACGGTCCCGTGGACCACGTCGGCGCCGGCGGCGATCGAGGTCAGGGCGTTCATCACTGCCAGTCCGAGGTCGTCGTGGGTGTGAGCGCTCACCGGCCCGAGTTCGGACAGGCGCGAGACCGCTTCGAGGGCGCCGTCGGGGGTAGCGTGGCCCACCGTGTCGGCCCAGCAGATGCGGTCGGCGCCCGCGTCCAGGGAGGCGCCCAGGAGTTCTTCGAGGTAGTCGAGATCCGCCCGGGAGCCGTCCTCGCCGATGACCTCGACCCACAGGCCCTGGTCTTTGGCGTACTCGACGAGTTCGACGGTGTCGCGGACGTTGTCCTCGCGGGTCGTGCCCACCTTGTCGGTGATGTGGCGGTCGCTCGCGGGGACGACGAGGTTGATGCCGTCCACGTCACACTCCAGCGCGAGGTCGATATCGCGCTGGATGCCGCGACAGAAACTGGTGACCGTCGCGTCCAGATCGAGTTCGGCGACGCGGGAGATTGTCTCCCGTTCGCCGGGGCCGGTGCAGGCGCTGCCGGCCTCGATGAACCCGACGTCGGCGCGGTCGAGCGCGCGTGCGATCCGGGCCTTCTCGTCCGGCGTCAGGGAGATACCCGGGGCTTGCTCGCCGTCGCGCAGCGTCGTGTCGAGAAACTGTACGTCTCCGACGTCAGAGAGGTGAGTCGTCTCGGGATGGTCGCCGAATAGCGTGGTCCCTTCGCGCTCACCGGAGCCGTCACACATGACGGAGAATTTCGCGGCCAGCCGCCGTGAGGCGACTTCCTCTATCCTCCGTGTCGGTATAGTCCGACATCGTACTCCAAGGTGAAGCGAGCGCCCCTAATTAAACCGTCGGGTTCGGCGTCGAGGGCCGCGATCCGTGGGGGCGCCGGCGGTCGCGTCCGTCTCCGGCGGCCGCTCACTCCCCGTCGAGGTAGACTCGGTCGCCGGCTTCGACGCCGGCGGCGGCGCCGCCGGGGAGTTCGACGAACCGATCGGCCTTGGCGACGCCGGTGCCGCGCCACGGGCGGAGCGTCTTCACCTGGACGACCTCCTCGTCGCGCAGCCACACCACGTCCAGCGGCGTGCGGACGAACAGCATGTGTACGTCCCGGTAGCTCGTCCGGCCGAAGTCGAACACGAGGGCGTACCCCTCGGGCAGCGAGGACTTGCCCATCAGCCCCTTGACCTTCTGCAGTAGCGAGTCCGCCCGCTCTACGTCCGTCGCGAGGGTGCGGGCGTCGCCGTCGGCCGGCTCGTGGACGAGGCGCATGGCTCCATGCTGGTGAGAGGGGGACAAAACCGTTGCCCTCAGTCGTCGGTCGCGGCCGCCGAGGCGCGGCCGTCGGTCGCGAGCGTCGCGGTCCCGTCGCTCGCGCCGTCGGGCAGGCTGAAGCGATCGAGCGCTGCTCGGAGGTCGTCGGCGCGGTCGGCGACCGACCGCACGTCGGCCGTGACCGTCGAGACGGAGGCGGTCTGTTGCTCGGCCGCCGCGGCGACCGACTCGGCCTCCTCGCGAGTCTGTTCGCTGATGGTCGCCACCTCGTCGACGACGGCGACGACGTCCTGGGTCGTCTCGGCCTGCTGGTCGGTCGCCGCGCTGATCTCGCGGACGCTGTCGTCGAGTTCGTCCACGTCGGCGACGATCTCCTCGAAGTCCGCGAGCGCGCCCTCGATCGTGGCGACGCTGTCGCCCACCTCGCCGCGCATCTCCCGGACGGTCGCGGCCGTCTCGGCCGATTCGCGCCGGAGTTCCTCGACGAGGTCGCCCACCTCCTCTGCGGCGTCGCGGGTCTCCTCGGCCAGTCCCTTCACCTCGTCGGCGACGACCGCGAAGCCGTCGCCCGCGTCGCTCCCGCTCCCGCCCCCGTCGCCGCCGGCGCGGGCGGCCTCGATGCTCGCGTTCAGCGCCAGCATGTTCGTCTCCTCGGCGATCCCGTCGATGAACGAGACGATCTCGTCGACGTCGGCCATGCGGTCGGCCAACCCCTCGACGGCGTCGGCGGTCCGTTCGATCCGCCCCTCCAGATCGTCGAGTGCCGCGATGGCGTCGGTCGCGGCGTCACGCCCGGACCGGCCGCGCTCGGCGGTGGTCCCCGCGGTGTCGGCCACTTCGTCGGCCGAAGCGGCGATCTGTTCGACCGTCGCCGAGAGGTCGTTCAGCCGCTCTGCGACCGACCGGACCTGCTCGCTCTGGCGGGTCGCGCCCGCGGAGATTTCCCCGGTCGAGGTCGCGACCTCGTCGCTGGCCCGGTCGAGTTCGTCCATACTCGCGGCCACGTCGTCGCTGGCCGCCGAGACCTCGTCGGCGAACGCGCGCACGTCACCGACCGTCGCCCCCAGCGTCTCGACCAGCCGGTTGTAGTTCTCGCAGATCTCTCGGTACTGTGCGTCGTCGCCGGCGATGTCGTCGGCGTCGAGCCGTGCGGTCAGGTCGCCGTCGGCGGCGCGGTCGGCCGCGTCCCCGAACGCCGCGACCAGCGTCTCCAGCCGCTCGGAGCGCCGTTCCAGATCGGCGGTCATCGACTCCAGTTCGGCGGTGTGCTCGCGGAGGTTGTCGGCCATCCGCGAGAGCGACTCCCCGAAGGCGCCGGGCACCTGCTCGTCGAGGACGGGTGCGTCGAACTCCTGTTCGGCCAGCGCGTCCGCCTGCGCCGCGACGAGCTCGATGTGGGAACTCATCTCGGCGAACGAGCGCGTCAGACTCCCGACCTCCGAGGGGTCGTCGCTCCGTGGCACCGGCACGTCGACCTCGCCGTCGGCGATCCGGTCGGCCGCTGCCTCCAGTCGCCGGACGGGGACCACCACGTCCTCGCGCGTGATCCACACCGTGTTCGCGAGCGCCAGCGCCGCCCCGACGAACAGGACCGCACTCAGCGCCACCCTGGCGACCCCCGTCGTCACGAACGGGACGAGCGCCTGCGAGACCGATATCAGAAATTGAATCCCGGCCGCCGCGAGGACCGTCCGCTGGACCGACCGGTCGACCCCCATGGTCGTTATCCACCGTCGTATGAACTGTTTGTACCACGCCACAGCGCGATCGTACATGTGCGATCGGTCGATCAGCGGGCGTATAAAAGCGGCAACCAAGTTTCAGCATCTGAGAACGCGAGGTGGTCCGCCGCGGCGGTCACGAGGCCCGGTCGACGACCGCCGCTTCGAACTCGACGATCTCCGGGCTCGTGATCCCGACGCCGACGATGCCGTCGGCGCCGGTTCGGTACCGGGGCTCGGCTGCGCCGACCGCCGTCACGGTCACGTTCGCCGGCGCGCCGTCGCGAGTCACCCGGACGGTCATCTCGCCGTCGGCCACGCTGCCGCCCGTCGAGAGCGCGTAGCGGACCGGCGAATCGCCGGTCTCGGGCTCGAACTCGCTCGACCCGACCTCGTAGGAGCTATCGGGGTGCGGTCGCGGGTTCGGCCGCGGCGTCGCCCCGGGCGGCCGGTCGTCGAGGTCGATCTCGACGCCGTACGCCGAGCTATCGGCGTTCCTGACGGTGTGTGCCCTGAATTGTTCCGCGTAGACGTCCTCGACGACGGTACCGTCGTCCAGAGTCACGGTCACGTCGCGGACGACCAGCGCGTACTCGTCGACGGCCGACCGCGGGACCGAGAACGCGCCCAGCGACCGCGAGCCGTTCAGGTCCGCGAGGTCGACCGTCAGCCCGCCGTAGCGGAGACAGTCCAGATCGTGGTCCAGGTCGGGAGTGGGGGTCGGCGTCCCGAAGCCGCCGCCCGAGCCGAAGTCGCCGTCGCAGTGGTAGACGTTGGTCTCTGCGAACGCGACCGCCATCGTGGCGTTCGCCGACGCGACCCCCTCGGGGAGCTCGCCCGCGCGGACGACGTACTCGACGGTCGTGGTCTCGCCGCCGAGCGCCGGCGTCGGCGTCCCGCGGTCGGGCGTCGCGGTCGTCGGCGTGTCCGTCGTCGAGGGGCGGTCCGGCGCGGGCGTGTCGGTCGGTTCCGGCGTCTCCGCGTCGGCCCCGGGGCCACCGAGACAGCCCGCGAACGCGACGAACAGTGCCAGCCCGACCGCGACGATGCGCGCGTCCATGCCTGCCGATCGAGAGGGGACCGGCACAAATCTTCTGCTCGTGTCGACGGCTCGAAAATCTCTAACGGCTCGCCGCCCTGGCCGGACCATGGAGAAGACGCCTTCCGGCACGTCGGTCGGCGTGGACGACCCCTACGCGCACGTCGACCGGTGCGACCACTGCACCGACGGGGGCCGATGCCGGTTCGCCGTCGAACAGGGCGAGCGCGACCCCGAGTTCGCGAACGCGCGCAGCCGCGAGGAGTTCCGCTGTCCGGTCGTGGGTGCGCTCGACGAGGAGGGGCTGACCGGCCCCTGGGAGTGGGCCGACTGCCCGCACTTCCGCTGTCGCAACAGGGACCGGGAATGCGAACGCTGCGGCCTCGAAGAGCACCGAATGGCCCACGACGACGAGCGACCGCTGCTGGAGGAACACCACCTCTCGTATCGCTCGGGGTCCGGCGACGAGGACGATCCGAGCCACGAGATTTCCGTCTTCCTCTGTCGGTGGTGTCACGCGAAGGTTCACGACTCGTGGGCGAGCGTCGACGAGGACGCCAATCCCGACCCCGAAGCCATCGCGGAGCGCGAGGGGCGACGCTCCCGCGAGCAGTCCGAGCTCGGCTTCCAGTCCGCGGCCGACCGGTTCGACGTCGACGGGAGCCAGGCGGGTGTCGACGACGGCGGCGAGGGGGCGTCGGACGACGGCGCGGACCAGTTCGAGCGCTGACACGCGGAGCGCTTATTTCTCTGCCGCCACCAGTGTCGATAGGATGGCCCTCCGCGAGTACACCGACGACGAGTACGAACGGCTCCAGCGGAGCGAACGCGAACTCACCGGCAATCGCGAGCGGGCGGACGTGACGGACGTGGCCGTCGTCGACGACACGGCCACGCTCACCCTCGGGTTCGAGTGGACGTCCGAATCGGACTCGGTCAGTTACGACCTCGACGACGCCCGGGACGTGATGGAGCTGAAGGCGGTCGCGGCCGACGCGGGCTACGAGTACGACCAGCTGTTCCACCTCGAGGGCGAGACGATCCCGGTCGTCTACCTCGAGAACGGCTGGGTGCCGGCGGCAGCGCTCCCCGGCGGCGGCCCGGGCACCGCGGACGAACCTACCCAGCAGGGCCCTTCGCTCGTCGACAGCGCCTACCGCCGGCTCAGCGAGCGAGTGGACGACATCACGGCCCGGTCGGTCGTCCTCGGGGTCATCGTCACCAAGAAACTCCTCATCGTCTCCGCGCTCGTCTATCTCCTCGTCACCTGACCGTCGGTCGCCCGACCCCCGACAGCGACCACTCGGGACGGCGGTCCAACGCTCGCGACTCAGACCCCCTCGTCGTCCTCGACGGGAACGATCGGCGGCGGGTCGCTCACCCGCACCGACAGCGACGCCGCGGCCAGCCCGCCCAGCAGAACGACGAACCAGTAGTTCGACAGCCGGAAGAGGAAGACGGCGGCGGTCGCCGTCGGCAGGTCGACGGGCGCGATCGCGGCGGTCACGCCCGCCAGTGCCACCTCGAACCCACCGAGGCCGCCGGGGAGCGGTACGACGTTCAGCAGAGTGACGACCGGGACGACGAACACGACCATCGCGTAGGGCACGGGCTCGCCGATGGCGTGGAAGCTCGTGTACATCGGCAGGAGAAAGCAACACCAGCCGACGACGGCGAGCGCGACGGCCGTTCCGACTCGGCGCCGGTCACCCGTCAGGTCGTCGACCGCACCGGCGAACCGCTCGACTGCGTCCTCGATCGGTTCCGGTGCGAGCGCCGTCTCGGCTCGGGCCGAGACGCGTCCGACGGTCCGGCGGAGACCGGCGGCTACCCCGAGCGCGATGCGTTCGAGGGTCGCCCGTCGGTAGGCCGCGAGGGAGGTGAGCGCGAGGACGACGGCGGTCACCGCGACCATCGCGACGAGGACGGTGCGGAGCACCGTCCCGCTCGGGCCGCGCCGGGTCGCGACCAGCAGCGCCAGCCCGGCGACCGCGAGGACGAGCGACGCGACGACGTTGAGGAAGGCGAACACCGACGCCGCGGCCAGCGTCGATTCGTAGGGCGCCGCCGTCTCGCGGCTGAGCGTGTACGACATGAGGACGGGCCCGCCGCTCTGGCCCATCGGCAGCACCTGTTTGAGGAACTCGCCGCTCAGGTACGCCGAGCGGTAACGCCGGCCGCGAACGGAGTGGCCGGTGCTCGCCAGCAGGCGCCGCACCGCCTCGCTCCAGGCCGCGAGGGCGGCGACGACACCGAGGAACCCGACCGACAGCACCGCGAGATCCGCCGACGCCAGCTCCGCCAGTACCGCCTCGGGTCCCACCGCCCAGAGGAAGCCACCGACGGCCAGGAGCGCGACCGCGAACCCGGCTATCAGGCGGGCGCGACGTGACACGAGGGGAACGGACGTGACCGACCGGTAAAAATCGTCCGGCGGGAGCCGGCGTCGGGAGCGAGCGGCCGAGTGTCGCAACCGACACTGGCCGGCCAGTCCTGCGCGTTCCGGACGGCTTTTACCGGCCGGCGAGTTACGGGCCCCTAATGACCCGCATCGACGTGATCGACAACCACGGCCAGTTCACACACCTGGAGCAGCGCGCGCTCCGGGACATGGGCGTGGACGTGGAGATCGTGGACAACGAGACGCCGCCAGAGGGGATCGACGCCGACGGCCTCGTCCTCTCGGGCGGCCCCTCGATCGACCGTATCGGCAACTGCCCCGACTACCTCGACCTCGATATCCCGGTGTTGGGCATCTGCCTGGGCCACCAGGTCATCGCGACGGAGCTCGGCGGCGAGGTCGGCGAGGGCGACTACGGTGGTTACGCCGACGTGACCGTCGACGTGCTCGACGACGCCGACCCCCTGATCGGGTCGCTCGCACCGAGCACGCGCGTCTGGGCCAGCCACGCCGACGAGGTCGTCCGCGTCCCCGACGGCTTCGCCCGCACCGCCGAGAGCGACGTCTGCGGCGTCGAGGCGATGAGCGACACCGACCGCGATCTGTACGGCGTCCAGTGGCACCCCGAGGTCGCCCACACCGAACGCGGCGAAGAGGTCTTCGAGAACTTCCTCGCGATCTGCGAGTGACCCCGCGGGCGAGCCTGCCGGGAGCCGCCGGTCGCGGGACGCCGGCGTGCCATGTCGTCGCACGGACGTGTGTTTCTGTCGAGAATATCGGCCCGCAAGCGCCTGATCGGGGCGCTGACGGGCGTCTGACGGAACTCCCACGTTTGAAGTGATCGTACGGTCATTGATGGATCAGGTTAGCCATGACGACAACTCAGGGCAATCTCGCGAGCCTGTCGCGGTTCGTCTTCCGCGCGCCCAGCTGGTACTCCAGCATCGGCTTCGCCCTGCTCATCGCGGCGGTGGCCGGCGTCGCGGCGTTCGACTCCCGGTTCGTCTTCGAGGACGCCTGGGAGGGGCTGTTCTACATCGGCGTCCCGACCGTCGCGGCGAGCGTGTTCACGCCGTACGTCGACCGCAAACTCGGCGGCCAGCTCTCGCGCAACCAGGCGTCGCTACTGGCGCTTGCCTGCGAGCTCATCACGATCGCCGTGTTGACCGCCGCGGCGTTCGTCGCGTTCGTGACGCCGCTGGGCCAGGAGTTCGTCGTCGACGCCCTGCTGGTCGCGCTGGCGTCGATCTTCGCCCTGCGGCTGTTCGTCATCATGGCCGTCTCGCGCCAGCGACTCCCCGTCGCGTCCGCCGCCGCCAGCATCCAGACCGTCTCCGCAGCGCTGTTGCTGTTCGTCTACAGCGGCACGATGCGGTACATGGAGTTCGGCGGCGGGCCGATCGCCCGCGCGTTCCTCTTTCGCCCCGACGAGGCGCCCGCGCGCATCGCCGAGATGCAGTACGTCGACCCCGGCAAGTTCGGCCTGCTCGCGCTCATCTGCGTCGTCTACGCCGCCTGCGTCTGGCTCTTCCTCACCGTCATCGACCAGCCCTGGAAGCGCAGTCTCGGCGTCAGCGTCCTCGACTTCGTTCGCGGGTTCATCGGTCACGTCGCCGAGGGGAGCCGCGAACTGGAGGCGTTCTTCGAGGACATCGGCGAGGACGCCATCGTGCCCGTCTCCGTGCTCTCGGTCCGCCGGTCGGGGGGCGGCGAGAAGGCGCGGTTCGTCCTCCCGATGCTCCACCCCGGCCCGATGGGCGACATCGGCGGCGGCAACCTCCCCCGGCGGATCGCCGAGCAGGCCGACGGGCTGGCGTTCCCGCCCCACGCGACCGCCGGCCACGACTTCAACCTCGTCACCGAGCGCGAGGTCGAGACCGTCATCGGCACGGCCGAGACCGCCTACCGGCGCATCGAGTACGACGCGACGGCGACTGAGTCCGTGCGAGTCGAACAGGGCGAGGCCACCCTGACCGGCCAGGCCTTCGGCGACAGCGCCTTCCTCGCGTCGACGTTCGCGCCGGGGTTCGCCGACGACGTGGAGTACGCCGTCGGCCTCTCGGCGGTCGCCGAGGCCCGCACCGGCGACCTGTCGGAGGTGATGCTCGCCGACGCTCACAACTGTAACAACGGCCTGGCCGGCGAGGACCTCGGCCACGTGGTCCCCGGCAGCCAGCGCTCGTTCGACATGATCGACGGCGCCGGCGAGGTCGGCTCCCGGCTCGCCGCCGCGACGCGCAAGCCATTCGAGTGCGGCGTCGCCTGGGACGAGACCGACTGGGAGCCCGAGGAGGGGATCGGCCCGCTGGGCATCCGCGTCGCCGTCTTCTCGGTCGACGGCCAGCAGACCGCCTACGTCTTCGTCGACGGCAACAACATGGTCCCCGGCCTGCGCGATCGGATCGTCGACGCCGTCGACGCCGTCGACCGCGTCGAAGTGCTCACCACCGACACCCACGTCGTCAACACGATGGAGGCCGAAAATCAGGTCGGCGACGTCCTCCCCGAGGCGGAGGTCGTCTCGGCCATCGAGGACCTGGTCGACGAAGCGAAGGCCGACCTCGAACCCGTCGAGGCTGGTATGGAGACCGAGAGCGCCGAGGTGACCGTCTTCGGGAACGACCGCACGGAGATGCTCGCCTCGACGGCCAACGCCGCCGTCTCGATGGGCGCGCCGCTGGCCGGCGCCATCATCACCGCCGCGCTGTCGATGTCGGCGTTCATCTTCCTCGTCGCGCGGCTCTGAGCGGACGCAGCAAGCCCTCGCGATGGTGTCCGCTCCGCCGTCAGCGCTCGCGACTCCGCAGGCGAGACCGAAACGACGAACACGGAGTCGGCCGTAGTCGCCGGCGTGAGCCGTTCGCTGACAGACGTCGCTCCCGCCGCCCTCGTCCCGGCCGCCTGGGTCCTGACGCTGGGCGCCCACGTCTCGCCGCTCGTGTCGCGTCACGTGCTGTTGATCGGCCTCTCGGTGATGACGGTCATCCTCGGGGCCTTCGCCGTCGTCGCCCGGGAGAAGATGACCGGTCCGGTCCTCGCGGTCTGGCAGGGGGTGATCGTCGTCGGATTCGTGATCACCCTCGTCGGCGCCGTCGACCTGGCGCTCACGCCCGACGCCGACCCCGCCCTCGCGGTGACGCTGTACGGCTGGATGGCCGTCCCGGCGCTGGCCTACGTCGCGACCGCCGCCGAGATGGAGCCGCCGTTCAACCGGATCTACCTCGGCGGTGCTATCCTCGCACTGGCCGGCGCGGCCACCTACGGGCTGGCCGGCTCCGGCGTGGACGCCGCCGTCGGCATCGCCGCCGTCGGCCTCGGCCAGACCGCCGGTATCGTCACCGCCGTCTACCAGAACCCCGGCACCGGCGGTTGAGCGCGAGTGGCGGTGCGAGCTTCCGGCGTCCGAACGCTTTTGCGACTCACTCGCGCCACACGAGTATGCGGATCCTGTACGTCGACTGCGACTCACTCAGACCGGATCATCTCGGCTGTTACGGCTACCACCGCGACACCTCGCCGACGATCGACCGGATCGCCGCCGAGGGCCGCCGGTTCACCAACTACTACGTCTCCGACGCGCCGTGTCTCCCCTCGCGGACGGCGTTTTTTACCGGCCGCTTCGGCCGTCACACCGGCGTCGTCAACCACTCGGGGGTCAACGCCGACGTACGCCACCGCGGCAGCGCCCGCGGCACCTCGACCGACGGTCGCTACCGCACGCTCCCGCGCGAACTCCTGAACCGGGGACACACGACCGCCCTGGTCAGCCCGTTCCCACAGCGCCACGGCGCCTTCCACGTCCTCGACGGGTTCGAGACGTGGCACGACACCGGCGGCGGCGGCGCCGAGCGCGCCGAGGTCGTCGCGCCTTACGCCGAGTCGTGGCTCGACGACCACGCGACCGACGAGGACTGGTACCTCCACGTCAACTTCTGGGACCCCCACACCCCCTACGACACCCCCCAGGAGTACGGTAACCCCTTCGAAGACGATCCCGCGCCGGCGTGGCTCACCGACGAGCGCATCGCCGAGCAGTACGAGAGCTACGGCCCACACAGCGCCCGCGACCTCCACCACGGCTACCTCTACGGCCGCGGCCCCCAGAAGCTGGAACGAACGCCGGACGAGATCGCCGACCGCGAGGACTTCCGTCGCTGGGTCGACGGCTACGACGTGGGCGTCCGCTACATGGACGACTACATCGGCGGGCTCGTCGACCGGCTGAAAGCGGCTGGCGTCTACGAGGAGACGCTGGTCGTGATCTCCGCCGACCACGGCGAGAACCTCGGCGAACGCAACGTCTACGGCGACCACCAGACCGCCGACGACAAGACCTGCCGCGTCCCGCTGATCGTTTCCGGTCCCGACGTGGAGCCGGGCGTCGACGACGACCTCCACTACCACCTCGACTTCGCGGCGACGCTCGTCGACCTCGTGGGCGGCGAGGTCCCCGCGGGGTGGGACGGCGAGTCGTTCCTCCGCGCGCTGGTCGACGGCGAGTCCGACGGGCGAGAGTACCTCGTCACCAGCCAGGGCGCCTGGGCCTGCCAGCGCGGCGTCCGCTTCGACGACTGGCTGCTCGTTCGCACCTACCACGACGGCTGGAAGGCGTTCGACCCCGTCGAACTCTACGACCTCGACGTCGACCCCCACGAGACCGAGAACCTCGCGCGCGACCGCCCCGAAGTTGCCGAGCGCGGCATGGCCCTGCTGGAGCAGTGGCTCGCCCAGCGAGGGATCGACGCCGCTACCGGCCGAAACGGTGGGAACCCGGACGCGCCGCGGGCGCTCGCCGACCCGCTCCTCGAGGAGATGCGGGAAGGCGGGCCGACCTACCTGCGCGACGCGACGGACAGCTACGCCGAGCGCCTGCGCGAGACCGGCCGCGAGGGCCACGCCGACGAGATCGAGCGCCGCGACGGCGTCGTCGAGCAGTCGCCCGCCGAGTACCTGCGGTAGGGGCCCCTCGCCGCCCGGACCGACACCTGGCCGCTCGGACCGGCTCCGCGTCGGCCCAACCAGTTGGTGTGGCTGGCTTTGACGGTCCGGTGCGCAGATCCGATATGACGGCCGGAACGCTGACGATAAACTGGCTGCCGGTCGGCCTGCTCGCCGGCGCGGCGGTCGGGCTAGTCGCGACGCTTGCCATGGACCTACCGATGAACCGTCTCCCGGAGGGCCCGACCGCCCCGCGGGTGGCCGCCGGGACGCTCTCGGACGCGTCGCTCGAATCGGCTCCCGACGGCGTCGCGACCGCCGCCCACTACGGCGCCGGCGTCGGGACCGGCGTCCTCTTCCTCGCCGCCGTGAGCGCCGCTCGGTGGCTGCTCGACGGGACCGCCCTCGCCGTCGTCGCGGCCGCCGCCGCACTCGGCGTCCTGATGAACTGGTTTTTCTCGTTCGTCGTCGTCCCGACCTACGGCCGGGTACCCGACGACCGGGTCGGTCGCGTGCGCCGCGACTGGGCGCTGTCGGCCGCCGCGTACCTCGTGGTCGCGAGCGCGCTCGTCGCCGGTGGGTTCGCTACTCTCTGAGAACCGCGCCCGACCGATCGACCGTTTCAGCGGCGCTCTCGGTCGTCCATGGCCGTCCGGAGTCGTTCGATCCGTCGTTCGGTCGGCGGATGCGTCCCGAGCAGCCGGCGGTAGATCAGCCGTCGCGTCCGGTCGAAAAAGCGGTGTTCCTCCCACGGCGGCGGGACGATCGAGAAGGCGGCGGCCGAGGACGCCCGCAGGTCTCGGTCGGGACGGTGACGGAGTTCGGCGTCGAGCGTCTCCAGCGCCGTCGCGAGCGCAACGGGGTCGCCCGTCATCGCCGCGGCGCCGTCGTCGGCCGCGTACTCCCGGGCGCGAGCGACGACCGCCGTACAGACTCTGCTGATCGCCGCCACGAACCCCGCGAACAGCGTCACGACCGGGTTGAGACCGTACCGCCTGAACACGCGGTGGGCTCGCGCCCGCGGGAACGACAGCGCCGTCAGCACCGCGGCGTCGTAGTTGGCGACGTGCGATAGCTCGTGGGCCAGGACGGCGTCGAGTTGCGCCTCGTCGAGCGCGTCGACCAGCCCCGTCGAGACGACCAGCGTCGACCGCGAGGGCAGGTATCCGACCGCCGCGGCGGTCGGCGTCGGCGACTCGGCGAGCCGCACGTCGGGCGCCGGCACGTCGGCCTGCGCGGCCAGCCGGGCGACGCGCCGCTCCAGCGTCCGCAGGCGCTCGTCGTCGACGGCGTCGGCGACCGCTTCGAGGTCGTCGAGGACGGCGGCGCTCGACAGCTCGTCCCGCGCGGTCACGACGAGGTGGAAGCCGGCGGTGACCGCCCCGCCCGCCCAGGCGAAGGCCGGCAGCAGCGTCGCCCACCGGTACGCGCCGGCCAGGACGGACACGCCGACGAGCCCGCCGGCCGCCGCCGCGACGACGACCGCCGAGCCGACGAGACCGAGACGGTCGGCGGCCGCCCGCAGCGTCCGCGCAGTCTCCAGGGTAACGACGCGCGCGACGGCGATCCAGCCGACCGAGCCGTGGGCCACGTCGTCGGCGTCGGCGTCGAAGTCGGTCGCGCTCCAGCCGCCGCCCTCCTCGCGGTCGCGCGCGACCGCCAGCAGCGCCAGTGGGTACGCCGACGCGATCAGCACCACGAGCACGAGGACGAACGTCCACCGAGGGAGCCCCGACCGGACGATCGCTCGATAGGTGACGAACAGCGACGCGATCACGACCGCACCCGACGCGTACAGCCTGACGAGCGCCGTCCCGTCCGCGTCGACGGGGTCGCCCCGCGCCCCGCGGTAGACCGACAGCGCCGCCAGCCCGACGAGCGCGCAGACGCAGACCGCGAGCGTGACCCGCGTCGCCGGGTCGGCGACGACCGGCCGCAGAAACGTCTCCGCGGCGGCAAGCACGCTGTAGGCGACGACCGCGAACACGACGACTTCCAGCGCGACCGCGACCAGGGCCACGACCGCGAGCACCGCGACCACCGCGACCATCCGCGACGTTACCCGGAACCGTGATCGGAACGTCGTGGAGGGCATCGTCGGAGGTTGTATCGGCTGTCACTTCAACGGCCGGGGCCGAGTCGGACCGCGTAGCGGCGACTGGTCGAGTTCGCGTCGACGGAAACGCCGAGGAGGAGATTTGAACTCCTGAGTCCTTGCGGAGACCTGCTCTCGAAGCAGGCGCCTTGGCCAGGCTAGGCTACCTCGGCTCACTTCCCGCTACACGCAGGTCGACTTTATCCGTTACGGTTCGTCCCGCTCGCGTCGGGGAGTCGGCGAGCGTGAGCAGGCGGACGGTCGCCGGGGCTTGCGCGACTCCGAGGGCCTCGCGAGATCGACTGTCTGCCGGTTCCGCCGTTTCCACTCGCACCACCGCGCTGGCCACCCTTTCGCCGTTCACCACTCCCACCGCCACCGACGGTACCGACCAACTGCAGGACCGCCACCACCACGCCGAAGACGCCCAAGCCCGCGACCGTCAGGAACACGACCTGAGCCACCGTGTCCTGGATCGACCCGCCGCTGCTCGCCGCCAGCACTCCACCGCGCACGACCGCCGACTCGCTCCCCGCCGACGCCACGACCGACTGTGCGGTCGCCGCCTCGCCGCCCACGGTCCCGCCTGCCAGCAACGCCAGCGACGCGTTCATCATTCCGGCCCCTCGGTCAGTGGCGTCTCCGTTCGCTGTAGATCCCGAGGCGGACGTGTTGCCGACTGCCTGACCGCAGGGGGGCTCGTAGCTACGAGCGTCGAACCCCTCACGATTCTATTTCCCAGACTGTCACACGACGGACGCGTCCCGGAACTTCTGGTGGAAGTAGCCGTCGAGTTCACTCGCTTCGGTGAGAGCTAACACGACCACGTACGGCCGATGGGTCGGTCGCGCGACGATGAGGTGTCGTGCGGGCATGTCTGTCGTCGACAGCTCGTCGAAGAGGTTCTCCATCGTCAGGTCGACACGGAGAATCGCCTCGTATATCGTTCCCTTGTCGGCACTCGTCGGCGACGCGTGCGCTTCGAAACTCGCCTCGTCGTCGTCCACGTCGGTGATGAACGTCGACGCGATGCCCCAAGAGTCCTCGCCGGCCGCGTCGTAGGCGCCGTCGGCTATCTCGGGGACCCAGTCGACGGCGTCGAAGAAGGCGAGCACCGCATCGTCGACGCGCTCGACGGCGTCGAATGCCCAGCACTCCTCAGGATCGGGCGGCGTGATCGTCCGCTCGCACGTGCCGTCGTCGGAGAAGTCCGCGCGAACGACGTTCCCCCTCACGAAGTCCGACATATTTTTTGCCTGGCTCGGGGCAAAGTCGTCGTACCGCACCCACCGCGGCCCTTCGTCTTCGTTGAACCAGAGCATTACTTGCTCTTCCGGGTGGATACGAATGATCCGAAACTCCGGTGCATCGTCTGGAACGTCGACGGCGTCACCGGCCGAAGCAGCCGACCGATTCGCGCTCGCTGGCGCGGTTGGCGACGGACCACCTTCCGCTCTCGGTGGGGACGTGTCGCCGGTCTCGAGTCGGTCTGCAACCAGTGGTTGCTGGTCGAGCGAGACGGCGTCGGCCAGCCCGATCCCCGAAACGCGGTACGCGAGCGGTGGCCGCTGGGCCATCTTGTAGTAGAGATCCCGCATCTGACAGGAGAGTTGCCGACAGACGCGTCGACGAAACTGGTCGTCACACGGGATATCGAGCGTCTCCGGGAGCAACTGGATCTTGACGTCGTAGTCTTCGAGGCGGTCGCCTCGCGATTCCATGACGGGACCGTCTTCCGACTGGTAGACCACCAGCGGTGCCGAGGTCTCGGTGACGGCGGAAACGCCGGGGGAGAACCTGACGCGGTACACGATCGATTCGATGGCACTGGGCGGGCAATCGATTGGCGGGTCCTGCACCGCGTCGTAGAACGGCCGAAAGTGCTCGGCGAACGCGTCCTCGGAGCGGTCTTTCAGGCAGTCGATGGCGTCTCTGAGGTACTCCGGGTCTTTCTGGGTCGGGACGAACTCGGCGTCAGTCTCCCAGTGGACTTCGTAGAGCGCGCGACGGTGGAGTCGCTGCACGTGCTCGACTGTCGCGTCGTCACACTCTCCCTGTGGTGGAAACCGCTCTTGCAGGTGGCGTTCGATCGTGCCGTCCCAGCTCACCAACACGTGATGCGTTTCGTCGGCGTGGTCGACGAGCTGTACCAGTGCACCGTCCTCCCCCGTGTCTTCGATCGAAGCGCGCAACATGTAGTATCTCCCTACCGTTGAGTCGTGTATCCGGAGTCCTCGGTCGTGACGATTGGCGACCCGTGGATTCCCCATTGGTTTCCAGGCCGCGGTGGGTGCCGAGGAACACGTTCCCATCCCACTTGGTATCCGCTTCACCTGTAGATAGTTTCACATTACGTATTCTACGTAATATGTATTTTGAAATGAATTCTCTCGGGCCGGAATCCGACAACCCCCTCGACGGCAGAATCACTCGTCTGGCCGACTGATCAGGCCATCTGCCAACGTCGTGGGTTTCCCGTAGCCTTCAATGTCCACGTCGGCCGGTGGCTCTTCGCCCATGTTGCGGTAAATATCCCGGGTCTGGCAGATGAGGTTGTTCACGCAGAGGTCGCGGAAGTCCTCTGGGTAGTCGAACTCACGATTTATTTCTCTAATAGGGGCCATCACGAGTGTCATTCTGGTAGTGTTTGGGGGGCATTCGAATTCCGCCCCGGATTTATTCGTCTCACCATCCTCCCGATAGTATAGACGGACATCTGGATCAACGTGCGGGATCGACAACTCTTCGTCGTAGCAAAATGACTTCATTACCATAACTACATTTCCGCAGATATTCTCTTCATTTTTGAACTCGTCTGTGTGAACGAGGGCCTTGTAGAAATCACGGAACTGTTCGGTAAACTCCTGGATTGGCAGATTCTCTAGTGCTTCAATTGCTCGCGGTATCTCTTCGGGGTTCCACGCGGCTGAGAGTACGTCGCAGTCGGTTTCCCGGTGGACATGATACTTTGCACGAGCTTCCACCTGTTGAAAAATCCGCTCCTGCTCGTCGGTTCGATTCTCCGATCCTAATGGGTAGTCGTTTTGACGGTGTGTCTCGATCGACCCGTCCGGTTTGATTTCGACGCGATGGAGTGAGCCTGAGTTGTCGATGACTTCGACGACGATACAGTCTTCTTGCCGTTCGTAGAGTTCAGCTTTCACGGTTAGTGTTGATTACAGCCATCAGCTCAGTTGATGGCTCTGAAATGGGCACATCTGAGTGAACGGTACCCCGGATATAGCTCGGATTGATCTTATTGGTCTGGCCGACTGATCAGGCCGTCTGCCAACGTCATGGATTTTCCGTGTCCCTCCATATCGACATCCGTTGGTGGCTCTTCGCCCATGTTGCGGTAGATGTCCCGGATCTGGCAGATGAGGTTGTTCACGCATAGATCGCGGAAATCTTCGGGGTACTCAATCTCACGGTTGACCGCTTCTATGAGGGTAGGCAGGGTACCATCTTGGTGGTGTCAGACGGGCAGTCTGTGGAACCGCCAACAGTATTGGTTTCTCCATTTTGACGGTAGGTCACCCCGACCTCTGAATTTACGTGTGTGATTTCCAGTTGTTCGTTGTAACAGTATGCTTTAGTGACGAAAATGACGTTACCGGTGAAACTGTACTTCTCTTTGGCGACATCCGGATCCAGTAGAATGTCGTAGAAATCACGGAACTGCTCGGCGAATTCGTCGATCGGGAGATTCTCCAGCGCTTCGATACCCTCGACAATCTTGTCAGGGGCCCACATCGGTGGGAGGGTGTCGTATTCGGTCGCTTGATGAGCGTGAAATTTCGCGCGGGCCTAGACCTGCTGGAGGATTCGTTGTTGTTCGTCAGTGAGTTCCTCAGATTCGAACGGGTAATCATTATAACGGTGCATACCGATAGATCCATCGGGATACACTTCGACTCGGTGAAGCGACCCACTATTGTCCACTACTTCGATCACAACCCGGTCTTCCTGCCGTTCGTACAGTTCAGCTTGCATAATTCTGTTTCAATTCTCTGTTGCAGTGCTTAATATCATAACGACACTCATTCGAACTATCCATCGTCTTCAGTTTCCAGGTCTGTATTTTCGTGTTCTTCCCCGTGCGGATTTGGAGGTTTGCTAATATTTTCATCGTTGTCGTCGGCACCAGATTTGGTCTCCTCTCCACCACCTTCGGCCGAATCCAGATAGGACTCTTCGATGTGTTTCTTCCGTTCTGAAGCCCAGTCAACAGCTTCTCCTACGTGCTCCTCACCATCCTTTTTATCCCAGACATGTTCTACCGCGGCCTCTGCTGCAGCGTCAGTCCCGCCTTTTTTAACACCACTCGAGAGAGCGCGGACTGGATCGTCTTTGATCGATTCCGCCCCAGCTTTCACAATTCCAGAGATACCGCCGCTCTTTGCTCCGGATTTCAAGTGCTCTTCGGGACCAGATTCGTCTCCGACGTCATTCCGGTCGAGATCACCTAACTTTCCATAGAGCGCCTTATCTAATTCGTCGTTCGCAGAGAGGGTATCGATGAGTTCGTGTTTCCGCTCGCGGTCCAGTTCCATCCATTCTCCGCTGTCCATCTTTTCGACATCCCCAAGAGAGAAATTCTCAGCCTCATCGTCAATTTCTCCGATCCCTTCGGGCCCCTTCTCACCAGCTCTGGAAACATCCGCGTCATCTGCTTCACCACTGCCCAACGCGTCCGAAACTGTATTGGAGACGACCTCCGGCGACTCCTTGACGAACTCGACGGCACCGCCGATGCTGGCGTACTCGCCGAGCGGTTTCTCCGTCCGTTCGTCGAGTTCGTGGGAGGCCTTCTCGTTCACCGGAGCGACCGAACCCCTCTCGATTCCGCCGAGGACCCCGCCAACCACTGTCACCTCGGGATCGCCGCCGAAGCAACACCCCCTAACACGTCCCCCGAGATGACACCGCTCGCTGTCTTTTTCGCACCCTCCGAGACGTAGTCTTCGGCGTCGGGGCCGCCGTAGGCGTCGATGGACTCCGCGATGATCTCTTCGCCGCCCTCGTCCTTGACGAAGTCGACGACATCTTTGATCTCGTCCGTCTCCATCGCCTCCAGCGAGGACCGACCGTATCCTTCCACACGGTCCCAGGTCATCTCGTTCTTGCCGTACCCGCCTCCGATTTCTGGGTCCGCTTGGTCCACGTCGCTCCAGTCCATCTCGATATCGCGCAGGTCGATGCCGTCGGTCCCGCCGATGGACGAGGGAGATGGCTCGTCGGTCTCACCGCCTCCGGTCGAACCGAGTCCGACCGCCGCTCCCAGGCCCCCAGTTCCGTCTGGCATCCCGACCCTGTCGAGACCTGGCTCGGCGTCTCCCCTACCCCGTCCGATCGGAGAGAGACCATCGGGACAGCGACCGTCCCCGAGGAACTACGCTTTCTCACCAATGGCGACCTACGAGGGACTCGTAGGGTTAGTCACCAACGATGGATCTATGGTTTGACGCGTTCTGATAAGCCAGAGAACGGTTCCCTGCCGATCAATTGCTGTCCCACGAACGCGATCGGCACTTCGCAGACGATGGATCGTCACCGTGCTTACTGCTTGACGCTCTCTTCCTGGAAGTCCCGGTGGAAATTGTCGACACGCTCGCTCGCTTCTGTGAACGCCAGCACGGCGACGTAGGGTTCGTCGACTGGTCGGACGACCATAATATCTTGTGCCGGGTCCTCAGACGTTCCAAGTTCCTCGAAAAGACCCTCCAGGCTCCGCTCCGCCCGGAGGAACTCGTAGAACACCTCGTCTTTGTCAGCAGTGGCTGGTGAGACTCTGACCTCTACTCGGTGAGGGTCGTCTTCGGGGTCCGCTTCGAGCGAGGTCCCAATGCCCCACTGGTCCGCGCCCGGGGCGTGTTCGAACGCGCCGTGGACGATGTTGGGTACCCACGCTACGTTCGCGTAGAACGTCAGCGTCGTATCGGCTTTCAGCTTCGCGACTTCGATCTCCCAACAGTCCTCGGGTGCTGGCGGTTCCAGTGTCGCTTCGCTCGAACCGCCGCCCACCAGCGTCGCGAACACCAGATTTCCCGGGACGAACTGCTCGAACGATCGGAGTTGGTTGGACTCCACCGTATCCATCCGCACCCACAACCGAGCGTTAGCCTCGACGTCGACCCACAGCATCGCGTCGTAGTCGGGACAGACGCGGATGATTCGATACGTGCCGGCCGCCGTTTCGGAGCCGTCAGTTGCTTCCGTCCCGGTGGCATCGGCGCCGGCTGTGGATCGTTCGTCGTCAGATCCGTCGGCTGGGGAGGTACCGTTGGTATCGTCGTCCTGTTCGGCAGGCTGGCCGGACGCGGGTGGTCGCGGCTGGTCGTCGTCCTTGCGATAGCCGCGATACTGGCGGACGTACCTGGGTAGGACTGGGAGATCCCAGTCAGGCCACTCGCCTTCGACGAGTTGCGTCGCACGCTCTTTGAGGTCGTCGTCGAGGACGACTTCGGAAATGTCGATGGCTTCGACGTCGACGCTGGCGACCTCGCGGGCGATCTCATGAACCCGGTCGCGGCCAACTTCTGCGAGCATGTCCGCAGAGATGTACGGTTCTGGCTCGTCGGGCCCGAGGTTTTCGAGCGCTTCTTTCCCCCCCTCTTCGATGCGTTCGAACGTCTCTTGGTCGATTTCCAGTAAGACGTGGTCGACGGTGGCGTCTTTTTGCGCCTGCGAGAGGTCGAGGTCGTCCGGCACCCAGTCGTCGAGCGAATAGCCGTGTTCGGGGTCGTCGTCGGCCATCAGGGAGTGCCAGCGCTTGAATTCGCGCCCGCGCAATCGTCGGAAAATTTTTTCACCCTCGTACAGTGGCGCGTCCTCGTCGCGGATTGCGTCAAAGCGGCGAAGCAGGGCGTGACCAAATTCGGTAGGCTCACCGGTTCGACGGACGTGGGCGATGATCCCCTGAACACGAGCGTGTCCTAGATCGTTATAGATATTCGATATCAGATGTTCTGCCGTTTTCTTGCCTTTATGCACCCCTTCATCGGAAATCTGTCGGTATTTCTCTTCGCCTTTTGTGTTGTACTGCTCGTACCCGTATTCACCGACCAGCGAATATGCAATTAAATACAAATCGATATCGTCATCTGAAATGTCTGCAATATCGTGTTGCCGAAGAAGGTTTGCCACGGCAGGGGCGACTCGGCGTTTGAAGTGACTCATTCGGCGTTGCTTTCGCTCGAATTCGTCGAGGTCACCGTCATCGGAGAGGCTATTTGCTATGGAACGAGCATGATGCGCGACGAGATCTTCATCTATGAACTCGGAAAAGTCCGTATGGACCAATCGATATGGATGATAATACATCGTTTTAATTAAACATCTGCACCGAGTTTACGTAGGTCGGATTTGAGTTCCTCTTCCCATGCTTCTTTGGTTTCGCTGTCATCGATCCATCCCCTCTCACCTTCACCGGTTTGGTTTCTGCCCATCTCCTCTTTAGGTGAGTTTTTATACCAATCTTCGATACAATCTTTTGCTACATCATCAACTTCCACGCGATCGTGATCATCGGCAACTTTTTGAAGTGTTTTTGCCGTGTGTTGGTGTCCTTCGACTGTTAATTGATCAGGATTTTTGAGTGCGTCTTTGAACGTGGATTGTCCGTCGCCATCTGTGAGCTTGACACCAGATTCGTCCTCCCTCCCGGAGATAGTCCCAATGGCTCCACCGGGAACTTGATACTCGTCATCACCCATTACGACACCTTCCTCGGGATCAAACCTGTCGTCGCACATCCCGTTTTTCTTGACGGTACGGATCGCATCCGAAATGACGATTTCGTCTTTGTCGACGGTTTTTTCCACAACCATTCCAGTCCCCCACTCGGTGGCGTATCCTTCCGCGGTAGATTTCGAGGCGGACGTGTTACTGACTGCCTGATTGCGCGGGAGTTCGTAGCTCTCGGCATCGAAATCTTCGAGGACCTGCCGTGCCATGTCACCGGTGCGGTGAGTGAGTCCTCGCTGGAGATCCAGCGTGATCTCGCCGGTTTCCTCGTCGACGCTGGCGGCGTCTATTTTCTCGTGGTTCTCTTCGATAAACCTGTGACTCGCCTGCTGATACACGTCGAGGGCTTCTTCGGCTTCATCCGATAGCTCCATTCCCTTACCGAAGTCGTGCTCTTCATAGGGCGTATATCCCTCCATACCGCCCGATTGCACTGGTATTGCCCCGCTTGGCTTTTCATCGATATCGTGGTGTTCTCGGACCATCTTTTCCCAGAGCTGTCCCCCGGGATGACTGCTCCCGTCGGATTTCCAGACCTCGTGTGCTAACTGCATGTCCTTGGCCGTGAGTTCCCCGTCTATCTCGATGTACCCGTCGTCGTCCAGTGCGAGTCGTCGACCCTCGTCTGTATCCACGGTCCTCAGAGCCATCTCGCTATCGTCTGGGTCGAGTGTGCGGATCTGTTGGTCCAGCTTCTTCCGTTCCGCTTCCGCAAGTGCCGGATACGTCGTTTCACTCACCACCTCCTTTTGGGTATGTTCATTTGTGGGCAGCTCGACAGTGTCGCTGAATTCGATGTTGGTGAGTGCCTCGTGACGGCCACCCTCACCGACCACCGAAGGATTGTCGAAACCATCACCGTTACCCCCGGAATCAATACCCATCGCGATGCTACCGCTATCGAGCACTGACGACCGTTCGTCGTCGCCGAATCGCCCGCCGACGAGCCCACCACTTAGCCCGACACGATCGGCGAGCGTTCCCGGCATCGATTGGCCGCTACTGGTCCCCCGGCTTGTCGCGTCTCCTCGTCTTTCCGCCCCACTGCCACCCCCGCCACCACCGTCACCGACCGAACTGAACAACTGCAGGACCGCCACCACCAGCACGCCGAAGACACCGAATCCGGACACCATCAGGAACATCATCTCCGCGATCATTCCCTGAATCGACCCGCCGGGATCGGCAGCCAACGCCCCGCCGCGAACGACGCCCAACTCGCTCCCCGAACCGGGTTGGGTCTGGGACTGGTCGACGACTGCCCGGGCGGTGGCAGCCTCGCCGCCGACCGTCCCACCAGCCAGCAGTCCAAGCGAGGCGTTCAGCATCCCCGCGATGAGCACGCCCGCGACCAGCAACACGACCGCCAACTGGAAGGCGATCTCCGCGATCTGCCGGGCGTACTTGAGCGGGCCGATGTCGACGAGCCAGAACGAGAGCAACAGCGGGAACAGCGCGTAGATCGACACCAGGACGAACTGCCGCAGCGCCAGCGCCAGCTGTCCCAGTAGCAGCGAGAGGAGAAGGAGTATCGAGACGAGGCCGCCGGTCAGCGCCGCCCGGAGGACCGACGAGAGCGACTCCGTCGGGGACCCCAGGTTCACCGTCACGTCGAGCGAGGCCAGGTCGGCCAGCAAGTAGTCCTGCAGGGCGTTGACCAGTTCGAACGCCCACGCGAACAGGCCCCTGGCGAACAGCGTCCCGTCGCCCGGCGGGTTCACGACGTAGATGAGGACGATAGCGACGAACGTCCGCTCGGTGAACCGGTGCAGGTCCGTCGCGGACGACCGCGGGAACAGCTGGCCGAGCGCGAGCTGCGACAGCGCGAGCTGCGACAGCGCCATCACGGCGAGCAACGCGAAGAACAGCCCGGTCGAAAGCTGATACACGCCCTCGACGGACGCGAGCATGTCCGGGTCGAGCGTGAGCGCCTCCCGTAGCACGGCCGCGTAGATGTCGAGGAGCACGTCGAGTCCCCGCCTGGCCGCGTCGAGATACACCGACGCGTACCACGTGAAGGCCTCCTTCACGTAGCCCGCGATATCGATATCGAGGAGACCGCCGAACTGGAGGAGGACCGAGGACGGGCTCATCTCTCCCCCTCCGCGACCGTCGACGGTCGGGCCGAGCGGTCGTGCCCGGCGAGCGTGGTCTCGCACATCGTCAGGTCGCCCCCCGCACGACCGCGAGGACGCTGACAGCCAGCGCCGTGCCGATCGTCCCGAGGAACGTCACGAGGTCCGAGAGCGCGCTCCTGAACCGGTCCCCGTCGACGGTCGCGGGACCGCTCCCGTCGTCGAACGAGAGGTCCGCCCCGGACGCGTCGCCGGGCGTCCCCCCGTCGAGGTCTGCGATGACGACGCCGATGGAGAGGACCGCAGTGAGCACGATCCCGGCCAGGAGGAGATGGGCCGTGACGGAGAACAGTTGCTCGGCCAGCGCTTTCGCGTGTTCGGCCGGCCCGACGTCGACGACCCAGAGAGCCATCAACAGCGGGAAGACGGCGTACACCACGTAGACGAGGTACATCCGGACGGCGAGGACGAACAGCAGCCCGAGGCCGAACAGCAGGAGCACCACGACGACGGGCGTGAGCGCGAGCGAGACGAACAGTGACCCGCTGTCGAAGAGTCGCGCGACTAGCTCGGCACCCAGGCGCATCCGGAAGGGATACCGATAGAACTCACCGGCGATCGCGTTCGTGAGCGCGACGGCGAAGCCGATCAGTTCCCGGGAGACGAGGACCGCGACGAATCCGAGGAGCACGCGGCGTAGCCAGCGCTGGACGCCCGCACCTTCGCTCTGCGGTCGCAGCTCGGCGGTCAGCAACTGGCCGAACGTCGCGACCAGAACGATCGCGAGATAGAGGCCGAGCGTCGTCCACCACGTCCCGTTCAGCGCCGCCACGTACGTCGGATTCCTGAAAAAGAGGAACCACTCGAGGCCGACGCTAAAGACGGCGTCGAGCGATCCGAGGACGGCCCGGAGAACCTGTTCGAGGGACCACTCGATAGCGGACCGAAACGCTCCGAAGATATCGATCCCCGGTATCTGGAGCGGCGCGACCCCGACGGGTATCGCGACGGCCGTGCGACCAGATCCGCGGGGAGCGGGCGGCTGTCGCGGGACCGCTGGAGCGTCGCCGAGACACCGACTGCGGGCGAGAGCCGCGCGGACGACGCGGCGTAGCCGGTCACGCCCCACGTTCGCTCACCCCGGTACCGAGCGCGTCTCGCAGACGGGCCAGCGCGTGGCCTTCGGACGGAACGGCGTAGAGAGCGACGAACGGGCGCTCCATGACGTTCACGAATACGAGGTGGACGGGTGCTACCGCGACCGTGTCGGTCCCGTCGTACCAGCGTTCGAGCGACTGCGCTCCCGCTCGCAACGCTTCCCAGCGGTCGAGGCCCTCGACCCACTGTGGAATCGTCTGTAGCTCACAGACCGGATCGCCGGACGAGTCCCGCCGGAGACTGACACCGACCCCGGTGTTCGAATCCCGGGCGAGCCACGTGTCGACGACCGGCCCCGGCGGCGCGCCGTGGGTAACGAACGCGAGCGTCGTCTCTCGGACCGTCGACACGGACCGGAGCGCCCAGGGTTCACCGCCGTCGGCTGCCGGTTCGAGCGTCGCTTCGACTACCGCCCCGGGCGAGAGCGACCCCGTCAGCGGCACCTGTTCGTCGTCCCCCGGACAGGTCCACCGAGGGACACCGGCGTCCACGTCTCGGAGGAGCGCGGTCCGTTCCCCGTCGAATCCGAAGACCCGGAACTGGCCGTGACGAGCGTCGCCGTCTCCGTCGGTATCTCCGTCTCTCATGCGTGAGTCGTGCTCGACCGCAGTCGGTTCGCTCGCGCCGGGACGGGGGCGCCCCGTCTCCGACCGCTCGTCCCGACAGATCGTTCAGTCCAGCTGGCCACGTTCGCTCCGCGGACCTCGGGGAGGCGGTCCCGTCGACTCGTGCGCGGGGACGTCGTCGGGGTCGACGATCTCGTTGTCCACGAGGAACCGCCACGCGTCCAGGTCGCCGTCGACGACGTGGTGTTCGAAGTCGTTCGACAGGACGCGCATCCGTAGCTTCCCGATGCCGGTGACGTAGAGCAGCGACTCGGAGTAGCTGGCGGAGTTCCCCGCCTGTGCCTGGAGCACGAAGTTGCGCTCCCGCTCGGTGAATCCGAGCGCCTCACACGCCTCCTCGCTGAGGTCCTGGTGGCGCATCAGCGCGCGGATGTCGCACTGGTCGTAGATCTCCTTGGCCTTCTCGCTGTGCATGAACTCGTCGACGGTCTGACTGATGAGCGTCAGCCCGCTCCCGTAGTGGCGGCTGTGACGGACGAAGAGGTTCAGCATATCCAGCGACTGGTCGTGGCCGAGCATGTAGTGCGCTTCGTCGATGACGACGATCATGTTGCCGTCGTTGTTCTTCGCACGCTGGAAGAGCCAGTCCAGAACGATGTGCATCAACAGCCCTTCGTTCCGTCCGTCCGCGACGTTCGACAGGTCGAACTGAACGACGCGTTCGTTGAGCCTGACGTTCGTCTCACCGTTGAGGTTGGCCCGCTGTCCGCCCTGCTGGAAGTCTTCGAGCCCCAGCAAGACGCTCTGGGCGTACTCTGCGATCCGCTTTTGACTCTCCGCTGACCGGCGTTGATCCCGGGACGCCGAGAGCGAAGCCAGAACTGACTCGCTTTCGGGTGGAGGGTCGATGAACTCCTCCGGTGAGAGCCCGTCGGCCAGGTTCCGGAGCACGTCCAGGACGTCGTCGAGGGTCGGGCTCTCGTTACCGTGCGTCTCCGGGTCCTTCGTGATCCCGTACCGAAGGTACGCCAGCCGGATCGCACGGCGGAGGACCCCCTCCTCTTCTTTGTTGAGTTCGCGCCTGCCCTCGAAATGCGACTCGAACATCCCCATGACGCTGCGGATCTTCTCGTCGTAGGGGTTGCTGTCGGTCGCCTCTAGATTGTCGGCCGCCTTGATCTCCAGCGGATTGATGATAGTGCTACTGTTGATCGTCACTTTCTGGCCGTCGACCGCGTCGACGATATCGCCGAACCCTCCCACGGGGTCGATGATGAGCACTTCGGCGTCGGGGTCGATCATCAGCCGTCGCCACATCGCCAGCTTCGCGAGGTAGGACTTCCCCGACCCGATCTTGCCGGTGATGAGCATGTTGTGGCCCGACCGCTGGAAGCGGTCGACGACGACAGGGCTGTTCGTCGCCGAGTGGAAGCCGAGCAACACGCCCGACGGTTCGACGACGGTCGGGTCGGTGAACGGGAACGCCGTCGCCAGCGCCCGCTGGTCCATCACCTGTGTTTTCCGTATGGGGTCGTCGGCTAGCGGTGCGATGGCTCGCTGTGACTGGCGCTGTCTGTCGAACAGCGTCGCCAACCTCGCGTTCGACTGGGCGAGGTGTTGTTTGAGTTCCTGGGTCCCCTCGTCGAGGGCGTCTTCGTCTTGCGCGACGACCTCGAAGTACAGGCCGAAGTCGAAGAGTTTCGCCGACCCCGCGGTCAGCTCGTCCCGGAGGCGATTGATGTGTTCGAGTTTCTTCTCCTCTTCGAGTGTGTTGACCTTCCCTTTCTCCCGTTTCTCCTGGAGTTTCGTCGACAGCCGTGTGGCACGGACGTTGAGTTTCTGTTTCATCGTCTGGCTGTCCCGGGGCCAGATCTGCTGGGACACCCGCACCTCGGCGCCTTTCGTCGAGAGTCCGGTGGTAAAGAGCGTATCGAGCCACCCGTTCGCGACTCGACTCGGATAGTCCGAGATGATCAGCACGCGCGCAAGTTTCTCGTTCCTGTTCCCCCCGAGACGCTTGATGTAACTTTTCGATTCGACGATCCGGTTCGGGGCGACGCTGAGACGTGTCGATTCGCTCCTGTCGTCGGCGTCCGGAACTGCCCCGGTGGTCGCCCGTTGGTCCATCGACCGCTCGTATTCGATCTCCTCGAGTTCGTCCCGGAGCGCCTCCCCCGAGACGTCTTCGCCCCTCCGTTGTAGCCGTCGCACGGCCTCGCTTACGAACTCGTTTTCGGCGTCTCGAACCCCTTCGGCCGTGCCGTCAGACGCCGACGCCCGAGTGCCCGACACCCCCTCCGATCGGCCGACGGTATCCGCGATCCGTCGTCGGATCGCTCCGGGGGACGCGTTCAGAAAGATCGGTGTCGAACCGAGTATCATAAAGACGGACACGAGCAGCACCAGCGACGGGAGCGCGCCGTAGGTCTCGACGAACTCCCCCATTCCGAACAGGTCGTAAATGCCTCTGACGAACGACGCCTGAAGCGGCCACGCGACCGCCTCACTCATTCGCGACCCCTCCGGTCGACGCCGACGGATCGTAGTAGCTGCGCGACGACCGTCTGTCGAAGCCGGGGCGAACCGGTTGCTGGTTGTTGTAGTAGTGATAGAGGACGCTCAGGACCTCGTCTCGGTCCCGGAGCCGTTCGGCCTGGATGTCCAGTCGCTGAAGCGAACCCTGAATTCGACCGAGTCGCGCGTTCAGTTCGCGAACACATTGCGTTCGAGTTACGTCCGCCCCGTCGTCGCCACCGAGGAACTCCATCACCGACGCCAACGGCGGGAATCGGTCGGCCAGGTCCGTCAGAACCCCTCCCGAATCTGCCTGTAATTCCTGTATCATGTCTACCGAGACGGGTGCGACGACGTAGAACCGCCGCTGTTTCATGTCGTTTTTCGTGATGAACTCGTCGAGCCAGCGAGGGTAGATGCTCCGACCGACGTCTATCAACTCGCTGGCGGCGCGCGCGTCCTCTTTTCGCTCGCGGATCTCGTCCAGCCGCTGGACGTGGTCGGAAATGTCGAACCGAGTCGGATACGAGACGATCTGGATCGGGAAATCGAGCGCCCCCAGAAACGCCGACTGGTACGTCTCCGCGATCTGGCTCTTCTTCTCGGCCGTGTGGATCGACCAGCTCCTGGGCTCGACTCGGAGTATCGCGACGTACTTCTGTTCGTCGACGACCACCATCCCAGCGCCGTCGACGCCTTCGGGGACCCAGTCGTCGTCCGCTTCCAGGACGAATTCGAAGTTCAGCATGTCCTGCGTATAGTTCGGAACTTCGAACACGCCCCGTTCGGTCGGGTCCGTGGCCTGTGCCGGCGGCCGAGTGTCCCGATGCGCATCCGGGTCCCCTTTCGGCGACTCGGGACTCCCGTCGTCTGCGGACCCGACGCTCTCGTCGGACCGCGCGTCGTCTCCCCCGACGGTGTCCTCCGCGTCGGCGTCACCCCCGAACGACGGCGTCACACCGACGAAGGCGCCGTCGGTCTCGTTCCCCGCTTGCCCCCTCGTCTGGCCGTCCTCGTCCGATTCCCCTCGGTCCTCGTCCTGCTGTGTGCTATCTCTTCGGTCCGGCATAGTTCGATCCCGTTGCAGGTCCCGCTCGGTGTTCCGCTCCGTGCTACGTTCGGTCGTCGTCCGCTTCGGAGGCGACCAGCGTTTCCGCGTACGCGACATCGTCGCCGGGGGACTCCTGTCGGATCTGCTCGTGCGTGTGGATCCGGTCTCGATACGTGACTGGGCCCCTGTTTCGCTCCGCCGGCTTGAGATAGTACACCGACGGCATCAATCGCCGCCGAGCGGCCGCCGGAGCCCATTCGACCGGCGTTTGCCCTTCCGGCGTTCGGACCGCGACGACGACGACACCGACAGCGGCCACCCCGATCAGCAACAGCGACCACACGAACGATATCTCCTCGATGTAGAGCGTCGGCAACACCAGCACCATCGGTACCGACCCCAACACGACGAGTTCGTCGAACGTCAGCCCCAGCATCACGGTCGTCCTGAGGATTTTCCCCGGCACCCTCGCGGTTTTCATCGTCTCTACCACATCGATATATATTCTCTCTAATATTTCTTTGGATGTCGAACGGACGAACTCTCTCGAAGTGCATTTCACGGCGACTTACGAGCTCGCTGTCGTTCGTGCGAGCGGCCGACGGGAGGACAGCCGCGCCTTCCGAAAGAACGGCGTTTCACGAACGTACGGGGCGAACGGCCACGCTTTTCCCCGCAGAGTCTCCGACGTAGCCCGCGTCGATTCGGCCGAACTGCGGTCGGGTGCGGTCCCGCTGTCGGCCGGTGAATCGGTACCCGGCCGAACTGACCGCGGCGGTGGTCGGATCGGCGCTCTCGTCCCCCGCTGCCGGCCACGGCTTTCGCGGCGCCGCCGACCGCACCGTCAGAGCCCACCATCGGTCGAGTCAAAAGTCGTCGTCGTAGTACTCTTTATCTTCGGTTGTCAACAACTTCCCCGGCAGCTCCTCGTCGATGTCGGCGTAGGGTTCGGGCGGTTCTTCACCGACGTGACGGTAGATATCACGGATCTTCGCCATCATGTGCTCGACGAGGAACACCTGAAAGCCGTCGGGAAACTCGTAGTCACCCTCCCGGAACTCCATGGGCGGCAACGTGATCGTGAATTTCTTCGCTGGATATCCCGGTGACGTGTCGTACTTCGACATCCGCGAGTCTCGGTGGGTCGTCTGGACCTCACCGTCTTTCCGATACTGGATGATCGGCGTCGGCACGAACTCGATGTCGTTGTCCTCGTCGACGATGTATGGCTGAGTGATGATCTGCGCAGTCTCTTCGGTCACGTCCTCGAATCGTTCCGGCGCAGTCACCATCTCGTAGCACGTCTCGAACTGCTCGGCAAAGTCGTCGACGTGCATGGTTTGCAGCGCTTCGATCCCGCGTTCGACCTCTTCGGGAATCCACTCCGGATTCACGATCTCCGCCTCGGGGAACTCCCGCTGGGCAGCCAGTTTCGCCCGCGCTTCGACCTGCGTCATGATCCGTTGTTGTTCGAACGTCCGCCCCTCGCGATATTTCGGGTAATCATCCGCGTAATGTTTTTTAATTTCACCGTCCCACCCGACGTGTACTACGTGACCAATCTGTCTTCCATCAAATATTTCCACACCAACTTCTGTATCGTTCTGGCCGAGAATTTCTACTTCCATAATAGGTCCTTTCTGCTTAGTTTTCGCGCTATCACTCGTTTCATTCTGTACCACGGGTTAGTCGTCGTTTCTTTGTTTGAATTCACTATCATCCATAGTCCCATCACGAGTGTCCGCCCCACCACTCTCACCGAGACTGAAGTCGAGGTCGTACCACTCTTCGCGCATTTCGCTGGTGAACGAGTCGACGGTGGCTCGCCCGGCTTCGCCCAGACTCCCGGTCTCCCGGAGTTTTCGCGTGAAACTCGCCGCGCCACTCCCCGCCAGCCCTTTCGCGGCGCCGCCGACCGCCCCGCTGACCGCGCCGACGCCCGCACCGACCACAGTCCCGACCGGGCCGGCGACCGTCCCGGCCGCACCGCCCGACACCGCGCCGGTGATCGCGCCTTTGACCGCGTCGCCGGCTGCCGACTCCAGGTGCTTGTTTTCGGTATTCCCGCCGGCCTGCTCGTAAATCTGCTGGAGGTCGTCCACCTGCTCGTCCGACCACTCGTCGGACAGCGCGTCCTCGAAGTCGTCGGCGGAGTCGGCCTCCGACAGCGAGATGTCCTGCTGGTCCGGCGTCGGCTGACTCGACGGTGTCGACACTTTGTCGTCGGTCGCTGGCGTCGCGTCGCCGCTGGGCCCGCTGGACGACTCCGATTCGCCGCCCGACCCACCGGCCGTGCAAGCGGTCGATTTCACCCTCCCACCGAAGCGCGACGCGACTACCGACATTGCTCACCGCGTCCCGTCGTCCAGCCACCAGGAATCGCTCGTTCGGGTGTCATCCTGTCGTCGATTGGCGCTCCATCCAGCCCTCGTCGCCGACAATATGCAACTTCCCGATACCCTCGACACGGTACTCCTCGGGCGGGTCCTCACCCATGTTGAGGTAGATATCCCGGATTTGAGCCATGACGTGCGAGACGACGACGTCTTCCATCTGATCTTCGTAGACGAAGTCCTCAGCCAACTCCACTTTGGGGAGATGGAGCACTAGCGTTTCCTCTGTGGGCCAGGACGGATACGACCCCACGACACGATCCTGGCCGGTCTCGAGCTGGTACTCGACGACGAGATCCGCGACATCAACCAGTTGGTCGTCGCTGAACCGGAGTGGCTTGTTGACGACCGCCGTCGGCTCGTCCATCTCCGGATCCTGAACGTACTCTTTGGGGTCCTGGATCGCTTCGTAGAACTCCCTGAACTCCTCGTGGAACGCTTCGACGTCGTAGGAGGCCAGCGAGCGTAATCCCGCTTCGACGTGGGCCGGATCCCACATCGGATGGAGGATCTCTGCGTCCGGGAACTCCTGTTGCGCCGCGTACTTAGCTCGTTCTTCGACCTGGGTCATGATCCGCTGCTCGTCCGGTGTGCGATTCTCGGGCTGAAGAGGATAATTCTCGGTAGAGTGCTTATGAATTGTCCCACCCCAATTAATTGATATAGAGTGGCGGTTGTTGTTCTCGTCGAAGACTTCAACGCCACAGCCTTGATCATCTTGGCCGAGAATATTGGCTTCCATTGTTAATCGAACCTCGTTCCGTCGTCAACAGCATCTCCTGAGTCGGTGGCGGTCTGGTAGGACTCCCGCCCCAGCGTCTCGACCTTCTCGAGTCCGGTCTGTGTGAGGTCAGCGCCAGCTTTGAGCGTGTCCGCGGCCCCTTCGCGGACGCTTCCCTGCTGAATCGCCCGCTTGCCAGTATAGGCGACGGTCCCCGCCATGCCAACGGTGGCGAGGGCACCTGCGACCGGCAACGAACCCAGACCCGCCGCCGCTACGGCCGCCCCGCCGACTGCGCCGCCCGCCGGACCCATCATCTCCGAGAGTAGTTTCCGACCGCTACTCTTGTCGATGCTCCGGTCGGCCACGTTCGCGTCCCACATCGCCTCCATCATCGTCTCGTTCGCGTCGTCGTAGCCGTGGTTGTTCATGAAGTCTTCCTTGTCTTCGGCCGCCTCGAAGGGGTTGACGTCCTCGGACGCGTAGCGCTGGCGGCTCTGATCAGGGTCCGGGTCGCGGCCACCAGCGAACGCCGCAGTGTCGGGCTGGCTCCCGTCTTCGTACTGCGAGATCGCCGTTTGATCCGGCTCCGACGCTCGCTCCCCGCGCCGCTGAAGCCGGCGACCGGCCCGCTCGTCCCCGGCGTGTCCCGTCCGTACTCGTCGATGCCGGGATTATCGAGCCGGTCACCACTGGTGGTGTCGGGCAACTCCCGCGAGTCCGTACCGGACTGGCTCCGTGTCGCCTCGCCGGCCGAGCCGGATCTGGAACTGGCCGTCCCACCGGCCGGCTCGGGACTCCCGGCCGCTGTCCCCGAGTTCGACCCGCTGGACTTGCCACCGCTCCCGCTCCCGCGACCGACCACCTGCTTGCCCTTGCCGACCGCACCGCCGATGCCGCTCTTGATCGCGCCGCCCACGCCGCCGACGCCCGACATCGACGCCGCCACTGTCATTGCTCACCGTGTCGCGTTACCCAGTCGAAAAAGGTCGCTCGTTCGAGAGTCATCCAGATGTCGTCGGTTGGGCCTCCATCCACCCCTCGTCGCCGACGATGTGCAATTTCCCGATCCCTTCGACGCGATACTCCTCGGGCGGATCCTCGCCCATGTTGAGGTAGATGTCCCTGATCTGTGCCATGACGTGCGAGACGACGACGTCTTCCATCTGGTCTTCGTAGACAAAGTCCTCGGCCAACTCGACTTTCGGCAGGTGGAGCACCAGCGTTTCTTCGTCCGGCCAGGATGGATACGAGCCGGCGACCCGGTCTTGTCCGTTCTCCCGCTGGTACTCGACGACGAGATCTGCAACGTCCACGACTCGGTCCTCGCTGAACCGTATCGTCTTGTTGACTACCGCCGTCGCCTCGTCCATCTCCGGATCCTGGACGTACTCTTTGGGGGCCTGAATCGCTTTGTAAAACTCCCTGAACTCCTCGTGGAACGCTTCGACATCGTAGGAGGACAGCGAGCGTAATCCCGCTTCGACGTGATCGGGGTCCCACATCGGGTAGAGGATATCCGCGTCTGGGAACTCCTGCTGGGCCGCGTATTTAGCCCGTTCTTCGACCTGAGTCATGATCCGCTGCTCGTCCGGTGTGCGGTCCGCTGGATTATGTGAGTATGCTTCTTGTTGATGTTCTCTAACACCGCCATCCCAGTTTAGCGCAAGCCAGTGACGGTTTGTTCGCTCATCAAAGACATTAATGCCGATTCCTTGCTCTCCATCTGCACCCGTGATTTCTGTTTCCATCGTTATTTGATGTTGTCATTCGAGGAATCAGTGCTAAAGCCGCTCGACTCCTCAGATCCGCTGACCGTTTCGTATGACTGCCGACCCAACGTCTCGACCTTCTCGAGTCCGGTCTGTGTGAGGTTAGCGCCAGCTTTGAGCGTGTCCGCGGCCCCTTCGCGGACGCTTCCCTGCTGAATCGCCCGCTTACCAGTGTAGGCGACGGTCCCCGCCATGCCAACGGTGGCGAGGGCACCTGCGACCGGCAACGAACCCAGACCCGCCGCCGCTACGGCCGCCCCGCCGACTGCGCCACCCGCCGGACCCATCATCTCCGAGAGTAGTTTCCGACCGCTACTCTTGTCGATGCTCCGGTCGGCCACGTTCGCGTCCCACATCGCCTCCATCATCGTCTCGTTCGCGTCGTCGTAGCCGTGGTTGTTCATGAAGTCTTCCTTGTCTTCGGCCGCCTCGAAGGGGTTGACGTCCTCGGACGCGTAGCGCTGGCGGCTCCGGTCGGGGTCCGGATCGCGGCCGCCAGCGAACGCCGCAGTGTCGGGCTGGCTCCCGTCTTCGTACTGGGGGATCGCGGTTTGAGCCGGGGTGGACCCCGACGCGCCGTTGGGCGACTCCTCGCCCCGACTGGCCGCAGGAGTGTCCCGAGACGGAGTGCCGGTTTCGGGCGGGACGGTCGGTCCGCTCGTCCCGGTGGGCGACGGCGACGTGACGCTATCGCGGACGCCGTCGAGACTCCCGACCGACGGGTTCTCCGGCGTGTCCGCCCCGCCGTGGTTCAACGGGTCGGCGGAATCGCGGTCGGGCGTGGTTCCGCCACCGGCGTCCTCGCCGCCCGCGGCGGCCCCACCGGCGGCGGCTCCCGCGGCCGACCCGGAACTGCCACCGGAGCCGGACCCGCTTCCGATTCGCTTGCCGAGCGCGCCCTTCCCCTTGCTCGCGACGCTGCTGCTCGCGCGCTTCACCGCGCTGCCGACGCCGCCGACGCCCGACAGCGACGCGGCCATCGACATCACGAGGGCGCCGCCGAACAGGACCGCGACGACCGCGACGGTCTGGGTTATCGCGTTCCGGACCGTGTCCGTCAGGCTCGCCGACGCGCCGAGCGTCCCCCCCTCGGCGGCGCCGGCTCCGAGTGACGCGTTCGCGGCGGCCGTCGCGGCTTCGCCACCGCCGCCGCCCATGGCGATCTGGACGGACACCGCCATAATCCCGGCGACGACGACCCCCGCGACGAGCATCAGTCCCGCGGCTTTGAACACCAGCGCCGACAGCTGCTTGCCGTACTTCAGCGGCCCGACGTCGACCACCCACATCGCGATCAGCAACGGGTACAGCGCGAAGGCCACGTACACCAGGATCTCGCGCACGACCAGCAGCATGAGAAACCCGATGAGGACCATCAGTATCGAGATCGAGGAGAACAGCCCGATCACGACGACGACGACGAGACCCGCGATGCCGCTCCCGGCCGACGCCAGCGAGATGGTCCCGAAACAGGAGTCCGGACCGCTGAAACAGCTGGCGTTGCTCAGTAGGGCGTTCTGGATCGAGTTGACCACCGTCACCGCCCAGGCGATCAGCCCCTTCGAGAACAGTCCGGAGTCGCCCGGCGGGTTGACGACCACCAGCGAGACCGTCGCGGCGAAGCCCCGCCCGGCGAACCGGTAGGGGTCGACCCGCTCGGACTCCGGGAACAGCTGGACCATCCCCAGCACCCCCATCGCGAGGATCGACAACAGCGCGAAGTAGATGGTCATCGAGAGCTCCCAGATCGGCTGGAGGTCGCTCATCGGGTCGAGCCCGATCTCCAGGAACGCGCCGACCAGCTCGACGACGCTGCTGATCAGGACCTGGAGGAGGGTGTTGATCCCCTCCAGGAGTTTCTCGAACGCCCACTCGAAGACCGCTTTCAGCGGCCCGAGAACGTCTATCTGCATCCGTCGACACACCCCGTTTCTCCCCGGAGCCCCGAGTCGACGATGGAGTCGCTCCCGGGACTGTGCGTGGCGTTCACTCGACACTCGTCTCGGACGGTCGCCCCGGGACTGCGGCGTAGACCGGCGGACGACTGCCTCCGTGGGGCACGGGTTCCCCGTTCGCCCGAGCGAACGGGGACTCCGCCGACCACCTCGGCCCGACCGGGACACCGCCGCTGGCGCCCATCTCTCCATGGGCCCGCGTCGAGCGGTCGACGGCGTCTGGTAGGGTCCGTGCTGGTCATCTGTCAGAGTTCGAGTTCGATCGTTCTGAGCCAGAAGTAAATGAGGACGACCGGTGACGCGAAGACGCCGGCGAAGACGAGGTCCTGGGCGTGTCGGAGGACGGCCGTCTCCGGCAGGAACGTCCGTGATTCGGTCGCCCGACCGTGAAAGACGGCGCCGGGATTTCGCCAGGAGTCACGCTGGGCGGTCACCCGAACGAAACTGCCCGTGAGTTCGGTCTCGACCACGCCGTTCGTGTCGGTCGTCGCTTGGGAGTCGCCGAGGCCGAACAGTGACAGGTCCACGCCCGAGAGCGGCGCGCCCGTCTCCGGGTCGGTCACGGTGACTCTGATCCCGTCGGAGCCAACCGCTTCGATGTCGATCGCCGGCCGAACGTAGGGGACCTCCGAGTCCACGTCGACCGTGATCGAGTTTCCGTGGATCGTCTCCAGTTCGGTCGCGGGCGAGGCGGCTCGTCTGACCACGATAGTCCCGTAGAACAGGGGTCGGCGCTGTTCGAACGCGAAGTTCGAGCCCAGCGACGCGGTTCGCATCTCGCCCAGATAGGACTCGTGGCCGACGACCTCCGGGTCCGTCTCGGCGCCGTCCGACGACCGTATCACCGGTCCCGGACGCCCGCCCGAGGAGTCGACCGCGGGACCCGGTACGTCGGGGACGAGCGACGCCCGAAGGACGTTCTTCGGGCGATCGTTCACCGAGGTTCCGTCTTTCGAGACTCTGTAGGTCCGGCTGTACTGTCGGTGCGTGAACACCTGCCAGGACCCTGCGATTCGGTGCTCGCTCCCGAACCGGACCGACGACAGCAGGGGGCGGCTGCGGAGATCCGACCGGGAAACCGACTCCCCCGACCGCGCCCCGTCGAACGACAGCACGACGGCTTGCGTTTCCTCGCCCGTGTTGACGACGGTCTGGTCCACGTCGATTCCCCCGCTGTCCGTGACCTGGACGTCCCGCCGATCGGTCGCGATGGTGGTGAACGTCCGGTTGGCTTCCCTGAAGGAGACGACGTCCCAGTCACCTGCGGACTTGGTCTCCGACCCGTCCCCGGTGTCGGGGTCCCAGTCCCCCCGAGTCACGTTCACCGTCCGGACGACGGTGAAATTCCCCTTCAGAGTGAGCGTGCGCTCACCGTGAATCCCGGAGAGGTCGTATTCGAACGTCTCGCTTCCGGGGTTCGAGCGCCCGGTGTAGTTCTCTTTCGCGAGCGGCTCCCGCCTCCCGTCGAGTTCCAGCGTCCGCGTCTCGACGAACGTGCGACTGTAGGAGTAACACGTCCGCTCCCCGTCGACGTATTCGGTCTCGTTGTCGCTGTCGACGTCCGCCTCCGAGAACGACGTATCGGTACACTCCCCGTCGTCGTACGGCGTGTGCGGGACGAAGAGATAGTCCGCGAAGTACCGGATCTGTCCCCGGGCGGCGATGTAGTACGGGTAGTTGCCGCCGGTCAATCGTGGTTTCGCGCCGCTGTCGAATCCCATAAACGTCGCGTGGGCCTGCTTGAATCGGCGACCGGACCTCGGCGAGCTATGGGGAAACACCAGCGAGGAACCGACCCGGCGGCTCAGTGACGCGTGCTGGTCGGCCCGGTACTCCTGGAACCGGCCCGTGGTCGTCGAAAACCCCATGTCGGCGACTTCGGCGTATCTCGCCGGATCGATGGTACCCCTGTTCGGGTCGGGTTCCTCGGGCATGTCCGGGTCCCGGTCGGCGTCGTCGGAGTAGTACAGTCGCTCCGGGCCACCGGGGATATCGGGCGCACTCGTGGGGAGCGCCCCGACGACCACGACGGGCGTGACGACTAAGACGGCGAGAACTCCGACGGCGGACCACTTGTATCCGGATGATCGACGCATCGGCGAGTGTGGAAAGCGGGGATCCGTTGCCCGACTCACGCGGTCAGACCGAGGAGCGACCCCAGGAACCGCACTGCCACCTGGATCACGCCCACGCCGGCGACTGCGACGAACGAGTTCCGGATGCGCTTTTTCCCTTTTTGTGTCGACTCCGTGTCCGTTCCTGCGGTCATGTACTCGAAGAGCCCGTACGCACCGTTCGGAACGGCCACGGCGAAGATGACCACCGAGAGGAAGTCCGCGATCTGCCTGATCTGGTTCGTGAGTTCATCTTCCGCCGACGTGTCGTCCTCGCTGTCCCCGCTGTCCCCGCTGTCCCCGCTGTCCTGTGCAGCGGCGGCTCCCGTCAGCACGAAGAGGGCGACCGCTGCGATCAACACGTACTGTAACCACGTTCTGCCCCTGCCCGACCCCTGTTTTGCAGCGAACATACGTCACTGACCGATCGTTGCGTGTCTAATTTAAAATTGTTGTCTTGTGTTCGCCGAGTGAATGTCACGCCAGCCGCCACGAACGGCGTCGGCCGACCGTCGCGGCTGTGCCCGACGGATCCGGGACCAGTCTCAGTCACCGAGGGGGAGTGTCCGATCGCAGGGCCCTCCGGACGGGTCGACGAGCCCGTGTTCGACCGCAGCAGAGAGGTTCGCGACGGGGACGGTTTCGATTTCACCCCGTGTCCGCCGCTGGCCCGGTGGGACCAGCAACGTGGCGCGCCCTGTCGTTACGGCGGCGTCCACTTTCGCACCGAGCCGCCGCACTCGTTCGATAGATCCGTCCTCGTCGAGCCGACCGGTCGCGGCGACGCTCCCGTTCAGCCGACACTCCGTCCGGAGGGCGACGAAACCGAGTGCGACCGGCAGTCCGCCGCTCTCCCCGGAGAGGTACTGCCACGCGTCCGGGACGATGGGTTCGACGTAGTACCCGCCCGCCCCGCCGTCACCGGCGACGAGCCCCCTCGCGCTCCGGAGCGAACGCTGGAACCCCCGCCCGTAGTCGAGTTCGGTCACGTCGACGTGGATGCCGCTCGCCGGAACACGAGTCACGGAGATGTGAACCAACCTCCCGGCGGCGGATTCCGTATCGTACGCGAGTAGCGGAACGATCGCCGTCCGGTTCAGGGCACGGGTCGAAGCGGTGACGCTGCTCACCTCCCGCAGGTCTCGGACGTCGGTCGCCACCCCCTCCACGTCCCGTTCGACGGAACCGACCCGGTGGTCGACAGCGGCCGTCCAGCTCGCGTTCGCCACCACGAGGAGAGCGAGGAGGTATCCGAGACGGTTCCGGTCCACGTTCGCCACGGAACTTTCCCGACGAGCAACAAATGCGTTTTGGGAAGCGGCTCGGTCCTGGCCCGAGACCTCGTACCTCCCGCCGGTCTGCACTGAACGGAGTTCACCCGGTCGCAGCTGGTCGCTCGAACCACCCGGTCGTTCCCCGTCAGCGGACGGAACCGGACTCGACGCGGAACCGCCTGTGAACGAGATACGCCACACCTGTGACCTCGGCCAAACCGGGTGGGGTCACCGCCGAAGCGACGACGTAGATCCAGACCAACTGTGCCCGGTCGCTGTCGCCCGACCACACCGTACTCCCGTCCCGATAGAGGAGGACTGGCAGGGTCAGCCGGCAACCGACGTATCCGACTCCCAACCCGACCGCGACGAGGAAGAGTCGAGCGGAGCCGTTGTTCGTCGCGAGCAGAAGCGTCCCGAGGGCACCCAGCCCTGTCACTGCGAGCGCGGCCAGTAGCGTGACGATCAGCCGCCCGTCACTTGGATCGGTGGCGCCGGACCGTCCCGAGCGGTCGTCGGGCGAAGGGGGACGACCGGCGGAGTGCTCCGGCGCGGCGGAGATTCCGAACCCCGTCGGCTGGACGCCGATCTCCCAGGCTTCGTCGCGGTCGAGACCGCTCTCGCCCTCGTCGCGCCCGCTCATAGCACCGTGATTGCACCCAGGTGATCGAGGCCGACGACCAGAAACAGGAACGCGTACGCGACGCCGCGCCGTTCCCTACTGGTCGACGCCGCCCGGTTCGCGTACCCGAGGACCGCGCTCGTGCACAGAAAGAACAGGCCGAGCGCGCCGTAGAAGCCGATTACGACGCTGATACCGGCGAACGCCCCGACTGCTACGAGTCCGGCCAGCAGCTCGGACGCGTACGGTCGCCGATCTCGGTCACGGCCGGACGACCGATGCGACGCTGTCGACGACAACGGCGCGTCGACCTGTCGCCGCCGTTCGCGCGACGGGCGCTCACGTTTCCCGCGTTCCTCGCCCATCACTCGTGCGACGGGATACTTCGGACGGGTTGAAAAAACGACGGGATAGCCGCGGCGTCACCGACTCGGGCGCGCTCGCGCGATTCGAATCCGGGCCGGCACCAGCGGTCGTCGAGAGCGGCGGTTCCCGCCGGAGACGGTGGAGAGACCACGCGTCTCGCCCTCCGTGCGGAACCTGACACGGCCGCGGCGTCAGACCCAACGCCTAACTTGTCGGCGAACTCACGGGAGTCCATGGACGTAAGCGAAGCGAACGCGGAGTGCGACCGGGTCCTCGACGAGATCGGTTCGGCCGTCATCGCCGACCGGGAGTTCCTCGAGACGGTGCTCCTGGGATTCGTCGGCCGCGGCCACGTCCTCATGGAGGACGTGCCGGGGACCGGGAAGACGCTCACCGCCCGCAGCATGGCCACCGCGCTCGGCCTCGACTTTTCCCGCGTGCAGTTCACCCCCGATCTGCTCCCCGCCGACATCACCGGCACCCACGTGTTCAACGAGCGCGAACGCGAGTTCGAGTTCAACGAGGGCCCCCTCTTTGCCAACGTCGTGCTGGCCGACGAGATCAACCGCGCGCCGCCCAAGACCCAGTCCGCCCTCCTCGAAGCGATGGAGGAGGAACAGGTCACCGTCGACGGCGACACCTACGAACTCCCGTCGCCCTTCTTCGTCCTCGCGACGCAGAACCCCGTCGAGATGGAGGGCACCTTCGAACTCCCCGAGGCGCAGGTCGACCGCTTCCTCGTCAAGTCCTCGATCGGCTACCCCGACGAGGCCGGCGAGGAGGAACTACTGCACCGCCGGCTGGGCCGCAGCGAGCAGAGTCCCTCGGTCTCGCCCGTGCTGGACCAGGACCTGGTGACCGACCTGCGCGACGCGCCCGAGTCCGTCCGCGTCGACGACGACCTGGTGACCTACGTCTCGGCTATCGCCCGCGCGACCCGTCAGGATCGGCGCGTCGAGGTCGGCGTCTCTCCCCGTGGGACCCAGCGCCTGCTGGAGGCGACCCGCGCCCGCGCCGCCATGGTCGGCCGCGAGTACGTCACGCCCGACGACGTGAAACGCGTCGCCCAGCCCGTGATGGCCCACCGGGTCGTCCTCACACCCGACGCCCGCGTCGACGAGGTGCGGAAGTCGACCGTCGTCGACGCCGTGCTCGACGAGGTGCCCGTCCCGACTGTCTAATCGGTCTGTCTATTTCGTAACGTATTTTCGAGATTGCCTTATCGGCTTAGATGATGCCACCATCGCGACGACGACTGCTGCGACGCGCCGGGGCGGCGCTCCTGGCCGCGTCGGCGAGTGGGTGCCTGGACAGTGGTAGCGATCCGACCGCGAGCGACCCGTCGGCCGGCGAGCCCGACGACGCCACCAGCCCCACGCCGACGGCCACGTCCGCGCCGGGAGAACTGACGTCGACGCCGACGGCCGGTTCGGTGGGAGCCGAGACCGCGACGACGCCGACGGCGTCGTCGTTCGAGACGACGAACGAGAGCTACGGGAAGTGGTTACCGACCCCCGCGGCCGCGGGGATATTCAGACGGGAGGACTACATCTTCACGTCGGTCGCACCGGGGCCGCTGCTGGCCAACCGAGACCGCGTCAGCGAATCGCTCGTCTCGCGTGCCGAGTTCGACTCGTTCGTCCCGGGCGTCGATTCGAGCGAGGACATCACCGCCGGAACGCGCGTTCTCAAGGGCTGGACCGTCGTCGAGACGACCTACGACCGCGACGGGGCCGTCGCGACTGCCGAGGAACGCGGGTACACGCGGGACGAGCCCCACCGCGGGTTCGCGATTCGCTCGAACGACAGCGGTGCGACGCTGGCGTTCGGAGACGGTGTCATCGTCGTCTCGGGCGTCTCCGGGACGGCCTACGAGGGCGAGAAGCGACCGCGGATCGAGGCGGTGATCGACGCTGGAACCGGCAACGCACCCCGGTACGGGGAGGACGTCGACGGCTGTGGACGCCTGCTCGACGCGCTCGGGCCCGCCCACCTCGCGACGGGCGCCCCTCACCGGCGCGGCGCGAGCTTCGAGGGCGCCGTCGCCGTCGGGAAGTCCGCCCGGCTCGGTCCCGAGCGGACGCTGCTTCGCGCGCCGGTCGTGTTCGCCGAGGGCGCCGTCGACCGGGAGGCCGTCGGCGAGTGGGCCGCGAACGCCGGACTGTTCGACGACGCCGAGCCGACGACGGCGGTCGACGGCCGCACGGTCGTCGCTCGCGCGCTCGTGCCGACCGAGTCGTTCACCGGCTTCACCAGCACGCTCCCCGCCCACGGATCGGAGCGAACGGCGACCCCCGAGTGATCACTCCTCCGTCCCTTCGTCGGTCACCTCGTTCCCTTCGGAGCCGCCGCGGTCGGAGTAGCGCTGGCGACCGACCGACTCGGCGGGCATCATGTTGAGCATCCCCTGGCGTAGCTCCTCGTCGGACTCGAACGACTGGTCGCCCGCGCCGGCGAACAGGTTCCGGATGGCGATCGGGTCGGCGCTGGTGCGACCGATCTCCCGGTCGCCGTACTCGGAGACGAGTTCCCCCGCAGTCACCGGGTAGGACACCGCCTCGAAGACCGACTCGATCGACCCGAACTCGACGCCCTGGTCGTGATCCTCGTCGCTCTCGGACATACCCGTGTTCCGATCGGCCCGCGCAACTGCCTTGACCTTGCACACGAACGGGTGCGAGCCGTCGTGCCGAGCGCTCCGGACCGGTCGCCGTCAGAACGATGCCTCGGCGAAGACGGTCTCGACGGCGACGTACGCCACGGCGGCGACGACCAAGACGCCTGCCCACAGCGGACTGTACCAGTGGACCAGCCCGCCGAGGGCCGCCAGGAGACCGATCCCCGCGAGCGTCGCGACGACTGCCGGGCGAGTAGCGGGTACCATGGTGTCACCCAACTGGTTCGACTGGAGGGCTGGAAACTCTTGTGGTGCGGCGAGTCGGGAGCGCGGGTGTGCCCGGCTCAGGGTTCCAGCGCGTACAGCAACAGCGCGCTGCCGACCAGCAGGAAGACGAGGACGCCGGGCGTGAGCGTGGCGGTCGAGAACAGGAAGACGCCCAGCGCGATACCGCCGGCGACCAGCGTCGTGAGCGTGGCGCCGCCGAGGTGGACGAGGATCGCCCGCTGGACGGGCGCGTCGCGACCCAGGTGGTCGGCGAGGCCGACGACCTGCTCGGCGGTCGTCCAGGTGACGACCGTGGCGGCGGTCACGAGCAACAGGACGGCCGGCGGGGCGCCGCGGGCCCCGGCGTTGAGGACGCCGGCGAAGATCAGGCCGCTGCCGGCGGTCACGAGCGAGCGGGAGGCCCGGTCGGTCCCGAAGCCGACGACGGCGAGTCCGGCCGCGGCGACGGCGAACGAGACGAGGTTGACCGCGAGTCCGAGGACGGCGACGACGCCCGGCGCGAGCGCGATCAACACCGACTCGCGGGCGGGGCGACGGACGACGCTCACGCCGACCACCGCCGTTGAGCGGCGTCGATGGCCGTCTCCAGCGGGTTCGTGGTGTCCCAGTCGACGACGCGGACGCCTGCGCGGCGCAGCCGGGAGATCCGCATCGCCCGCTCGATGGCCGCCAGCCGCTGGCCGGTCGAGGCGCTCGCGGTCACGTCGGGGCTGAGGACCGTGACCGGGAACCCGCGGGCGTGTAGCTGGCGGACGATGTCGACGGCGTCGTCGTCGGCCAGCGGCGAACAGAGGACGAGCTGGGCGTCGCTGGGGAGCTCTCGGCGGAGCCGACGCTCGGCGAACTCGCCGTAGAACGTGCCCTCGGGTCGGTTCCCGTCGAAGGCGGGGTGGCGTTCGAGCAGGCTGCGGGCGCGGGCGGCCTGGGTGGCGCCGCCGCGGGGTTCGAGCCAGCAGCGCTCGGGCGAGAGGGCGGCCAGTCCCACCGAATCGCCGGCGCCGACGAGCGAGGCGACGACCACGTCCGCAGCGGCGATCCCGTGGTCGACCGCCGAGGGGGCGTCGACGCGTGGGGCGACGTACGCCTCCGCACGGGCGTCGACGAGGACGACCACCGTCGCGGCGTGTTCCTCGCGGAAGAGGAGGGTCGCGAACTCCCCCGAGCGGGCGACTCGGTTCCAGTCGATCCGCGAGAGGGGGTCCCCGCGCTGGTACTCCCGTACCGAGTGGAGTTCGACGCCGCTGCCGCCGGTGTCGGTGACGACGCGGCCCACCCGGCGAGCGGTCTGGGGGTGGACCGGGATCTCCTCGTCGGCGCTCAGGTCGAGCGCGCAGGACAGCACGGTTTCGCCCTCTCCCCGGACGTGCCGTTCGCGTTCCAGCGCGCCGCTGAAGTCGCGGGCGACGACGTGGACCGAGTCGAAGGGGTGGTCACCTCGCACCGCCTCGACGGTGTAGGAGAAGCGCACGGTCTCGCCGGCCCGGAGCGCGGTCGCGAACCGGGGCGAGCCGTCGACGACGCGGACGGCGGGCGGGACGCCGTCGACGAGGCGCAGGTCCGGCAGGAGGTCGTCGCTCTCGTTGGTGACGCGGACGGTCACGGTGACGGACTCGCCGGGTTCGGGGTCGGTCGCGGAGAGGTCGCGCTCGACGGCCAGCGCGACGGGCGGGGGCGAGGAGAGGTAGACGTAGCCGGCGGCGCCGACGACGGTCGCGGCGGCGACCATCAGCGACGGCGGAACCGCCGAGTGGCCCGCCCAGATACCGACGCCGACGGCGAGCAGTCCCAGCCCGGTCAGCCCCGTCCAGCGGTTCGTCCGTCGGTCGACCTGGCGACGCCGTCGGTCGGTCGTCCGGACCGTCGCGGGACGGGACTCGTCGGTCGTCGCCGCTTCCCAGTCGGCGGCGTCGAGGCCGGGCGCGAGGGCGGCCAGCTCGGCCAGCACGCGGTCGGTATCGGTCGAGAGCTTCGTCCGGCGGCCGACGAGCGACCGGACCTGGTCGCCCGTCGCGGAGACCGCCGACTCCGCCGAGAGGAATCGTGCGGCGACGGGGTCGTCGGTCCACGTCCCCGCGGTGACGGCCTCGCGGGCGTCGGCCTCGGAGATCCGTTCGGCCTGGGCGTAGATCGAGGTCGCCGCGCGCCGGAGGCGCTCGGTCGCGTCGCGGCGGGCGTCGATCCGCGTCCGGCTCAGCCCGTGGATCGCGCCGGCGAGCGTGTCGTCGAACGCCGACCCGGGGACGGTGACGGACTCGCGGTACTCCACGTCGGCCGTCTCGGCCGTCTCGTAGTCGGTGAACAGCCGCCGGACGAGCGCGATCAGCCCCGTCAGTATCGCCGAGACGGAGAGCCCGGCGACCACGCCGTTCCCGAACGGGAGCGCGGGCACCACGTCGAAGCCGACGACCGCCGCCAGCCCCGCCACGACGACGACCAAACCGAGGGCCGTCCTGGCCGGGTTGTCGCGCACCGACGGCGCCTGGAAGTCGATATCGCCCGTCACCCCCGTGTCGACGGTCTCCATGGTCCGCCCCATGGCCTGGCCCTGCTGGAGCCGCTGGTCGGTGACGGTCCCGGGGTCCCGGTCCACGTCGTCGGGACTCACGTCCGATCACCCGACTCGGCGGGCGCGTCGACCTCGCTGCCCGTGCCGTCGGCCACCGGTGACCCGCCGTCGGACTCGGCGGCCGCCGCCGCGACCGAATCGGCGTCGACGCCCTCGTGCGCCGCCTGGATCGCCCGCAGCGTCTCGACCGCGTGCCGTTCGTGGTCGGCGGTGACCGGCTCCGAGCCGTAGCGGGCCCGCTCGAAGAGGTCGGTCAGCTCGGCGACGCGGGCCTCGTCCATCCCGGCGGCGGTCGCGGCGTCGGCGAACTCGCCGGGCGTGCTCGTCGCGGGGTCGGGCACGTCCAGCGCCGTCGTCATCTCGACCCAGGCCTCGTAGACGGCGTTCTCGGCGTCGCCCTCGTGGTCGTCGATGCGCTCGGCCGCGCGGGCCGCCGCGGCACCCACCGCCTCGCGGTCGGGCGCGTCGGGCTCGGGCGGCGGCGACGGGTCGACCGACGCGTCGACGCTGGCGCTGGCGTAGTAGATCAGCCCCAGCGCGGCGACCAGCGCGAACCCGACGACACCGAACGTCACCAGCGAGGGCAGGTCGCGCTCGTTGTCCGCCGCGCTCTCGTCGACGCTTCCCCTGTCACCGCCACCGCCGAGCGGGTCCCCGGTCGCGTTCGGCAGCGCCTGGTCGACCGCGGTCCCGTCGAGCGTGCCGGAAAGCAGCAACAGCAGTCCGAACAACCCGACGAACACTACGAGAGCGACGGCGATGCCCAGCGCCCGGTCGTAGCCCATCAACAGCGCCGACGGGATCGCCAGCGCGACCGCCGCCGCGACGAGGAGCGCCACCCAGTCGCCGGGGAGTCCCGGCGCGTCGGGCGCGCTCTGGTTGGTCGGCGTCGACTGACCCAGCGGTTCGTCGTCGACCCCGACCGATTCGCCCTCGCCCGAGCCCCGCTGGTTGCTCGACGTGGCCGAGAGCGTCGACGCCGTCAGCGCCAGTGCGACGACACACAACACCACCACCACGGCGGCGGCCGCTCGGTCTGCCATGACCTGACCAAACAGTCAGGAGGAACTTAAGGCTCCCGTCACGTCGATCGACCGACAACGGTCGGTCACTTCGGTTCGGTTACCGTCGGTCACGCCCGGTCTGCGGAGCCGTCGTCCGCGGAGCTGTCGTCCGTCGAGTCGGTATCCGCCGAGTCGTCGTCCGCCGGGATCGCCGGCTCCCCGTGACCGCCGCCGCCGGGCGTCTCGACCGTGACGGTCGTCCCGGCCGCCACCTCCCGGGTGACCTTCGCCGGGACGCGCTCGCCGTCGATCCGGTTGATTCCCGGCCGACCGTCCGCGCCACCAGCGGTCCCCCGCGGGGCGCGTCGACGCCGTTCGGTCAACAGCGAGACGGTCGCGTCGGTCTCGACCCGCACCTCTCGGACGAGACCGTCGCCGCCGCGGTATCGACCGTCACCGCCGCTGCCCTCGCGGAGCGCGTAGCGCTCGACCCGCAGCGGATACGCCGCTTCGAGCGCCTCGACCGGCGTGTTCAGCGTGTTCGTCATCCCGACCTGCACCCCCGAGAGCCCGTCGCTGTCCGGATTCGCACCGGCGCCGCCGCCGACGGTCTCGTAGTAGGCGAACTCGGCGTCGCCGACGACGAGGTTGTTCATCGTCCCCTGTCCCCCCGCAGGGACTCGACCGGGCGCCGCCTCGGCCAGCGCCGCGAAGACGACGTCGGTCACCCGCTGGCTCGTCTCCACGTTCCCGCCGACGACCGCCGCCGGCGGCTCGGGGTTCAACAGCGATCCCATCGGCGCGCCGACCGTGACCGGGTCGTAACACCCCTGGTTCGGCGGTATCTCGGGGTCAGTAATACACCTGATCACGAAGTATACAGCACTCTTGGCGACGGTCAGCGGGGCGTTGACGTTGCCGTCGGCCTGGTCCGCGGTGCCGGCGAAGTCCACGTCGACGGTCGCGCCGTCGAGGGTGACCGCGACCTCGATCGGAACGTCTTCGTCGGTGACGCCGTCTCCCTCGAGGGCGTCCGTCGCGCGGTAGGTCCCGTCGGGTAGCTCGCGGAGTTCGGCTTCGACGCGTTCGCGGGAGTAGTCGATCACGGCGTCGAACGCCGCGAGCAGGCGGTCGCCGTGGGCGGCGAGCAGGTCGCCGATCCGCTCGTCGGCGCGGTCGTTGGCGGCGATCTGCGCCCGCAGGTCCGCCCGGCGTTCGGCGGGGTCGCGGACGTTCGCGAGGACGAGCGACTCGATCTCGTCGTCGACCTCCCCGTCCGCGACCAGCCGGACCGGCGGGATTCGCAGCCCCTCCTGGTGGATGTCCCGAGCGCCGGCTGGCATGCTCCCCGGCGCCATCCCGCCCACGTCGGCGTGGTGCGCCCGCGAGACCGCGTAGCCGAGGATATCGTCGTCTCGTTCGTCGACGAGCGCGTCCGTCTCGGGCGCGATCGGCGAGACCAGCGTCACGTCCGGGAGGTGGGTCCCGCCTTCGAAGGGGTCGTTCAGCGCGAACACGTCGCCCGGTTCGGGGTCGCAGTCGAGCACCGCGTCGACCGCTTCTGGCATCGCACCCAGGTGGACCGGTATGTGTTCGGCCTGGGCGACCAGCCGCCCCTCGGCGTCGAAGATCGCCGTCGAGCAGTCCCGCCGCTCGGTGATGTTCGGCGAGTAGGCGCCGCGGATCAGCACCTGGCCCATCTCCTCGGCGACGCTTTCGAGTTGATTTCTGAGTATTTCGAGTTCGACCGGGTCGAGGGCTACCATCGGTCGTCACCTCCGTCGGCGTTGCGTCGGTTGGTGTCGTGGGCGGCTGCGAGCGGGCCGACGGGAACGAGTGTCGAAAGCCCCCGCTCGCTCCGGTCCCGGGACTCGCTGCGCGCCTCGGTCGCTCGCTTCGCTCGCTCCCTGCGGTGCTTACGTCGTCCGGGTTCCCGGAGCGAGCGGCCCCTTTCAGTCCGCCCGGACCGACCGCACAGCACCGCAGACGGCCACGCGCCTCCCCAACCGATTGCGCTTCTCGACTTGCGGTCTGCGATGCTCATCCCTCGCACGGCTACGTCGCGCGCACGAGAGCGCGCTCCAGCGCGCGCCACGCGGCTGGTCACTCCGTCGCGACTCATTCCTCACCCGCCTCCAGCACGAGCGTGCCCTGCTCGTCGGCGCGGGCGGTCCACTGCGGCGGGAGGACGACCGTGCTCTCACCCCCGGCGAAGACGGCCGGGCCGTCGACGGTCACGTCGAGCGGGACGCGAGCGCGGTCGTACACCGGTGCGCGGTAGAACCCCGACTCGAAGAAGACGTCCCGCTTGCCGACCAGCGGGTCGCCCTCGGGGTCGGCGGACAGTTCTGGCGGGTCGCCGGGGACCGTCGCGGTGACCCGACAGGTGATCAGGTCGACCGGTTCGTCCATGCGGTAGCCCCGGGCGCGCTCGTGGGTGTCGTGGAAACGCTCGCGTACGGTCTCGGGATCGAACGGGTCGGGGACGCCGACGGCGAGTTCGAAACTCTGGCCCGCGTAGCGGCACTCGGCCTCGCGCTCGACCGTCGCCGCCCCGGGATCGGCCGTCTCGGCGAGGGCGTCGTCGGCCAGTTCGTCGAAGACGGACTCGACCGCCCCGGCGTCGGTCTCGGCGAGGCCGGTGCGGTAGGTCCGGGTCGCGTCGTGGCGTTCGTCGGCGGCCAGCAGCCCCAGTGCCGAGAGGACGCCGTTACCGGGCGGGACGAGCACCGTCTCGATCCCCAGCCGGTCGGCCAGCGTCGCGGCGTGCATCGGCCCGGCACCGCCGAACGCCGCGAGGGCGAACGCTCGGGGGTCGTGCCCTCGCTCGACGGTCACGCCGCGGATCGCCCGCGCCATCGTGGCGTTGGCCACCCGGTAGACGCCCTGTGCGGCGTCGACGACCGTGTCCAGGCCGGCCGCGTCCGCGAGGGCCTCCATCACCGCTTCGGCGCGGTCGGCATCGAGTTCGAGCCCCTCGCCGAGCGTCGTGTCGGCACCGAGATACCCCAGCACGACCGCCGCGTCGGTGACCGTGGGTTCGTCGCCGCCCGTCCCGTAGCAGGCCGGGCCGGGCTCGGCGCCCGCGGATTCCGGTCCCACCCGAAGCGCACCCCCCTCGTCGACGCGGGCGATCGAGCCGCCGCCCGCGCCGACGGTGTGGACGTCGACCATCGGCACACCGACGGGGTGACCCGCGATCTCGGCGTCGGTCGTCCGTTCGGCGCTCCCGTCGCGAACGAGGCTCACGTCCGAGGAGGTGCCGCCCATGTCGAACGTCACGAGCCCGGTATCGTCCGCCCGTTCGAACCGCCCGGCGCCGACGACGCCCGCCGCCGGCCCCGACAGCAGCGTCGTGACCGCGCGCTCGCGCACCGTCCCGGCGTCGGCGATCCCGCCGTTGGACTGCATGACTCGCGGAGCCGGGATCCCCAGGTCCGCCGCCCGCTCGGTCAGTCGGGCGAGGTAGTCGTCGACCACGGGCGTCACGTACGCGTCGGCGACGGTCGTCGCCGTTCGCTCGTACTCGCGGAACTCGGCGAGCACCTCGTGGCTCGTCGACACCGGAACGGACAGTTCCTCCCGGAGAACCTCGGCCGCCCGCCGCTCGTCGTCCGGATGGGCGTAGGCGTGCAGGAACGAGACGGCGACGCTCTCGCAATGTCCGTCGAGAGAATCGGCGATCTCGCGGACTTCCTCGGGGTCGACCGGTGTCTCGATCCCCGCGGTAGTGGCGCGCTCGGTCACCTCGAACCGGCGCTCGGCCGGGACGAGCGGGGCGGGCTTGCGCGCCGAGAGGTCGTAGAGGTCCGGGCGGTCCTGACGACCGATCGCGACGGTATCGGCAAATCCTTCGGTCGCGACCAGCGCCGTCTCGGCGCCGTCCCCTTCGAGGACGGCGTTGACGGCGGCGGTCGTGGCGTGGCGAAACCCGACGACCGCGTCCGGGTCGACACCGGCAGCGTCGCAGGCCGCCTCGATCCCGTCGAGCACCCCGCGGGACTGGTCGTCGGTCGTCGGGACCTTCGCGGTCGTCAGGTCGCCGTCGACCACCACCGCCACGTCGGTGAAGGTGCCGCCCACGTCGACGCCCAGGCGAGCAGCAGTGGCGTGGCGTGCGTCGGCGGCGTCGCGGGCGGCGTCGTCGGCTGCGTCCATACCGACTCCAGCGGCGGCGCGCCGATAAGCCTGCCCCGTCCGGGCGGGTCGTGGACGCGCGTCCACCGGTCCCGCCGTCGAACCGTGGGTCCCCGGGAGGAGCCGTGCGTAGGTTTTTGCGGGTCGACTCCTCAGTGGGGAGCGTGCATCGACGTACCGTCGTCGTCGCGCTGCTGGTCGTCCTCGCCGGCTGCAACGCCTTCGGTGGCGCGAGCGGGACGGACCGTTCCGAGGCGGCGACGCTGACCCCCGTCGAGGTCCCGACCGCCGAGTCGCTGCGGACGGCGACGCCGACGCCGACGGAGTGTCTCGCCCCACGGGTCGCGGCCGACGACCGGACGCCCGCGCCGACGCCGGCCACGCCGGTCCCGCTCGCGACGACCGACGGGGCCGTGGCCGGCGGCGACATCGTCGCCGGCCACGGGGCGGCGCTGGACGATCTCAGTTTCTCCCTCCGGATGGACGGGACGCGGGTGCGAGCCATGCCGGGCGCCAGCGCGTTCACCTACGAGGGAGTCACGCTGGGCTTCCGGTCGGTTCGCGTGTTCGCCGTCGCCGGGACGATCTACCGGCTCCGACAGGTCGAGGACGGCGTCGCCGTCGCCCAGCAGGCCTACGACCCCGACTCGCCCGAGTCGGCCTGGTACCGCGACGCCCTGACCGGCGAGAACTGGCTCGACGAGCGGATCGGCGACTACAACTACACCCAGGTCGGCACGCGCACCTGGAACGGCACCGAGGTGCGCGTCTTCGAGGAGGCTCGCGACATCGAGGTCCTCGTCGGGTCGGGCGAGGCGCTGACCGTCGAGTCGACGGTGCTGGTCGACCGTCGGGGGGTCGTCCGCCACGTCCGACAGGTCCGGACGCTCCAGCGCGACACCATCGACGGCATCGTCAACACTACAGAAGTCGAGACGTTCACCGTCGGCGAAGTCGGCACCGTCACCGTCGGCCGGCCCGACGCGTTCTGCGTCCCCGGCTCCGAGGCGGTCACCGTCACGACCCCGGCACCGACCGCGACCGACACCGCCGTCGACCGAGCACCGACCGGCACTACCACGACACCGACCCCCGTCGGCACCGAGTCCGCGCCGTCGGCGGTCGGCTCGGCCGCCGCCGGACCGTCGACCCGCTCGCCCACCGTCGCGGCGTCGAGGCCCGGCTAGTGCCCGCGAGTCGCTCACTTCCCGGGGGGTTCGGTCGGCTCCTCCTCCGGCGGGAGTGACGAGACGGGGGCGTCGACGACGGTCGTCTCGGGGATCCGCGCCTCCGGCTCCGGCGGCCTGGTGAGCAGTCGCTGGAGGAGCGTCTCGTCGTCCGGGTCCGGCTTGTCGACCACCTCGTAGTCGACGCGAACGCCGCCGTCGTCGGTCGCGGTGAGCCGGAAGTAGTTGAGTCGATAGGACGCGTAGTACACCGGCGGGAGGAGCCCGATTCGGGGGTCGACGCGATGCAGGCGTTTGAGCCACGTCCCGGTGTTGATCACGAGCCGGTCGCCCACGTCGGTCGCCGACGGACGGTGGGTGTGACCGTAGACGTAGACGGCGACGGCCGGGTCGGCCCGAAAGACCGCCCGCGCCCGGTCGAGGTACTTCTCGACGGGGTCCTCGTCGTTTCCCTCGTGGACGAGCCCGAACCGCCGGAGCGTCTTGCGCACGTCCCTGAAGAAGACGTACAGCGGGACCGCGATCACGGCCAGCAAGCCGATGAGGACCAGATTCGCCGTCAGCACGACGTCGACCAGATATCCCACCGGACCGAACAGCGCGAGGGCGTCCTGCACGAGGGCCATCGGGAACGACCAGACCCCGGTCGCGTCGAGAGCGACGACCCCGACGTACCACAACGCCGCGTTGAACAGGGCCAGGAAGGGGACGACCGCGAACCGCAGCCAGGCGCTCATCTCCCGGTAGAAGTAGTTCGAGGCGATCCAGTCGGGGATCTGCGTCATCGGCGTCACCGCCTGGATGTCCCTGAGCCAGTTGTACGTGCCCCGACCCGAGAGCCGGCCGGCTCGGCTCGTGATCTGGCGGTTGACGAAGTAGCCCGGCGGGTTCGCGTAGGGGTTCCCGAAGTCGGGGATCCGGTTGTTCGGGTCCTGTTGCATCCCGTGTTCGACGTGGACGACCGCGTCGCCCAGCTCGCGGGTGAGCGACACCGACTGGTCGAGCGTGACGTTGTACTCGGCGAGCCCGTCGACGTACTCGTCGTGAGCGGCGAGTTCGTAGTCGTGGTTGCCCGGGATGAGCGTGATCGGGACTCGCTCGCCGGTCGCTCGCAACTGCGCGAACAGCTCCGGGTAGTCGGCGACCAGCGCGTCGAGCTTCGCCGGGCCCTCGACCTCGGTGAACTCCCACAGCCCGAACGCGTCGCCGTTGATCAACAGCTCCGCGTCCTCCTCGCCGTCTTCCAGGTCTTGGAGAAAGTCGATCAGCTCCTCGTGGAATTCGACGTGTCGCAACTGCTCGTCGCCGCCGATGTGGAGGTCACTGATCAGATAGTACGTGTCGGTCATCCGACTCCGTCCCCCCGGTGGACCGCCGACTCGATCCCGGCCGCGACGGACGGCCGGGCAACCGCGGGGCTCGCGAGCGGCGACGAAACCCGTGCCATCTCGTCTCGGAGCGAGGGGCGAGGCGGACAAGTCGGTTGTTTCCACTTGGAACCGGCTCTGTGGCCAGCCGCCGAGGCGCCGTCGCGTCCCGCCGCCGGACGGGCGCCGTGGCTCCGGTAAGCTCCCCGTTCCCCGGTAGCCGTACGCAACCGCTCCCGACGGTGTGCGGATTGGCCACAATATCAAAACAATATCACGAATACGGTTATGCCGGGGGTCGACGTAGCTCCGATCGAGAGACAATGAGCACAGACACATCCTCGGTCGTATCGGCGGACACACAGCGGAGCTGGCGGTATCTGTTGGGTGCCGGTGTCCTGATCACGGTCCTCGGACTGATCGCGATCGCCGCGCCGTTCGTGACGGGCGTCGCGGTCTCGGTCCTGCTGGGCGCGTTGCTGGTCGTCGGCGCGCTCGGGCACGCCGTCAACGCCTTCTCGGCGGGCGGGGTCGCCGGAACCGTCTGGCAGGTCGCGCTCGCGGCCATCTACGCGGTCGCCGGGATCTCGCTGCTGGCGAACCCGGTGCTCGGCCTGACGACCGTGACGATCCTGCTCATCGTCTACTTCGCCGTGGAAGGCCTCGTCGAGGTCGCGATGGGCGTCGGGACGCGCTCGGACCCCAACTGGCCCTGGTACGTCGTGAGCGGGACTGTCTCGGTGGGGCTGGCCGTCCTGTTGTGGGCCGGCTTCCCGAGCACGGCCGCGTGGGCGGTCGGACTCCTGACCGGGGTGCACCTGCTGTCGACCGGCCTCCTGTTGGCGTACGTCGGCTACACGGGCCGGCGGAACGTCGCCGCGAGCGGCGAGGCGACGGGCGAAGCCAGAGCCGGGTGACCGGCCGGCTCGACACGGGTTCGAACCGATTTCCCGGGTGCTCCGGGGACCATCGCCACGGGAACGGCACCCCTTACTCCGCTTCTCCGGGAGATTACTCGCGGTTCGGCGACCTTTCTCGTCGTTGGCGCGTCTATTACTATGTGTGAACTCCACTCACGGTCGGACGTATGAGTTCACTCGTCGTACTGGCGTTCGACACCGAAGACGGCGCCGAGCAGATGCGCGAGAAGATGTACGACTTCCAGCGGCGGGAGCTGATCACACTCGACGACGCCGCGGTGATGGTCCGAAAGGAGAACGGTCGCGCGAAGGTCAAACAGGCCCATAGCCTCGTCGGCGCGGGCGCCCTCGGCGGTGCCTTCTGGGGCATGCTGATCGGGCTGCTGTTTTTCGCTCCGTGGGCGGGGTTGCTCGCGGGTGCCGCCGCCGGCGCGGTCTCCGGAAAGCTCGGTGACATCGGGATCGACGACTCGTTCATCGAGGAGGTCAGCGAGACCGTCGAGCCGGGTCACTCGGCACTGTTCCTCCTCACTCGCGACGCCAACCTGGAGCGCATCGCCGAGGAGACCGGGGACGTGGACTTCGAGGTCATCGAGACCAACCTCTCTCCCGACGAGGAGACGCAGCTACGCGAGACGTTCGCCGCAGAAGAGGTCGCTGGATGAAGCGACAGCCGCCGCGGCGCGACCGGTCGCGCCGCAGACCAGTCGGAGCGTAGCACACTCATACTGCCGGCGGTCGTCGCTCGGGTCGGCCGCCCGACGACCCCGGTTCGATTCGCGACGGAGACCACCCGAGATAGATGCGACTCGTTCAGGTCCTGATCCCGGAAGGGAATCGCGCGCCCGTCCTCGACGCGCTCGACGAGGAGGGCATCGACTACGCCGTGTTCGACGAGGTCGGCCGCGGCGACTTCGAGGCGATGGCACAGTTCCCGGTCCCGCCGGGCGGGGTCGAACCGGTGCTGGAGGACCTCGTGGCCGCCGGTATCCGCGAGGACTCCTACACTATCGTCGTGCCCACGGAGACGGTCGTCTCCCAGCGGCTCTCGGCGCTCGCCGAGAAGTTCCCCGGACTCCGGATCTCCCGCGAGGAGCTGTACGCCCGGGCTCAAGATCTGGCACCCGCCAATTCGACGTTTTTCGCCTTCCTCCTGCTGAGTACCGTCATCGCGACGACCGGGCTGTTGCTCGATTCCGCGGCGACGATCATCGGCGCGATGGTCGTCGCTCCGCTGATGGGACCGGCGATCTCCGCCTCGGTGGGAACGATCCTCGACGAGCCGAAGATGGCCCGTCGGGGCGCCGTGTTGCAGGCGACGGGGCTCGTCGCAGCGATCGCGACGGCGGCCGTCATGGGACTGGTCCTCCAGCAGACCATCCTCGTTCCACCCGGACTCGACATCACGACCATCCCGCAGGTCGCCGAACGGACGAGCCCGAACTTCCTGTCGCTGTTTCTCGCGCTCGGGTCCGGGCTCGCCGGGTCGATCAGCATCATGCGCGGGTCGGGTTCGACCCTGGTCGGCGTCGCGATCGCCGTCGCGCTCGTCCCGCCCGCGGCGACCGCCGGGCTCGGCATCGCCTTCGGCCCGCCCGGCGTCGTCGTCGCGGCGACCGTCCTCGTCGTCGTCAACCTGCTCGCGATCAACGTCTCGGCGCTCGTCCTGTTCTATCTCTCGGGGTTCAAACCGATCGACGCGGGACAGTTCGAAGGCGTCCGCGCCTCGGTGTTCTCCCGCGTCGTCGTCCTCGCCGTCGCGATCGCCGTCCTCTCGATCGCACTCGGCGCCGTCACGTGGACGACCTACCAGACTCAGTCGTTCGAACAGCGCGTCTCGGGCGAACTGCAACAGCGCTTCGACGAGGCCGACGTCGAAGGGGTCGAACTCCTCTCGGTCGGCGTCGACTACGAACCGATCGACCTGATCCTCGGGAACGAGGCGCGGGTGAACGTACTGGTCGGCCTCCCGCGCAACGAGACGGCCCCGCCCGACCTCGCCCAGCGGTGGGACGATCAGCTGTCCGCCGAGTTCGACCGCGAGATGGTCGTTCGCGTCGGCTTCGTCGAGGAGCAACTCTCCGAAGGCGACGTCGCCGGGTCCGAACCGGCGACCGGCGACGGCACGACGTTCGGCGGCGGAACGTTGTCGGAGAGCGAGAGCGGGTTCGGGCCCGACGCACCCACCGCTGGTCTCCGACCCGGACGATCCGAACCGCGGGGTGACGGCGAGTCCGTGGCCGGTCGACCGTCCGTCGATCGAACTGTGTGGGTACCCTCTCTATTGTGCCAGTGATCGTACCCCGTATATCGGCCCCGTCTCCGCCATGACACAGCTACGCCCGGTCGTCGGCACCCCCGACGAATACGATCTTGACGACTCGAACCGCGTCCCGTGGATCCTCGGGACCCACCTCCACCCCGAGGTCGGGCCGCTCGATCGCGCGCCCTCGGGATCGCGCGTCTGCATGATCGAAGCCCACGGGTTCGCCCGTCGCAAGCCCTACCACCACCACAAGCTCACACTCGTCTTCGCCGCGATGCGTCACGTCCGCGACGAACTCCGCGAGGCTGGCTACGAGGTCGAGTACGTGCGGACCGAAACCTTCCGCGAGGGTCTCGCGACGTACTTCGACCGCCACCCCGACGACACGCTCGTCGCCATGCGCTCGCCGAGCCACCGCAGCGGCGACCGCTTCGCCGATCTGGTCGACGCCGTCGGCGGCGACCTCGAACTCGTCGGCAACGAACTGTTCTGCTCCACCCGCGCCGCCTTCGACGAGTGGGCCGACGGCGAGACCGACGCCTTCCGCCACGAGGGGTTCTACCGGTGGCTGCGCAGCGAGAGCGGCGTTCTCCTGCGCGAGGACGGGAGCCCGGTCGGCGGCGAGTGGAACTTGGACGAGGACAATCGCGAGTTCCCGCCCGACGACTGGGCGGCCCCGCCGGTCTACGAGCCCGAACTCGACGATCTGACCGCGGAAGTGAGCGAGTGGGTCGCCGCGGAGTTCGACACCTGGGGGTCGACGTCGGACTTTCCCTGGTCGGTCACCCGCGAGGACGCGCTCGCCGCCCTCGACCACTTCGTCACCGAGCGCTTGCCCGAATTCGGCCCCTATCAGGACGCGATGCGCGCCGACGACCCCGCGATGGCCCACGCGCTGTTGTCGCCCGCGGTCAACCTCGGCCTGCTCCATCCCTGGGAGGCGGTCACCGCGATCGAGGACGCCTACCGGTCCCGCGACGACGTGCCACTCAACTCCGCAGAGGGGGCCATCCGCCAGTTCCTCGGCTGGCGGGAGTTCATGCGCCACGTCTACCGCCACGCCATGCCCGACCTGGCCGAAGCGAGCCAGCTGGGCGCCGAGCGACCGCTACCCGACTTGTTCTGGAGCGGTGAGACCGACATGGCCTGCGTCGGCGGCAGCGTCGGCGACGTGTACGACCGGGGCTACTCCCATCACATCCAGCGACTGATGGTCCTCTCGAACTTCGCGACGCTGTGGGGGGTCGACCCCGACGAACTCAACGAGTGGTTCCACGCGACCTACGTCGACGCCTACCACTGGGTGACCACGCCCAACGTCGTCGAGATGGGGAGCTACGGCAGCGGCGTCTTCGCCACCAAACCGTACGTCTCCTCGGCCAACTACGTCGACCGGATGAGCGACTACTGCGAGGGCTGCGCCTACGACCCCGACCAGACCACCGGCAAGGGCGCCTGCCCGTTCAACGCGCTGTACTGGGACTTCCTCGCACGTAACGAGGACGACCTGCGCAGTAACCACCGCATGGGCCTGCTGTACGGCCACGTCGACGACAAGCGCGAGGACTGCGAGATGGACGAGATCTACCAGCGCGTCAGCGAGCTCCGAACGATGGAACGGGAAGGCGAGCTGTAGCCGGAGACCGGTCCGACCGGTCGGCGAACGCCGGCCCGGCCGGATCTCGGCGGAGACGACCGTGCCACGCGTACATCGCACGGTGTCTTGAGTCCGGCTACCGTGGCGCTCGCGAACGGTGGCGGTACCGGCGGAGCCGACCGAGAAAGGTGTCCATACTCCCCGACGCAGTCGGGACCGCGGCGGTCGGGGCCGTCCGTGCCCGACGCGTCACCGGCCGACGCGCCGACGGTCTCCCTGCTCGGATTCGCGAAGCTCGTCGATGGCGGCGACGACGGCGAGGACGAACGCGTCGTCCTCGCCCGGTACAACCTCGACGCCGTATGTGTCCCGGACGCGGAAATACCGCTTCGAGACGGTGGCGATCCGCAGGCCGTCGCGCGTGATCGCGTACTCGTGGTCGAAGACGTTCCCTTGGACGGACAACGGCGGGCCGCCCTCGACCTGTACGTCGAAGCGATCGCGCAGCGGCGTCACCAGCGCCTTGTGGATAGTCGCCACTCGCTGCCCGTCTCGCTCGATCACCATCGTTTCCCTGAACCGGAGCATGCGCTCCTGAACGCGGTAGAGCGGAGTCCCCTCTCGGTCCCGGATCTGGATCGTGTCGCGGACCCGGAGCGCCTTTCCGTCGACCCGAAACGCGGGCTGACCCGCCGCCGTCTCGATCACGAAGTCGTCGCCGATCGCGAGCAGTCGCTCGCGCATCCGGTAGCGGGTCGGCGTCGCCGTCTGACCGCCCGACCCGACGCCCCGATCGGGTGGCACTGTGGACGGTGGACCTGGTCCGACACCTCCCCGAGGCGGTGGCGCTGCCGACCCGCCTCGCCTGCTCGCGCGGCGCTGGCGCCTCGCTTCGCGACGCCGCTGGCGTCGCTCTCGCCCCCCTGGCGGGCTCATCCCCGCACCTCACCGGGTCGCCGTTTCGTTTCGAGAGCTGTCCCGCGGTGCTCTGTGATTCGATTTCGTATCATGATCGTGGGTCTCGGGTCGAGACGGCGATCCGGGATCGGGTGCCGACGACCCGCGGTCGGTGCGAGTTCGCCGGCCGGTCGCTTCGTAATGTGGCCGGTTCCAGCCTCTGTCACCGGGGTCCCGCCCGGTATGGTCGGCCTTGTCCGGTGGCGACCACGTGGCGACGCGCGACCGATCGGGTGCGACCGGAGCGGTCGGGAGATGGCTGAGCATTACAAAACCGTCGGGCCCTGTACCGACCAGTCGGTGACGCTCGGGTGACCGACGGCGACACATCGCGAACTGCTCTCCTCGCGACGCTGCTCGCGCTCGGCACCCTCTCCGTCCTGATGGTGGTCCCGCTGTTTCAGGCGATCGTCCTGGGGGGGTTGCTGGCCTACCTCGTCGCCCCCGTCAACGAGCGACTCGCGCGCCGGGCGAACGCGACCGTCGCGGCGCTGGTCACGACCGTCGCGACGACGCTGGTCGTCCTCGTCCCGCTGGCGCTGCTTGTCGGCGTCGCGGTCGAGCAGGCGGTCTCGCTGGGCCGCGGCGTCGAGGTCCCCGACACCGACAGCCTCGCGGTCGGGCTCCGCGAGTGGCTCGGGACGGCTCGCGTCCCGGCGATGTCCGACAGCTCGCTCGGGGACCTCGCCAGCGCGGTTCTCGGCGGGCTCACCGGCCGGGTCGCCGGCGTCGTCGGCCTGATCCCGGGGGCTGCCATCGGCGTGGTGGTGTTCCTGTTCACGTTCTTCTACCTCCTTCGCGACGGCGACGCGCTCCTGACGTGGGTCCGCGCGAACAGTCCGCTAGCGGAGGCGGAGACAGCGAAGCTGTTCCGCCGCACGGACGACCTGCTGTGGGCGGCCGTCGTCGGCAACGTCGTCGTCGCCGCCCTGCAGGCGGTGCTGACGGTCCTCGGTCTGGCCGTCGTCGGCTTCGGCGACCTCGTCTTCTGGGGCGTGCTGACGTTCGCGCTCTCCTTGCTCCCGCTCATCGGCGCGTCGGTGGTCTGGATCCCGGTGGTCGTGTACCTCGCGGTTACGGGCCAGACGGCGGCCGCGGTCGGGTTGACCGTCTACGGGGCCGTCGTCGTGAGCGGCTCGGACAACGTGGTCAGGCCGTTCGCGATGCGCCGCGGTGCGCGACTCAACCCCGCCCTGCTCGTCGTCGGTATCTTCGGCGGGATCGCCGCCTTCGGCTTTCTGGGCCTGTTCGTCGGCCCAGTCGTCCTCGGCCTGGCGAAGACCGTCGTCGAACTGCTGGCGGCGGACCGGGACGGCACCGCCGGGGCGGCCTGAAGCGAGTGCGTCGGTGAGGACGACACCGATCGGTCGGCTCAGCCTCCGATCTGCAGTCTCGGGACGGCGGGCAACTCGGCGAGGAGCGTCGAGCAGTCCTGGAGAAAGGGGCCGGGGTCGTCGAGCGAGAGGTAGTCGAACCGCGGGTGTCGATAGGTTGAGACGGCGATATCGCGCAGCGTCGCGGCGTAGCCCGGCCGCTCGACGTGCGGGGAGTCGAAGCGGAACAGACTCAGCGCGTGGAGGAACTCGCCTTTCACCCAGTGGCAGCCGACGCCGACGTCGTAGGCGGGATCGATCTCGTCGGCCCGGCCGGTCGCCTGCTGCCAGTAGTACCGGGGGAAGTCCGCGCCCATCGCGACGGTCGAGGCGAGCGACTGCCACATGCGCGGGTTGATCTCCGCGAGGACGAACTCGCCGGTGGTCTCGTCTCGCAGGTACTCCAGACAGGCCAGCCCGTGCCACTCGAGGTGGTCGAGCAGGTCCGTCGCCACCGCCTCGAGTTCGGGGATCGACACCGACTCGCGGTAGGCGCCGCCCGACCCGGTGTAGCGGGTCCCACGGACCTGGCGGTGCTGGAACACGGCCAGTGGCTCCCCGGAGTCGTACAGGGCTGCGACCATGAACTCCTCGTCGGCCGGGACGAACTCTTGGACGATCGGCTCGACCTGGTGGCGGGCCCGCAGCGAGTCCAGATCCGGCACCACCCCGGCTTCGAGGTGCTCGATGGTGTCCGAGGTCGCGCTCTCCTCGGGCCCCAGCGAGTCGTCGTAGGTGGCCGTGAGCAGGTTGTACCGGGACTTGGCGAGCAGGTCGCGCGACCAGTCATCGACCTCGTCCGGTCGGTAGGTCTCTGGCACCGGAACGCCCGCCGCCCGGGCTTCCTCGGCCAGCAACAGCCTGTCGTGGACCCGCTCCAGTCGCTCGACGTCCGGCACCGGCAGGGAGACGTGCGGTTCGAACGCCGACCGGTATCGCGAGAGAACGTACGCGTCGACCTCGCGGACGGGGACGATGGTCCGAACGTCGTCACGAGCCGCCACGTCGAGCAGGTCGTCCCTGTAGGCGAGCAGGTCCGCGCTGGGGTCGGCCGTCGTGACGACCTCGTCACAGTACTTCGAGGCGAAGGCCTGGGAGGTGGACTTCTCCGAGAGGACGACCGTGTGGATGCCCCGCGGGCCGAGCGAGCGGATCGTGGCGACGGTGCTCGGGACGTTCGTGACCGGCACCGCGACCGACGGCCCGTCGGACGTGCTGCCTTCGACCATGCTCGAGCACACGGACGGACGGCTCGTAGTAATCGACCCTGAAACGGCCGGTATCGAGACGTTTCGCTGTCGTAAGCCGGGAGTACTCGCCGAGTTCACTCGACGCGGTCGGAGCGGACCGCACCGGCCGGCCCGGTCGCTCCACCGCTCGGAACCCCGAGGCCGCTCGACGCGGTGGCGAGCGGAGCGATCCGGCGGTAACCCGAGCGTATCGCTCGGTTACACGCGTCCAGACGCCGCCGGGTCGGCGCCTCACCGGTTCAGCGCGACGACGAGCAGCGTCGCGGCGATCAGGAGGACAAAGAGCGTGGTGACTGGCTGGCGGGTCGGCCCGACCTCGAAGAGGACGAGCCCGAAGACGGCCGTGAGGAGGCCGACGACGGCACCGACCATCGCGTGGAGATTCTCCGCGCGGACGGTGTCGGCTTGCGCCCCCAGCTGTCGGCCCAGCGAGACGGCGTTTGTCCCGGTGTCCCAGGCGACGACCGCCGCGACCGTCCCGAACAGGACCGCCGCCGCGGGGGCGTCCGACAGCGCCGCGACGGCGACGCCGAGGAAGGCCACCAGCCCGCCCGCGTCGACGGCGCGGTGGTTCGCCCTGTGGACGCCCGCGAGCAACGCGAGCGTCCCCAGCGCCGCCACGACCGCACCGGTCCCACCGCCGGTCAACGCCATCGCCGCCGCCGTCGCGCCCGCGACGCCAGAGACGACCAACGAGTGCCGCCCCGGCCGACGCGTGATCTCCGTCCCGCTCACGACGACCGCCTCCCGGGCCGCGCCGGCGCCACACGGCTCGTCCGGACCACGGCCGGTCTCGCGCCGCTCATCCAGACCACCGCCTGCGTGCGCGCTCGAGCGCCTCGGCCAGCCGCTCGTCACCGTCCCAGTCGACGACGCGCACGTCGCTGCCCCGCAAGTCGTTCAGCCGGTTCGACCGCTCGACGGCCGCCAGCCGCCGCCCGGGCGTGTCGCTCATCGTCGGGTCCGGGCTGATGACGGTGACTGCGTGGCCCCGCACGTGCAGCGAGCGGGCGATCACCGTGCTGGTGTCGTCGGGCATCGGCGAGACGAACACCACCTGCGCGTCGTCGTCGAGTCGCTGGGCCAGCCGACGCAGCTGGAAGCGGACATACACCCGCCCGTCGGGCGGGAGCGGCGACAGCGCCGAGTGGGTGGACAGCAGTTCACGGGCGCGAGCGCGGTGAGTCGGCCCCGCGCCGGGCGACAGCCAGACGGATTCGGCCGCGAACGCGGCGATCCCGACGCGGTCGCCCGTGTCGAGCAGCGAGTTGAACACGCGGCGAGCGGCGTCGATGCCCCGGTCGACGGCGTGTTGGCCGTCGTCGCCGGCCTGGAGGTACGCCTCCGGGCGCAGGTCGAGGACGACCACCACCGTCGCCATGCGCTCCTCGCGGAACTCCATCGTCGTCAGCGTCCGGTCGCGGGCGAACGTGTTCCAGTCGATCCGCGAGAGGGAGTCGCCGTGCTGGTACTCCCGTAGCGACGAGAACTCGGTCCCCTCGCCCGAGGAGTCCGTCGAGACGCGGCCGGTGTACGGCGACGTGAGCCCGCGCAACGGGACCGTCGCGGTCGCGTCGACCGGGGCCAGACAGGTGATCGCCGCCGACTCGGTCCCGACGTCGAGTTCGCGCTCGCGACTGCCGCTGGCGTTGCGGGCGATCACGGTCACCCCCTCGAACCGGTAGGCCCCCCGCCGCGCGAGGACGGTGTATGAGAAGGTCATCCGCGCGCCCGGGCGGAGCGCGGTCGCCGCCCGCGCCGGTCCGTCGGTGACCGCAAGCGCCTCCGGCACCTGCTCGACGACCCGCAGGTCCGCCAGCGCCGCCTCGCCCACGTTCTCGACGACGACCGTCACCTCGACGGTGTCCCCCGGCTCCGGGTCCTCCTCGGAGAGGCGCCGCTGGATGGCGAGCTCGGGCTCGGGCGCCTCGGTCGTGTTCGCGTACGCGAGATACCCGACGCCGACCACCGCCGCGAGCATGAGCGGCCGCGAGCGCAACAGGGCCCCCAGCCCCGCCGAGCCGAAGACGAGCGTCGCGAACCCTACCCAGTGGTTGGTCGACCGGAGCCGCGACGACCGAACCGTCGCCGCCGCTATCTCCCCGGCCCCGCCCGTGTCCACCGAGGCGTCGCCCGCGCTCGTCCCGTCGGCCGGCGCCGTCTCCACCGCGTCGTCGTCCCGCTCGGACCCATCGGCCGTCCGACGTTCGTCGTCGACCGCGACGGACGGCTCGTCGGCCTCGTCGATCACCGCCCGGCCGCCGTCCGGCCGCTCGGGGCCGTCCTCACTCATCGTCGGCCTCCGGTTGGCCGTCGGTCTCGCGTCGGTCGTCGACCGCCCGCCTGTCGTCTGCCTCCAGCAGCCGTTCGAGCGCGTCGATCGCCCGGACGGCGCGGCGCTTGAACGGCGACTCGCGGTCGAACAGCTCCCGGAGGCGGTCGGTCGTCGGCGCCTCGGGCACCCGACCGGTGAAGAAGGCCGCCGCGAACGGGTCGTCGGTCCAGGTCCCCTCGTCGAGCGCCCGCTGGGCCGCCTCCGCCGAGCCGCGCTCGCGGCGCCGGATCGTCTCGGCGGCCACGCCGCCGATCTCGTCGCGGATGCGGTGGCGTTCGGCCTCGTTGAACCGCGTCAGCTGCAGCCGACCGAGCCGCCGGTCCAGGTCGTCGCCCGGCGTCGGCAGGTTGACCGCCAGCTCGGCATCCGGCGTCTCCGCGTACTCGAGGTCGGTGTGGCGTCGGCGCTGGACCTGCGCCACCGCCCCTAGGAGGAGGACCAACCCGACGATCAGGACGAACGACTCGCCGGTCGGTAGCGGCGTCGTAATCGACGGGACGGCGAGCGCGGCGAGCCCGACGACGCCCAGGAGCACCCCCAGCGTCGCCGTGACGCTCCGACTCATCGGTCGTTCGCCTCCCCGTCGACACCGTCCTCGCCCCGCGACCCCTCGGCGTCCGCGTCGGCGTAGGTCGCCTCGATCCGCCGCAGCGTCTCGACGGCCGCTCGCTCGCGTTCAGCCGTCGGCTCCTCGCCGCCGTAGCGCACTTCCTCGAAGACCTCTGTGAGCCGGGCCACGTCCGACGGGTCCATCCCCGCGGCCGTCGCGGCGGTCGCGAACTCGGCGGGCGTGCTCGACTCGGGTCGGTCGACCGCGAGGTGGTCGGTCATCGCCGCCCACGCCCGGTAGACTTCGTTCTCGAACTCGTCGCTCTCCTCGATGCGGTCGGCCGCCCGCCCCGCGGCCGCGCCGACCGCCCGCATATCCGCGGGCGACTCAGGCTCGGGGTCGTCCTCGTCGCCGCCGCGCTCGTGGTCCTCGCGCTGGTCGTGGTTACCGGTCAACACCAGCGCGGCGACGGCGACCAGCGTGACGACGACGAGCACGAGCAGCGCGGCCGTCGAGAACGAGGGCGGCGCGACGGTGGCCTCCCCGCCGAACAGCCCGCCGCCCTCCTGTGCGGGTCGGCCACCGTCGGCGAGCGAGAGCAGCCCCAGGTCCGACCGACAGGTCGTAAAGAGGAGATACAGGAAGAAACCGGGGTAACCGACGACGAAGACGGCGGCCAGCCCCGTCGCCGCGTCGTCGAGCCAGCGACCGACCGAGAACACGCCGACGGTCCCGAGCACCAACAGCAGCTGGACGAGCGGCTGTTTGAGCCACGGCTGGCAGAACTGCAGCGGCGTCCCCCGCTCGAAGTCGAGGTCGAACAACGAGTCGCGCTGGCTCCTGCTGTCGCCGGTCGACTCCTCGGCCGGGGTGCGCTCGCCACCCAGCTGGTCGACCGGGCCGGTGTATCCCGCGCCGGCCGACGCGCTCGGGTCAGTCGTCGAGTCGAGCGTCGCCGCCGCGAACGCGATCACCGCGACGCACAGCACGGCGAGCGCGACCGTCCGCGGGCTCAGGCGTGACGCATCCACACCCGCCCTAGCGGGTAGCCGCCCTTAGGGGTACCGCAGAGCGAACCCGACGGGCGGCCCCCTCCCGAACCCGCGGACGGGCGACATCGAACCCCGCACTCACCGGTTCGTCGACGGTTTGGGCGGCATGTGTCGCTTGTGTCGCGTCGTCGCGCACCACTCTTTCAGCCGGGTCACGACCGAGCGGTCGATCCCCAGACGGTCGGCAACCGCCCGCGGCTCGCGGCCCTCGTCGACGTGGAGTCGCAGCGCCCGGTCGACTGTCTCGACGTCGACGTCGAGCCTGTCCGCGTCGGTCGAGTCGTGAGGCGGCGCGCGCTCGGCCCCTCCGAGCAGGTCGACCGGCAGGTCCATCGCCGCAGCGAGCGCGTGGACCTCCGTCCAGTAGAGATCGCCGAACAGGAAACAGTCGACGCCCGTCTCGCCGTACTTCGTCGCCGACCCGAGCAGCCGGGCCGTCCGGTCGACCGGCCCGACGACCAGCGACTCCCGACGGTTGGCGAAGTAGTAGGTCGTCGCCGTCCGGAACCGCTCGACGGCGTTGTCCGTCGCGACGATATCGTCGGCCGGACCGCCGGCGTCGCCCACCGTCTCCTGAAACGCCGCGACGACCGGCTGCAGCTGCAGTCGCCGGTGGTCGACGCCGAGCATCTCCGCGACCGTCTCGGCGGTCCGCGCGGTCGCCTCGTCGGTCAACCCCGCGGGCATCGTGAGCGCGAGCACGTCTTCGGCGCCGACCGCGTCGACGGCCAGCGCCACCGCCGTCGCGGTGGCGACCCCGCCGTCCAGCGGGACGACCAGCCCCTCGGCGTCGGCGTCGGTCACTCGGTCGACGAGGAACTCCGGCAACAGCTCCTGCAGTCGTCTGAGCGCGACGGTCGTCGTCGCCAGCCCGGTCTCGTCGCGGGGCAGGTCCAGCACGCGCGGGTGCCTGGCCGCGTCACTCACGGCGTACCACCGCCCCGGTCCGTCGGTTCGCGTCGTCGGCGTGGCGTCGTTCGGTCACACCTGATCCGGACGACTGGTCACCCTTAGCGGTTATCTACATACCTATCATGGGACCCCCGTAGCCATGATACACCTAATACGCGCTCGGCGGCGGGATCGGGGGCAGTGGCGGGTAGTGGCCGTCCCTCGAACGTCGGTGGCGTGTGCCGGCCGGGGTGTTTTGTCGGCCGCACGTCTAGACCGTTCGCCCGAACCACACGATGAGCGAGCCATCGACGACGCGCCCCGCCGGCGAGCTTCGCGACCTGCTCGGAGCGGGCGAATCGATCACCATCCTCTGTCACAACAACCCTGACCCCGATTGCCTGGCGAGCGCGCTCGCGCTCGGACAGATCGCCGCGTCCGCCGGCGTCGACGAGTGGCAGATCGTCTACAGCGGAGAGATCTCCCACCAGCAGAATCGCGCGTTCGTCACCCTGCTCGACATCGACTTAGAGCGGTTCGACCCCGAGACGGTTCGGGACCGGCCCGAAGCGTCGCTGCTCGCGTTCGTCGACCACTCGGTCCCCGGCCAGAACAACCGGGTCCCCGAGGGGACTCCCGTCGATATCGTCGTCGACCACCACCCGGCCGACGAGGTCGACGCCCGGTTCGTCGACCGCCGCGAGGCGGTCGGCGCGACCGCCACCATCTTCACCGAGTACGTCCGCGACCTCGACACGAACCTCGACGCGGACCTCGCGACCGCACTGTTGTTCGCGATCCGCCGGGAGACCCTGGAGTTCCTCCGCGGGACGACCCGCGCCGAGTACGAGGCCGCCGGCTTCCTCCAGGAACACGCCGACACCGACCTGCTCCGGCAACTGGCCAGCCCGTCGGCCAGCGGCGCTACGCTCGACGCCATCGCCACCGCCATCGAGAACCGCCGCACCCGCGGCTCGGTGCTCATCTCCCACGTCGGCCGCACCACCGAACACGACGCCCTCCCCCAGGCCGCCGACTACCTCCAGACGCTCGAAGGCGTCGAGACCGCCATCGTCTTCGGCATCGTCGGCCGCTCGATCCATCTCAGCGGGCGGACGACCGACCCGCGCATCCACCTCGGCGACGCGCTCGACGACGCCTTCGCCGACGTGGGCACCGCCGGCGGCCACCAGGACATGGCCGGCGGCGAAGTTCCGCTGGGCGTCTTCGCCGACTACACCGCCGACGACGAGCACCTGCTCGCCATGGTCGAAGCGGTCGTCAGCGACCGCCTCGTCTCCGAGTTGCGGCTTTCCGAGGACTCGTCAGGGTGAGCGACGCCGGTCGCGGACGACGGGAGCGCGGTCGGGCCGGCTCCCTGAGGACGGTCACTCCCAGAGGAGGAGACACGGGAGGTCCGCACCGGCCAGTCGGAGGAGGCTGTAGCCGATCCCGGGCTCGCCCAGGAACAGCGATTTCGCGTACCAGTTGTCGGTCTGCCACGGGACGGAGAACTCGCCCCGCTGTTCGGCCCGGTGGACGGCGTCGGTCGCCAGCTCCTCGGCCTGTCGCCAGTACGCGTCGACGTCGAGGACGCGAGACGCGCGGAGCAGGAACTCGACGCGGCTGAAATTACCGCAGCAGACCTGGTCCTCGCGCGCGAGGCTGTCGTGGTCGAGGCCGCCGAGCGCCCGGTCGAGGTCTCGGCGCAAGACCGGCCGCCGGTCGGTCTCGAACATCCGCAAGCGTGTGAGTCCGATCCCTGCGCGGCCGGCACACCACCCCTCGCGGTACCGATCGAACCGAAAATCAGGCCATCTCGGCTGCTCGGGGACGTAGTGGCGGTCCTCGAACCGCAGCGCCTCGACGGCCGCGGCCGAAAAGCGGCTCTCTCCAGTGGCGTCACCGAGTCGGTCCGGCGACCGCGGGTGCGGGGGCGCGTTTTCGCGGCCAGTTCGTGATTTTTGATTTGCATCATATTTTTACCTTTCGGCAGTCACCGCTCTAGCATGAACGGGACGAGTGTCGGACGCCGCCGGTTTCTGTCGGCCGCTGCCCTGTCCGGTCTCGGTGGGCTGGCCGGCTGTCTGGGATCCGGCGGCGTCTCGGACGCGGGGAAACGTGACGTTTCGTCGAATCCTGTCGCCAGTTCGTTGGACGGGCGTCCCCGACTCGGTCCCGCGCGGTCAGAGACCGACATCACGCTCGTGACCTTCGACGACCCCAGCTGTCCGTCGTGTGCCAGCTACCACGGCGGGACGTTCGGGGAGATCGAGTCGAAGTGGGTCGAATCCGGGAAGGCGACCGTGTACAACCGACTCTACCCGTACGTCGCCCCGTGGGGACGGACGGCTATCCACGCCCTCGTCGCGCTCAACCGCCGGCGACCCGAACAGTTCTGGTCGCTCAAGTCGAAGTACTACGCCAACCAGGACCGGCTCTCGGCGGACAACATCGTCGAGGAGACCAGGCGGTTCCTCCGGGACACCGATGTCGACGCCGACGCCGTCGCGCGGGCCGCGGAGAACGGCGCCAACGAGTCGTACGTATCGACGGAAGTGTCCGACGGGGACGACGCCGGGCTCTACGGTGTCCCGCTCACCTACCTGTTCGAGGACGGCGAGTTCGTGACGACGATCATGACCGAGAGTTTCGGTACGTTCTCCAGTGCGGTCGAGAGCCATGGGTAGCCTCTCGCTGCCGACCAGTTCGACGGACTGGCGCCGAACCGCCCGGACGACTCGGGACGTGCTTCGCTCGCCGCAGTGGCTGGCGGTGGCGGTCCTCGGGGCCGTGTTGACGGTCACGACGTTCGCCGCGTTCAACAGCCCGGTGTACGTCCGACGGGTCGTCGTCGGCGGCGACCTCTCCGTGGTCGGCCGGGTTCAGGCGCTCGCCTCGCTGTATCCGCTCGCCGGCCCCAGCACCTACGTGCTACAGGACACGCTCCTGTACGTCATCGCGGCCGTCGTCGGGACGAACCTCGCGGTGGTCGGGTATCACCTGCGCCGAAACACGGTCGGGCTGCGAAGCGGGACCGGAGGCGCGTTCGGCGTCGTCGTTGGGACCCTCGGTGCCGGCTGTGCCCCCTGCGGTGCGGCGGTGTTCGCGGGTATCACGTCGGTGTTGGGTGTCACTACGGGGGTTTCCGCGCTCCCGTTGAAAGGCGCCGAGTTCCTAGTGCTTTCGCTGGCCGTGGCAGTTCTCTCGCTGTACTGGGTCGCCGACGGCGTCAGAATGGCGGACCGCGAGGTGTGCCCCGTCGACCCCTGACCGGCGACCCGGCCTCTCCCACCGGTCGTCCGGGGGAGCGAGGATCCCCGCCCGGTCAGCGAGCCGAACGGGGCCGTCGGGAGTCGACCAACCGGTATTTTAATTATATTTAGAAAACCATATCATATATCACAACGGTGGGATAACTATCTCGCGAATATTCCGGGTGTTAGCACTCTACAGTCTGTTCGGCCCATCGGTCCGAGTCGTTCTGATAGACCATTTTTTGACCAGAATGCTGCCAGAGCACGGATCGCGGTCCATTTCGTAGGTTATCGTGTATGGAAATGAATCACACACTATCGTTGTTTCCCCCTGACTTCCCGATGAATCTATCGTCCCGATGCTATGACGGCAGACGACCGTTCCCTGTTCGTTTTGAACGACTACCGATACGTTTCGGATCGGTTCCCAGTCGCCGGAAACACCGACTTCCGTCTCGGCACGGATTTCATACCCGGACTCTACCTCACTCACATCGAGTGACCGGACGCTAATCGAGATATTCGAATCAGCCAGACATCCCGCAACAGCTACCCCTGCGAGTCCCACTGCGGCCAGAGTTTCGCGTCGAGTCACTCGATCAGTCATTTATCCAATTCGTGCCGGCAAATAGTATAGTTTCGTAGGGAATGCCGATATCGTTTTTGTGATCGCTACCCGTGTGGAGACCACCCGCTCAATCGTGTACCGCGAACCAATCAGTCGTCACATTCGACGATCTCCTCCGTCGACCAATCTTCTTCCTCGACGTACACTCGCTTGTGAACGGTGGTATCCCCCCGGCACGGATCACGGTCTAACTCGTACGTGATCGTGTGAGGGAACTCGTCGCAGGTGAAAGTGACCGGATCGTATTCACCCGATTTTGTGAGGTCACCAATCGGATTCCGACAGACGACGACATCCGCCTCAATTTATATTACAACTGATACGTTACGGAATGGTTCCCAATCACCGACGACTCCGACTTCCGGCGTCATCTCAATCGTGTATGTCCCATCTGATTCTGATACGTTGAGTGAGTCCGTCCCGAGACTCGCTTGAGACCCAGAATCAGGGACACAGCCAGCGAACGAAGCCATCGCTGCCGACACGACAGCGAGCAAACGTCGTCTCGTGAATCGGTCAGTCATTTTTCGATGGGATATCCTCAAAGTCTACCGTGAAGAGTTCCTCAATGCTGAAGACGAAGCGGTCCCCATCGAGGCTATCTGGTCGACCAGTCGGTGCCATAATACTCCACACGGAGTCCGGGTTCTGGCTGTTGGGGAAGACGACCTCCTCCCGCGTTTCGTCGTTGCCTCCACCGACGCCAAACTGACCGACACAGAAACTACCGCTGTAACACTCGGCGATGTGGCCGGACCCTTTGTCGTCGAGCCAGCCGATTCCCAGGCCGTGGCCGAGTTCGTACATAATCTCATTGCCTCGCGAATAATCCACGGTATTAACACTCTACATTTTCTGGGGCCCAACTGTCTGTGTCGTCCTGATAGACCATCTTTTTGACTAGAATACTTTCCGAGCACGGGTCCCGATCCATCTCGTACGTTATCGTATGTGGGAAATGTTCACACGCCATTGTTGTTTCCCCCTGACTTCCCGATGTATTTATCGTTCCGATGTTTCGACGACATACAACTGTTCCCTGTTCATTTTGAACAACCACCGATGCGTTTCGGATTGGTTCCCAGTCACCGGAAACTCCAACTTTCGTCTCAACGTGGATCTCGTATTCGGACTCCATTTCGCTCACATTGAGTGATCGGACGCTGATCGAAACATTCGAACCAGGACCGTGACATCCCGAGACAGATACTCCCGCGAGCACCATAGCGGTCAGGATATCGCGTCGAGTTACTCGATCAGTCATCTGTCGAAGGGATGTCCTCGAAGTCGATAGTCAGTACTTCTTCGATACTGAACCCATACATATTATTCCTGATCGGTTCCGGATCATCGGTGGGGGCCATAACACTCCAGACCTCTTGTCTATTCCCTCCGAGGACTACTTCCTCGGGGGTTTCATCGTTGCCATCGCCAACACCGAAGGCACCGACACAGAAACTCCCGCTGTAACACTCGGCGATGTGGCCGGGCCCTTTGTCGTCGAGCCAGCCGATTCCCAGGCCGTGGCCGAGTTCGTGCATCGTCGTGCTCTTCAACGTCTCGACGTCGCTTAATTCTGGTTGGTCGGCCAGTATGACTGATCCATACGGTGCGGTCGGGATCAGATTGCGTTGGCCCGGTGAGCCAGTGTGACCTTCGAGTCCGTCGACGTCGGAATCGATAAAGGGGTCGTGAGTCGACAATATCGGTGTGTCAGCCGCGTAGTTCGTCGCGAACAGGATGTGATGTCTACTGGTGTCGTCGTGGTACTGATCTTCTACCTTGTCGAGTTCGTGCGCGTTCAACCCAGGAAGGGTGACTGTGCCACCGCAGGTAGGTCCGGGCCCAGCTATAGGCTGTTTGCAGACACTAGTTACGTTGGCAGTCGTGAGGCGGTCGTCCCGGTGGAAGACGATATTGAGTCCATAGAGGGCATAGTTGTCCTCGATCGAGTCGAGCAGACGCTGCCCGCCGATGGTCTCGTTGTACGGGTTTTGTCCTTCGATCCAGTCCACCTCGACGTGCAGAGTCGTTCGCTGGTCCAGACTGGGTGTCGGCGTTTCCGGGACGGTCCCCCAGTGGAGTTCACCGATGTGGGTATTCGAGTGTTCGAGGTTGTTGTCGCCGTCGATGTCCGCACCTGTAATCGGACTCGAAACGTTGTGGATTCCGACCTGTTCGGAGACGATTTCGTCGCCTTCGATCCCATCTCCAGTTGAAAGATGCTCCTGGTACAGAACGACGTTATCAGACCACTCTACCCCGTAGACCCCTATCCAGCCGTCCCAGTACCCGTCACCGTCGGTGTCGGCATCCGCCGGGTCGGTCCCGTAACTCACGCTCTCGTCAGTCTTGACGACACTCCGGCCGTTGACCTTCGTCAGCCCGTGGACTTCTTGACCGTCGGTCAAGCCGTCGTCGTCCGTGTCGGGATCCCAGACACCCAGCTCGCCCGCGTTGAACACCTCCCAGTCGAGTTCCTCCCCGTTCGACAGCCACGTGTCGGTCCGGGTCGTCCCGTCCAGCGCCGTGAAGTCGAGCCGGTCGACGAAGTTCTTCCCGTCGTCGGGCCGCACGAAGTCGAAGTCGTCGGTCCGGTCGGACAACTCCAGCGACGACAATTGCTCGCGATTGTCGACGATGTGGGCGCCGATCGCCACCCTGGCACGGCCGTCCGCTTCGAGACGTTCGACGAGGTCCTGATGTCGCTCGGTCAGTTCGTACGTTACCTCGGCTCTGGGGTCGGTAAACGTGGTCGCTTTCTCGACGCCGTCGACGAGACCGTCACCGTCGGTGTCACGGTCCAGCGGATCCGACGCGACGTGTAGACTTCCGAGCGTTCGCCCACTCTTCGGTGGATCACTCTTCGAACGATTGTAGTACCGGAACGGGTCGCCGTTGGCCGTCTCGACGACGGTGATGTTCCACCCTCTGAACTCGTCGTCTAATGCGCCATCACCGTCGGTGTCCGGGTCCGTCGGATGTGTCGTCGAGTTGGCGACCAACCGCGCTGTCTCGCGCGTCTCGTTCGCGGGTAATCGCCGCACCGAGTACTCCTGGCTGTCCAACACACCGTCGTCGTCAGTGTCCGGGTCCTGCCAGGACGTGTTGAACGTCTGTGTCGGTCGAATCCGCCCGGTCGTACGGCCCGAATCCGTCGCCGCCCCGTGCTCGTACGTGTAGGTCTTGTTCTCCCAGCCGTTCCACAGCCCGTCACCATCCGTGTCCGTCCGCGTCGTCACCTGCAACCGCGTCGAGACGTTCGCCGACACCGCCCGCACCGTCACGTCAGTGCCCGGCTGGAACGCGTCGAACGAGACATATTGGCGCACCGTGCCGACCGTCCCCATGGTCAGATTGCACTCCTTCGAGAGCGGCAAGCAATTCTGAGGCCCAGTAGTCGGTTCGCCTCTGATCGTGGGTTTCCCGCGGTCAGTACTCTGGATCGTAGTCCGAATATGTCCTGTATCGGTGGATTCCTTCGTATTTATCGGTCAAACGTAAACCGATAGCGTCCCCAGCCGCGTTAGACGGTTGACTCAGTGAGTCGTACTTGAAATTGATATAGTGGGGGCGCTGGGGGAGTACAACGCTGAAATTGTGGTACCCCGTTCCACGTTCGTTGGCCATCGTTCCGAGGCTGTGGCTCTCGATGACACGCCTATTAGCGGAGAGGAAGACGGCTTTTACGCCTGTGAGTTTTACACCATCTCCCTGCCCCTGAATAGAGAGAGTTACTGTCATGTTGATCCCGGTATCCATCTGAGAGATTCGTTCCACATCGCCTTCCAGTGTCCACGATTGGGGACTGGCGTGACACCCAGCTACAACGACCAATAGACAGATCCCTGCTGTGAGGCTTATATCGTTACGAACCATCGTTTTCAACTGTGGCAATGTTGCGCAGTTCGACGGATAGTAGCTCCTCGATACTATATGCCATGTACGAACCGTTCATCGGGTGGGCAGCCGCTTCATCTACCCATCCGGAAGACATGACGCTCCATCTTGGATCGTCGAATACGGGCCTTCCAACGGCTTCGAGAGTCCGATCTACTGGAGGGTTCTCACTGCCGCTGTATACTTCACCGAACGGATTGAGTCCCACACCATCATCTTTCCGTCCAGCACCGATGATATGGCCGACTTCGTGTACTATCGTCTTTTGTAGATGATGTGCACGCTTGTGATTTGGATTCTGAGACTGGTCGTGATCCGCGGTGAATATGAGTACGCCCCATCCAAATCCAGCACTGTTCCCGTTTGTAGAAGCGATCCCCTCATCAAAACTTTGAACGATGAATTCAGAGTTATTCCCACCTTCCGTTGTCACGAACATATAGAGTTTCGACGGCTCGTCGTGATACATCTGCTCCAGAGCGACGCTCTCTTTGTAATCTATCGGCAAGCCGACTTTCCCATATTGCAGTAGTTTAGTCCGGAGATAAGAGCGGGAAAACGTATCGGAGCTTGTGAACGTGATGTTGAATCCGTATAACGCGTAGTTGTTGCTAACGTTCTCGAACAACTGTTCGAACCCGATCGGATGAGCGGAAGCGTTCTCGTACCGGTCGACTTCGACAGCGAGGTCGAGGTCGGGTTCCGAACCTGCGTCTATCGGATCTGCCGAATGGCCCGCTTTGCCGTCCCAGTACGTCTCGCCCAGATGGATATTCGAGTGTTCGCGTTTGCCGTCGCTGTCGACATCTGCACCTGGCACTGGACTCGAAACGTGATGGGTGCCGATCTGTTCGGGCACTACTTCTTCACCTTCGATCCCATCTCCAGTTGAAAGATGCTCCTGGTACAGAACGACGTTATCAGACCACTCTACCCCGTAGACCCCTATCCAGCCGTCCCAGTACCCGTCACCGTCGGTGTCGGCATCCGCCGGGTCGGTCCCGTAACTCACGCTCTCGTCGGTCTTGACGACACTCCAGCCGTTGACCTTCGTCAGCCCGTGGACTTCTTGACCGTCGGTCAAGCCGTCGTCGTCCGTGTCGGGATCCCAGACACCCAGCTCGCCCGCGTTGAACACCTCCCAGTCGAGTTCCTCCTCGTTCGAGAGCCACGTGTCGGTCCGGGTCGTCCCGTCCAGTGCCGTGAAGTCGAGTCGGTCGACGAAATTCGTCCCGCCGTCGGGCCGCACGAAGTCGAAGTCGTCGGTCCGGTCAGTCAACACGAGATCGTCGACGCGCCCGCGCCGCTCGACGATGTCCTTACCATGCCACCTTGCTGCCTGTTCTAGCCAAGGTAAGGTCCATAGTACGGAGTGCCGCTGGATTGAGCAGTCCAGTATTCGGCGAGGTCTTCGTTGACGTTCTGTGAAATTTCGGGAATTCTGCCTTCGAAGAGGCCCATTTTGACTGGTAGTTGGGCTGCCCGTCGAACATTCCCGCTTTGTAGTAGTAGAGGGTTTGAATATTAGACCGGGACCAAAAGTCAGGAGAGTCGACAATCACGTACTTTGGCGCGGTTTCGACCCGTACCGAAACGTTTAGTCTACTATTGAGTTCTCCGACTCCCCGTTTCTCTAATAATTCTCCGTCTTCAGAGTAGAAATAGACCGAGATATTTTCGATCCCTGGTTCCGAGTAAGGATTTGGGATAATCGCACCATGCATCTGAAATCGATCTCCAACCATTTCGAACTGGCCGTCAAACTCAACATCGGTCCCAGGTCCGGGGGAGATCGCGGCAGAAAACAGGACGAGGTAGATGACGGCAGCGACTACCAGTGCCAAGCAACCGAACAGTAAGTACCGAGGGGGGATATCTGTATCAGCAGTCATGGCTTTTCGATACTCAGAAGCTCTTCGATAGAGTAAACGTAGTACCCGACACTATCGGATTCGAAGACTGTTCCGCTCCTCCAACCTTTACTCATCACACTCCACCGAGCACCCGGGCGATTGGCCAGTGTCTCGGTTGTTGAGTCCCCATCTCCGCCGGTGTATACTTCTGAGAACGGCAACGGACCGACATGGTCGTCAGCCAAACCGATGTCGAACGAGTGGCCCAGTTCGTGCAGTTCTGTTTTCGCTGCGTAGAGCTCAGTCTCTGTATTATACGGAGAAACGGAGACGTGAGCCTGTCCGTTCTTGTAGTCGTCCTGTGCGAGCGTTTGCGCGTAGATCATGTGTCCGTTGAGTGGTATCGGTGCCGGCACCACTGAAGCGTCGAGATTATATCCGGTTGAATCTCCTGCAATATTATTTTTCTTCACCACAGATAAGTGGAGATCTGTATTCATGTCGGACTCGATACCAGTGAGAGCAGCTACCTCGGTGACGGTATCATCGCGTTTGAGGTCCAGATCGATCCCGTAAAGAGCGAGATTTTGTTCGATCCCCGCTTCCCAGACACTGTTGTTGAGGCGGTTTTCTGGAAGTCCAGCGATGAAGTCCGCTTCGACGGATATGCTGAGGTTCGGTGTGCTACCCCCTGTAGGATCCGTATGCCACTGCAACTCACCGATGTGAACGTTCGAGTGTTCCCGAGTACCATCCCGGTCGATGTCTGCGCCGATCGAAGACGACTGAAGCATGTCGTGAATGCCGACCTGCTTTTGAACGATTTCAGTACTATCGATCCCACCGCCAGTCAGCAGATTTTCACGATAAAGCACAACATTGGTTGTGAACTCCGAACTCACGTTGTAGACTCCGATCCAGCCATCCCAGTACCCGTCGCCGTCCGTGTCCGGATCCGTCGGATCCGTGTCGTAGCTCACCGACTCGTCTATCTCGACGAGATCGGAACTCACTGCTTCTGTCACATCGTGAACTTCCTGACCGTCGGTCAACCCGTCGTCGTCAGAGTCCGGATCCCACGGGTTGACGCTCCGCTTAAACACGAGCGATTTGTCGACCTCCTCTTCGTTCGACAGCCACGTGTCCGTCCGCACGACCGAATCCAGCGCGTGGAAGTCCACTCTGGCCAGGTCCTAGCCGAACGTCGGCCGGACGAAATCGAAGTCGTCGGTATCGGTGCTCAACGGGCCCGAGAAGAATTGGACGGTATCGATGGTTCGACCGTCCGTCGGCTCGTCCATATCGAGGGGAGCGGTTCGCGGCCAGACGGCTATCAGTACGTCGCCGTGTACTCCGCGTAGGTGACGTACCGGTACTGGCTTTCTCCACTACCCATGAGCCGTAATCCGACGACGCCGCCGTCAGCGTCGGTCGGTCGATCGACGCTGTCGTACCGTAGGTTGATGTAGTACGGTCGCGTCGGCGTGGTAACGGTAAACGACCGACCCCCACCCCAGTCGATCTCGACGGTTCCTAGGCCGGTTTCGTTGAGGACAGTTTCGTTTTGAGTGAGGAACACGACTTTGACGCCGTTCAGAACCACCGGACTCGCGTTCCCCTCCAAGGTGAACTGAACGGTCGTCGAGTGCCCGTCGTCGGTCTGGACACTGTCTGAGACTTCCGGAGCGACTGTCCACCCCTTCGATTCGTTCCCGACCTCGTGGCAACCGGCAGTCAAGACGAGAAGAACGACGAGATACTTCGCGTAACGAGTCATCGTCTATGTACTAGTCCCTCCTCACAGTCGCGATGTTATTGAATTCGATCGTCGATAGCTCCTCGAGGCTGAATGCGATGTAGTTCCCGTTCATCGGTGGGGCGTTGAGGTCGTCAACCCAGCCGCGAGTCATCACGCTCCAACGTGGGTCATTGTACCCGGGTATTCCGGAGTATTCCAAAGTCTCGTCAATTCCGTTTCTCTGAGCACCGCTGTATATTTCGCCAAATGGATTGAGTCCCTTCCCATCGTCTGCTCTACCCGCTCCGAGTATGTGCCCGATTTCGTGGGTGATGGTCTTCTGGAGATGAGTCGAACGACTGTGGTTTCTCGATCCGTTGTGATCCCGTGTAAACACGAGGACACCCCATCCGAATCCACCCACATCGTTTCCGTTCGTCGAAGCGATGCCTTGGGTACCGTTGAAGCTCGGAGCGAGGTACCCGGAGTTCTCGGCGCCTTTCGTTGTCACGAAGGTGTAGAGCTTAGACTTATCATCGTGCTCGATCTGCTCCAAAGCGACACTCTCTTCGTAACCTATCGGTAGTCCCACCTTTCCGTAGGGGAGTAGTTTGGTTCGAAGGCGGGAGCGGGAAAACGTATCAGACATAGTGAACGTGACATTGAATCCGTACAGTGCGTAGTTGTTGCTAACGTTCTCGAACAATTGTTCGAACCCGATCGGATGGGCGGAAGCGTTCTCGTACCGGTCGACTTCGACAGCGAGGTTGAGGTCGGGTTCGGATCCTGCGCCCATCGGATCTGCCGAATGTCCCGCTTTGCCGTCCCAGTACGTCTCGCCCAGGTGGATGTTCGAGTGTTCGCGTTTGCCGTCGCTGTCGACATCTGCGCCCGGTACCGGTCCTGAAACGTGATGTGTGCCGACCTGTTGTGGGACCACCTCGTCGCCTTCGACCCCGTCACCGGTGTAGAGATGTTCCTGATACAGGATCACGTTGTCGCTCCAGTCGACACCGTACACCCCGATCCAGCCGTCCCAGTACCCATCGCCGTCCGTGTCCGGGTCCGTCGGATCCGTCTCGTAACTCACCGACTCGTCCATCTCGACGAGGCCGGCACTGACGGTTTCCGTCACCCCGTGGATTTCCTGCCCGTCGGTCAGCCCGTCGTCGTCCGAGTCAGGATCCCACGGATTGACGCTCCCGTTGAACACGACCGATTTGTCGACTTCTTCCTCGTTCGAGAGCCACGTGTCCGTCCGCACGACCGAATCCAGCGCGTGGAAGTCCACTCTGGCGAGATCTTGCCCGAACGTCGGCCGGACGAAGTCGAAGTCGTCGGTCCGGTCGGTCAACTCCAGCGACGACAATTGCCCACGGCGCTCGACGATATGCGCGCCGATAGCCACACCCGCACGGCCATCCGCTGCCAGATCCTCGATGAGGTCTTGATGCTGCTCGGTCAGTTCGTACGTTACCTCCGACTTGGGGTCGGTGAACGTGGTCGCTTTCTCGACCCCGTCGACGAGACCGTCGCCGTCAGTGTCACGGTCCAGCGGGTCCGAAGCGACGTGTAGGCTCTCGACCGTTCGTCCGCTCTCCGGTGGATCGCTTTTCGAACGGTTGTAGTACCGATACGGGTCGCCACTTGCGGTTTCGACGACGGTAATGTTCCAGCCGCGGAACTCGTCGTCCAGCAAGCCGTCGCCGTCGGTATCGGGCATCGTCGGATGGGTCGTCGAATTGGCGACCAGCCGCACCGTCTCGCGCGTCTCGTTCGCGGGCAGTCGCCGCACCGAATACTCCTGACCGTCGGCAACCCCGTCGTCGTCAGTGTCCGGGTCTTTCCAGGACGTGTTGAACGTCTGGGTCGGCCGTATCCGCCCGGTCGTGCGGCCCGAATCCGTCGCCGCCCCGTGCTCGTACGTGTAGGTCTTGTTCTCCCAGCCGTTCCACAGCCCGTCGCCATCGGTGTCCGTCCGCGTCGTCACCTGCAGCCGCGTCGAGACGTTCGCCGACACCGCCCGCACCGTCACGTCAGTGCCCGGCTGGAACGCGTCCAGCGGAAGGTACTGGCGCACCGTCCCGACCGTCCCCAGCGTCAGATTGTACCGTTCGGTAATCTGACGGCGATTCCGCGGGTCGGCCGCCTGCTCGTACCCGCTCACGACCACCGTCGCGTTGGGGTCGATCCCCGTCTGCTCGGTCTGGTAGGTCAGGTCCAGCCCGCGGTCGCCGACCGCCGACGGCACGTCGTAACTCCATTCGAGCGAGCCGTTCATCGCGCGGTCGGAACCGCTGGCCTGCTCCCGCGTCTCGGGCACTTCGATGGTGATCGGCTCGTCCACGTCGAGACTGACGTTGCGCGGGTCAGTCGCCTGGCCGGTGAGGAACTGCCAATCGGTGATTTCGCCCGTCGTCAGCGGTTCGAGTCGCGCGGCACTGCCGAACGCCGACGCGACGGTAAACGTCGAGTTGACCAGCCCGCCGCGGTAGGCGCCGCCGTCGGTGTTTTGCCCGTTCCAGGTCCAATCGGGGTCCATCCCGTCGTCGGAGTAGTCGTCTTTCGCGGGTAGCTGGTCGTCTCTGACGACCCACCGGCCCTCTTCAGTCGGAAGCCCCGAGATATCGAGCGATGCCGCGCCACCCGACCCGTCGTTCGGAAGATCGTGAACCGTGACGAGGCTCAGTCCGTTGGGGCCCGCCCAGAAGAACAACCGACTCGTATCACTCGCCGCGACCGGGAGCGGCGAGTTGAGTTGCGCGCTCCCGTAGTTGTAGAATTTCTGGATCGATTGACCGTTACTCAGCGGCACGACCGAGAACTCCCGGTCGCCCTGCCGGACCACGATCTCCCTGGCGTCCGGCGTCCCGCCCAGCGTCGCCGTCGCGTTCGTCACGTTGCAATCGCCCGAACACGAGAGCCGACCCGCGTCCCGTTCGGTCTCGAGATCGACCGGCGCGACGCCGTCGACCCGGCGAGCCGACCGCCAGCTGTCCACGTCGATGACCGTGTAGTACGAGAACGAATCGGTCGTCACCGTCGCCGTCCCGTTCGCCCGGTCGAACGTAGCGCCAACGTTGTGCCAGTCGCCGCCGCGCGTCCCGTCCCACTTGTACACCGCCAGGTCGTCGTACTCGGACGGGTCGCGCGAGTTCGCGATCGCCAGTGTGAGCGTCGCGCTTTGGAAGCTCGTCCGGTTCTCGATGTGGACCGTTGGCCCGGCGCTGACGGTCTCGTTGCCCAGCGGACTCGGCGTCTCCTCGACCGTGACACCGCTGGCGACGTTCCCCGCGCCCGTTACCGACAGCGAGACGCCGATCGTCTCGTTCTCGATCCGCGTCGTGTACGTCTCGTTGCCGTCGTCGACGCCGTCGCCGTCGGTATCGGGGTCGAGCGGGTCGGTCTCGAACGGCGCGGTCGGCTCCTCGGCGTCGGTGAGGCCGTCGCCGTCCGAATCGGCGTCGAGCGGGTCCGTCCCGTTGGCCAACTCGGCAGGGTCGGAGACGCCGTCGGCGTCGCCGTCGGCGAACAGCGGCGCGGTTCCCTCGGCGACCTCCTCGGCGTTGGTCAGTCCGTCGCCGTCGGGGTCCTCCGCGCCGTCGACGGTCCCGTCGTCGTCCGTGTCCGCCACGAGTGGGTCGGTCTCGGTCAGGAACTCCTCGCGGTCGGTCAGGCCGTCACCGTCCGTGTCGGCGTCGAGCGGATCGGTCCCGATGTCGTGTTCGGTCAGTGTCCCGAGCGAGTCGTCGTCGAAGTCCGCCCGACCGTCGATCGTCCCGTCGTCGGCCTCGTCGGCGCCGGTCGCCGACGAGTCGCTGTCGGGGTCGAGCGGGTCCGTCCCGAGGACTTCGGTCTCGTAGGTCGCGTTCAGGCCGTCACCGTCGAGCCTGAGTGTCGCGTTCGCGCCGGTCGTTCCGTTGTTCCCGGCGACGGTCACACGAACGCGGTTCCCGCCCGCGTCGAGCGGCACCGAGACGGCGACCGGGAGACTTCGGTTCTCGGTGACGGTCAGGCCGGAGAGGTTCCGTTCGGCGACGCGCTCGCCGTCGACTGCGGCCGCGAGCGTCTCCAGCGAGACCGGACCGTCCGCCGAGACGTTCACGCCGACGGTGTAGTTGCCGGGTTCGCTCCGGTTCCGGATCGGGTCGTTTCTGGAGAGGACCGTCGCCGAGACGTTCCCGTCGAGCCGTCCGTCGGTCTCGTTGCCGTCACCAGCGCCAGTCTCGTTGCCCTCGCCGATGGTCCCGACAGGCAACGTCGCGTTCGTCCGCTCGACCGCCCGTTCGACGACGAAGTGGGCCTGTCGCCATGTCTCTCGCAACTGCCGGATCGCGCTCGCACGCAACCGGAGCGCCCGCCGTCCGTCTACGTCGCGCGCCCGAGACATCGTCTCCTCGGCGCGGTCGTAGGTCCGCTCGGCGTTGTCCAGATGCGCCTCCATACTGCGGACGATCCCCTCGTTGTCGATCGCTTCGCGAGAGTCGTTCAGCAGCCGTCGGGCATCGGTTATCTCCTGGGAGGCAGTCCGGTTATCCATCCGCACGACAGCGTCTGCGACCGCCGTCGCGTTGGCCTCCGTGTCGGTCCCGGCGAACGCCCGCAACGCTTGGATCCCCTTCGCGTCGTGATTGAACAGTTTCGTCGAGGACGCGCGGACCGGTCCGCGATAGTGTCGCCGCGAATCGTTGAATCGGCCGACAGCGCGGTCGCGCGCCGACTCGAACCGTCCCTTCGTCGCGGTCAGTTCCCTCGTGTCGTCGACCGCCTGTGCCTTCAGTGACTGGGGCGCGTTGTCCGCCGTGATTGATTCGTTGCCACCCGCCTCGACCACCCCGACCGAGACCAGCGGCGCGAACGTCGCCGTCACCAGCAGGTAGGCAGCCACCACTGCCCCCAGGCGACCAATAGATCCCATGACACGAACGAGAACCGCCCCGGTACAAAACACTACCTATATTACACGTTACCGGAACAGGTTTGTGTAGTGATTGGCGAGAGAACAGGCGTATCGCTGCCGACCAGCAGCGGCGCTGTCGAGCTCGATTCGAGCCGCCCCAGCGACGTCCGGACGGCCCAGCCCCGAATTCGGCACTGTCGACCGTCGCGTCCGCCGCAGACCGGTCACATCGTCGTGTAGCGGTCCTCGGCCCAGGGATTGGCGGTGTTGGAGTAGCCGCGTTTCTCCCAGTAGCCTCGCTGGGGTTCGGTGAGGAAGGTGACGCCGTCGACCCACTTGGCGCCCTTGTAGGCGTACTTGTGGGGAGTGACCACACGCAGCGGGCCGCCGTGGTCTGAGGGGAGCGGGTCGCCGTCGAGCTCGCGGACGAACAGGACCTCCTGTCGCATGCACTCGTCGAGTGGGAGGTTCGTCGTGTAGCCGTCCATCGCGCCGAACATGACGTGGACGGCGTCGTCGGCCACCCCGGCGCGCTCGGCGATCTCCGGGAACGGCACGCCCACGAACTCGTTGTCGAAGCGACTCCAGCCGGTGACGCAGTGGAAGTCCTGGCGCTGGGTGTCGGTGGGAAGGTCGCGGAACTCGTCCCAGGAGTAGGTCAGTTCTTCCTCGACGGCGCCGCGGACGGTGAACGTCCACTCGTCGGGATCGAAGTCGGGGGTGTCTTTCAGCGAGAGGACGGGGAACCGCTCGGTCTCGCGCTGGCCCGGCGGGAGCCGGTCGCCGTCGAACTCCTCGTGGATGTCGGTCACGTCGCGGATGCCCATGGACCTCCTTGTGCGGGACGGCCCCTAAGCGACCGGTCTGAGAACGCCGCGTGCCGTCGCCACCGAAGCCTGCGGCGGCCGGCCGACGGTTTATGGGTCCGGCGCCGATACGTCCGGGCGACCCGCGATGCCCGTCATCAGACTCGAAGCCGACTCGCCCGAGCGCACCCAGATCGGCGAGGGGCTCGTCAAGTTCGCCGTCCAGGCCGGTCGCCTGGAGACCGGCCGCGAGGAGGGGCGGTACTTTCTGGGCCACGGCGACGGCTGCGCCGTCGACGGCCGGCGGATCGCCCCCGGCGACCCGTTCGCTTTCGACACCGAATCCGGGGAGATCCGCTGTCTCGACCACGTCGAAGAGGGAACTGCGACCGCCCGTACCGAGCGCGAGTGAGGACGGACCGGGTACACCGACCGCCGCTCACTCGAGCGACGCCAGCACTGCCCCGAACGTCGCTATCGCTGGCTCGATCTCGGCGGCGACCTCGACGAACACGAGCGTCCGCGGCGGTCTCGTCGCTTTCGGTCGAACGCGCAGTCCCGCGTCCGTCGCCGCAGTAGCCGCTTTTTCGGGCGCGACACGGAACTCGACGCGTAGCCGCTCGGGATGTACGGAGACGTCCGCGAGCGTTCGCGATCCGGCCGCCACCGCGTAGGCGACCGTTCCGTCGACCGTCGGGTCCGGCTCGACCCGCTCGTCGACGACCGACAGCTCTCCGTCGTCGACGACCCCCGGGTCAGCGGTCGCGACCGCGTCCGCGAATCGCCGCGCGAGCGCTCGCCCGTCCAGCGGTTCCGAGACCATATCCGGGATCGGTGTGGCGGCCCGAAAAGGACCCCGCTCGGCCGCTCGGCGGCGGGACGGCGATCGACGGGTGCTCCACCAGCGGTTAGAAGATGTCTCCACGCGTCTCTCTCGTACGGACCATGGACACGACAGGGGGGCTGGGAGCGCTCGTGCGGAGCGCGCGGGTGAACGCGGCGATAGCCTGGGCCTTGCTGGTCGGGGTAGTCCTGCTCGCGGTCGGTCACACCGTCAGCGGCCGGGTCCTGTGGCTCGGGTTCGCCGCGGCAGTCCTCGCGCTCGCGGTCGTCCCACCGCTGGCCGCCCGGACCGCCTCCGAGATGCTCCCGTGGGAGGTGCTGGCGGTGACGGTCCTGCCGCTCGCCGGGGGGGTCGCGCTCCCGGCGGCGACCCGGCCGCTGGCTGCACACCTCGCGGTCGCGGCGCTGGCGCTCGTCCTCGCGGTCGAACTCCACCTGTTCACGGCCGTCCGACTGTCCGACCGATTCGCCGTCGTCTTCGTCGTGGTCGCGACGCTGGCGACGGCGGGCGTCTGGGCTGTCGCCGCGTGGCTCTCGGATCTGTTGCTCGGGACGGCGCTCGTGCCGAGCTTGCGGGCGCTGATGATAGATTTCACCGCCGCGACGGTCGCCGGCGTCGCCGCCAGCGTCGGCTTCACCGCCTACGTGCGACGGCTTGGCGCCGCGAACGCGCGGGTCCCCTGGGATCCGCCGTCGAATCCGGCCGTCACCGCCGCCGCGGACTCGACTCCGGCGTCGACCACGCCCGACACCGCGGTGCCGTCGCGCCGGATCCGCGACCGGCTCGGCGTCACCGAGCGTCGCCAGCGCCTGCTCGCCCGAACGCTCCAGCTCGCGCTCGTCGCGCTGCTGGTCGCCGGGCTCGTGGACCGACATCTGGGCGTCGTGGTCAACTGCGCGGCCGCACTGGTCGTCACCGAACTCCCGGCCGCCCTCGAACGGGACTACCGGCTGGCGGCGGACCCCGGACTCGTCCTCTGGATCACGGGGGCCGTGTTCGTCCACGCGGTGGGCATCGCCGGCCCCTACGACAACGTCTGGTGGTACGACCACCTCGCCCACGCGCTGTCGGCGTCGGTCGTCGCCGCCGTCGGGTACACCGCCGTCCGTGCCGTCGTGGACCACTCCGACTCCGTGTCGGTCCCGCCGCGATTGCTCGCGGTGTTCGTCGTGCTGGTCGTCGTCGCGGCCGGCGTCGTCTGGGAAGTCGTCGAGTTCCTCGTCGCCGAGTTCGCCCGGGCCACCGGCGTCGGCGACGTGCTGATCCAGTACGGCCTGACCGACACGATGCTCGATCTGGTCTTCGACGTGGCCGGTGGACTCGTCGTCGCGCTGTGGGGCCACGCCTCCCTCGCCGGCCCGGTCGAGACGCTGATCCGGTGGCTCGACGAGCGAAGCGCCCGCTGAATCGCGCTAGACTCCGTCCGAACCACGGACGGCTCGCGGCGACCCCACCTTGCCGGGTCGCTCAGTCCCCGGGCTCCGCGGGGACCGATTCCGGTTCCGCCGAGACCGGGTCGTTCGACTCGAGCCACGTCTCGGCGTCGAGCGCGGCCATGCTGCCCATGCCGGCGGCGGTGACGGCCTGCTGGTACTCGCGGTCCATCACGTCGCCTGCGGCGAAGACGCCGTCGGTCGCTGTCGCCGTCGTGGCCCACGCGTCGACGCCGTCGGCAGTGCGCACGTAGCCGCCCCCGTCGAGTTCGACCGGGGTGTCCCGCAGGAACTCGGTGTTCGGTTCGTGGCCGATAGCGTAGAAGACGCCGCCGATATCGACCTCTTCGACGGTGACGTCCTCGCCGGCCTCGCGTTGCTCCGTCGGGTACCCGTCGGGGTGTGAGACGAGCCTCGCACCGGTGACGCCCGCCTCCTGGGAGCCCTGGACGGCGAGCAGTTCCGTGTTCCATCGGAACTCGACGTCGTCGTGCTCGCGCGCGCGGTCGGCCATGATCTCCGAGGCCCGCAGCTCCTCGCGGCGGTGCAGCACCGTCACGGAGTCGGCGAACTTCGCGAGGAACAGGGCCTCTTCCATCGCGCTGTCGCCACCGCCGACGACGAGTACGTCGTCGCCCCTGTGGAAGGCGCCGTCGCAGGTGGCACACGTCGACAGGCCGTAGCCCATCAGTTCGTCCTCGCCGTCGGCGCCGACCCAGCGGGCGCTCGCGCCGGTCGCGACGACGAGCGCGCGCGTTCGCAGCCGCTCGCCCGTCGACAACTCCAGCAGCTTGGGCTGGCCGGTGAGGTCGGCCGACTCGATGGTGCCGTGGCGGAACTCCGCACCGAACCGCTCGGCCTGCTCGCGGCCCCGCTGGACGAGGTCCATCCCGCCGACGCCCTCGGGGAACCCGAGGTAGTTCTCGACGTCGGTCGTGAGCGTCAGCTGCCCGCCGGGCTCGTCGCCCTCCAGTACGAGCGGGTCGAGGTCGGCCCGCGCCGCGTAGACGGCCGCCGAGAGCCCGGCGACGCCGGACCCGGCGATCACCAGGTTCCTGGTGCCCTCGCTCATCTATTCGGCGTACCTCCCGATCAGCGCTCGGAGCTGGTCCTCGCCCTGGACGCCCACGACCTCCTCGACCTGCTCGCCGTCGGCGAACAGCACGAGCGTCGGGACGCCGCGGACGCCGTAGGCGCCGGCGAGCTGCTGGTTCGCGTCGACGTCGACCTTCGCGACCGCGGCCTCGGTCTCGGCCGCGAGCGTCTCGACGACCGGCTCGAGCATCTGGCACGGCCCGCACCAGTCGGCGTAGAAGTCCGCGAGGACGACGTCGTTGTCCGCGACGAACTCGTCCAGGGCGGCCCGCCCGTCGACCTGACGGGGCGCCTCGGGCGCGGTAGCGTCTGCATCGGGAGCTGATTCGACTGTCATCGATCCTCGCTACGCGCCGTCAGTAATTAAGAGTTTTGGACATAGTATGCAAGACCATCGTCCGCTCGACGACCGGCGCGGTCCGAGCTGGACGACAGACCGGATACGGGAGCGAAGCGGCCAGGACGAGCCGGACGGTCGAGAGCGCGGCGACGAGGCGACCGGGTAGAACGGTGGGAGAACGCGGGGAGCGGGAGGCGAGCGAACGAGTCGGTCAGCTCTCGGCCGAGCTGGCGGCCACGTCGGTCCCCTCGTACTTCGTCTCGAACTCCTGGATGAGCTGGCCCATCTTGGCGTACCAGTCGTTGAGCATGCGCTGCATGTCGTCGGCGATCTTGTCGGGATCGGTCGGTTTGTAGACGTGGTAGTAGCCACCCTGGTCGTAGTTGACCTGCTCTTTCTGGATGAATCCGGACTGGAGCAGCCGCTGAACGGCACGGTAGGCGGTCGAACGCTCGCGGTCGACCGCGTCGGCGACCTCGTCGACGGTGAGCGGTTCGTCGGTGGAGACCAGCGCCTGAAAGACGTCCCTGTCGAGCTGTTTGAGCCCGTGGAAGCACTCTAACAGCCCCTCGCACTCCATGTCCTGCTGCAGTTGTTCCGACATCGAATCTGGCATCTGTATCACTCGAAGTTAAGCAATACGCGACCATAAGACTTGTGCATAGATTGCACAATTTCATCCACGAGTCGGGGGGACGACGAGCGGGAGGAGGCGGGGAGTCGGTCCGGGGCGGCGACCGGACGCGGAGGCGGTCGTCAGTCCGCGGTGGTGGTCGAGTAGCCGGTCTCCGACCGGAGGGCCCGGACCGAACTGACGACGACTGCGCCGGAGACGAGCGCGGCCGCGCCGAGGATGACGACCAGCGAGACCGTCTGGAGGACGGGGACGTCCGCGAACTCTCCGACCTTGCGGATCGCGACGGCCAGCGCGCCCAGCAGGAGCATCACGCCGAAGTACACCTTGATCTCGTCCTCGTCGACGAGGTCGGTCGCCGCGGCGCCCAGCCGCGCGCCGAGGGCGCTCCCGGCCAGCAGCGGGACGACGATCGACAGGTCGACCGCCCCGTCGATCGCGTAGAGGAAGCTCCCGATCCCGCCCGAGAAGACGATCTCGAAGAGGTCGGTCCCGACGGCGACCGGGACCGGCACGCCGATGAGATAGAACAGCGCGGGCATGCGGATGAACCCGCCACCGACACCGAGGAACCCCGACAGCAGGCCGGTCGCGAACGCCACCCCGAGGATCATCCACAGCGACACGGAGATGCCACCGCGGAGGTTCATCATCGGGGGCACCCGGTAGGACTGGATCTTCTTGGCGATGTCGGGGATGTCCTCGTCGTCGACGTCGGCCTCGCCCTCCGCGTCGTGGCTGATGCCGCCACCGCCACCACCCCGCGTCGCGGTGTAGGTGATGAACACGCCGATACCGCCCAGCAGGGCGACGTAGATGACGCTGACGACGGTGTCGGCCAGCCCGATGTCCTGCAGCCAGTGCAGCCCCAGCTTCCCGACCTCGATCCCCGCGGTCGTCCCGGCGATCATGAGGACGCCGAGCTTGTAGTCGACCTGGCCGAGGTCGCGGTGTTTGAGCGTCGCGATCACCGACGTGGCGAACACGAACGCCAGCCCGGAGGCGACGGCCACGTCCGTCTCGTAGCCCATCACCATCAGCGCGGGCGTGACGAGAAAGGACCCCCCCATCCCGAAGAAGCCGAAGAGGAGACCGATCAGTACCCCGAAGCCGGCGAACAACGCGAGCAGGGTGACTGCGACGCCGAACAGCTCCATCACGAATCACCCCGCAGCGCCGCGACGAGCCGCGGGCCGACCAGGCGTTCGAGGAACCCGTAGCCGACGTACAGGACGATCGCCTCCACCAGTACGACCCCGATCACGAGCGCGGCACCGTCGACGCCGGCCGCGCTCTCAAGCCCGAACATTCGTCGACACCTCGATCGATATTGCGCGTTTCATGGATTTCTACTCACGTCCCGGTAGTCGACTACTACATTTAACGGTTTTGGGACCGCAATACAATATTACTGCAGCGGATGGCATCGCTAACTCACCCGAATATTTCCGTACGTTATGGAGATATTCGGTCGCGAACGGTCGGTTCGAGGGGGGCTCGAAACGGTGCAGGTGTCGCTCGCGCGCGGATCGGTGCGAGTGGGCCCGAGCGGGTTCGCCGACAGATCTCGACCGGGTCGGATCCGGTCGATCGGCCCGTCGGCGAGCGACGTGGGACGCGTTTCGGCGCACCTGTATTGTTTAATCCAAACAATATTATACGAGCGACGCGTCGGTCCGATCATGAGAGCGATCTACGCGACGGACCTCTCGGCGGCGAGCGAGGCGGCCATCGAGAACGAGACCTGTCTGGAGTGTCTCGAACGGATCGGCGTCGAGACGATCCACCTGGTGACGGTCGTCCCCTCGAACGTCCATCCGGGGATGCCGGGACTGGACCTGGAGGGGCGCCGCGAGCGCGCGCTCGACCGTTACCGCGGCGTGATGGAGGCGGCGGGCTTCGGCGTCGAGACCCACGTCGTCCGGGGGACCCCCTACCGGCGCATCAACGGGATCGCGGAGACGGTGCGGGCGGACCTGACGATCGTCGGCTCGCGGGGACAGAGCCCGCTGGCCAACCGCGTCATCGGCTCGACCGCCCGGAATCTCGCGCGGACGACCGTCGTCCCGCTGCTGGTCAACCGCGTCGAACGCGAGGACGACCAGCCGGCGGTGCTCCGCGAGCACCTGTTCCAGCGGGTGCTCTACGCCACCGACTTCTCCGAGAACGCCGAACGGGCCTTCGACGCGTTCTCGTACCTCCGTCACGCGACCCAGGAGGCGACGCTCGTCCACGTCGAATCGCCGAAAGATCAGGGCGAGACGGACCCCGAGGGGCGCCTCGCCGAACTCGCCGAGACGCTCGACGACTGGGACATCGAGACGGCGATCGAGGTCCGACGTGGCGACCCCGCCGAGGAGATCCTCGACGTCGAGACGGCGGTGACGCCGACCACGACGCTGGTCGGGTCGCGCGGGCAGAGTCGGATCCGCCGGCTGATGCTCGGGAGCGTCTCCGAGGACCTGGTCGCCCGGGCCAGCGGGAACGTCTACCTGGTCCCGCCGCCCCGGACGACCTGACGAGCCGTCCGTCTCGACGGATCGGCGGACCGCCACGGCACGATTTTCGGGAAGGAAGTCGTGAGGAGCAGCCGGTTCAGACCGGCAACACGGCGATCGAGCCGTAGCCGAGTACGAACGCGAGCGCGAACGACCCCGCCCAGGCGCCGACGGTCACGGCGATCTTGCGCGCGCTGACCGCGTCGCTGCCGCCGACGGCGGCACCGCTGCCGATGATCGCGCTGACCACGATCTCGTTGAACGAGACCGGGACGCCCAGCAGCACGGCGAGCTGTGCGATCAGGAAGGAAGGGACCAGCGCGGCGATCGACCGGCGCGGACCCAGCGAGGAGTAGTCCCGCGCCAGCGACTTGATCATCCGCGGGGCGCCGGTCCACGAGCCGACGAGGATCCCGAGTCCGCCGCCGACGAGCACGGCCGCTACCGGGACCATCTCCACCGAGTCGAGCAACGGGAGCAGCGGCCCGACGGCGAGGCCGACCTGACTCCCGCCCGCGGAGAAGGCGACGAGCGACCCGAGCGCGAGCAGCACGCGCCGGAGCCCGCCGCTCGTGTCCCGTCGGACGTCCCACCAGACGAGGACACCGATCGAGAGCGCGACGACCCCCGAGACCGCGACCGGCCCGACCGTCGCGACGTCGATGGTTCGCCCGGCGAGCCCGACGAACGAGCCCGCCGTCTTCCCCGGACCGACGTACGCGAACTCGACGTTCGCAAGGACGGCGCCGACGAGCGCGGCCAGCGTCGCGACGCTGTAGCGTTCGGGCACGTCGACCCGCGGGAGGACGCTCGCGATCGCGTAGGCCAGCCCGCCGCCGACGAACGGCGTCAGCAGCCAGACCGCGCCGATCTGCAGGTACTTCGACGGGACGGGCGAGCCACCCAGCGCCAGCCCGACGCCGACGACCGAGCCGGTGACGGTGAACGCCGTCGCGATCGGGTAGCCGGTCCGGATCCCGACCGCCATCAACCCCGCGCCGATCGCGAGGACGACGATGACGCCAGTCACCGGGAGGGAGATGCCGCCGACGAGGCCGCGACCGACCGCCTCGGAGACGTTCGCCCCCTGGACGACCGCGCCCGCGAACCCGAAGATCCCCACGACGAAGGCCGCTCGCATCGTCGAGATGGCGTTGGCACCGACCGCGGGGGCGAAGGGAGTCGCACCGCTCGACCCCGCGCCGATCACCCACGCCATGAACAGGCTCGCGGCTCCGGCGACGAGGAACAGGCCGACGACAGATGGATCCATGAGCGAAGCGTGCGAACCGGTGTCAGTCCGCTCCCGACGGTGCGGGGGCGGTGTCGGCCGCGCGACTCCGCCAGTATCCCTGGACGTACGCGCCGAGGAACATCCCGGCGAGCGCCCAGAGGATGGTCACGTTGCCGGTTCCGAGGCTGGCGTAGGCGGCGCCCGGACAGATACCCGACAGCCCCCAGCCGACGCCGAAGACGGCGCCGCCGACCAGGACGTTCCGGTCGAACGGCTTCAGCCGTCGCTCGTAGGGGTCGCCCGTCAGCGGTGCGGCGTCCCGGATCCGGGGCAACAGCGCGAACGCGACCCCGGAGACGATCGCGGCCCCGAACATCACGAACGGCAGCCCGAGGTCCTCGAACTGGAGGAAATTCAGCACGACCTCCGGCCGCGCCATGTGGCTGAACCCGAGGCCGAACCCGAAGACGATGCCGCCGGCGAAGACCAGCGGCTTGAACAGCGGATGTCGGTCCGCGCTCACGTGTCGCTCCCTCCGGTCGCTCCCGTTCGCGCAGTTCGAGACGCAAGCGTCTCGCGCATTACGGGCTCACCCCCAGCGCCGCGACGATCTGGGCGGTCCCGATCGCCACCGTCAGGAACGTCACTACGCCGACCAGCGACGTCTTCGACGCCGAACCGACGCCGCAGACGCCGTGGCCGGACGTGCAGCCCTTCCCGATGCGGGTGCCGACACCGACCAGGATACCGCCCAGGAACAGCCGCCAGGGCTGGACCGCGGTCGACCACAGCGTCACGCCGGCGACCTCGTAGAGCTGGCCGGTCGTCCCGGGCTCGTACAGCGAACTCGTGACTACGCCGGACTGAACCGTCGCGGCGAACGCCAGCCCGCCCAGGACGATCCCGGCCGTGAACACGAGCCGCCAGTCACGCGAGCCGACGTACTGCTGGAACCGCGACTGGCCGGAGACGTACGACAGCGTCGACTCCAGGAACGTGCTCGCCCCGGCCGGGATGCCCGTACCGACGTAGATCACGACGGTCCCGAGCCCGACCAGCAGGCCGCCGACGGCGTAGCGACTGACGCCGTTGGGGAACAGGTCGGCGGCCGCCTGCAGCGCGACTGGATCAGCTACCATGGGTCCGTTCAGTCACCCGCGAGCGATTCCTGGCTGGCGGCACAGTTGTTCGGCCCCAGTTCGAGCGTGAACGCCGCCTCGTCGTCGACGGCGTTCTGGCCGAGGTTCGTCGCGATTATCTCCTCGTAGTTGGCCGGCCGGGGCGGCATGTCCGAGAGGATCAGCTCGACGAACCCGTCTTCGTCCATGGTGAGGGCGTCCATCTCGTCGACCAGCTGGCCGATCGGCGCCGTGTAGGTGCCGTCGTCGGCCGGCTCGGCGGCGTCGCTGAAGTGCGCGCCGCCGACGAGCGTGTCGTCGGGCAGCGCCAGGACCCGTTCCTGCAGCGACTCGTAGAGCATCCGCGCCGCGTCGGGCGCGCCGTCGTCACCCTCTTCGAGGTCGGGGCGGGCGACGCTCTCGACGAACAGCCCGTCGCCCGTGGCGAGCAGACCGTCGTCGAGCAGGTAGGAGGTCATCCCGGTCGTGTGGCCGGGCGTGTGGACGGCCTCGATCGTCGCGTCGCCGACTTCGAAGGTGTCGCCGTCGGCGGCGGTCGTCAGCTCGTCCGCGTAGGTGACGCCGCGGTCGACCGCGGCCTCGGGGACGACGCCCTCGACGCCCTCGGTGTCGAGGTCGCGCACGCCCGAGATGTGGTCGGCGTGAACGTGGGTGTCGAGCGCGTACTTCAGATCGACACCGAGGTCGTCGGTATCGGAGAGATAGCGGTCGGTGAACGCGCGCAGCGGGTCGACGACGGCGGCCTCGCCGTCGTCGTAGAGCAGGTAGCCCAGACAGCCCGAGGACGGGCGCTGATACTGCAACAGCGTCCCCGCGCCGTCGTAGCGCTCGACTTCGACCGCCTCGTAGATGCGCGCCCAGCCGTTCATGCCGTCTTCGAGGTGGTTCACGTCGTACCCGCGCTCGGCGAGCGTCCCCGCGACGAACTCGCTGGCGCCGCCTTTCGCACAGAGGACGGTCACCTCGCGGTCGTCGGGGATCCGATCGAGGGCGTCCGCGTCGATATCGTCCTCGAGGAACTCGAAGTACGGGACGTTGACCGACGTGACGTTCTCGCCGTCGATGCGCCACTCTTCGTAGTCGGAACCCATCCGCGCGTCGAGCAGCGTCACGTCCTCGCCCGCGTCGATGCGATCCTTCAGCGTCTCCGGGGCGACCGTCGCCACGTCGGCGTCCGGAGTCGGGAAGTCGTCTGCGTTCATGAGTGTACCCCCACCTACCGGGTGGACACACTAAAGAGTTTGCATAGAAATCCACCAACCACACAATATAGTTCGCGGCACAGTCGACCCCGAAGCACGCATATAAGCATACGTGCGCGGAATAGGGCGCATTTTCACCGTGTTCCCAGAGACCAGTTGTTTGTATACTGCGCAAGAACCAACATTCTTTTAACCACGTAGCCGATATTGTGCGTTAGCTCCAAGACAGACCAACGGAGCGGACACAACAATGAGTGCAGAATACGACATCGCGGAGACGCTCGACGTGAAAGGCGCATCGTGCCCGATGCCGGTCGTCAAGACCAAATCGGCCATCGACGACCTCGGCGCCGACGAGGTCCTGGAAGTACTCGCCACCGACTCCGGCAGCATGAGCGACATCGACGGCTGGGCCGACGGCACCGAGGGCGTCGAACTGCTCGGACAGGAGGAGAGCGGTGACGTGTACAAACACTACGTGCGCAAGACGGAGTGACGATGAGCACGGACACGTCAGACACGCCGGCCGACGACGCCCCCGACGCGGCCGAGAGTGACGCGCCCTCCCGTGCGGAACTGGCCGCGCGCGTCGCGGAACTCGAGGAGTCACTCGCCGAGGCGACCGACGACGACGACGGCAAGAAGATGTCCATCATCGCCACCAAGGGGACGCTGGACATGGCCTACCCGCCGCTGATCCTCGCCAGCACCGCCGCCGCCTTCGGCTACGAGGTGACGGTCTTCCACACGTTCTGGGGACTGGACATCCTCCACGAGGAGCGGTCGAAGAACCTCAAGCTCAGTTCCGTCGGCAACCCCAACATGCCCGTGCCCAACGCGGTCGCCGCCCTCCCCGGCATGGACCGGGTGACCACGAAGATGATGGAGAAGAAGATCGACGACAACGACACCGCCACGATCGAGGAACTCCTCGAGACGAGCCTCGACATGGGCGTGGAGTTCCAGGCCTGCCAGATGACCATCGAGTTGATGGACTACGACGAGGCGGAGTTCTACGACGGCGTCACCACCGGCGTCGGCGCGGCGACCGCGCTACAGGACATGGCCGACGCCGACATCCAGCTGCTGGTCTAACCTCCGATGGGCGAGCTCGAGAATCCGATTTCACGCATCTCCGACGCCGTCGGCGAGGCAGAGGGCACCGGTGCGGTCGACCTCAAGCCGCCACGCACGGAGATCATCGATCCGGACGCGCTCGGAACGTTTCTCGAAGATACGACGCCGTCTGGACTCGAAGTTCGCTTCACGTATCGTGGTCACGACGTCGTCGACGAGAGCGGTCACGTCCGAGTCGGCTGAAGCGGACCGTCTTCTCTCTCGCCGTACCCTGTTCCTCACAGGACACGCCCGCAGCGTCGCTGGTTGGTTTCCACGGATGCCCGGCGACGAGAGCGGTCGTGTGTCTGCCTGTGCAAGTTGTTTCGCAAGGGTCGATCTGGGAAGTTCACTCCCCGTACCCCTCACTTTCTATCGGCCCGCTGAAGACGCCGTAGAGGAACTTGAAGTACCACAGCACCAGCAACAGTACCGGGAAGCCGAGGACAGTCACGAGGTTCAGCGCCAGCGGCGAGACGACCGCTTCTCTAACCAACAGCCCGGTCGGCGGATAGATCGTCGGGTACAGCAGAATTGCGACCAGGATCGTCAACAGTGTGGGCAGCGCCAGCGCGCTCACGAGCCAGGCTCGGTACCGGCCGCGTCTGGCCAGTACGCTCCCGCCCAGCCCGACGGCGACCGAGAGAGCGACGACTGCAGCGACGGGCAGCGAGAGCACCGCGTCGGCAGCGCCGCCCGCATCGGTCAGGACGACGGTTCCCAGCAGCACGACCACACCGCCGAGGTACGCCAGTGTCGCACCGATGCCGTACGTGCGTAGCTCCGCCGCCAGACCGGGCTCGGTCTTGGCCGCGAGAAACGCTGCACCCGTGAGTATCGAGACGGCGACCAGCCCGACGCCAGTCAGCGCCACTGGTAGCGTCGCCCCGCCGAACAGCCAGCGACCCGCGAGCATCCCCAACAGGAGCGGCGCGAACACACTCCCGCCGATGAACGCGTAGTCGGTGTAGCGCTTCCAGCGCTCGTCGTCGCGCTGCTCGCGGAGTTCCGGACCGAGGCCGCGGAACACCAGCGCGACGACGAACCCGAGCGCGAGCAGATAGTTGTCCGCCAGCAGGCGGGAGTACACCCGCGGGAACGCCGCCAGCAGCATCGTTCCGAAGGCGACGATCCACACCTCGTTCGCGTCCCAGATCGGTCCGAACGCCGCCAGGAACGCCTCCCGCTCGCGTTCGTCCGTCCGGATCGCGTACAGCATCCCGATACCGAAGTCGAACCCGTCGAGGACGACGTACATCCCCAACGCGAACAGCACGGCCCCGAACCAGATCTCCGGCAGCGATTCGACGAGATACGCGTCGACGGGCAGCAGCTGGTCAGTCATCGCCACTCACCCACGGAATCGGGCCGTGCCAGCGGCTCTCGTTCGATTCTCGGACGCCGAGTGACCGGAGTTCTTCCCGGACTAGCCACTTCAGAATATACAGGGCTGTCAGCACCAACCCGACGTAGACGACGACGAACCCGCCCAGGGTCAGTGTCGCCTCGGCACCGGTGAGCGTCGACGACACCGCCTCGCTCGTCTTGAGCTCGCCCTGGATGACCCACGGCTGCCGACCGATCTCGGTGACGTACCAGCCGGTGAGCAACGCGGCGTACCCGAGAGGCGATGCGGCGATCATCGCCTTCAGGTACCGTGTGCTGTCAGACAGCCGCCCGCGGTACACGAGGTAACCGCCCCACAGTGCCAGCCCGATGAACAGGAATCCGAGCCCCACCATGAAGCGGAACGACCAGAACACGAGTGCGACCGGCGGGTTCTCCTCGTACTCGTTCAAGCCGACGACCTCGGCGCCGAAGTCCCCGCCACTGGCGAGATACGATCCGACTGCGGGGAGACTCACCGTGAAGAGGTTCTCGGCCCGTGGATCAGTGAGTGCGTCGGTGGACTTCGGGAACGCGAGCAGGTGCAGGTCGGCCTGCCCCGTCTCGTAGTGAGCCTCCATCGCGGCGAACTTCTGGGGTTGCGTATCCTCGACGTGACGACCGTATGCGTCGCCGTGAACCGCCTGGAACGGCGCCGAGACGAGTAGCAGGACGACGGCGAGCCTGAGCGCTGAGTTCCAGGCGTCCGTCTCCGGCCGCTTCCAGACGATGTACGCCGAGACGCCCGCGACGAGCAGTGCGACCGAGATCACCGAGGCGTTCATCATGTGGAGGTACATCCAGGGCATTCGCGGGGTGAGGAACGCGGCGACCGGGTCGGTCAGTTTGGCGACCTCCATCCCGTTGCGGGTGACCATCTCGTAGCCCCGTGGGGTCTGCATCCAGGCGTTGACGATCAGGATCCAGAACCCCGAGAGCCAGGCGCCGAGGCCGACCAGTACCGACGAGAGGACGTACGTTCGGTCCCCGACGCGGTCGCGACCGTACAGCAACACGCCGAGAAAGACGGCCTCCAGGAAGAACGCCATCTTCGCCTCGAACGCGAGTGGCCCGCCGATCAGTTCTCCGGCCACCTCGGCGAACTGTGGGAAGTTCGTGCCGAACTGGAAGCTCATCGGGATCCCGGTGACCGTCCCCATCACGAACCCGGCGGCGAACACCTTCACCCAAAACGAGCGCAATCGCGCGTACCGTTGCTCGTTCGTCCGGACGTCTCTCCAGGTGAAGTAGACGATAAACGGTGCAAGCCCGATCGAGAGCGACGCGAAGATGATGTGCACGGAGATGGTCCATCCAAATTGCATTCGACTCGCGATCTCTGGAGAGAGCAACGCTGCCCACCCCAGGTCGACGGCGGATAGCAGTAGCGGTGGACCCATGCGCCCGACGGTACGGGACACGAGCTAATGAGTCGTCCCGGGATCCCCGCGTTGCAGCATTCGACGCGAAACCTTTTATCCCTCGTATCGTACGTTTACTGTTGTTCAGAACAACCCAGTTTTTGATACACCGACGGTCGTTTGGAAACACGCGAGAGGAACGGGATCGAGCCTCTCGAGGCGGCGATACTGTGAGAAGCAAGCCAGTCCCGTCGTAGGTGGTAGCGGGAGATCGGCTGTGAGAGCCCGGACATCCCCGCCGCGCCGACGACGAGTACCGACAAAGCGCGACCGTCCGAGTGCAGATCGTTTAGAGAGTCTGTTCGTCGGTGAGAAACGTGCGGTGTTCTGCGAGGGAGTCGTAGACACCACCGAGGACCATTCCGTAGATCACGTAGGCCACCAGTGTTACGGCCAAGAACGGGAGATCCCCGACGAGGGTTTCGTTCCCGACGGAGATATTCAACAGGTCGCCGACGACGTATCCGGACCAGAGAACGAGCCCGAATACCGCCCCGTGAGCGAGTCCCGATTCGCCCGGTAATCCCCACGTGAAGCCGCCGAAGAGGAGCGGCCAGGCCACCGCGAAGAGGAGTGCGAACCAGAGAAACGTAATCACCGTCGCGGTGAGCGTCCCGAGTTCGCAATAGGGCGGGCCCCCAACTGCACAGAGACTCGTAAAGGTCGCAAACACGAAGAGGTTGGTTCCCGCGAGCAAGAGATCCGCAACCGAGAGAAATATCAGTAGCGTGACCGTCGCTGCGATTCCCCCGCCGAGGCTACTTCGGACTGGTTCCATGGATTCATTCTGTCTGCCCGACTGAAAATTCTGAGTATGACCCGTGTGTCTCGTACGTTCCTCGAAGGTTCGTTCGATTCGAGGATGCAGATCAGCTGGTTGCGTACTACACGATCCAGCGCCCACGAGCGGCTAGATACGACGGACGCGGTCAAAGCGCGAGACCGGAATCGAGTGGGAAAGGGACGAATCGAAGGGCCCCACTACTGTGACTCGCCGGTGGAATGAGCACGGCCGAGGGCGCCTGCGAGCGCCAGCAGGTAGCCCAGCCCGTACTGGACGTCCGGATCGCGTACTCCGCGAAGCAGGCCGACGGCTCCGACCTGCTCGGGGGAGGTCCGTTCCGCTTCACCGACGCTCTCCAGCAGCCGTTCGATGCCGTCACGAGTGTCGTCGTCGGACGCCGTCTGCGCGACCTCGCCGAGCGCGGCGCCGGTACCGGCCAGTGACGTGACCATCTCGTCGTCGAGCGCCGCGGTCGCCAGCGACCCGACCTCCGCGAGTTCGGCCAGTTCGTCGAGCGTACCGCTGCGCTGGAGCGCGAGCAACGTGTCGAGTGCCGCACGCAGTTCGTCCCCGTTCTCTCCGACCGTCTCGGCCAGCGCCACGGTCTCGTCGGTCGCCAGGCCGTCGGCCGACTCCGCCAGCGTCGATCCCGTCGCCGAGAGCTCCCGGACCATCTCGTCGTCGAGTGCGCTTTCGCCCAGCGAGAGCACGTCCAGGAGCCCGTTGACGGCGTCGAGGTGGTCCACGAACTCGGCGACCGCCTCGGGGTTCCGTTCGATCGCCGCCGCTAGCTCGGACCGCTCGGGATTCTGCTGTTCAGCCATGATCAGAGTAATCCTCGTGCAGTCAGCCAGTAGGACTCGTTGTAGGCCAGCTTCGACCAGTGGAGCTTCTCGGAGGGCGGCGCCGGCGACGGCGGGCGCTCGTAGTCGAACTCGACGAACGACGCCGCGTCCATCCCCGTCTCGACGAAACACAGCGTCTTGCCGTCGTAGGTCGCCGTGGCCGGGCGACCTCGGATCTGGCTGGCGATCCGCTGGCCGACGACACCGGCCTGGTAGTGGGCGACGCTTCCGGCGTTCGGGACGCCCGTCGCGGCCGTGTCGCCGAGCGCGTAGACGTTCTCGGCGGCCTCGGCCTCGAGGGTGTGCTTGTCGACGTCGACCCAGCCGTCGTCGCCGAGCCCCGCCTCCTCGATCAGGTCGATACCGCGGTGGGGCGGGATGGCCACGAGCAGGTCGTAGTCGATATCGGTTCCCTCCATCGAGGTTATCGTCCCGGCGTCGGGGTCGACCGACTCCGCGTTGAAGAACGTCTCCACCTCGATGTCGCGCTCGTCCATCAGCGGCCGCGCCCACTCGGCGATATGGGGATTGCCGTGGACGCGCTGTATCGGGTACGTGTACGTGATGTCGACGTCCTCGCGCAGGCCGCGCTCGCGGAGCCAGTCGTCGGCCATGAACACGAACTCCAGAGGCGCCGCCGGGCACATGTGGGGCGTCCCGACGACGCTCAACACGAGGTGGCCCTCGGTGAACGAGAGCAGTTCCTCCCGGAGGGCCTCGGCGCCCGACTCGCTGTAGTAGTCGTGGCCACCCTCGGCGAGTCCGGGGATCTCCTCCGGCGCGAGCGTCGACCCGGTCGCGAGCACGAGGTAGTCGTAGTCGATCGGCTCCGGCGCCTCGTGGTATCGGACCTGCCCGGCGTCGGTGTCGATGTCGGTCACGCGGTCGACCCGGACGGCGACGCGGTCGTCGACCAGCTCGCGCAGTCGCCGGCGTCCGTCCTCGGGTTCGCGCTGGCCGAAGGGGACGTACAGCCACACCGGTTTGTAGACGTGGTCGGGGCCGTCGTTGACCAGCGTTACCTCGACGTCTCCGGCGTCGATCTCCGCGCCGAGCCGGTCCGCGAGGTCGTTGGCCAGGACGGTCCCCCCGGTGCCACCGCCGACGACGATGACGCGCTCGGTCATGCTTTCTCCACGTAGAACGCGTGGTGGTCGTCGCCCTCTTCGGTCGCGAGCAGCTCGTTGTCGGTCTCCTCGACCCACTCGGGGACGTCCGTCAGCGACCGCTCGGTGTCGCTCAACAGCCGGACGACTGCGCCCGATTCGGCGCCCCGGACCGCACCGATCAGGTCCATCAGCGGCCCCGGGCACGCCGCCCCGCGCGCGTCGACGGTCGTTTCGGGCTCGATATCGGTCTGGCTCATTGGTACGTGTGTATCTCCGCGCCGAACGCCATTAATATTGTGCTGCTATTCCAAGATTGTGGAAAAGCGTCCGGGTACACCGCCCGGACGTAGCGCGTCGCGCCCCGGACACCTCGGACCGCCCCTAGACGCGTTCGCGTTCGAACACGACGCCGTCGTGGTACGGCGGTAACTCGTGGCGGTCCGCGAGGGCGAACGGTGCGGCGTCCGTGACGATGTCGGCGTCGAGGGCACTCGTCGGGTTCCGGGCGTCGCAGTGGACGGCGACGACGTTGTCGATCCCCTGTCGGTCCGCGAGGCGTTCGAGTTCGCCCAGCAGCGACTCGTCGAGGTCGAGCCCGTACGTCCGGGCGGGCGCGGTGACCCGCGCGGTGGGGAGCGCGAGGTAACCGTTGCCCGACCCGACTTCGGCGAGCGTGTCGCCCGAAGAGAGCCCGAGACTCCGGAGCGTGGCCCCGGGCGTCGGCCACAGCCGCTCCCACCGGTCCCAGTCGGGCTAGCCCGTGTTCCGAAAGCGCTCCACCTCACGTGGTGTCGACACCGACGAGTTCGTACAGGAGGCAGACGTTCGCCAACGCGGTCCCGAGCAAGACCGCACCGAGGAGCAGCGCCACCCCCCCGACGACCGGCCCGAGACTCGATACCCCGGCGAACACGGCGACGCCCGACACCGCCAGCACGGTGCCGACGACCAGTCTCACCGTCCTATCCGTCGACCCAATATTGGACTTCATACCCACTTCTATGCACGATATACTCATAAACGTTGCCTGGAGCGGTCGGGGTCCGGTCTCGGGCCCGCCACGCCGACGCGGGGGCGCGGCAGGCCGTCAGGTCGTCGCCGCGCTGTCGGCGAACGCGCGGGGGAGCGACGCGTAGACGAGGGCGTTGTCGACGAGCGCGTCGACGGTCGTGTACTCGTCGACCGCGTGGACGGTGTCGGTGCCGAACGCGAACTCGACGGTCGGGATGTCGGCCGCCCGGAGTCGCTTCGCGTCGCCGCCGCCGGTCGCGCTCCGACGGTAGACCCGCTCGCCGCCGACCGCTTCCGCCGTCGACGCGACGGCGTCGACGAGCGGGCTGTCGATCGGTTCGACCGAGCCGACGCTCCAGGACACGTCCGCGATCGTGATCCCCTCACAGTCGGCGACGCAGGACCGGATCTCCGCGAGCATCTCGTCCGTCTCGACGCCCGCCGTCAGCCGGATATCCACTTCTGCCCGGGCGGACTGGGGCACGCTGTTTATCGCCTCCCCGCCTTCGACGGTTCCGAGGTTGATCGAAGGCGTCTCGAAGAGGTCGCGAGCGGTCGTCTCGCCCATCGACGGGGCGTAGAACGCGACCGACTCGTCGACGATCGGCGCCATCTCCGGCCCGACGTCGAGGTCGCGCCGGCCGAACCGCTGGCGGAGCGTCTCGACGGCGCCGTAGAGCCGGTCGATCGCGTTCTCGCCGAGTGTCGGTCGCGACCCGTGGGCCGCCTCGCCGCTGGCGTCGAGGGTGAGCCAGATGCTCCCCCGGTCGGCGACGGTCACGGAGTGGCGCCCCAGTTCACAGGTCGGCTCGCCGATGACGCAGGCCGCGGCGTCGAGTCGATCCGCCGCCAGCAACGCGGGGAGGCCGGCGTCGCCGCCGACCTCCTCGTCGCTGACGAACGCGAACTGCAGCGTCACCGGCGGTGTCGTCCCGGTCTCGGCGAACGCGACGATCGCGAACACCATCGCCGCGAGCGGCCCCTTCATGTCCGTGGCCCCGCGACCGTAGACGCGGTCGTCGACGCGCTCGCCGAGCGGCGACCGAGTCCACTGCTCGGCGTCGAACGGAACCGTATCGAGATGACCGTTGTACAGGAGCCGCTCCCCGCGCTCGCCGGGCACGGTCACCAGCAGGTTCGGCTTCGCCGGGTCGACGGTGACCCGCTCGACTTCGACCGCGTGCTCGGCGAGATAGTCCTCGATCAGGTCGGCGAGGTCGGTCGTGTCGCCCGGCGGGTTCGACGTGTCCACCGCCAGCAGGTCGAGCGCCAGCTCGGCGAGGTCGTCGCCGTGGGCCTCGACGTATTCGGTCGGATCCGACACCGTCACACCCCCTCCGACGGCCGGGACGACCGGTCCGCACAGTACGCGCACACCGCACCGGGACCGGCGAACCGACCGCGCGACTGACCGTTCATGTGAACACGTTGGTTCGCGACCGTCTAAAGTATTTTGCAGATCATACAATACTGATGGCGGTGGAGGAACCACGGCCGGCGCGGTCGCGTGGGCGGTCGGCGGCGAGGGCCGGTCAGTCGGCCGACCGCCGCCGCGAGAGCCGGGCGATACCGGCGAGGGCACCGACCGTCAGGGCCGTCACGGCGACCTGGACGAGACCGCCGCCGAGCGCCGCCGTCGTCCCGCCGGCGGCGGCGCCGCTCGCGGCCCCCGTCGTCGCCGGCGCGACCAACAGGCAACAGAGACTCGCGAGCCCGCCGATGCCGAGGACCGACCACCGAGCGCCACTCTCCTCGTCCGTGCTCTCCTCCGAAGTCGTCATCTGTCGGGTCGTTGGCGGACGCGTCTGTTGAATCTTGCCCAGCGAGGCGCCGTCAGTCAACACGCCTCGCACCGCCGCCGCTGGTAGTAGAGCAGGCCAGCGAACGACAGGACCGAGACGGTTCCCAGCAGCGGACGGAGCGGGTCAAAGTGGGTCATCAGCGCCGACGAACTGAACAGCGCGAGCAACACGGCGTTGCAGATCGGACAGCCGAACGCGAGGAACCCCCCCACGAGGCCGCCGGCCGCGTACCGGTCGCCGATCGGGTCCGCGGTCAGCGACCGCTGGTAGGTGAAGGCCCCGGCGAAAGTGGCCGTCGCGGTCAGAAACAGGTAGTCCGCGGGCGTCCGGGCGACCATGCGGACGTACACCGGATTCGGCACCAGACCGGTCACGACACCGAACAGCAGGAAGGCGCCGGCGCCGACGCCGAGGCTCCGGAGCAGGCGCGGTCGCGGGAAGTCGGTCATCGGTCGCCCCCGATCGAGCACGTCAGCGGGTCGCCCGTTCGGCCGAGGAAAAACAGGAGCAGCGCGATCCCGCCGAGCCGCAGGAGGTTGCCCTGGAACGGCAGCGCCGCCATCGCCCCGACGAATCCCAGCGCGCCGAGGACGCCGGCGCCGCAGCTCGCACAGCCGGCCGCGAGCACGCCCGGGACCACGCCGAGCGCCGTCGACGCACCCGCCCGCTGGGCGCGTCCGAGCAGCGCGACCGCGTTGGTGAGCGCGACGCCGGCCAGCACCGCGTAGGCCGCGACCAGCGCCAGCCCGACCCAGCCGACGGTCAGATACGTCTCCCGGGTGAGCGCGGCCACCGCGTAGGGGAGATGAGTCGGGTCGCTCGCGAGCGTCTGGACGGTAAACCCCGGGAACGTGCTCAGGACCAGCACGGCGTAGGTGACGGTAGTCGCGAGCGCGGCGCCCAGGAGCCGCGCGTTCGACGTGAGCGGGTGGACGAGCGCGTCGGGAACTCCTCGCGCCCACCTGGGGACGGCGACGCCGAACGCGCTGGTCACGCCGCTAACACCCGGTCGAGCGAGTCGGAGAAGGTGTCGAACGGGTGCGCGTCGACCAGCTTCCCCGCCGCGTCGGCGTCGCGATTGTACAGCACGAAACTCGGCGTCCCCCGGACGCCGGCCGACTGCGCGACACCGAGGTTGGTCTCGACGGCGTCGCGGATCGACCCGGCGCTGGCGCTCCGACAGCTGTCGACCGCCTCGGTCGGGACACCCTCCGTCCGCTCGGTGATCCGGCCGAACGTTTCCTCGTCCGCCCAGTCGGTGCCCGACTCCGGCTGGGCGTCGAAGGCCGCCCCGTGCCACCGCCAGAACGCCGTCGGGTCGCTCTCCGCGACCTGACGCCACACGCACCGACCCCAGACCGCCGCAGGCATCGAGTACGACCCGATGTTCGGGTACGGCAGGACGACGACCCTCGCCTCGCCGGTGTCGACGTACTCCCGTCCGACGGCCGGGAGCGTCTCGGTCTCGAACCGCTTGCAGAACGGACACAGGTAGTCGGTCCAGTAGTAGATATCCACCGGCGCCCCGCGGTCGCCCGCGATCGGCCGACCGCCGAGTTCGACCCCGAACGCCGTCGCCCCCTCGCCGGTGTGAAACGACTCGGGAACGTAGCCGGATTCGCCGGATTCGGACCGGGTCGCGAGATACGCGACACCGCCGCCGAACAGCGCCGTCGCGCCGCCGGCCGCGATCGCCCGGCGTCGCGTGATCTTGTCCTTCGAGCCCATTTTGACGCAATATTGCTCGCACCGTTCATGCGTCTTTCGACCGCGCCCGACGATCCGCTACGACGAGTCGGCGGGGACCGACCCCGTCTCCCCGCGAGGACCGCCGTACCGGTCGTCGAACTCCCCGACGAGTCGCCCGACCTGCGCGTACCAGTCGTTGAGCAGGCGCCGCATGTCGTCGGCCACTTCGCGCGACGAGCGGGGCCGATAGACGTGATAGTAGCCGCCGTGGTCGTAGTTCACCTGTTCGCTCGCCACGAACCCCGCTTCCGCGAGCCGAGAGATCGACCGATAGGCGGTCGACCGCTCGCAACCCACCCGGTCGGCGACCGCGTCGACGGTCAGCCCGCCGTCAGCGTCGGTCAGCGCGCGAAACACCGCCGTGTCCCGACCGTTCATTCCATGGACGCACTCGAGCAGGTCGACGCACTCGAGGTCCCGCTGCAGGTATTCGGCGATGGCGTCTGCCATATGCGGATCTAGCGAATGGCTGTCCATAAAGTTGTTCTTGGTTTTCCCAATACTATACATTATAAAGGCACACCGCGCAGCCCGTCCCGAGCGCGCGGGCGACGGGAGCGACTCGTCGGCGGTCGAGTCGACCGGGGCGGTCAGTGACGGTCGGACCCGAAAGGGATTTGTCTGAACGGCCCAATACTCTACAGGAATGACGCTTCCGATCGACCCGACCGAGATCGACCCCGAGGACTTCGGGGAAGCACAGACGACCCTGGAGATGGACCACGAGGAAGCGATCGAGCACGTCCGCGAGGTGTTCACCGACGCCGGGTTCGGCGTCCCCGTCGAGTTCTCCCCGTCGGAGATGCTCAACGAGAAGGTCGACGCGGACCGGGACCCCTACTACGTGCTAGGAGCCTGCAACCCGGCGATCGCCGACAGGGCACTGGACGCGACCGACGACAAACTCGGCGCGCTGATGCCCTGTAACGTCGTCGTCTGGGAGGAAGAACCCGGCGTCCAGCGCGTCTACCACGTCTCGATCATGCGCATCGCCCGACTGCTCGGGATGGTGTCCGACGAGGCGGCGATGGACGAGCTCGTCGCCGAGACCGGCGAACTCGTCGACGAAGCCTTCGCGAACCTCTGAGACCGGGAAATCGCACTCCCCCAGCGGTCCGTTTTCGCCGCGTTGCCGATCCTGAAGTCGTACACACATTTATATACGAGCGGCGTGCGACGGTCGAGATACGATGCGTCCCCGAAACGCCCTTCCCTCCGTTAGCACCGGCCCTCGCCGTCTGCGCCGAACGCTCCGGCGCGTCGGCGCCGCGGCCCGAACACTCCGCCCGAGATCCCTACGCGAGGCGGCCGACGCGACCGCGTACGTCGGCCTCGTCGCCGTCGTCGTCGTCGCCGGCTACCTCCAGGGCGGCATGACGGTCGTCGTCGCGGTCCCGACCGTGCTCGGGCTCGGCCTCGGCAGTATCGTCGTCGTGCAGGCGGTGATGGCCTGTTTCACCGTCTCCGGGATGTTCGGCTGCTCGGCGCTCGCGCTGTTCGGCCAGCGCGCCGTGGAGACGACCGACCGCCGCCCGGCGACCGGCCCGACCGTCACCGCCGTCGTCCCCGTCCACCGCGACGCCGAAGTCCTGGACCGCAGCGTCGAGAGCCTGCTCGGTGGGCGCTACGAGGACCTCAGAGTGGTCGTCGTCGCCGAACCGGACGACGAGGCCTCGATCGCGCGCGCACGCGAATACGCCGCCCGCGAGGAGCGCGTCGACCTGCTGGTCAACACCCGCTACCCCGGCAGCAAGGCCGGCGCTATCAACTACGCCGCCGAAGTGACCGACTCGGAACACCTCGCCGTCTTCGACGCCGACGAGCGGGTCGACCCGCGGTTCGTCTCGACGGCCGTCGCCCGCCTCGACGACTGCGACGTGGTGCAGGGCCGGACCGTCCCCGAGCCCGACGGCCTCGTCGAGACGGTCGCCTACTACGAGTCGGTCGTGCTGGGCGACCTGAGCCAGCGGCTGCTCACGCTGGTCACCGACTTCACGATGGCCGCCAGCCGCACCGTCGTCGTGCGCCGGTCGGCCTTCGAGGCCGTCGGCGGCTACGACCCCGCGATGCTCACCGAGGACTACGCCTTCGCATTCGACTGCTACGAGGCCGATCTGGACGTGGTCGAGTTGCTCTCCCGGACCTCGACCATCGAAGGCGCCCACTCGGTCACCGACTGGTGGGGCCAGCGCAAGCGCTGGATGACCGGCTACGCACAGACGCTCCACGACCTCCTGGTCGAGTGTCGCTCGCCCCGGAACTACCGGACGCTGCTCGCCCCGCTGCTCTGTGCGGGCTCGGTGTTCGGCAACGTCTTCATGCTCTCGCTGGTCTCGAAGGCCGCCGTCCTCGTCGTCAGCGGCGCGGCCACCTGGCTCGCGCTCCCCGTCGCGACGCTCGCCGGCGCCGCGCTGGCGCTGCGGGTAAGCGACGCTCGGCGAGGGCGGGTCGACTCCGTCGGCCTCGGATGGCTCGCGACGCCGCTCGTCCTCCCGCTGTACAGCCTCGTCGGCATCCGCGCCGCCGTCGCCTACCTGTTCACCTGGGACGGTGAGTGGTACAGCGTCGCCAAGGGGGTCTAACCACCGAGACGCCGCGACGACGGCTGCCTCCGCCATCCCGGACCGCCCGCGCCCGCGGCGCTCACGCGCCCAGCGCGTAGAGCCGGTCGCCGACGGCGGCGAACAGCCCGTCCTCGACGACGGCCGGCGACGAGACGCCGATCGGCGACGGCGGAAGCGCGTCCCCCTCGTAGGACTGCGAGCGGTCGAACTGCCACAGGAACTCGCCCGACGAGCGGTCGTACGCGGCGATCCGTCCCGTACGCCGCTCGGGCCGACCCCCGACGTACACCGTCTCGTCGGTCACCGTCGGCGCCGTCGTCGCCGACGCCTCGGTCTCCCACCGCCGCTCGCCCGTCGCCGCGTCGAGCGCCAGCAGTCGCGCGGCCCGCGGATCGGCGTCGTCCTCAGCTCCCCTGGCGACGACGTAGAGCGTCCCGTCGGCGACCGCGACACCGGCGACGCCTCCGACACGGCGCCACCACCGTGGCGACCCGTCCACCGTCGCGAACGCCTGGAGCGGACCGTCGGTCACCGACTGCGCGAAGACCGTCTCCTCCCCGACGACGAGCGTCCCGAAACGGCCCCCGCGGTCGCTCTGCCAGAGCAGCGAGCCGTCGGCCGCGTCGAGCGCGTACAGTCGCTCGGCGGTCGGGTCCCCGACGAACACCGAGCCGTCCGCGACCGCGACCGGCGCGACCGCGTTCTCGCCCGTTCTCGCGGTCCAGCGGTGGTCGCCGGAGTCCGCGTCGAACGCGGCGACCCGCAGCGGTGCCGCGTCGGCCTCGCCCAGTTTCACCGTCGTGTAGATCACCCCGTCGGCCAGGGTCGGCGTCCCGCCGGCGAGGACGCCGTCGGGCGGCGCGGTCGCCCACTCGACCTCGCCGGTGTCGGCCGACAGCGCGTGCAGTCGCCGCTCGCCGTCGACCTCGGCAGTGAGGGAGGCCAGCCCGTCGCCGAGGACGAGCCGGTCGAACTGGGCCGGGAACGGCATCGACCACAGCTGGTTCCCGTCGGGCTGGTCGTAGGCGCCGAGCGGGAGGTACGTCCGCCCGTCGCCGACCGTCGACGGTCCCGACGTGAGGGGCATCGACCCCGCCGAGACGTCCAGCGTCCAGTACACCCGCCGCGACTCCCGGGGTCCCGTCGTCGGGTTGTACCCCGTGTTTGCCGCGTCGTACCGCGGTTGCGGGTAGCTTCCGGACGACGCCAGCGACCGGAACGACCGGGCGACCCCACAGCCCGCCAGCGACGCGAGGCCGACGGCGGTCGTCCCGAGCAGTGCCCGACGGCGCATTGGTTTCCGATGACAGGACGGGCACAAAGAGGTTGTGACGGCGACCGGAAGCCCGCGCACGGGTGCGGTTACGCCCGGACGGGGTCGGGCGCGGGGTACAGCGAGCGCACCAGCAGCGCGAACCCGGGCGCGACGAGCAATCCCTGCACGAGCAGCGTCGATTCGGCGTCGAGTCCGAGTGCGACCGCGCCGAGCGCACCGACCAGCGGGCCGAGCGCGACCGCGCCGAGACCGTAACTGAGCAGCTGTAGCGAGCGCGACGACGTTCGATCGGCCGCACGATAGGCGAGCGAGGCGACGACCCCGCCGAAGACGACGGCGGCCGTCGTCACGACGAGCGTCGCGACCGTCAGCGTGGTATGCGTGGACATGGGGTATCACCGTCGGGGAGCGACTCGCCGTCCGCCCGTCGCCCCGCGGCGAGCGACGGCGGCGGTCGGACCGCGATCGGTCCCCGGCCGTGTGCGGATCTACCACGGAAACTGTCTTCAAGCCCCGACGGGCTTCTCGCCGGCCGGGAACGGTGGGGGAGGGGCCGCACGCGGCCCGGAGACGATCCGCCGGGTCTCGACGTGCTGTGCCGGGAAGACGCCGAATGCGTCGCTTCGACGGTACGCGACCGCTCCCAGCGGCTGGGAATCACGACACGGCTTATCCACCCGCTGGGGCAACGTCGGTGTATGGCGACGCGAGAGCTCGAATCACAGGTGTTCGGTCGGGACGTTGAGTTCACCTACTCGGAGACGTGGATCGGCTACGCGCTGTTCGGACTGCGTCTCATCATGGGCTGGACGCTGTTTTACGCCGGGATCACGAAGGTGGTCGACCCCGAGTGGAGCGTCCGCGGATTCCTGCTGTACGCGATCCCCGAAGGCAACCCGCTGACCGGCCTGTGGACGACGATGGCCAACGACTGGGCGTGGCTGCTGACGCCGCTGAACCAGCTCGGCCTGACGCTGGTGGGCCTCGCGCTGATCCTCGGACTGTTCGTCCGATTCAGCGCGTTCTGGGGCGCCACCATGATGCTGTTCTACTGGCTGGCTTCGTACCCCTTCGACAACGCCCTGCTCATCGACTACCACATGGTGTACGTGTTCCTCCTGTTCGGCCTCGGCGCGTTCGGCTCCGGCCGCATCCTCGGCCTCGACGCCCGTATCGAACGGCTCGATATCGTCGACCGGTACCCGCAGCTCCGGCTGTTCCTCGGATAACTCGGGCACGTCGACCGGCTTCGACGGTCCGCAGTTTCCGGCTTCCGCCGCGGTCGCGACCGGCGACCGCGGCCGCCGCTCGCCTCTTAACTCTTGCCGTGTCCACCGCCTGCGTGGAAGCTGGCACAGACGTATTCGATGGAGTCGCGAACGGACACACATGGACGACGAATCCGGAGTGTCCAGCGACCTGAAGGAGACGCTCCAGCGCCACCGCCGCGGCAGCGGCTCGGACGGGACGCTGGTGTTGAGCGACCAGGAGGGGTACGTCGGCGACGAGATCACCCTGAAGGGCCGCAACTTCCCGGCCGACGAGGAGTACGAACTGCTGTGGAACTCGACGGAGGGCCGATGGGGCGTCCTGGAAGGCAACGAGGTGGTCGGCCCGCAGTACCAGCCCCGGACCGACCAGATCGCGACCGTGAGGACCGACGGCGACGGCGCCTTTGACGAGCACTGGACGGTCCCCAGAGACTACGGCGGCGCCCACCGTATCCAGGTCCAGAACGGCGACGGCAACGTCGTCGCGCGCGACGAGTTCTCCGTCACGCCCCACTTCGAGATCGACCGCACGGAGGCGCCGCTGGGCGAAGCGTTCACGATCACCGGCTACGGCATCGGCCCGAACGTCGTCACGAACAACTACCAGGTCTCCTGGGACAACGGCAACGTCGGCTTTATGACCGGCGTGATGAACCGCGGGACCGCCACCGCCGAGATCCGCGCCGTCGGCCCGCCCGGCGAGCACGTGATCCAGGTGTGGCGCAACTACAAGGGCGTCCCCTACCTCCAGAACAACACCCAGTCGCCGTACGGCCCGGTCGCGGGCGGCCGCCAGTCCGTCTGGACCGTCGAGGTGACCGAGCGCGACGACGACCCCCGGACCGCCTGGGTCGACCCGCTGCTCGACGAGCAGCCGATGAGCGTCCACTACCCCGAGATCGACGCCGACTCCGAGGCCGAGTTGGAGATCTCCCCGCCCTCCGGCCAGGCCGGGACGACCGCCGTCATCACCGGCCGGGACTTCCCCGCGGAGACCGAGGTCGACCTGATCTGGTACCGCCACGAGGGCCACCGCGTCAAGGGGATCCCGATCACCCCCGAGCCCAAGCCCGACGTGCTCCCGACCGTCGAGACCGATTCGGAGGGCGGCTTCCAGACGGAGATCGCCGTCCCCCGCGCCGAGGGGTCGACGCGGCCGATCACCGCCGCCGTCGACGGCCGCGAGGTCGCAGTGACGGGGTTCATGATGCAGCCCTCCATCGAGACGTTCGCGCCCGTCCGCGGCCCCGTCGGCACGGAGATCGACATCGAGCTGTCGGGGATCGGCTGGACGATCTACGAGAACGCCCCCTTCTTCGTCTACGACAACACGCCGCTGGGCTACGTCTGTGGCACCGCCGGCGACGACAAGCAGGGCACCGTCCACGCCCGGATCCGCGCGGCCGGCGAACCGGGCTGGCACTTCCTCGATATCTACCCCAGCCTCTTCGACATGCAGGAGGAGAAACCCGTCTTCGAGGTGCGTCCGCACCTCTCGTATCTCGACAACCACCCCGTCCGGCCGCTGCCGGCGCTGCACATGGCCTTCGAGGTCACCGAGTGATGGCCCTGAACCTCTCGCTCGCCGTCCACCCCTACGCCTGGACGCAGCCCCTGCGCGACGGCCGCGTCGAACCCGAGGGCGTGAACCTCTCCGCGGTCAACTACCCCAACCCCGTCCGCTTCTCGCGGATGGTCCGGGACCTGGAGTTCGACGCCTGCGAGCTGTCGATGGGCACCTACCTCGCCACCCGCCGCGACGTCGACCGCTTCCCGTTCACCGCGATCCCGGTCTTCCCCTTCCGCAAGTTCCGCCACGCGTACATGTACGTCCGCGAGGGCGCCGGGATCGACTCGGTCGCGGATCTCTCGGGCGCCCGCGTCGGCATCGTCAACTGGCAGACCACGACGGGCATCTGGCAGCGCGGCACCCTCGCCGACCGCCACGGCCTCGATCTGGGCTCGGTCGAGTGGGTCGCCGGCGGGTCGGAGATCGTCGATATCGACGTACCCGAGCGGTTCGACGTCGAGTACGTCGGCCACCAGGGCTCGACGATCGGCCTCTTAGAGGACATGATCGAGCGCGGCGAGATCGACGCGATCTTCCACCCGGTCGACGCCGGGATCGAAAACGCCCGGCGGCTGTTCGACGACGCGAAGGGCGTCGAACAGACCTACTACCGCGAGACCGGGATCTTTCCGATCATGCACGCGATCGTCGTCCGCGACGACGTGCTGGCCGAGCACCCGTGGGTCGTCCAGCCGCTGTACGACGCCTTCGAGCGCGCCAAGGAGATCGGGCTGACGGCGCTGGAGCGACCCCGCGAACTGCCCCTGGTGTGGGCCGACGTGTACGCAGACGAACAGCGGGCGGTGCTGGGCGAGGACCCCTGGGAGTACGGCCTCACCGACGACAACGTCACCGCCGTCGAGACCCTCGCCGGGTACGCCCGCGACCAGGGCGTCGCCGCCGAGCGCTACGACGCCGACGACCTGTTCGCGACCGACCACCTCGACACCGACTACTACGCGTAGGTCGGCAGGGCCGAACGCGGTTCGAACGGCCTGAAACACTCGATAGGACTGTGGCCGAGCGCCCACACGACAGACACCTGGGCGCGCCTCTCCCGCGTCGAACGGGAACGGACCTTCGGCGGGGACGCCGGGAGTGCGGTCTCACCGACTGCACCGTCCCCGAACTGGAGACGTTCCGGGCGTACGCCGACGGTCGGGGGCAGACCCGCGAACTGGACGGCCTCGACGACCCGTTCGTCGACGCTCCGGTCGCACGGAACTGACGCGGTCGAGTCACTCGACTCGGCCGGGGTCCTCCGGCCACCGGTCAGGACTCGGCCTCGTAGACCTGCAGGGCCTTGGGCTGGAACTGGAGGTTGATCCCGTCGCCGCGGTCGAACTGCCGGTTGCTCTCGGTGTGGACGACCAGCGTCGCGTCGGTGTCGTCGATCCGAACCGTCAGCTCGTAGCGGTCGCCGATGATACCCTCGGCGACGACCGTCCCCGACAGCTCGATACGGCCGTCGACCTCGCCCGCGAACTGGCCTATCTCGATATCGTCGGGTCGGAGGAAACACGCCACCTCCTCGGTCTCACCGCCGTTTTCGACGTAATCGACGTTGCCCAGCGGGAAGTCGACGAACGCCGTCCGGACGACCCGGCCGCCGTCGCCGTTCGACTCCGTCCGCCCGGTGAAGCGGTTACGGACGCCGACGAACTGCCGGGTGAACGGTGACTCGGGCCGCCGGTACAGCGCCTCGGGCTCGCCGCGCTCGACGACCTCCCCGTCGTTCATGACGAGCACCCGGTCGGCGAGGTAAAAGGCCTCCTGCTGGTCGTGAGTCACGTACAGCACGCTGAGCCCGAGCTCGTGTTGGAGCCGCTGGAGCTCGTAGCGCATGTGCTTGCGAAGCTCCTTGTCGAGGTTGCTCAGCGGCTCGTCCAGCAACAGCAGTCCGGGGTCGTGGACGATCGCGCGAGCGAGCGCCGTCCGCTGTTGCTGGCCCCCGCTCAGGTCGGTCGCCGGCGACTCGGCGAGATCTGCGATCTCCATCAGCTCGAGCACGTCCGCGACGCGCTCGTCGTACTCGTCGCTGGGCACGTCAGTCGCGTGTTCGAGCGGGAAGACGACGTTCTCGTGGACGGTCTTGTGGGGCCAGATCGCGTAGTTCTGGTAGACCATCCCCAGGTCCCGTCGCTCCGGCGGCAGCGACCGCTCCCCGTCGAAGACGGGCTCGCCGTCGATGGCGATCTCGCCGCCGTCGGGCGTCTCGACGCCGGCGACACAGCGGAGGACCGTCGTCTTGCCGCAGCCGCTCGGGCCGAGCAAGGCGACGATCTCGTCGGCGCCGACGGTCACGTCGACCCCCGAGAGGTGGAACTCGCTGCCGAACCCCTTCTCTAAGTCCCGTACCGTCAGTCGCGTGTCGCTGTCCATAGCTGTGGTCGTGTCCCTGGCGGGCCGGCGACCGGGCGTCTCGGCCCGGCGGCCCGCCGCTCTCACGTGTCGGGTTACCGCCCGTACACATTAACCCTCACCGCAGATTTCTACGCCGTGGGAATCGGGGGCTTCGGGACTCCGTGCCGGGGCGGTGGGCGGGAGAGCGTCGGGCGTGGGCGATAGCTCAGTGCTGTCCGAGTTCGTAGAAGGTGATCCCGCAGACCCGCATGGCGAGCACGAAGACGACAGTCAGCCCGATGAACACGGTCGAGATGGCGGCGACCAGCGACAGCGCCGGCTCGTACATGTACAGCTGGAACAGCTCGACGGGGATGACGACCGTATCAGAAGAGTATGTCATCCACGGGATCGACAGCAGCTGGAAGACGTGGACCGCCAGGAAGAACCAGAGGACGACCGCCGTGTTGCGGAACAGCGGGAGGAAGACCTCCCGGAGCTGGCGGAGCCAGGAGGCGCCGGCGACCCGCGCGGCCTCCTCCAGCACCGAGTGGATCTGGACGACGTTCCCGACCGCGATACGCGAGGAGACGGGGAGGAAGACGATGACCGAGCCCAGCGCGATGATTGCGAGGGTCCCGTAGAGGGTGACCCCCGGTAGCTTGCCGAGCCAGAGACTCAGGAAGATCAGGCCGGCGCCGGTGATGATCCCCGGCACCGCCAGCGGCGTGAGCGTCAGGAAATCGACCGCGCCGCGGAAACGGCCGTCGGTCCGCTCGGTGTAGTAGGCCGCGCCGACGACGAGGACCGTCCCGACCGTCGCCGCGCCGACCGCGACCACGACGCTGTTGCCGAACGCCTCGCGCAGCCCCGGGCTCGTGACCGCCGTGACGTAGTGTTCGAGCGAGAGCCCCGAGAGCCGGACCTGGCCCGTCCACGTCGAGTGCAGGGACGTGAGCGCGAGCGCGAGGATCGGCAGGAGCCACACCAGGGTGACGACCGTCCATAGCCCGCCGGCGATCGGCCACCGCCACCGCCCGAGGTCCCAGGTCCGCCGTCGCCCGCTCCGGCCGGTCAGCGTCATGAACTCCCGCTTGCGGCTCGTCACCCGCCGGTAGTAATAGACGAGGACGCCCGTCGCGAGCAGCAGGCTACAGGAAAGCGCCGCGGCCTCGCCGTAGGCCGGGGGGAACCGCGAGTTGATCGCCGAGCCGATCACCGTCGAGTACACGTCGAACCCGTGGCGCGATCCCAGCACCGAGACGATGGCGAACTCCCCCATGCCGTAGAGGAAGACGGTGATGACCGCCGAGAGCAGCGCCGGCTTGACCAGCGGGAGCGTGACCGACCGCAGCGTCTCGGTGACGCTCGCCCCGTGGATCCGGCTCACCTCCTCGAACGACGCGTCCATGTCCTGCAGCGCCGGCACCGTCAGCAGATACGCCGTCGAGACGACGTTGACGCCCGCGACGAACGCGACTCCCCACGGGGTGAACAGACCGACCGAGAGTGACCCCAGCCCCAGTGCGTCGGCGACGGCGACCGAGACGAGCCCGTTCTGCGGTCCGTAGGCGGTGATGTACATGATCCCGAAGACGTACCCCGGGATCGCCTGCCCGGACAGCAACACCAGCTCCAGGCCGCCTTTCGTCGGGAGATTCGTCCGCACGAACAGCCAGGCCAGCGTCAGCCCGAGCGCGACGCCGGTGACCGTCATCCCCACCGCGACGACGAGGGTGTTCGCCAGCAGCGTCGGGACGTCGAAGAATTCCTCGCGATACACCGCGAGGAAGTGCGCGGGTGTGAACGAGCCGCCGATCTCGCCGGGGTAGCCCGACCAGACGCTCGTCCAGAGGAGAAAGACGAGCGGCACCAGCGTCAGGACGGTGACGCCCGCGACGACCGTCCCGAGGACGAGCCGCTCGGCCGAGACCCGGCGGTCCGTGAGCCCGCCGACGCCGCCCCGTAGCGCGGCGGCTACCTCGTCGCGGACGCTCATCGCTGGCCTCCGTGCGCGTTCGAGAGGTCGGTGCCGTCCATGGGTATCGGTCGCGGATCGCAGTCGCGTGGCCCGCTCGCTACCGTGCTACGGCTCGAACATGCCGGTGTCGACGGCTTCCTGGCCGAGCGTGGAGTACTCGGCGGACTCCCAGAACCCGATCGGGTACAGGTTCGCGTTCAGGCGCCGCTTCGTGTAGGGGTCGACGTCGATCCCCGACAGATCCAGGTCGGTCCGGGCGGGCACCTGGTCGGTCACGTCGGTCAGTATCCGGCGCTGGACCGATTTTTCGAGCATCGCGCTGACGAAGTAGCGAGCGACCCACGGGTGCGGGGCGTTCCGGTTGATGCTCAGGCCGCCCTCGGTTGCGTTGCGCTTGGCCGGGTCGGTGAAGATCCCCTCTACCGCGAGATCCTCGTTCTTGACGAACGGCGCGGCCGACCACGGCCAGTTGTACAGCATCATCGCGGCGTTGCCCGTCCCGACCTCGCGCATCCCCGCCGAGTGGGAGTTGACCCCGACCACCTCGAACCGATCCATCAAGCTCCGGATCCACTCCATCTCGCCCATGTCGGTCTGGGCGGCGTGGTAGCGAGCGATCCAGCCGATCATCCCCGGGCTGACGTAGCCGGAGAAAGCCACTTCGAGCCCCTCGTACTGGTCGTCGAACAGATCGTTGTACGTCTCGGGGTAGTCCAGCCCCCGTTCCTCGAAAACGTCCGTGCTCACCGGGAGGACGACGCCGGCGCCGCCGTTGAACCCCGACACCAGGAACGGGAGCACGCGTTTTTCCGGCAGAGCGTCGGCGAACCAGAAGTTCTCGTCGACCCCCCACTCGAACCACTCCTTCGCGTAGGCGGTCCCTTCCTCGCGGCCCTTCTGTTTGATCCGGTCGCGGAGGTTCGACGCGCCGCTGATCACGTCGGCCGTGTCCTCGCCGGCCTGGCGCTCCTGGAGGAGCCGCTGGGAGACGGCCGCGCCGTCGCTGGCGAACACCGTCGCCTCGATGGTCGTCCCGAACTCGTCGTTGATCACGTCGACGAGGTCGTACCACTGCTGAGAGTCACCCGTCCCCGCGTAGACGGTGATCTCGGCCCCGTCGTCGACGTAGTCGGCGAGCTGTTCCGTCGTCCACGGCGGCTCGGGCTCGCCGGCCGCCGACGCGGTCCCGCCGGCGACCGACGCGGTTCCGCCAGGCGTCGATCCGCCCCCGCTGCCGGCCGCTCCATCGCCCACATCGGGCGTCGAGGTCACCGGTGAGTCCGAAGCGAGACACCCCACGAGCGACGCCGCCGAGACCGCCGCTCCCGTCGCGAGAAACGCCCGTCGCGAGGGGAGACCGGTCCGCCGCCGGTCGTCGCGCCCGTCGCGTCCTCGGTCGGCGTCGGCCGAACGCTGTTCCGTCATACACGCAGCTACCCCACGTTCGGATAAACGGGTATCGTAGATTGTTATTCGATGGGAAGACGTCGGTCGAACGGCGGCGACTGCGGGCCGGTCGGCCACGGCGAGCCCGCGGTCGCGACCCCGGTCAGTCCTCGCTCTCGACGAGCTCGGTGAGGTTCCCGAAGTAGGAGTCGATGTCCCGTTCGACGATGGGGCGCAACACCGACGGGGTGAGCGTGGCGGCGCCGCCGGTGTAGGTCACCTCGGCGGTGTAGGCCAGTTTCGCCCCGTAGCGGTCGCCGTCTTGGATCTCCATGGCGGCGAGCACGTCGAACTCGCTGCCGGTCGTCGAGTCGAAGGCGGTCGCGCTCGTGACGACGTGGTCCGGCGGGTCCATCTCGACGAACTCCGCCTCGCCCGACAGGGAGACCGTGAGCCTGCTCACGCCCCTGGTGATCTCGACGGAGTAGCGCCGCTCGGACAGTCGTTCGATCGACTCGGCGCCGGGCACGCACTCGGTGAGCGTCGCCGGGTCCGAGAGGTGGTCCCACAGCTCACCGGGCGCGGCGTCGACGTAGACGGCGTCGGCGAACTCCAGGCGCTCGCCGCCGGTGTCGTCCGACGGCGGGTCGTCGCCGCGCTCGTCGCCGGTCGGTTCCTCGCTCTGTCGCGTGTCGTCGGAGTGGCTCATTGGTGAAAGGCGGCGAGCGACGGCGGGTCGCTACACTTCGATGATGGTGAACTGGTTCGAGGCGATCCCGACGTCGTGGAAGTTCGCCTCCCCGTCGGTGACGACCACGTCGTAGCCGTAACTACCGGGGTCGAGCGACTCCGTCTCCAGCGTGCCGGTCCACTGGGCGGTCGTCTCCTCGCCGCTCTCCTGCCAGGACAGTTCGACGGGGTCGAAGGCGCCGTCGGTCGACTCCACCGTCACCGAGTCGAGCGCGTCGCCACCGATCAGGTCGCCGCTGGCGCCGTCGTAGATCCCGACGGAGAAGGTCACGTCCATCTCGCCGCTGAACTGCCGCTCGGGCGCGCAGCCGCCGACGAAGCCGCCCGCGGACTCGACGGGCGCGCCGTTCCAGAACGTCTCGGTCGTGACGACGTAGTTCGTGGGGTTGGAGTACTCGATGACCTCGATGGCGTCCTCGAGGATGCCGACCGCCCGGAAGTTCGCGTCGCCGTCGGTGACCTCGACCGTGTAGGCGTAGGTGCCCGTCGAGATATCACTCGGGAGCTCCCAGGAGCCGCCCCACTCTTGGGCGGGGTTCTCCTCGTCGTCGCCGGCCCAACCCAGTTCTACCTCGGGGCCGCCGTCGACGTTCACGACGACGCTGTCGAGGTCCTCGTCGGTGAGCTGGTCGCCCGTCTCGGGGTCGTAGATGCCGACGTAGAACACCGCCAGCATGCCGGGGACGAACCTGCGGGTAGCCGAACACGCCGACGCGAACGCCGCGCCCTCGGGGACCGAGCCGGTCCCGGTCTCGGCGGTCACGACGTAGTTCTCCGGCTGGGGCTCGGGCGTCGCCGTCGGCGTGTCGGTCGGCGCCTCGGTGTCCGTGTCCTGGGCCGGCTCGGCGGTGTCGGTCTCGCCGCCGTCGCTCGGACAGCCGGCGAGCGCGACGGTCGCCCAGCTGGCTGCTCCGCCGGCGAGCACGCGTCTACGGGTCGCCCCGTCGTCGCCGTCGTCGGACCCGGCGAGCGATTCTTCCTCGGTCGAGTAGCTGCTGTCGCGGCTCATCGTACACGTCGAACTCCACGAGGTGTCGACAAAACCCTCTCCGTAGTTCCTACTCGCTGGGAGAGACGCCGGTCGTTTTAGCGGAACCTCCCCGAAGTCCCTAACGAGATGGCCGAAGACACCTCCGAAGCCGACGGCGACGGTCGCGCGGGCGAACAGGACGAACCGCCGGACGAGGACCCCGGATCCGACTCGACGGGCGACGGGCGAGTGACGAGACGGCGACTCATGGCGGCGGGCGCGGCGACCTGGGCCACGGCGAGTGTCTCCGGCTGTCAGTACATCACCGACCCCGGCACCGGCGACGACGACACCGACACGCCGACGGTCACCACCGAGACCACGACCACCGACGACCCCGTCGGCCCGGCGACTCCGACCCCCGACTCCGGCGAGGAGACCGACGACTCCGCTGCGACGCCGGACGGGGACGAGGAGACCCCGACGCCGACCGCGTCGCCGACCGCGACGCCGCCACCGACGACCACCTCCTGTGCCAGCCTCGGCCGGTTCGCCGCCGGGATGGAGGTCGGCCTCCACGTCGCCCTCTACGACCCCGAGACCGGCGACCCGCTCGGCGACGACGCCGTCGACGCCGTCCGCGTCGAGTTCCCCGACGCCGAGTACGGCCCGCTCGAACTGAACTGGCGGGGCGACCACGAGGCCTACTCGGCCGACACCTGGGGGTCGAAGATCGCCACCGACGAAGACACCGAACGGGGGACCTACCGCTACGAAGTCAGCGTCGAGGCCGACGACGAGACCGTCGAGACGAAAGTCGCCGACCAGTTCACCGTCGTTTAGCTCGCCCGTCGCTGACGACTCGGGTTCCGGTCCCGACCCGCGGTCGCGGTCCGCCCGCCGGACCGCCGCCCGAATCACCCGCCCGCGCCGTTACTTCTCGATCTCGATCCGTCGACCCGGCGGGCTCTCGCCCGGGTCGACCGGGAGTTCGACGTCGAGGACGCCCTCCCGGTAGGTCGCGGTGATGGCCTCGGTGTCCACCGCTCGCGGGACGTTCACCTCGTGGTCGAAGACGCGCGAGCTGCCCGGGCCGCCGGTCCGCCGCGCCGAGACCGTCAGCCGGTGGTGGACCCACGCGACGTCGATCTCCTCGGGGTCGAACCCCGGCAGGTCGACGAAGACTCTGTAGACGCCGTCGTCGCGGTACAGTTCGACGTCGTGGTCGGGATGCTGTGTCATCGGAGTCGCCCTGACGAATGGTACCTCACACCGACGTAGTTACGTTTCGGTAGTTACAGCTCGATGAGAACAGCGGACTCGTGACCCTTCGACACCCCCGATCCGTGGCCTACGTTTTTGCACGCTCGCGACGTAGCTTCCGCCAACGTGACGGGCAACGGGTCGCAGCCGGAGACGGGTGAACGGGACCGCCAGGGGTACGCGGTCGACGCCGCGAGCGAACGAGCGACACTCGACGCCGTCGCGAGCGCGACCGGGGCGGGCGTCGTCGTCGTCGAAGACGAGCGTATCTCGTTCGCGAACGCGAGCGTCGAGCGATACCTCGGGCGCGAACCGGGCGAGCTGACCGGCGCCCCCGTCGAGTCGGTCCTGCCCGACCGCGGGGTCGAGGCGGTCGCGACGGTCGCCGACGGTGACGCCGAGCGGACGGTCGCGTGGCGCCCGCCGGGGGCGAACGGGAACGACAGCGCCGACGCGAACACCGCCGCGGTCGGCGACGTCGGCGACGCGGACGGGACTACCGGCGCGGTCGGCGGTGGTGTCGTCGCGACGGTCAGCCCCGCCGACGGCGAGCGAGTCGTCGTGACGCTCACCCGAGGCGGCCGGGGCGGAGAGTGGCCGTCCGACGACGGCGTCGCCCGCGTCGCGCTCGACGCCGACGCCCGAATCTCCGACTGGAGCGCGGGCGCCGAGGCACTCACGGGGTGGTCGGCCGCCGAAGCCGTCGGCGCGGACCTGTCGCTTCTGTACCCCGACGACGCCGTGGCCGACCCCGAGGAGACGCTCGCCAGCGCGCCCAACGGGGGAACGGGCGAGACGGAGGGGTGGCGACTGCGCCGCGACGGGAGCGAGTTCTGGGCGAGCGTCTCGGTCACCCCGCGGCGGGACGCAAGCGGTGGTATCGCGGGGTTCGACCTGCGGCTGCGCGACCGAACCGACCGCAAGCGCCTGGCCGACGAGCGCGAGTTGCTGGCGGCGGTCAACCACGCGATCGCCGACGCCGACGGCTTCCGCGAGGGCGTCGAGACGACCCTCGAAGCCGTGTGTGCGCACACCCAGTGGGCCTACGGCGAGGCGTGGGTCCCGGCCGACGACGGCGACTACCTCGAACACCTGGTCGGCCACGCCGAGTCGGAGCGACTCGCGCCGTTCCTGCGGACCAGCCGCTCGGTCACGTTCCCCTTCGAGGCGGGACTACCCGGCCGGGTCTGGGCGAGCGCCAGCTCGGAGTGGATCCCCGACGCCGCCGCCGAGTCGGCGTCGGTGTTCCACCGGACGGCGATGGCCGAGGAGGTCGGCCTCCAGGCGGCGCTCGGCGTCCCGATCGAGACCGAGGACGGCGTCGTGGCCGTGTTGACGTTCTGCCTCCGGGAACGGCGGGCCGCCGACGAGGAACTGGTCGAGGCCGTCACCGACGTGGCCGCCGATCTGGGCGCACTGATGGCGAGCAAGCGCGCCGAAGAGGACTTGCGCACCTTCCGGAAGGCCGTCGAGCAGGCCGGCCACTCCGTCTACGTCACCGACACCGACGGTACCATCGAGTACGTCAACCCAACCTTCGAGCGAGTGACGGGCTACCCCGCCGCGGAGGCGGTCGGCGCCGACCCCTCGATCCTCAACTCGGGCGAGCACGACGACGGCTTCTTCGTCGACCTCTGGGAGACGATCCTCGACGGCGAGATCTGGACCGACGAGGTGTACAATCGCCGTAGGTCCGGCGAGGTCTACGTCGTCAACCAGACGATCGCACCGATCGTCGACGGCTCGGGCGACATCGAACGGTTCGTCGCCATCAACGACGAGATCACCGACCAGAAGCGCCGCGAGCGCGAGCTACGCAGCCAGCGCAACTCCCTGCGGCGGATCAAACAGATCATCGAGAGTCTGCGCCCGATCAACCGTGAACTCGCGCGCGCCGACACCCGCGAAGCCGTCGACCGCGGCGCCTGCGAGGGGCTGGCCGCGTCGGAGGCGTACCTCGCGGCGTGGATCGGCGACTACAACGCGGCGGCCGACGAGATCGCACCCCGCGGGTGGGCCGGCGTCGAGGACGACTTCGTCGAGGGGCTCGACCTCGGACTGGGCGGCGATCCCGACGGAGGAGTGGGGGGCGACGGGGTCGAGAAGGGAGGTGTGGACGACCTCTACCGCCGCGCGGTCGCCGACGGCGAGGTCCAGGCCGTACGGGACCTCACGACGGCGCCGACCGGCGGTCCGCGCCGCGAGCGCGCGCTGTCCCACGGGTTCCAGTCCCAGGCGGTGGTCCCCGCGGTCTACGGGGAGTCCGTGCTCGGGGTGCTCACCGTCTACTCGGCGCGGCCCGACGCCTTCGACGAGTACGAGCGGGGACTGCTGGCCGAGCTCGGCGAGCGGGTCGGCCACGCCATCAACGCCGCCGAGAACCGCCAGCTGCTCCACACCGACACCGTCGTCGAGCTGGAGTTCGCGGTCGGCGCCCGGGACTCACCGACCGCCGCTGTCGCGGGCGAGCTGGACTGTCGGCTCTCGCTGAACGGCGTCGCACCGGCCGCCGCGGGGCACGTCGCCTACGTCGCCGTCGACGGCGCCCGGCCCGAACCGGTCGCCGAGGCGCTCGCCGAGCGCGACGACGTGGCCGGGGCCAGGGTCGTCGAAGCCCACGGCGAGACGGGCGTCGTAGAGGTGACCGGCGGCGCCGACCCCGTCGCCGCCCTGGTCGAGCACGGGGCGACCGTCCGCACCTTCGAGACGACCGGCGAGGTCGCGACGGTCCGCTGTGAGATCGCGCCCCGCTCGGACGTCGAGTCGCTCATCACCGCGGTCGAGGCCGCCGGTGAGGACACAGTCTTCACCGCCAAACGGACCCGCGACCGGAACGTGCGGACCGTCGAACTGACTCGCACCGCCGTCGAGGAACAGCTGACCGACCGCCAGCGAGAGGCGCTCGCGCTCGCGTACCACGCCGGTTTCTTCGCCTCACCGCGCCACTCCACCGGCGAGGAACTCGCCGACGTGCTCGACATCGCCTCGCCGACCTTCTACCGCCACGTCCGCGAGGGCACCCGGAAGATCCTCGAACTCCTCGTCGACGCCGAGGACGCCCCGCCCACAGATGCAAACTTTTCTCGACACTAGTCGACTAGCGTCTCTCGTATAGGGTCGATTTTCGTGTACTAGTCGACTAGGTCGATCGGCTATGCTCCCCCGCGGTCAAGGGCTAGACACAGATGTCAGAGTGTAGAGACCGGGCGTTTCTGGACGCGGTAGGTGACGAGGACTGCAAGACGATCCTCGACGCCGTCCGCGCGGAGGCCAAGACCATCCCGGAGCTGTCCGAGGAGTGTGACATCCCGCTGTCGACGGCCTACCGGAAGGTCAACCGCCTCCAGGAGGCGGAGCTCGTCGCGGAGAAAAACCGGCTACCGGAGGACTGCCGGCCCAAGAACGTCTACGAGCTGCGCTTCGACGGCGCGGTGGTGACGATGGGCGAGGAGGGATTCGCCGTCGAGTTCGCCGGCGAGTCGTCCGAACCGACCGCTTTCGACGGAGCCGTCGACCTGTCGCGGTCGGCGGTCGGGAGCGACTGAGCGGAGCGATGGCGCGGTTCAGCGTCGACTGCGAGACGTGCTCGTTCTCCGCCGAGGCGCCCTCGGTCGCGGCGGCGCTGTCCGAGGAACGCGCCCACAGACGCGAGCAGGGCGTCGAGCACCGAGTGACCATCGAACGGCGTTCGCGCGCCCGGGCACGGCCGTCCGCGAGCGGTGGCGTCGACGGACGGCCCGCGAGTGATCGCCCGTGACGTCGACCATCAGCCACGACCGGGACCCGCGACCACCAGACCCCATGACCGACCACTGGTACTGTCTCGACTGCGACCGGCGCATCGATCCGGACGACCCCTCGCGTCACGCCGCCGCGGACCACCGACTGCGGGGCGTCCCTGCGCCGAGTCGACCGACCCCGACGGCCATCCGACGGGTCGACCCCGGCGAGACCGCTATCCGACGGGCTGACGACGGCGAGACCGCTATCCAACGGGCTGACGACGGCGAGACCGCTATCCAGCGGGCCGGCTCCGGTGAAACGGCGATCCGACCGGTCCGAGCGGCCGAGACGCGGCTCGCCCGGCGACCCGACGACTGACGCGTCGCGGTCGCGGTCGCGGGACCGGCGAGGGCGCCGACGCCGCGGCCGACCGCACCGCCGAACCCGAGCGGGCCGCTCACTCACCGGCGTCGTCGGTCGGCGTCGCCAGGAGGTCTGCCTCGTAGGCCGCGATCGCCTGGACCACTTTGTCGGCGTCGTCGTCGGGCACGTCGAACGCCGCGAGCGTCCCCTCTAGGATATCGATCGCCCGCTGGATGTGGCTCTCCGTGAACGGGACGTGGAGGTGGGCCTCTCGGACCGGCGCCGCGTCGTAGGTCTCCGGCCCGCCCGCGGCCTCACAGAGGAAGTCCGTCTGCGTCCGCCGCAGCATCTCCAAGTCCGAATCCTCGAAGAACGGCCCGAGTTCGTCGTCGGCGAGCAGTCGGTCGTAGAACTCGTCGACGACCGCCTCGATCCCCTCGCGCCCGCCGAGCCGGTCGTACAGCGTCGCTCCGGTCATGGGCGGACGACAGCGGCCGAGGGGTTTGAGCCTACCGCTCGTTCCCACGTCGTGGTAACCGCCGCGTCGCCGAGCCCGCTCGGCCAGGGCTCCCCGGACCGTGGCACGGGTACCGGCGCCCAGTCGTCGCTCCCACCGGTTCGGATTCGACGAACGGCGACGGAACGGTCTCAGTCGATGTCGGCGAGCGGACCGAAGTCGTCGACGGGCAACACCGAGTAGTCGACCGTGAGCGTGTCCTTCGTCGCCCGGATCTTGCCGACGAACGTCGAGATGTCCTCGAGCGACCCTTCGAGGATGAACAGCTCCATACAGTGGTGGCCGCCGACGTGGCTGTGGAAGTTCGAGGCGACCAGGTCCTCGTGTTCGTGGCGCAGGTGCATCATCTTCTCCTCGACGGTCGTCGTCTCGTAGTCGAAGACCACAGTGATGACCCCCATCAGCTCGCGGCCCTCCAGTTTCCTGTCCTCGAACTCACCGAGGAGGTTCCGACTGGCCTCCCGCACCACTTCGCTCCGGCCGGTGTAGCCGTGGTCGTCCGCGAACTGGTCGATCCGTTCGAGCAGTTCCTCCGGCATCGAGACGCTTACGACGCTCATATAACAACACAATCGCCTATAATTATTAAATTTTATCACTCGAATCCACCACTCGTGGGAACCGGGTCCGATTTCGCTCGGTCCGGAAGCAAAGATTCTTACTCGCGCCCGGACTGAGTGTAGGTATCGACCCGATAGCCGTCGGGTTTTTCGACGGTTCTCGCGGCGCGTCGCCCGATTCGAAGGAAACGCATGAAAACGACACACGATTCGATCGACGAGATCCACGCGCAGATCGACGAAGAGACACCCGACGACATCGAGATATCGAGCGTCCAGTTCGAGGGGCCGGACCTGGTCATCTACTCGCCCGACGTCGAGACGTTCGCCGAGCGCGACCGGCTCGTGCCGAAGCTGGCGAGCACGTTCAAGAAACGCATCACGGTTCGCCCGACCGCGGACGCGCTCGTCCCCGAGCGCGAAGCCGAGGGGACGATCCGTAACACGATCCCGGACGACGCCGGAGTCCAGTCGCTCGATTTCGACAGTTCGACCGGCGAAGTGCTCGTCGAGGCCGAGAAGCCCGGGATGGTCATCGGCCGCCACGGCGAGACGCTCGAGGAGATCCGGGCGGCGGTCGGCTGGACGCCCGAGGTCGTCCGAACGCCCCCGATCGAGTCCTCGACCGTCTCGAACGTCCGTAACTTCCTCAAACAGGAACGGGACGAGCGACGGACGATCCTCGAGGACGTCGGCCGGAAGATCCACAGTCCGACGACGGCCGACGACGAGTGGGTCCGCATCACGACGCTGGGCTGCTGTCGCGAGGTCGGCCGCGCCTCCTTCCTGCTGTCGACGCCCGAGACGCGAGTCCTGATCGACTGCGGCGACAAGCCCGGCGCCGAAGGGGAGGTCCCGTACCTCCAGGCGCCCGAGGCGCTCGCGGCCGGCCCCGATTCGATCGACGCCGTCGTGCTCACCCACGCCCACCTCGACCACTCGGCGCTCATCCCGATCCTGTTCAAGTACGGCTACGACGGGCCCATCTACTGCACCGAACCGACCCGGGACCTGATGGGCTTGCTGCAACTGGACTACCTCGACGTCGCCTCGAAGGAGGGGCGGACCCCGCCCTACGACAGCGCGATGGTCCGCAAGGCGCTCAAACACACGATCCCCGTCGAGTACGGCAACGTCACGGACATCGCTCCCGACGTGAAGCTGACGATGCACAACGCCGGTCACATCCTCGGATCGGCCGTCTCCCACTTCCACGTCGGCGAGGGGTTCTACAACGTCGCCTTCTCCGGGGACATCCACTACCGCGACACCCGCCTGCTCGACGGCGCCGTCAACGACTTCCCCCGGGTCGAGACCCTGGTGCTGGAGTCGACCTACGGGAGCCGTGACGACTACCAGACCGACCAGGAAGACTCCGAGCGCAAGCTCGAGACGGTGATCAACGAGGCCCACGCGAAAGGCGGGAAGATCCTCATCCCCGCGTTCGCGGTCGGGCGCTCGCAGGAACTCATGCTCGTGCTCGAGGAGGCGATGCGCGAGGACCGGATCCCGACGATGCCGGTGTACCTCGACGGGATGATCCGCGAGGCGACGGCGATCCACGCAGCCTACCCCGACCACCTCCGCGAGCGGCTCCGCGAACGGATCCTCTACGAGGACGACAACCCGTTCCTCGCCGACCAGTTCCGGCAGGTCGACGGCGGCGAGGAGATGCGCCGGGACGTCGCCGACGACGAACCCGCGATCGTCCTGACGACCTCGGGGATGATCACCGGCGGTCCCATCATGTCCTGGCTCCGACTGCTCGGCGGCGACCCCGAGAGCACGCTCGTGTTCGTCGGCTACCAGGCCGAAGGGACGCTGGGCCGTCAGATCCAGCAGGGCCGCGACGAGATCTCGATGAACGACACCGCCGGCCGCGGCGCCGACCGAGTCGCCCTGAACATGGGCGTCGAGACCGTCGACGGCTTCTCCGGCCACGCCGACCGCCAGGGCCTGGAGACGTTCGTCCAGACGATGAACCCTCGCCCCGAACGGGTCCTCTGCGTCCACGGCGACGAGGCCTCGACCGACCACCTCTCCTCGGCGCTCTACGAGGAGTTCGGCATGCGAACCGTCGCCCCGAAGAACCTGGAGACCTTCCGACTGGACTGACGGGGGTAGCCGCCTCGACGTCGAGGAGGGCTCAGCCCACCTCGTCGAATCCCCACTCGTCGGCCCGCTCGGCGGCTTCCGCGCGGGCCTGCTCGCGGATCGCCTCGATCTTCTCGGCGTCGTCGAGGAACGCCTCGACCGCCCCCGGCTGGCGCTCGTCGACGCCGTCCGCGTCGTCAGTCTCGCTCTCGACCCCGCCGGCCGCCGACTCCGTGGCGCCGGCCAGCCGGTCGGGCGGCGCTGCCGCGCGCGTCCGGTCTGCCAGCGCCGGGTCGCCGGCGAGTCGTTCGGCGGCCATCCCGGGCGGGACCCGGAAGGTCGACCGGTCGTGGACGGCTTCGAGGTCGGCCGGAGCCAGGGCGAACAGTCGGATGCGGTACGGTCCCTCGGCGGCCAGATCCGCGAGCGCCGGCGGTCCGGCGCGGTCGGTCCCGGTGTGGTAGGCGACGACCGGGACGCCGCCGCGGAAGGTGACGACGCCGCGACCGCTGGCTTCGAGCAGGAGCGCGTCCTGCGGTTCGAAGACCGCGTAACCCGTGAGTTCGCGGTCGAGCGCGTCGACGAGGACGGTCCGTGGGTCTTCGACGACCCGCGACCGGACGAGTCGCCCCTCGGGCAGCTTCATGGTGACTCGGGGAGGACCGCGCTGCGGAACCGGTCCGCGACCGCTCCCGAATCACGGTCGCGGATCGAAAGCGTCGCCGCGGCCTCGCGGTAGGCGCGGGCGGCCTCGGCGTCGGGCGCGTGGGCGAGCAGCGGCCGGCCGCTCCGGCGGGCCGCTCGCACCCGGTCGCTGGCCGGCACCGTCGCCAGCGTCGGCCCTTCGAAGTACCGCTCGGCCTTCGGTGCGATGCGCTCGATCGCGTCAGCGTCCCGTACCTTGTTGAAGAGGATCCCGGCCGTGTCGGTCCCGTAGGAGGTGGCGTACTCCTGGACCTTCAGCCCGTCCGACAGCGCGGGGATCGTCGGTTCGAGGACGACCACGACCCGGTCGGCCAGCACGACCGGGAGGACCGCGGCACGAGAGGAGAGCGTGGCCGCCGAGTCGAGCAGGAGTACGTCCGTGTCGGCGGCCAGCGTCGCGACCACCTCGCGCAGACGCGCGGGGTCGGCCGCCTCGAAGTCGGCGAGGTTCGTCCCGCAGGGCACCACGTCCATACCGTGGCGCTCGTAGACGGCCGCGTCGACCGGCGCGCCGCCCGCGACGAGCACGTCGTGCAGCGTCGTCTCCACCTCCGCCAGGCCGGTGTGAAAGAGCAGGTTCGCCATCCCCATGTCGGCGTCGACGACCGTCACGTCGTGCTCCTCGGCCAGGGCCATCCCCAGCGCGAGCGTGCTCGTGGTCTTTCCGGTCCCCCCTTTCCCGCTGGCGACCGCGAACGCCTCGACCATCACATCGGGGTGGTTCCCCCTGGCTTAAAAACGTTCGTGTGAACGACAGGTAGACGACCGTGTGGCGCATCGGCGCGGACGGTGACCACGCCGCCCTCACCAGGGACTTCGGTGACGGGAGAGACGCCGAGGGGTGGGAGGCCTCTCGCGAGTACGGCTCGTCGGATACCGACAGCGTCGAGCTGACCGCGACCGACGACACGAATCGGACGGCGGCCGAGACGGTCGATATCAGCGCAGAGTGGCGCTTGGCGAGAGGGCGTCGCGAGCACTGCCGTCTCGGCCGACCCCGCAGTGGTCGAACTCGTCACAGAGCCACTGGGTGACGGCCGTCGCGACCCGACGGTGGGCGTCGTCGGTCCCGATCCGCGCGGATCTGTCGCCGCGCTGGCCGCCGTAGGACCCCGCCTGGGAGTGGTTCATCCCTTCGATGCGTTCGACCGTCGCGTCGGCGGGCAGGTTCGCGCGGCTGTCGGCGAACTGCTCGCGATCGAGTACCGAATCGCGCGTCCCGACGACCGTCAGCGCGGGCAGACCACGGACGGGCTGGTCGCAGTAGGCACCGACGAGCAACAGGCCGTCGACGGCGTCGGGATGGCTCCCGGCGTACCGACACGCCATCGCACCACCCAGCGAGTGCCCGCCGACGACCCACCGCGAGACGTTCCCTTCGCCCGCGAGGACCGCGTCGGCCCGACCGATCGAGAACACCGCGAGATTCGCCCGCATCTTCGGAACGACGACGGTGACGTTCGCGCGTTCGGCGAGTCGAGCCGCCGTCGGGAGATACGCGTCGGGCGCGACCCGCCCGCCGGGGTAAAACACCACGCCGAGGCGTTCGACCTCGGGGTCGGCGTCCGAGACGACGAACCCGCCGTAGTCCTCGGTCACGGTCACGTTCTCGTTCGCCCGGACCGACTCCCGAACCTCCTCGGGAGCGTGGTGCGCGAAGACCCCGAAATACGCGTAGAACGCCAGTCCGCCCGCGAGCGCGAGGACGGCGACGGCCGCGGCGATTCGGAGCGCGATCGCTCGGGCCGACCGAGCGCCGATCCACGCGCGGGCGTCCTCGACGGAGGGGAGCGACATAGGCGACCCACGGCCGCCGGCCCAGTCAGTCTACCGGAGCGAGCCGCCGTCGAGCGCACGCAGACCGAGGCCATCGACCAGCGCCTCCCTCCCCAGGCCCGCGACCAGGTCGGCCGCCCGGTCGTACGGTGATATCCCCGTCGAGTCGGTCCTCGCTCGTTCGACACCTGCGTGGGAAAAGACGCCGGTCACGAACGCGTCCCGAGCGGCCTCGTTTTCGAACAGTCCGTGCAGATACGTCCCCAGCACCCGATCGGTCGCCGCGCCGGCCCCGGCGTCGGGGAACGGTCGTTCGACAGTGGCGGGTTCGCTGCCCCCGAGCGGACGCGTCTCGCCCATGTGGATCTCGTAGCCCGAGACCGCACCCGCGGCGCCCGCGAGCGGTCCGACGCCGTCGATCCGCCGCGTCGTCCGTTCGACCCGTTTGTCCGGCGAGAAGCGCGTCTCGACCGGTATCAGCCCGATACCTTCGAGGGTATCGACGTCGTCGGTGCTCTCGATCCCCGCGTTCGTGATCCGCTCGCCGAGCAGCTGGTAGCCGCCACAGAGGCCGACGACCGGGCCGTCGAACGCGCGGAGTCGCTCGGGGAAGCCCGCCGCCCGGAGCGCCCGCAGGTCGTCGACCGTGTTCTTCGTCCCCGGGACGACCACCGCGTCGGCGCCGCGGCCGGTACCCGCGTCGAGCGCGCCAGGGTCGTCCAGGTCGGCATCGAGGGGCAGGTAGACGACGCGGACGCCCGGTTCGGAGACGAGCGGCTCGAGATCGGTGAAATTGGAGATCCGCGGGAGTCGCGGGACCGCGACAGTGACCGCCCGGTCGTCGGGGACGCCGTCGTCGTGGCCCCGCACCGCCCGCTCACTCTCGGCGGGGAGGTCGACGCTGTCCTCGGCGGGCAGGCCGGGATCGTCGTGGGGGATCACGCCCAAAACGGGGACGCCCGTTCGCTCTTCGACCTCCTCGATGGCGGGGTCGAGCAGCGACGCGTCGCCGCGGAACTTCGTGAGGACCGCGCCCGCGACCCGCTCGCCCACGTCGTCGGGGAGCAGTTCGACCGTCCCCACGAGGCTGGCGAACGCGCCCCCGCGTTCGATGTCGACCGTCAGGAGGATCTCGGCGTCGGCGAAGCGCGCCGTCTCGATGTTCGCCAGGTCGCGGTCGCGTAGGTTCGGCTCGGCGATCGACCCCGCCCCTTCGGCGACGACCACCTCGTGGTCGGCCACGAGTCGCTCGTGGGCGCGGCGGGCGGTCTCGCGGGCGCGCTCCCAGTGGTCCTCGTAGTACTCGCCGGCCTCGTAGTGGGCGACCGCTTCCCCGTCGAGGACGAGCTGTGACTCGCCGTCGCCCCGTGGCTTGAGCAGGACGGGGTTGTGGTCCGTCGTCGCCGGGACGCGTGCCGCCCGCGCCTGGACGTACTGCGAGACGCCGATCTCGCCGAACGCGGTATCGGACTCGTCGTCCGTGACGGCCGCCGCCCTCGGCACCGCGCGGGCGTTGTTGCTCATGTTCTGGGCCTTGAACGGGGCGACGTCGACGCCCCGATCCGCGAGGAGCCGACACAGCCCGGCGGCGACGGTACTCTTGCCCACGTGGCTGGCCGTTCCGGCGATCAGGATCGTCCGTGCCATCCGGGGTCGCTCGTCGGTTCGGCGCCGAGCGGTAAATACTGGCCGGGCTCGACCGATCGGTTCGACGGGTACCGCCACGCCGGGCATCGTGGCCGCGACAGACGGACACTCGGTACGGACAAGACACTTCCCGGCCCGAGTTGCAGAACGGATCGTGAACCGGCGCAGACTATTGGGGCTCCTCGGGGCATCCGCGCTCGCTACGCCGGGCTGTCTCGGTTCCGGGATGCCCGACGATGCGGTGGTGAGAGCCGAACCCGCGTCCCGGCCCCAGGATGACACGGCGGTTCGGTACGAGGCGCTCCCGGAGAGCGAACAGGAGATCGTACAGACCGCTATCGAGGAGGGGTTGTATCACGCCTGTCCCGAGCTTCCGGACGCGATCCACTCGTTCGCCGACCGATTCGGAGAGTCAGCGTATCTTCGGTATCGGGACACGACCTACGCGCTGTGGATCCGGATCACCGATATGGTATTCGCGACGAGTGCATCCCCTCCCGAGAAGGATCCGTCCTGTGGCTTTCTCTGACGCTGCCAGGCGTCCGCTCCCGCTCGACGCACGGTAGATCGAACGGTCGAATCACTGAAGTGACGACGCCGTCCATCCGAGTGCAGACATCGACGCCATGTCCGACGACCACTACGACGCCCTCGCCGACGACTGGCACGACTACGCCGAGGCGCCGTGGCGCGCCCAGATACTCTGGCCCACCATCGACGAACTGCTGCCCAACCTCGACGGCCGTCGCGTGCTCGACGCGGGCTGTGGCGACGGCACCCACGCGGCCGCGCTCGCCGACCGCGGCGCCGACGTGGTCGGCGTCGACGCGAGCGACGGAATGATCGACACTGCGCGCGAGCGCTACGGCGACCGCGACCGCGTCGAGTTTCACCGCGCCGACCTCGCCGAGGGCCTCGACTCCCTCGCCGACGACGACTTCGACCTCGTCCTCTGCCAGCACGTGCTCTCGCACGTCCCCGACCTCGAAGCGGTCGCCGCGGCGTTCGCCCGCCTCGTCCGCCCCGGCGGCTCGGTCGTCCTGTCGACCCACCACCCGTTCCACGAGTACCTCGTCGTCCGTGAGGAGTCCTACCCCGACACCCGAGCCATCGACGGCCTCGACGCTCGCCCGGCCGTCGATGCCGACGCCGACTCGCATCCACCGACGTACGCCGACACCGAGCGCTACGATCTCTACTGGGGCGGTGAGGTGCCCGAGAACGCGTCGGACGGACACGGCGGAGCGGATCCCACCACCTTCCACCGACGGCCGCTCGACGACCTCACCGGCCCGCTGTTCGACGCCGGCTTCGCGCTCAGCGGCCTGCGCGAGCCCGACCTGACCGAGCGGCTGGACGACGAACTGGCCGAAGCGGTGTCGACACTGCTCGACCGACCGCCGCGGTCGCTCTGTCTCCGGGCCGAACTGTCCGAGTAGTCTCCCGTTCGCCCTCGACCCGCTCGCGGTCGCTCAGGCGACTGCACGAGCGCGAGCGCGCCTCGCCCGTTCAGTCCACCAGGAGAGCAAGCTCTCCTGAGCCCTCGTTCGCTCCGCTCACGAGGACGTCAGGACCGCGACCGTCCCGCACAGCACCACAGACGCCCTCACACCTCCCCAGCCGCTTGCGCTTCTCGCAAGCTGCAATGCTCATCCCTCGCGCGACGCTGTCGCGCCACGAGAGTCGCGACAGCGCGCGCCGACCGCTACCGCACCCGCACCCGCACCGCACCCGCACCGCACCCGCACCGTACCCACACCGCTACCGCACCCGCACCGTACCCACACCGCTACCGCACCTGCACCGCACGGTACAGCCACCGCGAACGCACACAGTCCGTCGGTCGGTCACGACCCTCCCCGGCCGGTTCGGCGGTCCCGGACGCCCATTTCGACCGATCAAATAAGGGTGAGACGCGTGAAAGGGCCGGTATGGTCCCTGAACGTCCCCCAGACGGCCCTGCGATCGAGACGAACGAGTTGACGAAACGGTTCGGCGACGTGCTCGCGGTCGACGGCCTCGACCTGTCGATCGAGCAGGGCGAGGTGTACGGCTTCCTCGGGCCGAACGGCTCCGGGAAGACGACGACGATGCGGATGCTGACGACGCTCACCCGACCCACGAGCGGGTCGGCCCGCGTGATGGGCGTCGACGTGACCGACCGGCGAGAGCTGATCTCCGTCGTGGGCTACCTCCCCGAGGAGCCGCCGCTGTTCGACGAGCTGACCGCCCGCGAGCAGCTACGTCACGTCGCCGCCCTCCACGACCTGCCCCGCGAGCGAGCCCGCGACCGCATCGACCGCTACCTCGACCGCTTCTCGCTGGCCGAGGAAGCCGACCGCCGGCTCGAAGGTTTCTCGACGGGGATGCGAAAGAAAGTCGGCCTGATCGCGACGGTACTGCACGAACCGCCCGTGCTCTTTCTCGACGAGCCGACTAACGGGCTGGACCCGCGAGCCGCCCGCACCGTCAAGGACCTCATCGCCGAGCTTTCGGGCGGGGAGACGACCGTCTTCCTCTCGACGCACATCTTGCCGGTGGTCGACGAGCTCTCCGACAGGGTCGGGGTGCTCCATCACGGTGACCTGGTCGCCGAGGGTGCGCCCGACGGGCTCAAACAGCGCGCCGAGCGCGGCCAAGCCGGGTCGCTGGAGGACGTGTTCCTCGAAGTGACGACCGACCATAGCGAAGGGGCGACCGCCCCGGAAGCGAGCACGACGACGCCGGACTCCCAGCCATGAACGTCGCCCACAGCCTCCGACTGACTCGTATCGACGTGCGCCGGATGGTCCGCAAGCGTACCGCGCCGGACAGCAGGGTGGCCTCGGTCGTCTCTATCGGGCTGTTCGCCCTGCTGACGCTCGGGCTCACCGCCGGCGGCGTCTACGGCGGCCGCGCACTCGGACGAGCGCTCGCCTCGGGGTCGTTGGACCTCTCGGGCGAGGGCGCGCTGACCGCGGCCCGCGGCGTCTTCGGCGTCGTGTGGGTGATCGCCGTCGTCATCTTCGGCGTCCGCGTGGTCGGCCAGCGCGGCACGCTCACCAACGCCGAAGGCGTCCTGACGGTCGTCCCCACGGCCGAGGCGTACCTCGGCCTCGTCGCCAGCGAGTTCGTCTACCTGCTGGCCTGGACGCTGTTGCCCGCCGCCGGCGCAGGTGCAGGACTCGCACTCGGGGCCGAGACGCTCTGGCCGGCGGCCGGCGTCCCGCTCGCGCTGGCCGTCGCCGGTGCGACGGCCGTCGCGACCGCCTGCGCGCTCGGCCTCGGACTCCGCCACGTCGTCACCCGCTTCCCGTTCGTCGCCGAGCACAAGACCGGGCTGATCGCGCTCGTCTTCGTCGCTTACATGGCGTCGATCGTCAGCGGGTCGCTCAACCGCGTCGTCGGGAGCCTCTTCGAACCGATGGCCGCCTCGCCGGTCGGCTGGTACGCCGACCTGGGCCTGCTCGGCCTGCCCGGCCTCGGCTTCGACGCCACGCGGGCGGCCGCCGTCGTCGCCGCCTCGGTCGTCTTCGTCGCCGCGGCCCTCGCCGCCGGCAGTCGGATCGCCGACCGTCACTGGTTCGCCGACCCCGCGCTGGCCGGCGAGACCGACGACGAACCCGCGCCCGCGGCGACCGGCACCGACGTCCCGACCGACGGCGACGCCGCGACCGACGCCGCAGGAGAGGACTGGCTGACCCGCCGCGTCGAGACCGTCGTCGATCGACCGACTGCGGCGCTGGTCGTCCTCTCGTGGCGTCGCGCCGCCCGCGCGCCGCTCAAGCTGATGTACGCGGCCTACCCCCTCTTCTTCGGGACGGGCGCGTTCGTCGAGATCATCCAGACCGGGGAGATCCCGGTGTATCTGCCCTACGCCCTGCTCGTGTTCGTCGCCTGGGCCGGCGGCGTCGTCTTCACGCTCAACCCGCTGGGCGACCAGGGGTCGGTGCTCGGCCCAACGCTGCTCTCGAAGGTGACCGGCCGCACGTTCGTCCTCGCCCACGTCCTCGCGGGACTGGTCGTCGTCGTCCCGGTCGGAACCGCGCTCGTCGCCGTCACCGCCGTCTTGAGTCCGGTCGGGACCGGGAAGACGGCGATCCTCGTCGGCCTCTCGCCGGTCGCGATGGTCGTCGCCGCCGGCCTGTCGGTCGGCATCGGGACCGCCTTCCCCCGCTTCGAGGCGACGAATATCACCCGCTCGATGGAGACCGTGGTCCCGAGCCCTTGGGCGTTCGCGCTCTTCAGCGCACACGTCGTTCTGACGGCCGTCGCCGCCGTCTTCGTCGGTCTCGAGGGCGCCCGAACGCTCGGCGCGACGCTGATCGGCGGGCTCGCCTCGTTCGCCCTCTCGACACAGGTGTCGCTGGCGCCGAGCACGCTCTACACCGTCAGCGCGGTGGCGCTCGTGGTGCTGTTGCTCCTGCCCGCCCTGTCCTATCGGTACGCCGTTCGCACGTTCGACCGGTACGAACTCGCGTGAGCGGCGCCGGCGGACCGGCGACTCGCCGACGGGGCCCCCGCGCCGACCGAGTCAGTACTCGGTTCCCTTGCGCGCGCTGTGCCCCGACTCGAGCGGGTGGGCTTCCTTGCGAACGTTCGTCACCAGGTCCGCGACCGCCGTGACGAACTCGGGGCGCTCGTGGCCGCCGGTCAGGACGAGTTCCAGATCCTCGGGCTTGGACTCGACCAGGTCCCGCACGTCGTCGGGGTCGACGAGCCCGCGGTTGCCCGCGTAGCAGATCTCGTCGAGGATCAGCATGTGGACGCCGTCGTCGGCGGGGGCCTCGAGCGGCAGAGGCGAGGACAGGTCGGCCTCCCCGGCGGCGTCGACGAGGTCTCGCGCCCGCTCGAAGCCGCCTCTCGCGCGGGCGGCGTGTTCGTCGTCGTCGGTGCCGTCGTGGAAGCGGTGCCAGCCGTAGTGGCCGCTGTTCTCGTAGGAGTAGCCCGGTAGCGCCGCGATGGCGTTGTACTCGCCGCGCACGTCCTCGACGCTGGCGGTCCCGCCCTTCATGAACTGGAGCACGTGGACGCGATAGCCGTGGCCGGCCGCGCGCATCCCCATCCCCAGCGCCGCGGTCGTCTTTCCCTTCCCGTCGCCCCACCAGACCTGCGTCAGTCCGAACTCCTCGGGCGCCGCCGGCTCGATAGGTCGCGGTTCCAGCGGGTCGGCGCTGTCGGTACCGTCGTCGCCCGCCGCTGCGCTCGCGTCGTCGGTCTCGTCGGTCATACTCGCGGCGACGGCTCCCGGGTCTGTAGCTGTGTCGACACGCTCGCCGCGACGCCGTCGCCGACCGCGAGCCGACGCCGAAGACGCCGCTCGGTCACTCGTCGAGTCGCGAGACGGTCGCGTGGCCGCTCGAACGGACGCCGTACTCGGCCGCCGTGACGGAGGCCGGAACGTCGTCGGCACTCTCGCCGTCGTACCGCGCCGCGAGACTCGCTCGGACCGCGTCGCGCACGCAGACCCGCGCGGCTCGCCCCACCGGCGTCGCGCTCCCGGCGAACGCCGCGGGCTCGCCCGACGGGTCCGACCCGACTACCACTGCGTCCGAGGTCGTCCCGGTGAAGCTCGTCTTCGCGAGCATCGTCGCTGTCTTCGCCTCGACGACCGTCGCCAGCAGCGTCGCGAGCGCGCCGTCGGAGAGCGCCCGCGTCGTCCCGACGACGAGGTTGACCGTCCCCGGCCGCGGCGGGTCGTCTTCGGCCGAGCCCGTCGCGGAGTCCGCCGTCCCCGCCGCCACGCCCTCCGACTCGGTCGCGGCTTCGACGCCGTCGCCCATCGGTAGCGCCGCCGGGTTCGAGACACCCGCGGTCGCGACCGCCTCGACGCCGTCCAGCCGAGCGCGCCGCGCGTGTCGCAGGTCGACGCCCGTCAACATCGCCGGACCGGCGTCGAGAAATCCCGCCTTCTCCCGCCGTTCGGCGACGTAGGCGGAGAGATCCGTCCGGTCGAACCCCTCGGGGACCGTGCAGTTGTACGCGGCGTCGGCAGTCTCGTATCCGCCCGAAAACCCCGTCGAGAGCCAGCGGGTATCCGGCCGGCACACGCGCAGCACGTCCGCCGATATCTCACTCTCGAACATCGAGCGCCCCCAGCAGCCGGTCGTGCTCGGCGGGTGCCCGGACCGCGACGCGGACGTGCGTGTCGAGCCCCGAGAACGAGCGGGCGTCCCGGAGTTCGATATCCGCCGCTCGCGCCCGTGCGAGCAGCTCCTCGACGCCCGCTTCGCTCCCGCAATCGAGCAGGAGGAACGGCGCACTCTCGTCCGCCATCGGTGGGTCGGGCCGATACACCGAAAAGCGCGGATCGGCGTCGAAGGCCCGACGGAGGCGCTCGCGCTCGCTCGTCACGCGGTCGCGCGTCTCCGCGACGAAGCCCGGGCTGTCCATGCAGTGGGCGCCCACCGCGGCCGCGGGCCACCCCAGCCCCCAGGTGATCGCCGCCGTCCGGACCCGCTCGCCCAGCTCGCCCGTCGCGACGGCGAACCCCGCACGCAACCCCGGCAGCCCGAACAGCTTCGTCAGCGACCGCGCGACGACCACCTCCGGTTCGCCGGCCAGCGACGGCCGGTCCGTGAATCCCAGAAACGCCTCGTCGACGAGCAGCGGCGTCTCCGCCGCGCGACAGCGCTCGGCGAACTCGGCCAGCGCCGCCGGCTCGTAGGCGTCACCGGTCGGGTTGTTCGGGTTGCAGAGGATCGCGAGCGCGAACTCGCCCGGGTCGCGGTCGAGCACGGCGTCGTGGGCGACCGCCACGGGCTCGCCGCCCTGTAGCTCGACCTCGCGTTCGTACTCGCCGAAGCTCGGCGCGGGCACGAGCGCCCGGTCGCCCGGGTCGACGGTCACCGCGACGGCCAGCCGGATAGCCGCCAGTCCGCCCGGCGTCGGGATCACCGCGTCGGCGTCGCAGTCCACGTAGCGAGCCGCGGCGTGACGATACTCGGGGTAGTCCTCGGGGGGGTAGGTCCGCGAGTCGTCGAGCGCGTCCGCGTAGGTCTCGGCGACGCCGTCGGGCACCGCCGGGTTGACGTTCGCGCTGAAATCGAGCACGTCGGGGTCGTCGCTGCTGCCGTGGACCACTCCTGACCCCGCGAGCCGCGCGACCGCCTCGTTGTCCATACCGAGGGGTCGGCCAGCGGCGACAAGAAGCTCCCGCTCCGGCCGCGGCCGACGCGACAGACCGCTTTCACAGGCCCTCGCGACCCCCGCGAGGGCCCCTCGGGTCGCTCCGTCGTCCCGTCACTCCCAGATGTAGCCGAACGCCTCGGAACCGCGCTCGACGTACCGGTTCTCCAGCACCTCGCTGACGGTCCGACCGAGTTCGTCCAGCGCCTCCTCGATGTCCGCGCGGTCGCTCCGCGCCAGCCGGTCGCCCCACGGCTCGGGGAGGTCGTCGGCGAGTTCCGGCGCACGATACCCCACGTCGCCGGCGGCTTCGTTCCAGTAGAAATCGAGGGCGTCGACGAGCCCCAGCGCGCGGGCCGCCTCGAACTGGTCGGCGTCCAGGTAGGTGTGGTCGGTCCACTCGACGAAGCCGTCCTCCCAGGCGCCCTCGGCGAGGAACTCCGCGAGCGCGTCGCGGCGCCCGTCCTCGCCCGTTCGGTCGGCAACCGCTTCGACGGCGTCGTAGTCGCCCGGGAACTCGGGGTCGTCGAGCGTCGGCGGGTCGGGTACCTCGGCGTCGAGTGACATACCGAGATTTCGACCGGGAGGGCAATGAGGATTGTCCACGCGACCGTGGTGACAAGACACTTACTCGATCCGGTCGTCACCGTCGCCATGACCTCCAGACGGTCGGTGCTCGCCGCGGCGTCGCTCGGACTCGCCGTGACGGCCGGCGGCTGTCTCACCTCGTCCGACGCCGACGACGGACCGACGGAGACGCGAGAACGACCGCGCAGCGACACCGCTACGGCGGCCGACCCGGTCGCGGCGCCCACCGACGATACCGACACGGCGACCGGCTCGCGTGCGCCGACCTCCGACGACGTCGCGGCCCTGGCCGAGGAGTGCGTGACCGACGAGTTCGCCGGGTACACGGGCACCACACCGCAGCCGACACCCGAGCGACCGGCCGACCCGACCCCGGAGTCGGCGGTCGCCTACGCCCGGGCGTACGAGCGGTACTACCTCGCGTATCAGGCGCTGTACGACATCGGTCCACGGACGCCGGACGGGCTGACCGGGGTCCCCGCACACGACTTCCCCGAGGTGACGCTGGCCGAGGCGACGGCCGAACCGCTCGACGGAGGCGACGGCTGGGCGGTCGTCAGGCTGGCGTACGACCGCGTCTTCGAGGAAGGCTCGCGCGGGCCCTACACGGTGACGTACTACGTCTCGACCGAGGCCACGGTTCGAGCGGAGACGGCGGGCCGCGTGTCGCCCGGTCCCGACCCCGTCGCGGACGGGCGAATCCAGCAGTGCTGATGGGGTTACAGCAGGCGTTCGGCCACTTCGGCGTCCTCGCAGCGGTTGACGTTGACCGCCAGCCGCGCGTCGTCGCGGACGAGCGTCCGGTCGGGGCCGTCGCCGACGACGTTGACACCCGCGGGGGCGAGCTCCTCGCCCTCGTGGACGAACGTGGTGTCGACGCTCACACCGAGCGCACTCTTGAGGAACGTCGGCGCCGCGACGGTCAACGACCCCGACTCGTGGGCGTCGAGGACGCCGTCGACCGCCTCGGCGTCCAGCAGCGGCAGGTCCGCCGCGACCGTCAGCACCGGCTCGGTGACTCGCTCGTCGGCCAGGGCGTATTGCAGGTCCGCGACGTACCCCTCGCCGGGCGCCTCGACGGTCGGACAGTCGACGTGGGCCGCGGTCTCGGGTGCGTGGGGCGAGACGACGGCGTACACCCGGTCGACTCGGCTGTCGGCCAGCGCCGCCAGCACCCGGTCGACCATCGGCTCGCCGTCGACGGGAAACAGGGGCTTTTCCCCCTCGTAGTCGAGCCGCGTGCCCTTCCCGCCGCAGATCACCAGGGCGTCCACGCGACCACCTCCCCGAGCCCCACCGGCACCGCAAGCCCCACCGGCACCGCGAGTCTCACTGACTCTCCGAGGCCCGCCGGCACAGCGAGGTCGGCGCGCCAGACTACCAGTCCCGCGTGGAGCGCGACCACCCGCGCGAGTTCGTTCGCCCCGCCGACCACGTCGCCGGTCACGCCGCCCAGCCGTCCGCGGGCCCACCACAGCAACGCGAGGGCGACCACCACGCCGCTCGCGAGCGCCGCCAGGGCCGCGAGCGACGAGCCCGTCAGCGCGACGGTGGGGACGGCGAGCGCGAGCGGAGCGACGAGCCCGCGGGGCGGCGTCTCGTCGGCGACCGCCGCGCCCATGCCGTCGTGGGCCGCCGAGCCCAGCGCGACCAGCGTCGCCATCGCCGCCTTGGCCGCGACCTCCGCGGCGACGACTAGCCCGACCGCCGCCGCGACCGGCAGCGCGGCGAGTCCGACCCCAGCGAGCGCGAGCCCGGCGACCACCGTCAGGAGCGCGAGCGTGCCGCCGACGCCCAGAACTGTGTCGGCCATCACCTCGCGCCGGCGCTCGGCGTCGCCGTGGACGACCGCCCCGTCGCCGAGGTCGGCCACGCCGTCGAAGTGGTTGATCCCCGTCAGCGCGACCACGGCGCCGAGATACGCGAGCCCGACCGTGACCGCTGGCACGGGCGCGAGGAGCGCGACCGCGATCGGAACGGCGGCGAGCCCGCCGAGCAGGTACCCCGCGATTGGCAGCGTCCACGGCGCCGTCCGAAACGCCTCCCAGGCGCGCTCGTCGCGGCCCACCGGGAGCCGCGAGAGGAAGCCCAGCGCACCGCGGACCGCCGTCGGGACCTCCCTCAGGCCCACGTGAACACCCCCGCACCGACGTACGTCGCCAGGCCTGCACCCACGTACGTCGCCAGGCCCGCCAGCCCTACCCGCCGAACCGCCCGTTCGGCGTCTTCGACCGTCGGCAACGGCGCGTCGGCGTTGATGTCGTACGCTCCGGGTTTGACGAGTCGCACGTCGATCGCCGCGGCGATCGTCCCCATCGGCCACCCGGAGTTCGGTGAGGGGACGCGGTCGAGCCAGCGCCGCGCGGCGACCAGCGAGCCCGGCGACAGGGTCGCCGCGGCGATCAGGACCGCGCCGACCCGCGCTGGGACCCACATCACGACGTCGTCCAGCCGCGCCGGCGCCCACCCGACGGGTTTCGAGCGATAGCCCAGCATCGAATCCATCGTGTTCACCGCCTTGACCCACGCCGCCCCCGCCGCGCCGAACGCGAGCGCCGCGACCGCCGGGTCGACACCGGCCGGAACGGACTCCGCTCCCGACGGCACCACGACGCCGACGGCGACCGCCAGCGCCGCGAACGCGCCCAGCGGCGCGACCAGCCCGTCGGCGAGGTTCTCGGCGACGCTCTCGACGACCGCGCTCCGCACCTCGTCGGCCGACAGCGCCGACGCGTCCCGGCCGGCGAGCGCGCGCAGTTCCGAGCGGGCGGCGTCGATGTCCGTCCCCGTCAGCGCCGTCACCTCACGGGCGACCGACAGCAGCCGACGGAGACTCGTCGTCAGAAACAGCGCGACCCCGCCGGCGACGGCGCCCGCGAGCGGCCGCCAGGCGCCCGCCGCGGCCACGACTCCGCCGACGGCCACCGCGGCGGCGAGCGGGAGCGCGACGGTCCCGAGCGCGCCCGCCGCTCGCGGGCGGGCCCACGCCCGATCCAGGTGCCCGACCAGCCGGCCGAACCAGGCGACGGGATGGACTCGCGTCGGCGGTTCACCGACCGCCGCGTCGAGCGCGAGCGCCAGCCCGACCGCGACCGTGCTCAGCGACACTCCATCGCCTCCAGTCGCGCCGGCAGATCCGTCAGGTCGATGTCGGTCAGGAGGACGCTCCGCGCGCCCGCGTCGCCGGCGCCGCCGTCGGTCGCGGGGTCGTCGCCGACGTGGACCAGGTCGTCGACCGTGACGTCCAGCCCGCGCGCGATGGCGTCGAACGCGCGGCGGTCGGGCTTGCGCCACCCGCAGTCGACGCTCGCGACGACCGCGTCGAACCGGTCGGCGTCGAGGCGCGACCGTTCGAGTGTCCGCTCGACGAGCCCGTCGACGCTGCAGTTCGAGCAGACCCCGACGGGGCCGCGCTCGGCAGCGGCTTCGACGGCCGCTTGGGCGCCCTCGCGGGTCTTCACCGGGCCGTCGAACGCCCCGCGGACGGCCGTCGCGACCGTCTCCGCGTCGGCGTCGACCCCGCGGTTCGCGAGCGCGTGTCCGACGTGGTCCGACAGCGCGAGTTCCGACCCGTCCTGGAGGGAGACCTGCGGCTCGCGGTAGACCGCCGCCCAGTTCTCCGGGACGGCGACCCCGCGCTCGCGGAGCTGAGCGGCGACGGCCTCCGCGGGGTCGGCGGGGCGGGAGACGGCGACGAGCGTACCGAACAGGTCGAACGAGACTGCCACGCACCCCCCGTCGAACCGCCACACCTTGAACGATACGGACTGTTCAGCGCGCTCGCGTTCCGGGACCGCGGGCTGCGAGTGCGAGCTAAAGGAGCGACCGACCGTCGACGCCGTCGCTCGGCGAGCGGTCGTCATAGATAAAGGGGTGTGCGGGCCGATTCGGCCCCGGGTCACATGGGTCGTGGGCCGTGCGCTCGGCTTCGGGCAGGCCTGGGCTGTCGGCGAGGCGCCCGGACGACCGCCGTCAGCGACGGTCCCCGTCCGCGTTCACCCACTTGGCCCGTCGGATGTCGTACTTCCCACAGACCGGGCAGGTGTGATACTGGATATCGAACTGCGTCTCGCACCCGAGACACAGATACGGTAACGCCTCGGGCTTCGACAGCCCTGAAGCGCGTTTGGCCCGTTCCAAGACGCCCATCGTGACCACACTATCGGCAGGGCCGCTCACAATAAAAAGAGCGAGGATAGTTTACACCCGGCGAAAACGCTCCGGTCCGGCTCTACAGCCACTTTGAGCCGTGTTTTCGTCGACGGCCTTCCGGCGCCCGCTCGGCCCCGCTGGCGCGGGCCCGACGAGCGGTTCGCGGGGGCGGACCGTCGCTTACTCCTCGTCGGCGTCGTCGCGGTCGTCGGCCTCGGTCACCGGGACGCGCGTCGGCCCGTCGTCGCTCCCGCGGCCGTCGCCGGGGCGGTGCTCGCCGTCGCCGCCGACCGGGAGCCGCTCGCGCATCTCGCTGGCGAACGACTCGACGCGGTTGCGGACCGTCGAGGCCTCGTCCTCGAAGCGCTCGACGTTGCGCTCGACGGAGTGGACCCGGTCGCGGGGGATCTGTTTCATGAGGTCGTTGCCGTCGTCGTCGGTCCCGGACTTGAGCATCCAGTGGTCCCGGGCGTAGACGACCTCCTCGTTGTCGACCGTGACCTCGGTCGTGCCCTCTTCGGGGTCGTCGTAGACGATCGTCGCCTGGCCGAGTTCGATCTCGTCCATACGTGGAGTTGTGGCCCCAGGGGTTTACACCCGGCGGCGAATGCCGCCCCCCGACCCTCGACCGGTGACTGGCACCTTCGCCCGCGGCCACCCGACGCCCCCTCCCATTCGATGGCCGGCCAGCGGCTTTTGTCACCGGGAGTCCAACCGAAGTCGTGGCCGAGCAGCCGACCCCCCGCGCGATCTTCGACCGAGCCGTCGCGGAGGGCGACCGCCGGCTCGACCAGCCGACCCTCGAACTCGTGTCGACGAGTTTCATCGCCGGCTTCACCGTCGTCTTCGGCCACGTCGCACTCGGGATCGTCGAGGCGTTCACGGAGCCCGTCTTCGGCCACGCCGCCAGGGTCGCGGGCGCGCTCGCGTTCGGCCTCGGTGTCGTCTTCCTCGTCGCCGGCCGGACCGAGCTGTTCAACGAGAACTTCTCCGACCCGGCCGCGGCCGCCGTCGAACGCCCCGGATTCTCGGCTGCCCCCGCCCTGGGCCGACTCTGGGTCGGCACGCTGGCGTTCAATCTCCTCGGCGGTTGCTTCATGTCACTGGTCTTCGCCGTCGACGGGGCGATCCCGCCCGCCTCGACGGCCGTCCTCCGAACGACGGCGGTCGATATCGCCGGCCGGACGACCGCCGCGTGGTTCGCCCGCGCCGTCGCCGGCGGCACCCTCGTGAGCCTCCTGTCTTTTCTCCTCGTCGCCGTCCGGAGCGACGGGAGCCGCCTGGCACTGGCCTACGCCGTCGGCTTCCTGCTCGCGCTCGGCCCGTTCGAACACGTGGTCGTCTCCGTGATCCACGTCGTCCTCGGGGCGCTGCTGGGCGCGACCGTCGGACTCCCCACGCTCGCCGCGATGACCGCCGTCGTCACCGCCGGCAACCTCGTCGGCGGGCTCGGACTCGTCACCGTCACACACGTCACACAGGCGATGGGCGCCGGCGAGTGAAAGCGGGGTGTCCCGGACCCTGGGCAACCGGAACTCGCCAGCGCGTCTGTGGAAGGGGTCGGGGGTCGGACGCGCGACGACCGGGACACTGTCACGGGCTAGCGCGTGCCAGCCTCAGGGAACTCGGGACTGGTCCGTCATAAGCCCTCTGACGCCGCGTGAGTCGACCCCGATTGCACTCGAAGCGACGTCGCTCGCCAGTCGACCACGGTTCGGCTCGAAAACGAGTCCGCCCTCCCCGATTTGAACAGATGAGAGACGGTCCCGCTCGGCTCGTTCCGCTCGCCTGCGCGGGCGTGCGACTCTCGTGCTCAAACCGGCTCGGGTGAAGACACACGCGGCGCTCGCGAGTGAGCGCCGCGAGAAGTATCCGCCCTCCCCGATTTGAACGGGGGGCAAGTCGATCTACAGTCGACTGCTCTACCAGTCTGAGCTAAGGGCGGGCGTACTTGCAGGTAGCCGCCGAGTCGGACTTAACCGTTTTGACTCGCGTCGAGGGTGAGAGAGGGACCCAGCCACACCGCCGGCGACAGACACGCGTCAGACACTGCGGGAAGATTGAAATACCCAGAAGACGACCACTACGACGAGTCGGATGAGTAAGATAACCTTCCGCGCGGACGACGATCTCATCGAGCGACTCGAGGGGTTCGACGCCTCGAAGAGCGAGATCATGCGGGAGGCCCTGCGGGAGTATCTGGGCGAGGCGTCGGACACGCGACCGAGCGCGACAGCGACCGAATCGACGCCGACCGCCGACGCGTCGGACACGAGCGAGTCCATCGACGACCTCATCGCCGAGCGCGTCGACGCCATCGTCGCCGACCGCCTCGACGGCGTGTTTACGCCGAGCCAACCCCAGGACATCAACGTAAACATCGCTCTAGACGGCGAAAACGCCGCATCTACTCGGTCGGAGACGGAGGCGTCACCGACCCCGACCGCCGAGGCGTCCGGCACCGATCCCGGTCGTAAGACGGGCGCGGACACGGGTGAAAACACGCCCGACGACCCGGACCACTCGTGCGCCAAATGCGGCGAAACCGTCTCCGCTGGGCACGTTTACTGCCCGAACTGTGGGGAGAAGGCGTCCCACCGCGTCTTCTGTGACTGCGGGGACGAGCTCCGGTCCGACTGGGGCTTCTGTCCCAGTTGCGGCCGTCGAACCCCCGCTGCCGACGTGCTCGACCAATCCTGAAAACGCCGTAAACGCACCAGAGAATCGCTTAAACGGCGTAAACGGGTGAGTGTATGACGATCGCCGTTACCTTTATAACCCTACACCCAGATGTAATTCCTGCGTAAGACGGTCGTCTTACACGGGCCGCGGCGCGGACGTGTGACCCGCGCCTTCGTGCGATTACGTCGGATGGGAGTTCGAAGTCGCCGTGTAAGACGAACGGGCGACCGCGTCCACGGCTGCCGTCTTACCCAAAGGGGAACAACAAACATGGAGCGTGTGACACTACGGATTCCGAAGCAGCAGATCGAAGAGGTCGAGCGAATGGTCGAAACGGGGGAGTACCCCAACCGGAGCGAGGCCATCCGGGCGGCCGTCCGCGAGAAACTGAACGAGCAGGACGGGAGCAAGGAGCGCCCCTCGGAAAAGCGCAAGCGGCGCAGCTTCCAGAGGGCCTGACCGATGCAGGACATCGTCAAGGAAGCCCTCGAACGCGACGAGGCCGAACAGCAGCAGATGGAGGAGCAGGAGGGCGACGGGTTCGGTGACCCCCGGATCGTCATCGTCGGTTGCGGTGGCGCGGGCAACAACACCGTCAATCGCCTGTACAACATCGGCGTCGACGGTGCCGACACCGTCGCCATCAACACCGACAAGCAGCACCTCCAGATGATCGAGGCCGACACGAAGATCCTGGTCGGCAAGTCGCTGACCTCCGGACTCGGCGCCGGTGGCGACCCCGAGATGGGCAAGCGCGCCACCGAGATGGCCCAGGGTACCATCGAGGAAGTCCTGGGCGACGCCGACCTCGTCTTCGTCACCGCCGGTATGGGCGGCGGGACGGGGACCGGCGCGGCGCCGGTCGTCTCGAACATCGCCAAAGACCAGGGCGCCATCGTCGTCGGCATGGTCTCGACGCCGTTCAACGTCGAGCGCGCCCGCACGGTCAAGGCCGAGAAGGGGCTGGAGACCCTCCGCAGCGAGGCGGACTCCATCATCGTGCTGGACAACAATCGCCTGCTGGACTACGTCCCGAACCTGCCCATCGGCAAGGCCTTCTCCGTGATGGACCAGATCATCGCCGAGACGGTCAAGGGCATCTCGGAGACGATCACCCAGCCCTCGCTCATCAACCTGGACTACGCCGACATGACCGCCATCATGAACCAGGGCGGCGTCGCGGTGATGCTCGTCGGCGAGACTCAGGACAAGAACAAGACCGAGGAAGTGGTGAAAGACGCGATGAACCATCCGCTGCTCGACGTGGACTACCGCGGGGCCACCGGCGGCCTCGTCCACATCACCGGCGGCCCGGACCTCGCGCTGAAAGAGGCCGAGGGCATCGCGCAGAACATCACCGAGCGCCTCGACGCGAGCGCCAACGTCATCTGGGGCGCCCGCATCGAGGAGGAGTACAAGGGCAAGGTTCGGGTCATGGCCATCATGACCGGCGTCAAGTCCGCGCAGGTCCTCGGTCCGACGACCCAGAAGCAGGCCGACAAGTCCCGGCAGGCGCTCGACGACGTGGACGACTCGACCTTCGACGCCAGCCAGAACGTCGACACCGAGTTCGGCGATTCGGGCGGCATGGGCGGCGGTGGCGGCCACGGCGGTGCCGGCGGGAACTCGGGCGGCGAGCCCGACTACGGCCACACCGACGGCGGTCGCGACAACCTCGAGAAGAACAACGGGCTGGACGTCATCCGCCCGGACTGACCGCTTGCGGCTCCCGGGTCGACTCCCCACTGGAGACCCCTCCACTGGTTCCAGGGGCCCGCTCGACCCGCTCTCTCTTTCCGTTTTCGACCGGCCAGTGACGACGCCGACCGACTCGCGGATAGCCGTCCGACGGTCGAGCTGTGCGACTCGTCACACGCTGTCAGACGTCGGGGACAGTGACGATACGAGCGCCAGCGGCGAGGTGGCGTGACGCGAGAGAACGCGCTCAGACCGCTTCGAGCGCGTCCAAGAGGTCGCACTTCCGACAGATCTGTCGGCCGGTCGGCGCGCCGCAGCGCTCGCACTCGCCGTAGTCGGGCGCCTTGGCCCCGCCGAACGCCGACGCCGCCAGCGCCGCGAACTGCTCGTAGCCGGCCATGATCGAGTGGCGCGTCCCCGGATGGTTGTCCTCCATCTCGAGCAGTAGCTCCTGGACCTCCCCGCGATAGGCCTCCTCGGCGTGGGGACACTCCGTGATGTGCGCGGGCAGGTCCCGCAGGTGGGCGTACAGCGCCACCTCCTTCTCGGGCACGTCCCGCAGCGGTTTGGCCCGTGGGACGTGGTGGTCCTGTGCGTGGCGCGGGCGCTCGGTCGGGTCCGCCGGCGGGTCGACGGGGTCGCCGTGTCGGTCCTCCTCGGGGAACGGCCCCAGCGACGCGTCGTAGTGACTGGCCATCTGCTCGACGTCACCCTCGAAGACGTTCATCAGCGCGGTCTGGGCTTCGTCGTCTAAGTTGTGACCGGTCAGCAGCTTGTCCGCGCCGAGCGTCTCGGCGTAGCGTTCGAGAGCGTCGCGGCGGAAGACGCCGCAGTAGGCGCAGGCGGCCATTCCCTCGGGGTCCTCCTCGACCACGTCGTCCATCCGGACGCCGAACTCCTCGGCGTAGGAGACGACCTCGTGGCGCAGGTCGAGGTCGGTCGTCAGTTCCTCGCAGGCGTCGATCGACTCGTCGCGGTAGCCCTCGATCCCCTCGTGGATCGACAGCGCGACGAGGTCGATCCGAGGGTCCTCGTGGAAGGTGTCGTGGAGGATCTCGGTGAGGACGACCGAGTCCTTCCCGCCGGAGAGCCCGATCACCCAGGTCTCGGGGTCGTCGGGCGTCGCCGAGCGAGGGATCAGGTTGTCCTCGCGGACGCGGCGGCGGACCCGGGTCTCGACGGTCCGACAGAGGTGCTCCTCACAGAGGTGCAGCCCCGAGTAGGCGGCGTGCATCACCGCCGACTCGCCGCACTTGTCGCAGTCCATCGCCCCGACCTACCGGGGCGACGGTCCTCAGGGTTTCGTTCCCGGCTCACCCCCGTCGGGGCCCAGACGCAGAGACTCCCGCGTTCGGCGGGCACCCGGTTCGCCGGTCACTCGGCGGTCGGCCCGTCGGCGGGTTCGGTGGGGACGACGACGGTGACGGTCGTCCCGCCGTCGACGGTGACGGACAGCTCGCCGTCGCACCAGTGGACGAGCCAGGTGACCAGCCAGAGGCCAAGTCCCGCCCCGTGCTGAGTGGGCGTCTCGACGAAGCTATCGGTGAGGACGCGCCGCTCGACGGCGGGCATCCCCGGACCGTCGTCGGCGACCGTGAACGTCACCGTGCCGTCGTCGACCGCCGCCTCGATCTCGACCGTGGGCGTGGGTGCCTCGTTGTGCGCGATCGCGTTGCGCGCGAGTTCGTCGAGCGCCACCAGCAGCAGGTCGCCGTTGGGGACCGCGACCGGTTCTTCGGGAGCCGGCGCTCGCACGTCCGCGTGCGGGAACTCTTCGCGGAGCGTCGTCGCCACGTCTTCGACGACGGCACCGGCTCCACGGGTCGCCGCCTCGTCCGGGCGGGCGCCCAGCGACGACTCGATGGCGCGGGCGTGGTCGGCCAGGTCCAGCAGCGACTCGCCGCGCCGGCGGATGCGGTCCGCTTCCGCCGCGGTCGTCTCGTCGTCGGTGCGCTCGGCGATGCGGTCGGCGTTGCCGACGACGACGGTCATCGCGTTGCGGAGATTGTGGCGCAACACGCGGTTGAGGACCAGCACCTCGGTGCGCCGCTGGGCGAGTACCTCGCTCAGGTCGTTGAACCGCCACTCGAGTTCGGTCCACTCGGTCGCGCCCGTCAGCGAGACGGTCGACCCGTAATCGCCGTCGGACAGCGAGGCGAAGCCCCCGTGGAGCCGCTCGATGTTCCCCACGAACTCCCGGTAGAGCCAGAGACCGAGCGCGGCGATCGACAGCAACACCAGCCCGAAGGCCCCGGCCTGAGCGGCCGTCGCGGTCCACAGCCGCGACTCGAAGGCCGCCCGCGTCGTCGTCGCCGAGACCGTCCAGCCAGTCCCCTCGACACGTTCGTTCGCCACGATCAGGTCGGCGTCCGCGCCAGCGTCCGTCCCTGCGACCGGCCCGGCCGCGTACAGCGTCGTCCCGTTCGCCGCGATCCGGGTCCCCTGAGTCGGCCCGGTGTTCGCCCGCACGATCGATGCCAGGTCCCCCCGTTCGAGGTGGAACGCTCCGTTGAACGTTCCGACGGTCTCACCGGACCGGCGCAACGGCGTGCTCACCGTCACGATGAGGTTGCCCGTCTCGGCCCTGACCGGGTCGCTGACGTACGTCTCGCCCGCCATCGCCCGCCTGAAGTACGTTCGGTCGTCGAACCGCTGCCCGACGACACGCTCGCGGGCGGTCGGCGTGAGCCCCGTCGAGTACAGTCCCGTCATCGTCCCGTTGGCCGCGATCACGGAAGCGCCGCTGAACTCCGTGGTGTGCACGAACGAGCGCAACCGCGCCTCCTGCGAGGGCGAACCGTGATCGACCAGGGACGGCGACGACCCCCAGAGCTCGACCTGTCGCTCGCGTTCGGCGAGCACGGCGTCGAGCTGGGTCGCCACGGACTCGGCCGAGTGGGCCAGTTCGGTCCGCTCCTGGGCGACGACCGCGTCCCGATAGAGGACGAATCCCACCAGCGACGTGGCCGACAGCACCAGCGCGACCAGCACCAGCGCCAGAGCGAACCGCGTCCGAAGTCGCATCGCTTACCCTTTTCCGACGAGCCGCATAAAACTGCGCGCCTCCGAGATCGGTCACTGATAGCTGCGGCCGGCCTCCGACGCGAGACGCTGGCGGCGCCGACACCGGCGGCGACGCGCCGACGTCGAGAAACCGTTTTGCCCCTCCGGCGGCTACCTCGCGTCGATGACAGACCTCTCGCGCGAGGAGGCCGTCGCCCGCGTCGAGGACCTCGTCGCCAGCGTCGAAGCGGACCGCATGCCCGTCCCGGTCCGGGAGATCTGGGTCTTCGGCGACGTGACGCTCGGCCTCGACCCCGTCGAGCGCCTCGACGTCTACCTCACCAAGGACATCCTCGTCGGCGGCGACGACAGCGACACCGACCCCGAAGAGCTGGCGCTGGGCGTCGACGGCATCGGCGAGACGGTCCGCGCCGACTGGGCCGCCGCGCACACCGAGCACGTCCGCACCAACGCCAACGGCTACGCCGCCCCCGAGAAGTGTCTCGCCGCTCACCTCGTCGACGACGACGAGCCCGTCCACCTCGAGGTCTGCAACGCCTCCTTCGACGACAACGTCACCCAGCGCCTGGAGGGGGCACTGGCAACCGGCGACTACGAGAACATCCTCGACCCCCGCGGCGCCTGCCTCTGGGTCGACGGTCGCCGGAGCGAGGACGCCTTCGAGAAGCTGCGCGACGGCGAGTTCGTCCTCCCGACGCTGTCTGGCGCCCTCGAGATGCTCGGCGCCGAGCCCGACGTGGCCGAGGAGGCCGCCGACGCCGTCCGCGCCTATCGCGCCGAGCAGGAGGGCGCGACCGTCCGCGGCGACGTGGTCTGACCGCCGCTCGCGCGACCGCGCCCCACCGGTCTCCCGTTCCACCCCGTCGGCCCGATCCCGTTCTAGCGACCCCTTGTGACGACGAAACGATCGCCTGACCGCGGTCAAGGGGTGGATAACAATCCGTCGGGACCTCGTTCGTCGCGGTATGCTCCTGTGGGCGATTCTCCTCGGTGTCCTCGCCTGGGCGCTGGCCACGCTGTTGTTCCTGGCACTCGTGTACGCGTACGACGACGGTCGCGGAGGACGGACGCGCGTCTGACCGACGCCCCGGGGTCGCGACCGCGGTCCCCGCCTGGCGCGGGACGCTCGACGGTCGCGGCGGTCCGATACGACTTTGCCGGTCGACTCCCTGCGGTCGGCCATGACCCGTGTCGGCGCACACACATCGATCGCGGGCGGCGTCCCCAACGCCGTCGACGAACAGCTCGAGATCGGCGGCAACTGCGGCCAGATCTTCTCCCACTCGCCGCAGGTCTGGCAGGACCCCAACATCGGCGACGACGAGGCCGCCGAGTTCCGCGACCTCGCCGACGAGCACAACCTCGGACCGTGGGTCATCCACTCCTCGTATCTCGTCAACCTCTGTACCCCGAAAGACGACCTGCGCGAGAAGTCGGTCGACTCGATGCAGAAGGAGGTCGACGCCGCCGAGAAGCTCGACATCCCGTACGTCAACGTCCACCTCGGCGCCCACACCGGCGCCGGCGTCGACGGCGGCCTCGACAACGCCGCCAGCGCCCTGGACGAACTGGAGATTCCGGACGGTGTCACCGTCCTCGTCGAGTCCGACGCCGGCTCGGGGACGAAACTCGGCGGCGACTTCGAGCACCTCGCCGAAGTGCTCGACCGCTCGGTCCAGGATCTGGACGTCTGTCTCGACACCGCTCACGCCTTCGCCGCGGGCTACGACCTCTCGACGCCGGAGGGCGTCGCCGACACCGTCGCGGAGTTCGACGACGTGGTCGGGCTGGAGCACCTCGACTGCATCCACCTCAACGACTCGAAACACGCCTGCGGGACCAACAAGGACGAACACGCCCACGTCGGCGAGGGCGAGATCGGCGAGGACGGAATGGCCGCGTTCCTGAATCACGACGACCTGCTGGACGTGCCGCTCGTGCTCGAAACCCCGACCGAGAACGGCAAGAGCTTCGCGTGGAACGTCGAGCGAGTGCGAGAGTTGCGAGATTCGGAGTGAGCGACCGGCGGGAGCCGTGAGCTGCGAGGCTCCGAGTGACCGCCGAACACCGGTGAGACGCGGCGCAGTTCCGACGGTCACTCGGTGACGACGACCACTTCGTCGGTCTCGAGGTCGATCTGCGCTTCGAACGCCACCGCACCGGTCGCGTTCCGGGCCGCGACCTCGACGTGACCGTCGTACGACTGCTCGCTGACGGTCACCGAGCCGTCCCGGGTTTCGACCGTCGCGTTCCGGACCTCGAACGTCCTGGCACCGCCCGCCTCGGTCCCGTTGTCCGCGGTCACGGTCCAGTTCCCGTCGACGGAGACGTTCGTCGACCTGACCCGGTCGGCGCTGATCCCGTAGATCGGTTCGACGGTGAGTTCGTACTCGCCTAACTCGGCGAGCCGCTGGCGGACCCGGTCGTCGGTTCGCGCGACCGTCTTCGCGCGGTCGCGATCCGCCGGGGAGAGCACTCGATCGGTCGTTTCGACGGCCAGCCGGCCGTCGGTCGCACGCATCTCGACGGCCGTGACCCCGGTCATGTTCTCGACGACGGTGACGGTCCCGTTGGTCCCCGAGACGCTGACGCCGCCGTCCGAGACGCGGAACTCCCCTGCCGGTGCCTGTTCGGTGAGCGAGCCGCCGACGCCCAGCACGGTCCCGGCGTAGCCGGCGCCGCCGCCGAGCACGGCGAGCGCGACCAGCGCCAGCGCCCGTAGTCGGATGTCGGTCATCGGTCGACAGTTGTCTGAAAGCCCTCATCAGCGTTCGGGTGAAAGCGCTTCGAAACGCGTTTCGTCGACGTTTCACCGCCGTTCCGCGGAGAAACGAACCGATGGCATTAGGGGACCGCGGAGGATGGCCGGGAACGTATGCCGCCCCTCCAGCGACGCCAACTCGCCGCGGCGGTGGCGTTCGTCGCCGCCGCGGTGGTCCTCGCAGTGCAGCTCATCACCCCCTCCCCGGTCGTCGTCTCCGTCGGCGAGAACGGGACGACCGTCTCCGAACTCGGGACGTATTTCACCACCGAGGACGTCGCGGTCGTCGCCGCCGCCGCCGCGCTACTGGGCGCGAGCGGCACGTACCTCCTCGTCGGCGACAGTTCGACCCCCGACGCGGTCGGGTCGGCGGCCAGCGCCGCGACCACGTCGCCCGACGGGAACGGTTCGGCCGCCACCGATTCGACCGCTCCCGAGCGGTCGTCCGGACCCGAACCGAGCGACGACCTGGTCGAGACGCGCCGGGAGGAGATCGAGGAGACCGCGAAGCGACTCTCGACCAACGAACGGGCCGTCTACGAGACCGTGCTCGACGCCGACGGTGTCCTCCCGCAGACGGAGATCGTCGCCGGGACGGACTTCTCCAAGGCGACGGTCAGCCGCACGCTCGACACCCTGGAGAGCAAAGACCTCCTCGAACGCAGGCGACGCGGCATGGGAAACGTCGTCTACCTCCGGTAAGATACGACCGAAACGGCGTTCGAACGGCGATTTCGGGCGTTTCCAACGGGGATATATCCGGTCTTTCAGGCAACGTGTACTCGCCGTGGCGCGGTGTCGCGCCGGAGTCCTCCGGCGATGACCCACGCGTCACGCGAACAGACAGATGAAACGCAAGACCCTGATCGCGTCCCTCTGCGTCGCGGCGCTCACCCTCGGCGGCGCCTCCGTCGCCGCGGCGGACCTCGGGACGCCCGATCGACCGATAGCACAGCACCACGACGACACCCACGAGATCACCGTCGAGATCCTCGACCCCGACGGCGAACTGACCGTCGACGAGCGCGAGCGGACCCGCTCGCTCCTCGACGGGGCCGACGACGCCGTCGCCTCGCTGGCCGACCGCTTCGAGGACGGAACGGTGACCCTGACCGTCAGCGGGGTCGATCCGAACGACCGCGTCCACATGGACGCGAGCGCATCCGACGGCGGCCCCGAGACGATCGTCGTCGCCGACCTCGGCGAGGCGTCGGTGCACGTCGAAGACGGCGTACTGGTCGACGACAGCGAGGTCGTCAGTCAGACCGTCGACGGCGACAACGTCACACTCGTCGACGGCGACAACGTCACACTCGTCGACGGCGACCGCTCCGCGAACTGACGAACGGACGACCGGATAGCTCCGCACCACCGCCGTCGCCGATCCCGGCGACGGCCGTTCCCCCACGTTACCGCTCGACGGCGTCGGGCCGGTTCTGCACGCGCGGGTACCTGACGCCCAGCGCTTTCCAGTCCAGCCAACGTGCGCCCGGGCGGTCGTCGGCGAGTTGCCCGTACGGTGGATCGCCACCGGTCGGGACGCCGTCGGCCGGGCCGCTCGGGTCGACCGCCTCAGCGACGTAACCGAGGGCGTCGTCGGTCGCCCGCCAGACGCCCGCCGCACACGACGGCAGCGCGACGCCGACGTTTTCGAGCCCGCCGAGCGGTTCGGCGTGGGGGACGGCCTCGTCGTCGACCCGCTGCTGGAGTGTCGCGTAGGCGTAGAACGACAGGTCGGCCTCGCCCGCGGCGCGCTCTTTGACGGCCGGGACGAGTTCGAACAGCTTGTTGTAGCCGACCTCGACCTTCTCGGGGTCGAGCGTGCCCATCGCCTCGTCGGTGGTGTCCTCGGGGTCGACGTCCTCGGCGGCGGTGTCGTTCGTGACGTACCAGGTGACGTAGTTGGCCTCGCGGTGGCGGTGGCGCCGCGGGACGACGGTCATCCCCTTGTGCGGGAGGTACGCCCCGACCGCAGGGAGGTGCTCGGCCGGCCCGCGCACCGCGAGGACGAGCTGGTTGCGGTAGGTCACCGGCGCCAGCGACGACCGGACCGCGTCGGCGTCGCCGCCGGCCTCACGGAACGACTCGCCCCCGACCAGCGAGTCGACGAACCGGTGCGTGCCGGTCCCCGTCGCGGCGACGAGGTAGTCGGGGTCGACTCGCAGGGTGAGACCCCGACGGGTCTCGACCGTGAGTCGCTCCAGCGCGGGCTGGCCGGCCGAGTCGGCGCCCGCGAACGCCGCGTCGATGACGTCGCCGACGACGATGCGCTCGGCGTGGTCGGCGGCCAGCGTGCGGACGAGCGCCTCGCGGTCGATCACGTACTCGTCGACCGCCGCCACGTGCTCGCCGCTCCCCTTCGCGAAGACGGTCCCCTCGCGATAGACATCGTGGAGCCCCTCGACTCCCCGTTCGTCGTACTCGTAGCCGGCCTCGTCCCACTGGTCGGTGAGATGGCGATAGGGGTAGTCCGTCGAAGCGACGTACCACTCGCCGCCCTCGACGGGGACGCGGGCGTCCTCTGCGAACGGCAGCCACCGCTCGTCGACGGCCGCGCGACGGCCGCGGTCGGGGTTCAGGTACCCCTTGGCGAGGACGCCCGGCCAGTCGAAGGTCTGGCCGGCGCCCAGCGGCCTGTTCGAGACGAGCGCCGCGGCGTACCCCCGACCGACGAGTTCGTCGAGGAGCACGAGGCCCTGAACGCCACCACCGACGACCAGCGCGTCCACGTCGGCGGTCGGGTACCACTCCAGGTACTCCCGGACCTGCTCGAACAGCGTCACCCCACGGTCGAACTCCGGTTCGTCCGCTCCCATTCGTTGTCCCCGCTATTCGCGGACCGTACAAATGCTTGACTCCACAGTCGACGACCACGGTTCCGCTAGTGCGCCCACGAGCGCGCACTGGCACCTTCCGTCACCCCCACCGAAATTGTTGATAGGACTGAACGCCTAGTGGAGGGGCAGTGGTGACAATGACACACAAAACGGACATCGGTCGAGAGTCGAGCGACAGTATCGTGAGCGCTGTCCGAACGAGCCTCGGTGACGAGCTCCGAAGCGTCGTGTACTTCACCCCTTCGGCGTTCGATATCCTGTACACGCGCCAGGACCTCTACGGGTCGACCGACGATGCCAGAACGGCCAAGTCACAGCTGGTCGAGTTCGAACGCACCGGTTTCGCGGAGGGACCGATCCGGACGGCGATCGCACGCAGGGAGGGCGGGTCGGACATCGGCCCCTACGAGTTTACCGTCCGGTTCCACGAGGACGGGTTCGTCGTCCGGGTCATCCACGGCGACGTCGGCGTCCTCTTCACGACGGACAGCATGGACGTCAACGGTTTCGAGGACGCGGCCACGGCTGTCACCGGACTACTGGACGAGAACTGAGGCCGACTCGGTCGAGCGCGAGCGGGCGGTCGACCGTCGAGAGATCGGGACCCTGAACTGGACGACCGGCGACACCCACGTATGCGAGTCCCCTCCGTCGGCCGCCCGGGGCCGCTCGCGGTGGTCGCCTCGAACGCAGTGGCCCCCGTCGGCGTCCTGGCGTTCGGGTGGTCGACGACCGTCCTCCTCGGCGTGTTCGTCCTCGAACTCGCGGCCGTGCTGTGCTGGGCGGCGGTGAAAGTCCCCTTCGCCGCCAAGCGCCCGAACAACGCGATCGACGACCACCGGCTGCTGGGCGCGCTCCAAGCCAAGCGCTGCGGGATCGACCTCCCCGGACCGTTCCCGCCGGTGTATCTCCGGAACCTGCCGACGCTCCTCACGCTCGTCGTCCTCCTCGCGCCGATCGAGCTCGGGGCCGCCGTCCTCCTGTTCGCGCTCGCCGAGCCGACGATCACGACCGAGACCACCGGCCAGATACTGCTCGGTGGCGTCGGTGTCTTCGCCGCTCGGGGCGTCGAGACCGCCACGGACTACTTCCGCGACGGCGGCTACCGCGACCACTCCCCGCGGTCCGTGATACTGGCCCCGTTCAAGTACGTCTTCGGCGTCGGGACGCTCCTGTTCGTCGTCGGCCCGTTCGGCCTCGACAGCGGCGTCGTGCTCGCCCTGGTCGTCGCCGGCAAGCTCGTCTACGACCTCCGGACGATCCAGGTCGAGCGCGACCCCGACAGACGGGGCGTCTTCTACCGACTCTACGGCAGCAAGGAGACCGAGATCGAACCCGAACCGGTCGTCGAACCCGACGGCGACCCGGTCGTCCGCGCACAGCCTCCGCGGACGATCGCAGTCGCCGACGCCCTCTACCGCGGCGTCGTCTACACCCTGACCAGCACCGTCGTCGTCTGCTACGCTGTCGCCGCGTTCCTCGCCGTCTTCGCGCTGCGACTGGCGGCAGTCCCCCTCGCCGTCGTCTTCGCGTTCGGGACGCTCCGGACGATCACTCGCTACCTCCGCTACGGCCCGCTGGAGTACCGCGGGTACGACGGCGTCCTCGTCGCCTACGACACGCTGTTCGACGAACCGCAGGCGCGGATCGAGCGCGACGAGGTGAAAAGCGTCGTCGTCGAGACCGACCGCGTCGACCGGATCTTCGACACCGAGAGCGTCGAGTTCGACCGCGGCGACCGGACTCCGGAGCTGCAGTTTACCGTCCCCGACCCCGACGAGGTCGAGCACGACGACACGCCCGGGTCGCTGACGGCCCCCCACGTCGACGACCCGAAGGCAATCGCCGACGCGCTCGGCGTCGGCTGGCTCTACGAACGCGACGTCGAGGAACCGGCCGCGGCGGACTGAACCGTTTCCGACCCGATTCCCCACCGAGAACGGTCGGTCCGCTCCTTCTCGAAGTCTCGACCTCGCCCGTCGGTGAGCGGCGCGGTTGCGGTGAGCGGCGCGGTTGCGGTGAGCGGCGCGGTTGGCGCGTGCTGTCGAGCGGTGCGAGGTCGACCGGAGGGAGACCTCGATGCGAACGGGGAGCGAAGCGACCCGTGAGCGTGCCCGCCTCCCGGCGGGCCGCTCGAAACAGTCGCGCGAGGGATGAGCGAGTGAGTGGAGCGAACGAGCGAATCGGTTGGGGAGGCGTGAGGCCGTCTGCGGTGCTGTGCGGGTGCGGTCTGGTGGACTGAACGGGCGAGGCGCGCGTGGCGGCGAAGCCGCCACGGCTTGCGGCGGTCGGCGGAGCCGACCGCCCTGCTCGCGCTCGTTCAGTCGTCTGAGTCGGCACTATCCGCGCGGACGGTGCGGAGAGCGCGGATATCCGACTCAGCGAGCGCGAGCGGGGCGAGGGCGTTCGTCGCCTGCCGTCGAGTGCGGTACCGATTACTGCTAGCGAGCGCGCCGAGGGCGTTCGTCGCCTGCCGTCGAGTGCGGTCCATACGCGAACGTCGTCGACCGACGCGCCTATGCGGCCGCGGTGTCGAACGAACCTCAGTGCGAGAGTTTAGCGCCGACTACCTGGAGACCACCCGCGAGGGGATGTGGGACGACTCCCGCGCAGCCCTGTCGGACCTCGATCTCGACAGTCGTGAGCGGGTGCTCGACGTGGGCTGCGGGACGGGCGAACTCACTCGCGTCCTCGCCGAGGAGAGCGGCGCCGAAGTCGTCGGCGCCGACGTGGACCCGCGGCTGCTCGCCGCCGCGAGCGAGGTCGCCCCGGTCGTCCGCGCCGACGCGACGCGTCTCCCCTTCGTCGCCGACGCCGTCGACCTCGTCGTCTGTCAGGCGCTGCTCATCAACCTCCCCGACCCCGTCGGCGCGGTCGAGGCGTTCGCCCGTGCCTCCTCGGATCTGGTCGCCGCGGTCGAGCCCGACAACGGCGCCGTCTCCGTCGACTCGACCGTCGACGCCGAGGCGCCGCTGGCCCGCCGGGCCCGCGACCGGTTTCTCGATGGCGTCGAGACCGACGTGACGCTGGGCGCCGACGCTCGCGAGGTGTTCGAGGCGGCGGGGCTGGACGTGGTGTCGACCCGCCGGTACGACCACGAACGGGTGGTGGCACCGCCGTACTCCGAGGCCGCCGTCGAGGCCGCCCGGAAGAAAGTGACCGGCGAGGGGCTAGCCGACGACCGCGAGACGATCCTCTCCGGCGAGACCTCCGAACGGGAGTACGACGACCTGCGCGCGTCCTGGCGCGCGATGGGCCGCGACGTGGTCGACCAGATGAGCGACGAGGCGTACGTCCGCACCGAGACGGTCCCCTTCTTCGTCACCGTCGGCCGCGTCTGAGAGGTGGCCGCCGAGCTCTGTTCCGTCGGTCTCGACCCGAAGCGAGCGGCCTCGGACGCACTCGACGGTGAGCGGTGAAAGCCCTCCGACTCGTTGGCCCGCCGCGCGTCGTCTCGTCGCGGACGGACCGCTCGGGGAACCGTTAACGGGCCGGCGCCCCACTCGTCGATATGGATCCCCGAGTCGAAGACCAAGCGGACGTCGTCGTCGACCACTCGATCGACCTGCAGGCCGGCGACGAGGTGTTGATCTCCGCCCCCGCGGTGGCCGAGGACCTGGTCGTCGCCCTGGAAGAGCGCATCGCCGAGCGAGGGGCTCACAGCGTCTCGCTCGGGGGAAGCGCTCGCGCCCAGCGGGCGTTCAAACGGGCGATGGACCCGGAGGACTACGACGAACCGCCGGCGTCGCTCGTGGCGATGGTCGAGGAGATCGACGCCGCCGTCGGCGTCCGAGCGGCGACCAACACCCACGAGACGGGCGACGTGCCGCCCGAGAAGAACGCCGCCTACGCGCAGATCATGAAGCCGATTCAGGACGCCTACACGGACAAGCGCTGGGTCGCCACGCAGTACCCCGCCACGGGCAACGCCCAGGCCGCCGAGATGAGCACGGAAGCCTACGAGGACTTCGTCTACGACGCCGTCACCAAAGACTGGGACGAACAGCGGGCGTTCCAGGCAAACATGATCGAGATCTTGGAGGGCGCCGACGAGGTCCGTATCGTCTCCGGCGACACCACCGACGTGACCATGTCCGTCTCGGGGATGAACCCCGTCAACGACTACGCCGAGAAGAACCTCCCCGGCGGCGAGGTGTTCACCGCGCCGGTCCCCGACTCCGTCGAGGGCGAAGTGCTGTTCGACATGCCGCTGATGGCCCAGGGTCGCGAGGTCGAGGACGTGCGGCTGGTCTTCGAGGACGGCGAGGTCGTCGACTCCTCGGCGGGCAAAAACGAGGACGTGCTCGCCGCGGTGCTGGACACCGACCCCGGTGCCCGCCGCCTGGGCGAGCTGGGTATCGGCATGAACCGCGACATCGATCGGTTCACGTACAACATGCTGTTCGACGAGAAGATGGGCGACACCGTCCACATGGCCTTGGGTCGGACTATCGACGAGAACGTCCCCGACGACGGTGACGTCGAGGGGAACGACTCGGCGATGCACATGGACATGATCGTCGACATGAGCGAGGACTCCTACATCGAGGTCGACGGCGAGCGCGTGCAGGAGGACGGGACCTTCCGGTTCGAGGACGGCTTCGAGGCGTAACGCACCTCGGCCCGCGTTACCGGCCCGCCGCCATCACAGCGGGTCGTCGCCGTCGCGCGTCCACTCCGGATTCTCGAACTTCTCACGCGCTCGCTCGCGCGCCTGCGCGAGCTCCCGGTCCGACCACGTGCCTTCGTGGGAACTAACCCACGACCGGAGCGACGATTCGAGTTCCGCGACTGCCGCCTCGCGGTCGATCCCGGACTGCTCGCGGACGCTCGTCACTCGCTCGTCGAACTCCTCGGTAGTCGCGTCGGGGTCGGCGAAACAGGACAGATGACGCTCGGTCCTCGGCGCGAACGTGATCGACCCGTGCTGGACGACGGCGTCCTTCCGGCGGTACTGGGCGTTACCGGAGATCTTCCGGCCGTCGCCGGCGACCACGTCGTGAGCGGGGTGGAGCGCCCGCAGGTAACACGCCGGCTCGTAGATGGCGGGCCGCTCCTCGTCGGCGAACCGGGCGTCGATACCCATACCCTCGAGGGCATCGAGCAGCGGTTCGCAGAGCAGTTCGTACGATTCCATCAGGTCGCCGGGGAGTTCCTCGGCCGGCGCGACGACGGAGTAGGAGATGTCGCCGAAGTCGTCGTGGTAGATGGCGCCGCCGCCGGTGGGACGGCGAGTGACCGTGATCCCCTCGCGCTCGCAAAAGTCCCAGTCGATGGTTTCGGGGTCCTGGTGATACCCCAGCGAGAGCGTGCTGGGCGCCCAGCGGTAGACTCGCAGCGTCCGGGTCCCGTCCTCGGCGGCCGACTCGGCGGCCACCTCGTCCAGCGCCATGTTCAGCGGCCCCGGTCGGGACTCCTCGGTGATCAGCCGCCAGTCCCAGTCGGCCAGACTCATGGGCGAAGTACGGACAGCGCCAGCAAATCGGTTGCGTTCGTCAGGCTCGATTGCGAGCGACCAGCGCGAGCGTCACGACGCCGGCGGCGAGCAGCGGTCCGCCGACCAGCGGACTCGTCAGCCGCGAGACGAGGAACTCGAGGAACTGGGACTGGTACGGCTGGACGACGACGAACCCGTAGCGGGCCGCGAGCGCCTCGGGCGTCCCCGCCGGGTTCGGCCACACCGGGTCGGGACCGACGCGGAGGAAGACGGCGAACAGGATCGACAGCGCCAGCAGGACGGCGCCGACGGCTCTGCCGTACGCGCGGAGGTACCAGCGACGGGGGTCCGCCGTGCCCGCTCGCGCGCCGGGCAGCTGGTGTCGCATGTGCGAGTCGACGGCCGCCCGCAGGATAAGTGTTCATCTCCCGTCAGAACGGTCCGGTGGAAGCGACGTTCGTCATGACCGCCGAGGATCGGCTGGCAGGGTTCGGGGCCGCCGTCGACGTGAAACAGAGACGCCGGCTCCTCGGCAAGCGCCATCTCCAGCGGCCCCGAACGAGACTCCTCGGCGATCAGCCGTCAGTCCCGGTCGGCCAGACTCACATCCGGGGTTGGCAGGGTGTCAGAAAACCGGTCGCGTTCGTCAGGCCCGGGCGCGGGCGTCCAGCGCGAGCGTCATGATGCCGGCGACGACGAACGGCCCGACGACCAGCGGACTCGTCAGCCGCGAGACGAGAAAGTCGGGGAACCGGAAGAGGACGGTCTGGGTCACGTCGAAGCCGAACATGCGGGCCCACTCTGCTTCGAACCCCGGCTCCAGCAGTGACACCGGCATTGCGGCCGCTACCATCCGGGAGTCGAAAGACAAGTATAGCGAAAACGTGACCGTCAGCGCGGCGAACAGTCTGGCGATCGCGCGTCCGAACGCGCGAACTGCCCAGTCGCGCCGCCCGTGTGCCTCGATCGGCGTCGCTCGGTTCATCGGTGGCGGGAACTGTCAGCCGAAGTTTATAAATGTCGGCCACCGGGGCGGCAGTGGTCAGTAGAGGTGATAGAGTGAGCGATTGCGGTTGGCGCGCGCTGTCGAGCGTGCCGAACGACAGTGAGGCCGCGAGTCGAAGCCGTGCGAGGGATGAGCGAACGAGCGCAGGCGCGTAGCGGTGCGGTCGGCGCGTGCTGTCGCGCGCTTTCATGCGCGCGACGGCACCGCGCGAGGGATGAGCGACGACAGGAGCGAATCGGCTGGGGAGGCTCGTGGTTGTCTGCGGTCGCTGGCGCGGTACGGTGGCGGTCGCTGGCGCGGTACGGTGGCGGTGCTGTGCGGTTGCGGTCCCTGGCGTCTCGGCGAACGGAGTGAGCCGAGGCTCGGAAGACGAACGCAGTGAGTCTTCCGGCGGACTGAACGGGCGAGGTGCGCGTGGCGGCGTAGCCGCCACGGACTGTGGCGGTCGGCGGAGCCGACCGCCCGCTCGCGCTTGTACAGTCGCCTGAGCGGGCACTATCCGCGCGGTGCGAGGCGCGCAGCGCCTCGACACGCGAACGGCGACCGAAGGGAGCCGTGAGCGAGCGCGCCGAGGGCTTTCACCGCCTGTTGTCGAGTGCGGTCGCTGTCGATCGACTTCCTTTCACAACTCATCCACCAGAAACCACTACTCGACTAGCACATCGAACCGAACGACGGACGACGACTCAGAATGGCCCCGTCGAGACGACGTTCGTCATAACGGAGCGCTCGGCGCGCCGGAGCAGTTCGGCGGCGGTGCCGGGCGCGCAGTCGAGGCGGTCGCCCACCTCTTCGACGCTGCCCTCGCTGGGGGTCTCGTAGTAGCCGCAGTCGACCGCGGCGAGGACGGCCTCGAACTGCCGGTCGGTCAGGTCCCCGCCGGCGTCCAGCCGGCGTGCGTCGTACTCGCCGACCTCCAGCACGTCGACGTCCATCCCCTCGGGTATCTCGTCGACGGCGGTCTGGAGCATCTCGGCCGGTCCCACCGCAGTGAGTCGGACCGTCCCGTCGGCGCGGTACTCGATGGGCATCAGACCGACCAGCCCCGGCTGAGTGAACGCGGCGACGAAGTCCTGACTGTGGTCCGGGATCCGCTCGCGCACGTAGAGGTAGAACGTGTCGTCGGGACACCGGGATATCTCGTAGGTCGAGACGTGTTCGACCTCGTCGAGGGTCGGCTCGTAGGGCTCGGGGTCGCCGTCGACGTGGAAGAGGAAGGCCGGCTCGTCGTCCAGCGCCGTGTTGTACTGGAGCAGCCGCGAGACGCTGTATCCCTCCCGCTGGACGACGAACTGGTGCATCGGGTGTCGCACCGCCGGTTCCTGGTGGACCGCGACGCGCAAGTACCGCATCGGACGATCGGTTTCACCGTACTGTCTTAAACCCTACCCACTCGTGAGGCCCAACGGCGATTGTCCGACCGCGCCAACGGCGCGTATGGACCAACGGCAGCGACAGGTGGGCGAGCCGCCCGAAAGCGCCACACCCGTTTCGGACGCCGACTCGCCGCTGGACGCCGCGCTCGCGGTCGTTCCCGACGACGCCGTCACCGACACCGAGGAGCATCTGAACGCGCCCGCGCTCGTCGTCCGCGCGGACCGCGTGCAGGCGACACTGTCGGCGCTGCGCGAGCGGGCGGGGTTCGACCACTGCGCCTGCGTCACCGGCCAGGCTTACGGCGATCGCTACGAGTCGATCTACCACCTCCGCAGCTACGACCACGCCCAGCGCGAACTCTCGGTGGTCGTCCCGACCCCCGCCGCCGACCCCACACAGGAGAGCGCGGCACCGGTGTACCCGACCGCGGACTGGCACGAACGGGAGGCCTACGATCTGGTCGGCATCGAGTACGAGGACCACCCCGACCTGCGGCGGATCCTCCTGCCCGAGACCTGGCAGGGGCATCCGCTCGATCCGGATTTCAGCGGCGAAGAACCGCAGATCGTGCCCTTCCGCGAACACGAGAACCCGCTGGCCGAGGACCATCGCGACGGCGACACCATGTACCTCAACCTCGGGCCACATCACCCGGCGACTCACGGCGTGCTCCGCGTGGGCGCCACGCTCGACGGTGAAAACGTCGCCGAGGTGACGCCCGACATCGGCTACATCCACCGCTGCGAGGAACAGATGTGCCAGCAGGGCACCTACCGCCACCAGATCATGCCCTACCCCGACCGGTGGGACTGGAGCGGCGCCGGCCTCTGCAACGAGTGGGCCTACGCCCGCGTCGCCGAGGCTCTCGCCGACATCGAGGTGCCCGAGTACGCCCAGGTCATTCGGACGATGAGCGCCGAACTGTCGCGGCTGCTCGGCCACTTCCTCGCGGTCGGCACCTACGCGCTGGACGTGATCGGCGAGTTCACCGCCTCGTTCATGTACGCCATCAAGGAGCGAGAACGCATCCAGTCGATTCTGGAGGATCTAACGGGCCAGCGCCTGATGTTCAACTACTTCCGACTCGGCGGGGTGGCGTGGGACCTCCCCGACCCCCGCTCGGACTTTTTCGCCGAGATCCGCGAGTTCGTCGACGACCTGCCCGAGCGACTCGCCGAGTACCACGACCTCCTGACCAGCAACGAGATCTTCCAGATCCGCACGGTCGAAACCGGCGAGCTATCCGCGGAGACGGTCAGGGCCTACGGCTGTACCGGCCCGGTCGCCCGCGGGTCGGGCGTCGACTACGACTTGCGCCGCGACGACCCCTACGGCTACTACCCCGAACTCGACTGGGACGTAGTCACGGAAGACGGGGGCGACAATTACGCGCGCGTGCTCGTGCGCCTGCGCGAGATAGAGCAGTCCGCCCGGATCATCGAACAGTGCGTCGACCTGCTCGAAGGGTGGCCCGAGGCCGAACGAACCGTCCAGGCGAACGTCCCCCGGACGCTACGGCCCGACCCCGATACGGAGATCTACCGCGCCGTCGAATCCGCCAAGGGCGAACTCGGCATCTACATCCGGAGCGACGGTACGGACGAGCCCGCCCGCTTCAAGATCCGCGGCCCTTCCTTCTCGAACCTCTCGGCGCTGGAGGAGGCCGCCCGCGGCGAGTACGTCGCCGACCTCATCGCCACCATCGGGAGCCTCGACCCTATCATGGGCGACGTGGACCGCTGAAGCGAGCGCCCGGCGGCCGCTCCGGACGACCGTTTCGACCATCGATCGGGACCGCCTGACGAGCGTTCTAAAAGAGTCCGACGCCGACCGCGTAGGGCCAGGCCTGCCCACCGACCGCCAGGAAGCCGAGGGCTGCGCCCGCCAGCGCGACGTTCTTCAGGAAGCCGGTCATCTCGTCTTGCGTCTGGTCCTCGGGCACCGCCCAGAAGTCGTGCATCGTCACCGCCGAGACCAGCAGGAAGGTCGCGAGCGCCCCGGCAGACAGCACCGGCGCGACACCGAGGGCGACGCCGGCCCCGCCCAGGACGAGCATGGCCCCCGAAGCGACCACCGAGAACGCCGGCGCGGGGAGACCCTTCATCTCGGCGTAGCCGGCCATCCCCTCGACGCCCGAGAAGTGATTGATCCCCATGAACGCGAGGACGCCGCCGAACAGCACTCGCGCCACCAGAAAGACCACCTCGCCGGCGGCCGACTCGACGACCATCAGGCCGTCACCCCCGTTCGAGTCGCGCCGTACTCGTCGTCCGTACTACCGTCGGGTACGCGTGCCTCTGACATCGAACACACGTACGACACCTGCACAAATATATTTTATCTGACACTCGTGTCACCGGGAGACGCGGGTGTTACCGGGCGTGGTCGGTGTCGCCGTGCCCGAGGTGGTGACTACGAGCGACCGGTCGCGGTCGAGGGTGTCGGAGGAGCGGATCCGAGTCGCACCTCGCAATCAGGTGTGTTAGTGATATCGGGTTCGTGAACGAACCGCCTAAGTAGGTGGGCGTGGTACGAAGCGATACATGGCGACGAACGCGAACTCCGAGGCGGCGAACCCCGAGGCCTGTCCGGTGGTCGACTCGCTCGAACAGATCGGCTCCCAGTGGCGGCTGGTCGTGCTGTACGACCTCCAGGACGGTGAGAAGCGATTCAACGAACTCAAGCGCTCGACCGGTGCGAGTTCGCGCACGCTCTCGCGCGTGCTCGACGACCTGCAGGAACTCGACCTGGTCGACCGCCGACTCGAGGAGGACGCCCCAGTCGCGACGTTCTACTCGCTGACGGCGAAAGGCGAATCGCTCTGCCCGGTCTTCGAGGCCATCGAGGGGTGGGCCGACGAGTGGCTCTGCGAGGACGCCGACGAGGCCGAGGCGATGGCGGCCGTCGAGGCCGTCGCCGGCGAGTAGCCTGACGACGGCGGACGCGTTCTCGCAGGTTTTCACTCCTCGACCGGACGGAGTCGGACGGACGTGCCCCGGTAGTCTTCGAGGTAGCCGCCGGACGCGCCGACGCTGACGGTTCCCTCGTCGGTGTCGAGGACGAGGCCGTTCTCCAGCGTGAACTGGTTGGTCGCGGGGTCGACCAGCGCCTGACGCACGTCGTTGACGCGGCCGACGACGCGCTCGCCGGCCTCGGTCTCGACCTCGGCACGCAGTTCGGTGCCCGTCCGTCGGTGGCGGATGGCGGTGAAGGTCGCTTTGCGGAACCACTCGAACGTCGCCGGCAGTTCGACCGGGTCGGCGACGTGGACCTCCCACGGGAACGGCCAGTAGGCACCGAGGAACGTGGCGATGACCGCACCGGTCAGCCCCCACTCGGAGACCCAGACGACGCCCTCCTCGAAGTACGCGCCGTCGAACACGTCGGGACTGCCGATCGTCGCCCGCTCGTCGTCGACCGCGTAGACGAACGCCATCTCGTCGCCCCAACAGCGCACGACCGTCGCGAGCCCCGCGTACCGCTCGGCCGCCGCGTCGATGTTCTCGACCTCGGCGACCAGCAAGAGCACGAGCGCCCCGCGCTCGCGGGCCGCCCGGAGTTGGGTCTCGATCTCGGGGACTACGTCGGCCGGCACGGAGACGAGCACCTCCGACTCGGCGCTCTCGATGTCCTCACGCAGGTTCTTGAGCGCCTTCCGCCGTGATTTGGCCATCTCGATCTCCGAGGTTCGAGGCCTGGTCTCGGTGAAGCGCTCCTCCAGTCCGGGCGTCATGGCGTCGATACGCTCGGAGATGTCGGCCATCGCCTCCCGTGGCGCGAGCGCGCGGATCGTCGTCGGCGAGACGTGGTCGTTGACTCGCACCAGCCCCCGCCCCTCGAGGCGCTCGGCGATGTTGTACACCGTCCGCCGGGTGACGCCCGCCTCTTCGGCGACAGTGCTGGTCGTCGCCTCCCCCAGCCCCAGCAGCGCCAGATACGTGTTGATCTCGTTGTCCGAGAGCCCGAACACCCGCAACTGTTCGCGCAACGCCGCGTCGTCGGTGTCCATTTGTGTCGATATCACGCTCGCGACTAATCTGTGTGACGTTCGGCGGGAGTTCGACCGGCCACCGCGACACCACGAGTGGGAGCGATGCGTGGCGTCGCGGTCGCCGGAAACCCCGTGACAAGGAGTTGGGAGCAGTACTGCGGCGATGCCACCGGCCGACGACGGCGGTGTCCCTACACGGCTATCCCTCCTCCGGCGGTTCGAACTCGGTGTCGTAGCTGGCCTGTGCGATGCCGCCGAGCACGAGCACGTTCTCGATGCCGAACGAATGCTCGTAGTCGAACGCCCGTGCCGAGGGGCCGGGCCAGTCGAAGTCGCGAACGTTACCGAACGACCCCTGCATGTACTGGTGGAACGGGAAGTGGGGAACGTAGAAGTTGTAGTACTTCGCGCAGGTGCGATACAGCTGCTGGCGCTCGGCCTCGCTGTTGCCCGGCTGTCGGATCGCGTTGACCGTCTCGACGAGGTTGACTTCGGTGGCGCCGTCGAGATCCGGCGCTTTCCCGGCCTCGTCGGGGGCCTCGAAGGCACCGGGTTCGTCGGGGATCTGCTGGACGATCGGTTTCCCCTGTGTGTCGACGGTGTCCTCGGGCTTGGCGTCGAACGGGTCCGGAGCGGTGGGACTCCCGGCGACGAGCGCCTCGTCCCACCACGCGCCGCGGTCGTGATAATATTGGAACACGTAGGGGTCGCCGTGCCAGTACAGCGACGACTCGTAGTTCAGCCCGCCGTTGGGGTCGAGGTTGTTCGACCACGTCGACCACCCCTGCGTGGAGAAGTTGACGCCGAAGCCCCAGTTGGCCAGGTTCGCCCGGATCGTCTGAGCCGCCTGCACGTGCTCGGGGATCGTCGACGTGGCGAACAGATCGATCGACGCGGCGTTGCCAGACGGGTCGACCCACTGGCCACCCTGTTTCGTGTACCCCGCACGGTTCATGTACTCCGTGGCCGTCTCCACGTTCGACCCTCGCGAGTACGTGTGCAGGCTATCGAGGAACTCCTGAGAGAATATCGCCTCCGACTGGGCGTCGAGCAGGAAGGTGTCGTTTGCGAGCGGCTGTGCGCCGCCCTGTCCCCAGCCGTTGGCCGAGACGGCGTTCCAGTCGACCGCCTCGACGAGCGCGCGGCGAACCCAGAGGTTCTGGAGGTGGGGGTTGTTCCAGTTGAACTTCCACATGTCACCGCCGGTCGCACGCAGCCAGCGGGTGAACTCCTGCATGTAGTCGGGCAGTACCTCGCGGTTCAACGACGCGCCGGGCGACACGTCCCCCACGTTCACGTCCAGCACGCCTTCGGTCTGCAGGGTCTGCGCGCGATCGCCCTCGGCCCAGTAGATCGCGAGCTTCTCGACGTTGGTGTGCTCGGCGTTGGGGTGGTCGGGGTCGAGATGGAGAACCATCCGCTCGGATCCCACGTCGTCCATCGACTCCAGCCGGTACGGTCCCGTCCCGGCGAGGTACTCGTCGGTCCCGCCGGCCAACGCGATACGGTCGAGTGAGACGCGGTCGCTCTTCAGCTCGTCGGTGACCGACGTGGCCCGGTCGCGCGAACCGGCGTCGCGGTACTGCTCCAGGTACGGCTCGGTGAACGACGGGTGCAGCGGCGGGTCACCGTCGACCGGCCCCGCGTACGTCGACAGGATGTTGCTCGCCGTCGGGTCCGGGTCCTGCTCGGGGACCGTCCCCTTGTCCGTCCACTGGTGGAGCGTCCACTGGTCCTCGGCGCGCTGGTTGAACGTGGCTTCCTCGGAGAACTTGTTCCCCGCCTGGAAGAACTCGACGTGGTTGTGTTTCTCGCGGGCGACCGCGTCGTGAGCGTCACCCGACCAGTAGGCCGACCGATCGTCGTGGTGGTCGTACCAGTCGTGTGGCGGCTCGACCTCGGTGCCCGAGATCCACGTCATGATCTCGATCTCCTCGTGGTCGGGCTTGTGCGGTGTGGGGATCGTCGTCCCACTGTAGGACAGGTTCGTGGTGTGGACGTTGCGGAGCCCGTGCAGGTCGGACATCCAGAGGTCCCCAGCGGTGTTGTCCTGGGGCGTCCACGGGTTCCAGTCGAACACGTCCGGCGAGTTGGCGTGCGCGTAGGCGATGGTATCGACCACGGGCTCGCGGTCGGTCGCCGTCGCCGTCGGCGTCGCCGTACTCTCCGCTCCGTCACTCACCGTATCGTCCGGCTCGATCGGCTCCACCGTGTCGTCGCTCGATCCCGCCGGCGTCGCCGTCGAGCCGCCCTCGCTCGGACAGCCGGCCAATCCAGCCGCGCCCAGCCCCGCGATCACCTGTGCGTACCGGCGACGCGAGACACCGCCCGCCGACTCGCCGTCCGCCTCGTTACCCTCGTGATTAACTACCATGATTCGTGCCCTACTGTGGGCCACCCCTTGAAATAATTTCTGGAAGAAATCTTTTTTCGGGATGTTTTCACCCCGCTCGTCCGAGCGTTCGAGCCTGAAAAACGGCGATTCCGCACACCGGGTTTCGGTTCCGGCTACCGCGAACGAGCGGTCGACGTGCCGTTGGCCCGTTCGTTCGGGTCGATGGGCGAGCGATTCGATATCGCGGTATGTGATTTATCGGCCGATCGTGGCCGACGCGTCGGGCTTTTCCCTATCGACGGAGTACGGGCGGGTGATGGTCCAGAACGTGGCATCCGTGATAGCCGACCTCGAACCCGAGGACTTCTATCTGCTCTCGGGGGTCGAACAGGGGATGCGCTTCTCGGAGTACGTCGACCGCGAGAAGTTGCCCGAGTACACCCGCCTGTCGGCCGAGGACGTGGACTACAGGCTGGACCGCTGTGAGGACCGCGGGCTGGTCGAACGCAAGACGATCCAGTACGAGGGCTTCAAGCTCACTTTCGAAGGCTACGACGCGCTCGCGCTGCACACGTTCGCCGAGCGGGAGACCTTCGACGGCGTCGGTGCCCCCCTCGGCGTCGGCAAGGAGAGCGACGTGTACGAGGTGCGTTCCTATCGCCCCCTGGCGTTGAAGTACCACCGCGAGGGCTACACCAACTTCCGCGAAGTGATGAAAGAGCGCGACTACACCGCCGATCGGGACCACGTCTCCTGGCAATACACCGCGCGCAAAGCCGCCGAGCGCGAGTACGACGCCCTCGAAGCGCTGTACCCCGACGTGTCCGTTCCCCAACCCGTCGACCACAACCGTCACGCGCTCGTCATGGAGAAGGTCGACGGCGTCGAGCTCTCGCGGACGAAGCTCACCGACGCGCAAGTGGTCCCCGTCATGGAGCTGATCCTCGCGGAGATGGCGACCGCCTACGCCGAGGGGTACGTCCACGCCGACATGAGCGAGTACAACGTCTTCGTCACCGAAGCGGGCGTCGTCGTCTTCGACTGGCCCCAGGCCGTCCCCACCGACCACGAGAACGCCCGCGAACTCCTCGAACGCGACGTGGAGAATCTGGTGGGCTACTTCGCCCGCAAGTACCCCAGCCACGTCGACGAGATCGACGTGCCCGGCCTCGCGGCGGCGCTAGCCGACGACTCGTTCGAGTCGGCCGCCGAATTCGCCGAATAAGGACCGTTCGCCGCCGGTTCGTCCATTTTAGACCGTTCAAAAGCGACAGAAACCTGTTGCCGTTTCCTACCCGTAAACCATATCTCGCGATACCAAATCGACTCGGCGTCGTCGTCACAAGTTCCGAATGTAGAAATCTACAAAGCACCAACCGCCCAACAATATCTAAGTCATCACCGGCTCAGAGAAGTCCGATAGCCCGGTCAGGCCCCTCATTAGTCAGAATACTGTGATACTGTATAGAGGATCGACGCCGATCACATATTGGGATGAAACTCGCGTGACTGAGACACCGAAAAGAGATGTACTACCAAGTCCTTACACGTCATAACATATAACTCCCTGCGCGGCGAACGCTTCTCTATGAGCGGTTCAAGCTACGATAAAACGATTCAGTTCCGTGCCGGGGCCGAAAAAGAGGCTGCGGAGCTCCTTGATGAGATTCATATCGGCGGCGTCAATGTGAGCGAGCTTGCCCGGACCGGGTTAATTGAGATGCTCCGCCGGTCTCTGGACGAACAAGACGAGATCGCAGTCTACGAACGATACAGCCGTGATGAGATCGATGAAGACGTGGCTCGGGTTCTCCTCGGTGAGAAAATCGACCAGATGGAAGCGGAGAAAAACGCATTCGAGTCGGCAATGGAGCGGGACACCTCAACATTCCTTGCTGATAGCGATGGCGAGTGACCCTCGCCACCCGCTCTTGGCCGATACGAGTTCCCTGATTGCCGTTGCGAACACCGACCAGTGGGACGTTCTGGCGGAGTCGCTCGCTCTCACAACCACGAACGTCTGCAAGCACGAACTCCAGAACCACGTCACCTCGAACGCGTACGCGCCGGAAGGAAGCCGTGAACAGTATCTGAAAGAAGGCAGCAAGCGCGTGCTCGATCACGTAGACGACGATTCCTCGTCGTGGTCATGCGTGACTGTCGTTCCCCGGCCACACGGGCCAGACGCGGGTGAAGAATCGCTGAAGCAGGAGCTTTCCGAACACGGTGACTCATATCAGGTCGTCTCGCTGCTCGATGGAGCCGCACGCCGGTCGATCAGGCAACTGGTTGACGACCACGGATACGATATTGACGTTGTGGGTCCGCCGTATCTGCTCTACGTTCTCTTCGACAACGAGCTCATTTCGAAGGCAGAGTTCTGCGAGGCAACAGGTGAGATGATCCGGACGGAAGGGTGGACTGGATACGAAGTCGTCAAGAACGCGTGGGCTAGTATTCCTGTGGATTGTTCCGAGTTCCTTGATGACGATATTCTCCCACCTTGAAAGCTTACCAAGTGCTATAACGCTCAACACAGAAGATTATGCAACACACTACAATCGATCGAGTTTCTCGTGAATCCAACGACGAAGTCTTGCTGTTCGGTTCCCGCAGATTCCCGGGTATCCGACAACCGCCCGTTGTGGTTCAATCGTTTCTCCCATCACTTGCCGATAATGCAGTGCGAGAGCACGATGATTACCATCCAATAGATAAGGGCTCCCCTGAGAAAATGGCCGTGATCGGTGGGCGATCACGAACCGGCCCGGCATACTCTCCGCATTGTCTCTAAGTTCTCGAATTTTCTCACGGCCTTCTTCACTGAATCCTAACTTCTTCTCCTGGAACTGTGATACCGCTTCCTCAATCGTCGGTCGGTCTCCCGGCGGGCCGAATATCGTATACGTGTCTGCAAGCGTATCAATCGGAACGTGACATTTCATCCAGCAATAGTCGAGTGATAGCAAACTACGCGCAGCGCCAGGCTTGTGTGCGAGAAGTCGCGCTTCCGCTTCGAACCTGTCCGTGTTTGATTGAATATCGAACTTCGGGGAGTGGGGCTTCTGCTGCTCTTCTTCGAGCCAGGCACGAACCACGGCCGTTTGTGTGGTCCTTCCATCGAAACTGACGTTTGACCATCGGGTTCGTGACATGAGAGGTCATGCAATTTCCGCTCGTATTTTTCTGTTGCTTTCCGGCTAATATCGAACCAGTAACTACCGAATTATTCCGCAGGTGAGAATCTAAAGTATACGCAGATATACTCAGCTATCAGTTCACCGCAATCCAATATGAAACTAACTCCTTGTGAAGTGTTCATGATACCCTCATTCGTCGGAAATAGGCTGCCCGTTAACTGTATCTCTTAGTCACCTCACGCTGGAATTCATCGTTCAGCTCCGTCGTTTTCTGCGCGAGTGTCGCCTCGAATTCCTCAAGATGGTCCTCAAATTCGGCTTCTAATTTCCAAATCTGCTTCTGAATACGGGCAAGGTCCGTCAGCTGCAACTCGTCCGCGATGACCTGGCCTTTTGCGGTTAGCGGGTGGCGCTTCTGCCCCTGACTATTATAATCCGGCTCGTCCGACACTAATCCGAGTTCTTTGGCGTCTTCCAGGCGGTTTCGAATCGTTGCTGAACTGATTTTCAGGTCCTCTCGTAGCACCACGAATCGCTTCGGTTCGGCCTGCAACTCGGCTAATAGCATCACTCCACCTTTCTTCGAGAGGAACTCTCCGATACGTTCTATCTCAATTTCATCGAACTCATCGGGGGAGGGTGCACCCGCCTCTCCCCCTGCATCATTGCGATCAGCCACTATTCACCTCGTTTGTACCAGTGCTACCATGAATCATGTGGTTCGACATAAACTAATGGTTTAGGTTGAACTCGAAGAGCGACCAGAACCAGAGTTTCGGAAATCATCTAGAATTTCGCTTACGCCATTCTAAACCCTTCAAAACCGCCTATTTCGTAGTATGTGGTGGAACGATTCGGAAGCAACACCCCATTGAATATGGTTCGAACTGAACTACTTCGGCCTGTCTCATATCAGCCCATGTCTCGGACAGTTCGAAGCACGCCACAGACTGATGACAAGGTGGGTCACCAGGAGTAACCGCTCGTGGTACGTGACGATCCCGCAGTCGCTGAGTCCATCGTTGTGCACGCAGAGTCGCTCTGCCAGCACGAGGACCACCTGTGGGACGTTATTAAACAACTTTCAATACCCGTTGCCTCCCTGACTGACGAGCGTGACCAGACCAAGGCAGATTTCGAAACCGAAGAGATGGTTAAATCCCATCTCTTCATGCGGATTCGCGGATTTTCCCAAAACGAGTTCGCTGAGCAACTCAGCACCCGCTCGAACCTGATCAAGAGTGTCGAATTCGATGTGAATAGCCTGGATGCGGCCCCGTCACAGCAGGACCTCTCGTATGCCTGGTGCAATTTCAGTGACGACACACAGAAGATCATCGAGGCCGCTGCAGAAGGCATCGGGCAAGCCGCTGTCGAGCACAACGTTATTTCCGAGGCGCTTGTCCCGGTTCTTCCTGACGAGGAAGCGGACGAGGACGACGTTCAGACTGACAAAGAATACCAGAAGCAGAAGGCGACCAAGCTGATTAGGCTCGCTCGTAGGCACGTCCTTCCGGAATTCGAGACCGGACGAGCGGTCCACCGGACCTACTCAGATGAAGCGATTCTCGATATGTTCGCGCGTATCTGCGCGAACAAGGGCAGCGCTCACTCCGAAGGCGAGTACGGCTGGCTCACCGACGATGACCTGACCTGCGATGATGAAACGTTCCTCCGTGCGATCAAGCTGATTGCCACACCTGAAGACGACGATGCACAGCCCTCACTCTCGGACTATGATGAGGCGGATGCGATGCCGAAGATTGACCGTATCCGTGATGCCCTCATGGAGTCGTTCGATGCGGCGACGGAGAACGTCATCAATTCGATTCGCGGGGATGACCCGTTCGAGGACCGGAAAACCATCGCGGCCATCGATATCACGCACGAGCAGTACCACGTCTGGCCGTGGGAGGACAAGGACGCCGGAACCCCGAAATCCGGGTTCCCGCGGATGGTCAGTGGCTACAAGAAGGATGACGAATATTTGCGCGGCTACAAGTACGCAACAATCACGTTAGTTGGCGACAACGCCCCGATAATCCTCGGTGTTGAGCCCGTCAAGGAGAACTCGAAGTGGGAGCCAGACGGGTCGCCGTCGTACTCGAAAGGCGACATTGTTGCGCGGCTTCTCGATAAGGCAGAGCGGTTCGTTGATTTCGATGAAGTACTGTTGGACCGCGGCTTCTACAGTAACGCTGTCTATGCTGAAATCGATGATCGTGACCTGCTTTACACGTCGCCTGTCCCGAAATACGAAGACGACTACACGGCGATCAAGAACATCGAAGCCCACGATGACGCGGACGCAGCTGTGAAGGACGATGTTCCGTTCGGCCAGGATGGCGAGGTCCACCACACTGCGGAGTTTCTGTACACGCCGACCACGAGTGACGATGCGGACGGGAACTACGCTGTGTTCGTGACGAATCGAGACCGTGTCGAACCGGAAGAGATCGACAAAGTCTGCAACACGTATGATCGTCGATGGGACATCGAGAGCCAGTTCAAGTCCGTGAAGGGTTTCCTGCCGAAAACGTCGTCGAAGGATTACCGGATTCGCCTCTGCAAGTTCGTGCTCGCCTCGCTCATCTATAACCTGTGGCGGCTGACCGACTACCTGCTCAAGGTGGCGATGGACGAGGATATTCGGTCGCCGCCGGTGATCACGGCCAAGACGTTCGTGCGAGCGCTCGGTGAGTTCCTGCGAGACATCGGATAATACGGCTTTCTGCGTTCCGAGCCCGAAAATCGTGAGCGGCAGCGCTGTCCAGTTCGGCTGATTTTCTTCATTTAATTACCGGATAGCTGATATTTGGGATTCGTTTCGCTTAGTCGTCCTTGTTTCAGGGCGAGATTGGGTGATGAAAATCCAGCTATTGCGAGACTCGTTTGTAGGCTTTTAACCGTTCGAAAAATGTGTCGTCGTCGGGCGCTCACAGAAGCTGCGGACGAAGGGGCTCTCGGCTACGATACCCGAAAGCAGTGGAGCGGTCGTCCCGGCCCCGGCCTCAGCCGAGGACGTAGCGCAGCCGCGGGTAGCGTTCGACCAGTGCCTCGCCACCGACCTCGTAGCGCTCGACGAGCGCGTCGAGGCCGACGATCCGACCTGCGCCGAAGGCGGCGACGGCGAGGAACACGAGCATGTAGGCGAAGTCGCCGTTGATGAGCCCGTGGGCGATCTCCCAGTTCCCGAAGTAGAACATCGCCATCATGAGCGCGCCGAACAGAGCCGCCAGGCGCACCAGCGCGCCGACGAGCAGGCCCAGCCCGATGAGGACCTCGCCCCACGGGACGGCGACGTTCGCGAAGGCGACGAACCAGTCGGTCGTCCCCATCCAGACGAACATGCTTTCGAGGGGGTTGCCGTTCGTCCCGGCCGCGTGGACCAGGTAGCCCTGAGCGGTGAACCCGCCCTCCAGGACCTTCGTCGCGCCCGAGTACAGGAACGCGTAGCCCATCATCAGCCGCAGCGCCAGCACGAACCACGCCGACAGGCTGTGAGCCTTGCCGTGGACCGTGAAACCGCCGATCTTGCTCTCGAACTCGTTGACTCCGGGGGTGGTCGTCGACATTGTAGTTGGCCTCTGTCTGGACAGACGCCGGTTCGGAGTATATATCCGGAAGGCAATTCCTCGCCGGTGAGAACCGTTCTCGGCGAGTGAGAATCGGTGGCCCGTGAACACGGATGGTGTCGGCCGCGCCGGACGCGAAAGGCTGACTGGTGGGCTACTCGAGCCGGACGCCGCCGATCCGCAGCCGGCTACTGCCGCCCTGCCAGAAGTTGAGCCGCAGCGACAGCGACGAGGACGTCCGGTCGACACCCGCCGACTCCATGTCGACCACGACCGCCGAGACCGAGGTGCCGATCGAATCGTCGGTCACGTCGGCGAGCATCCCCGACGCGCCGCCCATGCTGAAGCGAACCTCGGACTCCTCGCCCCCGTTCGCGCCGGCGACCGAGAGAACGAGCGTCGAGTAACCCGACACGTCGCGGTTGATCTGCTCCTGATACCAGCCGCCGTTGTCGTAGTCGAGCACGAGTGCGTCGCCCTCGACCTCGCCGGAACCGTTGGCGAAGCTCCCGGCCCCGCACCACTGGCCCAGATCGTTACGGTTGGCCGACCACGCCGGGTCGCCGTCGTAGTCGTTGACCACGAGGGCGTCGCCCGCGGGTGTGTCAGTCGGCGTATTCGGCGTGTCAGTGGGTGTCGGCGTCGACGTGGGCCCGCTGGGCGTCGGCGTGGCGGTGGGCGTGTCCGTGGGGGTCGGCGTCGGGGTGGGCGTCGCGGTCGGCGTCGCCGTGTCCGTCGAGGTGTCGTCGTCCGTCCCGGTGTCGACCTCGCCGGCCGGCACGTCCTCGTCGCGGTGGGCCGCGAGTTCCTCCCGCCAGAACTCGCCGTAGGGCTTGACCGACCAGTCGTGGTCGAGCATCGCCGGCCGCCACTTGCTGTCGAAACACCAGACCTGCCAGTGGACGTCGTAGTCGGCGAAGAATTCGCGGAACTCCTGGCCCTCGTCGTCGGCGGTCCCGGTGATGTAGTTCGCGCCGTGCTCGCCCCAGCCGAACTCCGTCATGAACACCGGTACCTCCTCGGCCGGCTCCCCGAAGTGCTCGGAGAGCGGCCGGAGGTTCTGGTGACCGTAGACGTGGCCGGTGTAGGCGAGGTTGTCGCCGTCGAACTCGTTTTTCGGTGCCTGGTAGGTCCACTGACTCCACCGGGGCGAGCCGATCAGGACCAGGTTCCGCGGCGCGTGCTCGCGGATGGTGTCGACCCACGGCTGGGCGGCCGCCTTCCAGGTGTTCCACGTCTCGATGGCCTCGTCGTCGGTCGGCGCCACGTCGACGTTGGGCTCGTAGTGGCCCTGATAGGGGTGGATCGGCTCGTTGTACACCTCGAAGAGGACGTTGGAGTCCTCGGCGAACTCCGGGGCCACCGTCTCCCAGAACATCTGCAGCTCCTCGTCGATGCCCTCGCTGTCGTAGGCGTGTGCCTCGTCCTGGCCGCGGTGGCGGTGGTAGTCGACGATGCAGTAGACGTTGTGCTCGGCGCAGGTGTCGACGGCCGGCCGGAGGTGGTTCTGGACGTACGATTCGAGCTGTGACTGGCTGAACCCGGGAACCGGCGGGATACCGCCGGTGTCGTGACCGCCGACGTCGGTGGGCTGGATCGGGAGACGGACGATCCGCGAGTACCACCCCTCCTCGGCGTTCGTCGCCCGCGCGATCGTCTCGTCGGCGTCCGGGCGGAACTCCTTCGCGTTCATCCGTTTGGCGTCGGGGACGTTCACTCCCCGGAGGATCACCTTGTTGTCGCTCGGGTCGCGGATCAGGTTGCCGTCGCGGTGGAGCCACGGAGTCGGGATACCGTCGGCGGCTGCGTTGCCGGTGATGCCCAGCCCGAGCGCCGTCGCGGCGCCCGCGCCCGCGGCCGTCCGCAGGAACGTGCGCCGGGAGACGGCGTCGACCCGGCGGGCGATCCCGTCGGCGTAGCCGTTCGAGGAGTCGCCGCTCGGATCGTCGGTGGATCGCTCGTCCGTCGCTACGTCGGTTCGGTCGGCTGGCGATGCGTCGGTCCGTTCGCTGGTGTGGTCGTGTGACATCTGAGGATGGAGTGAGATTCGCGGTGCAGCGCCGCCGTCAGGGGCGACGACGCCGCGGCCGCGGGCGGGGTCGTGAACCGGTCACGGTCGGTTCGGGAACTGCCGCGGTCGGTTCGGGAGCGACCGGGATCAGTTCGGGACGCGGTAGGTCAGGTCGACGGCGTCGACGATCGGGTCGTTGCGGTCGAGGTTCGTCTCCAGTTCGACGTGCAGCGAGTCGAGCATCGTGTCGACCAGGTCCTGACGTTCGGCGCTGGTCGACCACGCGCTGCCGTCCCGTGGCGTGCCGATCTCCATGGCGACGCTCTGGCCGGGATAGATGGTCCGCATGTGGTACGGTTCGTCGTGGTTGGCCAGCCGGACCGCGTACACCGACAGCTCGTCGTAGTCCGGATGGTTCACCTCGATCACGTCGCGCTGGGGGTGGCCCAGCGACGCGCTCGGGCGGTGGGGGTTGTTCCAGTGACCGTCCGAGAGGTTCGAGGCGTTGCCCGACGGGCCGAGCCACCAGATGACCGCGGCGTCCTGGAAGTAGGGCACCTCGCTGGTGTTCGTGAGCTTGAGGTACTGGTTGATGTAGCTCCCGCCGGTCTCGTGGATGCGGATCTCCGCCTCCATTGGCGCGTTGGCGGTGAAGCCGTCACCGCCCAGCGACTCGCCGGTCGCCGGGTGGACTTTCTCGGCTGCGGCGTCGAGGAGCGGGTTCGTCTCGTCGTTGTAGAACGAATCGGAGATGCTCCCTGAACTCGCCCACTCGCGGCTGTCGTCGTACTGGGGCTGGTCGTGGGCGCGGTCGCGGACGCGGACCTCCATCGGCTGGTAGGTCCGCGCGTCGGTCGGCCAGCGGTCCTGGATCAGCTGGTCGGGGTCGTTGGTGGCCGCGGTCGGCCCCGCGGTCTCGTCCCAGACGACCGACGGCTCGTCGTGGACACCCGGATCCTCCTCCTCGTCGGGCAGCAGCGCCAGCCGCGGCAGCAGCTTCACCGTCGCGTGGGCCGGGAAGTCGTTCTCCGCGAGCTGTTTCACGTACGGTAGCGCCTGCGTGCCGAGCTGGCCGAGCGTCAGCGAACCGTCGCCGACGTTGTCCTCGACGGCGCTCACGTCGTAGTCGAACTCCTCGGCCTTCTCGGTGTCCGTCCACTCCTGGAGCTTCGAGCCCGTCTCGCCGGGCAGGTAGTCCGTGAAGCTGCGCGGCACGTAGTAGGGGTCGTCGAAGCCGTCGTAGAGCTCCGCGACCGTCGTGTCCTCGGTGATCTCCGAGGCCGCCGGCAGCGAGTCGGGCGCGGGCGGTCGCTCGGGGAACGGCACGTCCCACGTGCTCCCGCCGTCGTCCGGCGCGTCGGTGGGCGTGTCGTCGTCGGGCGTATCCGTCGGCGTGTCGTCGTCGGGCGTATCCGTCGGCGTCGGCGTGTCGTCGTCGGGCGTATCCGTCGGTGTCGACGTCGGCGTCGGCGTCGCCGTCGCGGTCGACGGCGGCGCCTCGCCGTCGCTCGTGAACGCGATCCGGTCGATCTCGACGGCGCCGGAGGCGCCCTGCCAGAAGTTGAACCGCACGGCCTTCGGGTTCTCCGGGTCGCTGCCGACCGCCGAGAGGTCGACCGACACCGTCGACCACTCCGTGCCGATGGTGTCGTCGGTGAGGTTCCCAAGCAGGTCCCTCGCGCCACCCACGTCGACCAGGAAGTCGCTCTCCTCGCCGCCGGCGTCCCCCCGGACTCGCATCGTCAGCTGGCCGTGGTCGGCGACCGACTGGCGGACGTTGCTCGCGAACCAGCCAGCGTTGTCGTACTCCAGTCGGAGCGCGCCGTCGGCGACCTCCCCACTGCCGTCGCCGTTGGCGAAACTGCCCGCGCCGGCCCAGTTACCCAGGTCGTTCGACCCAGGATAGGCACCCCCATCGAAGTCGTGGACGACCAGCGCGGACTCCTGACCCAGTGCCGTCGACACCAGACCCAGGCTTCCGAATGCGATACCCCCCTTCAGTACGGTTCGTCTATCTACCATTGCAAAATACACATACGTACTATAGTTATTAAATTTAACGGATTGAAAAATAATTTTTGCAGAATCCTAACTCTACCGGGATCGGAACGAACCCCGTGGCGTGCGGACCGCACCACGCGGCACGGTCCGGAACGGGCGTGGTCGGGGCAGGAACCCCGGGGAAGGGGAATCGTGGCGGAGCGGTCGGGCCCTACTCCAGTCGCACCTCCTCGATCGTCAGTGTGCTACTGGCGCCCTGCCAGAAGTTGAACCGGACCGACGGCGACGAGCGGTCGATCCCGGCCGCTTCCATGTCGACGCGAACGTCCCCCATGCTGGTGCCGACGGAGTCGTCGGTGACGTTCGAGAGCATGGTCCGCACCCCGCCCATGTCGAACAGCACTTCCGACTCCTCGCCGCCGTTCGCGCCGCGCAGCCGGAGGACGAGCGTGTCGTAGTCGCTCACGTCGCGGTTGATCTGCGTCTGGTACCAGCCGCCGTTGTCGTACGCCAGCACCAGCGCGCCGTCCGTCTCCTCGCCGCCGCCGTTCTCGAACGACCCGGCCCCGCACCACTGCCCGAGGTCGTTCCGATGGGACGACCAGCCGGGGTCACCGTCGTAGTCGTCGACGACCAGCGCGTCGGCCGCAGGCGTGTTCGTCGGCGTATCGGTCGGCGTGTTCGGTTCGTCCGTCGGCGTGGGCGTACTCGGCTCGTCGGTCGGCGTGTTCGGTTCGTCCGTCGGCGTGGGCGTCTGGGTCCCGCCGTCGCCGAGCTTGCTGTAGACGACCGAGAAGTAGTCGCTCGTCGCGTAGCTGTCGGCCGAACAGTCGTCGCCCCAGTAGGGGTCGGCCATGTTCATCGGGTCCGCCGACCCGTCGCCGTTCCAGGCCCAGCCGACGACCGGCCAGCCCAGCTCGCTCGCGTAGTCGACGATAGCCGACCAGTCGGCGCCCGTCGAGTTCGCGTAGTTGCCGAACTCGCCGATCATGCAGGGGTAGCTCGTCTCGTCGAGCACGTCCAGATCCTCGGGGACGAGGTTCTGGCCTGTCGTCGCGTTCCACGCGCTGGGGTAGACGTGCGCCGAGAGGATCAGGTCGTCGTCGTCGATCGCCTCGACGGCGTCGGCCAGCCGGTAGGTGCCCTGGCCCCAGCCGGGCGCGTCGCAGACGATCGGCCCCGAGTAGCTCGTCTCCGAGCGGACGGTGTCGATCGCCTCGTCGTACGCGGCGGCGTACTCGTCGGCGGTCACCCGATGGTTCCCCCACTCGTTCATCATGTTGACCGTGATGTCGGTGTCGGCCGAAAGCGTCTCGTAGTGCTCCGCCCAGAACTCCGCAGCGTTCTGCAGCGCCGCGGCGCTGGCCGACCCGTTGTCGGGGTAATGGTGGTACGTAGCGATCACGTTCAGGCCGTGGGCGGCGGCCTCGTCGATCCAGCGCTTGGCGTCCTCGACGGTCGTCGCGACCTCGTTGAACGAGAACGGCTCGATCTCGATCCGGACCGTCTCGATGTCCGGATACTCGCGCATCAGGTCGTAGCCCAGGTCCTGGTCGCCGTCGCAGAAGTACGAGGGCTGGAGGTTGACGCCGTCGCCGAAGGAGGCGCCGGCCGCCGTCGTCACCGCCGCGCCGAGCGTGCCGGCCGCGCCCAGCGCGACGCCGCCGCCGAGCCCGCGCAGGACCGTCCGTCGCCGCGGGCCGCCGGTCCCGCCGTCGCTCGAAGCGTCGCCGCTCCCGCCGACCGGGCCGCGACCGTCCCCGCGGTCGCGTCGCTGTTCGCCGTCCTGTGCCTGCCGTGGTGGGTCGTCGGAATGCATGGTCGTGTCTCGTCTGGAGTCGTGTCTCGCGGGCTGTCACCGGACGGGTGCGGTGAGATACGGCCGGAGACACACCGTCCCGGCCGCCGGTCGCGGCCGTCAGGAGACGGTGATCTCCACCGTGTCGGTGGTCGAGGCGCCTTCGTTGTTCGTCGCGGTCAGTTCGACCGTGTAGGTCCCCGCCGAGTCGTAGGTCGTCTCGGCGTACCAGCCGCTTCCCGACTCGCCGTTGCCCAGACTCCAGGACAGCGAGCCGATCCAGCTGCCCGAGTCGGTGGTGTCCGTGACGCGGAAACTGACCCGGTCGCCGACCGACGCCGAGGTCGCGCTCGGGTCGATCTCCGCGATCAGGTCGCCACTGCTACCCGAGTCGCCATCGGAGCCGTCCGAACCGTCCGAACCGTCCGAACCGTCCGAGCCGTCGTCGCTACCGCCTCCGCCGGAGCCGCCGATGGTGATGCGGTCGATCTCGACGGCACCGGAGGCGCCCTGCCAGAAGTTCAGGCGGACGGACTGGGGGTTCTCCAGATCGGCGCCCATCGCTTCGAGGTCGACCGTCACGGTCGACCACTCGGTCCCGATCGTGTCGTCGGTGACGTTCGCGAGCAGGTCGCTCGCGCCGCCGACCTGAACGGTGAAGTCGCTCTCCTCGCCGCCCGAGTCGCCCCGGACGCGGAGGTGTAGCGTCGGCCGGTCGGCGACCGACTGGCTCACGTTGCTGCCGAACCAGCCGGCGTTGTCGTACGCCAGCCGCAGCGCGCCGTCGGTGACCTCCCCGCTGCCGTCGCCGTTGGCGAAGCTCCCGCCGTCGGCCCAGTTGCCCAGGTCGTTCGAGCCGGGATACGCACTCCCGTCGAACTCGTGGACGACCAGCCCGTCGCCGGCCGGTTCGTCGCTCGGCGTATCCGGCTCGCCGCCAGGGCCGCTGTCGACCGACAGCGCCAGGTCGAACGCCTCGCTCGTCGGCTCGTCGCCCGGCGAGAGGTAGCCCCCGGCGAAGCCCGTGTAGACGGTGTCGCCGGCCAGCCCCACGTCGAAGGAGGCGACCACGTCGCCGTCGTTACCGGCGGTGTCGCCGCGCACCTGCAGGGTGTAGTTACCCGCGGGCACTTCGACGTAGCCCGCCTGTCCGAAGCTCACGCCGTCGAACAGCGTCGACCCCGACGCGGTCGTCACGTCCACCGCCGGCGCGTCCGGCGAGGCGTGGAGCAGGCGGAGCCGTGCCGTGTCCTCACCGATGTCGCTGTTGTCGTCTTCCAGCACGAGCGGGCGGAACTCCGTGTCCGCGTCGAGTTCGCCCACCGCGGCGACCGTGTAGTCGCTACCGTCCGCGACGGTCACGTCGCCTTCGAAGACCGAATTGCTCGCGTCGCCGGCGGCCGTGATCTCCACGGTGTGAGTCCCGGCCGACACTTCCAGGTAGTCGCTGACCGCCCGGAAGGGCACGTCCGTGAGAACCGCCGTTCCGTCGACGTACACGTCCACGTTCGGCGCGTCCGGCGAGAAGTGCGCGACACGGAGGTTCGCGCTCCCCGAGGGTTCGGTCGTGCTCTCGTCGGTCGTCGCGGTGACCGTCGCGGCGTCGGACTCGTTGCCCGCGCCGTCGACCGCCGTGACGCCGATCGTGTAGCTCGTCTCCGCGGAGAGACCCTCGACCGTCGCGGTCGTCATCCCCGCACCGACGGTCGCGTCCTCGCTGCCGTCGACCCAGACGACGTACTCCGAGAGGCCGGCGGATCCGTTGTCGGAGACGCCGTCCCAGGTGACCGTGACCGTCGAATCGGTCGTCGCCGACACCGAGAGGGCCTCCGGCACCGAGGGGGGCTGCGTGTCGCCCGTATCGCCGCCACCGTCGCCTTCGACCGTGACGGTGACCGTCGTCGTGCCCGACGCGTCGGAGACCGAGACCGTCTCGGTCGTCTCGGCGCTGTCGGTGCCGACCGTGATCTCGTGGTCGCCGAGGAAGGCGCTGGTCGCGTACGCGCCCGAGTCGTCGGTGGTCCCGGAGTCGTCGGTCCACCACTCGTCGTAGACCAGCCCAGTCCACACGTCGTAGGCCGGTTTCTGCGACCAGTCCTGGTAGAACAGCGGCGCCTCGTTCTCCCAGTGGCGGCCGTCCCAGAAGCCCCACATGATGAAATCGTCACATCCAGGGTGGGAGAACGCGCCGCGCAGGTAGTTCTCGAGCATCTGGGCGCGCTCCTCGTCGGAGTTCCAGTCGCTGCCGTTGTACGTGTCGAACTCCGTGATCTTCAGCCGCGCGCCGTGGTCGGCCCACGTGTTCATCTCGTCGGCGACCTGACCCGCGTCGATGCGCCCGTCCGGACTGGAGTTGCTGTTGTACTCGCCCGTGCGGGCGGCGACGTGGGCCTGCAGCCCGACCGTGTCGAGCTGGACCGCGTTGCTGTTGATGTGGTCGATCTCCGACTCGTAGCGGCTGTCCGTGTAGCTGTAGGGGAACTGGTTGAAGTCGTTGAGCGCGATCCCCAGGTCGAGGTCGTTCTCGTCGATGACCGACGCGGCCTTGTCGTACCAGTCGGCCAGCAGCTGGGAGGTCCACGGAACGACCTCGCCCGTCCAGGGCTCCTCGGTGTCGATCTGGTCGCCGTAGACGCCGATCTGCATCTGGTAGACGTGCATCGCCTCGTTGACGACCTCCCACTCGGTCATGTCCTCGCCGTAGTGGGTGATGATCTCCTCGATGTGGGCCATCGAGCGCTCGCGGATCGTCTCGGCGTCGTTGTTGTCGATGGCCGTGTTGATGTCCGAGGGGATGGCCGCCACGTCCTCGCGGCCCCACAGGCAGACGTGCCCCCGCATGTCCAGCCCCTGGTCGAGGACCCAGTCGGTCGCCTCGTCGGCCAGCGCCTGCTCGTTCTCCCAGAAGTCCCACTTGTGGCGGTTCTCCATCACCGCCTTGTTGAACAGCTCCGGGATGTACTGGCGATAGTTGTCGCCTTCACTAGACTGGTTGATCAGCGTGTTGGCGTTGACCGCCGTCCCGAAACCGAACTCGTGTTCCTGCTGGGAGATCGAGACTTCGGCCCCCGAGACCACCGAGCCGTCGGGGTTCTCGACGACCACTTCGAGGTCGCCGGTCCGGTGCTCCTGGATGCGCTCGTCGACCGTCTTGGCGGTGTCGGCCGTCTCCGCGGCCGCCGTCCCGCTGGCCGCGCTTCCGAGACCCGCCATGGCCGCCGCGGCCAGCGACGCCTTCAGGTAGTCCCGCCGGTCCATCGACGCGAACGCCGCCGCGGCGTCGTCGTCGACGACCTCGGGCTCGGCGGCGTCGGTCGCCCCGGCCTCGAGGTCGGTTCCGTCGGCCGCCTCGGCCGCCGGCAGGTCTGTCCGATCGGTCTGTGCTCGCTCGTGTGTGTCGTCGTTCGTCATAGATTCCGTGTGTGTCTCGTGTTGGTTCGCGCGCTATTCGAGCCGAATCTCCTCGATAGTGAGGACGCTGCTACCGCCCTGCCAGAAGTTCAACCGCACCGAAAGTCCCCCCACAGAGCGGTCGATACCCGCTGACTCCATGTCGACGCGCACCGCGCTCGTACTCGTCCCGACGACGTCGTCGGTGACGTCGGCGAGCATCGTCCGTACCCCGCCCATGTCGAACAGGACTTCGGACTCCTCGCCCCCGTTCGTACCGCTGACCTCGAACACCAGCGTCGAGTACTCCTCGATGGACTGGTTGATCTGCTCCTGGAACCAGCCGCCGTTGTCGTACTCCAGGACGAGCGCGCCGTCTTCGACCGCGCCGCCGCCGTTCTCGAAGCTCCCGGCGCCACACCACTGGCCCAGGTCGTTGCGGTGGCTCGCCCAGCCGGGATCGCCGTCGTAGTCGTCGACCACCAGCGCGTCGGCTGGCGTCTCGCCGTCGCCGCCGTCGGCGGCGGCCGTCGTCGCCGCGACCGTCGCGGCGTCGGACTCGTTGCCTGCACCGTCGACCGCCGTGACCGCGATCTCGTAGCTGGTGTCCGCCGAGAGTCCCTCGACCGTCGTCGACGTGGTGTCCGCGTCGACCGACTCGGCTTCGCTGCCGTCGACGGAGACAGCGTACCGGTCGAGGCCGCTTCCGCCCGAGTCGGTCGACACGTCCCACGACACCTCGACCGTCGCGGTCGTCGCGGTCGTCACCGAGAGGTTCGCCGGCACCGACGGTGCGTCAGTGTCACCGTCGTCGCGGGCCGCGGTCGTCGCCGTCACGGTCGCGGCCGCGGACACGTTGCCCGCGCCGTCGACCGCCGCGACGCCGATCTCGTACGAACTACCAGCCGACAGCTCCTCGACCGTCGCGGTCGTCATCCCGGCGCCGACCGTCTGGTCTCGACCGCCGTTCACGGAGACGACGTACCCGTCGAGTCCCGACGAACCGTTGTCTGAGGCGTCGTCCCAGGTGACCGTGACCGTCGAATCGGTCGTCGCCGACACCGAGAGGGCCTCCGGCACCGAGGGGGGCTGCGTGTCGCCCGTCCCGCCACCGTCGCCTTCGACCGTGACGGTGACCGTCGTCGTGCCCGACGCGTCGGAGACCGAGACCGTCTCGGTCGTCTCGGCGCTGTCGGTGCCGACCGTGATCTCGTGGTCGCCGAGGAAGGCGCTGGTCGCGTACGCGCCCGAGTCGTCGGTGGTCCCGGAGTCGTCGGTCCACCACTCGTCGTAGACCAGCCCGGTCCACACGTCGTAGGCCGGTTTCTGCGACCAGTCCTGGTAGAACAGCGGCGCCTCGTTCTCCCAGTGGTCGCCGTCCCAGAAGCCCCAGACGACGAAGGCGTCGACGCCCGGGTGGGAGAACGCGCCGCGCAGGTAGTTCTCCGTCACGTCGGCGCGCTCCTCGTCGGAGTTCCAGTCGTCGCCGTTGTACGTGTCGAACTCCGTGATCTTCACGCGTGCGCCGTGGTCGGCCCACGTGTTGATCTCGGATACCACCTGGTCGACGTCGATGCGCCCGTCCGGGTCGCTGTTCGTGTCGAACTCGCCCTCCCGAGCGGCGATATGTGCCTGCAGGCCGACCGTGTCGACCTGCGCCCCGTTTTCGTTGATGTGGTCGATCTGCGACTCGTAGCGATTGTCCGTGTAGCTGTAAGGGAACTGGTTGAAGTCGTTGACCGCGATGCCGACGTCGAGGTCGTTCTCGTCGATGACCGAGGCCGCCTCGTCGTACCAGTCGGCCAGCAGCTGGGAGGTCCACGGAACGACCTCACCGTTCCAGGGCTCCTCGGTGTCGATCTGGTCGCCGTAGACGCCGAGCTGGAGCTGGTAGACGTGCATCGCCTCGTTGACGACGTCCCAGTCGGTGATGTCGTCGCCGTAGTGGGTGATGATCTCCTCGATGTGGGCCATCGAGCGCTCGCGGATCGTCTCGGCGTCGCGTTCCTCGATGGCTGTCTGGATATCCGAGGGGATCGCCGCCACGTCCTCGCGGCCCCACAGGCAGACGTGTCCCCGCATGTCCAGCCCCTGGTCGAGCAACCAGTTCGTCGCCTCGTCGGCGGTCTGGCGGTTGTTCTCCCAGAACCGCCACTTGTGGTGGTTCCCGAGCACCGCCGTGTTGAACAGCTCCGGGATGTACTCGCGGTAGTTGTCGCCCTCGCTGGACTGGTCGACGAGCCTGTCGGCGTTGACCGCCGTCCCGAAACCGAACTCGTGTTCTTGCTGGGAAACCGATACTTCCGCACCGGAGACCGCCGAGCCGTCGGGGTTCTCGACGACCACTTCGAGGTCGCCGGTCCGGTGCTCCTGGATGCGCTCGTCGACCGTCTTGGCGGTGTCGGCCGTCTCCGCGGCCGCCGTCCCGCTGGCCGCGCCGCCGAGCCCCGCCGCGGCCGCCGCGGCCAGCGACGCTTTCAGGTAGTCCCGCCGGTCCATCGACGCCGGTACCTCGGCGGCGTCGTCGGAGCGGTCCGGACGCCCGGCGCCCGTCTCGACGCTTCCGCTGTCGGCCGGCGCCGTCGTCGATTCGATGTCGTTCGTGTCGTCGTTTGGCATGGATGTAGATGTCGTCGCGCGTCGTTCGCTACTCGAGCCGGATCTCCTCGATGGTCAGCGTGCTACTGCCGCCCTGCCAGAAGTTCAACCGCACCGACGGCGACGAGCGGTCGATGCCCGTCGACTCCATGTCGACGCGCACCGCGCTCGTACTCGTCCCGACCGAGTCGTCGGTGACGTCGGCGAGCATCGTCCGTACCCCGCCCATGTCGAACAGGACTTCGGACTCCTCGCCCCCGTTCGCGCCGCTGACCTCGAACACCAGCGTGTCGTAGTCGCTCACGTCCCGGTTGATCTGGCTCTGGAACCAGCCGCCGTCGTCGTACTCCAGGACGAGCGCGCCGCCGGTCTCCTCGCCGCCGCCGTTGGCGAAGCTGCCGGCCCCACACCACTGGTCCAGGTCGTTGCGATGACTCGGCCAGCCCGGGTCGCCGTCGTAGTCGTCGACCACCAGCGCGTCGGCGGGCGTCTCGCCGTCGCTGCCGTCGTCTTCGCTCCCGTCGTCGTCACTCGCCGCGGTCGTCGCGGTCACGGTCGCCGCCGCGGACTCGTTGCCCGCGCCGTCGACCGCCGTGACCGCGAGGTCGTAGGCGGTCTCGATCGAGAGCCCCTGGACCGTCGCAGCCGTGGTGTCCGCGGGGACCGTCTGTTCGTCGCTGCCGTCGAGGGAAACGACGTAGTGGTCGACGCCGCTCCCGCCCGGATCGGTCGACGCGTCCCACGAGAGAGCGACCGTCGAGGTGGTCGTGTCCGTCACCGAGAGGTTCGGGGGCGCCGAGGGGGCGGTCGCGTCGCCGTCGCTCTCGTCGGTCGTCGCCGCGACGGTCACCGTCGGGGATGCGTTGCCCGCAGCGTCGACCGCGCTGGCGCCGATCTCGTAGGAACTGTCGGCGGCGAGACCGTCGACAGTGGCGGTCGTGGTGCCGGCCGGGACCGTCCCGTCCTCGCTGCCGTCGAGGGAAACGACGTAGTGGTCGACGCCGCTACCGTCGTCGGTGGCGGCGTCCCACGACACCGAGACGGAGGCGCTCGTGGTGTCCGTCACGGAGAGGTTCGCGGGTGCAGAGGGCGCGGTCGTGTCGGCGGCGGCGTCGGTCGTCGCCGAGGCGCTCGTCATCGCCGACTCGTTGCCCGCGCCGTCGACCGCCGAGACCGCGACCGAGTACCTCGTCTCCGCCGACAGATCCTCGACCGTCGCCGAGGTGGTGCCCGCGGGGACGGTCCGGACCTCGCTGCCGTCGACGTGGACGGCGTAGCTATCGAGGCCGCTCCCGCCGGTGTCGGTGACGCCGTCCCACTCGACCGAGATCGAGGAGCTCGACCGCCCGGTCACCGAGAGGTCGGCGGGCGCCGGCGGGGCGGTGGTGTCGCCGCTCCCGCTGGACTCACCGAACTCGATCCAGTCGAAGTTCCAGGCGCCCGAGTCGGCGGTGACACGGACCACGTGTTCGCCCTCGGGAAGGTCGAGGTCGCCGACGCGGATCGCCTGCCAGTTCGACCAGCCGCCGGTCTGCCACACGTCCTGCGTGGCGAGCGTCTCGCCGTCGACGGAGATCCGGAGCGTCCCGCCGCCCCCGGACCCGGCGGAGACGTTGACCCGCGTCGTGCGTGTGCCCGCCGACTCGACCTGAACCGTGTACTCCAGCCACTCGCCGGTCGAGATATACCCGACGTTGTAGCCGGACTCCGCCGACGTACCGATGTCGACGGCGGTGTCGCGGTAGGTCGCTCCGCCCTGGTTGGCGGCGCTGGTGTCGGTGTAGCTGATCCCCTGGCCGCCCTCGTCGAAGTCCTCGGCCTGGACGCGGCCGGGTAGCGTGTGGGGGCCGTCGTACGGCGACTGCTGGGCGTCCCGTGCGATGGTCTCGGCGACCACCGTCGCCGGGTCGGACTCGTTGCCGACATCGTCCTCGGCGGTGACGGCGAACTCGTAGGTGGTGCCCGGCGAGAGCCCACTGACCGTCGTCTCGGTCGCGCCGGCCAGCGCCTCGTGGACACGCTCGCCATCGAGATAGACGGTGTAATGAGAGAGGCCGGCCTCGCCCTCGTCGGTCACGCCGTCCCACGAGAGGTCGACGCTGATCTCGGTAGCGTTGGAGACCGTCGGATTCGGCGGTGCGGGTGGCGCCGTCGAGTCGTCGACGGCACTCGCCGGAACGCTGTCGGTCTTCGTCTCGTCGAGCCAGCCTTTGATATACCCCCCCATCTGGTCGTCGCCGTCCTTGAGCGTCCACGTCGAGGCGGCGCCCTCGCCGGGCGAGTCGAAGAAGGTCGGCGCCCACGAGTCGTCGAAACACCAGGATATCCAGCCCATGTTGGCGTAGTCCTCCGCCCACTGGCGGAACGGCTCCCCCCAGCCGGAGGTGGTCCCCTGGTCGACGCTGCCGCCCGCCGGGTCCCAGCCGAACTCGGTGACGACGACCGGTACGTCGTCGGCCGGCTCGCCGTAGTACTGGTCGAACTCCGAGGGCGCGCCGTTGGCCGGGTAGATGTGCGCCGCGTAGATCAGGTTCTCCCCCTCGAAGGGGTACTCCGGGGCCATGTGGGTCACGGAAGTCCATCGCGGCGAGCCGACGATGATCGGCGTCTCCGGGGCGTGTTCGCGGACGAGGTCGACCCACGGCTGGGCGGCGTCGCGCCAGGTCTGCCAGGCGCCCTCGTCGTCGCCGTACATCGCCGGCTGAGTCGGCTCGTTGAACAGCTCGTAGATGACGTGCTCGTCGTCGGCGAACTCCGGCGCGACCGCGTTCCAGAACGTCCGCATCACGTCGTCGATCGGGTCGAGCGTGTCCTCGTTCTCGCTGTTGTACGTCTCCGTCGCTCCCTGCGTGTACGGGCGGATGAGGTGGAAATCGACCAGCGCGTACACGTCGCGGGAGGCGAGGATGTCGACCGCGGGCCGGACGAACTCGGAGACGACGGTCTCGATCCCGAACTCGTTCACGCTATCCTGCGTGATCGGCAGCCGGACCACGTTCGGGTGCCAGCCCCGGTCGGTGTCGGTCGCCCACCGCAGCACCTCCTCGAAGGACTTGGGGTGATACTGACGGTAGAAGCCGGGGTCGGCCGTCGCCATCCCGCGTAGCTGTACCTCGTTGCCCTGCGGGTCGCGGATCCACTTGCCGTCGGTGTGCAGCCGCGGCGTCGGTACGCCGGCGCTCGCACGCCCGGACAGGAGCGTCCCGCCGGCCGCCGCCGCGCCGATGGTCTTCAGCGCCGTCCGCCGCGTCGCCGTCGCGGCGCCGCCTCCCGAGCGGCCGTCGCCGGATCGGCCCACGGAGACCTCGCGTCGACCGGCGTCGGTCTCGGCGTAGTCGTCGCTCATCGTGATTACTCCAGACGGATCCCCTCGATCGTCAGTGTGCTACTGCCGCCCTGCCAGAAGTTGAACCGGAGCGACGGCGACGAACGGTCGACCCCGGCCGCGTCCAGGTCGACACGGACTTCCGACGTGCTCGTCCCGATCGAGTCGTCGGTGACGTCGGCGAGCGTGGTCCGCACCCCGCCCATGTCGAACAGGAATTCGGACTCCTCGCCACCGCTGGCGCCGCTGACTTCCAACACGAGGTCGCTGTAGTCGCTCACCGACCGGTTGATCTGCTCCTGGAACCAGCCGCCGTTGTCGTACTCCAGCACGAGCGCGCCGTCTTCGACCGCGCCGCCGCCGTTCTCGAAGCTCCCGGCGCCACACCACTGGCCCAGGTCGTTGCGGTTGGCCGACCACGCGGGGTCACCGTCGTAGTCGTTGACCACGAGCGCGTCGGCCGGCGGCTCGCTGCCACCGCCGCTCCCGGGGTCCTCGGTGGGCGTGTCCGTCGGCGTATCCGTGGGCGTGTCCGTCGGCGTGTCGGTGGGCGTGTCCGTCGGCGTGTCGGTGGGCGTGTCCGTCGGCGTGTCGGTTGGCGTGTCCGTCGGCGTGTCGGTGTCGCCGCCGTTGTCGGCGGACTCGCCGGAACCGCTGGCGTACGTCGTCCCGTTGACGGTCACGTCGAAGGTCTCGTAGGTCGTCTGGCCGGTCGAGCCCGCCCAGTACTCGTTACCGAGTTCGATACCCGACAGCCACAGGTCCTCGCTGACCCCCTGTTCGTCGGTCATGTAATCGACGATCGGCTTCAGGTCGACCTTTCCGCCGTCGTGGCCGCCCTGGATGCGGAAGATGTAGAAGTCCGCGTTGGTGCCGCCGCCGGCGTAGTTGGCCCAGAGGTCGACGGTGTTGCCGTACCGGTCGGTCCAGATCGCCTCTTCGATGAGCTGGCCGTGGCTGTGCTGGTCGTTCCAGTCCAGCAGGAGCATGATCTCGTAGCGGTGCGTCGCGGTCTCCTGGCTGACGGGCTGGTCCATCAACCACCACTCCTCGGCCCAGTCCCACTCGCCGCCGGACTCCTCGTAGTCGGCCTCGACGTCGATCACCAGTTCGTCGACGTTCCGCCGGCGCACCGGGAAGTCGGCGACGCCGGTGTCCGAGCCCCACGGCTTGGTGCCGACGAGCACCTGCGGGTAGTTGATCCCGCCGCCGGTGCCCGAAGCGTCGAAGTCGTAGCCGTAGCTGCCGTCCTCGTTGAGCCAGATACACTGGTCGGCGGCGTCGTTGCCCCAGCGGTTGTCCACCAGCGAGAACCCCTCGGCCACCTCGATGGTGCCGTAGTCGGAGTTGCAGACCTCCTCGACCTTCGCCGCCGAGGCCCGGTCGCCCAGGCCGACGGCGAGGCCGCCGGCACCGAGCGCCGCGCCCGCCTTGAGGACGCTTCGTCTGCTGGCGCTGCCGGATCGCGGGGTCGCCGTGCGTTCGTCGCTCGATTCGGTCGTGTCGTCGTCCGTGTGGTCGTCTCGTGTCATGTGTAGTCTCTCCGGTCCCGTCGATCGCGCGTCTATTCGAGCCGTCGCTCCTCGATCGCGAACGTGCTCGCACCGCCCTGCCAGAAGTTGAAGCGCAGCGACGACGACGCCCGGTCGACCCCCGCGGCTTCCGGATCGACGCGCACATCCGTCGCGCTCGTGCCGATGGCGTCGTCGCTCGCGTCGCGGTCGACCTGCTCCTGAAACCCGCCGCCGTTGTCGTACTCCAGCACGAGCGCGCCGCTCCCCACGGCCTGCAGGAACCGGCGCCGGCGGGCCCCCCCGGACCGTCCGCTCGCGCCGACCCCGTCTCCCGTCGATGGGTCGTCTCGGTCGTCGTCTCGTATCATGTGTCCGTGTGTGCCGCAGGGCTGTACCCCGCTGTCGTCTGTCAGTCGTGCTGTTCGACCGCGTCGACCGAGTGGGTCGTCGCGGGCGCCAGGTCGACGAGCGTGACGCGGGTCCGCGCCGGCTCGGCCTCGGCCCGCTCGTTCCCGTCGGCGTAGACGTCGTAGTGGTCGATCCTCGCCGGTGCCGCCGTCGGCCACGAGAGCGTGGCCGTGACGGCGGTGGTACCGTCGACGGACAGCCCAGTGGGTGCGGCCCGCGCGACCGGCGCAGTACCCCCAGTACCGCGGTCGCGCGCTCCCCCGTCGCCCCCGTCGGCGTGGTCGGTTCGGTGCATGGCTGGTCCGTGTCGTGCATCCGACGGTCGCCCCCCGGCGTCCGGATCGCCCCGGACGCCGACGACCGCCGTGGTCGTCGGGTTACTCCAGGTGGATCCCGCTGATCCTGAGCGTGCTACTGCCGCCCTGCCAGAAGTTGAACCGGACCGAGGGCCGCGACCGGTCGATCCCGGCCGCCTCCATGTCGACGCGCACCTCGCTCACGCTCGTGCCGATCGAGTCGTCGGTGACGTTCGAGAGCATGGTCCGCACCCCGCCCATGTCGAACAGCACCTCGGACTCCTCGCCACCGTTCGCGCCGCGGATGGTGAACACGAGCGTGTCGTAGTCGCTGACGTCCTGGTTGATCTGCTCCTGGAACCAGCCGCCGTTGTCGTACTCTAGGATCAGCTCGCCGGCGGACTCCTCGCCGCCGCCGTTCTCGAAGGAGCCGGCGCCACACCACTGCCCGAGGTCGTTGCGGTGGTTGGCCCAGCCGGGATCGCCGTCGTAGTTGTCGACGGTCATCCCCTCGGTGGGCGTCTCCGGCGCGTCCGTCGGCGTCGGCGTGTCCGTCGGCGTCGGCGTGTTCGGCTCGTCGGTCGGCGTCGGCGTGCTCGGCTCGTCGGTCGGCGTCGGCGTCGCGGTCGGCGTCGCGGTCGGCGTCGAAGTCGGCGTCGCCGTCGCCGTCGCCGTCTCGGTGTCTTCCTCGTCGGGGTTGGGCAGGTCCTCGTTGCGGTTCTCTTCGAGGTACTCCTGCCACCACTGACCGGGACGGGACTGGTAGTCGTGGATCTCCCAGGTGCCGTCCTGGCTGGAGTCGTGCTGGAAGAAGGCGGGCTCCCAGGTGTGGTCGAAGTTCCAGCAGATCGGGTGGACCGGGTACTCGTCGATGAACGACTCGAAGTCGTCGGCGTACTCGTCGGCCGTCCCTTCGAGGAACGAGAAGTTGTCCTTGCCGCCGCCCTCGGCCCAGCCGAACTCGCTGAAGAAGACCGGGACCTCCTGGGCGGGCGTCCCGTAGTAGTCCGACAGCGGCCGGAGGCTGTCGTGGGTGTAGACGTGGCCGCTGTAACAGATGTCGTCGCCCTGGAACTCGTTCTGGGGCGCCCAGTAGGTGTACTGGCTCCAGCGGGGCGACCCGATGGTCAGGAGGTTGTCGGCGTGCTCGCGGACCGTGTCGATCCACGGCTGGGCGCGGTCGACCCACATGTCCCAGTAGCGCTTGGACTCCTGGGCCATCACGTCGGTGTCCTGACCGGCGTCCTCGCCGGCGTTGGGCTCGCGGGTCGGCGTGCCCCAGTCACCGGCGTACGGGCCGGTCGGCTCGTTGTAGACGTCGTAGATGACGTGCGTGCGGTTGCTGTAGCGGGGCGCGACGAAGTTCCAGTAGTCGTGCAGCTCCTGGTCGAGTTCGGCGGCGTACTCCTCGGTGTAGCCGTCGAGTTCGGAGGCCTGCTCCTCGGAGTTCCAGAGGACGCCGCGCTCGCCACAGAAGCCCAGGTCGTTGGGGAACGACTCGTTGCCACACTGGTAGTCGCCGATGTCCGCCTCGTTCTGGGGCTGGTGGAAGATCGGGAAGTGGCGATGGTAGTCGATCATCACGTACAGCCCCTGCTCCTCGGCAGCGTCGACGATGGGGTCGACGTACGTCGAGAAGTACGTCTCCAGGTCGGTCTCGTCGAACTGACCCGGGAGTTGGGGGCCCCAGTCGTCGCCGTGGACCATCTGGAGGTCGTTCGCCGCGCTGGCGATGTCCTGGGGCTGGGTCGGCAGTCGGATGATCCGGCTGTACCAGCCGCCCTCGTTGGATTCGTCGGTGTTGGTCGCCTTCTCGAAGACGCCCATGGAGTCCTTGCCGCGCCAGCTGCGGGCCAGTCGGGCGGGGTCGGCGATGTTGACCCCGCGGAGGATGACCTCGTTGTCGCTGGGGTCTTTGATCTTGTTGCCGTCGCGGTGCAGCTGCGGGGTGTCGATCCCGACCGCAGCGACCGATCCCGTCAGGGCCTGGGCGAAGCCGGCCGTGACCGCGGCCGCCCCCGTCGCCTTCAGGACGCTCCGACGGGAGAAACTGCCACTCGAGTCGGAGGTCGATACGTCGTCGTTCGGTTTCTGTGCGCCGTCGTGTGTGCCGTTGTCGCTCATTGGTTGGTAGGGTGTGGGTTCGGTTGTCTGTCTATTCGAGTCGGATCTCGGAGAGTTCGAGCGTGCTACTGCCGCCCTGCCAGAAGTTGAACCGCACCGAGAGGCTGGACGACGAGCGGTCGACGCCGGCGGACTCCAGGTCCACGCGGACTTCCCCCATGCTGGTGCCGATGGAGTCGTCGGTGACGTTCGAGAGCATCGTGCGGACGCCCCCCATGTCGAACAGCACCTCGGACTCCTCGCCGCCGTTCGCGCCGCTGACCTCGAAGACGAGCGTCGAGTACTCCTCGATGGACTCGTTGATCTGCTCCTGGAACCAGCCGCCGTTGTCGTACTCCAGGACGAGCGCGCCGCCGGTCTCCTCGCCACCGCCGTTGGCGAAGGACCCGGCGCCACACCACTGCCCGAGGTCGTTGCGGTGGTTCGCCCAGCCCGGGTCGCCGTCGTAGTCGTCGACCACCATCGCGTCGGCCGGCGGCTCGTCGGTGGGCGTGTCCGGTTCGTCCGTCGGCGTGTCGGCGGCCTCGGTGGTCGCGGTGACCGAGGTCTGTGCGGACTCGTTGCCCGCGTTGTCGACCGCAGCGACGCCGACCGTATAGGTGGTGTCGGCCGACAGTCCGTCGACGGTCGCCTCGGTCGTCCCCGCGGGGACCGTCTGCTCCATCGAGCCGTCGAGGTAGACGGCGTACTCGGCGAGACCGCTCCCGCCGGAATCGGAGACGCCCATCCAGTCGACGGTCACGGCGTCGGTGCTCGTCGACGCGACCGAGAGGCTGGTCGGGGCGGGCGGGGCCGTCTCGTCGGCGGGGCTGCCGCCGGGGCCGCTGTCGACCGACAGCGCCAGGTCGAACGCCTCGCTCGTCGGCTCGTCGCCCGGCGAGAGGTAGCCCCCGGCGAAGCCGGTGTAGACGGTGTCACCGGCCAGCCCCACGTCGAAGGAGGCGACCACGTCGCCGTCGTTACCGGCGGTGTCGCCGCGCACCTGCAGGGTGTAGTTACCCGCGGGCACTTCGACGTAGCCCGCCTGTCCGAAGCTCACGCCGTCGAACAGCGTCGACCCCGACGCGGTCGTCACGTCTACCGCCGGCGCGTCCGGCGAGGCGTGGAGCAGGCGGACCCGCGCCATGTCGTCGCCGATGTCGCTGTTGTCGTCTTCCAGCACGAGCGGGCGGAACTGCGTGTCCGCGTCGAGTTCGCCCACCGCGGCGACCGTGTAGTCGCTGCCGTCCGCGACGGTCACGTCGCCTTCGAAGACCGAATTGCTCGCGTCGCCGGCGGCCGTGATCTCCACGGTGTGAGTCCCGGCCGACACTTCCAGGTAGTCGCTGACCGCCCGGAAGGGCACGTCCGTGAGAACCGCCGTTCCGTCGACGTACACGTCCACGTTCGGCGCGTCCGGCGAGAAGTGCGCGACACGGAGGTTCGCGCTCCCAGCGGGCTCGTCGGTGGGCGTGTCGGGCGTGTCCGTCGGCGGCGTCACCGTGCCGTCGCCGGGGATGCCGTCGTTGCGGTACTGTTCGAGCCAGCTCTTGATGTCGTCGCCCATGCCGCCGCTGCCGGTGGTCAGCGACCACTCACACGGCAGGTCCGAGCAAGCCTCCGGGACCGTGCCGTTGTACGGGTCACCGACGGCGTCGTCGACGTTCTCGGCGAACGGTCGGTCGAACATGACCGGGCGCCAGACCGGGTCGGCACACCACGCCGTCCAGTGGATCGCCTCGCTCTTCTCCAGGAAGTCGTGGAAAGCGTCGCCGAACTCGTCGGTCCCGCCGATGTACTGGCCGCCGTTCTCCTCCCAGCCGAACTCGGTGACGAACAGCGGCGCCTGCTCGTAGACGCCGTTGACGCCCTCGCCGTTGATCGAGGCGTCCTCCCAGTTCTGCTGTCTGCTGGAGTTGTGTCCCGGGTAGATGTGGAAGGTGTAAGCGATGTCCTCGCCGTCGAACTCCTCGACGAGCGCGCCCTCGGGACTCTGGGTCCAGGAGGGCGAGCCCATGAGGATCAGGTTGTCGGCGTGGCTCCGGATGGTGTCGACCCACGGCTGGGCCATCTCCAGCCAGAGCTGCCAGATGTCGGCGACCCACTGCGTATCGGTCGGGTCCTCCCACATCCCTGGCTCGGTGGGCTCGTTGTACACCTCGTAGAGGACGTGCGAGTCCTCGCTGTACCGGGGCGCCACGATGTCCCAGAACATGTCGACCTCGTCCTGGAGTTCGGTGTTGACCGGCCCCGACTGTCCCTCCGCCCAGCTCACGTCGCGGTGGCGGTGGTAGTCGATGATGCAGTAGACGCCCCGCTCCTTGCAACGCTCGACGACCTCGTCGAGGTGGTTGGTCAGGTAGTTCTCCAGCTGGGTCTCGTCGAACGCCGGGACTGGCGGGCCCGAGCCGGGCTCGTACTCACCGATGTCGACGGGCTGGACCGGGACGCGGATCGTCCGCGGGTACCAGCCGTTGCTCGCGTCGGTGAGCATGTCGATCACCTGGACGGCGTCTTTCCCCCGAGCCGCCGACGTGACGTTGATCCGCTTGGGGTCGGCGATGTTCACCCCGCGCAGCGTCACGACGTTGCCGTCCGGATCCTTGATCAGATTGCCGTCGCGATGCAACTGAGGGGTCGGGATGCCCGCCGACGCCGATCCGACGGCGCCCGCGCCGACACCGAGCGCGACTGCGCCCGCCGCCGCCGTCCCTTTCAGGAAGGTGCGGCGGGACGGTCCCCCCTCGTCCGCGCTCGATTCGTTGGATTGCGATGCCTCTCGTCCCCCGTTCGAGGGTTGCTGCTTGTTTGTCATCTCGACCTCCGATACACACCGAGTGGTGTGTAAACTGTACATAGAACGACCGGTATAAAACGTTTTTCTAGCCCGAGAGATAATGAATTACTCAGATCCAGAATAACGATTTTCGAGACCCGAGTAGCCGTTTTTCGGCATATTAGACGGCTCGATCAGCTATGTAATAACTTTGGTAGGTCATAGTAATATTTCATACAAGTATCTAAAATGACTCGACTGGTCGAACGATGTTTCAGCGTCTAAATGTGGTACTACCGGCTGTTCTGTCGACATCTCTATCGTTTATACAGCAGTTAATACAAGTAATTTACATCCAAGCCGTAGGGTTACGTATTACATAATTAAACGACCTTTCAGCGGCCCAAACAGTGGAGAGGTGGATCACGTGAGCCACTCGACGCCGTCGACGGTGACTCGCTTGACCTCGAGGTCCTCGTGGAGCGCGCCCCAGCCGCCCACCGTGTATCGGCCCTCGGGAGTCCAGAGGACGATCGTCGCTTGTCCGGAGAGGTCGGTCATCGTGGGCCGCCGTCCGGTGCGCGCGGAGTCGGCGGAGTACTGGACGTCGGTGAGGACGCCCGAGATCGTTCGGTCGCGTCCGGAGTCCGGTTCCATCCCGCTGACCGTCAGGGAGACGACGGCGTCGTCCCACCACAGCGGGTAGACGTCCCGGATGAACTCCTCCAGACAGACGTACACCGCCGACCGTCCCCGGCAGCGCGAAATCGTCTCCCAGTTCGCCCAGAGGCAGGTCTGGAAGTACCACCGGAAGATGAAGGGGATGATGTCGTCGTCGATCACGATACCGTAGGGTTCGGGCATGCGCGTCGTCGGCGCGAGACAGGCCTTCGTTCGGTCGACGAGCGCGCAGAACGGGCCGGGGAGCGGCCGCTCGCGGATCTCGGTTATCACGTCGGTGACCGGGTGGTCCGCGATCCCCACCTCCCCCGCCGGGACGACAGACGCGCGCACTATCACGTCCGACTCGAACGCCTCCGTCAGCGCGCTCTCGTAGGCGACCAGTTGCTCGTCGGTCAGCGCCAGGTCGACCGTCGAGTCGGCCTCGCGGATCAGCCCCTCGGCGTGGTCGACGACCGTGTCGACCCGCTTGGTCACGTTCATCTTGTTGTCCCCCAGCGGCGACGCCTCCCAGCGGTCCTCGATCTCCTCGGCGACCGCCGAGAGCCGGTCGCTCTTCTCGTGGAGGTCCTGAACGAACTCCGCGGGCTCCCTCGCCCGCGCGTGCAGCGTCTCTCGGTCGAGCGTCTCCACGTATCCCATCTGCTCCAGCTCGGTCAGCACGTCGTAGATCCGCGGGACCGGGACCGAGCAGTTCCTGGCCACGTCCACGGCCGGCGATACCCCCATGTCCAGCAGCGTCAGATACGCGTCGGCCTGGTAGGAGGTCAACCCCGCGTCCTCCAGTCCCCCCAGGAGTTCGTCCCGTTCCATCGTGTTTAAGCGGATATAATACACCAGTACAATAATATTCGCATGACACCAGTTAGCCATATGATACGATCGGGCGCCGAACCGTCGCGAGTTCGGATCGCTTAAGGGTGCGAGCGGGGAACCGACGGGTAACTCGCTGGGCGGTCGGGCACCAGCGGGCGCCTGCCTGTGCAGGTCGGGATGTGATCGCCGGCGACGGCGGTTGAACCACGCAACGCCCGGCGGTGAACACCCATGGCAAAGAGCTTCTACACCTACATCCGGGACGCCTGGAAGGACCCGGACGACGGCAAGCTGGCGGAGTTGCAGTGGCAGCGCAAACAGGACTGGCGCCAGGAGGGCGCCCTCGAACGCATCGAGCGCCCGACGCGCCTCGACCGCGCGCGCTCGCTGGGCTACAAGGCCAAGCAGGGCATCGTGGTCGTCCGTGCGTCCATTCGCAAGGGCGGCGCCCGCAAGCAGCGCTTCACGGCCGGTCGCCGGTCGAAGCGTCAGGGCGTCACGCGGATCACGCGCCGCAAGAACCTCCAGCGCGTCGCCGAGGAGCGCACCACCCGCGTCTACCCGAACCTCCGCGTGCTCAACTCCTACTCGGTCGGGCAGGACGGCAGCCAGAAGTGGTTCGAAGTGATCCTCGTCGACCCCGAGCACCCCGCCATCGAGAACGACGACGACCTCTCGTGGATCTGTGAGGACCAGCACACCGACCGCGCGCTGCGCGGCCTCACCAGCGCCGGCCGCCGCAACCGCGGTCTGAACAACCGCGGCAAGGGCACCGAACGCACGCGCCCCAGCATCTCCAGCAACGAGAACCGCGGCCGGTAGTCGGACCGGATCACAGCTTTTCGCGTCGCTTCGACCCGGGAGCGGCCGCTATCGGCAGACCGTCGCTATCGGCGAAAAGAGAGACGGGAAAATCGCGAGCGAGCGCGCCGACCGGGGACGCCTCAGGCGGCGTGGCCGGCGACGCCGTCGGTCTCGACGCCGTCGCCCTCGCCGCCGGGCGAGACGGCGCTGACCGCGTAGAAGGTCGCCTCGGGGTCGCGGTGGCGCCGCCAGTGGACCCAGGTCCGCACGAGCAGGTACCCGCGTCGGAGCCGGCCGAGTTGGGGTGTCTCGGTCAGCACGTCGTAGTCGCGAGCGCGGATGAGTCGGTGGTGTTCCGCGTAGAACACCGCCGCCAGGAGCACGCCGAACTGACAGTCCTCGGGGAGCATCCGGATGCCGGCGACCCCTTCCCGGTAGCGGCGTTCGGTCCGCTGGAGCTCGTGGCGCATCGCGGCGACGAACCCGTCGGTGACGTTCGCCTCGGCGAGGTCGGACTCCTCGACGTCGAACTGCGCCAGGGTCTCCTCGGGCACGTACACCCGTCCGTAGTCGTGGACGTCCTCGCGCACGTCCCGCAGGAAGTTCGTCAGCTGGAACGCTTCGGCCAGGGCCTCGGCGTGAGACTGGGCCTGTTCGCGGTCCTCGTCGGGCATCTCCATCGCGGCCATCATCATGTTCGCGACGGCGACCGACGACCCGCGCATGTACTCCTCTAAGTCCTCGTAGACGGGGTAGCGGGCCGTCTCGATGTCCTGGACCATCGCGTCGACGAACACCTCGACCTCGCGGTCCTCGATGCCCGTCCGGTCGGCCAGCGACCGAAACGCGTCGAGGACCGCTCGCTCGTCGTCGGTCAGAACGGCCGCGTCGTCCGGGTCGAGGTCGCCCAGCGCAGCTGCCCGCATCGCTTCGAGTCGGCGTCGCTGGGCCTGGGGGTCGGGGTCGTCCGTTCGGTCCACCACCTCGTCGGCGATCCGGAAGAACGCGTAGAGGACGTACGTCGTCTCCCGGACCCGCTCGGGCAGAAGCTTCGTGGCGGCGTAGAACGTCCGGCCCGTCCGCCTGTGGATCTGCTTGCTCGTATCGACTTGGTCGCTCGCTGGCATTGTTTGATAGAGGGTCGCCGGTCGTAAGAACCCGCATGGTACCGCGGGGACCACTACTGGTCAGAGCGCCGGCAGACCGTTGGTGATAGTATGTTCGAGAGAGACTAAATAAGCAACCACCCAAACTGGTTGGGGAGGCACGGCCACGTCCGGCGAACTGCCCGCGGTCGGCGCCTGCGGGGACGCCACCAGCGACGATTCGAACGCCGCTCCCGAGGGAGTCAGCGGCCACGTCCGGGCGGATTGACGAACAGCCCGTCCGCGACGGCGAGCCCGCCGATCACCGACGCGCCCGCCACGAACACGCTCGCGGGGAGCGCCGAGACGAGCGACCCCACGAGCGCCAACAGGAACGCCGCGGGTATCACCACCAACAGGAGATCGTATCGGGAGAGCCGGCTGCCTGCTGCGCTGTGCTCCCGCGTTCGTCGAGCCCCGTCGCTGGTGGCCATTCGTTCGTCACCTCTCGCTAACACGTAGGAGTGATCCACACTAAAATGTTATGTCGAATGGAGTCTCCGAACACACTTCGATCAGTCTCTGAACCGCAGGGAAACATCTCGATATTATTTCCGTGGCTACGCAGAACCCGACACCCGTCGTTGCGTTCCGATACGAGCCGTTCGACAGTTCTCTGAAGGGCTGACCGGTGTCGTCGAACCGCCGTCACAGCGGCGGAACCAGCAGGTTCCAGTACCACAGCAGCCAGCAGGCGACGGCGAGCGACGCGGCGACCAGCGCGTAGTGGACCCGGCCGAAGCGGCCCCAGTACCCGTCGGTCCAGGCCCGAGCGGCGAACCCGAGCGCCGCGACGGTGCCCGCCAGCCCCAGCACCGGCAGGGCGAACAGCGCCGCGAACGTCAGCGAGGGTGTCGACAGCACGGCGAACGGCGCCGCGGCGAGGTGAACGAGCGCGGCGACCGGGAAGACGAGGACCGCGACGGCGGCCCCGGCGGCGACGGCGCGCGCGAGCGCCGCCGGCCGGTCGCGCCACCGGCGAGGGTCGGCGGCGAGACCGCTATCGGTGTCGTCGCCGGACCGAAACCACCCGATCGCGGCGGCCGTCGGCCACCCGAACACCGCCGACAGCAGCCCCAAAATCGACAGCACCGTCAGCGCGGCGTGCAGCGAGAGCCGGTCGACCCCTCCGACGCGCCCGTACGCCGTCGTCGGGTTCGCGCCGCGGTGGAGATACTCGATCGCCTCGCCGTCGGTCCCCGTATCGAAGGCCAGCCGTTCGCTCCCGTCGACGCGTTCGAAGACGAGCGGTTCGATCTCGACCCACCGGCGCGTCACGCTCCCGCCGGTCGTGACCAGCGCGCCGTCGTCGGCCACGCTGACCTCGACGGTGTCGGCCTGGAGCGTCGTCGTGACCCGATCGTGCCAGCTCCGAGAGTGCCGCAGCGAGCGGTACGTGCCGCCCAGGTCGTCGGTCCGCGTCGGCTGGCCGTCGGGCGAGAGCGTCCCGTCGTCACCTGCGTTTGAGCCCGGGTCGGGCAACAGCTCCGACCGGAACCCCTCCAGCACCTCCCTGGCCGCCGAACCGCCATCCGCGCCGTTGTACGCGACGAACAGCCCGAGTCCGCGCTCGGGGACCAGCAACAGGTCGCTGTAGAACGCCGGTGTCCCGCCGTTGTGCCGGAGCGTCCGGACGTCGCCGTGTTCGCTCTCGACGAACCCGAAGGCCATCCCCGGCAGCCGCTCGTGGGCGGTCGCCCACTGGCGCTGGCAGGCCGCGACCGTCTCCGGAGCGAGCACCTGCTCGCCGCCGACGACCCCGTCGTTCAGGTGCAACTGCACGAACCGCGCCATGTCGTCGGCCGTCGTCGACAGCGCACCTGCAGGCGGGATGCCGACGTACGGGAACTCCCCGTCGGTGTAGGTGTCAGCGGGCCCGTAGCCCGTCGCGTGGGCCTCGGCCAGCGAGTCGGGGAGCGGCTGGCGGAAGCTGCTGTCGGTCATTCCCAGGGGGTCGAACAGGTCGGCGGCGATAGCCTCGTGAAACGGCGCGTCGACGACGGTTCCGAGGACACTCCCCGCGACGGCGTAGCCGTAGTTCGAGTAGGCGGGCGCCTCACCGGGCGGTCGGACGCGGGCGTGGCTCCACGTCCGGAGCGCCTCGGGGAGCGGCCGCAAGTCGTCGGGGTCGGTGATCCACAGCCCCTCGTTGGACATCTCGAACCCCGCGCGGTGGGTCACCAGATCGGCGAGCGTGACCGACCCGACCGCGTCGTCGAGACTCGCGTCGAGATACGTCGAGACGGGCGCCTGGGGGTCGATGTCCCCCTGCTGGATCCGTGCCATCAGCGCCGTCGCGACGACCGGTTTCGAGACCGAGCCGACGCGAAACGGCGTGGCGGCGGGGTCGACGGGTGTCTCGCTCTCGCGGTCGGCGACGCCGTAGCCCTTCGTGAGCGCTACCTCACCGTCGGCGACGACGGCGACGGTCGCGCCCGAGGCAGTCTGGCCTTCCAGACTCGACTCGACGAGGTCGTCGAGCAGCGATTCGATATCGGTGCCCCCGTCGTCCTGCAGGACTGCTCGGCGGTCGGCGTCCGGCGGGTCGGCAGCGGGGTCGGTGGCGGGCGAGCCGGCAGCGACGCCCGCCGCCCCCGTCGTTGCGGCGGTGGCGGCGACTCCGGCGAGGAACCTGCGGCGGGTAGGCGACCGTGTCATCGGGACGACCGTTCTGCCCGTCGGGAGAAATAGATTTGGCGTAGGGATTTTCTATTCTCGATTCGACATGACGGACGCCCGGTCCGCGACGGCGACGCGGCGGGACCGCTTCGCTCGGCGGTTACGCCTCGTCGTCGTCGATAACACCGTCACTTCGCTTCGCTCGTGACGAGCGATCGAGTCCTACTCGGACTCGATCACTTCGATCCCGCGGTTGTTGACGGCGTGGGCGTCGAGGCCGACCTCTTCGAGGAACTGCTTGTACTCGCGTTCGCACTGCTCGGCGTCTTTCTGCTGGTCGGAGGCGTGCTTGCACAGCGCCTGGAGGTCCTCGGGCACGTCGTTGGTGTGGACGATCCAGTGGTTGATGAGGTCCGACAGCCGACGGATGGGCGAGGTGAAGTGGCCGTAGATCTCGAAGTTCAGCGCGTGGTGGCCGCCGAAGGGGTCGCTCATGTACTTGGCGCGGGGCATCACGAACATCACGGCCCGCTGGATCTTGTTCAGCTGGCGGCCGGGCGCGTCTTCGAGCGTCGCGTTGACGGCCTTTCGGGGGTCGTCCCACGCTTCGCCGGGGATCGAGACGCCGTCCAGATCCTGGATCTCCTGGAGCGCTTCGTCCCACTCCTGGGGGGAGGGCTGGGGGTGAACGCGGTACATCGCCTCGACGCCGCGGTCCCACATGAGTTCGTGCGTGACGGCCTTGTTGGCCTTGAGCATGCACTCCTCGATGATGGTGTGGGCCCGATCGCGAGCCGGGTTCAGGACGAGCGAGCCGTCCTCCTTGCGCTGTTCGTGCATCCGGTCGGCGAGTTCCCAGACGAGTTCGGTCTTCTCGGCCAGGTCGACGTCGGTGTCTTCGAGCAGGTCGTCGGCACTCGCCGGGTCGTCTAAAATCTCCTCGGCCTCGGAGTAGGTGAGCCGTGCGTCGGACTCGATGACGGATTTGTAGATGTCGATCTCCTCGTAGGAGAGCGTCTCCGGATCCAAGTGCATCTCGACGGTGTGGGCCAGCCGGTCCTCGTTGGGGACCAGGGAGCAGACGGTCTCGGCGAGGATCGGCGGCAGCATGTGGATGGTGTAGTCGGGGAGATAGACGGTGTTGCCCCGTTCGACCGCCTCTTCCCACATCGCGGTGTCGGGGTCGACGTAGTGGGACACGTCGGCGATGTGGACCCAGAGGACGTACTCGTCGTCGCGCTTCTCGACGGAGATGGCGTCGTCGAAGTCCTGGGCGTCGATGGGGTCGGTCGTCCAGGTCGTCATCTCGCGCAGGTCGCGGCGTTCGTCCACCTCGTCGCGGATCTCCTGCTGGACGTCCTCGGTCCGCTCTTCCGCTTCTCGCATCACTTCGGCGGGGAACTCGTCGCGGATCTCGAACTTCTCGAACAGTTCCTCGCGTTTGTTCTCGAGATGGCGGGCCATCTCCTCGTCGATCTCGACGGGGCCCTGACCCTCGATCGTGCCGGCCTGGGCCTGCTCGTCCTCGGTAGTCATGTCCCCGGCTATGACGAGGGTACTGATAGGCTTTCTGTGGTGGGCGAGGGCGAGCGGAGCGAGCCCTCGATGCGAACGGGGAGCGAAGCGACCCGTGAGCAGACGAAGCGAACGCCACGAGAACGCGAGCGGGGAACGGAGTGACCCGCGAGCCGCGTGGTGCGACCGAAGGGAGCACCACGGAGAAGCGAGCGAACGAACGCAAATACGGAACGAGCTACAGAGGCAGCGAGCCGCCGTGGCGCGGCGCGACCGGCGGGGAGCTACCGCTCTTCGACGGAGTCGGCCCGCTCGGCGAGCTCGAGGTAGGTCGCGAGGAAGGCGTCACGGTCGCGGCCGGCGGCGGCCGACTCCACGTCTTCGAGCAGGGCTTCGAGCTCGCCGCGGGGCTGGTGACAGCGCTCGCGGTCGCACGGCTTACAGAGGTGTTCGAACTCCTTGCCCTCCCGGTCCCAGCGGTCGCCGAACTTGTCGTACTCCCGGGCTTCCGAACGGGCGACCGAGTCGCCGCAGGCGATACAGGTCACCTCGTCGCGGCCCCGTTGGGAAGAGCGCCACATACTGCCGGCTTCGGACGACGCCCACTTAGCGCTTACCGCTGATCACTGAGGCCGAATTAAGTTGGCCAGTGCCGCGCCCCCGCTGGACCCGCCGTGGCCGACCGTCGCCGGCCGCCCGCTCACTCTGCCGGCCGCCCGCTCACTCTGCCGGCCGCCCGCTCACTCTGCCGGCCGCCCGCTCACTCTGCCGGCCGCCCGCTCACTCTGCCGGCCGCCCGCTCACTCTGCCGGCCGCCCGCTCACTCTGCCGGCCGTCCGGTCACTCGGCCGCCGCGCCGTCGCCGTCGACCAGTTCGAAGAGTGTGTCCCAGCCCTCGTCGGCCGGCAGTTGTGCGCGAACCTGCTCGAACTCGCCCGCAGGCGTCGCTTCGGCGACGACGGCGACGACCGTTCGGGCGTGGTGAGCCACGTCGGCCCGGTCGTCCGGTCCCGTCTGTCCCTCGCGTTCGGCGACGCGGTCGAGGAACTCGCTCCAGTCGAAATGCTGGCCGTGTTCGGTGACGGCGCCGGTGAGATAGAAGTCCACTTCCATCGGGAGCGGGGCGGCGAGATCGGTCGCCTCTCCCGCCTGGATCCGCTCGCCGAGCGCCGTCAGCGTCGCACGGGTCGCACGGACGGCTTCCCCCGTCCCGGGCAGTTCGAGTCGGTGCTGGACCGTGCCGGTGAACTCGTCGAAGTTCATGGCTTCGTGAGAGATAGGCCGAGCAGGCCCAAAAGCGCGCGACCGGCAAGTGTCGGGTCCGCCCTCGTTACTCCCCCTCGGAGTCCGACGCGACCGTCACACCGAAGGCGGCCGGGTCGGCGTCGGCGACCGGCGGGAGCCGCCGGAGTCGTGGGCGGACGAGCAGGTACAGCGCCGTGAAGCCGAACCCGAACGCGGCCAGCCCGACGGTTATCGTCGCGCCCAGCACCTGCGCGACGACGCCGCCGACCAGCGATCCGAGCGGAAGCGTCGCGCCGGAGGCGGTCCCCTTGATCGTCGAGACGCGACCGAGCAGGTCGGTCGGGAAGACGGTCTGGTTGAGCGTCGACGTGAGCACGCCGCTGGCGCCGGCGGGCACCCACGCGAGCCCGAACATAACGACGGTGAGCGCGGGCGACGGCGCGACCACCGCGCCGAGCCAGCACGCGGCCCCCGCGGCGTTGCCGACGAACAGCAGTCGGCCGTAGGCGACCCCCTCCAGGTACGGCGCGACGACCGAACCGACCAGCCGACCGACGCCGAGCGCGCCGAGCAGTGCCCCGTAGACGGCTGGACCGCCGAGCGCGTCGCCGTAGGCCGGGAGCACGGCGAGGGTCACGCCCGTCGCGAGGTTCGCCACCGCCGTCGTCAGGACGAGTTCGACGAAGACGGTGCCGCGCAGTACGCCGATCCCATCGCGCAGGTCCCCGACGTACGAGCCGAGGATCGACTCGTCGTCCCCACCCGTTTCTCCGCCGGGGTCGCCGTCCGCCGACCGCGACAGTGCGATCCCGCCGAACAGCAGGGCCGCCAGGGCGAACGTCCCCGCGTCGAAGATGAACAGCGCCGTCGCGCCGAAGACGGCGATGAAGGCGCCGCCGAGCGCGTCGAATATCATGTCCAGTCCGAGCGTGACCGTCGCGAGCGCGGAGTTTGCCCCCGATAGCTGCTCGTCTGGCACGATCCGCGGGACGACCGTCGCCTGCATCGGCGCCATCAGCAGCGTCGCGAGCGTCAACAGCGGGATGACGGCGAACAGGACGCCGACGGTCAGGTTCCCCGTCGTCGCCGCCAGCGGCAGCGCGAGGACGACGACGCCCTGCACGAGCTGGGACCCGACGAGGACGGGCCGCAGCGGGAGGCGGTCGACGACCGGGCCGGCGAGGATCTGCAGGAGCCACGGGAGCAACAGGACGGCGTTGGCGACGCCCGTGAGGACCGTCGACCCGCTCCGTTCGAAGACGAGCCACAGCACCGCGACGGTGTAGAGGCTGTCCCCGGCGTTGGTGACGAACTGCCCGGCGAAGAAGCGCCGGAAGTCGCGGTTGCGCCACAGCGACGGCTTCGCGGTGGTCTCGGCGGCGCCGGCCTCGGTGTCTCTCCCGTCGGCCGTCTCTGCCGCGGCGGTCATCGGGGACCACCCCCCAGAGACGAGTCGGAGGCGGTCAGCGGGTCAGAGGATGGTTCGAGCGACCGCGGCGGCCGCGAGCGATGCGACTGTCGTCGGCGCGATTCGTGCGTAGACGAGCCCCGGCCGGTGGCCGCGGGCTCGGCGGATGTCGGCATGTGCGTGTGTGTTCGACGGAGCGACTGCGGCTACGAGATGTAGCGAAGCGAACCCGAGTGCTGCAGCTATCGGGCCGCTCGCGCGGCGTGGAGCGGGGCGGGGTCGAACACCGGACGACCGACGATCCGGCGGGTCATAGAAGTCGTTCGGATCGTGCGGAAGCTTCCACATAGAACTAACGGCGGAGTGGTATCCGACCGCATTCCAGACGGCCAGTCCACGACCTCCGGACCGCGTCGGGCGGCTGCGATCGGTCAGCCGCGGACCGGTCCCACGTCGTGACGCAGCGCCCACCGGTCCTCGCGGGGGTCGAGCCGGTGGGGTTCGCTGCCGCGCTCGGTGAGGACACCGGCGTGGTACAGCATCGCCTTCAGCTGGAACACAGTCGGCGAGTGATAGGCGTTCCCGTCGGCCAGCGCCTCCGTCCGGAGGTCGCCGTCCTCGGTCAGCGCCCGCTCCCGGACGCCCTCGTCGCCGCGGAGGAACAGTTCGACGGTGAAGGTGGGGTGCAGTTCGTGGAGGTACTCGACGAACGCCCGGAGCGTCGGCCGGCGCTCGCCGTCGTCGTGCAGCGACTGGAGTTCGGTCACGAGCAGTTCGGTCGCGGGGTAGGCGTAGACGACGCGGCGGGCGAGCTGTCCCCACTTCGGGGCGACCTCGCAGAAGCGTTTTCGCGAGCGCTTCCAGTCCTCGAAGGTGTCGAGTGCGGCGTCGACGCTGCCGCACTCGGCGAGCGCGAAGCGAACGACTTCCCTCCCGAGCGCCGTCAGCGTCGTCCAGTTGGGCTCGACGGCGACGAGGTTCAAGAACTCGGCGCCGACGCGGGCGGCGTCGGTCGCGCCGACGACCCGCTCGGCGAGGACGGTCTCGGTGTCGCGCTCGTGGGCAACGGCGAGGGGGTAGGCGAGGTAGTTCTTGGGGTGGTTGAGCCCGAAGTTCTTGCCGGCGACGCCCTGGGTGCTGGCCTGGAAGCGGATCGAGGTGGCCGCGTCGGCGGTGCGGTTGCCGACGACCCGCGGGCGTTCGAGCGTTCGGACTGCACCGTCGTTCTCGACCGCGAGGACGCCGACGTTGCACTCTCTGGCGAGCGAACGGTCGGTCTGAGAGAGCGCCGTGGCGGGTGCGGCGAGGAAGGCGACGTTGGCCTCGCCGAGCCGATCCCTGGCTTGGACGATGCCGCGCTCGGTGTCGACGCCGCCGCCCGCGTAGCCCTTCGCTTCGACGGCGATCAGCGGCGGTTCGCCGCCGAGGCGGTCGACCGCCAGCAATTCGTCGTCGAGCGGGCGCACGCCGACGAGATCGGGGTAGCCCGAGCCAACCCGGACGTGGTTGAACGGCGCGAGCGCCTCGCGGACCGCCTCGTCGATCGTCGCCCGGTCGACCCACCGCTCCTGGGCGAACTGCGTGTCGACCACGGCGTAGGCATCGACGCCGTCCTCGGGGAACAGCCGCCGCTTCGTGTGGGCGAGCACCTGCGGTTCCGTCAGGTCACCGGCGGCCGCAGCCATGCGATCTCGACTGGCGAGCTCGCACAAAAAGGATGGTGTCGCGCTCCGCGGTGGCCGTTCGCCCGGGGCCTCCCGGCCGACGTTCGCCCACCGAACGGCTCGCCGGCCGGATCGCGCCGGAGCGACGCCACAGCCCGCGTTCGAGTCGGCACTCCGTACTCGGCTACGGTACCTATAAATCGTATGCCGCGATATAGAATCGAACGGGCGGAGGATCCAGGAGTCATCAATTGAGGTAATGGAAAAGTAGTTGGTTTCATAAATATACTGGATTGTATCTAACAAGAGAAACGCGTCTAGTAGCCATCATTCGGAACAAGTTACTAGTTGTCTTATAATAATTAGAGGTGATTCCATACTATCCCGTCCGGTGGTAGAGGGCGGATCCTCGTGTTCCCGATGTCCTACAATCTTCTCTTCTCCAAGATTGTGGGTGTCAGAAAATAGTTCTAAACACTCAAGGCGGCCACCAAATAGACGGTCAGTACAGTGTGTTGGCCAATCAGACGACCAGCCGGTTACCGATCTTACAGGGGTTACTCGTGAGGTGATGTACCATCGCCATGCCACGCAGCGAAGGAGGGGTGATTCAACAGTGTCTGGTATCGTTCTCCGAAACGATCCTCACCGCACCTGTCTCATGGTCGAACTCGAACTCGTTAATTGAGCAGTACCCCTGTGACTGTTCCATGATCGATTCGACGATATCAATGTCCTTCAGTTTCCCAAGAAGCAGGCGGATGGGGCCACCATGAGTCACGATGAGAATGGTCTCGCTTGATTCACACTCGGCCAGTGTTGTCTCCCACTGTTCAATGACACGATCGTGAACATCCATGAGACTTTCACCGCTTTCCGCTCGTCTGTGTGCTGCTTCTGAGCCAGTCTCTTCGAGATCGTGCTCAGGGAACCGCTCCGACATCTCATCGAACTGTAAGCCCTGGTAGACGCCAATGTCACGTTCGCGCCACGCCGATTCAAACGTGACGGGCGCATCGAAGTGGTCCAACAGGATTTCTACCGTCTCCTCCGTCCGATAAAGGTCCGACGACAGAACACGGTCGATATCATAGTTCTCTGTGAGGGCTGCGCCGAGTTGGTGGGCTTGCTCTCGACCGAGGTCGGTAAGTGGGGCGGGTGCCCATCCTTGCAATCGTTGCTTCCGATTCCACGTGGTCTCACCGTGCCGGGTTGCAACGATAGTTGCCATAAATTTTGACAGACCGAATGACGTTATGAGGATTCTGATTTGTCCCGCTATTCTCCTGTAACAGGCATCAGTCCTCAGCGTCAATTATTGAGTACGCAGGCACGTTGAGGAGGTGATTCAGCCACTCTCCTTTGAAATCATCTTCCCGCAATCGGTCAGTACAGACGAGTAACCGAGAGATGCGAGCAAACTCCCTCACGGAGGCGGGGCCCGACCTCCACACTTCTGATTTCACCGAAGTAACCTGTTATCGCTTGGATTAGGTTCTGACCTTGGGAGTGCTCTCTAGAAAACGCAAGCCAAGATGTCAACAACCTGCTTCGCAAGATCTTATTGGAGTGATCTGCAGGAGAATAGTTTTAATAAGGCTGCTATGTCAACTTAAAATAATGGTAAGGAAGCCTCCGAATTACTGTCCCGATTGTGGCAGCGAGTTACAGGAGAAGCACCACGATGGCCGTGAACGGGGGTATTGCCAGAATTGTAGCGAATTGTTTTTTCAAAGTCCACGCCCAACAGCATGGACAGTTGTCCATGAGGACGAGAAAGCGGTTTTTGTCAGGACTTCTAACGGACCTTGGTCTGTCCCCGGTGGATTCGTTGAGGTAGACGAATCCGCTGCGGAAGGGGCCGTCCGCGAACTCGAAAAAGAAACGAACTTGCGTGTAAGCTCCGAGCAAATCGAATTAATTCGCACTGGCTTCCACATGAACGATCCAGACGACGGTTCATTGCTCTCCATTTGCTTTGCTGTGCCTCGGTCCGAGGTCACCGGACAAATGAGACCGAAAAACGAGATCGCAGAGGTGGAATTCTGCTGCCCCGACTTGTTAGAGAAACGGGGCGAAAGAATTCGTTCGGTAGATGAACATCGACACGAGGTTGCTATACTAAAAGCCAGAAGTCTCTGAGTGACGCCTAGGCAGAACAATCGATCCAACGATTCCAAAGGTAGATTCTCTGAGAGAATATCCGATTACTTCTGGCATCCAGTATAGAACGGGTGAATAATCGAACGCACAGAAGCGTCACACGCTACCTATCTTCCCAAGGTGGTGGTAGCAGCTCTCCAAGAGACTGGATACGAAAGTCTGGCTTTGTATCGGGAGATGGATGATCATCATTCGAGAGCCAGACAGTGGTCATTCCGACATCCGCAGCACCTGTAACATCTTCTGCCACTGAATCGCCCACGAATACTGCATTCTGTGGCGATGTATTTAGTCGTGATAGCGCCTCTGAAAATGCCCTGCTATGTGGCTTGGCTGGAATATCGTTGCCAGCGAAGACGACCACATCTAGGTACTCCTCCAGTCCGATTGCTTCGATCTTGGCCTGTTGTTCGTCTTCTGGCCCGTTCGTCACAAGCCCTATGGGATAGCGTTCAGACAGTTGATTGATCACAGATTGTGCCCCGGGTCGGTAGTCGATACCCGCAGTTTCTCGCAATCGAGAGTACGTAGCAGCGGCCCTCTGTCCGACCGATGGGGGATACCCTTCAGTTTCGAGAAGGGTTACGAAGCATTTCTCACGTAGCTGACGTTTTCTGAATGTAGTAGATTCATATTGTTTCCGAACGGTAGCGTATTCCTCGGCGGAAAAGGGCTGTTCGATACCAAGGTGGTTGAACGTTCTGGCTAGAACTTCCGTGGTCGAGAGGCTCAATCGGATAATCGTCTTATCGAGGTCAAATAGAACTGTCTCGATTTGGTCCATCTTATTCTCAATTGTAGATTCCACTGAGATAAGTGAGTCGCTCTCACTGACAAGATGGATCGTTTATTACAGACGAGTGACCAAGAGGTGCGATCAACACCCTCACGGAGGCGGGGTCCGACCTCCACACTTCTATTCCAATACACGAAATGTTAAATCTCTCTCCTCATTACCTAGTCATATATGAGTGAATTGGATTGGGACGAGGAGTTTATTAGGGACAAAGAAGAGGACGAAGAGATCGAGCGAGCGATCGTCTATCTGGTTAATTCCTTCCAGAAGTCTGGCGACAACCCGAAGCCAGTCATCCTCCACAGCATTCGGGTCGGAATGGAACTGTACGATCGAGGGTACGAAGAACGTGTCGTTGTCGCTAGCATTCTACACGATTTGATAGAGGACACGGCCGTCAAGAAAGAGGACATCGCGTCGGAGTTCGGGGAGGAAGTCTCTGACATCGTGGAGGCTACCAGTTTCGATAGCGAGATAGAGGACTATACGGAGCGATACAAGGATACGCTGAACCGCTGCTTCGAAATGGGGAGAGAACCGGTGCTCATCAAGGCTGCAGATACTCTCGACAACAGTAACTACTACCACAAAGGCGACTCGGAAGAACTACGACGGAATGTGATAGAGAAGATGGAATTCTTCATCGAGAACTCTGAACCGTACATCGGAGACGAACTAATCTATCGGGATCTAAAAGAGCAATATGACCTCGTGAGAGACCGAGTTGACGTGGAGACGGACTAGTACTGCCCCGTTGGATCGTTCGACGAAGTTGGACAGCTTAGCTAACGCAGTGGTGTTTTGCCGCCGTCTACTGATGTATTGGACGTGGGTCGCGGGAGGAGAGCGGTGATCAGTTCGCAGTTCTACAACTCGGCTTTTTCATCCAAATTACGCCGAAGAAATGGGATTCCAACAGAGCCACCAAAACGGCAATCTGAGTTGCCTGTAGATCGTATACGCATTTGATCTCACAGGATGCACAAACCGGGTTCGTGGGGGATTTGCCTCGATACTCTTTTATCTCGCGTTTCAGAAATAGGGAGAAACGTGTCGGGGGACGACGAAGATTCTGAAGAGTATTGGGATATTGGAGAGTCCAAGTCCTTCAGCGAGGTTTATGACAAGAGATGCAGCTCGCAGCACCAACTCTCCGACTTCACGTATCCAGAACCAGATAGGACACCAGAGCCATACACGTCGCCGGTACCGGCGCTCATCGAGCATTACATCGACTACCTGGACTCACGTCTTGCAGCCGGCCAGAACTTCCAGAAGGCGGTTTCGGAGACGCCACTCCCGGACCACGCCTTCGAGGACCAGATCCAACGCGTTCGTTCACGCACGTTAGACTTCGAAACGGCCATCCGAGTTGTAATGTTCATCGAAGCCACGGGCATGAGCGCCCGCGACTTTGCTGCCAAATCCGAATATACGTGGTTCCGAGAGATGATCGGGATGGAGAATCCGATCAGCCACCCGACACCGGGTAATGCGAAGGATCGGCGCTTCGATTTCGAATTACGCCGATTCCTTCGGCAGTTTACGGACAAAGCGATCCGGACGGGTCACTCTCACGGGACGCACTGGAAGTTCATCGAAGAGCACCCCGACCGGGAGTTCGATGGCGATGGTGAGACGAATATCGATCCGGACGCAATTAAGGAACGAGCGTCGGACCGGGCGTGTGAACTCGTCTTCCCAAACTGGAAATGTGGACGGAGCGATTTCGAGCACCTTTGCCAGCTGCTCTACATGGGCATGGTTGATTCATCCGCCGACCAAGGACCGCGGCGCTTCCAACGGAACACAGGCCGAGGAACCGCAGCAACGCGCTTCCGTGATATCATCAAGCGCTACGGTGAAGAAGACGTGCTCGACGCGTTCCACGACTCGGTGAGTGCTGTCGTCGATGAACTCCGGGACGAAAATGAGGACCTGTTTCCCGACAATCTCCGACTCGCCATTGACGAAACCGTCTCGGACTATTACGGCGAGCCCGACCCGAACGACCGGATGGCCGAAGTCGTCCACGGAATGGCTCCGAGTCACGACTCGCCATACGCATTGAAATATGGTACCGTCACGACCACGCGGGAAGCCTCGCTCCCGATTGTGCTTGGCCTGTATCGAATGACTGCCGCATCGGAGTGGGGTGGCGAGACAACCCACAAGCACGTGATGGTCCAGGATCTCCTCGAACAGGCCGAAACGTACGGATCACCCGAGTTCTTGGTGGCTGACCGCGCGTTCGATGGTTACCAAGTCCTGGCGACGGCAATGAATCGAAATCTCGAACTGCTGACGCCGCTACGGAAGAACAAGTATCAGAAGGCGCACTGCTGGCACATGGAGATCGTTGATATTGACGTGGATGTCCCGTCGTTTATCCTCGAAACGACGGTCGAAGAGAATGGTTGGGACTTCGACCCTGACGTGGTGAACGAATTGTATGTGCCCTCGACACGCGAGAACGTACGCACGTCGGTGTTCCGGACTACGAATCCGTGGATAGCCGAGGATACGGCTGAAGAGTACGTCACCCGATACAGTAGTCGGTGGCAAATAGAGTCCGAATATCAGGTTGTCCGCCAGGAGTTCTGGCCCGATATTCGAACCCACCGCTATGCGAGTCGGCTGTTTTACTTCGCCTTCGGATGTGCCATGCAGAACGCTTGGCGGTTGGCCGACTACTGGACGCAAATGGAATTATTCGGTCGATTCGACCACGAAGATCGCGTCCTTCGAGCCGGGGAGTTCGTTGACTTCGCTACATCATTTACCGAAGATTGAACGGCGGACCCTTCGGTTTTCTAGAACTCTAGTAAAAGAATAGAGCTTTCCATGCTGTGAGTCTGGACGGACAACTGAGAGCACGACTTTATTTCACGCGCTTAGTTTTCCACGGGTCTCGATTGAGGAGTCCTGAGGATCCGGCTACGTCCGGTACAGCGAGTGAGATGCGCGATTTTGGCTGGATCGGGGACGGATCTCGGATTCTTCGACGCCAAGGCCCGGTCGTATCCGAAGATCGACCGTTCAGAAGGGGGCCGGAGAACGACGACAGGCCCTGCGGGCAGACGCTCTCTCGCTGCTTCCCGCCGAATATCGTGCCCTCGGGGATGGAGGGGCACCGGTCACGGTAGCCGATGCCGCCTCGCTAGTCGTCGGCCCCCACCCGTTCGAGGAACTCGTCGGGAAGCTGGTCTACTTCTCCGACCTGGACGCGCCAGAGGTCGGCGTAGGTCCCGTCCTCGGCGAGCAGCTCGTCGTGCGTCCCCTCCTCGACCAGCTGTCCGTCGTCGAGGACGAGGATGCGGTCGGCGTCCCGCACCGTCGAGAGCCGGTGGGCGATGACGAAGGTCGTCCGGTCGGCCGTGATCTCCGCCAGGTTCCGCCGGATGAGCACCTCCGTCTCGTTGTCGACGTGACTGGTGGCTTCGTCGAAGACCAACACCGAGGGGTCCCGGACCAGCGCCCGCGCGATCGCGACGCGCTGGCGCTGGCCGCCCGAGAGTTTCACGCCGCGCTGGCCCACGTGTGTCTCGTAGCCGTCCTCCAGATCCGCGACGAACTCGTGGGCGCCGGCCTCTCTCGCCGCCGCGACGACCTCCTCGTGGCTCACCCCTTCCTCGCCGTAGGCGACGTTCTCCGCCACCGTCCCGTCGAAGAGGAACGACTCCTGGTCGACGTAGCCGACGGCCGCCCGGAGGTCCTGTCGCGAAACGTCGGTGACGTCGCGACCGTCGAGGCGGATCACGCCGTCGTCGGGCTCGTAGAAGCGCAACAGGAGCTTGATCAGCGTCGACTTCCCGGCGCCGGTCGAACCGACGATACCGACCGTTTCACCGGGCTCGACGTCGAACGAGACCGAATCGACGACCGCCTCGTCGGTGCCGGGGTAGGAGAAGGTTACGTCCTCGTAGGCCACGTCACCGTCGACCCGTTCGACCGGCTGGGCGTCGGTGTCCTCTGTGACGCGGTCGTCGGCGTTGCGCACACCGACGATACGCGCGGCCGACGAGTTCACCCACTGATAGATGCCGACGAGCGCCGAGAGGAACTCGATGCCACCCTCCATGTTCCGCATGTAGAACAGGAACGGCACGAGTTGACCGACCGTGAGCGTTCCCGTGAAAAACAGCGGCGGGCCGTCGATGACCCACAGGCCGCCGACTATCATCACGACGACGAGCACGAGGCCGGTCACGCCCTGTACGAGCGGGGTCTGCTGGATCCGCTTGCGTGTGCCGGTCCAGGATTTGTCTCGGAGATCTCCGGAGCGCCCCGTGAACCGCTCCCGCTCGACGCCCTCCGCGGCGTTGGCCTTCACCACGTCCATCCCGCCGAGCGTGGACTCCATCCGGGCGTTGAGTCGCCCCTCGGCGCGCTGGATCGGCGGATAGAGATCGCTCAGCGCCCGCGAGAAGTGGATGTTGATGGCAGCCAGGATGGGGAGCAGCAGGAACACGACGGCCGTGAGTTGCCAGTTCAGGTAGGCCATAAAGGCCAGCGCGCTGAGGAGGGTGACCGACGTGCCCACCGCCCAGCGTGCGCTCTTCGACAGCCCGCGTTCCAGCGTGTTCACGTCGTCGTTGAGCGCGCTCATCACGTCGCCGGTCTGGTGCGTGTCGAAGAACGCGAGCTCCTGGTGCTGTGCGGAATCGAACGTCTGGACGCGGACGTCGTCGACGACGCGCTGGCCGAACAGCTCCCAGAGGACGTTCTTGCCGATAGCCACGAAGACGCCCACGGTACCGCTGACGGTCAAGAAGCCGCCGACGAACCAGAGTTGCCCCTCGGTGCTCGTGGGCACCCACGTGTCGGGCACGAGCGGGACCGTCAGCGGCTGGGAACTGAACACGCTGTCGAAGCCGACGCCGATGACGTACACCGAGAGGTTGCTGTTCACCGCCGCGACGATCGTCAACAACACGGCCGCGGCGAACAACCCCAGATGGTGGCGGCCGGCGTGCCGGATGACGTAGAAGAAGGGGTACTCCACGTCGGACTCCTCGGCGAGGTCCGGCTCGCTCATCGGCTCACCTCCACGAACTCCTCGGAGACGGCGTCGATGTCCCCGACTTGCACCTTCCAGAGGTCGGCGTAGCGGTCGTCCCGTTCGAGGAGTTCCTCGTGGGTGCCTTCGGCCGCGATGGCGCCGTCGTCGACGACGAGGATCCGGTCCGCGTCCCGAACCGTCGAGAGCCGGTGGGCGATGGCGAACGTCGTGCGCTCGCCGGCCATCGATTCGAGCGAGCGCTGTATCTGCACTTCCGTCTCGTTGTCGACGTGGCTGGTCGCCTCGTCGAGGACGAGGAGTTTCGGTTCGCGCAACAGGGCTCGCGCGATGGCGACACGCTGGCGCTGCCCGCCGGAGAGCTTCACGCCGCGCTCGCCGACCGCCGTGTCGTACCCCTCCGGGAGTCGCGCGACGAACTCGTGTGCGCCCGCGAGCGTCGCCGCGCGGACGATTCCGTCGGCCGGTTCGTCCGTATCGAAGCGGTCCTCGGCGGCGTACGCGATGTTCTCGGCGATCGTCCCGTCGAACAGCTGCGGGTCCTGCGAGACGTAGCCCAGCTGCCGGCGCAGGCTCCGCAGGCTCACGTCCTGGACGTCTTGCCCGTCGATTCGGATCGTTCCGCTGTCGGGCTCGTAGAAGCGAAAGAGGAGCTTGACGAGCGTCGACTTGCCGGCGCCAGTGGAGCCGACGACGCCGACGAGTTCGCCCGGTTCGGCCGTGAACGAGACGTTTTCGACGGTGGACTCGTCGGCGCCCTCGTAGGCGAAAGTCACGTCGTCGAACTCGACGCGGCCCTCGGTGACTGTCAGTTCGTCGCCCTCGTCGGACCCGACGCGACGCGCCGGATCCGAGAGGAGACCGTCGATACGCTTGGAGGACGCGAGCGCGTCCTCGTAGGCGTCGACGGTGTCGACGGCGAGGTCTTTGACCGGTTCCAGGAACCCTCGCGAGTACAGCATGAACGTCAGGAGGGCGCCCGCAGTGAACGTGCCCGAGAAGAACGCGGGCGGGCCGGCGACGACCCAGTAGCCGCCGAGGAGGAAGACGACCTTCCCGAGGACGTTGTTCGACATCCACGTCACGAGGTCGAAGCCCAGGCGCAGACGGATGGTCTCCCAGTTGTTCTTCCTGTATCGCTTCGACGTTTCGGCGACGCGTTCGCGCTCGAACTCCTCGCGGGTGAACGCTTTCACCGTGCGAACGCCGTTCAGCGAGTCCTCCAGGCGGGCGTTCAGCTCACCGACGGTCTCGCGGACGGCTTCGTGGCGCGGTTGCAGCATCCGGGCGTAGACGCGACTGGCGACCGCGACGAACACGGGGATGACGGCGAGTACGAGCGCTAGCTGCCAGTTCAGCAGCGCCATCAGGGCGAACGCGACCACGACCTGCGCGACGCGGTTCGTGGCGCTGTAGACGGCGCCGACGATACCGCCGAAGTTCTCCGTGTCGTTGTGGACGATGCTCATCACGTCGCCGCTCTGAGAGTCGTCGTAGTAGCGCATCCGCAGGTCCGTCGCGGCGTCGTAGGCGTCCGTGCGCAGGTCGTGGGTCATCGCGACGTTTCCCCGGTTCTGGAACCACGAGGAGAGCCAGTCGAGCCCGTTCTGCGCGACGAACGCGGCCGCGAGAACCCCCGCCGTCAGCCAGAGTTGCGCGACCTGCCCCGCCGGGATCCACGCGTCGGGGACGAGGGGCAGGCTGTACGCCCGGTCGCTCAGGAGGACGGCGTCGAAGGCGACGCCGATGACGAACGCCGGGGCGCGCTGGGGGATCCGAGCGAGCAACAGCGCGAGGAGCCCGAGTCCGAAGTTCGCCGCCTCCGGGCGGGCGTACTCCCGGAGGAGCTTCACGAGCGGGTTCTCGCTCGTGCTCATCGATTCACCTGCGCGTGGTTCGGGCCGGACCGACCGGCGCCGGGCTGTGCTCGCAGTGGCGTGTGTGTCGACATCCGTATCGGTGGTGGAAGTCGGTGAAACGACGATTCGAACGACGGAGCGAGGGAGCGTCCCGGCGCGGCCGGCGGGTGAAGCCCGACCGGGTTACGCCAGAGCACTGTCCGCTACCGTAGATCCGTGCCAGAGCACGGGTCCGAGTCCGGTAGCAGACATCATACCGCGATGAACAATGGTGTGGGATTTAAATTTTGGGGATCTAAGATGTGTAGAGTTTCGACATGTCCGTCGCTGCACAGTATCGGCCGAGCCGACTATCGGTCCGAGTGCGATCGGTCGCCCGCTCGAGGATCTCGTGGCTCTCCGGCGCTCGGCGCGCCCACTCGTTTCACTTCTTGGAGCCGAAGCTCACGCACCCGAGACAGGTCTTCGAGAATACCATCCCAGTGTAACCGAGCCTGGTGAGCCCCGTTCAGGGCGCTTCCTGGATCGCGAGTTCGCCGTCCTCGGGCTCGGCGAGGAAGTAGACGTGGCTGAACGGCTCGTCGGCGTCTTCGCCCGTCCCGTGCCAGTGCTCCTCACCGGGTTCGAAGACGACCAGGTCGCCTTCCGAGACCTCGCGTTCGCCTTCGCGGTTGCCGATCATGCCGGTGCCCTCCGTGACGTAGAGGATCTGGACGCCCGCGTGGGCGTGGAACTTGGTGCGCTCGCCGGGGCGGAAGGTCACTTCGGCGGCGTTGACGCTGGTCCCGTCGAACGCGCTCTCGATACCCTCCGAGAGCAGCGGTGTTCCGACCTGTACCGGGTGGTCCGTCTCCTCGCTGTCGGCCGAGTCCAGACTGGTAACGTCCATGGTTCGGACAGAACTTGGGCCGTTTCGTCCTTCAGTCCGATGCTATGCTGAAAGCCCGTTCAAGTACACCCTGTTCGCTTTCGGGGGCGGTCCCCCAGTAGAACAGGCCGACGCCGACCACGGTGACGATAGCCAGGATGGTCAGCGGGACGCTGTACCCGCCCGTGACGCCGCGGAGCGCGCTGATGGCGAGCGGCGAGAGGAAGGCCGCGCCGGCCGTCGAGGTGTTGAGGAGGCCGACGGTCGCCGTCGCGTTGTCGGCGCCGAATCGCGTGAGCACGATCGGTGACCAGAGCGCGGCAAGCGTCCCGTTGCCGATGCCGAACCCGACCAGCACGGCGTACAGCGCGGGTCGCGACCCGACTGCCGGGAGCACGAGGACGCACGCCGCGGCAAGCGCCACGCAGGCCGCGAACACGGTGCGCGGTCCGAGGCGGTCGCCGACGAAGCCGCCGCCGACGCGAGCGAAGATGCTGACGCCGCCGACGAGGCCGAACGCGCCGGCGGCGACGGCGGCGTCGATGCCGTTCGTCGTGAGGATGTCGACCAGTTGTGACGAGAGGACGTAGTACCAGCCCCACAGCAGGCCGTAGCCGAGCGCCGCGCCGACGAAGTCCCTGTCGGTGAGTCGGCCGCGCAGCCAGTCGAGGCCGACGGTGCCCGTCGACTCCGAGTGTCCCGGGGGCCGCCGGAAGACGAGACTCGACAGGAGGACGACGACGGCGGCCGCGCCGGCGACGACGGCGAAGGCGGTGCGGAAGTCCACCCGCTCGAACAGCCAGAGCCACGCGAACGGGATCGTCAGCACGCCGAGGCCGTTGCCCGCCATCGTGATGCCCATCGCCGTGCCCTCGTGGGCGTCGAACCACTGCGGGACGAGCGAGACGACGACGATGAAGGCCGTGCCGCCGGCCGTCCCGAGCAGCGCGAACGCGGCGACGACGCCGACGTACGAGTCGACGGCGCCGAGTCCGGCGGCGGCGACCGCAAGGCCGACGCCGGCGACGGCGACGACCGACCGCAGCGGGAATCTGGCGGCGACGACGCCGAAGACGCCGCCCGAGATCAGGAACACCGCGGTCGTGATCGAGAACACCGAGGAGGCCTGCAGGTCGGTGAGACCGAACGCGGTCGAGAGCTGGCCCACGTAGACGGTGAACGTGAAGATGACGCCCCAGATGGTCGTGAGCATGGAGACGCCCAGCGCGACGAGCAGCCAGCTCCGCGCGGAGTCGAGGGCCGCTTCGTGCGCGTCGGACGCGTCAGTCGTCACGATTCGAGGTCTCGGACCCGCTCATACCGTCTGGCCTCCGTCGACGACCAGGGGGTGGCCGAGGACGAACGACGCGGCGTCCGAGCACAGCCAGACGACGGCGTTGGCGATCTCCTCGGGGTCGCCCATCCGTCCGATCGGCTCCTGGTCGACCGCCGCCTCGCGGCCGCCCTCCCTGTTGTCGGTGACGCGGTCCATCATCGACGTGTCGACGATGCCGGGACAGACGGCGTTGATACGGAGCTCGGTGTCGGCGTATTCGAGCGCCGCCGACTTCGTGAGCCCGACGACGCCGTGTTTCGCGGCGGTGTAGGCGACTTCGGGGAAGCCCCTGACCCCGGCGCCCGAGGAGACGTTGACGATCGCTCCGCCCGCCTCGCGGACGTGCGGGATCTGGTACTTCATCGAGAGGAAGACGCCGCGCAGGTCGGTGTCGAGGATGCGGTCCCACGCTTCGATCGACAGGTCCGCGGCCTTCACCGCGTCCTGCTCGACGCCGGCGTTGTTGCAGGCGTAGTCGAGCCGGCCGAACTCCGCGACCGTCGCCTCGACCGCCGCCCGCACCTCGTCGGCCTCGCGCAGGTCGCACGTAACGGCGAGGGCGTCGCTGCCCAGTTCCTCGATCCGCTCGGCCGTCTCCTCGTTGCCGTCCTCGTCGATGTCGGCGACGGCGACGGCGGCGCCCTGCTGGGCGAACGCCAGCGCCACCGCGCGACCGATGCCGCCCGCCGCGCCGGAGACGAACGCGACCTCGTCCTCGAAATCGAAGTACTCGCCCTGTGGCGTCGGAAACTCCCGTTCAGTCATCGAGTTTCACCGTGACTTTCAGCGCCGCTGCAGCGTTCATGTAGGCACCCTTTCGGGCCGACCGCCCTGAGCGTGATGCTAGCTGGAAAGCGTGTTTAAGTCGGGTTCCGTCCCGAGCGTCGACGTGAGCAGTTGCCGCTCGCCCCTTCGGAGCAGGCTCGACATGGACGGCTGGGAGATACCCATCTCCTCGGCCAGTTCCTCGGTGCTGGCCTGTCGCGGGCTCTCGTAGTAGCCGCGGCTGATGGCGAGGGTGAGCGCCTCGTGCTGGCGGTCGGTCAGTCCGTACTGCGAGGACTCGTCGTCCTCGGAAGGGTTCTGGGCGATCGAGATCAGGTCGATATCGATGCCGTACTCCTCGCAGCGGGCGCGCATCCCGTTGAACGCCTCGTAGTGCTGGAAGAGCTTCTTCTCGTACCAGCCCTCCGGCGTGACGACCGTCGGCTCCATCTGGGTGGCGGTGAACCGCTCGGGGGAGAACGCCTCCGAGACGACATCGGCCAGTTCGATGGTGACCTGATAGACGTCTTTTCCGCTGGCCCGTCCCAGCGACGTGACCTCGACCACCTCGTCGAACGCCAGGAGGTCGTCCTCGGTGACGCTCTCGTCCGGTTCGAGATAGACGACGAACACGCGGGCGTCGTGTTCGAGACAGAGCCCGTGGACGCACTCGAACTGCCCGGAGTCGAGCGACTCGGCGAGACCGACGAACGGGAGATGGGGCGAACGGATGAGAAATTCGGTCGTGACGGTCATCGGGCGAGCGTTCGCCGCGCGCATAGTTAAGCGTCGGGACTCGCGGGGTAACGGCGGCTTCGACCGGAATTCGGACGGCCGTCCGAGCGCCGGCCGGCCAAACACCGATAGGAACGGAACGAGAAGGCAGTATCAGTGACACATCCCCCACACAGCGACCCGGCCGACGAGGTGCTCGCCGATTCGGGGGTCGACGAGTCGGGGCTGTCGACCGGCGAGGCGAGCGAGCGGCGCGCGGCGCACGGCCCGAACGAGATCGCCCGCGGCGAGGGACGCTCGCCGGTCGGCATCTTCCTCGCGCAGTTCGACAGCTGGCTCATCTGGGTGTTGCTCGCCGCCGCGGCGCTGTCGGTGTGGGCCGGCCACGCCGTCGACGCCGTCCTCATCGCCGTCATCGTCGTCGCGAACGGCGTCTTCGGGTTCGTCCAGGACTACCGCGCCGAGCGGAGCCTCGAGTCGCTGCGGGAACTGACCGCACCGACGGCCGTCGTGCGCCGCGACGGCGAGACCGTCGAGGTTGCGGCGAGCGAACTGGTACCTGGTGACGTGGTCGAGCTGTCGGACGGCGACGTGGTACCGGCCGACGGCCGGCTCGTCGGGGCGACGGGGCTGGAGGTCGACGAGGCGGCGCTGACCGGCGAGAGCCTCCCCGTCTCGAAGGGAATCGAGCCGGTCGACGCCGACGCGCCGCTGGCCGAGCGGTCCTCGATGGTGTACAAGTCCACGGCGGTCACCCGGGGGAAGGCCGCCGTCGTCGTGACCGCGACCGGCGAGGACACGGAGGTGGGCGCGATCGCCCGGCAACTCGCCGCCACGGAGGAGACCGAGACGCCGCTGCAGGCCGAGCTGGACGACCTCGGCCGGACGCTCGGGCTGGGCGTCGTCGGGCTGGCCGCGCTGGTCGTCCCCCTGCTGTGGTTCCGCGGCGTCGAGCCGCTACAGACGGCGCTGACGGCGATATCGCTGGCCGTCGCGGCCGTCCCGGAGGGGCTGCCCGCGGTCGTGACGCTGACGCTCGCGCTGGGCGTCCGGCGGATGGCCGACGAGAACGCCCTCGTGCGGCGGCTGCCCGCCGTCGAAGCCCTGGGCGCCGTCGACGTGGTCTGTACCGACAAGACCGGCACGCTCACCGAGGGGCGGATGGCCGTCAGCCGGCTGTGGGTCGACGGCGGCGTCGTCGACTTCGACGAGGTGGCCGGCGGGGCGGAGGGCGACGGGTCGGCCGCCGCTAACGGCGGCGCGATAGCGGGGGTCGACTCCGAGAGGGACGGGCCTCCCGCCGAGGGCGACCGCGTCGACGTGCTCCTCCGGGCGGGCGCGCTATGCAACGACGCGACCCCCGACGAGGGCGACCCGACCGAGCGGGCGCTGGTCGCGGCCGCGGCCGAGCGGGGGTTCGACGTGGAGCGGATCCGGGCGGAGACGCCCAGAACCGACGAGATCCCCTTCTCCTCGGAGCGCAAGTGGATGGGAACGGTCCACGGGGACCGCGCCTACGTCAAGGGCGCCCCGGAGGTCGTCGTCGAGAAGTGCTCTCGCGTGCTGACCGACGACGGCCCGGTCGAACTGGACGAGGCGGGCGCCGAGCGGATCGCCGAGCGGACCCGCGAGTTCGCCGACGACGCGCTGCGGGTGCTCGCGGTCGCCTACACCGAGGACGGCCGCGGGTTCGAGGCGGACGGCGAGGGCGAACTCGACGGCGCCGACGACCTGGAGGACCTGGTGTTCGTCGGCCTCGTGGGGATGCTCGACCCGCCGCGGGCGGAGGTGGCCGACGCCATCGAGCGCACGCGGCGAGCGGGTATCGACGTGACGATGATCACCGGCGACAACGTGCGGACGGCCGCGGCCATCGGCGCGGAGTTGGGACTCGGCGGCGACGTGGTCGGCGGCGGGGAGATCGAGGGACTGAGCGACGACGAACTCCGCAGGCGCGTCACCGAAGTCGACGTGTTCGCGCGTGCCTCCCCGGAGCACAAGGTCCGGGTGCTGGGTGCGTTGCAGGCGAACGACCGCACCGTCGCGATGACGGGCGACGGGGTCAACGACGCACCGGCGCTGAAAAACGCCGACGTGGGCGTCGCGATGGGCGTCCGCGGGACCGACGTGGCAAAGCAGGCGAGCGACGTGGTGTTGCTCGACGACAACTACGCGACCATCGCGCGGGCGGTCGAGCGCGGCCGGGCCATCTTCGACAACGTCTGGAAGTTCGTCGCGTACCTGTTGAGTGCCAACGTCGCCGAGGTCGCGATCGTCTTCCTCGCCTCCCTGTGGGGGTATCTCGTCCTCCCGGCGGTCCAGCTGCTGTGGATCAATCTGCTGACCGACGGGCTGCCGGCGCTGGCGCTGGGGGCCGACCCCGAGAGCGGCGACGTGATGGAGCGGCCGCCCCGGGACCCGGACCAGGGGATCGTCGACCGGAGCATGCTCGGGGTCGTCGGCGGCACCGGGGTGGTGACGACCGCCGTCATGCTCGGCCTCCTCGCGCTCCTGCTCGACGGCGCCGCCGGGGTCAGCGACTACGTCCGGACGATGATATTCACGACGTTCGTCGTCCTGGAGTTCGGGAAGCTGTTCGTCGTCCGCTGGCTGCGCGAGACGCCGACGCTGTCGAACCGCTGGCTGTTCGCCGCCGTCGCGGGCTCGCTGACCCTGCAGCTGGCCGTGCTGTACACCCCGTTGGGCGAGCAGTTCGAGACGGTCGCGCTCGGGGTCGGCGACTGGGGGATCGTCGCCGGCGTCCTCGGCGTCACGCTCCCGGCGTACCTGCTCGTGGCCGTGGGCGTGCGGCGCCTGCGCGACGTGGACGCGGCGGCGAACGCGAGCCCCGCGGCGGGAGCGGACGGCCCGTGACGAGCGGAGCCGGCGACGAACCCCCGTGAGACCGGCCGCAGGCGGCGCTGCCGGGCGCGAGCTTATTAGCGGGACGTGCGTATCGACACACATGACCGACGCCGAAGAGATCGAGATGGACGCGGCGGAGTGCGACCAGTTCCTGGGGAGCGGCGGAACGGGAGTGCTCTCGCTCTCGACGACGGGGGACGAACCGCCGGACGCCGTCCCGGTGTCGTACGGCTACGACGCGGAGCGTCGCGTGTTTCACTTCCGTATCTCCCTCGGTCACGAGGACGACCCCGGTGACCTGGCCGGGCGTGCGGTAACGTTCGTCGCGTACGGCGACGGCGACGGGAACGGGCGCTGGCGGAGCGTCGTCGCGCGCGGTCGGCTCCAGAGCGCCGAGGAGGAGGGGATCGCCACCGAGACGCTGGCCGAGATGGAGCGGGTCGATATCCCGCTGGTCGACGTGTTCGAGGAGCCGCTGCGGATGGTGTCGTTCGATTTCTTCCGGCTCGACCCCGAGGAGTTCACCGGCCGGCGCGAGTCGCTCGTCAACGAGTGAACGGCGCGCGACTCGGCGAGGGTCGCCGCCGTCCCGCCGTCGCTCAGCCCGGCAGGAAGACGTTGATGACTGCGACGACCAGCCCCGCCAGCCCCATCCGGGCGGCGGCGACGTACCAGCGCTGACCGGATATCGAGCCCATGTACGCGCCGAACGCGCCGAGGACGGCGATACCGAGCGCGACGGAAGCGAGCGCCGCTTCGACCATCGAGAAGACGGTCCCCTCGACGAGGAACGGCAGGAGCGTGATCAGGATGCCGATGAGCGGGCCGAGGCCGCTGGCGACCGCGTGGACGATCCGGGCACCGCTCTGTTCGCGCTGGATGCGCGTGTCGTCGAGATCGGTGAGCATCGCCCGCTCGACGCGGCGGATCTCCGCGCGGGTCTCGGCGCGTTCGATCTCCCAGACGCTCCACACCGCCGAGGTGCCGAGCCCGACCGCCGCGCCGGCGCCGATCTTGAGGACGGTCGCGCCGTCGGGCACGCCCGAGAGGACCGCGCCGACGACGACGCCGATAGCGGTGAGCGTCCCGTCGAAGCCGTTCGAGACGAAGTAGCGGCGGGCGATCGAGAGCACGTCCTCCTTGCCGAGCAGGCGACGGGCGCGGTCGAGGGCGGACACGGTCAGCCGTCCTGTGGCGTGGGGCGGTCCTCGACGACGTAGTCGCCGCATGCGACCTCGTCGACCGAGTGGATCGTCCCGCTCAACTCCTCGACGGCCGACTCGACGGCGTCGAAGTCCAGGTCCTCACCCTCCAGCGTGACTTTGACGTTCTGGACCTCTTGGTCGAGTTCGACGAGCGACGTGCTCGCGCCCTCGACCGAGTCGAGGTCGCCCAGGTGCTCGGTGAACGCGAGCAGTGGCGGGTCGTGCGGTTTCAACACGTCGACGACGAGTCGGCGGACTGGTGCCATGAGCGATCGTCCGACCGCGACTCACAAAAAAGCGAGTCGCCGCTGTCCCGGGCCGCCCCGGTCCGGGTCCGGGGCCTCAGGCGGTCAACACCGGGCGGCCGGCCGCGTGGGCGACTCTATCGGCGACGCTCCCCATGTGGCCCTCCACGTGGTGGGAGTGGCCCTGATAGCCCAGGATCACGAGGTCGGCGTCGATCTCGTCGGCGTAGGTGACGATCTCCTCGTGGGGCGCGCCGTGGCAGACCCGCGTCTCGACGGCGACGCCGTGGCTGTCCGCCCGGTCGGCGATATCGCCGACGAGTTCCCGGCCGTCCTCCTCGAGTTGCTGGAGGACGATCTCGGCGCTGCTCAGGGCGGGCTCGCCGTAGCGGTCGGTGTCGACGACGTACATCGTGTGGACGGTCGCGCCGAACTGCTCGGCGATCTCCAGGGCGTGCTCGACGGCGCGGTTGGCCGGGTCGCTCCCGTCGGTCGGGACGAGGATGGTGTCGTACATCTATCTCCCCGTCGAGCGGTACGGGTCGGTCGACTATCAACTTCGACCCGGCGACCGCACGGGTCGGGGCGCGAGCGGGTCTGACCGCGACGGCCGGCGAGGGGAACGCACCGCGTCAGTCGGAGTCGGCGCCGGCGTCCGGGTCGGGGCCGCGGAACCACCCCAGCGACGCCATCGCGGCGACGGCCGTGGCGCCCGCGACCAGAGCGGGCCCCGACGTGGCGACGCGATAGACGAGGACGGCGCCGGCGGCGACCGGCGCGACGGCGCTCGTGCCCGCCGCGAGCAGGCCGACCAGCGCGGCGTCGACGCCGCTGGCGCCGGGGGCCGGAACGACCGCGGCCGCGACCGCAGCCGGGATCACGGCCAGGAGGACGCCGACCGCGACCGGCTCGCCGACCGCGCGGAACGAGAGCCACAACGCGACGACGGTCAGCCCGTGGGCGACGGCGAGCAGGGCGACGAGCGCCGCGAGTTGGCGGGGCGACCCACCGCGCAGGCGTGAGAGCGCGCTCCGGAACCGACCGACCCGCTCGGCGATGGTCCCCCGGTCGGGCGGGGTGACGCGGGGGACGACCCCGAGCGCGGCGGCGAGTCGGGCGGCCAGCGAGACGGTCCGAGCGGCCGCGCGGTCGCGGACCCGCCAGAGAGCGACCGCGCCCGCCGCGGCCAGCGCGCACAGCCCGACGCCGACGGCCGCCAGCGCGGCCACGTCGGCGCGGCCGGCGGTCGCCAGCAGGTACCCGACTCCGAGGACGCCGAAGGCGCCGACGAGGACGTTGGTGAGCGCACCGACGGCGACGACCGCTGCGACGCCGTCCTCGTAGTCGGCGTCGGACGAGCGGGCGACGAGCAGGCCGTTGACGGGTGCTCCACCGGCCTGGCCACCCGGGACGACCGTGCTGACGACCGTCGTCGCGACGTACGCGCCGAGTACGCGACTCACCGGCGCGTCGTAACCGAGGACCCCCAACAGGACGCGCAGCGCGAGCCCCCTGGCGACCAGCACCGCGACCGCGACGCCGGCGACCAGCGCGACCGTCCCGGCGTCCGCGTCGGCCAGCGCCGCCCCTATCGCGTCGGGACCGACGAGCGCGACGGCCCCGACGACGGCCGAGAGCGTCGCGACGACCGTGAGGACGGTGCGCGCGGCACGGCCGCCGGAACCCCCGGACCGGTGGGTCGCCGAGCTCACGGTACCACCCGCGAGCGACGCTGCCCGCCGTCGCCGTCGTCGGCTCGTCGCCGTGCCCGTTGGCGTGGCTGTTCGCGTCCGTACATGTGAGATCACCCGTGCCGCGTACCCGTCGAGGTGGGACCACAGTTTGGGGACACACCGGCATAACTGTGACGCGAGTGACGCCGGCCCGAATCGGGAGGCGCGTTCACGCCGTCGGTAGTCACGGGTCCGCCCGCGATTGCGGTGAGGACAGCGCCGGAGCGTCCGGGCCGGAGTGAGTGCACTCGTCACAACGGATATGCGGGTGCGGCCCGTCGGTCCGACGATGCGCGACGGCCGGATCGACGCACTCCTCGCAGAGCTGACCCGCGACGAGAAGCTCCGGCTGGTCCGCGGCCGACCCGACCCCGAGGGTCGCGCGACGGGGTACCTGCCGGGCGTCGAGCGGCTGGATATCCCGCCGCTGGGACTCGTCGACGGCCCTCTCGGCGTTCGCGACCGCGAGGCGACGGCGTTCCCGGCGACCATCACGCTCGGGGCGACCTGGGATCCCGACCTCGCTCACCGCGTGGGTCGCGCCCTCGCGGCCGAGACACGCGCTCGCGGTCACGACGTGCTGCTCGCGCCGGGGCTCAACGTCGTCCGGGTCCCCACCGGCGGGCGCACCTTCGAGTACCTGAGCGAGGACCCCCGACTGACGAGCGCAGTCGGCGCCGCCTACGTCGGCGGCGTCGAAGCGGGGGGCGTGGCCGCGACGGCGAAACACTTCGTCGCGAACAACCAGGAGCACCGGCGCGACGTGGTCGACGCCGTCGTCTCCGAGCGGGCGCTCCGGGAAGTCTACCTGCCGGGCTTTCGCGCGGCGGTCGAAGCGGACGTCTCGGCGGTGATGGCCGCGTACAACAGGGTGAACGGCCACTACATGAGCGAACACCGGCCATTACTGGAGGGCGTCCTCCGCGAGGAGTGGGGGTTCGACGGCGTGGTGACGAGCGACTGGTGGGGGACCCACGACGCCGTCGCGGCCGCCGAGGGTGGGCTGGACCTGGAGATGCCCGGTGCGTCCGTCGTCGAGCTGTTCGCCCCCCACAGCCGCGTGCTGCGCGCGATGGTCCGACTGCGGCCCTCGGACCGGCTGGACCTCGACCCGCCGCTGTTCTGGCGGCCGGTCCAGCGGTTGTTCACCGACGACGGCCAGCCCGACCCCTACCCCTTCGATCTCTTCGGCGACCCGCTCCGCCGAGCCGTCGCCGACGGGCTCGTCGCCGAGGCGACGCTCGACCGGAAGGTCCGACACGTCCTCGGGCTGTACGACCGGCTGGGGAAGCTCGGCGGGCCGCGAGGAGAGCGCTCCCGCGGGGCGCCACGGACCGTCGACTGGGAGGGCCACCACGACCTCGCCCGGGAGGTGGCCCGCCGCGGGACCGTCCTGCTGGCTAACGACGGCACCCTGCCGCTGGGCGGGAACGAGTCGCTGGCCGTCGTCGGACCGAACGCCGACGAGGCGAAGGTCGGCGGCGGCGGGAGTTCGGAAGTCACGCCCACCCGGACGGTTAGTCCCGTCGAGGGCCTGCGTGAACGGGCGAGCGCGCCAAACGTCGGCTTCGAACGCGGGGTCAAACCGGTCGCGAACCCGTCGATGTTCGACGTGCCGGGGTCGGGGCTCCGTCGGCGACTCCGTTCGGGACCCGACTTCGACGCCGCCGTGGCCGCGGCGGCCGCCGCCGACGTTACGGTCGTCGTCGTCCAGGACGGCGCGACCGAGGGCGAGGACCGCGACTCGATGGCGCTGCCCGGTGGACAGGACCGGCTCGTCGGTGCGGTCGCCGAGGCGAACCCGCGGACGGTCGTCGTCTGTCGCTCCAGCGGCCCCGTCGAGATGCCCTGGGCCGACGACGTGGCCGCCGTCGTCCAGACGTGGTACCCCGGCCAGGCCGACGGCGCGGCGCTGGCTGACGTGCTCTACGGCGCCGACCCCGGCGGCCGGCTCCCGGTGACCGTCGGCCGACGGTTCGAGGACTACCCGGTCGCCGGCGACGAGCGCCGCTACCCCGGCGAACACGAACACGTCCACTACGACGAGGGCGTCTTCGTCGGCTACCGCGGGTTCGACCGCGACGGCGTCGCCCCCCGCTTCCCGTTCGGCCACGGCCTGAGCTACGCCGACTTCGAGTACGACGACCTCGCGATCGAGCACATCGACACCGACGGCGGGGGCGACGACCTCGACGCCCCAGTCCTCGACGCGACCGTCACCGTCGCGAATCGCGCCGACCGACCCGGTCGAGAGGTCGTCCAGGCGTACGTCGAACCGCCGGCGGCGCCGGCGGGGATCGACCGTCCGCGGCGCGAACTCGCGGCCTTCGAGTCGGTCGGGCTCGACGGCGGCGAGCGGCGGACCGTCCCGCTGTCCGTTCCGAAACGGGCGCTCGCCCGCTACGACCCCCGTGACGGCTGGACGGTCGACGCCGGGGAGTACGCCGTCGTCGTCGGCCGGTCCTCGCGGGACGGACGGGTGCGGGCGAGCGTCGAGCTATCGAAGTAGCGGCGGCCGGGCGCGACCGGCCCGTCAGGAGTCGGGTTCGAGCGCGTCGAGGAGTTCCTCGGCCGACCGGATCGACGCGAACTCCCCGTCGAGCTGGGCCAGCGCCGTGCGGTGGATCAGGTCGGCGTCGAACTCCTCACGGCCGGGCTCGCTCCGCTCGTCCGACGAGCCGCCGGTCGCTTCGCTCCCGGAGACGTCGAGCGACCGGTCGAAGGTGGCGGTCGCGTCGCGGGCGACGGTCACGCCGAACCCGCGGTTCTCGGCCATCCGCGCCGTCGTCGAGACGCAGTGGTCGGTCGTCAGGCCGCAGACGACGACGGACTCGTGGCCACCGTCGCGGAGCCAGTCTTCGAGGTCGGTGTCGACGAACGCGCCGTTGACCCGCTTGACGAACGCCGGTTCGCCCTCCCGGGGCTCGAACCCGTCTTTGAACGCGAACCCCCGTCTGTCGCCCCGCAGCGGCGAGTCGGTCTCCGTCGAGTCGTGGCGGACGTGGGCGACCGGTGCGTCCGCCTCGCGCCAGGCGTCCAGCAGACCCAGCGCCGCGTCCTCGGCGTCGGGGTTGTTGCGCTCGCCCCAGCCAGGGTCGTCGAAGCCGCGCTGGAAGTCGACGAGGACGAGCACCGGTTCGGACGACGAGCGCGGGGGAGAGTCGGACATCAGTCGTCGCCCGCGGCCGTCGAACCGCGCCCGTGACCGGACCCGTGGTCGCACAGCGCGTCCGATTTCGGGTGTTCGCGTGTGACGGTGATAGGGCAGTCGTCGGGCATCGCCGAGTCGTCTTCCGAGAGCATGTACTGGACCCACTCGCGGTCGCCGTCGACGCCCCAGTCGCCCAGGTCGGCGTGGGGGCAGACGCCGTCGTAGTCTCCGAGGCGGTCCTGGATGACCTCGCGTGCGTGCTGGCCGGCGTCGGTGTCACCGGTGACGCCCATGGTCTCGAACAGCGCCCGCGGCTGGAAGGTGATCTCCAGACCGACCGGGCAGAAACGGCTCGTGCGGTCGTCGTAGAAGGGCGCCCGGCAGGTCGGGAACATCGGTTCGCCGCCGAAGGAGAACTCCCAGTAGGGGTCGTCGGGGTCGGTCGGGATATCTGTCGGCCACGGCTCCGGGTCGTGGACGTGCAGGAACTGGAGGACGTGCCACAGGCTCCGGTGGTACTCGGCCTCCGACAGCGGCTCGGCGGGCGGCCGGAAGAAGGTGACGAGCGACGCGCGGTCGCTGTGGTCCCGGTAGGTGTCGAGGTACTCGAGGACCGTCCGCCCGAGGTCGAGCAGCGCGTCCTTGTCGGTCATCGACGGGACGGCGGTGTACAGCGGGTCGCCGTTGGCGACCGACTCGACGCCGAAGAAACAGGGGAAGGGACTGCCGTTGCGCTCGCCGAGTAGCCCCTCCCGGAACGTGTTCCAGTGGGCGGCGACCCAGTCGGGGGCCGCGCCCGAGTCCACCCGCGCCGCGACGGTCTCCTGGTCGACCAGGTTCCCGACCACTCGCTTCGTCATCGATCGGATCCAGATGCCGTATCCAGTTCAATCCGTCGTTGGCGGTCGCCGAATCACGGTCGGCCGACCGGGTCACCGACCCGGATCGCGCCGCTCTCGACGATCCGGCAACGGAGGCCGCCGCGGCCGGCCAGCGCCGCTGTCGCGTCCGGTTCGTCCAGCCGGTCGGCCAGGTACGCGCAGGGTTCGCAGGGCCCCGACCCGACGCAGACCGCGTCGCCGACCCGGAACCGTTCGTCGACCAGCCCGTCGAGGTCGACGCCGGCGACGGTGACGTTTCGCCGGTGGACGCCCGCTTCGATCGAGAGGCCGTACTCGCGTTCGACCGCGGCGAGCGCCTCGCTCGCGACGAGCGTCAGGTCGCTCCCCTCGCGCGAGCCCGGCGAGTCGTCGAAGTAGCGGTCGCCCCGCAGCCCCGCGCCGGCGACCGCTTCGACCCGCTCGACCGGTTCCGGGTCGGCGCCACTCGCCGGGACGACGTGGATCCGCTCGACTGTTCCGTTCATACGGTACGGTCGGGGGCTGTCGGAATAACTGCTGGCAGACGGGAAAGTGAATCAGGTATAGCGGCTGGACGACCTATGTTATCTGATCCATAGGCCTATTCCTATGGAGGCAATACCATAGGGTAACGGAGGGCGTCCTACACGACGGTCGCCGACTGGCAGGATGTCGAAGGGAACTACGTCGTTGACGTTACCATCCGCCAGACCGAGGACGCACAGTACCCGAGCGAGTGGGACTACAGTCTCCACCTCGGGGAAATCGACGGCGACACCGTCCTCCGGTACGACAACGTCCACGAACGGACGAAAGGGCACGAGCGCCACACCGGAGACGAGGTCGAAGTGATCGACTTCCCTGGGATGCTCGCACTCCACGACCGGTTCAACGGAGAGGCGGAGGCGATGACCCCCGTCTCGTGGGACTGGCCGGAGTAGGACGCCATCGGGAGGACCACAGTATGCCAACGCTCAAAGTCACCGTCGGTGAACGCGACCGTCTCGACCAGCGCACGCGGCAGCGAATCGCGGCCGCTCAGGACGGGGAACACCTCGACGACGCGCAACCGGTCCTGAACTTCGGGTCGTACGCGGAACTCAGTCGCCTCCTCAGCCGGACGAATCTAGAACTCCTGGAGACGATCTTCGAGCACGGGCCCGAGAGTATCCGAGAGGCGGCCGAATTGGTCGACCGAGACTATAAACAGGTTCACCGGAACCTCTCGGAGCTCGAAGATATCGGTGTCGTCGAGTTCGAAGGCGGCGGTTCCGGTCGGGCCAAGAAGCCAGTGCTGGCCTACGACGGACTCGAAATCGACATTCCGTTCGCTCGATCAGACGACAGCACCGGTACAGCAGCGCCGTGAGAAAACCGGAACGCAGTCGATATGTCCTACGGCAAGCGAGCCCGCGGGGGTCTCGCGAGCGCAGCGAGTGAGACCTCGCGGGCTCGTCGACCGAGGAACGGAGTGACGAGGAAGACGAGCCCGCGGGGATTTGAACCGAGTGCGAGACGGTCGCCTCGCTCCGCTCGGCGCTGCGACTCGCGTGTTCAAATCCCCGCAGGTGACGACATTTGCCGCTCGCGAATTGCTCGCGGCAAAATGAGCGAGCCCGCAGGGGTCTCGCGAGCGCAGCGAGTGAGACCTCGCGGGCTCGGCGACCGAGGAACGAAGTGACGAGGGAGACGAGCCCGCGGGGATTTGAACCCCGGGCAACTTGGTCCGGAACCAAGCACTCTGTCCACTGAGCTACGGGCCCACGTGTCCGGGTAGCGCGCTGGGACTCTTAATCGTTGTGAGACGGCGGCGAAACGCGGAGAATCCGGGTCGCGGTCAGGGCTGCTCGCCCGTCTCGATCGTGAAGTCGTCGGTCGGGTAGGCGACGCAGGTCAGGCAGTAGCCGTCCTCCATGTCGTCCTCGAACAGCGACTCGTTCTGTTCGTGCTGGATGTAATCGAGCGCGGGGCCGTCCTGGATCTTACCGGCACAGGAGACACACTGGCCCTGCCGGCAGGCGTAGGGGAGGTCCCAGCCTTCCTCCTCGCCCACGTCGAGGATGTTCTCGTTGTTGGCGATCTCGATGGTCTCGCCCTCCTTGGCGAACTCGATCTCGTAGTACTCGACCTCGTCGTCGGCGATAGCCTCGGGGTCGAAGCCCTCCTCGTCCTCTTCTTCCTCGCCCTCGGCGAGCTCGGCGCCGCCCTCGCCGGCGGGGATGGCGCCCGCGGCACCGCCGCCGATCGAGCGATTCATCGGCTCGGGGAAGTCCGTCTCCGGCACCGCCGCAGCGCGCTGTTCGAGGACTTCCTGGGAGATGTCCGCCGGGGGCTCCCAGCCGGTCCCCCGCGCGTAGTGGACCGCGACGACGACGAGTGTCAACGCCGCCCCGATCGCGACACTCACTGTAGTGTCCATATTCGGGCTTCGGAGTGCCCGTATAACTAACTGACGCTTCAACGGTGGCCGACCGCCCGACCCCGGCCCCGAACGTGTTCTCCGGGCGACGGGACCCGCACGATGGGGGCCGGCCGACGGGACCGCGCCTACTCCTCGCGCCGCGGCACCTCGTGACGCCCGAACCCGTAGCGAAGCCGGTTGGCCAGCCGCCGCGAGAACCGCCCCGGCCCCTCGCTGCCGGACGACCGCGAGTCGAAGCGCTCTGCCAGCGCCTGGTAGATCAGGGGGACGGGAACCTCCTGTTCGAGGGCCTCCTGGACGGTCCAGGTGCCCGTCGAGCCGCCCTCGATGCGGTCGGCGACGGTGCCCAGATCGGTGCCCTCCTCGGCGAAGGCCTCCTCGCAGAGTTCCAGCAGCCACGAGCGGATGACGGCGCCGTTGTTCCACGTGCGCGCGACGGATTCGAGATCGAGGTCGTAGCGGCCGTTCGCCAGCAGCTCGAACCCCTCGCCGTAGGTCTGCATCAAGGCGTACTCGACGCCGTTGTGGACCATCTTCACGTAGTGGCCCGACCCCGCCGGGCCCATCCGGTCGTGCCCGTCGGAGCCGGTCGCGACGGCGTCGAAGACGGGGGTGAGTTCCTCGTAGGCCCACTCCGGGCCGCCGACCATCAGCGAGAAGCCCAGCTCGGCGCCCGCGGGGCCGCCCGAGGTCCCACAGTCGAGGTAGGCGGCCGTCGTCGACTCGGCGCGGCGGACCGAGTCCTCGAAATAGGAGTTGCCGCCGTCGACGACGACGTCGTCGGCGTCGAGGTGCGGTTCCAGGTCGTCGAGCGCGGCGTCGACGGCGCCGCCGGCGGGGACCATCAGCCAGATGCGCTTGTCGTCGCCGAGTCGCTCGGCGAGGTCGACCACACTGTCGGCGGGGGTCGCGCCCGCGTCGGCGGCCGTCGCGACGGCCTCCTCGTCGAGGTCGAAGGCCACCACGTCGTGGCCCGCTTCGAGCACGCGGTCGACGACGATCTGTCCCATCCGTCCGAGTCCGACGACGCCCAGTTGCATACGCCGAGTCTCGCCGGGCGCGCAAGTAGGGGTTGTGGTTTCGCGGTTCGCCCGGGCCGAACCGTGTCGGGTGCACCACCGGACCGACCGTCACGTACCCGGCGCGTGACCGGTACGTACCGCGCGACAACACTCTTGACGATAGCCACCGTATCACATAGTGCGGACGCGGCGAGGACAGATCGGACGAGCCGAGTGGGTGCGCCCGACAGGACGGGCTCGCTCGGGTTGGAGGCAAAATCGAATGGCCCGTAAGAGGGCGACGAGATGAACGCCTCGAAGGAGGACCGAAGCGCGCCAGGACCGGTCCGGCCGGCCGGATCGGTGCGAAGGCCAACTACCGGACGCCGGGTGACCGGCGCTCGGGAAGCCGGCCGCTGGCAACCGCTGGTGTGAGTCCAGCTAAAGCCCGGAAGGGCGACGCCGGGGAACCGGCTACAGCCGGAGAACGCCGGAAGAGCCGTACGGTGCGCGGAAAACGTCTCCCGTCCGAGTCCAGATCGTGGCGTCCGGCCGATTTCTTCACGCTCCCGAGCCGAAGGCGCGTCGCGACGATTCGATACACCGGCATACGCTTGACAGCGTCAGACGCCATCGGCTCGGTGGACTCGCGGAGAGGCGCGACGGGGCAGGGGGAAACCGGACGAGAGCGGCCAGAAGTGACGACGAGAGCGGCCAGAAGTGGCGAATCGCGGTCAGTCGTCGCAGTCGTCACTACCGTCGCCGTCGTGGATGGGACGCAGCGGCGTGATCTGCGGGCCGCGGTCGGTCGGGACGACCTCGGCTTCGATCTCGAACACGTCGGCGAGCAACTGCTCGGTGACGACCTCCTCGGGCGAACCCCGGCCATGAACGGCGCCGTCCTGCAGGGCGACGACGCGGTCGGCCAGCCGGGCGGCCTGCTGGAGGTCGTGGAGGACGACGACGACGGTCTTGTCGCTCTCGGCCCGCAGCGTCTCGACGATCTCCATCACCTCCAGCTGGTGGTGCATGTCGAGGAACGTGGTCGGCTCGTCGAGCAGGAGCACGTCCGTCTGCTGGGCGAGGACCATCGCGATCCAGACCAACTGTTTCTGGCCGCCCGAGAGGCTGCCGACGTCGCGGTCGCGGAGGTGGTCGACGCCGGCCAGGTCGATGGCGCGGTCGATGGCCGCGCGGTCCTCCTCGGTGAGGCCGTCGAAGAACCCGCGATGGGGGTACCGACCGTGTTCGACGAGCTTCCGGACGGTGATGCTGTCGGGCGCGACGTTCTCCTGGGAGAGCAGACCCAGCCGGCGGGCCAGGTCCTTGGCGTCCATGTCGGCGACCTCGCTGCCGTCGATGCGGACGGCGCCGGCCTCCGGGGCGAGCTGGTCGGCCATCGCCTTCAGGAGAGTGCTCTTCCCACTGCCGTTGGGGCCGACCAGCGCCGTGACCTCGCCGGGCGCGGCGACGAGCGACTCGCCGTCGACGACGGGTTCCTCGCTGGTGGGGTAGCCGACGACCACGTCCTCGGCTTCGAAGGGCGTCCCGCCGGCGTCGGCGTCACCGCCGGCGGCGATGGCGGGCGCCGAGAGCGCCGACCGGGCGTCGGGGCTCTCGTCGCAATCGGTGTGGTCGTCGTCGCGGTGCGGCGGGGTCGGGGTGGTGTCGCTCTGGCTCATATCTGTCCGAGTTGCTCCTGTTTGCGCATCAGGTAGAGGAAGTACGGGCCGCCCACGAGGCCGGTGACGATACCGACGGGGAGCTGGCCGCTCCCGCCCGCGAGGACGGGGATGGCCAGGCGCGCGCCCACGTCGGCGGCCACGAGCAGTGCCGGCCCGGCGAAGACGCAGCCGACGACGAGCCGGCGGTAATCGCTGCCGACGACGTTGCGGACCACGTGGGGGACGATGAGGCCGACGAAGCCGACGATGCCGGCGACGGCGATGGAGGCGGCGGCGGCGAGGACGCCGACCGCAGAGAGGGCGAAGCGCATCCGCTCGACGTTCATCCCGAGCGAGGAGGCGGTGCGTTCGCCCAGCAGCAGGACGTTCAGCTGGCGGGCGCCGACGAGCGCGAGGCCGACGGCGACGAGCGACCACGGGAGCGCGGTGCGGACCTGCTCCCAGTCGACGCCGGTCAGCGAGCCGGTGGTCCAGGCGATGGCCGACTGGACCACGCCGATGCTGTCGGCGAAGAAGAACAGTCCGGTCTGGAGGCTCTGGAAGACGGTCCCGACGATGACGCCCGCCAACACCAGCCGGACGGGCGAAGTCCCTCCCTTCCAGGCGATGACGTAGACGATGACGAACGCGGCCATCCCGCCGGCGGCGGCGATGATCGGCAGCGCCGCCGCGAGCACTGGGAAGACGACGAGCGTCAGGAGGATGAGCAGGCCAGCGCCCGAGGAGACACCCAGCACGAACGGGCTCGCGAGTTCGTTGCGAGTCACGGCCTGGAAGATGGCGCCCGAGACGGCGAGGTTCGCGCCGACGAGTCCGGCGACGAACACGCGGGGCAGCCGGATCGTCCAGACGATGAGCGTCGGCGTCGCGAGGTCGGGCAGTTCGCCGCCGAAGCCCGTGACCGTTCGCATCAATCCCTCGCCGAGCAGGAAGTTCAGCACCCAGCGGTGGTCGAGCAGGACGGCGGGGTCGACGACCGACCCCCACGCCCGGGCGACCGACATCGAGTACGTACCGAAGCTCACCTGGACGAGCCCGGCGACCACCGTGACCGCCAGACTCGCCAGGCACAGCCCCAGCAGCGACCGGTCGACCCAGTCGAAGCGGGCGCTCTCGGCCGCCTCCGACTCGCCCCCCGGCGCGACGTTCTCCGCCATTCGATCGTTTTAGGTATGCCTAAACAGTGGTTTAGTGGTTGCGGTTCGCCGAGGCGCCCTCCGAGCGGCCGCCGCCGTCGGGCGCATCCCCGGCGGGTGCGTCGCCGGCGGGAACGTCGTCGGGCGCGTCGCCGTCGGGGTCGTTGGCAGCGGTCCGTCCGGCCTCGATCTCGGCGGCGCGTTCGAGGACCGCGTCGTCGTCGAGGTGTTCGAGGAGTCGCTGGTGGCCGCGGTCGGTCAGATCGGCGACTTCGTCGGCGCTCCGGCGGGTGTCGAAGGCGTCGTCGATGTACTCCTCGCGGAGGTCGTCGAGGGTCGCGTCGTCGGCGTCGTGGTCCTCGGGGACGCGCTCGTCGAACCACTCGCGCCAGCGTTCGCGGTCGCCCCACTCGCCCTCGAACTCGCTGTCGGGGCGGAGCCAGTCGTAGTGGCGGGCGAGATCGACGGGGTAGCCCCGCTCGACCCGGCGGTCTTCGAGCAGCGTCCGGGCGACGTGGGCGCCCCGGCCGGCCGCGACGACGGCCTGTACGTCCCGCTGCCCGGCGGGCGAAGCGACGTAGAGCCCGTCGACGGGCGTTCGGCCGTCCGCGTCGGCGTAGTCGGGGTCGACGTGTTCGTGGGTCTCGCCGTCGTGCTCGTGGGCCTCGAACATCGCGTCACCGGTCAGCGGGCGACAGTACTCGCCGGTGTAGCGCGTCGCGGCGATCACCCGGTCGGCGACGACGCGACGGCCGTCCTGGGTCTCGACGGCCAGCGGCGCGTCCGCTGGGTCGGCGCTCTCGTCGTCGGTCGGGTCGGCGTCGCCCGCCCGCTCGACGGATTGGACGAGGTCGTCGACGAGCCGGCAGCCGGTCTCGCGGGCGTGGTCGCGGAGCAGTGCCTGGAACGTCTCGACGTCGATGCCGGCGGGGAAGCCGGGGTAGTTGCCGAGGAACGCACAGCGGTCGAGCGACGCGGTCCCGCGGTCGAAGACGACGGTGTCGAGCCCGGAGCGAGCGAGGAAGACGCCGGCCGCCGCACCCGCGGGGCCGCAGCCGACGACGACGGCGTCGGCGGACTCGAACGCAGATTCGGGTTCGCCACCCTCGCTCGCGTCGCTCATCTACAGGTCACCCGCGACGATCGCCGCGACGCGCTCGCGGTCGAACAGCTCTGCGTCGGCGCCGTACAGTTGGTTCGCGGTCCGCTCGGTCAGCACCATGCTCGTGATCGGGCCCTGGTAGAGGCCCCCGGCGCGGTAGACGTCGCCGTTCCGGACGGCGGTGAGGGTGCCGGCGGTCTGGTGGTCTTCGAGGAACGAGACGACCGTGTTCTGGAACTCGTCGGCGGACATGGCCTCGTAGCCCCGCAGCATCATCACCTCGGGGTCGACCTTCAGCAGCGTCTCCAGGTCGATGGCCGCCCGCGAGCCGTGGAAGTCCTTGATGTCCGTGCTCGCGAGCGCGTCGCGCACGCGGAGGTCGGTGAGGTGCTTGAAGCCGGTCCCCTCGCCGACGACGTAGGGGTAGTACTCCTCGGGCTCGTTGCCGACGCCCCAGAGGACGGCGACTTCCGGTCGGTCGCCCTGGTTCGGGACGACGGGCGCGAGGTTCGACTGGAACTCGTCGTGGACGGCCTCGAACGCCTCGTAGCGGTCGGTGCGGTCGAACACCTGCGCGAGCTTCTCGAAGCCCTCCATGAGGGTGTAGTAGCGGTAGTCCGAATGCCAGGGGTAGTGCTGTGCGTAGATGCAGTTGCCGAAGATGGGCCCGATCTCCGAGACGATCTCGTCGACGTCCGACTGCTCCCACCCTTTGAAGCGGTTCATCAGGAAGTTCGGGTCCATGACGTGGACGTCGGCGTCGAGCTCGTAGAACAGCTCCGTGCCGACGCCGCCGTCCTGGTAGAGCGAGACCACGTCGCTCTTGTCGACGCTGACGCCCGGGATCGAGTCGTAGTAGTCGGTGTGATAGCGGCTCTTCAGCCAGACGCCCTCCGGCGGTTCGAGGCCGAGGGCGATCCCCATGTCGGCCCACGAGCCGTTGTTGGCGACCCAGGTCTCGGGGACGGCGTCGAAGGTCACCTCACCGACGGGCTCGATCGACACCGAATAGGACGTCTCGACCGCCGACGACTCCGTACTGGCCGGTGTCTCCGTCTGTGTTCCGGCGCCGCCGGTCGGCGTCGGCGTGTCGGTGGGCGTCTCGGTCGGCGTCGCGGTGTCGCCGCTCCCGTCGGCGGGCGTGTCGGTCGCTTCGCCGCCCGTACAGCCGGCGAGGCTTCCGCCGCCGACGAGCGCGGCCGCGGTGGTCAGGTAGGCTCTGCGTGTGGGATCGGAGTCGGATTCGTCGGTCATTGTCCGGTGATGATGTCCGCAACGGTGTCGTGGTCGAACAGCTGGTCGTCGGTCGCGAGGTCGGGGTAGGCGCCCTCGGTGTAGCTCGGCCACTCGCCGAAGGCCTCGGGGTACAGTTGCTTTGCGCCCATCTCGATCTGGAAGAGATTGAGCAGCGGGCCCTGGTGGCGAGTGCCCTGGGCGTGGACGCGGCCCTCCTCGACGGCGGTGACGGTGCCGGCGACGGGGTCGTCTTCGAGCGAGTCGCGGATCGCCGCCATGTCGTGAGCGTCGACGACGCCGCCGAGGACGAGCAGCACGTCGGGGTCGGCCTCGGCCAGCCCCTCGTAGTCTACTTTCGCGCCGTTGGCGACGTCCGCGCCGAAGGCGTCGGTCGCACCGAGCGGCCGCGTGTGTGCGGCGTGGTAGCCGAGAGCGTTCACGTCGTAGGTCCACATCCCGTCGCCCGCCGTGGAGGGCAACACCATCGCCACGGAGGGGCGTTCGCTCTCGGGCGGTAGCCCCGCCTCGACGGTGGCGAGTAGATCCGCGCGAACGTCGGTCAGCGCCTCGTAGCGAGCCGTCTCGCGGAGCGCTCGCGCGACGCCGCCGAAGGTCTCCCAGAGGGTGTAGTACTCGTAGGCGTCGGCGTAGGCGTCGGGCGGCGAACCGTGCTGTGCGCTGAAGGTGTTGCCGAACCACGGGCCGACGGTGTCGGCGACCGTCTCGACGCTCTCGCGGTCCCAGTTGCCCATCGTGGCGACGTTCGCCGGGTCCGCGAGGTGGACGTCGCTGTCGAGTTCGTATACTTTCTCCTCGGGGGGGTTCCACGAGGCGAAACAGTCCGACCAGTCGACGGTCACGCCGTCGAGCGCCGGCGTGAACGCGTTCATCAGGGAGTTCGTGTAGTCGACGGCGTACACCGCGTTCACGTCGTCGCCCCGGCCCAGCGCCAGCGCCATGTCGGCGTGGCTGGAGAGGATCGTGAAGATCGACTCGGGCGTCGACTCGAAGCGCACCTCGCCCATCGGCGCCAGCTCGACGCTGTAGGGCCCCGAGGGAGTCGTCGTGGCCGTCTCGGTCGCCGTCACCGATTCCGTCGCGGTCCCGTCGCTGGGCTGTGCGGTCGGGTCGTCGGTGGGCGTCGTCGGGGTCGGGTCCGCCCCGTCGGCGGGGCCGGCCTCGGGCGTCGGCGTCCCGGTCGAGTCGCTCCCGCCGAGACAACCCGCCAGCGCACCGGCAGCGGCCAGTCCGACACCGGCTCGGACGACCTCGCGCCGCGTCCGTTCTCCGTCCGTTCCGTCGTGCATACGTTTTAGGCCAACCTAACTCCATAAAGCCGTTTCGGACTTTAGGCAACCCTAAAAAACGGATGACAGGATACCGTCGTGAAAGAAAGGGAGGGATCGAGGCGAGTTCGGACGCGACGCGGTTCGGTCGGGCGGCGACAGCAGGGAGGCCTGACTCGGGCGTCGCGCCACCGTTTAGTCCGCGGCGGCCGATGGCGGGGTATGGACGAACGCGTACGAGAGCACGCGGAGACGCTGGTCGACTGGAGTGCGCGGATCGAGGCGGGCGACGACGTGGTCGTCTCGGTCGACGAGGGCACCCACGATCTCGCCGTGGCCGTCGCCGAGGCGCTGGGCGAGCGCGGCGCGAACGTGACGACCGTCTACGCCTCCGAGGAGGTTCAGCGGGCCTATCTGCGCGCCCACGACGGCGAGTTCGACGAGGACCCCGCACACGAGTTGTCGCTGTACGAGAACGCCGACAGCGTGCTGTCGCTGGGCGGTGGACGCAACACGGCGGCGACCGCCGACGTGCCCGGCGAGCGCACCCAGCGCTACGGCCGGGCACGAGAGGGGATCAGGGAGGCCCGGCTGGCGACCGACTGGGTGTCGACCGTCCACCCGACCCGCTCGCTCGCTCAACAGGCCGGCATGGCCTACGCGGAGTACGAGGAGTTCGTCTACGAGGCCACGCTCCGGGACTGGGAGTCCCTGGCGGAGGAGATGGACCAGTTGAAGCAGATCCTCGACGACGGCGAGGAGGTCCGGATCGTCAACGAGGGCACCGACCTGACCCTGTTCGTCGACGGTCGTACCGCCGTCAACTCCGCCGCCAGCGTCGCCTACGACTCGCACAACCTCCCCTCGGGCGAGGTGTTCACCGCGCCCTACGACACCGCCGGCGTCGTCACGTTCGACGTACCGATGACGATCCGCGGCCGCGACGTGCGTGACGTGAAGCTCACGTTCAAAGACGGCGTCGTCGTCGACTGGGAGGCCGCCCAGGGCGCGGACGTGATCGACGAAATCATCCAGACCGACGGCGGCTCGCGCCAGCTGGGCGAACTCGGGATCGGAATGAACCGCGGCATCGACCGGCCGACCGGGCGTATCCTCTTCGACGAGAAGATGGCCGGGACCGTGCACCTTGCGCTCGGCCGCGCCTACGACGCCAACCTCCCCGACGGCGAGTCCGGCAACGACTCGGCGGTCCACGTCGACCTCATCACAGACATGACCGGCGACTCGCGGCTGGCGGTCGACGGCGAGGTGATCCAGCGAAACGGTGTGTTCCGGTGGGAAGACGGGTTCGAGGGCTGAATCGGATCCCGTCGACGCGGCGGAGACGAAACTTCCGCGGGCGCAAGGACTACGGGAGCACCCGCGAGACGGCTAGTCGTGACTACTCACGACGTCGCTTTCATCGGGACGGGCGACCTGGCCGACCTGAAGAACCCCAACCCCGAGGGGTTCGCGATGAACTACTACCACGCCGAAGGCTACGAGAAACTCGACGACTGCGAACTCGTCGCCTGCGCGGACCTGGAACGGGAGCGCGCCGCGGCGTTCGCCGGTCGGTTCGACATCGACGATGCCGGCGTCTTCACCGACTACGAGGCGATGCTCGCCGAGACCGATCCCGATATCGTCTCGATCTCTATCTGGCCCGCGGACCACGCCGACGTGGTCCTCGACTGTGCGCGGAGCGACAGCGTCGACGCCATCCACTGCGAGAAGCCGATGGACCTGACGTGGGGGAACTCCCGGCGGATGGCCGAGGGCTGTCGCGAGGCGGGCGTCCAGCTCACGTTCAACCACATGCGCCGGTTCAAGCCGACGTGGGTCGAAGCCCGCGAACGGATCGACGACGGTGCCATCGGCGACCTCGAACGGATCGAACTCTCCCCCGGAAACGTCTACGACGGCGGGACCCACCAGATCGACTTCGCGACGGGCGTCGCCGGCGACCGTCCGGCCGAGTGGGTGATCGGACAGATCGACTACCGCGAGGCGAATCAGTGGTTCGGCGCCCACAACGAGAATCAGGCCCACGCCCACTGGCGCTACGAGAACGGCGTCGACGCCGTCGTCTCGACCGGCGGCGACCGGTCGTTCGTCCCCGCGGACATGCGCTTCGTCGGGGGTGAGGGCGTCCTCGAAATCGGGCCCGAGGACTCCGAGGCGGACCTGCGCTGGCGTGCCGACGGCGACGACGAGTGGGAGGACGAGACGGTCGAAGAGGGCGCCTGGACGGACCCGATCCACGACGCCGTTGCCCACGTCGTCGACTGCCTGGAATCGGGCGACCGGCCGGTGATCGGCGCCGAGAACGCGCTGAACAGCACCGAGATCATCTTCGGGATCTGGGAGTCCGCACGCCGGCGCGGCCGCGTCGACTTCCCGCTGGAGATCGACGACAACCCCCTCGAAGCGATGGTCGAATCCGGCGATCTGGATCCGCAGTAATCGAGACGGCTCTCGCTCGCTCCGTCGTATTCCGTCGGGACCGGTGCTCGGTACAGGAAGTAGTGAGCGATCGCGGTGGCGCGCGCTGTCGCGAGTCTCGTCTCGCGACAGCACCGTGCGAGGGATGAGCGAGTGAGCGCAGTGAACGAGCGAATCGGCTGGGGAGGTTCGTGGCTGTCTGCAGTGCTGTGCGGCTGCGGTCCCTGGTGGGCTGAAAGGGCGAGGCGCGCTCGCGCTCGTTCAGTCGTCTGAGCGGGCACTATCCGCACGGGCCGTGCCGAGAGCGCGGATATCCCGCTCAGCGACCGCGAGCGGGCCGAGGGCTTTCATCGCTCACCGTCGAGTGCGGTCGCTGTCGTCTGCGTTTCTTTCACGGTACAATCTATCGCAACGCTCGCTCAACAAGCACGCGAGACCGAACGTCGGCCTCGACCCCACGTTTTTGAGACGAGCGGTCCCAACTGCGAGCATGTCGGACCTGACGGCGTTCGTCGACGGGATCGTTCACGAGCCGACCCAGACCGAGGGACGCGGTCTCGATCTGACGGCCGCCGAAGTCTACGAGATCGCAGAACCCGGCCGCGTCGACTTCGGCGGGGGCGAGTTGGAAGCAGCCGACCTCCAAGCCCACGACTGCCAGTATCGGAACGAGGAGGACGACTACCAGTGGTGGCACCTCGACGCCGGTCAGTACCTGATCGAGTACAACGAGTCGCTGGCGCTCCCCGAGGACTCGGTCGCGCGGGTCCAGACACGCGACGCAGTGATCGCCCGCGGCGCGTTCCATCCGACGCTGGAACTGTCGGAACTCGGTCGCGTGCCGCTGTCGGTCGGCGGCGCGGGGCTGCGCCTGAAGGAGAACGCCCGCGTCTCGACGGTCGTCGGCGTCGAACAGGCGTGACGCCGTCGAGGCGGTGACGCTACGCGGGGACGGCCCTGCGGGACAGCCGGTAGGCGACGGCGACGACGACGAGTGGAACGACGGCGAGCAGCAGCGACCCCTGGATCACGACCGCGTACCAGCACAGGGCGACGTAGGCGAGCGCGCCGACGACGAGCCACGGACGGGGGACCAGTCGCGTGAACGGTTCGGCCATAGCGGAGCGACGCCCGGCGCCGATAAAATCCTTTCCAACCAACACGTCCGGGCGGGTCACTCCCGTTCCAGCTGTTCGGCGATCCGCTGGATACCGTCGGCGATCGCCTCGACGGCGCCCATGATCCGCCACAGCAGATACGCGCCGACCAGGAGAATGCCCGGCAGCAGTCCGAGGAGGATCGCACCCTGGATGAGCAGGGCGTAGGCGATGACGAGGAGGTACGCGGCGCCGAACGCCGCGACCAGTTCCCGCGAGAGCGACGGGGGAGACCAACCGGACATGGACGGGTGTTCGGAACAACCTGTCAATACAGCTTCGTTCGAGAGCCCCCGCCCCGAACCACCGCGTTTCATCTCGGACGCTCCCGCAGGCGGAACCGAACGCCGATGGCCACCGTCAGATCCGCCCGACGGGACGAACTGGACGAACTGCTCGAACTGTACCGGCAGCTCAACCCGGACGACTCCGAACTCGCCCCCGAGGCGGTGGCGGACCTGTGGGACGAGATGCTCGCGGACGACGACCTCGATATCGTGGTCGTCGAGCACGGCGGGCGCCTGGTCGCCACTTGCCTGCTGTCGGTGACGAAGAATCTGACCAGAGGTGCGCGACCGTTCGCGCTGATCGAGAACGTGGTGACGCGCGAGACCCATCGGGGCGAGGGATTCGGCAGCCGGTGCGTCGAGGCGGCGGTCGAGCGGGCCGACGAGCGGGGCTGCTACAAGGTGATGTTGCTGACCGGCACCGACGAAGCGTGGAAACACGAGTTCTACGAGTCCTGCGGGTTCGACCGCGAGGCCAAGACTGGGTTCACGATGGACCTGCGATAGCGCCGGAGGGACAGCGACGGCCGTGCGAACGGATGGCTCGGCGGGGACAGCGACGGACGGGGCGTTCCGACGGGCTTTTGAACGCGCGTCGAGTTCGACCGGGTATGGCAGATTTCACGGTCGCCGTCTCCGACCCGGAGGACGGCCACACCTACCAGGTCGAGATCGACGGACAGGACGCCAACCGCTTTATCGGCCGCGAGATCGGTGAGGAAGTCGACGGCGGGAGCGTCGGCCTCTCGGGCTACACCGTCGAGATCACCGGCGGCTCCGACGAGACCGGTCGCCCGATGCGCGGCGACGTCCGCGGCACCGAACTCAAGCAGATCATGCTCGAAGGCGGCACGGGCTACGAGCCCGGCCGCGACGGCGAGCGAAAGCGCGTCACCGTCCGCGGCCGCGAGGTCGGCGACGCCACCCGTCAGATCAACGCCCGGATCGCCGAGCGCGGCGGCGAGGACCCCGCCGACCTCCTCGGCGACGACGAGTAAGCTCGCGACCGGCCTCCGGTCGGAGGCGCTGCTGTGTTTTGTTTCGCTCCGGCGTGTGCTGTGTGTTGACTCACGTCGAGGAGTGACGGCGGTCCGCGTATCGTCTCCGTCGGCGACCGAGTCAGAGCACGAAGTCGACGGCGGCGAACGCACCGTAACTCACGCCGAGCGCCAGCACCAGCGATCCGACCCAGGCGGCGACGGTCTTGAGCATCTTCTCGCGGCTGACGGCGCTGTTGCCGGCGGCGTAGCCGCTGCCGACGATGGCCGAGACGATGATCTCGTTGAACGAGACGGGGATCCCGAAGAAGACGGCGGTCTGGGCGATGGCGAACGAGGGGATGAGCGCGGCGATCGACCGCCGTGGGCCGAGCGAGGAGTAGTCCTGCGAGAGGGCCTTGATCATCCGCGGCGCGCCGGTCCACGAGCCGATGAGGAGACCGAGCCCGCCCCCGAGCAGGACGGCGACGATGGGGAGCCCGAAGGGGTCGAGCAGCGGGACCAGCGGGCCGATCGCGAGGCCGACCTGGCTGCCGCCGGCGGAGAAGGCGACGAGCCCGCCGAGCACGAGCAGGAAGTGCCGTTGCCCGCGCTCGCCGTTCGAGCGGATGTCGACCCAGAGCGCGAGCGCCGCGACGGCGGCAAAGGCCAGCGAGACGCCGGCGCGGACGGCGAGTAGCGGCGCGTCGACCCCAGTGGCGACTGCGGTGACGACCGAGTCCTGCTCGCCGGCGGGGCCGAGGAAGACGAACTGGACGTTGGCGAGGATGACGCCGACGACGCCCGCGAGCACGGGGACGGCGAGTCGTTCGGCGACGCCCTCGCTGCGGAGCAGGCGGGCGGTGGCGTAGGCGACGCCGCCGCCGACGAACGGGACGGCGACCCACAGCGCGGCGATCTGGCGGTACTTGGCCCAGGCGGGGTCGCCCCCGAGTGCGAGGCCGACGCCGACGACGGCGCCGGTGACGGTGAAGGCGGTGGCGATCGGGTAGCCGGCGAAGACGCCGACGGCGACCAGTATCGCGGCGGTCGTCAGCCCGACCACGGCGGCGGTCGGCGAGAGCGTCACCCCCTGGATCAGCTCCTGACCGACCGCCTCGGTGACGTTGGCACCCTGGAAGACCGCGCCGGCCAGGCCGAGGATGCCGACGACGAAGCCGGCGCGCATCACCGAGATCGCGTTGGCGCCGACGGCGGGGGCGAAGGGCGTCGACCCCGACGACCCGGCCCCGATCGCCCACGCCATGAAGAGACTCGCCGCGGCCGCAACTACGAGGATCGCCAACGATGCCATCTGGCCACGGCTACCGGACGTTCGCTTAATAGCCTGCCGACTGCGGCGGAGTAGAGCGGGGCAGAAACGAATGCACGCGACCTATCAGGTCGTCTCCGAGTCGGCCTGGTCACCCAGGTCGGGCGCCTCGACGCCTTCCGCGGCCTCGACGGCGTCGGTCTCTTTCTCGGTGTCGACGTGCCACCGGTCGACCGTCGACTCGTAGTCGGCGAGCTTGTTCGACACCTTGATCTTCAGGTCGTCGTCGTTGACGTTGATCTCGAAGACGTACTCCGGGCGGTCGTCGCCGTTGACCCGCTGGAGGTTCGCGCTGACGAGTCCGTTGTCGAAGTAGTAGGGCGCGATCTGGGTCATCACGTTGCGGTAGACGGCGTCTTCGACCTTCCGGACGGCCTTGCGGCCGGCGGAGTCGGCGGCGCGAGCGACGTAGTCCAGCGACTCGCCCCACTTGTCGACGGCCTCGTCGGTCTCCTCGTCTTCGAGCCGTTCGTAGGACTCGGTGAGCTTCTCGCCGGCCTTCTGCAGGTCCTCGTCGGGGTCCTTGCCGGCCTTCTCACCCTCGCCTTCCTCGACGCTGGCCTGGTCGGCGGTCTTCTCGTTGACGTCCTCGTCGAGTCGCTCGTGGCTCTTGGGTCGCCACTCGTCGAACTCGTCGAGGGCGGCCAGGGACACGTCCTCTTCGCCGTCCTCGCGCAGGTCCTTCAGCGCGCGGACGATCCGTTCGCCGTGTTCGACGGCGTCGACCCACCCGCCGCGCTGTTTGAACCCGGAGACGCTCTCCTCCATTATCGCCCGTAGGTAAGCCGCGTCGCGACTTCGTCTAGCTTCCCCTTGACGCGACCCAGCAGGATCTGCGGCACCGCGACCCGACGCATCTCGTCTTCGGGGACCTCGATGCGCGCGTCGCCGTACGGGTCGCGGTCGCCGTCGTCGCTCTCCGTAGTGTCGACGACGCTGCTCATGGCGCAGCGACCGCACGTTTCTGTCTCTTTCGGAGCCATCGATTCGTCTCCGCCTTGTCGCTCGGAGTGGTTAAGCTTTCGCCAGTCATCCTTTCGCCGGTCGGTGGTTTCCTCGGCACGGGCCGCGCCTGCGAGAACCCCCGTCTGCTCACGGCTTCGCCGTTCGCACGGTCCGGGGGAGCGTCGCTCCCTCGCTGCTCACGCGGAAGGCCGAGCGCGGGCGCTCACGCGTCGGCCAACCCGGGCTTGGGATTCGAGACGCGGATCGTCGTGCCGACGCGCGATGTCTCCGAGGGGACGAACACGTCCGTGTCGACCGTCCGCGTCGTGCCCGGCCAGGCGGTCCCGACCTTGCAGGTGCGGCTGGAGATGGACGCGCCGCCCGCGTCGTAGAACTGGACGAGCACGTCGACATCGACCGCCTCACCTTCGTTGCTGACGGTGAGTTCCACGCGGCCGAGTCGATCCCTGATCTCGCTCACGTCGACCTCGTTGCCCTCGCCGTCGTAGAAGACGATGCGGTCCAGAGTGACGTGTTCGGTGTCGCTGTCGATATACCGGAACAGCCCGTCGCTGATCGCCTCGTAGAGGTCGTCCCCTTCGGTTCCCTCCTCGAAGAGCGCGCCGATCGGGTTGAGGTCGGCGCGCAGGTCGCTCGCGATCGTTCTCCGGTTGCCCGTGTTGGTCTTCAGCCGGAGGTAGTCCCTGATGAACGGGTCGAACTGCTCCGGGAGGTCGCCGTCGTACATCTCGGCGTAGGTCCGAAGCTCGTCGTCGAAGTTGATCATCGGCGGGAGGGGGGCCGCCTTCCTGTCCGTTGGCACCCACGGCCGTGCGGACCTATCCGCCCGCCCGGTCGTCGCCACGGCCGCGTCACCCGCCGCTTGCTCGAAGTACCCGAGCGAATCGAGCAGCGCCGCGAAGATGGCGCTGAGAACGGTGACGAACAGGACACCGGCGGTCAGCAGGTGAGAGATCGGCTCCGGAAGCGTGAACTGGAACAGCGCGATGAACACACAGGTCACGCTCCCGACGACGAGCAGGAACGACCCGACGTTGGCGTCCTCGCCGGTGACGAACGTGATGCTCTCGAGGAATTTCGAGTCGGCTGCCGCCGCCGCGCTCTCGTCGGCAGGGTCACTCGAACTCATGGCTCAGCCGACCGCCCTGTTTTCGGCGTTCTCTCTGCTCTTCTCGACCGCCCGCTGGAGCACCTGGACGAGGTGTGACACCCACAGCCCCGCAGTGAAGCCGAACAGGGTGCCGACCGTGGTGATCCGAACGGGGTCCTGGAGCGGTGAGAGCGCGGCGACGATACACAGCGCACCGAACACGACCATCAGGCCGTACTGAACGCGCGTCTCTAGAGCCGCCCGCCGTATCTCGGGTAACATGTGTCTGAATAGAGGAGTCGTATCCGGTTAAGTCTACGGCGGGGAAACGAAGACCATCACGCGAGGATTCCCCGCCTCGACCGCGAGCGGTTCGGTTACAGGGCCGGTGGGTGCGTTCGAGTCTGACCGGCAATACCGGGACGTACCGGAACGGGACCATCGAGTGTCTGCTCGACGGCTGGCCTCCGTCCGGCCTCGCGCTGCTCGGCGATCCCCGGACGCCCGGAACGCCGAAACCGGCCGGTAGCCGAGCGTTCGGCTCGGACGCTCCGGTCACGGGGACGAGTGTTCGTCCGACTGACGACCCGTTACCCGGTTACAGTTCGACCGAGAACGAGAGTTCGACGGATTCGTGCTCTGTATCCGGCACGATTCTCTGGGAGATGCGCTGATCGGTAGGGATGCCGGTAGTCGACGAGCGAAGTGACCAGGTCGAAGATGGGGCCCGGGCCGGACGTTTATGTCGCCCGCCCACGTTCGGGTGAGACATGAGAGACCATCACGTGGAGGTGGCGGGGACGCTCTCCGTCGGGACGCCCGGGGAGACCTACGAGGTGGGGGCCGACCAGGGGGCGGTCGCGCTGGTGGTCGGCGCGCCGGCCGTCGACGACGACCACCCCTGTGAGCCATGAGTGACCGGGAGACCGCCGAGGACGCCGACGAGGTGGCCGCCGCGGATCTCGACGAGAAGACGGCGACGGGGGAGGCGCCCGAGGACGTGCCGGTCTGGGACGACGAGTACGTCGAGCGGGTGAGCGGGCGGCTCATGCACAACTTCGACCTGGAGAAGGGGCGAACGGTCGCGGGGGAGTCGTTCACGCTGTACGGCCGGATGGATATCGAGAGCCGCAAGCAGCTGTTTCACGCGGCGCTGAACTACGCGAACCACGGGTCGACCGAACACCTGTTCGTCGCCCGCCGAGATAGTGTGGGGGTCGCGGATCTGGAAGCCGACGTCGAGTGGGCCCACGACCTGGCCGACGAATGGATCGACGCCGACGAGGAGCACTTCAGCACGGACTTCACGGTGGCACTGGTAGTGCCGGCGATTCCGGCGGCGGTCCGGGAGTTCGTCGAGGGGTTCAAAGACCGGACGCTGATCAGGTACGGCTACTACGGCCACTACGAGGTGAACCTCGTCGTGGTTGCGCCGGAGCGCGAGGAGGTCGTGACGAGTCGAGCGACCGACCTCGACCGGGCGTTCGACCTGTGGGCCGAGAGCGAAGCGGAGTCGTCGGGACTCCTGAGTAGGCTGTTTTAGTCGTCGCCGGCTTCGACGCCGCCGCCTTCGGCCGAGCCGACGATGGCCTCGCGGTCGAGACCGCCGCGGGCCTCCCTGATGTTGTCGTAGCTGAACCAGACGAGGCCGAAGATGAGTCCGACGAGCACCAGCGCGATGACGCTCTGGAAGACGAGCGAGGCGGCGCCGATGGTGCCGCTGTAGTCGCCGGTCATGAGGGCCATGGGGTTGCGGTAGACGCCGATGGTCACCAGCGCGACGACGGTCACCGCGAGCATGAAAACGAGCGGCGCGCCGGTGCTGACGAGCTGTTTGTTGTCGTCCCAGTTGGCGAGCCAGACGGTCGCGACCAGCAGCGCGAGCGCCGCGAGCGCCTGGTTCGCGCCGCCAAAGAGGGGCCAGATGTTCGACCACTGGCCGGAGGCGACGAGGAAGTAGCCCGCCAGCGAGAGGACGCCGGCGTTGACGTAGCGGTTCGTGACCGTGCGTTCGAGGTCGGTCTCGGGCGTGCCGACGATCTCTTCTAACATGTACCGACCGAGTCGCATCGCGGTGTCGGTGCTGGTCAGCAGGAAGCTGACGAAGACGAGGCCGATGAACGTCGCCGCGGCGGTGACGCCGAGGCCGAAGACGGTGAGCAGGGCGCCGCCGCCCGCGGGGAAGGTCACGAGCGCGGAACTGAGCGAGTCGCCCGCGCCGACGACCAGCGAGACGGCGAGGATCGCGGTGACGGCGAGCAGCCCCTCGCCGAGCATGCCGCCGTAGCCGATGAGGCGGGCGTCGGACTCCTGGTTGAGCTGTTTGGCGGTCGTGCCCGAGGAGACCAGCGAGTGGAAGCCGCTGATGGTCCCGCAGGCGATGGTGACGAACAGGAACGGGAACAGCGCCCCCAGGTCCTGGTGGATGAAGCCGGTCCAGCCGGGGATCTGCGTGGTGAGCGACGTGACCCGGACGCCCTCGATGCCCGCGGAGGCGACGTTGATCGTGATGTCGGTGAAGCCGACCACGGTGCCGACGACGGCGCCGAGGATCATGCCGCCGACGCCGACGTACAGCAGGCTGGAGGTGAGGAAGTCGCGGGGCTGGAGCAACACCCAGACGGGCAGGACGCTCGCTGCGAAGGCGTAGAGGACGGTCACGAGCACCCAGCCGGCCATGTTGGGGTTGGCCGCGCTCGCCAGCGGGAGGAACTCGCCGCCGGAGCCGAGCAGGACGATGGTGTCGGCCGGCAGGCCCTCGCGGGCGAACATGGCGACGGGGTACTGGAGGCCGACCCAGACGCCGCCGAACACCATCGCCACGAAGGCGGCGGCCCCCGGCAAGAAGGGACCGTTCAGCTGGTAGAGGTACACCCCGAAGAGGATCGCCAGGGCGATGTAGACGAACGACGCCGTCGCCGTCCACGGGAAGGCGTCGAACACCAGCCCGATCAGATAGGCGAACGCGGCGATGACGAGGATGATCGTCAGGTACGCGAACCACAGCAGCATGTCCTTGCCCCGCTTGCCGACGTACTGGCCGATGATGTACCCGATCGACTTGCCCTCGTGGCGGACGCTCGACGACAGCGACATGAAGTCGTGGACCGCGCCGAACAGCGGGTTGCCGATCGCGACCCAGACGATCGCTGGGATCCACCCGAACGCCGCGGCGGCCGTGATCGGCCCCGCGATCGGTGCGCCGCCCGCGATACTGGAGTAGTGATGCCCGAGTAAGACCGGCTTTTTCGACGGGACGTACTCCTGGCCGTCGTCGTACTTATGCGCCGGTGTCTCGCGGTCGTCGTCGAGCTCGACGAACCGAGCCAGGTACCTGGAATACCCCAGATACCCCACCGAGAACGTTGCCAGTGCCGCGATCGCGAGCCACATCACCTGTACCATGTGTTGTCACCACACACCACACATCTCGAAAGAACACTATAAAACCGGAAGATCATGATATAGATTATTCGATAGTTAACGGCAGGGAAACGGCGGTAAGTGCGGTCGAGCGCCGGCCGCTGGATCGGTCGTCGACGCTCTGGCGGGGCGGTCAGTGTGCCGCGGGCGCGGCGTCGGCGTCGATGGCGAGGTCGTCGGCCACCGCGGCGAGCAGGTCGCCTCTCACCTCGCGGACGCGTGACTCGATCTCGGCGACGACCGGTTCGTCGAACGCCCGGCGGATCTCGTCGATCCGTTCGCGCTCGGTCGCGACGCGCTCGCGCAGCCACGTCGCGCCTCGCCCTTGCTCGTCGTCGTCGGGCGCGGGCGTCACCCGGTTGACGACGAACCCTTCGACGCCCAGATCCTGCTCGGCCATCTCCGCGACCGCCCGCTCGGTCTCGCGGATCGATAGCTCGTCGGGGTTGACCACGAGGAAGAAGGCCGCGTCCTCGCGCAGCGTCCGGCCGGCGAACTCGAAGCGCTCCTTACGGCCCTGCAGGTGGGCGATCAGCGGGTCCTCGTCGAGCTTCTGTCGGGCCTCGCGGTCACCGACGGCCGCCTTCTCGAACAGGTCGACCGACTTCGTCCGCTTGGCGACGAGGCGCTCGATCCAGCCTTCGAGGAACTCCGGGAGCGCGAGCAGCCGTAGGGTCCCCCCGGTCGGCGAGGTGTCGAAGACGACGCGGTCGTAGTCGTCGGCCTCGCGCATGACCTGGACGAATCGGTCGAACAGCGCGGCCTCGTAGGCGCCGGGCGTCCGGTGGGCGAGTTCGATCTGGCGGTCGATCTCGTTGACGATAGCGGCGCTGACCTGCTCGTTCATCCGTCGCCGGATCTCCCCCATGTGTCGCTCGACTTCCTCGTCGGGGTCGATCTCCATGGCCCACAGGCGCTCGTGGCCCTCGACCGCACGCGGGTCGTCGTCGAAGGTCTGGTCGAACACGTCGGCGGTGCTGTGGGCCGGGTCCGTCGAGACGACGAGCGTGTCCAGCCCCGCCTCGGCGCATTTCAGCGCGTACGCACAGGAGACGGTCGTCTTGCCGACACCGCCCTTCCCGCCGAAGAAGACGAACTGCTCCACGGTCAGGTCTCCCGCCGTCCGGGCCCGCTCGGGCCGGACCCCCTTCCGGTCCCGCTCGGTTCGATCCGTCCGCGGTCGGTGGACCCCGCCATCAGTGGACGTGGTACTGCTGGCCTTTGCGTTCGAGCCACGACCCCCGATCCCACATGCGGCGCTCCCAGGCCTCGAACTCCTCGGCGAGGTACGGCAGGAGTTCGGCCGTGTAGTACGACGCCGGGCTCGGAATGCCGAAGGCGTCGGCGAAACAGGCGAACAGGAACGTGTCCTCGACGTCCTCGGCCTCCTTCTCGATCTTCTCGAAGGAGGGATGCTCGACCATCCCGTGATAGAACCCGTGGAGCCACTCCGCGACCCACTCGCGGAACGACGCGATGCGGTCGACGAGCGACCGGCCGTCGTCCATCATGAACGTTCGTAGTAGACCGACGTATTTAAAGATGGCAGCGGACCGACGGGACGGCCGCTCCCTACCCGAGGTCGTCGGCGAGTCGGTCGAACGCGCGGTCGAGTTCCCCGCGGCGCTTCCAGGCGGCGACGCGGTCGGTGACGCGGTCGGTGACGGCGGCCAGCGGAAGCCCCAGGCCGACGCCCGACCGGGCGGTGACGCGCGTCCCCTCGTCGTCGGCCGCCCAGTCGATCTCGGTCCACAGCTCGTCGAACGGGCCGGCGTCGCCGACTTGCTCGTAGCGCAGGCCGCCCTCCCGGGGCTCGAACCGGAGAGCGACGCCGACGCCGCGAGCGCCCGCGGTCACGAACGTCGCCTCGTCGCGCTCCTCGACCTCTAAGACCTCGAAGCTGCCCTCGTACTCGACGACGACGCCGGGTTCGAGCGCGCGGCGCACCGCCGCGGGCGTCGCACCGACGAACCGCTCGACCGTGACTTCCCGCATCGACCCGTGTCTCGCGGCCGCGGGGCTTAAACGCTGGCCCGCCCCCGTGACTCGGCCGGATCGTCGTCCCGTCCGTCGGCCCGGTCGTCGACTCGGCGGGGAAATCCTTACCAGCGACGGGTCCGTTCGCTCGGAGACATGTGTGGGGCGCAGGTGCGCGACGGCGCGTCGAGCGACGAGCGAACGGCGACCGGGAGCGAGCCATGACCGGCGAGCCGTCCGGCCGACTCCACCGAGGGGAGTCCACCGACGACGGATCGTCGTCGGGGCTCACCCGCAGGGCGGCCCTCGCGGCGGTCGGCGCCGGAGCGGCGACGAGCCTGGCTGGCTGTCTCGGTGGCGGCCGCGAGGAAATCGTCCTCACCGGCATGGAGCTGTACAACTGGACCGGGGCCTCGATCACCGTCGAGGTCACCCTCTCGGCGGGCGGGTCGGAGCTGTTGGCGACGACCGAGACCGTCGGGAACAGTTCGAGCACGCGGGTCGTTCGCGACTGGCCGGGCGAGGCCGCGGCCTACCGGTTGCAGGTCGAGGCGGTCGACACGGATCTGGCGGTGGACGCGGACCTGCCGGACGGCACTTGGGCCCGCGGGCGCTGTGCCTGGGCCGAAGTCGACTTCGGCAGTCCCAACCGCCAGCGCGACCCCAGCGGCGCGACGGAAGCGTACTCCGCCGACGCCCGACTCCGCGACAACGACGAGGGCCCATTCGGCGAGCAGTGTCCCGCCGAGTGACCGCGGCGTCTCGCGGTCGACTTCCGTCGCGTCCGCGGTGTGGCGGCCTTGAAGTGCGTCGCTCCCGTAGCCTCGACGATGGCCGAGGAGATCCCGCGAGACAAGCCGATATTGCTGTTCGACGGCGTCTGCAACCTCTGTAACGGGTCGATCCAGTTCGTCATCGACCACGACCCCGAGGGCGTCTTCCGGTTCGCGCCGCTGCAGTCCGAGGCGGCCGAGCGGCTGCTGGACGACGTGGGTTTTCACGACTACGACTTCGACACGTTCGTCCTCGTCGACGGCGACGACTACTACACGAAATCCGAGGCCGCGTTGCGGGTGGCGAGCGAGCTGGAGTTTCCGTGGTCGCTCGCCAAGGTCGGGCGGGTCGTGCCGCGGCCGTTGCGTGATGCAGTGTACGATACGGTCGCGACGCATCGGTACGCCGTGTTCGGTCGGAAGGCCCAGTGCATGATCCCCTCCCCCGAGATCCGCGAGCGGTTTATCGAGATGAGCGCGGGGCCCGAGGCTGACGACTGAGTTCACAGTCCGCCTCGTCACGCCCGGTTCGCCACCACTCGAACAGCTCTCTGACGAAGTATACCGCGAACAGGACCACCAGCGTCGCGACGAACCACTGGTCCGGACCGACCGTGGGCGTGACGAAATCGCTCATGGTTCGATGGGACGAGCCAGCGTTGTAGGTCTTCTATCCGACTCGTGATCGAAGCGAGTGAGAGCAGACGACGAGCGATGAACGCCCTCGACCCGCTCGCTAGCTGGAGCCGTGACCGCAGCAGACGACGAGCGATGAACGCCCTCGACCCGCTCGCTAGCTGGAGCCGTGACCGCAGCAGACGACGAGCGATGAAAGCCCTCGACCCGCTCGCGGTCGCTGAGTCGGATATCCGCGCTCTCCGCACCACCCGCGCGGATAGTGCCGACTCAGACGACTGAACTGGACGCGAGCGCGTCTCGCCCTTTCAGTCCGCCAGGCACAGCATCGCAACGGCAACCGCGACAGCGCCGCAAACGGCCACGATCCTCCCCAGCCGATTCGCTCGCCTCCGGCTCGCTCATCCCTCGCACGACTGTTTCGGGCGGCTCTCACGAGGTTCGAGCACGCCCGACAGCGCGCGCCAAGACGGAAAGTGAGGGCCTACTCGCCGCCCCTCAAATTCCACAGGTCGACGCGGTCGGGCACCCCGGCGAGCGCGCTCGCGGGCCAGTCGTCGTGAGCGAGCGTGAATTCGGTGTCGGAGTGAGCGTCGACGAGGCGGGCGACGCCCGCGGCGGCGGCCTCGTAGGCGGGGGCGTCGAGGCGTTCGGGCACCTCGGCGGTGAGCGGGTAGCCGTCGGCGAGTTCGCGCGGGAACGGGCCGAACGGTGGGAGGACGTTCCAGCACTCGTCGAAGTCCTCGTGGGCGTCGCCTTCGGTCAGGAGGACAGAGTCGCCGCGCGGGTCGAGCCGGTCGAGGCGCTGGCGGTGGCGCACCACTTCGGGCCGGCGGGCGCTCTCGCCGGAGAGGTGGAAAAAAGTGTCCTTGGAGACGGGATCCGTCTCCTCGAGCTGGGCGGCGTGGTCGAGCAGCGCGCGGTAGCCGTCGAGCATCGCCGGGTGACCCCGGGCGCGAGCCTCGACGAGTTCCAGCAGATCGCCACGGCGGATGGCCTGCTTGATGGTGCGGAGTTCGCCGTAGGAGACGTGGAGGTTGTGCTCGGCGAGCAACCGCTCGCGCTCGTCGGCGCCGAGCGAGCGGACTTCCGCGGGTGTGTGGCTCGTACAGACCGGACACGAGCAGGGGAAGTAGTCCAGATCTTCGAGGTGTTCGGTGGTCCGGACCGTCATGTAGCGGTCGTCGCGGGCGTAGATGGCGTAGGCGGCGGAGTCGAAGAGGTCGCAGCCCAGCGCGACAGCGAGGGCGAACATCATGGGGTGGCCGGCGCCGAACAGGTGGACCGGCGCGCTCTCGGGGAGACCCCGTTTGGCGGCGGCGACCACGTCCGCCAACTCGGCGTAGCGGTACTCGTTCATCATCGGGACGACCGCCCCGACCGGGAACACGTCCAGTCCCGACTCGGCGGCGTGGGCGCCGGCTTCCTCCCGGAGGTCGGTGTAGGTCGACCCCTGCACCGGTGCGTTGACGAGCATGTCGCCGGTCTCCACCTCGGCGGCGGTGGCCAGGCGGTCCTGCGTGGTCCCCAGCTCGTCCTCGGCCTGTTCGCGCGAGGCGTCCGGCGGCGTCGGGATGTCGACGGGCGTCCCGATGTCGGAGCCGATGCGGCGCTGGAAGTCGAGAATCTCCTCGGTGGTCACGTCGATTTCGCCGTACTCGGCCAGCTGGAAGGATCCCGAGTCGGTGACGATGGCCCCCGAGAAGTCGAGCAGGTCGTGTAGCCCTTGCTCCTCGACGGGCTCGCGCAGGTCCTCGCTACCGTAGAGGACGTAGGAGTTGGTGATGAGGATCTCGGCGCCGAACTCCGATTCGAGCTGGGCGGGCGTGACGGTCTGGAGGTGGGGGTTGATGACGGGAAGGAGCGCGGGCGTCTCGACCGTGACGCCGGCGCGCGGGACCTCCAGTTCGCCCAGCCGCCCGGCGGCGTCGTAGCGGTCGACCTCGAAGACGTCGGTCATTGCCCGCGCTTTCCCGCGGGCGGGCCTAAGGGTTGTGTTCGGCGGCTATCCGAGATCGGCGGGGTCGATCCGGTCGACGATGCCGTCGAAGTCGTCGTCGAAGCTCAGAACCGAGTCGATACCGCGCTTTTCCAGCAGGGCGATCGTCGTCGCATCGGTGAAGCTGAGGCCCTGATCGTCGAACCGTTCGAACGTGTCGACTGCGTCTCGGAACACAGAGCGGTCGACGTGTTCGAGTGTGACGAGATCCGGGTACTCGGTAGCACCTCGCATCCGCCGCCCGACTCGTTTTGCCTGCTCGAACGAGCCCGTGCGACTGAGCGTCAGGGTCACCGCTTCGTCGTAGAGATAATCGCTTACGTACGGTCGACCTTCTTCGCCGTCGATGAGTGCATCGAACGCACGGACCGCGACATCGTGTCGAGTCGCGTCGATGTCGGCGTGGGCGTAAAATACACCGCTGTCGATGACGACGCTCATCCGTAGAGGATGTCGTCGATATCGTCTTCGTCCGTTTCGACCCCGGAGGCGAACATTCCGCTGTGGAACGCTTCGCGCTCCGCTTCCGAGAGCGGAACCGTCGAATCGCGGAACGAATCGACGATCTCGGACTTGGACTCGTGTGCGTTTTTCAGCAGCCTGGTCAGGATCTCCTGTTGGGTAACCTTGTTTCCGGTCCGTAGTTTGATCTCCGCCTGTAGCTCCTCCAGTAGCGACTTCCCCTCCTCGTCCATTTTAACTGCCGTCGCCATACTCCACGGTATCGTCCGAAACTAAGTTAATGTTTCTACCGGACCATCCATCGCCGTTTCCGTCGCGGCGGATGCCCCTCCGGAACACTGGCAGAAGAACTGGTGTCTCGTCAGCGCTCGTTGTCGACAAGCACGATTTCGACGGTGGCCGTCGACACCAGCGTGAGGACCTGACGACCGTGGTCGAACGAATGAACACGACGACACCACGCGCCGATCGACGCCGGCGGGAGTCGCCGAGGCGCTTCCCGGGACCACGGGCGTGCGCGGTCACAGCCTCGCGAGGAACTCCTCGCGATCGTCCCACTGCTCGACTCGCTCTCGGACGGAGGGATCCTTGTCGAACCACTCTCGTAGGGCGGACGCAGTCGCGCGTCGGACTTTGTACTCGCTGTCACCGGAGAGGCGATACGCCAGTTCGAGGACGTGGTCGCTCCCACCGTACGCGCCCCCGACGGCCTTGGCGGCGTTCCACCTGGTTCGTACGTCGTCAGAGCGACTCCAGCGGTCGAGGAACTCGCTGCCGACTGCTCGGTCCTTGGAGGCGACGACGCTCACCGCGAATCCCCCGCAGCTCTTCTGGACGTAGTCGTCCGAGTCGGACACCAGGTGATCGAGGAGTTCGAGGGCCGGCCGGACCTGCTCTGGTGGGACGGTCATCAACCCGACCTCGCACGCCCGTCGGACGTAGTTGTCGTCGTGTGTCACCCACTCGTGCCAGGCCCCTTTCGTCCGTTCGAACGCGTGCTCGTTCACGTACTTCAGTGCCATCGCGACGGCTTCGCGGACCCGCCAGTCCTCGTGTCGCGAGATGTCTCGGAGGTAGTCCAGCCGCTCCGGGATCGCGTCCTCGACGACTGCTTTACGCGCCCACGCCTCGGCCTTGAACGCGAGGTGGTCTCGGTCGCGCTCCGGAAGCGATTCGATGTCGTCCCACGTGTGGTCACGATAGTATTCGTCGGCACGGTCACGGATCTCGGGAAGACCGATGTCGTCGAAGTCCATCGCTCGGTCGTCGTCTTCGACCACCGGCGAAGTAAACGTTCACAGACTACGCCTCGCCGAACAGCGCGAAGTACAGCACGCCCAACATCGACCGGCCGTCGCGTAGGTCGTCCTCGCGGGCGGCGTCGACGAGGGCGTCGAAGGTGGTCGTCTCGACGCGGATGTCCTCGTTGTAGTCCAGGTCCTGCTCGCCGCGTTGCTCGCAGTCGCGGGCGACGAAGTAGTGGAAGACGGCGTCGGAGAAGCCGTTGGCGGGCTCGACGGTCGTGAGGTGTTCGACCGCGCCGGGCAGGTACCCGGTCTCCTCCTCCAGTTCGCGGGCGACGCAGTTCTCGAGGTCGGCGTCGTCGTCTTCGATGCCGCCGGCGGGGAGGGCTCGATTGACTCGCCCCACCGGCTGGCGCCACTCCTCGATGACGACCACGTCACCCTCGGGGGTGAAGGGGAGGACGACGACGCTCTCGCCCTCGGTGAGGTAGTCGAACTCGGCCTCCTCGCCGTTCGGGAAGCGCACGGAGTCGGTGAGGATGTCGAACCCCTCGCAGGTGTAGGACGTGCGGCTGTCCAGGGTCTCCCAGGCCAGGTCGTCGGGCATAGTGGCAGGGACGGCGCGAGCGGATTAGCGGTGTCGGTTGCCGACGGCGGCGGGACGAACGGGGAGCGTCCGGGTGCCGCTCCGGCGGTGGCGCCTCGAAACGCCGAAGGACGGGGCGGTCGAGGTGGGTCCATGGACGTTCGCGACGAGTTCGTTCCCCCCGAGGAGTTCGCCACCGTGTTGAACCGCGTGCCGCAAGTCTGCGTCGAGGTCGTGCTGGCGGGCGAACGCGCGGACGCGGGCCGCGTCCTGCTCGCCCACCGGACGAACGAACCCGCGAAGGGGGAGTGGTTCTGGCCGGGCGGGCGCCTCTACAAGGGCGAACAGCTGGAAGTCGCCGCACGCCGCGTCGCCCGCGAGGAACTGGGCGTCGAGGTGACCGTCGAGGGTCGTGTCGGCGTCTACGGCCACTTCTGGGACACCTCGCGGATCGACGGCGTCGACGCCCGTCACACCGTCAACGTCGTCTTCCGCGTCGCGCGCGTCGACCCCGACGCGGCGATCGAACTCGACGACCAGCACGACGACTACCGGTTCGTGGCCGGCGACGAGGAGGGGCTCCACGAGTACGTCCGGGAGTATCTGGTCGACATGGGGCTGCGCGAGCGGGCCAGCGAGTGAGGGCGGATCGGGAGCGGCGCTGATACCCGCGTCGTCACGCGCTCGCGTCGACGATCCGGTAGAGCCCGCCCGACTCCTCGGGGTCGGCTTCCTCGTCGTCGGCTTGCCTCGCGTCGAGATACGACTCGGCGGCCCGGTCGGTGAAGTAGACGGCGTCGTCGGTGACCAGCGGCGCGCACGTGACGACGCCGACGCCGTCGACGCTCCAGACCGCCTCGCCGGAGTCCTTCTCGACGGCGTAACAGGTGTCGTCGTAGGCGCCGACGAGGGCGTGCTCGCTCGTGACCGTCGGACAGCCGATGATCGACCCGCCGGTGTCGAACGACCAGCGCTCGCTCCCGTCCTCGAACCCCAGCGCGTAGAGGTTCGAGTCGTGACTGCCGACGTAGACGGTGTCGGTCTCGACCTCGATCGAGGGACCGGACATCACCAGATCGTCGGTCTCGAACGACCACTCTTCGGTCCCGTCGTCGAGCGCGACCCGGTAGATCGTCCGGTCCCACGACCCGAAGACGGCGCTCCCGTCGGCGGTGGCGATCGGCCCCTTGATCTCCTCGCCGGTGTCGAACGTCCACAGGTACTCCAGGTCGGGGTAGCTCCAGGCGTAGCAATAGCCGTCGTTCGAGCCGACGACGAGCCGGCCCGCCTCGCGGTCGATCGCGGCCGTCGAGTGGGGGTGGTTCGTGACTCGCTGGTCCTCCCAGGTCACGTCGCCGGTGACGGCGTCGACGGCAAACATCGCGCCGCTGGGCTCGTGGTACTCGACGGCGATGTAGACGGTGCCGTCGTAGTAGCCCGGGCTCGATCCGATGGCGTCGCCGAGCTTCGACCGCCAGTAGCGCTCGCCGGTTTCGAGGTCGAAGGCGTACAGCGCGCCGTCGTAGGCGCCGATGTAGACGACGCCGTTGGCGACCGCGGGCGTCCCGTGGATGCCTCGCGAGGTCGGATCGACCGACGACCGCCAGACCACTTCGCCGGTCGGCGTCACCCGCCGGATCTCGCCGTTGTCGCCGGGGACGACGATATCGCCGCCGGGCACTTCGACGGGGCTGGCTTTCGCCGCCGTGTGGTCACCCGTGTTGACCTCCCGGAGCGTCCAGTCGACTTCGGGGTCGGTCGGAACCGTCGCGTCGGGGTAGACGCCGCGTCGCTGGAGGCCGCCGCGGAACTGCGCCGTCGCGGCCTCGCTGAGCGGCTCGCCGTCGGTCTCGATCCTGCCGCCGACCTCCGTCCCCCCGGGCGCCGCTGCGCAGCCGGCGAGGCCGGTCGCGATCCCGGCGCCGACCGCCCCGAGAAACGCCCGTCGTGAGTGGGGCTCGTCCATGTAGCCGGTAGTCGTCGCCGCGTCGTTTCACTGTTACGGGCCGGCGACGCGTCTCCGCTCCGATCTATCGCGGGGGGGCTCCGGCCAGTCGGCCCGCACAGCTAAGGGCTCGGCGGCCGCGCTCCACGGTATGGCCACCGACGAGGCGCCCTCGGGGGACATCCGCGTGTTGCTCGTCCTCGACGTGCTCCTCTCGCTGCTGTTCAGCGTCGGCGCCGTCTACGCTCTGGATCTCGCCGGAGTCGGCGAGTACACCTGGCGGAACGTCGCGCTGGCGACGCTCTTTCTCGCCGTCGTGACCTACGTCGCGGTCCTCAGAGAGTGAGCGGCGGCGGACCCGCCGGACGTCGACGACCGCCCCCGCTCCGCGGAGCCGGCAAGCCGCTCGGTCGCCGGATCGGTTACCCGTCTTGATCCCCTAGCGCGCGTGCTATGACAGCCGCACTGTTCGTCGTCAGCGAGGAAGGCTACTGGGGAGAGGAGTGTATCGAGCCGCTCACCACGCTGGAGTCGGCGGGCGTCGACGTGACCGTCGCCACGCCCTCGGGCGACCCGCCGGAGGTCGACGAGCGGTCGATCGACCCCGACGAAGTCGGGGAGGAGACCGCCGAACGAGTCAGGGAGATCCACGAGAGCCACGACGAACTGAACGACCCCGACCCGGTCGCCCGCGTGTCCGCCGACGGCTACGACGCCGTCGTCTTCCCCGGCGGCCACGGGACCGAGTGGGACGTCAATCAGGACCGCCACGCCCGCGCGCTCCTGCGGGAGGCCGTCGGGGGGGAGGACGGGACGGCGCTGGTCGTCTGTCACGCCGTCGGTATCCTCGCGTTTACCCGCACCGACGACGGGAAGTTCCTCGTCGACGGCCGCGACGTGACCGGGTTCCCCAACGAGTGGGAGGACGGGATCGTCGACGACGCCGACCGCATGCCCGACGGCCGGAAGCTGCCCTACTGGGTCGAAGAGGAAGTGAAAGCCGCCGGCGGGAACTGGGACGCCGAACTCGACGCCGACGAGAGCGTCACCGTCGACGGCGACCTGGTGACTGGGCGCGGTCCCGGCTCGTCGGCCGCGGCCGCGCGGACGCTGCTGGACGAACTCGGCGTCGCCGCTCAGGCCGGGGACTGAGCGGACGGCGGGAGCCAGGACGGGACCGGCGGCGTCTCGCGCGGTGGATATTTCACGGGGCCGGCCGCACTGCGGGTATGGCGATCGAAGACCGCGGCGACGCGAGCCTGATCACCCACGCGCTCGCGTCGGACGTGTTGACCCGGCTGCGCGACGTGGAGACAGAACAGGTGGAGTTCCGGAAGGGGCTCGTGAAACTCGGTCGGATCTGCGGCTACGAGATCATCGACGGCGCGATGGAGACCGAGTACGTCGCCGTCGAGACCCCCCTCACCGAGACGATGGGCCAGCGCGTCAAGGGCCTCGACGACGTGGTCATCGTCAACGTCCTGCGCGCAGCGACGCCGTTCGTCGAGGGGCTGCTGAAGGCGTTTCCCCGGGCCCGCCAGGGAGTCATCTCCGCCAGCCGGGACGAGGCGGCGGGCATGGACGAGGCGGGCCAGTTCCCCATCTCCGTCGACTACGTGAAACTCCCCGATATCGAGCCCGAGGACACCGTGATCGTCGCCGACCCGATGCTGGCGACGGGATCGACGATGTGCGCGGTGCTGGAGCGGGTGCTAGAGGGCCAGCCCGAACCCGAGAACCTGTTCGTCATCTCGGCGGTGAGCGCGCCGGAGGGGCTGCTGGCGGTCGGCGACGCCGTCCCCGAGGCGGAGCTGCTGACCGTCGCCATCGACGACGAACTCGACGACGACGGCTACATCGTCCCCGGACTCGGCGACGCGGGCGACCGGGCGTTCCGGACGACGGAGTGAGAGCGAGCGGCGACGTTACGGAGTCGGTCGTGGGGCCGTCAGTCCATCGCGACGTAGGTCTGAGTGTCCTCGATGCCCGCTACGTTCTGGATGTGGGTGGCGGCGACGGCCTTGACCTCGGCGGTCTCGTCGACGGTGACGGTGGCGATGAAGTCCACGTCGCCGGCGACGATGTAGGCGTCGTCGACGCCCTCGACGTCGAGAATCTCGGATTTGAGCCGCTCGGCGTCGCCCGAATGGGCCTTGACCATGACGTAGGCGCGGACCATCTCAGGCACCCCCCGTGGCCGCGACGGCCTCGCCGACGACGATCTGGCGCACGTCGTCCAGTTTCTCGAAGTCCGCGAGGATGGCGAGCGTGTCGCCCGCTTCGAGCGATACGTCCTCGTCGGGGATCGAGAGCGGGTCGCCCTGCTTGCCGAAGGCGAGCAGTTCCGTGTCGGCCGGCAGCTCCAGTTCGTCCAGCGTGTAGCCGCGCATCGGCGACTCCGGCGTGACGGTGAGCTCGACGAGCTGGAGGTTCTGTGCGATGTCGGCGACGGCGCGGATGTTGCCGCCGAGGAGTGCGTTCTTGGCGACGATGGCGCCCAGCCGCTCGGGGTAGATGACCTCGTCGACGTCGGATGCGTACTTGCGGTAGATGTCCTCGCGGTACTCCTCGTCGATCCGGAGGACGGTGCGACAGCCGTGGTGTTTCCCGATCATGCAGGCGACGAAGTTCGTCGAGAGATCGCCCGTCAGCGCGCCCAGGGCGTCGGCCTCCGCCAGGTCGGCGGCGAGCAACACCTGCTCGTCGCTGGCGTCGCCCTCGATGACCTCGTATCCCTCCGCTTGCGCGCGGTCGACTTTCGCCGGGTCGCGCTCGATGAGGACCACCTCGTGTCCGCTGTCTTCGAGTGCGCGTGCCGTCCGCAGCCCGACGCGGCCGGCACCCACGATAACGAATCGCATGGTAACGCGTACGACCAGGCGGGGAATAAAGCTACCTCCGATCACCCCCGATCGGGGGCTTCGAACTCCCGGTCGAGCGGCTCGCCGATCGTGTGCGTGTCACTCTCACCCTACCGGATCAACGCGGGCTTCGAGGTCCGGGGGAAGGTTTTTGGAGTCACCGGGAGAAGTTCGGATACGATGGTGCGGGCCTTTATCATGGTGAAGACGGCGGCCGGGAAGTCCGAACAGCTGCTCGACTCGATCCGGGGGATCGACGGGGTCGAGGAGGCGCACATCGTCGCCGGCCAGTACGACATCATCGTCGAGGCGACCGGCGAGGAGGTGTACGACCTCATGCACGGCGTCGCGACCAGGCTCCGCGATCTGGGCGGTGTCGCCGACACGAAGACGTACATCTGTCTCGATTGAGCGGTCCCCGCGCTCGGGTCTCGGCGCCGTTCACTCTTCAGGGCCGTCACGCTCGGGAGCGGTGCCCTCGCTGGCGGCCCGACCGGTCTCGCCCTCGGTGACGGACCGTCGCCGGTCGCGGACTCGCGGTGGGAACGTCGCGTAGGCGTGGTCGAACACGTCGGTGGGGTCGGGCTCGCTCGCTTCGGCGGCCGCCACGGCCTCGTCCACCTCGTCCCTCGCCGCCTCGCGGGCCGCCTCGACGAATCCCTCGTCGACGACGCCCTCCTCGCGCAGGTAATCGGCGTACCGTTCCAGCGGGTCCGCGGTCCGCCAGTCGGGCAGACCCTCGGCGGCGGCGTCGCGGTAGCGGTCGGGGTCGTCGCTGGTGGTGTGGGCGCCCTGGCGGTAGGTCAGACTCTCGACGAGGACGGGGTCGCCCGCGAGCGCCGACGCGCGAGCCTCGCGGACGACCTCGTAGACAGCGAGGGGGTCGTTCCCGTCGACTCGTACCCCGTCGACCCCGTAGGCGCGGGCCTTCCCCGCGATGGTCGCGCTGGCCGTCTGTCGGTCGGTCGGCACGCTGATCGCCCAGCCGTTGTTCTCGCAGAAGAAGACGACCGGCGCCGAGAACACGCCCGCGAAGTTCGTCGCCTCGTGGAAGTCACCCTCGCTCGTGGCGCCGTCGCCGAGGCAGGCGCAGGCGACCCGGTCGTCACCGCGATAGTCGGCCGCCATTCCCGCGCCGACCGCGTGGGGGAGTTGCGTCGCGATCGGCGTCGCCTGCGTGAACGTGACCGGGTCCCGACCGGGCTCCGCGTCCGTATCGACGACGGGTTCGTACTCGGAGTACCCGCGGCGAAAGCGGAGAATATCGGCCGGCGAGCGGCCGCGGGCGAGTTGCATGGCGTTCGAACGATACGTCGGGAAGAGCCAGTCGTCGTCGACCAGGGCGTGAGCGGCGCCGACCTGCGACCCCTCCTGCCCGACGAAGGGCGGGTAGCCGCTCATCCAGCCCCTGCGCTGGAGCGCGACCGCCCGCTCGTCGAAGACGCGAGCGCGGACGATATCTCGGAGGAGCGTGCGCGCCAGCCCCGGGTCGACGTTCGTCTCGCCCAGCGACCGCTCGCCGATGACGCGGTGCATGGTATCCCGATTGGTGCGGCGGTGAGAAAGCGATTGCGTCGAGCCCGACGGCGACTCGGCCCGACTCGACGCCCGCTCGCAGTCGACACCTCAAAGAGCGCGCGGCGCCAACGGCCGGTATGGTCAGTGCCGTCGACGCGGTCGAGCTGGTCTTCCTGATCGTCGTCCACAGCGCGGTCGCCGCCCTGATGACGCGGTTTTTCCGCGTTCGGCTATCGACTCGCTGGGGTGGCTTCCTCTACGCCGGCATCCTCGTACCCTTCGCGTTGCTGGTCTCGACGCTGTTTTTCAGCGGCGTCCTGCCGCTGGGGCCGAATCTGGGGTCGGCCGGTGCCGTCGTGACGCTGATCATCCTCCTGCCGACGGTGGCGGGCATCACCTTCGACTACTTCTGGATGCCCTCGCCCGACGACGTGGACCTGCCCGACCGCTGGGACCGCAACGAACGACCCAGCCGCTACGAGGACCGCTGACCCGCCGCCGCGCGCTTCGCTCCCGCGGACGCCACCGAAACCGCGTTACTCCAGCAGCGTCAGCACCGCCGCTTCCACGTCCGAAAGCACCGCCGCCTGGGGCCGCGTAGCGTCGATCCGGACGAACCGCTCGGGGTCGTCGTCGATCAGCCGCTCGTAGTTCGTCCGCACCGATTCGAGGAAGGCAACCTGTTCCATCTTGTTGGTCGACCCCGCCCGACGGGCGCCGGTCTCGGGATCGACGTCGAGGTAGATCGTCGCGTCCGGGCGGCGAGTGAACGGGGCGTGTACGTCCCGGACGTAGTCCAGGGGGTCGGCATCGAGGTCGGGGTGGGCGTCGAGCGTCGCGCCCTGGTAGGCGTACCGGGAGTCGGAGTAGCGGTCGGAGACGACGAGGCGACCCTCGGCGAGGGCGGGGCGAACCACCCGCGAGAGGTGGTCGGCGTGGTCGGCGGTGTAGAGGAACAACTCGGCCAGCGAGTCGGCGTCGGCGTCGCCGATAGAGCGGGCGACCGCCTCGCCGTACCACGACTCGGTGGGTTCACGAGTGAACACCGCGTCGGCGGGCAGGGCGTCGCTGTCGGCGAGGTGGGCGGCCGCCGAGGACTTGCCGCTACCGTCGAGCCCCTCCAGCGTCACGAGCATACCTGCCCGTCTCGGCCGCCCCACCTAAACGACTCGGTGGCGGGACGGGCGGAGGCGAACGGCGGTGGCCGAGTCTCCGAGACGGGACCGGACGGCCCGAGACGATAGCCTCATCCCGGCCGACACCGACCGAAGGAGTATGACCGACCACTTCGAGGTCCACGAGCGCGACGGGGCGGCCCGTGTCGCCGAGGTGCGCCTCGACTCGCCGGTGACGACGCCCGCGCTGGTCACCGACGCCGACCGCGCCGACGACGCGCCCGAATCGGGGATCGCGGCGCCGGTCCTGGCCGACGCCGGGACCGGCTGGGCGACCGAACCCGACGCGCCAGAGGGGGACGACTCCCGCCTCACCGTCCTGCCCGCCCGCGGGTTCCCGTCGGGGACGCCCGACGAGGTCCAGGAGGCGTTCGCGCCGGAAGTCCCCGACGCCGACTTCCCGAGCGCCGCCGTAATTTCGGCCGACACCGCCGCCGACCTGGGCACCGACGCCTACGTCCTCTCCGGCGCGCCGGGGATCGCCGGCCACGCCGCGAAGTTCGTCGACTCGATCGTCCAGGTTCGCGAGGCGATCCCCTACGACGCCGCGCTGTATCTCCCGGGTGTCGCCACGCCGGCCAACGTCGCGACGCTGGTCTACGCGGGCGTCGACCTCGTCGACGCCGACCGCGCCGTCGTCCGCGGCACGCAGGGCCGCTATCTCACCGTCGACGACCACCAGTTCCTCGAAGACCTCGACGAACTCCCCTGTGCCTGCCCCACCTGCCAGCAGCCCCGCGAAGAGTTCGACCGGCTGGACTGCGCCCGCCACAACGTCAACGCCCTCGAAGCGGCGCTCAAGACCGCCCGCCGCCGGATCCGCGACGGCCGCCTCCGCGATTACGTCGAGGGCCAGGCCCGTCACGAGCAGTGGCTCACCGCCGTCTTCCGCCGCCTCGACCAGCAGTACGGCTATCTGGAAGAGCGCACCCCCATTTTGCGACAGGCCGAGATCACCGCGGCGACCGAGGATACCATCCGACGCGTGGAGATACAGCGCTTCGCCGAGCGGGTCACCGCCCGCTATCGCAACCGCTTCGACAACCCGCTCGTGCTGGTGCCGTGTTCGGCGGGCAAACCCTACAGCGACTCCCAGAGCCACCGGCAGTACCACGACGCCGTCCAGTGGCGCGCCCACAAGGTGTCGATGACCTCCCCCATCGGCGTCGTCCCGCAGGAGCTCGAACTCACCTACCCCGCTCAGCACTACGATTCGGTGGTGACCGGCCGCTGGAGCGAAAACGAGATCGAGTTCGTCGCGAGCGTTCTAGAGCGCTACCTGGAGAACACGGACTACCCGCGGGTCATCGCGCACGTCCCCGATGACTACCGCCCCATCTGCGAGCGCGTCGAGGCCTCGCTGGGGACGGCGTTCACCTACACCGTCGAAGACCACCCCACGACCACCGACTCCCTGGGCAACCTCGCCAGCGAGCTCTCGGACGAGCTGAAGTACGGCAAGCGCGAGCGCCAGCACAACACCATCAGAGCGATCGCCGACTACCAGTTCGGGGCGGGTGCGGGCGACGAGCTGTTCGACGACCTCGCGGTTCGGGGGAGCCACCCCGGCCTGCAGGCCCACGACGGCGACGGCGAGCAACTGGCCGTGGTCGTCCGCCCCTACGGCACGCTGGCGTTCACGCTCGCCGGCGCGCGCCACTGGGTCGACAGCGACGCCCCGACCAAGCGCGTCGAGATCGACGACTTCGTCCCCCACGGGAGCGTCCTCGCGCCCGGTATCGTCGACGCCGACGAGGACGTCCGCGTCGGCGACGAGGTCGTCTTCGAGGGGCCCAGCGCCTTCGCCGTGGGCCGCGCGGAGATGTCCGGTCCCGAGATGGCCCGGTCGACGCGCGGGATCGCCGCCCAGGTCCGTCACGTCGACGAACTGTAGTGAACACCACCGGATCGATCCGAATCCTGAAGAGCGGGGACGGCGAACCTATCGGCCAATGCACGTGAGCATCGTGGGCAGCGGCTACGTCGGGACGACGGTCGCGGCCTGTCTCGCCGATCTGGGTCACGACGTGACGAACGTCGACGTCGACGAGGACACCGTCGCCGCGATCAACGACGGCGAGTCGCCGATCCACGAGCCCGGCCTCGCCGACCTCGTGGCAGAACACGCCGGGGAGACCCTGCGGGCGACCACCGACTACGACGCCGTCCGCGAGACGGACGTGACCTTCCTCGCGCTGCCGACCCCCTCCGAGGACGACGGCGCCATCGACCTAGCCTACATGGAGGCCGGCGCCGCCTCGCTGGGCGAAGCGCTAGCCGACAAAGACGGCGACCACCTCGTCGTCGTCAAGAGCACCGTCGTCCCCGGGTCGACCGAGGAGGTCGTCGCACCCGCGATCGAGGAGACCTCGGGCAAGACCGCCGGCGAAGGGTTCCACGTCGCGATGAACCCCGAATTCCTCCGCATGGGCACCGCCGTCGCGGACTTCCTCGACCCCCAGAAGATCGTCTTCGGCGCCCGCGAATCGGCGGCCTACGACACGCTGGGCGAGGTGTTCGAACCGCTGGTCGCGGAGAGCGACGCCACCGTCGTCGAGACCGGGATCCGCGAGGCCGAGATGATCAAGTACGCCAACAACGGCTTTCTCGCCTCGAAGGTTTCGCTCATCAACGACATCGGGAACGTCTGCAAGGAGTTCGACGTCGACGCCTACGAAGTCGCCGACGCCATCGCCTTAGACGACCGTATCGGTGGGAAATTCCTCCGGTCAGGGATCGGGTACGGCGGCAGCTGCTTTCCGAAAGACGTGAATGCGATTATAGCAGCCGCACACGACGCCGGCTACGAGCCGCCGATGCTCGAAGCCGCGGTCGAAGTGAACGCTCTCCAGCCCGAACGTCTCCTCTCGCTGCTAGACGAGCGGGCAGACGTGGCCGGTGAGCGCGTCGCCGTCCTCGGGCTTTCGTTCAAGCCCGGGACGGACGACGTTCGGAAGACGCGGGCGGTGCCGGTCATCGAAGGACTGCAGGAACGCGGTGCGGAGGTGGTCGCCTACGACCCCGTGGCGACCGAGCGCTTCGACGAACACTACCCCGAGATCGAGATCGACTACGCCGACAGCGCGGCCGGAGCGCTGGAAGGGGCCCGCGCGGCGGTCGCAGTCACCGACTGGGACGAGTTCGCCGCACTCGATTCGGCGTTCGACGCGATGGCGACGCCACTGGTCCTCGACGGTCGACACGTTATCGAGCGCCGCGAAGGGATCGACTACGTCGGCCTGACGTGGTAGTCGGCCCGAACGGAATACCCGGATCGACCCGGTCTCCCGTTCACGCCCCGTAGCGTTCGCCCCCGCCTCTACCGCTTCCGTATCCCGCTGTCCGACCGATCACTATCAGATAACAGTAGTGTCTACCGGATTAAACATCAAATCGCAGATAATATATGAATAAAATACGTTTTTCGAAACTACCGGAAAATTTGTCGTTCGATACCGGTCGTTCTGACGAGCGGAAGGTCACTCGAGTGTCGACGAGAGAGGCGTTCCGGGAGCAGTCGTATCCGGTCCCGTCCGTCTCCGGAGAAGTACAGGATACGCAGCCTCGGGAGAGAGTCGCCGAGATCTCCGACCAGTCTAGAAAATCTATCGAAACCGTCGAAAACGGGCAATCGCGGCACTTTTAGAACGGGGAGCGGCCGTAACCAGCGACTTCGGGTCGATCGGCGAGCGGGTACCGACGGGAGGTCCCAGTTGAAACTGGCCGTCGAGCCATCGGATCTCGACTTTACGCTGGCTTTCCGTCGAACCGCGGATCGTGCTGCCACCCATTGTCGGGCTGTCGCGCTACTAGTAAAATAAGAATATATTTAATAAATATTGTATATTTCGTATCGACGAGGGAACAGCGCGAGAACAGTTTAGAAGTGGCAGATCTAGTGAATACCGCTGTCGGATTCGTCCGTCCAAACGAAATCCCGACGACACGTTTCCACGCGAAGGCACTGCCCGGAACGAAGCGAGTGACGACGCCGTGAGCGGGTGAAGCGACCCGGCCACACTCGGCGTCGGAACGGGAATCCCACAGAGGGAGACCATGTTCGGGTTCGGGCTGGGTGTGTGGTTGGATGGCGGACGGACTCCCCCTGTGGCCTCGGGCCACCGACGGGGCGCGGATCGTCCCCGGCGAGAAACTAGCTGACTCGCCGACTGTTCGGTGGCACCCGACGATATAGTCACCAGTCATATAAATATTTCTTAGATAACAATATGTAGATCGATTATGACTCGTCTCCTAGCAATTTCGTGAACCGAGGAAGCCGGAAGTTCCGTTCTGTTCCGTTCAGTTTCGTTCGACCGACTGTTCACTCGTACGGATAGGTGTTCGGTTGGAGCGCGGAGGACGCTCTCACACACGTGAACACCTGTGGTCGTTGCCTGACCAGTTCCCCTCGTCGTTACCACAGTTGAATTCGACGCTCCGGGATCGGGGCTCACCCGTACCGATATCCTCTTCGAACGAGGAACTAGTAGTTCCCCACGCCGACTCGAACTGTGCGCCACATCCAGTCGTTCGGTCAGTTTACCCTCCGTTCGAAACCCGTCTCTGCTCGCACTGCACCGGCATCGACGGTTTCTGGACGGGTCGCGGTTTGGCTGTCCCACATCGTGGCTCACGTTTCGTCCGCCCCCCGAGACCACGTTTCGTAGCAGTCCGAGATCGGGCCACGATCACCCGACGATCGATTCCCTACCGAAGGATCGCACCGGGCGATATCAACATCGATTCTACCCCCACGAAACCCAAATACGCTTACATAAATATCCGAATTCGATTATAATGGGCCCCCTATTTCGGTTTTCGAAGTAACCCCTTCGTGTCCGGAATGTAAGCTCGTCTAACAGCTACTGGAACGGCGCTCGCTCGCTATTGCTGGCCTCTCACGGAAATTGTTGTATTGACCGTGAACGCTTGGAACGAAGCGACGTGGTGCGTAGCCCGCGAAATAGATTACAGGACTATATATGTAATCCCAGTGCGTTCGGTGCGCCGATCGACGGTCGGTTGAGTACGATAGGCCACGCACCGCTGTACCCGAGGCATCGGAGTACCGGAGCGAATAGCGTACCGTCGTCGCACGGCAGGTTCCTCGTGGTGCCCGAGTCCATCGATCGGTTCGGTGAGTGCACCGAATCGTACTCTGTTTCGGTATTCTCGCTGGCCTCGTCGCCTTCTGGAACGGTTCGACCAGTCTCGGCGACCAAGGTGCGGTCCGAGGCGACGACTTCAGCGCCACTGAGACCTGCCGTCGAGTTGATCCAGCCCCGACGGTCGCGTCTGTGTCGACTCTCGTTGGGAGTTGCGCGAGCGAGCACCTTCACCCGGGTCGCGGTGGAGACCGACCTCTCGTGTCGTTCGTTTCCGTAGATTTTCGAGGAGCATGCGGTGTCTAATCGGCGGCGCAGCGTGTTCGAATCCGTTCGAACGCAGTTTCTGCGCTGTGTGGTGCCTGGCGTGCTCGAAGAGATCCACCGTCGGATCGTCCAGCGGTTCGTGGAGGCCGAGGCAACCGGGCCGAAAGGATTCGAGACGTGCCTGTGCGACTGTCGTGGTGTCGCTGTCCCGACCGAGCTGTACCAGCGGGGCCGTGCCGATCCCACGGTGGCGGTAGAATCCGGGACCACGAGGGCACGGTCACCGGCCATGGTGACGTACGCGCCGCCGAAACACTGCAGACGCTACCCTTCAAGGGATAGTCGGGTGTAGATCCGGTTGCGATCGATAATATCGGAAATAAATCACTTCTGGACCAACTACAGATACTGATAAGGAGCCGATCCGACCGTGGGACCACGGACTCGAAGAGGGAGCAGTCACGCGTAGCTTCAGTTCGGACTCTGGGAGGAGATATCGAACAGGCCCGTATCGACCGAGTAGCGAGCGCTTGGACGGAGGGGCGAGAGCGTCACAGAATCCGACGGAGGAGCGCCAGTTCGTCTTCCTTCGAGAGGTACTCCGCATCTAGACAGGCGTGGATGATCTTGTGGGCGAGGTCGGGGTCCCACTCCGTGGTGTCGTTCCGGACCGGTCGGTCGCCGATCCGCTCCTCCAACGAACTGATCCGGGACTCGAGGTCGTGGATCTGGTCGTCTCGGTCGGGACGGTTCCGGATCCGTGGGCCGTCGTCGCCCGGTTCCTCGTCGAACAACTGCTTCACGAACGCTCGCCGATTCGTCCAGTCGAACCCATCGATCTCGTTGACTCGTTTCGAGACCGTGGCTCTCGTCACGTCGAGGGTTGTCGCGATCTCCTCCTGAGTCGCCGTCGGCTCCCGGTGAACTACGCGGAGCGTCTCCCACTGTTTGTCCGTGAGTGCCGCGGGATCGGTCACCTGAGCCCCGTGATCCGACCCCGAATCGTCTGAATCCGCTTCGGTGAGCCGGTCGGCCGCCACTCGGTCGGTCCCCGGAGTATCGTCACGGCTGTCGGTTCTCGCTCCGGTGTCTGACTCGGGGGACACCACGCTGTCCGGTGCGTCTATATCTGTCGAACTCCCCGGCTGTCGTTCGGTTCTCGTTTCGTTCGTGAGATCCGGGACTTTGAGTTCAGTCTCTTGGTCGGGACTGTCGTCCATCGTGGATTGGTCGGTGTCGACGTCTGTATCACGGTCGCTCTCACCGTGACCGTCCGCTCGCTTGGTTCGAGGTCTGTCCTTCGCTGGGTCGCCGTACTCCTCCAGGACCCGTTCGACGAACAGCTCCGACGCTCCGTCTACGTGGTCCGCGATCCCCGTGAGTGACGCGTTCGGATTCGACTGCGCGACGTCGAGGATCTTTTTGTGAATCATCGCTCTCGGCCGCGATCCAGCACTGATAGCATGTTCGGCGGTAGTCGTTTCAGATTTACCCATCCGGATCCTCCCGTAACAAAACGATATGCAAATATAACAATAAGTCTTTCGCCCTATATTAAAGCTAACGCGCACGCGGTTGGAAACGAACGAGCGAACGAACGCTCTCACGACAGACCGATCGTCGGTCGGCCCCCCGCGGCTATAGGGTTCGATTCGGACCCGCCCGGAGGTAAAGATAAGTGAGTCGGAGACGACCCCGGGACATGGACGTGATCGATCTGGTCGAGGCCTTCGCGACCAGACTACGGCCGATCACCAGCGGTCGGCCGGGGATGGACCCAGTCGGTGAGACGGCGGCGGTCGACAGTGTCTCGCGCGAGCGCGAAACCGACGACCGGATCGACGACGTCTACGTTCCTGTCGGCGAGGAGTTCGCGGAAGACGTTCCAACACATCTTACGAACTCGCCGTTCGGTAGACCGACGCTCCCGGTCGGCGCCCCCGGAGCCAAAGACGGGACCCACGGCGTCGTCGCTTCGCTCGGAGGGGTGGTCGAGCGCGAGGGCTCCGGGGACGATACGATAGTGATCGTGGACGACGACCTGGTCAGGTTCTCCCTCTCGGACTCCCTCGGTGCGTTCGCCGGCTCGGATCTCGTGGAGAACGTTCGCGTCGTGTGCGGTGCGGCGGGAGTCGAACCGACGCTCGAAGACGCGGACGTGTTCCACGTGGTGACGCTCACCGATCGTGTGACCCGGTCTTCGATCGTCGACACCGGAACAGAGTTGGTGGGTTTGAGGGAGTCAGGGGAACAGACCGGAGCGATCGCCTCGCTAGAATCGCTCTCGTAGAGATGATCGGACGTCCCCCGAACGTCTTCGCCGGAAGTCGTTCGACGACTCCCTCCCGCTCGCTGAGTGGGTCCGCGTAGATGGAGCCGTTCGTCCACCTCGCGCTCGGGTATCTCGTCTACTCCCTCACCAGTCGATTGTGGACCGGTCGGCCACCGTCCGGTGACTCGGTGCTCGTGCTCGCGCTCGCCACACAGTTCCCGGACGCGGTCGACAAACCGCTCAACTGGTGGTTCGGTATCCTCGACGGGCGAGGGATCGGCCATTCGATACTGACGATGGCGCCGCTGTGCATCGCGCTGTACGTCCTCGCCCGACGGTCCGACCGCGGACGGTGGAGTGGCGCGTTCGCGGTCGGGGTCGGAACGCACCTCTGCTACGACGCGCGAGGCGCGCTAGGCCCCGAAGCGATCGGCGAATCGGCACCGTACCTGCTCTGGCCGCTCGTCCCCGCTCCCACGTACCCGAAAGACAGTCTCACCGATCATCTCGATCAGGCGGTCTTCGTCGCTCGTTCGTTTGCTCGGGAGCTGCCAGCAGCTCTCTTTTCCGAGGGAGTCCTACGAATCCTCGGGGTGGTGTGTCTTACCCTCTCACTCTGGGTCTACGACGGGCGCCCGGGACTCGAAACGGCTCGTTCGACGCTCCGGGAGTGGGCTCGCAAGCTACGACGGAGTGCCTGATCGGTGTCGGGCTCCGCCTCCCGACTCGCGTGGGGTCTCACTTTCGCTCCTCGAGGGATTCCACGAGCTGCAACGACTCCCGGATGTGCCGGTGCTTTTCAGCCTCGTCCTGGGTTCGCAGTGCTTCGTAGAGGTGTTCCGTGATAGATTCGGTCGTTCGGCTCTCGTCGTTCTCCATCGTTGGTTCGGTGTTGGTCATCCGGTCGCCTCGGTGGCGCCGAGCATGCTCAAGAAGAACGAGCAAAAGACCGTCTGCACACCGATCACCGTAACCGTCGATGCCAGGAGGTTCACCGACGCTGAGGGGAGGGCAGTGTAGCCCTCGATCGTCCACGCCACGACCGCGTAGCCCAGGATAGTCGCGCCGACACCGAACGTGGCGAGGCCGACAGACGCACCGTGTTCCAGACTGAACTGGGTCCGGACGAAGTCGGTAACCGGGTCCGCCGGTTCACGGATCGGGTCCGTCGCAACCGAGCTGAACATCGCGAGGCTGCCGATCTGATACGCAACGACCGTGATCAGGCTCCCAGCGATCATCGTCTGGAGACCGAACGTCACCGACCCCAGTTGCGTCCCGAACAGCGAAAGCGCCATGACCGAGATCCCGAGCAACCCGAACAGGACAGCCGGGGCCGAAAACAGGTATCCCGGCGCGTTCACGAGCATGAACTTCACGTGTCGCCACCCGTCGCGGAAGCTGTCGAGGGTCGCTTCACCTTCACGCTCGTGATACGTGATCGGTCGCTCTTCGATCGTCATGTCCTTGGCCGCCGCGTCCATTATCATCTCGCTGGCGAACTCCATCCCGGTCGTCTCGAGGTCGAGCCGGTCGAGCGCGTCCCGGTCGAGAACGCGGAGTCCGCTGTGGGCGTCGCTGACTCCGGCGTCGTAGAACGTGTTCAGGAACCGCGTCAGCAGTGGATTCCCGACGTACTGGTGGAGTGGTGGCATCGCACCCTGTTTGATCTCGCCCTCGAGGCGGCTCCCCATGGCGATGTCGACGTCGTCGCGGTTGGCCAGTTTCACCAGCTTCGGCAGTTCCTCGAAGTCGTAGGTCGTGTCCGCGTCACCGATCGCGACGTACTCGCCGCGGGCGCGCTCGAAGGCGTATTTGTAGGCGTTGCCGTATCCACCCTCCTCGGGCTCGACGACGATCGCGCCCAGGTCGCGAGCGATCTCCGGCGTCCGGTCGGTCGAGCTGTCGCTGACGAGGATCTCGGTGACGACACCGAGTTCTGCGACCGCCGATTTCACGCGACCCATGCATTCGGAGATCCCCTCCTCTTCGTTGAGTGTGGGCATGACGACCGTCAGGCTCGGTTCCCGCTCGCTGTCTGCCTGGACCAGCAGAGAGTCGGCGTGCGACCCCGACGCGGCGTTCGCACCATCTTCGAGTGGTCGTTCGTCGACTGCCCCCTCCGTCACGTCGCTGCTCGGGTCCGTGTCCGCCGACATGTCACTTCGCCTGCTCGCCGCCGTCAGCTGCGATTCGGGCGTCTGCGGACCCGTCGCACTGGACCGGACTTTCCCCACATTCGACGCACACGTAGGTGCTCTCGACGGTCTCGACGACCGGGGCGTTGCAGTTGATACACTTGATACTTGCCGTCCGTGCCGCTCGTGGATATCGACTCACCCGTTTTCACCTTCGTCAATGAATTGATTGGATGACGATCATATAATAGTTTACTCCGTTCTGATAATTGATCCTAATACGTTACGTAGCCCTCGGTAGCGGACGGTCGTTTCCGGCTTCGATCCGGCCGTGACCCCGCCTCTCGATCGCTAACGGACCGACAGTTTCCACATCGAACTATCTGTGAACCAGACCACACGTGTGAAATACAGGGAACGGACGAAACACGCCGACCGTTCGCGCGCGGCGGACGGTGTGTCGGTGCACCGTCGGCTTCGTCGCGCCGCTCGGTTTCAGACGGGATCCGAGCGCGATAGCGGCTGTGGGCTTCACGTGAACGGCTGTTTTTAATACGTCCGAGCTGGGAATTTCGGATATGCAAGGGAAACGGGCGTTAGTCACGGGCGGTGCGGGATTCATCGGGTCGAACCTGGCGAACGCCCTCGCCGAGGACAACGAGGTACTCGCGCTGGACGACTGTTATCTGGGGACGCCCGACAACCTCGACGAATCGGTCGAATTCCTCGAGGGGTCGGTCCTGGACGACGATCTGCCGACGGACGTCGACGTCGTGTTCCACATCGCGGCGCTGTCGTCCTACGCGATGCACGAGGACGACCCCACGCGGGGGGCGCGTGTCAACGTCGAAGGCTTCGTCAACACGGTCGACCAGGCCCGCCAGGATGGCTGTGACACGGTTGTCTACGCCTCGACGTCCTCTATCTACGGCGACCGCACGGATCCCTCTCCCGAGGACATGCCGGTCACGGTCAACACGGGCTACGAGGCGTCGAAACTCGCCCGCGAGAAGTACGCCGAGTACTTCGCCAACCACTACGAGCTGTCGATGGCCGGCATGCGCTTCTTCTCGGTCTATCAGGGCATGGAGGACGGCGCCGAGGAACACAAGGGCGAGTACGCCAACCTGATCGCGCAGTTCGCCGACGACGTCGCCAACGGCCGCAACCCCGAGATCTGGGGTGACGGGTCCCAGACGCGGGATTTCACCCACGTCGACGACATCGTCCGCGGCCTCGAACTCGCCGCCGACCACGAACTGTCCGGCGTGTACAACCTCGGCACGGGCGAGCAGTACAGCTTCGACCACCTCGTCTCTACCCTCAACGACGAGCTGGGCACCGACGTCGAGCCGGTTTACGAGGACAACCCCATCCCCGATGACGTGTACGTTCACGATACCATGGCCGACGCCACGAAGATGCGCGAAGCTACCGGCTGGGAACCCGAGATATCCTTCGAGGAAGGCGTCCGGCGCGTCTGCAGCCAGTACGACTGAACCGCGGCGTCGTCGCTCGCTTCGCGGTCCCGGCGGCGTGGTCGTCGTTCCTCGGGACACTCCGCGATCGTACGGTTTTCGCCCGTTTACCACCCCGATCGAGAGCCTGCGTGACTTCTCCCACGACTAAACTCCGGGTTTCCCTCACCGAGGGTGAGCTATCGTTCCCTCACGTCGATCCAGAGGCGGGCGTCCCGATAGGCGTTGTCCACCGTCGGATCAGCGGGGGCGTTCCACTTGTACACCAGATACGTGAGGCGAAGTCGATCCCCTATCATCGACGGCTGGACTGGGTGTCGGCGATGCCACGTCTCGTCGGCCGTCAGGCGGGGTTCGAACCGGTGTAACCGCTCGGATTCGACGACGGTCGTCGAGTTGTTCCGAAGCTCGACGCGGTCGAGACGAACGACGACGGTGTATGGCGTCGATACGTGCTCGTTGTTCTGTATCCCGACGACGAGCGACCGCGTCTCGTCGGCAGTGAACTCCTGCGGGTAGTTCTCCGCGACCAGGTCGCCGGATTCGTTCGCTGCGAGGAGATAGAACTCGCTGGACGGGACTCCTTGCTTCGGATCGAGTGCCACGAAGCCGACGCTCCCGACGGCCAGCAGGATGGAGACCGCGACGACGGCCGTCAGGGCGGTGTCCCAACTGGTCTCCGTCCGGAACAGGTTCGACCGAGCCGCCGAAAGCCACTGCCGATACGGCACGGAATATCGCACCTCCGAGGGCAGGGCCCGTCGACGGCGTACGGCTACGGCGACGAGCACGAGAACGAGACCGGCAAGCGAAGTGACGACGGCATCCGGGGCGAGCCCGACCGGAGACAGATCGAGAACCAAGCCGACGATGGGAGTCACCGCGATCGACGTTCCGAACGATAGTGCGACCCGTTCGTAGAGTCCCAGACCGTCGCTGACGGTCCGACCGTTGCGGCTCTGCCCCGTCTCGTGGTGTCCATGTGGAAACAGTACTGCGACGAGCGCCCAGCCGGGGACGAACAGCGCGAACGGGATCGCGACCGCTGCACGAAGTAGCGTCTCGTTCACCACCGGCAGGACGATCGTGGCGACGACGACCGACGTGAGACAGACGACCCCCGCGAGGTCGGCTGGGAGACCGTGCAGACGTCTCCCTGCGGCTTTCGCTTCCCGCAGATCAGTTCCCATGGGCGAGTGTGTCGGGGAATATTGAAAAGTTCACTGATAGTGCCACCTATCACTTCGGAATACCGTCCGTCGCTGGGGGCCGACTCGTCCGGTCGTCAGAACAACCACGGTGAGACCCTCGCGACGAACTGCCGTGCGAGCACGAACGCGAAACCAGTGAGGCCGAGGACCGTGAGCCAGTGAACGCGCCGTTGCCAGGCCAATCTCACGTAGATGGTGAGCGTCAGCTCTCGCGCCGCGAGTAGACCGATGAGTGAGCAGACGAAAAACAGCTCGTACGAGAAGACGTCGAGAGCGATCAGTGAGAGGAGCGCAGTGCATATCCACCCCAGCGAGAGAACGAGAAACCGGTCGCGGGTCATCCACATAGCACACACCACGACGGGCCACCATACGAAGGTGTCGCCGTACCCGCTGTCGGACGAACCGCGATACCCACCGGTAACGCCGAGCCCGGGGGGTCGACGGTCGCAGTCTCCGATCGAACCGTGACCCGATCTGTAGCGCTCGAACGCACGAACGTTCGTCTCCGTTCACGTGGACGTGCATTCGTTCACGTCCGAGATGGCCAACGAACGTTCTTCGGTCGTCAGATGGCTCGTCGGATGGGGCTGGGGAAAATAGATAAAGGAGTGTCAAGAAGTCCAGCCAAATGGGCGTGGTGTCGTCTGGCCGCGTGGGGGGAGCCGACAGTCTTTCCGGACGGGGGCCACCGTTTCGGCGCCGAGACAGTGCAGGTCGGTTCGAGGGTCGGGAGTGAGTCGAGTGAGTTCACTCGCAGCCGGCCTGGAGAACGACCTCCCGGAAGAGTTCGCCACACTGCTGGACTGTGGCCGAGATTTCCTCGCCGCCGGGGAAGCCGAACGAACGGGCTCTCGGCCCGGTCTCTCGGTATCGGCGACCGAGTGGCAAGCGGTTCACGAGTTAGCGAGGCGACACGGCATGGAACCGCTTCTGATCCGGTCCGTGTCAGACCTGCGCGATGACGTCGGCGCGTCGGAGTTGCAGCGAGTTCGAGAACAGCGGCGCCAGCAGTTGCAGACCCGTGCACTCGAGATGGTGGCCGAACTGCTGGCAGTGCTGGATCTGTTCGAGGAGCGTGCGGTCCCCGTTCTCGTTTACAAGGGGCCGGTCGCAGCGACACGGGCCTACGGCGACCCGTCGTATCGCGCGTACGCTGACCTCGATCTGCTGGTTTCGCAGTCCGCCCAACGGACTGCGCTCGAAGCCCTCGAACAGCGGGGCTACCGACGCCAGGCGGTCAACGGACCGGTGTTCCAGACCGTCCTCCAGCGGCCAGGTGATAGCTTCTCTATCGATCTTCATACGCACGTCGTCCCCGAGTTCTTTCCGTTCGAACTCCCCTTCGATAGGCTGTACGAGAGCCGAAAGCCTGTCGAGGTGAGCGGACGAGCGGTTCCGACTCTCTCGACCGAAGACGCGTTTCTGGTCCACTCCATCCACGGGTCGAAACACCACTGGTTCCGTCTCGAGTGGGTGCTGACCACGGCGTTGCTGGCGTACCGCGTCGAGGACTTGGATGCGACACTCCGTCGAGCGACCGATATCGGATGCGATCGGATGGCGTTACTGGGGCTCGAACTCGCCGATCGACTCTTCGACGCGTCGTTCGGTTCGGCAGTCGAACGCCGACTGGACGGTCGAACCGGATCGGCGGTTGCGGGCGCAGCAGAAGACATCGTCGACTGGGTCGTCCACGAGGACTGGTCGGCAGACAACGGCAAACGGACCCATCTCGCGGACTTCCGGCTCCGTTCCAGACTCTTCAGCCGGCGTCGCGACACGGCCCAGTTCTGGATACGGGCCCTGACGAAGCCCCGTACCGACGACGTCGAGTGGGTATCCCTTCCCGGGTGGCTCTCGCCGCTCTACAGGGTCGTTCGGCCGATTCGGTTGCTCGTGGAATACCGCCGGGCGATGACCAACGGCCTTCCGAAGTGATCGAAGCCTCCGTTCGGAGACTTCGGACCGAGCTGGTTGTCTCGCCAGTTTTTGTGTGCTAGCCGACTTACGCGCCTCCGGGGACGGGAACCCGTCCGATCCGTCGATTTACCCGACTGAGTTCCCGTCTCGTACTTCCGAGACGGAGGGTCCAGGATAAGGTTTATTGACGTATGATAGAATCATCAATTCGTGCGTCTGTCCCGCCTCTGGAGGTCCGGTTCCGAGCCTGACAGACGACTCTGAGGGGAGCAGAAACCATGAACGAGACACCGAACCACGGATACAACGTCCCCGACGAGGGCACGACCGACTGGCACCTCGCACTGAATGAGAATTTCGAGCGCTTCGATACGGAAGTCGAGATCAGAGACACCGAAGCCAACAAAGGAGACTACGAGCCGAAAGACGGCGCGAAGTACGAAGCGACAGACTCCGGTGCAGTGTATCTCGGAAACGGGAACAGTTGGGTCCTCGCTAGTCGGCGCGTCCACTCACTGGAGGCGGAGAGTATCAACAGCGTCAAAACACCCTCGGGGACGGATATCGAATCGTTCCGAGCTGCGGCTGAAGGCGGTGGCGTCGTTCGTCTGAAACCGGGCGTCACCTACGAGTGGGACGAGACGTTCATCTTCGACCCGGAAGACCGGGACAGTAACCTCCGCGTCGAAGCCCATCGAGCGACGATCGAGCACGACTCCGATCCGGCCGTAGACGTCCGTACGATATACCGTGACGGGTCGAATCTCTCTCCGGTGACACTGACGTGGTCAGGAGGCACGTTTCGGGGACCGGGAGCGAACAACGGCAGCTCTGTGGACCCGGACGGGGTTCCAGACTACGCTCCGTCCGTCGAAACCGGGTCCTGCGTGTTCAGGCTCACTGATGCCTGGAATCACACGATCGATGTTCGGGCCTGTCGTGAAGTCCGTGCCGGGATTTACGTCCGTAACGAGGAATGGTGGTCGGAAGCCAACGAACTGAGTGCGGGCGCGAACGCCGACACGGTAGATTTCTGCTACTTGTGTCTCGGTGGCAGCTATCTCGGAACCTCCGGCGGCGGGAGTATGAGGGGGATGCAATTGAAACACGATTGGGGGTCCGGGAAAGGTAGCAAGGCCACGATTTATCAAGGCGGTGCGGGTTTTCACGGAGGAAACGTCTACCATACCGGGAATCTGCCGAAGAACGGCTGGGGCTGGTGGGCGGACGGAAATCTCGAAGGAACGGACGTTCACTGGGAGTCGGAGTTCGGAACCGAAAACAGCGTAGACATTCAGTTTGAGGGAAATACCAAGACACCACCCCCGTTTACTGCTCGGTTGACCGGATCGTCGGACGAGGCGGTTGGAGACGGGGGCGGAATCGTCAATAACAGATATCAAGACGTGTTCTTCAGACAGGGAGGAAGCGAGATGGGTATGACCGGCGCCGACGGTAAGAAAGGGTACCGGATCCCCGCAGGCCCCGGAAACGACGTGTGGTCTTTCCAATCACCGACCATGCTCCATCTCGGGTCGGTCGCCACGAACAACCCCAGCGACCTCGGCGCTTCGAACGGTAGAGACAACATCGGGAACGAACACACGGAGATGCGGTTCCACAACGGCTCGGGGAGCAAGCCAGTGGGCTGGTACTGGTGGGACGAAGACGGCAGCGTCTCTGAGGGGGACCGCTGGGTCAAAATCGGCGACCCATCGACGGTCATCTCGCCGTACTAGTCTCCCGCGCACGTGTTGTTGGCTACATCGATCGAGGGGAGACAGATCTGTGGAGCGACTTCGGATCGTTCTCGGCCGGCGACCGACTTCCCGGATGTAGAACAAGTATTATATCAGACGATGATCTCTTCGGAGGTAGGTACGGCGGCCGAAGCGAGTACGTGACAGGGCAGGGTAGGACCACTCCAGAGAGATGCTCGAATACTTCCAGCGGATTTACAGGCGCCTGACTAGCGGTGAAACGACCGAAGAGCAAGCCATCCAAAGTGGCGTCTGGGTAGCCGGGATCAACGTTGGAGACCGCATTCTCCAGCTCCTGAAAGTCGTCATCCTCGCCCGATTACTCTCCCCGAAAGCGTTCGGCCTCCTCGGGATCGCTCTGTTGGTGATCAAAGGACTCCGAAGGTTTTCGAACCTCGGATTCGACCAGGCCCTGATCCAGCATCGAGATGAAAACGTCGACGCGTATCTGAATACTGCGTGGTTGGTGAAGATCGCACGGGGCCTGTTGATCGCAGCCGTCGCGGTTTTCTCCGCACCGCATCTGGCGAGGTTTTTCAGCGAGCCGCAGGCGACACCCCTGATTCGGGCCATCGGTGTCGCGAATTTACTCCTGACGCTCCAGAATCCCGCGATCGTGTATTTTCGGAAGGACCTCGACTTTCACAAGGAGTTCGGATACAAAATAACTGCTCGTTTTGCGGACTTCGGGGTCGCCGTCGGCTTCGCGTTCGTTTACCGAAGCGTCTGGGCTCTGGCGGCGGGTATCGCAGCGATGAACCTCGTACAGTTCGCGCTGTCGTATCGGATTCTCGACTACCGACCCCGATTGGAGTTCGAACTGGAGTATGCGAGAGAGATGTTCGGGTTCGGGAAGTGGATATTCGCTCAGGCCTGTCTATCGTTCTTGCTCGTGGAAGCGGACGACGGGTTCGTCGGGTGGTTCTTTACCGCGTCGATTCTCGGGTATTATCAACTCGCGTATCGCTATTCCAACGCTCCCGCGACCGAGATTACCCAGGTCGTACGGCGCGTTGCGTTTCCGTCTTTTTCAAAGATTCAGGATAATCCCGTGAAGCTCCGAAATGGCCTTTTTCGCACGGTGAATTTGACCGCTGCGGTCTCGTTTCCCATAGCAGCCGGTATCTTCGTTACCGCGCCTCAATTTGTTAACGTGGCGTTCGGTAAGCAATGGACACCGATGATTCCACTTATGCAAGCACTTGCTCTTCTGGGTGGGGTGCGATCGATCAATGAACTATTCAATTCCTTATATAAATCGCGGGGAATGCCGGAGTACGTTGCGTACTTCCTTATTGTCCAGGTAACTATCGTCGCTATTGGAATTTTCCCTGTCGCTAAGTCATTCGGCGTACTCGGAGTAGCGTATCTACTTGTCGGCCAGAGTGTAATTATTGGCCCGTTGAAAGCGTACCTCGCTTTATCTCTAGTAGATGGAACTGGATCTCGACTCCTCCCACTGGTTTTTTACCCATTTATTGGGAGTTCGATAATGGCTATCGTTGTCACTTTTGTCAGAAGATACTTGAGATTTGGGCTTATCGAGCTTGCAGTGTTAGTAATTATAGGCGCAGCATCGTATATTGCAGTAATGATAGCCATTGAAAAAAGGACAGGATACGAGCTTATCGAATCGTTCAAAGATATCAGAAGTGCTGTGTCGTAACGGTAGAGGGGAACATAGTACGATTAGCGGTGTTGTGCCAGCGAACAAAAGATCGCACCCACGATTCGGCAGCCTCTGGTTCGGCGTGATTAGAGCGGCTCGTGAGTGCGATAGTTCGGGCTTTTAATTCTCGGAAGATTCGTTTTGATGTCGTATTGACTTCCACGGCGACGCATCTAAAATGGGATTTCAGCTCGTTAGAGCCAGAGTTAGAAGGATGGGCGCCACCTGTGATGAGTACGACTTTACGAAATGAACAAAAAGTAATTAAATACTAGGATCACGTTTGTCAATACAGTCACTTCCAAAGATAATATCTTCTGCCGTTCTTAGCCAGGGGTACAATGGATCTCGACAACATTGTTTGGACAGCGCTCGACCGATCAGAAGCTGTGCTACCGTTTTCACCGAAGCAGGTGATGCGGTCACTGGGATTCATACCTTGGAGATTGCGTGGACCGATAGTGAGAGCTGCCGAGTACCGTTATCAACGGGCAACGTATCCGGATCCACTCACACCGATCTGGGAGCGGGACTGGGATCTGCTCGTTGTTCTCGACGCGTGTCGCCCAGAGTGGATGGCTGCCGTGGAGGACGAGTACGGATTTGTCTCAGATACCGGTACAATTCACTCGGTGGGGAGCCATTCGAAGGAATGGATCTCAAATACTTTTACGAGCGAATACGACTCTAAGATGGAAGACACAATCTACATCACAGGAAATCACTACGCTGAGGGATTGGGTCAATCTCCTCTTCGTAAGTTCGTGACTGCACATGAAGTTGGCGAGTGGGCCTACGAGTCTGCGTCACCTCCAGCGAATATTATCACTGATTTAGCAGTCCGAAATTGCCGAAGGACTGAATGGGACCGCTGTATTGTTCACTATATGCAGCCTCACAAGCCGTTTATTTCTAGATCAGGTGACCGTGGCGACTTCACGGTAAAGGAATGGTCAACCAGATACGGCCCATACCATCGGTACTTCAACGGCGAGCTTTCTCTCCAAGATCTCCATGAAAAGTTCGTAGAAAATTTGCGGTACGTTCTCGACGAAGTGGAAATACTACTGAACAACGTTGACGCCCCAAATGCGGTCCTAACAGCGGATCACGGTCAAGCGCTCGGAGAGGGCGGACTTTGGGATCATACTCCAGGTGTGAATCACCCCTCCATGCGATCTGTCCCCTGGGTGGAGACTAACGCAGTTGACACGCACGGTCATCAACCGAAGGAGTACGAGTCAACCAAGTACGACGACGAAACGGTAAAACGGAACCTCAAAATGCTAGGTTATCGGTGATCTCTACTTAAATTACGTCCCTTTCGGATCAGCAACTAAACTCTACTAGTGCATCATCTATTTCATCAACAATGGATGGCCAATCATGCTCTTTTGCCCATTCTATTCCATTTTGCTCGAGCTCTATCCGAAGATCTTCATTATCCTTTAGCCGTAATATCGTTTCTTGCACCGAATCTGGAGAAGGCTCACAAAGCAGCCCAGTTTTTCCATCCTTGATCGCGGACGGGATGCCTCCAGTATCAGAACCAATGACAGCAGTCCCAGCAGCATTTGATTCCAAAAACGAGATGCCAAATCCTTCGATGTTTCCTGTCTCCTCGATGTGACGTGCCGGCATCACAAAAGCGTCAGAAAGGTTATAGTACGCCGGTAGCTCATCGTCTGGGACATAGCCCGCAAAACGCACGCGATTCTGTATCCCAAGTGACTGTACTTTTTCTTGAAGTTCACTCTGTTGCTCACCCGAACCTACGATCAGATATTCGACACCACTGACGCCTGCAATGGCGTCTAGAACTATATCGTGACCTTTCCGCGGGTCGAGACGAGAGACTGTAAGAATAGTGAACATTTCGTCGTTAATCGGAATCTCAACGTTGGACTCCGAGTTCTCGGTGGCGAACCTTTGGTAGTCAGTACCATTATGTATAACTTGCATTCGGTCACGCTCCGCCCCTGAATCAAGGAGTGCCTGCTTAGTCCAATCACTCACCGCGATAAAATTGACACCTGATCGGGTAGCTACTGCGAATCCTACTTTCGATATAAAAGGCCGGTTGCGGATCACTTCTCGACCATGTGAATGCACGACTACATTTTTGAACCGCGATGCGGGAGCAGACAGAAACGGCATTATCGAACAGAAATAGATCAGATCAAACTTTGCCTGATGACGTACAATCCATCGTAAGACGTTAGCACGGCCACGGAGACCGGAGAATTTTCTCTTTACTATCGTAGCATCGGAATTAAGAGACGGATCTCCCTTGTCTTTCTCCGTTAACACAGTTAGGGAGTGGTTCGTGTGAATAGCGAAGTTTTTCATCACAGTCTGGATTCCACCTGTATCGGGCGGAAAGAGTGGTGCAACCAGCAAAACGTCCATACGTGGCATCCAAGTTGAATTTAAATATAACTATCGCTGTCACGTGATGCACTCTACGTCACTACGTCTCCAAATTGCACTGTTTAATATGGACGATCAGGTATATACCATACCCGCTACATCTGAAAAGTAATGTCACGTGGCATCTTGTATATCGCTACGGGAGACCAATATATAAGCGAGGTAAAAACTTCTGCAGAGAGCGCCAGGGAACACATGCCGGGTATCGATATTACGCTGATAACGGACGAGACGATCGATTCGAGCCTGTTCGATACCGTACAGGACATGGAGGGCCTCGATGCGGACTTCAGTTCCTCCAATCTAGAGCCCGGGATGAGCCCGTACGACCGAACCCTGTTTCTCGATACGGACACGTATCTGACCGATAGCGTTCACGAACTGTTCGACGTGCTCGACGACTGTGACCTGGCAGCAGCCCTCTCTCCGAGCCAAGACTCCGCTCCCGGTGTCCCTGACCCGTGGATCCAGTACAACACCGGCGTCGTTTCGTATCGATCGAACGATTCCGTACGGGAACTGCTCACGCGTTGGAACGAGCTCTATCGGGAGTGGCGTAACGAGCGGGATATCGTTCAGAATCAGCCATCGTTTCTGCGGGCGGTTTACGATTCGAACGTGGACGTATTTACGCTCTCGGACCACTACAACGTCCGTCTGTTTTCACCCGGTGCGATCCACGGGGACGCCAAGATCGTCCACGGACGTCCGGAAACGGGGATCGAGAACGCGGCTCACTTGATAAACAAGAGTTCCAGGTGGAGGGCGTTTTACCGAAACTCGTACGTCTCGCGGTATAGCGCGTTCAAAATCGTCGAAGATGCCAGCCTTCGCTATCACCTCGAAAAATCTGTGTCTGAACGGGGAGTGAGGCAAACGCTACTCGAGGCACCACGGTATCTCAGCGACAGACTCTTCTGAGGCCTCCATGGACGCTGTCGATCCGTCGCTTCGTCCGGGGGAATCGACCGGACCTACCGACGGCAGTGCCGAGAGAGTTTACTATGAGCCCGGAACGGCCCACCGCGAAACTTCGATCGGTCGTGTCGACGGTGCTTCGAAGCACCTGTAACAGTCGACTCCGGACCGAGTGTCCGATCCGATCGGTCGGTTCGCTCTTGCCCGCTCCGTTCTCCTCGGTTGCCCGGGCGAATGCGACGGAAACGGCGCCGGGAGATCCGTCCGAGTGGGTATTTCGCGTTCCCAACCCCGGTTACAGTGTGTGATTTATGCAAAGTCGTGTTACGTTATCGAAATCTTGATTCGGCTGTCTATCGACCCGTCGTCTGATGAAAGTACAGAGGAGTCAAATTCGTCTCGGACTCTCGAATCCGAAACTTCTCGCACGGAAATTATCTCAGTTCTACAATTACAGGCGTTCGCAGTCGGACTACAATCCGGAGGGGATCGACTTCATGACGCAGGATTGGGACTGCTTGACCATTCTCGACGCCTGCAGATACGACTTGTTCGAATCGGAAAACACGATCGAAGGAACCCTTCGAAAGGTCGTCTCTCGCGGTTCGGCGACGCCGGAATTTCTGCGAGGGAATTTCCGGGACCGCGAGTTTCTCGATACGGTGTACGTCACGACGAATCCGATGCTCCAGCGCCACGACAGCGAGATCAACACGGTGTTTCACGAAGTAATCGACCTCTGGGCCGGAGACACCTGGAACGACGAACACGAGACGGTACTGCCGGAGACCGTCACCAGAGAAGCCATAAAAGCGGCCGAGGAGTTTCCGAACAAACGGCTCCTCGTCCACTACATGCAACCCCACTACCCGTTTCTCGGTGCCGACACGGATTTCGACAAAGGACACATCGACGATTCCGCCGCGGACGACCTCACGACCTGGATGCAAGTGATGACCGGTGAAGTCGACATCGCTCACAGTGATTTGTTGGAAGCGTACACAGAGAACCTCCGACGCGCACTGCCACACGTCGAAGAACTCGTCGAGAATATCACTGGAAAGACAGTTGTGACCTCCGACCACGGGAATATGCTCGGCGAACGATCGTCACCGATCCCCATCCGAGAGTGGGGACACCCCCAAGGAATCTGGACCGACGAATTGGTCTGTGTCCCGTGGCTCGAAACGAAGTGGGAAAAACGCCGGGAGGTCGTCAGTGAACCACCCGACAGCGAGACAGCGGGTAGTGAGTCCGACGCCGTCGAAGAACGGCTGGAGAGTCTCGGATACGTGGATACGTGACCGAGAAGTGCAGTTTACGAGATCGTGGAACAGCCACCTTCGAACCCGCTCTTCCGGACCTACGACCTGAACTCTCGAGAGGTCGAGTTTCGATCTCGGTTCAACGAGTTACCGTCGGAGGTACGGATAGTTCTCCGATAGAGACGTCGATCACGCATAACCGAGGTCTTCGAGCCGTTCGTGAATCACCTCGTTTTCGAGGTCGGACGTGACGGTGTCGGTCGAGTCTCGCTTTTCGGGGACGTCGCAGTCGACCTGTAGTCGATCGAGTATCGCTGGGGTCACGTCCACGTGGCGTTCCAGTTCGAACGGCTCGGTCGCGCCCCAGACACCTTGCGTCGTGTCGTGGTCCATTCGCATGTCCTTGTCGGGTCGGTAATCGGAAGCGGGTCGCATCCCGTGATCCGAGAGCACGAGCGTCGTGTCTGGGTCGATAGCGTCGACGACGTCTCCAGTCAGTCGGTCGACCAGCTCGTAGGCGTCCCGGATGATCGACGTGTCCTCTGTCGCGTGCATGATGTCGTCGAGACCCCGAAACATGAGGAACCCGACCTCCAAATCCCGCTCGGGCGAGAGTTTTTCGTAGAGTTCGACGTACTTCTCCGCGTTCGCCTCCATCCGCCGTAGATGTCGATCGCAGTACGGCCGTTCCTGTACCGACGGGTCGTTGACGGGCGACTCCTGCTCGACGTAGTATCCGGCGTCGTCCCCATCGTAGACGGTCTCCTCTAATCGTTCGGGATATACGACCGGGTTGCTAGCCTCTTCGAATTTCGGTGCAGGGATTCCCGAAACGACGACGCCGTTGGTCTCTCGGATCGGATACGTCAGCGGAAGCCCGTATACGAGGCCGTCCCCGTCGATGTACTCCCAGAAGCGTTTGTACGGGATGTTCGTACTGTCCACTTTGTCGCCCTTCTCGCCTTTCGTACCAGCCCCGAGTGCTCCCAGCACGCGTCCGATCAGAATACGTCGAACCAACGGGGGAAGCCACGTCTGGGTGGCGAGAGAGCGTATCGGACCGGAGAGCGGGTGATCGGAGTATGGACCGTACACGAAGCCCAACATTCCGTGCTCGGAGAAAGGAGCTCCAGTCGAGATCGTCGTCCACGCGTTCGCGCTGCTGATGTATCCGGCTTCGTCGAACGGGTGTTCGGGAAGTAACCGCCCATTCTCGGACAACGATTCCCAAAACGGCAGATCGAACTGTGACAGGTGACGACTCGTTGCCGCGTCCCACCCGATGACGAGAGTCTCCATAGTGGCTCAATCCGCAGGACACCTATTAGGAGTTCTGCGTGTGAACACTGTTCACAGCCACCGATACGAACCGAGTCGCCGATCCGTGCTCTGGACCGAATTCGAAGGTACGGCCGTCTCAAAGCTCACTCTGGTGATCCCCCAGAGAGGGAGCGGTTGTTCGGCAATTCTTTTCGATACACTTCCGTCTGTCCGTTTGTGTAGACTTTCGATTCGGAGGGGCCGACCGGTGAGTCGACGAACACGAATTGTCGCCCGCCGAAGGTCAGGCCGTCACTTGCCAAGACTCCCGTTCTATTCGAGAGTCCGGAATACGAGTAGACCGCTCCCGGATCGAGCACACTCGTGTTAGCCCTCCCGGTGACTCGGCCCGTCCGTTCAATCGGGACGTCCGGATTCGGTGGAACGATCCGACTCGTGTTCTCGGACCCGAAGCTTCGACCCCAGTCTTCCCCTTCGTTCAGCTGTGCGGTATCGAACTGTCGGAAGTGGGGTATTTCGTCTCCTGCCGGCGACGTGGCCTTGTCTGCGACCGGGGACGCGAGGCTCGTCACGGCCAAGAGGCAGATCACTACTGCCACGACGCCACGCCCGGCACTGATCGAAACCTGCCCGTCGGAGAACCGGTTCGTCTTGCCGAGATAATTAAAGACGATTCCTGCACAGACGTTGAACCCGAACAGACCCAAGAGTGCGTAGAACCGCTGCGGTGCGGTGTCGACGGAGTTCGTGACGATACTCACGACGAGTAGAAGCGAGACTAGCCCTATCCAGACGAGGACGTAGTCGTGCTCCCACTCGGCCCGCCGGAACATCCAGATCGCACCGATGATAAACAGAACGAACAACAGCGTCTGTGCGGCCGTACTGACGAAGAGCACGTCGAGCGGGAGATCCGAGTATCGGCCCGGCCCACCGGCCGCTGCACCGGCCTCCGTCTCGGTCGCACCGGTCGTGACCAGAACTGCCAGTACCAACCCCGCGACCCGCGACAACAGCGCCTCCTGGTGGAGTGGATTCCCGAGGACCCCGATCGTGTACAGCCCGACGAAGAAGATCGGCGAGCCCACCGGTACCTTCTGGTACTGCCCTTTCAGAACGGTGTGGCTCAGTCCCGAAAACAGGCCGAATACGGCCAAGAAGACGAGGCCCGCGCCCGCACTGAACCGGTGTCCGAAGATGATCGCCGGTGCGAGGACGACTCCGACGGTGAACCACGCTCTTCGGTCTTCCTGACGCGACGCCTCCGACTGGTACAGTTTGGCCGCGACGATGCCGAGCAGCAGTATGATCGGATAGAAGAAGTTGAGTTTGTTCGGGTGCATGCCACGGCCGATCATCCAGCTCATCACGCTGAATACGAGCGCGCTGTACAGCGCGACTCGTTTCGGGAACACCGGAAAGACGCCGTCCAGCATCCCGAGCAACAACACGGTTCCGGTCAACACCAGCGTCGCCAAGAGATAGTACGATACCTTCGCCGAAAGACCGGTCAGATAGGCGAACTCGGTCACGTACGCGAGATGACCCGCGTACCGCGCCTGAGATGCGGGGATATGATAGCTTGAAAAGACAGATTCGATCACGGGAAGGTATCGATAGTTCGTGTCCGGCGCGTACATCCCCGCGGGAAAGAGGAACTGGCTGCTCCAGTAGGTGAAAAACGCCAGGACGAGGATCTGCGGGACGACCCGAACCCGACTCTCACCTCGAGCGATCTGGTAGCCGATGATCCCGGCGTAGCCACCGAACAGGACGTACATCAGGTCCGGACGGTAGTAGGTGTTGAACCGGAAGAGCACGACCATGCTCAAGACGTACAGACTCGCCAGCAGGATCGGGACTCGCGCGTCGAGGGGGTTCGGGTCCGCGGCATCGGTGGGCGGCTCGGTATCGCGGACCCGACCGACGAGCGTCCCGACGATAGCGATGGACGACCCGATCACGACACCGAGGACGGGGCCGACGACAGACCAGAACTCGATGGAGACGAAAAAGTACAGCAACAACCCGCCGACGGCGAGCAACAGTACCGACGCGTACGTCCGAAGCAGTGCCAACCCGCCGTGGAACGCGCGCCCGATCATGGCCGTGGGCCTCGGGGGGACTCCCGGGCGTCCGCTCCGGATACGATCACCCGATCGGAGCGAGTCACGCTCGTTCGCCCCCCGTCAACTCCGCGTACTCGAGCTCGACGCGCGACGCGATCTCGCTCCACTCGTGGTCGCCGGCCCACGCTTCGGAGGACGCGGCCATCCGCTCGTACGTATCCGGGTCGCCCAGTAACTCCTCCATCCGGGCCGCGAGTTCGCCGATCCCGTCGCGTGGGACGAGATACCCCGTCTCGCCGTCGGCGACCGCGGTCGGGATGCCGCCGACCTCGGTGCCGATCACGGGGGTTCCGCAGGCCATCGCCTCCATGAAGACGATCCCGAACCCCTCGTACTCGGAGGGCAGGACGAACAGCTCGACCGACGAGTACAGCGACGGTAACTCCTCGTCCGGGACGAACCCCAGGAACGACACGTCGTCGGCGACGCCCAGATCCGACGCCAGATCTTTCAGCGACGACTCCAGTCGCCCGGTCCCGGCGATCAGCAGCTCCGCGTCGGTCCCGTCCGCCCGTGCGAACGCGCGGATCGCCTTGTCGATCCCCTTGCGCGGGTCGAGACGGCTGAGCACCAGTACCGAGGGCCGGACCTCGCTCACCGCGGGGTGGCCCCCGGACCGCTCGCTGAACCGCTCGGTGTCGATCCCCGGCGGAACCGTCCGGAGCTTCGACTCGTCGAAGCGATACAACTCGCCCAGCTGCTCGCGGGTGTGGTCGCTGACCGCGACGATCCGGTCGGCCAAGCGTCCGCTGACGGCGTCCATCACCACGTTGATCGGGTGGAACACGTACTTGAACAGGTAGTCTGGGGGGCTCTGGGGGTCGACCGACCGAGCCTCGTCGTAGGAGGTGCCGTGGCTCGTCAACACCAGCGGCGCGTCGATCGACCGGAGCAACCACGGGCCGAGCGCGACCGTCGAAGCCGGCATCAACGTTCCGTGAATCACGTCGTAGCGCTCGAAGTCGATCCGGCGTCGGCAGGCGATACTGAAATACAGCGTCGACACCACCACGAGCGGGCGCGCCTTCGTGATCCTGGTCACCGAGACGTTCTCCTGTGTCGGCGGCGGGTCGTCGCCGTCGGGGACCGCCTGGGTGTACACGTCCACGTCGTGCCCTCGTTCGCCGAGCGCGTTCGCCAGTTCGTAGGCGTAGGTCGCGCCGCCGCCCGTCCGCGGGGGGTACATCTTCGTTATCAGGCAGATCCGGAGGCCGTCGGTCATATCGTCGCGTCCTCCGCGGCGAGGTCGTCCGTCACTCGGCGGATCGACGCCTTCTCGGTCCGCGTTCGGTCGTGTCGGTCGAGCACGGCTGAGAGCGACTCGACGACCGCCCCGTGATCCGCCGACACGTCTTCGGTCTCGTCGGAGTCCTCGTGGAGGTCGTAGAGCCGTTCGGTGGCCGTCTCACGGTCCCGGACGAGCTTCCACGACGGCGTGCGGACGGCCCGGCGTCGGTCGTTCTCCGTCTTCGACAGCACGGCTCGGTCGGTGTACGCCGTCGGGTCGAACCCCGTGGGGTCGGCCAGGTCGGTCAGCATGTCCGGCAGCGACCGCAGCGAGACCTGCTCGTCCACCTGCCCGCGGACGCCGGCGTTGTGGACGAACATGGGCACCCGGATGTTCTCGTCGTACAGCGCCTGCGGGTGGCCGAAGTTACCGTGGTCGCCGACCGCCTCGCCGTGGTCCGCACAGAAGACGGTGACCGGATCGTGCGGGGCGACGGCGTCGGCGAGTTCGTCGACGAACGCGTCGACCGAGCGGACGGCGTCGCGGTAGGCGGCGCCGATCATCTCCCGGGCGTGGTCGGGGATCGCCTCGTCGGCGCTCTCCCCGTACCAGTAGCGCAGGATCGAATAGTACATCCGCCAGGCCGACGCCTCCTCGCGGAACCGCCGCGGCGTGATGTACGGCTGGTGGGAGTCGAGGACGAACACCCAGAGGAAGAACGGTTCGGACAGGTCCGACAGCTGTTCGGTGACCAGCTCGAAACTGCCCGGCCACTGTGAGAACCACTCCTTCTTGTCGCTCCAGCCGAGAGGGTCTCCCGGAAGCGCGTCGAGGCCCGTGTCGGCCAGTTTGAACAGCGTCGAATCGGAGAGCTGCGTCGAGGAGATGTCGTCGCTGTCGGCGCTGATCTCGAAGAATCGGTCGAAGCCCGCGTCGAAGTTGCTCTCGCGGGTGGTCCAGGGGTTGGCGGTGATCCCGGCGGTCTCGTACCCCATCGCCCCCAGCCGCTCGCTGAGGTGGCTGAACCGCGCCATGTGCCGGCCGATGCGCTGCTGGCGACCGCGCCAGTCGCCCATCGACCACTCCGGGTCCTCGGCCACGAACTCGCCCGTGAACAACACCGGGACCGACGACGGCGTGCGTGGCCCGGCCGCTATCGCCTGCGTGAACGAGAGCCCGTCGCCGGCGACCCGGTCGATGGCCGGGGTCAGGCTCGAGTCGGGATCGACGAACCCGCAGTGGTCGGCACGGAGGCTGTCGACCGTGACGAACACGAGGTTGCGTCGCTCCGCGCCGGGACTCGTCATTCGTTCAGGTACCCCAGCGACTGGAGACGGTCCTCGACACCGGCGTCGTCGACCGCGAGCTCGCGCCCCTGGGCGTCGTCCTCTTCGAGACTCGCGAGCACCTCGTTCAGGACGTACCCGGCGTAGTCGTCGGCGGTCTCGAACTCCGTGTGTTCGGCGCGCGTTTCGATGCGTTCGATCAGGTCGTCGGAAATCGAGATGTCAGCCATCGTTACTTGTACCCCAGCGCCGACAGTCGGTCTTCGATCTCGTCGTCGACCGCCTCGGTCTCGCTCGCCTGCGTCGTTCCCTCCGCGTCCGTTCGCTCGGCCACGTGGCCGCGCAGTTGCGCCGCCGTCTCGCCCTCCGCGTCACCGCCCGAGAGCGAGAGGTCGTCGGCCGTCGTGTCGTACTCCCCGAACCAGGTGGCCGACTCGCTCCGAGCGCTGAACCGACGGAGATGTGCGTCGCCGTCCTCGCCGCGCGCCTGCGAGACGACCACCCGGTCGGCGTACGCTTCGGGGGAATCGACGACCGCACGCAAGTCCTCCCCGGGGAGTCCTGTCACCGGTGTGCCCGCCGTTTCGAGTGCGGTCCGCGCGACGTCGAGCGTACTGGCCGGCGTTTCGATAGTGGCCGACGGTACGTCGGGACCGGCCATCACGAGCGGGACGTGGACCAGTTCGTCGTGCAGGTATCGGGGGTGCTCGAAGTAGCCGTGTTCGCCGAAGGCGTCGCCGTGGTCGGCGGTGAGGAGGACCAGCGACTCGGAGAGAAGACCCCGCTCTTCCAAGCCGTCGAACAGCGACCGGAGCCGGTCGTCGGTGTAGTTGATCTCCGCGTCGTAGAGATCCATCAGTCGCTCGCGCTCGGCGTCGGTGATGCTCTCGGGGTCGCTTATCGCCCGCTGATAGAGGTCCTGAGCGGCCGAATCCGGGACCGCCTCGCCGTGGAACTCGCGCTGGTACGCCGCGGGCGCCTCGTAAGGCCCGTGGGGGTCCATGTAGTGGTTCCAGAGGAAGAAGGGCCCGCCGTCCAGCGAGTCGAGCCACTCCAGCGACCGCTCGTTGATCTCCGAAGCGCGCGCGTAGTGGCGGTTCCGGACCTTGTCGAGCGCCCGCTGTGCGAGCGCCAGCAGCCTGTTCTTCCCGAGGTGGAGGTCGTCGTCGAAGTGGTCGAACCCCTGGTCGAAGCCGTAAGCCCGCGACACGAACGGGTTGGAGTGGAAGCCGGCGGTCTCGAACCCGTTCGACGCGAGCCTCGCCGCGACCGTGTCCGCGTCTCGCTGGTAGCCCGCGTCGACGGCGTCGTCCGGATACCGGCCGGTCAGGATCGACGGCACCGCCTCGCGAGTGTGCGAGCTCGCGCTGAACGCGCGGTCGAACCGCGCACCGTCCGCGGCGACGGACGCGAGAAACGGCGACGTCTCCCGCTCGTATCCGTAGCACGAGAGGTGGTCGGCCCGAAGGGCGTCGAATGTGATAAGGACGATATTCCGCGGCATGGCTATCGAGTTGCTATCCCTGTCGTTCGGAGTTAATGTTTCTCCTTCACACAAATTCACACTGCCACGAAACAGCGAAACACAATTACCGTGGGCCGCGAACCGAGGACCGACGGAGTCAACCAGTGCATATCGCGTTCGTCTCCAACGTCGTCTACCCGTTCGTCAAGGGGGGTGCCGAGAAGCGGATCTACGAGATCGGACGCCGTCTCGCTCGGGACGGACACGCGGTGTCGGTCTACGGGCGTCACTACTGGGACGGTCCCGAAGTTATCGAGTACGAGGGGATGACACTCCGAGCGGTCGCACCCGGCGCCGACCTCTACGCCGGTGAGCGACGGTCGATCACCGAGGCGCTCGACTTCGCCGTTCGGGCCGCTCCCTCGCTCCGCTCGGCGCTGTCCGACCGCGACCACGACCTGGTCGTCGCGTCCGTGTTCCCGTACTTTCCCGTTCTCTCGGTGAAGGTCTCGGCGCTGGGCACCGACGTGCCGCTCGTCACGACCTGGCACGAGGTCTGGCGTTCGTACTGGGAGGAGTACCTCGGCCGGCTCGCCCCCTGTGGCAAGCTCGTCGAGCGGGTCACCGCGCGAACGCCGCAGCTCCCGGTCGCCGTCTCGGGCGTCACCGCCGACCGCCTCGCGACGCTCGGGCCCGACCGCGACCGGATCCGTGTCGTCCCGAACGGACTCGACACCCAGCAGGTCCGAGCGGCGCCGCTCCCGGACGACCCCGCCGACGGTTACGACCTCCTCTACGCCGGCCGGCTGATCGAACACAAGAACGTCGACCTGCTGCTGGAGGCGTTCGAGAAGGTCGCCGCCGACCACGACGCGACCCTCGGGATCATCGGTGACGGGCCGGAGGCCGACGCGCTCCGCCGCCAGGCCGAGACGCTCGACGCCGCCGCCGACATCGAGTTCCTCGGCTTCCTCGAAGCGTACGAGGACGTGCTCGGTCACATGCGCGCCGCGGACGTCTTCGTCTCCCCATCGACGCGCGAGGGCTTCGGGATCACGTTCGCCGAGGCGATGGCCGCCGGCTGCACGGTCGTCGCCGTCGAACACCCACACTCGGCGGCCTCGGAGGTCGTCGGCGACGCCGGCTTTCTCGCGGACCCGTCGGTCGCGGCTCTCACCGACGCGCTCGAGCGCGCCCTGGGCGGCCACAGCCCGGCCGTCGACCCGACCGAGCGCGTCGAGCGCTACGACTGGTCGTCGGTCGCACGGCAGGCCGAGCAGACGTACGAGCGTGCCATCGAGGGAGGGTGGCAGTAGTATGCCCGCACGAACCTCGCCCGAGCGCAACGGGGGGAGCTCCGCACGGACGAGTCCCGTGAACCCGTTCACTCCGCCAGCCCGGACCGATCTAATCAACGATTTTATACGATTCGCAGACGTCGAATTCGGCAACGCTCCGGTTTCGCCACCGGAATCGCACCCCGGCGGCGACTGGATCCGGGCTTCCCGGTCGCCCGACCGCGTGGTCGATCGGGTGTCTCGGTCACCAGCCAGAGAGAAGCAAGGACAGTAATGAGCTCTGAGACAAGCTACGAGTCACGGACGGTCGATTCCGATCGGGATACGAAACGGGAGGTACCACAGACACATCACGAACGAGACCGTGCCAGGGCCGGTAGCGCGAGTCTGCTGACGGTCGGCTATCGGGGCGGAGCGGTGCTACTGTTCGTGATAGCGGTCGTTTCCGGAGGGGCCGCGTCGTTCTATCCCTCCGCTTCGGATGTGCTCGCTGCGCTCGCGGGAGTCGGGGTGGTCGGGGCGGTCCTCTGTATGGTGCTTTCGAGCGGTGTTCGCCACCCCGTCGAAGTGAGCCAGAGCCTCTACGAGGCGACCGCCGACAACAGGGCCGCGATCGTGGATCACTTCGCCGTGACCGGTCATCGGACGTACGTTCCGACGGGCGAGCGTCCGGTCGACGCGCGGTTCTACGTCGGCGGGGCGATGGACCAGCCCGTCCCGCCCGCCGAGAACCTCGACTCGGTGGTCGTCGACTCCGACCGCCGCCAGGCGCTGTCGCTCGTTCCGACCGGTCGCGGCCTGGTTCGCGACTTCGAACCGTCGGTCGCGGATCTCCCCGAGGAAGACAGAGCGGTCGTACAGGCGCTGCTCGAAGGCGTCACGGATTACTACGAGCTCGCGGAATCGACGGGGCTCGAACGGATCGCCGACCTTGACGTCGCGGAACGGAGGCGAGTCACGGTCCGGGTTCGGGGAGCGACGGTCGGCGACCTCGGTAGACTCGATCACCCTATCCAGTCGTTCATCGGAGTCGGCCTGGCGGTCGCGACGGGGGGGCCGGTCGAATCCGAATCGACCGTGAAGGAGGGGACGGCCTACCTGTCCTTCGAGTGGAACACGAACGGCGACGCGTCGAGAGCGACAGAATGAGCGGGATCGTCGCGCTCTTGGATCGCGGCCGTGGCGGTGTCGATCCCGACCTGAAGGCGATGCACGAACGCATCGACCATCGGGGCCCCGACGGGGAGGGAATCTGGTGTGATGGTCCCGTCGGGCTAGGCCACCAGCAGCTCCGTTCGACGCCGGAGGCCGAACACGACGACCAGCCGTGTCGTGACGGCGCGGTCGTCGTCACCGGCGATATCCGTCTCGACAACAGAGCGACCTTGCTGGACGCGCTCGACGTCGCGAACGGCGGGAAACCGATTCCCGATAGCCGGCTGGTGCTCGCGGCGTATCGGCGGTGGGGCGAGGCGTGTCCGGACCATCTCGTCGGGTCGTTCGCGTTCGCCCTGTGGGACTCGGCGGCCGGGCGCCTGTTGTGCGCCAGGGACTGCTTCGGCGTCAAGCCGCTGTACTATCACTCCAGCCCCGATACCTTCGCGGTCGGCTCGGAGGCGAAGGCACTCCTCGCACTCCCCGACGTCGACCGAACCCTCGACGAGCGGAAGGTCGGCGACCTCCTCACTGGAACGTTCGAGGACAAAGAGCGGACGTACTACCGCGATATCCGCCGACTTCCGCCGGCTCACGCGATCAGTGTTCGCAGCGACGGTAGCCGGCTGTGGCAGTACTGGGACCTCGACCCGACCGACAGCGTCACTCTCGGGTCGGACGCCGCCTACGAACGGCGGTTCCGGGAGCTGTTCGAGCAGGCCGTCCGCTGTCGACTCCGAACCGACGGAACCGTTGGAACCGCGCTGAGTGGGGGGCTCGATTCGTCGTCGATCACGGTCGTAGCCCGTGACCTGCTGTCGTCGGCGGATCCGCTTCTGACCTTCTCGAACGTGTACGACGACGCTCCGACGAGCGACGAGCGGGAGTTCGTCGAACGGGTGACCGAGCGCGCTGGGATCGACTCACGGTACGTGTTCATGGACGAGGTCGGGATGCTCGACGACCGTGAGTCGATGGGTTGGCACTACGACCAGCCCCCCCACGATACGATGCACCACGCGATCTGGGAGCGGATGAAGCGTGCGGACGAAGCGGGCGTGAACGTCGTCCTGGAAGGCGCCCTCGGAGACAGTGCTACCGGGTACGGGCTGGGACTGATCCCGGAGCTGCTGCGGACGGGGCGATGGGGACGACTCGCGGCGGAGATCCAGGCGATCTCGGAGCGTGGCGGGGCGCCGAGACATCGGGTCTTCCTGCACCACGCCGTCCTTCCGCTCGTTCCGCCCGCAGTGCGCCGAACGTATCGACGGATCCGCGACGAGCCCGTGCTGGCCGAGCGGAAGAACCCGACGCTTCGCCCGGCGTTCGTCGACCGAGTCGGTCTCGACGAGAAACTTCGGGAGCGGTATGCGACCGGTTCGGTACTCAGGGAGACGGCTCGGCGCCGCCAGTGTCGGTCGCTCACGTTCGGAACGATCACCGCGAGCCTCGAAACGACCGATCTGGTCGCCGCTGCCTTCGGCGTCGAGCCTCGCTACCCGTTCACCGACAGGCGACTCGTCGAGTTCTCGCTGGCGATGCCGCCGACCCAACAGCTCTCTGAGGGGTGGACCAGGTCGATCATCCGACGGTCGCTCGCCGACCGCCTCCCCGAGGAGATCGGGACGCGCGTGTGGAAGACCGATATGAGCCAGGGGTTCTGGAACTCGCTCGCTCGAGAAGACGACCGACTCGAGCGCCTCGTCGCCGACCCCGGCCCGCTCGAGGACTTCGTCGACCAGGACGCGCTGCGAGCGGCCCACGAACGGTTCGCCGAAACCCAGAGCACCCGTGATGCGCGAGCACTCTGGCGCGCACTCTCGCTCTCGACGTGGATGAAGACGTGGGCCCACACGAGCGGTCAGTGACCCACGACTGACGTCGTGGGCTTGTCAGTGGACTCCCCTTCTGCCGCCGAATCGACGGAGGCGTGGAACTCGCCGTTCAGGCTCAGCGTCCCTGACGTCAGCGCACACTGACAGAGTGCGCCTCCACTCGAAGACGTCTGCCCCGAGTGGAGTCGCTCGAGCAGTTTGCGAGCGATGTTCTTGCTCGCGTTGTAGTCCGCATTCAGTTCGTACTCGCACTGCTGGCAGACGAGCTGGTGTTTCGACCGCCTGTTTATTTCGTGGGTGAACCCGCACTTCGAACACCGTTGACTCGTGTACGATGGACTTACCTGCGCGACCTCGAGACCGCACATCTCGGCTTTGTACTCGACGTACTCGAACAGGCGTCGGAACGCCCAGGCGTGGAATCGCTTTGCACCAGCCATCCGGTCACGAATATCGGTCAGGTCCTCGAAGGCGATATGCGTACAATCGTGGTCGCGAGCCTCGTCGAGAATCCGATTCGACGCGCGGTGTAATTCGTCCTGCATCCAGCGGTGTTCGCGGTCTTCCATCGACTGGATCGATAAGTGCGCCGACCGCGTGCCCGACCGTTGCATCGACCCGCGCGTCTTTTCGAACTCTCGGCGTCGGTGGGTCATCTCGTCGGCCTTCCCGACGAACGCGCCCGTCGAAGTCACGGCGAGCGAGCCATCCACGTTCAGGTCGACACCGAGGACTGTTCTGTGCTTGGCGTCCTCAGAACGCGAAGCGTTCTGATGGGCTGCATCAGACCGTGTCTGATGAACGTCTTCAGAAGGAGTCGTTGACGGCTCTTGGTCGTCTCCCGTTCGGCGCATCCGTGTGTGGAGATAGAACGACTCCGTGGAGCGGTCGTACTGGAGCGTCGAGGTGCGGAACTCGTAATCCTCGTTCAGTAGGTACTCGCCAATCGGCGTCCCCTCGGCGTCGTCGGGCAGCACGTAGTCACACTCGAGGCGACCGTTCACGGTCGAGAGCGAGACGTGGTCGCGGTAGAACGTCGCGGCACGTTTGTCGTAGACGACGCTCCACGCGTCGAAGTGCCGTTGGCTCGTGGTCTCGCCCTTCTCGCGTCGGGCGACCCCGCTTTTGGTCGCCTCGATAGCGCGTCGGATCCCTTTCTGGACGAGGTTCGCGGTTAACTCCGTCTCGTCGCGAAGTTGCTCGTAGAGGGCGTTCTCGGCCGTTCGCTTTGAACTCACGCAGTAGGCGTTCGGGTGTCTCCACGCCCACGCTGCGGTAGTGTTCGCACAGTGGAGGAACTGGTCGTTGGTCCGATGGAGGTCCTCGCACCGCCCGTCGGGTACGTCGAGTTCGACTTTGACAGTGCGGATCACATCCTCCATCTGTAGGAGACACTGCCGCGTATTTGGGTATAAAGTCTCGGCGTGGTAGGGGAGTCAGTCTCCTCTCGCTCGTGGATTGAACCGAACGGTATCGGATTCCTCCCACGGCTTGAGCCGTGGGCTTCCTCCTCGCATCTCTGTGAACTGACTTCACGCCCGTATCGGAGCAACCTTAATTATAGAAAGCCAACAATTCGGTGATGGGTCATGACAAGAGACACGGGTGACTACGGTGTACCTGAACTGACCGAATACGGGTCCGTTGAGGCAATCACGGAACAGCAATACAACAAAGACGGCACGTCGACCGACCAGTACACCGACGACACGAACGGTGAGATCGTGGGCTCGACCAGCCCGTATCCCTGACTCGTCGTCGGGTCGAAGCCGAGACCGTGCTGTCGTGACAGTCTGGTTTCCACGACAGCGCTGTGGGCCCTGCCGGGCCCCGTTCGGATGCCACTATCGTCGCTTGTGGACGCTTCCGATTAGATGTCACTGTCGAGGCGCATTCGAGATCCGAACGATGGGCGGATCCGATCCCGTCGTTTACTCTCGAATGCGCGGCAGATCACCGTTCACCAGTCGTTGGTCGTCGGTCACATATTCGTTCCCTCGGGTCACGATCCAGTTCCTACGCTAGTTTTATATTGATCGACAGGAACGATCCAGTTAGGATGACGCGTCAGCAATCCAACAGCGAGTACACGTCGCCCCAGATGACCGAATACGGACCCGTCGAATCGATCACCGAGCAGTCGAACAAGGAGGGAGGGGCGACCGACCAGTACAGTGACAACACTCCGCTCGTCGGTTCGATCTCGCCCGCGTCGTAACGTACCATCGCTTCTCGTCGGTCGATTCGATCCACCCGAAGAGACGTATCGGTCGGCGTCACCCCTCTACGAGTCGACCACACCGCGCGTCTTCGACCACTTTTTCGACCAGTTCCGGGAGTCGGTCGTGATCCCGAGGGCGCTTCAACACCCGGAACACAGCGGTATCGACCACGCGCGAACAGTGCTCGAAGTGAGTCTGGGACTGGGCCGTGTCCGAGAGCAATCCGCGCGCGTGCGTGCGAGAAACGAGTCCGAGCAGCTTCTCGTGACCGTCCAACGCCCCGAAGCCGAGGTGGTCACCGCGCTGGAGTTTGAAGCAGCGAGTGAGGGGGACGGGCTCGGGGATCTCGGACACCGACAGATACTGTTTTTCGTACCACGACTCCTCCGACGGGGTGGACCGGTCCGTGACGTTCAGTGCCACCGCGGCGTCCTCCCGCAAGCGTAGCTGCGGGACGCCGGGGAGGACCATCGGGGTCCCCGAGTCGAAACGGATCCCGACTACGTCGTCCTCCAGCATCGGGTACCCCTCGAGTTGCATCGCCGTCGCAGTGGTCGACTTCCCCGCTCCACGGGGTCCGAGGAACACGACCCCGTTTCCGTCGACGGCCACCGCGCTCGCGTGCAAGACGAGGTTGCCGCGCTGGTGGAGCAAGAGCCCGATCATCTCGTTTTCCAGCAACCGCCGAAACAGATCCCGTTCCACGAGGTCCTCGGAATCCGGATCACAGACGACGCGTTCACCCCCTTCGACCAGAAACGACCCGATCGTGTCGTACGAGAGCCGGCAGGTGCCGGGAGCCGCTGCGATCCGACGACCGTCGAACGCTTCGACCGTCTCGGCGACGGCTGTAACCTCCCCGAGACGGAATTCGACGTCGACGCTCGCGGGCTCGTCCGGGAGCGACGGGAGTTCGGGGAGCGTGAACTCGGACCGGATCGTGAGGTCGTACGCGGAGTAATAGTGCATTGGCGCCCTCTGTTGTCGACTCAGAACACCGTTGCGCGCAATTTAAAACTGCCTGCCCCGACCCCGTGACGGCGGTCGTAGCACCCCATAGCTGGTATCGGATCCGTGCCCCACGAACGATAGTTCACGATTGTGTGACGTAGAGTTCGGCGTAGGTTCCGTCTCTCTCGAGCAGTTGGTCGTGTGTTCCGGTTTCGGTGACCGATCCGTCCACCAGGGTGTAGATACGGTCGGCGCCGTCGACCGTCGAGAGTCGGTGTGCGATGCTGATCGTCGCGTACTCCGACTCGAGCGAGCGGATCCCCTCGTAGACGGTCTGTTCGATGTTCGAATCGAGTTCGCTCGTCGCCTCGTCCAGCACCAACACGTCGGCGTCCTTCAACAGGGCTCGGGCGATGGCGACCCGTTGTTTCTGGCCACCGGACAGGCGTACCCCGTCCTCACCGAGTTCCGTCTCGTACCCATCGGGTAGCTCCGGGAGAAATTCGGTGACCTGCGCGGTTTCGCACGCTCGTTCGATCGCTCGGTCGGACGCGTTTCGGTTCCCGATCGAGACGTTTTCCCGCAGACTCCCGTCGAACAGGAACGGGTCTTGACGGACGATAGCGAGGCGCTCGCGCCACTCGCGGACGTCGAGGTCCTCGATCGGTGTCCCATCGGCGCGGATATCGCCCGAATCCGGCACCTGTAGGCGGCCGAGCAGCGCGATAACGGTCGACTTTCCGGCGCCCGACGGCCCGACCAGTGCGACCGTTTCGCCGCGTTCGACCGAGAACGAGACGTCGTCGAGAACCCGTTCACTGCCCCCATAGGAGAACGAAACGTCGTCGAAGTCGACGCGCTGTACCGTCCGGATCGACCGGTCACCCCCGGTAGCCGGTGTCTCCCGTTCGGCGAGTGACTCCAGTCGGTCTCGAACCCGGAGGAGGTGCGGGAGTTGCCCGTCTAGCGTGTACAGGCGGTTGTTGATCTGATTCACCACGGGCGACAGTCGAAATATCGCGAAGAGGAACACGCCCAATCGTGCGATCGAGAGTGAGGTCAGTCGGAACCCGGCGTAGACGAGTCCGAACACGACGATTACGTTCGCGAACTGGTTGAGATTCTGCAGCGCAGCCTGATTTCGGCGGAGTCTGACGTTGCTGGCGACGTATCCGTCGAGCGACTCGTGCATCCTGTCGACGAACTCCTCGCGCATGTTGAACAGCCGAACGTCGCGTGCGCCCTGGAAGCTAGCCTGCGAGAGCGTCTGGAGTTCGTCGTTGATGTTCGCGACCTCGTCGCCGACCGCGTACGCCGGTTCGAGGACGTACCGGACGAGCAGAGTGCTCACGGTGAGACTGGCGACGGCGACAGCAGTCAGCGCCGGTGACAACAGCGTGGCCAGGATCAGGTAGACCCCACCCCGCAGCACGACTTCGGTAATGTTGAACGTGGCCATGACGATGCCGGCGGCCCTGTTCGTCTCCGTGATGAAGCTGTTCAGGAGATCGTCCGACCCGACTTCGTCGATGTAGTCGACTGGCCCGTACATCAGCGAATCGAACAGCCGTTCTCGGAGCTCACGCTGGTAACTCACGCCGAGGATAGCCCGGAGCCAGCCGCTGACGAAACTGAGTGCGAACCGGAGAAACATGACACCACCGAGACTCACGATCAGCGATTCGAGGGTGAGGGGGATCCCGAACCACCCGTAGACTCGAACGAACAGGCCCAACGGCCCGTCGGCGTCGTGCGGGGACGGCGACTGCGTGATCTCGATGATGGGCAACAAGAGACCGAGCCCGACCCCCTCGAGGAGCGCCGCCGAGAAACTCACGACGACGACCCCTGCCCCGAGCCACGGTCTGAACTGGGCCGCCTGGTACACCGCGGACACTTTGTCTCGGAGTGTCGGATCGGCTCGTGTCATTCCGAACTCACCGTCACGGCGCAACTGTTCCGGAACCCTCGCTTCGACTCCGGCGGGTGGACCCGCGTTCGCGCACACCGCCTGCGCCCGATCGAGTCCGACACCGACGTCTTCAGCCGTCGAAGGCCCGATGATCGACCGTCCGTCGTGATGCTACTCATCTCTCGAGGATATCCAATTAGCGTTCATTTCCGGTGCTTATCGGTGGGAGCGGTTCGTACTCCTCCAGATTGTCTACGTCTCCGATCAGCACTTCACCTTCGAACTCGATCCAACTGTGGGCTCTGACACTGTCGGACGAGTCTCTGTCGACGCCGATCCGGTGTTCGAACGAGTGGCCGTACGTGCGAAGCAGTACCTCCGCGGTCAGCGAGCGGACCAGACAGGTTCTGGTCCCCGGCACCCACGAATCCGCGACGTCCACCGCCGCGACCACCTGACCCGCGGTCGGTGTTCCCGGAACGACCAGGGAACCGACGTCACCGGTTCCGGCCAGTACCGATCTGAGCCGATCGAAAGAGACGACGACCAACCCTCCCCAGATGGCGACCAACAGCCCACTCGCGACCGCGAGTCGAAGCTTGTCGCCAGGTGGGGCCGAGACGAATCGTTTCACCCGGTCCATCGGCACACGTTACGGGTCGTCGACGACCCGAGCGAGGTCCTGTTCGACTAGTTCGTCGACCAGAGATTCGATATCCGACCGACATCGCTCCCGTTCGACGTCGTACTCGTTTTCGATCTGCTGTGTGATCTCGACCATCGACCGGGGTTCCTGCATCGCCTCCCAGATCCTGGTCCCGACTTCGTTGAACCCGAAGTACTCTCCCGATCCCGTATGCAGGATCACGGACTCTCCATCGAGTGTCGTCGAAAGCGCGTCTTCGACCGCGACGACGGTCGTCGAGTCCGTATAGTCGCCCATTGTTCGTAATCAGTTACACGAACGTCTTTCCAGCAGAATATAAATCCTGACCTTCACGTTGCGTTCACGCGACCGACCGACTGGAGTACGCCGCCGTATCACCCGTCCGAAAGATTTTATTACGAATAGTTCGTCCCTTGGCAGCAAGACCCTCGCTTGTCCGGTACCGTTATGACGAACACCGTTCTCCGGCTTTCGGCCGATCGTGTCCCGAGAGAGTCGATACCGGTACTCCGGGTGCGTGCCTCGTGGTCCGGCTTTCGGAACAGCGATATCACGCAGGCGACACACAGTGTGAACGAGACAGCGGCCGTGGGATCGGAGAGAGACGGACGTTCAACGGCGGTTTCTGCTGCACGTTCGGGTTCGGATGCGATCGCGGCTGAAGGCCACGGGCGAGATCACGGGGGCTGCTCGTCGAGAGTGCCCGAATCACAGGGGTGAGATCAGTCATGAACGAAGACACGGCGACGAACGCAGAGCAGCGTGACTCCGACGAACGACTGTGGCGGCGCAGCTTCCTGAAGGTCGGGGCCGTCGTCTCCGCGGTCGCGACGTCCGGGTTCGGGATGAGCGGGGTCCTCTCGAGAGACGACACCGGGTCCAGGTCGGGGACCGACACCGACGCTCGCTTCGGCTACGGCGGGACCCCCGTCACGACGACCGTGGCAGGGAAGAGGCCGGACGTCGGCGGAACGACGGCGGCCGACGGTACCGTCCCTACACAGGCCGATAGCACTGCGACCGCCGAGACGGTCGGTGATACGGCGATCCCGTCGGTATCGACGACAGCGATGCCGACCGCAGTCGGGGCCAGGAGCGAACCCCCGACGCCGACCGCGACCGGAACGACCGAGGCGACGTCGACGGCGACCGAGGAGGGGGAGAGCGGCTCCGGCAACGTCGGTGGTACAGACGGTTCGGAACAGGCGTCCACCGGAACCGCCCCGTCGACCCCCGCTCCGACCACCGCGGAGTCGTCCCCACAGACGTCCAACGAATCCGAGACCCCGGTGGAAACGGCGACCGATACGTCTGCGGCGATGGAAACGTCGACAGCTGCCCCCGGTGAGTCCGGGACGTCGACCGGGACCCCGACTCGGGCCGCCGAACCGACGGCGGCTCGGAAACTCGCCGACGAGTACGGTGAGCAGGGGTACGGCGAGTACGGGTACGGCGGTGTCCCGCCGTAGACGAGCGGTTCGACACACGGTCCGACCTGTATGCCCGAGCCGGTCCGCTGTGATCCGCAGTCGTGTGGTTCCCGCTCGTGTTTTTACGTGCGTTACCTGATAAGAGTGCGATAATGTTAGATCGAATAAACCGAGTTCGAACCACTCTCGTCCTGTCGGTCGGTCTGGCGGCCCTCGTCGTGCTGTGGGCGATCAGAACCCGCCTATCGAGCGACCCCGTCCAGGAGTACGACTGGACGACGGTGATCTTCTCCGACGACGATGGTGCCGACCTCGGTACTGCCCGCGTCAGGGTCGCCGACACCGACGCGAAACGCTACGTCGGCCTCAGTCGCACGGAGTCGCTCGAGGACGGCGAAGGGATGCTGTTCGTCCACCCCCGTGAGCAGTCGGTCTCGTACGTGATGCGAGAGATGTCGATGCCGCTGGATATCGTCTTCGTCGGCGGCGGCCGAACCGTGAGGGGCATCTATCACGCGGAGTTGCCGGCCGACGGCGTCGACGAATCGGACCTCGAACGGTACGACGGGCGCGCGAAGTACGTCCTGGAGCTCCCGTATCGGTACACGGTAGAACGTGGGATCGAAGTGGGCGACCGGATCCAGACGGCGTCGGATCCTGGCCGTTGAATCGCGGTGACTCGACTCGTTTCGTCCGTCTCTGTGACTTACCGAGCGGAGCGAGTGCGGAGTCGGATTCGGTCGAGGGCGGCTTTCCCCGTCTCGGCGGCCGAACCGATCCGCTCCCACGCGCGCACCGCCACGGTCCCGGCCGCGAGCACCGTTACGTACACCACACCGAGGGCGAAGATCACGACGACATCTTTCAGGTGTCCCACTATCGACGAACTCGAACCCATACGTCGTGTTACGACAATTCACATATAAATAACTGATCCTGCAGGTGTCGAACACGATACCCAGACGTGACGTCGAGCGGCTGCTCCTCACTTCGGGAGGCGCTTCCCGGGGACGTCGTGGCGCGGGACAGCTGTCCGGCCCCCACCCCGAGCAGCGGTCTCGGGCAGTCGAAACGGTCGCCTCGCAGTCCCTGCACCCGACGGCAGCGAGTCCGCTGTCGAGAAGCAGATCTGTGAACTGGTTCCGAATCTCCCCCGCACCAGCGGTCGCTTCGCCGCGACGACTCCAGCTGTGCAGTGCCTCAAGTATATACTATCAAGTATATATCGAACTTGGACAGTATCTCGACGTAGCAACCGCTCGGCGTGGGGGACGAACTGCACTGTCCACGCCTCGCTCCTCGGTGTGGTAGCACGTTTCGGAGGGGCGAGCACGACCGACACCGACGTCGGAACTGGTCGACGGCGGAACCGGCCGTCGGCTCGCACGAATTATTGCAAGCGTTTACCGTGCCGACCGCACCACTGCGTGTGGTCGTTTCCGGAACGTCCTGTAATCAGTCGTCGACGCCCTCGGTGATCGCTCCGACGGCCACCTCGTGGCCGGTCGGGTCACCCGCGACGGCCTCGAAGCAGTCGGGCAACCTTGCGCGGTGACACTTCGAGAAGCCGTCGACTGCGGCCACGTCGTTGCCGACCAGCCGCTCGGAGAGATGCGAGCCGGCGGGGATGGCTGTTCCGACGACATCGATCGCTGGATCCCCATCCACACGCACGCCGGAGAGACGCGACGATCCACGAGCGTCTACGGCTCGGGAGAAACGTCGAAACCGCACGGATCGGGGATTCCAGATCGAAGTCGAAGCCGCGGTAGCGGCTCCGAGTTCGATCCAGCGGTGAGCGAAGCATCGTCTCTCTCCGCGATTCACGACGTGTTCGAGCGTCGACCGTGTATTCACGCACGTCGTAACCGAGCGTTCGGGGGCCACTAGATTGAAATCAGTGTGCCTGAAATCATGATTTCGATGACGGAAACTCCGCTTCGAGCGACGGTCTCACTACGCGGCATCATATTCGGTCCCGAGGGCAGTGTGCTCGTCGTCGAGCGGACGAGCGACGGTGGGTGGGAGCTTCCCGGTGGGAGACTCGACGCCCACGAGGACTGTATCGATGGTCTCAAACGCGAGATCCGCGAGGAGACGGGTCTCGATCCCGTAGTCAGCGAGCCCGTACACTCGCTGTCGTGGCGGAACGATAGCGACAACGGTCGGTTCGCGGTGTACTATCGCTGTCACAGCACCGATCGCACGGTCTCGCTCTCCGACGAACACACGGACTGCGAGTGGGTCACGACGCAGACCGCCCGCGATCGACTCAGCGAGCCCCAGGAGACGGGCGTGGATCGAGCGGCCGAGCAGACCGCATCGTCGCTCGAAGCCACCCGCTCCGTGGCCCCGGAGTGACTGGGAGTCGATAACCGAGGTCCGAGACGACGATTCGCGTCCTCCGAGTGTCAACCGCCGAGACCCGCTGGCGAGATAGGGATGGTCTGTAGCGTCTTCGCGCCGTCGGTCGCTGCGGGCACCGTCCTACAATCGGATTCGATACCGGACCAGCCACCGGCCGAAACGCCGGACGCGTCGATAGATCCGAGGAGCGCTCCCGCGACGGCCGTCTCCAGGCTGACGGCAATCGCCGGCGCCGCAGGTACGTTCGCATGTGAGCAGCGCCGAGACGTGTTCTCGGGGAGTACGCTCTGGAACTGACCTGTCTCCGTCTCCAGGTACCCCGTCCGCCCTCGTCGTCTCACCCAAAGAGAAGGTATGAGTTTGTAGGTGCAGTTTCACGACGAGAGAACGCTGACGGGACGTTATACTGTAGCGGACTACCCTTTAGCCGATGGCATACTCTCCCGAGTCAGCAGAGCAGGACACGGCACGAGTCCCTGAGAGTGACGGTGACGGGGTGGTGGCTTACAGGGACGTGCTCGACGTCGCCAGAGAACGTCCGGACGCGTCGCCCGAAGCTGTCGCCGACGAAGTCGACGACGTTTCGGCTCCGTTCGTAGAGCGCGTCTTCGAGGAGTTCGGAGACCCCGCGGGCGGCGACCGTCGATCCGAGGGCTCCGACGAGCGGACCGCCGAGTGGAGCGCGGGAGGCGCGTCCGCAGATACCGGTCGTGACCCGACGGCGGAAGGCGACGAGAGCGACCGAGGCACGGACGTGAGCGACGACCACTCGCCAGGAGCGCTGGACGTGACTTCCGAGCAGCGAGCGGTGCTCCGGGCGGTCTACGAGCGGCCGACCGCGACGCAGGCGGAGGTCGCCGAACGGGTCGGAACGAGCAGGGAGACCGTCTCGAAGTGGCTCGACGAGATCGCCGGATTCGACTGGGCGTCCCGACGGGCGTTCGTCGAGACGGTGTTCGGCGACGGCGACGGTCGGTCGCCGAGCGCACGCGACCCCGCCGAAACAGAGTCGGAGCGTGACCGGTTGGCAGCGCTCGAGGAGCGGGTCGAGCGGCTGGAGTCGACGGTCGCCGACCGGTCGGCGCCGACCGCGACTGGCGACGCCGAGACGGTTCGACAGCGGCTCCACGCCTGTCTCGACGCGGACCACATCTCGCGGGACGCGGAGTTGCGGATCGTCCGGAGAGTGGTAGACGAGACAGACGGGGTGTGAGGAGCGTCCGTGTCGGCGCCGCCGGTGTGGTAGCGGTGCGGGTGGCGGTCCACGTAGACCGGCGCCGGTCTGGTGGGCCGACCGACGACGCGCCGTCGGACGGCAGTGGTCGCCACACGTCCGGGCCGGCCCGAACGATCCGTAGACGATGGGGGGGGGTCGCGTCTGCTGGGAGAGAGTGCGCGCGGGAGTGACAGCACCCATCGCAGTGGGACGACCGACCACGACACGGGGATTTTTCAGGATCGATTCCTATCCGCGAGTGTGGTTCAGACCGACTCGAGAGTGCTCTGTGTCGGCGTGGACTGCGAGAGCCGTCTCGTAACTCGGCTCGGCGCCGAACTGGACCACTCGCCCGTCCAGGCGGTACCGTCACTGACGGCCGCGACCGAGGATGCCCTGGCCACTGCCGGCTGTCTCGTCGCCGTCGTCGACGAGGACGGGCTGGATATCGAGGCGGTCGAACAGCTGTCGGGGCACGAGACCCCCGTCGTCGCCTTCCCCTCGCCGTCGGCCGGGCGAACCGACGCGGCGCTGGCGGCGGGCGCGACCGACGTCGTCACCGCGACCGGCCCCGACCGGTTCGCGGTGCTGGCTCACCGCGTCGGGATGGTTCGCGACGAGACGCCGGTCGGCCGGTTCGATCCGACACTCACGCCCCAGTCCGAGGCGTCGGCGACCGACGCGTCGTTCGCGGTCGTCGCGGTCGGGTCGGCGGGCCGTATCCAGTCGGCCAGTCCGTCCGTCGAGCAGCTGTTCGGCTATCCGCCGGACGAACTCGAAGGCACGCCGGTGACGCGGCTCGTCCCCGACCGGCTCTACGATACCGCTGGGCCCGAGGTCGTCGCGTCGCTCGTCGGCGACGGGCGGTCGCCGGACCGGTCGTGGATCGAGCTCCCGGGGCGCCACCGCGACGGGTCGGAGATCCCGTTGGGTGTCTCCGTCGTCGAGTCCGCCAGAGACGACGGGCACCGCGTTAGCGTGATTATCAGGGATCTGCGCGACGAGTACGACCGCGAGTCCCGTCTCGATCAACTGGCGACGGCCGTCGAGGCCTCGATGGACGGCGTGGCGTTGCTGGACGACGACGGGCGGTACGACTACGTCAACGCGGCCCACGCGGCCGTCTACGGCTACGACGACCCGGCAGCGCTGGAGGGGGAACACTGGCGAAACCTGTACGACGACGCCGAACTGGAGCGTCTGGAGTCGGAGGTGTTCCCGGTCGTCACCGGCGAGGGGCGGTGGCGCGGCGAGTTGACCGGTCGGCGCGCGGACGGGTCGACGTTCCCTCAGGAGGTCACGCTGACTCACCTCGACGACGGCGGGCTGGTGTGTGTCGTCCGAGATATCTCCGACCGAGTACGCCGACGCGAGGACCTCCGGACGGAGCGGCGCTTCGTCGAGAGCGTCATCGACGCGCTCCCGGACGCGTTCTACGTCCTCGGGCTCGACGGGAGCTTCCAGCGGTGGAACGACGAGATGCGGGCGGTGACCGGCTACAGCGACGCCGAGCTCGACGGGATGGACGCACTGACGGTGATCCCCGAGTCGGACCACGACAGGGTGGGCGCCGCGATCGCGGCCGTCGTTCACGAACACGAGACCCAGACCGTCGAGTCGGCGTTCCTGACGAAACAGGGCGAGGAGATCCCCCACGAGTTCAGCGGGCGGCCGCTCCGTGACGGCGACGGAGCGGTGGTCGGGCTCGTCGGGATCGGCCGTGATATCTCGGGCAAGCGGCTCCGCGAGCAGCGGTTGTCCGTGCTGTCGCGAGTGCTTCGCCACAACGTCCGCAACCGGACGACGGTCATCCGCGGGCGGGCACAGCAGGTCGCCGACGCGGTGACCGACTCCGAGCTGTCGGCCGCGCTCGCGGCCGTCGACCGGTCGGCGGCGGCACTGGAGTCGGCCAGCGAGCGCGCCCGGTTGGCCGAGCGGCTCCTCCGCGATCGGGACACCGAGCGACGGCCGGTCGACCTCTGTCGCATCGTCGACGAGGCGCTCGACTCGGTCGAGACGAGCGGGATCGATCTGGTGACCGAGGTCCCGGAGTCGACGACGGCGGCGGCCACGGCCCACGTCACGCACGCGGTCGCCGAACTCGTGGACAACGCTCGCACTCACTGCGATAGCCCGACGGTCCGGGTCGCGGTGACCGCGGGCGGCGACCGCGTCCGGATCCGGGTCGCCGACGACGGTCCCGGGATCCCCGCCCACGAACGCGAGGCCGTCCAGTCCGACGAGGAGACGCCGCTCGAACACGGGACCGGTATCGGTCTCTGGCTCGTCGCGTGGATCACCAGTTCGGTCGGCGGGACGCTCACGTTCGAGGCGAGTTCGCTCGGTGGAACCGCGGTCGTGCTGTCGTTCCCGGCGGCGTAGCCGGCGGTGAACACACCCGTTGCAGGATGGCGCCCCCCGACCGTAGCGCGGGACCGTTCGAACCGCTTCGCACTCGCCCTGGTGGCGGGTTTCGCGCCACCGCCCCGATCGCGTCGGTGACGATATCGGTTCGACCACCCCGGAAGAGGACCCCATCCTCGCGACGGTGTCTGCGTACCCCCGAGCGCACGTTCCCTTCGGCGCCCCGTCGTTCGTGGGACCCGGCGCTCCCGACTGGACACGAGCCACCGCCGATACTGTATATTTTGCGTACAAGACAAGATTCTCACATAATAGAGTCGTCCGCGGTCGGTGAGACGGTGGTCCGCCCGCACCGTCGAGAACGCATGCCGGACGGTACTCTCGGTCTCGATACGACCGAAATTCGTCGGTTGAGGCGGTCTCGCTCGACTTCGAAACAGGCGCTCCAGTGGCCTCTCGACGGGTTGGCTCGCCGGTATCGATCCGGCGACGTGCTGTCTCTCGTGGGTGATGCGGAGTGTCCTGGGGTCGGTCCTCGCTGGAGACGGCCACCGGCCCCGGACGGACCCACAGGGATCGAACCGCCGACGAACGTATACTTTTGTGGTACGGAAGTGGGAAACGACGTATTTCGTATGTGTTTGCCGTCCAGCGTTCGAGAGCGCTCAGTCGCGGGTCGAAGTCCCCACCGTCGGCCGCGATGCGGACCGGACGTGGCGCGACGTATCGACCGCGAGTACCGGCGCCCCGGCGACGGCCGCGAGCACCGGCGCCCCGGCGACGACCGTGAGGGTGCACGCTACGTCCGCCACACTTCGACGGAGGTAAACCGCGACCACACCTCCGTCCGTCCATGCGCCAGTTCGTCGTCCTCGGCCACGACGCGCCGACGACTCCCGACTTCTCGCTCGACGACATCGCCGGCGGCGCCGGCCGCCTCGACGTGCTCTGTCGCTGCGTCACCTCCGCCTTCTTCCTCTCGCACGATATCCGCGACGACGTGCGCGTCCACCTCGTCCTCGCCGACGAGTTCACCGTCAGTTTCGACGGCCGCGAGCTGCGCCGGCTCAACCCCGACGAGCGCTCGACTGCTGCCCTGGTCCGCGGCGCACTGGACGAGCGCGCGGAGGCCATCGGCCACCAGCCAGTCGAGACGTCCCCCGGCGTCTCGCTCACCCGCAGAGGCTTCGAACCGACCCTCGACGCTGCCGCCCGCGACGGCACCGTCGTCGAGTTGCACGAAGACGGCGACCCCGTCGTCGCCGCCGAACCACCCGAGGACCCCGTGTTCGTGCTCTCCGATCACTCCGATTTCACCGACCGGGAGGCCGGCCTGCTGGCCGACGCCGCCGACCGACGCGTACGGCTGGGACCCGAGGCGCTGCACGCCGACCACGCGGTCACGGTGGCGCACAACTACCTCGACACCGACGGTTTCACCGAATATTGACCTCGCTCGTCGGCGCTGGCGGACCGCGAGCCGCCCGTCGTCGGGCGATAGTCGCGGTTCGGAAGCGTTAAAAACGGCCGGTGTCTCTCTACAGGTGCTACCAGCACGGGCCGGTGGGGTAGCTTGGTATCCTTCGGCCTTCGGGTGGCCGTAACCGCGATTCGAATTCGCGCCGGCCCATCTCTTTCCTGATCCACCTCGGATAGGCTGAGAGCTTTCAGCCTTCGGGTGGCCGTAACCGCGTTCCCGCGAGCGAAGCGAGCGGGGAACAACGAGTCGCACGCCCGGGAAGCGACCGACGGGAGCGACCCGGAACGTCTCGTCCGTATTCGAATTCGCGCCGGCCCACCTCCTTTCGGCTGACGACTCGTCTAGCGTCGCCTTCCGGTGATCAGTCGTTCTCGTCGACCGGCTGGCCCAGCGGCGGCGCTCCGAGCTGGTGGAGCAGCCGTACCGTGTCCTCGACCATCCCGATCTCGACGACGTACCCGTCTTCGACGTGGTAGATGGCCATGCGGGAGACGGCTACGGATTCGCCGGTCGGCTCGAGACCCAGGAACGGGCCGTCGTGGGTCCCGCGGAGCGTCGTCCGGAGGACGACCTTGTCGCCCTCCGAGACCGTGTCTTCGACGGTCACCGACAGGTCGGGGAACGCCTCGCGGTAGCGGTCCACGAACGCCCAGTACGCCTCCGGCCCGTGCAGGTCGGTCTCGTCGTCGAGGTGCACCACGCAGTCGGGTGCGAGGACGCGGTCGAGCGCCTCGCGGCGGCCGTCGGTCCAGACCTCGGCCAGCAGACGGACGAGGTCTCTATTCTCGGCCGGGGCCGAGAGCTGCGTGACGACGGGCGTCGCGGTTACCCTGTCCGTCGTCGACAGCGCGGCCGGCGGGTCGATAGCGTCGATCTGTCGGAGCAGGCTCCAGTGTTCGGTCAGGACCCAGGACTCGGTGATCCGGCCGTCGTCGAGGTGATGGATGCTCGTCCCCGAGAGCGCCACGTCGCGACCGGTCGGCTCGATACCGGCCAGGGACCCGCTGTGGGTGCCCTCGCCGTGCCACCGGAGCGCGACGGAACCGGGCTCGGTGACGGCCTCCTCGACGTCGACACGTAGGTCGGGGATCGCTTCGCGCATCGCCGCGACGAACTGGCGATAGCCCTCGCGGTCGAACACCGTCTCCGTCCGCTCGGACTCGCCGCGGAGGGCGGCGCGGAGTTCGACGAGGCTCGTCGGGAGCGTCACCGCCGCGTCCGGCGACAGTCCGTCTTCGTCGTCGCTGGCGGGCTCGCCGCCGTCGTCTCGATTCCACGCGGCCGTCGCCGTCGCGCGGGCCCGACGCCGGCCGCGTTCGGTGGCGAGGAAGCGGTCGGCTCGGTCGCGTCCGTGTTCCCACAGTCGGTCGAGAAACCGCGGGGAGCGGTCGACTTTCGACGCGTAGTCGAAGGGGCGACCGGGTGAGACGGCCGACTCGTCGAGTTCGATCGTCTTCACCTCGACGGGGCTGTACACGTCGCCGAGACTCCCGACGGCACTCCAGTGGTTCAGCCGTCTGACGTGGGCGAGCTCCTGGTTCACCGAGAGGTTCCCGCCGAGTTCGTTGCGTCTGTCGGCGATGCCGTCGAGCGACTTCGGGATCGACGCCTCGCGCTGGGGGTTGATCTGGACGACCCAGATCTCGTCGGGGTGACCGCGGCGACCCGGAGCGGGCTCGAAGAGGTCCGCCAGCGGCGGGTTCTGGGAGAACAGGCCGTCCCAGTACCACCGATTTCGACCGTAGGGCCCCGTCACGGGAGCGGCGCGAAAGAGGGTCGGCACCGCGGCCGAGGCGAGCACCGCGTCGTGGCTCACGTCCCGTTCGGTGAACGTCCGGAAGGTCCCGCGCTGGACGTCGACGGCACCGATCTCCAGCCGCGGCGGGACCCGGTCGGTCCGGTCGACCGTCGCGGCGAGCGCCTCGGGGTCGACAGCGGTTTCGAGCGTTCGACGCAGCGTCTCGCGGCTCAGGTCGGACAGCGGAGTGTCGTACGGGCTGAGCGTCGGGAGCGGGACGCCCGCGTTCTGGGCGCGGACCGTGGCGACACCGAGGCTGTTGGCGACGGCGTCGCTCGGACCCTCGGCCGCGATGTCGTCCCAGATATCGGCGAGCAACTGGCGCGCTCGGGCGCGGCCGTCGGTCCCCTCGCCTTCGCTCGCGAGGCCGAACCAGGTCGCGAACGCGCAGATCGCACCGCCCGACGTCCCGCTGAGCCCCGCGACATCGAACGGTAGATCCGTCTCACCGAGCAGGCGGTCGAGGACGCCCGCGGTGAACGCCGTGTGGCTCCCACCACCCTGACACGCGATCGCGACGCTCGGGCCGTCCGTCTCTTCCTCGGTCATACACTCGTTCGACGGCTACGGCCGTCGCGATCAAGTGCGTTCTTGCCAACAAGTGGTCGATTGCTCGGGGCCGCCGACCCTCGGCCCGACGCCTGGGCCCCCGTGGCGGCGACTACACGACCAGTTGGGCGGGAACGTTTAGTGGGATGGCCTCGACTAACCCTGACATGAACGTACTCGTCGTCGGCGGGAGCGGATTCGTCGGAACGCATCTGAGCGAAGAGCTGGTCGAGCGGGGCCACGACGTGACGGTTCTCTCGCGGAGCCCCGACGGCGAGGGACTGCCCGCGGCCGTGAGCACGTACGCGGGCGACGTGACCGACTACGACAGCATCGAGGGCGCCTTCGAGGGCACGGACGCGGTCGTCTACCTCGTGGCGCTGTCGCCGCTGTTCAAGCCCGACGGGGGCGACGAGATGCACGACCGCGTCCACCGCGGCGGGGCCGAGAACTGCCTGCGGGCCGCCGAGGAACACGGCGTCGAACGGTTCGTCCAGATGAGCGCGCTGGGTGCCGATTCCGACGGGCCGACCCACTACCTGCGGGCGAAGGGCCGCGCGGAGGAGCTCGTCCGCGACTCCGACCGCGACTGGGTGATCTTCCGGCCGTCGATCGTCTTCGGCGAGGGCGGCGAGTTCGTCGAGTTCACGAAGAAGCTGAAGTCCTGGTTCGCGCCGGGCGTGCCGGTGTATCCGCTGCCCGGCGGCGGGACGGAGACGCGCTTCCAGCCCATCTGGGTCGGGGAGTTCGTCCCGATGATAGCCGAGGCGGTCGAGGACGACGATCACGTCGGCGAGACCTACGAGATCGGGGGCCCGGACGTGCTGACGCTCCGGGAAGTGACCGAGCTCGTCTACGACTCCGAGGGCAAGTCCGTCTCGATCGTCCCGCTGCCGATGGCGATGGCGAACGTCGGACTGTCCGTGCTCGGCAGCGTCGGGTTCCCGATGGGCAAAGACCAGGTCCGGTCGTTGCGGCTGGACAACACGACCGACCGCAACGACGTGGGGAGCTTCGGCGCCGACGCGTCCGAACTGACGACGTTCCGGTCGTACCTCGGCGTCGCCTGAGTGACCGATTCGCTCGGTAACGACGATCTACCGGGCGGTATCGACGGCTTTCCTGCCGGTTGACTGCGGGACGTGTGCGGGTCGGCCGCGGAGGTGCAGCCGGCTATCGCTCGCTTCCCGCCGTGCTGCAGTACGATCCGCTTATCGGGCCGCGGTATCGCGGTTTCGACTGAACTAGTTACTGTGGTGACTTTTTCAGGTTCGATACCCGGACAAAAAGCTTATATCCGCGTTGGGATTGTTTATTTCTCAACGGTAACGGCAGCTATGAAATTGGCGATGATCGGCTTCGGGCAGGCCGGCGGGAAGATCGTCGACAAGTTCCTCGAATACGACGAGGCAACGCAGAGCGGGATCGTCCGCTCTGCAGTCGCGGTCAACACAGCGAAAGCGGACCTGCTCGGGCTAGAACGAATTCCGGAGGAGAATCGAGTACTGATCGGTCAGGCGCGCGTGAAAGGTCACGGCGTCGGGGCCGACAACGAGCTCGGCGCGGAGATCGCCGAGGAAGACATCGACGAGGTGCAGGGGGCCATCGACAACATCCCCGTCCACGAGATCGACGCGTTCATGATCGTGGCCGGGCTCGGTGGCGGGACCGGATCGGGCGGTTCGCCGGTCCTCGCGAAGCACCTCAAGCGGATCTACACCGAACCGGTGTACGGTCTGGGTGTGCTGCCCGGCGGCGACGAAGGGGGCATCTACACGCTCAACGCGGCGCGGTCGTTCCAGACGTTCGTCCGCGAGGTCGACAACCTGCTCGTGTTCGACAACGACGCCTGGCGCAAGTCAGGCGAGTCGATGGAGGGCGGCTACGAGCAGATCAACGACGAGATCGTCCGACGGTTCGGCGTCCTCTTCGGCGCCGGCGAGGTCGGCGCGGGCGACGAGGTCGCCGAGTCGGTCGTCGACTCCTCGGAGATCATCAACACGCTCTCGGGCGGAGGCGTCTCCACGGTGGGGTACGCCGCCGAGACCGTCGAGGAGCAGGATTCGGGCGGGCTGCTCTCGCGGTTCAAGGGCGACGACGACGGCCTCGACGACAGCGGGATGGACACTGCAAACACCACCAACCGGATCACGTCGCTGGTCCGGAAGGCGGCGCTGGGACGGCTGACGCTGCCCTGTGAGATCGACGGTGCCGAGCGGGCGCTGCTCGTGATGAGCGGTCCGTCGAACCACCTCAACAGAAAAGGCATCGAGCGCGGTCGCAAGTGGCTCGAGGAGCAGACCGGTTCGATGGAGGTCCGCGGCGGGGACTACCCCGTTCGCGAGAACAACGTCGCCGCGTCGATCCTGCTGTCGGGCGTCCACAACGTTCCGCGGATCAAGGAGCTCCAGCAGGTGGCGATCGAGGCACAGGACAACATCGACGACATCCGCCAGCAAAGCGAAGAGAACTTAGAGGACTTGGTTGAAGATGACGAAGATGAGCTGGATCCGCTCTTCTAAGAGCGCCGCTCTGGTCGCATTGCTCGCCCTCTCGCTCGCCGCGGTCGGGACAGCCGGGGCTATCTCGGTTTCCCCGGGAGAGGTCCCGAACGAGACGCAGGTCGGCGAGACGGTGACGACGACGGTGACCGTCGACGACCCGTTCGTCGACATGAACGACCAGTGGACGCTCCAGGGGAGCACCGAACTCACCAACGTCAGCTGGACGGTGACCGTCCTCCAGCAGGGCGAGGAGGTCGACCAGGCGAGCTACGGCGAACAGTCGTTCGAACAGGCGCTCAACGCCAGCAACGGCGGTGACACCGTCGAGATCGCACTCACCGGTGACACGCCGGCCGTCGAGAACTACACGTACGAGCCCCGGGAGACCTACACGCTCTACGACTTCGCCTCGGTTCAGGGCAGCTCGACGAGCGACCTGAACGCCACCTCGGTCCACCACTACACGAACGCGAGCGACAGCGCGCGGCTGGCGATCGACGACGCCAGCGAGGCCATCAACGCCTCCAGCGGTAACAGCGACGCCGAGAATCTGCTGAACAACGCCATCTCCGCCTACGAGAACGGTAACTTCGGCAACGCCGAGGACCTGGCCGGTCAGGCCCAGAACCAGGCCGAGCAGGCCCAGCAGTCCGCCCAGCGCAACCAGACCATCCTGATGGGTGTCGGTGCGCTCGTGGTCCTCGCGATCGTCGTCGGGGGCGTCTACTACTGGCGGTCCAACCAGAACGAACCGACGAAACTGCAGTAGATGCGCGTCGTCGTCCCGTTCGCCCCCGAGCGGCCCAAGACCCGCCTCGCACCGGTCCTCGACGAGGCCGAGCGGGTCGCGTTCGCGCGGGCGATGCTGGACGACACTCTCTCCGCTCTCTCGACGCTCGACCGCGAGCGGGGCGTCTCGGTCGACCCGCTCGTGCTCTCGACGGCACCGCTCGACTGCGACGCGCCGGTCGTCGTCGACGACCGCTCGCTGACCGAGGCCGTGAACGACCACGTGCCCGCGGACGACGGTGACGCCCCGGTCGCGGTAGTCATGGCCGACTTGGCGCTCGCCACCCCCGACGCGCTCGGGCGGTTGTTCGAGCCCGAGGCGGACGTGGTGATCGCGCCCGGCCGCGGCGGCGGGACGAACGCAGTGGTCGTCCGCGCCCCCGAGTTCCGCGTCGACTACCACGGCGCGTCGGTCCGCGACCACCGCGAGATCGCCCGCGAGGCCGGCCTCTCGGTCGCACACGTCGACTCGTTTCGGCTCGCGACGGACGTAGACGAACCGGCCGACCTCGTCGAGGTGGTGCTCCACGGGACGGGCGCGGCTGCGGCGTGGCTCCACGATGCGGGCTTTTCGGTCGTCACGGCCGACGGACGGGTCGATATCGAACGGAATTCGGGCTGATCCCGAACGAAATTCGGACAACGGTTTTCATGTGTCGAGCCAACGTTTCACACGCACGGGCCGACCCCGTGCAGGCGGGTCGCGCCTCGTAGCGCACCTGGACCGCGTCGTCGGTGCCGCTCCCAGACGCCCCCGACGCTCGGACGCGGCTGTTCGTTCAGCGGCCGGCGGTCCGTCGGGTCCGCCGCCGGCCATCCATTGTTCATCGCAGTCCGACGGAGTCCGTCCCTCGGCGGACCCGCTCCTCCGTTGGCTCCCCGCGTCGACCACGCACCTCCGGGAGCGTCAACGCTTTGGCGGTCGAACGCAGACGAGGGAACGTGATCCCCGGCGCCGACGAGTACGACGTGACCGTCGAGCCCGATACCGAGGAGATCGAGCGCCTGCTCGCGGTCACGCCCGGCGACGTGACGGCCGCCGCCGAGCTCACCTTCGCCCGTAACGTGTTCGTCCCACTGACGACAGCCTGCCGGTACACCTGTACCTACTGCACCTACTACGACCCACCGGGTCAGGCCGAGCTCATGTCCCCCGAGGACGTGCGCGAAGTCGTCCAGCGGGGCGCCGACGCCGGCTGTACCGAGGCGCTCTTTACCTTCGGCGACGACCCCGACGACCGCTACACCGCCGTCCACGAGCAACTGGCCGAGTGGGGCCACGACTCCATCCACACCTACCTCCGGGAGGTCTGCGAGATCGCCTTAGAGGAGGGGCTGCTCCCCCACGCCAATCCCGGCGACCAGACGCGCGAACAGATGGCGACGGTCGCCGACGTGAACGCCAGCATGGGCGTGATGCTCGAGACCACCGCCGACGTGCAGGCCCACGGTGGTCCCCGCGCCAAAAACCCGGGCCAGCGCCTGCACACCATCCGCACCGCGGGCGAACTCGGCGTCCCGTTCACGACGGGTATCCTCGTCGGCATCGGCGAGGACTGGGAGGATCGGGCCGAGAGCCTGCTGGCCATCCGCGAGTTGCACGACCGCTACGACCACGTCCAGGAGGTCATCGTCCAGCCGGTCCGGGAGAACGAGCGCTGGACGGGCGGCTCGCCGGGCGTCGAGACGCTCCGGCGCACGGTCGCGATGGCCCGCGCGGCGCTGCCCGAGGAGGTGTCCGTGCAGGTCCCCCCGAACCTCGCGCCCGTTCGCGAGGTGATAGCGTGCGGCGTCGACGACCTCGGTGGGGTTTCCCCGGTCACCGACGACCACATCAACCCCGACTACGAGTGGCCCGCGCTCCGGGAACTCGAAGCTATCGCCGAGTACGCGGGCGTCCCGCTCTCGGAACGCCTGCCGGTGTACGAGCGGTTCCTCCCCGCTCGGCTCCGGTCGGCGGGCGTGGACCCGGCGGACCCGCCCGCCGAGGCCGACCGCTGGATCTCCGCGCGGGTCGCCGACGCCATCGACGCGAGCGACGACGCCGGACGGCGGTATCGGGCGGTGCTGTCGGACGAAGCCGCCGACTGAGTCGCTTCGATCCGGGGCGGCTCTGTCCGCGTCGAAACGGATATCTGCCTCCCACAGGTAGTGGGAACATGGTCACCGTGGACTCGAAAGGGCGGATCGTGCTCCCTCAGGAGGTGCGCGAGCGCCTGGGTCTCACGCCCGGCACGGAGGTCGACGTTCGCGAGCGAGACGGGAAAGCGGTCGTCGACCCCGAAGACGACCCCGAAGCGATCCTCGAACGGATGGAGCGGCTGGTCGCGGAGACGGCGGCGAGCGGCGGGGACACAACGCCGCTCGACGAGGGCGCTCCTCCGGTCGCCAGGAAGCACAGAGACGCCGTCCGTCGGGGCGCGGACAGCGACGAGTGACCGTCGCGGTCCGTATCTGCTCGACGTCGGGGTGATCGCGCTCGCACACACGGACGCTCCGGTTCGCGACACCGCGCTCTCGTACGTCCGCGACGCCGTCACCGGCGATATCGACGCGGTCGTGCCCTACCCGGCACTGTTCGGAGCGCACACGGTCCTGACGACGTACTACGGGCGCTCGAACGCGGACGCGTCCCGGTTGCTGGAGAACTTCGCAGCGGCGAAACGCATCCGCTGGTGCGGCGATCTCTCCAGGGACACGGTTCGAGCGGCGCTCTCGCGGGCGAGCGAGGCGAACATCGGTGGCTGGGACGGCTACTACGCGCAGATGGCGGTCGAGGAGGGGGTCGAGACGGTCCTGACCATCGACGACGATTTCGAGCGGTTCGACGCCTTCGAGACCGACGTGATCCTCTCGGCCGACGAGTTCGAGGAACTGAACCGATTCCTCGCCGACTGAGCCGCCGCGATAGCCCGATTCTCGGCCCCAGCAGCCACCGACCCGTCCCCGTGTCGTTCGCGGTCGGACGGTCCAGCGAGAGCGGACAACCGCCCTCGCCCCCGCCGACGAACTCGACGGTCATCGCGACACCGCTCGGGATCGCCCGGACGATGTCACGGAGGTAGTCGACCGAGTACAGCGACTCGACGGCCGCCTCGCCCGTCGCTCCTGCCGTCCCCGCGTCGAGCGTGAGTCGAATCGGGTCGCTCACGCTCTCGGAGCTTGCCTACCTCCGCGAGGCCGAAGACGTGAGTCTCGACCGCTTGCTCGACCGCTACGCGACCGACGTCGAGACCGACGCGGACGACGACTGGGTACAGGCGAAGATGACCAGCTTCTGATTGGCACTCGGGGTCCGGGAACGGGACAGTCGACCCGTCGTCACCCTCGGGCGACGAACAGCGTCTCGGCGGGGAGCATCTCCCGCTCGACGGGGACGAGCGGCTGGTCGGTGCCGAGTGTCGTGAACATGAACGTCGCGCCGGTCTGACGGGCGGCACCCAGGGTCGGCCGGTGGAGCTCGGGCGGGAGGTTCAGCGCGTACACCAGGTCGGCGTCGGCGTACACGGCGGGGTCGGGGTCGGTCACGTCGTCGACGACGAAGCGTACGGAGTCGGGGACCGACCGCACCCGGCGGTCGGTTGCGACTACGTCGGTGTCGGTCTCGGCGAGCGCGTCGGCGACGACGGACCGGCGGCCGATCCCGACCTCGACGGCGGCGTCGAACTCGGCGAAGCGGGCGACGAGTGCGTCCAGCGTCTCGGGGATCACGTCGGGGAGTTTATACCGGCGGCACGCATAAACGTCCCGTATGCACGTCGACATCGTGCCGGTGGGCGACGTCCGCGCCGAGGTCAAGCGCGAAGCCTCGGCGAGCCTCCGGGCCGTCTACGAGAGCGACGTGACGATGCACGACACGCAGTCGATCCCCTCCGGCGCGTACGACCGCAATCGCGACCAGTACAGCGCGGAATCGTTCATCAAACTCGCCACTCGCGTGGGCGACGGCGACAAGAACATCGCCATCACCCCCAAGGACCTGTTCTACCACCGCCGAAACTACGTCTTCGGCCTGGCCTACCTCGACGGCAAGGGGTCGGTCATCTCCACCTACCGGCTCAACACCTCCTCCGACGGCGGCATCTCCCGTCGCTCGGACGAGGACGTGTTCTCCGACCGCGTCCGCAAGGAGGTCATCCACGAGATCGGCCACACCATGGGGCTGGAACACTGCGACAACAAGCGCTGCGTCATGAGTTTCTCTCCCACCGTCCGCGAAGTCGACATCAAAGACGAGGCGCTCTGCGGGACCTGCCAGCGCCAAGTCATGTAACCCGCGTTCGGCGTATCCACCGCACAGCCCCTCTACCAATAGTTTTCGCCAGTTTGCAGCACCATGCCAACGTGGTTAGGCACCAGCGCTATTCCAAGGCCCCGCGAAGCAGAGGTGATGAGTGAATCCCAGAATCGCGATCGAACGCGTGAACTCGGCGAACTGTTCGTCTCGGTCACCGGCGACGACACCGTGACGGAGTCCCAAGAAGAAGACGGCGAGAAGGTCTCCGAGTCGGAAGACGACGAGTACGCGGTGGGCGACGACGGCCTCGACGGCGCTATCGACGCGGATCTGGACGGCGCGTCGAACTGACCGAGCGAGTGCGGTCGCGTCGACCCGGTGGTCGGTTTCGGCCGCTCGGCCCGGCGCTGCTCGTTCCCCCGCCGCTCGCGAGCGGTTCGAACTGTGCAGACACCTCCGCAGCGGCGAGATTTCGGGCAGTAAGGCATCCGATTGAAAACGGAGTAGACGCAATCGATGGACATGAACACGAACCGTCGGTGGGAGGTGGGCCCGCTGGCGATCGGAGTCGTGGGACTCGTACTCGCGGCGACGGCGTTCGTCTACCACGGGGCGGAAGCGGCGGCGCTCGACGCGTTGCGGGGGCCGCTACTCGCGTTGCTGATCGACGGAGCGCCGGCTGTCGGGCTGGTCTACGCGGGCTATCGCCTGTCCGACACCGACCTCGCCGCCGAGCATCAGTGGGTGGTCGCCGTCTGGTGTCTCGGCGGCGTCGGCGTCTTCACCAGCGCGGTCGGGTTGACCATCGTCGTGCGGTTACTGGAGGACAGGGTCGTCTCGGAGCCGGCGTTCACGCTGCTGGTCGCCGCGTCGTTCGGCGGGTTGGCGGGCGCGCTCGCGGGCTACTACCGGGCACGGGCTGTCGCCGACGCGACTCGAGCCGAGCGGGCGAGCGACGCGCTGGCGTTCGTCAACGGCCTCATCAGGCACGACCTGCGCAACGACATGCAGGTGATCCGCGCCTACGCCGAGGAGATCGAGGAGGGCGGAACGGACGGCGACGAGGCCGTGGCCGCCCACGCGGCGGTCGTCCGCGAGAAGACCGACGAGGCGTTCGAGCGCATCCGCACCGCGGGCTCGCTGGCGAAGACGGTCGCCGGCGAGGCCGACTACGAGGCCGTCGACCTGGCGGCCGTCGCCGACGACGCGGCCACGAGCACCGAGTCGACCACGACGGCGACCGTCACCACCGACCTCCCCGAGCGGGCGCCGGTCGTCGCCAACGCCGGGGTCCGCTCGGTCGTCGACAACCTCGTCGAGAACGCGGTCGAACACGACGACGAACCCGACCCCCGCGTCGCGCTGGCCGTCGACCGCCGCGAGGAGACGGTCCGCCTGACCGTCAGCGACGACGGCCCCGGGATGCCGCCCGAAGAGCGCCCCTCCGCCGATCGACCGGGAGACGAGTCCGACGGCGGCGGGCTCCGCATCGCCGCGACGCTCGTCGAGCGCTACGGCGGCGACCTCCGGATCGCCGACGACGGGGGTATCGGCCCGGGCGACGGCACGACCGTCGTCGTCGAACTGCTCGCCGCCGACGGCGATAGCGAAGAGCCTGAACGCCGTAGCGACCGGGGAGCGACCGACGGGTAGCGCCCGGCTCGACCCGACTCCCGAGCCCCGACGGTCCGAGCGTCGGTGTGCCCCTCGTCACTCTCAGATGCGAGTCCCGCCGTCGACCCACAGCGTCTCGCCGGTGACGTAGTCGGCACCCTCGCTGGCGAGGTAGCGGTAGGCGTCCGTCAGGTCCTCGAGGTGACCGGCTGGGGGGGTCGCGCCCGTCGTCGACCACGTCTGCGGCGCGCTCGGACCAGCCCTCGGTGATCTCCGTGGCCACGAGACCCGGCGCGACGGCGTCGACCCGGATCCCGTGTTCGGCGAGTGCCAGTGGCGCGCTCCGAACGCCCGCGACGCGCCTCGGTCACCCGGCGCCTCCCGATGTTCCTCCCGGAGGCGATAGCCCAACACTCATGGCGGTCCCGTCGGATCGTCGAACGGATGAGCCACGTCGCCGTCTTCGGGATCGGGAGCACGAACTTTCGCTCGGCGGTCGCCGCGACGGACGGCGAACTCCTGACCGACCCCACCGTGGAGCCGACGCGGCCCGACGCGCTGGCCGACCAGCTCGTCGCGGCCGTCGCCGACCTGCGAGAGACGGTCGACCGCGACCTCGACGGCGTCGCCGTCTCGACGACCGGGCTCGTCGACGACGAGGGAGCGATCCGCGCGTTCGACACCCGCGCCGGGGAGACCGTCGACCGGATCGACGTGGCGACGCCGGTCGACCGGGCTCACGGACTCCCCGTCACGCTGGTCAACGACTGCAACGCGGCCGCGCTCGGGGAGTGGCACTACGGCGCCCGGGACGGCGAGGACTGTCTCGTCCACGTCACGTTCGGGACCGGCATCGGCGGCGGCGTCGTCGAGCGCGGTCGACTCCTCCGGGGCGAGACCGGAGGGGCCGGCGAGTTCGGCCTCCTGCCGGTCGCGCCCCACGACCACGAGAGCACGGGGGTCGTTGGCGCCTGGGAAGCCGTCGCCTCGGGCCGCGGGATCCCCGAGTACGTCGCCCGCCGCGTCGAAGCAGCCGATTTCGCCGACGCGAAACGGTTCGAGGCCGACGACCGCACGGCCGAAGCGGTATTCGCCGCGGCCGACGCGGGCGAGGCGTGGGCTGAGGAGAGTCTCGACGAGATCGCCCGCTACAACGCCGCCGGGATCGGAGCGGTCTGCAACGCCGTCGAGCCGGGACTGGTCACGCTCGGCGGCGGCGTCGCCCTCAACAACCCCGACCGAGTCCTCTCCGGGATCGAGCGGCATCTCGACCGCTTCCTGTTCGTCGACCGACCGAGGCTCCGGATCACGCCGCTTGGCGGCGACATCGGGCTCTACGGGGCGCTGGCCGCGGCGCGTCCCGACGGCGATCGAGAGACCGGAACGGACGAGTAGGGCGGGCGATGCCGTGCGTCCCGTTCGACGCCGCTCACTGGATCGCGTCCAACCGTCGCTCCATCTCCGCATCCATCCACTCGGCGACTTCGCGCGGGGGTTCGTCGGCCGACTCGGCCTTCTCCTCGAAGAACGCCGACGCGCCGAGGAGTCTGACGGCCTCGTATATCGGGACGCGGTCTCGATACCCGTCCGGAAGGTCACCGGCGCGCTCCCGATACCCCTCGCGGAGCGCGTCGAGTTGGTGGTCGGGTTCGTCGGGGCGGAAGAGCCCGAACTCCTGTTCGCGCACTCGGTGGAGCCCTCGCGCCGGGTCGCCGACACGGGCGAACTCCCAGTCGAGCAGGCCGACACCGGCCTCGCTCCGATAGGCGTTCGCGCTGTGGGGGTCGTTGTGGACCAGCGTCGCCGGTGCGGCGTCCAGCGTCTCGCGGTTGGCCTCGACCGCCGCGACCACGTCGTCGACGTACCGCTCGAACCGCTCCGAGTGAGCCATCTCGCGGATCGTCTCGATCCCGCCGAGGAACACGTCGATCCAAGGCTTCTCGTCGACGGCGAGGCCGTCGGTGCCGCCGCCCGTGATCTCACCGTGGGCGTCGAACCGCCGGTCGTGGAGTTCGGCGAGCGAGCGACCGAGCGCTCGCATCGCCGCCGCCTCGCCCGCGCGGTCCGCCTCGTACTTGACGTTCGCCAGCGGACGCCCGTCCATCGGCGCGGTGACGAGGTACGGCACCTCGGCGTCGGGGTCGCAGGCCAGCACCGTCGGAACCGGCACGTCGCAGTCGGCGTCGACGTACTCGATCACCGCGCGTTCGGCGTCGAGCCGTCCGCCGTCCCCGTCGACGGCAATCTTACAGAAGACGCGCTCGCCGTCGGCGAACTCGACCGGGACGGTCCCGTTGCGCTCGTTCAGCTGCGGGTCGTCGTCGGCGAAACCCGCGATCTCCCGGTCGGGAAACGCGTCGCCCAGCGCCGTCGCGAACCGCTCGTCCATGATCGGCTGTCGCGAGCGGGCGGTTTGGGCGTTGCGGAGCGGTGAGAGCGAGTCACACGGCGGCCCCAGACGAGAGCGGCGGTCGTCGGCCTCCGAGCACCGGGAAACGGTGTCCTGCGCGCTCGCGGTGACCCAACGGGACATCGTCCCGATCAGAGGGATACCGACCGAGCAATCAGGGGAAAATGGCCGATCAAAAGGAGGGTCATGCAACCTCACATGAGGTTTATCCGTGTCTGGTGCGTGGGCCGACATATGGGAGCGACGGACGAGACGACAGTCAGCGAACGTGGTGGGGTCACGATTCCGTCAGAGGTTCGAGAGCGACTCGACATCGAGCCGGGCGACAAAATCCGGTGGACCGTCGAAGACGGAGACGTACGGGTCGAAATCGTCCACCAGCGAGAAGGGGTCTTCGACGATTTCGAGCCGGCGCCGATGGGTGGTGACGGAGCGACCGGACACAATACGACCGGTGCGGAACGGTGACACGCGCGCTTCTGGATGCGACGGTACTCATCGCAGCGGTGGATACCGACGACGAGGACCACGAAGTCGGACTGGAAATCCTCGGCGGGATCGACCACGGAAAACTCCCCACAGGTGTGATCACGAACGAAGCGTTACTGGAGACGCTCAACTACGTCGAAGAGCGCTTGAGCCACGAACGGGCCGTCGACCTGCTCGACCGGTTCGTTCGCGGTGCTCACTTCGAACTCCCGTACAACCCGAAGAAGAACTACGGCGTCGGGCGCTCCCTGTTTCGAGATACTCCTGGCCTGAATTTCGGCGATTGCATGCAGACTGCGTTCATGCGGTCGGACGAGGTCGAGTACGTCTACAGTTTCGACGACGATTTCGACGAGGTCGACGGGGTCACTCGATTGAACAGTGCTGTGAACCCGTATCGGTGACGAACGCCACAGACAGAGCGTAGCGCCGTCGTCAATCCGAGTAGTAGTACTCGCCGGCGTTCTTCTGCTCGCGGTCGAGCTGTGAGCCGGGCTTGTTGATCCGCGGGCGGCCGGTGCGCTCGTCGCGGCGGAAGGTGATGTCGAGATTCGCGAGGAACTCGTTCATGCCGTCGCGCATGCCCACGGGCGGCGAGGCGTGACCGTGTGCGGCCGGTTCGCCGTCGAAGACCAGCAGGCGGTCGGCCAGCAGGTCGATCATGTAGATGTCGTGGTCGATGACCAGCGCGGTCGCGTCGTGGTTCTCGGCGTAGCGGCGGATGGCGCTCGTCGCGCGAACACGCTGTTCCACGTCGAGGTGCGCGGAGGGCTCGTCGAGCAGGTACAGATCGGCATCCTCCGAGAGGCAGGCCGCGATGGCGACGCGCTGGCGCTCCCCGCCGGACAGGTCGGTGAGGTCCTGCTCCATGATGCGGTCGAGCTGGAGCGGGTCTGCGATCTCCGTGTTCCAGTAGGAGGTGCCGAAGTCGTCGGTGATCGAGGAGAGGAACGCGTCGACGCGCATCGGCTGGTCGATCTCGACGTACTGCGGCTTGTAGGCGATATCGAGCCGCGCGTCGACCTCACCCTCGTCGGGGTCGAGGCGGCCGGTCAGCAGCTGGGCGAACGTCGACTTCCCGATGCCGTTCGGGCCGACGACGCCCAGGACCTCGTTCTCCTGGATCTCGCCGCCCTCGACCTCCAGCGAGAACTCCCCGTCGCCGTAGGATTTGGTGAGGGAGGGATACTCGACGACCACGTCGCCCTCGGCGGTCGAACGGGGGGCGTGTTCCTCGAACTGGATGGACTCCTGGCGGACCCGCATGTTCTCGTTCTCCAGGTAGCCACCGAGGTACTCGTTGATCCCGTTCTTGGTCGATTTCGGGCTCGTGATGACACCGAACGCGCCCGAGGACCCGTAGGCGACGTGGATGGTGTCGGCGAGCAGGTCCAAAATCGCGAGGTCGTGTTCGACGACGAGCATCGAGCGGCCGCCCTCGTCGGCGAGTTCCCGCACCAGTCGCGCGGCGGTCATCCGCTGGCCGATGTCGAGGTACGGCGTCAGCTCGTCGAGGAAGTAGAAGTCGGCGTCGCGGGCGAGACAGGCCACGAGCGCGACGCGCTGGAGTTCCCCGCCCGAGAGCGTGTCGATGTCCTGGTCGACGACCGGGCGGATGCCGACGCGGTCGATCAGGTCGTCGAGGGCGCCGCGCTCGTCGGTCCGTTCGAGCAGTTCGCGCGTGGTGCCGTCGAACTGGTCGGGGATCTGGTCGACGTACTGCGGCTTGCGCGCGACGGTCACGTCGCCCTCGCGGAGTTCTTCGAGGTAGGTCTGCAGCTCGGTCCCGCGGTACTCGTCCATGATGGCCTCCCAGGCGGGCGGGTCGCCCGACACCTGGCCGAGGTTGGGCGCCATCTCGTCGGCGAGGATGCGCACGGCGGTGGTCTTCCCGATCCCGTTCGGGCCGAGGATGCCGGTGACCTGGCCTTCCTGGGGGGCGGGCAAGCCGTAGAGGGCGAAGGCGTTCTCGCCGTAGCGGTGGACGGGCTCGTCGTCGAGTTCCTGCGGGAGGTTGATGATCTCGATGGCGTCGAACGGGCACTTGTTGACGCAGATCCCGCAGGTTTCGCCGAGGCAGATCTCCTCGGAGATGTGGATCTGGTCGGGGCCGCCCTCGAAGGGCTCGCCCTCCTCGAACCGTTCCTCGCGCGTGACGATGCACTCCTTGCCCGAGCGGTTGGGCGGGCAGAAGTTCGCGCACTCGTAGTTACAGCGGTCGGGCTGGCACCTGTCGAGGTCGACGACCGCGATCGAATCGTCCGCCATCGTTACAGCGAGGTCTCCGCGGTCAGCAGGATGCCCCAGGAGACGAACCACAGCGAGAAGGTGATGAAGGCGATGTAGAGGTACTCCTTCACGCCGAAGTCGTCGACGTCGATGCCGATCGCCATGTAGACGGGGAGCTGGACGAGCACCGCCGCACCGAGCAGGTACAGGCCCAGCCGGTCGTTCGGGCCGGCGGCCAGCGCCTGGGCGGCCACGCCGGCGCCGATCCCCAGCACGGAGGCGAGCGTCGTCACCGTCAGCCCCCGCAGGTGGTCGTCCCACCCATCGGCGGTTTCGGTAGCCATACGTTCGTCTCGGCCACGCGGCCCCAAAAGCCGTTCGTTCCGTCCCCCCGGTGGCCGACCCGAAGTGGCCGCGCGCGCCGAGACCACGCGGCGACCGATCCACGGTCGCACCGCGAGCACGACCCTGCCGTATTCGACCGCGTTCCGGCGATACTGTGGCGTCTTGGCTGTCGCCAGTGTCAATCTTTATTGTAGACGCGCCCTACCCACCTACCGATGCCCGAGACAGACGGGGACGACCTCAGCGACTTGCCGCCGAGCGCGAAACTCGTCTTCAAGGTACTGGAGTACGACGGTCCGCTCACGCAGAAGGGGATCGTCGAGGAGTCGATGCTTTCGGCGCGAACCGTCCGCTACGCCCTCGAGCGCCTCGAAGGCGTCGGCGTCGTCGAGGAAGACGTCTACTTCGCCGACGCCCGCCAGAACCTCTACGAGATCGATCTGACCGACTGCGACGGCGACTGCGAGACCGCCGCCTCCGCCGACTGAGTCCGTTTTCGCGTCTCCGACGCGCTCTCGTGCCGTTCTCGCTACCCCGCTTTGCGCGGGTCGACCCGCGACAGCGCGCGCCGGACGTGACCGGTCGCGACCACCGCGACGAATCCCACGAGACCACCGACGGCGCCGAACGTCACGGGGTACACCAGCCCCGTCCGCTGGACCGCGTCGAGCAACGACACCGCGAGCACCAGGTCCGGCGCGGCGGGCGGCGTCCACGCCGACAGGAGCGCCGTCGCCGCCGCCAGCGGGAGGTAGCCGACCGCGACCGCCCCACCGCGGAGCGCCGCAGTCGTGCCGTCCGCCTCACCGGTCGAGTAGACCAGCGCCGCGCCTGCGAGGAGGAGGACCGCCGGGACGACCGGTACGATCCCCGCCAGATCGAACACCCTGACGGCGTCGACGCCGTCGGTGACCGCCCGCCGGTACCGCACCGCCATCGACCCGCCGTGGACTCGGTGGAACTGCCAGGTCGCGAGCGTGTGCAGCCCGGGGTCGACCGCTCCGGGTGCGATCCCCGTGTACTCGCCGTCGGCGGCGGCGCCGACCGCCTGGACCGGACCGGGGCCCTCGGTCGCGAGACGGCGCTCGGTCGCTCGTCGAACCGCCGCCCACCCGACCGCGAACGCTGCCACACCGGCGACCGCGCCGCGAGCGACCAGCGACCGAGGCCACTCCCCGCCACGCCACGCGAACGCGAGATACCCGCCGAGCGCGCCGAAGGCGACCGGGACGACGAGACCGGTCAGGGCGACGGCCGGTCCGAGTGGAACCTCGACGGTGCCGAGCGGATGGGTCGTCGCACCGAGTCCCGATATCACGATCCGGACGGTCTCGGGCGCCGCCCACGCCGACAGCCGGGCGGACCCCACCGCCAGCGGGGCGTACCCGGCCGCGACGAGTCCGCCGCGGCTGGCCGCCACCCACGGGTCGTCCGCCCGCGTTCGAGCGACCAGCAGGAATCCCGCGGCGGCCAGCACCAGCGCGGGCACGATCACGAGCGGGCGAGACGGCGGGGCGACGTTCCCACCGGCCCCGAACCACGGGTCGAGCCGGACGCCGTGGAGCTGGTGGTACTGCCAGGCCGCGAACCGCCAGGCGCTCGGGAGCGCGCCGTCGGGGCCGACGGTTATCTCCTGGCCCGCATCGACCCCGTAGCCGAACCGCGAGAGGACCGGCCGCGTCGGGTCACGGATCCGGTGGCGTTCCGACAGGAACGTCGCCGCGTACCCGACGAGAAAGGCGCAAAAGCCCACGAGACTCCCGAACACCACGGTTTCCCGTCCGGGCGCTGCCGCGGTGAGTCTCGCCCGCAGTCGCGCTTCGCGGTCGGCCAGTGACACAGCGAACGCTCGCCCAGCCGACCGGTAAGTCTTGTGTCACCATCGACCCCCGGACGATCCCGCTCGCGGGACTCCCGTCGCCATCCATTTCTCCCGACGGGTCCAAGGGCGGCTATGACCGACCCGCCGGGCAACCCCGCGGCGCGCGAGCGGGGCTACTGTCCGTGCTGTGGCTACCGGACGCTCCCGCCCGGACGGCCGGGTTCCTACGAGCGGTGCCCGGTCTGTGACTGGCTCGACGACCCCATCCAGTTCGCCGACCCCGAGTTCGTCAGCGACACCAACCACGTCAGCCTCGCCGAGGCCCGCGAAAACGTCCGGGAGTACGGCGCCTGCGTCGCGGACGCCGCGCCGAGCACGCGCGAACCCGAATCCGACGAACCCCGAGACCCCAACTGGCCCTACGAGCGCGAGGGGTGAGCGGGGCGGGACGCGACCGGAGTGGAGCGGGACCGTGCCACGTCGACTCGTCACGGACCCGAAGGCTTATTCGCGAACGCGGCGGAGCAACGTGCCACGATGGACGTCTCGCGCGGCAGCGCCCTGGCCTTGCTCGGCGTCGGCCTCTTCGTCGTGACGATGGTCGTCGGCGCCGCGACCGCCCCCTCCGGGTCCGCCGGCGGCGTCGACGCGCCGGCGACGCCCTCACCGGACGACACCGATGCGCCCTCCGATCCCGGCGCCACGCCCGCCCCCAGCGAGCCACAGACGCTCGTCGGCAACCAGGGCGGCTGGGTGACCCACGGCAGCGTCGTCGCCTTCGACGGCCGCTCGGTCGCCTGGCGCAACACCCAGGCCGACGGCTACTTCGAGGTGAGCAGGCTCGAGGACGGACGCGTCCTCGCCGCCTTCGCCAACGAGAGCGCCGACGACTGCGGCGAGCTTTCGGCGCCCTGCGCCCGGACCGGCTACCGGGTCGTCGAGCCCGGCAGCGGGGAGATCGTCTCGGAGTACAGCTTCCCCGTCGGGAGCATCACCAACAGCGAGGTCCACGCCGCGGACGCGACCGGCGACGGCGGCATCGTCTACGTCGACATGGACGCCGAACGGGTCGTCCTCGTCGAGAACGACACCGAGGTCTGGGAGTGGCACGCCAGCGACTTCTACGAGGCGCCGCCGGATCCGGCGAGCCGCGACTGGCTGCACATCAACGACGTCGACACCATCGGCGACGGCCGGTTCCTCGTCTCGGTGCGCAACGCCAACCAGCTGGTCGTCGTCGAGCGCGGCGAGGGCGTCGTCGAGGTCGTCAACGAGGACGACGGGACGAGCGACGCCAACTGCCTCAAGAGCGGTCGGCTCTACGACGCCGACGGTGACGGCGACGTGCGCTGTGGCGACCCGAGCGTCATCAAGGAACAGCACAACCCGCAGTGGCTCGGCGACGGGGCGGTGCTGGTGGCCGACAGCGAGAACGACCGCGTGGTCGAACTCCACCGGACCGAGAACGGCAGCTGGGAGCCCGTCTGGGCGGTCGACCGGGCCGGCGGTATCGCGCTCACCTGGCCCCGCGACGCCGACCGCCTGCCCGACGGCGACACGCTGATCGCCGACTCGCGCAACCGGCGCGTGATCGAAGTCAACCCCCAGGGCGAGATGGTCTGGAACGTCTCCGTCGGCGCCGCCGCCAAGCACGGCCCCGGTATCGTCTACGAGGCCGACCGCCTCCCGTACGGCGAGTACGCGGGCAGCTACGACGGCGGCTCGACGGGCGCCGACGGAAACGGAACGGTCGCGGGAGGCGCGAGCGCGACGCCGACGAAAACGCCCCTGCCGCGGATGACAGCCGCGAACGGCTCCGGGGCCCTGACCGCGCCCGACGACGGGATCCCCCTGCTCTCGGAAGGGGTCGCCGGCCTCCAGGGCACGTTCGCCTGGGTCCCCATCTGGTTCGGGGAACTCCACCTCGCTGCGACGGCGCTCGGGCTCCTGTTCGTCCTCGTCGGCGGCGTCGACCACCTGCTGGCGGCCCGCGGCGTCTCCTTGCCCGGGCGAGAGTAGGCGAGTCGCCCCACCGTCCGCCCGCGGGGTCACTCCCTCTTCGTCGACGCTACTCCCCGACCGTCATCGACAGCTCGTCGAACGACATGAAGGCGGTCTCGTAGCCCTCGTGGCGGGCGATCTGCGGGACGGCGTCGACCGACAGCGTCAGGTCGTCACCCGACTGGACGTCGGCGACGGCGCCGTAGTGATAGCCCAGGTCGGGGTCGACGGTGGGGGCGAGCGAGCCGTCGTACAGCGTCGTCCCGTCGCGGACGACCGTCGCCGACAGCGACGCCTGCGGGATCGGATTGCCGTTGTACGGCGTCCGCATCGAGACGCCGAGATACGAGCGGTCGCCGCTCGGGCCGGAGTCGGTCGCCGTCACGGTGCCGTCACCGCTCGCGTCGGTCGCCGTCGCTTCACTCTCCTCGGCGGCGACGCCGGCCGGCGGCGAGTCGAGGCGCGAGACGACGAACCGGGCGTCGCCGCTGGTCCCCTCGCCGACGAGGGTTCCCGGGAGGTCCCCGGGCGCGGGCGTCGACGAGACCGGCATCATCTCCATCTCCATGGGGTCGAGGGCGTCGCGCTCGCCCTGTCGGTCGGGTAGCGTCTCGTAGGATATCTCCTCCAGCGCCGACTGGGAGAACTCCAGGGAGAACGAAGCGCTGCCCAGCTCGCCGAAGCGGCCGTCGAACGCGCCCGCGCGACGGGTCGGAAGCGGTGGGACCGTCACTTCGACGTCGTAGGTGCCGTCGCCGTCGAGCGCGAGATTGTCGCCCGCGTGGACGCCCATGTTCTGGGAGATCATCGGCCAGAGCGACTTGCCGCTGGTGAGCGTCTCGCCGTCGCGAGTGATCGTCGTCGTGACCGACCCGTGCGGGAGGACGGTCCCCGTCTCGGGGTCCCAGACGGTCGTCATGAGGTGCAGCGAGTCCGACCCCTCGATTTCGACCATGTTCGGGCTGTCACCGCTGACGAGCCAGAACCGATGGGGGTAGCTGTAGGTGAGCGCGACTTGGAAGTCCCCGGCCGAGGCCATCCCGACCATCGACATCCCCTCGACGTGGCTGGGGACGTAGACTGCGTCGGGACGGTCGGAGACGAGCGGCGGCGACCGCGCCGACCGCGTCTGAAAGAGCGACCGACACCCGGCCAGCCCGACCGACGCCGCGGCCGCGCCCGCGGCGAGGAAGCGTCGTCTGTGCATACCCGGCCCTAACCGCTGTACCCAAAAGCGGCTTCTGGTTGGGTTCTCGAAAGCTGCCGGTGGTAGCTCGGGAGTCGTCGGTCGAGTTCGGTGGCCGACGACGCCTGCGCCGTCGGGCGCTCGCCGCGAGTCCTCGGACCAGTCACTCACCGGGGTTCGGCGTCGGGAGTGCCCGCGACTCGCGAGGGGGGAGGAGGTAGTTGCCCCGGCGGCGGACGTTGATGTACTGGAGGATGCCGTTGTTGGCGCGCTGGCCGACGGCGCCCTCGGCGGCGGCGTCGGTGCCGTTCATCGCCTCGCGGGTCTTCACGAAGTCGGCGATCGACTCCTGGAGCGCGAGGAAGTGCAGGCCGGCGCGGTCGCCGTCCGTCGAGTCGAAGTCGCGGCGGAGCATCACCGGCCGACCGTCATCGCGAGCACGGGCGTTCTTCTGGGCGTGGCCGACGACGCCGTCGCGAGCGTCCTGCTCGACGGTCTCGGCGCAGCCGCCGACGCCGTTGGAGTTGCCCAGGTTCTCGCCGGTCCCCTCTATCACGTCGTCGTCGGCGTGAGCCGGGCAGAACATCGACGCCTCGCGGTGCTCGCGGCTGTCCTGTTCGTACCACTGGGTGAGATTCAGGTCCATCGAGGAGACGTGCTGGGTGGTGCCGCCGGCGAACGGTCCCTCGGCGATGGTGACGTAGTCCTCGGTGGCCTGGTTCTTCTCGAAGCCGGACTCGAAGCCCATGTACAGCGGCGCGTCGTCGGGCACGGGCTCGGAGTCGGGGATCCCCGCCACGTCCTGGTTGTCGGCGGGGAGTCCCTCGCCGATGAAGCCGGTCCGGCGTGCGCGGCCGCCCTCGGCGAGGCTGGCCCGTTCGAAGACGCCGTCGAAGGTGGCCTCGACCTCGCGACCGTTCACCTCCTCGCGTTCGCCGAGCAGGCCTTCCTCGGCGGCCAGCAGGACCGACCCGTAGTCGCTCGCGAGGTGGACGACCGCGTCGGGCTCGTCCGGAACGGGGTCCTCGAACGGAGCGAGCGCCTCCGGTGTCGGGAGATCGACGCTCTCTGGCAGAGTCCCCTCGAACCGGTCGAAGTAGGCGGGGGCGTAACCGACGGTAAAGAGGAGGCCGATATCGCCGTCGTCGGTGCTGGGTGGGTAGGCGCGTTCGAGCGACCGGAGGGCGGTCTCGGCGGTCTCGCGGTCGGTGTCGGTGGGCGTCCCGTCGCCGGCGTAGTCGAGATAGAGGAGCAAGTGGTGGCGCGGCGGGACGTGGTTGCCGTGGTCGTCGGTGCGGAGGGCGTCGTTCCAGGCGTGCTGGCGGCGGGACAGCCCCGAGAGGTCGTCGGGCCCCTGCGGGAGGTCGGGGTTCTCCCGACCCAGGCAGGCCGACAGCGCCGCGGACCCGCCGATTGCGACGGCGGCCTTGACGAACTCCCGACGCGAGACCCCGCGCTGGCGACTGGGTGGCATCGACGGGTCTAGCGGCTGGTCCGACAAGGGGGTTCTGGTCGGCCACTCGAAAGCGGTCGGGACAGACGAGCGCGGGTCCGATCCCCGGCCGAGTGCCTCGCCGCCTACTCGGCGAGCAGGCGGTCGACCAGACGGGTGAACCGGTCGACCAGTCGCTCGGGCAGCGACGGCTCGACGGTTCGAAGCAGGCGGGCGGTCTCCTCGGGCGCTTCGAGGGCGAGCGTCACGCGACCGCGCTCGTCGCGGCGCTTGGCGACGAGGTCGAGTTCGACGAGCCGGTCGAGGTGCCACTCCAGGGTGCTTCGGGCGACGCCGACGCTCTCGGCGGTCTCGGCGGCGGGCGTCGGCCCGTTCCGGAGGAGGAAGACGACGATGTCGGCGGCGGTCTCGCGGTGGAGGACCGCGAGCGCGCGCCGCTCGAAGGCGTCGCAGTCGGGTGGGTAGTAGTGGGTGCGGCCGTAGAGGTCGTCGCTGACGACGCGGTCGTCGAGCTTCCGCAGGTGGTACTGGACCTGCCCCGGGGCCAGGTCGAGCTGACGGACGAGTTCGCTGAAGTAGACGCCCGGGTTGTCGGCGACGTGCGCGGCGACGCGGGCGCGGGTGTCGGTGTCGGTCATTGTCGGGTAGCCGTCGTCGTCATAGCGGTTTCTCGGGCGCGCTCGGAGCGGCCGACCGGGCGTAGTAGATAGCCCCGAGCAGGAAGGTCGCGAGCATCGCGTCGAGGGCGTGCTCGGCGAAGTGGTGGGCGCCGGCGTCGAGCGGGCCGAACATCGCCAGCCCGGAGACGACGGTCCGGGCGAGCAACGCGCCGAGCGCGAGGACGACCAGCAGGTACGAGCGCGAGCCGCGCTGGCCGAGCGCCGCGACCGCCAGCGCGAGCAGGAGTCCGGAGCCGACGCCCGCGAACAGGTGGACCCCGAGCAGACCGGGGTCCGGCGACGGCGCGGCGTGGGCGACCGGACACAGCGGTGTCACACGCACAGTAGTCGCCCCGCGCACCTAAGTCGGTCGCTTCGGGGTCGCGCGCGGCCCGGGGACCCAGCGCTCGGCGGATCAGGCCGCGAGCGGTCGCGAGACGATCCACAGCGACAGCACGGTGTACCCGACCATGACGAGGACGAACGGGGCGTGCCCGCGGCGGGCCGCCCCGCCCTCGCCGTACCGCCGGGTCGCGACCCGATGAGCCGCCACGACGGCGACGAGGTGACCGGCGACGACCAGCGCCACCTGCGACAGCCAGAACAGTTCGACCGAGAGGGCGGCGAGGGGTCGGATCGGGTCGCCAGCGACCCCGAGCGCGAGGTCGCGGGCGACGGCGACGGTCGCGCCGAGGTTCGTCGCCACGAACGGGTAGTTGTGCGCGACCTCGTAGGCGGCCGCGATCGGGAGGACGGTCGCACCGAACGCCGTCGCGGCCGCCCGACGGTCGACGCCGGCCACGGACCCACCGGCGCCGAGCCGTTCGGCCACGGCGGCCGCGAGCGCGAACGACACCAGAAAGACGAGCAGTCCCGACACGTAGAGCGCGACGCTCGCGACGCCGACGCCGAGCGTCTCGCGAGCGAAGTCGAGGAGCGAGCGGTAGGTCCCGGTAGCGGTGAACCCGTCGAAACTGACGGTGTAGACCGCGGCGACGACGAACGCGACCAGCGAGCGACCGCCGAGCGTCCGGGTGACGCCGCGCCACGGCGGGCGGACGGCGACGGCGAGGGACCCGTCGGCCGTCCGGCGAGCCGACAGCGGCGCGACCCGTCCCAGCAGGTCGAACAGGACGGTCAGGGCGTCGGCGCGGGCGAACCACTCGCGACCGAACGCGACGCTCCCAGCGAGCATCGCGACCGCGTAGGCCGCAGCGACGGCGACCGTGAGCGACGGCGAGCGCGTCGCGACGGTCAGGTTCTCCAGCACGCCGACGCCGAGGACGAACCCGACGACCGCCGGCCAGGCGCCCAGGCGCTCGGGGTACGAGCCGGCGAGTGCGATCTCCCGGCCCTCCAGCGCGACGAGGCCGTCGTAGAGCGTCTCCCAGGGGGAGAGGACTCGCCACGGCGAGCCGACGAGGACGGCGAGCAGGCCGCTCCCCTTGAGCACGAGCGGCCAGACGACGAGCGTCGCGAGGTTCTCGGCGGCGACCTGGCGACCGAGGAGGCCGTGAGCGAGCGCCCCGACGAACAGCGCGAGGAAGGCGATCCGGGCGGCCGCCGCCAGCGGACCGACCAGCGACGCAGGAACGGTCACGACCCGACGCCCCGTCGCGTCGGCGGCGCGGGCCGACGCGGTGCGGTCGGCGACGCCGAGCCACAGCGCCGTCAGGCCGACCGTCGCGCCGGACCCGACGAACAGCAGCTCCAGCGGGACGGGCGCGGTGAACTCCCGCGCGACGAGCTCGTGGGCGCTCGCGACGCCCGCAGCGGCCGCGAGCGCGACCGTCGCGAGGACCGCCGCGAGCGCCGGCCGCACGAGGACGGGGCCGAGCCGGGCGTCGCCGCGGGGTGACATACAGGGCACTCGGCCGAGCGCGGGCAAATGGCCTGTGGTACGTCGCTCGAATCCCGAGCGCTCGTCGGAAGGGCTTTCACCGTCGGATCCCGAGACGCCGACGATGCGGACTCGCACGGTCGCCGCGCTGGCGCTCCTGGTCGTCACCCTGTCGGGCGTCGGCGCCGCCGCGCTCTGGACGCTCCCGGGCGGGGGCGGCGGGCTGACCGAGGTGTGGATCAGCGACACCGCGCGGGACAACGAGTTCAACCACCACGGCGTCGGCGCCGCCGACGGCGTCGTCGTCGCGCCGGTCACCGGCCTGCAGAGCCAGGACGACCTCACTCGCCGGTCGTGTTCGCTGAACCGCCTCGATAGCGCGAACGGGAGCGTCCGCTGGTGGGTCGGCGTCCCGCCCGAGCGGTGTTTCAGCCACGCGCTGACGAAACCGGCCGTCGCCGACCTGGACGGCGACGGCGCCCTCGAAGTCGTCGCGGGAACGACCGAGAACGCCACCGTCGCCGTCGCGGCGAGCGACGGGCGGGAACTGTTCCGGGTCCCGACGACGGCCTACGGGTACGCCCAGCCGACCGTCGCCGACGTGGCCGGCGACGCTGACCCGGAGGTCGTCGCCAGCGACATCTCGGGCGACGTGTTCGTCGCGAGCGGCGACGGGACGGTCCGCTGGCGCGGCAACGTCTCCGGGATCGTCTACGCCTCGCCGGTCGTCGCCGATATCGACGGCGACGAGGGTCGCGAAGTCGTCGTCGCCGGCCGGAGCGAGACGGTCGCCTTCGAGGCCGACGGAACCGTGCGCTGGCGGCGTGACGTGGGAGCGAACGACGCCGCGGCGGCGACCGTCGACGGCGAGTCGGTCGTGGTCGTCGCCGGTAACGACGGCGTGGTCGCACTCGACGGCGCGACCGGCGACCGCCGCTGGAATCGCTCGACCGAGGGGTCGCCCGCGATGGGCGCGCTCGCCGACGGCGACGGCGACGGCGACCCAGAGACCTACGTGAGCGAGGCGGGGAACGTCCTCCGGGCGCTCGACGCCGCCGACGGGAGCGAGGAGTGGCGGACGCGACTGGCGACGAGCGAGGGGTCGGTCACGCCGCCGGCGGTGCTCGGGGATCCGGACGGCGACGGCTCGCCGGAGGTCGTCGCCGTGACCAACGGCGGGACGGTGGCCGTCCTCGACCCGGCGACGGGTGCCGAACGGGCCGCCTACGAGCGCGACGTGTCGGTCTGGACCGGCGTGACCCCCGCGAACCTCACCGCCGCGCCCGGTGACGAGTTGCTGGTCCGCTACGGCGACGGTCGCGTCGTCGCGCTCGAACACGGGAGTCGAGTCGCGGAGGGGGCGTGACGGATCCGACTACCCAAGCGAGATATCGAGATACAGCATGACGACGACACCGACGATGGTCCCGAGCGTCGCGACCCGCTCGTTGCCGCGGACGTGCGTCTCGGGGACGATCTCGTCGCTGATGACGAACAGCATCGCGCCGGCGGCGAAGCCCATCGCGTAGGGCAGGATCGGCGCGGCCAGCGTGACAGCCAGTGCCCCGAACAGCACGAGCGGGATCTCGACGAGCCCGGATCGGATCCCGGTTATCACGGCGTACGAGCGGCGGTCGAGCCCCGCGTTGACGGCGGCGACCGAGACGGCCAGCCCCTCGGGGACGTTCTGGATGCCGATGGCGAGCATGAGCGCCACGGCGTCGCCGACGGTCGGTGCGGTGTCGGCGCCCGGGAGCGCCGGCGCCGCCGCGGAGCCGAATCCGACCCCGACGGCGAGTCCCTCGGGCATGTTGTGCAGGGTGATCGCGAGGATGAACAGCACGACTGGGGCGAGCCGGTCGCTGTCGACCGGCAGCTCCTGCCCGGGGCCTGCCGCGTCGTCGCGGCGCTTGCCCGTCAGCAGGTAGTGAGCGTGCGGGACGAGCACGTCTGCCCTGTCGAGCGCGAGCGCGCCCAGGAGGACGCCGCCGAGCACCGGCAGGGGGCTGCCGCCGGGCGTCGCGTCGATCCCCGGGAGGATCAGGCTGGTGAAACTCGCGGCGAGCATGACGCCGGCGGCGAAGCCCAGCGCCCCGTCCAGCGCCCGCTCCGAGGGGTCGCGCCAGACGAACACGAGCGACGCGCCCAGGAGGTTGAGGCCGGCGATGAACAGTCCGCCGACCAGCGCCTGGACCACGAGTCGCTGGGACCCGAGCGCCTCTACGAGCAGCTCGACCGGTCCGACCATTGCGTGGCGGGACGACGCGGGCCGCCGATATAAAGGTCGCCGACGCGTCGACCCGCCGGTGGTCGCCTTCGACCGCACCGACCGGGGGTATACACGTCCGGCGACCCAACGGAGGAGATATGAACGGTCAGGAACTCCTCGAGACGGTCCGGGAGGCACAGGCGACGGAACTCGATCGGCTCGGGTCGGACAAGTACCTCATCGCCGCGACCGACGCCGACCTCGAACGGGTGCCGGTGTTACGGTCGGTCGCGGAATCGGCCGCCAGCGGCCGGGAGACCCTCTCGCGGTGGGCCGAAGCGGAGACGGGCGACGCGGCGTCGGCCTTCGAGACGGCGGCCGAGGCCGAAGCCGCACAGTTCGGCCGCGTGGTCGACTCGCTGGCCGAACTGTCGGACGACGCCACCGACGCCGCGGCGACTGTCGACGGGACCGACGCGCCGCTACACGCCACGCTGGTCGACGTCGACGGGACGGTCGAGCGTATCGCGGCCGCGTTCGTCGGCCGACCGCTAGTCGCCGACCGGACGCTGTTGCAGGCGGTCAACTTCTTCGTCAACGAGGCCGACGGGGGTCGGGCGGACCTGGCACGCGCGCTTCGGACCGACGCACAGGACCGGCTCGACGAAGGGGTCGAGCTGCTCGATTCGGTCTGTGAGACCGACGCCGACTGGGAGCGCGCCCAGCGAGCGGCCGAGCGCGTGGTCGAGGCGGCCTACGAGGCGTACGCGAACGCGCTCGAGTCGATGGGTATCGACCCGAAGCCGGTCTGTTGAACCGGCCGTTCGAGCGGCGCGTCGGCGTGAACGGAAGGCCGTGACCGTCGGAAGTCCGTCGGCGTTCGTGCTCACAGATTTCAAACCGCAAAATCTGTGACCGCCGACGTTTTATCGCCCGACCGGATAGGACGGGGCAATGAGCCAGCCGAGCCCCGACGTCTACGAGCAGGGCAAGGGGATGGACGCCCACAACAAGGTGATGCGCGAGGTGCGCTCGCGCAACGACGCCAGCTACGACCCGCGCGAGCCCACGCGGGTCTGGCTCGACGAGGACAACACCCCCGACGGCTTCGTCGACTCGCTCACCATCATCCTCAACACCGGCGGCTGTCGCTGGGCCCGCGCCGGCGGCTGCACGATGTGTGGCTACGTCGCCGAATCCGTCGACGGTGGCTCCGTCGCCCACGAGGACCTGATGGCACAGATCGACGCCTGCCTCGAACACGAGCGCGAGCACGCCGAGGACCTCCGCGGCGACGGCGCCGACCTGATCAAGATCTACACCTCCGGCTCGTTCCTCGACGAGCGGGAGGTGCCCGCGGAGACCCGCCAGGCCATCGCCGACACCTTCGGCGACCGGGATCGGATGGTCGTCGAATCGCTGCCGGACTTCGTCGACCGCGAGAAGATCCGCGAGTTCACCGAGCAGGGTCTGGACTGCGACGTGGCCATCGGGCTGGAGACCGCCACCGACCGCGTCCGACGCGACTGCGTCAACAAGTACTTCGACTTTGCCGACTTCGAGGACGCCTGCGCGGAAGCCGGCGCCGTCGACGGCGGCGGGGTCAAGGCCTACCTCCTGATGAAGCCGCCCTTCCTCTCGGAGGGCGAAGCCGTCGAAGACATGAAGCGGTCGGTGCGGCGCTGTCTCGACGTCGAGGGATGTCACACCGTCTCGATGAACCCCTGCAACGTCCAGCGCTACACGATGGTCGAGGACCTGTACCACGAGGGCGGCTATCGGCCGCCGTGGCTCTGGTCGGTAGCCGACGTGCTCGAATCGACCGCCGACGTCGACGGCATCGTCGTCTCCGACCCCGTCGGCCACGGCTCCGAGCGCGGCCCGCACAACTGCGGCGACTGCGACGACCGCGTCCAGCGCGCGATCAAGGACTTCGACCAGCGCCAGGACCCGAGCGTCTTCGACCAGGTCTCCTGCGACTGCGAGCGCACGTGGGACGCGGTCGTCGAGCGCGAACGCAGTTACTCCCTGCCGCTGGCCCGATAGCGCCGACCGGTTTCCCCGACCCGTTCGACCCGAAACACTCCCCCCGTATCACGACCGCAAGCGGGTCGTTGACACGGTTCGACGCCGCAAGGTCATGCGATTACACTTTCACTCCGGTTGCCGTGGGTTTTTATGCGTCTACGATCAACGTCGTCGTAGGGGCCCTGGAGACCCCGACTGTCACACGCTCCAGCCCCTACGTTCCCCCATCCTTTCCGACACTCCCCCAGTGGCGACGACGGTCGGAGGGTCCCGACCGACGACCGTACGGGCGTCCCGCGTCCGACGGGATTATCGGCCGTGACGAGCAACTGGCGGCGCATGGACCGGACCGACCCGCGCGAGCGGTACGACGACCTGGTGGTCCGCCGCGAACGGCACGAGGTCGACGCCGAGCGGTTCGACGACTTGCGCGACGCGGAGGTGTTTGGGTCGGGATGGGGCGTCGCAGGCGTCGTCCTCGACGGCGAGGCGCGGAGCACCTCGGGCAGTCGAACGCAGTCCGACGACGGCGAGCGGCTGCTCGCCATCCGCAACGAGGCGTATCCGACGGAGTGGACGCTCCCCGGCGGCGCCGTCGAGGACGGCGAGAGGCTGGACGACGCGGTCGTCCGGGAGGTGCGTGAGGAGACCGGGGTCGCCGTCGAGCCCGTGCGACCCGTCGGCGTCGACGAGAGCGTCGTGGTGTGCGAGGACGGCGTCGACCGTCGCGTCGAGATGGCGTTCGTCCACTTCCTGTGTCGCGCCACCGACTCCGCGGTGGCCGACGGCGACCTGGGCGACCCCGACGAGACGATCACCGAGGCGGCGTGGCTCGAATCGCTGCCAGACGACGTGTTCAACCCCGACCACACCGACGCGGTGTACGAACGCGCCCGGGAACTCCGTGGCCGGTAGCCGATCTGTCTGTGTCATTCCAAAGACACAAATCCTCCGGCGAACAGATAGTCGGGTATGGTCCCCCTCCTGATCCCCGGACTCACGGAACTGTTCATCATCGCGCTGAATTTCGCCATCCTCGCGGGCGTCGTCGGCGGGGTCGTCTACCTCGTCCGCCGAGTCACCGACTCCGGGACCGACGAACGGGTGGAGGAACTGGAAGCGGAGGTCGAGCGACTGCGGGAGGAGCGGGACTCCTGACGGAGCCGGGAGCCGAGCGGGCCCGGATGCGCGTCGCTAGTCGCCGAACGCGCGGAGGACGCCCTGACCGTCGGTGTGGCCGATATCGGGCAGCGAGACCCGCTCGGGGTGGGGCATCAGGACGGCGACGGAGTCCCGGTCGCCGAGGACGCCCGCGACGCTGTGTTTCGAGCCGTTGGGATTCGCCTCGGGAGTCGCCTCGCCGTCTTCGTCACAGTAGCGAAACAGGACCCGATCGTCGGCTTCGAGTTCGTCGAGGCGGTCGTCGTCGATCTCGTAGCGGCCCTCGCCGTGGGCGATGGGGAACTCGACGACTTCGCCCTCGTCGAAGCCCTCGGTCCACGGCGTGTCGGCGTTCTCGACGCGGAGGGCGACGCGCTCGCACTGGAAGCGGGCGCTCTCGTTGGTGGTGAACGCGCCGGGCGTGAGCGACGACTCGCAGCCGATCTGGGCACCGTTGCAGATGCCGAGGACGGGCGTGCCAGAGTCGGCGGCGTCGCGTACCTCGTTCACGATCGGCGAGCGGGCGGCCATGGCGCCGGCTCGCAGGTAGTCGCCGTAGGAGAAGCCGCCGGGCAGGACGACGCCGGTGGTGTCCGCCGGCAGGCCGTCCTCGTGCCAGACGAGTTCGGCGTCGATGTCCAGATGAGCGAGGGCCTGGACGGTGTCCCGGTCGCAGTTGGACCCGCCGAACTGCACGACTGCGACGGTCATCGTTCCTCGACGGTAACCTCGTAGTCGTGGATGGTCGGGTTGGCGAGGAGCCGCTCGGCCATCTCGCCGGCGCGCTCGGCGGCGTCGTCCGCCGACTCGGCGTCCAGATCGAGCTCGAACAGGTCGGCGGCCCGCAGGTCCTCGAGTTCGAACCCGAGCCGTTCGAGCGCGCGCCCGGTCGTCTCCGCCTCGGGGTCGAGCACGCCGTGTTTCAGGCGGACCTCGACCGTCGCGGTGTAGGGGGTCATACCTGAGTGGCGGCGGCGCCGGGAGAAAACGGTTTTGACTCGCCTCGGTCGGGACCGCGCGCCCGACGGGTCGCCCGGACCGCGCGGCCGGTCGACGGTCTCGAAGCCCGCGGCCGGGTCCGGTCGCGCGAGTCAGGCGGTTTCGAATTCGACGGGCTGCCAGTCGTCGGGCTGGTCGGGGAGCCCGCGGACCCGGATGGCGCGCTGGCCGTCGACCTCGCGGAGTTCGACCTTGCCGTCGAACGCCTGGGCGATCGACGAGAGCGTCTGATCGTCGACGGCGCTGGGATCGATCGCGCAGACGCCGAGGCCGTCGGCGGTTCGGATGCGACCCGTCAGCGTGTGGACGAAGCGGAACACGGACTTGGCGGGCGCGTAGACGACGAACGGCGAGAGCGTGTACACGCCGGTCCGGACCTGGCTGGCGCCGTTGGCGTGGATCCGCTCGTACAGCGAGGAGAACTCGATGCCGGTGCCGGTCAGGTCGGCGGGGCTCCCGACCGCGTGGACGTTGTGCTCGTCGTCGTCCACGCCGTTTTCCGTGCAGTCGACGGCGCCGACTCGCGCGAAGTCCAGGTCGCCGCCCAGGGCCTCGTAGTCCGTCAGCGTCTCGCGACCGTCGACGTCGGCCGCGATGAACAGCGCGCCCTCCCGGGAGTGGCGCCGCAGGAGCATCCGCATCGTCAGCTCGCGGATACCCCCCAGCGCCGGGCCGGTGACGAGGATGTTCGTCCCGCGCCCGACGCCCTCGAGCGGGAGGCCCTCGAACGTGTAGGTCGGCTCCTGCAGGCTCACGCGTCATCACCGCCGGTCTCGCCGGCGTCTGCCCCCACGTGTTCGGTCACGCCGCGACCGTCACCATCGGCGTCGCGTTCGTCCTGGCACTCGTTGAGCTGGCGGCGCAGTTCGAGCAGGTCCATCGCCTCGTCGGCGAATCGCCGCAGGTCGGCCAGTTCCGCCTCGGCGAACGCCCGCGGCTCGTCGTGGGTCAGACAGAACGCGCCGATCGTCGCACCCCGAGGGGTCTCCAAGGGCACGCCGGCGTAGGCGCGGATGTCGAGTTCGTCGAGGCGGTCGTTATCGGCGAAGCGATCGTCGGCGTGGGTGTCCTCGACGACCATCAGGTCGTCCCGGAGGATCGTGTGGGTACACATCGAGTCCTCGCGGGCCAGCGTCTCCCAGGAGGCGCCGGCACAGGCGAGAAAGCGCTCCTCGTGGGCGTCGATCACGCCGACGAACGCCACGTCGACGCCGAAGTGCGTCCGCGCGAGCGTCGTCAGCCGGTCGAACGCGTCGGCGGCCTCCATGCCGGGTCGGTCGTACTGTTCGAGCGCGGCGAGACGCTCGTCCTCCCGCGTCGGGAGCGGGTAGCCCACCTGCGTCCGCCCCTGGACGAGGTTGCCGACCATCCGTGCCAGCGCCTCGCGGGCGTTGGGCATGTCCCGCGGGAGGTACTCGACGACGACGTCCTCGCGGTCGACGGTATCGATACGGTCGGGGGACGCGTCGGTGAAGAGAATACAGGGCGTGTCGGGCGTCGTCTCCCGAACCCGCGCCGCCACGTCGAGTCCGGTCCCGTCCGGGAGGTCGTAGGCCGTGACGACGCAGTCGGCGCCCTCGGCCCTGAGGGCGTCGCTCGCCGCGGCGACCGACCCCACCGGGGTCACCGCGACTTCGCCGTCGTCGACGAGCGCCACCCGCGTGGCTTCGAGTTCGGCCTCGTCGGCGTCGGCGCACAACACAGTCAGTTCACGCATTCCGTCTCTGTACTTCCTTTCGACTCCACCGTAATAATTCTCTGCGTACGTGATCCTGCGTTGATAGCGAGTGATCGGGGTAGACCGGACCGACCCGTGGGAACTGGCCGCGCGGGACGAGAACGCTTTAGGCACAGACGCCCGTCAGCGCTATCCGATGACTGTCCGTTCGCACACCCGATCGCCGGCGTCCCGACGGTGGTCGCCGTGACCAGCGACCTGACCGAAATCGTCGTCGTCGGCGACGACGACACGGGGCTCATCGCGGAGATCACCTCGACGCTCTTCGAGCGAAACATCAACATCGAAGACCTCGACCAGGCGGTCCGAGAGGGCGTCTTCCGCATGACCATGCGGGTCGACACCTCTGAGATGATCGTCAAGGAGGAGACCCTGCGGGAGAACCTCCACGACCTCGGCGACGACCTGGGCGTCGACGTGCAAGTTCGGTTCCCCGCCGACCGCGAGACCCAGCAGATCGCCGTCCTCGTCACCAAGGAATCCCACTGCCTGGAGGCGATCTTCGAGGCGTGGGCCAGCGGCAACCTCGGCGCCGACGTGGAGGTCGTCATCGGCAACCACTCCGATCTGGAACCGCTCGCCGAGAAGTACGACGTGCCCTTCCACGACATCGGCGACGAGAAGGGCACGCCCGACGAGGGCGAACTGCTCGAGTTGCTCGCGGAGTACGACACCGACCTGGTCGTGCTGGCGCGGTACATGCGCATCCTCAGTCCGGACGTCGTCTTCCGCTACGAGGACCGCATCATCAACGTCCACCCGTCGCTGTTGCCCGCGTTCCCCGGCGCGTCGGCGTACATGCAAGCCATCGAGGAGGGCGTCCGCATCGCGGGCGTCACCGCCCACTACGTGACCACGGACCTCGATCAGGGCCCGGTCATCACCCAACGGGCGTTCAACGTCCCCGACGACGCGACCGAAGAGGAGCTCCAGGAGATCGGCCAGCCGCTGGAGGCCGAAGCGCTGCTGGAGGCCATCGACCTGCACCTCACCGACGAGGTGACCGTCCACCGCGGACGGACGAAGCTACGTGACCCCGAGGACACCGACGCGCAACTGGGCGCGCCCCGGGATCTGGACCAGGCTAACCCCGACCGGCCGATCGACGGCCTCGGTGAGTTCGTCGCTGGACAGGACGACGACGAGCCCGAGGCCGAAGCCGACGACTGACGGCACGGTCGACCGCTCGTGGCGAACAGGCGACACAACGGCTCGCGGGGCGGCGTGTCGCGCTCCCGCGGAACGCCCCGCGACGGCACTCAGGTCACGGGACCCGTTGGTCCCCTCACCGGACTTGAAGCTACGGAGTCGGGCGGCGTCCAGTCCTCGAATCCGAGAGCCGCCCGTACTCACTCCCCGACCGCGAAGTAGCGGTCCCGGTGGCGACGGCAACCGGGGTTGAACGCCGCGTCGCAGGCCGGACAGGTGTCCTCGCAGTCGAGGTACGCTCGGACGGAGAGCGTCGCGCCGCAGACACCACAGAGCACCGACGGCTCGTCGAACGCGTCGCGGGAGATCCGTTCGGCGTCGTGGTCGGTGACGGCGTCGTGACACCGGAAACAGGGGTAGTAGCAGTCACAGCAGGAAAAACGGATAGCGACCACGTCGACCGCGTCGTCGTAGTGACCGCAACGCGTCTCCGCGTCGATGGCGGCCCCGCGGATCGGGGCGGCGAACCGGTCGTCGGTCTCGGGCGGACGTGTCGTCCGCCGCTTCGAGTCCGGGTCCGTCCTCATCGGTCGGTTCGTACGGATCTCGGCGTCATCGGTCGACCCGTCCGGTCCTCAGAGGTCCCCGACGGTCACGACGGCGGCCTCGAGCGACGGCGCGTCGAAGGCGTCGCGGCCGACGTAGGCGTTGGTACCGGCGCAGTAGAGGTCACGGGCGGCTTCGATCACGCGGTCGTCGAGCGGTTCGGGCCGGTGGTCACAGAGGGACTTCCAGTCGGCGACGCCGCGCTCGTCGGCCTCGGCCTTGGCCGCGGAGACCGCCTCGACCCACTCGGGCTGGGTGCGCTTGTGGTACTGTCGGACGACCTCCTTCGAGACCTGCTGGTCGCCGTAGGAGAACCGGTTCTCGTCGAAGGTGCCGACCACGTCGGCGACGCGGATCTCGCCCTCGTAGTACAGACACTCGATCTTGCCGTCCTCGTGGGTCAGACCGGCGTCTTCGGCGTGGTCGGTGACGACCCGGTCGACCTCGCGGGCGACCGATTCGAGGGCGTCGACGGCGGCGGTGCCGGCGATGCGGTCGGCCTCCGCGCGGGAGAGATAGCGGTCCTGCTCCTCGTACTTGGTGGAGAATTCGACGACGGGGTCCTCGAGGTCGACGGCCTCGTCGGGCCAGGCGTCGAGGTCGAGGCCGTGGTCGGCCGGGTCGGTGCGTTTGCGGAGCGAGGAGCCGACGGGCACGCGGTTGCGAAAGACGATCTCCAGGGGGACGAGATAGTTCTCGCCGGCCTCGGCGTGGTAGGCGTCGTAGTCGTAGCCGCTGGGGTCGTCGCTCTCGTCGCCCTCGAACGGCAGGTCGGGCACCTGCGTGAGCTCGATGACCATCTCGCGGGGCGCCGCGCCGGAATCGAGGGCCTCGTCCAGCGAGACTGCCCCGTCGGTGGCGTCGGTAGCGACGCCCTCGTAGTGGGTGGGGACGCCCTCGGATTCGAGCAACTCGAAGTTGCACGCGCCCATCGTGCACAGCGAGGCGCCCTTGTCGGGGATCTCGTCGGGCATCTTCCCCCAGTCGAACACCGAGTAGTCGTCGGTGAAGACGAACGCGCCGCGGCCCAGGTCGTCGGCAGTGGCGGGCTCGTCCACCCGGAACTCCTTGACAGAGGTCATTGGCGGAGTCTCTCGCGCCCGCGGCAAAGTCGTTTCTCACTCGGGGCCGACCGACCCTCGCGCCGCGGTTCGACGCGGCGGCCCGTCCGCGGTCCAAACGCCTATGCGCGTCGGGTCTGCAGTTGGGTTCGATGGTCGAATCCGTCGGGCTGGCTGTCGGGATCGTTCTCGTCACGACCGGAGCCGTCTGGATCGGCAGTTCCTGGCTGGAGTCGGCGAGCGAGCGGCTCTCGGCGTACTACGGGTTGCCACAGGTCGTCCAGGGGTCGGTGGTCGCGGCGGTCGGGTCGAGTTTCCCCGAGCTGGCGACGGTCGTCGTCTCGGCGCTCGGTGGGGCGCTCGGACTCGGGACCGGTGCGATCGTCGGCTCGGCGATCTTCAACGTTCTCGTGATCCCCGCGGTGGCGGGTATCTCGACGGCCGAGGACATCGAGGCCAACCGAACGCTCGTCTACAAGGAAGCGCAGTTCTACATGCTCGCGGTATCGGCGCTGGTGATCACCTTCGCGATGGCGGTCATCTACCACCCCGTCGGGGGGACGGAGTTCATCACCGGCGAGATGCGGCGCTACCTCGCGGTCATCCCGCTGGCGCTGTACGGGCTGTACATCTTCATCCAGGCCCAGGACACCGCCGACCACGAGGCCGACCCCGACGACGCCGTGGGCATCGACGCCCGGCGACAGTGGGGGTACCTGCTCGCTGGGCTCGCCGTGATCCTCGTGGCCGTCCACGAGCTCGTCGCGGCGGTCGAGGCGATCGGGGCGGCCGTCGGTATCGGCGAGTTCATCATGGGCGCGACCGTCGCCGCCGCGGCGACGAGCCTGCCCGACGCGCTCGTCAGCATCCGCGCCGCCCGCGACGACCGCGGGGTGGCGTCGCTGGCGAACGTGCTCGGGTCGAACACCTTCGACCTGCTCGTGGCTATCCCGGTGGGGGTGCTCATCGTGGGCACGTGGTCGTTCAACTTCGAACTCGCCGTGCCGTTGTTCGCGGTGTTGACGCTGGCCACGGTCCTCCTCTTCACCTTCCTCCGGACGGACCTCGCACTGTCGACCCCCGAGTCGGCCGCCCTGTTGCTCGCGTACGCGCTGTTCGTCGGCTGGGTCGTGCTGGAAGAGGTCTCGAGGGTCGTCACCTTCCTCCCTGGCGTCGTCGGGTGAGCGACGACGGGGCGCCACCGAGTCGTCACGGTCGCCCGTCGTCACGGACGGCGGGCCCATGGGCCGGTTCCCGGCCGCTTATGCCGCTGGCAACAGTGAGAACGTGCAATGGCAGACGACGCCGCGCCGCGGACCAACGTGCCGCGCGGGGAGTTCGACTTCGAGCACGTCCCCGAGACCGACCTGTCGTTCGAGAACGCGCTGGCGAAGGCGCGGGCGGGCGACCGGCTTACCGTCGACGACGGCGTCGAGTTACTGACCACGGGCACCGAACGCGACGGGATCGACCGTCGGCGCAAGGAACTCGTCCTCGAAGCCGCCGACCGTCGGCGCGCCGAGGTCGTCGGCGAGGAAGTCACCTTCGTCGCCAACCTCAACAACAACGTCACCACCGCTTGCAACACCGGCTGCCTGTTCTGTAACTTCAAGGACCGCTCCGAGCAGTTCCGCTCGGCCACCGACGAGGCCCACGGCGGGTTCACCAAGCGGCCCGCAGAATCACGGGAGATCGTCCGCGAAGCCGTCGACCGCGGCATCTACGAGGTCACCTCCGTGTCGGGCCTCCATCCGGCGTTCGCGCTCGACGACGAACACCGGGCGATCCTGGAAGCGAGCGACCGCGGCGACCTGAACTACCGCCCGCCCGAGGAGTACGACGTTGACCCGGGCACCTACTGCGAGCAGATCGAAGCCATGAGCGTCGGCGGCGTCCACGTCCACTCGATGACGCCCGAGGAGGCCTACCACGGCCGTCGCGGCACCGACTGGTCCTACGAGGAAGTGTACGGCCGGCTGCAAGCGGCGGGGCTGGACTCGGTCCCCGGGACCGCGGCGGAGATCCTCGTCGACGAGGTGCGCGAGGTGATCTGTCCCGGGAAGATCGGGACCGACGAGTGGCTCGAGGCGATGGAGGCGGCGGCGTCGGTCGGCCTCGACGTGACCGCGACGATCATGTACGGTCACGTCGAAAACGAGATGCACCGCGCGCTTCATCTGCAGCGCATCCGCGAGCTACAGGAGCGGACGGGCGCGATCACCGAGTTCGTCCCCCTCTCCTTTGTCCACCGGGAGACCCCGCTGTACGAGGAGGGGATGGTCGATGCCGGGGCGACGACCGACGAGGACGAGCTGCTAGTCGCCGTCTCGCGACTGTTCCTCGACAACGTCGAGCACATCCAGTCCTCGTGGGTGAAATACGGTGACGAGGGAGGGCTGAAGATGCTCTCCTGTGGCGCCGACGACTTCATGGGCACCATCCTGAGCGAGGAGATCACCAAGCGAGCGGGCGGGGCCTACGGCGAGGTGCGCTCGTTCGAGGAGTACGTCGAGATGATCGACGCCATCGGCCGGGTCCCGGTAGAGCGCTCGACGGACTACCGCCAGCGCCGCCGGATCGACCCCGACGCCGGCCCGCACGGCCCCGAACTGGGACCGAAGGCCGACGGGACGCCGCTGGTCGACCCCGAGTGGCTAGGCGAGCCCGCGAGCGACCAGGCGGGCGCGGACGACTGACCGGGAGCGGGCGGCGCTACCGCACGAGCGATCGCCGGAGTCGAAAGCGGCGAGCCCGGCGCTCCGACGGGACTATCCGTTCGGTGGGCGAACACGACCGCGATGGCAGAGACCCTCCGCGAAGCGCTCCGGGAACAGGTGACGCTCCGGGCGGTCGCCCAGTGGCTCGTCGCCGGCGCCGTGCTCTATCATCTGCTCGACCCCGCCCCCGCGCAGTTCGTGACGACGACCGTCTCGATGGCGATATTCGGACTGACCGAACTCGTCACCGACGTGTACGACGTGCGCCGGTCGGTCAGAAACGCGGGGTTCGGCGTGTACGCGCTGATCGGCGGCGCCGCGATGGCCCTGTCGGATCCGAGCGTCGTCGCGTTCCCGGTCGCCTTCCTGCTGGTCGGCGCCTGGTTCGTCCTCGACGCCGTCCAGACGGTCCGCCACGAGGGTGCGACCGAGGACCAGCCCACCGGCCGCGAGGTGTATCACGACTACGTCGGCCGGCGGGTTCGGGAGGTACTCGAAGACGGCCCACGAACGCGCCGCGAGCTGTCCGAGGCGCTCGACGCCGACGACGAGTCTATCGACGCCGCCGTCGCGAAACTCCAGTCCCGGGGCGTCGTCGTCCGCGAGGGCAGCGCGTTCCGCGCCGTCGATCTCGACGACGGCGGGATGGCGGCCCAGGTCGCCGGGCTGGTCCGACGGATCGCCCGTCCGCTCACGCTCGAACTCGGCGGTGACGAGGCGGACGCCGACGCCATCGACCGGAACGACAGTGTCGCCGACGGGAACGGTGGCCGGAGCGATCGCGACGACGCCGCGGCTGGCGAGCGGGGTCACGAGCGCGAGTACGAGACGGCCGACCGCGGGTGAGCGGCGGCGTCAGCGAGGGAACGACGGCCCCGGGAGAGGGAAGGAGATTCAGGGCGACGTGGGACGAGCGCCCGGGGTCGCCGTGACCGTGCCCGTCCAGCACCAGTCGATACGGACGCGTCCGGCCTATTCCTGTTGCCAGTCATACGAGGTAGATTTATACGTAGGCGTTTTCCGTCGCGGCCCCCTGTGGTCGGTATGCGCTACGTGACCGTTCGGGTGACCCACGCGGAGGGCGACGCGTTCCACCCGCTGGGCGCGGCGGTGGCCGACGAGCCGGCGGTCACCACCGGCCCGATCCACCAGCTGGAGCTGATCGACGGCGACACCGGCGTCTCGCTGTCCGAGATCCGGTCGGGGCTCGACCGCTACAGCGAGGTCCTCGGCGAGTCGCCGTACGTCATCGAGTACACGACGACGGGCGCCGACCGGGGGTTCGCCTACACCCACTTCGAGCTGGACGACCTGATACGGCGACTCATGCAGTACCGGCGTAGTTCGGAGCTGATCGTCGAGATGCCGATCGAGTCCGAACCGGACGGCGCGACCGTGGTCACGCTCGTCGGGGACGCCAGCGCGTTCGTCGGCGCGTTCGACGGCGTCCCCGAGGAGGTCAGCGTCGAAGTGGTCGAGACCGGCGCGTACGACCCGGGCGTCCGCCAGCTGTTCGGCCGCCTGACCGCCCGCCAACGCGAAGTGCTCTCGACCGCAGTGCGAGCCGGCTACTACGAGAACCCCCGCGAGGTGACCCACGACGACCTGGCCGCCGAACTCGGAGTGTCGCCCGCGACCGTCGGCGAACACCTCCGGAAGATCGAGTCGCGCGTCTTCTCCGGGTTCGTCGCCGGCGAGTAGCGGAAGCGCCGTCCGTGCGAACACATCGGACTCTCCACTCCGGTCGCGCGCTCTCTCGAGTCGGAACGGACTTTTGCCAGGAGCGCTTTCCCGGAGACACCGATGAACGCGGACGCGGTCGTGCTCGACGTCGACGGCGTGCTCGTCGACGTGGCCGACTCCTACCGCCGGGCGATCGTCGAGTCGGTGTCCCGTGTCTACGGCGACACCATCGAAAAAGCCGATATCCAGCAGTTCAAGGACGCTGGCGGCTTCAACAACGACTGGGAGCTCACGTACGCCGCCGCGCTGTACGTGCTGGCGCGTGATGAGGGGCTCGCGCTCTCGCTCTCGTCGTTCACCGACCGAGTGGCAGCCACGGGCGGAGGCGTCTCGGCGGCCGAGACGGTCGTCCTCGACGCGCTGGGTCCCGCGGCGCGCGAACGCGTCATGAACGAGTGGGACCCCGACCGCCTCCGGCAGGTGTTCCAGCAGCTGTACCTCGGGAGCGACCGCTACCGCGAGTTCGAAGGCGCCGAGCCCGAACTGGACACGCCGGGGTACATCCGAGACGAACCGGTCATCCTCGACGGCGAGACGACCGCGGCCCTCGACGCGCGCTACGACGTGGGCGTGCTGACGGGCCGCCCCGCGCCCGAAGCCGACGTCGCCCTGGGCCGGGTCGGACTCGACGTGCCCGACGAGCACCGCTTCACGATGGACGACTGGGAGGAGGGCAAACCGCACCCGCGGGCGCTGGTGACCCTCGCCGAGCGCTTCGACGCCGATTCCGTGGTGTTCGTCGGCGACACGCTCGACGACATCGAGACGGCGGTCAACGCCGCCGACGAGGACCCAGACCGAACGTATCGCGGCGTCGGCGTCCTCACCGGCGGGCTGACTGGCGAGGCGGGGCGTCGGAAGTACGAACGGGCCGGCGCGACCGCGGTGGTCGACTCCGTCAACGACCTGCCCGCGTTGCTCGACGGCGACTGACTCGGCGGCGGGGGCCGAACGCGACCGGTCTCGGCGGCCCGCGGTCGGTAGCACCCCGCCGCACTCGCCGAATCGCTAACCCTTATCCTGATCTCGGCCCAGAGTCCGCTATGGACATCGCACTACTCGGCGGAACTGGCGACATCGGTGAGGGACTGGCGCTGCGCTGGGCGTACCACACGTCCCACACCGTGGTCGTCGGTTCACGGGACGCCGAACGGGCCGACGAGAAGGCCGAGGAGTACGCGACCGAACTCGACAGCCGCGGCGTCGAGAGCGATATCGACGGCGCCGAGAACGCCGCGGCCGCAGCCCGCGCCGACGTGGTCGTCGCCGCAGTCCCCGCGTACCACCTCACGGACACGATCGAGGCCGTCGCCGACGAACTCGACGCCGGCGACGTGCTCGTCTCGCCCGCCGTGGGCATGAAACGCGACGAGGAGGGGATGCACTACAACAGACCCGGTGCTGGCAGCGTCACCGCGCTGGCGGCCGGCGCCGCACCGGACGACGTGGCCGTCGTCGGCGCGTTCCACAACCTCGCCGCCGACCGCCTCGCGAACCTCGACGCCGAGCTGGACGTGGACACGCTCGTCGTCGGCGACGACGAGGACGCCGTCGACACCGTCTCGGCGCTGGCCGAAGGCGTCGAGGGCCTGCGCGCGGTCTCCGCCGGCGGCATCGCCAACGCCGCCGAGATCGAGGGCCTGACGCCCCTGCTGATCAACATCGCGATGAACAACGAGGGGATGCACGACGTGGGCGTGAAGTTCCACTGACGGCGGACCAGTTCGCTACTCGACCGTCTCGGGCAACGCCTCGACCAGATCGACGGCCGCGTCGACCGCTCGGGCGCCCTTCTCGATCCGAGCGCGAGCCTCCGCCGCGCTCATGTTCGGCCCCTGAACCCCGAACGTGACGGGGGTATCGCGGTCGACGCTCACGGCGCTCAACTGCCGTGCGGCCGTGTGCGTGACCACTCGGTCGTGGTCGGTATCGCCCGTGATCACGACGCCCAACACGACCACCGCGTCGATATCGTCCCGGCGGGCGAGCCGGTCGGCCGCCAGCGGCGCGTCGTAGACGCCGGGAACGGCCACCCGTTCGGCGACCTCGGCGTCGCGCCGGTCGGCGTTCGTCCGCGCCTGTGCCTCCATCGCCGCCGCGAGTTCCTCGTAGAACTCCGCGACGACGAGTCCGAGCGTGACCATGGCCGTCGTCCGTCGTAGCGTTTGAAATTCGTTTTCGTTCTCGAAATTGAGACGGTGGGTGGCGGCCGCGTCGCTACCGCTGTCGCTCGGCGCGTTCGAGAAGCGGAGATCAGGAAGGGCAGACTACGCGGAGGCCTGGTTGAGCGCGTCCTCGATGTCGTCGGCCTGGGTGACGCCGACGAATCGCTCGACGATACCGTCGTCGTTCTCAACGATGAGGGTCGGCAGCGAGCGGACGTGGTACTCGTTGGCGACGTCTTGCTCCTCGTCGACGTTGATCTTCTCGAAGTCCACCTCGCCGTACTCCTCTTCGAGGTCGTCCAGGATCGGGTCCTGGGTCTTGCAGGGGCCACACCAGTCGGCGTAGAAGTCCTTGAGCGTGACTGTCATAGGTTCACCGAAAATTGCGAATCCGGAGAGATAAGGGTTTCCACTACCGCCGATCGGCCGCCCCGACGGTCGCACGAGTGACAGCTTCGGCGGCGCCGATGGCGGTCCGTGTGCCGTCGACGCGAGCCGCCCGAGGTGCGGGGTCAGGACGAAAGGCTTACGCGGGCGGGAGTGGGAGAGAGAGGTATGAGCAGCAACGACGGCGGCGGACTGATGTCCAGCGCGGGCCTGGTCCGGTATTTCGACGCCGAAGACCGCAACGCCATCCGTATCGACCCGAAGACGGTCATCGCCTTCGGCGCCATGTTCGGGTTCCTCGTGCTCGTCCTCCGGGCGACGCTCTGAGCGGGGCGCCGCGCCGAGTCGACGGACGACTGCCACTGGTGACGGCTGCGAACCACCGTCGTCAGCCGTGACCGCGACGTTTTCAAGGCCCGCCCGTGAACCCGCGGGTATGCACTTCGACCAGCGGACGCAGGCGGCGCTCCGCGAGGCCGGCCTCTCGACCGATGAGATCCGGGCCGCCTCCGAGCGCGTCGTCGAGGCGACCGGCGAGGCCGCCGCCGACCTCGAAACGTTCTTCACCGACCGCGACACCGTCTACTCCGACATGGACCAGGCCCACTCGGCCGAACAGTTCCCCGAACACGCCGTCGAGTACCTCGATCTGTTCACCCACGCCGACGACATCCGCGGGTATCTGCGGTTCGACACCTGGGGCGTCCCCGTCGAAGGGGGTCGGGTCCTCTCCGACGACGTGGTCGAACTGTCGCTCGGACCGACCGTCGACGACCGGGTCCGCTTCGCGGCCGACCGAGACGCGCTATGAGCGGCGACGACGGGGCCGACGTCGGCGGCGAGGCGAGCGCGAGCGGCGACGCCGCACCGACCGTCCGGGTCCGAGGCATCTACACGACGGCGCTGACGCGGCTGTTCGAGGACGAGGGACTGTCCGTCGTCCAGGCGTCGCCGCCGATCCGCGACCGCTTCGACGACGCGTTCGCGGTCGCGCCCGCCGGTGCCGCGGTCTCGACGACGGACGACCGGCAGGGGGTCGGGATCGTCGGCGACACGGCGGCGGTCGCGGCGGCGCTCGACGCGGGTCGCGGGGTCGGTACGGACGCGCTGGCCTGGCGCGATCCGACGCCGCGGGGCGCAGTCTACGCCGGCGAGGTGACCGAGACGCTCGGCAGCGGTGCGGTCGTCGAACTCGGCGGCGACGCCGTCGGCGAGGACCGGTCGGGATCCGACGGTGACTCGCTCCCGTCGGTCGCCGGCACCGACCCGGAGGGCTTTCTCCCCTATTCGAAGACGGCGGCCCACGTCGAGGCGGGCGACCGACTTCGCGTTCAGGTGAACGAACCCGCCGAGCCGTGGGGGTCGGGCCGGCCGGTGCTGGACACGACCGTCCGCGTCCAGGCCGGGCTGGCGACGCTCGTCCGCGGTTCCTCGCCCGGCGGCAACGGCCCGGAACTGGCCGACCTGCTCCCCGTCGACCCGCCCGAGGGCTGGGGGATCGACTGGGACCGGGCGGCCGACGACGCGGGGCTGGACGAACTCGGCGACGCTCTCGAAGCGGTCACCGAACGGGCGACGGGGCTCGACGCCGCGTTCGACGACGCACCGGACCCCGACGACGCCGCACCGCACTGCTACTGGCCCGGCGAGGCGACGGTCTGGCTCTGGTTCGGCCGCGAGTCGCGGTTCGGCCTCGACGACCGCCGGCGCGACGTAACGGGGACGATGCCCGGCCACCACCGCACGAAGGCCGCGACCAACGGCGCGAGCGCCGCCGTCGACTTCGTGGAAGCGGTCTGTCCCGGCGCCGGAACCGGCGGCGAGACGGAGTTCCCGTTCGACGCCGTGACCAGACAGTTCGGCCCGATGGCGGGCGACAGCGTCCGCATCGACCACGGCAAGCCCGACGGCCGCATGTTCTCGCTGGGCAGTGGCGAGGTCACCCGTCGGGACGCCGACGGCACCGTCGTCGTCGAGCGTCAGATGTCCGGCCGCGGTACCTACGACGCCCTGGGCGTCGACCAGCAGGCCGGCGACGTGGCCGTCACGAAGCTCACCGAGGGCAAGTGGTGGTACCCCACCGTCTACCGCGGCGACGACGGCGAGAAGCGCGGCACGTACGTCAATATCTGCACCCCGGTCGAGGTGTTCCCATCGGTGGTCCGCTACGTCGACCTGCACGTCGACGTGGTCAAACACGCCGACGGGCGCGTCCAGCGGGTCGACGACGACGAACTCGACGCCGCCGTCGCGGCCGGCCACGTCCCCGAAGCCCTCGCGGAGAAGGCCCGAAGCGTCGCCGCCGCCGTCGAGAACGCGCTCTGAGGGTCAACCACGCTCTTCCGCCGAACCCTCGCCGCCGAGCAGCCGCCACGCGCCGATCCCGAGTCCGGCGAGCGCCGCGGCGGGGCCGAACCCCGGGCCGTCGCCGGCGGTCGCGTCACTCGCCTCGGTCGCGTCGGTCCCGATCCCGTCACCGCCGTCGTTCCCGCGACCGTCGCCGCCCCCATCACCGCTGGCCGTTTCCGTCGCCGGTCGACCGCCCGACCCGGTCGGGACGGTGGTCGCGTCGGTCGGCCGGGGAGTGGGTGTCGGCGTCGCCCGGGGCACGTCCGGGAACGTGTAGACCCTCGCGGGTGCGTCGAGGGCGGACGGGTCCTCGAAGCTGGTGGCGACGACCGCGCCGCCGGGCGCGGCGAGCCGAGCCGTCCAGAAGTTCGTCGCCGAGGACCGCCGAAAGTACCGCACTCGCTCGGGCTCGGCCGGGTCCGACAGGTCGTGGACGGCCACGCCGCCGCGGTACCACGACGAGTACAGGTGCCCGGCGGCGAGTTCGAAGTTGTGCGCGGTCGTCCGGACGCCGTTGATGTTGGAATCGGCCGTCGGCGGCGGGTCGATCGTCGAGAGATGCTCCGGCGAGCGGGGGTCGGCGACGTCGTAGATGGCGATCCCGCTCGGACCGCCGGGGTCGCCGGGGCCGGGCGTGGTGCCCTCCTTCCCGAAGTTGGAGTTCCAGCTCTCCTTGCCGACCGCGAGCAGCGAACCGTCCGGATCGGTCGCGGCGTAGTGGTCGTTGCCGGGCGGTTCCGAGCTCTCGCGGGCGACCGCCAGCCCGTCCAGGTCGGCCAGCGTCTCGGGGTCGCGTTCGCGCACGTCGGCGACGTACTCCGGGTCGGTAGGGTCGGACACGTCGAGGACCCACGTCCCCGCGTCCCAGTAGGCGAGATAGGCGAAGCCGTCGCGGACGAACACGTCGTGGAGCGTCCGCAGCGGCCGTGGGACCGACTGCCAGACCGGGTCGTGGTCGAGCACCGACCAGCGGGCGACCTCGCGGGGCGCCTCGCGACTCACGTCCACGACGAGCAGCGGGTTGGCCTCGCGGTCGCTCCGGGTGAGGTAGGCGTACGCGCCCGCGAGGTCGCAGTTGTGAACCGGATAGGCCGTCTCGTAGGCTCGCAAGAACGCCGGGGCCGTCGGGTCGGACACGTCGAACAGCGCGATACCGTAGAAGCTGTCGGGGTCGTAGCCCGCCGGACCGCCGACGAGCAGGCGCCCGTCGTCGTACTTCACGTCCCGGACCCCGCCCATGCGCCGGGTCGTGCCCGGCGGCGAGATACCTCGCTCGCTCGCGACGACCGTCGGGTTCGCCGGGTCGCGCAGGTCGAGGACGGCGAAGCCGTCGCCGACCGCGACGAACGCCGTCTCGCCGTCGGGCGTCAGGACCGCCTCCGTCGCGCCCTCGACGGCGACGCTCCCTATCGGTTCGTAGCCGGTGGTGGGGGTCGCGACCGCCTCCGTCGGCGTCGGTGTCGGCGTCCCGGATGGCGTGCCCGTCGCGGTCGAGTCGACGTTCGCGGCGGTCGCGTTCGCAGCGTCGCTCGCACCCGACTCGGGAGAGCGAGCGTCGCCGTCGCGGACCGTCAGAGCGGCGGCCGTCGAGAGCGCGGCGGTCCCCGCGACCGCCCGGAGGAACTGGCGGCGATGCACGTCATCGGTCTAGCGGTCGACGGGTATCAGTTTCCCGGTGGGACCGACTTGCTCTGCGGTCACTCATCGTCGTCGCGCTCGCCGAACCGCCAGGCGCCGATACCCAGCGCCGCCAGCCCGGACAGCACGCCCAGGCCGGCCCCGTCGCCGCTGGTGGTGTCGGTGGCTCCGGCGGCCGGGTCGTCGGTAGCGGTGTCGCTCGCCGTCCCGCTGGCGGTCGCGGTCTCGCCGGCCATCCCGCTGGTGGCCGTCGGCGCGTCGGTGGGCGTGGCGGTCCCCGTCGGCTGGCTCGTCGGCGTCGCGGTGGCGGTCGGCGAGTCGGTGGGGGCGTCGGTCGGCGCCGCCGTCCCCGCCGACGTCGTCGTCTCGACCGGTCGAGCGGTGCCAGTCGGCAGGTCGACCTCGGCGCCGGAGGGCGTCACCGTCGCACCGTTGTCGGTGGGGTCCGGGAAGGTGTAGAACCCGCCCGGGCCGCCTCGCTCGGTCGGGTGTCGGAAGCTCGTCGCGATAAAGAAGTCGCCGGGGACGCCGACCTGCGCCGTCCAGACGCTCGCGCGGTCGCCGTCCATCCAGTGGGCCAGCTCCTCCGGGTTCGCCGGGTCGGAGATGTCGTGGACCTTCACGCCACCGCGGTACCACGACGAGTAGCAGTAGTCGCCGACGATCTCGAAGTTGTGCGATGTGGTCCAGAAGCCGCCGTTGCGGCGGGCGGTCTCGCCCTCGGGCGGTGCGGGCGGCTCGATCTCCGTCAGCCGCTCGGGGCTGGCGGGGTCGGTGATGTCGTAGAGGACGATCCCGCTGGGGCCGCCCAAGTCCGCCTCGGCGGACTCGTCGTCGTCGACGCCGCTTTCGATGTTCCAGCTCTCGCCGCCGACCGCGAGCAGGTCGCCGTCGTCGTCGGGCTGGACGTAGTGGGCGTTGCCCTCCGGTTCGAGTGCGTACTCGATCGTCTCGCTCCCGCTCACGTCCTGTAGCTCCGAGAGGGAGTACTCCGACCCGTGGCCGACGTACTCGGGATTCGCGGGGTCGGACACGTCGAGGATCCACCCGCCGGCGTCCCAGTAGGCCAGGTACGCCCGCTCGTCCTGAACGTACATATCGTGGAGGTTCACCAGGTTCCCCGATAGCTCGGCGTACCCCGCGTCGTAGTCGGCAGGGGACCACCGCGCGACCGACTCGGGCTCGTCGGGCGCCACGTGGACGACGTCGAGTTCGCGCCCGTCGGTCAGGTAGGCGTACTCGCCGTGCAGATCGGAGTTGTGGATCGTGTAGGTCGTCTCGTAGGTCTTCATCGGCCGCGGGTCGGTCGGGTCGGACACGTCGTAGATGGCGATCCCGCGGAACGAACCGGCCGCTCGCGAGGTCGCCAGCATCAGTCGACCCCGGTTGTACTTGATGTCGTAGAAGCCCGTGATCGAGCGGCCGCCCGAGCCGGTGATCCCGGTGTAGGTCCCGACCACTTCGGGGTTCTCGGGGTCGGCGCAGTCGACGACGTAGAAGCCGTCGATCCGCGAGGCGAAGGCGTACCGGCCAGAGGGCTCCATCACCGCCTCGGTGGTCTGGTAGCCGGCCTGCCCGTTGGACACGTCGAGGCGGGCCAGCGGCTCGAAGCCGTCGCCGTCGGCGGTCGCCGTGTCGCTCACCGGCGCTGTCGCCGTCGGCGTCGCGGTCGTCTGGGAGGAGGGCGATGCGTCGTCGTCGCTGCCGGCGGCGGTCAGGGCGCTTCCCGCGATCCCTGCGAGACCGGCAGCGCCGACTGCGGAACGGAGGTATTCACGGCGGCGCATGCACCCCATTCTCCGGGCGGCTGTCGTTTAGGTTTGCTGATCGGAACGGTCGGCGACCGCTCCGATCCTCCGCCGGCCGCGCTCGAACGCGTTCCTTTTCCACACGCCCGCTGTACGGGTTCCCATGTTCGAGTCACGTCCGGACCGCGACGCCGAGGTCGTCCTCGTCGGCCGGTCCAACGTCGGCAAGTCGACGCTCATGCGCGAGCTCACCGGCCACACCTTCGACACCGGCCAGCGCCCGGGCGTCACTCGCTCGCCCAACCACTTCGACTGGGCCGGCCCCGACTTCGTGCTCACCGATCTGCCCGGCTTCGGCTTCATGGAGGGCGTCCCCGAAGACGTGCGTGAACAGACCAAGACCGACATCGTCCGCTACATCGAGGACAACGCCGACAAAATTCTGACCGCCGTCCTCGTCGTCGACGGCAAGGCCGCCGTCGACATCATCGACCGCCACTCCGGCCCCGACGAGGTTCCCTACGACGTGGAGATGTTCCACTTCCTGCGGGACGTCGACGTCCCCGTCGTCGTCGCCGTCAACAAGATGGACAAGGTCGACGACCGCGACGAGCGACTGGACGAGCTCTGCGACCGCCTCGGCCTCTACCCGCCCTGGAAGCAGTGGCAGGAGACGGTCGCCCCCATCTCCGCCAAGCGCGGGTCCATCGAGCCCATGACCGAGGCCGTCCGCCACCACCTCCACGAGGCCGAGCGCGACGACCTCTTCCAGTTCTTCTAAACCATCTTTTTGCCGTCCGGGTTTCCTCGGCGCGCTTCGCGCGCCTGCGGGGAACCCGGACGGCAAAAACATGGGTGAAAAAGCGCGGACTCGGCCTTCGTCCTCGTCCGCGTAGAACCGCGCGCCTACGGCGCGCGGATGCTCAGTACAGTCTGTAGATAATTCAGACGAGACGGAATAGCGCGATACATCGTATCCAGTCTGGACCGTTGGGGTTTGGGACGTTGATACCTGCTGTGTACGTTCCTGTGTCCACAGTTGCTTCCTCGTTGATGAAATCCACGACTTCTCCAAAAGTCCACGTATGCGTTTCACCGGGCGAGAGCGTCAGTTGTCCATTACCAGATGAGCGTTTCTCAATCGGGTACCATCCAGCGGACGATCTCTTCATTATGGACCACTGGTATGGGTTGAACTCCAGTTCGGTCGACGATTCGTTGTGAAGCGTCAGTTCAACCGTTCCCGTTGACGCGTCCACCGTAGTTTGTGATGGGCGGAGAGAGGCGCTCGCAGACCCTGTCTCGACAGTATGTGAGCAGACAGCGGCCTCTGAATATGAATCGTGTGGTGGGCAATCGTACTTGGAGAGTAGCGTCGGTGTGACGGTGGAAGTCCCCGGCCCCGTTGCATCACTTGAACAACCAGCAACTCCGGCCATCGATGCACAGGTAGCGACAAGCAACTCCCTACGGTTCATATTCTATCTCTGTCTCGTCTACGCAAATGACTGTGTGAGACGAAAAAACTCTTTGAACGATAGGCACGCGAGCGGAGTGGTGAGGCGAGACGTGCCGTCGAGACAGGGGCACTGTCGCTCGCAGTTCAGCGACGACTCGGCGGTGTGAAAACGATCGGACCCGAGAGACGGGCCAAAACGTGCTATCCGTCCGCGATTACGAGACCACGAGGGGGGGTTAGGCGACGTTGAAGCCCTTGTCTCGAAGGAAGTCCTCGACGCGTCCAGTGTGGTTACCCTGGAGCTCGATGGCGCCGTCCTCGACGGTCCCCCCGCAGGCGAACTTCGACTTCAGGTCCGACGAGAGGCTACTCATGTCGACGTCCTTCGGGTCGAATCCCTCGATGATCGTTACCTCTTTCCCGTATCTGCGCTCGTCGATGCGGACGCTGATCTCCTGGGAGTCCTTGGCCACGTCCTCGCAGACGCAGAGCTCCTGGGGCAGTCCACACGTGGAGCAGACCTCAGACATACTGACCCGCGCGTTCGGTCGCGGTGGTTGACGGGCTGTGGCTGAGGTCGTGCGGCGTACTCGCCTTGTTCAGCGAGCAGACTTCCGACATTACGCATCCGCCTACGAAATGGACCTATTAAACACTGTCGGGACCTCCCACGGTCGTCGCCCGGGCGGTCGGGGCCGCCCCCGTTCCGACGGGCGCCACGTCGGCCTGGGACCTAGGCGCCGCGCCACCCGACAATGTCGTCGACCAGGTCGACCGCCTCGTCGGCTTCCTCGCGCGTGACCCGGCCGGCGTACTTCGCGCGCTCGCGGACGGCCGCGACCTGGGCGGCCCGCTCGTCGGCACCGATGGACGCGAGGTACTGTCGGGGGGTCTCCTCGGGTCGGCGCGGGCGGTGGCGCTCGGCGAGGACGTACTCCAGGCGGTCGAACGCCCGCTCGGCGTCGGTTTCGGGGTCTTTGGTCGGCTGGTAGCGCAGCCAGACCGCCCGGTAGAGCCGACCAGTGACGCCCGTCCGCCTGAGCGCGACGACCGCGCCGACGAGGACGATGGTCGCCAGCGTCGCCTCCGCGCGGGTGGGCGGACGGCCGCCGAACGGACCCGCGGCACCGTCGTCGCCCTCGTCGGCGTCGCCGCCACTGGGTGCGTTCGTCGGCGGGCTCGTGATGGTGACGTTCGCGGCGGTCACGTTGCCCGTTGGACCGCCGCCGGGGCGGGTGATCCGGTCTGGGACGGTGACCCGACCGGGGGCGTCCTGGACGGGCTGCTCGGCCCGCGGGGTGAGCGGCGCGGGGGTGGCCGTCGGGGTCGGCGTCCACTCGGCGCTTCCGGTGTCGTTGGTGTCGATGTCGGTGCGGTTGTTCGCGCGGGCGTCGGCGAGTTCGCCCTGTTCGGCGGCCTCACGGGGGCCGGCCGGCGTCGGGTCGAACCGCACCCATCCCACGTCGGGGAAGTACACCTCCACCCAGGCGTGGGCGTCGTAGCCGCGGACGACCCACTCGTCCTCGGCGACGCGCTCGCCGGGCGTGTAGCCGACGGCCATCCGCGCCGGGATGTCCTGGGTCCGCAGCATCGTGACCATCGTCGTCGCGAAGTAGGTGCAGTAGCCGGCGTTGCGCTCGAAGAGGAACTCGTCGGCGGTGTTCCCGCGCGGTCGCTCCACGTCGAGCGAGTAGTTCTTGTTGTTCTCCAGCCACCGCTCGACGACCCGCGCGGTCGCGTAAGGACTGTCGGCGCGAGCGGTGATCCGGGCGGTCCGCTCGGCGACGCGGTCGGGCGTGCTCGAAGGCAGTCGCGTGAACCGCTCGGCGACCGCCGAGGGGTAGTCGGTACCGGCCGACCGCAGGTCGCGCGCGCTCGCGACCGGGACGCGACTGGTGACGCTGTAGCGCTCGCCGCGAGCCAGCGATCCGTCGAGTTCCAGGCCGTCGAGGTCGGTCACGCGTGCACGGTCGGACACGCTCCCGTCGATATCGACGGGCTTCCAGGCCGCCGGTAGAACGCTGATCTCGTCGATAGCGGTGACGGTCTGGCCGACCGCCCGGCTCTGGCCCGGCGGTCCCTGAATGCGACCGCTGTAGGAGTAGCTGCTCCCGGTACGGATCCAGCCGTCACCGGTGTAGCGGTCGTAGCTCCCGACCTTCCAGTAGGACTCCGCGTCGCTCTCGACGCGGAACCGCACTTCCGGCGACAGCGAGAGGTTCCCCGCGATGCCCAGCTGACTGTCGGCCTCGACGAGGTTCGCCTCGACGCTGCCGCCCGGGCCGCCCGTCTGGAAGCTCGACCAGGTGTCGGCGGTCCGCGAGGGGCCGGCGGGGACGACCGGCGCGACCGCCGAGAGGACGATCAGCGCCGCCAGCAGGACCGCCAGCGGCTCGGCCGCTCGCAGTGAATCACCCCGGCGGTCCATGTCGCCCACTGCGACCGCGACGATGCCGCCGACGACGCCGACGAGCGTCGTCACGTTCGAGGCGTCACCGGTCAGCACGAGGAATCCGAGCGTCGCCCCGCCGGCGGCGACGCCGCCGACGTACCGCCGGCGCACGGCGAGATACCACGTCAGAAAGAGCGGACCGGGCGCGACCCCGAGTACCCACAGGTCGACGTTGGTCACCTGCAACAGCGACCGCCCGGTCATCAGCGCGACGGCGTCGGTGATCAGCGGGACCAGCGGCGGCTGGCGCGGCAGGCTGACGATGTACAGCCCCAGCCCGATCACCAGCAGCCCGACCGCGACGACCGCCGCCCAGCGCAGCCGCAACGACCGCGCGAGCAGCGTCGCCGCACCCAGCGTCGCCGCCCCGAGGACGAGAAACGCCAGCGGCTCGCCCGTCACGTCGATGAAATGATAGAAGACGGAGCCGTAGGCCGCGATCAGCAGGCCGATCCCGCCGAGCGCGACGGCTCTGACCGGGTCGACACCCTCCAGGTCGAGCGCGGCGTCGGCCGCGCGGGTCTCGGTGCTCACGATCCGACCCCCCGGGCCGACAGTGGGTTCTCGCGACTGGCCGTGACCGCCTCGAAGTCGCGCTCGTCGGCGCCGAAGGCGAGGGTGACGCCGTCGGCGTCGCTCCGAACCACTACGTCGGCGTCGGCGAGCACGTCGTCCTCGAGCGTGTACGTCTCGAACGGCGAGGTGAAGTCGGTGTCCGTCTGGGCGAGGGCGCCGAGCAGTCGCTGGCGGTGGCCGTCACCCCGACCCAACCGGACGTGGGCGTCGGGAAGCCGGAGTTCGACGGCCAGGCCGGCCTCCAGCGCCATGACGGCGACGCTCGCAGCCGCCGACGCCATCTCGTCGATCGAGCCGGCGTCTCCGACCGCCGCGATAGTGACGTCGTCGTCCTCGACGCGGTTGTCGGCGAACTCGGTGACGTAGATCTCGTCGGGCGACTTGGCCGTCGACTTCCAGTGGACGTCCCGGAGCGGGTCGCCCGGTGCGTACTCGCGGATGGAGTCGAACTCCTGACGCTCGACCTCCGAGCGCTCGAGGACGTGCCGGAGGATCGCCTCGCGGCCACCGACCCGATACACCGGCGGGTAGACGAGCACGCGCGCCGTCGACCCGGCCGGGGTGGTCCGCTCGACCAGCCCCAGCATGTCTCGGACCCGAACGGTCAGCGGGCCCAGTTTGTGACGCCCCCGCTCGACACAGGTCAGCGAGTAGGCGAACGTCGTCGGGAGCGACGCCTCGGCGCGCGCGTCCTCGGCGTCGAGCCCCTCGGGCACGGTCTCGTCGATCTCGGCGACCCCGCCGCCGTCGACGTCGACGGTCACCTCGCGGGTATCGCCGGGGAAACCGGCCGGGACGCGGTCACGCTCGGCCGTCGGCGCCGGCGTGCGCCACAACTGGACCGCCGAGGCCAGCAGGACCACGACCGCGGGTGCGGCGATGGCGTTGAGCGCCCGGGCGCCGTACGTCAGCGCCAGCGCCTCCGCGAGGACGACCACGCCCAGGACGCCGTAGCCCCTGCGTGTCAGCTTCATTACTCGACGCGGACGGATTCGAGCGCGTTCTCGACGACGGCCCGCGGCGTCGTCTCGTCCGTACTCGTCCGGATGCGATGCGGGAAGACGACCTCGGCCTCGGTCTGGACGTCGTCCGGGATGACGTAGTTCCGCCCCTCCAGAATGGCCCGTCCCTGGGCCGCGCGGAGCACGGCGAGGCCACCCCGCGGACTCACGCCGAGCTCGGCGTGACGGCGGGTGAACTGCGACAGGCGCGTCACGTACGCGCGGACGCTCTCTTCGACGGTGACGTTCGCGGCGGTCTCGCGCGCACGTCGGAGGTCGTCCAGCGTCGCCACCGATGTGAGTTCGTCGATAGGGTGGTGGCCGACCATCCGGTCCAGCATCTCCGTCTCCTCGTCGCGACCGGGGTAGCCCAGGTGCAGCTTCTTCATGAACCGGTCGAGTTCGGCCATCGGCAGCTCGTAGGTGCGGTCGCGTTCGACGGTGTTCTGGGTCGCGATGACGGTAAAGGGGCGAGGCAAGCCGTGGGTCTCACCGTCGACGGTGACCTGGTCTTCCTCCATGGCCTCCAACAGCGCCGACTGGGTCTTCGGCGGCGCGCGGTTGATCTCGTCGCCGAGGACGACGTTGGCGAAGACGGGACCGGGGCGGAACTCGAAGGTCTCGGTCTCCTGGTTGTAGACGTTGACGCCGGTCACGTCCGAGGGCAGCAGGTCCGGCGTGAACTGGACGCGCTTGAACGAGCCGTCGAACGACCGGGAGACAGCGCGAGCGAGCATCGTCTTGCCCACGCCGGGCACGTCCTCCAGCAGGATGTGTCCGCGCCCGAGCAGAGCGGTGAGGATGTGTTCGATCTCGCTGTGGTGGCCGACGATCACCTGTTCGACGTTGTCGACGACCCGCGAGACCACCGCCTGGGCGTCGTCTACGTCTTCGACGGTACTCTCCTGGCGACCGGAGACTGTGGTGTCTGTATCTGTCATTGGTGGCTACGGCTCCGACGCGCCGCCGTCGCGCTCCACACCCGGCGGCGACTGAGAGTGGGACGACATCCCACGGGACGTTCGGTATCGTGCCTTACGGCCGGAGATAAGTAACGTTTGTTCCCCATCTTTTTCCCGGAGGGGTATCCTCGCGGCCTCCGGCCGCTGCGGGTACCCCTCCGGCAAAAACATGGGTGAAAAAGGCCGGTCGCTCCCTGAGGTCGCGACCGGGGAACCGCCTCGCTTCGCTCGGCGGACGCTCAATACAGGTGAGAGAGTGAGCGATCGCGGTGGCGCGCGCTGACGAGCGTGCCGAACGACAGTGAGGCCGCGAGTCGAAGCCGTGCGAGGGACGAACGAGCGAGCGCAGCGACCGAGTGAGTCGGCTGGGGAGGTAAGTGGCCGTCTGCGGTGCTGTACGGGGCGGTTGTCGTTGTGGTCCTGGTGTCCTGCCGAGCGAAGCGAGTCTTCTGGTGGACTGAACGGGCGAGGTGCGCTCGCGACGGAGTAGCGTCGTCTCTGTCGGCGCTATTCGAGCGACCGTAGGGAGCGAGAATATCCGACAGAGCGACCGCGAGCGCGCCGAGGGCGTTCATCGCGTGCTGTCCCCAGTGAGTGTGGTCGCTCTCATTCGCCTTCATTCCGCGACTCTCCGACCCGAAACCACCGATACGTGAGCAGAACGCACCTCTCACGGCGCGCCGTCACCACTCCTTGCAGTCCGGACAGACCAAGCCGTCGTCGCTCCGCCAGCGTCGCTCGACCGTCTCGCCGCAGGCCGCGCAGGCGTCGCCGTCGCCGCTCCACGTGTAGGTCGCTTCGGCCGGCTCGACGGTCGCCGGGTCGACGCGGACACCGTCGTCCTCGTCAGCTTCGCTGTCTTCCTCGGTTTCACCCTCGTCTCCGCCGTCGTTCCCATCGGTCCCGTCGTCGGCGCCAGTGTCGACTCCCGCACGGTCGTCGATCTCCGAGTCAACCGAGTCGTCGCCCGCTTCCGCGGGTCCGTCCGGCGACCCCTCACTGTCGTCGCCACCGCCGTCGCCGTCCAGAAAGTCGTCGAGCGACCGGTCTCCCATGGGTCGTGGTGGTCGCTCGCCCCTCTTAGCGCTGACGACCCGGGCCGCGCTGGCGACGCACCGCGAACCCACCGACGCTCTCGTCTACGACCGGGCCGCTTCGACGGCCTCGACGAACGCCGCCGCCGACTCGCGGACGCCGTCCCAGTCGTCGCTCGCGATGGCGTCGTAGTCCACGAGCGCCGAGCCCGCGCCCACTGCGACCGCACCGGCGTCGAAGTAGTCGGCGACGTTGTCGGTGGAGACGCCGCCGGTCGGCATGATCGGCACGTCGCCCAGCGGCCCCTGGAGCGCGGAGATGTGGCCTGGACCCACGGTCGAGGCCGGGAACATCTTCAGGATGTCCGCGCCGGCCTCCATCGCCTCGGCGGCCTCGGTCGGCGTCATCACGCCGGGGATGCAGACGACGCCCGCGCGGTTGCAGACGTCGATCACGTCCTCGTTGAGGTTGGGCGCGAGGACGAACTCCGCGCCGGCCTCGATGACGTTCCGGGCGGCGGCGGCGTCCATCACGGTTCCGGCGCCGACGATGGCGTCGGTGCCCTCCATCGCGCGGTCCACGTCTGCGATCATCTCGCTGCAGCGCGTCGCGTCGGCCGTGACCTCCAGGGCCGTGACTCCGCCCTCGTGGACGGCCTCGGCGACCGGCACGATGTCGTCCTCGTCGATACCCCGCAGGACCGCCGTCACGCCGCTGTCGACGATGCGCTGCTGGATCTCGTGTTTGTTCGTCATACGCGCACCTGCGACCGGCGGGGGCAAAAGGGTACCCTGTCCCGCCGAGACCTGCGCGACCCGGTCCCCGACCGGTGATCCCTCCGATCGTCGACATCCTTATTCGCCGACGGCGCCTACCTCGGGTATGGCAGACCGTACCGACCCGCGGACGACGATGGCGACCGATCGCTTCCCCCGGACCCCGGGCGTCCTGCTGGTCGGCCTCCTCGTCGTGCTGTTCGTGCTGTACGTCGTCCTCGTCGGCTGACCCAGCCACTGACGCCGCTCACTCCTCGTCGTCGGGGTCGTACGGGTGGGCGATATCCGACTTCGGCGCGCCGGTCCCCAGCACACGAACGGACTCCTCGGCGTCTTCGGGATTGTACGCGCGGTGGGGGCTCTCCGGTTCGGCGACGAACACCTCGCTTTCCTCGACGACGAACTCCGCCTCCGGCGTCTCGACGTGCAGCGTCCCCGAAATCACGTAGAAGGCCTCCTCGCGGCTGTCGTGGTAGTGGTACACCCGGGGGAGTTGCTCGCCGGGCGCCATCTCGTAGGTCGCGAGGTGCAGCGCCGCCAGTTCCGCCGCGTCGGAGATCTCGCGGCGGTCGCAGGGGTAGTCCGGCGTCGAATCGAGGTCGTCGGGGTCGACGTGGTGGTAGCCCATGGTCGTCGATGGGGCGCCGGCGCTGATAAAGTCGGGCGGGGTGAGGCGGCCCGCTACCCCATCACTTGCAGGATGACGCCGACGGTCCCCAGCGAGGCGAGCGTGGTCGCGAAGACGTTGAGCGAGGCCAACTGGGCGTCGCCGCCCAACTCCGTCGCGTAGACGTACGTCGAAACCGCGGAGGGCATCCCGAGCATGACGACGACGGCGGTCGCGGCGGTGGCGTCGACGGCCAGCAGGGTGAACACCACCCAGGCGACGGCGGGCATCAGGCCGATCTTCGTCGCGACGACCGTGCCCGTCAGCCCGTAGTCCACGTCGGCGTCGACGACTTCGAGCGAAGCGCCGACACACAGCAGCGCGACGGGCAAGGCCAGTTCGGAGACGGCACCGAGCCCGGTCGCCGCAATGGTGGGGACCCCGAAGCCGGCCGTCGAAACGGCGAGGCCGGCGACGAGCGCGATCAGAACGGGGTTGGTGACGACGCCGCGGAGTTCGTCGGCGACCGCGGCGTCGGCGTCGTTGATGGCGATCAGCGAGCCCACGGTGAGCGGCGTCTGGACGAGCACGCCGATGCCGAGGACGACCGCGGCGGTCCCGCTCGCGGCGCCGCCGAGCGTCGCCTCCACCAGGGGGAGTCCGAGGAATCCGAGATTCGAGTGATAGGACTGGACGACGGCGACGCTGCGCTGGCCCCGGGAGGCGCGGCGGCCGTGAACCAGCCAGGCGACGCCGATGACGGTCGCGAACACCAGCAGGACACCGCCGACCAGCGCCGGCGAGACGAGTTCGCCCAGCGGGCGGTCGTACGTCGAGGAGAAGACGAGCGCGGGCAGGGCGACGTAGAAGGCGATGTCGTTGAGCCACCCCGTCCGGCGCTCGGTCAGCAGGCCGACTCGACGGGCGGCGACGCCGGCGAGCAACAGCGCGAGCAGGTAGCCCAGCCGCGCGTACACCTCCATACCGGGGTGGAGCCGAGCGGCGCCTTTCAGGGTTCGGATCGCCGCCGATCTCGCCGGGAGCGGTCCCGCGGGAGCGCGTCTTCGCCGTTCGGACGGCGCTACCGCAGCGCGTCCCGCCGCTCGTCGGCGTCGAGGGCCACGTCGCCGGCGACGTGGCGACTACAGCGTTCGCACTCGTAGGAGACGCCGCCGTCGTCGTAGGTGCGGACGGCGGTCCCGAACAGGAACAGGGCGTCCTTCTGGCGGCGCGCGATGACGGCGTCGGCGTCCTCCCCGCAGTTGGGACACCAGTCCTTGTCGGGGGCGGGCTCCTGCCAGGTGATGCGGTGGCGGCCGATCGTCGCGTCGGCGTGGGCCTCCTCTTTCGAGGTCTGGACGACGGCCTCGGGCGGGACGGGGTCCGAGTCGACGACGTTGTCGAAACCGCTCTCGGCGGCGGTCGTGACGGAGACGTACGGACCGACGCTCACGCGGTTGTCGCGGCCGACGAAGAAGACGGTGGCGTCGACGCCTCGTCCCTCGATGCGGACCTCGTTGTCCCAGCCGACGACGTAGACGGTCAGGTCGTGTTTGCCCTCGGTCACCTCGACGGTGTTTTTCGCGCCGCGGACGCTCACGCCGTCGCGCGGGTCGCGAGCGTCGCGGGTGTGGTCCCAGCCGGTGACGGTCACGTCGTAGCCCGCCGGATCCGCGGTCGGCGTCGCGGCGCCGTCGTGGAACACCTGCTCGGCACCCGCCGGGTCTATCGCCTCGGCGGCGCCGCCCGCGACGAACACGTCTTCGACGCCCCGGATCACGACGTCGCCGGTGGCACCCTCGACGTAGCCGTCCTCGATGTCGCCCGTGACTTCGGTCGCCGCGTCGGGAGCGCTCTCGGTGGGGTCGTTCCCGCCGTCGCCGGGTGGGACGACGTCCGTGTAGACGTACTCGGCGTCGGCCAGGCGGAGGGTCCCGGCGACGCCGTCGGGACCGACGAACACGTCCGCGGCGCCGCGGAGACCGACCGGCGCCTCGTGACTGCCGGCGAGTCGCACGTCGCCGGAGTAGCGCTCGGTGCTGGCGTCGGAGGTATCGCTCATTGTGAACTCAGGTATCGTCACCCTACCGGGGGTCTCCACTTGAATCCCATCCCACCGTCCGCCGGTTCGACGGCCGCCGAACGTTTCCCACAGGTGAAACGATAATATAAAGATACTTGGTCGATCGCCGATGCGATAGTTGGTATGAAGCGCAGAAGCTTCGTACGCGGCAGTGCCGGGCTGGCGGTCGGTGCGGCGCTGACCGGCTGCCTTGGGACCGGGGGGAGCAACTCCCCGCCGCCCAGAAAGTCCGACGTGTTCGCGGACGTCGCCCTCCAAGAGACGACGCTGCAGATCCAGTTGCTGTCCGAGATCGAGATCGAGACGCGCCGGCAGAACCAGAGCAACCTCGGCGGCGGGGCGGTCGCCGCGCTCCTTCCGGTCGGTCGCGCTCGCGCGGCAAAGGGCGCCGCCGGTCGCGGCACCGGCGGCTACTCCTCGGCACCGAAACACTCGCGCCACGGGTGGGCCATCTGGCACGGCGGGGCCTACAGCGACGACTGGCGGGACGACCACGACGACGAGTTGCGGATGGCCGACGCCTCGGTCGCGACGCTCGGCGTCGCCTACCTGGGGACCGACGACGAGTACGAGAACGACGCGCCGGGACCCGGTCCCGGGTCGGTGTCCTGGGACGAGACCTGGGACGACCCGGAGGGCGGCGCCGACCTGACGGCCGACCTCACCGGGGTCTCGCCCGGCGACGCCGTCCGCGAGGGCTGGTACCGGGTCGGGACGGAACTGGTCTCCGCGGACGGCTCGACGAACTACGGCTGGCAGGCCGTCGACATGGAGGTCGACAGCGGTCTCGGCGGCGCGCAGATGGACAAGGCCTGGTACGTCAAGCCCAGAGTGTGAGCCACTGACCCCGATGGTCCGCGACAGCGACGACGACGCCGGCCGGGCGGACGCACCACCGGGCCGTTCAGCCGACGACGAGCCGTCGCTGTCTTCGGGTCCTCGCCTCACCGACCGGCGACTGTTGCTCGGGCTCACCTTCGTCGTCGCGTTCTGCTCGATCGCCTACGAACTGGTCTACTCGGAGCTGCTGACGGTGTTCTACGGCGGCACGGTCCTGCGCTACTCGATCACCATCGGCCTGTACCTGTTCTCGATGGGCGTCGGATCCTTCCTCTCGGCCCACCTCGACGACCCCGCGGGGAACTTCCTCCGGACGGAGGTGTACCTCGCGCTGGCCGGCCCCGCCGGCGCGGGGTTCATGATCGCGCTGAACGCGTTCCCCGACGTGACCCTGACCGTCGGTCGGCTCGCGCTGAAGGAGCCGCTGACGCTCGGGCTCGCCCACGTGCCGATCCTGGTCGTCGGCGTGCTCTCTGGGTTCGAGATTCCGCTGTTGAACGAGCTGGTCGAGCACCGCGAAGAGACGCTGTTCGCCGCGCTCGGTGGCGTCTACCCCCGAAGGGTCGTCCGCGGCGTCCTCGGTGTGTTCTTCTCGGTCTCCGAGGCGGAGGGGCGGTCGTTCTCGGAGGTGCTGGGCGTCGACTACCTCGGCGGCCTCGCCGGGACGGTCGTCTACGCGCTGGTCCTGTACCCCCGCTACGGCCTCGTCGTGTCCGTGCTGGTGCTCGGACTGCTGAACGGGCTCGCCGCGCTGGCGTTCGCGGCGTGGTCGGCTCGGGCGCCGGCCGCCCGCGGCGCCGACCGGTCGTTCTCGCTGGCGCGGTGGCGCGGGGTCGTCCTCGCGGGACTGCTGCTGACCGGCACCTACGGCGGGCTGGTCGCCAACGCCGGTGTCGTCGACCGGACGGTCACCGGCGCGTACATGGGCGACCGCATCGAGAGCGAGTACCAGCCCGGTAAGGCCGAAGTGACCGTCACCGGCTTCGAACGCACCCGCTACCAGCGGATCACCACCTACCGCCGCGACGTGGCCGGCGACCCCGGTACGGAGACCTGTCTCCGCCTCGACGGCGCGATCCAGCTCTGTGAGAGCTGGGTCGACTCCTACCACGCCGGCCTCGTCGACGTGCCGCTGTCGGCCTACGTCGACCGGTCGGGGACCGTCCGCGCGAGCCCGGGGTCAGACGGGCGGGCGAGCGACGTCGCCCGGACCGGCTCCGACGGGACCGACACTGCACGCACCGACCCGGAGACGGCCGGGAACGCGTCGTTCGACGTGTTGCTCGTCGGCGGCGGCGACTACATCGCCGTCGACCGCCTGCGCGACTACGAGGTGAGCGTCGACCAGGTCGACATCGACGGGGAGTTTCTCGCGTACTCGCGAAACGAGTCGCGCTTCGCCCGCTACAACGACGACGCCTTCGAGTACGACCGCCTGAACACCACCGTCGGCGACGCCTACAACTACCTCCGCGGCACCGAGCGGCGCTACGACCTGGTCCTGCTGGACGTGCCGGGCGCTCGCAGCGACGACGCCCTGTCGCTGTACTCGACGGAGTTCTACCGCCTGCTCCGGGGCCACCTGACCGACCGCGGGGTCGTCGCCACCTGGGCGTACTCGAAGTACTGGTTCCCCCAGCACCACAAGGTGTACGTCGAGACCGTCCGCGAGGCCGGCTTCGACCGGTATCTCCCCTACTCGGTGTACGAGGACCCGGACGGCGACGACGAGCTGGAACGCGGCGAGCGGTTCTACCTGCTTTCGGACGGCCCGGCACCGAAACCGAACGTCTCCCGCGCCCGCAGCGACTACCTCGACGCCGTCGCCGACCGCTTCGAGCGACTGGACTGGCGGCCGATCCCGGCCTACCGCGGCGTCGAACCGAACAGCGTCTTCGACCCCAACTACGACGTGATCGTCGACCCATGACATCCGAGACCCTCCAGTTCGTCTACGGCGACGCCCCGCCCGACGACGACGTGCGCGTGTTCGACTCGCTGACCCGCGAGCTGCTCGGCGCCGAGTTCACCTTCCGCGTCGTCGGCAGTTCCCACTACGTCAGCGCCCCTGCCTACGACTTCCACGAGCTGTCCACCTGCGACCCCGTCGACGCCGACGGCGCGACGACGCTGCGCCTCGACGGGCCGACGGTGGACGACGCCGATCCGTCGGAGCCCGCGGCCGACGGCACCGGCGGTTCGGACGGTCGCCGTCGCCTCACCTACGCGGCCGACGGGCTGGCCTGTGCGACGCGCGTCGAGCGCCGCCCGCTCAGGGCGTTCCCCGCGGACGGCGCGTTCGACGTGTCCTATCGGTTCGGCGAGGACGCCTACACCACGATCGACCTCGCTCCCGACGGCTACGAGACCTTTCACACATACCCCGAGTTCGACCTCGCGCTGTACACGAAGACGACCTTCGCGTCCGTTCCCGGCGGAGCGCTCGCGGACGCGACCGACGGCGACGCGCGACGCCGCGCGGACCGGACCGGCCAGCCGACCGACTGAGCCGGCCGGACGAGGCCGTCAGCGTCAGCAATATTTATGTTCCGTGCTTCTCGTGTGAGAAAACATGACAGGTAGAGGGGACGGGAGCTCGGAGCGCGGTGCGGTCGAGGCCTTCGAGGCGGCGAACGGGGTGGGCGACGCCGGAGGCGACGTGGAGGCGGCCACCGAGGTGCTTCGCTGCTCGCCCGACGAGCGGGCCGAGCGGGGGGTCTCCGACGACGACGTGCGGGCGGCGTTCCTGACGGTCGTCCGGGAGGGCGACGCCGACGCGAAGGACTTGCGGGGCGTCGAACTGCCGGCCATCGAACTGGACCGGCTGACCGTGGACGGGGCCGACCGCCACCCGGTCGACCTCCGGGGGGCGACGGTCGCGTCGTTGTCGGCGCGGTTCGCGACGATCCGCCTGCCGCTCCGGCTGGACGACGCGACGCTCGGCGACGTGACCTTCGACGAGGCCCACGTCGAGGAGGCGGTCCTCGCCGACGGCGCGACCGTCACCGGCGACTTCGAGGCCTTCGAGGCGAGGTTCGCCGGCGACGTAGAGTTCGACGGCGCGACCTTCGAAGGTCGGTTCGACGTCGACGAGTCGACGTTCGCCAACGACGTGACGTTCGACGGCGCGACCTTCGATGGAGTCGTCGAGGCCCGGGCTGCCGAGTTCTACGGCGACTCGAATCTCCTCGACGACAACACGAGCTTCACCGGCGCCACCTTCGCGGACCTGGCGGACTTCCGGCAGGCCGAGTTCGGCTTCACCCACTTCGAGCGAGCGACCTTCGCCGACGAGGCGAACTTTCAGGAGGCCAGCTTCGACGGCGACGCCGAGTTCGACGAGGCGGTCTTCGAGGCGTTCGCCGACTTCGACGAGGCCCGCTTCGGCGGCGACACCGGGTTCGCCGACGTGGCCTTCACCGGCGACGCCGATTTCCGCGGGGCGGCCTTCTCCGGCCGCGAGCGCGCGCTCGACGAGGACGCCACTTTCGCCGGCTCGACGTTCGGCGGCGACGCCGACTTCCGCCACGCCCGCTTCCGGTTCGTCACCTTCGCCGAGGTGGCCTTCGAGGGGCGCGTACACTTCGAGGAGGCGGAGTTCGACGCCGACGCGACGTTCGCCGACGCTCGCTTCGCGGCCGAGACGGACTTCGACGAGGCGCGGTTCCGGGAGGACGCCGACTTCTCGGCGGTCGAGTTCGCCGCCCGCGCCGTCTTCCGCGGCGCGGAGTTCACCGGCGGCGCCAACTTCCTGGAGGACGACCTGACCTTCGAGGGCGCCCACTTCGGCGCCGACGCCGACTTCCACAACGCCGAGGTCACGTCGGCGAACTTCGTCGACACCACCTTCGGCGGCGAGATCGACTTCAGCGGCGCCAGCTTCTCCGAGCGCATCGACTTCGAGGCCAGCCAGGTCGACGGCGACGCCTGGGTCGATTTCACCCGCGCGAAGATCGTCTCCGGCCGCATCGCCCAGCCCGCCGAGAACTGGGTGCGCTACGACCTGACCCTCGCGAGTCTGGGCGACGTGGAGTTGGTCGCCGCGGCCGACGAGGACCACCGTCGCCTGCTGGATTTCTTCCGGTTCTGTCGCACTGAGTTCACCGAGTTCGACGGCCACGAGTTCGACTTCAGCGCCCACCGGGAGTACCTCGACCGCAACGCCTGGGCGATCCACGAGTTCCACGAACCGCCCGACGCCGACCCCGACTACGAGCTGGCGATGACGCCCGAGGTGACCGAGACCACCTACCTCAAGGCCAAACAGAGCGCCGCCGCCGTCGGCGACATGAAGGTCGCCGGCGAGTTCCGCGTCAAGCGCCAGCAGTACAGCCGCGCGAAGAACCTCGAAGTCGCCCGCGACGACTCGGCCGCGACGTGGACCCGGACCAAGAACCTCGGCCGCGCCGCCGAGAACTACTTTCTCGGGGTCACCTGCGGCCACGGGATGCGGCCCATCCGGATCGGCTTCGCGTTCGTCCTCGCGCCGCTGCTGTACGTGCCGTTCTACGCGTTCGGCGGCGGCCCGTTCCTGACCGCGGCGGGCCAGCTGTCCGTCGCGGAGGCGTTCACGACGGACGGGCTGGCGACGCTGTTCGACGTGGCCCGCTTCAGCTACATCTCCTACACCACCATCGGCTACGGCTTCCTCGGCCCCGAGGGCCGGCTCGCCGAGGTGCTGGCCGCCAGTGAGGCGTATCTCAGCGTCGTCCTCTCGGCGCTGCTCGTCTACGCGCTGGTCAAGCGCTCGGAGATGTGAGCGGGGGTGGTCCCCCGGGTCGCCGTGAGCCCGTGCCGTTCAGACGAGTTCCTCGCCGTCGACGAGGTATCGCTCGGCCACGTCGAAGTCGATCTCGATCCCGAGACCGGGCCCCTCGGGGAGGTCGATCTGGCCGTCCTCGATGACGTCGCCGTCCTCGCCGGTGCGGGAGACCAGGTCCTCGAACCACGGCACGTCGAAGGCGTGGTACTCCAGGGCGACGAAGTTCGGGACCGAGGCGGCGGCGTGGGCGGCCGCCACGGTTCCGACCGGGCCCTGGATGTTGTGAGCGACGATGGGCACCCCTTCCAGGTCACAGAGCGTGGCGATCCGCCGGAAGTCACGGAGCCCGCCGCAGTTGTGCGGGTCCGGCGCGGCCACGTCCAGCCCCTCCGCGTCGAGCATCTCTTTGAACTCGCCGGGGTCCCGGAGGTTCTCGCCGGTCATGATCGGGCAACTGGTCGCTTCCCGGACCCGGCGGTGGGCGTCGTACTTCCGGGGGGGCACTGGGTCTTCGAGCCACCCCAAGTCGTACGGTTCGAGTTCGTTCGCGAGTCGCGTGGCGGTCTCGACGGTGAAGTTCCAGTGCAGGTCGAAGCCCAGGTCCACGTCGTACCCGATCTCCTCGCGGACGGCCTCGACGAGCGAGGCCTTGTGTTCGATGGCGGCGTTGTCCAGCCGGCGGGCGGCGGTGTCCACGTCGGCGTGGGTGCGCACGTCCAGATCGAATTTCAGCGCGTCGAAGCCCGCGTCGACGACCTCGCGGGCGGCCTCGGCGTACGACTCCGGTGTGTAGACCTCGCGGGGGTCGACCGTGCCGGACTGGGCCTCGCCGAGCGACTCGCCGCCGTGAGTGTCGCAGTACACCCGGACCGCGTCCCGGTACTTTCCGCCCAACAACTCGTAGACGGGGACGTCAAGCACCTTGCCCTTGATGTCCCACAGCGCCATCTCGACGCCGGGGCCGGGCTCCCACATCACGTCGCGCACCCGCTCGATATCGAGGGGGTTCTGTCCTTCGAGGCGTCCGGGGTCGTTCGGGCCGTCGCCGTGGACCTCGCCGTAACCGACGATTCCGGCGTCGGTCTCGACTTTTACGATCCCCCACGGGAAGTTCCCCTGCAGGACCATCGTCGAGACGTCGGTGATCGCGAGGTCGCGCTCGGGCGGGCGGTGGGTCTCGTCGGTGGTGAAATCCATCCACGGGACGCCGCCGCCCGGTGGGATGACGTACTCGGGTGTGTCGTCGTCTGTCATGCGTGAGTCCATGACGGGGGACCGGACGAAAACTGTGGCGGCGGCCGGTCGGCGCTCGTCGGTCGGCGCTCGCCAGTCACACTACTTCGGCGACGAACTCGCGGAACTCCCGTTCGACTTCCTCGGCGATGTCAGGCGTGATCCAGCCGGAGACCCAGTTCATGTTCGCAGCGTGGAACACGAGCACGTAGAGGCGCCGTCGCGCCTCGAACGCCGCATCGTCGGGGAGCCGTCCGACCGCCCGGTACCCCTCGTACAGCGCGGAGCGGATGAGGCCCCGTCGCTTCGAATCGAGCGACGTCAGCCCACACAGACCCTGCTCGGCGCAGGCGAGGTCGTACTCCGGGTCAGTCGTGCGAGCGAGTCCCCAGTCCAGCAGGCCGGTCACTGTCTGCGACTCGCGGTTGACGGCCAGGTTCCCGAGATTGTGGTCGATCCGGGCGAGCACAGGCGACCCCGAGAGGTCGAGACGCCGCTGGCGTCGGTCGATCGCCGCTCGAAGGTCGGGTACGATATCGTCGAATCGGCCGTCCGCGAGTCCGTCGAGCATCCGCTCGGCCGTCGCCGCCAGTTGCGCTTCCCACGAATCGCGCGGGTCGTCGAGCGCCAGCTCGTACTCCCGGGCCAGCGGTCGCGTCCCGCCTAGGTCGGCAGTATCGGCGCGTCCGGCGTCGACGACCGGGCCGAAACCGTCGAACGCGTCGAGGTCGTGGACCTCGGCGAGCGCCCGCCCCACCTGTCGGGCGTAGTCGGCCATCTCGTCGTCGGGGATTTCCGACGCGTCCGCCGGAAGCGGGGCGCCGTCGGCTCGCTCCATGAGAAAGAAGGGGGTCGACAGGTCCGACTGGCCGTCGACGACGCCGTACACCTCCGGGACGGGGACGGTCGTCTCGCCGCCGAGCAAGCGGAGGAGCTTCGCCTCGGCCGCGAGGTTTCCGCCCCCGCTCTCGTCGTCGGTCGCCTTGAGAACGCACTCGCGGACGCCGTCGCCCGTATCGACCGCGAGAGCGACCGTCAGGTTGCCGCCGTCGTCGATCTCGGTCGCTTCGCGGACTGTCCAGTCGGTCTCGACCGCGGCGACCATCCGGTCGACCGCGATGTCGCCGGTCTCGTCTCCCTTCGGTACCTGTTCGTCCCCAGCCACGAGGGGGTCGACACTCGGCCGACAGTTAGGTTTTCTCCTGATCGATCTTGGCTGCACACGGGCAGATACGCCGACTACGGGACGGTCGGATGCCAACTCGCCGGTGATGTCGCCGTGAAGGCCCGACGATTTACGTAGATACGCACACGGCTGTTATCGATGACCACCAAGACGATCTCGCTCGCCGAGGAGGCGTACGAGCGCCTCGCGGCGGAGAAGCGCGAGGGAGAGAGCTTCAGCGACGTGGGGAAGCGTTTGGTGGGCGAACGATCGTGGACGGAGGTCGCCGGTATCTGGAGCGACGGAACCGACGAGGTCGAGGCAGCGATCGAAGACGGTCGCGTCCGCTCGCGGTCTCGTCGTGAGCGTCTCGGCGACGATATCGACGACGTCGTGTACGGTACGCCCGAAGAATGAGTCGGCGATCCGCGACGCCGCTGTTCGTGAACATCAGCGCCTTCTACGCGCACTTCGTGGAGAACGCGCCCCGTCACGAGACCGTACGGGCGGTGTTCGACGGGATCCGGTCCGGCGACCTGCCGTATCGACCGCTCGTGACGTCGAGTTACGTCGTCTCCGAACTCGCGACGCTGTTACTCCGGAAGACGACTCACGCGACGGCGAGCGTCCATCACAGCCACAGGACCTCCCGCAACCGCAGTCCCCGTCGGTCGACCAACTCGCGTCCGGAACGCTCGGGATCGGTTCGTCGCTGCCCCCGTCGGTCAGCAATCGCGAGTCGTCGCGGTCGGCATCGTCGCGCTCGTCGGGATCGCGTCCGTCCTCGGCGAGTTCGGGCGCCGCGTCGGCGGGCGCGACCTGTTGATGTTCGGTCCCCTCGTCGTCCGGCGCGCAGTCGCACCGGTGGCAGTCCCGCGGGTCAGTTCCCACGGGCGACGCCTCCCGAGACGTTCGCGTCGGTCCGCTGCATAACCGTTCGCAAGCGGTCGTTCCCGACGCGACGAGTCCACTCGTAGAACCGCTCGCCGTCGTCGCGTTCGTCGACGTAGGCCGCGAACAGCGCCTCGATGGCCGGGATCACCGCATCGGCGGGCACCGCGGTCTCGACCCAGTCGAGGAACTCGTTGTCCGACCCCAGCGAGCCGCCGAGGCCGAAGTGCATGGCCTCGACGATGTTGTCCTCGTCTTCGTTGGTGGTGCCCTCGGGGTCGTCGACGTCGACCGTCTCGCCGCCGAAACCGATGTCGGCGATCTGCGGCTGGGCGTCGAAACACTCGTGACCGTCGAGGCCAGCGACCGGACAACCGAGGACGTTTCGTGCGGAGTCACCACACCCCTGGATCGTCGTCAGGTCGACCTCGTCGTATCTCGCCCAGATTTCGGGCACGTCCTCGAGCTCGATCCAGTGCATCTGTACGTCCTGGCGGGTCGTAACGTCGAGGAAGGCGTCGCCCCAGACGGCGTTTTGCTCCTCGCCGCCGGACTCCTCGAGCGCGGTGGCGTACTCCGCCGCCACCTCGCCGATCACCTCTGCCTGCTCGGGCGTGAGCCGGCCACCGGGGACCGTGGTCCGCATCGTGAAGTAGCCGTCGTGAACGCCGTGGCCGTACATGCCGGCCCACTTCAACCGCTCCCACTCGCCCTCGCCGGCCCGCTGCTCGATCTCTTCGAACGACAGCCCCTCCGCGGCGTAGGCCTTCACGTCCTCGACCACGTCCAACGGGTGTTTCTCCTGTTTCCACTCTTCGACCGCGTTCACGGTGACCACCTCTCGGTGCCGAGTGCGGGCCTGTCACCGCTCGGCCTGGCAGCGTTCATGGCCGATCCCTCCGTGTACCGCGGGCCGGTCTGTTCCTGACGTACATCTCCTGTCTCCCGTCGCGCGACGACCGCGTGCGTGACGTCAGTTCACACGACCCGTGGTTCTGTAGCTCACCGTGTCGGTCAGCGCTGCCACGGCTGCGCGAAACCCCACTTAGATTGCCGCTATCAGGGACGCCCTGTGGCGTCGGTGTCTCCGCTGCGTCGGCACTAGCGGCCGTCCAGTCGAGGTCGGTGCCCGATCGGCCGGCCCGTCGTCGTGTCATGTGACCGAATAACTCGTCTCACCCCGTCACCAGGGTGTATTCCGGGGGTTTTCCGGTGTTCCGAGGGCGGCCGAACCGGATCATGTTGCCTGTTTGCGGCAGCGACGGCGAAGGGTGCGCCGAAGTTCGTCCTTATGTGGGCCGGAGTCTTGTGATCGGACAACCGAATGAGCGACTCCGAGAACGTGCAGGTGGCCGAGGAAGAGCAGGTCGAACCGGACGACGAACGCGAGGTCGACACCTCGCACCTCGACGGCGTCGAGGACGGCTGTGGCTGCGCCGAGGTGTGGGAGCACCTCTCCGACGAGCGCGACGAGTAGGCCGGACGTTCGTCCGCCGGCGGTGCGAACTGGTTCTACGAGAGTGGTTACTGCGTACCGTGTGCCGGCGGCGATTCTGCTGGAGGACACGGTCGAGTCCGCCGAGCGGACGGTCGTCGACGACGAGGGACGGGTCGGCGCCGCCCGTTGACGGAGCGACTACTCCTCGCCGAGGAGCTGGTCGACGATGTCCTCCGGGTCGAACGGGTCGAGGTCGCCGTAGTCCTGGCCAGTCCCGAGAAAGAGGATCGGCTTGCCAGTGACGTGGGCGATCGAGATGGCCGCGCCGCCCTGCGGGTCGGCGTCGGCCTTCGTCAGCACCGCGCCGTCGATCTCGGCGGCGTCGTCGAACTCGCGGGCGCGGTTGACGGCGTCCTGACCGGCGACGGCCTCGTCGACGAACAGCGTCATGTCCGGGTCGATGACCCGGTCGATCTTCGAGAGCTGGTCCATCAGCCCGTCGGAGGTGTGGAGTCGACCGGCCGTGTCGCCCAGCACCACGTCCACGTCGTTGGCCTTCGCGTACTCGACGGCGTCGTAGATGACCGCGGCGGGGTCCGACCCCTGCTCGTGGGAGATGACCCGCTTGTCGAGCGCCTCGGCGTGTTGCTGGAGCTGCTCGTTGGCGCCGGCGCGGTAGGTGTCGCCGTTGGCCAGCACCGTCGACTGCCCGCGCTCTTCGAAGTACCGCGAGAGCTTGGCGATCGTCGTCGTCTTCCCGACGCCGTTGACGCCGGTAAAGATGATGACCACCGGCGCGTCGGCCTCGGCGACCCGCTCGTCGAAGTCGAACTGTCCGACGCTGATCACGTCGTACAGCGCCTCGCGCAGCGCGTCCCGGACGAGGTTGCCCGTCGAGGACAGCCGCCGACGCGTGTCGCCGACGAGGTTCTGTTCGACGCCGTCGAGGATCTCCTGTGCGACCCCCATCTCCACGTCGCTCTGGAGCAACGCGAGTTCCAGATCGTCGAGGTGGTCCTGCAGGTCGTCCTCGTCGATGACCGTCTTGCCGGTCGCGAACAGCTTCGCCCGCTCGCCGAGGCTCCGGCCGTCGTCCTCGTCTTCGTCCGCATCGGCGTCCTCGACGTCTTCCCCGGATCCGGCTTCCTCGGCGTCACCAGCCTCGGTCGGTCCGTCGGCGTCAGACGGCTCCGGGTCGGGTTCGGCCGGCTCGGCGGCTTCGGCGTCCGCCGCGTCCGCTTCGACCGACGCTTCGTCGGTCGCCTCGGCGGACGCGTCGCTAGCTTCGGCCTCGTCGGGTTCGGCTCCGTCGGCTTCCTCGTCGACCGCTTCCTCGTCGACGTCCTCCTCGACGTCGTCGCTGAAGCGGCCGAGTTTCTCTTTCAGTCCGTCGAACATCGGGCCTTACTCGTCGTCCTGCTGCTGCATCTGCTGCATCTGCTGCATCTGCTGTTGCTGCATCTGCTGGGCCTGCTGTTCGAGCTCCTCGCTCTCGGTCTCCAGCTCGGCGATGTCCGAGCGGATCTCCTCGACGCGCTCGTCGAGCGTGTCCTGCTTGTTCTCGAGGATGTCGACGGCGTCGTCCTGCTCCTGCTCGGCGGCGTAGCCGGCGCCGAACTCGACGATGACCTCGTCGATGTCCTGGATCTCCGCGCGGAGGAACGCGTCGCCGCCCAGCGGCACCTGCACGGTGTCGCCGGATTCGATGGCTTCGATGGCCTCCATGGCCTCGTTCATCTCCTGTTTCTCGTCCTGAAGGCCCTCGATCTCCGCTTCCATGGCCTCGATCTGCTCCTCGATCTGCTCGATCTCCTGGGCGATCTGCTGGAGTTGCTGCTGGCCGCCGCCGCCGCCACCGAGGCTCATGCGTCGACCCCCTCGATCTCGACCTGCGTACGCTTGAGTCCGTGCTTCGAGCCGAACTCCGCGAGGACGTGCTCGCGCGCGACGTTCTCGTTTACCGCCTCGATCTCCTTCTCGAAGGGCTGCCAACCGTCTCGGGCGCTCCACTGCCCGGTGACTGTGAACTCACTCATGTGTCCCGCTGGGAGAGCGAGCGGGAAGTACCTTCCGCAACGAACTCTCGCCGCCGTCGCCGCGTCCGTCGGACACCGACTGCGCCGGTCGGCACTGCTGCCGTGCGAGGAGGAACTGGTGGGCGTACTCGTCGCTCTCCGGGGGGAAGGAACGTGGCTCGGCGGGCGGTCGGCGGCGACCGCCGACGGGCTAGTCGATGTAGCCCAGCGCCGATTCGATACGACCCAGTTCCGGGCCGGTGGTGTCCTGGCCGACGACGTAGCCGTGGTCGTTGGCGACCAGGCCCGAGCCGACCAGCGGGGCGCCGTAGTTGACGGTGCCGATGTCGGCGGGCACGTCCAGTAGGTCCTCGAGGAAGTCGAGCTCGGCGTCGGTCGCGTCGGGGTGACAGAGCACGCCGTCGTTGGTCGCGACCGCCGCGGTGCCGACGGTGCGCGACCCGGCGAAGACGCCCTGTTCGACGGGCACGTCCAGCCCGTCTTCGACCGCGCGGACGGCCGACTCCGAGAGGTCCGGGTGGACGTACGCACCGCTGTCGTTGGCGAGGACGACGTTGCCGGCGGCGTTGATCCGGCCGGGGAGTTCGGCGATCGGGAGCCCGGTCGCCTCGGCGATCGCCTCGCGCTCGCGATCGCGGACGCGGCTGCTGACGAGCAGCCCGTTTTCGTTGCCGGTCGCCAGCGCGCCGACGGTGCCCGAGCCGCCGACCGTCGTCGGGACGGCCGGGACGTCGAGTTCGTCGGCCAGGCCCTCGCGGAGCTCGTCGTCCACGTCCGGGCGGACGAGCAGACAATCGTCTGTCGCGCGTGCGAAGACGCCGACGTACGCCGAACCGGAGAAGGCCGCGCGGAGCAAGTCTACTCTGCGGTCTCGGCTTCGACGACGTGCTCGCCGTCTTCCTCGAAGCGGGCGGCGCGAACGCGCAGCTTGCGCGGCGGGTTCGAGCGGCCGTTGGCCCACACGGCCTCGTTGACCGAGGGGTCCAGACGGATGGCGTCGCCGTCGACGGCGAAGTGCTTGGCGAGGTGCTCGCGGACGATGGACATGGCCTTGTCGGCCTGCTCGTCGTTCGGCGCGGCCTTCACGTCGCGGAGCGGGACGGTCACGACCCGCTCCTCGAAGTCTCCGGCGCTCATTCGTCCGTGTCGCTACGGCGCCAGTGACGCCGCTTCGGGTTGCGTTCGACGTTTCGGTCCGTCTTGAGCATGACCCACGGCGGAACGCGCGTGTTCTGGCGCTCGAGTTTCCCCAGGCGCTTCTTCTTGGATTTCGACTTCTTACCCATAGTGTCACCCCCTTCCGCCCCGGCGCTTAAATTCCTGTTCCTTTTGCCCGCGACCGCTCACCGCCCGACCACGACGCCGTACCCGTCCACTCGATCCGTGTGAGTGCGAGCAGATCGGGTGAACGTGAGGACGAGCGGATCAGGCGAACGCGAGCGGGACCATCACGAGCACGCCGGCGGCGATCCCGCCGAGGAGTTCTCGGCGGCCGCCACCGGGCAGGTCCGAACCGCGTTCCAGCGCCTCGGGCACGAACTCGGTTGCGACGAGGTACACCATCGCGCCCGCGGCGAACCCGAAGCCGAAGGGGAGAAACTGCTCGGCCAGCGTCACGAAGTAGTAGGCGATCACGGCCCCCAGCGGCTGGGGCAGGCTGGAGAAGACGGCCCACCACGCCATCCGCCACTCGCTGACGCCCATCGACCGCAGCGGGATGGAGATCGCCACGCCCTCCGGAACGTTGTGGATCGAGATGGCGACGGTCATGAACACCGCCAGAACCGGCAGCGTCAGGCCCCCGAACGCGACCGTCGCCAGGCTCGGGTCGTCGATCCCCAGCTCGGCGAAGGAGACGCCCACCGCGACACCTTCCGGAAAACTGTGGACCGTCAGGATCCCGAGGATGAGCACCAGTTTCCGGAAGTCGGCCTGTTCGTAGTCCTTGGCGTCGAACTCCGCGTCTGCCAGCAGTTCGTGGGCGACGATCACCAGCAGGACGCCGACGAGCACGCCCGGTCCGATGGCGATCGCGGCGTCGACGAGCCCCCCGTCGACGACCGCCAGCCCTTCCCTGATCAGCCCGAACAGCGACGCCGCGACCATGATACCCGAAGCCAGCCCCCACAGCACCACGTTCCACCGCTCGGAGATGTCCTCGACCAGGAAGAATGGGACCGCGCCCAGCCCCGTCGCCAGCGCCGTCAACAGCCCCGCGACGAACACCAGCGCGAGATTCCCGAACTCGACCATTCCTAGTCGGCACTACGCCGACCGCGTCCTTAAGAGTTATCACGAATCTGATTGTTTTTGGGAGACCTAAAGCGGACGGGTGGCGTAAATCGGAGGGAGACGGGACGGTTTCCGCCGTCGGACACGGCGTGTCACGTCGTGATCAATGGCCCTTATATCCATTATGAACGGTCGAACACCTATGCGGTGAAGTATAAATACTGGTTCGCGAAATAAAACCGTATGTCAACGACCGAGACGCGCACGACCGACGTGAAGGCGGCCGACGGGGAGACGGGGGCGCGCCCCCACCGAATCGTGAATCCGATGGGCGCGACCGGCCGGATGACCGTCGAGACGCCGGAGGGGACCGAGCGGACGGTCGTCGGCTGTCTGGACGGCCTCGTCGCGGGTCGACTCGACGGGGTGGCGCCCGGTTCGACCGTCCGGATGGAACTCTCGCCCGCCGCCGACGGCGAGGGATACGTCGCCGCGCGCGTCCTGCCCGGTGGTCTCCCCGCGCTGTAGTTCCGGCCGCTCACGCCTCGACGCTCCGCTACAGCGGAAGTCGCTCGACGGTGTCGTACGTCGGCCCGTCGGGCCCCAGCACGCTCTCTTTCACCCGTATCTCTTCGACCGCGAGCCGCCCCACGCCGGGGTCGTCCTCGCGGACCCGTTCCTGTACGAGTTCCTTCCCGCCCGCGTGGTCCATCCGCCCGATCGTGACGTGGGGGGTGAAGTCGTGGTCCTCGGCGTCGAAGCCCATCGTCGTCGTCCGCTCCTCGACGGCCTCGTGCAGGCGCGTCAGCTCTTCACCCCCAGAGCGGGTTCCGACCCAGACCACGCTGATGTAGTCGAGACTCGGGAACACACCCAGCCCGCCGAACTCGCACTCGAAGGGGTCGACACCCGCGTCGTCGACTGCCGACGCGAGTTCGTCGGTGAGGTCGTCGAGTCGGTCGGGGTCAGTGTCACCGAGGAATTTGAGCGTGACGTGGGCCCCCTCGGGGTCGACGAAGTTCAGTCCCGATGCGCCCGAAAACCGGTCCTGGACGGCCGCGATCCCGTCGGCGAGCCCGTCGAGGTCGACGCTGACGAACAGTCGGTTGCCCATGCTCGCCCTCGACTCGCGTGCGCCTTCAGCGTTCGGTGGCTCGGCCCCCGACGCACGGTGTAGGGCAGGTACTTAGCGGTGCGGTTGGCGCGTGCTGTCGCGCGCTTTCATGCGCGCGACGAAGCCGCGCGAGGGATGAGCGAACGGAGTGAGCGAATCGGCTGGGGAGGCTCGTGGCGTCTGCGGTGCTGTGCGCTCCTGGCGGACTGAAAGGGCGAGGTGCGCTCGCGTTTGCGTGGTCGTCTGAGCGGGCACTATCCGCGCGGGCGGTGCTGAGAGCGCGGATATCCCGTCTCAGCGACCGCGAGCGGACCGAGGGCTTTCATCATCCGTTGTCGACCGGACTCGAGTCGATTCAGAGCGAGCGGACCGAGGGCTTTCATCATCCGTTGTCGACCGGACTCGAGTCGATTCAGAGCGAGCGGACCGAGGGCTTTCATCGTCCGTTGTCGTCTGCAGTCGCGTTCACTCGAGAGCGTTCCACACCGAATCGAACAGAAACCACCGCGACAACACACACACACGAACCGGGCGCGTCGACGGGAACCCGCTACGACGGGCTGACGGTGATCGTCTTGCCGCGGTCGATGGCCTGCTCCAGTTCCTCGGCGATGGCCGAGCCACGGGAGACCTGCACCTCGCCGCCGCGGGAGACGGTGGCGGTGAACAGGTACTCGCCGTCGGCCTGGACCTCGACGGTATCGCCCTCGTAGCCGTTCATGGGAATGAGGACGTGTCGAGAGGTGATCTCGGGAGTGACGATCTCGCCGCCGCCCGCACCGCCGCCGGACCCGCTCGAATCACCGCCACCACTCCCACCGGGACCGCCGGACGCGCTCTGGGGGCGCTCGTCGAGCGTACGCACGTCGATGTCGATACCCAGGCGATTCTCCACGTCGGTGATCCGACCGCCGCCCTTGCCGATGACCTGGGAAATGTCGTCGTCTTCGACGTAGACGACGGCGGTGTTGGGGTTCTTGATCGTCACCTCGACGTGGCCGTGGGCGATCGAGCGGATCTCCCGTTCGACCTCCTGCTTGGCGATGCGTTCGGTACCGCTCTCGGCGCCCGCACTCCCGTCCTGGGCGTTCTCGCCCAGGGGCACGGTGACGACCTGGCGGTTGAACGTGTAGATTTCGTATGCCGGCTGGCCGGTCTCGAAGTCGCGAATCATGATGACCGGGCGCGCCAGGTCCTCCTCCATCAGGCCCTCGGGCACCTTGACCTCGGTGGTCACGTCGTAGACGGTGTCGACCTCGCCGGCGTCGATGTAGACGACGGTGTCGACGACCTGCGGGATCATCCCGAGTTCGACCCGGCCCACGAGGCGCTGGAGCGCGTCGATGGCCCGTGTCGCGTGGACGACGCCGACCATGCCGACGCCCGCGAGTCGCATGTCCGCGAACACCTCGAAGTCGTCGGTCTTGCGCACCTCGTCGTAGATGGTGTAGTCCGGCCGGACCATCAGCAGCGAGTCGGCGGTCTTGGCCATCGACCCCGCCAGCTCGGTGTACTGGGTGATGTCGTCGCCGACCTGGAGGTCTCGCGGTTTCTCCATGGTCTTGACGGCGAAATCGGAGTCGGCGAGGAACTCGGCGACGGCCTGGGCGAACGTCGATTTGCCGGCGCCGGGCGCCCCCGAGATGAGGACGCCGCGCTGGTGTTCGAGCAGGCGCTCGCGCAGTTCGTCGGCGTGGTCGTAGTCGTCGAGGTCGGTCTTGACGATGGGGCGGACCGCCGTGATCTCCAGTTTGTCCGCGAAGGGCGGCCGGGCGATGGCGATGCGGTACTGGCCGAACTGGACGATGGTCATGCCCGGTTCGTCGAGTTCGACGAACCCCTCGGCGCTGGCGCGGGCGGAGTTCTCGATGTCCTGGGCCCACTCCTTGAGGTCGGTCTCCGTCGAGACCGTCTCGTCGATGGTCTCGTAGTGCATGTCGCCGATCTCGCCGCGCTTGGCCATCGGCGCGACCCCGACCTTGAGGTGGAGGCTCATCGTCGTCTCGTCGAAGAACTGTTCGATGTCCAGCGACTCGGTGTCGCGGCCGCGGGGTTCGAGGTAGACCACGTCGAGGCCCTTGGCCTTCGCGACCTCGCTCTGGACGACGTCGCTCGTCACGAGCGTGGCGTCGTGTTCCTCGGCCAGATCGCGGATGAGCGCGTCGATCTTCCCCTCGCCGGCCTCGCGCTGTTCGACCTCGGCGGGGCGGCGGCCGACGTACTCGACGGAGACGATGCCGTCGTCGTGGAGTCCGGCGAGGCGCTGCAGCTCTTCGAGGCCGTCCCAGCCGCTCTCGCGGCCGTCGTTGGCCTGGGCTTCGAGTTCGCCCACGACCGCCTCGGGGACGTACACCGTCGCCCCCGCGAATCCCTCGCCGACCGCCTCCGAGTCGGGGTCGGCGTCGGCCTCGATCTGCTCGGACACGCGGCCGTCGATGACCACGCTCGTGTCCGGAACGATGTTCATACCGTCAGTACGGCGGTCCGTCGTGATAAGGGCCGTGATGCCGGGAAGGTCGGCGAACCGTCGCGAAGAAAACTGCCCCCAGTGGTCAGGCCAGCGCTGGGAGTTCGGACCCGCCGCGGGTGGCGATCTCCGTCTCGCAGTCGGGACACGAGACGACCGTGTCACCGTCGCTGACCCGGTCCGACCCGGGGTCGCTGCGAACGATCCAGTCGCCGGTCGCCGGGCTCTCGTGACCGCAGTCGGGGCAGAACAGCGTCCCCTTCGGCGGCGGTTCGCGGTCGGTCGTCGAGGGTGCGTGTACACTCATCGTACCCGGGGGTAGTCGCTGGATACGGAAAACCCCTTTTGCCCATTATCAATCGGTAGAGACCGCGAAGCAGTGGAATCGTGTCTCATACACACGCGTCCGAGTCACACGCGAGAACGGGGTGACGGGAGCTCAGACCGCGAGGTAACTCGCGATCGTGTCCTCGTCGGCCAGTGACTCCTCGCCGAGTTCGTCGACGATCTCGCCCCGTTCCATGGCGTAACAGCGGTCGGCCATCGAGCGGATGACGCCGAGGTTCTGCTCGACGAAGAGGATCGTGGTGCCGAGTTCCTCGTTGATCGTCCGCATGTCCTCGCTGATCTGGTCGACGATGGAGGGCTGGATACCCTCGCTGGGCTCGTCGAGCAAGAGCAGGTCGGGGTTCGACACCAGCGCCCGCGCGATGGCGAGCATCTGCTGTTCGCCGCCCGAGAGCGTCCCGGCGTCCTGGTCGGCCCGTTCCTCGAGCACCGGGAAGTAGTCGTACACCTCGTCGTACAGCGTCTCCGAGGAGGCGGCGTTGACGGTCTCACCCATCCGGACGTTCTGCTCGACGGAGAGGTCGGGGAACACGTCCCGGCCCTGCGGGATGTAGCCGATGCCGCGCCGCGCGCGCTCGTCGGCCGCGAGGTCGGTCACGTCCTCGCCGTCGTAGTCGATCGTCCCCGATTCCGGTTCGAGCAGACCGATGACGGTCTTCATCAGCGTCGACTTGCCGACGCCGTTTTTCCCCATGACGCCGACGATCTCGCCGCGTTCGACGGCCAGGCCCACGTCCCGGAGGATCGGCGTCCGGTCGTAGGCCGCGGTGACGCCGTCGAGTTCGAGGATCGGGTCCGCCATCTCACTCACCCCCCAGGTAGATCCGCTGGACCTCGGGGTCGGACTCGATGTCCTCGACGGGTCCCTCGCGGAACACGTCGCCCTGGTGGAGCACGGTCACCTCGTCTGCGATCTCGGCGACGAAGTCCGTGTCGTGTTCGATGACGACGAAGGCGATGCCCTCCTCCTCGTTGAGCCGGGTGATGCGGTCGGCGATCTCCCGGCGCTCCTCAACGGACAGGCCCGCGACGGGCTCGTCGAGCAGGAGCAGATCGGGGTCGAGCGCGGCGGCCATGCCGATCTCCAGCTGTTGCTGTTCGCCGTGGGAGAGCTGGTCGGCGGGCACGTCCTCCTTGCCTTCGAGGCCGGCGTCGGCGACGGCCTCGCGGACGAGCCGGCGGCGCTCGTCGCCGTCGGCGAACCGCTGGACGGGCAGGCGGACGTTCTCGCGGACCGAGAGCTCGCCGTACACCGACGGCACCTGGAACTTGATGCTGATACCGCGCTTGATCCGGTCTTCCGGCTGGAAGTCGGTGATGTCGGTGCCGTCGTAGTAGACGCTCCCCTCGCTGGGGGCGTGCGCGCCGGTGATCAGCTTCAGCAGCGTGGACTTGCCGGCGCCGTTCGGTCCGATGAGACAGCGCAACTCGCCCTCGTCGACCGAGAAGTCGACGGAGTCGGTCGCGGTGAACCCGCCGAATCGCTTGACCAGGTCCTCGGTCTGCAGGAGCGTGTCCGTGCGGTCCCCGGTCGCCAGCTCCGCCGGCGTCTGGCGGATGTTCGGGTCCATCCGCGTGTCGTCGCCGGTGTCGGTGGACTCGGCGTCGCTCACGGGTCGGTCACCTCCGGGTCGGCGGCGGCGTCGGGGCTCTCGGAGACGCCGCCCTCCGCCTCGCCACCGCGGTAGCGCCGGGCGGTCCGCCACGCGAACAGCACCACGTCGCGGGCCGCCGGGACGAACCCGCGGGGCAGGAACAGGACGACCACGAGCAACAGGGCGCCGATGATAACGAACGCCCACTGGCCGACGAGCGAGTTCGACGCGAACGCCAGCGCGATCGAACCGACGAGCGCGCCGAGCAGGCTCTTGCGGCCGCCGACGCTCACCCAGATGACCGGCAGGGAGGCGAACGTCAGCGCGTAGACGCCGGGGCTGATGTAGTTGCCCCAGGCGGCGTAGAGCACGCCGGCCAGGCCGGCGAGCGCGCCGCCGAAGGTGAACACGGCGAGTTTCACCCGCTCGACGTCGTAGCCGAACATGCGCGTGCGGTCCTCGTCCTCGCGGACGGCGACCATCACGCGGCCGTAGTCGGAGTTGACCAGCGCGCGCAGGCCCAGGTACGTGGCCACGAGCAGGACGAGCGCGAACCGGTAGAAGGTGCCGTCGCCGGCACCGAGGACGACCGGCGAGCCCCAGACGCCGGGTAACGCCGGGATCGGCACCGTGAGTTCGGGGATGCCGGGCATCCCGTTGAACCCGCCCAGCGGGGCCGCGCCGATGGTCCACTCGTCGCCGGCGGTCTGGGACATGAACGTCTCCAGGACGAGCGTGACGACCAGCGTGATGATCGTCACGTACACGTCGCGGACGCCGCCGTAGAACATGAAGTAGCCGAGCACGAACGACAGCAGCGCACCGGCCACGACGGCGCCGACGAACGCGCCCATGATCCCGAGGGGGGAGCTGATGTTGAGCGAGACGATCCCGAAGGTGTAGCCGGCGACGCCGAAGAAGGCGACCTGGCCGAAGCTCAGGATGCCGGCGTAGCCCCACACGACCGACAGCGAGAGGCCGAGGAAGGCGTACACCAGGAACAGCGCGAACCGCGATGCCTGGTAGCCGCCCGCGAGCACGGGGTAGGCGAACAGCGCCGCCACGGCGATGGCGAAGCCCGCCCAGAACTGCCAGCAGTTGCCGATCGTGTTCGGGCCGTGGAAGACGCGCTGCCAGGCCCTGACGACGGCGACGACCGGCCGGGGCAGGTTGCTCCCGGAACCGGTTGTCTCGGCGGCCATCTCAGGTCGCCTCCTGGCGGCGTTCGCGGAGTTCGCGCACGAACCCGGTGATCCCCGACGGGAGGAACCGGATGAGGACGATCGCGGTCAGCAGCAGGGCGATACGGCCGTAGAACGTACTGCCCAGGAGGTTCGTGACAGCCGCGCTGATGGCGCCGAGGAAGCCGCCCGCCATCGTCGTCCCGAGGACGACCGAGGGGCCGCCGACGACGACGGCGACGAACGACTCGACGAGGAAGCCGGTCCCCATGTCGGGCACCATCGTGATCGTCGGGGCGTACAGCGCGCCGGTCAGCCCGGCGAGGGCCGACCCGATGGCGAACGTCGCCATGTAGGTGCGGCCCGTGTCGACGCCGAGCGCGCGGGCGGTGTCCTCGTCCTGGATCGTCGCGCGGGCGCGCATCCCGAAGTCCGTCTTCGTGAACAGGACGTACACCGCCGCGAGGACGCCGACGGCGATGACCGCCAGCGACACGCGGTAGGCCGAGTAGGAGAACTCGGAGTTCTCGACGATCAGGTTGAGCAGCGGGATCTGCGCCGGGGAGATCGTCTCGCCGACGAACGGGACGACCGGCGTCCCGACCTGGTCCAGCGAGTTCCCGAACTGGATGCGCGCGCCCTGGACGAGGATGAGGCTCAGCCCCCAGGTGGCGACCATCGAGTCGGCCAGGCGGTCGTACAGCGGTTCGACCAGCGGCGACTCCGGCAGGCGTCGGGTCGCGGCGTCGATGCTGGCGGCGGCCCGCTCGGGCACGGCGTCCAGCGCCGCGAGCCGGCCGAGGCCGCCGGCCAGTCCCAGCCGCGCGTACTTCCACAGCCAGTTCGGGACGGCCCCGGAGATGATCGTCCGCTCGACGGCCAGCCCGAACAGGGCCGTCGCCACCATCGCGACCGGGACCGCGACGAGCAGCGGCAGCCCGAAGCGGATGTTCGCCAGCGTCGTCGCGTAGGCGCCCACCATGATGAACTCGCCGTGTGCGAGGTTGATCACGCCCATGATGCCGAAGATGATGGCCAACCCCGCCGCCGCGAGCACGATGAACGCGAAGTTATCGAGGAACTGAAACAGGAGGTTGACCCCGTTGACCATGTTACCCGGCCTCCTCGAAGTAGTCCTGTGGGGTGTACTGGGTCTCCTCGTCTTCCTGCGTGAGGTCACAGCCGACCGTGTTCGAGAGGAACTGCTCCTCGATGACGCGGTCGTCCAGCGCCTCGACGTTGTGCTGGTCGTCGGCGCGCATCACCCACATGTGGTGGTCGACGTGGTGGGTCGCGCCGTCCAGCGCGATCGACTCGCCTTCCGGCGCCTCAGGCGCCTCGTAGGTGATGCCCGACTCCAGGGCCTCCTTGACCTCGTCCTGCTCGAAGGTCCCGGCCTGCTCGACGGCCTTCTTGTACATGTAGATCGAGAAGTAGTTGTTCTCGGCCTCCTCGTTGAGATACGGCGCGTCGGGCCACATCTCGTAGTAGCGGTCGACGAACCCGCCGTCGCTGGTGTTGCGCTCGGTCGGGATCTCCTCCATGTAGTTGACGCCCGCGTAGATGTTGGCCATCGCCGGCGGGTCCAGGCGCAGGTGTTCGTACCCCTGGGCCATCGCCGTCGACGTGCCGATGGGCACTTCGAGGCCCGCCGACGCCTTCTGCTCGTAGAAGGAGGTGTGGTTCGCGCCGACCAGCATCGACATCACGAAGTCCGGGTCGGCCTCCTGGATGTTGTTGATCGTCGAGCCGAACTGGGAGTTCGACAGCGGGATGAACTCCTCGTCGACGACCTCGGCGTCGTTCTCGTCGGCCAGGACCTTCACCCAGTCAGCCGACAGCTGACCGAAGTTGTAGTCGGCGGCGATGGTGTAGATGCGCGGGCCGTACTCCTCGACGAGGTAGGGCAGGACCGCCCCGAGCTGCTGGCGGGCCGTCGGCCCCACCGCGAAGACGTTCTTGTCGCAGACGCCGCCCTCGTACTGGGTCGTGTAGAAGTACAGCTGGTCGTTCTGGTCGATGATCGGCCGGATGGCCTCCCGCGTCGCCGAGGAGTAGCCCGCCCACAGCGCGTCGACCTCGCGCTGCTGGATCATCCGCCGGGTCAGCTCCTGGTAGCGCTGGTTGTCCGACTGCGGGTCGGGGTCGTAGTACTCGATCTGGTTGCCCATGATCCCGCCGTCGTTGTTGATCTCCTCGATGGCCAGCAGCGACGCCTTGTGCTTCGGCGAGCCGACCAGCGCGAAGTTGCCCGACTGGTCTTCGAGGACCCCGAGCGTGACCGTGCCGTCACTGCTCATCGTGTCCGTCGTCGCGCCGCCGCCCCCGCCGTCGCCGCCCCCGCCGTCGCCGCCCCCCGAACACCCGGCCAGCCCGGAGACCAGCGCCGCACCGCCGGCGGTCACGAACTGACGACGGCTGAACCCGTCACCGCTCATCGGCCGACCTCCGATACAGAAACGTCACTAAATTCGACCGAATCCCCATTGATTCCACCACTGTAACCGTTCGACATCGCATGAACGTCCATCATATGCGTACGTACCTTCGATTTCGCAGACGGCAAATAAGGGTTTGCACTCGCGTATTATAGATGTCCAATACCCTTCGCTTGAATATTAGGGTATGTTAGGATGGCACAGAAATGGTGAAGATTCGAACGGTATGCGATAGAAAACTACGGTTTCGAAATTCTAACGAGCGTGACGATAGAACTCGATTTCCGCCTCTCCTCGCGGAGCTCCGTCCAGACCTGACAGTGAACGAACGATCAGAACGAACGAGTGAGTTCCACGTGAGTGAGAAGACGTGAACGCGGACGTCCGCTACTCGTCGACGACGACGACTTTCACCTGCTGGACGCCGCTGAGCGCCCGGAGTCGGTTGGCGAGTTCGGTGATGTCGCCGGCCGACCCCTCGACGACGAGCGTCTCCATGCAGGTGTCGTGCGAGAGGTGGATGTGCTGGACGGAGGTGATCGCCTCGGCCATCTCGTGCTGGACGGTCTGGAGGTCGTCGGCGATGCCGTCGACGTGGTGGTCGTGGACGATCACGATAGTGCCGTGGTGGCGCGCGTCGCCGCCGGTCTCCCACTCGTAGTCCGCGAAGAAGTCCCGCAGCGAGTCCCGGACCGCCTCCGACCGACTGTCGTACTCCCAGTCGTCGACGATCCCATCCAGTCGATCGACCATCGACGACGGCAGCGTCAGGCTGATACGGTCGATGTCGTCGCTCATGCCTCCGGCTACGACGCTCGCCGTAATATGGCTGGTCACCTGCGCCGGACTCTCCCGAGAGCCCGCCGCCACCCGCGCCGCCTCAGTAATACTGCACGATAGGAAAGTATTATCGGGGCCGACGGTGACCGACGAGTATGCACATTCCGGACGGCTACGTCGACCTGCCGCTGGCCGCGCTGTTCGCCGCGCTCTCGCTGGCGGTCCTGAGCTACGCCGCGCGGCGCGTCGGCGGCACGATATCGGACACCCGGGCACCGCTCGTAGGCGTCGTCGCCGCGGGCGTGTTCGCCGCGCAGATGCTCAACTGGCCGATCCCCGGCGGGACGAGCGCCCACTTCGTCGGCGGCGCCTTCGCCGCCATCCTGCTCGGTCCGCATCTGGGCGCGCTCGCCGTCGCGACGGTCGTCGCGGTCCAGGCGCTGGTGTTCGGCGACGGCGGGCTGGTCGTCCTCGGCGCGAACGTGTTCAACATGGCCGTCGTCGAGGTGTACGTCGGCTACGCCGTCTACCGCGCGGTCGCCCCCTACGGGGAGTTCCGCGCCGCGTTCGCCGCCGGCTGGCTCGGCATCACCGCGGGCGCGCTGACCGCCGGGCTCCAGCTCGGCCTCTCCTCGGCGTTCCAGTACGAACTGCTGACGACCCTCGCGATCATGGGCGTCGGCCACCTCGTCCTCGGACTGATCGAGGGCGCCATCACCGCCGTCGTCTACCGCTACCTCGCGCGGGCCCGCCCGGACCTGCGACCGACGACCGCGCCCGAGCCCGAGGTGAGCGCCTGATGACCGACGGAGAGGGGTCGACGGTTCCCGACTGGCTCCCGAAGGCAGTGGCCGTTCTCCTCGCGCTCGCGCTGCTGGCGCCCGTCTTCGGCTGGGCGGCCGGTCAGGTCGGGTACGCCGAGCCCCTGGAGAACGCCGCCGAGCATACGGGCGCGACCGACGACGCCGAACCGGTCGAGTCGGCGCCGTTCCCCGACTACGGCGTCCCCGGGCTCGGCAGTGCGCCCGGAACCTTCGTCTCGGCCCTCGTCGGGACCGGCCTGACCCTGCTGGTCGCGTTCGGGATCGGCCGCGTGCTCGGGAGCGACGGCGACACCGACGCGGTGCGGTGACCGAGCGACCGAGATGGGACGGACCGACCTCCTCGACCGCACGCTCGCCGGGCTCTCCGAGCGCGCCCGCTGGTTCCTGCTCGCCGAGGAGGCGCCCGACCGCGCGGGGTTCCTCCAGGCTGTCGCGCCGAGCGTCAAGCTCGTCGGACTGGTCGCACTCGTCGCGCTGACCGTCACGCAGCGGGACCTGCCCACGGTCGCCGCCCTGGCCGCGCTGGCCGGCGCGCTCGCGGTCGCCTCGCGCGTCCCCGCCCGGACCTTCCTGGGTCGCGTCGCCGGGCCGCCCGCGTTCGCGCTGGTCGCCGTCGCCCCCCAAGCGTTGCTGATGGACGGCCCCGCCTTCGCCGGGACGCCCCTCTCCGCCGCGGGCGTCGCCTACGTCGCGGTCTTCACCGCCCGGGTCGGCGTCTGCGTGGCCTTCCTCTCGCTGTTGCTGTTGACGACGCGCTTCTCGGACCTGCTGGGCGGGCTCGCCCGCCTGCGCGCGCCGCCCATCGCCGTCTCGCTGTTAGCGATCACCTACCGGTACCTCCTGCTCTTCTTCTCGGAACTCGAACGGATGGCTCGCGCCCGACGGGGCCGGACGGTCGCCGAGCCGGACCTGCGACGCACGTGGCGCGATTCGGGGAACTTCCTCGGGACCTTCCTGCTGCGGAGCGTCGAGCGCGGCGAGCGCGTCGAACGGGCCGCCCGCGCCCGCGGCGGCGGTGGCGGCCCGAAGCCGACGGTCGGCCGAACGACTCTCGGCCGCGCGGACGCCACCTTCGCACTGGTCGTCCTCGCCGCCGTCGTCGGGGTGGGACTGGCGTGAGCGACGACGCCGACGATACGAAGACACCGGCTATCGACGGGACCGGACTCAGCTACGCCTACCCGGACGGCACCCCCGCGGTCGACGGCGTCGACGTGACCGTCGACCGCGGCGAGCGGGTCGCGCTGCTCGGCCCGAACGGCGCCGGCAAGTCGACGCTGCTGCAGCTGCTCGGCGGGCTGATCGACCCCGACGAGGGGTCGGTCCGCTACTTCGGGGAGACGACCGACGCCGACGCCGTCCGCGACCGCCTGAGCGTCCTCACGCAGAACCCCGCCGACTACCTGTTCAACCCGACGGTTCGGGAGGACCTGGCCTACGGCCCCGCCCAGCAGGATCTGCCCGACTGCGAGGCCGCGGCCCGCGTCGACCGCGTCGCCGACCGGCTCGGCCTGACGGAGCTGCTGTCGAAGCCACCGTTCCGACTCAGCGGCGGCCAGCAGCGACGGGCGGCGCTGGCGAGCGCGCTCACCGTCGAGCCGGACGCGCTCCTGCTGGACGAACCGGTGAGCGATATCGACGCCGCCAACCGCGAGACCGTCCTCGACCTGCTCGACGAGCTGACCGCCGCCGGGGTCACGCTCGTCGTCTCGACGCCGGACACGGAGCTGGTCCCCCGCGTCGCCGACCGCGTGGTCCTGCTCGACGCCGACGGCCGCGTCGCCGCGACCGGCCCCACCAGACGGGTCCTGACCGACACCGCGCTATTGACCGACTGCGACCTGCGACCCCCGCAAGTCGTCCGGCTGTTCGACGGCCTGACCGACGACCCACCGCTGACCGTCGACGCGGCTCGCGACCGCATCGGCGACGATATCTGATCGAACGACCGATTCGATCGGTCGAAACGAAACGCTTCGATCTGAATTCGAGATCGGACGGTGCTATTTGCACCGAAGCGAACCACCTTGGGATGTCGATCCAAATAATCGCGCAGATGATCGACTATCGACCGCTACTGTCGACGGACGTGGTGGTATGAGCGACGAGATGGTCCCGGGCGAAGTGGTCGCCGGCGAGGGCACGGTGACGATCAACGAGGGTCGCGAGACCGCCGAGGTGACGGTCGGGAACGCGGGCGACCGGCCGGTGCAGGTGGGCTCGCACTTCCACTTCTTCGAGGCCAACGCGGCCCTCGAATTCGACCGCGAGGCCGCCTTCGGCAAGCGGTTGAACATCCCCGCCGGCACCGCGGTCCGATTCGAGCCCGGCGACGAGCAGACGGTCGAACTCGTCGCTATCGGCGGCAAGCGCGTCGCCCACGGGATGAACGGCCTCGTCAACGGCAGCGTCGACGGCGACGCCGCCGCGGCCGTCGAGCGGGCTCACCGACAGGGCTTCGGCGGTATCCCCGACCAGGCCGGTAAACTGGACGACGCGGACGAGTCAGCCGACGCCGACGACGCGGAGGGGTCCGGATGACACGCGAGGTCGACCGCGAGTCCTACGCCGAGCTGTACGGGCCGACGACGGGCGACCGCGTGCGCCTCGGAGATACGGAGCTGTTCGTCGAGGTCGAAGAAGACCTCCGGACGCCGGGCGACGAGGCGGTCTTCGGCGGCGGGAAGACGCTGCGCGACGGCCTCGGCCAGTCGCCGGGCACCACCCAGGCGGAGGGCGCGATGGACTGGGTGCTGACCAACGCGCTCGTGATGGACCCGGTCGTCGGGATCGTCGCCGCCGACATCGGTATCCGCGACGGCGAGATCGCGGGTATCGGCAAGGCCGGCAACCCCGACACGATGGACGGCGTCGACGTGGTCGTCGGCCCCTCGACGGACGTCTACCCCGCCGAGGGGAAGATCGCCACCCCCGGCGGGCTGGACATCCACATCCACTTCAACTCCGCCCAGCTGCACGACCACGCCCTGGCCTCGGGCATCACCACGATGCTCGGCGGCGGGTACGGCGGCGGCGCCACGACCTGCACGACCGGCCCCGAGAACGTCAAGCGCTTCCTGCAGGCCGCCGAGGAGTGGCCGGTCAACGTCGGCTTCTACGGCAAGGGCAACGCCTCGAAGCCCGGACCGCTGGTCGAGCAGCTCGAAGCCGGCGCCTGCGGGCTGAAACTGCACGAGGACTGGGGCTCGATGCCCGACGCCATCGACACCTGCCTCGACGTGGCCGAGGAGGAGGACGTGCAGGTGTGCATGCACACGGACACGCTCAACGAGGCCGGATTCGTCGAGAACACGTTCGCCGCCGTCGACGGGCGGACGATGCACCTGTTCCACATCGAGGGCGCCGGCGGCGGCCACGCGCCGGACATCATGGAGATGGTCGGCCAGGCGAACATGCTGCCCTCCTCGACCAACCCCTCGATGCCCTACACGGTGAACACCTTCGACGAGCACCTGGACATGGTGATGGTATGTCACCACCTCAACCCCGACGTCCCCGAGGACGTGGCCTTCGCCGAGTCCCGCGTGCGCGCCGAGACCATCGGCGCCGAGGACGTGCTCCACGACGTGGGCGCCATCTCGATGATGACCTCCGACTCCCAGGCGATGGGCCGCATGGCCGAGGTCGTCTGTCGGACCTGGCAGACCGCCTCGAAGATGAAGGCCCAGCGCGGCGCCCTGCCCGAGGACGAGGAGATGGACACCCACGCCGAGGCCGACAACTTCCGCGCGAAGCGCTACCTCTCGAAGTACACGATCAACCCCGCCATCTCGGCGGGGATCGACGACTACGTCGGCACGCTCGAACCCGGCAAGCTCGCCGACGTGGTGCTGTGGGACCCGGCCTTCTTCGGGATCAAGCCCGCGATGACGTTCAAGGGCGGCTTCCCGGTCTACTCCGAGATGGGCGAGGCAAACGGCTCGCTGATGACCTGCGAACCCATCAAACAGCGCCCACGCGCCGGCGCGGCCGGGAAGGCCAAACACGGGCTCTCGCTGTCCTTTGTCAGTCCGGCGGCCGCCGAGGCCGGCGTCGGCGAGGAATACGGCCTCGACTCCCCCGTCGTCCCCGTCTCGGGCGCTCGCACGCCCGGGAAAGGCGACATGCACTACAACGACTACTGCCCGGACGACATCGAGATCGACCCCGAGACCTTCGAGGTGAAAGTCGACGGGGAGGTCGTCTCGGCCGAGCCGAGCGAGGAGATATCGCTCGCCCAGCGATACATGCTATGAGCGTACGAGCGTACAACCGATCGACAAAATCTGGTAGTATTTCTACCATCCGGAACCGGTTTAGGACGAACGTGTGGATCGATACCAGATGACGAAGACAGTGACTCCCCCGCTGCGATCGACCGGCGAGCGGTCTGTGACCGACGGCGACTGCGACCACCGTCCCGCGGGAGGACACCCGTGAGCGACGGCCTCGTGCCCGGCGAGGTGACCGCCCGCGGCGACGGCGTCCCCATCAACGAGGGCCGCGAGACGGCGACGGTCAGCGTCGCCAACACCGGCGACCGACCGGTCCAGGTGGGCTCGCACTTCCACTTCTTCGAGGTCAACCGCGCGCTGTCGTTCCCGCGCGCGGAGGCCTTCGGGATGCGCCTGGACGTGCCCGCCGGCACCGCGGTCCGGTTCGAACCGGGCGACAGGAAGGCGGTCGACCTCGTCGCGGTCGGCGGCGACCAGCTGGTCACGGGGATGAACGCCCTGACCGACGGACCCGTCGACGCCGAGACGAAGGCCGCGGCGCTCGAACGGGCCCGCGAGGCGGGCTTCGAGGGGGCCGACTGATGCGGGATCTCGACCCCGACCAGTACGCCTCGCTGTACGGGCCGACCGAGGGCGACCGCGTCCGTCTCGGCGACACCGACCTGATCGCCGAGGTCACCGAGGACCGGATCACCCGCGGCGACGAGGCGGTGTTCGGCGGCGGGAAGACCCTGCGCGACGGGATGGGACTCAAACCCGGCTACACCGCCGAAGAGGGCGCGCTCGACTGGGTGCTGACGAACCTCGTCGTGCTGGACCCGAAACTGGGGGTCGTCAAGGCCGACATCGGCCTCAAGGACGGCCGGATCGCCGGGATCGGCAGCGCCGGCAACCCCGACACGATGGACGGCGTCGACGAGGAGCTGGTCGTCAGCGCCAACACCGAGGTGATCTCCGCGGAGGGGATGATCGCGACGCCCGGCGGGCTGGACATCCACGTCCACTTCAACTCCGCCCAACTGCCCGAACACGCCATCGCCTCGGGGATCACGACGATGCTCGGCGGCGGCGTCGGCCCGTCGACGGTCGGGATCATCACCAGCGGCGAGCGCAACCTCGAACTGATGATGAAGGCCGCCGAGGAGTGGCCGGTCAACGTCGGCTTCTACGGCAAGGGCTCCTCGAACGAGCCCGAGGTGATCCGCGAGCAGGTCGAGGGCGGCGCGGTCGCGCTGAAGATCCACGAGGACTGGGGCGCGATGCCGGCGGTGATCGACACCTGCCTCGACGTGGCCGACGAGACGGGCGTCCAGGTCGCCATCCACACCGACACGCTCAACGAGTCGGGCTTCGCCGAGGACACCTTCGACGCCATCGACGGCCGGACCATCCACGCCTACCACGTCGAGGGCGCCGGCGGCGGCCACGCCCCGGACATCATCGAACTCGTCGGCAAGTCCCACATGCTGCCTTCGTCGACGAACCCCTCGATGCCCTACACCGAGAACACGTTCGACGAGCACCTGGACATGGTGATGGTCTGCCACCACCTCAATCCGGACGTGCCGGAGGACGTGGCCTTCGCCGAATCACGCGTCCGGGCCGAGACCATCGGCGCCGAGGACCTGCTGCACGACATGGGCGCCATCTCGATGATGACGACCGACTCGCAGGCGATGGGCCGGATGGGCGAGCTGATCGCACGTACTTGGCAGACAGCCGATAAGATGAAACGCGAGCGCGGGCCGCTGCCGGGGACCGAGGCGGGCGGCCACGACAACGAGCGGATCCTGCGCTATCTCGCGAAGTACACGATCAACCCCGCCATCGCCGCGGGCATCGACGCCCACGTCGGTTCGCTCGAAGCCGGGAAACTGGCCGACGTGGTGCTGTGGGACCCGGCCTTCTTCGGGATCAAGCCGTCGGTCGTCGTCAAGGGCGGCTTCCCGGCCTGGTCGGCGATGGGCGAGGCCAACGGCTCGCTGATGACCTGCGAACCGGTCGTACAGCGGCCGCAGTTCGGCGCGAAGGGCCGGGCGGCCGACGCCACGAGCGTGCAGTTCGTCAGCCCGCAGGCCGCCGAGAACGGGCTGGCGGAGCGATACGACCTCCAGAAGGAGGTCCTGCCGATCGCGGACACGCGCGACCTGTCGGTCGACGACTTCGTGCGCAACACGTACTGCCCGTCCGTGGACGTCGACCCCGAGACGTTCGTCGTCGAGATCGACGGCGAGGAGGCGCGGGGCGAGCCCGCGGACGAAGTGCCACTCGGACAGCGATACATCCTCTGAACGATGAACCTTACACCCAAAGAGCAGGAACGGCTGACGGTCTTCATGGCCGCAGAGCTCGCGCGCCGGCGCAAGGAACGCGGCGTCGCGCTGAACCACCCCGAATCGGTCGCGTACATCTCCGACTGGTGTTTCGAGCGGGGCCGCGACGGCTGGTCGGTCGCCGAGATCCGCGCCGAGGCCACCCAGTTGCTCGACCCCGAGGACGTCATGGAGGGCGTCCCCGAGATGGTCGACATCATCCAGGTCGAGCCCACCTTCCCCGACGGGACGAAGCTCGTCACCGTCCACGACCCGATCCGGTCGTCCGAGGCGGTCGACCCCGGCAGCGACGACGAGGCGGCCGCCGACGGCGGCGACCCGACGGACGCTGACGAGAGCGCCGACGAGGAGGGCGACGCGTGAGCCTCACCCACCGCGACGTGGCGACGGTCGGCATCGGCGGCCCAGTGGGGTCGGGCAAGACCGCGCTGGTCACCGAACTCGTCCCGCGGCTGCGTGACGCCGGCCTGGACGTCGGCGTCATCGCCAACGACGTGCTCACCCAGGAGGACGCCGACGCGCTGCGCGAGCGCTTCGCGGGGATCGTTCCCGAGGACCTCGTCGCCGGCGTCGAGACCGGCGCCTGCCCCCACACGGGAATCCGCGAGGACCCCTCGATGAACCTCGCACAGATCGACGCCTTCCTCGCCGAGCACCCGGACCTGGACCTGGTGATCGTCGAGAGCGGCGGCGACAACCTCGCCGCGACCTTCAACCCCGAACTCGCCGACTACTCGCTGTACGTCATCTCGGTGGCGGAGGGCGAGGACATCCCCCGCAAGCGCGGCCCGGGCGTCGTCGACTGCGATCTGCTCGTGGTCAACAAGACCGACCTGGCCCCCCACGTCGACGTCGACCTGGACGTGCTGGAAGCCGACGCCGACGAGGTGCGCGACGGCCCCTGGCTGTTCACGAACTGCAAGGCAGGCGAGGGGATCGACGAGGTCCAGGAGTACGTCAGCGAGGGCGTGCTGTTCGCATAGATGGCCGCCGACAGCCCGGGCGCGTCCGACGACTCGCCCGACCGACCATCCGACGGCCCGCCCGCACCGCCGAGCCGGCGCGACCGGAGCGGCGAGGCCGACGAGCCGCCACATCCCGCCTTCGCCGACTACGCGACCGAGTCGCTGCCCGCCGCGGCGGTCGGCTCGCCCGGCAAGGACGGCCGGCTCGAACTCCGCTTCGCCGTCGACGAGGCCGGCGAGACGAACCTCGTGCGCGACCTCGCACGGGCGCCGTTCCACGTCAGCGGCACGCTCGGCCACGACCCGCTGCCCGAAGCGGAGACGGTGTACGTCCAGTCGCCGACCGGCGGCCTCGCGCAGGGCGACCGTCACGCGGTCGAGATCGCGGTCGGCGCCGACGCCGTCGCGCACGTCTCCACCCAGAGTTCCCAGAAAGTGCTCTCGATGGAGCGCAACTACGCCGCCGCGGACGTGTCGCTCTCGGTCGACCGGAACGGCCACCTCGACTACGTACCCGAGCCGGCGATCCTCCACGAGGACTCCCGATTCTTCCAGGCGATCGATCTGGACCTCGCGACCGACGCGAGCGCGGTCGTCGGTGACGTGGTGGTTCCGGGGCGACTCGCCCGCGGCGAGCGCTTCGACTTCGAACGGTACCTCTCTCGACTGCAGGTCCGCCGCGACGGCGAACTACTGGTCGACGACGCGACGCACCTCCGGCCCGCCGACGCCGACCCGTCGGCGGCGGGCGTGATGGGCGCGTTCGCCGTCGTCGGGACGCTGTACGTACTCGTCCCCGAGAGCGAGTCGGACGAACTCGACGACCTGAGCGAGCGCCTCCACGCGGCCGCGACGGCCGCCGCCGAGACCGGCGCTGCCGACGGCGACCGCGACGACGCAGACCCCGACACGGTCCGCGCGGGCGCGACCCGTCTCCCGAACGACGCCGGCGTCGTCGTCCGGGCGCTGGGCCACCGCGCCGAGACCGCGACCGCCGCGCTCCGGGCGGCGTGGGACGAGGCGCGAATCGGCCTGCTGGGCGTCGGCGCGCCCGAGTCGCGGAGGCCCTGATGCTCGTCGCCGAGTCCGTCGTCGGACGCCTCGACGACGAGTCCGTCGCCGAGCGCGTCGCGTCGGGCGACCCGCTCCGGATCGAAGTCGACGAGACCGAGCGCCGTCGCTCGCGCTTTCGGACGACCTCTGAGGACGGCACCGACCTCGGCGTCGTCGTCGCCCGCGAGCTGCGCGACCGCGACGTGCTCTCGACGGGCGACCGGCTCGTCGTCGTCTCGCTCGAAGCGGTCGACGCGATGGTGCTCGACTTCGCCGGGGTAGCCGACCCCGACCGCGCGGCGGTGACGACCGCGCTCGAACTCGGCCACGCCGTCGGGAACCGCCACTGGGACCTCGCCGTCGAGGACGGTCGGGCGTACCTCCCGCTGGCGGACACCCGCGAGCGCATGGAAGCGACCGTCGAACCACACCTCCCCGACGGCGCGACCGTCGGCTACGAGGAAGTTCCGCCGACGCTGTTCGACGAGGGCAATGGGGGCGACCACTCACACGGTCACGGCGACGGCGGCCACTCCCACGGCGACGGCGGGCACTCCCACAGCCACGGCGACGGTGCCCACGGCGTCCGAACGATCGATCCGGGGGACGGACGGGAGTCTGCGGGGGGTGAGGAGTCGTGAGCGACGAAGCCACGCTCGAATCGCTGCGGCTGGCCGATTCGTTCCTGCCGGTGGGGACCGACAGCGTCTCCTACGCGCTGGAGCAGTTCGTCGCCGACGACGCGGTGACCGACGCCGAGGAGCTGCGGGCGCTGGTCGGGACGGTGCTCCGGCGCCAGCACGGCCGGGCCGACCTGGTGGCGCTGCGGGCGGCCCACGCCGCGGCCGCCGCCGGCGATATCGACGCCGTCGAGCGCGCCGACCGCCGACTCACCGCCGCGACGCTCCCCGCGGAGTTCCGCGAGAGCTCCGAGCGGACGGGCGACCGGCTGTTGACCCTCCAACGTGACCTGCGCGACGAGCGCCTCCTCGAATCGTACGGCGCCGCGGTCGACGCGGACGAGGCGCCCGGCAACTACGCAGTCGCCCTCGGGACGGTCGCCGCGCTCGCGGACGTGCCCGAGCGCGAGGCGTGTCTGCTGGCCTGTCACGAGTTCGCCACCGCGCAACTCGGGGCGGCCCAGCGGCTCATGCGCCTGGGGTCGACCGAGGTCCAGCGCGTCCTCGACGACCTGCGTCCGGCGATGGTCGACGCCGTCGAGGCGAGCGCCGAGCGCGAAGTCGACGACATGGCACCGTTCGCCCCGTTGGTCGACGTGCGTTCCGCGGAGCACGAGCGCGCCCAGCGGCGGCTGTTCCTGAGCTGAGCGGCGAGCGCACCGGTCGGTCACGACGCGGTCGGGCCCCACCGGCGCCACCCGGCGGCGTTAAGTGACGCGCCGCGTTCGACTCCCGCATGGATCGGTCCCGACGCGCCCTCCTCTCCGCCCTCGCATCGACCGGTGTCGCCGGCCTCGCGGGCTGTCCCGGCCTGACCGGTGCGGACACGCCCGAACCCGACGGCGACACGCCCGCTCCGAGTGGCGACGACCGCTCGACGTTCCGCCGGGTGACCAGTGACGCGACGCTCGCAGGTCCGGGCGACGAGGGCGACGGCTTCGGCGAGGCGGTCGCCCTGTCCGACCGGCGAGGCGTCGTCGTCGCGCCGGCGGCCGCAGGCGTGGCCGAACACAGCGGGACGGGGACGCTGTTCGACCGCGACGGGTGGTCCCGGAGCGCGACGGTCGAACCGCCGGTCGCGAGCGCGGCCGTCGCACTCTCGGGCGGGACGGCGCTCGTGGGCGCACCGCAGGCGGCCGACGAGTCGGGCCGCGAGACCGGCGTCGCGTTCGTCTTCGAGCGCGCGGACGGCGAGTGGCGACACACGGCGACGCTCACCGCCACCGAGAGCGCCGACAGCGACGAGTTCGGCCGGTCGGTCGCGTTAGCGGGCGACACCGCGGTCGTGGGCGCGCCGGAGAGCAGCCGTCGCGGCGACGAGAGCGGGGCAGCCTACGTCTTCGAGCGCGCCGAGGGAGAGTGGCGCGAGACGGCGACGCTCGCACACGGCGACCCCGCACCGGGCGACCGGTTCGGCGACGCGGTGGCGACCGACGGGGAGACCGTCGCCGTCGGCGCGGCCGACGACGACACCGGTCCGGGGACGCCCGCGACGCCGCCGGCGACGGACGCGCTGACCGAGATGGTCGGCTCGGTCACCGTCTTCGAGCGGGCCGACGAGGAGTGGAGCCGCCGGACGCGGCTGACCGCGAGCGACGGTCGCGAGGACGACGGACTGGGTTATAGCGTCGCGGTCGACGACGGGGTGGTGCTGGCGGGCGCGGTCTTCCGGGAGAGCTACGACGAGCTGTGGACCGGCGGCGCGTACGTCTTCGAGCGCGGAGCCGACGGCTGGACCCAGGTCGCGACGCTGGTCGCTTCGGACGGCGACGACGGCGACGAGTTCGGCGCGAGCGTCGCGCTCTCGGGCGACCGAGCGGTCGTCGGCGCGCCGAGCGACGAGGACCCCTACGGTGACCGGGCGGGGTCGGCCTACGCGTTCACGCGGTCGGACGGCGAGTGGGCGGAGGTCGCCAAACTCGTCGCCGCGGACGGCACGGTCGGTGACGCGTTCGGCTTCTCGGTCGCGCTGGCGGGCGAGACGGCGCTGGTCGGCGCGCCGAACAGCGGGGGTCCGAACGACGACGACGACGGCGGGTCGGCGTCGGTCTTCGACCTGGACGGGATCGAGTGAGTCGAAACGGCCGGTGAGTCGCTCGAATCGGGCGGTCAGACGCTATCGAGGTCCAGATCGACGGCGTACCAGTCGAGGACGAAGACGACGACGGCGCCGACGACGGCGGCGCCGGCGAAGGCCTGGATAGTGGGGGTGTCCCAGACGACCGACGGGTACTCCGAGGCGTCGCTGAGCGTCACGATGGGCGCCCGCAGCGCCCCGAGGACGAGCGCGACGAGGAAGGCGAACGTCACCTCGCGATTGTAATCGAGCGCGCGCCGGATAACCCGGGAGACGGTGAACAGACCGACCAGCCCCCCGCAGACGAACGTCACCACCACGACCCCGCGGTCGATTACCGGGGCGACGCCGCCGCCCGTCACGACGCCGATGAGTGCGTCGATGAACGCCGAGAGCGTCGAGGACATCCGCTCGTACTGGCTGAGGATAACGAGCACGAGCGATCCGGAGATTCCGGGGAGGATCATCGCGCTGATGGCCAGGGCGCCCGCGCCGAACACGACCGCGAGTCCGCCGGATTCGAGGACCTCGCCGTAGCCCGAGACGACGAAGGCGACGGTGAACCCGGCGACCGCCGCGACGACTTCGGGGACCGTTCGGACCGAGACCGCCCGGAAGAGGATCACCGCCGAGGCGCCGATCAGTCCGAAGAAAAAGCCGAACAGCAGCACCGGTACCGCGTCGTTGGCGATGTCGACGATTCGGGTGACGAGGACGATCGCAGAGAAGATACCGCCGAGCAGGGCGATCAGGAACCAGCCGTCGACCTCTTCGAGGACGGCGGCGGCGCGGTCGAGCGAGACGCCTCCGTCCAGCGGCGTGAGCGCGCGGACGCCGTCGAGGAACCGACCGGGCGTGACCTCGTTGATCGCGGTGATGAGTCGCTCGTAGATGCCGGCGATCAGGGCGATGGTGCCGCCGGAGACGCCGGGAACCGCGTCGGCACTGCCCATGAACAGACCGACGACGAAGGTTCGTGCCCACTCGCGGGCGGGCGGGACCGACTCGCGGAGCGTCACCTCGTCGCGGGCGCTGTCCGGGGCTGTCGTCATTCGACTACACCTTGGCCTATCGACGGGAAGTCTCTTGTGGAACGAACGACTGCGGCCGAGTGTCGACCGCGCTCTGCGTGAAAATCCGGACGCGATGTCCGGACGGCGTGGGTTCGGGTGGGTGTGGGTGGTTCGGGTGCGGATTCCGAACGGGGTGAACGTTCGGACCGCGGTGGAATGGTGTGTGCCGAGCGGCCGTCCCGACCGCTCGGCCGGGAACCGGTCCCGGAACGGTCGGCCGCGGGCTCGCGAGCCCGACGGCTCTGTGTTCCGGTGTTCACCCGGCGACTGCGTCCGGGACCGTGACCGCTCCTGACGCCATTCCATTCGCTACATCGAACCAGGGTTATGTAAATCTTATTGGTAGACGAAATAACTATACTATCCATCACGTGTCGTCGCCACTCGCCGACTCGAGCGACCCGACAGAGAGCGGATCGTCCCGACCCGCGATCCGGTCACCCAAAGAACGATATCGGTAGCGGTGTTTCCTGTCGACAGATGATAACTATCGGGCACGCTACCGGACGAGAGCGCTGTCGACCGTCGCCCGGTCACGGACGCGTCGTCGCGCCGGTACGGTCGCGGTCGGGCGACCCGGGCTCGCGGCCGGTCACCGGGAGGCGACGATGATCGGCCGGCCACTCGGGACCGCGCTCCTGATCGCGGTGGCGGTCGTCGGACTGGGTGCGGTCGCGGCCGTCGACCCAGGGAACCCGGCCGAGGGCGTCGACCGCGAGCGTAACGCGTCCATCGTCGAGCGCCAGCCGTTCGTCGGGGCCGGGAGCGCGGGCGGATTGGTGATCGGGGTCCCGTTCCCGGTCCCGGGAGGGATCCCGCTCCCGCTGCCCGGCCCCGCGCTGGTGCTCACCGCCCTCGCCGCCGGAGCGGCGGCCCTCTGGTACCGGTCGGACACGGACGTGTCGCTGGAGGGGATCGGTGACGACGACGACGAGAGCGAGGTGGGTGGCGGGGACGTGGACCTGACGGCGATGGGTGAGGCGGCCGGCGCGGCCGCAGACCGAATCGACGCCGACGCCGACCTGACCAACGAGGTGTACCGGGCCTGGGACGAGATGCGCGTCCACGTCGACGCGCCCGACGCCGAGACCACCGCACCGGCGGAGTTCGCCGACGCCGCCGTCGCCGCCGGCATGGACCCCGACGACGTGGCCGAACTCACCGAACTGTTCGCCGAAGTGCGCTACGGCGGGCACGACCCCGCCGACCGTGCCGACCGCGCCGTTGCGGCGCTGCGTCGGATCGAAACGGCGTACGCCGACGGTGACGGAACCGACGACGCTGCGGCCGACGACGACGAGGGCACCGACGCCTCGACGGACGCGCCCGCGGACGGCGACGGAACGGGGGGCGAGCGGCGATGAAGCGTCGCGGCTGGGCCGGCGTCGGCGCCGTCGTCGTCGGACTGGGACTGGTCGCGTGGGGCGGTAGTCCCGGACCGTCCCGGGTCACGGCCGCGGTCGCAGCGCTCGTGGCGGTCGCCGTCGTCGTCGTCGGGCTGGTCGGTGCGACGGGGCGGCGCTTCGTCGACCCCGACCGCTGGCGGCCGCGAGCCCCGGAGGAGAGCTATCTGGTTCCCGTCCCCGGCGACGAGGACCCCGCGTTCGTCGGCGCTCGTGACCGGACAACAGCGACCGACGACGCGGCGCCCGATCCCGACGGTACCGGTGGAGCGGGCGAGGACGGCGATCGAAACGACGGGTCGCCGGTCCTCGCCCACGCGACGGGACGCTGGACGGGCGTGGTCGCGGTCGCGCTCGTGCTCGGCGGGCTCGGCGTCGTCTCGCGGGCGCCGGGACTGGTGCTCTCGGGTGCGGTCGGCGCCGCCGTCGCGGGGTACGCGGGCGCGCTCGAGCCGTCGCTCCGCGACGCCGAGACGGGCGAACCCGCCGTGACCGTCCGGCGGCGGCTCGCCGACGACTCGCCCGAGCCGGGCGACCCGGTGACCGTCGGCGTCGAACTGCGAAACGAGAGCGACGAGTACCTGTCGGACGTGCGCGTCGTCGACGGCGTCCCCGACGAGGTAGCCGTCGTCGACGGCTCGGCTCGTCACGGCGCGCCACTGCCTCCGGGCGGTCGGACGACCTTCACCTACACTGTTCGGGCGACGCGGGGTGAACACGACTGGGGCCCCGCGCAGATGACGGTGGCCGACCCCAGCGGCGCCGTCGAGTACGAGACGAGCGTCGCCGCGCCGACGACGCTGCGATGCACGCTCCCGGTGCTGAACGGCGAGCGGATACCGGTCGGCGGGACGACCGCCGGCTTCGCCGGCCGCGTCGAGACCGACGAGGGCGGCCCCGGTATCGAGTTCCACGCCACCCGCGAGTACCGCCGCTCGGACCCCCTCTCGCGGATCGACTGGGGCCAGCTCGCCAAGACCGGCGAGCTGGCGACCGTCGAGTTCCGCGAGGAGCGGTCGGCGGTCGTCCAGCTCGTCGTCGACACGCGGCGGGCCGCCTATCGCGCGTCGGCGCCCGACGGCTACCACGCGGTCGAGCGCGGCGTCGACGCCGCCCACCGCGTGTTCGACGCGCTCATAGACGCCGGCGACCGCGTCGGCTTCGAGACGTTCGGCCGCGAGCGGGAGGGGTGTCGGCTCGCCCCCGGCGCGGGCGGCGACCACCGCGCCCTCGGCCGCGAACTGCTGAACGTCCACCCCGCGCTGTCGCCCGTCCCGCCCGCGCGGAAGCTCCACGAGCGCTACTCGCCCGACCGGCGCGCGACCCTCCGGCTGGAGCGGATCCGCCGGATCCACCGCCGGCTCGACTCCGACACGCAGATACTGCTCGTCTCGCCGTGTTGTGACGAGTACCCGCGACGAGTCGCCCGCCGGCTGGCCGCCTACGGCCGCGACGTGACCGTCGTGAGTCCCGACCCGACCGCCCGGGACACCGAGCCTCACGAGCGCGCCGCCGCCGAGCGCGACGAGCGGCTGTCGACGCTCCGGTCGGCCGGCGTCCGGGTCGTCGACTGGGAGGACGGCGAGCGCTTCGACGCCGCGCTCGCGCGGGCCAAACGGCGGTGGTCGGCGTGAGCGACGCCGCCGATCGGGCACCCGCCACCGACGGGCCCGTCGCCGCTCGCGGGGGCGATTCGGGAGCGGGCTCGGAGCCCGACGGGACGGACGACGGCGGAGTGAGACGTGACCGTTCGAGCGCGTCGCCCGGCGACCGGGGTGACGGGACGGCGAGTTCGGGGACCGCGACCGCGTCGGTCGATCGGTCGCCCGCGCGGACGAGCGCTCGGCTGGCGGTCGGGCTGGCGGCGGTCGCCGCGCTGTGGCTCCCGACGGCCGGTGGGCGCGCGCTGGGGATTCTCGGCACGGCTCTCGTCGCGGTCGGCGCCCTGCGAGGGCGTCGCCGGCGGGTCACCGCCGGCGCCGTCGTGCTCGTGGCCGGCGTCGCCGCCGCAGGACTGGCCGGCGCGCCGACGCTCGCGCTGGTCGGCGCGACGCTGTGTTCCCTGCTCGCGTGGGACGCCGGCCGCTACGGGATCACCGTCGGCGAGCAACTGGGTCGCGAGGCGTCGACCACCCGCCTCGAACTGGCGCACGTGGCTGCGACCGCGGCAGTCGGAACCGCCGCGGCCCTGCTCGGCAGCGCGTCCTACCTCGTCGTCGGAACCACCACCGACGGCGTCGCCGTCGTCCTCCTCCTCGTCGGTGTCGCCCTGGTGCTCTCCGCACTCCGGTGAGCGGTTCTGGGTTCGAGTACCGCCGTGGCTACGTAGGCTGCATCGCGACGTCCGGAACCGCGAGCGGGTCCGCTGGCCGGCGTCTCCGCGAGGGAGACGGTGAACGTCCTGGCCGCGCTCGCGTCGGTCTCACTCCCGGCCGTCGACGTCCGCGGACCACTCGCCGTCCTCGAAGGTGAGCGTCGTACCGAACAGCTCGTGCAGCCGGTCGATGGTCTCGTCGTCGTGGGCCTGCGGATCGAGGTGGTAGTGAGCGATGGCGTCGGTCGCCGTACACCGCTCGGCGACGACTTCGAGAAACTCGACCGCGCTCTCGACGTCGACGTACTGCAACAGCGTGGTGAGCGACTGAAAACAGACGACGACCGACTCGGCGGATCCGTCCCACTCGTCGAGGCAGTCGGCGACCCTGACCCCGAGGCGCGTCAGGTTGTGTGGCGACCCGACCCGTTCGACCGCCCGGTCGACGTCGGCCGGTTCGGTCGTCCGCTTCGAGCCGGCGTCGACGGCGACGATCCGCATCCGTGTCGGGTAGGCGCCTGCGATCCGCTGCCAGGCGTCGATGTGGTCGGCGGGAGACTGGGTGAACAGCACCGAGAGCGCGTGTACGTCGGTCGACCCGTCCGGCGTCAGCAGGTCCAGACAGGCCCGCGGCTCCGCGCTCGTGAACGACGGGCAGCAGACGAGCACGTTGTCCCCAGGTCCTATCGACGCTTGTGACTGTTCGATAACGGAACACATACGGGCGTGTTCGTTGCTACCCGGGTATCCGTCATAAATCTACGTGTCGGCGTCGAAGTACCGGCCTGGTCGACCATGTCTCGACGGCGAACGCGGCGGTCGGGCGGGGTGGGAGCTACGAACCGCGGACGAGCGGTTCGTACCACTCGCGGTTCGCCCGATACCACTCGACGAACGCTTCGACACCCTCACGGATGGTGTAGGTCGGCTCGTAGCCGATCAGCTCGTCGGCCTTGGACACGTCGGCGTGGCTGTGGTCGGCGTCGACCTCGTAAGCGTCGGTGTACTCGACGTCCAGTTCGGGCGCCAGCTGGTCGCGGATCTCCGTCGCGAGCGTCTCGATGTCGATGTTGTCGGTGCTGCCGACGTTCATCACCTCGCCGTCGGCCGCGTCGGTGTCGAGCAGCGCGCGGTTGGCCGCGAGGACGTCCGCGACGTAAGTCATGTCGCGGGTCTGGGAGCCGTCACCGTAGATGACCGGCGGTTCGCCGTTCAGACAGCGCGAGACGAAGTTCGAGATGGCCATGTTGGGCCGCATCCGCGGGCCGTACACCGTGAAATAGCGCAGCGCGACCGCGGGGACGCCGTAGCGCTCGGCGTAGACCATCGCGTAGCGCTCGCCGGCCAGCTTCGACGCGCCGTACGGGCTGATCGGCGTCGTGAGGTGGTCCTCGTCGTAGGGGAGGTATCGGGGCTTGCCGTACACCGACGAGGAGCTGGCGAAGACGAGCCGTTCGATATCGTGGTCCCGGGCGGCGTCGAGGACGTTCAGCGTGCCGTCGACGTTGACCTCGTCGTACTTGCGGGGGCTGTAGTCGGTGCGGACGCCGGCCTGGGCGGCCTGATGGTAGACGTAGTCGGCGTCGGCGACGAGGTCGGCGACGAGGTCGGCGTCGCGCACGTCGCCCTCGACGAGGTCGTAGCCGCCGTCGCTCTCGGCTGCGGCCTCGCGGGCCGCCTCGACGTTGTGTTCCTTGATCCGCGTGTCGTAGTACGGGTCGAAGTTGTCGAGGACGGCCACGTCGTGGCCGTCACGGGCGAACGCTTCGGCGAGGTGACCGCCGATGAAGCCGGCGCCACCGGTGACGAGGACTCGCATTGTCGTATCGCTCACCCGGCGGGAGAAAAAGCCATCGTCACGCCGGCGGTGGTCCCTTTCACTCGGCGGTGGCGTCGGCCTGGTCGGCGTCGCCGTCGGTGTCGACGGCGCCGGCCGCTTCGAGCCGCTCCTCGGCGGACTCGCGGTCCTCGGGGTAGCCCACGTCGGTCCGCCAGCCGTCCATGCGGATGGCGTCGATGGTCCGACCGGAGTGGATCAGCAGGTCGATCGCGTCGGAGATCTCGTACTCGCCGCGATTCGACGGCTGGACGAGGTGACAGGCGTGGAGGATTTCGGGCGTGAACGTGTAGAATCCCGTCATCACGAGGTTCGACGGCGGGTCGTCTGGCTTCTCGACGACTTCGGTGATCTCGCCGTACTTGTTGGTGTCACAGACGCCGTATCGGGAGGCCTCCTCCCAGGGCACTTCCTCGACGAGGAACGCGGCGTCGGCCCGGGACTCGGCCTGGCGGTTGACCACGTCGTCGAGGTTGGCCTGGAAGATGTTGTCCCCGAGCATCAGCATGAAGTCGTCGTCGATGTGGTCCTCGACGGTGAGCAACGCGTGGGCCAGCCCCTTCTGTTCGCGCTGGTGGGCGTAGGTGATCGGCACGCCCGCGAACTCGTCCTCGTAGTACTCGATGATCGCCTGTTTCTTGTAGCCCACGACCACCAGCAACTCGTCGGCGCCCAGCTCGACCAGCTGCTCGAAACAGTGGGTGAGGATCGGCTTGCCCGCGACCTCGACCATTCCCTTCGGCTTGTCCTCGGTCAGCGGCCGCAGCCGCGTCCCCTCACCGGCGGCCAGCACGACGGCTTGCATACCATCGACTGGTTTGTCATCGCGTAAAAATCTTCCCCGAAGGTTCCCGTCGAAATACCACGCCAGGCCACGCCGGCCTCCGGCCGGTTCCGACCGCGTGGAGGGGGTGCTCCCCTCGCGACGCCGGCACGCAGCTCCCGGCGCCAGCCCCTTCGGTGTCGAGCGACAAACGGGGTCGATGGCTCACTCCGACGACCGGACGAGCTTCGAGCGCTCGCGGATCGGGTGGTGGCTGTTCGTCGCGCTGCTCGCCGCCGTCGCGGCGTATCTGGCCTGGCAGTTCGTCGGACTGCTCGTCCTCGGCGTCTTCGGCTACTACGCCACGCGCCCGATCAGCGACCGCGTCGGCGAGGTCGTCGGTCGGGACTGGCTCGCCGCGGGGGTCACCGTCCTCCTCGTGCTCGTGCCGGTGATCGCGCTCTCGCTGTACGCGGGCTTCCAGCTCCTCGTCGCACTCCAGGGGTTCCTGGCCGGGACCGTCGATCCGGTCGCGCTCCTGGGGCGGTACTTCGACCTCGGCGACGTCTCGCTGGCTGAAGGCCAATCGGTCCTGACCGCCCTCGAGAACCCCCGGGCGCTCGTCTCGAACCCTCGAGGGGCGGCCCTGACGGTGCTTCGAACGGGCCAGACCGTCGCCTCCGCGGCCGCGGGCACGCTGTTGTTGCTCGCGCTCTCGGTCACGCTCTCGTATTTCCTCCTCAAGTACGACGACGACATCGCCGACGCGCTCGAACAGCTGTTCGGCGGCCGCGACACCGTGGCCTACGCGTACGCGACGGCCGTCGACGCGGACCTGGAGTCGGTCTTCTTCGGCAACCTCCTGTTCGTCGCCGTCATGTCCGTCGTCGCGGGGCTGGCCTACCTCGGGACGAACCTCCTCGCTCCGGCGGGACTGGGGATCCCGATGGTGGCCGTCCTCGCCGCTCTGACGGGCGCGGCGAGCCTGATCCCGCTCGTGGTCGGGAAGGTCGTCTACGTCCCGGTGCTCGCGCTGCTGGCCGTCCAGGCCGTCAGGTCCAGCGGGGCGGCCCTCGCGTTCGTCGGCGCCACCGCCGTCGTCTACTTCCTCGCGCTCGATTTCCTCCCGCAGACGTTCCTCCAGCCGTACATCTCCGGGCGGCACCTCGACGGGATCGTGCTCGTGTTCGCCTACCTCCTCGGACCCGTCCTGTTCGGCTGGTACGGCTTCTTTCTCCTCCCCGTCGTCTTCGTCGCGATCCTGGAAGCCCTCCGGATCGTCCTCCCGGAACTGCTCCACGGCGAGCGACTCACCCTGGACGCCTCGCTGGGCGGATCGGTCGGCGCCGACCCCCAGTCCGCGGGCGACGTGCCCCCCGACCAGGACGCCGAGAACCGCTTCGGGGCGCGCGACTCACAGGCACAGTCCCCGGCCGAAGACGACGACGCCGGATCCTCCGGCTCCTCGCCGAGCAACTGAACGGGTCGCCCGACGGCCGAAACCGCACCCTTTATCTTTTAGGTCCGCCTAAATGCTCGCAATGGCCGCCGGCACACAGTCACGGGTCGCTGCCGAACCCGACGTGGAATCGCACGATCGCCCCGAGATATCCGTCTGCGAAGGCGCTCCCGGAACCGCCGTGTTCCTCGAATCGGGGAACACCGACGGGTGGATCGCCAGCGATACGACGCTCGCGGTGACTCGGTAAGATGACCGACGCCGACGGAGCGGACGACGCCGACGAGGGGGCACAGGACGAGGCGGAGCGAACGACCATCCGCACGGGCAGGGAATTCGAACAGGAGTACCGGCTCGACGCGAGCGAGGCCGGTACCTTCCTGATAGAGCTGGGCGAACAGCTCCGCGACGGCGACGAGCTGACGATCGCGACCGACGAGTGGGAGCTCCCGTTCGCGTTCGGCGAACCGGTCGAACTCGAACTCGACTTCGACGGCGTCGGTGAGCCGGAACTCGAGATCGAACTGGAGCTACCGGGGCGAACCGACGAGAAAGCGCCGGATATCGAGTAGCGGTTCTCCGCCGTCAGTCCATCGCGGCTTCGGTGACGAGGGTGTCGTCTTCGAGGTAGTGGTCGATGACGTGGGCGTGTTCTTCGAGGTCTTCGAGCTGTTCGCGGAGCATCTGCGCGGTGGCGTGGTCGCCGAGGCCGTCGGCGAGTTCGATGTGCTCGCGGTAGCTCTCGATGATGTCGCCGTACATCTCGAGGTCGTTCTCGAAGGACGTACGGATGTCGTAGACGTCCTCGTCCTCGGGTTCGACGGTCGCCGCCGCCGAGAGCGCGGGCATGCTCGCGTGCGGGACGCCCCCGATGGCCTGCAGCCGCTCGGCGAGCTCGTCGGCGGCCTCTTCGACGTCCTCGTAGGCCTCCTGCAGGAAGATGTGGATGTCCCGGAACTCCGCGCCCTCGACGTTCCAGTGGTGCTTGTGGAGCTGATGATACAGCACGTACGCGTCGGCGAGATCCGCGTTCAGCGCTTCGATAACCTGCTCGGCTTTCTCCTCGTCGAGCCGAACCGGGTTCTCGGCGACTGTCCCAGCTTCCTGTCGGACGGTCTTCTGGGTGCTCATTGCAGACAGTAGTTGGGGTCTGAATCACTTATAACTTTTCAGAACCCGAACACTTTTCGGACGACCTAAACCGAAGTGGACGACGAGAGGGGCCACGCGGAGTGGGAAAGCCGGGGTGTCGTGAGGGCAGGGCTGTCGGCTCGCCCTCAGCCGAGGCGTCGGACGGTGTCCTCGTCGGCGAAGACGTAGAGGCAGTCGTTGCTGTAGGAGCGGCCGAGCTGGTCGGCGTCCTCACAGCAGAGGACGCGGCCGTCTTCCATCACGTAGAGGTTGTCGACGTTGATGAGCGCGTCGTCGGCCACGTCGGCCGGGTCGGTGGCGTCCGGGCCGACGATGACCGGTTCGAGCGTCGTGACGTCGTAGTTCGAGTCGAGGGTCCCGCGGTAGACGACGCCCCCGTCGACGCGGTCGAGTCGGAGATCGCCAGTGTCGTCGGCCAGGTCGTCGTTGAACTCCGAGAGTGCGAAGTAGACGTAGTCGCCCGGCGTCGATTTGGGCGCGCTGTCGACGCCCTCGGCCTTGTTGAACTCGATGGAGGCGCCGACTTCCTTGGCCGCCGCGCGGGTCTCGAGAAACGGGACCTTCCGGAGGTCGTCGTCGACGTTGTTCGGGTCGCCCGCGGTCCACTGGTCGGCCCACGCGACGATCTCCTCGTCGGTGACGTAGTTCCGATTCCCGTTCTCGACGACCTCGCGGTCGGCCTGTTCCAGCACCTCGGCGGTGACCTCGTCGCCCTCGGTCCAGTCGGCGTGGGTCGCGAGGTAGTCGACCTGGGTCACGTCGTCGTACTCGGCGATCCACGACTCGACCTCGGCGTTGGTGGCGCTGCCGAGCGGCCACCACTCGATCTCCAGGTCCGTCTCCGCGGGCGAACCACCGTTCGCGGCGGCGTCGTTGGTTATCTTCGGCGCGTACAGCGTCCCCTCGATATCCATCGGGTCCGAGTAGCTCTGGATCGGCCGCTCGGCGACGAACTTGTAGATCCCCTTGCTGTCGCCGTCGGAGCACTCGTAGACGGTCTGCTTGTCCTGCTGGACGTCCGGCGCCTCCCAGGCGGCTCGGCCCATGACGTAGTACTTGACGGGCTGGGGCGTCTCCGCGGCCGGTTCGCGGACGTCGACGTGGTAGCCGTAGCGGTAGGGGTTGGGGTAACCGTCGCCGATCGGTTCGGTCGTGTTCGCCTGCTCGGCGCCGTCGGCGTAGGGCTCGGCGGCCTGGTCGACGCGGTCGGCCCCCAGGTAGTACGCCAGCAGTTCGACGCCGGTCATCGCCCAGTAGCCCTGGACGAACCACGAGTCGTCGCCGTAGTACTCGTCGATCGCCGCCTGGATCTCGCTCGGGTTCGGACGGTTCCAGAACTGACAGGCGCCGACGAGACCCGCTCCGGAGCCCGCGTCGACGATGTCACCGACCGTCGCCGTCAGGGAGACGCGCGGGTGAGCGTAGTTCTCCTCCGAGGAGAGCATCGTGCCCCACGGGCTCTTGTCGCCGTAGCAGTTGATGCGAGTGCCACCGATCTCGCGGAACGGTTCCGTGTTCGCGAGGTTGATGGCGTTCTCGAGGTCCGCGTGCCACTCGCCGCCGTCCTTGTGCAGCGGGATACGCGAGACGTTGCCCGGACTGTTCTCCCAGTTGGTGAACAGGTACCCCTCGGTGCACGCGCCGTTGGTGGCGACGAACTGGTTGCAGTCGGGGTTGTAGCCGGCGTCGCCGTATTGGGTCCCCGCGAAGTTCCGGGTCGTGAGGTCCCAGCCGTCCGGCGTTCGGGCGACCCCGAGTCGCTCGCTTCCCCCGTCGATCGGGTCCTGCTCCTGTGCGAGCAGCGTGTACTCGCCCTCCGCGCCGCGGACCCGTCCGCGCTCGTCCTCCGTCGCGGGCGCCGACAGCTCCGCGAAGTCCTCGTTCGTCCCGGAGAAGTCGAACTGGAAGCCGCTGAAGTAGCCGATGCCCGCCCGGCTGAACTCGCCGGGGTTGTCCCGACTCGGGTGCTGCAGGCTGTAGAGCAGTTCGCCGTCGTCGAAGACGTACGGGCCCGTGACCTCCGCCCCCAGAGCCGTCGAAGAGAAGCGCTTCAGGTCCCCCCGCACCGTCGGCGCCCCCGCTGTCTGTTCGTCGTCGGCAGTCTCGGCGCTCGCCACGCCGGAGACGCTCGCACCGAGCGCCGCCGCCGCGGACGAGGCCATCAGCGTCCGTCGATTGAGATCGACCATGCGATTGACCGGTTAGTCGATCAGTAAATGAAATCTTATAATAGATATACATCACTGTCCGAGCGGAACGGAGCGATAGGGAGCGCTATGTAGCGGGCGGCGGCTGGATGGCGCGGTCGCAGTCGGGCGACCGCCAGAAGTGCGGTCGGTCGAATCGGTCGGAAACGCGGTGACCCTCTCAGGCCGCGTCGGCCGCCGGTTCGACGTCGCGTTCGGTCGCCTCGGTCCGGATCTCCTCGGCCCGCCGCCGGACGGCGCCGACGTAGCGCTCTACCGTCGTCGGTTTCTTGCCGTAGAAGGAGGCGACCCAGTTGGTGTCGGTACCGGCCATCGTCAGGAAGTAGGCCGCCATCGTATCGCGGCCCGCCTGGACGACCTCCGGCGGGACGCCGCGGTGGCCGGTACCCGCCTCCTGGAAGCCGTTCGTGTCGAAGTACACGTCGGCGTACAGCGTCGCCTTCTCGGGGTCGGCGAACGTGATATCGGTGTGTTCGGGCGCCTCGAAGCGGTACTGCGGGTGCTCGGCGCCGTCGGGGACGAACTCGACGACGCGTACGTCGAGCGGGTAGTCTTCGTGGACGGTCGCCTCCGCGGTCGATGGGTCGGCGTCGTGGGCTACCATGGTGGAGTTCCGAGTCCGTCGGCGCCGGCGAGTGAGCGCTCCGGGCCTCGTGTAGGAGACGCATGCCGGCCGATCCGGTTGAACGTTGCTAAGAGGGGCCCGTCCCCGAACGTAGCGCTCGGTACGGCTATCGAGACTGGCCCGACCCTCTCCGTTCCCCCTCGCAGTGGCGAAGCCAATCGCCACTCGTCTAGACGACGGCGAACGACCAGTGCTGGACGACCGCGACCCATCCGTTCTCCGCGGCCACGAGCAGCCCACCGCCGAGGACCGCCAGCGCGCCGAAACCGACGCAGACACCCCAGAAGGCGACCCGGCGGACCAGCGCGACCAGCGCGCCGACGGTGACGTAGCCCACGACCGCACTCACGCCGAGCGCCAGCATCGCCTGCGGGACCGGGACCGTCGGGACGCCCTCGTCGACGACGACGAGCAGGCCCGCGCCGAGCGAGGCGGGGATCGACAGCAGGAAGGACAGTTGGAGCGCGCGTTCGCCCCCGTGGCCGCGCAACAGGAGCGCGCTCACGGTGGTCCCCGACCGCGAGACTCCCGGGAGGAGGGCCAGACCCTGGCAGATCCCGACGACCACCGCGTCGGCGGCGTCGGGCGTCGCGCGCTCGCCCAGCCCCCAGCGGTCTGCGGCCCGCTGGAGCAGTCCCGTGCCGACGAGCAGGGCGCCGACGGCGGCGACGAACGCGCCGCCCGCCAGTTCCGTGGCGGCCTCCGAGAGCACGGCGTAGAGAGAGAGCCCGACGACGCCGGAGACGAGCGACGCGACTCCGTAGAAGGTCAGGTCGGCGCGATCGGTGCCGAAGGCGTCGCGCGGCCGCCACTCGGGGACCGACCCGAGGAGCCCGACGGCCTCCTCGCGATAGAAGGCGAACCCCGCGGCGGCCGTCCCGGCGTGCAAAAAGAGTGCGAACTGCGTCGCGTCGAACGCCGACTCGCCGGTCGACAGCGCGACGACGAGCGCCACGCCGCCCTCGCTGGAGACCGGCAGCCACTCCAGGACGCCCTGGACCAGCCCGACCAGCAGCGCCAGCAGCGTCGCCCGCGGATCCATGGCGCCAGGCGCGTGCCTCGCAGGTAAAGCCGTTCGGGTATCGAACGAACCGCGCGTTCGTCGAAGAGGGCATCGAGATCCCCTCCTCAGCGCGTCGTGACGATGGAACGCGCCGACGGCGACGCGGAGACGCCCCCCGGCGCGCGTTTCGGCCGACGAATCGACCGAACTCGCGGACTGAACGAACGTCCCCGCGACGGCCGTAAGGCGACCTTTCAGACGAACGGACAGACGGGTGCTCCGATGGGTGAGGGGTGGGCTCGAACGACCGCAGCGGAAAGGTCCTGTTAGCGACACGGGCCGCCCCGTCGCCGGGAGTACCGTGACTCGACTCCTCGACAGGCCAGTCCTAGCGACGCGACGGGACGAGTACGGTCGCGTTTGTCCCGGAAACGGCTCTCCCCCTTTATCGTCACTGGAGAACCACGTTCGATCGGGATGAGACAGAAAGCCACAGCCGTACTGATAGCGACCGCTATCGCCGTATCGCTCCCGATGACGGTACTCGTCGTCGGCGGCGACACTGGCGCGAGCCCGACGACAGCGGAGTCGACATCGCCGGTCACCGTCGCGAACGCGCAGGTTGACGAGCTGACGCTCGACAACGCGACGATAGACAACGTCACGATCGCGCAACTGCGTATCGACCGGCTCACCGTGGAGAATCAGAGCGGTATCGACGACGTCAACCAGACGCTCGGTATCGAGAACGACGTGGTCGTGTTGCGGAACGTCTCCTTCGAGGAACTCTCGCTGGAGAACGCTTCGGCCGAGGGACTCGGGATCAGCGCTGCCGGGGTCATGACCAACAACCCCAACGCCACGCAGACCGGAGCGGTGTCCAACGCGACGATCGAGCGGATGAACGTCGACAACGTGACGATCGAACAGCTCGACGTCGACGAGCGTGAGGGCGGCGGTATCATCGGCGGGATCGTCGACTTCATCCGAGGGCTGTTCGGTGGCGACGGCGACGACGGGGCCAACGAGACCGCCACGTCCACCGACGGCGGCGAGGAGACCGCGACGGCCACGGACGACGGGACCGCGACGCCCACCGACGACGAGCCGACGCTCGACGACGGGGGCGAGGCGGACGACGGGAACACGTTCCTCGTGGTGGGGAACGTCTCCGTCGCCGACCTCAAGATCGAGGAGATGGACGTGGGGACGCTCGCGACCAGCGAAGCGCCCGCCACGGCGGCGCCGACGGACACGCCGGCCGGAACGGCGACCGCGACGGAGACGGCGACCGCGACGGAGACGGCGACCGAAACGCCGACCGAGATGCCCGACGACAGCGGGAACCTCACGATCGAAGTCGTCCAGAACGTCACGGTCGAGAGCGCGACCATCGAATCGATCGAGACCGAGCGGCTGTCGATCGAGACGGCGACCCCCGCTGGGACGCCGATCTTCACCCCGACCGAGAGCGAGCAGACGCCCTAGACCGAGCGGAGGAAGCGGTCGCATCGACCGCGAGACGAGCGACGGACCGGGACCCGACGGACGGATCGAGAGGGAGGTCGGTCGCCGCCCTCGGTCCGGACCGGTCTCGGCTGACGAGCGCCCGGTGACGCGCCGCCCCGTGTCGAAAGGGAATTACGCGCCCGTCGCCCACGCACTGCCATGACCGACGACGTCCTCGATCTGGCCCGGCGGGCCGTCGAGACGGGGCCGCTCTGTGACCCCTGTCTCGGCCGGCTCGTCGCCGAGCGGAGCTTCGGCCTCACCAACCGCGAACGGGGCCGCAGTCTCCGCGTCGCCGTCGCGCTCGCCGACGACCGTCCAGTCGCCGACCTCGAAGCCGACGAGCCCTGCTGGGTCTGCGAGGGCGAGTCCACCGAGGAGCGGGCCCAGGAGTGGGCCGAACGTGCCGCCTACGCCGTCTCCGACTACGACTTCGAGACCTTCCAGGTGGGGACCCGCGTCCCCCCACTCTTCGAGGAGAACGACGCCCTGCTCCGTGCGGATCTGGGCCTCGACGACGACGCCGGCGAGGCGCTCAAGACCGAACTCAACCGCGAAGTGGGGAAACGGTTCGGCCGCGAGACCGACAGCGAAGTGGAGTTCCAGCGGCCGGACGTCCAGGTGACCCTGAACCTCGGCGACGACACCGTCGACACGCAGGTCAACTCCGCGTTCGTCTACGGCCGGTATCGCAAGCTCGAACGGGACATCCCACAGACGAAGTGGCCCTGCAGCGACTGCAACGGCACCGGCCTGAACCGCGGGGAGATCTGCGAGGGCTGTGACGGGTCGGGGTATCGCTACGACGAGAGCGTCGAGCAACTCAGCGCCCCCGTGGTCCAGGATGCGATGGACGGCGAGTCGGCCACCTTCCACGGCGCCGGCCGCGAGGACGTGGACGCGCTGATGCTCGAAGGCGGGCGTCCGTTCGTCGTCGAGATCGACGAGCCACGCGAGCGGACCGTCGACGCCGCGGCGCTACAGCCGGAGATAAACGAGTTCGCCGACGGCAAGGTGGAGGTACTCGACCTCCGGCAGGCCACCTACGAGATGGTCGAGCGCGTCAAGGAACTCGACGCGAGCAAGACCTACCGGATGGCCATCGAGTTCGACGAGCCCGTCGACGCCGCGGACTTCGAGGCCGCGCTGGACGAACTCGACGGTGCGACGATCGAACAGCGCACGCCACAGCGCGTCGACCACCGACGTGCGGACATCGAACGGACCCGCGAGGTGTACGATATCGAGGGCGAACTGGACGACGAGCGGACGGCGACCGTCGAACTCCACGGCGAGGGCGGCCTCTACGTCAAGGAGCTCGTCTCCAGCGACGAGGGACGAACGAAGCCGAGCCTCGCCGGTCTGCTCGGCGTCGAGAGCGTGGTGACGGCGTTAGACGTGCTCGACGTGCAGGGCGAGGACGAGCCGTTCGCGCGCGAGGAGTTCTTCCGCGACGAGCCGCCCGAGGCGGCCGACGAGAGCGGGACCGAGGCCGAGCCGACTGACGCGGACGGCGACTGACCGACCCGAGACGGGGCCGTACAGCCCCGGGCCGCCGACACCGACGAAGCAAAGGACGAGGGTGCGAGTAGTGAGTGCGAATGCCGACGATCGACGAGTACCCTTCGGTGTCGCTGCACAACGTCTCCGAGACTGTGCCCGCCGAGTGGGACGAGGACGGCGACCGCCTGCACCGACTCCCGGCCGACGTGGCCGCGCAGCTGAACGAGATGGCCGACGGTCGCGTCCGCGAACCGAGCGGGAGCGAACTCCGCTTCGTCCCCGGGACCGACGACGCCGAGGTCGAGGTCACCCTCTCGGCCGAGGAGCCGGGCCAGGTCCGCGTGTTCTGGGGCGACTTCCAGCCGTGGAACCCCACCGACATCGGGCCGGAGCCGACGACGCTCTCGCTCGCGGTCCCCGATCGACTACGCAAGCTCGACGCGGAGGTCGACGGCCGGTTCGACCCCCGGGTCTGTCGCGTCCTGTTCGAGCGCACGCCCGCCGTCGCCGTCCACGACGTGACCGGCGACTGCCGGCCACCCGCCGACGAGGAACTGCCGGAGACGCGCTATCTCGCCTACGGGACCTCGATCACGGAGGGCGCCGCCTCGTCGGCGACGCACCTGAACTACGTCTCGCGGACCGCCCGCGCGCTGGGGTGGGACGCCCTGAACTTCGGAACCTCGGGGTCGGCCTACGCCGACGCCCCGATGGGCGAGTACATCGCCGAGCGCGACGACTGGGACGTGGCCACGCTCGCGCTGTCGATCAACATGGCCAACCAGGAGTTCCCCGTCGACGAGTTCGAGCGGAAAGCCCGGGCGTTCGTCGAGACCATCGCCGCGGCCCATCCCGACGAACCGATCGCCTGTATCACGCTGTTTCCCTACTACCCCGACGTGATCGAAGGCGGCGACGCCGAGCGCGCCGAGGCCTACCGCGAGACGCTCCGGGGGATCGTCGCCGAGGCCGACCACCCCGACATCGCCGTGATCGAAGGCCGCGAACTGACGGACGTCTCCGGCTACAGCGCCGATCTCCTCCACCCCGGCGACGCGGGGATGGAGGAGATCGGGCGGAATCTGGCCCGGAAGCTCGACGAACGAGTCGCGTAACTTACTCGTCGCGGACGTAGGCGTCCCGGAAGACCTGCTCGCGGCGCATCAGCGCTTCGACCCCGTGTTCGAGGAGCCCCTCACCGATGGCCGTTGCCCGGTAGTAGGAGTACAGGCCGTCCCTGTCCGGCGTGTTCTCCTTCCGGTTCTCGACGACACCGACATCAACCAGTTCGTTCAGGTGGTAGTGGAGACTGTTGCCGTCGATCCCCAGGCTCTCGGTGAGTTCCTTGGCGCTCATCGGCCCGTCGCGTTTCAGCCGGTAGAGGATCTTGAACCTGGTACCGTTCCCGATCGCACGCTGCATCGCCATGTACTCCTCGAACGAGAGGATACTGTGGTCGGGGAGCAGATCCTCGGGATCGTCCGGTCCACCGTCGGTCGTATCGTCGATTCTCTGTGACATCGAAGGCTTCTAGTTCTCTGTTCGACTTGGTACAATTTAACGGTTGTTGAGTCGAGTGATGTTGACTATCTCGTGTTTTTATATACTACCGGACAGTCCACCCTGTATGCGAGACCGGTTGATCGCTGAACTGGGTGCGGTGCGATACGAGGGATTTCTCGTCTACCTGATGGGACCGTACACGACGTTCGAAGTAACTGACCTCCTTCCAGACGAGACCGATCCGGAGTCAGTGTCGCTCCCTTCGGCCCAGGCCGATTCGAAGGCGATAGACGAGATGCAGCGACGACTCCGCCGAGTTCAGGGGAGTCTCAGAGCGGACCCAGGCATCAATGCGTTTCTCGCGATCGACGCAAACGTCCCCTTGGAGGAGATGAACGCGGCGACACAGAGCATCAAACTCGCTCGGGCGAGTAACGCGGTTGTGTTCATCGTTCCGCAATTGGGCGACAACCTCGGCGTCGGGATGGAGATCGGTTCGGTACTGGAAGATCGATATCCAGATGGAGCGGATCGGACTCTCCTAGCTCACGAAGCGGGCATCTCCTCGGCGATGTTGGGGGGTGTCACGACTCGGTGGAACGCCCGGATTACTCCCTACGACGACGAGACCGACCTGATCGACGAGATACGGAACTTCGTCGTCGAGATAATGACTCGCGAACAGTTCGGCGATCTCGAACCGAAGTAACTGAATGGTTTTCGACCGCGGACGGACGCGCCTGCTCCGCGTTTTCGGCTCGACGACCCCGTCTGTCCCCCCCTCGCCGGTCCCGATCCCCTATATCGGCCGTCAGCGACCCCGAGACGGCAGACGCGCGTCAGACGAACGGCGTCCCGACCGCGACGGTTTAAATACGAGAAGGCACAAGCCGTCGCCATGCACGAGTTCGGCGTCGACGAGGCCGGCAAGGGGCCGGTGTTGGGCTCGATGTTCGCGGCGGCGGTCGCCGTGGACCCGGCCGACTTGCCCGACGACGTCGGCGACTCGAAGGGGATCGCCCCCGAACGCCGGGCGGAACTCGACGCGACCATCCGCGAGGTCGGGAGCGTCGGCGTCGCCGAGGTCACCGTCGAACGCATCGACGACGAGGAGACCGACATGAACTCGCTGACCGTCGCCGCCCACGCCGAGGCCATCGACGCGCTGGCCGACACCGTCGACGGGACGCCGACCGACGACGACCCCATGGAGGGCTACGTCGACGCCGGCGACACCAACGCCGTCCGGTTCGAGCGCCGGGTCGAAGACGCCGCCGGGGCCGCTATCGACGCCCGCGCCGAACACGGCGCCGACGAGACGTACGCCGTGGTCGGCGCCGCCAGCATCGTCGCGAAGGTCGCACGCGACGCACACGTCGAACGGCTGGCCGAGGAGTACGGCGACGTTGGCAGCGGCTACCCCGGCGACGACACGACGAGGGAGTTCCTGGAGGGGTACGTCGCCGACCACGAGGACCTCCCGGACTGCGCCCGTGCGTCCTGGCAGACCTGCACGGACGTGCTCGCCGCACAGTCCCAGTCGTCGCTCGGGGAGTTCGAACCCGACGGCGGTCGCGCGATGGCGGACGCAGGGGACGAAACGGAGGTCCGATCCGACGGCAGCGGGCTCCGACGGACGACGCTCGACGACTTCTAGACCATCTTTTTCCCGGAGGGGTGTCCTCGCTCACTGCGTTCGCTGCGGGCACCCCTCCGGCAAAAACATGGGTGAAAAAGCCGCGAGCGCCGTCGGCGCTCGCGGTAGAACCGCGCTCGCTCCGCTCGCGCGGACGCTCAGTACGAATGGTGGGTGTTACACTTGGAGGTAGCGGTGCGGTCGCCGTGCTGTGCGGTTGGCGCGTGCTGTCGAGCGTGCCCGCCTCTTGGCGGGCCGCTCGAAATAGCCGCGCGAGGGATGAGAAGCGCAGCCTGCGAGCATCGCAAGAGGCTGGGGAGGCTCGTGGCCGTCTGCGGTCGCTGTGCGGTGCGGTTGCCGTTGCGGTCGCGGTGCCGTCCCTGGCGGACTGAACGGGCGAGGCGCGCTCGCGCTTGTGTAGTCGCCTGAGCGGGCACTATCCGCGCGGGCCGTGCGGAGAGAGCGGATATCCCGCCTCAGCGACCGCGAGCGCGGCGAGGGCTTTCAGCGCTCACCGTCGAGTTCGGTCGCTGTCGTCTCTGTTTCTTCCACGACGAGTCGAGCAGAAACAACTGATACACTCACACGTCGAACCGAGCGAGGACGGCGAAAAAGACGGAGGCCGGTCAGTCGCTCTGCTGGTCGAGCATCAGGTTGCGCAGCACGTCACCGTAGGCCGGTCGCGTGACGAGCACGCCGATGAGGACGCCGACGATGGTGACGATGGCGAAGCCCTGCAGGTCCCCGAGCGAGAGGAAGGCGAGCGGGCTCATGGCGATGATCGTCGTCACCGCGGCGGCGCCGATGACCCAGAACGCCTTGCGGAAGCGGCTCTGGAACACCCTGCCGGTGGCGATCTCGCCCTCGTTCAGGATCTCGTCGGCGATGATCAGCAGGTCGTCGACCCCGGTCCCGATGACGGCGATGAACCCGGCGATGTACGAGAGGTTCAGTGGTAAGCCGATGGCCGCGGCGAACCCGAGTAGCAGGTACACCTCGGCGGCGGCGGTCGCCAGCATCGGGAGTGCGACGCGGGGGTTCCGGTAGCGCAGGAAGACCGATCCGCTGACCGCGAGCCAGGCGATCAGGCCCGTCAGCAGCGCCTGCCACTTGAAGCGGTCACCGAGGCTCTGCTGGAGGAACAGGACCGTCCCGTTCTCGACGGCCAGCCGCGTCGGCAGCGCGCCGGCCCGGAGGTTGACCTGCAGGCGCTGGGCCTCGTCGGTCGACCCCGTCTCCATGATGAACGACGGCGCCGTCTCGAACTCGCCGGACTCGATGTCCTCGGCGAGACCCGGGTCGAGGCCGGCCGCGTAGACGATTTCGCCGTCGACGGTGGTGTACAGACAGTACCCGGGGTCCTCCGGGCTCTGCCGGTATCGACATCTCTGTGCTCCGGTCGCCTCGCTGGAGGTGAAGCCCAGGTCGACCAGATCCCGGGAGTAGTTCCGCGCGGCGTCCTCGGTCAGCGTGATGGGGACGTAGGGCTGGCCGGCGTCGTTGGTCTGTGCGATGCCGATCTGGGAGTCCTCCAGCTGGCGGTTCGTCAGCACCGTCTGGTTGCGGTAGACGGTGTCGTTGCCGGTCTCGACGGGGCGGGTGGCGACGATGGTGACCTCCCCCTCGTCGCCGATGAGGTTGAGCACCTCGGTGGTGTTGGCGTTAGGCACGTCGACGACCACGTAGTTCCCGCCGGTCGCGGAGCGCTGGGTCGCCACCTGCCCGCCGCTCAGGCCGCCGCGGTTGATCTTCGCGGTGATCGTCTCGACGGTCTGCTGGCGGGTCTGTTCGGTCACGCCGCGGCGGATCGTCGCCGTCTCACCGTCGAGGCCCGCTTCCGAGAGGGCCGCGCGGAACCGTTGTTCGTCGACGTTCTCGGTGAGTACCTCGACGGCGTCGCCGTTCCCGGTGTTCAACACGACGGACACGTCCCCGGTCGAGACGTTCAGCTGGTCGCCGACGGTCTGTCGGATGGCCGCCCGCTGGCCCTGCCCGACGTCGAGGTCCTCGGCGGTCGTTCCGACGAGCGGAGCGCGGATTCGCGACCCGCCGGCCAGTTCCAGCCCGAACTGGAGGTTCGTCGGCCCGTCCGACGAACTGTAAGTGGAACTGTTGTTCGCGCCCGCGTCGGGCGCGGCCGCGGGCCCGAACAGCGCGAACGTCGACGCGAGGACGAACACGACCAGCATGACGATCCGCCAGTTCTCGCGGAGGTTCACGCGAATCCCCCCTGGACTCGCGTGAGCTCGTCACGCGCTCTGCGTGTGACGGTGGTGAGGCGAGCACCGCGAGACGAACCTCGTCGAAGCTCCGTTTCGACGGCGTTCATCGGGCCACCCCCTCGTACTTGTACCAGCGAAGCAGGCTCAGGTTCAACATGTAGGTGTTCATGAGGTCAGCGACGAGGCCGAACACGAGTACGATGGCCAGGTCGGGCAACAGCGGGATCTGGAACAGCGAAGAAACGATCCACATGACGATCATCGCCGCGATGGAGGTGACGGTCATCGTCACACCGGTCCGCATCGCGCGGTAGGTGCTCTCGTAGAAGCCCCCGCGCCGACGGAGGATGTGGTTGTTCAGCAGGATGTCCGAGTCGACGGAGTACCCGATCAGCATCAACAGCGCCGCGACCGAGCCCAGCGAGAGCTTGATCCCGAAGACGTTCATCAGCGCGAGCGGGATAATGATGTCCGAGAACGCGGAGGCGACGACCGCGATGGAGGGGACGAACGTCCGGAACAGCGCGAAGATGAGCAGGCTCATGCCGACGAAGGCGACGCCGATGCCGATCAGCGCGAGGCGCTGGGCGTCGGCGCCGAAGCTCGCCGACCGCGACTGGACGGAGACGACCTCGTAGCCCGCCGAACGGGCCGCCGAGCTGATGGCGTCGGAGTCGGTCGCCTGGGTCGTGACGATGAACTCGTTCGAGCCGGCGATCGGCTGGACCGAATCGATCTCGAAGTCGAGACTCCCTCGAACCTCGGACTGAGAGGCGTCGGTCGCTACCTGTATCTCGGTCCCTCCGGTGAACTCGATCCCCGGTGTGACCGGTGTCCCGGTCATCAGGGTCCACCCCGCGAGGACCAACAACGCGAGCGCCAGCACGGCCAGCGGGACGGCCGCGAGCTGACGATTAGAGTACCGGTCGTAATCGGGTTCCGGTACTACGAACTCGACCATGCCCGTCGGTGTGCGACCCCTGCCGATAAGCCTTCTCCATTACGCCGGCGTCCCGGACCGAACCACGGGCCCTCCTCACCCCGGAGGGTTCGCGTGACCCGCCAGCGACCGCGGGATGGAACGCGGATCGGCCCGGTCGACACACCCAAAGGCACTTTTTCTTTCGCTCGTTACCACCCACTAACCCGATGTCCCGCAGTCCCTCGCTCCCCGAGCGACCCCGGCTGGAACTCGACCCCGACATGACGCCGTCGGAACGGCTGGGTGCGCTCACAGACCACCACGAACAGCTCGTCGAAGTGAACCGCGAACTCGAAGCCCAACTCGACTCCGCGCGCGACCGTCGCGAGGAGCTCACCGACGAGGTCGACCAGCTCGAGCGCGAGAACGAGACGCTCAAGACCTCCTCGCTGTACGTCGCCACCGCCGAGGAGATCATCGACGACGACGTCGTCGTCAAGCAGCACGGCAACAATCAGGAGGTACTCACCGAGCTGCCCACGCAGTTGCGCGAGGGCCTCGAAGCCGGCGACCGCGTCGCCATCAACGACTCCTTCTCTATCCAGTCCCAGCTCGAGAGCGAGACCGACGCCCGCGCCCAGGCCATGGAAGTCGACGAGTCGCCGACGGTCACCTACGACGACATCGGCGGCCTCGAGGCACAGATCCAGGAGGTCCGCGAGGCCGTCGAGGAGCCGCTGATCAACGCCGAGCAGTTCGACGAGATCGGTATCGAGCCGCCCAGCGGCGTCCTGCTGCACGGCCCGCCCGGCACCGGCAAAACCATGCTCGCCCGCGCGGTCGCCAACGAGACCGACGCCACCTTCATCAAGATGGCCGGCTCCGAGCTGGTTCGCAAGTTCATCGGCGAGGGCTCGCGGCTGGTCCGCGATCTGTTCGAGCTCGCCAGCGAGCGTGAACCGGCCATCATCTTCATCGACGAGATCGACGCCGTCGCCGCCAAACGCACCGAGTCCAAGACCTCCGGCGACGCCGAGGTCCAGCGCACGATGATGCAGCTGCTCTCGGAGATGGACGGCTTCGAGGACCGCGGAGAGATCCGACTCATCGCCGCCACCAACCGCTTCGACATGCTCGACCGGGCTATCCTCCGCCCCGGTCGCTTCGACCGCCTGATCGAGGTGCCCGAACCCGACGCCGAGGGTCGCAAGCGCATCCTCGAGATCCACACCCAGGACATGAGCCTCGCCGACGACGTCGACTTCGAGTTGCTGGCCGAGGAGACCGCCGGCTTCTCCGGCGCCGAACTCGCCAGCCTCGCCACGGAGGCCGGCATGTTCTCCATCCGCGACGGCCGCACCGACGTGCGCACCGGGGACTTCGAGGACGCCCTCGAAAAGATCGAAGAGGGCGACCAGACCGAGGGACAGCCCGTCGCGTTCTACTGAGACCATCTTTTTCGCGGAGGGGTGTCCTCAGTCGCTGCGCTCCCTGCGGGTACCCCTCCGCCAAAAACATGGGTGAAAAAGGCGCGGCTCGTTCGCTTCGCTCACTCGCCGCGTGGAACCGCGCGCCGCAGGCGCGCGGACGCTCGTCACCTCGACGGCAGTCTCGACCCGCTAACAGACGACGCTGTACGGCGACGCGCTGACCTCCCCGTCCGGTCCGTACGTGAAATGCGCGGGGCCGCGACAGCCACTGAAGCCGAGTTCAAGCGGAGCCGACCTCCCGCCAGGGGTGCTCGCGGTCACCGTGACGGACGGCCGACCGATGTGGAACGGGTTCGTCGCCAGCAGTGCGGCCACCACCTCCGAGTCGGGGGCGACCGTCCGTGTCACGCTGGATAGCTCCGCCGAGCCGTGCTCGACGGTCACCGTCACCGATATCGACCGGTCGCGGAGGGTTTCGACGACGACCTCGCGGTCGGGATTCTCGGTCCCGACCCGCGGCGTCGCAGTCACTCCGTACAGGTACGCGACACCGAGGAGGACGACGACGGCGAGCGCCGCCCGCTTGCGGTCCATGCGCCGTAGTGCGAGGGGTCGGGCAAAGATCTTCTCGCGGCGGCCGCGCTGACACGGTAACGGCAGCACAGTCCACTCGCGGACGATCGGACGGGGACTACACCCACCCCACTGACAGACCCCCCCGATCAGCTTTTAAGCAACTCATTACATATTGTTTTAGGAATAAGACTAAATACGAGACGTTCTACCAAAGAAGACGTACGAATATGACCGAACACACGTTACCTAGTGGCGCCGAGAAGGGGGAATCGTCGGTCCGTGCGGACGGGCCGGGCTTTCTGACAGACCACGACGACCTGACGGCAGTCCGTGAGGAAGCGGTGGCGTTCATCAGGGACGAGGTGACGAGTGCGGGCGCGCGAGGGGTCGTCGTCGGACTGAGCGGCGGCGTCGACTCGACGCTGACCGCCCACCTGGCCGTCCAGGCGCTCGGGAGCGACCGCGTACTGGGGCTCGGGCTGCCGGCACACACCGACGAGGACAACGCCCAGGAGGCCCAGACGATGGCCGAGGGGCTGGGCATCGAGTTCCGCGAGGTGGACCTGCGGCCGCTGCTGGATCTGTTCGAGGATCACGTCGCGCCCGAGGTCGCGCCGAACGGAGGACGGCGGGCGATCGGGAACCTCACCGCGCGCCTGCGGATGTGCGCGCTGTACTACGCGGCCAACGCCCGGTCGTACCTGGTCTGCGGGACGGCCAACCGCTCGGAGCTGCTGCTCGGGTATTTCACGAAGTACGGCGACGGCGGCGCCGACCTGTTCCCGATGGGTGACCTCTACAAGACGGAGGTTCAGGCGCTGGCCCAGCAGGTGGGCGTCCCGCGGCGGATCGTCGCGAAGGAGCCGACCGCGGACCTGTGGGCCGGCCAGACCGACGCCGAGGACCTGGGGGCGCGGTACTCGGAGATCGATCCCGTCCTCCGCCGGGTCGTCGACCGCAGCGAGCGCGTCGAAGACGCCCTCGACGAGGTCGACGCGAGCCCCGAGACCGCCGAGACGGTCGCGCGGCTGTACGTCGACTCGCTGCACAAGCGCGCGGTGCCGCCGACGCCCGGTATCGACGACCGCGGGAGCGGGGCGGGCGGCTCGCACCCGCTGCACCTCGCGCCGATGGCCAGCGGGCTGTGAGCGGGAGCGGGGCGACTCACTCCTCGCAGGTGACATCGTTGGCGTCGACGCGTTCGGCGGAGAGCAGCGGTGACCGGGCGAGCAGCTTCCGGGAGCGCTCGGCGCTGCCGGGGATCGCCGTCCGGTCCATGTGCGGCGGCGTCTCCGGCGTGTAGTTCCGCTGTTCGGTGCCGGTCCCGGCGGCGAGCGCGAAGTCCTCGGAGGCGACCGCAACGTCCCAGCCGATGCAGGCCCAGCGCTCGGCCTTGTCGGCGGCGTCGTACCCCTCACTCATCTTCAGAGCGACGACGCGAAAGCGCGTCCCGTCGGGGTCCTCGTACTCCCTGACGACTCCCGACTCAGCACCGAGGAGTCGCTCTTCGACGCCCATCGAGCGGACGCCACGCCACCCGTCTCCCGACGCGGGTAACACCGAAACCGCCGATCGGTCGGCCGTCGGCGGTGGCGTCGCCGTTGGCGTCACGGTGCGGGTCGGGCTCGGTGATGCGGTGTTCCGTCGTGGGTCGCCGCTCGGGGACTGCGACGATGCGGTCGGTTCCGAACCCTCGTCAGTCGGCCCATCGGACGAACAGCCCGCGACCGCGAGTGGAACCGCGGCACCGATCGCCCGGAGGACCGAACGGCGTGACGGCGTCATGAGACAGACGGGTGGACCCACCGGTAAATACTTTCTCGCCGACAGGCGAGGGTGGGCCCTTCGACCCGAAACGAAACCCCTTAGCGCGCGAGTCGACGAGACGGAGGTATGAGCACGATTCGGGTCGCGTGGGGGTCGGCCACCGGCCCGACCGAGATGTCGTCGTTCGACGCGGCGCTGGCCGACGCGGGCGTCCACAACTACAACCTCGTGACGCTCTCGTCGGTGATCCCCGCCGACGCTCGGCTCGAACGCGTCGGCACCGCGCCCGACCTGGGGCCGACCGGCGAAGCCCTCTACGCGGTCGTCGGCCGCGAGACGCTCGCTCCGGGCGCCGACGGCGCGGCCTGCGCGGGCCTGGGATGGGTCCGCAGCGAGTCCGGGCGCGGACTGTTCTACGAATCGAGCGGTACCGACCCCGACGCCGTGGGCGAGGCGGTCGAGGCGGGCCTGCGCCGCGGGATGGAACTGCGCGAGTGGACCTTCCGCGAAGAGCCCGAGGTCGTCGTGGAGTCGACGCCCGCCGACCCGACCGACCACGTCACCGCGGTCGTCGTCGCGGCCTACGGCGGTAGCGAATCCCTACTGGCGTGAGCGCGTGCAGCGACGCCGACGTCGACCCGTGGTAACCACGATCGATCGTGTGAGAAGGCGAGTAGTACACCTCTCACAGGGGTTAAGAGCCTGGGCCGCATACGACCGCCGAAGAGCCCAATGTACGGAAATTCGCCGCTCGGCGACGACGGGTTGGACCCGGACGCCCTCTCGACCGACCAGCGCCGCCGGCTGGAGCGGGACCTCTCGCGAGTCGCCCAACAGACTCGGGAACTGCTGCCCGAAGAGTTCGTCGTCGGGTCGGACCTGACGGCCGGCTCCGACGGCCCCGAAGCCACCGTCGCCGTCCGCCCGCCGGTGGGCCCCGTCGTCTCCGCCGGCTACACGCCCGAGGACGCCGACGCGACCATCACCGAAGCCGAACAGACCGACCTCGCACAGGGGCTGGCCGCCAGCGCCGCGCTCCAGGTCAAACAGGCGCTGTCGGGCAGCACGAGCCCGACCGCTCGATAGCCCCGGTCGAGAACCGCTCGCGACCGCGGCCGTCACCTCAGTTCTCGCCGACGGCGGCCGGCGGATTGTAGAACAGGGCGTAGCCGATCGTCGTGCTGGCCGGGACGCTCCCGACGGCCAGCGCGGTCCCCCACGACCACGACAGGACCGCACCGGCCAGCGCCGCGAACGCCATAAGCGCCGGGATCAACGCCAGTATCGCGTCGTGGACCGACACGACACCGCGCGCGTCGTTCGCCACTGGTCGAAGCACGTGTCAACGGTCGAGCGTGACGTAATTAAATGTTATTACTGCATGTGCGGCGGGGGAGGGTGCGCCGGGGAACAGGCGAGTAGGCGGTGAGAGGGGGTTACTTCCTTCAGAAGACGAAGAATTGTGTAGACATTTCGCTACACGGTTTCTTTGATCAACCAATGGTTTGGTTCGTGGGTAATGAATAGACAAGAACACCTACCGTGGTAACTCCTCTCTTGGCTGCTCGTGATTTTCCATACTGGGTAACGGATCGCAAGTCAAAACCAAACGGATGAATTGAAGAGACAGGTATTTGGCGTGTCCGTGAGGTGGTTTGTGTCATGAGTCGGTGGACAATTGTCTCAATTATCCTTACTGTGGTTCTAATCGGAATCCCGACCGCTGCGAATTTTTATCCTCCTATTTTTGCGGGCATTGCCGAGCGACTACCTCTCAACATCATTCTCACATGGATGGCCCGATTGGGAATTTTCTCCCTTGGATTACTGGGCGGTTGGTGGGCAAGGGGATGGTCGATTGATCAGGTGGAATCAGATGATTGCGACGAGGTAGCTGTTTCCGAGATCGAAGGCTGTATTCAGACTGACGAAAGTTGCTGGCGAGGAAGCGCGGAGATTTCATCAGATAGAATAGTTAACATTGAGCTTGAAAACAGAGCGTATTGCCCAAATTGCCAGACCGTAATGTACGACGGTGAAAGTTCCCGTAGCTCAGTGAGTGGCGAGATCGGTTTATGGGAGTGTCCGAATTGCAGCCACACCGCTTTTGATGAGGGTCATCCCTATGGGGACGCCGAGAAGCTTTTTGAAAGACACATCCGTCAAATTGTAGAAAGCGAGGGGGAGGAATATTCGCTTGAGAACCTCATTGACGGGATAAATGGAGATGTTACACCAAGGCGAATATGGAAACAGTATGCGAGTGTAATTGACGATTTCAATGTTTCAATGAATTGCTTCCCATAGAGACTAACGTATCGTGTGTGCAATCGTCACATAAGCGGTGGTGATGAACTACAGAAATATCTCCGCAAAACTGCGGTTTTGAGGACTGAATTCTACGAATCGTCGAAATATTCTTAAGTATATACCATTTAGATCCAAATGTATGACAGTACCTTGGGGGAAGATAGCCACGTTCGGGTCACTGCTCACAGTCCTTGCCGTGGCTCCGGTTCTACTTGGGGTGGGGAGTATGCTGTCTAGCGTGAGTATCCAAAGCGCGGATATTGAGGGTACGTATCGGATGATGAACCTCGCAGTGGGCGCGCTCAAGGCGTTGGTCCCGCTCACTATCGGGGGCGTGATACTGTTCGCGTTCTTTGAGTTCGCGGGGGAGATGGCGTAGATGTCTGACTGGGACGACGCGGATAACCTGGCGACCGCCGTGGCGATACTCGGAGCGACTGGTGTCCTTTTGACCATGACTTCGAGTATAGGCGACACCAGTACCGTCCAAATGGTCGCTTGGGCTACGGACGTAATTCGGACGATCGCCGTTCCATCCTTTGGGTTGATTATCTTGTTCTGGTTCCTTCTCAAGGCGGAACCACTCATAGACGCCTTCGCAGATTGGTAGTCGATTGAATTGACTCACATCGGGCGCGTGAATACACTCCCACACCTACGCGAGTAGGGATCCGTCCGCTCTGTAATCTTGACGGGGCGGGTTAGCGGAGTGGTAACAGGTGGGTTCGAGCGACGCGCGAGAACAGTAGCGAAGCGGCTACCTGTCAGATTGGAGGAGTGGTTTGGCGGGTTGATCCTGAGCGTCGGCTACTACCCACCAATCTGTGTAGCCATTCAACTACACAAAATCTCTACTTCCCCCAGAAGGGGCGTTTAAAACCGGACATTCGCCGTACAGCCACCCATACTTAAAATCCCAACAGAGTTTCCGAATTAAACTCTCGCAGTTAAATTCCAACAAAGCCGTCTCACGAGTATGGAGAAGCAATGCCTGCTACAGACTGATGGAACTACCGTCTTAGTCGCTGGAAGCTTAGACGACGACCTCACCGAAGTCGTACAAGCAGCTCACACCGAATGGCAATGGCTCCGCACCAAAGAACGAGTAGCAGCCTTCGCCGAACACCGATGAACCCGCCTAACATCGAAGACCTCGGCAAATGCCACGACTGCGGACTCCCCCTCGACGCAGACGCCACGACATACGAATCCCAATGGCACCGCTACGAAGCCGGGGAACTCAGCGGAACCGGCTGGACACAATACTGCGCCGACTGCGCGCCACCCGGAATGCTATCAGGAGACCAATGAAGATGGCCTGCGCAGAATGCGACGCCACCATCCACAGCGACATCGAATACGTCGACGTAATCCTCACACACCACTTCGACAGCAGACGAGTCAACCAAAAACGAACCTACCTCTGTCCCAACTGCGCCCCCGACCTATACGACCAACTCGGCCTCGGCTCGTGACGACCCGTACACCTTAGCAGACAGGCGTTCAATGGTTACACAGCTACGCTACAGCTCGTAGAGCGAGCAGGAGCGAGCAAGCTTGCTTGCGAGCAGGACTCAGCGGAACAGACGGGTAAAACCAAGCGACGGCGGGCGGTTCCGACGGCCACCTTGCCTAACTATGTAGTATGCTAACATACCATAGTATACTACTATACTAAATATAATATATAATATAATATAATATACGAAGGTACGAACGACTCTGCGAAGGTACCAAGGGGGGTACCTGTATTACTTAATACAAATTGTATTATGTATTACAAGTAGGGGTAGGTGGTCTTCGCAGAGCAAGTTAATTTGTAATTATTCTTAATAAAAGTAATACATAATACGATTTGTGTTAAGTAATACAGGGGGGTGTAGGGGTCTTCTCGCAGAGTTCAGAGAACCTGCTGAAGGTACTCGCTGACTGCTTCGATTTCGTCTTCTGTGAGCTTGTCTCCCGCTTCAGCGTCGTGGAGAGGGTGCTCGTCGAGCTCGTCGAACCCGATTCCTCGGTCGTCGAGTTCGTCTCGGTGTTGGTTGAGTACGTCTCCCGCCGAGTAGTGCACATCGACTGCTTCGCACAGGTCGACGAGCATACTGTGGTTGAGGCCCGTCTTCTTGCGGACGACTTCGGTGTACTCTTTGTGTGGTCGAAGTTCCGGGTGTACGCGAGTCAGCCAGTCGAGACCGTCGACGACTTCGCTGATTCGAGTGTCGAGTTTCCCGGTGTATTGTTCGAGTTCTTGCTGGACGCGCTGTTCGTCGTCTTCTAAGTCGTCGAGCCGACGCGACACCTTGCGCTTCTCGTCTCTAATCTCGGCGAGTTCGCTTTCCAGTTTCTCGCGCCGAGTGAGTCCGCGCGTCTGCATGTCTCGCTTGATGAGAGTGTTGATGTACTCGCTTTTGTTGTCGACTAAGTCTTCGAGATACTCGGTGATGTCTTCGCTCTCGTGTCGGAAGCTGGTTGTTTTACTCATTGCTCGTCACCTTCAGCCATCACCTCCGTTGCCGTTTTGAACTCGGTGAGTTTGTCTGTCGCGTACCATGTGTGGTGCGCGTCGCTCTCGCGAGTGAGGAGACCTGCGTCTTTGAGGTCGCTGAATACTCTACTTGCGGTCTTCGCGCTGTACTCGCCGGTCTTGTAGCCGCGCAGGTCGCTTGTGCGGGCGTATCCTTGTTCGCGGATTAGTTCGATGGCGTCGATTACGACTTGTGTCTGTTTAGCCATGTTACTCCAGTCGCGGGGTCCGAATAAAGGTGTTACCCCTACAATAGTGGGTGGGTAGGGGATACACCAATATACTCACCCCCCTACAGTAGAGGTATGGAAGCAAACACGAACGCTGACGCAAGCACCGAGATGAAGACCTACGTCTGGACCGGAGTCCTCACCGACTGGACGAGCGGAATGGCCGTAGTAACCGCTGCGTCCGTCGAGGATGCACAGTTGAAGATGCTGAACGACCCGGACCTCCCAGACTATGTGAAGCAGGAGCTCGCGGCGGTGACTCCTACGGAGCTCGCATCTGGGAAGGTTGAGTACATCTACGGCGGTGCCTGAAGCTGGTGCTACACTCGGTTCGATTCCGGGGTCAGGTCTCATCGCGGTTCCGTTCGCGATTCAGAAATCAACGGAGGTGAAACAATGTTGAAAGCACAAACACCAAACAAACTGGTAGAACAGGACAGCGGCTTACTCGTCGCTGGAGAAGACTGCGTTATCTGGCAGAACGCCGGTGGCGAGCAATGAACCCGGAGGGAACGTACCCGGACCCTGAGGGTCGCACCTGCGACTCCTGCGGACACACACTCGTAGTCGACTGCGCAGGCCTCGCTTGCGATTACTGCTGGCGCGTCGCCGGTGATGAGCAATGAGTTACTGCGTTGGATGTAGCTCGTGGACGCCGGACAAGCTCTGCGATGCCTGCTCGTTCCACACAGGGCGAGTTTGGGATGCGGTCGAGTCAACAGACCTCCGAGAACAAGAAACGTCTCTCGGAGCGAATCAGGACGGTCTGCGTTCAAACGGTGGTGGTGATGAGTGAAGTCGTCCACGACTGCGGTGGTTACGTCTACTGGGACGACGCTCGCGAAGACCTCGCCTGCACCGAGTGCCCAGACCGAATCGCGATGGAAGATTGCTCGTGCGACGACGAAGACGTAGAAATCGCCATCGTCAACATCAATGACTGGAAGCTCGGTCCTCCGTCTCGGCCTCCGACTCGGGACGGCCGGTGGCAAGTCGATTTGTGGGGTCGCCCTGTCGCCGGCGGGTATCCCTGCTACGTCTTCGACGAGGAGCGACTCGCGCTCTTACGCGAGTACGTCGACGTTCCCTCGGGACGGTGGTCGCGATGACCGCTTGCCCGGTGTGCGGCGTCTCGTACGGTGTGAGAGAGTGCGATGACCGCGTCATCGTCCAGTGCCAGACTCCTGATTGCATTGGGTCGTGTGTGCGATGGGAGGCCGTCACAGGTGATTCGCGATGACTTGGAGCGTCGAAGTAGAAGACGGCGAGCAACCCGTCTGGATGGTTGGTATCACCGACGACATGCTCGAAGCCGCAGCGAGTAACGCTGGTCGAGACATGGTTATTGACGAGTCCCGGTCGCTGTCGCAGCGAGAACGCGAAGCAATCCGCGGAAACCTCGGCGAGCTCGTCGCGCAAGAACTCATCGTTCAAGGTTCAGACGCGAGCCGGTGGGAGTACGAAGACGGTTTCGAGACCGACCTCGTGCGAGACGGCAACCTGCGGCTGGACGTTAAGACGCGAGACCTCGGCTCTGGCTTCGGAGCTCTCCTCTGCCGGCGTCGCTTCCGTCACAAAGGGTGTGGGGGAGCGATTACGTCGGACGGGTATAATCGCTGTGTAGAGTGTGGTGAGTACGGCCCAGACGCTGAGCGAGAAGACCTCCACTCGCACATGTACTTACTGGTCAACATCGACCCGGGGCTTGAGTTCGCTTACGTAGTCGGGCTCGCTTCGAAGCAGAAGGTCGAAGCGAGTGTGTGGCTGGATTGGTTGCCGGACCCGGCTCACGAGGTTCGACAGACAGAGCTCAATGATGCGTCGAAGCTCCTCGGGTGGGCTTGAGGTAACACTCAGCTTGGAACTTATATAAACGAACACAACTAACTGTTACCTCATCTGCGTTTTGAATGAGGTGAGCGAACACCTTTGCAGTCGGCTCTCGACTGGTTAATTGCGAGACGCCCAGACGATTTGACTCTACGAGACGGGCCATCCTCGCATGTATCGCCTCCAATCAACCGCTTCAACGGTGTTTGTGTGTGCGCTCCGGGTCGCATTTCCCCGGGGCGCGTATCCGCTTGTTACTTAGTGTCATCCAATCGGGGCAACACCAAAGCAATCTACGCCCTTTTATACGAGTACGCTATCTCCGCAGAAAAGGAGGTGGTACTTGATAACATGGCTAAGAACGCAACAATGATGGAGCGCATCGAAGACAACTTCGACGTACTCCTCGTAGCAATCCTCACACTCGGATTTGGTACCGTAACCGGAAACTTCGGCGACTTCGCTGTATACCTCAGCGACGCTGCAACCGCGACATTCAGCATGTCCGGCCAGTTCTGGGCAACATCTGGAACGACCCCGACCGTCATCAGCTGGGGTGGTGCACTCGCAATCGCTGCAGGCGCACTCATCTTCCTCACGAACCTCGGCATCGAGCACATCGCAAACCGCCCGAAGGGCATGGAGCCGATGGAGTACGCACTCGCACTCGGCGTCGTCGGACTCCCGACGGTTCTGGAGCTCGACCTCCTGAACATCCACACTGACTACGTCGCAGGCTCACCCGCAGTCGGCCTCCTGTTCCTCGGAGCAACCGTAGTCGGCGCAATCGTCCTCTCGTTCAGCGACCGCTCGTAAACTCATAAATCGCTATGAGTTTGCTGACTGAATTCACAGAAAACCGATACGACATAGTGGACTTCGGTCTGCTATACACCGCGATTAGTGTCCTCTCCCTCCTCGCCGAGAACTACCTCTCCGGCTACTCAGTCGGCGAATGGTGGCTCATCTTCGGCGTCGTGATGGCACTCTTCCTCGTGAAAAATCGAACCAAGAAAACAAACAAGTAAACTCAACAACACAACAATGAAAAGCAAACTAAACAAACTCGCTACAATCGCCCTCGCGCTCTTCGTAGTCGTTGCAGGCGTCCCCGTAGCCTTCTCGCAACCCGCTCGCGCGGACATCGGCAACCAAGGCTGCTGGGACGACGTAACCACAGGAGCCCTCGGCATCACCGGCGGCTTCGGCAGCCTCGTCCAAACCGGATATAGCAACTGGGCAGACCCCTGCTGGGACTACTCCGTAGCAGGCGCAGACGCCCAGACAATGTCGCAAGACATCTACGACGACGGGGTCGACGTAAAGACGTACAAACACGAAGCCCTGACCGAGGTCAACAACAACCTCGCACAAGGCGCAAAGGACGCAGCTCGCCTCGAAGCAAAGATTGCCTTCGCGAACGCAATCGAGAACAACGCAACGAAGACTGAAGCGGTACAGGCTGGTAAAGACGCCGCGAGCGAATACTACGCAGGCGTTCAGAACCGAACGCTCCAGATGTACGTCACTCATGTCGTCGGCGTATCCGACATGAAGACGGACTTCTACAACAACGTCGGTGTGTACCCAACAGACTCGTCGCTAACCACCTCTGAATCCATCGAAATTACGATTGACGGAGATGGTGGTAGTACGGCATACCCGGCAGAACATGTTGTATCAGTCAACCACTCTGAAAACCTCGGTATTCCGTCTAGCGACATAGTAGATGCTAACTCAGACGGATACAATGACGTACAAGTCACACTCGTCGATGGGTCGACAGTCACCGTCAACACATTCGCTCGCTACGCTGACTTCAACTCGGACGGGTCCTACAGCCAAGTAGGAATCGACCCGACTGAGGCCCCAAGCTACGGTACAGCTGGCTGGACGTATGATGTGAACTACAACTCGCTCGGGGAGAAGGTGTTCGTAGACTTCGAAGCCTACTACACAACCTTCTCGGAGATGGAATCGCAGCACACCGAAGTCCAGAACGGCCTCGGGACTGCCTCCAGCGGCTACCTCGCAACCGCGTACGACTCCATCAACGACGGCGACCTCACCACGAGTGACCTGTTCACTCCCAACGAGATTATGCAGCTCAGCCTCGACGAGTCTGACATCGGCTCGTCGATGTGGCAGTACCTCCAGTACCGCTACCTCGGCATCAACGGGACCGCAGTCACTCAGGCAGTCACCATTGACGTACACAACGGGTCTACGTTCGCTGGTACGACGCTGACTGAGAACAAGACAGTAAGCGGTTACCTCTTCACCGAGAACCCGCCCGCAACAACTCAGAATGGCTCGGCCGTCTTCCAAGTCAACCAGACGTACGAGACTGGGACCAACGGCACTGGGTACACCTTCATCGTCTACGAGGAAATCCAGAACGAAGGCACCGAGAACGAGACTATCGTCGGCAAGCGAGCCGCGTTCACCGGGAACTACACAGTCACGAAGATTGTGGATACAGACACTGGTGAAGAGCTCGACTCTGCAGGCTACGAGGACCGTTCGCAGGAGACTACGGACGCGTCCAAGTACGTTGAAGAGATTAACGCGCTGAACGAGGAGCTCAAGAAAACGCAGGAGAAGGTCGACCAGTTCAAGCTCAGCCTGAGCTCGTTCAGCCTCGACGGGGCTGCGAGTGGAATCTCGCAAATCCTCAAGAACGCGATTATCGTCATCGTTGCAGCAGGAGCATTCCTCCTGTTCGCAGGACGGTTCATGAACGGCGGCGGAAACTAAGCCCCGGGACGGCTGAAACTCCCGATTTTCCTTATTTCGACCTTCGAGCCGACGGCATACCTTTGCAATCAGAATACCTTTATATACGTACATGAAACGCTGGAATTATTGGGGTGAAGCACTCCTCATCCTCGCCGTCATCTTCGCGCTCACAGGAGCCCTCGTACTCGGCTCCGTAGTCGCCGCCGCGCAAGAAGGGACAGAGACAGCTACACCCACCCAAACACCGACAACGACTCCTATACCTACTGACAGGCCCGTAGACCAAGTCGTCGACGAAGCTACTGGAGAAGACGACGAGACGCCTACGGACGAACCTGAGCAATCTGATGAGACCCCCACTGTCATTGAAGACTTCGGCACTGTCCGAATCGTAGACGAACATTGGACGGAGGATAGCGTTATAGTCACTTTCGAAGCCGACACCATCCGCCGCATCAGCGCACAAGACTACTCCTCAGTGTTCGCCGCCGCTGAATCTCAGTTAACAGGCGACCGCGGAACAGTCGAGCTCACCGGGACCACGAAACGCTACAATCTCAAAGAAGGAACCAACAAGATAGAAATCCCCATCACGAGGTACAACGGTCTTGGCGTTTACGCAGTAACAATTAACGGTCGCTCTATCGCGCGTTACGACGTAATCGACAACAGCTGGTTACCGGCGAATTTCAGTACCGGTGAGACCCGTCTCGTCGGTGCAGTCGGCGTCACAATCGGCGCAACCCTCGTAGTCCTCTTGATTCGACGGTCGCGCAAAAAGCTCGCCCGAGCGGTGAAGAAGCTATGAAAGAAGAGGAAATCAACTACCGACGCAGCGACACCGTCGAACTCCTCACTGCGTACAAGCACTACATCGCCCTCTCCGTCATCGGACTCGGCATTGCACTCGCCTTAACCGGCAACCTGCAGACCGTCATCGACGTAGCAATCAGCCTCACCAAAGTCGAGACGTACCCCGTCTGGGTCCGTCTGCTCGTAGCAACCATCATCGGCGGCAGCGTCCTCACCGGCCTCATCTACATCATCCTCTCAGGACTCGGACTAATCGATTTTACAGAGCCGGAATGGGTCGACCTCTACGAAGTCGACGAAGCGCGCGAAATCAGCAAGCAAAACGCTCCCGACGAATACCTCGCACATTACAAAGTCGCCCCCGACATCTGGGCAGAACGCGAAATCGTCGAAGGCAAACCGTACCGGAGTAACTTCGGGCACTGGACAGCGCGATTCGTCGAGTTCGAAGACGGCAAGCTCTACGTCAGCGGTACTTGGGCAGGCGAGCTCACCGACGTAGAACTCGCAAGCGACCGACGCAAAATCGAGGCTCTCCGCGGCGAGATTCGAGATTGGGCAGTCGTCGGCCAGAACCTCTACTCGAAGATGGTCATCCTCGCCCAAGGAATCGAATCTGCGTACTGGCGCGCAATGGTCAACGAGGATTTGGAGGAGAACACTCTCCACCCCGAAGTCATCAGAGCGAGTGTCGTCGACGAGCTCGACGTATTCGTCGAGTCCATCGAGAAGCCGGGGGATAAGCAAGACGCTCAGGAAGTCGTCGACCGCGTCCTCGAAAGCGAAGGCATCGAGGCTCCAAAAAACGGCGATGAAGCCGGTGATGAGCAATGAGCGACGGTAAATTCGGAACTTGGGACATCAAGAGTCTACGAGAAGCCCTCGCTAAGGCAGATATCAACGCCCTCGAAGAATCAGGGCTACTCAGCGAGCGAACGATTCGGAAGCTCATCTCGTTCAAGCGTAGTTACGAGCCGAACAGTGGGAAACACTGGAAGACAGGCGAACCCGCGTACTGGCCCCAAAACACCCAGTATTGGCATCGCACCATCGAACAAGAAGACTCTATCGAGCTCGCGAAAGCCGTTCGAAACGGAGACGGTGAGAAAATCGCATTCGCGCTCGGCTGGGGTAACGAGAACGACCGCGTCCAAATGGACTTCGTCGCCTACGAACGCTTGAAAACCATTCTCCAAACCCCCGCAGTCATGCTCAACATCTTCGCGAGCCCGCGCACCGGGAAGACGTTCACAGGAGCTCGCCTGATGGACCTATGGACGATGTACTACCCGAACGGGCTCGTCATCTCGAACATCCAGAGCTGGGCAGAGAAACACCCACAAGCCGTCTACTGCAATCGGATGCCTGACGCCATCCAACGAGCAGCTGACCACGACGGGCCAGTTATGCTCTTCATGGACGAGCTCTCGTCGGAAGCCTCGTGGCGCGACATCCAAGCAAGCGGTATCGAACCCGGACTCCGCTCGTTCCTCCGCAAAATGGGTAAGCAACCGTACGAGTGCTCATACGTCGGCATCGGACACCGAGTCACCGAAATCGCCCCTATTCTCCGCAGTGGAGAAATGGCGTACTTCGGATTCAAAGAAGGGAACACCAAGGAGAACGCTCGCAAGAAACTCGTCATCTACGAAGACGAAGACCGCGACGAAAAGGTCTGCTCACTCGACGGCATCGGACTCCCCGAGGTCTCGCCGGACACCCACGACCCCGCCGTCTGGGACTGGGGAAAGCCTGAAGAATACGTCGAGCTCGGACACATGGACCCTGCAGAAGTCCCGGGGAACGAAGACGACTCTACACCCGGGCCGACTCGCTGCATGGGAGAGAACAAGAACGGCGACCGCTGTGGAACGCTCATTTACGAGCCCGACCGCGCGTACTGCGCCGTCCACGAAGACCAAGCTACCTGATTCACTACCTCATTACTTCGATACTTCACTGCCTCGCCTCGCGTACGCGCGCGACGCCCGCGTATTGGGCAAGGGTGTCAGGGGGAGGGGGGCAAACCCCACACTTCCGCTGTAAGACTAGAAGACGAACAGCAATTGCTGAACGTTGTGTACCGTCAACTGGAGGCCCATGAGCAACATGACGACCGGAACACCAGTCGGCACGAACGGTACCTCGTAACACTCACAGACGCGGACGAGACTGATTGCAGCGATGATAACCCCTGCTTTCACCGCTCCAAACACGAGAGCACCGAACAGACTCTGACCAAATACTGTCGACAACAAGTCAGAGTAGTACACACCCCAACCTAGCAACATCGACCGAACCGCAGGACTCTGCTCCCACCACACAGGAGACATCCCTGCTTCGAAGATAGCGAACGAGAACGTCGTCGAGAACGCGTCGAAGTGGCCGTAGGTCAAGATGGCGAGCGTCCACAACGCGATGTATCGCTTTTGCATGATGGAATCACCGTAAGTCAGCCTCCTCCATCATCTCCGCGAGCAAATCCTCCGGGATAACGCCCAAGTAGTGGTCTTCAAACGTATCTCGCTTGCTCCACCCACCCCAACTCATCACAGCGCGCAGGTCTCGCTCCGTACCACCCAGCTTGTAGTAACAACGAGTCGCCCACGAGCGACGCAGGTCGTGAGCCGAGACCTTCAGCCAATCCTCATTCTCGTAACCGACTATCTCACCGTCATCGTTACGAATGGGACCAGCGAGAGCAGCGACAGCGTTCTCGACCGCCCGCTGGTACGTCCGCTTCGACTGCTGGAACACTGGCTCGTCCTGCTTGAGCCCCATCGCTTGACTGAGCGCGTACGTATCCGTCTTAACGTCGAGAGGCAGAGGAGCTTCTCTGTACCCTCGCTTCGTCTTCTCCAAGCGGATGATGTAGCACTCGTCGTCAACGTCGAGGCGGCGGATAGCCGAGCGAGTAACGTTCTTCAAGCCGTCGGCTCGGAGTCCAACTCGGGCCATGTACTTGATGGCGAGCTGCTTCTCCATGTCTTCGCTGTGATGGTCAATTACGTCTTGGAGTTCGCTCTCGGTGAGCCAGACTGCGTAGCCGCCTTTCGGATGCGGTCGCAACTGCATCAGCGACCACCATATGCGAGATTGAGAAACTTCTCGCGCAGTGTCTCAGGGTGAGAGTCACAATCGTAGCCGTTGATGATTTCAATCGTCTCCTGTTCGAGCTCCTCGATGTAATGAATCCGATAGAGTAGCATGTGAAACTCTACATCCGTAATTTGTCTTTCTCTCGCTAACTGTTCCACCTCATTCCTAAGGTTGTCGTATTTGTGCGACATACTCGCAAAGACGACAACCAACTGCAAAGGTGTACCTACTATAAGGGTGAAATCAAGCGGAAAAGGGGTGTGAGCGGGCCGCGGGTGTCGGGGAATGGGGCATTGTCCGACAGCACCTCACTGAACGAATCGCTTTCTGCAATCTCTACACCGGTATAGCATTCGATGATTTCCATCTACCAACACTTCGATGAGTTCTCCGCGCTCATCACAGACAACGTACGATTCACCATAGCAAACCGGGCAGTCTATGAGAATCATCGCGAATCACCCGGACCCAAATACTCAGCCAACGACCGGCGAACTCGCGTAACAAAGCTCTCACCAACCCGACGCTCAACTCGCTCCCCACACTTCGGACAATATTCAATGGCGAACACAACCTCGTCCTCGTGACCATTAGGGCACTCAGCGACCTCAGGACGACCAAACAAGACCGCGCCCAGAACGACACCAGCGACAAAGTACGCCACCTCAATCATCGCGAATCACCATCCTCACACACTTTGTCAGCAAACAACTCCCACTCAGACTCATTCAACGGACCAGAAGACGAGCCCTCAACTACCTCACCAGTCTCCTCACAGTACACCGCCACCCCATAATCCTCGTAGATTACCTCGACGCCAGCATCATCGCCAGCAGCATCGAGACCGACGACGAACCCAACAACCAATGACAGAGCTACGATGAACATCACTCGAAGGACCAAGCTCATCGAGAATCACCCTCGTGACCAACGAAAACCACCATCTGACCCCGCACACGAGCAGGCATTCTGCGTAGCAATACACCGACTTTAGTGCCTGTGTTAGACATACGAAAACAAACGAAGACAAACTGCTAAGGTGTAACTCCGACCCGACCCAGAACCCCCGCCCGCGATACACCTTAGCACTCCGATTGAGTCTTCTTCTCATGGAAGTTAAAACCGAAAGAAATCCAGAGAAAATCAAGACAGACGGCGCACACATCTACACACACTTAGGCGACCAATGGTGGAGCTGCGAAGACTGCCTCACCAAAGTCAGCACCCAAGAAATCGACAGCCACCTCCACCGAAACCGCTGCAACGGTGACTCGCGATGATACTCGACCTCTGGCTCATCGTCAACATCGCCATAGGCACCTCCGCAGGAGGACTCCTCCTACTCCTCGCCTTCTACGCCCTCGCCCGATACGACGACTACCACCGAGAACGCCTCATCGACCGCGACCTCGCAGGTGATGGAGATGACACCTGAAGACCTCGCCACACTCGCGAAACTCGACGGCCGCATCGACGAAATCCAAAACTACCTCACACACCTCGAAGGAGCCCGCTACGACGTAGACAACGGCGACCAACCCCGACCCATCGTCGTCAAATACGCACTCGACGACTTAATCGAACACCGCGTCCAACTCCTCGAAGAACTCTACGACCAACGCGACGCACTCTTCTACAGCTAATTCTCCGACACCTTCGAGCTGAACCAAACTGGATTATACATAAGCACATCTGCCGTATCTCGCAGTGATGACCCTCAGAGACGAGTGCTGGACAATCATGCTCGAACAAATCGTTCGCACCGGCAAATTCAAGCTCGGCGACCTACCCCTCAAAGACTCCGAACGCCACACAGCCCGTCGCGTCGCCCGCCAAATGCAAGAATACGACTGGCTCACCCGCGACTCACCCAGCGCAGCCATTTGGAGAGCCGGCCCAAAAGCCGAAATGCTCCTCAACCTCTCAGAAGACAAACTTGAACTCGCCCGGAACTAACCCAAGTAGCCCCGCTCCCGCAACACCTCACCCACCCGACCAACCACGACCTCGCTCGACCCCGTCGGATTCAAGTTCAGATATTCATCATTCACCGTCCCCCGCACATCCGTCACGAACAGCGTCCGGTCACCCGCCCACAGCTCGTCCCACTCCTGCACCAAACGAACGAGCTCATCCCAAGCCTCTGCCGAGCAAGACCCTCGGAACGCGCTGAAGCTACGCTTCTCCGAATCCCCGTCCACGAACTCGACGCGCACCATCTCCCAATCATCCCGGGCCGAGTAGTACGCGCCAATCGGGACGATGACCACATCCGTCACTTGACCGACGAGCCGACGCGCAGGCAAGTGATTCAGGTCCTCGTAATCCATACCCTGAAGACGCAGAGCGACTGCATTGGTACACCGCAGAATTACTGAATCAGAACGGGTAATGCTCGTCGTACGCATCTTTCAGGTCTTCATTAGCGAACCTGAGGTAGTAATCGTACGTCGTCTGGATGTCAGCATGACGCATCAACCTGCTCAGTTGCGACAACGGCATCCCTTCCTTCGCGCGCCACACCCCGTACGAGTGCCTGAGTGCATGCGGCGTCACAGTTGCCCAATCCCGACCCATTGCGTCGTCATGGTACGCCTGAATGCCAGCCCGGTCCGCAACATCCCTCACAATCTCTGTTACCTCACCCTCCCGGATAGCAGGAATCTTGTGGCCCGTCACAAGATACTCTGACCCACTGTTGATGCCAGCGACCCAACCTTCTCGCTCACCCGCAATCCACTTCTTGACCTTGAGTCCGTACGTTGTTGAGTAGAAACCGGGAAGCAACAGTTTGTTACCGTCCTCATCATACCGCTTCGCCGTCTTGATGATGACCGAGTTGTTGTCGAAGTCGAACGAGTCAATCTTCAGTGATGAGAGCTCACTCCGGCGGATACCCAACTCTGCCAAAGACTGAATGACGACCCGCTCCCGCATCGACTCACATTCGTTGAGGAGTAGCTGATAGTCCTCCTTGTCGACGTATGTCACCCCTTCAGCAGAGTTCTTGACCTTCTCCGGTGCCGAGTTCAACCAAGGGTAATCGAGTTTCTTCTGAATCCCTTCACAGGCACTCTCACCGAGCCCTTCAGCCACAATCCAGTTGTACACCGACTTGAGTTCCATCAGATTCTGTGCGATAGTCGAATGAGCATGACCTCGCTCGTCGCGCAACCACCGAAGCCAAACCGCGACATCATCCTTCGACACCTCATCCGGGTCCAAATCCTTCTCCTCGATGAACGTCAACCAGTTATTGAGCACCTGCGCCCGATTGTCGTGCGTCCGACCCGTATACGACGGCAGACGCTTCTGCTCGTACTCAATGAGGCCCTTACTGCTCATAGGTCACCTCCAGACTTGAAGGGAGGCTGAACCTCCATATCCGACCGATAGACCGGCTCCAGATACGTCGAGAGCGAGTCATTGAGCAGACTGGCCAACTCGTCCTCGTCGAGGATGTCTCCCCGCGTACGGGCCACCTGCCGGTCCACTTCAGAAAGCTCGTCGCGCAGCTGCGCGACTTGGCTCAACAGCTCCTCTTCGAGCCTCGTATCCTCATCTTCCTCGTTCAGGTACTCAGACACAGCGATACGCACGAGCGCAGACAACGAGGAGAAGGCCCCTGACCCGGACACAAACGCTTCCCACTCTCTCTTTTTGTCTTGACTCACCCGCACTTCGATTCGACTCATGCCCGTACAGACGCCGGGAGCTATGATATACTTTCCCCGTACTTCTGGACGAATGTTACTGTATGGAAAGACCACTGCCGGAAACAACAGAAACTGCGTCCACAAAGGCGCAGTTCCGTACAGTTTCCGTAAAAGTTTCTCTACTTCCCCCAGAAGGGGTCGCGGTTGCGCCGCTTCTCCAGATACATGTTGAGCGTCTCGACCTCGTCGGCGGGGATGTCGCCGGTGAGTTCCTGCTCCAGGATCTTGGCGTGTTTCTCGGGGATCTCGGTCCAGAGGATGTCGCCTTCGCGGATCTGGCGGCCGACGGTGGGGCCGTCGATGGAGACGGCGACGCGCTCGCCGGTGCGGGCCTCGTCGACGTCCTCACCCTCGTCCTGGATGGACTTCATGAGGCCGACCCGCTCGGGTTCGGCCCCGTCGAACTTGGCGACGTTCGAGTTCCGGCGCAGCGACCCGCCCAGAATCTCGACGCCGACGACGGCCGGGTCGGACTGGCGGAAGGTGTGGTCGTCGAGGATCTGGAAGCGGGCGGGCCGGGTGATGTTGTCGAGCACCTGGTCCTGCTGGGCTCGTTCGCGTTCCTCGACGAACTCCTCGTACTCGTCGACGAGCCGGTAGATCACGTCGTGGTCGAAGATCCGGACGCCCTCCTGTTCGGCCAGGTCGGCCGCGTCGTCGAGGGTCTCGACGCCGAACCCGAGGATAGTGCGATGTTTCACCTCGTTGGCGGTCTCGGCGACGCGCACGTCCCGCGGCGCGATGTCGCCCACCTCGGCGCGGACGATCGGGATCTCCTCCGCTTCGAGCGTCGAGGCGAGCGCTTCGAGGCTGCCGAGCGTGTCGGCCTTGACGACGACGCCCTCCTCCTGAGTCTGGACGGCGATGTCCGCCAGTTCCGCGCGGACCTCCTCGATCACCTCGTCGACGTCGCGGTCGCCGACGACCCGGATCGGTGCGCCGGCCATCGCGTCGTCCAGGTCCGGCGCGGCGATCTTGATACCGTCGGCGGCCGCGACCGCGTCGACCTGTTGGAACTGGCCTTCGGTACGGATCTCCTCCAGCGGGCGCGGTCGCAACAGGGCGCGCACTTCGGTGACGATGGGCCCCTCGACGCCGCCGACGACGATCTGGTCGTCGGCCCTGATGGTGCCGTCGTAGACGATGGCGTCGACCGTCGTTCCGAAGCCCTGCGTGTCGGTGACTTCGAGGACGGTGCCCGCGGCGGGGCCGTTCACGTCGACGGCCATCTCCGCTTTCATGTAGCGCTGGGAGAGGCCCATCATGACGGTCAGCAGGTCGGGGATGCCCTCGCCGGTCTCGGCGGAGACGGGGACGACCCCGATGTTGTTCTGGAAGTCCTGGACGCGCCAGTACATGTCCGCCGAGAAGTCGTTGTCCGACAGGTCGCCGATGAGTTCGTAGAGGTTCTCGTTGAGGTCGCGCTCGACGCGGTCGGTCTGGGCGTCGATGGTCTGCTGGGTCGGCGCGTGGTCGTTGGGGTTCCAGCCGGGGACGGTGTCGATCTTGTTGGCGGCGACGATGAAGGGCGTCTGGGTGCGCGCGAGGATGTCCACGGCCTCGAGCGTCTGGGGCTGGAAGCCGTCGTTGACGTCGACGACGAGGATCGCGATGTCCGCGAGCGCCCCGCCCCGCGAGCGCAGCGTCGAAAACGAGTGGTGGCCGGGCGTATCGATGAACAGGAGCCCGGGGAGGTCGAAGTCGGTGGGGTCGACGAGTTCGCCGGCGATCTCGGAGATCACGTCGAGGGGGACGGCGGTCGCGCCGATGTGTTGGGTGATCGCGCCGGACTCGCCCTCGGTGACCGCGGAGCCGCGGATCTCGTCGAGCAGGCTGGTCTTGCCGTGGTCGACGTGGCCGAGTACGGCGACTATCGGTGTCCGAAGCGTCGCTTCGGACTCGTCGTCGGTGTCTGTCGGTTGTGAGTCTGCCATCCTATCACCACAGAAGGTTCGGTTGTCTCGGATCAGCCCCGCAGGCCGGATAAGTGATCTCATCTGCGCGCCGGTAGCCCCGGCGAGGATCCGGGAGGCGGCCACAGGCGCGAGTCACCGACCGGTCGGGCGAGGCTACTCAGTGACCGTGAACGACCCGGTCATGCCGGCGGTGCGGTGGGGGCTACAGTAGTACTCGTACTCGCCGGGCGTCTCGAAGGTGACCGACAGCTCGTGACCCTCGTCGTAGACGTCGCCGTCGTCGCCCGCGGTCCCCGAAAAGTCCGACCCGCCCGGGGTCGTCTCGGGGCGCACGTTGTGCCCGTTGCTCGCCCACACCCAGACGACGGTCTCGCCCGTCGCTATCTCGAAGGACTCGGGCGCGAAGGCGAGTTCCCCGTCGGCGACGGCGACGACCTGTGCGGCCTGCCTGGGTGTCGCCGTCGGCGTGGGTGTGGCGGTCGGCGTCCCCGTGGCCGTGTCGGCGCGGTCGGTCGGCGTCCCCGTGACCGTCGCGGCCGTGTCGTCCCCGTCGGTCGGCGTGGACGTTGCCGTCGGTGTCGGCTCCGGCGTGGGCGTGGCCGTCGGCGCGTCTGTCGCGGACTCGTCGGTCGGTGTCGGGTTCGCCGTCGGCGTCGCGTCGCCGTCGTCGGGCTGGTCGGTGTCGGTGCCGTCGCCGCCGCAACCGGCGACTGCGGCGGCGAGCGCGGTCCCGCTGAGTCGGAGCAAGCGGCGGCGGTCCATGCGGTCGCTCGGGACCGTCGCCGAATAAACCCCACGGCGACCGCATCGGTCGGTCCCGCGGCCACCGGTCAGTCGATCACGGTAAAGGACCCGCGCATCCCGAGGTTCCGGTAGGGATAACAGCGGTACTCGTACTCGCCGGCGACCTCGAACGTGTGCGAGAAGGTGTGGCCCTCGTCGTAAGTGATCTCGTCCTCGCCGGCCGTCCCGGTGAACGTCGAGCCGCGGGGTCGAGCGGTCGCGCGGACGTTGTGCCCGCTGCCGTGCCACACCCAGACGACGGTCTCACCCGTCGATATCTCGAAGGTCTCGGGGTCGAACACCGCCGACCCGTCGGCGACCGCGACGACCTGTGCGGCCTCGTCGAGCACCGTCGCGGCGGTGGCCGTCGGCGTCGGGGTTGCCGTGGCCGTCGGCGTCGGTCCTCCGGTCGCCGTGACCATCGACGTCGGTTCCCCGGTCGCCGTCTCGGCCGGACGCTCCGTCGGTCCCGGGTCGTCTTCGGGCGTCGGCGTGTCGCCACCCGACCCCAGCCCACACCCCGGAACGAGCCCCGCCAGCGCGACGACGCTCGTCCGCAACAGCCGTCTGCGGTCCATGGCGATTGCCTTGGACGACCATCGGCATAATCCCGGTGGTTCCGGCGACCGCGTGCCCACGGCGGGACCGACGGACCCGTCGGACAGTGACAGCGGGCGTCACGCGGTCGTCAGACGCCCCCGTGGCGTTTATGGGGCCTGACTCGGTAGTCGGGTGCATGGCCGAGATACTCGCCGAGAACCTCTCCGGCAAGGCCGTCACCGGGACCGACGGCGCCGAGATGGGGATGCTGTACAACATCACGATGGACCTGGAGACGGGACGCCTCCGGAACCTGATCATCGATCCGAACGACCACCTCGACAACACGCAGTTCGACGTCGACGAGCAGGGACACCTCCTCGTGCCCGTCGACCGCGTGCAGGCAGTCAAAGACCACATGATCGTCCAGCGTTAAATGTACGTCCTCGACGCCTCGGCGTTTATCAACGAGTACCACACGACCGAACAGCAAGCGACGGTGCCGCTCGTCCGCGAGGAGCTCGAAGACGAGAGCGCCTACCGCTACGACGCCATGGAGGGGTCGGGGATGCACATCCACATCCCCGAGGACGAAACCGTCGAGCGCATCGAACGCGCCGCCCGCGAGACGGGCGACCTGGAGACCCTCTCGGAGACGGACGTCCGGCTGGTCGCCGCCGCCTTCGAACTCGACGGCCGCCTCGTCACCGACGACTACGCCATGCAGAACGTCGCCGAGAAACTCGAAGTGGCCGTCGAACTCATCGCTCGCGAGGGGATCAGCGAGCAGCGCGACTGGCGCTTCCAGTGTTCCGGTTGCGGCCGCGAGTTCGACGAGAACCACGACCGCTGTCCGGTCTGCGGAAGCGACCTCTCGCGGAAGAACCCCGCCTGAATCAGCCGAAGCCGGCTCTCGTCGCCGGCCGGTCACACCCCCGACACCCGCTACGGTGCGTGTTCTTCCAGATGGTCGAGCCCGGTGTCGACGAGCTGGCGGAGTACTTCCTCCTCGGTGAGGTCGTACTGCCGCGCGATCGTCTCGATCTCCCGGGCGCGGTCGTCGTCGCAGACGACCGTGTAGCGGGTCGGCATACCCCCCGTATTTTCCGGCCGATCGCTTAATAACCCGTCAGACGACCGTCAGACGAGGGGATTCGTCGGTCGGGCGGTCCCGTTCGCCCGGTAGGACGGTCGGCCGGTCACGCGCCGAGGGCGCCGGTCGCCTGGGCGTACTGCAGGAGGAAGCTCATCGTGTTCCAGCAGCCGTGGACGACGATGGGGACGGCGATGTTCTCGGTGATCTCGTACAGCGCGCCGAGGACGACCCCCAGCGCGCCGGCGAGCGCGAGCGACGAGACGACGCTACCGCCCGAGCCGAGCAGCGCGAAGTAGTGGCCCGCGCCGAAGACGGCGCTGGCCAGCACGACCGCGGGGACGACGCCGTACGCACGGCGAAAGAGTCCCTGGACGATCCCTCGGAACAGGAGTTCCTCCGCGGGCGCGACGAACAGGAAGGTCACGGGGATCAGATAGAGGAAGCGAGCGGGGTCCTGCCGGCCATCGGTGATAACCTGATTGGTCGCCGTGTCGATGCCGGCGGCCTGGATGAGCGCCGACAGCGCCGTCGCGACGGCGAACAGCCCGACGAAACCGGCGACGATCCAGGCCAGATCCCGCAGCGACGGGACGGCGATCCGGAAGAACTGCTCCTCGGACCGCCACCGGAGATACCCCGCGATGACGGCGAAGAAGCCGACGAACAGCGTGGCCGTCAGGGCGGCGTAGGCCAGCGGCGGCAGCGTCGCCGTCGACGTGACGTCGAAGCCGAGGGCGGACAGGACCGATCCCCCGCCGACCTGCACGAAGATGCCGGCGACGAAGGCCAGGACCACCAGCGCTATCGAGTGGAAGAGGCTCTCGACGCGAGTCTCCATGTCGGCGACGCGGTAGTACTCCGAACCCATCTGCGTGCCCGTCGGTAGGTGTCCCACGGGTTTGACTGCACCGGTCCCGAGGGCACCGGGCCTGCCGGCCCCCACTCGTCTTACTCGACGACCAGTTCCGTCTTCTCGGCCACCGCCTCGGCCTCCTCGAAGTCGCCGCCGCCGAGCAGTCCCCGGGCCGCGTTCTTCCCCCACTCGACCGCGGGCTGGTCGAACGTCTCGACGCCGTAGAGTTCCCCCGCCACCACGCAGGCGACCTCCATATCGTACAGCAGGCGGCCGACGCTCTCGGCGTCCATCGCGTCGATCTCGATCCGGACCGACGGCCGCTCGGCGGCGGCGAGACTCGCCTCGGTCGCCTCGAACTCCGCGTCGAGCAGGGTTCCGAGATCCTGCCCGCCGAGGTATTCCAGGTCGGCCACGTCGGTCTCGGGGATCGCGCAGTCCGGTCGCTCGGCCGGGCGGACGACAGTGACGAGTTTGTCCCGCGGTCCCGCACGATACAGCTGGAGCTGGGAGTGCTGGTCGGTCGCGCCGAGCGCGCGGGCGGGCGTCTGGCCGCCGCCGTCCTTCCCGAGGCTCTCGGCCCACAGCTGGGCGAACCACTCGGCGAACGACTCCAGGCCCTCGACGTAGGGCATCATCGCGTTGACGCTCGCGCCGCGCTCGTCCAAGGCGTAGGCGACCGCGCCGTAGGCGTAGGCCGGACAGTCGTACAGCGAGTCGGCGAGCGCGTCGGCGCCCGCACGCCCACCGGCGAGCAGTCCCTCCAGGTCGACGCCCATCATCGCCGCCGGGACGAGGCCGACCGTCGACAGCGCCGAGAAGCGACCGGGGACGCCCTCCGGGACGTCGAGCGCGGGCAGCCCCTCGGTTTCGGCCAGCTCGCGGAGCGGCCCCGCTTCGCCGGTCGTGACGACCGTTCGCTCGCTCCAGTCGACACCCGCGGCGTCCATCGCCTCGCGGACGACGAGGAAGTTCGCCAGCGTCTCGGCGGTCGTCCCCGAGCGCGAGACGACGTGGACGACGGTCTCGGCCAGCGGGAGGTCGTCGAGCAGCCGGGTCACGTGAGCGGGATCGACGTTGTCCAGCGCGTAGTGGTCGACCGGCGAGTCGCCGGCCAGCGCCTCGGTGATCGTGATCGCGCCCAGCGCCGATCCACCGATCCCGACGGTGAGGACGGCCTCGGGGTCGAAGCCGTCGACCGCTCGCTCGATCTCCGCGGCGTCGGTGCGCTCGGGGAGGTTGAGAGAAGCGTAGCCGAAGTCGTCGTCGGCCATCCCGCGAGCGATCCGGTCGTGGGCGTCGGCGACGCGCTCGTCGAGGTCGTCGAGGTCGCTCCGACCGATGCCGGGGTCGGCCTCGCTCGCCAGCGCGTTCCCGATGTCGACTTGCATGTCCGGGTGGTCGCGTGGGTGGGGGTTAGTCCTTTTCGACGCGGTCGCGCGACCGGTCGTCACGGCACGAACCCGGACCGTACCCGGACGGTTCCCGGACGGCGAACGGGTGGTTTATTCCCGACCGAGCCGAACCCTCCGTCGATGAGTGACGCCACGGACGAGGTGAGCGCGGACGGGGACGTGCCCCGAGCGTCGAGCGACGGCACCGACGCCCCAGAGACGTACAAGGGCCTCCTCACCGCCTACCCCTACGCCTTCCGGGCGAGCGACTCGATGGCGTTCCGGATCTACGCTGGCGTCAGCGCGCTGTTCGGCGCGGGCGTCGTCCTGCTGTTTACCTTCGCGGTCGTGACGCTGCTCGGTGCGACCGCCGACGCGCCCGGCGGATCGTTCACGTTCTCCCGGGCATTCTTCCTGTTCCTGATGTTCCTGGTGCTCGCGCCGCTGGTGGCGCCAGTGCTGTTCGTCGCCCGTCGGCACCGACGGGTCGGGTCGAGCCTCCGCTACGACCGCCAGATGGCGACGACGGGCTACGGCTTCCTCCTGGCGATGTACGTCGCCCTCGTCATCACGACGCCGGCTGACCTGCAGGAGAACCCCGGCGGCGCCTTCGGCGCGGTCGCCGAGTTCCTCTACGGGCTGCCGAACGAAGCCGCGATCGTGCCACCACTCGGGGCGGCGATCCTGATCTACCTCACTCACCGACAGCTGCGGTGAACGCGGGGCTCCCACCGGGGACGCGACCGGTCGACGAGTCGGCGTCGAAACGGGGAAAACCCCCGACCGACTACGCCCGCTCATGAAGACCGGAACGTTCGTCGTCACCGAAGTCGACGAGGCCTCGGCCGTACTGCGCGACGTGAGCGACGGCCAGATCCACACGCTCGGGTCCAATCCCGACCTCGAAGTCGGCGAAGCGATCGAGGGGACCCTGGCGCCCGAACCACCGATGGACGTGGTCTGGACCGTCGAGGAGGTCGACCGACAGTTCACCGTCTCCGTCGCAGAACACGACGAGCCCCCGACCCAGCAGGCTCGCGACACCGCCGGCGACCAGCCCGTCGGCGAGGTGACCACTCGCGAGCGCGCGGGAACCGGCGAGGTCCACGTCCTGACCGTCCCCGAGGACTCGACCGAGGACGCCGTCGCCGACGTGCGCGACGACGAGGCCACCGTCGAACGGGCCGCCCGTCTCGGCGTCGAGCGCGTCGAGATCCGCGCCGAGCCCGGCGTGGTGAGCGTGCGCTACCTGCCCTGAGAGCGCGTGGCGGTCGGCGCTACTCCGTCGGTCCGCCCGCGCTCTGGACACGCCACCCGCCCTCGACCCCGCAGGCGTCGCGGACCGCGTACTCGATAGTCGTCGACTCGTCGACCCGCCGACCGCCCTCGACCGATTCGACCCGCAGGGGGACGTCGAGCGTGTCGCCGCAGCAGCCGACGCCGGTGAACTGCTCGGTCACCTGCCCTTCCTCGACGCGACCGAGCGTCTTCGTCAGGTAGGCGCGGAAGGGGGACCCGTCGAGCTTGTCGCGGCCCCACGCGCTCAGGTCCGACGGATACGAGAGGACGACGCTGCTGGCGGTGTCGGCGTTCGGGTCTCCCTCCGCCTGACTCATACCTTCGCGTTCGGGCCTCGTGGCGAACTGCGTTCTGTCGGTCGGACGGTTCGAGTGGAAGCGAGGGTGTCAGTCGGACGGTGAGACAGCGGACGGCGCGCGCTGGAGTCTCGGAATCGCTCGCGATTCCGAGGGCCGTCAGAGCTTGCTCTGACGTTGGCGCGCTCTCGTGTGCGCGACTCGAACGACTCGGGGCTTTCAGCTCGATCCCCGACGCGAGAACGAAACGAGTACTGAGTGCTGAAGACCGAGAGCTGAAAGCCCCGCCCGGTTCGAGGGCTGCGGCTCGCTGCGCGCTTCCCTCGCTCACCCCGTTCGCTCGGTCCAGTGCTTACGTCGCCTCGTACCTCGAACCGGTCGCCCCTTTCAGTCCGCCCGTTCACAGCACTGCACCACTCGCCTCCCCAGCCGATTCGCTCACTCCGTTCGCTCATCCCTCGCGCAGTTCCGTCGCGACACCTCACTCCGTTCGGGTCGCGACAGCGCGCGCCGCGGTGAAAAAACGGACAGCGACGCTCGTCCGATCCGCTCGAAGCTCAGATCAGCTCTTCGAACTCGTCGAGGAACTCGTCGTAGGTGTCGATGGCCGACTGGATCGGGTCCGAACTCGTCATGTCGACACCGGCGCTCTCCAGCAGTTCGAGCGGGTACTCCCGGGAGCCGCTGGCGAGGAACTCGCGGTAGCGCTCGGCGGCTGGCTCGCCTTCCTCCAGGATGCCCTGGGCGAGCGCGACGGCCGCGGAGATGCCGGTCGCGTACTGGTAGACGTAGAACGCGCGGTAGAAGTGCGGGATGCGCATCCACTCGCGAGCGATGCGGTCGTCGACGGCCGCGTTGGCGTAGTACTCCTCCTTGAGCCCGCCGTACACCTCGTCCAGTCGGTCGGCGGTCAGCGCCTCGCCCTGTTCCTCCAGCCGGTGAGCCTCGTGTTCGAACTCCGCGAACATCGTCTGGCGGAACAGCGTCGACCGGAAGCGTTCGAGGTACTGGTTCAGCACGTGCCGACGCAGCCGTTCGTCGTCGACCACGTCGAGGAGGTGATGCGTGAGGAGGGTCTCGTTGACCGTCGAGGCGACCTCGGCGACGAAGATCTCGTAGGAGCTGTAGACGTAGGGTTGGTGCTCGCTGGTGTACTCCGAGTGCAGCGAGTGGCCCAGTTCGTGGGCGAGCGTGTACATCGAGGCCACGTCGTCCTGGTAGTTCATCAGGATGAACGGCTGGGAGTCGTAGGTGCCGCCGGAGTAGGCGCCCGACTGCTTGTTGTCGGTCTCGTAGACGTCGACCCACCGCGAGTCGAGGCCGTCGGCGAGCCACTCCTGGTACTCCTCGCCCAGCGGCTCGACGGCGCCGGTGACCCACTCGCGGGCCTGGTCGTACTCGACGTCGGGACTCTCGCCCTCGACCATCGGGACGTACAGGTCCCACATCTGCAGTTCGTCCGCGCCGATGGACTGCCGTTTGAGGTCGGCGTGCCGTTGCAGCACGTCGAGGTTGTCGTCGACGGTGTCGACGAGCGTGTCGTACACCTCGACGGGAACGTTCGGACCGTCCAGCGCGGCCTCGCGGGCGGTATCGTAGTCGCGGGCGCGGGCCAGTTTCACGTCGGTCTTGACGCTGTTCTTGTAGGCGGCGCCGATCGAGTTGCGGTAGTCCTCCCACTCGTCGTAGAAGGTCTCGTAGACGTCGCGACGGAACTCGCGGTCGGGGTTCTCCTGCAGCGTCGTGAAGTTGTTGAGGGTGATCCGTCGCGGCTCGCCGTCGGGGTCCTCGACACTCGGGAACGTCACGTCGGCGTTGACGAGCATGTTGTACACCTCGCCGGTCGAGCCCAGCACCTCGCCCAGGTCCGCGAGGAGGTTCTCGACCTCCGCCGAGCGGGTGTGAGGTTTCATCCGCAACACGTCGTCGAAGTAGTGGCCATAGACGTCCAGATCGGGGTTCTCGTCGACGTACTCGTCGACGGTCTCCTCCTCGAGGCTCTGGATCTCCGGTTCGAGGAAGCTGGCGGCGCTAGAGGCTTCGGAGGCCAGCGACTGCCCGCGCGAGGACAGCGCCTGGTAGTGGCTGTCGGCCGTGTCCTCGTCGCTACGCATCCGCGCGTAGGCGGAGACGTTCGCCACCTCGCGCATGATCGACTCGTAGGTCTCCAGACAGTCCTGCAGGGTCTCGGGGTCCTCGGTGGCCCGGCCCTCGAACGCCCGGAGGTCGTCGAGTCGCTCCTGGACGGATTCGAAGGCCGCCTCCCACTCCTCGTCGTCGGCGTAGAGAGACTCGAGTTCCCACTTGTACTGCTCGTCGATCTCGCTGCGCTCGGGCACGGAACTCATGACCGCGAATTAGGACCGTCGCGCCGTAAGCCGTTCGATGCCGGAAGGGGCGTCGACCGCGCGTGAGTGGCCGTCGATCGGGCGGGCCCGCCGCGGGCCGCCGGTCAGTCGACGCGGCCGACGGGTCGCGCGTGCTCGCTCAGGTCCGCCGCGAGCGAGCGCGCGGTTTCGCGGAGGCGGTCGACGACCGCGGGGTGGTCGTCGGCCACGTCGAACCGCTCCTCGACGTCTTCGTGGAGGTGATACAGCTCGTCGGTGTCCAGCCGGAGCTTCCAGCCGTCGGCGTCGCGGACCGCCCCGAAGTCGCCGCCGCCGGTCTGGTAGACGTAGCGCTCGCGAGGCGAATCGGCCGACCCGGGCCGCATCAGGAGGTCGGTCGCGTCCGCGCCGTCGATCGTCCGGTCGGCCGGGAGGTCGACGCCGGCCAGGGCCGCCAGCGTCGGCAAGAGATCCATCGCGGTCAGGAGTTCGCTGCAGACGCTCCCGCTCGGGATCGTCCCCGGCCAGCGCGCGATCGCTGGGACGCGTGGGCCGCCTTCCGCGACGGAGAACTTCCCGCCCGAGAGGTGTCCGGGGCTCCCGCCGTCGACCCCTTCCTCCAGCCAGGGGCCGTTGTCGGAGGTGTAGATCACGAGCGTCTCCTCGTCGATGCCCAGCCGGTCGAGCGTCGCCAGAATGCGGCCCACGCTCCAGTCGATCTCCTCGATAGCGTCGCCGTAGTCGCCGCGTCTGGAGGTCCCGTCGAACTCGTCGGAGGCGTCCAGCGGGACGTGGGGCATCGTGTGTGCGAGATAACAGAAGAACGGGCCGTCGCGGTTGTCCTCGATGAACTCGACGGCCTCCTCGGTGTAGCGGCGGGTGAGCGTCGACTGGTCGACCGGTGCCTCGACCACGTCGGTGTCGCGCATCAGCGGGAGTTCGCGGTACTCTCCGTCGGTGTGGGCGGCGCCCATGTCGTTGGAGTAGGGCACGCCGAAGTACTCGTCGAACCCGTGGTTCGTCGGGAGAAACGGCTCGCAGTCGCCGAGGTGCCACTTGCCGAGACAGGTCGAGGCGTAGCCCGCCTCGTCGAGCACGTCGGGGATCGTCACCTCGTCGGGATGGAGCCCCTCCTCGTCGTCGGGAAAGAGCACCCACTCCTCGAGCCCGACGCGACCGGGGTACGAGCCGGTCAGCAGCGAGGCCCGAGAGGGCGTGCAGATCGGCGCGCCGGCGTAGAAGCTCGTGAACTTCGCCCCCTCGGTCGCCATGCCGTCGAGATTGGGCGTCTCGATGTACGGCGACCCGAAACAGCCGATGTCGCCGAACCCCTGGTCGTCGGCGAAGACGACCACGACGTTCGGCGGGTCCGCGGTATCCGTCGGCACGCCTCTCCCGAGTCGTCCCCGGTGCAAAAGTCCACCGCCGAGCGGCCCGGGCACGGCGTTGCGGCCGTCTCGGTGGGACCGTCCCGATCCCGAGAGCGCTTCCGGTGACACAACAGGCATGCCCGCCGCGCGACCAACTGTCGCCATGGCGAACCCGACCGTCGTCTTCCCCGAGCCCCGCGAGGTCGCGATCGAGGACCGCGAACGCCCCGAACCCGGCGAGCGCGAAGTTCTGATCGAGACCGACACCACGCTGATCAGCACCGGGACGGAGCTGACCGTCCTCTCGGGCGACTACCCGGACGGGTCGGTGTGGGACGACTACGGCACCTATCCGTTCGAACCGGGCTACGCGAACGTGGGACGAGTCGTCGACGCCGACGTGACACACCTCGCCGAAGGCGACCGCGTGGCGACCTGGGCCCCCCACGCGAAGTACGTCACCGCGCTCGCGGACGACTGCGTGCGAGTGCCCGACGACGTGACCGACCAGCAGGCGAGCGCGTTCGCGATCGCCCAGATCGCGATGAACGGCGTCCGTCGCGGCCGCGTAGACTGGGGCGAGACCGTCGCCGTCTACGGGCTGGGGGTCGTCGGCCAGCTGGCCGCCCGGTTCGCCCGGGTCGCCGGCGCCGAGCGGGTCGTCGGCGTCGACGTCGCGAGCGAGCGCGTCTCGTACCTGCCCGACGAATCGGGCGTGACGGGGCTCGATCCGACGGCGAGCGACCCCGCCGTCGCGATCGACGACCGCACGAACGGCCGCATGGCCGACGCCGTCTTCGAGGCGACCGGCAACCCCGAGGCGATCCCCGAGGAGTTCGACGTGCTGGCCGAACAGGGCCGGCTGGTCCTCCTCTCCAGCCCGCACGGGGAGACGAGCCTGGACTTCCACGACGCCGTCAACGCGCCGAGCACGGAGATAATCGGCGCCCACCAGACGAGTCATCCCCCGACCGCGACGGCCGCCGACCCGTGGACGAAGGCCCGCCACGCCGAGCTGTACGTCGAGTATCTCCGACAGGGTCGGCTGGCCGTCGACGAGCTGTTCTCGCACGTCCGGCCCGCGGCGGAGGCGCCGGCGCTCTACGAGTCGCTGCTCGACGACCGGACCGACGCGATGGCCGTCCGGTTGGAGTGGTGAGCCGCCCGGGCACCACGGGTGTGTCAGCGGTCGTGTTCCCCGTCGTCTTCGGCCGAGGGACCGGGGACGGACTCGGCCACGTCGGGCCGGTCGTCATCCCCGCGTGACGCCACGGCGTCACGGCCCGCCGCTCGCCCGGGTCCACCGCCGTCCCGGTCTGTGCCGGACGACCGCTGGAAGTCACGGAACAGCAACAGCCCGTAGGCGGCGACGATCACGGCGGGGACGGCGACGACCGTCGTCCCGAAGAGGATACCGACGGGGCCGAGGTTCCGCACCGCCCCGCTGAGGACGACCGATCCCACCGCACCCGCGACGAGGTGTGTCAGTCCGAACGTCGCGTACTCGCCGCCCGCCTTCGCGCGCTCGACCGTCTCGCTCAGCGCCGTCCCGAGGTCGGCGTCGGCGACGACCACCGCGAACGGCAAACCGTAGACGAGGTAGGAGAGCACCAGCACGACCAGCAGGCCGACCGGAGGCAGGATCAGGAACGGGACGGCCACGAGCACGACTCCGAATCGGATCAGGTTCACGCCGACCATCCGGAGAGTGAACCGCTGGACGCCGTCGCCGAGCGCAGGCGGGTCGCCGTCGATACGGGCGTTCAGCGCGCCGAGAAAGCCCGCCTCCAGCGCCGACGTGACGAGCAGGCCGACGAGGAACAGCGGGACGAACAGCGCGACCGAGAGGGGACCACCGATCCCGACGCCGGCGGGACCGCTGGGGAGCGAGACGTACGTCCACAGCGTCGGTAGTCCGGCGGGGAAGGGGAACGTGACGCCGCCTCCGCCTCCGGCCGCGAGCGCGCGGGCGACCTGCGATCCCGACAGCAGCGTCGCCACGACCGGGATCCAGGCGAGCGAGAGCGACTCCTCGGTGACTGTCACCGCGCGGTCGAATCTGGAGGGCATCACCGGCGATGGCGGTCGGCTGCCACAAGTGCTTTCGGCGTCACCGCCCGGCCACCACCGCGACGCTCACGCCGCCCGCGCCTCGAATATCAGCGTCGACGGCAGCTTCGCCAGCAGTTCGGGCCTGTGTTCACCCCACGGCCCTTCCTCGTAGTCGTCGGGATCCGACGACCCGGGTTCGAGCATCCGTTCGACCCGAAACCCCGCACCGACGAGCGCGTTGTGCACGTCGGCGACCGAGTGGCGATAGGTCACCATGTCGACGTCGAGGTCGTCCTGGGGCGTCACCTGGCGACCCGTGTCGAAGTAGCTCTCCTCGACCTCGTGGGTCTCGGGGTCGGCGAGGCCGTAGACCGGATGAGGCATCGAGAAGACGAACCGGCCGCCCGAGCGGAGGACGCGGTTGGTCTCGCGGAAACACGCGGTCAGGTCGTCGACCCACTGGAAGACGTAGGCGTTGAACGCCACGTCGAAGGTCGAGTCCGGGAACATGGCTAGATCGGTCACGTCGCCCTGGACGAAGTCCACGTCGGCGTCGTACTCGTCGGCGAGGTCGCGAGCGAAGGCGAGTTGCTCCGTCGAGAGGTCGATGCCGGTCACGCTGGCGCCGCGCTGTGCGAGGGCGACCGAGCACTGCCCGCCGCCACAGCCCAGTTCCAGCACGTCCTTGTCGGCCACGTCCAGCAGCAGCCGCAGGTCGTCGTCGGCACTCATACCTGTCCAGTTGACCCCCACGTCCAGGTCGATATCGGCCTGGAACCAGCGGGCAGTCTGCTCCCACCACGTCTTCACTTCCTCGGTCATACCCCTCTGTTTCGGTCGGCCGCAATAGGTCTTCTGCACGGCTGTGAGTGCGTTCCTGACCGATCGGACCGGCGGGGTAGCCCCTCGTCGGAAGGTCCGCTTCGGACGGCGTACGGACCGTTCGGTCGCTAGACGTTTCCCCCTGGCGGCCGTACGTCGAGACATGAAGACGGTCGTGACCGAACACGACGGACGGATGCTCGCACGGGTCGAAGGCGACGACCGAGTGTTCGAGGTGAGCTTCGACTCGGTCGAACCGACGGACGTGACGCTCCGATTCCTGCGCGGCGGCGAGCGCGTCGGGAGCATCTACAACGACGACGGCACCGACCGGACGATGGCGCGCCTGACCACGGGTCGCGACGGGACGGACTTCATCGGCGTCGAGGTTCCCAAGGAGTTCGTCGGCGAACTGCTCGACGCCGCGGTCGAGGCCGGTCGAGTGACCGACGAGGCCGCCGTCGAGGGGTACCGGGTCAGGGTACTCTGAGCGGTTGGACCGCCACGGCGGGCCGTCGACCGATCACTCGATGCCGTCGCGGATCGCGCCGGCCACCCGAGCGTCGACGGTCCGGTCGCGGTGGCGCCGTCGCCAGACCGCACGGGCGCTCTCGGCGGCCGTTCGGTCCGTCGAGAACGCCACGCCCGGATAGGCCACGTCCCAGAGGACGAGCGAGTACGGTGGCGCCGGCGCGACGCCCTCCGGTCCCGCCACGACGTCCGAGCCGAGCACGCGGTCGATTTTCGACGGGTCCGACTCGCCGCGGCCGACCTCGACGGCGAGCCCGACCACGCGCCGGACGAGCTGACGAGCGAACCCGCCCGCCGCGAGTTCGACGACCAGGAAGTCGTCGTCGCGCTCGACCGCCGCGGAGAGTTCCCGGACCGTCCCCTCGACGTCGGGCGTGAGATTGTGGAAGTCGTGCTCGCCGGCGAGCCGGTCGAGCGCGTCTCGGACCCGAGCCTCGTCGATCGGTCCCTCCTCGCTCGCTCGTTCGCTGCCGTCGCGGGGCGCGTACAGGTGGTAGCGATACTCCCGATGGACGGCGTCGTGGGTGGCGTGAAACTCCGCATCCACGTCCGCGCTGGCCCACGCGCGGACGGAGGCGGGTAACTCGCTGTTGAACGCCCGCGGCGAGAGCCACTCGGGCGCCTCGAAGGCGACGGTCTGCGCGCGAGCGGACACGCCGGCGTCCGTGCGACCGGCCGCGGCGTAGCCGTCGGGTTTGTCCGCTTCGTCGTCCAGCACGCCCAGATCCCGCAACGCGTCGAAGACGCACTCCTCGACGGTGGACACGTCGGGCTGGCGCTGGAAGCCGTGGAAGGGGCGGCCGTCGTAGGCGAGTCGATAGGCGCGGGTCGCCGGCAGCTCCGACATCGCTCCCGCTTCGCGAGAGCGACCCTTGTCGGTTTCGGGCCGATGCGGTCAGGAGGGCTCCGAGGCGCGGTCGGGCACGTCCTCGCCGAGTACGTCCAGCCGGCGACGGTACTCGTCGTCGCCGATCTCCCCGCGGGCGTAGCGCTCCCGGAGGATCGCGACCGGGTCGCGGTCCGCGGTGTCCGAGTCGCCGTCGCCGATGCTCGGGTCGACGGCCTCCGGACCGTCCTCGACGACCCGCTCGACGCGGCGCTCGAACTCCTCGAGCGAGAGCGCGCCGGCGGCGTAGCGGGCGCGCAGCTCCTCGATCACCACGTCGTCGTCGGTCACGTCGTACTCGTCGAGGCGGTCGGCGACCGCGGCGACCAGACCGAGCAGGACGACGACGCCGAGGCCGCCGGCCTGCCAGGGCGCCAGGCCGACGTGACCCGGGAAGACCGCCGCGAGAACGGGACCCAGTACTGTCCACGCGGTGGCGAGGAGAGCCAGGGGAGTCAGGTCGGGGTCGTCGCGCGAGCCGCGACCGCGGACGGCGCTCCGGACGCGGCCCCAGTGGACGGATCCGTCGGGCTCCGTGGCGACGCGACCGACGCGCTGCCAGTCGGTCCCGCTGTCGTCGCTCATCGGTCGCGGGAAGGAACGTCAGTCACGAGACTGTTTCGGCTCGGCGTGCGGAGCGGCCGACGATCAGACCAGGTCGTCGTAGGTCGGCCGCTCGCTGTCGCCGGGGAACTCCTCTACTGGGACGTTCGTCTGCTCCCCCGAGTTCATGTCCTTGACCGTCACCTCGTCGTTTTCCAGGTCGCGCTCGCCGACGATCACCACTGTTTCGGCGTCGATGGAGTCGGCGTAGTTCATCTGCGCGCCAAAGGAGCGGTCGCTCACGTCCGTCTCGACGACGTGGCCGCGCTCGCGCAGGTCGCGGGCGATGCGCGATGCCACCGAGCGCACGTCGCCGACCTGCAGGACGTAGTAGTCCGTCGAGATACCTTCGCCGGGCCAGGCGTCGTGGGTCTGCAGCAGCAGTGGGAGCGTCGAGTTCATCACGCCGATACCGACGCCGACGGCGGGCGTGGGCTGGCCGCCGAACTCCTCGATGAGGTGGTCGTAGCGGCCACCGCCGAAGATCGACCGGGAGACCTCGCCGGAGGCGTCGAAACACTCGAAGACGATCCCCGTGTAGTAGTCCAGCCCGCGAGCGGTGGTGAGGGAGACGTCACAGTACTCCCGGACGCCGAAGTCCTCCGCGGCGGCGAGGACGTTCTCGAGGTTCGCCACGGCGTCGGCCAGGTCCTCGCTGTCGGAGAACTCGGTCAGCGCCGATAGATCGTCGTCGCCGGCGACGAGCAGGTCGTCGAACTCCCGGGCCTGGTCGTAGGACAGCCCCGCGTCGAACAGCAGGCCCAGATACTCGCCCTCGTCGACCTTCGCGCGCTTGTCGACCGCCCGAATGGCCTCGGTGGTGTCCACGTCGGCGTCGAACGACCGCAGGAGCTCGCCCAGGATGTCCCGATGAGAGACCCGGAACTCGAACTCCGAGCCGTCGAGGCCCAGATTCGTCAGCGAGTCGGCGGCGAAGGCGAGCACCTCGGCGTCCGCTTCGGGTTCCGAGGAGCCGAAGATGTCGGCGTTGGTCTGATACAGTTCCCGAAAGCGGCCCTGCTGGACCTGCTCGTAGCGCCAGAACGGTCGCGTCGAGACCCACTTGATCGGCTTCGACAGCGCCTGCTGTTTGGCGACGACCATCCGCGCGACCGTCGGCGTCAGCTCCGGGGTGAGCGTGACGTGGCGGCCGCCCTTGTCCTCGAAGTCGTACAGTTCGTCGACGATGTCCTCGCCGCTCTTGTCGGTCCACATCTCCGCCGGCTCCAGCGCCGGCGTCGACGTCTCCCGGAAGCCGTAGGCCCGCGCCGTCTCCTCGATCGTGTCGATGACCTGCCGGCGCGGGGCCATCTCGTCGGGGTAGAAGTCGGTGAACCCCTTGAGTCCCTCGTACATGTCCACCCGTTCGGTGAGGGGTCGCTTCAACCTGTCCGTGTGTGACGAACCGTCGAGTCTCGTCGAAGCTCCCGGCCAGTCAGTCGTCCACGTCGGGCTCGGCGGAACTGTCGTACATGGCTTCGAACTCTCGTTCGCCACGGATCAGTTCGTCGACGCCATCGGAGAGGAGTACATCGCCGAAGACAGTCGCGCGGTAGTACGTGTACAGCCCGTCTTGGCCCCGCTCCGTCCGCTGTCGTTTCTCGACGAGGCCCACGTCGACGAGCTCGTTGAGGTGGTAGTGGAGCGTGCTGTCGTCGATCTCCATCGCCGCTTCGAGCTCGGTCGGACTCATGTCACCTCCGTGAACCAACCGATAGAGGACCTCGTACCGCGTTCTGTGTCCGACGGCGGTGTGCATAGCGAGGTACTCGTCGAGCGAGAGAACGCTATCCGCAGGCAACATCTCTTCCGGATCGTCCGGGAAGTCGTTCTCCGCCCCCGACGTACGGTCTATCGACATCTCGTGAGTTCGTACCGGTCGGGCGAACTTAGCTGTTCTCAAGCCAACTATCGCTGAAAACACTGCTTTTTATAAACGAATCGGGTGACGGTCGCGTATGCCCGCGGAGATAACGCGCGAATCGATCGTCGAGCAACTAGGGGACGTGACGTACGACCGATTCCTGTTCTACCTGATGGGCCCGTACAAGTCGTTCAACCTCAGCTACGTGCTGAGCGAAGAGGAACGAGACGGGATCGATCTCGAAGACCTCCCCGGGCCGTTACGGCGACTGTTCCGAAACAGGGACGACATCGATGCGGCACAGGCACTCTTGCGGCGGGTACAGGGGGATCTTCGGACGGATCCCGGAGTGAACGCGTTTCTGGCACTCGACGCCGAGGTCGATACCGACGACGTCGATGCGGCGACCCAGAGCATCGAGTTCACGCGATGTAGCAACGCGACGGCGTTCGTGCTTCCGTTTCTCGGGCACAACTTCGGCGTCGGCGAGGAGGCCGGAAGCGTACTGGAAGCGCTCTCGGAGACACACGGCGACCGACTGGTGTTCGTCCGAGAGGAGGACGTGACGAGCGCCATGATCCGGTCGGCTGCGGTGCGGTGGGACCTGCGAGTCGCGACGTACGAAACCGAGGCGGAACTCGTCGGGAAGCTACGCCGGTTCGCCGGGAGGGTCATGCAGCGCGAACGTCGCGGTGACCTCGACCGCCTCGATTGAGCGGCGCTCGGAGACGACCGTCGGATCACCGACTCCGTCCGCGGACCCGCGACTGGACGTGCTCGGGAAACACGTCCGAAACCGTCGCCTCCCCGTACTCGTCGGCCATCAGCGCCCGCAGTTCCGTCTCGTAGTCGCCGGTCGGGATCGCCTCGCTCGGCCCCGTCTCCACGTCCAGCAGCCGCCCGGCGAGTTCGTCGATGGCACCGCGACCGTAGCCCGCGAGCGGGCGCAGGTAGTCGATACCGTTCCTGTCTTCGAGGCTCTGGGCGAACGGCCGCTCGATCACGGGCGCGCGGTCGTCGCGGCGGGTGCCGTCCGCGACCGCCGAGAACGACTCCCCGCCGACCGCCTCACGAGCCGCGACCGTCTCCAGCGCGTGCTCGTGGACCAGCTGGATCCCCTCGCGCGGGTAGTCGTCCGTTACCATCCGGTCGACGGCCTCGCGGGCCACCGACTCCTCGAGTTCGACCGTCGCCACCGGCAACCCCAGCCGCTCGCCGGTCTCGCGGGTAGTCTCGGCCACGGACGGTCCCCTGTCGAGGCCGAAGGTGCAACTACAGAGCACCACGTCGTAGAACGGGTCCAGCACCACCGCGGCGAGCGCCGAGTCTTTGCCGGCGGAAAAGAGTGCGGCGACCGTCGGCATCTACCGGCGCTGGATGTCGAAGCTCTTCTTGTCGGGCTGGAGCTCCTTGAGGAGCTGTTTCATCTTCTCGTCGTCGATCTTCCCCTGGATGCGGCCGCTCTGGGCGAGCGCGAGCACCTGCTGTTCGACCTGCTCGCCGAACTCCTGTTTGGACATCTTGACCGTGTTGAGCCGCTTGCGCGCCTCGTCGGTGAGGTGCTTGCGCAGCATCGCCTTCTTCTGGGCCTCGCGCTGCTCGCGCTGGGCCTCCATGGCCTCCTCGTCGACGCCCTGGCCCTGGCCGCCCTGCTGGTCCTGTAGCTGCTCCATCTTCTCCTGGCGGAGCTTCTCGAGCTCCTCGTCGTTCGGTTCGCCGCTCATAGGCGTCCCTTGTCGAGTCGCGGGGAAAACGATTTCGGAGCCATCACCGCGGCGGCCGAGCTACCCGAAGCAGCGAACGAGAGAGAACGATCCGCAGACGTTAGGCGTAGCGTTCGAGTTCCGGGCGGTCGAGGGCTTCGAGGACCTCGCCGGCGACGTCGTCGAGGAGGCTCTGGCCCTCGGCGGTGATGCGGCGGCCCTCGCCCTCGGCGGTCTGGACGTAGCCGGCTTCCTCGAGCTGCTGGAGCGCGCGACGGACGATCTTGCCGCTGCCGTCGGTGGTCTGGTCCGGGCGAACCACGTAGCGGTTCGAGCCCTGCTTGGTACCGCCGTAGGCCGTCCGGAGCGCGCCGACGCCGGTGGGGCCGTCGACGGCGACCTTTCGGAGGAGGCTGGCGGCGCGGAGCTGCCAGAAGTCCTCCTGTTCGGGCGGGAGCTCGCGACCGACGCCGGTCTTCGCGAACTTGAGCCAGTCGGGTTCCTGTACCTCGTCTTCCTCGGCGAGGCGCTCGGCGACCGCCTCGTTGAGGTCTTCCGCGGGCACGTCGTAAAGCGTCGTCATTGCAGATGTCTTCCGGAGCGGCTCATTTAAGGGCATCGTTCGCGGGACGGGTGCGGGACGGGGACACAGGGTGAGCGAGGGCGACCGAAGGGAGCCCTCGGACAAGCGAACGGGGAGCGCGAGCGACCCGTGAGCAGCGAGAAGGCGGTCGCCGGGAGGACGGCCGGTGGTGGGAGCGGTGGGTCAGTCGCCGACGCCGAGGGCGAAGGCGACGCCGCCGCCGACGACGGTCGGGAAGACGTAGGTGGCGCCGCGGTGGACGAGGACGGCCGCGCCGGCGACGCCGCCGGCGATCCCGGTCGTCGAGACGAGCAGGGCGATCAACACGGCGTCGACGCCGCCGAGTCCGCCGGGCAGCGGTGTCATCCCGGCGACGGCGCCCATCGGGACGACGAGCAACACCGACGAGAACGGGACCGTGTGACCCAGCGCGTACACCGACAGCCACAGCGAGGTACACTTCGCCAGCCAGCCCAGCGCCGAGAAGCCGACGGCTTCGAGCAGCGTCGTGCGGCTCGTCGCGACGCGCTCGATGGCGGCGAAAAACCCCTCGATGCGGCGCTCGATGGCCTCGGGCGTCGGCGGCGACACACGGGGGACGACCCGGCCGAGCGTGCGGACGACCGGTGTGGCGGCGCCGACGACCGCCCCCTCCAGCTCGTAGCGGTACTGCCAGCCGAAGTAGGCAGCGGCGGGGATCCCGACCAGAAGGACGACCAGCGCGCTCGTCGCGAAGACGAGGTTGCGGCCGAACTCGGCGGCGCCGGCGAGGACGAACGTGAGTCCCACCACGGCGTAGCCGATCGAGGGGACGAAGTGGAGCGCGTCGACGGAGGCGATGGCCGCCAGGCCGGTCTCGTACTCGCTGTCGGTCGCCCGGGAGATGAGGTAGCCGCTGACGGGCTCGCCGCCCGCCTGACCGAAGGGGGTGACGTTGTTCGAGAAGACCGCGCCGGCGAAGACGAACCCGCTCATCGCGACCGACAGCGGGGCGTCGAGCGCGCCGAGTACCGTCCGCAGCGCCATCCCCCAGAGGAACAACCACACGACCGCGACCCCGAGGATCACGAGGAGGAACTGCGGCTCGATCCCGCGGAGCTCGGTGAGGATGTCGCCGATACCGACGACCCACACCAGGGCCGCGAGAACCAGCGCAGCGCCGACGAAACCGACGATCGTGGCCCACCTGTCCCCGTTCATGGCGGGGCCGAAGGGCGTGGGCGGCTTGAACCCTCCGGAGTGGCCGCGGAGGCCGGACGGAACCGCGAGGACCGCCGCCCGGCCGACGACTGTCGCCCGGCCGACGACCGACGCCTCGCTCGCCGGGGGCGGAGGTCCCCGTCGGACGGCCCCGACCGAACCGCAGGGGGTTTCCGGGGAGCGGGCGAACGCGGGGTATGGACGAACGGACCGCGTTGGGGCTGCTCGGCGACCGTCTGTCGGCGGCGGGCGACGACGCCGCCGTCGTCGACGGCCAGGTCGTGACCACCGACATGCTCCACGACCGGACGGACTTCCCCGACGGGACGGCCCGCTACACCGCCGGCTGGCGCGCCGTCGGGGCCTCGCTGTCGGACGTGGCCGCGATGGGCGCCGACGCCACCGCTGCCGTCGCCGTCTACGCCGCCCCCGCCTTCGACGAGGCCCAACTCGCCGACTTCGTCGACGGCGCGAGCGAGGTCTGCGAAGCGGTCGGCGCCGAGTACGTCGGCGGCGACCTGGACCACCACGACGAGTTCACCGTCGCCACCACGGCGCTGGGCGACGCCGACGAGCCCGTTCCCCGCTCGGGCGCCGCAGTCGGCGACGCCGTGTGCGTCACCGGCTCCCTCGGTCGAAGCGGAGCCGCACTCCGGCTGTTCGAACGGGGCGATCCAACCGACCTCGAGCGCGCCAACGACCTGTTCCGCTTCGAGCCCCGCGTCACCGCCGGGCGCGCGCTGGCCGGTCGGGCGACCGCGATGATGGACTCCAGCGACGGGCTGGCCCGCTCGCTCCACCAACTCGCCGAGGCCAGCGACTGCGGGTTCGCCGTCGAGTCGCCGCTACCGATCGACCCGGTCGTCGACGAGGTGGCCGCCGATGGCGACGACCGGCTGGAGCTGGGCGTCCACTTCGGCGAGGACTTCGAACTCGTCTGTACGGTCCCCGAGAAGGCGCTCGCGGCCGTTCGCGAGGACCTGTCGGTCGATCTGACGCGAGTCGGGACGGTCGTCGAGCGCGAGGCGCGGAGCACCTCGGACCGCCGTGGCGAAGCCGCGGCGAGCCGCGTTACCCTGGACGGCGAGCCGCTCGCCGACAGGGGATACACGCACTGAGGGTCGCATCGCAGTCGCCCACCGCCACCGCCCGACGGGGCCCGCGAACTGCCGTCGCGGGCGAGACGGACCCGACACTTAACATCTTGTGAGTGGAGCTACCGATCGGTATGTTCACACTGCAACAGGAAGTGGCGCTCGACCCCCAACAGTACGTCCCCGCGGTCGTCGGCGCCGTCACGACGGTCGTGTTGTTCGTCGTCTCGTTCGCGCTCATCTACGTGGTCGGACGGAGTGTGGCGACGAGCGCGGTCGAGCGCGGGCTCGAACGTCGAGACGTCGACGACACGCTCGTCACGATCGCGGTGAGCGCGACCGTCGCCGTCGTCGCCGTCGTCGCCGTCGCGCTGGCTGCGACCGTCGCGGGCTTCGGCGTCGTGCTGGCGGCGTTCGCCACCCTGGCCGGGGCGCTCGCGCTGGCCGTCGGTTTCGCCGCCCAGGACCTCATCGCCAACTTCGTCGCCGGCGTGTTCATCATCCAGGACGAACCGTTCACCGTCGGTGACTGGATCGAGTGGAACGGGAACGAGGGCGTCGTCCGGGAGGTCCAGTTGCGGGTGACGAAACTCGACACGTTCGACAACGAACTCGTGACGGTCCCGAACAGCGACCTCGCGAACGCCGCCGTCGTCAACAACGTCGCCAACGACCGGCGCCGCGTCTCGGTCGACTTCGGGATCGGATACGACGACGACATCGAGCGGGCGCGCGAAGCCATCGTCGACGAGGGCGCACGCGTCGACGCCGTCCTCGACGACCCTGAGCCGTCGGCGCCCGTCACGCAACTGGGCGACTCGGCCGTCGTCCTCTCCGGTCGTGTCTGGATCCGCCCGGACGAGTCCAGCTACGGAGCGGTCCGCTCGGAGTTCGTCGAGGCCGTCAAAGAACGGTTCGACGCCGACGGACTCGACATGCCCTACCCCAACACGGAGCTATCGGGCGATCTCACGGTCACGAACGCCGAGGCGCGCTCGGCGACCGGCGGCGATTGACTCGGTCGGCCCATCGGTTCACGCCGTCGGGGCTCACGCCGCGAGGATCTCGAAGGGGACGGGCGTGAAACAGAGGAGGCCGAGCACGAGCGTCAGCGCTCCCAGGGCCCGGCGACGGGATCCGATCGGGTCGTCGCGGATCGGCGTCGCGGGGCCGGCGTAGGCCAGGCCGGCGGCGATGACGCCCCAGACGACCCAGAGGACGACCGCGTTCGTCGCCTCCTGAGCCAGATAGAGGTATCCCGCGAGGCCGAACAGGGCCGCCGGGACGGCGGCGGCGACGGTCTCCTGGCGGGGGCCGAGGATCGCGCGGACGATGTGGCCACCGTCGAACTGCCCGACCGGCAGGAGGTTCAGGAACGTGACGAACATGCCGACCCAGCCGCCGAAGATCACGGGATTGGCCGCCAGCCCCGGGTCGGGATACGACAGCGGCTGGCCGGTCACCTCGGCGAGGATCACCAGCAGGAGCGGGTCGTTGAAGCGGATCGCGCCGCCGCCGCTGGCGACGCTCTCGGGGACGGTGATCGGGTCGAGGAACAACCCGATCACGGTCACGACGACCGTCGCGACCAGCCCCGCGAGCGGGCCGGAGACGCCGATGTCGAACAGCGCCTTCCGGTCGGGGATACGGCCGCGCATGCGGATGACCGCGCCCATCGTCCCGATGAGCGAGGGGAACGGGATGAAGTAGGGCAGGCTCGCGTCCACGTCGTGGTAGCGGATCGTGACGTAGTGACCGAACTCGTGGACCGCCAGCACGCCCAGGATCGCCGCGGTGAACGGCCACGCCTCCAGCAGGGCCAGCGGGCTGTCGAGGTCGACGTAGTACCAGATCGACCCGACGTACAGCGTCGACAGCACCGTCAGGACGAAGAAGACGAGGTTCGTCCACGGGATCCCGTCGATGTGTGGCGAGCGGGGTTCGGCGACGAGGACGTACTGCGGGCGGGTGGGTCCGAACCGGTCCTCGACGACCGGCCGCTCGTCGAACGGCGCCGACGACTGGGCGCGAGTCGTCAGCGACACGTCGTAGCCGGCGTCGCGGAACAGGCCCCACAGCTCGCGCTCTAAGACCTCGGCGGACGCCAGCGGCGTACCCAGGTAGTAGACCGTCTCGTCGTCGACGCGCACGTCGGCCACCTGAAAGACCGACTCGACGTCCGCGACCGGCGGCCCGTCCGCCGGCGTGCGACGCTCGTCCATCGACCGTCGGTTGGATCCTCCCGAGTATAAATCCCGGGACACCACCGGCGACCGAACGGACCACTGGACCGAACGGCTACGGAACGGACGGACACGCCACCGACTCGGCGACGACGCCGGACGCGCCGCTGGGCCGGTCCGACGAGAGAGAGCGGGTCGGAACGCCCGCGCTCGGGCGTCCCGTCAGGGACAGGGGTGTGGTGAACGGATAGTGCAGTGTTCCGGGTCCGGTGTGTGGTGGGGTCGGACGGCGGTGCCGCCCGGGTGTGGATGGGGTCTCACCGGGGTCGGAGCGTGCGGTGTGCTGTGAAGCTCGGTCGTCAGGCGACTTCGACGCGCCACGTGGTCGCGCTCGTGTAGGACCACTTCTCGACCTCGAGTTCGGTCGTCGAATCGCGGATCTTCACCATGAGCGCGCCGATCTCTTTGGGTGACAGGCCGACCTCGTCGGCGATGAACTTGCTCTTGAAGTACATCTCGCCGTCCTCGGCCTTCTGGCGCAGGTACGCCTTGAGTCGCTGTTCTTTCGACGGCGCGTCGTCGTTGGAGGGCTGGAGTATCGAGCTCATGTTGACACCTCGTTTCGCTCTGTGGCCGGTAATCCCATATAAACGGAGGAAGCTTCGGGTGGCTTCGTGTCGTTTCACAGACGACCGGGGTGAAACGGGTCGTTCGCGAGATTTTATAACGTTTTCTCGGCGCCGTAGACATTTTATACGCTGTTTTGAGCCGCCGAGACGTTTTTGCGCTCGAGTCGCACGGCCGCCCCGTGAACGCGCGCGAAAGGCGGATTCAACCCGGTCTCGAGGTCATTATTGCCGCATTCGTAGCCGTCCTGACGACGAGCGGTCGCGCGGGCGTCCGGGAGCGGAGAAGGTCTCGGAGAACGGCAGCGCCGCTGGGCGGGCGTCGCGGCTTGACAACCCTTAAGACGGCATCGCGGTTACGCCGTCCCAATGAAGACAGTCGTCTCTATCGGCGGGAGCGTGCTCGTCCCGTCGGTGGGTCCGGAGCGGGTGCGGGCCTACGCCGACGCGGTCGAATCGCTCGACGCCGACGGGTACACGCTCGGGACCGTCGTCGGCGGCGGCCCGACGGCTCGCGAGTACATCGGGGCCGCACGCGATCTGGGCGCCAACGAGATCGAACTCGACCAGCTCGGCATCGAGGTCACCCGCCTGAACGGTCGCCTGCTGATCGCCGCACTCGACGAGCGGGCCGCCCCGACGCCGCCCGAGAGCTACGAGACCGGGCGCGAGGCCATCCGGCGCGGTGACATCCCCGTCATGGGCGGGACCGTCGCCGGCCAGACCACCGACGCCGTCAGCGCCGCCTTCGCCGAGTACGTCAACGCCGACCTGCTGGTCTACGCCACCAGCGTCGACGGCGTCTACGACGCCGACCCGAGCGAGGACCCCGACGCCGCGAAGTTCTCTGAGATCACCGCCGACGAACTGGTCGGGCTGATCGCCGACCTGGAGATGGACGCCGGGAGCAACGCCCCCGTCGACCTGCTGGCCGCGAAGATCGTCCAGCGGTCGGGTATCCGTACTGTGGTCCTCGACGGCACCGAGCCCGCGGCCGTCGAACGGGCGATCCGCACCGGCGACCACGACGGCACCGACGTGGTCCCCGAGGGCGTCGGCGAGGCGCCCGCCGAGTGGGGCGACCGATGAGCGAGAGCGACGGTGACAGCGGCACCGACGGCCCGAGCGCTACCGCGCGCGCCGACGAGACGGACGCGCCCGGCGGGACCGAAACGGCCGACGACACCCGGAGCGACGAGACCGACGGCGAGGAGCGCTACGCCTTCTGGGCCGACGAGGTCGCCGACGCCGTCGAGGCCCGCGACCCCGAGGAGCCGATCGTGGTCAAGGGCGGCATCTCTCCCTCCGGGGTCCCGCATCTGGGCAACGTCAACGAGATCATGCGCGGCTACTTCGTCGCCGAGGTCCTCCGAGAGCGCGGCTGGGAGGTCCGCCAGGTGTTCACCACCGACGACCGCGACCCGCTCCGCAAGCTCCCCCGCAAGCTCGCCGACCTCGACGGGAAGACCGTCGACCTGGGCGACGTGAACGCCGGCGCGCTCGGCAAGAACCTCGGGCACGCGTACACGGAGATCCCCGATCCCTTCGGCTGCTGTGACTCCTACGGCGAACACTTCTCGACGCTGATCGCCGAGTCCGCCGACTTGCTCGACGCCCCCATCGACGTGGTCTCGACCACCGACCTCTACGAGTCCGGCCGCATGGACGACGTGGTCGAACACGTCCTCGCGAATCAGGATCGGGCGCGGGAGGTCCTCGCCGAGTACCAGGACAAGGTCGACGAGGAGTACGTCCCGTTCAACCCCTTCTGTTCGGAGTGCGGAAAGGTGACCGAAACTGTGACTGCGGTCGACGTGGACGCCCGCGAGGTCGAGTACGTCTGCACCGATATCGAGGCCGGCAACCGCACCATCGAGGGCTGCGGTCACGAGGGGACGGCCACCTTCCGCGAGGGGAAACTCCCCTGGCGCTTCGAGTGGCCCGCCCAGTGGCAGGTCCTCGGGGTCGATTTCGAGCCGTTCGGCAAGGACCACGCCGAGGGGTCGTGGCCCTCCGGCGTCGACATCGCCGAGAACGTCCTCGACATCGAACCCCCGGAGCCGATGGTCTACGAGTGGTTCACCCTCGACGGCGAGCCCTTTTCCTCCTCGGAGGGCAACATCGTCCTCGTCCACGACGTGCTGGAGACGCTCGAACCCGAAGTTCTCAGGTACTTCTTCACCAAGGACCCGAACAAGGCCCGCGACTTCAGTATCGAGCGCCTCGACCAGCTCGTCGACGAGTTCGACCGCGTCGAGCGACTCTACTACGGCGAGGAGTCCGGAACCGAGCGCGAGGAACGGCGCGCCGAACGCGTCTATCCGTTCCTGAGTTCGCTTTCGGACGTGCCGCCCGCGGCGCTGGCCGAGTCCGGAGTGTTCGGTGACGACCCCCAGACGGTCGCCGCCGACTTCGACCACAACGACCCCGAAAACCGCCGCCGTCGCCGCGAGTTCGTCGACGGCGAGTTCGAGAGTCGGGTGCGTCTCCCCTACACCTTCGCCGCGGTGCTGGGGATGTTCGACGACGAAGACGCTCGCGAGCAGACCGCGCTGAAGGAAGGTCACGTCGCCGACGACGACCCCGAGTGGGCGGTCGAGGACGCCTTCGGCCGCGTCGCGCTCGCCAGCGAATGGGCCGACCGCACCGACAACGAGTACAACTACACAGTCTCGCGGACGGAACTACCCGAAGTCGAGGTCGACGACGCGACCGCCGCCGCGCTGGACGACCTGGCCGAGTTCGTCGCCGACGGCCGCGACGGCGAGGCCATCCAGGGCGAGATCTACGAGAGCGCCAAGCGCCACGACGTCGAGATCGGCGACTTCTTCGGCGTCGGCTATCGCCTCTTTTTCGACGAGGAGGAAGGCCCCCAGCTGGGCTACTTCCTCGGGGATCTGGACCGGGCGTTCGTGGTGGAGCGGTTGCGCCGCGAGCGATAGATTAGTCGTCAGTTCTTCGAGGCACGGCGGTGTTCAGTGGGCGCGTGAGTTGAGTAGTTGTTTCTGGTCGACCGATTGTGGAAGAAACAGAGACGACCGCGACCGCACTCGACAGCAAGCGATGAAAGCCCTCGACGCGCTCGCTAGCAGTGACCGCGACCGCACTCGACAGCAAGCGATGAAAGCCCTCGACGCGCTCGCTAGCAGTGACCGTGGCCGCACTCGACAGCAAGCGATGAAAGCCCTCGACGCGCTCGCTCACGGCTCCCTTCGGTCGCCGTTCGCGTGTCGAGGCGCTCCCGGTGGTCGCGCCTCGCCCTCGCGGTCGCTGAGACGGGATATCCGCGCTCTCGGCACCGCCCGCGCGGATAGTTGCCCGCTCAGGCGACCACGCAAGCGCGAGCGGGCGGTCGGCTCCGCCGACCGCCACAGTCCGTGGCGGCTACGCCGCCACGCGCGCCTCGCCCTTTCAGTCCGCCAGGACAGCACCGCCCCGCACAGCACCGCAGACGGCCACGAGCCTCCCCAGCCGATTCGCTCGTTCGTTCCACTCACTCCCTCATCCCTCGCGCGACTGTTTCGAGCGGCCCGCCAGGAGGCGGGCACGCTCGACAGCGCACGCCGACCGCACCACGACACCCAAATGCAACAGCCACCGTCTGTACTGAGCATCCGCGCGAGCGTAGCGAGCGCGGTTCTCCGAACTCGCGCAGAGCGCGAGTTCGGCCTTTTTCACCCATGTTTTTGCGGACGGGGTTCCCCGCAGCGAGCCGAAGGCTCGCGAGGAAACCCCGTCCGGAAAAAGATGGTAACCAAACCCTCTTGACGGGGTGGCCCCTGCAATCGGGTAATGGTAAGCCCGCTGTACTGGGTGCTCGCCGCGGTCGTCGTCTTCACCGCGGGGACGATGGCGCTGCAGGCGAGGGGTAAGCTCCCCGACTCCGTCAGGGTCTCCGGGCCGATCCTGACCCTCCACACGCTCCGCGGCCGGCAGTTCCTGACGTGGCTCGCCGGGCCCAAACGGCTCTGGCGCGCCTGGGGCAACTTCGGCGTCGGGATGGCCTTGGTGACGATGGTCGGCATGTTCGCCGCGGTGTTCAACGCGGGCATCCAGGCCATGCAACAGCCCGAGCGCCAGCCCGTCCAGAACCCCCAGAACGTCCTCGTGATTCCGGGCGTCAACGACTTCCTCCCGCTCTCGGCGGCCCCCGAGATCGTCCTCGGCCTCCTGATCGGGCTGGTCGTCCACGAGGGCGGCCACGGCCTGCTCTGTCGTGTCGAGGACATCGACATCGACTCGATGGGACTGGCGTTCTTCTCCTTTCTCCCCGTCGGCGCGTTCGTCGAACCCGACGAGGAGAGCCGCCTGCGAGCGAATCGCGGAGCCCAGACCAGGATGTTCGCCGCAGGCGTGACCAACAACTTCCTCGTCGCGTTCGTCGGCTTCCTGCTCCTGTTCGGCCCGATTTCGGGCGCGATAACGGTCGCGGCGGGCGTCCCGGTCGGCAACGCCGCCGCCGGGTCGGCCGCCGACGAGGCCGGCCTGGAGTACGGTGACCTGGTGACCGAGGTGGCGGACCAGCCTGTCGCGAACGTCTCCGAGTTCGAGGACCGGCTGGCCGCGGTCGACGAGCGGTCGGTCGAGCTCACGCTGAAAGGCGGCGAGACGACCACGCTCGACCGGAAGCTCGCCCTGGTTCGGTCGGTCCCGTCGGTGACCGACGGCATCGGACCGAACCAGAGCAGCGCCACTATCGTCGAGTCGGTCAACGGCACCGCCGTCTACACCGAGCACGGCTTCGCCGAGGCGATGGCCGGCCGCGAGACGGTCACCATCGAGACCAACCGCGGGACGGCTACCTTCCCCGTCGGCGCCTACGGGCTGGCCGTCGACGGCGGTCCGCTAGCCAACGCCTCGGTCCCGGCCGACGGGACGGACGTGATCGTCCGCTCGGTCGACGGCGAGCGCACGCCGAACGCCTCCGCGTACGGTGACGTGGTCGGGGGCCTCCAAGCGGGCCAGACCGTCGAGGTGCGGGCGTCGGTCGGCGGCCAGATCGACACCTACAGCGTCACGGCCGGCTGGGACGGTCCGGGCGACGCGCTCGGCCTGCGCACCCAGCAGGGCTTCAGCGGTATCGCGGTGACCGACGCCGGCATCGACGTCTACCCCGCGGCGCAGTTCCTCGCCTACCTCGGCGGGTTCAGCGGCGGCTGGGGCGGGCTGTTCTCAGGCCAGTTCCTCCAGCAGATGTTCGTCGTCCTCCTGTTGCCGTTCCTGAGCACGCTCGGCCTGGGCTTCGGCTACAACTTCGCCGGGTTCGTCCCCGACGTGGCGAACTTCTACACGGTGGCCGGCCCGCTCGAACCGCTCGGCGGCGGCGTGTTCATGATCGCGAACATCCTCTTCTGGACGGCGTGGGTGAACCTGAACCTCGGCGTGTTCAACTGCGTGCCGACCTTCCCGCTGGACGGTGGGCACATCCTCCGGGCGTCGGCGGAGTCGCTGGTCGCGCGCCTGCCCGTCGAGGACGGCCGCCGCGCGACCACCGCGGTCACCGCCTCGATCAGCCTGCTGATGATCGCCGGCCTGTTCCTCATGCTGTTCGGGCCGCAACTGCTGAACTGACCGGGTTCGGGCGCTTCGAACCCTCGGACGCCGGCGACGACCCGCACCCGCGTTCGCGGCGGCGCGGACGGGAACAACAAGTTTCCTAAACTGCGATCGCCAACTCCCGGTATGGTCAGACGCGAGCCGCCGCAGACGGAGGAGGGCTGGTACGCCTTCCACGACCTCAGGACGGTCGACTGGGAGGCCTGGCGCGACGCCCCCGAGCGCGTCCGCGAACGGGCGCTGGACGAGGCCGTCGACTTTCTCGGGTCGGCCGAGGCCGTCGCCGACGCCGACGAGGGTGACTCCGCCCTCTACGCGGTCGTCGGGCACAAGGCCGATCTCATGGTCGTCCACCTCCGACCGACCCTGGCGGACACCGAACGCCTCGAACGGCGGTTCGAGCGCACCGAGTTCGCGCAGTTCACCGAACAGTCCACCTCCTACGTCTCGGTCACCGAGGCGTCGGGCTACAGCGAGCGCGCCCGCGAGTACTTCGACGGCGAGGTCGACGACGACTCCGGGCTGGCGCAGTACATCCAGTCGCGACTGCACCCGTCGATTCCCGACAGCGACCACGTCTCGTTCTATCCGATGTCGAAACGGCGCCAGCCCGACCAGAACTGGTACGACCTGCCCTTCGAGGAACGCGCCGAGCACATGGAGAGTCACGGCGACATCGGCCGCGACTACGCCGGCCGGGTCTCCCAGATGATCACCGGGTCGGTCGGCTTCGACGACTGGGAGTGGGGCGTGACGCTGTGGGCCGACGACATGACCGACGTGAAGGAGCTGCTCTACGAGATGCGCTTCGATCCGTCCTCGTCGAAGTTCGCCGAGTTCGGCCCCTTCTACGTCGGGCGGAAGTTCCCGCCGGCGGACCTCGACGCCTACCTCGCCGGTGAGTCCGTGCCGGCCGACGGCGCGAGCGGGACGAGCGGAGCAGCCGCGGGCGAACGGGCCGCCCACGCGAGCGCCTCGGGAGCCGGTCACGACGGGAACGCGGGCGGCGGTGCTCACGCCAACGGCGACCACGGCGCTCGCAGCGACGGCGAGTCGGCGGATCCGCCGGCCGAGAGCCACGCCGGCGGCGCCAGCGACGGCGAGCCGGAGGCGGTCAGCGAGTCGAGCGAGAGCGGCGGGGGCGGTCGGCCCGCGGCGGCAGGGAAGGACGTAGACGCGGCGGAACTCGACGCCGAGGAAGCGGGACAGACGCTCGCGAACTTCGGCGTCTATCCCGACGACTACGGCGCGGGCGACTACGCGCTGGTCTGTTACGCCGACGCCGACGCCGAGGCCCTCGTCGACGAGGTCGACGGCCTGCGGAGCAACTTCGACCACTACGACACCCACGTCCTGACGAGCGTCCGCGCCAATCAGGGACAGACCGCGATCGTCAGCGTCTGGGCGAACGAGCGCGCCGCCGACACCGCCATCGGCTTCCTCACGGATATCGACGCGGTCACGCACAGCGCCCGCGGCTCGCTCGGCGACGCCGGCGAGGCCGACGACGAGGGCGGGGCGAGCGGCGACGGGACTGACGACGCCGAGGCCGAGGAGAGCGAGGACACCACCGCCGCGGACATCCGCGCGGAGCTCGCCGAGGAGGGCGTCTACGCCGGCCAGCCCCACGGCGAGGACGTGTACGCGCTCGTCCTCTACTCCGAGGCCGACCCCGAGACGCTGGACGAGGAAGTGTCGGACCTGCGCGACGGCTTCGGCCGCTACGACACCCACGTCAAGACCGCCGTCTACGGCGACGTAGCCGACGATTCTGACACGACGGCGGTTGTGAGCCTCTGGGACACCGAGAGCGCCGCCGACACCGCCGCTGACTTCCTCACCGATCTGCCGGGGATCGTCGGCCGCCCGCAGGACCGGGAGGGCTTCGGCACGATGGGGATGTTCTACACGGTCAAGCCCGACTACCGCGAGGAGTTCGTCGACACGTTCGGGACCGTCGGCGGACTGCTCGCCGAGATGGACGGCCACCGCGAGACCGCGTTGCTGGCCAACCGCGAGGACGAGACGGACATGTTCATCGCCAGCCGCTGGGACGCCAGAGAGGACGCGATGGCCTTCTTCCGCTCGGACGACTTCCGCGAGACCGTCCAGTGGGGTCGCGAAGTGCTCGCCGACCGACCGCGTCACGTCTTCCTCGCCTGAGCGTCGGCCGCGGTTCCCGACCGACTATCTAGTCCACCCTCGTCAACACTTTCCGCCTTCTACGGGGTCTTTGCCGGCCCCGAATAATGCTCTACGTGCATGTTGGAAGTCGAATCTATTACCTTCGCTTGTACCGAACCGCACGAACTCGCGGCGTTCTGGGAGGCGGCGCTGGACGGCGAGCGCCGCGACCTCCCCCCGTCGGTCGACGACACGGCGATCGTGGACCCGGCCGGGGACGCTCCGGACCTCCTGTTCAGGGAGGCGCCGAGAGGGACCGAGCGCGACCTGCCGATCCACCTCGATCTCTCGGCGGACGACCGGGAGGCGGCCGTCGACCGGCTCGTCGACCTCGGGGCGTCCGTCCGCGAGACGAAGACGGAGCGCCACGAGACGTTCACCGCGACCTGGACGGTGCTGGAGGACCCCGAGGGGAACGGGTTCTGCGTGAGCGAGTACTCGTAGCGACCGCCGACAGCTACAAGCCCGCGATAGCCGAACGCCGAGCCATGACAGGACGCGTGGCCGACAGCGTGGCCGTCGTCACCGGCGGCGCCCGGGGCATCGGCGAGGCGACCGCCCGGCGGCTGGCCGAGGGAGGCGCAGACGTGGTCGTCGCCGACGTACTGGGTGATCGGATCGAACGTGTCGCCGACGAGATCGCCGCCGACACCGGCCGCGAGACGCTGGCCGTCGAGTGCGACGTGGGCGAGGAGCGTGCAGTCGAAGCGATGGCCGACCGGGTCGCCGAGCGATTCGGTAGCGTCGATATTCTCGTCAACAACGCGGGGATCCGCGTCGACCCGAAACCGGTCACCGAGGCCGACGAGGACAGCTGGGATCGGATCCTCGCCGTGAATCAGAAGGGCGTGGCGTTCTGCGCGAAACATCTGATCCCGCTGATGACCGGCGAAGGGGACGGAGCCGAGAGCGGCGCGACCGAAGGGAACGGCTCGGTCGTCAACGTCGCGTCGATGGGCGCCGAAGTGGGCCGACCGGAGTGGGCCCAGTACGACTCGACGAAGGGCGCCATCGTCGCGATGACGAAGGACATGGCCTGCGACCACGCGCCCCAGGGAATCAGGATCAACGCGGTCTCGCCGGGCTACGTCGTCACCGAGTACCACCTGCCCGACGACCCCGAGGAAGCCCGCGAGTACCGCGACGAGCAGACGACGCCGAGCGCGGACGGACCGGGGATCCTCAAACGGGCGGCCGACCCCGGAGAGATCGCCGACGCCGTCCTCTTCTTGGCCTCCGAAGAAGCGTCGTTCGTCACCGGAACGAACCTGCGGGTCGACGGTGGGGTGTCGGCGGTCGGGACCGGCTTCGACTGGGACCCCGAGTAGGGGAGCGGTCACTCCGAGTCGGTGACCCACAGGACGAGCGTCAGCGCCGTCGCGGCGACGAGCGCAGCCGCGAGCAGCTGGAACGCGACGGTGAAGCCGGCGGTCTCGGAGAAGAATCCCACGACGGCGGGGGAGACGGCGCCGGCGACCATCAGCAGCGTCCGAACCACGCCGAGGCTGCCGCCGGCGACCGACTCGGGCGTGACCTCCATCAGGTACGCGCCCCGGACCGGTCGGTAGCCGTGGGCGCCCAGGCCGAGCAACACGACCGCGCCGCCTAGGACGAGGGCGCCGCCGGTCGCCGAGAACGCGAGCACGGCGATCATCCCGACGGTGGCGACCGCGAGCGTCAGGGCGAGGATCGGTTCGACCCCGAACCGGTCGCTGGCCTCGCCGGTGACGAGCTGGACGAGGCTGACCAGAAACAGGGCGCTAAAGAGGAGGTTCGCCGTCGCGGCGGAGACGGCGGTCTCCTCGGCGAGATACAGCGGGAGGAAAGCCACGGCGCCGTTGTACGTAAAGGAGAAGCAGATCGTGACGACGACGAACAGGGTGAAGCGGCGCTCGCGAAAGAGGGTGACGTATGCGCTCAGCGGGACGGACTCGTCGTCGCCGTCCTCGGCAGCCGCGGCGGCCGGTTCGTCGGGCAGCCGTCGCGGGGTGGCCCAGGCGAAGACGGCGGCGAGTCCGGCGCCGACGATTCCGGCGACCAGAAAGAGCGTCCGCCAGGGTGCGCCGAAGACGCCGGGGACCGCCGACGCGAGGACGACAGCGGCCGGCGCGGCGGCGCCGCCGAAGGTCCCGAACGTGTCGTAGATCCCCAGCGCGCGGCCGGTCCCGCGGGGGTAGGCGCGCGCGAGCAGGCTGACGCTGACGGTCTTGTAGGTGCCGGTCCCGGCGCCGACCAGCGCCATCGCACCGACGAGCGCCCACAGGGGGGTGTCGACCGCCAGCGCGAGCGCTGCGCCGGCGGTGACGAGTGCCCCGGCGGTGATCACCCGGACCGACCCGATCCGGTCGGCGAGCAGTCCCGACGGGAACTGCATCAGCGCGTAGACGAGCATCAGCGCCGTAAAGGCCGACCCGAGGACGGTCCGGGAGACGCCGTAGGTCGAGCCGATCGTCCCGAACAGCGGCGGGAAGGCGTAGCGGAGGAACTTCCCGAGAAACCACACCAGCGCGGTCGCGACGAGCGCGTCGAAACGGGCGAACCGGCGAGGGATCACCGGGTCGGCCCCCCTGCGGAGCGCGACCGCTGAGCGACGACGCGGTCCGGACGGTGGGTCGAACGCACGATATCGGAGAAGGCGGGCTCACGGGGAAATGCGTCCCGGTTCCGGCGAGCGCGACCCCGTCAGAGCCAAGGTTCTCGCGGCCGAATCCGTTGTCGTGCCAGACGATAGCGACGACGGGACCGACCGACCGAACGGCGGGCCGACACCGGAAATCGACGACACACCGACGGTCAGTTGCTCGCGCTGTGACCGCGAGTGGGACCTGGCCTACGAACTGGACGACCTCGGCGTCGGTAACCAGGCCGTCGAGCAGTTCGCGCTCGACCACAAGCGCCACACCGGCCACTTCCCCGACGACGTGCGTACCTGGCTCGCCTCCTGTCGCCGTTGTACCGAGCTGTCAGAACACCTCGCGCGCCACGCCGCCGAGCGCTGGGCGCAGACCCACGCCCGCCACACCCGCCACGTCGTCGAGATCCAACACGGAACCGGCGACGAGACGACCGTCGTCGAACCCGACGACGTGCAGTAAGCGAATCGGTGAGAGAACGGCAGTCCGTGGTCCGACCCGACCGGCGCGCGCGGTCAGTCCTCGTCGTCCTCGGTCGTCGTCTTCTCGACGTCCAGTTCGTCGAAGTAGATCTCCGCGCCGTCCTGTGCGACCTTCTCGGCGAGCACGGCGCACTTGACGCGCATCGGAGAGATGTCGACGCCGAGCATGTCGATCACGTCGTCCCTGTCCATCTCCTCCAGGTCCTCGACGGCCATCCCCGCCAGTTGCTCCGAGAGCATCGACGCGGAGGCCTGGGAGATGGCGCAGCCGTCGCCGCGGAACGCGACGGCCTCGATGACCTCCTCGTCGTCGTCGAGCACGACGTCCATCTCGATGGTATCGCCGCACATCGGGTTCTCGCCGACGTGGGTGAACGTGGCTTCCTCGATCTCCCCGTAGTTGCGCGGGTTCTTGTAGTGGTCGAGGATCTGCTGTCGGTACATGTCCGAGCCGCCGATACCCATTGTCGGCCGAGAGTATGCCCTACCGGCGGAAAAGGATTCCGAGGGAGCGGTTGTCACGCAACCGAACGATTTCACGGTATACGTTCTATACTGCCCGATCGGCCGGCGGCTTCGTGGCGTGAATCTACACCGAAGTTTATTACCTACCGTCCCGGAAATACAGCACAACCACAGGGCAATGTTCGACCGAGTAAACGACGCGATATCCGGTGGTGGGTCGGGGGAGGTCGACGCGGAGCACCTCGAAGGGCTGTTGCGCGACGGGGAGGAGCTGCAGCACGCGCTCGCCAACGACGGCACGATCGAGCACACGGAGGACGGTCGAACGACGACGATCGAATCGGGGGGCGGCCACGGGGCGTACATGCTCGTGACCGACGAACGGGTGCTGTGGGTGCTTGGCGACCAGCCCGAGGCGGCCGAGATCGTCTTCGAGATGAACCGGCTGCAGACCTGCCACGTCCGCAAGGGGCTGATCAACAGCAAACTCGAGATCCAGACCTACGACGAGACGGTCGTCTTCGACCCCGACGAGGGCGACGCCGAGGAGACCGAGGACTACATCAGCAACGTAGGCTCGTCGTGGGCGGACATGTCGAGCGCGCTCGCGCAGGCTCGTGACGCCATCGCCGCCTACGAGGACGCCTGCGAACGCGGCGACGACCCCAACCAGCACGCCCTGGCCGCTCGCTCGCAGTTCTCCCAGGCCCGCCGGTGTGCCACCCGCGAGGACCGCGCGCCCGAACAGAAGATCCGCGCGGAGATCCGTGAGGTGGTCGAGGAGCTGGCCCACACCCGCGTGACCGCCTGGCTCGACCGCGCCGAATCCAGATACGAGACGGTCGAGACGGCGCTCGACGAGGGACGCTACGGCGACGCCTGCGAGGCGTACGTCGACGCCGCCGAAGCCGTCGAGGAGAGTCGCGACATCGTCGACGACGTGGACGACGTACCGGAGGGCGCCGAGAGCCGGCTGGACGCCATCGAAGCCGATCTCAAGGAGGCCGGCGAGCGGTTCCTCGACGACGCCGCCGGCCGTTGCGAGACGGCGCTCGACGCCGAGGAGGCGACCGTCGCCGTCGACGCCTGGGAGGAGGCGTTCGACCGCTACCGCGCGGCCACCGACGCGGGCTGGAACGGCCACGCCCCCGTCTCGGGCGACGCGCTGGAGTACCAGCTCACCTGGGTGACCGCCGGCCTGCTCGAGGCGATGAGCACCCACGCCGCCGCGCTCGAACGCGAGGGCGACGAGGCCGACGACACCGACGAGGCCGGCGACCGCTACGGGGACGCCGAGGAGTGGTTCGAGCGCGCCCGGGACCTCGCCCGCGAACGCCCCCACCACGACGCCGACGAGTACGAAGCGGGACGGGACCGCGTCGAGGAGAAGCGCCTGGAGAGCGCCGGCTGGGAGTTCGGCGGCTGATCGCGGCGTTCGTTCGGTCCCACCGTCCGAGTCGTGCCTACCGCGCCACGACGACCACCCGCATCGACTCCAGCGTCAGATCGTCCCCGTCGAACCCGCCGAACAGCGTCACGTCCCCGAAGCCTGCGCGCTCGCAGAGTTCCCGGAGCACCGGCGGGGCGTACAGCCGATTCTCCCACTCCATCGTGTCGACGTGTTCGTAGCCGTCGCCGGTCGCGTCGAACACGTCCAGCGTCGTCGCGAACCGACTCGTCTCGACGTCGAACGCCTGACGGTAGACGGTCAGACGGTCGTCGTCCTCCGTGACCGTGGCCTCGTCGAACTCGGCGACGAACGCGTCTCGGTTCGACTGCTCGACAACGAGGACGCCGTCGTCGGCAAGCAGCGCGTGCGCGTCGGTCAGGACCGCCTCGTCGGTCTCGCGGCCGTAGTAACCCAGCGAGTTCCAGAACACCGTTATCAGGTCGTAACTCTCCGACAGTTCGTCCAGATCGCGCATGTCGCGGTGGCGGAAGGCGGTCCGGTCGGCGAGTCCGCGGTCGCTCGCCCGCTCGCGCGCCCGGTCGAGAAACGGCTCGGAGAAGTCCAGCCCCTCGGCCTCGACCCCGTGCTCGGCCAGCGCGAGGGCGTGCCGCCCGACCCCGCAGGCCACGTCGAGCGACCGCTCGGGCTCGCAGTCGTACTCCTCGGCGAGCACGTCGAGCAGGTCCGCGACCTCCGCGTCGGCCGCCGCGAACATGTCTTCGAACTGTTCCGCGAACAGGTCCGCCTGCTCGCGAAACAGGCGGTCGGCCCAGTGAGTCACGGTCGGCGAGACGGACCACGTCCGCAAAAATCCGGGGGAGCTGCGGTATCGGTCCCGGCGTCAGTCGTCGTGGGCCTGCTCGAACGGGCGCGGCGGGAGCAGCAGATCCTCCAGTTCGGGCATCGACTTGACGTTGTAGACGACCTGGAGTTCGTCGGTCACGGGCATCCCGTTGCAGGACAGCTGGAACCCCTCGTCGAGCATCTCTTGTGGGAGGACGTGGTCGACGCGGGTCCGCATGTCTCCTTTCAACACGATGATCGCGCAGTTCGCGCAGGCGCCGCCGCGACAGGCGAAGGGCCACGCGAACCCGTGGCGCTCGGCGGCTTCGAGCAGCGACTCACGCGGGCGGACCCAGAACTGGCCGTAGTCCTCGCGGTCGAGGCCGCCGTCTGCGGCGGTCTCCATGAGGTCCGCGTCGTCGAGGTCCCAGCCGTGGTCGTCGAGCACCGCGTAGTTGAGGTACTCGACCCGACAGCGCTGTTCGCGGCGCGGTTCCTCACCGTCTTCACCCGGCGACGCGGCGGCTTCGGCCCGCTCGGCCGGCGACCGGTCGTCGCCGTCGTCCTCGCCGACCGCCTCGCCGCCCCCGTCTTTGATCTCCTCGTAGGCGGACCTGACGAGCTGGAACTCGCGGGCCGACCCACCCTGGTCGGGATGGACGTCTTTGATCTTCTCCCGGTAGGCCTCCTTGATCGTCTCCTCGTCTGCGTCCGGCTCGACCGAGAGAACGTCGAACGGCGACTCCACGCGCGTCCCTAGCGGCAAGAGGCGCATAAACCCCATCTTTTTCGCGGAGGGGTGGGCAAACCGCGCCCACCCCTCCGCCAAAAACATGGGTGAAAAAGGCCGCATCTCGGCCTTCGGCCTCGATGCGGTGAACCGGCGCCTCCGGCGCCGGATGCTAACTACAGGCGATAGATTGAGCGATTGCGGTGGCGCGCGCTGGCGAGCGTGCCCGAGCACTGCGAGGGCCGCGAGTCCAAGCCGTGCGAGGGACGAACGAGCGAGCGGAGCGACCGAGTGAGTCGGCTGGGGAGGTGTGTGGCGCTGTGCGGTGCTGTGCGGTTCCTTGGAGGACTGAACGGGCGAGGCGCGCGTTGCGCGACCGAAGGGAGCGCAACGATCGGCCGAACGGGGAGCGAAGCGACCCGTGAGGCGCGCTCGCGCTTGCGTGGTCGCCTGAGCGGGCACTATTCGAGGGAGCGAAGCGACGGAGAATATCCCGTTCAGCGACCGCGAGCGCGGCGAGGGCTTTCATCGCTTGCTGTCCCTGATGAATGTGGTCGCTATCGGCTAACTTCCTTTCACACCACATCGACCAAAAACCACCGCTCAACTCGCATCACGCATTGATCCCTAGCCGGGAGGCAGTCGGTCGACTGGTCCGGATCGATTTCGCCCACCAACACTCACGCCGCGGACTCACAGGTCGAAGCGCAACACGTCGCCGACCTCGACGCCGCGGTCGGCCGTCCACCCGCGGTTGACCTCGAACACGTACTGGCCGCGGCCGGGATACGTCTGGTCCCCACCGTCCTCGTCCGGGCCGGGCGCGGGCGCGTGGTGTATCTCCGTGATAGCGCCCTCGTCGTCGGCGTAGACGATGTCGAGGCCGAAGTCCATCTCGCGCATCACGTAAGTGTGACTCCCCACCTCGTCGTAGACGAACAGCATCCCCATGTCTTCGGGCAGCGACTCCGTGTCGCTCAACCCGGTGTAGCGCAACTGGCCGGTGTCGGCGATCGCCGCCGTCACAGCCCCGAGTCGTTCCCCATCGGGCGTCGTCGCTCGAACAGTGGTCGTCTCGTAGCCGGGGAAGATCCCGCTGCCCGTTCCGGTATCGGTCACCGTCCCGGCCGCGCTCGGGGAGGCCGTCGCCGTGGGTGTCCCCGTCGGGGTCGACCCCTCCGTCTCGGTGGCCGTCGCGGTCGGGGTGGACGTCCCCGTCGACGTCGCCTCATCTCTCCCGTCGGTCGTCGTGTCGAGTCCCGCCCCGCCGTCGTCGGTTCCGCCGTCGGTCGACGCGCCGTCACCTCGACAGCCGGCCACCCCGGCGGCGACACACGCGGCGAGGAACGCTCGGCGTCGCATACTCGCCGTTAGAGCTGTCGGCTGATAAGCACGAGGTTAGCCGCTCCAGGACTCGGCGACCCCGCGGTAGATCCGGTAACAGCGGTCGAGGACGGGCAGTGAGACGCTCTCGGTCGCGGTGTGGGCTTCGCCGGGCTCGGAGGGGCCACAGACCACGCAGGTCGTCCCGGCGTCGGCGAGCCACCCGGCGTCGGTCGCGTGGGGTTTGACCACCTGCTCCGGCGCGCCGTCGCCGGGCGCATCTTCGTCCTCCCGTTCGTGTGCGTCGCGGGCCGCGGCCAGCACCGCGTCGGCGAAAGCGGCGTCGTCGCAAGCCATAGGCGGGAGGTCCTGGTCGACGGTCCAGGTGACGCCGTCGACCGTCTCCGTCCGCTCCAGCGGCGCGCGCTCGCCGGGTACGGTCCGCTCGTCGACGGTCACCTCGCAGCGCTCCGGGATCACGTTCCAGGCCGACCCGCCCTCGATCCCCGTGACCGCGACGCTCCCCGAGAGCTCGTGGCCCAGGACCTCTGTGGTGGGGAACGAGAGCTGGCGGACCGCGTCGACGGCGTCGGTCGCGCGGTAGACGGCGTTGACGCCCGAGTCGACCTCGCTGGCGTGGGCGGCCGTGCCCTCGGCGACGAGTGTCGACCCGCGCCGGCCCTTGTGGGCGACGGCGACGTCGGTGACGCCCGGCGCGGAGTAGCCGGTCGAGCCCTCGCCGACGACGGCGTAGTCGGGCGCGAACCCGTCGTCGATGGCCGCCCGCGCGCCGACGCCGCCGACCTCCTCGCCGACGAACGAGGCGAAGACGAGTTCGACCCCGTCCGGCACCTCGCTGTCCCGGAACGCGCACATCGCCGCGGCGACGGCGCCTTTCATGTCCGCGCTGCCGCGCCCGTGGAGCCGTCGGTCGGTGTCCCCGCCATCACCGTCGCTCTCCTCGCCCGCCGACTCCTCCCGAACGACGTACTCGCCGTCGTCGACCTGCGACTCGTCCGGCGGGACCACGTCGTGGTGGCCGACCAGCGCCAGCGAGGTCTCGCCCGAGCCCGTCCGGGCGATCACGTTGCCGCCGCGCTCGGTCTCGCCGGCGTCGTCGCGGGCCACCGCGGCGTCGGTGTGCTCGCGCAGCCAGCACTCGATGCGGTCGCCCGCCGCGACCTCCGACTCGTGACTGGGGATCGAGACGAGTTCGCGGGCGAGGTCCCGAACGTCCGCCTGCCGTTCCATGGCCGTCCCGTCGGGTCCCGTCGGCTTCAAGCCCCGCCTCCGGTGTCCGGAGCGCGTTCGGAACCCGAGCGGTGTCGCGCTGGGGGCGCGGTGCGTCGGAGCGGTCGCCACACTTAGGCGCCGGGGCGCAGTCACGGCCACGCATGGACGACTCCGCCGCCCTGCGCCTGACCCTCCGCCGCTGCACCGCGGTCGTCGTCGTCGGTCTCGGGTTGATCGCCGCGAACACGCACCCGTACGGCCCGAGCAACGGCTTCGGCTACCCCCTCGCCTACCTCGCCGTCGGCTACCTCGCACTGAGCTTCCTCGTCGGCTTCTTCGGGCGGGGCGCCGAGTCGGCCGACTCGGCTCGCGGGCCGCCGTCGGGTGGCGACGGCGGCGGGAACGGCGGAGACGACGCCGATTCCGACGACGGAACGGACGCCGACGGGGGCGACAGCGACGGCGACGGCTCGGAGCGCCCGCCGACCGCGACTGTCGGTGGCGGACGCTGGTAACCGAGCGAACGCCGGCGGTGTTCGGTTGACCGACAGATTTAGTCGTCTTCCGGTCGCGTCGGCGTGCATGGACGACGCGGCAAGTGCGGCCGATATCGCTGCCCTCGGCCGCACGATCCGGCGGTGTACGGCCGTGCTCGTGCTCACGATCGGTATCCATCTGCTGGCCATCACACCCGGTGAGAGCGACTGGGGCCTCGCGTTGGTGACCCTGGCCGGGTTCTACCTCTTCGCGAGCCTCACCTCCGTGGACGGAGAGGGCGCAGAGACCGACGGCGAGGAAACCGACGACGAGCCCGGAGAGGCGTCGCGGGTTCGGTCGGACCCGGGCGGCTGACGGCGAGCGAACGGACCGCCAGTTTTTCTCGGTGACCGACGCAGGGGCCTCTATGGACGAGACGGCCGCCCTCCGCACCACGATCCGCCGCTGTACGGCGCTGCTCATCCTCTTGCTCGCCTCGGCGTTCGGCCCGCTGAGCAACTACCAGTACGACGGGACGCCGTTCCTCGCGGGAGCGGTGATCTACCTCGTCGTGAGCGCGCTCGGTCGGTTCCCGGGGGAGGACCCGATCGTGGAGATCACCCCCGACGCGGGGACGGAGGCGGATCCGACCCCGAACTCGCCGACCGACTCGGAACCGGGGAGCGGGGCGGATCCGCCGACCGACTCGGACGGGACCGACCGCGAGCCCGGGACGTAGCCCTTAACCGGTCGGCTCGCGTACCCCGGGGTATGACCGACGACCGGGACGACCACGAGTTCTCTTCGGGGCAGGGCTTCGGCGACCCCTACGAGGGGTTCGACATCGACCCGCCGGAGTTCCACGTCGACACGAACAGAGTCGACCCCGTCGACTCGCGGGCCGTCACCGACCTCCTCGACGAGCGTAACCTCGCCGCCGACGAGGTCGACGCCGAACAGCTGCTCGACGTGGGGCTGAGCTACATCGGCATCAACCGCTACGAGCAAGCCACCGAGGCGCTCGAACGGGCCGCCCAGTTCGCCGACGACGAGAAGATCGAACAGGAGGCCCGGACGAACAAGGGCGCCGCCCACGCCGAGCTGGAGGAGTTCGACGCCGCCATCGGCGCCTACCGCGAGGCCCTCAACATCGACGACGACTCCGAACACGCCGCCACCGCCGAGACCAACCTCGCCTTCGCCCTCTGGGAGTCCGGTCGCACCGAACAGGCGCTCGAACACGCCGAGCGCGCCGTCGAGGTCGACCCCCGCTTCGCCCAGGGCTGGTACAACCGCGGCTTCTTCCTGCTGGAACGCGGCCTCGCCGAGGACGCCCGCAACGCCTTCGACAACGCGATCCGACTCGGCTTCCGCAACGCCGAGATCCTCGAAGAGAAGGCCCGCGCGCTGGAGGAACTCGGCGAGGACGACCGCGCCGAGGAACTGGCCGAGGAGGCCGACGAACTCCGCCAGGAGGCTGAGGCGGAGATGCTGGAGTAGGCGATGTTGCTCAACGAACGCGACACCGACGAGGGACTGCTCGTCTCCGTCTGCGACCCCGAGGACCTGGGCGAGACCTACGAGAACGGCAGTATCTCCCTGACCGTCGAACCGGACTTCTACGACGGCGAGGAGGCCAGCGAGGACGAGGTCGTCGACAGCCTCAAGCGCTGTACGACGGCCAACCTCGTCGGTGAGGAGACCGTCGACCTGGCCGTCGAACACGGCTTCGTCGACGAGGAGAACGTCCTCGACCTCGACGGGACGCGCCACGCGCAGTTGCTCTGGATGTGAGCGCGGCCACCGGAACGTTTCTGCCCTCCCCGTTGATACACAGACCTATGCCCGATCGCGGAAACTCCGGACGAGATCCCGACGGCGACGGCGAGCCGGACTCGAGTTTCCCGCTCCGGACTGCGAGCGCCGGTCGAAACGAGTGGTCGAACACGACACCGACGGACGCCGGCGAAGCGCTGTTGGGTTCTCTCGACTCGGACGAGGAGGCTTGATCGACCGCATCGGGACGAGGAGGCTCGATCGACCGCATCGACCCCGGGTTCGGCTGTTCATCTCGGTATCGTTGCGACCGCCTCTCGCTCGTCGACGGGTAGCTTTTCGAACCGCAAACGCGAGTTCGCGCGAACCGAAGGAATGTTGCCCGTCGAGCGCCTACTGTCGAGTAATGGGAGTGTCAGAATCGGAGTCGCTCGACGTCGAGCGCATCCGCGGGGACTTTCCGATCCTCGAACGGAAGTTCGCGGGGGAGCAACTCGCTTACCTCGACAACGCGGCGACCAGCCAGACGCCCGACCAGGTCGTCGACACCATCGCCGACTACTACCGCCACACGAACGCCAACGTCCACCGCGGGCTCCACCAGCTGAGCCAGGAGGCCTCGATCGCCTACGAGGACGCCCACGACCGCGTCGCCGACTTCATCGGTGCCGACGGCCGCGAGGAGGTCGTCTTCACCAAGAACACCACGGAGTCGATGAACACCGTCGCCTACGCGTGGGGGCTCGCGGAACTCGGCCCCGGCGACGAGGTCGTGATGACCGAGATGGAACACCACGCCGCGCTGGTCACCTGGCAGCAGATCGCCAAGAAGACCGGCGCCGAGGTCAAATACGCCCGCGTCGACGAGGAGGGGTATCTCGACATGGACCACCTCCGCGAGCTCGTCACCGACGACACCGAGATGGTCAGCGTCGTCCACGTTTCGAACACGCTGGGCACCGTCAATCCCGTCTCGGAGATCGCCGACGTCGCTCACGACCACGACGCGCTGTGTTTCGTCGACGGCGCCCAGTCGGTCCCGCACATGCCCGTCGACGTGAAGGACATCGACGCCGACTTCTTCGCCTTCTCGGGCCACAAGATGTGCGGCCCGACGGGCATCGGCGTCCTCTACGGCAAGGAGGAGCTGCTGGAGGAGATGCAGCCGTATCTCTACGGCGGCATGATGATCGAGAAGGTCACCTTCGAGGACTCGACGTGGCACGAACTGCCCTGGAAGTTCGAGGCCGGGACGCCGGTCATCGCCCAGGGCATCGCGCTCGCCGAGGCCTGCGACTACCTCGACGACATCGGCATGGAGAACGTGCAACGCCACGGCGAGCGGTTGGCCGAGTACGCCCACGACCGGCTCTCGGAGTTCGACGATATCGACATTCTGGGTCCGCCCGGCGACGACCGGGCGGCGCTGGTGTCGTTCAACCTCGGGAGCGTCCACGCCCACGACGCCTCGGAGATCCTCAACGACTTCGCCGTCGCGGTGCGAGCCGGCGACCACTGCACCCAGCCGCTGCACGACAAGCTCGGGGTCCCCGCCTCGACGCGCGCGAGCTTCTACATCTACAATACGGAGGAAGAGGTCGACAAACTGGTCGAGGCGCTCGACACCGCGCGGGAACTGTTCGCCTAACGGTCGGCGGCAGCGTTCGGCGCCGTAGGCGCCGATTCCTCGCGGTGAGCGAACGCAGTGAGCGAGCCGCGCTTTTTCACCCACGTTTTTCGAGGAGAGGTATCCGCAGCGAGCGAAGCGAGCGAGGATACCCGACGAGAAAAAGGTGGTCGCACGAACTGGTCGAGGCGCTCGACACCGCGCGGGAACTGTTCGCCTAGCGGTCGGCGGCAGCGTTCGGCGCCGTAGGCGCCGATTCCTCGCGGTGAGCGAACGCAGTGAGCGAGCCGCGCTTTTTCACCCACGTTTTTCGAGGAGAGGTATCCGCAGCGAGCGAAGCGAGCGAGGATACCCGACGAGAAAAAGGTGGTCGCACGAACTGGTCGAGGCGCTCGACACCGCGCGGGAACTGTTCGCCTAGCGGTCGACGGCAGCGTTCGGCGCCGATTCACCGCTCGACCGGGCGTTTCGCGCCTCGCGAACTGCGACGGGGGCTTATCTACGCGGGCGGGAAACGGGTGGATGTGAGCGATGCGCCGCCGCCGGACGAGACGCTCGCGCTGCTGGGCGACGAGTACGCCCGCGCGATCCTCATCGCCACACGGAGCGAACCCATGACAGCCGACGCGCTCGCGGAGGCGCTCGACGCCGCGCCCTCCACCGTCTACGACCGCATCGACGACCTGACCGGCGCCGGGTTCCTCTCCGAGGCGACCCGCACCGACGACAGGGGCAACCACTACGCGGAGTATCGCGCCCGCCTCGACCGGCTGGGCGTCGAACTCACCGACGAGGGGTTCGAGCTCGCGGTGAGCCACCGCGACCGCGACGAGACCGCCGCGCGACTGCACGCCCTCTGGGGTGATCTGCGGTGACTTCGGCCGGGACGCTGGCGATGCTCATGTCGCTGGTTCAGGGCCTGATCGTCGTCGGGACGCTCGTCGTCGTCGGCAAGGCCGCGGTCGCCTACCGCCAGCACGACAGTCGTCCCATGTTGCTGCTGGCGGCCGGCCTCTTCCTGGTGCTGATCGCGCCGCCGGCGTTCGAGACGCTGGCCGGCGCGCTGTTCGACGGGACGCTCCCGACGAGACGGGTCGGTGGCAGTCCCCCGACGGCGGCGACGGTGTTCGCGTTCGTCCTCGTCGAGGAACTCCTTCGTCTGGCCGGCGTCGCCGCGCTGCTGGGGTCGCTGTACGTCCGGGAGTGAGCGACTCCCCGATCGGGGGCGGTCGTTGACCCGTGTTTTGATACGGACAGGACCGCTATCGGACGGTGATGGCAACGGAATCCCCCGAATCGGAGTCCGACGGCGAGTCCGCACCGGAGCCCTACCCCGCCTTCGAGGCGCACGTGAAACAGCTCACCTACCTCAACGACGCCGGCGGAGTGTTAGGGTGGGACCAGCAGGTGACGATGCCCGAGGGCGGGACGCCCGCCCGGTCGAAGCAGTCGTCGGCGCTGTCGGCGGTCACCCACGAACGACTGACCGACGACCGGGTCGGCGAGTGGCTGGACGCCCTCGACGACACCGACCTGTCGGGCGGCCAGCGGGCCGTCGTCCGCGAGATCCGCCGCGAGCACGAGCGGGCCGTCGAAGTGCCCGAGGACCTCGTCACGGAGATCTCCGAGACGGCGTCGAACGCCCTGCCGGTCTGGGAGGAGGCCAAAGCCGAGGACGACTTCGACGCGTTCGCGCCGACGCTGGAGAAGATGATCGAGCTCAAGCGCGAGTACGCCGCGGCGATCGACCCCGACCGCGACCCCTACGAGGTGCTGTTCGAAGAGTACGAGCCGTATCTGGGTCTCGACACCGCCGAGCGAGTGCTCGAACGGTTGCGCGACGAACTCGTCCCGCTGATCGACGAGATCGAGGATAGCGACGCGACACTGGCGGACCCGTTCGCCGACGGCGAGTACGGCGAGGCCGCCCAGGAGGAGACCGTGCGTGCGGCGCTGGACGAGCTCGGGTACGACTGGGAGCGCGGCCGGCTCGACACCGCCCCGCACCCGTTCTCGACGGGGACGCAGTTCGACGCCCGCGTGACGACCCGGTTCGACCCGCAGGACCCGATGGGCGCCATCGGCTCGACGATCCACGAGTTCGGGCACGCCACGTACACGCAGGGCCTCCCCCGGGAACAGTACGGGACGCCGCTGGGCCAGTCCCGCGATCTCACCGTCCACGAGTCCCAGTCTCGGCTCTGGGAGAACCACGTCGGTCGCTCGCGCCCCTTCTGGGACCGCTTCGCCGACACCGTCGACGAACACCTGGGGACCGACGCGTCGGCCCGCGAGTTCTACGAGGCCGCCAACCAGATCTACCCCGACAACCTGATCCGCGTCGAAGCCGACGAACTCACCTACCACATGCACATCATCCTCCGGTTCGAGATCGAGCGCGACCTGATCGCCGGGGATCTCGACGTCGAGGAAGTCCCGGGCGTGTGGAACGACAAGATGGAGGAGTACCTCGGCGTGCGCCCCGAGACCGACAGCGAGGGCTGTCTCCAGGACATCCACTGGACCCACGGCTCGCTGGGCTACTTCCCGACCTATTCGCTGGGCAGCGTCCTCGCCGCGCAGCTGTACGCCAGCGCCGAGGAGGCCATCGACGACCTCGACGGAAAGATCCGGAGCGGCGAGTTCGACCCGCTGCACGAGTGGCTCACCGAGAACGTCCACCGCCACGGCTGTCGCTACGAGACCGACGATCTGGTCGCCGAGGCGACCGGCGAGAGCTTCACCGCCGACTACTTCCTCGACTACGCACACGGGAAGTTCGGCGACCTGTACGACCTCTGAGCGCGGGTTCCGACGGGTCACCCGCGCCGCCGTGTGGGAGCGCGTCGCTTAACCCGATCGACCGGGTACTCGCCGGTATGGCAGGGCCGGATCTCGACCCCGAGCAACTCGACCGGTACTCCCGGCACATCATCATGGACGAGGTGGGACCGGACGGCCAGGCGAACCTGCTCGACGCCGCCGTCCTCGTGGTCGGCGCCGGCGGCCTGGGCTCGCCCGTCCTCCAGTACCTCGCCGCCGCAGGCGTCGGGACCATCGGAATCGCCGACCACGACACCGTCGAGCGCTCCAATCTCCAGCGACAGGTCGTCCACGGCGATTCGGACGTGGGCCGTCCCAAAGTCGACAGCGCCGCCGAATTCGTCGCCGAGTTGAACCCCGACGTGACCGTCGACGCCCACCAGGTCGCCGTCTCGCCCGACACCGTCGCCGACCTCGTCGAGGGGTACGACTTCGTCGTCGACGCCTCGGACAACTTTCCCACGCGGTTCCTGATCAACGACTACTGCACGCTCGAAGGGGTCCCCTTCTCCCACGGCGCAATCTATCGCTTCGAGGGCCAGGTGACGACGTTCACCGGCGAGGGGCCGTGTTACCGGTGTCTGTTCCCCGAAGCGCCGCCGGAGGGCGCCGTCCCCGACTGCGCGACGACGGGCGTGCTCGGCGTCCTTCCGGGCACCGTCGGCGCCATCCAGGCCACCGAGACGGTCAAACAGTTCGTCGGCGTCGGCGAGTCGCTGGACGGCCGGATGGTCGTCTACGACGCCGCCGATATGTCCTTCGACGAGGTGACGCTGCGTCCGAACCCCGCCTGTCCGGTCTGCGGCGACGACCCCATCGACTCCGTCGACGACGTGGAGTACTCCGAGAGCTGCGCCGTCCCGGCCGACTGACCGCGAGTCGTCGCCGACGCTCGGTGTTCTCGTCACCGATACGGAGTATCAGCCGTGAGATTCGGTCCTGAGGATTTATCTGGAGGTACTCGAGAGATGGAGTCGAGCGAGAGACGCTCCTGATTGGATGTCAGAGACAGAGACGATCGGCGAGGCGCTCGATCTGTCCGAGATACGCCTGGAGATGCCCGGCTACGTCGAGCTGGTGCTGTCGCTGGTGATAATCTGGGGGTTCGGCGACGCCGTCTCGACGCTGGTGGCGGCCACCTTCGCCGGCCCCTCGCTGGAGGCCAACCCGTGGATCCGACTGTTGCTGGTGCACCACCCGCTGTTGATGGTCGCGCTGAAGGGCGCCGTCGTGCTCTACGCCGGCGTCGTCCTACTCGAATGTCGGTCGGTCGTCGAGCGGGTGCCCGGGTGGCGTGCCTGGTTCCTCGGCGTCATCGCCCTCGGCGCGGTCGTCGTCCTGACGAACGTCTACGTCGGGCTGGCCGCCGTGGCGGCGGTCTAGCTGGTTGATCTCGACCGTAGATCGGTCGGTCCGGTCCGTTCACGGCGCGTCCGCGCCCGATAGCTGTCTCCCGCGAGCGACGGCGTAGACGAGGACGACCGCGGCGCCGACCGCGAGGACGAACTGCCCGATCGCGGCCAGTACCACTCCGAGAAGCGAGTTGCCGAGCGCCAGGAACGTGAGGCCGAACGGGACGAGACTGAGCCCGACGAACAGTCCGACGAGCTTGCCGATCGGGACCGCTTCCGAGACGACCTGCGTCGTGTCCAGTTCGCCGGTTGTCGAGTCGATGAACGGTTTCGCGGAGGGCATGCAGTCCCAGGTCTCCGGGCTGCAATACGTAGGTTGTGGTCGCGGCATCTCAGGGCCTGGGACCCGTTCGCGCGGATTCGCCGGCAGACAGCTCGCGGGCGACCGAGTCGGACGGCGCCTCGAAGCGGTCGGGATGCAGGAGGCCGGCCAGGTGTTCCAGCGTATCGACGAGTCTGGGACCCGGTCGGTTGACGAAGTAGTGGCCGTCCATGGCGTAGACGCGGCCGGATTCGACGGCCGTCAGGTCAGCGAACCCCGGTCGACCCGTGAGGTCGTCGGCGGTGTCGAGCGTCTGGTCGAGCCCGAAGCCACAGGGCGCGGCGACGATAGCGTCGGGGTCGGCGTCGCGGACGCTGGCCCACTCCCGGGGCGTCGAGCGGTCGCCGGCGTCGGCCATCGGATAGGTCCCGCCCGCCGCCTCGACCAGTTCTGGCATCCAGTGGCCGGCGACCATCACGGGGTCGAGCCAGTCGAAGACGGCGACGCCAGGCCGCTCGTCGGCGGGGATCCCCTCTGTGCGCTCGCGGACGGCCGCCACGCGCTCGCGCAGGTCCGCGAGGAGGTCGGCGGCCCGGTCCTCGCGGTCGAACACCTCACCGAACCGTTCGATATCACCATAGAGGTCGTCGAGGCTGTGTACGTCGGTCGTGAGCACCTCGGCGTCGACGCCGGCCTCGGCGATGGCCTCCTCGACGAGCAGCGTGTCGACGGCGCAGACGTCACAGACGCCCTGGGTGACGACGGCGTCCGGGTCGACCGCGGCGAGGGCGTCGAGGTCGATCTCGTAGACGCCGCCGTGTTCCTGTTCGGCCTGGGCGACCTGTTCGTTGATGTCCGCGCTGGACTGATCGGGATCGACCCGCGAGCGGTCGAGCGTCGGCAGTTCGGCGGCCTCGGGCGGCCAGTCGCACTCGTGGGAGACGCCGACGGGTTCGACCCCGAGTGCGTAACAGATCTCGGTGGCCGACGGCAAGAGAGAGGCGACGCGCATACCGGAGGCTGGGGACGGGCGGACGTAAAACCACGGTGGCGGGTCGAAGCGAGGGGACACGGAGACGGTCCCGCCCGCTCGACCGTGTGTCCCGCTCCCAGCGAAGGGAAAGGTATAGCAACGTCGCTGTCCGACGTACGCGCATGACCGCCGGGACAGGAGAGCAACGCGAGCGAGAGCGAGGGTTCGATCACGCGGAGATCGAACCGCGGTGGCAGCGCACGTGGGACGAGGAGGGCGTGTTCCGCATCCCCGACGACGCCGAGGACCCCGAGTACGTCCTCGCGATGTTCCCCTACACGTCGGGCGAACTCCACATGGGCCACGTCCGCAACTACACCATCACCGACGCCTACGCCCGCTTTGAGCGCATGCGCGGCGAAGAGGTCCTCCACCCGATGGGGTGGGACTCCTTTGGCCTCCCCGCCGAGAACGCCGCCAACGAACGGGACACCAACCCTCGCGACTGGACGATGGACTGCATCGACTCGATGACCGAGCAGTTCGAGTCGATGGGCTTCGGCTACGACTGGGAGCGTGAGATCACCACCTGCGAACCGGAGTACTACCGGTGGAACCAGTGGCTGTTCAAGCGGTTCCGCGAGGAAGGGCTAGTCGAGCGCCAGGCCGCCGAACTGAACTGGTGTCCCTCCTGCGAAACGGTGCTGGCGGACGAACAGGTCGAAGAGGGCCCCGGCGGCGCCGAGATCTGCTGGCGCTGTGACACCCCCATCGACCACCGCGAGATGGACCAGTGGTTCCTGACGATCACCGACTACGCCGAGGAGCTGCTGGAGGCGCTGGACGGTCTCGAGGGATGGCCCAACAACGTCCGCGAGATGCAGCGCAACTGGATCGGCCGCCAGGAGGGCGCGAGCGTCGCCTTCGAGATCCCCGGTTACGGCGACGTGGACATCTTCACGACGCGACTCGACACCATCTACGGGGCGACGTTCTTCTCGCTGGCCCCGGGTCACCCGGTCGCACAGGAGATCGCCGAGGACAACGACGCGGTCGCCGAGTACATCCGCGAGGCCGAGGGCGCCGACGAGGACGAACTCGACGTGACCTCCGGCGTGTTCACCGGGGAGTACGCCGTCAACCCCGCCACCGGCGAGGAGATCCCGGTGTACGTCGCCGATTACGTGCTGACCGACGTGGGGACCGGAGCGCTGTACGCCGTCCCGGCTCACGACGAGCGCGACCACGAGTTCGCCGAGGCCCACGACATCGACATCGTGCAGGTCGTGGAGCCGACCGAAGACACCGTCGAGCACAGCTCGACGAGCCACGCAGACGCTGACGCGTCTGCGGACGCCGACGCCGACCCCGAGGACGTCGACGTGCAGGAGGTCGCCTACCCCGAGGATGGCCGCTTGGTCGACAGCGGCGAGTTCGACGGGCTGACTAGCGAGGAGGCGAGGGAGCAGTTCGTCGAGGAGTTCGACGGCGAACACCGCACCGAGTACAACCTCCGGGACTGGGGGATCTCCCGCCAGCGCTACTGGGGCACGCCGATCCCGATGATCCACTGCGAGGAGTGCGGACACGTCGAGGTTCCCGACGAGGACCTGCCCGTCGAGCTGCCGGAGTTCGTCCAGACGACGGGCAATCCCCTCGACGCCGCCGAGGAGTGGAAGTCCGTCGAGTGTCCCTCCTGCGGCGGGCCCGCCGAGCGAGAGACGGACACGATGGACACCTTCGTCGACTCGTCGTGGTACTTCCTGCGCTTTTGCTCGCCCGACCTCGATTCGGCGCCGTTCGACGCCGGGCGCGCCAGCGACTGGATGCCCGTCGACCGCTACGTCGGCGGCATCGAACACGCCGTGATGCACCTGCTGTACGCGCGCTTCTTCACCAAGGTGCTCGACGATATCGACCTCGTGGAGGGCGTTCGCGAGCCCTTCGCGAACCTCACCAACCAGGGCATGGTACTGGGCGAGGACGGCAACAAGATGTCCAAGTCCGGCGACAACGGCGTCTCGCCGACGGAGATCGTCGACGAGTACGGCGCCGACACCGCCCGCCTGTTCATCATGGAGGCGGCCCAGCCCGAGAAGGACTTCGCCTGGAGTCCCGAGGGCGTCCAGTCGGCCCACCAGTTCCTCCAGAACCTCTACGGGCTCGCGGCCGATCTCGCCGAGTCCGACCGCGACGCCGACGCCGACGTGGACGACTCGATCGCCGCCTACGTGGACCGCGAGACCGACGCCGCGGCCGCACGAGCCACCGAAGAGTTCGAGGACTTCCGGTTCAACCACGCGCTGCAGGCGGTGCGGGACCTCGTCTCGCTGCTCCGGCGCTACCACGAGCGACCGGACGCCGACCCCGCCGTCGTCGAGCGCGGCGTGCGCACGGTCGTCAAACTGCTCGGTCCGGTCGCGCCCCACGTCGGCGAGGAGGTCTGGAGCCTGCTCGACGGCGAGGGGCTGCTCGCAGAGGCCGAGTGGCCCGACGCGACTCTCCCGGAGGACTACGACGTGGCCAGCCGCCTGGTCGAGGACACCCGCGAGGACGTGCGCGACATCGTCGAGACCGTCGGTATCGAGGACCCCGAGCGGATCACGCTCGCGGTCGCCCCCGAGTGGAAGACCCGTGCCCACGAACTCGCCCGCGAGTCCGACGCCGACAACCTCATCGGCGACCTGATGGGCCACGACGAGATCCGGAGCCACGGCGACGCCGCCGCCGACTTCGCTCAGGATCTGCAGGCCGAGCGCGAGGCCCTTGCCGACGTGCTCGCCCCCGAGGCGGAGGTCGCGGCACTGGAACGTGCCGCGTGGCTCATCGAGGAGGAGTTCGACGCCGAGGTGGTCGTCCGGTCGGCCGAGGCGGCCGGCGACGACCTGGCCGGCAAAGCCGCGCCCGGCCGACCCGCGATCGACATCGAGTGAAGCGACAGTAGCGGTCCAGCAATTTCTGTGGCCGTCGATCCGTCCCGTCCCGTTCCCCGCGGAATCGCGAAAACGGCGTCCTCCGGCGGCCGCGGTTCAGAACTCTTCGACCAAGTCCAGCGAGTCGGCGTCGCCGTCGGTCAGTCGCACCGTTTCGCCGTACTCGACGAGTCCCGCATCTTCGAGCTTGGGCAGGTGAACGTGATGGAGCGCGATGCGGGCGTCTTCGTGGGAGAGGTCGTCGCTCCACTCGGCCAGGGCACCGGCGAGCGGGTCGAGCGCGGGCGGCGTCGCCCGCTGGGAGAGGTGCGCGAGGACGAACCGCCGGTTCGCACTCGATAGCACGGCGAACAGTTCGTCGGTCTCGGCGGTCGCGTTCGCGTCCGTCGCCGGTTCGAGGGCCTCGTGGTGGTGTCGTCCCATCTGTACCGATTTATACTCCCCTGCGGTATTCAGTGACGTGGCTAAACGGTTAGTGTCGCTGGGTCGTCGAGTCGTCGTCGAACCGGGCGGCGAGCAGCTTGCGCTCGGCGACTCTGAGGTGCTTGTGGAACGTCGGCGCCGAGACGCCGAGCGACTCGGCGACCTCCTCGCCGGTGGACTCGCGGGGCCACTCGAAGAAACCGGCGTAGTAGGCGGTCTCGACGGCCGTCCGCTGGCGGTCGGTCAGGTCTGCGTCGAACGACGGCGGCGAGGCGACCGAGTCGGTCTCGGAGCGCGGGCGGTCGCGCTGGGCCCGGACCTCGATGTCCGCGAAGGCATCGTCGAGCGCGTCGACGACGGCACGGACGTCCGCCGAGACCGGAAGTTCGGCCACCACTTCGCACTCGCCCTCCGCGGCCGAGGCCGAGCGGACGGCCCCGCCGTGGTCGGCGATCACGCCGAACGCGCTCCCGGCGTCGAGCGTCGCTTCGAGCAGCGACTCGCCCTCCGGACCGACGCTGACGATGCGAGCGGACTCGACGCCCGCGAACTCGTCGGCGAACGCGAGCACGTCGTCCGGGTTGGCTCCGGCGACCCGCAGGTAGTAGCGGAACGTCTCGTCGGCCTGGACGGTCGCCCCCTCGAAGGCCACCTCGCAGTCCAGAGCGGCCGATAGCGCCGCGAAAAAGTGGTCGTCGTCGTCGACCGCGAGCCGGAGTTCCGTCACGTGCTCGGCGACCAGCGCCTGTCGGGTCGTCACCGCGTTGATGGCGTGACCGATCGTCGCGCCGAGCTCGGCGAGTACGTCCTGCTCGGTGCCGTCGAAGGCGCCCGGCTCGTCCGCGTAGACGGTCACCACGCCGTATATCGTCCCGTCGTACACCAGCGGGACGCTGGCCGCCGAGCGGATGTCGTGGGCGGCCGCGGCCGCCCGTACCCCTTCGAACGCCGGATCCGTGTCCACGTCGTGGGTGACCTGCACCGACCGCGAGCGGATCGCCCGGCCGGCGGGGCCGGTGCCGTTGGGCTCGGCCGACCGCGTGACCGTGATCTCCTCGAGGTAGTCGGCCACGTCGCCGCCGTGGGCCCGCGGGGTCACCTCGTCGCTGCTGGCGTTGACGTCGCCGATCCAGGCCGAGTGGTACGGGTCCGCGGCCGCCAGCGCCTCGCAGACCGCCTCGTCGATCTCTCGGCGCGTGGTCGCCCGCACCAGCGCCTGGTCGATCCCGCGGATGACCGCGTTGATCCGGTCGAGGCGTTCGAGCTGCTCGTTCTGCTCGCGCAGCCGACGCTCCCGGGCCTTCTGATTGGAGATGTCCTCGACGACCACCACCACTCGACCGCTATCGTCGCCGTCCGACAGCGGTGCCGCGCTGACCCGCACCCAGACGCGCTCGCCGTCCGTCCGTTCGACCCGCTGTTCGACCTCTGTCACCGGTCGCCCCGAGTCGCGAGCCATCTGGAACACTCGCTCGTCGGGCGGAACCGGCTCGCCGTCGGCGTCGAGCAGCCGCCAGGCGTCCGTCTCCCGCGAGTCGCCGATCACGTCGGCGGGATCTGCGCCCAGGATCTCGCCCGCGCGGTCGTTCATCCGCTCGATGACGCCCTCGTCGGAGAGGACGACCAGCCCCGTCGGGACCGTCCGCAGGAGCTGCTCGGTCAGATCCCGCTCGCGGTGGCGTTCGACGCGCTCGGCGTGGCGGTCGGAGACGTCGCGGACCATAGCGGTCAACAACCACGCTCCGTCGTGGCGATGGGCGCCCAGGGAGAGCTCGATCGGGACGAGCCGACCGTCGCGGTGACGGCCGACCGTCTCGACGCCCTCCCAGTCCGACGGCGGCGCCGCGGTCGACTGTAGGGCGTCGAACGCCGCCCGGATACGTGGACGCTGGTCCTCGGGCACGAGCGCCGTCACCGACCGCCCGATCAGCGTCTCGGGATCGTATCCGAACGTCTCCTCGATGGCCGGGTTGGCGAAGACGATCCCACCGGTCTCGTCGACGGTCACGATCGCGTCCGACGCGCTCTCGACCAGCGTCCGGAAGAACGACTCGTCGCCCGTAACCGACGGATCGTACGCACACTCGCCCCCCGACCGCGCGTCTCCCCCCTCTGTCCGTGTCATTCCTCGGCCGCTACTGGTCGCTCCGCGCGTAAATATGTCGGGTTAGTAACTAGTATAGAACCGTACAACGACCGTACGTACCGGGGGTGTAGATCGAACGAGTCGCCGGGCGAACCGGCACGAACGGGGACCGGACACGCCGTCGCAGCGTCAGGCCGACGAAGTGGTGGCGTCGGGAGCCGGTTCGTCGGCGTCGGCGGTCTCGCTCACGGTTCCGACGTCGTCGCTCACCTGCGAGCGCTGGGGGGCGACGACGGTTTCGCCGCCGTAGAGGCGGTGGCCCACGTCGACGGTGAGATCGTCGGGACCGTACTCGGGCGGGAACACCATGTCGAAGCGGCTCCCGAAGGAGATGTGGCCGATGCGCTGACCGCGAGCGACCTCCTGGCCGGGGTCGACGTAGGAGTAGGTCCGGCGGGCGAACGTGCCGGCGATCTGTTCGAGGGTGTAGTCCTCGAACTCGAAGCGCAATCGCTCGTTCTCCTCGGCGTCTTTCGTGAACGCGAGCTTGTTCGCGCCCGGGATGTGTTCGACGTTCTCGACGGTTCCGTCCATCGCCGCGCGGTTGATATGCACGTCCCAGCCGCTCATGTAGATCCCCAGCCGGAGCCCGTCTTCCTCCTCCCGGACGACGGTGACCTTGCCGTCCGCGGGAGCGACGACGCCTTTCGGCGGGACGACTCGCGCGGGATCGCGGTGGAAGTAGACGACGCCCACGGCGGCGACGACGCACGCACCGCTGGCGAGCCGGGAGAAGGGGAACAGGACCGCCCCGGCGACCACCGCGAGCAGCGCGTATCTGAGACTACCGTTCGCGACGCTCATTGGCGATACTCCGGCCGCTTCCGATGATAAACCTTCTGAACGGACCGGTCGATCGGCCGACGATCCGACCCCGGTCGGTCGACGGCTCGGGTCCGGTCAGTCGTCGAGCGAGACGACGCCCGTCTCGACCAGGTCGGCGAGCACGTTCCGGGCGTGACCGTCGGCGTCGACGCCGGTGTAGGTCGCCTGGACGGACCCGTCGACGACGACGAACGTCGTTCGACTCGCGACGCCCCGGGTTCGCTCCACGTCGAAGGCGTCGACGACCTCGCCGTCGGGGTCGGCCAGCAGGTCGAACTCGATCCCGTACTCCTCGGCGAACTCGGCGTGGGAGGCGACGCCGTCGACGGAGACGCCGTAGACGGTCACGCCCGCGTCGCGATACGTCTCCAGTTCCGTCTGGAACTGCTCGGCCTCGGTCGTACAGCCGGGCGTGTCGTCTTTCGGGTAGAAGTAGACGACCGAGACGCCCGCCCAGTCGGGCTCGACCGTCTCGCCGTCCTGGTTCGGGGCCGCCACCTCGGGCGCCGGGTCGCCGGGTTCGAGTGCCATACCGACGGCTCGGACCGACGGCGAAAGCCGGTTTCGGTTCCGGCGACCGAGCGGTCGGGACCGCCGTCACCACGGGCGCGCTCCGTCGATCCCGGGCAGTCGGCGAGCGGCGTCAGTTGACCGGAATGTCGGTCCCGCCGTCGTCGCCCGTCGTCTGCTTCGGCAACGCGACGGTCAACACCCCCTGCTCGTAGGACGCACTCGCTTCGGACTCGACGACGGGTTCGGGGAGTCCGACCCGACGAGTGGTCGACTGACCGTGCCGTTCGCGCGTGACGTAGCGGTCGGCCTCCGCGACGGCCTCGGTCTCGCGGCTGGCCGACAGGGCGAGCGTCGTCGAGTCGGTCAGTTGCACGTCGATGTCCTCGCGTTCGTAGCCGGGGAGGTCGGCGACGACGACGAACGCCTCGCCGGTGTCGGCCACGTCGACCGCCAGATCGCCCGATTGCTCCATCCCGCCGGTCATCACGTCGATCAGCTCCTCGATGTCGCCGAACGGATCGGTAGATCCTGTCATTACCCGAGGATACAGGCCCGACGCCCTTAAGCCGCGCGCCGAGTGGGGCCGGGCCGAACGGCTTCGACGCAGCGCGAACGGTCGCCGTGCCGTGAGGTCCCGGTCGGAGACCCGACGTGCGGGCACCGAATACCATTTCCGTCTCAACGGCCGAGGACAGAGCGATGACCTCTCGCGAGCGGCGTGAGAACGAGCGGGACGACGACCCGCCGGCAGCCTCCGCCGACGCTCCCGCCGAATCACCGCCCGGCCACTCCGACGAGTACGAGACCATCTTCCGGACCGTCGACGACGCGGTCTTCCTCGTCGAGCTCGACGGCGCGGACTCGAGCGACACGTTCCGATATCGCCGCGTCAACCCTGCCTACGAGTCGCTCACCGAACTGGAGCCCTCGGAGATACTGCACATGACGCCCCGGGAGGTGTTCGGCGACTCCCTCGGGGACGCTATCGCCGCGGAGTACCGTCGCTGCGTCGAGGCGGACGAAACCGTCGAGTACGAGGAGACGCTCTCGCTGCCCGCCGGGCGCCGGAGGCTCGAGACGAAGCTGACGCCGGTCCACACCGACGGCGAGGTGACGCGGATCGTCGGAATCTCCCGGGACATCACCGAGCGGCGCGAGCGGGCGCGCGAGTTCGAGCGGAACCGCGACCTCCTCTCGAAGACCGAGCGGCTGGCGCACGTCGGCGGCTGGGAGCTCGACTGCCGCACCGACGACCTCCGCTGGACGGACGGGACGCGGTCGATCTTCGACACCGAAGACGGGTACGAACCGACGCTCGACGACGCGGTCGAGTTCTATCACCCCGAGGACCGCCCACGGATCCGACGGCTCGTCCGCCGGTGTCGGGAGGCCGGGACGCCGTACGACGTGGTGCTCCGGGCGCGCACCGACGCGGGCGACGAGCGATGGGTTCGCTCGTTCGGCGAGGCGGTTCCCGCGGACGGCGAAGCCGACGCCGGCGACGCGGCCGAGGCCCCGGGAAGCAGCGACGTGGTCGCAGTGCGCGGCGCCGTAATGGACGTGACCGAGCAGCGGTCGCGCGAGCGCGACCGTCGGGTGTTCGAGAAAGCCGTCGAACAGGCCGGTCACGGCATCGTGATCACCGATCCAGAGGGGACGATCGAATACGTGAATCCGGCCTACGCGGCCGATACCGGCTACGACCGCCAGGAGGCCATCGGGCTGAACCCGCGGATCGTCAAGTCCGGGAAACACGACCGCGAGTTCTACGAGGAGCTCTGGGAGACGGTCCTCGCGGGCGAGACCTGGGAGGCCGAGATCGTCAACCGCCGCAAGTCCGGCGAGCTGTATCACGTCGACCAGACGATCGCCCCGATCGCCGACGACGACGGGATAACCCACTTCGTCGGCATCGAGTCTGAGACCACCGACCGGCAGTTACGCGAACAGCGGCTGAGCGTCCTCAATCGCGTGTTGCGACACAACCTCCGCAACGCGATGACGGTCGTCCGCGGACACGCCTCGGTGCTCCGGCGCGAACTCGACGACGAAGAGTTGCGATCGCACGCGGGCACCATCGAGGCGTGGGCCGACGACCTGACCGCGCTCGGCGAGAAGGCCGCGACGGCCCGGTCGCTGTTCGAGCGCGAAGGCGACCCCGACACCGTCTGCGACGCGCGCGAGACGCTCTCGACCGTCGCCAGCGAGTTCGCGGAGTGTTACCCCGACGCCGAGATCACGCTCGAAGCCCCCGATTCCGTCCCCGCGAAGGCCGACGACCGACTCGCCGTCGCGGTTCGCGAACTCGTCGACAACGCGCTGGCTCACCACGATCGCACCCCGCCTGCGGTGACGCTCGGGGCCGCATCTGTCGGTGGCGGAGCGACGAACTGGGCCGAGATCACCGTCGCCGACACGGGCCCGGGGATCCCCGAGTCCGAGCGTGCGGCGATCGAGGCCGGTGAGGAGACCCAGGTCACACACGGGAGCGGGATCGGCCTGTGGCTCGCTCGCTGGGTGGTCGCGGGGTTCGGCGGGGAGCTCTCTATCGAGGACAACGACCCTCGCGGGACGGTCGTGCGACTCCGGCTCCCGGCACCGGTCGACGCGACCTAAAGTAGACTTTGAAAGCGTTTGCACGGTCGATCGCACGATGGCGTGCGATCGTCCGAGCGATGTCTTTCAAGTTCTACTATAGAGTTAGTCCAGCACGGTCTCGCTGTCGTAGGACCCGAGCCGGCGGACCCATCCCTCCTCGGCGATGGCTTCGATCTCCGCCAGCGCCGCCTGAGTGCGCTCCTCGTAGAGGCCCGCCTCGACGTCGATGTGGAAGACGTAGTCGCCCAGTCGCTCGCCGCTGGGCCGGGACTCGACGCGCGTGAGGTTGACGTCGCGGTCGGCGAACGGTTCGAGCAGTTCGAGCAACAGTCCCGGGTAGTCGACGTTCGGGTAGACGATGAACGACGTCTTGCCCCCGGCCTCGCTGCGCTCGCTCGCCGGCGCGACGACGAGGAAGCGGGTGGCGTTCGACGACTGGTCCTGAATATCCTCGGCGACTACCCGGAGGTCACTGTCGGTCGCGTCGCCAGACTCCGTCTGGCTGCTCGCGGAACTCGGTTCCGCGGCGTTCTGCGGGTGGCCGATAGCGGCGACGCTCGGGTCTTCGCTGGCGCGCTCGACGCCGGCGGCGGTCGAAGTCATCGACTCCAGCGTCGCGCTCGGGTAGTTCTCGTCGAGGTACTCGCGACACTGCGCGAGCGCCTGCGGGTGGCTCGCCACCACGTCGAACTCCGGCCCCTGCGCGATGAGCGCGTGACGGATCGGCGTGATGAGTTCGCGGACCGCGGCCACGTCGAACTCGGCGAACGCGTCGAGCGACTCGGTGACCGGCCCCTCGGTGCTGTTCTCGACGGGGACGACCCCGCGCTCGTACTCGCCGCTCGCGACCGCCTCGACGATAGCCGTCTTCGAGTCCGTGAAGACCACCTCGTCGGCCACCGCCTTCGCCGCCCGGTGGGAGTACGTGCCCGCCGGACCGAGCGTGAGTGCTTCCATTACCCCTCGATTCGCCGGTCGCCCTGAAAAGCCTCGTGGTCGCTCGCAGGGATTCTGGACGATAGATCGGGGCCGAAAGGCCGGAAGAACGGTTCGGCCGCTTCGAGAGAGCGTACCGCGAACAGCCCGAAGCCCCGACGCGTTCGGCCCGTTCACGCCGTTTTGCGGCCCGGTTCGAGCGGCGGCCCGGCACGATCGCTCTCTCCGAAAGCGACTCAGTCTTCGTCCGCGGCTTCGACCCGACCCGCGTACGTCTCCAGCTCCGCGGCGAGTTCCCGGGCCTGAGCCGCCGACAGCTCCACGTGGTCGGCGTGGGCCGTCACCTCCTCCAGGTCGGTGTTGTCCATCTCGACCTGGAGTTCGACGTGGTCCGGGTCGTCGCGGGTGTCCGTTGTGACGTTCAACACCGACAGCGCCTCGGTCTCGAAGCCGTGCCCCTCGACGCGGCCGTCGAGCAGATCGAAGGTCGTGTAGGCGTTGACCTTGAGGATGCGGTCGACCATACCGTCGGTCGGCGGCGCAGGCACTTAAGCGGCGGCGGGTCCCGGAGGCGCCGCGCTCAGCCGCTCCACTCGCCGCCCACGTCGCCGGCGATGTTCTCGCGCCAGTCGTCGAAACGCTCGCGGCAGGTGTCGGCCTCGTCGACGTGGTCTATGAAGCCCGCACCCCCGTCGGTGAGGCGCGCGCCGCAGAACGGGCAGAAGTCGGGGTCGTCCCAGTTGGGCGAGTCGGACGCTGGATGGGAGTGGTCGTCTTCGGACATACTCGTGACTACACGTCCGGGCCTGATAACGGTACAGTAAATACAGCGATCCGTCGACTGGACGAACGGCGGGGTAAACGACGGGTCAGTCGTCGGCGGGTGCGAGCGGTTCGCCGTCGCCGTCGGTCGGCGCGGGCGAGTCGCCCATGTCGTCTTCCTCGGCGTAGGGATACCACGTCATCTTCGTGTTGTGCATGTACGGGTCCTCGTAGGACGTCTCCTCGGCTTCGGCCAGGTCCTGCAGCGTCTCTTCGTCGCGCTCGGCGACGAAGTCGCGGAAGGTCTGCCCGTCGGCACGCTCGTCCTCGAAGCTGGCGAGCAGGTTCTCGATGTAACCTGGCACCTCGTCAGCGGGGACGCGCATCTCGACCCAGTCGGCGAACTGCGGCTCCTCACCCAGCCCGCCACCGAGGCCGATGTCGAGCGCCTCGACCGGCTCGCCGTCCTTGCGCGTCTTCATGCCGCGCAGGGAGATGTCGGCGATCTGCGGCTGAGCGCAGGACGCGGTACAGCCCGACAGGTGGATGTGGAAGTCCTCGACGCCGTCGGGCAACTCGACGTTGTCCTTGAGCCAGCGGGCGTAGCGGACCTGCCGGTTCTTCGTCTCGACGATCGACAGCGAGCAAAACTCCGTGCCCGTGCAGGCGATCGAGCCGCGCATGAACGGATGGGGGTCCGGCGAGTACGTCTCCAGCAGCGGCTCGTCGAGGAACTCGTCGAGTCGGTCGCTGTCGACGTCCGTGACGATGATGTTCTGTCGCTGAGTGAGTCGCACCTCGCCCGAACCGTACTCGTCGGCCAGTTCGGCGAGCTCGGACACGTCGTCGACGCCCATGCGGCCGACGAGGACGTCGAGACCGACGTAGTAGTTGCCGTCGGGCTGTTCGTGGACGCCCACGTGGTCGCCGTGCTCCTCCCCGCCGGCGTTGTACGTGTACGATTCGCGCATGTTCTCGCCCGCGGCCTCCAACTCGAAGTCGACGAACTCCTCCTGGAGCACGTCGCGCATCTTCTCGGGCCCCCACTCGTCGACGAGGAACTTGATGCGAGCGTTGAAGCGGTCCTCGCGGTCGCCGTACTCGCGGAACAGGGCGGACATCCCGGCACCGATGTCGGCGGCCTGCTCCGGCGGCACCCACACGTCGAGCGAGCGGGAGAAACGGGGTTCCTTGCGGGAGAGCCCGCCGCCGACGCGAATGTTGAAGCCCAGTTGCTCCTCGCCGTCGATCTCCTTCGTCGCGGGCTCGTAGGCCAGGTCGTTGATGTCGCCCTGACCGCAGCCCTGGTCGCAGCCGGTGACGGCGACCTTCCACTTGCGCGGGAGGTTCGAGAAGTCGTCGTTGCCCTTGAACGTCTCGTGGAGCTCCTCGGCGACCGGCCAGGCGTCGATGTGCTCGTGTTTGTCCTTGCCGGCCACGGGACAGCCGACGATGTTTCGCCACGAGTCACCGCAGGCCTGCTGAGTCCCCAGCCCGTTGGCTTCGAGCTTCTCGAAGATCTCCGGGACGTCCTCGAGTTTGATCCAGTGCAGCTGGATCGACTGGCGAGTCGTCCAGTCGCAGTAGGCGCCGCCGAACTCCGGGTTGTCGACCGGGCCGCGGGCGTACTCGTCGGCGATCTCGGCGACGACCTCCAGCTGGCCGGGCTTCAGGACGCCGTTGGGCGTCCCGATGCGCATCATGAAATAGGACTCCTGGCCCTTCCGCTGGTGGTACAGCCCCCACCACTTGAACCGCTCGAACCAGGCGTCGTGTTCGTCCTCCGGGATGGCGTCCCACCCCTCCTCGGCGAACTCCATCAGGTGTTCGCGGATCTCCGAGCCGTAAACCTCGCTCTTCCAGTTCTCTACTTTCGTCGGCATTCTTGTACAGGCCCACGACTCCCGGTGTTAAAGACGCGCGTATCTCGACAAGTGCCCCCACCTCTCCCGAGAAGAAGATAATATTGCCTACTTCTTCGGTCGGGCGAGCCGGGAGCGTTGTTCCGGTATCAGGACGCTGGCGGTATCGACGGGCGAAAAGTCGCCGTCCTCGGGGTCGATGACGCGACCGACGGTGAGCCAGCCGGTAACGCCCTCGCGGCCGCAGGTGATACAGCGACCGGAGACCTTCGCCTGGACGTCCGGGTGGTCGACACCCACTTCGGCGAACCCCTCGACGAGGAAGTCGGCAGTCTCGCAGTCACAGACCTCCTGGCGGGCGAGCAGCCACAGGTCGCTGACGTTGATGCGGCGCTCGTCGTTGACGCTGATCCAGGCACCGTCGTCGAGCTGGTGAACGTCGGTCGTCACTGCCGGTGGCTACGCCCCGGGTGACCCAGAGGCTGTCGGCCCGTACAACACTCGCCGCCTGCTGCGACGCTCGAGTACGACGCCCGCACACACCGTTCGATCACACCGGCTCCGGTCCGGCCCGTCGACGCGATCGGCCCGAACACGTGCGTCCGAGATAGGTGAAGCGATTGCCGGTAGGTCGAAGCCCGGGTAGCACTTACGGGAGCGCGACTGATTAAGAGGGTCGGGGGGATAGGTGGGTGTACGACGAACCGATGACCCAGGCAACCGACACTCACGACGACGACGCGCCCGAGCCGGACACCAGCCACCTCGACGACGTGGAGGACGGCTGTGGCTGTGCCGAAGTCTGGGAGCACCTCTCCGAGGAGCGCGCCGAGGTCTCGGACTGACGCGCCGGGAGAGTCGACGGTCGCCGCTCGGCACCGACGCACCCGCCGCCGGTCCGAACAGACGAGAGCCTTTTGACAAACCGTTCCAAAGAGAGAACTGATGAGCCACGAGGGGCCAGGCGAGCCGCCGACCGACCGCGAGTCACCGGTCGGTGCACCGGTCATCCGCGGCGATCCGAGCGTCACCGGACAGCGACCGGAGGAGGCAGTCGAGTTCGACCCCGACGACCCCGAGAGCCTCGAAACCGCCGCACAGACCGTCCGACAGTTCGCCAGCGACGCGGCCGGCGAGGCCGACACCGTCTTCATGCTCCGGGGAGCTGCCGCCTGTGCCGCCCTCGTCCGCGGCGAAGGATCGTACAAGGCCGCCGCCGAGCGCGCCGGCGGCGAGGCCACCGTCGCGTTCATCCGCAAGTGGTCCCGCGTCCACGACCTGCCCCGCTCGATCCGCAAACACGTCGCGATGGGCGAGATCGCCCCGACCGCCGCGAAACACATCGCCCGCGTCGCCGGCCCCGCTCGCCTCCAGCTCGCGTGGGCCGTCCTCGACCACGACATGACCGTCCGTCAGGTCCGCTCGGTCGCCAGCGACATCAACGACGGCACCGCCGTCGAGGATGCCCTCGTCACCGAGGGGATCACTCTCGGCGAGCTCACGATGGAACTCCCACCGGGGATCTACCGGGAACTCCGCAGACGCGCCGCGCTGGAGGACGTCGAGCCCGACGAGATCGTCGCAACCGCGCTCGAAGGGCGCTTCGAGCAAGGCTGATCGTAAGTACTTAATCGCCGTCTCCCTCATTCGGAGACGAAGGGCCGGTAGCTCAGTCAGGCAGAGCGTCTGGCTTTTATCGTGACTACGCGTTCGATCCGCGTGGTCGCGGGAGAGACCAGATGGTCGGGGGTTCAACTCCCTCCCGGCCCGCTTTTGCGACGAACGGACGTGAAGAGCAACGCGGCCAGTGGGAGTCGAACCCTGGAAGGCACGCGCAGCGAACGGACGTGAGCGAGCATGTCTTCCTCCGGTTCGACTCCCCCCGGCCCGTTTCCTTCCCGTATTATTTAATTTACACTATGTTAATACACCGGTATGGGAGAGAGTCATCCGAAGGCGCAGGGGCAAAAGAGTGAGGCAGCAGTGCTGCATGAATTAGTTCAGCGGAATCTCACAGTTCTGGAGCCCTTTGGAGACAACGAGCGGTATGACTTCGTGGTGGAAATCGACGACTCGTTCCAGCGTTTCCAGGTGAATACAGGACGGTTGGAGAACGGACGAGTTCAGTTCGAGACTCGGAGTTCCGGTACTCTCACACGAAAGGTCAAAAAGGAGGGATACGAAGGAGATGCGGACTATTTCGCAGTCTATTCTCCGGATCTAGAGGAGACGTATGTTGTCTCGGTCGCCGAGGCACCTGAAACGACAATGGGGCTTCGCGTAGAGGAGACAGAAAAGTCTTCACCGAACATCAACTGGGCAGAAGACTATCACATAGATACCTGGCGTGAGGAAGTTGCTTGAGGAGATTGGGAAATCAGTAGCGGACCGCAGATAGACCCACTAAACCGACTTAAATCACGGAAATTCTCCCTCACGGACGACCCGTTATAATCGGTCACGACTCCTGGAGTTGCGTGCAACCATGAACTTCGACATCCATAGACTCCGCAGCGCCGTCGGGACCGACACGGTCGAATCGGCGAGCAGGATCGTCTTCGGGATGGCGGCGCTCGCGGTCGTCCTCGCGCTGGCGTCGCTGCTGCCCGGACTCGACCTGCTGATACCGCGGACGTCCGTGACACTGGCCGCAGTCGTCGGCGCACTGGCGACACTGGCCGCCGTCGCGCTGTTGCTGTATCTCGCCCGCGCGCTGGCAGCGCTGACTCGACTGGCACTCGACGGGCCCGCCGAACTCGTCGAACACCTCGCGTCGGTCGCCCACTGGACGGTCGTCCTCGTCGCCGTGCTGGTCGCCCACGCCGGGCTCGCACCGGCCGTAGCGCCGTTGATCGAAGGCGCCCGCTGGGCCTACGACTCGGCGTTCCTCCTCGCGGCACTGGGACCGCTCGCGGCCGTCGCCGCTCGCCTCGCCGTCGCCGTCGACCCCCTGGCCGAGTTGGTCGCCGACGGCGTCGCCGGGACCGCGAACGACTCCGAAGCGGAGCCCCGAGGAGCGGACGAGGACACCGCTGGACCGAACCCCGACGGTGACCGGTCGGCGAACTGACGAGCGTCGCGAACCAAGGGACTTACCACGGTGAGCCGCGAGGGACCGTGTATGAACGAAACGAACCGATTCTCGGACCGGCTGGAGCCGGTCGGCATCGCCGTCGGCGTCCTGCTCGTGCTGGTCGCGGCCGCGACGCTCGCCGGCACGCCCTGGACGACGAAAGGCGACGTGCTCGCCTCGGCCCTGCAAGTCGTCGGCGCCGTCGGCACCGCCGCCATCGGCGCCCTTCTCGTCTGGCTCAGCCGCGCCGACTGACTCCGACTCGTTCTCCGATCCGGTCGACGACACCGTACAGCACCACCGTTCTCCGATATCCCACAGTGCCACCGTTTTTCGACACCGCACAGCGCCGCTGCTCGCCGGTCGAAGCGGTCGAAAATCGAACGGAGAGCGACTGTCGACGCTCAGCCCCGAACGGGCAGGTACGCGATAGCGACCAGGAGGATCGCCGCGAGGAGACAGAGCTGTGCGATGCCCCACAGGCCCGTCACCCGGTCGTTGTAGGAGGCGATCTCGTTTTCCTGTGCCTGGTAGTCACCGTATCGCTCGCTCGTCTGCATGAAGTACACCGACGAGTTGTCGGGGAAGTGCGCGAAGTACTGCGTGTCCGCGACCGTGAAGTTCGCACCCTCGGAGAAGCCGACGGTGACGGTGTTCTGACCTGGTCGCGTGAGCTCGACGCTCGTGTTGGTCACGGCGTCGACGGTCGTCTCGTTGCCCTGATACTCGAGCGTCTCGCCCTCGGCGATGGTGTGGCGCTCGACCGGCGGGAAGTACTCGTCGACGGCGACGTTGGTGTCGTTGGCGCGGTAGGTGACCTTCTCGACACCGTCCTGCGTGATCGTCTCGTTGTACAGCGCCGGGTCCGCGTCGACCATCGCAGCGATGTCGCGCTGCTCGACGAACGTCGCGTCCGTCGGGTCCGTCACGTTCTCCGCCTCGATGTCGAGCACGTACGGGCCGCCCCAGACGATGGTCGCCGCCTCGCCCGTGACGCTCGTCACCGTAGCCTCGTTGCCCTCGTAGGTCACCGTGTCGCCGACTGCGTAGCTCTCGTTGACCGACGCGTCACTCGCCAGCGCGAGCGTGAACGACCCCGCGCTCTCGTTGACGCTCACTTCGTAGTCGCTGCCGTTGTACTCGGTCGTCGACCCGGCCTCGAAGACCTGCTCCATCCGAGCCGACTGGTCCGACCAGCGCACGTCGGTCACCGGAACCTCGGTGCCGTTGTCGATGGTCGTCGAGACGACCGCCGACTCGTTGACCCACGCCAGCTCGCCGCTGTCGGTGTCTGCCTCGGCGACCTCCCAGGTCCGGTCGCCGAACTCCACCGTGTCACCCGCGGAGTACGCGGTGTCGCCTTCCAGTGAGATCGTCGGCTCCTCCACCGTCTGGATGAGGCCGTACGCCCCAGCCCCGATGACGAGGAAGAACACGAAATAAATCGCCGCGGCTCGTCGTTGCATACCCGGGTGGTCGGGCGGCCCCGCGTATAATGATTACCAATTCCGCCGCTACGCCGGCGTCTGTCCGCCCCTCGAACCGACCGACCCCGCCGCTCCTCGGGGCCGCTCAAGCCGCCGACCGACCAAAACCCCCTTTTCGATCCACACGATACCGATCCACACAGATGGTCCCCGATCCCGACCTCTCTCGCCGACAGTTCCTCCGGGCCGCCGTCGCCGTCGGCGGTGCCAGCGCCCTCGCGGCCTGCCGAGAGCGGACTGACGGCAGCGCCGTCCCCGCGGGCGACCCAGAGGCCAAGCCCGCGCGCCAGCACGCCTGGCGCGACCACGTTCCCCACGACGACAGCGGCAACTCCCTGCTTCCGGCGCATCAGGTTCTCCTGTACGTCGAGTTCGGCGGTGACGGCCCCCCGAGCGCGGACGCTCGCGAGACCCTGGAGGCCGCCCTCTCGACGATCGATCGAGCCTACGAGTGGAGCGCCGACGGCCTCCTCCACACCGTCGCCTACTCCCCCGCTTACTTCGACCGCTTCGACACCGCCCTTCCCCCCTCGTCGGTCGACCTCCCCGAACCGCGCGCGCTGTCGGATTTCGAAGACCCCACGTTCGACACCCAAGACGCCGTCGTCCACCTCGCGAGTAACCGCGCGGACGTGATCCTCGAAGCCGACGAGGCACTGACCGGCGACCGAGAGTCGGCAAACGGCGAACCCGTCGACGCGCGCCTGACCGACGTCGCGACCGTCGACTCGCGCCGCACCGGGTTCGTCGGCGCCGGTCTCCCCGCCGAACACCAGGACGCCGCGGGGATCCCCGACTCGAACCCCGTCCCCGAGGAGTCACCGCTGTTCATGGGTTTCAAAGCGGGCTTCGTCGGCAACCAGGCCACCGAAGACTACGTCACCGTCGACGAGGGACCGTTCGCCGGCGGAACCACGAAAGTGATCGCGAACCTCCGCCAACGACTCGACGACTGGTACGGCGAGCAGGATTACCCCCAGCGAGTCGCCGAGCTGTTCAGCCCCGGCCACGCCGAGAACGACCTCGTCGACGGCGTCGGTTCGAACCTCGGCGACGACAGCGGGATCGACCAGTTCCTCGACGACATCGAAGCGCAAGCGCGCGCCACCGGCCGCGTGGGCCACGCCCAGAAGGCCGCCCGCGCCAACCGCGACGACGAGGGCGACGTTCGCCTCCTGCGCCGCCACTTCGAGTCGACCGACGACATCGGCTCCGACCAGTCCGTCGCCAGCCTCCACTTCCCGTCGCTCCAGCGCCACATCTCCGAGTTCGAAGCCGTGCGAGAAGCGATGAACGGCACCGATATCACGGCTGCCACGCCGGCTGTCCGCCAACGCGTCAACAACGGCATCCTCGAGTACATCTTCGTTCGACGCCGCGGGAACTTCCTCGTCCCCCCGCGACGCCACCGGGCGCTCCCGACACCCCAGCCCGGAGAGTAGAACGGAGACATCCCCGCACGCGACGAATCACGACCGCTCGGCGAAGACGAACTCGCTCGAACTCCCCAGCGGATCGTCCACCGTCTCCATCTGGAGCCCGGTGAATCCCGCGTCTCGTAGCTGTTCGAGCGTCCGTTCGCGTCCGGGCGCCGAGAAGAACATCGACCCACCCATCCAGCCGCGTCGGACCGTCTCGAATCGCCCGCCTGGCAACGTCTGCAGGAGGAGCCCACCTGGCTTCAGGACTCGCGCGAGCTCGCGATACACCTCCGGATGCCGGTCCCGTGGGACGTGAAACACCGCGTGGTACGCCGTGACCGCGTCGACCGACCCGTCCGCCAGTGGGACCGCCGTCATATCCCCCTGCACCAACTGCGCGTCCGACAGTCGCTCGGCCGCAAGTTCCAACCCGCGTCGCGAGAAATCCAGCCCGAGACTGCCCGCGGGGAGGTTCGCGAGCGTCCGAGCACCGTCACCACAGCCGATATCCAGCACCAACGGGTCGGGCGGGCACCGCTCGAGCAGGTCCTCGATTAGCGCCGCATCCGACCCGTCCGGGTCGCGCCGCGTCGCGTACGTCTCCGCGATCTCGTCCCACGCCCGGCGCCGCTCGTTGCTGTCCATGCAATGGGTTACGCCGCCACACGCATCAACCCACGTCCGGACCGGTGTTACCACTCGGGAACAGACTCACGGCAAAAAGCCAAGGGCCGGATTTGAACCGGCGATGGGCGGCTCTGCAGGCCGCTGCGTTCGGCCGGACTCTGCCACCTTGGCGCGTCAACTAGTATCCGCCTGTGTCGCTTAAGCCCATCGGATTCGCCCACTGTTCGCGAGCGAGAGACGGAGATCCGCCGTCGGCACTGGGGAATTAAATACGGAGACCCCCGACCAGCGGTTGCTGGTCGAGGGTAGTGAATCCGGCCGAATGTGGCCGGGAGATGAGTGGAGGCGGCGAACCAGGTTTCCCAGAGACTCTCGTACTCCAGTACTCGCCGGAACGCAGGCGGGCTTAACGTCCGTGTTCGGGATGGGTACGGGTGTCGCCCCGCCGCTATGGCCGCCCTAACGCCGATCCGCGGAATCGAACCGCGTCCGAACGCTTCGTTCGGATACCAGTATCGGTGGTCGATAGGAACCGTATGTACGTGCGATCCAGATTGCGCCTGGACTCGTTCAACGAGTCGCAGTGCGTATGATTGGTGGCTTCGGTCGATTAGTACTCGCGGGCTGAACACCTCGTTGCCTCGGTGCGCACACCCCGAGTCTATCGAACTCGTCTTCTACGAGTGACCTCTGCGGTATCTCTTTTCCAGGTGGGTTTCCGGCTTAGATGCGTTCAGCCGTTACCCCGCGTGGCGTGGCTGCCCGGCAGCGCCCTCTCGGACGACCGGTACACCAGTGGCCACCATCCGTAGTTCCTCTCGTACTATACGGACGTTCCCGTCAGATACCAATGACACCCCCAATAGATAGCAGCCGACCTGTCTCGCGACGGTCTAAACCCAGCTCACGACCTCCTTTAATAGGCGAACAACCTCACCCTTGCCCGCTTCTGCACGGGCAGGATGGAGGGAACCGACATCGAGGTAGCAAGCCACTCGGTCGATATGTACTCTTGCGAGTGACGACTCTGTTATCCCTAAGGTAGCTTTTCTGTCAGCAATGGCCCGCATCGAGCGGGCGAATTGGTTCGCTAAACCACGCTTTCACGTCAGCGTTCCTCGTTGGGAAGAACACTGTCAGTCCATCTTTTGCTTTTGCACTCTTCGCCGCGTTTCCGACACGGCTGAGATGGACTTGGGGCGCGCTCGATATCTTTTCAAGCGCGTACCGCCCCAGTCAAACTGCCCGGCTACCGGTGTCCTCCGCCAGGAGTGAGGGTCGCAGTCACTACCGGGTAGTGTTTCATGGGTGCCTGGGTGGCCCGCTAGCGCGGGTACCTCTGTAACGGCTCCTACCTACACTGCACAGTAGCGACCACGTCCCAGCGACAGCCTGCAGTAAAGCTCTATAGGGTCTTCGCTTCCCCTTGGGGGTCTCCAGACTCCGCACTGGAACGTACAGTTCACCGGGCCCAACGTTGGGACAGCGAGGCTCTCGTTAATCCATTCATGCGAGTCGCTACTGAAGCGACAAGGTACTACGCTACCTTAAGAGGGTCATAGTTACCCCCGCCGTTAACGGGTCCTTCGTCCTGTTGTACCAGGTGTTCAGATACCCGCACTGGGCAGGATTCAGTGACCGTACGAGTCCTTGCGGATTTGCGGTCACCTATGTTGTTACTAGACAGTCGGAGCCTCCAAGTCACTGCGACCTGCCTCTTCCCGAGGCAGGCATCCCTTCTTCCGAAGGTACGGGACTAGATTGCCGAATTCCCTAACGTCGGTTGTTCCCGACAGGCCTAGGCTTTCTCCGCCATGGGCACCTGTGTCGGTGCTCGGTACGGACACGTCCTCGTCTTTTCACGGGCCCCAGGTTGAACCGAATTGCTCTATCCCGCCGTTCGTCCGCTTCGTGCCATTACGGCTTCCACGGAGTTGGACGGTTCGACCGGGCGATGGCCCGGCTCGGTCTACCCCAAGGCGTCGACTTTGAGTGGACGGTGGCACAGGAATATTAACCTGTTTCCCATTTCGACCTACGCGAGTTACGATGGGTCTTAGGACCGGCTAACCCTCAGCTGACGAACAGTGCTGAGGAACCCTTGCCCTTTTGGCCGTCAGGATTTCAACCCGACTTTCGCTGCTACTATGACCAGGATTTTCGTTTCTAGTCGGTCCACGCGAGCTCTCGCCCGTGCTTCCATCCGACCAGAACGCCGACCTACACAATCGCCGTGTTACGGGCGTGGTCAGGTATCGGTGGTGGACTTGAGCCCCGATCATTTTGGGCGCCTCAAACCTCGGCCGGTAAGCTGTTACGCTTTTCTTGGAGGGTAGCTGCTTCTAAGCTCACCTCCCGGCTGTCTAGGGCTTGAGACCACCTTCGATCGCACTTAGTCCACACTTGGGGACCTTAACCCGACTCTGGGTTGTCTCCCTCACGGTACACAGGCTTACCCCGCGCACCGAACTCCCTGCGTCGACGGCGTTCGTAGGTTCGGAGTTTGACAGCACGGCCGACCTCTCTCGAGGGCGGTCCGCGCAATCAGTCTCTCTACCCCACGAACTACCTCGACAGGGGTAATGCTTCGACATTTGTCGGTCGGAACCAGCTGTTGCCGAACTCGATGGGCCTTTCACCCCTACACGTAGGTCACGTGAGGGTGTTGTAAAACACCAACACTAGCAGACCTCCACGTGCCTTTCGGCACGCTTCGTCTTGCCCACGCGTAGATCGTCCGGTTTCGGGTCGTGCCCGTTTGACTCCCCGCGCTTGAACACGGCGGCCCTCACGCAAAGCGCTGCGGCCATGTCGGTTTCCCTGTGCCTTCCCGGATGAACCGGTTAGACTCGCCAAACAAGCACACTCCCTGGTTCGTTTTTCAAAACGTACGACGGAACATCGGCTCCCCTCCGGTCCTACTGTGCCCTCGCGGGCAGGTCGTTTTCGGAGGGGCCTTTCATGCCCCGTCGCTCCATCGCCACCTGATTTCAAGCCCTGTTTCGCCTCCCTTCTGAGGGTACTTTTCAGCGTTCGCTCGCGCTACTTGTTCGCTATCGGTCTCGAGGAGTATTTAGCCTTGGCAGTAGATGCCTGCCGTATTCACGAGGGATTTCCAACCCCCGCTACTCCGGAACCGGCTCACGTCATACTAGCTTCTGTTACGGGGTTTTCACCCTGTGTCACGCTCCGTTCCAGGAGACTTCACAGAAGTGTTCCGACGATGATCGCCGGCCCAATACACCACATCGGCCGAAGCCTTCAGTTTGGGCTGTATCGCGTTCACTCGCGGTTACTGACGATATCTCACTTGATTTCTTTTCCGACCGGTACTAAGATGTTTCAATTCCCGGCGTTCCCCATTGCGCGAAGCAATTGCGGTGGGGATTCCCATTCGGATATCCTGCGTTCTTCGCTTCCATGCAGCTCCCGCAGGCTTATCGCAGCTTGGCACGTCCTTCGTCGGCTCTCGAGCCGAGCTATTCACCAGGTGGCATAGCAGCCACGTTAGTGGAGAAGGTCCGGTGAGGGACCTTCGATGTGGAGGTCCGGTGAGGGACCTCCGAGTGTGTGGAGATCCAGTGATGGATCTCCTACGTCGTTGGACTCGATGAACGAGTCCAGTGGACGCCTGGATCGCACGTACACACAGTCTCATTTGCACACCCACGGGTGAGGTGGCGCGTGCATCGACCCTTCCCATCCGCGTTCGCACGGGATGGTGCACCGGTCTTCCGTACTACGATTCGAGTGGAGTATCCCACTTAAGGGACACGGTTCGAATCGCCGTACGTGACATGGACCCACTGGGATTTGAACCCAGGGCCTCCGCCTTGCAAAGGCGGCGCTCTGCCGCTGAGCTATGGGCCCGTCGTTAGCCCTGGCAGTTCATAGGTGCCCGGTCTGTGGGCGGTCGCGGGACGCTAGAAGGTGGGCTGGGGCGTCGCCCCAGTCCCGGTCAGTAGGAGGTGATCCAGCCGCAGATTCCCCTACGGCTACCTTGTTACGACTTAATCCCCCTTGCGGAGCCCAGATTCGACCATCGCATGATGGCCTCATCCGGACCCCACTCGGGTGATTTGACGGGCGGTGTGTGCAAGGAGCAGGGACGTATTCACCGCGCGCTTCTGACACGCGATTACTACCGAATCCAGCTTCATGAGGGCGAGTTTCAGCCCTCAATCCGAACTACGACCGGGTTTAGGGGATTAGCGTATCCTCTCGGATTAGCTTCCCACTGTCCCGGCCATTGTAGCCCGCGTGTTGCCCAGCACATTCGGGGCATGCTGACCTACCGTTGCCCGTTCCTTCCTCCACGTTAGCCGTGGCGGTCTCCCTAATGTACCCAGCCACCACGAGGGTGCTGCTGGCAATTAAGGATGCGGGTCTCGCTCGTTGCCTGACTTAACAGGATGCCTCACGGTACGAGCTGACGGCGGCCATGCACCTCCTCTCAACGGCGTCGGGTAAGGTCATCAACCTGACCATCATTACCGTTGTCGGTGCTGGTGAGATGTCCGGCGTTGAGTCCAATTAAACCGCAGGCTCCTCCGGTTGTAGTGCTCCCCCGCCAATTCCTTTAAGTTTCATCCTTGCAGACGTACTTCCCAGGCGGCTCGCTTCTCGGCTTCCCTACGGCACAGCGCAGGCTCGTAGCCTGCGGCACACCTAGCGAGCATCGTTTACAGCTTGGACTACCCGGGTATCTAATCCGGTTCGAGACCCAAGCTTTCGTCCCTCACCGTCGGGTCCATCTTCTCGAGGCGCTTTCGCCACCGGCGGTCCGTCCAGGATTACGGGATTTCACTCCTACCCCGGACGTACCCCTCGAGTCCTCTGGCCCCAAGCCGAACAGTTTCCGCTGGACGCCCACGCGTTGAGCGCGTGGATTTCCCAACGGACTTGCACGGCCGGCTACGGACGCTTTAGGCCCAATAAAATCGGCCATCACTCGTGCTGCCGGTATTACCGCGGCGGCTGGCACCGGTCTTGCCCAGCACTTGTTCCTGTACCACCTTACGGTGCAGAAAAGCGAGGACTGTATGCCCTCGCACTCGGAGTCCCCCTATCGCACTGTCGTGCAGTGTAAAGGTTTCGCGCCTGCTGCGCCCCGTAGGGCCCGGAATCTTGTCTCAGATTCCGTCTCCGGGCTCTTGCTCTCACAACCCGTACCGATTATCGGCACGGTGGGCCGTTACCCCACCGTCTACCTAATCGGCCGCAGCCACATCCTATGGCGCCGGAACGTTTCCAGCTCGCGCCACTCCAGGCTGCGAGCTGTATCGGATATTAGCCTCAGTTTCCCGAGGTTATCTCCGTCCATAGGGTAGTTTGGCCACGTGTTACTGAGCTATCTGCCGCGGGCCTGAACCCGCGCGACTAGCATGGCTAAATCGGACTCCGATAGCAATGGCCTCCGGCAGGATCAACCGGAATGTCCCCTGCGAAGCAGGGGGGTTAGGCGGGAACACACTCGATGTGAGTGTGATCTCGATCGCTATCGTTGTCTAGCATCCGGCGACACGCAGTCACAGACCGAGTGTCACCGAACTACCAGGGCTAACATCAGATCCCATCTGTACGGCGGACCGCAGGGGTGGAATCCTCATCTCCTTCGGACCTAGGTGTAGGCCGAGGAGGGTACATAACCCCTTCGACATCACCGTGGTCCGGACGGCCGGGTTTCGTCGGCCCCGACCGGGCCGCGCTTGCAATCCATCCGAGTGCCCTGTTACACTTAAGGGCGTCGGATCGAATCCCGTCGAAACCGCACGACGGGACCGGGATGGACGTCCGACGATCGACCGGACGACCCAGTCGACCGACGAGCGCATCCCGCGGCCCGGCGGGGGCGTGTGCCCCGCGCCGCTTCGTATCTATTCCGATGGGGGTGATTCACTTAAGGCCGTCGAATCGGTCCCCGCCACGTCATGCGATTTCATGGGAAGTGACCACACGAGCGGACGGGGAGAAACGACCGGCTCGTGTCGGCTGGCGGTAGCGGGACGCCCGGCTGGTCGGTTCGGATGTCGCGTGGCAGGAGGGCGGCCAGTCATCCCGCGCGTCGCGCGCTCGGTGTGGCCGAGTGGGAGCCACGCGTCTGTGAGACGGAGTGGCTCCCCTATGTAGTTCACGAACACCGGGCGCCGACGCGAGGGTGGCGGTCCCGCAGCTTGGACGGGATCGGGCGCCGGGAGGCTAGTCGGCGAAAACTGTTCGCGACCGGTTCAAATATCGTCGAGGTGTTCGACGCCCTGTTTGGACACGTTGGCCTTCGTGATCTCCTCGACCTGGTTCATCCACACGTCCGAGGGGTCTTCGGCGTCCCACTCGTTCATGTCGACGTCCGGTGGCGACTCCTTCCAGGACCACCCTTCGTAGATGTGGACCTTGTGCGTGCCTTTCTCCCGCAGCCGGATCGACTCCCGCTCGGCCGCGTCCTCGCTGCTCGCGGGTTCGAGCCGCCGCGCCGCTTTCAGTGCCGCCTGCCGAGGAGTGCTCCCCGAGAAGACGCTGTCTTCCTCGCCGTTCTCCGTCCTGAGCGCGAAGTTGCGCTTGTCGCTGTCGGGTGCCATGGATTCGACCGCTCCATGCCAACCCAGCACATGATTCATTATAAATATACCCCCCGATCGGGGCGCGTGCTGGCGATTCGTTTATAAAACCGACCGCTTGGTCGTCCGACGACGGGCGATTTCCGCCAGATTTCCGTCGGTGAGAGGGGGAATAAAACTCACGCGCACGGTCGGGGACGGCTTCGGGGAGCGATCACGGCCGACCACGCGGGCGCGCACGGTAGACTTAAGTGTATCCTGCGGCGAAGGGCCGAATAGGATAGCGCGATGGTGCGAAAGAAGAAGCTCAGCCCGAGTGGCGCCAAAGACGAGGACGGCGAGTACCACAACGTCCACATCAACATCCACGAGGACGAGCTGGCCGTCGCCGGCATGGAGATCGGCGACGAGGTGTTCGTCCGGGTCCGCGACAACAAGATCATCATTCAGAAGGCCGACCCGGACGACGTGGAACACGAGTTCTAGCGCCCGGGCCGGCCCCGCCCCGACAGGGGGCGAACTCACCCTATGAACGCGTACGATATCGCCAAACCACTGTTGTTCTCACTGCCCGCAGAGACCGCACACGGCCTCGGCCACGGCGTCGTCGGCCTCGCTGGCCACGCGCCAGTCGACCGTGCGCTCGCCCGGCACTACGCCGTCGACGACCCGCGCCTGCGCGTCGACGCGCTCGAGACGTCGTTCCCCAATCCCGTCGGGGTGGCTGCGGGCTTCGACAAGAACGCCGAAGCCGTCCGCGGGCTGGCCGCGCTGGGCTTCGGCTTCGTCGAGGTCGGCGGCGTCACCGCCGTCCCCCAGTCGGGCAACCAGCGCCCCCGGATGTTTCGCCTCCGGGCCGACGACGCCGTCATCAACCGGATGGGGCTCAACAACGACGGCGCCGACGCCGTCGGCGAGCGCCTCGCTGCCCTCGAGGCACCGGTCCCCGTGGGCGTCAACATCGCCAAGTCCGAACACGTCGACACCGCGGGCGCGCCCGCGGACTACCTCGCCACCTACGAGGAGGTGGCGGCCGGGGGCGACTTCTTCGTCGTCAACGTCTCCTGCCCGAACTCCCAGGGCTTCGAGGAGCTGCAGAACCGCGAGGCGATGGAAGCCATCCTCACAGAGCTGCAGGACGCCGGCGCCGCGCCGCTGCTCATCAAGCTCTCGCCGGACCTGCCCGAACCCGCCGTCGCGGACACGCTCGACCTCGTGACTGAGCTCGGGCTCGACGGTGTCGTCGCGACCAACACCTCGACGGACCGCCCGGACTCCCTGGAGAGTCCCAACCGCGTCGAGACCGGGGGTCTCTCGGGCGCGCCCATCGAGGCGCGCGCGACGGAGATGACCCGCTTCGTCGCCGAGCGCGTGGACGTACCGGTCGTCGGCGTCGGCGGCGTCGCCACCGCCGAGGACGCCTACCGGAAGATCCGCGCGGGCGCCTCGCTCGTCCAGCTGTACACCGCGTTCCTCTACCGCGGGCCGGCCATCGCTCGCGAGATCAACCTCGGCTTGCTCGAGTTGCTGGAGCGAGACGGGTTCGACTCCGTCGAGGCGGCCGTCGGCGCCGACCTGGACTGACGGCTCGGCGCACGCGCGGGTGGCCGACCGCTTCCGGACGCGGGCCTCGACCCGCCCCGCTCACTGGATGTCTTTCCGCCGAAATATCACGACCGCCAGCGCGACGAGCGACAGCGTCGCGACGGCGAGGACGGCAGCGTCGCCGAGGGCGTACTCGCTCTCCCGGAGGACGGCGTTGGGGTCGACGTACCGCGTGGGAGAGACGACGCCCACCGCTTCGAAGTCGGTCTCGGTGACGAGCGACTCGGCGAAAAAGAGGCCGACCAGCGCGCCGGCGGCGACGCGCTGTGCGATCCCTGCGCGGTCGAAGACGACCGAGGCCACGAGGCCGATCCCCGCGCAGGCCGTGAGATACGGGACCGAGAGGAGGTGGACGGCGGCCACGTCGACGGTAGAGACGGGATAGCCGACGAGCTCGGTGGCGACGACCACGACGACGGGGACGACCGTCGAGAGCGCGACCAGCGGGACGGCCAGCGAGGCGAACGCTTCGAGAACGACGCGCGCGCGCGAGACCGGCAGCGAGAGGAGCATGTCCATGCGCTCGCGTTCCACGTCGGCGGCGATCAGCGACGCGCCGGCGTAGGCGAAGTAGATGCCGACGACCAGGAGCCAACCGAACGTGTACAGCTCCGAGGCGAGATACCCCTCCATGGTCGCCAGCGACTGGACGCCGAAGGCCTTCGAGAGCGCCTCGGGGTAGGCTTCGAGCAGCTGGTCGATGTCGGCGCCGAGACTCTCGGCGAACGTGGGGTAGATGAAGATATACAGGAGGGCGAAGCCACCGAGCGCGGCGGTCGCGGCGGCGGCCCCACGCACCCGGTGGCGCCCCTCGTATCGGGCGAGCTCAAGCATCGTTACCTCCGTAGAACCGCATGAACACCTCTTCGAGCGGCGCCTCTTCGACGTCGAGGTCGAGGACTCGCCGTCCACCCAGCACTGCGATCAACTCGTTGACGTCGCCGGTGAAGGTGAACGTACACTCGGTGACCGGGCCTGCGACCCGGGGCGGGTCGGTGTCGGCGGTGTCGGAGGGAGCGGCCGCTGACGGGCCAGCGGTGCTGTCGTCGGGGTTGCCGTCGTCGGGGTCGTCGGCCTCGGTGCGGTCGTCGGCTCGCCCGCCGTCGGTCGTGCTACAGGACACGTCGTGGACGCCGTCGATGTCGAACGCGCTCGCGCTCACATCGCCCGCGACGCGCACGCGCACGAACTTCCCCGTGCGCTGGAGCAGGTCCTCGATCCGCTCGGTCGTGACGAGTCGGCCCTGGCGGATGATGCCCACGCGGTCGCAGACCCGGCGGACCTCGCTGAGGACGTGCGAGGAGAGGAAGACGGTCAGCCCTCGTTCCTTCTCGGCCTCGACGAAGTCGTTGAACGCCCGCTGCATGAGCGGGTCGAGCCCGGCGGTGGGCTCGTCCATCACCACCAAGTCGGGGTCGTGCATGAACGCCTGGACGAGGCCGAGCTTCTGGACGTTGCCCGTGGAGTAGTCCCGTACCTTGCGGTCGATCGGCGGGTCGAACGTCTCCAGCAGATCCGCGCGGCGCTCGTCGCCCTTGATCGACGCGTGCAGGTCGAGGACCTCCCGGCCGGTCACGCCCTCGTCGAACGCGGGGTTGGCGGGGAGGTAGCCGATCCGCCGCTTGGCGGCGATCAGGTCGGTCTCGTCGGTCACGTCGTGGCCGAGAACCGTCCCGCCGCCGCTGGTCGGCGACTGAAAGCCCATCAGGGTCCGGATGGTCGTCGTCTTCCCCGCGCCGTTGGGCCCGAGGTAGCCGAACACCTCGCCTTCCTCGACGGCGAACGTCACGTCGTCGTTGGCGAGGACCTCGCCGTAGTCCTTGGTAAGTCTCTCGACTTCGAGCGCGGCCATAGCCCGAACTGCGACGGGAGCGCACAAATAATCTCGCTGGACCGTTCCGGCCGCGGGTTTATCTTTTCGCGAGACCTACAGGAACTATGAGCGAGCCCGCAGAGCTAGAGGAGCCGAGCGCTCCGCGGAAAGTGCTCCGGACGGTCACCCCCGGGTCGAAGCCACGACCCGACGTGGAGATGGACTCGATCGGCTGGGCTATCTTCCTCGGACTGGTGGTCCTGCTGGTCCCGTTGTTTCCGTTTATCGCGATCGTCTGGGGACTCTCGAAGGCGCTGGACTTTCTCGCGCGCCAGCGCGGGGAGTGACCGTCGGGCGCGTCCGAGAGCGAGCTACTCCCCGGCGTCGCGAACCGCCGACCGGACGGAGTCCCCGGTGAGCGGCATGTCGACGTGGTCGATCCCGAGGGGAGCGAGCGCGTCACAGACGGCGTTGACGACGGCTGGTGGCGCCGCGATGGTGCCGGCCTCGCCGATGCCCTTGACCCCGAGGTCGTTGGTGGGGCTGGGCGTGACGGTCGCCTCGGTCTCGATGTCGGGGACGTGGAAGGATCGGGGAACGGCGTAGTCGAGCATCGAATCCGTTTCGAGGGTGCCGTCGTCGGCGTACACGGCTTGCTCGTAGCGGGCCTGGCCGATGCCCTGGGCGACGCCGCCGCGGACCTGTCCCTCGACGATGGTGGGGTTGATCCGCTCGCCGCAGTCGTCGAGCGCGACGTAGCGCTCGATGTCGACGGCGCCGGTCTCGGGGTCGACGGCGACGGCGACGACGTGCGTGCCGAAGGTGTAGGCGGTCTCGTCCTGCTCGAAGAACGTCGTCGCTTCCAGACCTGGGTCCATCCCGTCGGGGACGCCCCAGCCGTAGGCCGCCTCGGCCACGTCGGCGAACGTGCGAGTCTCGTCGGTGTGGGCGGGCGCCGAGAAGACGCCGTCGCGGTACGCCAGGTCGTCGACGGGCGCGTCGAGCAGGTTCGCGGCCAGCGCACGCGCTTTCTCGCGGACGGCGCGTGCGCTCTCGGCGACGGCGTTACCCCCGGTGATGGTCGAGCGGCTGCCGAAGGTGCCCGTGCCCTGTGGGATGGCGTCTGAATCGCCCTCCCGCACGCCGATTGCGTCGGCGTCGACACCCAGTTCGTCGGCGACGATCTGGGCGTAAGTGGTGGCGTGGCCCTGGCCGTGGGAGTGAGTCCCCGCCGAGACCGTGACGGTCCCGTCCGAGTGTGCGCGCACGACGCCGCTCTCCATGCCTCCACCGGTGGACTCGACGTAGCACGCGAGGCCGACCCCGAGGTAGCGGCCCTCGTCGTCGCGGTCCGGCCGACTCCGGAGGTCGTCCCAGCCGGCAGCGTCGAGCGCCTCGTCGAGCCCGAGCTCGTAGTCGCCGCTGTCGTAGGTCGCGCCGACGGCCGTCTCCGTCGGGAACTCGGTGATCTGGTTCCCCCGTCGGAGTTCGGCTGGGTCGAGGTCCAGTTCCCGGGCGGCGGCGCCGACGAGGCGCTCGGCGACGTAGTTCGCCTCCGGTCGGCCCGCGCCGCGGTAGGAGTGGATCGGCGCCGTGTTCGTGAAGACGGCGCGGGTCTCGCAGTGGATGGCTGGGATGTCGTACTGGCCGGACAGCAGCGAGCCGTACCAGCCGGGCATGCCGAGGCTGCTGCCGAGGCCGTAAGCGCCGACGTTGGCGTCGGTTTCGACGCGAAGCGCTCGGAGGGTCCCGTCGTCGTCGACTCCCAGTTCGGCGGCCGTGCGGTGGTCGCGGCCGTGGGCGCCTGCGAGGTAGTTTCCGCTCCGCGTCGCGGTCCACTTGACGGGGACACCGAGATCCATCGCGGCGAACGCCGCGGCGGCCTCACCGGGGTGGTGGTGGCCTTTGTGGCCGAAGCCGCCGCCGACCGAGGGCGCGACGACGCGGATGTCGCTCTCGGGCAGGTCGAGGGTGGTCGAGAGCTTCCCGCGGTGGCCGTGGGGCGACTGGCTCGTCAGATCGACGGTCAACCGCTCGTCACCGGCGTCCCAGCGGGCGACCGCGGCCCGTGGTTCGAGCGCGGTCGGGATCAGGCGGTTGTTCGTCAGGTCGAGTTCGACGACGTGGTCTGCGTCGGCGATGGCGTCGTCGGTCGTCTCTCGGTCACCGAGTTCGGAGGTGGCCGCGACGTTGTCCGGGGCGTCCTCGTACAGCGTCGGTGCGTCGGGCCGCTGGGCCTCGCGCTGGTCGACGACCGCGGGGCACGAATCGGCGGTGACGTCGACGGCGTCGGCGGCGTCGCTGGCGCGATAGCGGTCCTCGGCGACGACCGCGGCGACGGGCTGGCCCTGATACCGGACCCGGTCGCGGGCGAGCACCGGGTGGCCCGGCGGGTCGCAGTCCAGTCCGTGCGTCGAGATGGGGAGCACGCCCGGGACCTCGGAGTCCGCGACGTCGTCCCAGGTGTAGACGGCCAGCACGCCCGCCATCGACTCGGCCGCGGTGGTGTCGATGGACTCGATGTCGGCGTGAGCCACTTCGCTCCGGACGAACGTGAGAGAGGCGAGATCCGGACGGGCGATGTCGTCGGTGTAGGTGGCGTCGCCGGTCAGCAGGGCGGCGTCCTCCCGGCGGTCGACCCCCTGGCCGACCAATCGTTCGGCGTCCCCCGGTCCGTCTCTGGCCCGGTCCGCCCGCGCGTCGTCGGTCATGAACAGTACGTGCGGCGACAGCGGCTAAACTGTTGTCCCGGTGGTGGAGGCCTATCCCAGCGACACGGCGCTGACCGACTGGGAGTGCTCGGCGTCCCAGAACTGCAGCCGTTCGACGGTCCAGTCGATCGGTTCGATCGGGGTCTCACGGAGGTCGGCGGCCCGCTGAACCGAGCCGCCGCGGGCGACGGTGACGTGCGGGACGTAGTCGTCGCCTTCCACGTCGTCCACGGGGTCGAAGCGATCGCACAGGCGGTCGTGGAGCGATTCGAGGCCCGGGCTCTCGACGGCGAGGTAGACGACGGGACCCTCCCCGCGGGGCACGTCGGTGAAGGCGTCGACGCCGGCGACGCGGACCTCGAAGGGGGCTTCGCCCCGGAGGGCCTCGCGGGCACGGGCTTCGAGTTCGTGGTAGGCGGCGGCGTCGCCGCGGCCGAGGCGCTTGGCGACGAGCGTGTGCTCACCGCGAACGCGTACGTCGGCGGTGCCGAGGCGGGTGCCCAGGTCGCGGGCGAGCGCGGCGACCGTCCCGGGGACGGGAACGTTCAGGCTGTACACGCTCCTCGGGAGGGACCAACGGGCAAAAAGACCGTCGTTCGCAGCGTTCGAAGCGCGAGTCGCGGGCCCGACGGTCAGATCCGGTCGAGCAGCCAGAGGACGATGAGGACGACGATCACCAGGCCGAACAGCGACTGGAAGGGCCCGAGGACGATGTCGATGAGGAGGTCGAGCACCTCCAGCCCGAGCCAGACGACGACCAGCCCGAGCACGATCTTCAGCAGGGTCTCGACTTCGATATCAGCCCGTGTGTCCATGCCCGCCCGGTCGAAAGCGTCAGGCAAGTACCTTGGGGCACGTGTCACTCGAACTCGACTCGCGCGCAACCACGAAAGACTTTCCGCCGTTCGCGCCGACGCGACTGACGATGCAAGACGCGTCGCGGGGGGTCGCCGTGTCGGTCGTCGTCGTACTGTGCTGTCTGTCGGTGGTCGGACCCGCGGTCGGAGCCGCCGGCGGGTCGCCGGCACCGGCGGCGACCGGGCAGGGAGTCGTCGGAGCGGTCCAACCGGGGGGAGTCCAGCCGTTCCAGTCGGCAGTCGACCCCGACGTAGTCGTCCTCCGCGCGGCGGTCGACGGAAACGGGACGGCGGCCTGGACCGTCGAGTTCCGCGTGCGACTGGACGACGAGAACGCGACCGACGCCTTCGAATCGGTCCAGGACGACGTCCGGGCGAACGCCTCGGCGTTCACGAGCCAGTTCGCGACCGGCATGGCCCGGACGGTCGCCAGCGCCGAGAACACCACCGGTCGCGAGATGACGCTATCGACCGTCACCGTCACCGCGACCCGGGAACAACTGCCCCAGGAGTACGGGGTGCTCACCTACCGGTTCGCGTGGACGAACTTCGCGGCGACCGAGGGCGACCGGCTGCGGATCGGCGACTCGCTGTCGGGCTTTTTCCTCGACCGCGAGTCCTCGCTCGTGGTGTCGTGGCCCGCGGGCTACGAACCCGAGTCGGTGGCGCCCGACCCCGACGGGACCGGCAACGGGTCGGTCACCTGGCGCGGGCCCGCCGACTTCGGGCCGAACGAGCCACGCGTGGTCGTCGCGCCCGCGAGCGGCGGCCTCCCGGCGACCGCACTCGCCGGTCTGGTCGTCGTGCTCGTCGCCGCGGCCGCCACCGGCGGGTGGCTCTACCGCTCGCGGGCGGGTGACAGCGGGACGGACGCCGACACGGAAGCGCCGGAGGGGCCGACCGCCGCCACGAGCGGGGCCGGTGACGGCGACGCAGCCGGGGGTGACGACGGCGGTCGCGACGAGCCGCCGGCGGAGCTGCTCAGCAACGAGGAGCGGGTGGTCCGTCTGCTGGAGGACAACGGCGGGCGGATCAAACAACAACAGATCGCCGGGGAGTTCGACTGGACCGACGCCAAGACCAGTCAGGTCGTCGGGAACCTCCGCGACGAGGACGCCGTCGAGACGTTCCGCATCGGTCGCGAGAACGTCGTCGCGCTGCCCGAAGAGAGCGACTTGTAGCTTTCGACGCTTCAGCGGCCCGTCGCCAGGCGTAGGCGTGGAAACCGGACGATAGCAGCGGCGCACGCTCCGGACGAAAACCGGCTTGATCGGGATTGATCCGGTTTCGGGATTGTGGATTTATATGGTGAACGGGGAACAACGTGGGAGCGAGATGGCCGAAACGTCACCCGTCGTCGCGGTGGTGCTCGTGGCGGTAGCGGCGGTCGGCGCGGTGCCGGTCGCCGCGCTGGCCGGTGCCGGCGCCCCGGCACAGGGGACCGCGACGGACGGTGTCGCAGCGAACGAGAACGCGAACGGATCGCTGGCGCCCGGCGAACGCTTCGCCGGTGTGGTCGGCGTGCAACAGGCCGACGTGCAGGGCGAGATCGAGGCGCGGACGTTCGGTCAGCGCGTGGCCGCCGCGGCGTCGAACGGTTCGGTCGCCGGCGTCGTCGCCACCGAGGTCACGGACCTGGAGGGGCGCCTCGGCGAACTCGACGGCGAGATCGACGAGCTGGAGCGGGCCCGCGAGAACGGCACCGTGAGCGAGGGCGCGTACCGCGCTCGCCTCGCGCAGTTACACGCGAGACAGCGCGCAGTCGAGCGGCGCCTCGACCAGACGGCCGCCGTGGCTCGGGGTCTCCCCGCCGACGATCTCGAAGCCAGGGGCGTCAACGTGACCGCGATCCGGACGCTCAGGTCGCAGGCCAGCGAGCTCACCGGGCCAGAGGTCGCCGAGATCGCGCGGGGCATCGCCGGCGAGGGCGCCGGCAGGGGTGTGGGCGGCCCGCCCGCGTTCGTCGCGAACCGAACCGGTCCGCCTGAAGACCGGGGGAACGGCAACGGCCCGCCCGCTGACGCCGGGCCCGGCAACGACACCGGCCCACCGGCGGATAGAGGTCCCGACGACGACACCGGACCGCCCGAGGACGCCGGATCGAACGACGAGGCAGGTTCGCCCGAGGATGCTGGGTCGAACGACGACACCGGACCGCCCGAGGACGCCGGGTCGAACGACGACACCGACTCACCGGGAGCTACCGGGTCAGACGACGGAACCGGCCCACCGGAGGGAGACAGGTCCGGTAACGCAACGAACGGCAACGCCTCCGAGGGTCGCGGGAACGGAGCGAATCCCGAGGACGACGCCGGTGACGATGCGGGCGACGGCGGGAACGGCGACGATGCGAGCGAGCGCGGCGAGAGCGAAGGGAACGAGGCGGACGAGAGCGACGACGATGCGGACAGCGGTGGCGATACGGGCGATGACGACGGCGGTGATGGGGCCGGCGCCGGCGGAGCAGCCAGTCCGAACGGTGAGAGCGACGATGCGAGCGAGCGTGGGTGAGAGACGGGTCACACGGACCTGCCGTCGGACGAGCGAGTGGCCGGTCCCCGTTCGGTGCGGTCCGGGTCCGTTTCCGTGTCGTCGTGTGACACGCTAACAGAGCGTAGCGGGCCGCTCGGCGCCGGTTCGGAAGCTTTTAGTAGCGAGTTGTCGGTAGTAGCAGGTACATGGCTCCGACCCGCGCTCACGGCACGCAGGCCGCGACGAGTCGCGGGTCCGCCGACCGACTTTTCGCGCGTCGGACGGCGGCGCCGGCAGGCGTCGACGCCCGACGACCGCGGCGACGACGACCGGGCCGTTAGGCCCGAAACTACCTCTCCCATCGTCGCCACGTCTCGTTTCCGACTCCCGCCACCGTCGGGTTCCGGGCGGACATCTCACCCGACAGTCACCACACGACACATGACATCCGACCCATCCGGCACCGTCGCGCTCGCCTTCTCCGGCGGGCTCGACACGACAGTCTGCGTCCCGCTCATCAAGGAAGAGTACGGCTACGACGACGTCATCGGCGTCACCGTCGACGTCGGCCAGCCCGCCAAAGAGTTCGACGAGGCCGAGGAGACGGCCGAGGAGCTCGGGCTCGACCACTACGTCGTCGACGCCAAAGAGGAGTTCGCCGATCTCTGTCTCCAGTCGGTCAAAGCCAACGGCACCTACCAGGGCTACCCGCTGGGCACCGCGCTCGCGCGCCCGGTCATCGCAAACGCCATCCTCGAAGTCGCCGAGGAACAGGGCTGTAGCGCTCTCGCCCACGGCTGCACGGGGAAAGGCAACGACCAGCTCCGCTTCGAGGCGGTCTGGCGCGCCTCGGACCTGGACGTGCTCGCGCCCGTGCGCGAACTCGGCCTGACTCGCGAGTGGGAGAACGAGTACGCCGCCGAAAAGGGCCTGCCTGTCGAGGGCGGCGACGGCGGCCGCTGGAGCATCGACACCAACCTCTGGAGCCGCTCGGTCGAGGGCTCCGAACTCGAAGACCCCGCACACGTTCCGGGCGAGGAGATCTACGACTGGACCCAGGCACCGGGGTCGGCGGAACCGGAGACGGTCGAGATCGAGTTCGAGCAGGGCGAGGTCGTCGCCGTCGACGGCCAGTCCCAGGACGCGGTCTCGCTCGTCGAGGACCTCAACGAGCGCGCTGGCAAGCACGGCGTCGGTCGCACGGACACGATGGAGGACCGTATGCTCGGGCTCAAAGTCAGGGAGAACTACGAGCACCCCGCGGCGACGGTGCTGCTGACGGCCCACGAGGCGCTCGAATCGCTCGTGCTGACCCAGGAGGAGCGCTCGTTCAAGACGGGGATCGACCAGCGCTGGGCCGAGAAGGGCTACGAGGGCCTGGTCGACGCGCCGCTGACGAAGGCGCTGGAAGGGTTCATCGAGCAGACCCAGACCAAAGTCACCGGGACCGTCACGGTCAAGCTCGACGGCGGGCAGGCCCGCGCGGTCGGTCGCGAGAGCGAGTACGCAGTCTACAGCGAGTCGGCGGCCTCGTTCAACGAGGAGGCCGTCACCGACGACATCGAACAGGACGACGCGACGGGCGTCGCGAAGTACCACGGCTTCCAGTCCCGGTTGGCCAACCGCGTCGCCGAGAACGTCGCGGCCAAGCAGGCCGAGGCCGCCACCGACGGCGGCGAAGAGACAGACACGGACGAGTAAGATGACCGACGGCGAGGACACCCCCGACGCGGGCGAGGCGGCCGAAGCGAGCGGCGCGGACGGCACCGTCGACACCGCCACCGGCGGGACCGCGATCCGCCGGGATCGGTTCTCGGGTGGCCCCGCACGCGGGTTCATGTCCTCGCTGGCCGCCGACGAGCGCATCTTCGGGGCGGACCTGCAGGTCGACCGCGCCCACACGGTGATGCTGGCAGAACAGGACATCGTCGGTGACGACGATGCGGCCGCGATCCTATCGGCGCTCGACGACGTGGAAGCGGCGGGCCACGGCGAGTTGCCCGACGCCGAGGACGTACACGAGGCCATCGAGACCGCGGTCATCGGACGTGTCGGCCTCGAGGGTGGGCGCATGCACACTGCGCGCTCGCGCAACGACGAGGTGGCGACCTGTATCCGGTATCGTCTGCGTTCGGACCTCTTCGAGGCGCTGGAGACCGTGGTCGGGGCACGCGAGCAGTTGCTCGACGCCGCGGCCGAGCACACCGAGACGCTGCTGCCAGGGTTCACGCACCTGCAGTACGCCCAGCCAGTGACGGTGGCTCACTGGGTCCTCTCCTACGAGGGACCACTCGCGCGTGACACGGAACGGCTGCTCGCGGCGTTCGATACGACGAACCGGTCGCCGCTGGGCGCGGCGGCGTTCGCGGGCACGCCCTTCGACGTGGATCGGGCGCGCACGGCCGAACTGCTGGGCTTCGACGGCACCGTCGCGAACTCGATGGACGCCACGTCTTCGCGGGATTTCCTCGTCGAAACGACGAGCGCCCTGACGACGCTGGCGACGACGCTCTCGGGGCTCGCGGAGGATCTGGTGGTGTACAGCGGTCGCGACTACCTGGAGATCAGCGACGACTACGCCTCCACGTCGTCGATCATGCCCCAGAAGAAGAATCCGGACACGCTGGAGATCGTCCGCGCGACCGCCGGGGAAGCGCAGGGCGCGCTCCAGCGGTTGCTGACGACGCTGAAGGGGCTGCCCCGCTCGTACAACATCGACCTTCAGGAGGCGACGCCGCCGGCGTGGACCGCCGTCGACTCGGTGCCGCCCGCGCTGGAGGTCGCCACGGGCGCGCTGACGACCGCCGAGTGGCACGAGGACGTGCTGGCGGGGGAAGCCGCCGCCGGGTTCTCGACGGCGACCGGCGTGGCGGACCGGCTGGCGATGGCGGGCGTCCCCTTCCGGACGGCCCACGAAGTCGTGGCGTCGGTGGCCGAGGACCTCGATCCCGGGCAGAACGCGCCGGCGATCGACGAGCTGGAGGCCGCCGCCGAGGAAGTCCTGGGCGAGCCGCTGACGGCGTACGTCGACCGAGAGACGCTGGAATCGACGCTCGACCCGGTCGAGAGCGTGGCGATGCGCGACTCGCCGGGTGGACCGGCGCCCGAGGCGGTCGCCGCGCAGATCGACGCGGCCCGCGAACGCCTCGCGACCGACGAGGGCGCGATCGCCGAGCGCAGCGACGTGGTCGCGACGGGGCTCGACGAGCTCGAATCGGAGGTGGCCGACCGTGTCTGAGCGCCGAGACGCCCGCGACCGGTCGCACACCGACCGATACCACCGACCGCGACCGCTCCCACGACCCCGCGAGGGGAACTAACATAAAACTGATACAGTGAACGGACTGTCCACGAAATCGGGCTCGCGACGCGCTTAGCGTAGAGTCCGCGTAACTATTTTTCTCTGATAGGTTCGAAGCGTTTAAGTAGATAGCAGGGTGAGTAGGGACTACGATGGCAGAATGCGTCGAGTGCGGAGCGGAAGTAACTCTGCACGACGGCATCGAGATAGGAGAGATCGTCGACTGTGGCACCTGCGGTGCGGAGCTCGAAGTCGTCGACACCGAACCTCCAGTCCTCGAGACGGCACCCGAGCTCGAAGAGGACTGGGGTGAGTGAGAGTGAAGGTCGGCATCCTCTACTCCCGGATCCGCCGGGACGAGAAGCTCCTGCTGAACGAGCTGCGTGAGCGCGACCACGAGGTCGTCAAAGTCGACGTGCGCAAGCAGCGCTTCGGGCTCTCGGAACCGCCCGAGGACATGCGCGGCGTCGACGTGCTCGTCGACCGCTGTCTGGCGACGAGCCGCTCGCTGTACGCGACGGAGTTCGCCGACGCCTACGACATCCCGGTCGTCAACAGCGCCCACACGGCGGAGGTCTGTGCGAACAAGGTGAAAAACAGTCTCGCGCTGGAGAAGGCGGGCGTCCCGACGCCGGCGACCGACGTGGCGTTCACCAAAGACGCTGCCCTCGAAAGTATCGAGGACTTCGGCTATCCGTGCGTCCTCAAGCCCGTGATCGGGTCGTGGGGGCGGCTGATGGCGAAGATCGACTCCCGGTCGGCCGCGGAGGCGATCCTCGAACACAAGGAGACCCTGGGCCACTACGAGCACAAGGTGTTCTACATCCAGGAGTTCGTCGACAAGCCGGGCCGGGACATCCGTATCGTCGCGGTCGACGGCGAGCCGGTCGCCGGCATGGTCCGCTCGTCGGACCACTGGCTGACCAACGCCGCCAAGGGTGCCGAGACCGCGGAGATCGAGATCACGCCGGAGATGGAAGAACTGGTGACCAAGGCCAGCGACGCCGTCGGCGGCGGGCTGCTGGGGATCGACCTCATGGAGACCGGTGTGAGCGAGGACGGCGACCCCTCGGGCTACACCGTCCACGAGGTCAACCACACCGTCGAGTTCAAGGCGCTCGACGAGGTCACCGACGTCGACGTGCCGGCGACGGTCGTCGACTGGCTGGAGACCACCGCCGGCGTCGACGAGGGCGAGACCGCAGAGGCGACGACATGAACAGCGAGGTGACGGCATGAGCCAGTACACCGCGTCGGTCGTCGGCGGCACGGGCTTCACGGGCGGCGAGTTGCTCCGCCTGCTCGCGGGCCACCCCGAGTTCGAAGTCGTCCAGGCAACGAGCCGCTCGAAGGAGAACAAGACGGTGGGTCACGCCCACCCGAACCTCCGCGACCTGGACCTGCGCTTTTCATCCCCGGAGGATCTGGAGAGCGTCGACGCGCTGTTCGCCGCGACGCCACACGGCGTCTCGATGGAGCAGATAGACGAGTTTCAGGACGCCGCGGAGACGGTCGTCGACCTCTCGGCGGACTTCCGCCTGGATACGGAAGCCCAGTACGACGAGTGGTACGACGGGCACACGCGCCCGGAGCTGCTCGACGAGTCCGTCTACGCGTTGCCCGAACTGACGCGCGACGAACTCCCGGGCGCGGATCTCGTCGCCTCGGGCGGCTGTAACGCCACGGCGACGATCCTCGGACTCAAGCCGCTGGTCGAGGAGGGCATTCTCACCGACGACGAGCAGATAGTGGTCGACGTGAAGGTCGGCTCCTCGGAGGGCGGGGCAGGGGGCGGCGAAGCCTCCTCCCACCCCGAGCGGTCGGGCGTCGTCCGCCCGTATGCGCCGACGGGACACCGCCACGAGGCCGAGATCGAGCAGTTCCTCGGCCTGGACGTCTCCTTTACCGTCCACGCGGTGGACATGATCCGCGGCGCGAGCGCGACCTGTCACGTCTTCCCGGGCGAGCCCGTCTCGAAGGGCGACCTGTGGGGGGCGTATCGCGGCGAGTACGAGGACGAACCGTTCGTCGAGCTCGTGGCGGGCGGCGGCGGGGTGTATCGCTACCCCGAGCCCAAGGCGGTCGCGGGGACGAATCGCGCGGAGGTCGGGTTCGAGCTCGACCCCGGAAACAGGCGTCTCGTCGTCTTCTCGGCGATCGACAACATGATGAAGGGCTCGGCGGGGCAGGCGGTCCACGCCGCCAACGTCGCCTTCGGTATCGAGGAGACCGCGGGGCTGGAGTTCGGGGGCCTCCACCCGGTCGGCGCCCCCTGAGCAGGTGATTTTTCGTGACTACAGTCGTCAAGATCGGCGGCGCTCGCGCGGTCGACCCCGCGGGCGCTCTGGCGGACGTTGCATCGTTGCGTGAGGACGGAGAGAGCGTCGCGGTCGTTCACGGCGGTTCGACGGCCGTCGACGAGACGCTCGAACGGCTCGGCATCGAACCGGAGTACGTCGAGACCCCCTCGGGCGTCGTCGGCCGGTTCACCGACGAGGACACCATGGAAGTGTTCGAGATGGTGTTCGGCCACCTCAACACGCAACTGGTCGCGGGACTGCAGAGCCAGGGCGTCGACGCCGTCGGGCTCAACGGGGTGGACGGGAAGCTCCTGTACGGGCCGCGCAAGTCCGCCGTTCGCGTGCTAGAAGACGGGACTCGCAAGATCCGCCGGGGCGACCACTCGGGGACGATCAAGCAGGTCAACGCGGAGTTGCTGGAGACGCTGTTCGACGACGGTTACACGCCGGTCGCGAGTCCGCCGATGGCGGGCAAGGACGACGACGAGGTCGTGCCGGTCAACACGGACGCAGACCGCTCGGCGGCCCACATCGCCGGTGCGGTCGAGGCGACGCTCGTCCTACTGACCGACGTGGAGGGTATCTACGCGGACCCCGACGACCCCGACACACTCATCGAGTCCGTCGAGACCGGTGAGGAGTGGGCGGACCTCGAAGACGCCGCCGAAGGGTTCATGGAGCGCAAGGTGATGGCTATCGAAGAGGCCATCGAGGGCGGCGCCGAGGAAGTGGTAGTCGCGGACGCAAACGCCGGCGACCCTATCCTGTCGGCCCTGTCCGGCGGCGGGACGCACGTGTACGCGTCGGCGCTCGACACTGCGGACAGTTCGGAGGAGGATTCACAATGAGCGGATTCGTCTTTTCAGAGAAACCGATCCAGATCGAGGAGGGCGACGGCAGCCTCCTCTACGACGACAGCGGTACAGAGTACCTCGACTTCGGCGCGAGCTACGCCTGCGTCCCGCTGGGCCACGGCCACGAGGCGGTCCACGACGCGGTGACCGAGCAGTTCGAGAAGTTGACCTACGTGCAGGCGTCGTACCCCAACGCTTCGCGGACGGCGCTGTACGACCTGCTGGCCGACACCGCGCCGGGCGACGTGGACTACACGTGGCTCTGTAACTCCGGGACCGAGGCCAACGAGGCGGCGCTGAAGTTCGCCCGTGCGGCCACCGGGAACTCGAAGATCGTCGCGACGATGCAGGGGTTCCACGGTCGGACGATGGGCGCGCTCGCGACGACCTGGAAGAGCAAGTACAAGAAGCCCTACGAGCCGCTGATGGGCGACGTAGAGTTCGTCCCGTACGGGGACAGCGAGGCGATGGCCGACGCTATCGACGACGAGACAGCCGCCGTCATCGTCGAACCCGTCCAGGGGGAGGGCGGCATCAATCCAGGGACCAGAGAGTTCCTCCAGACGGCTCGCGTCGAGACGGCGACCAGCGGTGCGGCGCTGATCTTCGACGAGGTTCAGACCGGGATGGGCCGCACGGGGACGCTGTGGGCCTCCGAGTGGGCCGACGTGGTCCCGGACATGATCACCGCGGCCAAGGGCCTCGGAAACGGGTTCCCGGTCGGCGCGACGCTCTGTCGCGAGTGGATCGCCGACAACTACGGCTCGCACGCGTCGACGTTCTCGGGCGGCCCGGTCATCTCGGCGGCCGCGGGCGCGACCGTCTCGACCATCGTCGAGGAAGAGATCCCGACCCACGCTCGCGAAGTCGGCGATTACATGATCGGCGAACTCGAAGCGGCCGTCGGCGACCAGGTTCGCGACGTGCGCGGCGAGGGTCTGATGATCGGCGTCGAAGTCGGTCGTGGCGCAAACCGCGCGCTGAAGGAACTCGCGATAACCCACAACGTCCTCGCACTCCCCGCGGGCCGGACCGTCGTGCGATTCCTCCCGCCGCTGACGGTCACCGAGGAGGAGGTCGATCAGGTGGTCGACGCCACGGCGGAGGTCGTCGGCGATGAGTGAGAGCGCCGGCGAACCCGAGGACGCGACCGCGTCGGTTCCCGTCGACGAGGACGCGCGCGACCTCCTGATCGACGTGGTCGACACGCCCTCGGTGACCGGGGAGGAGGCCGAGGCCGCAGAGGTGCTCGCCGACTTCTTCGAGGCCCACGACCGCGAGGTGTGGGTGGACGACGTGGGCAACGTCCGCGCGCCGGCCGACGACAGCGTCCTCCTGACCTCCCACATCGACACCGTTCCGGGCGACATCCCGGTGCGCGTCGAGGAGGGTGAGGCGGGCGAGCAGGTGCTGTGGGGTCGCGGGAGCGTCGACGCGAAGGGGCCGCTGTGCTCGATGGCCGTCGCGGCCGTCCGCACGGGCGCGTCGTTCGTCGGCGTCGTCGGCGAGGAGGTCGACTCCCGGGGCGCCCGACACCTCGTCGAGGACCGCGACGCCGAGCCCGGCGCCGTGATCAACGGCGAGCCCTCCGGCTGGGACGGTATCACGCTCGGCTATCGGGGATTGCTGGGCGGGACGTACGTCGCGACCTCGGAGTCGGGCCACTCCTCGCGACCGGAGAACAACGCGATCCAGGACGCTATCGGCTGGTGGTCGGCGGTCGAGGAGGAGTTCGGCCACGACGACTGGGTCCCGGTCTTCGAGCGGGTGACGGCCAAGCCGATCAGTTTCGAGGGCGGGATCACCGACGACGGGCTCTCGGTCGAGGCGACGGCGGACGTGCAACTGCGCGTTCCGCCCGAATACACGACCGAGGAAGTGCGAGAGATCGCAGACGGCCACCTCACCAACGGAACCGTCCACTGGCACGACGCGGTCGAGCCGGTGATGATGAACCCGCGAACGGCTGCGGCACGAGCCTTCCGCGCGGCGGTCCGGCAGGTCGGCGGCGACCCTCGCCTGTTGCGCAAGACCGGCACAAGTGATATGAACGTCTACGCACAGGAGTGGGACTGTCCGATGGTGACCTACGGACCCGGTGATTCCGACCTGGACCACGCGCCAGACGAGCACGTCTCCCTCGCGGAGTACGACCGCGCAGTGGCCGTGTTGGAGACCGCGACGGAGCAACTCCAATCATGAACTTCCTCGACGTCGACGACCTCACGACCGGTGAACTGGCGGCCGTCCTCGACCGCGCGGCGGCGATCAAGGCCGACTACCGCGACAGCGGCGCGAGCGACCTGCTCGAGGGCCAGACACTCGGCATGATCTTCGAGAAGCCCTCCACGCGGACCAGAGTCTCCTTCGAGACCGGCATGACCCAGCTGGGCGGTCACGCCGTCTTCCTCGGTCCGGACGACATCGGCCTGCACGGTCGCGAGCCCGTGAAAGACATCGCGCGGGCGCTCGGTCGTTACGTCGACTTCGTGATGGCCCGCGTGTACGACCACGCCGACGTGGTCGAACTCGGCGAGTACGCCGAGGTGCCCGTCATCAACGCGTTGACCGACGACGCCCACCCCTGCCAGACGCTCGCCGATCTCTTGACCATCCGGGAGCACTTCGACGAGGACGTCTCGGTCGCGTGGGTCGGCGACGGCAACAACGTCTGTCAGTCGTTCGTCCTCGGCGCGGCGATGTCCGGGCTCGATCTCACGGTCGCCACCCCCGAGGGGTACGGCGTCGACGACGGCGTGCTCAAACGCGCCGAGGGGCTCGGCACCGCCCCGGCGACGACGACCGATCCGGAGGCCGCCATCGCCGGCGCGGACGTGGTGTACACGGACGTGTGGGTCAGCATGGGCCAGGAGGACGAGCGCGCGGAGAAACTGGAGGCCTTCGAGGGGTTCGGGATCACGCCCGAACGCCTGGGCGATCGCAAACTGATGCACTGCCTGCCGGCCCACCGCGGCGAGGAGGTCACCGACGCAGTCATCGAGCGCGACGACGCCATCGTCTGGGATCAGGCGGAGAACCGCCTGCACGCCCAGAAGGGACTGCTGGCGTGGCTTGCCGAGCAGGAATAGACAGCATCCGCGCGCCGTGGGCGCGCGGTTCACCGGGCCGAGCGTAGCGAGGGCCGTTTTTTCGCCACCGAGAGAGCGAAGCTCTCTCGAGCCCTGCTCCGCTTCGCTCAGCAGGACCACGTTTTTCGACGAGCGGTGCCCGCGGCGAGTGGGCCGAGCGAGGACGAGCGGAAGGGGAGGGCGCGATAGGCTCGGATTATCGTCGGTAAGGGTTCTCGACCGGTGAGAACGATCGTCGGTGGTCAAGGTATCTCTCGGCCAATATTTCGTATGGCTTCGACAGCGACGAACGCGAGCGAGCGGGGGGCAGTGAGAGCGAGCGGGGAGCAGCGGGTTCGGCGAGTCGTGGACTGGGCGGTGCCGATACTGCTCGGGCTGTACGGGCTGGCGGTAGGCTTCGGCGGGGCGGCGCTGGCGGTAGCGGCGGACCGGGACGTGATCGCCGAGCTGGTGGCCGAGGGGACGATCGTCTCGGACGTGTTCACTGACGCGGCGCTGGTCGACGTGACCTTCGCGACGGCGCGCTGGAGCGGGGTCGGACTCGTCGCGACGGGACTGCTGTCGTGGGTCGCGGCGGTGGCGTTCGTCGCCCATCGGCGTCGCGAGCGCGCTCGGACGCGAGGGTCCGGAGCCGCCCCGACGTACACGTGGACCGACGCGGCGGCGGGCGGCGTGGTGACGGCGGTCACCTCGTTTTTGTTGCCGTTCGCGCCGATGCTGGGCGGGTTCGCCGGTGGCTATCTCCACCGCAACGAGCGGACGAGCGCGACGCGAGTCGGTGGGCTGTCGGGGCTACTGGCGGTCCTGCCGCTGGCGGTGGCGCTGCTGTTCGTGACCGCGGGCGTCGCGATCGGAGCCCTGCGGGCCGACGCGGTCGGCGTCGCGCTACTGGTCGTCGGCGTCGTCCTCGTGTCGCTGCTGTTCACGGCGCTGTTCTCGGGCGGGTTCGGCGCGCTCGGTGGCTACCTCGCGGGCCGACTCCGCGAACGCGACACCGAGGACCTCGACGAGTTCGGCGGGGACCGCGAGGAGGGCAGCTTCGACGACGAACGACACGACCACGACGAATCGACCGCCGACTGAGCGGCCCTCGCACGGCCACACCGGCTCCCCCCGACGCCGCATCCGTCAGTTCTCCCGTAGAACTGTCCACGTTCGTCCACCAGACTGTCCCGAGAGCGTGCGAGAGATTGACAGTCGTATACCCTAATGATTTATAATGCAGTAGAATAATCGTGAACTACAGATGCGGATCACAGAAACGCGGCAACTGTTCACGGACTCGTGTGAGTATCCGACCGACGCGGCGACGGTCGCCGACCGGGTCGGTGACGTGGAGATCGAAGCGCCGACGGGGGATACGACGACGGTCGAGGCGGTGCTGTCGCGGTCGAACGTCGGCACCTACGAGTCGGCCGACGACGTGTACACGGCGGTGATGGGCAACCTCGACGACTCCTTCATCGGGCTGAAGTACTACGACGACCGCGGCGACAACCAGCCCCACCCCCACCGCACCTGGCACTGAGCCGGGGCCGGCGGCGTGACGGCGGGGAGTGTAACGGGCAGGGCCGCGGTGTGCGTCCGCAAAGGGTCTGAACGGGTAGTCCGGTCGGCGGTGGATTCGGACTCCGGGACGGGGGAGAGGCGGCGGGCCGGCGCGGCGCCCACTCGGATGTGCGACCGCCGCGCGACCGGAGAACACTGATTATCGCAGCGGCCGAACCCGTCCACCGATGGCCGATCCGTCCGTCGTCGACGCCGGGGAGCTGAACGCCGACGAATTACTCGACCGGATCACGTCGGAGGGCCGGATCCGACTCCGAACGGAGTTTCTCGACGCGGAACACGAAGTGACGCTGCGGTGGGACGGGGAGACCTACTACTGCGACACGCCGACGCGCCTGCACAGACACGACTCCGAATCCGAGATGCGGAACTGTCTGATCGAACAGGGTTACGGGCGTTGAGGGGGCTCGGTCGCGGCCGGCGGTGTAGCCCCCGTGCCGAGGCCACCGTGTCCGTTTAAGCGGCGGGAGTGCCAAGTAGGCGACACCATGGTCGAGGCGGACCCTTCACCCCAGCGGTTTCGCGAGTTGATGCTCGACGAACAGCCGGGTTTCGCGGACGTGCTCGCCTGCGTCTTCAATATTCAGGAACACGAGGTTCGGACCTTCCTGACCCTGCAGGACCACTCGGGAAGCACCGTCGCCGAACTGGCCGACCAGCTCGAACGCGACCGCAGCAACGTCAACCGCTCGCTGTCGACGCTCCGCGAGAAGGGGCTGGCCGAGCGCGAGCGGCGGCTGCTCGACGGCGGCGGCCACGTCTACCAGTACTCGGCGACGCCGCTGCCCGAAGCCCGCGAACTGATGCACGAGACACTCGACGAGTGGACCGCCTACGTCCACGAACGCATCGACGAGTTCGGCGAAGAAGACCTCTGATCGGTCGTATTCTCTCCGGTGTGGCGTGTTCCTCCGACGAGCGTGAGTCGAGCGTCTCGACCCGGTCGGACGACTACTCCTTCGATCGGAGCTTCCGGTAGAGGTACGCCAGACCGATCCCCCCGACGACCAGCGCCGGGAGCAGCGGCGAGTCGGCGGCCTTCGACGCCTGTCGGCGAACGGTCTCGCCGACCGACGACCCCTCGTCGATGTGGTCCAGCACGGCTTCGGTGTCGTTGGGGACTGGCTCGGGGTCGCCGCCGGCCTCGTAGGCGGCGTCGGGGTCCTTGAGCAGGTGGCCGGTCGTGAGACAGACCACGTCCTCGTCGGCGCTAACGTCGCCGGACTCGCGGAGTTTGCGGAGGCCGGCGACGGACGCGGCGGAGGCGGGCTCGACGCCGACGCCCTCCTCGGCCAGATCACGCTGGGCCTCGGTGATCGCCTCGTCGGAGACGGCGACGGCGGTGCCGCCGGTCTCGCGGATACCCGGCAGCGCCTTCGGAGCGTTGACGGGGTTGCCGATGCGGATAGCCGTCGCGATGGTCTCGACGTCGTCCCAGCGGCGCACCTCGTCGTTGCCCTCCTCGACGGCCTCGACCATCGGCGCCGCGCCCTCGGCCTGGACGCCGGTGAGTTTCGGCACGTCCTCGGCGTCGATCGCGCCGGCCGCCCGGAGTTCGCGGAAGCACTTGTACAGCGCGGCGGTGTTGCCGGCGTTGCCGACGGGCAGGACGATCCGGTCGGGATAGGTCCCCTCGTCGGCGTGGAACCGCTCCATAATTTCGAGGCCGATCGTTTTCTGGCCCTCCAAGCGGAACGGATTGAGCGAGTTGAGCAGGTACGCCTCGCCGCGGGCGGCGAGGTCCTGCACGATGTCGAGACAGGAGTCGAAGTTGCCGTCGACTTCGAGGATGCGAGCGCCGTGGAGGCTCGCCTGGGCGACCTTCCCGGCTGCGACCTTGCCGGCAGGCAGGAGCACGAGCGTCTCCATCCCGCCGCGGGCGCCGTAGGCGGCGAGCGCCGCGGAGGTGTTCCCGGTCGAAGCGCAGGCCAGTCGGTCGACGCCGACCTCCTTGGCCACGCGGACGCCGACGGTCATCCCGCGGTCCTTGAAGCTTCCCGTCGGGTTCATCCCCTCGTGTTTGATACGGAGGTTGTTCACGCCGACGTCGTCCTCGATACTCGGGACGTAGTGCAGCGGCGTCCCGCCCTCGGGCAGGGAGACGCCCTCCTCGAACGGCAGGGCGTCGGAGTAGCGCCAGACGCCGTAGGGGCCGCTCTCGGGCGAGCCGCCGGTACCGAAGTCGTCCCACGTCGGGAGGTCGGCGTAGCGGACTTCCAGCAGCCCGTCGCAGTCGTCGCAGGTATAGCGGATCTCGGCGAAGGGGTCGAAGGTCTCGCCGCACTCGATGCAGGTCAGCCAGACGCCGTCCGTCGCGACGGCCGGCTCGGACTCGTCGAGGTCCAGGTGCGCGCTCATTGGCAGTGACTGAACGCGCGGCGACCAAAAGAGGGCCGGTTACGTGGTGCGCGGCTCGGTCGGCACCGAACCCGGGCCGCTTTTTACGCGCGCCCGTCCATTCCGAACCACGGGGCACGTAGCTCAGTCCGGATAGAGCGTCGGACTTCTAATCCGACGGTCGTGGGTTCGAATCCCACCGTGCCCGTCCATCTTTTTCCCGGCCGGGTTTCCTCGGTCGCCTACGGCGACCTGCGGGAACCCGGCCGGCAAAAACATGGGTGAAAAAGCCGGACGACTCGGTCGCTTCGCTCCCTCGCGTCCGGTGAACCGCCTCGCTTCGCTCGACGGATGCTGGAACTTCTCGGATTTCTCTGTAGTGCTAGCCGGCTGGCGGCCCGAGCTTGACGATTCAGCCACCGGGTGACCTCGATCCCGTCCCAACTGCGGCCAGTACGATACGATCGTCATCGAGCTGGCCCGCGGTCTCGGCGACACCGTGACGATGTGGTCCAACGGCCAGATCGACCGAACTCTAACCTCCCGAAGACCCTTATCGCACGCCTCGAACGTACGGGCGTGGAGGATCTGCCGACGGACGTGCGGACGGTGCTCTCGCAGTTGTTCGCCGAGGGCCGGCGCGCGCTCGCCGAGGACGACGACCCTGCCACGGCGCGTGAGAGCGTGACGAGCGCCGCCTCGGTCGTCCGGAACAAACTCCCCGACGGCGAGTTCAAGCGGGAACTCCGCCACGGCTGCGAGCGGGTGGTCGACCTGCTCGACACCGGCGACGAGCCCGCCGACGCCGACGCCGCGGTGGAGTACCTGGCCGCGATGGAGCGGCGGCTGGACGCCGTCGAGTAGCCTGAAAACGACCCGTCCCGTGACTCCTCAGAACCCCTGGTTCGGGTCGGCGGCCATCGGGTCGTAGCCGGCGATGCGGTACTCCCGGGAGTCGGTGCAGTCGTCGTTGCCGTCGGCCAGGTCGCCGACGGCGTAGTCGAACCGGTGCTCGAAGTCACCGTTGTGACCCTCGGCGCGGTCGAGCACGTCCTCGACGGCCAGGTCCTCGTCGAAGTCCTCGCGGAAGGCGGCGGCGTTCTCGGCGGCCGTCGCGACGGTCTCCGCGTCGGCGTCGAACTCGGCCTCGAAGGCCGCTGCCAGTTCGGTCTCGAAGTCGTCGCTCATATTCGGGCGATCGGAGTCCTCCAACGTGTCTCTTTCCACTCGGGCTCAAACGTGGTCGCGGGGCATGAGATCCTCGAAGGGCTGGTCGTCGAGCCACTCGGCGAGTTTCACCAACTGCTCCGAAGCGGCTTCGAACAGCTGCTCGCCTTTCTCCCTGGTCGCGTCGGTCTGGTCGCCGAGCACGCCGCTCTCGGTGTTGTCGATGGCGTCGTAGAAGGTGCGAGCGCCGTGCTTGCGGAGGCCCTCGAAGTGCTCGACGTCGCGGATGCCCTCGTCGCGGGCGCGCTCGAACTGGTCCTCTCGCACCAGGTCCTCGTCGATGTGGAGCATCATCGCGGTCTCCTTGGGTCCGCCGTGGGGGCCGTTGTACTCGAAGATGTCGTCGACGAGGTCGGGGATGGACTCGTCCCACATCCACTCGACGGCGTAGGCGACCTCGTCGTCGCGGACCCGACGGCCCACTTCGCGGAGGTGTTCGACGTTGCCGCCGTGGGCGTTGACGAAGATCACGCGGTCGACGCCGTGGTAGGTGAGATTCCGGGTGAGCGACTCGACGTAGTCGCGGAAGACGCCGGGCTCGACCCACATCGTGCCGTTGAACTGGCGGTGGTGGGGACTGACGCCGACGTTGATCGTGGGGGTGCATAGATAGCCCGTCCGTTCGGCGGCCTCGCGGGCGAGCGCTTGGGCGATGCGGTGGTCGGTCGACTCGGGGAGGTGGGGGCCGTGCTGCTCGGTCGATCCGAGGGGGACGAGCGCCAGCGACTCCTCGGCGAAGTACTCGCCCAGTTCCGGCCAGGTGTGGTCTCCGAGGTACATGTCCCATCCCGAGGGCCCGCCCGTCGTTACTGTTTCCCTCGCGGCGGTATCGCCCGCGTCGGCGAGCATGTCACCGAGAACCACACGACCCCCGTCACTGATTTGCCGGCGGGTCGACGCACCCGTATGGACGACGGTTCGACCGACGAATCGCCCGGTGCGGCGACGCCCGAAACCGGCGACGCCCTCGGTGCGATGCTCCGGGAGTACCACGGGGGCGGCGAGGGCGTGGAACTGATCGAACGAGACGACGGCTGGATCGGGATCAGTGCGGGCGGCGCGTTCTACTTCGCCGACTACGACGAGTGGCCCGAGCCCGACCGGCGGGCGCTCGACCGCGTCGAGGGGCGAGTCCTCGACGTGGGCTGTGGCGCGGGTCGCGCGGCGCTGGCCCTCCAAGAGCGCGGTCACGACGTGACCGCCATCGACGTGTCGCCAGGCGCGGTCGAGGTGGCTCGCGACCGCGGCGTCGAGGACGCTCGCGTCGTGGACATCGCCGACGTGGCCGACGAGTTCGACCCCGGCACCTTCGACACGGTGCTCATGCTGGGCAACAACTTCGGGCTCGTGGGCACGGCCGAGACCGCGCCCGACCGCCTCCGGAATCTCGCGACGGTGGCGACCGACGACGCGACGCTCGTCGCACAGAGCCGCGATCCGGTCGCGACCGACGACGAGGCGCACCTCGCGTACCACGAGTACAACCGCGAGCGCGGTCGGCTCCCGGGCGCGCTCCGGATGCGCGTCCGCCACGAGCGGCTCGCGACGCCGTGGTTCGACTACCTCATGGCCGCGCCCGACACGATGGCCGAGCTGACCAGCGACACCCCCTGGGACCTCGTCGACACGATCGAACCCGAGGAGGGGCTGGACCCGGCGGGCGGCGACTACGTCGGGCTCCTGACGGTCGAACGCTGAGTGGCGGACCGGGGCGCGGCCGGCGCCGGGAGACGGACCGACTGCGGTCGGTGCCGAGCGGCGCCGGGGACCAACACTTTACTCGCTCGCCGCCGTTGTCGGGACAAGCGATCACCCTCTCATGTCGACACACGAAATCTCTCTGACGGTAGACGGAACGACCGAGGACCTGACCGTCGAGTCGCGGACACTGCTGGTCCACGCGCTGCGGGACGACCTGGGCTACACGGCGCCGAACGTCGGCTGCGAGAGCGGCAAGTGCGGCGCCTGCACGGTCGAGATGGACGGCGACGCCGTCAAGTCCTGTACGATACTCGCGGTTCAGGCCGACGGCAGCGACGTGACGACCGCCGCCGGCTACGCCGACGACGGGCTCGACCCCGTCCAGCGGGCCTTTCACGACGAACACGGCCTGCAGTGTGGCTACTGCACGCCGGGCATGCTCGCGACGACACACCAGCTGCTCGACGAGAACCGCGAGCCCACCCGCGCCGAGATCCGACGGGCGCTGAAGGGCAACGTCTGTCGCTGTACGGGGTACGAGAGCATCGTCGACGCCGTCGAGACCGCTGCCGAGCGGCTGCGAGCGGCCGACGCCGACGGCGAGCGGCCGACGGGCGACGGGCCCGCCGACCCGCCGGAACCGGGGGCCGAGGACTGAGATGTTCCCCGCCGAGTTCGACTACGAGCGCGCCGCGTCGGTGAGCGAGGCGCTGGCCCTGCTGGACGAACACGCCGACGCGGACGTGGAGATCCTGGCCGGCGGTCACAGCCTCGTCCCGGCGATGAAGAATCGTGGGCGGGAACCGGACGTGGTCGTGGATCTGGACGTGCCGGCGCTCGACGCGGTAAACGCGCTGGACGACCGGACCGTCGTCGGTGCGCTGACGACCTACGCGACGCTCGTCGACTCCGGCGCCGTCCGCTCGACCGTCCCGCTGGTGGCCGAGGCGGCGAGCGAGGTGGGCGACACCCAGATCCGCAATCGAGGGACGATCGGCGGGAACCTGGCGGCGGCCCACCCCGGCGCGGACCTGCCGGCGGCGGTCCTGGCGAGCGACGCGACGATACTGCTCCGCAACCGCGACGGCAAGCGCGAGGTGGGCGCGACCGACTTCTTCCGCGGCGACGGCGAGACCGCCGTCGAACGGGGCGAACTCCTCACGGGCGTTCGCGTGCCCCACGCCGACGACGGCGGATTCGCGTACGCGAGAAAGACCCATCCAGCGACGGGCTACGCGATGGTGGGCGTCGCCGCGGTGGTCGAGACGGGCGGCGGTGGGGGCGGAGACGACGGCAGCGAGGGAGTCGTTTCGAGTGCGCGCGTCGCCGCGACCGGCGCGGTCGACCGCGCGGTTCGCCTGCCGTCCGTCGAGGACTCGCTCGTCGACGAACCGCTCGACGCGGCGACCATCGACGCCGCGGCGAGCGAAGCGACCGACGATATCGACACCGGGCGACTGCGCTCGGACGCCCACGCTTCCGGCGAGTTCCGCGGGGAACTGCTGGAGACGTACGTCGGTCGCGCGCTGGAGACGGCCGCCGACCGGGCGGCCGGCGACACCCCGACAGCATGAACGGCGACCGGGCCCAGCCGGACTGGTCGGCGCCCGAGCGGGCGGTCCGCGCGACCGCCCGCGAGTGCCTCGATTCGGGCGAGCCGGCGGTCCTGACGACGGTCGTCGCCGTCGACGGGCGGGCCTACCGGCGGCCGGGCGCGAAGATGATCGTCGCGCCCGGGGGCGGTGCGACCGATTCCGAACCGACGGACAGCGCCGAGACGGAACGCGACCCGGCGACCGGTGCCGGCTCGGTGACGGCCGGCTGCCTCGCCGACTCGGTGGTCGAACTGGCCGGCGACGTGCTGGCCGACGGGTCGGCCCGCGTCGAGCGGTTCGACCTCCGCTCGGACGAGACGTGGGGCCTCGGCGTCGGCTGCGACGGCGTCGTCGACCTCCTGCTCGAACCGCTCGGGGCGGCCCATCGGCCGCTGGTCGCGCCCGACGAGGAGCTGGTGGGCGGGCGGACCGCGGCGGTCGTCGTCGAGAGCGAGGACGACCGCGTCGCGGTGGGCGACCGCTGGACCGAAGGGGACGGTCGGAGCGAGGGCGACGGCGCGGCCGGAGCGGCCACCGCGCTTCCGCCCGCAGTCGTTGCGACGGTCCCCGACGATGTCGACGGAGCCCGTTCGGTTCGAGCCGAAACGGGCGGCGGGTCGGTGCGGCTGTTCGTCGAGCGGCTGGCGCCGGCGCCGCGGCTCGTCGCAGTCGGGAGCAACGCGGACGTCCGCCCGGTCGTCGAGTCGGCGCGGTCGGCCGGCTTTCGGGTCACCGTCGTCGGCTTCCGCGGCGGCCGCGCGACGAGCGAGCGCTTCCCGCGTGCCGACCGGGTACTCGCGACCTCGCCGCGGGACCTGCGCGAGGCCGTCGGCTTCCGGCCCGAGGACTCGGTCGTGCTGATGACCCACAACTTCGTCGACGACCGCGTGGCGCTCGGGGAGTTGGTTGCGACACCGGTCGACTACGTCGGCGTGCTGGGACCCAGCGAGCGGTTCGACCGACTGCGTGCGGCGCTGGCCGACGACGGGATCGAACTGGACGACCGGGACCGCGAGCGGATCTACGCGCCGGCCGGCCTCGACCTCGGCGGCGGGAGCCCCGCGCAGGTCGCCCACAGCGTCGTCGCCGAAGCCCTGGCGGTCCGGAACGGGCGCTCTGGCGGACATCTCCGTGCGATCGACGGCCCGATTCACTCGCGAGACACCTGAGTGGCGACGGATTCGTGTCTCGTAGTGAGTGGTTCGACTCCATTCGTGGGAGAGCGTCGAAAGCCCTCGGCGCGCTCGCTCACGGGTCGCTTCGCTCGCCGGAAGACTCGCTCCGCTTGTCTTCCGAGCCTGCGCTCACTTCGTTCGCGCAGACCCCGTTCGCGTTGACGAGGTCTCCCTGCGGTCGACCTCGCTCTCGCGGTCGCTGAGCGGGATATCGTCGCTCCCTCCGGTCGCTCCGATAGTGCCCGCTCAGACGACTCAGTTCGCTTCACTCACCGCGAGCGCGCCTCGTCCTTTCAGTCCACCAGGTACAGCACCGCACCGCGCCACACACCTCCCCAACCGATTCGCTCGCTTCGCTCGCTCATCCGCTGTCAGAGCAAGCTCTGACAAGCCTTCGCACACACAGTTCGCGAAGACCTCGCACGGCTACGTTTCGCGGCCCTCGCTATGCTCGGGCACGCTCGACAGCGCGCGCCGGTTCAGGAGTCGGTAGTCGATTCCCGCCCTACCGGTTGTCGAGCCGCCAGTCGGGGATGGGGACCTGACCGCCGTCGACGCGGAGTTCGTGGCCGTTGACGTAGTCGGCGGCGGGCGAGGCGAGGAAAGTGACGCCGTTGGCGATGTCTTCCGGCTGGGCGAAATAGCCCAGGGGGTTGAGGTCCTCGATCTGCTCGGTGACGGCGTCGGAGAAGCCGTCGGTCATGCGGGTGTCGACCCACCCGGGCGCGACGGCGTTGACGCGGATCCCCTCGTGGCCGAGTTCCAGCGCGAGCGACTTGGTGAGCCCGAGCAGGCTGTACTTGCCCACGTCGTACTGGGGCGACTGGCCGACGCCGTTCTTGGTGTGGATCGAGGTGATGTTGACGATCTTGCCGTAGCCGTCCTCGATCATGCCGTCGACGACGGCGCGGGTGCAGTTGATCGACCCGAAGAGGTGGACCTCGATGTTCAGCCGGAAGTCGTCGTCGTAGCCCTCGTCGAGGAACGGCCCGGCGTTGCCGACACCGGCGTTGTTGACCAGGATGTCGACGCTGCCCAACTCCTCGACGCCGTGTTCGACCATCGCCTCGACCTCGGCCTCGTCGGTCACGTCGGCGGCGACGCCGACGGCGTCGCTGTCGTCGTCGCGGTCGCGGATGGTCGCCGCGGTATCTTTCGCCACGTCCTCGTCCAGATCGTTGACGATCACGTCGGCGCCGTGGGTCGCGAGTTCGAGGGCGATCGCGCGGCCGTTGCCCCGGCCGCCGCCGGTTACCAGTGCGGTCTGACCTGTCAGGTCGAGATCCATGGCGCTCCGTTCGAATCCCGGCGTCTTCAAGCCCGGCGGTGGGGGAACGACTGTCCGCTGTTCGTCGCAGCCGCGGGGGGTGGACGCGGGCTCGCGCCGGCCGAGTGACGCGTCGACCGGGGCGCGGGTTCGCGCCGACGCTCGGAACGTTTTTTGTGGCGCCCGTCCCTCGTAGGCGTATGGATTACCTGGAAGTCGAGGGCGCCCGCGAGTTCGTCGCCCGCCTGGACCACGGCGGGGACTGGCGGGCCCAGATCGAGGCCTTCGCCGCCGACGAGGGAATCGACGCCGCCTTCTTCTTCGGACTCGGCGCCGTGGGCGACGCCGAGATCCTCTACTACGACCAGGACGACGAGGAGTATTACCCCGAGACCTTCGACGAGCCGCTGGAGATGGCCGCCTGCGTCGGCAACGTCTCCGAGCTGGACGGCGAGCCGTTCGCCCACACCCACGCCGTCCTCTCGCGGGCGGACGGGACGACGCTGGCGGGCCACCTCGACAGCGCGACCGTCTTCGCCGGGGAGCTGTACGTTCGCGAGTTCGACGTAGCGCTCGACCGGGAGTACGACGAGGAGACCGCGCTGGACCTGTGGCCACTATGAGCCGGCCGCGGTGACCGAGGACCGATGAGCGAGACACGATGACGCCCGAGGGACGACGATGAAACCGGAAGACGAACGCTACTTCGAACGACTGGAGTCCGGACTCGACGAGGCCTTCGAGGTGGCCGAGCGGGCCCGCGAGCGCGGCGGCGACCCAACCGACAGCGTGGAGATCCCGGTCGCTCGCGACATGGCCGACCGCGTCGAGAACATCCTCGGCATCGACGGCGTCGCCGAGCGCGTCCGCGAGTTAGAGGGCGAGATGAGCCGCGAGGAAGCGGCGCTGGAACTCGTCTCCGACTTCGTCGACGGCGACGTGGGCGACTACGACTCCCGTGCGGGCAAGGTCGAGGGCGCGGTCCGCACCGCGGTCGCGCTGCTCACGGAGGGCGTCGTCGCCGCCCCCATCGAGGGGATCGACCGCGTCGAAATTCTGGAAAACGACGACGGCACCGAGTTCGTCAACGTCTACTACGCCGGCCCGATCCGCTCGGCCGGCGGGACCGCCCAGGCCCTCTCGGTGCTGGTCGCCGACTACGCCCGCGCGATGCTCGGCATCGACCAGTACAAGGCCCGCGACGACGAGATCGGCCGCTACGCCGAGGAGATCGACCTCTACGACAAGGAGACGGGACTGCAGTACTCCCCCAAGGAGAAAGAGAGCAAGTTCATCGCCGAGCACATGCCGATCATGCTCGACGGGGAGGCCACCGGCGACGAGGAGGTGTCGGGCTATCGGGATCTGGAACGGATCGATTCGAACTCCGCCCGCGGTGGCATGTGTCTCGTCATGGCCGAAGGGATCGCGCTGAAGGCGCCGAAGATCCAGCGCTACACCCGCAATCTCGACGAGGTCGACTGGCCGTGGCTCCAGGACCTGATCGACGGCACGATCGGGAAAGACGACGGCGAGGACGAGGCCGACGACGGAGAGGACGCCGAAGCGGAGGACGACGCCGACGACGACAGCGAGGGAGACACGGACGAGCCCGCGGGACCGCCTCGCCTGGAGCCGTCGAAGAAGTTCCTCCGGGACCTCATCGCCGGGCGGCCGGTCTTCTCCCATCCGAGCGAGGCCGGGGGCTTCCGGCTGCGCTACGGTCGGGCGCGCAACCACGGGAACGCGACCGCCGGCGTCCACCCGGCGACGATGCACCTCGTCGACGACTTCCTCGCGACGGGCACGCAGATCAAGACCGAACGGCCCGGCAAGGCCGCCGGGGTCGTCCCCGTCGACACCATCGAGGGGCCGACGGTCCGCCTGGCGAACGGCGAGGTCCGCCGCATCGACGACCCCGAGGAGGCGCTGGCGGTGCGCAACGGCGTCGAGAAGGTGATCGACCTGGGCGAGTACCTCGTCAACTACGGCGAGTTCGTCGAGAACAACCACCCGCTCGCGCCCGCCTCCTACACCGTCGAGTGGTGGGCCCAGGAGTTCGACGACGCCGGCGCCGACGTGCAGGCGATGCGCGACTCGCTCGACGTGGATCTCGCCGACCCCAGCGCCGCGGAGGCCCTGGAGTGGGCCGACGACTACGACGCGCCGCTACACCCGAAATACACCTACTGCTGGCACGACCTGTCGGTCGACGAGGTGTGCGCGCTCGCCGACGCCGTCGACGAGGGTCGTATCGCCCAGACCGACGGCGCCGTGGTGAGGGATCCGGAGGACCGCGACGACGCCGACAGCAGCCAGGGTACCCAGCACGACGCCGCGACCGACGGCCACGACCGCGACGCCGGCGCCGCGGCGGCCGGCGATCTCGTGATCCCGCGGTCGCCGGGCGTATGCGAAGCCGTCGAGCACCTCCTCGTCGAGCACACCCAGACCGAGGACACGCTCGTGATCCCCGACTGGCGCCCGCTGGTGCGGACGCTCGGCTTCTCGGACTCGCTCGAACGCGAGTGGGCGCCCGAGGACCTCTCCGAACGGGCGAAAGCCTACGGCGGCGGCGAGGCCAGCGACGCGCAACTCGAATCCTCCGCGGCCTCCACGGAGGACGGCGCCAACGCCATCGAGGCGATAAACGAGGTCGCCCCGTTCCCCGTCCGCGAGCGCGCACCCACCCGCATCGGCAACCGGATGGGCCGCCCGGAGAAATCGGAGAAGCGCGACCTCTCGCCGGCGGTCCACACCCTCTTCCCTATCGGCGAGGCCGGCGGCGCCCAGCGGAAGGTCGGCGACGCCGCCGTCGCCGGCGACAGCTACGACGACTCCCAGGGGAAAGTCGAACTCGAAGTCGGTCGCCAGGAGTGTACGGCGTGTGGCGAGCGAACCTACAAGCCCCGCTGTCCCGACTGCGGCGGCGTCTGCGAGGCCGTCTACGTCTGTCCGGACTGCGACCACGAGGTCGAACCCGACGAGTCCGGCCGGGCCGAGTGTTCCCGTTGCGAGACGCTCGCCCGGCCCACCCAGACCACCGTCGTCGATATCAACTCGGAGTTCAAGTCCGCGCTCGCGAACCTCAACGAACGGCCCACCGCCTACGACGCGCTCAAAGCCGTGAAGGGCCTGTCCTCCGAGCAGAAGACGCCCGAACCCATGGAGAAGGGGGTCCTCCGCGCGAAACACGGCGTCTCGGCGTTCAAGGACGGCACCGTCCGCTACGACATGACCGACCTGCCCGTCACGGCGGTGCGCCCCTCCGAACTGGACGTGACCGCCGACGCCTTCCGCGCGCTGGGCTACGGCGAGGACATCCACGGCCAGCCGCTCCAGCACGACGACCAGCTGGTCGAGCTGAACGTTCAGGACGTCGTCCTCTCGGAGGGCGCCGCCGAGCACATGCTCAAGACCGCCGACTTCGTCGACGACCTGCTCGAATCCTACTACGGTCTCGAACCGTTCTACGAGTTAGAGGAGCGCGACGACCTGGTGGGGGAGCTGGTCTTCGGGATGGCGCCCCACACGAGCGCGGCAACTGTCGGAAGAGTTGTGGGTTTTACAACGGCCGCTGTCGGGTACGCACATCCATACTTTCACGCCGCTAAACGCCGGAATTGCTTCCACCCGGAGACGAAGGTGTGGTACGAAGACGAAGAAGGAGCGCTCAACCACGAGTCGATCGAGACCCTCGTCGAGGGGTACCTCGATCCGAGCCATGCCGAGCGCGACGACTTCGGAACGCTCGTCGACGACCTCGACCACCTCGACGGCGAACTCTCCGTCCCCTCGTTCGACAACGGCGGTTCACAGTCGATCCAGCCCGTCGAAGCGCTCAGCAAACATCTGGCACCGGATCATCTCGTCGAGATCCGTACGGAATCCGGCCGAGAGCTGACCGTGACACCGGATCACGACGTCCACATCTACGAACCGGATCTCGGTCGGATGGTCTCTGTCCCCGCGGGGAAACTCGACGAGTCCGACTGTCTCGTCACGCCGAAGGACCTCGATAGCGCCGATCCGGCCGAAGAGCCGGAGCGGTTCGACCTCCTGAAGGAGTTCGTCGAGTCCGATGTCGTCGACGACGACCGACTGATGGTCAAGGGCCTCGACAAGGAGCGGCTGTACGAACGTTTCGAACACCGACTGGCCGACGAGTGGGATGGTCGCTTCTACCCACTCCAGAGCACTGCCGACCACCTCGGCCTCACCAAGAAGACGCTGAGTAACTACCTCTACCGCGAGAGCATCCCGGTCGCGTTGTTGAGTCACTTCTTCGACTCGACGGACGACCTGCTCGAATTCGTGCCGGAGGACGCAACCCTGGGTGTCAAACACGACAGGACTGAAATCGACCGGCACGTCACGCTCAACGAACGGGTCGCGACGCTGCTCGGCTACTACGCCGCCGAGGGATTCGCCCGGATGCAGGACACTCCGAAGGGGACGATCCATCAGACGACGATCTGCGGCACGGACGAGGAGGCTCGACAGTTCTTCCTCGACGTGTTGACCGAGGAGTTCGGCGCCGACCCGTACGTCGAGAATCACGCGAAGGTCACGGCCTCGGGCAGATTGCTCCGCGGATTCTTCGACACGGTGCTGGATGCGGGCGTCTTCGCTCACACCAAGCGAGTCCCGCAGTGTATCTTCGACGCACCTGACCGGATCGCCGGCGCCTATCTCGCAGGGTATTTCAGCGGTGACGGTACCGCTGACAACCAAGCACCCCGCGTCTCCGCGACGACTGTGAGTCCGGAACTCAAATCCGACGTGCTCGCACTGCTGACTCGACTGGGTATCACTGCGACGGTAAATCACACTGGTCCAGTTGCACTTTCGGACGCGTTCCCGGACTTCTACCAGGAGGACGACGAGTCGCTCTCGCGCCACAGCTACGAACTAACCATCTCTCGGGACGACGCCGTCCGATTCGCCGACCGCGTCGGGTTCCACCTCACCGAGAAGGACTATCGGCTGCGCCGACAGGTCGACGGGCGGAAGCACACCGACCGCCACGCCTACGTGTTCGACGGGGGTTCGGATGAGTACCACCTCGATCCGGTTCAGTCGGTCTCGTACATCGAGTCGGATGTCGACCACGTGTACTGTCTCACCGTCGCCGAAACCCACTCGCTCATCGCCGAAGACCTGTCGGCAAAGCAGTGTGACGGTGACGAGGACTGCGTCATGCTTCTGATGGACGGGCTGCTCAACTTCTCGAAGCAGTTCCTCCCGGACCAGCGCGGCGGGCAGATGGACGCCCCCCTCGTCATGTCCTCGCGGATCGACCCGGCGGAGATCGACGACGAGGCGCACAACGTCGACATCATGCGGGAGTATCCGAAGGAGTTCTACGAGGCGACCCGCGAACTCGCCGACCCGGAGGACGTCGAGGAGATCATGACCATCGCGGAGGAGACGCTGGGCACCGACGAGGAGTACACCGGCTTCGACCACACCCACGACACCACCAACATCGCCGCCGGGCCGGATCTCTCGGCGTACAAGACGCTGGGGTCGATGGAGGACAAGATGGACGCCCAGCTGAACCTCTCGCGGAAGATCCGGGCGGTCGACGAGACGGACGTGGCCGAGCGCATCATCGAGTACCACTTCCTGCCCGACCTCATCGGGAACCTCCGCGCGTTCTCCCGGCAGGACGTGCGCTGTCTGGACTGCGGCGAGAAGTACCGGCGGATGCCGCTGTCGGGCGACTGCCGGGAGTGTGGCGGCCGCGTGAACCTCACCGTCCACGAGGGGTCGGTCAACAAGTACATCGAGACCGCCACCCGCGTCGCCGAGGAGTTCGGCTGTCGCACCTACACGAAACAGCGCCTGGAAGTCCTCGAACGGTCGATCAACCGCGTCTTCGAGGACGACACCAACAAGCAGTCCGGCATCGCGGACTTCATGTGAGCGCGCCGTTTCCGCCGAGCGAAGTGAGGCGGTTCTTCCGAGCACGCCGCCGGCGCGCTCGATTTTTTCGTCCACGTTTTTGGCCGAGCGGGTCGCGAACTGCGAGGGGCGACCGAACGGGAGCGCCTCGAAGGTGAGCGGCGAAGCCGCGAACGGAGCGAGCGACCCCGAGGCGAAAAACGTGGGACCGACACCAACAAGCAGTCCGGCATCACCGACTTCACGTGAGAGCGCCGTTTTCGCGACCGCGTTTCGTCGGACGAGCGGCGCGCCGTCGGAGATCCGTCCGCCAGAACAGAGGCGAAAACGAGCCTGACGACTCCGTCGTTTCCCTCGCCCGACGCTCAGTACAGAGGCCGTATTCAGCAGAGTAGAGATATCGTTACAAACTGGTTCTATATTTTTTCAGCTATGTGTTTTTGTGTAACGAAAATCTGCCATATATAAATGCTACCGTGATGGTTACTTCATCAGGAGGCGGCGAAGACGGCTGCGACGTCGGCCAGTTCGCCGAGTGAGAGGTCCCCGTCCGCGTAGTCATCGGCCGCGGTCAGGAGTTCACTCACCGTTATTTCGCCGTCCCCGTCGGCGTCGTAGTCGGCCGCCGGGCCCGACAGGGCTTCCCCAGACGATCCAGATGCGACGCTGTACCCGTACACTTTCCCGCCGAGTTCGGGGACGTAGATCCGGTCTGCTCCGACCGCGACGTGACCGCCGCCGCCGCCCGGAATACTCCAGTAAACGTCGCCGCTTCCGGCATCGACCGCGTAGGTCGTGTCTCCGCACGCGATGACAATATCACCGACCACGAGTGGAGACGACCGGTAGCCACTCCCGATCTCGGCCATCCACTGCTGGGACCCGTCCGTCGGATCGAGCGCGTACAGCTCGTCGTTGTGAACGTAGACGGATCCGTGTGCCACCGCGACGGTGTCCCCGAACGGGCGTGGGAAGTTTCTGGACCACAGCTTCTCGCCCTCATCGACCCCGAGGGCGAGGAGCCTGTACTCGGACTCCTCCACGCCGACGATCACCCGCCCGTCGCTCACCGTCGGTGAACCGTTCGCCAGTCCCGTCCAGTCCCCGATATCGTAGCGCCACCGCTCGGTCCCGTCCGACCGGTTGACCGCGACGATAGCGCCCCCACCCTGGGCGGCGGGCACGTACACCGTGTCGCTTGTAACCGCCGGAGCGAACTTGATCCATCCGCCCGCGTCGAACTCCCACCGCTTCTCGCCACTGTCCGCGTCGAGCGCGTACAGGTAGCTGTCCTTCGTACCGACGTAGACCGTTCCGTCGACCACGACCGGTGACGCCCCGACTTTCTCCGACCGCCCCGGTTCGTCCGCGTGCTGTGGTTCGAACTCCCACTCGATTGTCCCCGTCTCGGCGTCGAGCGCGTACAGATGCCCGGCTGTAGCCCACAGGTCCGGCCCTGCCCCGACGTAGACCATCCCGTCGGCGACCGCTGGCGAGGTCCGTACGTCCGTATACACGTGTGTGCGCCACTTCTGGGTGCCGTCGTCCGCGTCGACCGCGTAGACGTGTTCGTTCCAGCTACCAAAATAGAGCGTCCCGTCGACCAGTGCCGGCGACGACGTCACGCGGTCCTGTACGGTATCCCCAATGTCGAACTCCCACTCTTGGGAAACCTTGTCATCCTCTTTCGGGAGGTGGTTTGCGTCGACGAACCCGGTGTGTCGCGCGTCGACCGCGTAGGTCCGCTGGTTGAATTCCCGCTCGGTCGCCTCCGCAGTTGTAATCCCGAGGACGCTGCTCCCGGCGACTGCCATAGCCCCCCGGAGCAACTCACGCCGCGTCGCGCTCGGTCCTCGCATACTCACACCCCGCAGAGAGAGCGGATTAAACTTTCCCAGCGCACGTATTTTTCTGGAGATTTATTAACTCTGGACGACATCATATCAGTTCAGCTGCAAATCGGTTGCTGTATTCGCGCTGTGTATGCACCACGCTCGGTGAGACATATATCGGAACCGGCAGCTTCTCTAACAACCAGTTCGCGCACCTAACTGACCGCCGTCGCTCTCACGACCGAAGCTATATCGGGACGCGTCGCCCGAACGAAGGTATGACCGACGACGCGTCCGCCCCCGTGGTGGCCTCCCTCTCGGCCGACCGCTACGACGAGTTCCGCCGGATCGTCGACTACGCGTTCCACCCCGGAGCGGGGCCCCAGGAGTACGACGACGAGCCCGAGCGGATCGCCGACCGCTACGGGGCGTTCGTCGACGACGACCTCGTCAGCGTCTGCGGCCACTACGACTTCCGGGCGAACCTGCGTGGCGAGCGGGTCCGACTCGCCGGCCTGGCGGCCGTGGCCACGCCGCCGGAACACCGCCGGGAGGGGTACGTCGGGGCGCTGATCGACGACGCGCTGGAGCGGTGGCGCGGCGAGTACGCGCTCGCGGCGCTGTGGCCGTTCGCGCGGTCGTACTACGAGCAGTTCGGCTGGGCGACCGCCAACACCGCGACCACCTACACCTGCCCGCCCGAGCAGCTGGCGTTCGCCCGCGGGGCTGCCGCCGGCCGAGCGCGCCCGGTCGAGCCCGACGAGTGGCGCGCCCTGCAGTCGGTCCACGAGACGGCCGCCGAGCGGACGACGCTCGCGCTCGAGCGGCGCTCGGAGACGTGGTGGCGCGAGCGGATCCTCTCCGAAGGGGGCGACGACCGCCCGTGGGCCTACGTCTGGGAGCGCGACGGCGACGCGTGCGGCTATCTCGTCTACGACTTCGAGGACGCCGGCGAGGGGTTCGAACAGCGGCGGCTCGCGGTCGACGATATGGCCGCCGTCGACCACGAGACGTGGCTCGGTCTCCTCGGATTCCTCGCCGACCACGACTCCCAGGCGACGGAGGTCCGCTTCGCCGGCGACGGTCGGGGGGATCTGCTCGACCTCGTTCCCGACCCCGACGCGGTCGACTGCGAGGTGGAGACGGGACCGATGGTCCGCGTCGTCGACGCCGCCGACACGCTCGAAGCGTGTCCCTATCCGGCCGAGGCGAGCGCGGACCTCACGTTCGACGTGAGCGACGCGACCGCCGACTGGAACGACGGGCGATTCCGGCTCTCCGCCGCGGACGGGACCGGCGAGTGCGAGCGGATCGACGACGCCGACGGGGAGTCGGCGGCCACCGCGGACGCGACACTCGACGTCGGGACGCTGTCGCAGCTCGTCGTCGGGTATCACGACGCCGCGACCGCCCGCCGCGTCGGCGGTCTCGTGGTCGCCGACGAGTCGGTCGCCGACGCGCTCGCGGAGCTGTTCCCAGCGGAGCGCGTGTACCTGCGGACGTTCTTCTGAGGGGGCGACCGTCGGCGGTGGGGCCGTTCACGCGTGACCGAGCCAGAGTCGCCGGATGGCTCCCTCCCGGACTTCGTAGACGGCAAGCGCCTCCATCGGGTCGTCCATCCCGGCGACCCGCTCGCGGACGGCCTCGAACGGGCCGACGGTGAGGCGCTCCGCGAACGCACAGTTCAGGTCCGGGTACGCCGCGAAGAGGTCGGCGTACTGCTCGCGAATGGCTTCGCGGCCCTCGGCGGTAGTCTCGTCGCCCGACAGCGGCGCGATGACCGCGTCCTCGGCGAAGTGCGACGCGAACGCTTCGGCGTCGCCGTCGTTGTAGGCCGCGAGCTGTCCGTCCACGACCTCGCGCGTCTCGGTGTCGGTCTCGTCCATACCGTCGGTCCGTCTCCCGGACGTGTGGAATAGCTGTTGGGTCCGGGCCGGCCGTTCCACCCGAAACGGTGGCCTTTTGCTCGCGGCCGGCGCGCTCACAGGTATGACCGACGGGGACGCGGACGACGCGGACGGGACCGACGAGGAGGGACTGACCTACGCCGAGGCGGGCGTCGACATCGCCGGCCAGGAGGCCGCGACGGCGGCGCTCGTGGGCGCCACGGGCGATTTCGAGGGCGACTACGCCGGCCTGCTCGACATCGGCGACCGCTACCTCGCGCTGGCGGCCGACGGCGTCGGGACCAAACTGCTCGTCGCCGAGGCGCTCGACGACTACTCGACCATCGGCATCGACTGCATCGCGATGAACGCCAACGACCTGGTCGCGGCGGGCGTCGACCCCGTCGCCTTCGTCGACTACCTCGCCGTCGAGGAGCCCGACGACGAGACGGCCGCCGCTATCGGCGCGGGGCTGGACGAAGGCGCCGAACAGGCGGGTGTCGCGCTCGTCGGCGGCGAGACCGCCGTGATGCCCGACGTGATCAAGGGCCTCGACATCGCCGGCACCTGCGCCGGTCTCGCGCCCAAAGACGCCATCTTCCCCGGCGAGGCCGAGGCCGGCGACGTGGTCGTCGGCTGGTCCTCCTCGGGCATCCACTCCAACGGACTGACGCTGGCTCGTGAGGCCGCGACCCGGAACCACGAGTACACCGACCCGTTCCCGCCGAACCCCGACAGGTCGATCGGCGAGGAACTGCTCGAACCGACGCGCATCTACAGCGACCTCCTGGGCCCGCTGCGCGAGATCGACACCCACGCCGCCGCCCACGTCACCGGCGGCGGCTGGACGAACCTCACCCGGATGGGCGCCTTGCGCTACGAGATCGACGACCCGTTCGACGCCCAGCCGGTTTTCGAGTTCGTCCAGCAGGAGGGCGACGTGACCGACGAGGAGATGCACCGCACGTTCAACATGGGTACCGGGTTCGTCGCCGCGATGTCCGAAGACGACGCCGAGAAAGTCGTCGACGCGACCGACGACGGCCGGGTTATCGGTCGCGTCGAGGACGGCGACGCCGCGGTCACGGTTCGCGGACTCGAACTGACCGAGTAATCGCGAGCGAACGCAGTGAGCGAGCGCTTTTTTGGTCCAGATTTTTTCGCCGATGGTGCCCACAGTGGCGCGAAGCGCCACGAGGACACCGGAGGCGAGAAAAGGTGGTTGCCGGCACCGGGTTCGTCGCCGCGATGTCCGAAACGGACGCCGAGTGAGCCTACGCCTCCGGCGCTCGCTCGCCGGCCCCGCGGACGACCGCGTCCTCGTCGAGGCCCAGCCAGTCGACGCTCGTCCGCCAGAGGTCGCGCTGGGCGTCGCGGTCGTAGGACGCCTCGGCCGGGCGAACGACCTCGCGGTCGTCGAAGTACTCGCCGGTGACGGTCGCTACCTCGTGCGACCTCGCCAGGTAGGTCTGCGTTTCGGCGGACTCGGCGGCGGTGTCGACCGTCCCGGTCAGCCGCCCGACCAGGCCGAAGGCCTTCCAGCCGAGGCCGGCGAGCAGCGACCCGTTGCGCGAGAGCCCGGTCGACGGCGACACGCCCGGATGGCAGCAGTTCGCCGTCACCGACTCGGGGAGCCGTCGGGCGAGTTCGAACGTGAACAGGACGTTCGCGAGCTTCGAGTGGCCGTACGCCCCCACGCCGCTGGGCCCGTCGGGACCGCGCACGCCGTCGAGATCGAGTTCGGCTCGCCGGTGGAGGTCCGAGGAGACCGTCACGACGCGGGCGGGATCGGCCCCTGCATCGGTGTTCTCTCCATCCGCCTCCTCGGCGCGGCGCTCGCCCGTCACGGCGAGGCGGTCGGCGAGTCGGTTCGTCAGGAGGAACGTCGCGAGGTGGTTGACCGCGAAGGTCAGGTCGACGCCGTCGTCGATGCCCGGCACGGCGACCAGCGTCCGGTCGCCCTGCCAGGTGCCGGCGTTGTTCACCAGGCAGTCCAGCCGGTCGAAGTCGGCGAGGACGGCGTCGGCGAGTCCGCGCACCTCGTCGAAGTCGGTGTAGTCGGCGGCGTAGAAGGCGTGGTCGTCCCCGGGGAGTTCGGCGACCAGCGCCTCGCCCGCCGGGCGGTCGCGACCGTGAACGACGACCGTCGCGCCGGTTGCGGCGAGGTTGCGCGCCGTCTCCGCGCCGATCCCGCTGGTCGACCCCGTCACGAGCGCGACGTGTCCCTCGTCGAGTACCGAGTCGCCGTCGGCTGCGCCTGTCATGACCGACCGTTCGGCTCCGACCGAGTTAACCCCGCTGCCGACGCCGTGCGGTCGGGTCTGGGTCCCGCTCACCCCCTTCGGTCACCCCAGCTAGCGGCCGACGGCGGCGCTCGCCCGCTCGTAGCCGGCCTGGATCGCGTCGATGACCGGGGCGGGAAGCCAGTTCGCCCACCGGACGAAGCTGGCGAACCGCCCCACGGGATAGCGGGCCTTCGGGTCGTCGGCCTCGGCCGCTCGCACCACCGCGGCGGCGACGCGGTCCGGTCCCACGGCCAGCGGGTTGCCGTCGAGGATCCAGCCGTCGTCGAGGCCAGCGTAGGTCCGCGCGTAGGCGGGCGTCCGCTCGCGACCGGCCATCCGTTCCCGCGCCGCGTCGGCGAAGTCGGTCTCGACCCACGCCGGCTCGACCAGGCTCACGTCGACGCCGCTCGCACGCAACTCGACCCGCAGCGCGTCGTGCAGCGACTCGACGGCGGCCTTCCCGGCGGCGTAGGCGCCCAGCCCCGGCGAGGCGACCAGGCCCATCACGCTGGAGACGGTGACGACCCGCCCGCGACCGCGCTCGCGCATGTGCGGGAGCGCGGCCCGGGCGAGGCGGTGAGGGCCGTGGACGAGCACGTCGAACCCCTCGCGGGCGGCGTCGACGGGCACGTCCTCGACGGGACCGGCCTCGGCGTAGCCGGCGTTGTTCACCAGGCAGTCCAGCCGCCCGGTCTCGGCGACCACCTCGTCGACGACGGCCTCGCACCGCTCGTCGTCGGTCACGTCCAGCGCGCGGGTCGCACAGCGCGCGCGGACGCGCTCGGGCAGCGGCGTCGCCACGTCGGTCGCGTACACCAGCCAGCCACGCTCGGCGAACGCCAGCGCGATGGCCGACCCGATGCCGCCGCCCCCGCCCGTGACGAGGACGACCGGTCGGCCGTCGGCCGCACCCTCCGTCGAGCGAGGCGGATCGTTCCGTGACACGCCCGACCGGGCGTGTGCCGGTGAAAAAAGCGTTCCGGGCCGGACGCGAGCGGGTAAGTTAAATCGACGCCACGGATGAGGGGAAGTATCTTTGCCGGTCACGCTCGCATTCGATCGTGTGAGCTATCTGTCCTCTCATCGGGTGACGAACGGGACGTCCGACGGCGAGCAGACCGACGAGGTGAGAGGGGTGCGTTCGCGGTGACGCTCGCGAACGTCGACCGCTACGACCCCGACCGGGTCGGTGACGTTGGCGGTCGGGCGGTCGTCCTCGGCGGGAGCGTCGCGGGGCTGTGCGCGGCGCGGGTGCTCGCCGACGGCTTCGAGGAGGTCGTCGTCGTCGAGCGAGACCCGCTGCCCGACGCGCCGGTCGCCCGCGACGGTGCGCCCCAGACGAGCCACCCCCACGCGCTGCTGACGGCCGGCCAGGCGGTCCTCGAAGATCTGTTCGTCGGCTTCGGCGAGGAGCTGGTCCGCGCGGGCGGGCTCGTCGTCGACACCACACGCAGCTTCCTCGAGTACCAGCGCGGCGGGTTCGTGGCTCCCGGCACCGAGCGGACGCCGACCTACTGCGCCACCCGACCGCTGTTCGAGCACGTCGTCCGCCGCCGTCTCCGCGAGCGCGACGCCGTCCGGCTGATGAGCCCCTGCCGGTTCGTCGACTACCGGACCGACGACGACGGCCGCGCCGTAACCGGTGTCACCGTCCGCGACGGCGACGGGCCGACGGAGTCGCTCGCCGCCGACCTCGTCGTCGACGCCACCGGCCGGGCCAGCCGGACGCCGGAGTGGCTGGACGACGCCGGCTACGACGCCCCGCCGACCGACCGCGTCGAGATCGACCTCCGATACAGTTCCGTCCGGATCGACCGCCCGCCGGGCGACCGCCGGCTGGTCAGCGTGCCGCCGGACCCGCCGCGGACCAGCGGCGCCGCGCTGATCCCCGTGGAGGGCGACCGATGGGACGTGATCCTCGCCGAGATGGGCGCCGAGGGCGGCCCGGTCGACCGCGCGGCCGTCCTCGAGTTCGCCGCGGACTTGCCGGTCGACCTGGTGGGCGACCTCCTGGCCACGCGCTCGTGGGTCTCCGACGGCGTCACGCGCTACCCCTTCCCCGCGAGCCTGCGCCGCCGCTACGAGCGGCTCGACCGGTTCCCCGAGGGGCTGGTCGTCACCGGCGACGCGCTGGCGAGCTTCAACCCCGTCTACGGCCAGGGGATGTCCGTCGCCGCCCTCGACGCGCTGGTACTCCACCGGGCGCTGGCCGACGGCGGCATCGACCGCCTCGGCCCTCGTTTCTTCGACGGCGTGGCGCCGGTGCTCGACACCCCCTGGCAGCTGGCGGTCGGCGCCGACCGCGGCTTCGCGGCGACCGACGACTCGCCCTCGGCGACCGAACGGCTGTTCGAGCGGTACTTCGACCGCCTGCTCCGGCGGGCCCACGAGGACAGCGCCGTCGCCGCGGCCTACCAGGCGGTCGTCGGACTGGAGCGGCCGCCGACCGCCCTGCTGCGCCCCTCGGTCCTCGCCCGGGTCCTGCTCCCCGTCGGCGGGGACGGCGAGCGAACGGGGCCGCCGCGGACCGCTCCACCTACCTCAGATCAGGGGTCGGCCCTCGCCGATGACGAAGGTGCCCTCGAACGCGACCGTCCCGAGCGACCGACCTAACCCGAGCCCGCGCAGGCGGTCGGCCAGCGGATTGCCGCCCAGCGCGTACGATCCCGCGACGGGGCGGGCGCCGAACGCCCCCGACAGTTCGAGCGGTTGCGCTCGGAGCCGACCGCCGGGGTCGCCGCCGGTCCCGGTCCCGTCGGTGTAACTCGTCGCCTCGACGGTCGTCCGAAACCGCGGGTTCCACGGCGTCTCGAACGTGAGGACGTGACCTCGTTCGCCTCCGATTGCCGTCCGCCGACGGTCGCCGCGGTCGGTGATCGCGACGTCGGCGACCGACTTCGGATACCCCCAGATCTCGACGCCCAGCGCGCGGGCGGGCTCGGTCGTGACCGGGAGCGCGGCGACGTATCCGCCGAGCGCTCCCGCCGGTCGGGCGAGCCCGCGACGGACGGCGCCGAGTTCGGGGACGGGGCCGGCGGCGGGCGTCGCCGCGAGGAGGGCGCCGAACTCCTCGTAGGGCGCCATCGCGTCGTCGCCGATCCGGCGGTAGTCGACCGAGAGGAGAGTGACCGCGGACCGGCCGGGAGCGATTCTGAGCGGTGCGAGCCCCTCGGGGAGCCGCTCGGCGACCGCGCCCGCGTCGGCCGTGACGACGACCGCCGTCGCCTCGGCCTCGGTCTCCAGCGGCACGGCGACTTCCTGGCCCGTCGAGAGGGTTCGCGTCTTCGGCGGCTGGTCGGACACGTCGGTCTCTCCGTGCGAGTCGGCCGAAAGGATGTCGGTGGCGCCGTTCGACTACTCGTGGCCGTACACGGGAACCGGGTGATACGGTTCTTCGAGGTACTCCACGTCGGAATCGGACAGCGACACGTCCAGGGCTTCGACGGCCGCTTCGAGGTGCTCGATGCTCGACGTGCCGACGATGGGCGCGTCGACGTTGTCGTTCTGGAACTGCCAGGCCAGGGCGATCTGCGCCATCGTGACGCCCTTGTCGTCGGCCAGCTCCTCGACGCGTCCGTTGATCTCCTCGCTGCCGGGGCCCTCGTGGTAGGGCGTCCCGTAGTCGATCTCGTGCTCGCCGCGGTCGGTCGACGTGAACTCCTCGTGGGGCCGAGTCAGATAGCCCGCCGCCAGCGGCGACCACGGGATGACGCCGACGTTTTCCCGGTCGCAGACGGGGTACATCTCCCGTTCCTCCTCGCGGTAGGTCAGGTGATAGAGGTCCTGCATCGTCTCGAAGCGGGCCAGCCCCTCCTCGTCGCTGACCCGCAGAGCCTCCTGGAACTGGTGGGCCCACATCGACGAGGCGCCGATGTGCCGTACTTTGCCGCGGCGGACGGCGTCGTCGAGCGCACGCAGCGTCGTCTCGATGGGCGTATCGTAGTCCCAGCGGTGGATCTGGTACAGATCGGCGGTGTCCATGCCGAGCCGGTCGAGCGAGTGGTCGAGTTCCTGCTCGATGGTCTTCCGCGAGAGCCCCTCGGCGTTGCGGTGGTCCTTCGCGCCCGAGAAGCGGACCTTGGTGGCGACGACCTGCTCGTCGCGGTCGTAGTGAGCGAGCACGTCGCCGAGGATCTCCTCCGATTCACCCGCCGAGTAGGTGTTTGCGGTGTCGAAGAAGTTGACTCCCAGGTCGATGGCCCGCTCGACGAGTTCGCGACCCTCCTCTTCGTCGAGCATCCAACTGTCCTGGCTGCCGAAGCTCATGCAGCCGAGACAGACCTTCGAGACCTCCATGCCCGTGGATCCGAGCGTGGTGTACTCCATAGCCGACCGATGGCGCGACCGGACGTAAAACGCCCGCTCTCGGAAGCTCGCGGTCCTCGTCGACGCTCGTTGGGGCGCTCAGACGGCCGCTACTTTGACAATGCGAGGCTCGAAAGGTGTAGGGCATGGTAATCGATGACGAGGGGGCGCTGGTCGAGGCCCTCCGGGAGCTGGCCGGGGACGACCTCCGCGTGGTGGCCACGTACGACCGGGACGGCTACGACCCCGTCTACGTCGCGCCCGGCGCGGAAGAGCGGGTCCGCTCGCAGGCCGAGCGAGTCCACGACGAACTCGTCCTCCAGGGGCTGGGCCGGGGCCACCTCGAAGAGCTGTTCGCCGCCGGCGACCTGCACTGTTCGATCCACCGCTTCGACGACCTGACCGCCTTCCACTTCGCCGTCGGGGAGTTCTCCGGCCTGTTCGTCAGCGTCGACTCCGATGCGGACCTGCCGCTGGCGACGTTCTCCGGGACGTGCAAGGAGCATCTCTGACCGGGCAACCGTGATCCCGCCAGCACCGAGCGCCCGCACGACCACGACGACGCGGCGGCGCAGTCGGTCGGTTCCGTTCCCCGTCGAGCGGTCGGGATCCGCGCCGGGTTTATATTCGCAGATTGCATACGCGTGCGTGTGAGCACCCGTACGAGTGCGCTGGACGCCGTCGTCTTCGGGGTGGACGTCCAGAGCGGCGACGTGCGCGGGGACGTGTCCTACGCGCTGGTGGCGTTCGACGGCGAACACGTCGACCGGGACGTGGTCTCCCGGCGGAAGCTCCGCCGGCTGATCCGCGACGAGCGACCCGCCATCGTCGCCACCGACAACATGTACGAACTCGCCGAGAACAAGGACGCGCTGGTCCACTTCCTCGGCGAACTGCCCGACGAGACGACGCTCGTCCAGGTCACCGGCGCCGAACGCCCGGAGCCGCTCTCGCGCGTCGCCAACCGCCACGACGTGCCCTACGGCAAGGACCCGATGAAGGAAGCCGAGGCCGCCGCCCGCCTGGCCGCCAACAACGTCGGCCAAGTCGTCTCCGCCTTTACCGACGAGACCGAGGTCAAGGTGTCCCGTGGTCGCTCGACCGGCGGTGGCGGCGGCTGGTCCGAGGACCGCTACACGCGCCGGATCCACGGATCCGTCAAGAAGCGCACCCGGGAGGTCGAGTCCGACCTGCAGGAGGCGGGCCTCGACTTCGAGCGGGAGGAGACCGAGAAGTACGGCGGCTTCTCCAACGCCGTCTTCACCGTCGAGGGCCGCCCCCGGGACATCCCCGTCTCGAACGAGCGGGCGGGCGACGTACGCGTCGAGGTCGAGCGCGTCCGCCGGGACGGCATCGAGTTCCGCCCGCTCGCCAAGCGCCGGGACCACGTCGTCGTCGGCGTCGACCCCGGCACGACTACGGCGGTCGCGATCGTCGGCCTCGACGGCGAGGTGCTGGACGTGCTGAGCACCAGAACCGCCGACAGCGCCGAGGTCACCGAGTGGATCGTCGAACGGGGACGACCGGTCATCGTCGCCGCCGACGTGACGCCGATGCCCTCGACAGTCGAGAAACTGCGCCGCTCGTTCGACGCCGCAGGCTGGACGCCCGACCGGGACCTCCCGGTCGACGTGAAACAGCACCGCACCCGCGAGGAGGGCTACGACAACGACCACGAGCGCGACGCCATGGCCGCCGCTTTCGGCGCCTTCGACGCCCACAGGGACCAGTTCGAGCGCATCGCCGCGAAGGTCCCCCCGGGCCAGGAAGTGGGGCCAGTCGTCGCTCGTGTCGTCGCCGGCGAGGAGAGCGTCGAGACGGTCCTCGACGACCTGCGCGACGACGGTGGCGAGGCCCCCGAGGAGTCCGACCAGCCCGACAACGAACAGTCCCCCGAACAGAAGCGGATCTCACAGCTCGAATCGCAGGTCGCCCAGCTGCAGTCCCACGTCGAGAGCCTGGAAGACACGATCGACGAGAAAGACGCCGAAATCGACGATCTCGAAGGCAAGCTCACCGAGGCGCGCAGCGAGACCCGCATCGAGGCCCGCAAGGACCGAGAGGTCACCCGGCTGGAGCGGGAGAACCGCCGTCTGAAGGGCGAGGTCGACGAACGCGAGGAGCGCGTCGACGAACTCGAGGGGAAACTCGAACGGCTGAAGGCGCTCTGGAAGCTCGACCACTCGAACTTCGCGGACATCTCCGAGAAGAAGGAGGGGCTGACGCCGGTGAAAGTCGTCGAGCAGTTCACCAGCGACGCCATCGACGACGCCGACGAGCGGTTCGGCCTCGCCGAGGACGACGTGATCCTGTTCCGCGACGCCTCCGGCGCCGGTGCCTCGACCGCCGACAAGATCGTCGACGTCGATCCCAAGATCGTCCTCCGCGACGGCGGCCTCTCGGATATCGCAGACGAGATCCTCTTCAAACACGACGTACCGGTCGCGCCCGCCGACATGGTCACCGTCCAGGAGGTCGACGAACTGGCCGTCGCCCGCGAGCGCGAGGTCGAGGCGGCCATCGAGGACTGGGAGGACCGCGCCGAGGAGCGCGAACGCGAGCAGAACGCGCAGATGGTCGACCGACTCATCAGCGAACACCGCGCCGGCGACCGCGGCGAGAGCGACTGACTGGGTCGGTCCCCGCCCTCAGACCATGCCGCCCATGCCGAAGGAGGCGAGGACGTTCGTGACGACGCCGTAGAGTATCAGGCCGACGCCGGCGACGACGAGACCGATCCCGGCGGCGATCAGCGGTTCCACCGACGCGATGAGTCCGATACCGCCCAGGATCACGAGGATGCCCACGATCCCGGCGGCGCCGAGTTTGTCTATCACGTCTCCGCCTCCACTCGGCCGGGCCTTAACCGTTTCAGTCTCCGTACTTCCCAGCGACGGTCGGCGTCCGTGCTCAGTACGCGAAGTCGGCGTCGACGTTCTGGGCGGCCCGCACGAGTTCGGTGACGGCTTCGCGGTTGCTCAGTAGCTCCATCTCCGAGCCCTCGAACTCCAGGGAGCCGCCCATGACGGCCTCGGTGATGTCCAGGTCGTCTTCCAGCAGGTCGACCCAGACGGCGTAGGGGCCGGCCAGTCCGAAGTCGTAGTCGGCATCGGGGTCGTGCCCGCGGGCGGCCACGCAGGCGCCGTCGGCGACGACGACGGTGAGAACGACGGGGTCGCCGTCGTAGCGGTCGTCGGGGAGGATGGCGAACCGGAACGTGGCGTCGAAGCCCGCGGCGGCCTCGGCGAAGGACTCGCGGTCGTTGAGTCGCGCCTGGAGCCGGTCGGCCCACTCGTCGGCGTCACCCGGCAGCGTCGGTGTCATCGTGTGTGGTGTGGGCTTCTCCGCGGCTTTGAGCTTTCGGGTTTCGTAGGGCGTCTCGGCGCCGCCGACGAGGGGGCTCGCGTCCGGGGTCACACCCGTTCGGTCTCACACCCCGCCGTTGTCGAACGCCATGACGACGGGTCGGTGGTCGGAGACCTGCACGTCGATCACGTCACAGCGGGTGGGTTCGATGTCGGGGGAGGCGAGGAAGAAATCGAGGGTGCGAGTCTCGGAGACCAGCGAGTCGAGCGGGCGCGGCGGGACCGTCTCCCCCGGGTTGTGGAGGACGAGTCCGGTCTCTTCGAGCGCCGACTCGACCTCGTCGAGGCCGTCGTAGGCGTTGAAGTCGCCGGCGACGACGACGCGCTCGCGCTCGGCGACGATGGCCGCGATCTCGTCGAGCTGCTTGCGGCGGCCACGGCCGCTCATCGCGAGGTGGACCGCGAAGATCGACAGGTCGCCGATGCGGACCTCCGTGACCAGGCGCTTGGGCCCGGTCTCCAGGTAGTGCGCCTCGATGACGGCGTCGATGTCGTCGCGGACGAGCAGGCCGTTCGAGAGGTGCGAGAGCACGGGGAGCCGGCCGAGGACGTTACCGTCGCCGTACTTGGCGTCGGCCCGAGCGTGATAGGCCAGGCCGCGATCGGTCAGCGCCTCGGCGAGGCGGGTGACCTGCCCCTCCGTCATGGTGCGGGCCGACCCCTGGTCGACTTCGAGCAGGCACACCACGTCGGGGTGCTCCTCGGCGATCACGTCGACGAGGCGCTCGGTGGCGCGCTGTTCGGCGGCGTCGTCGCCGAGCAGTCCCCGGTGGGGTTTCAGCGCGTAGTCGCGAAGCGATCCGTCGTAATCGAGCAGGTAACCGGCGTTACACGAGAGTATCTTCACACGTTCTCCGTCGCCGTAGGTGGCGACCGACCGTCCGTTGGGGGGACAGAGCCGGTACGAGCGTATAAATGCGACGGTGACCTGTCGGTGAGCGGGCGGGTCGGCGGGCGGGCGCGCCACCGGGACGGAGATGCGACTGATGAGAAGCGAAACGCGAGTCGAGAGCCGGGCCCGCTACGGCGCCAGGGCGCCGGACGCGGCGGGCGGTCCCAAAGCGATACGGTGTGGGTCGGCGTCGGTCCGGGTCCTCAGAAGGTCTCGAGGTAGCGGTCGAGTTCCCAGTCGGAGACGTCGACGCGGTAGTCGTCGTACTCCTGGCTCTTCGCTTCGACGAAGTTCTCGTAGACGTGTTCGCCGAGGGCGTCCTGGATGACCTCGTCGGTCTCGAGGGCGTCGAGCGCCTCGCCGAGGTTCGACGGCAGCGTGGTGATGCCGTACTCCTCGCGCTTCTGTTCGTCGAACTCGTAGATGTTCTCGCGGACGGGGTCGTCGCAGTCGAGCTCGCGCTCGATGCCGTCGAGGCCGGCGTGGATGAGCGCGGCGAAGGCGAGATAGGGGTTACACGACGGGTCCGGGAACCGAGCCTCGATACGGGAGGCGGCCGGGACGCGCGCGGCGGGCTTGCGAATGAGCGCCGAGCGGTTCCGGTCGGACCAGGCGACGTAGACGGGCGCCTCGTAGCCCGGAACGAGTCGCTTGTAGGAGTTGACGGTCGGGTTGGAGACGGCGGCGATGGCCTCGGCGTGGTCGAGGATGCCGGCGGTGAACTGCTTGGCCGTCTCGCTCAGGTTGAACTCGTCGTCGTCGTCGTGGAAGGCGTTCTCGCCGTCCTCGGTGAACAGCGAGAGGTGGGTGTGCATGCCCGACCCGTTGATCCGCGGGATCGGCTTGGGCATGAACGTGGCGTGGAGGTCGTGTTCGGCGGCGATGGCGCGAACGACCGCGCGGAAGGTGGCGACGTTGTCGGCCGTCGACAGCGCGTCGTCGTACGTGAAGTTGATCTCGTGTTGGCCCTGGGCGACCTCGTGGTGGGAGGCCTCGATATCGAAGCCCATGTCCTCCAGTCCGTAGATGATGTCGCGACGCACGTCCTGAGCGAGGTCCTTCGGCGCGAGGTCGAAGTAGCCACCGGCGTCGTTGGTCTTCGTCGTCGCGCGACCCTCCTCGTCTTCCTCGAAGAGGAAGAACTCGGGCTCGGGCGCGGCGTTGACGGTGTAGCCCATGTCCTCGGCGCGCTCGATGGCCCGCTTGAGCACCCCGCGCGGGTCGCCCGAGAAGGGCTGGCCGCTGGAGGTGTCGATGACGTCACAGATGAGACGGCCGGCCGCGCTCTCCTCCGTGTTGCGCCACGGGAGGACGGCAAAGGTCGACGGGTCCGGGTCCAGGCGCATGTCCGACTCCTGGATGCGGACGAAGCCGTTGATCGACGAGCCGTCGAAGTAGATACCCTCTGTGAACGCCTTCTCGGCCTGGTCGGCCGGTACCGAGACGTTCTTCACTGTCCCCAGAATGTCCGTGAACTGCAGGCGCAGGAAGTCGACGTTCTTCGCTTCGATCTCGTCGAGCACGTCCTGTGCCTCGGCGGAGAGACCCCCGTCCGGTTTCGCGTTTTCGCTTGTCATGTTGATCGACACCAGAAGGGTGTGCCCCTATTATTAAAACCCTATCCATCTGCGCAAATCTTCCCCTTCGAGAGACGGAATTGCATATTCGTAAAATTCTAATGCCCCGGTGTCGTCTGTGGACGTAATGACGTACGAAAATCTGGACCGCAAGTTGGTAAATGCCCTGCTAGGTGACGGGCGCGCGAGCCTACGCAGCCTGGGCGAGGATCTGGACGTGTCTGTGACCACGGTGTCGAACCACCTCTCGGACCTGGAGGAAGACGGCATCATCGAGGGCTACACCCCGAAAGTCGACTACGACAAGCTCGGCTACGACGTGACCGCGGTCCTCCAGTTGAAGGTGGAGGGCAACGCGCTTCCGGAGGTCACCGACTCGCTGCGCGGCCACGACCAGATGATCTCCGTCTACGAGGTGACCGGCGACTACGACATCATCGCCATCGGCAAGTTCACCGACACCGACGGCATGAACGAACACATCAAGGAGCTGCTCGTCGACCCCGAGATCAAAGAGTCCAACACGAGCGTCGTGCTCAACGCCGCCTCCGAGCACGAGCAGTTCGAACTCGACACCGAGTAGCGCGACGGCGAGCGACCCCACCCGCCCGTTCGGGCGGCGTGGTCTCCATCGGGTGTGGGCCCGCGGAGACCGGCTCCGTTTTCCGCTTCCGAAACGACCGTCAGCGGCCCGTCTGACGACGGTCTGACGGGTATTCATGTGCCGTGAGTGGCCTTCTCACGGGTATGGACAGCCGGGGTTCGGCCGGTCGACCGGTCACCGTCGAGGGCGGCGGTGGCGCGGCCGACCGGGACGTCCGGGACGTGCTCGTGGGGCTGGTCGTCGGCGACGGCGCCGGCACCGACGAGTCGCTCCGCGCGGTCGCCCGCGCCGCGGGCGGGAGCGACCGCCTCGTCCCGGAACTCCTCTCGGCCCTCGGCGACGACGCGACCGCCGTCCGGATCGGCGCCGCGTGGACGCTCTGTGCGCTGGCCGACGACCAGCCCGCCGCCGTCGGCTACCTCGCCGAACAACTCGCCGCCTGGAGCGACCGCGAGGGCGGCGCCGAACCCTTCGAGGTCGGCCAGGTGCTCTCGTACCTGCGCGGGAGCTACCCCGGGCGCGTCGCCGACGCGGTCGACTCCGCCGCGGCGCTGGGCGCGCTCGACGCCGACGGCGGGCAACGGGGTGGTGACGGACGCCCTCGCGACGGCCGGTCGACCCCCGGAGCGTCGCCCGATCCGACCGGGACGGCGAGCGACGGCCCCCCTGCCGAGCGCGTCGAAACCGACGGCGGTGTCGGCGAAACGGCGGTCGCGGACCTGGGCGACGGGCGACGGATCGTTCGCCCCTCGAACCGGCGCGGCGGCGTCCACCAGCGACCCGTCGACCCAGACGGACCGCCTCGGCGGGACAGCCCCCCGGAAGCGGTCCCCGAGACGCACCCGACCCATCCCGAGTTCGACGAGAACGACGCGAAACCGGCCCGCAGAGGCCCCGAGACGCCGACGGAGCCGACCGGTACCGACGAGCGGACGCCCACCATCGGCACCGACGCGCCGGAGACGCCGGAGACGTTCGCGGCTATCGGCGCCCTGAGTACGTTCGACAGCCTCTCGGCCGTCGCCGAGGGCTGTGAGGACCGGTTCGCGACGGGGTATCGGTGTCGCGCCGTCGACGAGGACGAGGAGCGCGGCGTCGCGACGCGACTGTTCGAGCGCCCCGACGAGTGTGACCGCCTCGATTTCGCCGCCGATCTGACGAAGCGGCTGAGCCGCTGGCGGGCGCTGGCCGACGGCGAACGCGTCGTCGACCTCTTCGAGTGGGGCGACCGCCCGCGGCCGTGGGTCGCCACCCAGCCCGTCGACGAGTCGCTGGCCGACCGCGACCGCCCGCCGGTCGACGAGGCACTCGCTCAGGCCGAGCAACTGGCCGACGCGGTCGCTCACTGTCACCGCCACGGCACCGTCCACGCCGGCATCGACCCGAGGAGCGTCGTCTTCCGCGGCGACGCCCTCACCGGCCTGGAGCGGCCGATGCTCGACAACGTCGGCCTGATGCACGCCTTCCGCGAGTACTTCCAGCCCGCGAACTACCTCGACCCCCGCTTCGCCGCGCCGGAGTACTTCGACACGGACTTCGGCCGCGTCGACGCCGCGACCGACGTGTACGGCCTCGGCGCGACCTGTTACTACCTCTTCACCGGCCACCCGCCCTACAGCGGCACCTACTGCGAGATCCGCGAGGGCGTCCTCGACGGCCGCCCGCCCGCGCCCAGCGCGGTCGGTGACGCCGTTCCCGAGGAACTCGACAGCGTCCTCGGGAAAGCGATGGCGCGGGAGAAGATGAAGCGCTACGACGCCGTCGAGGGGTTCCGGAACGACCTCGACGCGGTCGGCGGCGAGTGACGGAACGATATTCGGGCGGTTTCACGGCTGCCCGTCGACCGCGGCCGCTCGGCCGCTCGGCGGGGAGTCGATCCCGAACGCCTCCGCGTAGCGCGCGGTGGCCGCGACCGCGAACGCGAGGCCGCTCAGCGTCGTCAGGAAGAACCCGTAGTACGGTGTGTACCCGCCCGGTGCCTCCAGCAACCTGACCGGTGGGTACGCGACGCAGAGGAACGCCGCGACGCACAGAACCCCCACCTCGATCCGTGGGAGGGAACGGCTCGCGCGAACGAGACCGTAGCTCAGCGGCGGCACGAGCACCAGCGCCCGACCGGGATAGAATCCGTTCAGGTCCCAGGGCGGTCGCGCTCCGAGCGTCCCGACGAGATCCTGTCCCCAGTGGAGATAGACGCCGACCGCGAGCACCGCCACCCCGAACGCGGCGGCCCGGTCGGCGAGCGAGAGCGATACATCGCGCATACTCGCGGATTGTGTCGCTTCACCATAAGCTTTCCAGCACTTGCCGAGCAGTCGCTCACCGGCCGAAAACGGAGAGAATCGCGAACTGCGGAAGCCTTGTTCGGGAGGGGCCGCAGCGGTCGAAGGCAGTACGGGAGTCGACGGGTAAGCATTCGCGCGCCGAAGGCGCGCGATTCACCGGGCGCGAACGGAGTGAGCGTCCGGCTTTTTTCCCCAAGTTTTTCGCTCGGGGGTGCTCGCGAGCACCCCCGAGCGAAAAAGTGGGTTCTACATCATGCCGCCCATGCCGCCGCCCATACCGCCCATGCCGCCGCCCATGCCGCCGGGCGCGCCGCCGGGGCCGCCGGGCGCGCCGCCGTCGTCGTCGTCGCCGCCGGTGGCGCCGCCCTTCAGGTCACCGGCCGCGATGACGTCGTCGATGCGGAGGATCATGACCGCGGCCTCGGTCGCGGACTCGACCGCCTGGGTCTTGACGCGGAGCGGCTCGACGACGCCGTCCTCGACCATGTCGACGGTGTCGCCGGTGTAGGCGTCGAGGCCGACGTTGTGGTTGCCCTTGTCGTGCTGGCTACGCAGGTCGACCAGCGAGTCGATCGGGTCGAGGCCTGCGTTCTCGGCGAGCGTTCGCGGGACGACGTCGATGGCGTCCGCGAAGGCTTCGACGGCCAGTTGCTCGCGGCCGCCGACGGAGTCGGCGAAGTCACGGAGTTCGAGGGCGAGGTGGGCCTCGGGGGCGCCGCCGCCCGGGAGGACCTGCCCGTCTTCGAGCGTGACCGAGACGACGCCGAGCGAGTCCTCGATGGCGCGCTCAACCTCGTCGGCGACGTGTTCGCGTTCTCCCTGGGATCGCGGGACACCTGGCTTGGCTTTACCGTCTCGAACGTCGTCGCGTCCGTAGTCGCGTACCTCCCGTCCGTCCGCGGGACCTGGCGCGAGGTCGACCGACCGAAGACGAGACGCCGACGGCAATCGCGGACGACTGACCCGGGCTAGCCACCCACTGAGATCTTACCGACTATCGGTCACTTACCCCATCAGGATGTCTGACCCTGGGGTGAATCTCGGATCGAAGATGGCGTCTAACCAATAGAATTCTAAATTACTATTTAGTTTGTAGTAAAGTTAAATCGAAATATATAAATTGGACAGTATTTGGATTACATTTGTGGCAAATCGGAAAACGAGGCGGTCCTTCATCAAAGGGTCCGCTATTGGAATAAGTGGGATTGCACTGGGTTCCAAGGGTGCAACGGCAGCATCTGTGAACACGGACGATTCGTTCTATCTCGGAACGAGTGGGCCTGCGGAAGTCTTCGAGAATACCAGCGACGGGTGGGAGCAAGTCGGGGAGACGATTCTCAGCGATCCGGCGACCGTCACCGACCTCGCCACCTACGAAAACACCCTGTACGCCGGCGTCAGTACGGACAACAATCAGGATAGGGGAGAAGGGCAGGTGTACGCCTACGCCGACGGGCGCTGGGAGCGAGTCGCCTCCGGCCTCCAGAACGAAGTGGCCACACTCGGAGTGTACGACGGCTCGCTCTTCGCCGGAACGTCCTACGACGACGCAACGCTCCACGAATACGATGGCTCAAATTGGTCGGAGGTCGACATCTCCGTCTCTGGTTGGTACGGATTCAGCGCCTCGTACGTCTACGACGGAAAGCTCTTCCTCGGGGATAGCCTCCACGACGTGTTCGGCTATTACGACGGGGATTCGTTCCAGGAAGAGGCCGACCAGGGTGGGAGTTGTATTTACGACTTTGCTGCCTTCGACGGCGACCTCTACGCGAGCGCGTGGAGTGGCCGGCTCTACAAACGCAACGGTGGGTCGTGGAACGAGGTGTACGACTCGGGGTACAGCGGCATCCTGGAACTCGAGCCATACGACGGCGCACTCTACCTGGGTGAAAACAACGGTGCGCTCCGTCGCTACGAATCCGGTGGCTCCTCAACGCAGATCCACTCGTTCGACGATAGCGTCGTGGCACTCCGGACGCGCGGTGGCAATCTGTACGTTGGGACTGGACACAACGCCGTCGAATACGAAGGTAGTTATCGCGACGACGGCGTGGCGACCGTCTATCAGTACGACGGGAGTTCGATGACCAAATACTCGGCGACCGATCAGTTCGGCGGTGCGGCACAGGTCCTGGTGGTCGGCGGTGAGACGAGCAGCGATCAACCCGTCGATCTCGGCCCGACGATTCAGGAGAAGCGGGACTACGCGTCGTACCTGCAGTCGACATCGGATGGCTTCATCGACGAGACGGCCGAGGCGAACGCGGCGCTCAACGAACTCCAGCGTGCCGCCTCCGCGGGAGACATCACCGGTGCGCGCGCTCGCGACGCCATCGACCGGCTCAAGCTCAGTGAGTCGATGACCGAGATGACCATTGCCGGGGCGTTGCCCGGTGAGCCACGGCCGGCCTCGGATACCCAGTTCGGCGTTCCCGGGCGCGAAACGGCACTGGAGAAGGACTACAACTTCGTAGAGCTCATGGGCAAGTCCATCATCGACGCGGTCACCAACTTCGGGTTCGCAGCGATTGGGTATTTCGAGCTACCGGTAAAACTATTAAAAGCAGTTGCGCCCGCCTCGGTGAAGTCGCTGATCCGCGTCGGCTCTGAAGGCTCGATATATAAAACCCTAAAGTGGCTCCTCGGACGCGGGCCGATCTCCGAGTCTGACTATCTGTTGAACGACCTCCTCATCAGAGTCGACGACATCGCAACAAGGTTGTATCAGATTGCAGAATCGACCAGCATAAACGCCGGGCGCCTGAGCAAGAAACGAGACGAACTTGTCGCCCCAGTCGTTGAAATAGCCTATGAATGGGTACTCAGCGCTATCTTCAACGGTGAGCCGTTCTATCCGTGGGAATCGCATCGTTCGGTTCCGAGTGCGCTCACCGAATTTACGAACAAGGTCAATCCTGACCGGACAGCTGGGATTGACATCTCCGGACCTCGTCAGTCAGCGATGGACCGTGCCGAGTACCGTCGGGGGGAGGTGGCCGCCCTCGCACAGAAGACAGATGGGTATGTCGACACCTTCCGCGGGCTGGCAGAGGCCGCAGGGCTTCTCGGGCCGATGCTCGAGATAGCCGGGTACGGCCTCGCGATATTTACAGGCGGGCTCGTCGCTCCGATAGCCACCGCGGTCGGCATAACCTTCGACATTGCTGCAGGGTTCCTCTCCGGCGGTGCTGCAATCTCTGCAGTCAACGGAATAAACGGCTTCAGAAAACAACACGACGTCGCTCTGGAGGAGATCAGGACCGGTTCCTCGCTCGACGTAACCGGAGGGGGTGCCTAACTCATGCCAAGCGAAAAAGTAATCAACTTGCTCGATACGTTCGAATCGGCGATCGATTCTGACCCAGTCGCCGCTACGGAGACGCTGGGCGAACTGACGGCGGCCTACGCGGATGCGAAGGTTGACGAAGAAATCCTGACGCGACGGGCAGCTGAGCTCTCGGGAAGCGTTTCGGAACAATCCGCGGGGGAACGCATCGAAGCACTAATGCAGGCCAGTGTGGGGACCGAAATGAGCCGCCCCGCCTTCCTCGCACATGGCGCTGCTGCCCTCGAGACGTCAGACGAGGCCGACGTCGAAACGTTGCGAGAGCAGGCCGCCCAGTTGCGAGCGAGGGAAACACAGTACCACGACGCAGCCGCGGAGGCAGAGTCGGCCGTGCACGAAGCGGACGTGCAGGGGATGCTTGAGCTCGTCTCGTTCTCTCCAGTGTCGGACACTGTCCCGAAGGGAAGCACAGTCGCGGTGACTGGGGTTCTCGTGAACGTCGGTGACGAACAGATCTCCGGCATCGAAAGTACCGTCGAGACATCAGACGGCATCGCCGTCTCGGACCGGTCCGGCCTCTCAAGCGATCTCTCCGGGGGCGCTCGCAGTGACGTGACGCTGACCGTTTCGGGGAACGCCACGGGACCCCAAGATCTCACAATCGAGTCGAGTAGCGACTCGACGATCAGCCGGACAAACCTCTCGATAACGGTCCGCGACAAACCGCAGTATCTCACCGACGCCGTCCAGATGATAGACGAACTCCTGTCGCGCATCGAGGGTGGCGATGTCCACCACGGTATCGCGAACGCGCTGTCGAAGAAACTCGAGAACGCGCGTCGCAAAGTCGTCTCCGCTCGCGACAGCGCCCGACACGGCGACGAGGATGCAGCGAACAGGGATCTTAACCCTGCTATCAATATGATCGAAGCCTTCCGAGAGCAACTGCAGAGCCTCGACGAGGGTGGCGGAAACGGGAAGGGCAAAGCCAACGGGAAGAACGGCGGCAGTGAAAAGCTCCCCCAGACTCTGCAGTTCACCCTGTCGAAGCAGTCTAAAACGTTGCTACAGGTACTAGCCAACGGCGAGCAGGCGGCCGTCTAGAGGCTGGTTCCAGAACGATTTCCCCAATTTCTTCGCGATCTCGCACGGGACGCGTGCTCTGGTTTGGTCTCCTCCACGAGGTACGACAGCGCACCCATCAGAAGTAGAATCCCCATGCCAACGCAGAGCATGCCACCCGCCACGGAGAGGATACCCACGATCTTCGTCAGTACAAGATACGTCGTGGTCGGGCCCGAGTACGAAGGATAGTGTCTATATACGAAACCCGACAAATCTTCCGGTCGTCTCACGGTTTCTTCCCACAGTACCAGCAAGGGAATCCCAAGGCCGAAGAAGCACGCCAATAGGAAGTGAGAGATCATTGTAACGAACGCAACCATGTCCTCCAGCCCTTAGCACATGACAGTTCACACTCACGATAGAACGAGCAGTTCCTATCCGGGGAACCCGCAGGAACCCCGCGAACGGCAACGCCTCGGGACACCGGTCTCAGGCGATGAGAAGCAACACCCCGAACGCGAGTAGCATGAAACCACCGCCGACGGTCAGAATTCCCATTGCGACCACGAATTTACCCAGCCAGGACGGCATCTCCATCGTGGCAGAATCGTACGCGAGCTGCCAGTCGAGGACGTCTTCCGGGCGCGTGATTGCCGCGATACCGATGTAGAACAATACTACCGCCAGTCCGATCATCGCCGCTGAAAGTAGGTTGAACGGCATCTGAATCTCGTTTTATTGCCAATCACACCCCTAAAACAATTACTTTATCGAACTGCCAGGTCAGGATTCTGGGAACAGACCAGTTCGCCCCGAGAATGTCTGTGCCGACTGGACTAGAGAATCGCCATCGCGTGACGGACGTGTGACGCACGTTCATGCGGGACAGTGTCAATGATCCGCGTCGGCGTCGGGGGCCGAACTCAGTCGCTGCTGGACCGACTGGGCTGAAGAACGGGCCGTTACTCCTCGCAAAGCGCTTCGACGATGGTCTGGTGCTGTGCCTTTCGGAGCGGTCGCTCAGCGGTCGAAAACGGCAAAAATCGTGAACTTCGAGATCGGATTCGGGAGGGGTTCGCGACGGTCGGAATCGATGCGGCGGTCGACGGGCTGTGTCGGCGCGAGCGGGTGCAACCGCTTCGCCTCGCGGGTCATCCGAGGCGGCAGAGCCGCCTCTTCTTCCCCGCTCGGCAGTTCGGAGCGCTTCGCTCGCGCTCAGCGCTCCTACATCATGCCGCCCATGCCGCCGCCCATGCCGCCCATGCCGCCGCCCATGCCGCCGGGCGCGCCGCCGGGGCCGCCGGGGCCGCCGGCGTCGTCGTCGCCGGTGTCCGTGCCGCCGCCCTTCAGGTCGCCCGCGGCGATCACGTCGTCGATGCGGAGGATCATGACCGCGGCCTCGGTCGCGCTCTCGACGGCCTGGGTCTTGACGCGGAGCGGCTCGACGACGCCGTCCTCGACCATGTCGACGGTGTCGCCGGAGTAGGCGTCCAGACCGACCTGGTGGTTACCGGAGTCGTGCTGGGAACGCAGGTCGACCAGCGAGTCGATCGGGTCGAGGCCGGCGTTCTCGGCGAGCGTGCGCGGGACGACGTCGATGGCGTCGGCGAACGCCTCGACGGCGAGCTGCTCGCGGCCGCCGACGGAGTCGGCGAAGTCGCGCAGCTCCAGCGCGAGGTGGGCCTCCGGGGCGCCGCCGCCGGGGAGGACCTGCCCGTCTTCGAGGGTCACGGAGACGACACCGAGGGAGTCCTCGATGGCGCGCTCGACCTCGTCTGCGACGTGCTCGGTGCCGCCGCGGAGGATCATCGTGACGGCCTTGGCGTCCTCGACGTCCTCGACGAAGATGCGCTCGTCGCCGGCGACGTCCTTCTGGGCGACGCTGCCCGCGAAGCCCAGATCGTCTTCGGTGATGTCGTCGATGTTGGAGACGATGCGGGCGCCCGTGGAGCGCGAGAGCGCCTTCATGTCGGACTTCTTCGCGCGGCGGACGGCCAGAATGCCCTCCTGGGCGAGGTAGTGCTGGGCCATGTCGTCGATGCCCTTCTGGCAGATGACGACGTCGGCGCCGGCGTCGGCGAGTTTGTCGACGTACTCCTTGAGCTGTTCCTCTTCCTGGTCGAGGAACTGCTGGAGCTGGTCGGGGTCGGTGACGTTGACCTCGGTGTCGAGCTCGGTCTCGGGCACCTCGATAGCGGTGTCGAGCAGCGCCACGTCGGCGTCCTCGACGGCGTAGGGCATGTTCTCGTGGACGCGCTCCTTGTCGATCATGACGCCCTCGACGAGCTCGGACTCGTCGATGGAGCCGCCGACGACGGTCTCGAGCTGGATGTTGTCCGTGTCGACGCCCTCGTCGTCCGCGACGGACTGGACCGCGTCGACGACGAGCGAGGAGAGGGTGTCCTTGGCGTTCTCGGCGCCCTTGCCGGTCATGGCGGTGGCGGCGATGGACTCCAGAATCTCCGTGTCGTCGGCGTCGACGTCGATGGCGATGTCCTCGAGGGCTTCCTTGGCCTTCTCGGCGGCCTGGCGGTAGCCCTGCGCGAGGATCGTGGCGTGGATGTCCTGGTCGAGGAGGTCCTCGGCCTTGCCCAGCAGCTCACCGGAGATGACGACGGCCGTCGTGGTGCCGTCGCCGACCTCGTCCTCCTGGGTCTGGGCGACCTCGACGATCATGTTGGCCGCGGGGTGCTCGATGTCCATCTCCTCGAGGATGGTCACGCCGTCGTTGGTGACGACGACCCCGCCGGAGTCGTCGACCAGCATCTTGTCCATCCCCTTCGGACCGAGTGTGGTCCGTACGGACTCCGCCACGGCCTTCCCGGCCGTGATGTTCATGGACTGTGCGTCCTTGCCCGAGGTGCGCTGGGAGTCCTCGGACATGATGATGAGGGGCTGGTTACCCATCTGCTGAGCCATAGTCAAGAGAGAGGTTGATTGCGATTCTATATAAAAGTAACGGAGGATCGCGTCGTTGGTGTCGCTGGGCGGCCGAGGATAGTGTGTGAAATGGTATCAAAGACGTATTTATATACGATCGTCGGGTGAGAACGGGTGCCAACGGGCGGAACCGGCGGCGGGCACGAGTCCGGTCGGTGCCGGGGGAGTACATTTGTCCGTCGGGAGCGTACGGATCGCATGGTCGAGACACGGACGATCGGATCCGGGGGATGGGGGCGCGAGCGCGTGCTGACGATAGTCGCGGGCGTGCTGCTCGTCAACCTCGTCGGCGCGGCGCCGGCGGTGCTGTCCGGGCCGGGGTCGCCGTGGTTCCAGGCGCTGGCGAAGCCGGCGATCTACCCGCCGCCGTGGGTGTTCGGCGTCGTCTGGACGGCGCTGTTCACGCTGCTGGGCGTCGCCGTCGCGCTCGTGTGGCTGACCGACGGGCGCGGAACCGGCGGTCCGAATACGGACGGGAACGGCTGGACCGCCCGACGAGTCGCGCTGGCGGCGTTCGTTGGTCAGATGGTCCTCAACGTCGCCTGGACGCCCGCGTTCTTCGCCGCGGAGAACCTGCTCGCCGGGCTCGTCGTGATCGTCGCGCTGTGGCCTGCGGTAGTCGCGACCATCTGGGCCTTCGACCGCGTCGACCGCCGGGCGGCCGCGCTGCTCGTGCCGTATCTCGCCTGGGTGACCTTCGCGGCGCTGTTGAACTACCGGTTCCTGGCGCTGAACTGAGGACCGTCGAGACTCGGCGGGGCGGTCACTCGCCGGCCCCGTCCTTCAGGTGCCCGACCAGCGCGTCGTTGACTCGTTCGGGCTCCTCGTCGTGGACCCAGTGGGAGGCCCAGGGGACCCGTTCGAGGTGGCCGTCGGTGCAGTAGCCGACGCTCTCGGCGGCCATCTCGGGGAGCAGGGCCACGTCCTCGTCGCCCCAGACGACGAGGGTGGGCGCTTCGACGGTCTCGCGGGGCGGGTCGTCGCGGCGGCGCAGGAGGGCGCGGTACCAGTTGACGGCGCCGCGGATCGCCCCCTGTCGGCGCCAGGCGTCGCGGTAGTGGGCGAGGTCGTCGTCGGAGAACGCGCCGGGGTTGGCGCTGGCCTCCAGCATGTCGGTCACGCCGCGGGCGTCGCCGCGCCCGAGAACGGCCTCGGGCACGACCGGCAACTGGAAGAAGAGCATGTACCAGCTGCGGGCGAGCTGGCGAGGGTTCGTCATGACCGTGTGGCGCATCACGCTCGGATGGGGGACGTTGACGATACCGAGGTGGTCGACGCGCCGGGGGTGGCGCAGCGCCAGGTCCCAGGCGACCGCGGCGCCCCAGTCGTGGCCGACCACGTGGGCGTCGTCGCGGTTCTCGGCCTCGATCAGTTCGGCCACGTCGCCGGAGAGCTCGCGCATCCGGTAGTCGTCCAGGTCGCGGGGCTTCTCGCTGAGGTTGTAGCCGCGCTGGTCCGGGACGACGACGTAGTAGCCGGCGTCGACCAGCGCGGGGATCTGGTGGCGCCAGCCGTACCAGAAGTCGGGGAACCCGTGCAGCAGGACGACCATCGGGTTCGAGGGGTCGCCGGCCGTGACGACGTGCAGGTCGACGCCGTTGACGGTGTGGCGCGTCGACTGCGCGGATGCGAGGTCGAGCAGGCTCGCGTCGGTGGCGGTCATACCCGGACGTGCGTCCGGCAGGCCCCTGTAGATTCTGGTGAGGTGACCGGTCCGCTCCCCGCGCAGGGGTCGCCGCGCGATTTATTCCCGCCCGTCGCGTCCGCTCCAATATGGCCTACACCTGCCAGTGCGGGGCGACCCTGCGGTACAAACAGGACCTCGTCAAGGAGCAGGGCGAGGTGTACCCGACCTGGAAGTGCCGGGACTGTCTGAGCGAGGTTCCCGGCGTCCACGCCGAGCGGATCAAGCATCGGCACCCGTCGTAGGAGTCGATTTTGTCGAGAGGAGTCACTGCACCGTACCGCTCTCGTGATCGGGGCCGCGAACAGCGTGAAAGCCCCGGCCGTCTCGACTCCCGCGCCTCGCTGTCGTTCGAGAGAGCGAAGCTCTCTCGTGATGACGAAAGACGCCGGCGGCGTCTTTCGAACCACGCTCCTCGGTCGTTACACTCCCTGCGGTGCTTGCTTCGGCGGGGTTCGTCGAGACGGCCGCCCCTTTCATTCCCGCCCGCGTAGCTTGGCCGGTCAGTCTGTACGGGTGGGAATGAAAGGGGCCGCTATTTCCGGGAAGACGGGCGAAGCAAGCACTGGAACGAGCGGAGCGAGTGAAGCGCGCAGCGAGCCCCTCGACCGGAAATAGCGGGGGCTTTCACGCTGTTTGCGGTGAGGTTACCGGTTGTGGTCGCTCAAGCAGCGGTCTTGCTGTTCTCTACAGCCCCCTCAGGAACAGACCGACCACGTACTCATCGGCCCATCCCGAAGCGGCGATGCCGGAGTTCGGGGGTGATCTGGATGCGGTCGATCTCCTGACCGGTGCGATACCAGACGAACGCCGCACGGGTGAACAGTTCCCGACACTCGATGCGGACCTCGCGGGGGATGCCCTCGCTGCGCTCGTGGATATCGCGGATCGCCGCCTCGGTGAACAGCTCGACGGGCTGGTCCTCGTAGGGCTCGTCGCGGAAGTAGGCGAACGAACGGGCGACGTACTCGGCGATGTCCTCGGGGGCGAACGGCTCGATGCCCTCGTAGTAGCGCAGCCGCGAGTCCAGGGTCCCCCGGAGGTCGGCGACGCGCTCTTTGCCCTCGGGCGTGCCCATCAGGAACAGGCGCACGCCCATGTCGCCGGCCACCTGTAGCGTCGAGAGGATGTCGGGGGGCAGCACCTCGATCTCGTCGACGACCAGGAGGAGTGTCTTGCCGTCGGCGCGCACGTCCTCGACGAGGTCGCGGGCGGCCTCCTTGGCGTCCTCGGTGGCCCAGGGGACGCCGTCGCGGGTCTGCCAGTAGTCCCGGTCTTCGACCTCGTACCCCGCCGATTCCGCCGTGGTCTGGACGGTCGCGTACAGTTTCCGAGGTGTCGTCTCGCGTGGATTGTCCAGCGCGGCGACGACGAAGTCGTCGTGTTCGCCGAGGTCGCGGCGGACGATCTCGCGGAAGGCGGTCTTGCCGGTGCCGTAGTGGCTGACCAGACCGATGTGTTGCTCCTGGAGGAGCCAGCCGGTCACCTGGTTGAGCATCTCGGTGTCGTGGCGGACGTACAGCGGTTCGGGCATCCGGTCGGTGCCCGCCTCCTCGGTGAACGGCAGGTCCGCGACGGTGTCGGGGTCGCCGCCGAGCGCGCAGCCGAACGATAGCAGACGCTCCTCGACCTCGGCGAGCTGGTCGAGGAGCACACCCCGAGAGCGGTCGCCGTCGTCGTCCAGCGCCCGGATCTTCTCGACGAGGTCGCCGACGGTCTCGGTGTCGCCCGCGCGGCCCTCGGCCGTCGGCCGGTCCGTGTCGTCTGTCATGCTGTTCGGTCGATCGACGGAGAGTTGGCCGCCCAGTCGGATAGCTTTTCTGACGCGCTCACGCCGAGACGGTGAAGACGCCGACCCGCTCGTCGCTCTCGGCGAAGCCGTAGCGGACGGCCTTCGCGCGCACGGTGGTTTCGCCCTCGGGCAGGTCGACCGGACCGGTGTACAGCCGCCAGCGCGGCTCGGTGCCGTCCTCGTCGACGGTCTCGTCGGCGAACGCGTAGCACGTCGACGCGCCCTGGGTGGCGCAGTACAGCGAGAGGGTCGCCGGCCCGTCGAGTTCCAGCCCGGCCGTCCTGGCCGTTCGCTCGTCGTGGGTCGGAGCGTTGACGACGAACCGCGGGGCGGCGGTCTCGGGCTGGTCCGTCCCGCCGTAGCGCTCTCGGACCATCTCCGCCTCGGCGACGTCACCGGCGTCGCCGACCCGCTCGCGCCAGTCGTCCAACGCCCCGCGCATCCGGTCCAGTACGTCGGCGTACTCGGGGTCGTCGGCCAGGTCGTCGACCTCGTGGGGGTCGGCCCGCAGGTCGTACAGCTCTTCGGCGGGCCGATTCGTGTCGAACCACCGCTCGGCCCCCTCCAGGTCGCCCTCGCGTGCCCGGTCGAGGATCTCCCGCATGACCGGGTGGCGATTCCGGTAGGGGATCCACTGGCGGTAGGGCGTCCCGGGCCGGTAGTGGCGGACGTACTTGAACCGGTGGTCGCGGACGGCTCGCACCATGTCGTACGATTCGTCGTAGCGGTCCCTGGCCGCGAAGACGTACGCGCGGTCGTCGGCGTTCGGGCCGAAAAAGCGGCGGCCACCGACGTACTGCGGCACGTCGAGGCCGCAGGCGTCGAGCATCGTCGGGCCCAGATCCACCATGCTGACGAGGCGGTCGTCGACGCTCCCCGCGTCGATCTCGCCGGGCCAGCGGACGATCAGGGGGACGTGGATCCCCCCGTCGTAGAGCCAGCGCTTGCTGCGAGGGAGCCCCTCGCCGTGGTCGCTCCAGAGCACGACGATGGTGTCTTCGGCCAGCCCGTCGGCCTCCAGTCGGTCGAGCACGTCGCCGACCCACGCGTCCGAGCGAGCGATATTGTCGTACTGACGGGCGATTGCGAGCCGGGTCGTCTGGGTGTCGGGGAGGTACGGGGGGACCTCGACCGCGTCGGGGTCCGTCTCGGGGTCGGCGACCGCCCCGCCGAACTGGTCGTCGGTCCCCGGTTCGGTGGGGTCCCACTGGCCGCTCTCGTGGGTGACGCCGTTGGTGACCATCGCGAAGAACGGCTGGTCGGACTCGCGGGCGTCGTCGCGCCAGCCGGCGCCCGACCCGTGGTGGTCCCACATCGTCGCGGGCGTGCCGAACTGGTAGTCGGCCTTCGAGTCGAGCGTGGTGTAGTAGCCCGCCCGCCGGAACAGTTCGGGGACCGCCGTCACGTAGTGGGGCGGGACGGCCTCGTAGGGCGTCGGAAGCCCGGGCGCGTCGTCGCTGGTGTGAGTCGTCCGCATGTGCTGGGTGCCGATGGCGTTCTGATGGCAGCCGGTCATCACCGCGGAGCGACTGGGGGCACAGACCGGCGCGGTCGAGAAGGCGTTTGGGTAGCGCCGCCCGTCGGCCGCGAGCCCGTCGATCGCGGGCGTTCGAGCGAGATCGTCGCCGTAACACCCCAGGCGCGGTGTCGTGTCTTCCATCGCGATCCAGAGAACGTTCGGCCGGTCGGCCTCGGGCATACCCCACGAGCGGTCGCCGCGGCCCTAAGTGTTGTCGCGTGGTCGGTCGGCGAACGCGGAATTCGCCGACGCTCCCCGGGTCGGGACCGTCGCGACGGACGCACCGTCTCGGCGTCAGCCGCCCAGGACCGCCGCGAACACCCGGTACAGTCCGAACCCGACGGCGATCGAGGAGACGAGCGTGATGACCCAGAACGCCAGCGTCACGCCGATCTTCCGGCGGGAGACGCCCGCGGACCCGCCCGCCAGGCCGCCGCCGATGACGCCGGAGATGATGATGTTGTTGAACGAGATCGGGATCCCCAGCGCGATGGCCAGCTGAGCGATGATAAAGCCGGGAACGAGCGCGGCGATCGACCGGCGGATGCCCAGCGAGGCGTACTCGCGGGAGGTCGCCTGCAGCAGGCGCGGTGCGCCCATCCACGCCCCGCCGAGGATGCCGACAGCCCCGATGGCGAGCAGGACGATGCCCGGCAGGTTGAGTTGGGCGCTGTAGAGGTTCTCCAGGGGACCGGTGGCAAGCCCGACCTGACTCCCGCCGCTGGAGAAGGCGACGACGCTGCCGAGGACGACGAGGAACGTCCGGATCCCCTTGTCGACGGAGTCCTGCGTCCGCTGTCGGATGAACTGAAAGCTCAGCACGGCGAACGCGACCGTCACGACGGCGACCATCGGGTCGACGCCGGCGACGGGCGACAGGTCGACGATGTCCGCACCGAGCCCGGCCAGGGAGTTCTGCGTGGCGTCGGGGCCGGAGGGGATGACGCTCAGCTGGACGTTGGCGACGATGGCGCCGACGACGGCCGCCAGCAGGGGGACGCCGACGGTCTCGGGGATGTCGTCCCGGCGGAGCACCGTCGCGGTCAGGTAGGCGAGTCCACCCGAAACGGGGGGCACGAGCACCCAGAACGTCGCGATCCGGCGGTAGGTGTCGAAGGCGGGGTCGCCGCCCAGCGAGAGGCCGACCCCGACCATCGCGCCCGTCGTCGCGAAGGCGGCGGGGACGGGATAGCCGGAGTAGACTCCGAAGGCCATGAACGCGGTGGCGGTGAGCAGACCGGCCGTGGCGGCCTGCGACGTGATGACGACGCCGTCGATGAGGCCCGCGCCGACGGTCTCGGAGATGGACCCTCCTTGCGTGAGCGCGCCGGCGGCGGCGAGGATGCCGATGAGGAAGGCCGCCCGCATCGTCGAGATGGCGTTGGCGCCGATGGCGGGGGCGAACGGTGGGGAGTTGCTGTTGGCGCCCAGCGCCCACGCGGTGCCGAGGCTCACCAGCGTCGCGAGGACGACCAGCGCCCAGGAGCCGACGGCGACCACGCTACGACCCCCCGTCGACGCCGGACGGCCACTCGTCGACCGCGGACGACCACTCGTCCGCGCCGCACGGCCCGCTATCGGCGGGACGTCCCCCATCGTCGACGCGCGACTCGAACATGGGCGACACGTTGTATCGGCCGGCGAATAAACGTTCGCGCCGCGGGGGGGTCGGGCCGGTCGACGGACGTCGCGACCGACGGGCCTCGGGCGCGTCACAAGGCATTTCCGCCGACGCCCGAATACCCGGCAATGCGATTCTCGGATGGGGTTGGACCGAGCCGACGGGCGGTGAGGCGTCGACCGTCGACGGCCGGGCAGGTTCGGACGGTGAGACGGTGACGGGGGAACGACCGACCGGCGAGGGCTCGGAGCGGTCGCCGGGGGGCGGCCCCGCCGTGACTCGCCGGACGCTGCTGGGGTCGATCGCCGCCGGGGCTGCGCTGGCCGGCTGTGGCGCCTTCGAGCGCGGTGCCGACGGGACGACCACGCCGGTGGCCGACGACCGCGCCCGCGAGCTGGCCGAGCGGTTCGCGCCCGCGCTCTACTTCGACGCCGCCGAGCGGTGGTTCCCGACCGACCCCCGCCCGTACGAGCGCGAGCGCGACGGCGAGACGGTCGTCGACGGCTTCGCGGCGCTCGACGGCTACACCGACCGGTTCGACCCCGAGTCCCCGCCCGACCCCGCGGTCTTCTACAACGCCGTCGCCTACGAGGACTCCCCGCTGGCGGTCGTCCAGTACTGGTTCTACGGCGCCTTCGACCAGTTCACGACGAACTTCCACTGGCACGACTGGGAGGTGTTGCACGTCTACGTCGACACCGAGACCGGTGATCCACAGCTCTACGTCGCCAGCTCCCACTCGCGGTCGGTGCCGAACAACGAGTACCTCGACCCAGACCCCGACCGGCGGCCGGCGGTCCTCTCTGAGCTGGGCTCCCATTCCAGCGCGCTGTCGACCAACGACGCCGTCGACGAGTTCCAGCGCTTCTCGGTCGAGGATCTGCTCGCCGACATCACCAACAGCGCCATCGAGGGGATCGAGGACGTAGCGGAACTCCCGCTGGCCTACGGGCTCCCCCGCGACGAGGGCGGCCGACTCCCGTTCGTCGTCCCCGAACTCGACGGCGCCCCGATCTACGAACACGATCGGCTCCCTTCCGTCGAGCGGTCGGATCTGCTCCCGCCCGAACACACGATCCGGTCGTACGACGCGCTGTCGACGCCGCCCGGCGAGGTGCCCGAGCGCTCGACCGGCCTCGTGTTCGGGCCCGAGACCGAGGCCGACGTCCCGGGTCCCGCCGCCGACCCGGACGTGCCCTACGACCTCGCGCCGACCGCCGACCTCGAACACCTCGCGGCCTTTACCGGCCCGCAACTGAGCTTCGAGTTCGCGGTCCCGCAGGCCGTCGAGGACGCCGTCGCCAGCCACCTCACGGCGCCCGAGGCCCCCTGGGAGCAACCCCGCTACGAGAACCCCGCGAACGACATCTCCGACCCGACCCACCGGCGGGCGCTCGCCGACCGCTACGACGCCGTCGGCGACCCCGCACCGGTCAACACGCTGCTCGCGCGGGCCGTCGAGGCGGTGCCCGACCCCGACGCTCCCGACGGGAAGGGCGTGACCACCACCGAGTCCCGCGTCGAAGCGGTCGCGCTCGTCGAGAGCGACCCCGTCGCAGTCCCGACCTTCGGCGGCGTCGCCGCCGTGACCGACCTGCCCGCCGGCGAGCACCGACTCACCGTCAACGGCGCCGGTCTCGCGCCCCACAGCGAGACGGTCAGCGTGGGGGACGCGGCCACCGAGACCGCGACGACCGGGAGCGACGAGGTCGCCGCCTCCGGAACCGACGGGGCCGCCCCACCGGGTGTGACGCTGGCGGGCGCCGACGGTTCGGTCGCACTGGTCGCCCGCGAAGACGCGACGAAACTCGCCGTCGACCCGGCCGACAGCGAGGCGGAGCTGACGGACCTCGCCGTCGAAGACGACTTCGGGGGACGGCTCTACGACGCCCCGCTGTCCGGGTCCGACGCCGTCTACGTCCACCGCGGGGGCGCCTACACGGCGGAGGTCAGGGACGCCGACGACGCCGTCGGCGCCGTCCGGGTGGTCCCCGACGCCGCGGACGGGACCGACGAACGGGTCGGCGTCGAGGGCCCCGAGACCGGGAAGGCCTCGCTGGCTCGCTACGTCGCCGAAGTCGCCGCCGAGACCCGCGACGAAGTGGCCGCCGAACTCGACGACGACAGCGACGGCGACGACGATGCGCCGGGCAACGGCAACGGCGGCGGGAACGACGGCGGCGCGCCCGGCAACTCCCTGCGCGGGTTCGTCCAGGTCCTCGAAGCCATCGCCGATGGCGCCCGGAGAGCCGCCGAACAGGCGGAATCGGGCAACGGAGAGGGCGCCGACGCGCGGATCGACGCCGTCGCGATGCGGCTCGCGCGGGCGACCGAGCGGCTCGAAGCCGCTCGCGACGGCCTGCCGCCCGGCCTCGCCGACGCCGCCGAGAACCGCTTCGCACAGCTCGACCGGCGCGCGAAACAGGCCAGACGCTCCGAGAAGCTCTGAACCGGCCGCTGACCGCGGTCAGCGGTAGGGGTCCGCGGCCAGCGTCCGGTCGGACAGGTCCAGCGGTTCGAGCGGCCCGACGGTCACGTCGTCCCGCTCGCGCAGTTCGGCTGCGACCGGCTCGGAGACGACCAGCGAGTCGGGGTCCATCGTACTCGGAACGCGCGCGATCCGCAGCTCGGCGGGGTCGGCGACGCCCGTGGTCGAGGCGGCGAGCAGGAGTGCGGTCGCGTCGTCGGGCACCACGAACGGGAGCTTCGCTCGCCGGGGCTCGCCGCTGGTGACGATGTTCACGTAGGTGTCCGCGAAGTCCACGTCCGCGACGAGATCCCGGTGGACGAAGTCCGCCAGGCCGACCCCGAGGGCGTTGCCGTGGGAGGGGTCGGTCAGCGAGCGGGCGTAGACGCGAGTGATCGACGGCTCGTCGGGCTCGGCTTCGCCGTGGAAGTCGTAGCGGCCGAGGACGTTCGTGTCCATCCCGGTTCCGGACTTGTCCTTGCCCATCTCGTCGACGACCAGCAGGTCCAGGTCGTCGACGGGGAGCGTGGCGAGGTGCTCGCGAGCGAGCGCGAGCAGTTCGGGTTCGCGGTCGAGGACGGCGGCCGCCTCGACCCCCTCGATCCGCGCGGCGCGGTGGTGGGCGTTCTCGACGAGTGCGACCCCGCCGAGGATCGGCGCCTCGCGGCGCAACACCTCGTAGCGGTCGGCGATCACGTCGGAAAAGTCCGTGGCGATAGCGGCGTTGTGCAGCGATTCCGCGCCGCGGTGCTTGCCGAGGCCGACCACGGCCATCTTCGCCAGCCCGCTCTCCACGTCGCCCCTGAAGTCGGTGTGTGGCTTGACGCGGTTGGCCAGCAGGACCGCGTCCGCGTCGAGGGCGTCGACGGCGGCGTAGACGGGCCGACCCAGGTCGTCCTCGCCGACGGCCTCGACGGCCATCGACGAGCGGATCGGACAGCCGAGCGTCTCCTCGGTGATCCCCAGCGCCGCGAGCGTCTCCCGTTGCCCGTCGGCGGTCGCGCCGCCGTGGCTCCCCATCGCCGGGACCACGAACGGCTCGAACCCCCGCTCGGCCAGCCGGTCGACCGCCGCGGCGAGGACCGACGGCATCTCCTCGATCCCGCGACTGCCGGCGGTGACCGCGACCGACGACCCGGCGTCGAGGCCGTCGAATCCATCGATCGCGTCGACCGCTTCGCGAGCGGCCGCCGCCACGTTGGCGACGGTCTCGGGGTCGCGCTCGCGGCGCGCGACGGCGAACCGAGGGAGGTCGTCGACGGTGTGGTCGTTGGTCTCCGCGAGCGCCTCCGCGTCGGGGAACTCGATCTCCATCAGTCGCTCCCCGCGTCCGGAGCCGAGGAGTCGTCGGGGTCGGGGGCGCCCTCGCGGCGCGCGCGGTTGCGGGCGATCCGGGCGGCCAGGTCGACCGCGTCGACCATGCTGGCCTCGCTGGCGCACCCCTCGCCGGCGATGTCGAAGGCGGTGCCGTGGTCGACGCTCGTGCGGACGATCGGCAGGCCGACGGTGACGTTGACGCCGGAGACGGCGTCGTCGCTGGCGAACCCGAGCATCTTGATCGGGATGTGGCCCTGGTCGTGGTACATCGCGACGACGCAGTCGGAGGCGCCGCCCGCGGCCTGTGCGAAGACGGTGTCGGGCGATTCGGGGCCGTGTACGTCCAGTCCGTCCGCCTGGGCGTCCTCGACGGCTGGCTCGATCTCGCTGCCCTCGGCGATACCGAGGATACCGCCGTCGCTGGCGTGGGGGTTGAGCCCCGCGACGGCGATGGTCGGGTCGTCGATGCCCAGGTCGCGCAGCCCCTCGTGGGTCACGTCGATAGTCGTCCGGACACGGCCGCGACACACGCGGTTGCACGCCTCGGTCAGCGGGACGTGCGTGCTGACGTGCGTGACGATCAGGTCCGCGTCGACGCTCCCGTCGGCGTCGTCGGAGAGCCCCTCGACGAGCATCATCGCGTACTCGTCGGTATCGGTGTAGTCGGCGAGCATCCCCGTGTGGCCGGCGTGGGTGCTGCCGGCACAGCGGGTCGCCTGCTTGTTGATCGGCGCGGTCGCGATGGCGTCGACGGCCCCGTCGGTCGCCAGCTCGATGGCGCGCTCGACGTATTCGAGGCTGGCCGCGCCGTAGTCCTCGCGGACCTCGCCGTAGGTCAGGGCGTCGGCGTCGACGTTGTCCAGGTCGAGCACCGGGATCGTTCCGGGGTCCGCACTCGCCGCGTTCGGCGAGTCGACGCGCTCGACGGTCAGGTCGCTGTCGCAGATATCGACGGCCGCGGCCAGTACGTCGGCGTCGCCGACGACGAGCGGCGTCGCGGCGTCGCACAGGCTCGGGTACGCTTCGACGACCACCTCGGCGCCGACGCCGGCGGGGTCGCCCATCGTCACGGCGACGGTCGGTCGCTCCATGCTACCGACCCACCGCGTCCAGACAGTTGAGGATGGCCCTTTCCGTTCCGAAGCCGCCGGCCTTCGTGACCACCCGCGTCCCCGCCGCCGGCCCGGTCGCGACCCGACCCTCGGGGACGCCCGCGGCGACCGACTCGCCGGAAAGGCGGATCTCCTCGGCCGCCAGCGCGTCGAGGACCGCCCCCGCCACGTCGCCGCCCGTGAGAACGAGTCCGGCCGGCGGAGACGCGTCGACGGTCGCCCGCGCGGCCGCCGCGAGCGCCCCGGCGACCCGGTCGGCGGCCGCCACCGCTCCGTTCAGGCGCTCGGCCGCTCGCTCGGCCGCGGCCACGTCCTCGCGGCCGGTCGCGGCCGTGAGGACCGCCCGCCCGCGCCAGTCGAGCAGCGCCGAGAGCGACTCGGCGGCCGCGCGGCCCGCCGCCGCCGGGTCGCCGACGGCCGCGGCGGGATCGAGCGCGACGACCGCCTCGTCGTCGACCGCCGCCAGCTGGTCGAGCGTTCGCTCGTTGACGCTCCCGACGACGCCGAGGACGCCCGACCGACGGGGGTCGACCGACACGCCGGACGGCGCACCGGCCTCGCCCGGCACGGCCACCTGCGCCGCGAGCCCGCCGCTCCCCACGTAGAGCGGGGCCGTCTCGAGCGACGCCGCGCCGGCCGCGATCGCGCCGAGGTGCTCGTCGGTACGGGCGTCACAGACCACGAGCGTCGGCCGCCTGCCCGCGGCGCCGTCGGTCAGGCGCTCGGCGACGGCCGCCGGGCCCGCCTCGACGGTGGCGATGTCGAGGCGCACGACGGGGGACTCCGAAGCGGCGAAGTACTCGCCGAGGTCCGACTCGCCGACGCCGTAGCCCGCGTCGGCCAGCGGCGTCCCGTCGACGAGGTGGCGGCCGTCCTCCGTGGTCCGGCCGGTCGCCGGGAACGCCGGCGCGACGACCGCCAGATCCGCGCCGGTCGCCGCCAGGGCCGCGTCGACTTCGGCGACGACGTTCCCGCGCAGCGTGGAGTCCACCTTCTTGTACACCAGGTCGGCGGGCTCGGTCTCGACCGCACGGGCGACCGCCGTCGCGGCCGTCTCGGGGTCGGCGTCGCGACCGTCGGTGTCGACGACGAGCACGTCGGCGTCGGGTCCGCGGTCGGCGCCGTCGGTGTCGACCGACCGGCGAACTCGGACGCCCCGACCGCGTTCGGCGAAGCCGTGGCCCGTATCCATCGCTCCGGTGAGGTCGTCGGCGACGACCAGCGCGTTTCGCATTGCTTCCGGTTCCGCTCGCTCGGACTTAATACCGCCCGGCTGGCCCGCTCACGGCACCTCCCTCTCGCCCCCCGCATTCGACCGTCGTCGGGATGCAGTCCGGTGACTTATGCGACTGTCACCCCAACCACCCCCGTGACAGATCCCGATCCAGCGGTCGTCGACGAGATCGTACGCGAAGGGGCGACGGCGGGACCGCGCGACGTGATCGAGCGGGTCGAGCGCGCCCACGAGGGCCGCGGCGTGGAACGGGCGACCGTCGGGGCCTACGCCGGGGCGCTGGCCGACCGCGACGACTACGCCTTCGACGCCGAGGCGTTTCTGGAAGGGGTCGACGCCGAGACGACCGACGCCGACCGGTGGACCGGCGGCGTCTACTACGCCGTCGGCGACGGCCGGATCAGCCTGTTCCCGGCGGCGTGGCACGACGCGCTCGGCGGCTCGACCGACGTCACCGAGTACGTCGCGTTCGTGCAGGACGAAGAGCCCGCCTATCTGGAGGACCTGGACCGCGGCGGCCCGGGCGAGGGCGTGCCACAGCGAGCGGTCGTCGAGGCGCTGACGCTTCTGGGCGGCGTCGACCGGGGGTCCGCTCGCGGGCTGATCGCCCAGGCACGCGAGGAGGGCGACGTCGTCGAGGACGCCGACCAGAACCCCGACGCCGACGTCTACCTCGCCGACCGCGTCTCCGAGGACACGGCGTAGCGACGGGTCCGCCCGGAGTCACGCCCCGCAGCCGGAGCACCGAGCCCGGAGCGAACCGCGACCAACCGAACGGTTTTGCTCCGCCGGTCGCAGGCGAAGAGTATGGAGTACACCGTCTTCATGTCGACCGAGCCCACCGAGCGGTGGGACCTGGCGAGACAGATGGGGCTCTCGCGAGCCGTCTCGGGGCTCCCCCGAGACGCCGACGGCGACCCCTGGGAGTTCGAGGCGCTGCTGGAACTGAAAAATCGGTTCGCCGACGCCGGCCTGGACCTGGCCGTGATCGAGGACCGCCCGCCGCTCGACGACGCCATCCTCGGCCGCGAAGGCCGCGACGAGCAGATCGAGACCGTCAAGACGCTGCTGCGGAACATGGGCCGGGTCGGTATCGACGTGTGGTGTTACGTCTGGATGGCCCCGCTGAAAGTACTCCGCACGTCGCGGTCGGTACGCGGTCGCGGCGGCTCGCTCGTCACCCGTTACGACCACGCCCAGATGGACCGCGGTCCCGAGCTTCGGGGCGCCAGCGCCGAGGAGCTGTGGGCCAATCTCGAACAGTTCCTCGACGAGGTCGTCCCCGTCGCCGAGGAGGCCGGGGTCAAACTCGCGCTGCACCCCGACGACCCACCCCATTCCCCGATCCGCGGCGTCGAGCGGATCGTCACCAGTCCGGAGGCCTACCGGCGCGCGATGGATCTGCACGATTCGGAGCACAACGGGATCACGCTCTGCCAGGGCAACTTCGCGGCGATGGGCGCTGACGTGCCGGCGGCGATCCGCGAGTTCGGCGACCGGATCCACTTCGCACACTTCCGGGACGTGGCGGGGACGAGCGACGACTTCACCGAGGTGTGGCACGACGAGGGCCCGACCGACATGGCCGCGGCGATCCGCGCCTACGAGGAGATCGGCTTCGACGGGCCGCTGCGGCCGGACCACTGCCCGACGATGGCCGGCGAGGACAACGCCTCGCCGGGCTACCACGACAAGGGTCGGCTGTTCGCGGTGGGGTATCTGAAGGGTCTGCGCGACCAGTATCGCTCGATGAGCGGCGAGTAGAGGGGCAGGCAGCGACGGCCGTCCTCTCACTCCGGATAGACTGTCAACGACGGGAAATACGTTCCGTAGAATCCGCTGTCGAAACTCACGAGGGCGTCCGCGTCGGCGCTCGCGTGAGCGCCGATCAGGAAGTCCGCGGCGACGTGCTGGCGCGGCGCGAGCGAGCGGCCACAGTCGTCGCACTCGACCGCCCGCTCCGAGCCGCACGCGGGACACTGCAGGCCGTCCGGGCGTCGGTCGACGTATCGAGCGAACGCCTCACCCGCCGCGAACCGCGCCTCGGCCGAGGGTTCCGCGATTCGGATGCTGAAATCGGAGAGGAATCGGTCCAGCGCCGACCGGTCCGCGAACTGCCCGTCCGCGGCCAACTCGGCGGCGACGATGGGAGCGACGACGAGTCGGCTGTCGCGATAGGCGCGCCGGAGAGCCCGCTCACTCTCGTCGGCGTGCTCGTCCTCGTAGAGGAGCGCCAGTAGCGCGTTCGTATCGACCGCGGTCGTCACGGCTCGTCCTCACCGTCCGCTTCGCCCTCGGAGACGCTTTCCGCCGCGTCGCCGACCGTTCTGGGGAACTCGCCGCGAAGGCGAGTCATCCGGTCGGTCATCGTCTCGTCGCTCTCGGCCCGCCCGCGGTAGCGTTCGAACGGGTCCTCGCCCGCCTCGGTCGTCGGCGCCTCCTTGCGGATCACGTAGCCGCCGTCCGCGGGTTCGAACGTGATCTCGTCGCCGGGCTCGATCCCCAACTCCTCGCGGATCTCCTTCGGGATCGTCACCTGCCCCTTGGTCGTGACTCGCGGCATCGCTCTGATATTACGTCAGTCGTAATACCTGAAAAGTATTACCCGTGTCGCTCCGACGGAACAGCCCGCCGAACTGGCCGGACGATCAGTCGTCGGCCGGCTCGACGGCGCCGGACGACCCCTCGCGGGCGGCCTCGCGGTCGCTCCGGTCCAGCGCGTCGAGGCCGCCGAGGAAGTAGCCGACTATGTAGGTGGCGAGGAGGACGACGTGGAGGCCGATCTGGTCGGGCAGGCCGACGGACGCCGAGAAGACGGCCTGGAACGCGACGACGATGACGAAGAACTGCCCGGCCGCGGTCCACTTGCTGTCTTCCCAGCGTCCGGTCGAACTCGTGAACTCGGGGTGGGTCCGAACGGTTCGCGACAGCACGAGCGCGAGGACGAGCACGCTGACCCCCGCGGCTCCGGCGATGCCGGGGTTCGCGTCGAACCACCACAGTCCGCCGCCGGTGGCGACGCCCAGCGCGACCGCGAGCAGTCGATGGAGGGTCGTTCGGTTCATGCGCGGTCGCTACGACCGCCCGGGATAAAAGTCATGCGACTAACTGGACGGGCGCCGTTAGCCCCCGTGACTTCGGCTACGCTTCGTCGAGCAGCGTCTCGCCGTCTTTCATGTGTTCTTCGACGGCGTCGAGGTCGAGGGTGACGCCCAGGCCGGGCTCGTCGGAGACGGGGATCGACCCGCTCTCGATCACGTCCTCCTCGACGAAGGTGTCCCAGTCGGGGTCGTCGCGGCCGTGCCACTCCAGAGCGAGGAAGTTCGAGACGGAGACGCCGACGTGGGCGCCGGCCATCGTCCCCAGCGGCGAGGAGACGTTGTGCAGCGCCAGCGGGATGTAGTAGTCGTCGGCGAGGTTCGCGGCCTTGACCGTCTCGCGCATGCCGCCGAACTTCGGCATGTCCGGCTGGAGCACGTCGACGCCCTGCCGTTCGACCATGTCGCGCACGCCGTGGGTCCGGAAGACGTTCTCGCCGGCGCAGATGGTCGTGTCGGTGGCCTGGGTGACCTCCCGCTGGACTTCGAGGTTCTCCGGGGGGACCACGTCTTCGAGCCACCACACGTCGTAGTCCTCGACGGCGGCGGCCAGCCGCCGGGCGCTGTCGCCGGCGTAGTTCCAGTGACAGTCGAAGGCCACGTCGGCGTCGTGGCCGACGCGTTCGGTGACCGCCTCGACGACACTGGCCTTGTAGTCGATGGCCTCGGCGTTGAGGTGACGGTTGTGTCGGTCCTTCTCGTAGCGCTTGCTCGCGTCGAGGTCGAACTTGATGGCGTCGTGGCCCTCGTCGACGACCAGCTCGGCGGCGTCGGCGTAGCTCTCGGGCGCGTAGATGTCGCGGTCGAACTCGTCGGGCTTTGCGTTCTCGTGGGCGCCGCCCAGGTGCGCGCCGGCGTGACAGTCCACGTAGATCCGCGCCTCGTCACGGTAGGCTCCGCCCAGCAGTCGGTAAGCCGGCTGTTCCTCCAGTTTACCGGCCAGGTCGTGCAGCGCGATGTCGATGCCGGAGATGGCGCTGACGGTCGCGCCCGCCAGCGACCCCGTCGCCGAGTGGATCTCGTAGAGCTTGTGCACCAGCGGCTCGACGTCGCGAGGGTCTTCGCCCACGAGCCACTCCAGGGAGTCCTCGACGATGTCGGCCACGCCCGGCCCCCAGTAGCACTCACCGGTGCCAGTGGCGCCCGCGTCGGTGTAGATCCGGACGAACGTCCACGTCCAGTCCGCGTCGACCTGTGTCGCCTGTACGTCCGTGATCTCCACGTCTGTCATGGCGCCCCCTTTCGAGGCCTCCGTAATCAACGTCGGGGCGTCCCATCAACCGTCTGTCTGGTCGCCGCAGTCGCCCCCGGAGAGTCTTTCCGCCGTCCGCCGCCGCGTCCGACCTGTCCGCTCGACGCCCACCCCGTCCGCCCGCCGCCCGCCCCGCTCGCGACTGGGTCCCTGCTCGCCCGCACCCCCGTCCGAACCACCCCCGACGTGTCTCAGAGAGTACAACACCGATCGATCCGCGGATCGTCGAACGACGAACCCACGGTAACGACCCCCAGACGGTCGAGATCGAGGGTTTTCACGATCACTCAGCCGCGGCCAGTGCCACGATACCTAGTCACACGGGCGTTCAGTTTTTTCTGTGAATTGTTGACTACCGTTCGTGGGAGGGCGTACCGTCCGAGGATCGTTCCGTTTGTCCGGCGTTACTCGATGTTCGATCGGTTAATTGCCGGCTACTTCCCGGTGGGCGTATGATTTTTCACGATCAGTGTATAACGATCACCTGTATGGGGTTCGGGAGCTACGACGAATCAGAACAGGAGAACCAGGAGCTAGACGCCGACCTCGAGGACGACGACGGCGTCAACACAGCGGAGAACACACACGACGGCGACGTCGAGTACGAGTTCGACGCGTCGAACGACGAGCTGCTCGACAGGCTACAGGACATCAAAGAGAACACGTGAAACGCGGGGTTCGCGCCATCGGGGTGGCCGAATCCTACCGCACGGAGCACAGCACGCTGGCGGCGGCCGTCGTCCGCGCGAGTCGCGTCGTGGACGGGCTCGCGTTCGACACCTGCACGGTCGGCGGCACCGACGCCACCGAGACGGTCGTCTCGCTGGTCGACCGACTCGGCCGCGAGGACGCGCGATACCTGCTGCTGGCGGGCATCGCGCCCGCGTGGTTCAATTTCTTCGACCTGCCGACCGTCCGCGAGCGCGTCGACCGCCCCGTCCTCGCCGTCGCCTTCGAGGACAGCGACGGGCTCGAACCCGCGCTCCGGGAGGCCTTCGAGGGCGAGGCGCTCGACGAGCGACTGGCCGTCTACCGCCGCCAGCCCGAGCGCCACCCGGTCGACCTCGACGACGACACCGTCTACGTCCGCGCCGCGGGCCTCGGCCCCGACGAGGCCGCCGAGGTGGTTCGGGCGTTCACCCCCGAAGGCGGCCGACCAGAGCCGCTGCGGGTCGCTCGACTGGCCGCCCGCGCGGCCGACGAGCGGTTCGTCGGCGGCGACGGGAACCTCGACGACGGCGAGCGCGACGGCGACGACGGTGACGACGGCGGTCGGTGACCTGCCGGTCGGCGAGACCGACCCGATTATGGTCGTGCCGGTCGACCCGTGAGTCATGACCGAGGCCGAGATGGACGGACTCGACGTGGTCGCCTGCGAGCGCTGCCCCGACCTGGTCGAGTGTCGCAGCCGCATCGTCAACGGCGTGGGCCCGGCCGACGCGGATCTCCTGTTCGTCGGCGAGGCGCCCGGCCAGCACGAGGACGAGGGCGGCGAACCGTTCGTCGGCCGCTCCGGCGACGTGCTCGACGACGGCCTCCGCGACGCCGGACTCGACCGCGGCGACGTGCGCATCACCAACTGCGTCCGCTGTCGCCCGCCCGACAACCGCGACCCGACCGATTCGGAACTCGCGAACTGCCGCGGGTATCTGGAGACGGAGATCGACCGCGTCGACCCCGAGGTGGTCGTCACGCTGGGGAAGGTGCCCGCCGAACACCTGCTCGAACGGGACGTGGCCGTCACCGGCGAGGCCGGCGACGTGGTCGAGGCCGCGATCGGCGACGAGCGCCGGCGCGTGCTGGTCTGTGTCCACCCCGCAGCGACGCTGTACGACCCCTCACAGCGCGAGACGTTCGCCTCCACGCTGGAGCGGGCGGCGGAGTTCACCGACGAGTCGAGCGGCCAGTCCCGTCTCGGCGACTTCTGAGTGGCCGCCGCGCTATCCGAAGATCGCCGGCCCGACGTCGAGCTGGTCGACTACGTCCACCACCGGCTGGTAGGCGTCCACGCCGGCCTCGCGGACGGCGTCGAACCACAGGTCGTCGTCGGTGCCGTCACGACCGTCGGCGCCGTAGTAGATCCGGTCGGGCGCGTTCAGGAACGACCGCCGGAGCGCGTCCTTCGCGCCGTCGCTCAGTCCCGCCGCGACGACGAGGGGTGCGTGCGGGATCCCGGTGTCCTCGTGCAGCGTCCGGGCGGTCGCCTCGAACGCCGTCGGTGTCGGGCCGGTTCCGGTGTCGCGGACGAACCCCCCCATCGCCGCCGCGTCGACCTCCCTCGCCTCCAGTAGCGCGTACGACTGGACGTGTCCCCCGGCAAATCGCGTGTCGAACGCCGCCGTCGACCCGTCGCCCGCCGGGAGGTCGCCCACGTCCAGCCCGCCCGTCGTCGCCATGGCGGCGAGCGGATACAGACAGCCGCTCGTCGACAGGCGGTTCGAGAACGCGACCGTCTTCCCCGCCAACTCCGAGAGGCGCTCGACGTCGCTGTCGGTCGGCACCGCGACGATGCTCTCGTAGGTCCAGCTCCCGTAGCCCCTGCGCTGGAGGAGCACCTCGGCGTCGCCGGCGGCGACCCCGAGTGCCGCCGCGAACGCGCCCGTCTCGGCGATATCGGCCGTCCCGTCGCCCAGCGCCTCGATCACGGCGCCGTAGTCGCTCCCGATGTTCATATCGACGCTCGTCCCTTCGGGGACCGGGTACTCCGCTTCGAGGTTCGTCCCCAGGTAGTCCCGGACCGGCCCGTACTGCACGTAGAAGTTCCGCTGGGGGACGCTCGGCGACAGCCACAGGTCGACCTCGCGGTCGCCGCCGAACGCGAGCGCGTCCGCGTCCGTAGTCCCGGTCCCGGCCCGGGTCGTCGCCACGTCGCGACCGGGTGTCCCGGTCGTGGACCCGGCGTCGAGACACCCGCCGACGGCGCTCGCGCCCACGAGCGCGCTCGCACTCGCGAGAAACGTTCGTCTGTCGAACACATCCCGACTACCGAACGAGACGCGATTAAGTGTTCCCACTGCGCCCGTCGCCGCCCGAGCGGCGGGGCGCCGACGGCCGCCGTGGTCGCACTCGAAGCTTGCGCGGACGGAAAGCGACTTGACCGGGGTCGCCGTATCGGCGGGTATGAACACGCGAGCGACTGCGGCCGAGGTCGTCGTGGTCGACTACGGGCTGGGGAACCTCCGCAGCGTCACGCGCGGGCTCGAACGCGCGGGCGCCGCGGTCGAGCTCAGCGACGACCCCGGCGACTTCGCCGGCGCCGACGGGATCGTCCTCCCGGGCGTCGGCGCCTTCTCCGAGGGCATGGACAACGCCGGCCCCTTCCGCGACGCCCTGGTCGAACAGGCCGAGGCCGGAACCCCCCTGTTCGGCATCTGTCTCGGCATGCAGATGCTGCTCACCACCAGCGAGGAGGCCGAACGCGAGGGCCAGGGCGACGTCGAGGGGCTGGACCTCGTCCCGGGCCGCAACGTCCGCTTTCGGGGCGACCTGAAGGTGCCCCACATGGGCTGGAACGAACTCGACGTGACTCGCGAGCACCCGATCGTCGAAGGGGTAAACGGCGACCACGCCTACTTCGTCCACTCCTACTACGCCGAGCCCGACGACGACGCGGCGGTAGTCGCCACCACCGACTACGGGACCGACTTCGCCTCGATCGTCGCGAACGAACGGGGCACCGTCTTCGGCACCCAGTTCCACCCCGAGAAATCGGGCGAGACCGGGCTGGCCATCCTGCGCAACTTCGTCGACATCTGCGTCGACGGGCTCTGAACCGCTCGCGACTCGACGGCATCGAGCCGCCAGCAGAGCCCCGATCGTGCCGGTGGCTACTTACTGCCGGCGGCCGTCGTCGCCGGCTATGCTCGCAGCGCTCGCGGCGGTCGCCGACGCGTTGGTGCAGGTGAACGTCGACATCGATCTGAACCCCCTCGCCAACGTCGTCCGCGGCGCCCTCGGCTCGTTCCTGACGACGCTGGTCGTCGGCGCCATCCTCACCGCCGTCGCGCCGGAGTTCCTCGAAGACCGGATGGCCGCGGTCGTCGACGACCCCGTCGGCTCGTTCGTCTACGGCTTTCTCGTGCTGATCGCCCTCGCGCTCGTCACCGTCGTCCTCGTGATCACCGTCCTCGGCATCCTCGTCGCGATCCCGCTGGTCCTCCTGGCCTACGTCGTCTGGGCCGTCGGCGCGACCGTCGCCTTCCTCGCTATCGCCGACCGGCTCGTCGACCGCGAAGGCGACGACTGGACCGCCTCGCTCTTCGTCGCCGCCGCGCTCAACGGCGGGCTCGTCCTCACCGGCGTCGGCGGAATTCTCTCGTTCTGTATCGGCGCCGCCGGCTTCGGCGCCGTCCTCGAAGACCGTCTCTGAGTCGTTTCGGCGCGGTATTCGACGGTTTCGCCGACACCTAACGAGTAAGGCATTCCTACCATTGAGAATCGGACGGTACGTACTGGTATGTACGAGATAGAAGCAGACCCGCGGACGAACCGACTGTCCCTGAGTTTCAGCGGCCGGATGGACCGGGCGGAGATGGAGACCGCCGCCGACGAGACGGTCGAAGCTGCCGAGGGGCTGCGCGACGGGTTCGACATCGTCAACGACCTCTCCGGGTTCACCCCGCCGTCGCCCGAGGCCGCCAAACCGATCAAGCGTGCCCAGGCCGAACTGAAGGAGATGGGCGTCGACCGCGTCGTCCGCGTCACCGACGAGGAGACGAGCCAGGTCGTCGTCAACGCCTTCGAGCGCCGTTCCCGCGACGTGGGTTACAGCGGCGAGACCGCCGACTCCGTCGTCGAGGCCGAGCGCAAGCTCGAGGAGAAAGACGTCGCGGGCTACGCGAGCGCCTGACCGCGGTCGTCGCTCGAGGACTCGCCGGTCGGGCCCGCCTCCTCGGCGTCCGGCACGGTGACCGTCGCCCGCGTCCCGTCGCGGGTGTCGAACGAGAGGTCGCCGCCCAGCGCCGTCGCGCCCCAGTCGGCCAGCCACAGTCCCAGTCCCGACCCGTGTTCGAGCGCCGACTCCGCCCCCGCCGTCAGCACGTCGAGCTCGTGGTCGGGCACCCCCGGGCCGTCGTCGGCGACGGTGACCGCCACCGCGTCCCCACGGCGCTCGGCCGACAGCACCACCGTCGGCGCCTCGCCGGCGTGTTCCAGCGCGTTCTCCAGCAGCGTCCCGACGACGACCTGCAGGACCGCCGGGTCCGCGGTGACGGTCACGTCCGCCGCTTCGACGGTCACGGTCGCCCCGTCCCCGTCGGCCGCGGTGGCGCCATCGTCGGCCCCGGCGCCGACTCGCTCCGCCCGCACCGCCTCCAGTAGCTCGGCCACGTCCACCCGTTCGGCGCGCGGATCGCTGTCGAGGACGCGCTCGACGGTCCGGGCCTTCTCCCCGAGCGCGACCAGTTCCGTCGCCTTCGAATCGGCGCGGTCGAGCATGCCGCGGATCTCGGGGTCGTCGACCTCCCTCGCGGCGGCCTCGGTGAACCCCTGGACGACGGTCATGTCGTTGCGGAGGTTGTGCCGCAGGACCCGGTTGAGCACGCCGAGGCGCTGCTCGCGCCGGCGCTCCTCGGTCACGTCCTGGAAGACGACGGTGTAACCGACGTGGGTCCCGCCGGCGTCGGACAGCGGCGTCGTCGTCACCGTGAAGACCCGCCGCCGCCCGCCCGACTGCACCGCCACGGTCTCGGTCTCGGTCGGATCGCCGCAGTCCTCGCCGAGCAGCGCCGACAGCGGCCGCGTCAGCGCCGCCGTCTTCTCGACGCCGAACACCCGTTCCGCGGCACCGTTGAGCGTGACGACCCGGCGCTGTTCGTCGACGATGACCACCGGCGCGCCCAGGTCGTCGATCGCCGCCCGTTCGCCCACTCGCCGGGTCGCCGGGTGGAACTCGAACATGTCGCTGCCGACGAACGCGTAGGCGTCGAGCGCGACGTGCGGGAGGAAGGCGACGGTCACGAGGTTGACCGCCGTCACCGACCCGACGCCGTAGAGCCAGGCCAGCACCGCCGCGACCGGCGGGAACGTCGACAGCCCCACCGCGACCGCCTCCCGCCGGTACAGCGGCCCGTAGCTGACGACCGTGTCGAACAGCAGGAGGCTCCCGACGGTGATCAGCAGGACCCCGGCCGTCGCAGCGAGCAGCGCCCACAGCCGCATGTCGTAGGTCGCGCCCGCGACACCCAGCACCCGAACCACCTCGAAGTCCGCCCATGCGAGGCCGTGGACCGGGTTCGTCGCCCCGATCAGCCCGACGAGTATCGGGAACCCGGCGAACCCTTGCCACGCCCGGTCGACGACGCCACCGCGTCCCGTGTACGCCAGCGCGAACGCCAGGAAGTAGACGCCGGTGCCCGCCATCGCCGCCCACGAGACCACCTCCAGCGCCCACCGCACCGGCTCGGCGACGGTCACCAGTGCGACCCCGTACGCCAGGCTCCAGGTCGCCTGCGCGCCCAGACTCGCCAGGAACCAGTCCGCGCCCGGCTTGCCGCGGTAGCGCCACAGATAGCGGATCAACAGGAGTGTCCCCGCCGCCGCCACGAACGAGGCCGCCACCGGCCACGGGGGGAGTGCCATAGGTACTACAGCGAGTACAGTTACTTCGGGATTTGGGTCCGAACCGGCTCGTCCCCCGGCGGGGGAAGCGACGGGTCAGTAGGTCCGGTGCGACGCCGACCCGACGGCGACCCGGACGAGAGTGTTGTCCGACCAGTCGTCGGGGTCGGCGCCGTAGCGCTCGTTGATCCGCCGGTTGGCCCGCTCGGTCTCGGCGTCGTCCGCGACGACCGTCGCCGTGCCGCGGACGGTGACCGTCCACTCGGGGTGGCCGGCGTCGCTCTCCTGGATCGAGAGCGCGACGCGGGGGTTCTCGCGGACGTTCGCGAGCTTCCGGCCGGTCGTCATCACCTCGATCACCGGCCGGTCGTCGCCCTCGGCCGGTTCGTAGCGGAACCAGACCGGCGCGGCGTGGGGCCGGTCGTCGACGCAGGTCGCGAGGTGCGCCGCGACGGGGTCGCCGGTCAACAGCGCTTCGACCTCGGCGGGAACTGGCTGGGTCACGGCGGCGCTTGGGGCGCCAGCGAGAAGTGCGTTGTTCGCTCTCAGAGCCCGAGGCCGACCAGCGCGTACAGCGCGAGCGCGAGCATGGGGACGGCGGCGGCGACGTAGACGGGCTTGCTCCAGCCCAGGACCTTGCGGCCGTCCAGCGGGCCGTAGGGGATCATGTTGAACCCCGCCAGCAGGAGGTTGATGCTGAGGCCGCGCTGGCCGACGAGGCCGAGCAGGCCGGGGCCGAACAGGAACAGCGGCAGGAAGACGGCAGCGAGGCCGACGTTCGTGACCGGGCCGGCCAGCGCGATAAGGCCGTTCTCGCGGGCGGTGATGCGGCCGCGGTGGACGACGGCACCGGGCGCGGCGAACAGGAAGCCCGCCAGCGCCGACATCACCGCGAGAAAGAGCATGCCGTAGTCGGCCCGGAACGCGGCGACCTGGCCGAAGCGGACGGCGACGACCTTGTGCGCGAGTTCGTGCAGGAGGAAGGCGACACCGACGCTCGCCAACGAGACGGCCAGCGCGATCGCGATCGTCGACGGCGCGACCGTCCCTCGTGTGACCGCTTCGACCAGCGACCGATCGATGAACAGCATGAACGCGACGCCCAGCGCGAGCCACGCGATCCCCAGGTCCCGGAGTTCGCGCCGGCTGAAACTGATCCCGTGCCAGCCGCGGTCGCCACCCGGCGCTCGCCGACCGCCGCGAGGGGACCGACCGGCCGCCCCGCCGCGTCGGCTCACGAGACGACACCCCAGACGATCCCCCAGCCGTTGCGTGCGCCGTCGAGCAACAGCCCAGGGATGGCGTCGACGCCGCCGATCGGCGCCGACAGCATCGGCAGGATCAGCGGGAAGACGACGAGGCTCGCGATCATGCTCCCGACGTTGGTGAGCCCGGCGACCAGGATCAGTCGGAACAGCGGGACCTGTCGCATCCGCGCGAAGATCTCGCTCACCGGCGCCGTCTCGTCGTCCATGATCTCGTTGAGCCGCCCGATGTCGGAGACGTTCACGTCGACGTAGCGCAACTCGACGTAGCCGGCGAACCAGCCGGGCGCCAACAGCGGGTTGACGCTGGTGAGCCAGGCGACGCCGCCGCCGACGACCGCGCTGGGCCAGGTCGCGCCCGCGAGCTTCGCCAGCCCGCCCGCCAACAGTGCGTTGACGACGAACCACGCGACGAACAACTCGACCAGCCACGCGTTGCTCGCCCCGCCGAGCGCCAGCAGGACGAAAAAGACGAGGAAGCCGACGGTGAGCAGGTAGCCGACCGCCTTGTAGAGATACCCGGTGAGACTCGTCCCGGAGGCCTCGCCGACCAGCGACTCCATCGGCGGCAGGCTCTGCGGGTCCGCGAGGTAGCCCTCGATACCCTCGCGGTGGCCGGCGCCGACGACCGCGACGACGCTGTAGCCCGCCTCCCGCAGCGCGACGAGTCGGTGAGCGATGAAGGCGTCGCGTTCGTCGATGAGCGCCTCGGCGGCGCCGGGGGCGAACCGACGGAACTCCTCCATCATCGCCGTCACCACGTCCGCGTCGGTCAGCTCGTCGATGTCGATCTCCTCTAAGTCCTCCTCCTCCGGCAGGAACGTCGCGAGGACGGCGCCCCCGAGCGCTCCGAGGGCCGCGCCGCTCAGGGCACCGCCGAGGACGCCGGTCCCGGCCTGGAGGACGAACCCGCCCAGCCCGGTCAACCGGTCGCTGGACACCGAGAGCGGGCCGAACGCGAGTCCGCCGCCGGCGGCGACCGCGACGCCCGCCGCCGAGCCCACGATGACGCCGACCGCAGCTCTGACGTACGTGGTGTTCGGGACGGGCAGGGGTTCGAGCCACTCGACGAGCCACGGTTCGAGCAGGCTCCAGAGGACGACGCCACCGATCGCGCCGCCGACGAGGCCGCCCGCGAGTGCGACGGTCCCGGGCCCCAGCGCGGCGACGAAGTCGGCGCTCGCGAACCCGAGGGCGCCCGCGCCGACCATCGCGAGCGAGAAGCCGACGAACAGGCCCAGGGAGAGACCCAGGCCGGCACCGACGGCGATCGGCGACCCGACCGCGAGAGTGAGGTTGCCGAGCATCGAGACCTTGCGCAGCGGGCTGAGTCTGGCCCAGAAGCGCTGGACGGTCAGCTGGATGTCGCGGTCGACGAGGGCGACGCCGAGGCCGTGCTCCTCGGCGGAATCGACGGCGGCCAACATGTCGGCGCCGGGGTCGACGCCGAGCTTCTTGCCCATGCGGGTCTGAACGTACGAGAGCATCCAGTAGGCGAGAAACTGGAAGACGGTGTTGCCCCGGAGCATGTCGCCGGGGTCGATGTCGTCCGGGGTCTCGCCTTTGAGCTGGCGAAAGCGCCCCTCGTCGAGTTCGACGGCGACCACGTCGGGTCGCCGCTCGGCGATGGTCTCCTCGACCTCTTCGACGCTCTGCTCGGAGACGTGTGCGGTGCCGAGAACGTGAACCTCTCCCTCGCCGCGCTCGCGGGAGGGCGGGAGCGACAACTCCCCGTCGACCCCGAGGTCGTCGCCGGCGGGCTCGGTCATTCACCCGCGCTACACGGCCGTCCCGTTTACCGTTGTCGGGACGCGCCGCTGGCGGGAGCGGCGACGACCGGCTGAGAAATCGGAGCGCGGACGGTGGTTCAGTCGCTCTGGATGCGCGGTGCGAGCATGAACGTGACCTGACCCTCGCCTTCGGCGATGTCGAAGTGCATCTTGACGGGGAACTCCTCGCCGAGTTCCATCCGCACCTCGGCGTCCTTCGGGATGGCCTTGTTCATGTCTTTCAGGTAGTCCAGCGAGAACAGCGAGTGGGCCGTGCCCGCCGTCAGGTCGATGAGGTCGTCGCGGGTGAGTTCGAGGTGGACGTCGTCGGTGTCGCCCTCCGCGTCGACGTAGAAGTACTCGTCGGCGTCGTCCACGCCCAGGGCGATGTGGTCGCTCACCATGTCCGCGGCGGTGACCGCGCGGTCGATATCCCGCCCCTCGACGACGATCTCGGCCGCGAGGTCCAGGTCCGGCAGGTCGGGCTCCTGGCGGATGGAGTCGGGGTCGATGAGCGCCAGCGTGTACTCCAGGCCGTCGATGGCGATGTGGAGCTTGCGGGTCTCCTCGTCGAGTTCGAGGTGGACCAGCTGGTCGGCGTCGGCCATGCCCGCGATGTCCTCCAGCCGCGAGAGGTTGACGCCGATGACGCCGCCGTCGGTCTCGTAGGACTCGAAGGCCGACGCCGACAGTTCGAGGTCGACCATGCCGACGTTGGCGGGGTCGACCGCCCGGATCTCCAGGCCTTCCTCTTCGAGGTGGATCTTGCACTCGTCCACCAGCACGCTCACGGAGTCCAGTGTCGTCCGGAGCGTGTCCGCGCTCACGATAGCGTTGAACATCTTGCCCGCGGCTACGCCCCCATCCGTTAAAAAGTCCCTTCTTTGCCCGCGAGCCCGCGCGTGGCCGCGTAGCGCGGTTTCGGCGGATCCGAACCGTCCGTCCCGGGCGCCTACGGGCGTACCCACCTGTCCGCGCCGACGCACGTTCCAGCCGATCCCGCATGCCGACACCGCTACCGGCCGGAGCCCCGACGGGGCGAGCGCTGGCACTGCTCGTGTTCCGCGCCCTGCGGACTCGCCCCCCGCCCGACCACCGTTCCGTCTCCAGCGCACGTACATTTATCTGTCGAGCCGCACGAAATATCGGATCGGATGAAGAAGATTCTCGCATCAGTCGGCATCGGGAACGCGACCGTCGACACGGTTCTGGCGAAGGAGTCCGTCCGGCCGGGCGACTCGGTCGACGCCGTCGTGGAAGTCGAGGGCGGCGACGCCGAACAGACCGTCGACCGGATCGAGTTGGAAGTCGAGACCCGCTACCGCGGCGAGGAGGGCTACGAGGAAGCGACCGTCGACCGGCTGCATCTCACCGACGGGTTCACCGTCGAGCCCGACGAGTCGACGAGCTACGAGACGACCATGGATATCCCCTACGCGACGCCGCTGACGATGGGCGACGCCGGCGTCTGGGTCGACACCGACCTGGAGATCGGGATGGCCGTCGACCCCGAGGACGAGGACCGGCTGGACGTCCGGCCCACCGAGCGCATGCAGACGGTCTTCGACGCCGCCGAGGATCTGGGCCTGTCGTTCCGGACCGCCGACTGCGAGGCCGACCCGTACGCCCGCTACACCGACCGTCGCTTCGTCCAGGAGTTCGAGTTCCGCCCCGCGGGCGGCCCCTTCCGCGGCGACCTGGACGAACTCGAACTCGTGTTCGACCCGTCCCCGGAGGCGCTGACCGTCTACGCCGAGGTCGACCGCCGCGCGGGCCTGCTCAGCGAGCTCGCCGACGCCGACGAGCGAAAGACGAGCTTCGCGCTCCCCGAGGTCGACGCCGACGCCGCCCGCTCGCAACTCGAGGGGACGATCGAACGACTGGTGTGAGCGCGGCAGCCACGACTCTCTAGCGGCCCCGCTCAGAACCGCGCGAGGATATCGCGGCGGTTCAGGTCGAGTTCCGTCACGGTCGCCGGCGACTCCTGCCGGGCGGCGAAGGCGACGGCGTCGGCCACGTCGGTCGCGTCGAGTTCGGTCTCGGGGTCCAGTCGGTCGGCGTTGGTCGCGTCGCGGAATTCGCTTCCGAACCCCGTCGGCACGCCCGAGGGGTTGACGACCGTGACGCCGACGCCCTCGGGGCCGACCCGGGCCGCCACGCTCGCCGCGAAGCCGCGCAACCACCACTTCGAGGCGGCGTACACCGGCGTCGACGCGCTCGGGTACTTGCCCTTGAAACTCCCGACGAACACCAGCGACCCCTCGGTCGCCCGCAACGCCGGCAACGCCGCCCGTGCGGTGTGGAACGTACCGTCGACGTTGGTTCTGGTCACGCGCCGAAACTGCTCGACCGGGAGCGAGTCGAGAGACCGGTCGCGCTCCTCGCCGACGCCCGCCGCGACCACGACCACGTCGAGGCGGCCGAACCGCTCGGTCGTCGCGGCGACCAGCGCCTCGACGGCTCCGTCGTCGGTCACGTCGGTCGGGACCGCCAGCGCCGCGGCGTCGCGCTCGCGACAGGACTCGGCGACCGCGGTCAGCGGCTCCTCGCTCCGGGCCGCCAGCACTACCGACGCGCCGTCCGCGGCCAGCCGCCGAGCGGTCGCCGCGCCGATCCCGCCGCTGGCGCCGGTGACCAGCGCGACCCGTCCGGCGAACGCGCCGTCGTCGGGCTCACCGCCGCCGACGGGCTCGCCACTCACCCTCGCCTCCCCTCGGCGGCCGGCCCGGTCTCCGGGGACTGCGCCGCGGCCCCGACCCACTCCGGCCCCGTCACGACGCCCGTCGGCGGGTCTCCCGTCGCGGCGAGGCGGTAGGTCACGTCGGCGGCCCGGTCGACCGAGAGCGGCCGGTCGGCGCCCAGCAGCCGCGCGACCGGCTCGAACCGGCCCATCGCGGCGAACAGATGATTCGCGATCGCCGGGAAGTGGGGCTGGTCCGGGCCGTAGACCGGGCCGAACCGCGGGACCACGACCGTCGGGTCGAGGTCGGCGATAGCGGCCTCGGCGCGCCGTCTAGCGGTGATGTAGGCCTCGTCGACGAACGGCGGTTTCGCCGACGAGGAGACGTAGACGACGCGGTCGACGCCCGCGCGCTCGGCCTCCAGCGCCGCGACTATCGCCGAGTCGCCGTTGATCCGCTCGAAGGTCACGCCCGCGGCAGGGTCCTCGTCGATGGTGCCCACGGAGTGGACCAGCCGGTCGACCGACGCCAGGCGGTCGCGCCACTCGTGGGGCGCGAACACGTCCGCGGCGACCCACTCGACGGCGTCGGCCCACGGTCCCCGTCGTTCCGGAGCGGGTGGTCCGCTCCGAGCGACGCTCGTCACGCCGTGGCCGTCGGCGACCGCTCGTTCGCAGACCCGTCGGCCGATGAACCCGTTGCCGCCGGTGACCAGTAGGTGCATGGGGAATCACAGGTCCCCAGAGTGAAAAACGCCACTCGCTGCCCACCGGCGTGTCGTCGCTCGCCCTCCGCGACCGACGGGCGTCGGTCCCCGCTCAGACTCGCTCGACCGGCGTCGAACACCGCAGACAGAGGATATCGTCGCCGGCCCAGTTGACGTCCGACGAACCGCAGGCCGGACACTCGTGGTTAGCGTTGCCGTACTCGGTGGTCCCCCGCGGGGCGGCGAGGTGGCCGTCCGCGACCGCTCGCTCGACGAGCCCGGCGAACCGCTGGCGTTTGTACTCGGCCCGGTGGGCGAGGAAGTCGCCGGCCGCGCTCGGGTCGGCGCCGTGCAGGTCCTCCCAGTCGACGGCGATCTCGCCGTTCGCCCCGCCGCGAGCGACCTGTTTGATCGGTTCCGCCGCCGCCTGGAACAGCGGCGTGGTCCCCCAGTACTGCGGGTCGTCGACGGCGTCGTCGGCCTCGCGGTAGGCCGCCGCGGCCTCGTCGTAGGCCTCGGCTGCACCGTCGAGGCCGCCGACGACTCGGTAGTCGGCGACGAACTCCAGCAGGCAGGCCCGCTGTGGCTGGTGGTCGAGCGCGTTCCGCAGGTCGCGGGCGACGGCGACGCCCTCGACCGCGCGATGGGTGGCCCGGTCCGGGTGGTCGGCGACCCGGTAGGCCACCGCGGCGACGGCGTGATACTGGAGTCCCTGACCGACCCACCCCTTCTCGTCGGCCGCGAACGGATCGAGATCGGGCCGCGGGTCGGCGAGTACTCGCCGGCCCGCTCTGGTGTACTCGTCGCCCGCTCGCTCGTACTCGCGGGCCGCGAGCGCCGCGACCGCCTCGTCGACGTGGCCGCCGTCCTGTGTCGGCATACCCTCGCCAGGGACGCGACCGACTCCAACCTTCGTATTCCGCCCGCCGCTCCATCCCGTCGATCCGGCGTCGCCACCCCGTTTTTCACGCTGGAGGCCCTGTCTCCGGTATGGAAACGGTCCCGGACCGCTCGCGTACGTTCCTGACCGCCAGCGCGGTCGTCGTCGTGCTCGGTACCGTCCTCGCGGTCGTGACGCCGCTGGTCGCCGACGCGCCGCGCGCCTTCGTGGGGAGTATCGTCACCAGCGGCCTGCTCGGACTGGTGTTCACCGTCCGCGGGCTCCAGCTGTTCCGCGCGACCGGGCGCGTCCCGCTGCCGGCGACCACGCTGTCGATCGTCTTCGGGATCTGGTTCATGGGCGCGCCGCTGCTGTACGACACGTCGCGCGTCGGCTTCGTCGCGACCGCCGGCACGCAGTTCGCCGGTCTCCTCGTCGCGGCCTTCGGCACCTACCTCTTCGTCCACGGCGTGACCGCCACGACGGAGTAGCGGCCCGACTCGCCAGCCGTCCGTGGCTACTTCCGCGAGCGACCCTGCGATTCGACATGGACCTGGACCGGTTCGCGACGGACACCCCCGACGACGACGCGCCGGCCGACGCCCGGGTCTGCGTCGTCGCGACCCAGCCCGACACCTTCGAGCGGTGTCGCGACGGTGTCTACCCCTCGCCGACCGCCTACGACCGCACCGAGGAGCCGTTCGAATACACGGCCTTCTACCGAACCGCCCCGGTGTCGGCGGTCACCCACTACGCGCCCGTCGAGGCGCGGACGCCCCAGACCCGCGGTGACCCCGGGCCGATGGACGAGAGCGACTGGGCGGCGACTATCGACCCCTTCTCGGACACCGACGAGGTCGTCGTCTTCGAACTCGGCGACCTGGTGCCGCTCGATTCGCCCGTCGAGAACGACCGCAACGGCGTGCGAGGTGCCTGGTACTGCACGGTCGCGGATCTCCGCGCGGCGGCCTCCCTCTCGGCGCTCGCCGGTCGTGCGACGACGACCTGAGCGGGTCACCGCGACGACTGTGCCGTCCCCGTCTACGCCTCGCCGGCCAGCCACACGGCGACACGCGCCGCGACGTGCCCGTGACCGGCCTCGTTCGGGTGGACGCCGTCGGCGGTGCGGGCGCCCCAGTCCGTGACCGGCCGAGCGACCGGGATGTGGGTCCCGACGCACTCGGCGAGCGCGTCGTCGTAGTCCAGCGAGCGGTCGGGCTGTGCGTCGGCGAACGGGACGCCCCGGTCGGGCAGCAGCGGCACGAGGCCGACGAACGCGTGGCGGTCGACGGCCGCGTGGTCGGCGAGCGTCCGGTCGAGGCGCGCCGCTGCCGCACGGAACCGCTCTGTCTCGACCCGGGGCTCGCCGCCACTCAGCTGCGCGTCGTTGTGGCCCGCGTGGACGAGGACGACCGTCTCGCCGGCGGGACCAGTCTCGGGACAGCCCTCGCCGACCGCGTCGTCGACCGCCGTCGTCGCCTCGACCGCCAGGTCGGCCAGCGTCGTCGCCATCCCCCCGCGGACGGCGACCCGCGCGTCGGCGGCCCTCTCGACCAGGTCGGGGAGCCGATGCGGCCACGCCGTCGCGTCGGTCCGCTCGCCGGCCGGCACGCTGTCGCCGAGGACGAGAACGGTCGACACCGGGTCCGTCGCGGTCGCCGCCACCGTTACCCCCTCGACTCCGACCCGTCGCCGACCACGTCGACCGGCACCGCGCTGTCGCCGCCGTCTCCCGCTCCGTGGTCCGCGTCGCCGGGCAACCGCCAGTCCACGTCGACGGCGCGGGCGGGGAACGACGGCGTCGCGACGACCTCGAAGGTCGCGTCGGCCGCCCGCTCGGTGACCGGCGCGGCGACCAGCAGCCGGGCCACGTCGGCCCGCGAGACGCTCCCGTACAGCGTCGCGCCCGGTTCGGCGACGGTCACGTCGTCGGTCCGCGGCCCGTTCGTGAGCACGCCAGGTCGAAAGATCGTGTGGCGAACGGGTGCCGCCCGGAGCGCCGCCTCCGTCTCGGCTTTGGCCCGCTGGATCGGGCCGATCACCGCCTCGAAGGCGGTCGCCAGCGAGCTCGCGGGCTCGTCGCCGACGCCCAGCGCCGACTCCATGACGAACGCGTCCACCTCGGCGGCGACCATCGCGTCGAGCAGGGTCTGTGCACCCTCGCCGTCCACGAACGGCCCCGACGAGAACGCGTCCACGACGTCCGAGCCGACGGTACTCACGACCACGTCGACGTCCGCGAGCGCCTCGTCGAGGTGGCGCGGGTCGAGCAGGTCGTCGACGACCACCTCGTCGGCACCGGCCCGCCGGAGCGTGTCGCGCGTCCCCGGCGAGCGCGTCAGCGCCCGTACGGTCGGCACGCGCGGCCCGAGCAGTCGCAGGACCGCGCGGCCGGTCCCGCCGCTCGCCCCCGCGACGAACACCGTCCCCACCTCGTCCGATTCCATACTCACCACTCGGGGCTCGCGATACATGACTGGCTCGACGGGGGTCACGGGTCGCCGACCGACTGCGCGCGCGTCTCGAACGCGACGGCGAGCGCGCCCGTCGGCGCGCCGCAGGTGTACGCCCGCGCCCACTCGGGAGCGAGCGTCCGACCGATGGGTACAGGCGTGTCCACCCCCTGTCGCCGGCATGGTCGAGCGCTCGGGCCGATTTCGGGTGTATCGCGTCGTCGAGTCGGTCCGGCACGTCAACCTCCAGGCGGTCGACTCGGCGCAACTGTACACCGTCTACGAGTCCGGCTACGCCGACATCCAGCCCGCGGTCGACGACCTGACGACCGGCGACCTCGTCGCGGCCACACTCGCCGGCGACCCGGACGCCGACGAGGAGCCCTGGCGGCTGACCGACGTGGAGCGGGTCGGCGGCGTCGCGATGGACTTCGCCGTCGGCGTCGAGCCGCCGGACGTAGCCCGCGAGGCCTGGACGCCGGGGCTCACCGAGCCCGTGGTCACGGTCCTCGAAGAGGACGGCGAGCCCGTCGGCGCCTGCTGCGTCCAGCCGCGGGACCCCCTGCCCGGCGGCGCGTTCGTCCCGAACGTTCTCACCGGGGTGCTCCCGCTGGAGTCGACGCTGTCGGCCGTTCCGGGGGTGGGCGGACCGGCCACGGAGGTGCTCGTTCTCGACCCCGACCAGCCCGACGCGACGAGCTACTCACTCCCCTACGGCGTCCTCGTCTGTTTCACCGCGGCGGCCGACCGCCTCGTCGCGGAGTTCCGCCACCGATACGACTGTCCGCGACACGAAGACACGCGTCCAGAGTTCGACCCCTACGGGGTCTGATTCGGGCGCATTCGAGTTCGGTTGGCTGTCGAGCCGCCCTCGCTACATCGCCTTGACCCAGCCGGGGACGGTCGCCATGCCGTCCTTGTCGGCCCAGCCGTGCTCGTGGAGGTACCCCTCGAGGTCGTCGAAGGCGAAGCCGAACCGCTCCTCCAGGGCGTCGATGTCGGCGCTGTAGCCGACCTCGTTGAACCACTCGCACATGACGGTGAACTCCTCGCCGAAGCTCTCGTAGGCGTCCTCGATGGGGACGTGGACGGCTTCGACGTCGACGCCCGTCACCTCGGAGAGCACGTCGGCGGTCTCTTCGAGCGTCTTCGAGTCGCCCGCCAGGTCGATCGACTCGCCGACGAACACCTCGGGGTGTTCGAGGGCGACGGCGGCGGCGTGGCCGATGTCGTCGTTGCTCACCATCTGCAGCGAGACGCCCTCGGCGAGCGGGAGCGCGAGCTGGCCGTCGTCGACGATGTCCTCGGCGAACGCCTCGAGGTTCTCGAAGAAGAAGACGGGCTTGAGGATCGTCCAGTCGAGGTCCGTCGCGCGGACGTGCTCGTCGATCTCGCCGGCGGAGTCGAAGTGCGGGACGCCCGTGTCCTCGTCGTGGCTGCCGACGCCGCTGAAGACGAAGTGGTCGACGCCCTCCTCGTCGGCGACCGTCGCGAGGGTCTTGCCCTGCTCGACCTGCTGGTCGTAGCCGACCGCCCAGAAGTTCGTCACCGCGAACACCGCGTCGGCGTCACCGACCGGCCCGCGCAGCGAGTCGGTGTCGTTCAGGTCGCCCTCGACCATCGTCACGCCGCGCTCTTCGAGCGCCGCCGCCGCGTCGCTGCTCGCGTCGCGGGTCAGCCCCCGCACGTCGAAGGCCTCCTCGCTCGCCAGCAGGTGGTCGACGACCGCGCCGCCCTGGTTGCCTGTCGCTCCGGTTACGAGTACGCTGGTGGGTTCGTCGCTCATTGGTTCGTCGTCAGTCGGTACGGCCAGTGGACCCATAAGTCTCAGGCGACGTACACGATACCGGCTGACATCGGTGTCACCGGGAGCCACCGTGACGGTCGCGGACCGGTCGCGTCCGCCGACGGCTTCCTCCGAGCCAGTTATCCGTCTCGGTGGGGTATGCAGGGACAACTGACCATGTCCGGGAAAGACGACTACTACAACAGGGCCAAACAGCAGGGCTATCGCGCCCGCTCGGCGTACAAACTCAAACAGCTGGACGAGACCGCGGGGCTGTTCGGGCCGGGCAACACCGTCGTCGACCTCGGCGCGGCGCCGGGCGGCTGGCTCCAGGTCGCCGCCGAGGAAGTGAGCGACCGGGGGACCGTCGTCGGCGTCGACCGCCAGCGCATCGACCCGCTGGAGGACCACGACAGCGTCGAACTCGTCCGCGGCGACCTCACCGAGGACTCGACCATCGACGAGGTCGTCGAGCGCGTCGGCGCCGACACCGGCGAGCGGCCGGTCGACGTGGTGATCTCGGACATGGCGCCGAACATGACCGGCGACTACGATCTGGACCACGCCCGCTCGGTCCACCTCGCCCGGCAAGCGTTCGAGGTCGCCGACCGCGTCCTCGATTCCGGCGGCGACTTCGCGGTCAAGGTGTTCGACGGCAAGGATCTGGACGACCTGGAGGCCGACATCGCCGAGCAGTTCGAGTACGTCCGCCAGGTCCGCCCCGACGCCTCCCGGGATTCGTCCTCGGAGCTGTACCTGGTCGCAAAGGGCTACCTGACGGCGCCGGTCCGCGAGGGCGACACGGTCGAGGTCGAGATCGTCGACACCGGGAGCGAGGGCGACGGGATCGCCAAAGTAGAGGGGTTCACGCTGTTCGTCTCCGGTGTCACGGAGGGCGACGAGCTGACGGTGCGCGTCGACGACGTGAAGCCGAACTTCGGGTTCGCGCAGCCGGCCGAGTGACCGGGCGACGAATTTTTCGGACGTGAGTGGGGAACGAGCCGCGTTCTAGCCCGGGGGTTGATATCACACGGTAGCAACAGTGCTGACATGACGGGGCACGAGCGGGGCGATTCGGGTCGGTCGTGGGCGAGTCGGCGCCGATTTCTGTCGGCGATGGGTGCGACCGCGATCTCTGGATTCGCGGGCTGTAGTACCGGACTCCTCGACGACGTGGCCGGAACGGACGCGAGCGGGGACGGGACCGCGGGAGCCGTTTCGGACGACTCGACACCGACGGTCGACGGGATGGGCGGGCCGAAGGAGGAACACGCGGGCTGGCCACGCTATCACTACGACAGCTGGAACACGGGGCATCGGACGGCCCCGCTCGGGTTCGACGGTGCGCCGACGGTCGAGTGGGAGGTCGCGGTCGGCGGGGTCGGGACGATCGTCGCCGACGGCGGGACGCTCTACCTCGCGGAGGGCGAGAACGGCGCCGTCCGCGCGGTCGACGACGCGAGCGGCGAGGAGGAGTGGGTGTACGACGCGGTCGAGAAGCTCGAACTCGGCGTCGAGACGGTGGCGCTGGACGACGAGGCGGTGTACGTCGGCGGGACGACGGCGATCCACGCCATCGACAGGGCGAGCGGCGAGCGGCGCTGGACGTTCGACGTCTCGACGCCGGCGAGCGCGCCGGTCGTCGCCGACGGGACGATATACGTCGGTGGCGGCGAGCTGTTGTTCGCGATCGACGCCGCCAGCGGGGACAGGCAGTGGGCGCTCCGGACGGGCGTCAGGATCCGCAACCCGCCGGCGGTGGTCGACGACACGCTCTACCTGACCGCGCAGGCGTGGCTGATCGCCGTCGACCGCGCGAGCGGCGAGGAGCGCTGGAGCCTGAAACCCGAGGGCGCGACACCGCCGGTGACCGCCCCGGTGTACCGGGCCGGCAGGCTCTACGTCGGCGCGCCGACGCACGTCCACGCCTACGACCCCGCGGCCGAGGGCGACCACCTGTGGTCCACGGAGACGCTGAACCAGGTCGTCTACGACTCGCCCGCGGTCGCACACGGACAGGTGTTCACGGGCGTCGCCCTCGTCGACAAACTGCACGCCTTCGACGCCGGGAGCGGCGAGCGCACCTGGCAACGGGACGTCACCGTCGCCGGGAGCCCGGTCGTCGCCGGCGAGACGGTGTACTGCACCGACGAGAACTACGCGGAACTGCGCGCGCTCGACGCGAACGACGGGAGCGACCACTGGCGAGTCGCCTTCGACGGGCGACTCAACGTCCAGCCGACCGTCACCGACGACCGGATCTACGTCGCCGGCCTCGAACTCGGGAACACCGAGGGGACGCTGTACGCCCTGGGGGCGCGATGAGCGACGACGCTCCGAGCGTCGGGACGGTCGCCCTCGTCGCGGTCGCGGTGCTGCTCGTCGCGGCTCCGCTCGCCGGCGTCGCGGCCGCTGGGCTGGCCGGCGGCGACGACGGTGGCGCAGTGGGAGACGACGGCGACGCGGCGAGCGACGGAGTCGCGGCCGCCGCGGCGCTCCAGCCGGCCAGCGAGACGGTCGTCCACCGCGGCGAGAACGCGACGATCGTCCGCAGCGGCGTGTTCAGTATCGTGGACGCGACCGACCGAGCCTACTCCGAGATGGACGGCGAACCCGTCGTCGCGAACGGGCAGGTGTACGGCGTGTTCACCGGGAACAAGCTGGCCGGCGACGAGGGCGAGCAGCGCTTTTTCTCGGCGCTGTACGCGCTCGACGCGGAGACGCTCGACGCCGAGTGGCGCGTCGAGTTCGAGACGGCGGGACTCCACGGCCGCCCGGTCGTCGCCGACGGGACCGCCTACGTCGTGATGTACGAGCAGAACAACGGGACCGGCCCGGACACCTATTACCTCCACGCGTTCGACGCCGACAGCGGCGATCGCCTGTGGAAACACGAGCTCGGGTCGATCCCCTACGAGGAACGAGGGAAGGCGTCGGGCACCCACGGCCGCTATCACCCGATCTACGTCGTCGACGGCCGCGTCCACACGCTGACCGTCGACGCTGGCCTCCAGACGCTCGTCGCGCTCGACCCCGCCAGCGGCGACGTGGCCTGGCGCCAGGACGGGATCGCCGCCGGCGTCGGGACCGACGGCGAGCGGATCTACGCGGGCTACCGCGAGGGGCGAGACGAGTTCGACGCCGGCGCCGTCCTCGCGCTCGACCCGGCGACCGGCGAGACGGTCTGGACCCGGCCGAACGGCGACCTGTACGGCCAGCAGCGCGTCTCGCTGGTCGAGAACGGACGCGTCTACGCCACGCGACCGGCCCCGCTCGACAGCGACGCGGTCGCGAACGTCCACGCGATCGACGCCGCCACCGGCGAGGTGGCTTGGACGGAGACCGCCTCGGGCAACTCGCGGATCGCGATCACCGCCGTCTACCCCGCCTCGGAGACGGTCGTCGGCGAGACCTGGTCGCCAATCGACGAGACCGACGAGCCGAAGGTACAGGGGTTCGACGACGCCACCGGCGACACTCGCTGGGCAGTCTCCGACCGACGCCTCGGTCCGACCTGGACGGTCTACGCGGGCGAGCGCAACCTCTACGTCTACTCGGCGGGCGGGTTCTCGGCCTATCCCGGCGACACGCTCCACGGCCCGGACACGGACGGCTTCTTCCCGCAGGCCGCCTGGAGCCAGGCCTACGGCGACTTCGACGACGTCCGCGAGATCGCCGAATCCGACGGCAGCCTCTACGAACTCCGGACGACCACGACGCGCGTCGCGGTGTCGGCGTTCGACGCCAGCGAGGGCGACCGCCGCTACGAGTTCGACGTCGAGGGGCTCAGACCGTACATGACCGTCGCGAACGACACCGTCTACCTCGAAACGGCGGGCCTGATCCGCGCCTACGAGGCGGTCGACCCCGGGACGGTCCCCACCGACGCCTCGCCCTCGCAGTCGACCGGCGACGGCGACCCGGCCGGCGACACGGACGCACGCGAGCGCGTGGACTCCGGGACCGCCGCCGGCGACTCCTCGACCGCGCCCGCCCTGCCTGGCCCGCTCGCCGGACGCGGTCCGCTCGGCGCGCCGCTCGCGGTCTTCGCGGGGCTGGGGCTCGGCCTCGCGACGAGCGGCCTGCTGGTCGGGCGGCGCTACCGGTTCTGAGAGCGACTGAAAATCGATTCGCGACCGGAGCGGTGACGCTCGCGTTCAGGACTCCTTCCTGCGCAGGACGCCGAGGCTCGCGAGCCCGGCGACCAGGACGACACCGCCGGCGATACCGCCGACGAATCCGAGCCCGAGGCCCGGGAGACCGCCGGGGAGCGCCGAGAGTGGGCCGACGGCGGCCGGTCCGGCGACCGAAGCGTCGCCGTTCGACGAGGGATCGTCGACCGACTCCGCCCCGCCGTCGCCGCTCGACGCGTCGCCGTCGCCGCCATCGTCCGCGTTCGCCTCGCCGTCGGACGCCGCGACCGCGTCGACGGCCACCGACCGCTCGACGGTCGCGGTGTCGCCGTCGAAGTCTTCGACGGTGAGCGCCACGGAGTACTCCCCGGCCTCGGCGAAGGCGTGGGTCGGCGACTGGCCGAAACCGCTCGACTCGTCGCCGAAGTCCCAGGTGTAGGCGATCACGCCCCGTTGCTCCGGATCGGTCGAGTTCGACGCGTCGAAGCGGACCGCGGGCTCGCCGTCGACGGTCACCGCCTCGACGCCGAACTGCGGGACCGGCGCCTCGGTGTCGCGCGTGCAGGCGTCGCCCGTCCCGTCGCCGTTCCCGTCGGCCTGCCCGGCGTTGCCCAGCAGCGGGCAGTTGTCCCGGTAGTTCGAGACACCGTCGCCGTCGACGTCGGGCGAACCGAGCCCGGCGTCGAGGTGCGCGCGGAACGTCCACTCGCTGTGGAAGTCCGAGAACCTGGAGAACTGCTGTCTGAACCACCCCGTCTCGCGGAAGTCGTACTGGAGGTTCGACCAGTCCTCGTAGCCGGTGAGGGCGGTCCGCGCGCCGTCGTAGTTCACGTCCGCGCTCGTCGACCCGGCGATCCGGTCGTCGCGGTTCCAGTCGATCTCCCCCGACCCCGGAATCACGAACCGTCGGGGCCCCTCCCCACTCACGTTGCCGATGAAGATCGAGCGCTCGTCACCCGGTCCCCGCAGTCCCGCGCTCTCGGTGAGCGCCGTCTCGTCGAGCGGGGGGAGTCGCTCTCGGGAGAAGTCGAGGTCGGAGTTCGGGCGCGCCAACGCGTCGTCGTCCACGCCCGGGAGCGAGGTCGCCCGGCCCACGTAGTTGTGGGCGTACTGGTAGTTCATCAGGCTCAGGTAGTTCGGTTTGTTGTTCCGGTCGTCGCCGCCCCCGTGCCTGAGCCCGAGGTTGTGGCCGAGTTCGTGCATGATCGTCACCGCTTCCAGCCAGACGCGCTCCTCGTGGATGGTCCTGTCTTCGAGGGAGTCGTTCTGGTGAGTGCGCCGCGCCCGCTCGCGCACCAGATCGTCGGTTTGCGGGCCGCTCACGAACGACATGAGGTCGTTTCCGGGCGTTGGTGCGAGTCCGAGCGCCCCGACGGAGTTGTTGTGGCCGGACAGCAGGTAGTGATACGCGAGCAGCCGCGCTTCGAGTCGCTTCTCGCAGTCGTCGGACTCGCGGTCGTCGGTCGTGCCGAAGTGGCCGCCGTCGTCGCCGGTCGAACAGCGGTCGTCGCCGTACTTGATCGCGAAGTACTCGCTCATGTCGAACGAGCCGCCGAAGTCGAGCACCCGGTCCTCGGGGACGGCGTCGTCGACCTGCAGGTGGACGTTCACCCCCGTCTCGCCGTCGGGGTTGTCGACGGGTGCGTCGGCGAACGCGGCCTCGACGCGGTCGAGCGACTCGGCGGTCGGCTCGTGGTCGTGGGGGGTCGAACAGGACTCGCTGCCCCCGGCGCCACAGTCCATGTAGTCGACCTCGACGAGCACGTCCTTGTGCTCCCTGTCGGCGCCCATCCCGGGCAGATCCAGGTCGGGCTGTCCGTCGCCGTCCACGTCGATCCCCTCGTCCTCCCAGTTGTCACAGAGCGCGTCGTCGTCGTCGTCGGTGTCGCCGTCACCGTCCGTGTCGACGCAGCGCAGCGCCCGTGCTACCCAGCCGTCGCGCGACTCGACCGTCGATCGGTCGAGGCCCTGCGACTCCTTGACGCCCCCGGCCATCACGAACCCGTTGTCGGTCGTCTCGATTGCGGCGAAGCCGCCGACCTGGTCCTCGCGAGTGAAGTTCTTCTCCCAGCGCGCCTGCCCGCTTGCGTTGACCTTGAACAGCCAGCCGTCGCCGTACGGCGCGGCGAGGCTGTTCTGCGGTCGCGTCTCGGCGTTGGCGCCGGCGACGACGTAGCCGCCCGAGACCTCGACGAGGTCGACCCCAGACTGGTAGCCGTTGCCGCCGTAGGTCGTCGTCCAGTTGATCGCGCCGTCGGCGGTGGCCTCCCCGACGAGCGCGTCGAGGTCGCCGTTCCGCTCGGTCCAGCCAGCGTAGGCGTAACTCCCGTCCTCGGTCTCGACGACCCGCCGCAGGACGACCGACCCCGAACCGACGGACCGGGACCACACGACCGACCCGCTCGGGCCGATCTTCGCGACCGTCCCGGGGCCGTTCGGCCGGTGACCGACCGCGACGTAGCCGTCGTCGACCGCGATCACGTCGCTGAAGCCGATCCCGGAGTTCTGGAAGGCGGTCCACTGGGGTTCGGTGTCGCCCGCGCGGTACGAGGCGACGTGCATCCCGGCGACGACCGACCCCGTCGCTCCGGGCGCGACGCCGCTCGCGCCGCCGATCCAGGTCGTGCAGTCGCCGGCGCCGTCGGCGTTCGTGGCGCCCCCCGCGCTCACGCGCATGAGCAGGACGTTGTATCTGCAATCGCCTTCGCCCGTGCGTTTGACGTACCGCGCCGAGAGCGTCTCGGAGTAGCCGGTGACGAGGAAGCCCCCGTTACCGTCGGGCGCGATGTCGCCCGCCGTGTCGTCGGGGTACGACGTGGAGCAGGGCAGATCGTCCGGACACACCCTCGTCTCCCCGTCGCCCCACGCCGTCTGCCAGTCGAGGTCGCCGGTCAGCGAGTCGACGCGGCCGACCCACGCCTGCGTCGTCGGCGAGTCGTCCCACGCCAGCCTGGTCTCCCCGGCGAACACGACGCCGCCGTCGTCGGTCCCCTCGATGTCCGCGATCACGTCGCCGCGCTCCCCGTCGAACGTCTCGCTCCACTGCTCGACCAGCGGCGCTGGCCGCTCGTCGGCGTCGACGGTCGCACCCGTTACGCCGCCCGCGGTGCCGTTCCGAACCGCGTCCGGCGACCGCTCACCGACGGTCGAGGGCTCCGCGACCGCTCGGTCCTCCACCGCCGAGGGATCGTCCACCGTCGACGGACCGGTCGCCGCCCCCGCGACGGCGACGCTCCCGACGGTCAGCGATACGACGACGAGGGCCGCGAGAACCGTTGCGAGCGCTCGCCCCATTCACCTGTTCTCCCGATCGCCCCGCGGGACGATACCACGCGGCGCCGACCCGACGCCGACCAGCCGTCGTCCCTCGCCCGTCTCGCGCCCGTGTCTCCCGGCCCACAACATTGTCGCTCGCCGATACAGTGTTCTCGTACAAAAATTACGGGGCTCACTGCCCGTTCACGGCGAAAATTCTCGATCCGTTCGGGAAGACCCGTTCGAAATATACGGAAATCGACCGATCGCGGCGCGGTGACGAGGCCCGAACGTGCTTCGACGGGGCCCGTCGGTCACCTCACTCCTCGTCGCCCTCGTCGACGACGGAGGCTTTCAGCTCGTCGGCGGTCACGTCGTGGCCCTGGCGGCCGAAGAAGGCGGCGACGTTCTCGCAGTCCCGGTCGAGGAACTCCTCGGCGTTGGGGTGGTGGACCGTCACGGCCTGGCCGAGATCGATGACGTAGATGTGGTCGCCGTGGACGATCAGGTTGTACTCCGAGAGGTCGCCGTGGACGAGGCCGGCGTCGTGGAGTCGACGCATGTACTCGCGAACGACCTCGTAGGCGGTCTCGGGGTTCTCCAGGTCGACCTCCGAGAGGCGTTTGCCACGGCCCGCCTCGGTGCCCAGGTACTCCATGACGAGAACGTTGCGCTCGACGGCGATGGGCTCGGGGACGAGGACACCCGCTTTCCGGGCGCGCTTGAGGTTGGCGAACTCCTTGCGGACCCACGCGAGGACGACCTTCTTCTTGTCCGAGCCGATCCCACGGAAGCGCGGGTCGCCGTCGAGGTAGCCGCGCATATCGGTGAAATCGGATGCGTTGATGCGGTAGACCTTGACGGCGACTTCGGTGTCTTCGTCGCCCAGCGCGGTGTAGACGTTGGCCTCCTTGCCGGTGGAGATGGGGCCGCCGAAGGCGACGATGTAGTCGTCCTGGACGAGCTTGTAGAGGGCGGCGTAGGTGGCGTCGTCGAACACCGAGTCTTCGACTTTGAACTGCTCGGTGTCCTTGATGCGTTTGCGGAACTCGCTGAACTCCCGATCCCGTTGGCGGGCGATCGTGTCGGCTTCGGTGTCCTCGACGTCGATCTCTTCGAACTCGTCACCGGGGGCGTCGGCCTCGTCGGTGTCGAGCAGGCGGTACTCCGGCATGGTCAGCGGCGCCACCCGGCGCGCGAGGAGAAAGTAGGTGGTGCGCGCCCGGCGGTGGTGTGGTCCTCCATGTTACTCCTGGATGTGCCCCTCCTCGCGCAGTTGATCGGCTTGCTGTTTCTCGTAGCGCCACGTGATGTCGGCCTTCTCGTCCTGCCAGTCCCACGGCTCGACGAGCACCACGTCGTCCTCGCGGATCCAGATGCGCTTTTGCATCTTGCCCGGGATCCGCGCCGTTCGGTTGGTCCCGTCCATGCAGCGCACCTCCACCCGGTTGGCGCCGAGCATCTCCGTGACGACGGCGAACACCTCGTCGTCGTCCGGCATCCGCAAGTCGGTTCGGCCCTCGTTGTCGCTCATACGCGACCGTTGACTCGGGAGACGTTTTAAATTTTCCAGAATCGCCACCTCGCGTTCGCCGGCGGACCAGGGGCTCATCCGACGACCAGATACACCGCCGCGTAGGCGACGGCCGCGAGGCTGATGGCGGCGAGGGCGGTCACGGCGGCTCGCCAGGTCCGGAACCGGTCGAGCGACGGCGGCGCGACGCCGACGAACCCGACGGCGAGCACGCTGAAGACGAAGTGATACGACACCTCCAGCGTCGGCGCGGGGAGCGCGAGCGCGGCCCCCGCGTAGGCGACCCCCAGCACCGCCCGACGGTCGACGTGAGCGGTCGGCCGCTTGCCGCTGACCTGAAAGTAGGCGGCCAGCGCCAGCCAGACCGTCGCGAGTTCGACCCCGAACGCGCCGAGCAGGTGCAGCGTCGGGTCCGCCGAGAGGACGACCCGCTCGGCGACCAACGTCGGGTCGAAGGGGTACAGCAAGGCGGGCGGCTCGCCCGTCAGCAGGTCACCGAAGGGGTGGGTGAACAGACCCACGAACGCCGCGCTCGCCAGGGTTCGCGGCGACGCACCCCGACGACGGGCGAGGACGACGAGTCCGCCGACGCAGCAGACGAACACCGCCGTCACCGCACCGGCCAGTCCGCCGCTGACGGCGGCCACGACCGGGACGAGCGCCGCGAGCGTCGCGACACCAGCCGCGCGTCGGGCCGTCTCGGGCCGCCCGACCAGCCAGACCGCGACGGTGACGACCGCAGCGACGGGCAGGGCGTGGGTGACCCCGCGGTGGACGCGGTTGCCGGCGTCCCAGAACGACTCGACCGGGACGAGCCCCGCTCCCGTACCGGACCCGAGCAGTCCGACCAGACCGTACACGACGTCGACGTCCGGAAGCGCGGCGAACAGCGCGGCGAGGGCGGCCACCTGCAGTGAGCGCCCTCGTGACCACCCGAGGCGGTCGGCGCCGAGGGCGGCGACGGCGAACGCGAGGCAGGCGTGGCCGACGAACATCACGCCAGCTTCGGAGCGCGGAGAGATAAGTGTCTCGCGAGACGCGGTCGCACACCCCCGGGAACGCCGCGCTCTCCGGCCGGACGTTACGCGTCGCCGTCGTCGAGCCCGAACACCGACCGGATCTCGGCTTCGATCTCCTCGACGTAGCGCTCTAAGATCGTCTCGACCTTCTCGTCGTCGGCGACGACGACACCCGACAGCCGTTCGTGCGGGTTCTCGGGGAGGTCGATCCGAAACTGCCCGTCCCCTTCGTAGAACGGTTCGCTCTCGGCGAGGATCCGCTGGTCGATAGCGTGGATCAGCTCCGAGTCGTACCGGTCGTTCATCGTCTCGAAAGCGCCCTTGTACGCGCGCTGGAGTTCGGTGAAGTAGTTGGCGTACTTGTCCTCGAACTTCTCGGGGTCGAACTCGGCCATTGGTCCGAGACAGGGCCACCGCCGACAAAAGTCGTCCGTCTCGACCGTCTGTCACCCGGAGCGGTTCCGTTCGTCACGGCGGCGGTCACTCCTCGTCGCCGATCCCGAAGTCGATGTCCTCCACCGGAATCCGCGTGCGGTTCTCCGGGAACGCGAGCAGGAACAGGCCACTCCCGACGATACCCGCGAAGACGACTCCACCGACCACCGTCGCCAGGACCGTCGTCGGAATCGACCCCCCGTTCGACGCGGCGACCGCGACCACGACGGCCAGCAACACCAGCGTCACCATCACCCCGAAGACGAACCCCGCTCCGAACAGTAGCTTGCCGTCGTCCGTCAGTGGTTGTGCTGGTTTCGTAGCCATACGTGTCCCACGTACCGCTTCTCACATATATATCTGCTACCCGTCGTCGACCTCGCCCGCGACGACCGCTATTCGATATATCGAAATAAGATTTATCGAGCGGTCGGGTCCCGACCATCGATCGGCGTACGTGAGGCGAATAGAGCCGTCACGGCGGGAGATCCGTACGTCGAGACGAGCGTCACTGCGTGGTCGGCAGGTACAGTACGACGTAGGTCATGAACAGGAACCCACAGATACCGAACCCGACGAGATAGGCGACCGGGCCGAGCGACGCGACCGCACTCACCGCTCGACCGACGGCCGCGGCCGGGTTCGAGGCGCTGATCGGCGGTCCGACGACGAGCACCAGGGCGACGACGACGAGCGCTACGTCGAACGCGTCGCGCTCCGCGAGGGCCATCGACCGGACACTCGGCACCCGCCCCCATAGACCTCACGACCCGCCCGGTCGACCACCGGAAACCACCCGCCGTTATGTATCACCGCGTTTTAGGTATACCTAAAATGATCGGACGAACGCTGACGGACATCAGGGCGGAGCTGGAGGAGCTCGCCGACGCGTCGGGGGAGTACCACGTGCAGTGCGGGCGGACGGGCGAGCGACCGGTGCCCGTCGACGGTCGGCGGTTTCCCGACCGCGAGACGGCGGTCCAGGCGGTACGGGTGGCCCACGCCTACCGGGCGACGCTCCGGCGGTACGACCCGCGCGCGCCGTGGTACGACTTCGTGGTCTGCGAAGCCGACACGGGCCCGGCGGGCGACCGGGGGTGGTCGTTCCCGCCGACCGCGGCGGGCGAGTCCCCGTCCCAGCGCGCGCTGGTGGCCTACTGTCACGACCTGGCCGGCGCGGTGTTCGAAGCGCTGTCGGCAAGCGACCACGCCGGCGTCGAGCGCGCGGTGATGGACGAGTACCTCGCCGCCGCCGAGCGGACGTCCGACCGTGACCGCCTCTGTCTCCAGTTGCTCACGACGATGGCGACCGAACTGCAGTCGCGCCTGCCCGAGCAGGCCCGCGCCGAGACACTCCAGCGCGCCAGCGCGCACCTCCCCGCCACCGAGGGGAGCGCGCGTCCCGTCCGCGCAGCCCTCGCACACCTCCGGTCGGTCGGACTGATCGACGGGTTCGCCCTCGCCGACGGCCACTGGGACCGGCCCCGAGCGGTGACCGTCCGGGGCTACGAACTCCGCTCGTGCGGGGAGCGCCTGCCGACGCTCCCGCTCTCGACCGAGACGGTCCGACGCACCGCCGGCCGTCCCCGCGTCGCCACAGCCGCAACGCCCGTCGACGACGGCTGGCGCATCCGGGTCTCCCGAACCGACCCCGCCGCCGGCTCGCTCGACACCGCGACGCCGGTGGACAGTTGACGGCCGAAGTCGTCCATTTCAGGCCTCGACGACGCCCCTCTACCCGCTTTTTCGCTCCCCGCCGAGTACCGGCCGACCCGTGTCGGTAAACCGTATTCCGCGATACGGAACTGCCGTATCGGCGCCGAAGCGGCCGCTCCGTCGTGGTCGGATCGACGGCGAAAACGGGTCTCCGCGAATCAGCCGGTCTGGTCGGCGACGATGTCGTCGGCGGCGTCGACGAACGCTTGCTCCCTCCCGGCGGGGACGGTCGCGCCGGCGGCGATGTCGTGACCGCCGCCGTCGCCGCCGACCGACCGGGAGGCCTCGCCCATCACCGCCGACAGGTCCAGTCCCTCGCGAACGAGCGTTCCGGTCCCCCGGGCTGAGACCTTCGTCTCCTCGTCGTTCTTCCGGGCGAGCGCGACGATCGGCTTGCTCGCCGAGACGCCGTCGGTCCCCAGCGCCATCCCGGCGACGATGCCGACGATGGTCTCGCGGATCGCGTCGCCCGCGTCGAACCACTGGAGGTGGTCCTCGTGGGTGACGCCCTCCCGGCGGACGTACTCCAGGCCCTCGGAGAGATTCCGCCGATGGTTCGACAGGAGCGTCTGGGCGCGGTCGAGGGCGCCGTCGCGGTTGCCCAGGCAGACGCCCAGGCCCACGTCGGCGCGTTCGTACCGCGCAGTGGCGTTCAACAGCGTCGAGAACTCGCTGGCGTCGCGCAGCTCCGTCCCGCGGGGCTCGTCGACCAGTTCGTAGGTCGTCCCGACCAGCGTGTTGATCTTCTTCGCCGGCACGCCCCGCTGGACGGCGTGTTTCACCAGCGCGCTCGCGACCGTCTGGCGCTCGTCGTCGGTCAGATCGACCCACGTCCGCCACTCGCCGGCCTCCTTGAGGTCCACGTCCAGCCCCTCCAGAAAGCGGACCGACCCGGCTTCGTCGCCCGAGACGCCCGGGATCTGCACCTCCGTTGCGTACTCGAACAGCTTCGGCAGCGGCCGTGTCTGCTTGCCGTACAGCGACAGGTCCGTCCCCTCCGCGAGGACACCCGCCTCGACGCCCTCCTCGACGATCCCTCGGTTGGCGCCGACGAGTTCGCCGCCCACCGCCTGCATGTCGCCGACCGCGCCGACGACCGCCAGCGCCGCCAGATCGCAGTTGTCCGCCGACTGGTCGCCGCGTTCCGCGAGCGCACGCGCGAGAACGTACGCCGCGCCCGCCCCGGACAGCTCCGAGGCCCCGTCGAGCCCCTCCAGTAGCGGGTTGAGGTGGAACGCCGTCTCCGCGTCCGCGGGCTGGTGGTGGTCGGCGATGACGGGCTGGAAATCGCCCGCTCGTTCGTGGGCCGCGATGACGTCGAGCTGTCCGCTCCCGAAGTCGGTGAACAGGACGGTGTCGTACTCGTGAGCGGCGATCGTCGCGATCTCGGTCTCGTCGAGCTGTTTCTTGAACACCGTCTCGAAGTCGAAGCCAGCCCGTTCCAGCGCCGTCGACGCCACGGCCGCGCTCGTCAGCCCGTCGGCGTCGATGTGCGACGCCAGCAGCACCTCGCCGCTCTCCAGCAGTCTGTCGGCGCAGGCGGTCGCTCGCTCCGCCAGGTCGGGAACCGGCCCGGTCGTGCTCATCGACCGGTTCTTATCGCGGCTTCGGGTTTAAGCGTCCGGGTGTCCGTCCGGCGACTGCCGCGCGTCGGACGTGCAGCTGACGGGCGCACGACGCCCGCGTTCGGGCCCGAGACGGCGCGCTCCCGGCCGCACCGAACCTGTTTAGTTCGGGTATCTCCAACCGTCGGTATCGTGAACGCGGTCGACCGCTGGGAGGCCGCGCTCGCCGACCGGGGCGAACTCAGCCCCGAGGCCGTCGACCGGCTCCTCGACCTCCACGGCGAGCGCGGCGCCCGCGCTATCGACGCGGTCGCCGAGCGACGCGTCAAGGAGTACCGCGATTTCACCGTCGTCGTCGGCTTCGACGAAGAGTACGTCGTCGAAGACGACTCCTGTGACTGCAAGGACGCCGAGTACAACCTCGACGACGACGACCCCGAGGAGCTGTGCTGGCACGCCATCGCCGTCCGCATCGCCCGCGCCGTCGACGCGCTCGACCATCACGACATGTGGTACTCCGAAGTGCGGGAGTTTCTCTAGGACCATCTAGTTTCCATCTTTTTCCCGCCCGGGTTTCCTCGCGCGCCTCCGGCGCGCTGCGGGGAACCCGGGCGGCAAAAACATGGGTGAAAAAGCCGGACGACTCGCTCCCGTTGGTCGCTCGCGTCCGGTGAACCGGCGCTCCGCGCCGGACGTTCGACCGCACCACATCGCGACCGCCCCACACTGCCACTGCCCAGCAGACGCACCGCCCTGCCACCGCCCCGCCATACCGCTCCGCAATCGCCCAGCCCCCGCTCCGCCACCACACCGCCCAGCCACCTCGACCCCACCGTTTCCGGTCGAACCGCCCCGTAACTCTTGGATCGCCGGTCCACTGGGGACGCTATGCAGACGGCAGTCGAGTTCGTCGTCGGCCTCGCGACCGAGACGGTGAACGAACTCGGGGCCGCGCTCACGGAGGCGGTCCCGCGACTCGCGATGGCCGTCGTCTTCGTCTCGCTCGCGTACGTCGCCATCAGAGTCGTCCTCTCGGTCGTCCGGCGGTTCTTCCGCGGTATCTATCCCAGCGAACAGGACCTGATCGCCCGGCTGCGGGTGACCATCGTCGGCGTCTTCCTGTGGTTCGGCGCCGCACTCGTCCTGTTGAACATCCTCGGGCTAGACGCCATCGCGGCGAGTCTCGCCGATCGCGACGTGGAGAAACGCTGGACGAAAGAAGGCGGCGACGCCGGCCAAGCGAGCGCCTGAGTTAGTCGCTGGCCGCCGCTCGCTGCTCGGGGATCAGGTCGAACGCCTCGTTCGCGTCCCCGAGCACCAGCAGGGCGTAGTACCGCAGGTAGACGAAGACGGGCACCTGGACGACGGCGGCGACGGCGACGACCGCGAGGACGTAGACGAGGCCGACGACGACGAACGCGGCGATCCCGAGCGGCTCCGCGAGGAGGAAGAGCGCGAACGCCGGCGCCGCAAGCACCGCGGTCGGGAGCAACAGGACGGCGGCCAGCAGCGCGACGACGACGCCGACCGCCGCGGCGCCGACGGTCCCGAGGACGAACGCGAGGATGGCGTAGACGAGGAACTCCCGCCACTCGCGGGTGAGCGTCGGCCAGAAGCGCCGCCACCCCGCGAGCACTCCTCGGTCCTCGGCCAGCATCACCGGGACGACGAACGCGGTCGTGAAGCTCCCGACGACGCCAGCGACCAGCGCGACCACGAGCGCGACCGGGACCGCGACGACGACGAGAACGAGCGTCGCTGCGTCGCCCGCGGCCGCCAGCGACAGTACCACCGCTCCGACGAGGAGGGCGACGGTGAGCAGGACCGCGAGCCCGACGGCCAGGCGGAAGCCGAACAGCCGCACGCCCCGACCGAAGTGCCGGCGCCAGTAGGCGCGGACCCTGACGGACTCTCGCCGGAGCGACTCGTAGAGGACGAACTCCATGACCGACCCGACGAGGGTGAACGCGAGCGCGAGCGCGACGGCGACGACGACCGCGGCCGCCACCGCGATCCAGACCACGGGCGACACGTCGACCGGGCCGCCGGGCGTCGGCGCCGGGTCGCTCGCGGGCGTGCTCCACTGGACGCCGCTGCCGGCCGCGGTCGGCAAGCCGACGAACAGGCCGATCAGCGCCAGCCGGAGCCACCGACTCCGGTCGACGGGGCGGAGGAAGGCACCGGTGGCCCGATAGGCGTCGTCGAGCCGGTCGAGCGCGGCCAGCGTCATGGCTCGGAGCCACGCGAGAAGAAGTGAAAAGTATACGTCGGATAGCGGGCGCGTACGGCGACCGTACCCCGGTAGTCCGCGGTTAGTCCGGTCGAGACGCCGCTCGGGTCGAGGCGCTAGCTCGGGTCGAGACGGTAGCGGACGGTCGGCTGGCCCTCGAAGGTCGGGCCGGATCCGGTCCGCTCGAAGCCGGCGTCCTCGGCGGTGTCACGCGTGGCGTCTTCGTCCTCCGGGACGAGCAGTTCGACGGCCATCCCCTCCGAGTCGGCGAAGCGGACCGGCTCTCCGAGCAGGCGGTCGCGCACGCCGTCGGTGCCTTCGAGTTGCGTGACGTGGACTGTCTTCTCGCGCGCGTCGTAGCTGACGAACCCTTCGATGGTCTCCTCGTCGGCCGCGACGCGGACGGTCCGGTCGTGGACGAGGTTGCGCATCACGTCCTGGGGCGACCCCGTGAGTTCCGCCAGCCGCTCCGCGTCCGCCTCCACTGCGTCCCGGATGTCCATATCCGCCACCATGCCCCCTGCGCAATTAAATCCACGCCTGGGTGTGGACGAACCCGCTCGCAGAACACGGGCTTCGCTCTCCAGCATCCTCCGCGACGGCACGGAAACGCTGCCCGCGGTCGCCGTCTCGGTGCCGTCTGCCGTCGCGGTCGTCGGTCGACTCGCGCTGTCGCCGCTCCCGGTTCGATCCCCACCGTCGCTCTCGCGTCGCACCCAAACCGTTTCGTCGACGCCGCTCGAATCCCGAGCGTGAGCGACGACCGCGCGTGCTGTAGCCCCGACCGCGGAGCCGACGACACTCCCGAACCGGACGCCGACCCCGCGACTCCCGAGGCGACCGACGACGAGTGGCGCACAGAGCCGGCTACCGACGACGACCCGCGCACCGACCGGACGGTCCGCGTCGACGCCGGGACCTTCCGGATGGGCACCGACTCGGAGGTGGGCTTCCCCGAGGACGGCGAGGGGCCGGCCCGCGAGGTACGGACCGACGCCTACTACGTCGACCGCTACGCCGTCACGAACGCCGATTTCCTCGAATTCGTCCGCGAGACGGGTCACACGACCGACGCCGAGCACTTTGGCTGGTCGTTCGTCTTCGAGAACTTCGTCGCCGAAGCCGACCGCGAACACGTCCGCGACCGCGTCCCCGGCGCGGAGTGGTGGGTCGCCGTCGCGAGCGCCGACTGGTTCCACCCCCGGGGCCCGGGTTCGAGCGTCGTCGCCGACGACCTGTTGGCCCACCCGGTCACGCACGTCTCCTACCGCGACGCGGCGGCCTACGCCGACTGGGCGGGCAAGCGCCTGCCGACGGAAGCCGAGTGGGAGCGGGCCGCCCGCGGCGGTCGCGACGGGACGCGGTTCCCCTGGGGCGACGAGCTGGAGCCCGACGGCGAGCACCGCTGTAACGTCTGGCAGGGGGAGTTCCCCGAGCGCAACACGGCCGCCGACGGCTACCGCGCGACCGCGCCGGTCGACGCCTTCGACCCCAACGGGTCGGGCCTCTACAACGTCTGTGGCAACGTCTGGGAGTGGTGTCGCGACTGGTTCGACGCCGAGTATCACACGACTGCGGCCTACGACCCGGAGAACCCGACCGGGCCCGCCGAGGGCGACGAGCGGGTGATGCGCGGCGGCTCCCATCTCTGTCACGAGTCGTGGTGCAACCGCTATCGGCTGGCCGCCCGGTCGAAGAACGACTCCGACAGCTCGACGGGCAACATCGGCTTCCGGTGCGTCGTCGACGCGGCCTGACCGGCGGCGCCGTGATCCCCGGAGAGCGCGCACGAACCCTCGATTCGCAGATAGAAATCGCGTTCGCCACAGGCTGAAGTGGCTCCCGGCCATCGAGTCGAGTGACGATGCAGCCCGACCCTGATCCCTCCCCGGACGCCTCGCGCAGACGACTCCTCCGCGCGGTCGCCGGCCTCACCGTCGCCGGCGGTCTCGCCGGATGCAACCAGAGCGGCGACGGCACCGACGGCTCGCCCGCTCCAGCCGAGAGCGATACGTCCGCCCAGAGCGCGACGACCGCGGCGACGACCGCGCCGCCGACCGACCCCCCGACGGCGACAGTCACGCCGACCCCCACGCAGACCGCGACGGCCGCGCCGACGCCGGCCAGTCGGTCCGTCGCTCGCGAATTCGTCGCCCACCTCCGGGCCGGCGAGTTCGACGCCGCCCACGCCATGGGGACCGGCGAGCTCGCGTCGACTCTCCCGCAGTCGACCCTCGAACGGCTCTGGCTCGGCCTGCTGGCCCAGCACGGCGCCGTCGAGTCGACGGGGTCCGTCGAAACGACGACCCGTGACGGCTCGACGGTGTTCGTCGTCCCCGTCGACTGCGCGGAAGGGTCGGCACGGGTCGAACTCGGCGTCGACGCCGAGGGCCGCGTCGGTGGTCTGTGGTTCCCCGCCGAGTACCGCTCGCCCGACTACGTCGAGGACGCGGCGTTCACCGAGCGGACGCTGGCCCTCGAACCCGAGGGCTGTACGCTCCCGGCGACGCTGACGGTCCCCGCCGGCGCGGGCGGCGGTTCCGGGACGGCGACCGCGACGGACTCCAGTACGGTCCCGGGCGTCGTCCTCGTCCACGGCAGCGGCGCCCACGACCGCGACGAGACGATCGGCCCGAACAAACCGTTCCGCGACGTCGCCCAGGGACTCGCCACCCGCGGCGTCGCGGTGCTGCGCTACGCCAAGCGCACCTACGCCTGTGACGTGCCCCGCGACGAGTGGGCCATCGACGACATCGTCGTCGACGACGCCGTCCACGCACTGGGCGTCCTCCGCGAGCAACCCGAGGTCGACCCAGAGCGGACCGCCGTCGCGGGCCACAGCGTCGGCGCGGCCTGCGCGCCCCGGATCGCCGAGCGCGACGGACGGGTCGCCGGCGCGGCCGTCCTCGCCGGCAACGCCCGCCCGTTCACCGAGGTGTATCCCCCGCAAGTGCGACACATCTTCGAGGTGCAGGGCGGGCTCTCCGCCCGCGAGCAACAGCAGCTCGCCGCGGTGAAACAGCTGATGACTGCCGTCGAGAACGGGTCCGTCGCCGACGGCCGTCCCATCGGGCCACTGCCGGGGGTCTGGTGGAAGACCTTCTCCGAGTACGACCAGGTCGCGACCGCGAACCGGATCGACGCCGCCCTCCTGTTCGCCCACGGCGGGCGGGACTTCCAGGTCCCGATCGACCCGGCGATGACGGGCTGGCGGGACGGACTGGACGACTCCAGTGCGGCCCGCTTCGAGCGGTACCCCGACCTGTCGCACCTGTTCCAGCCCGGCGCCGAGCCGTCGCTGCAGACGGAGTACACCTTCGCCGACAACGTCGCCCGCGAACTGGTCGTCGACCTCGCCGACTGGACGACCGGACTGTAGCGGTCGCCGACGAGTCGACCCGTCTCCTCGACGGAACTCGCCCGACGGAGTTCCCCCGGCAGCGATCGTCGGTCCGACAGCGACCGGCGGCGGCCGATGGATTTGTGCTTGTCGACGCGGAACGGTGGCGTATGCATCGGGTCGCGACGGGGAGGGTGGGACCGTGACGGCGCCCCAGGACGGCGACACCGAGGAGTCGGACGAGACCGCGGACACCGACAGGACCGCCGGGGGCGACGGGACCGCCGCGGGCGACGTATCGGACGGGACCACCGATGCGGGCGAGCCGGAGGCGGTCGCCGAGCAGCGGGTCGACCCCTCCGAGGCGTTCGCGGCGCTGTCGGACCCGCTGCGGGTGGATATCCTCCGCGAACTCGCGACCGCCCACCGCGAGCGGACGGTCGAACCGGTGGGGTTCGCCGACCTGCGAAAGCGCGTCGGCGTCCGCGACTCCGGCCGGTTTCGCTACCACCTCAACGAGCTCCGGGACAACTTCGTCCGGAAAGACGAGGGCGGCTACCGCCTGACCGTCACCGGTATCGAGACGGTGGCGGCCATCCTCGCGGGCACCTACACTCACGGTGGGTCGCTCGGTCCGGAATCGATCGACAGCGACTGTTCCGAGTGCGGCGCCGACGCGGTCGCGGTCTACCGCGACGGTCGCTGCGGCGTCACCTGCGCGAACGACCACCTGCTGTTCGCCTGGAGCCTCCCGCCGGCCGCGGCCGCCGACGCGACGCTCCCGGAGGTCGTCTCGCTGGCCGAACTGTACGCCCGCCAGGCCATCGAGCGCGCCCTCGCCGGCGTCTGCCCGAAGTGTTCGGCACCGGTCGAGCCCCGGATCGTCACCGAGGACGACGACCCCGGACCCGACGGTACCGAACCGGTCGGCCCCCTGCCTGGCCTGCGGGTCCGCTGTGAGACCTGCGGCGGCCGCCTCGTCGGCCCCGTCGGCTTCTGCCTGCTCGTCGACTCCGCCGTCGCCGACTTCTACCGGCGTCACGACCGGTCGCTCGACGCGCTCCGCGTCTGGGAACCCGCCTTCGTCGCCGACGACGACACCGTCTCCGTCGCCGAACGCGACCCGCTCCGCGTCGCCGTCGACGTCACGCTCGACGGCGACCGACTCGCCGTCACCGTCGACGGGTCGGGCCGGGTGTCGGTCCGCGAGGAATGACAGCGTTCGAATAGAAGATCCGTTCGCCGAGCGCCCAAGTGGGCGCCAGCCGAAGGGATCGACATGGCAACGAACGATATCGAGTCCGCCTCGGGCGGGCTCGCGAGCCTGTACGCCGAGGCGAAGTCGATGGCCGCGTCGCCGCTGCTGTACGTCGGCGCGGTCACGGTCGTCGCCGGGACGGAACTCGCCGAGTGGCTCCCGCTGAGCGACTTCTACTCGACGCTGGCGCTGTTCCCGATCGCGGTGGTCCTGCTGTACGGACAGCTGACGCTGCTCGCGTATCTGCGCCGACGGGGCTACGGCGGGAGCTGTTGAGACGCGGCGCGGGTACGACGGACGGAGCCGTTCGCATCGAGACACCGGGCGCCTCGCACGGTTCGACGGCGCGCGCCGCGACGGAGGGCACGTCGACGAGACGGACGGACCGACCGGATATCACCGATTCAGCGTGTGGACGGCCTTCTCGAGCGCGTTTGCGCAGGCCTCGCCGACGGCCTCGGAGAGGGTGGGGTGGGTGTGGATGGTGGCGGCCACGTCTTCGAGCTGCGCGCCCATCTCGACGGCGAGGGCGAGTTCGGCGATCAGCTCGGAGGCCTCGGGCGCGACGACCTGGGCGCCGAGGAGGAAGCCGCTGTCGTCGTCGCCGACGACGCGGACGAACCCGTCGCTCTCGTCGAGCGTGAGCGCGCGGCCGTTGGCCCGGAGCGGGAACTGGCCGACGACGGGGTCGAAGCCGGCCTCCTCGGCCTCGCTCTCGGTCATCCCGACGGTGCCGATCTCGGGGTCGGTGAACACCGCGGCGGGGATGGCCTGGTGGTCCAGGGCGGCGGGTTCGCCGGCGATGACCTCGGCGGCGACTTCGCCCTCGGCGCTGGCCGTGTGGGCGAGCATCGGCTCGCCGGCCACGTCGCCGACGGCGAAGACGTGCTCCACGTCGGTCCGGGCCTCGTGGTCGGTTTCGAGGACGCCGTCCTCGTTCGGTTCGAGGCCGACGGCGTCGAGGTCGAGCGTGTCGGTGACCGGTTGGCGACCGACGGCGACGAGGCACTTCTCGGCGCCGAACTCCGCGATGTCGCCGTCCTCGTTCTCGGTGCGGACGGTGATGCCGTCGCCCGATTCCTCCCAGGAGTCGGCCGCCTGTCCGAAGTGGAAGTCGACGCCCAGATCCTCGGCGCGGTCGCGGACCACGCGGGCCACGTCGTCCTCGTAGCCCGGCAACGCGTCGTCGAGCATCTCCACGACGGTCACGTCGCAGCCGAGTTTCTGGTAGACGGTCGAGAGTTCCATCCCGATGTAGCCGGCGCCGACGACGACCATGCTCTGGGGGACCGCCTCGAGCGCGAGCGCGTCCCGCGAGGAGAGGATATGCTCACCGTCGAACTCGAAGCCCGGGACTTCGATGGGGCGCGAGCCCGTCGAGACGATGGCGTGGTCGAACTCGATCGTCTCCGAGCCTTGGCCGTCACCGCCGTGGACGACGCGGGCGGTGTCCTCGCCGGCGAACTCGGCCCGTCCGTCGACGAGGTTCACGCCCGAGGCTTTGCAGAGCTTCTCGACGCCGCCGGTGAGCTGGTCGACGACGCCGTCTTTCCACTCGACCATGCGCTGGAGGTCGACGGCCGGGTCGGCGTAGATGCCCATCTCCTCGGCGTCGCCGGCGTCGTGAGCGATATCCGTCGCGGAGATCAGCGCCTTCGAGGGGATACAGCCGTAGTTCAAGCAGGTGCCACCGTACGCGTCTTTCTCGACGAGCGTCACGTCGAGGCCGAGCTGTCCGGCGCGGATGGCGGCGACGTAGCCGCCCGGTCCCGCGCCGATGACCAGTACGTCAGTTCCGGTAGTCACGTCTCCGACGACCATTGTCGGAGGGTGGAGTGCCCGGGTAAAAAGAGGCGGGTTGACGGCGGCGTCCGTCGCGGCGCGCGCGCCGACCCGGCGCTCACGCCCTCGACGGGGTGTGCTTGCAGGTGCAAGCACGCGAAGGTAACCGGGTCGCGATCGGGTGTCGACCGCGACAGCGGACGAAATTCGCGCCGCCCAGACGGGCGGTAGCACGGCGTTCGGTCGCGAATTTTGCCGCCGGCTCGCACAACGAAACGGTCTTGTATCGGTACCGTCGACCGGGAGCAAACGGGTTCGCACATGACCGGCAACTCCACGGACGAATCGGACGACCTGCCCGAAGACCCCGTCCTCCGGCGGGTGCTGAGTGACTCGGCGTACGATCGCGTTCGGGTCGAGCGGTTCTCACACTTCACACAGCCGGTGCCGCGGAAGTTGCTGGTCCAGTCGCTGCTGGTGGGCGCGCTGGCGCTGGCACTGCCGCTGTATCTGCTCTACCCGGCGAGTGCGGCGTCGTACCTCCCGACGGTCGACCCGGCGGCGGCGTCGCCGATCGTCCTCGTCGTCGGGCTGTTCGCGCTCGCCCTCGAGCTCGGGACGGCGGCGCTTTTGGTCGGCGTCGTCGTCTACCGGGCGCGCAACGAACCGTTGACCGAGCGCGCGGCCGAGCGGCTGTTCACGACCGAGACGTTCGCCACCTACGTCGGGTTCGGCACCGGCGGGCTGGCGACGCTCGCGACCGTCGGCCTGCTCACCCTCGGGCTCGGCGGCGAACCGATGCTCGCGTCGTACGTCGAGACGGCCAGTACCGGACCCTTCCGGCAGAGCGACCTGGGCGTCTCCGTCCGGACGTTCACGACGGCTGCCGTCGTCGGCGCCGTCGCGGTCACCCTCGGCCACCGCTACACCGTGTCGCTGCTCGACGACCTCTGAGCTACTCCAGCAACAGCAGCGTCGGGTCTTCGATGTACTCGGCCAGCGTCTCGACGAACCGCGCGGCGTCGGCGCCGTCGATCACCCGGTGGTCGACCGACAGCGACAGGGGTAGCGTGTCCCGCGCGACGACCTCGCCGTCCTCGGCCACCGCCCGCTCCTCGATCGAACCGAGCCCCAGGATCGCGGTCTCGGGGTAGTTGACGATCGGCGTCGCGTACTCGCCGCCGATGGCGCCGAAGTTCGTGATCGTGAACGTGCCCCCCTGCATCTCCTCGCGGGCGATCGACCGCTCGCGGGCCTTCGCGACGAGTTCGTTCGTCTCCGAGGCCAGCTGGAGGAGGCCCTTCTCGTCCACGTCGTCGACGACCGGAACCATCAGGCCGGCGTCCGTGGCCGCGGCGACGCCGAGGTTCCGGTCGGACCTGAAGACGATCGCCTCGTCGTCCTCGTCGAGTTGCGTGTTGAGCACCGGGTGCTCGTCGAGCGCGGCCGCGACGGCTTTCATCACGAAGGGGACGTAGGTGAGCTTCACGCCGCGTTCGTCGGCGCGGGCCTTGAGCTTCTCGCGGGTCTCGACCAGCGCGGTGGCGTCGACTTTCTCGTGGTGGGTGACGTGGGGCGCGGTGAACTTCGAGCGCTCCATCGCCTCGCCGATGGTCCGGCGCATCCCCGAGTAGGGCTCGCGGCGGTCGCCCTCGGCGGTCTCGACCGGCGCGCCGGCGTCGTCCGCACCGGTCGCGGCCGCGGCGGACTCGGCTCCGCTGGCGTCCGCGGCGTCGGCGAGTGCCTCGGCGTCCGCTTCCTGCGCTCGCTGCTGGGCCGCGGCGTACTCGCGGACGGCCGCCTCGTCGACGAACGCCTGGCCGTCCCGGACCTCGTCGGTCGGCACGTCGTCGATATCGACGCCCAGGTCGTCGGCGACCTGCCGGGTGGCCGGCGCGGCCAGCGTCCGCTCGCGGCCCGCGGCCTCGACCGTCCTGCCGGCTCCGCCGCTGGCGCCGTCCGTGTCGCTGCCGTCGTCGTCGACGCGGGAGACGGCCGACTTCAGGCCGTCGCCGACGCTCGATTTACCGTCGCCTGCGTCGTCGTCGATCCGTGAGACGACGGATTTGAGCTGTTTCTCGTCGTCGCCGTCGTCCGCGTCGCTCCCGTCGCCCTCGGCGGCGGCGCGTACGTCCGATTCGGTGACGCGACCGCCGGGGCCCGAGCCGTCGACGGCGGCGACGTCCACGCCGAGTTCGCGGGCGAGCCGACGGGCGCTCGGCGCGGCAAAGACGCGCCCGGCCTCGCCGTTGCCCGTCGCCGAGTCGGCGGTCGAGCCCTCCTCGGCGGCCGTCGCGTCGCTCTCGGCGGCGTCCTGGCCGCTCTCGACGGACGCCGCCCCATCTCGCGGCTCCGCCGCTCGACTGTCGGAGGCGTCTGGCGACGTCTCCCCCTCCACGTCGAAGGTGACGATCACGTCGCCGACGGGGACCACGTCGCCGGGGTCGGCGAGCAACTCGCGGACGGTGCCGTTCACCGGTGATGGCACGTCGACGACGGCCTTGTCGGTCTCGACCTCGGCGACGACCTGATCCTCGGAGACGGTGTCGCCCACTTCGACGTGCCACTCCAGCAGTTCGCCCTCGGCGACACCCTCTCCCACGTCGGGGAGCGTGAACTCGCGGACCATGGCTCAGAACTCGAACGCGTCTCGTATGCCGTCTTCGATGCGCTCCGGTTCGGGCAGGTAGTAGTCTTCCAGGGCGTACAGCGGGTAGGGCACGTCGAAGCCCGTGATCCGCTCGATAGGGGCTTCCTGATACAACAGCGCCTCCTCCTGGATGGTCGCGGTGATCTCGCCGGCCAGGCCCCCGGTTCTGGGCGCCTCGTGAACGACGGCCGCGCGACCGGTCTTCTTGAACGACTCGACGATCGTCTCCTCGTCCATCGGCGAGAGCGTCCGCAGGTCCACCACTTCGACGTCGATCTCGTCCGCCAGGTTCTCTGCGGCCTCCATCGTCGGCCGGGTCATCGCGCCCCAGGTGAACACGGAGACGTCGGTGCCTTCCTTCCTGACCGCCGCCTCGCCGAGCGGGACGGTGTGCTCGCCCTCGGGGACGTCCTCGCGGAACGCCCGGTAGATGAGCTTCGGTTCGAGGAAGATCACCGGGTCGGGGTCCCGTATCGACGCGGCGAGCAGTCCCTTCGCGTCGGCGGGCGTGCTCGGAACGACGACCTTCAGGCCGGGCTCGTGGACGAAGAAGGCCTCCTTCGATTCGGAGTGGTGCTCGGGAGCGCGGATGCCGCCGCCGTAGGGGGCCCGGACGACGAGCGGGCAGGTGAACTCGCCGCGCGAGCGCGTCCGCAAGCGCGCCGCGTGTGAGACGATCTGGTCGAACGCGGGGTAGATGAAGCCCATGAACTGGATCTCGGGCACCGGGCGCAGGCCGTAGGCGGCCATACCGATCGCGGTGCCGACGATCCCCGATTCGGCGAGGGGGGTGTCGATCACGCGGTCGTCGCCGAACTCCTCGAGCAGGCCCTCGGTGGCGCGGAAGACGCCGCCGTTCCGGCCGACGTCCTCGCCCATCACGAGGACGCGCTCGTCGCGGCCCATCTCGGTCGCCAGGCCGTCGCGGACCGCCTGGACCAGCGTCAGGCTCTGGGAGTCGCCGCTCGATACCTCGTCGTCGGATCCGGTCGTCGCGTCTGATTCGGTGGTCTCGCTCATTGGTTACTCCAGTAGCGCCTCGTCGCCGTGTCGGTCGCGCAGCCGCCGCAGGTACGCGAGCTGTTCGTCCAGCCGGTCGGGCATGCCCTCGTAGACGTGCGCGAACAGCTCCGCCGGGTCGGGCCGCTTGACCGACTCCGCCGCCGTGATGGCGTCGGCCACGGCGTCCTCGACCTCGCGCTCGATAGCGTCGACCCGCTCGTCGTCGAGGATACCCCGGTCGCGCAGGAAGGTCTCCATCCGCGGGATGGGGTCTTTGGCTCGCCACCGCTCGACCTCCTCGTCGTCGCGATACACGGAGGGGTCGTCGGCGGTCGTGTGAGCGCCGTAGCGGTACTGGACCGCCTCGATCAGGGTGGGTCGCAGCTCGTCGGGGTTGGGATGTTTGGCCTTCTCGACGGCGGCCTTGGTCACCTGATAGACGGCGAGGGGATCCATCCCGTCGACCTGGACGCCTTCGAAGCCGTAGGCGTCGGCCTTCTGTGCCAGGGTGGCGCTCGCGGTCTGGCGTTCGCGGGGGACGGAGATGGCCCACTGGTTGTTGTTACAGAAGAAGACGGCGGGGGCGTCGAACACGCCCGCGAAGTTGAGCCCCTCGTGGAAGTCCCCCTCGGACGTGGCACCGTCGCCGAAGTAACAGAGGAAGGCCTTCTGTTCACCCTGCAGCTTCGACGCCCACGCCGCGCCCGTGGCGTGGGGGATCTGCGTGGCGATGGGGACCGCCACCGAGAAGACGTTCACGTCCTCGCGGACGTTGCCCTCCTCGTGACCCATCCAGTACAGCAGCGTCTGTTCCAGCGAGAGGCCCCGATGGAGCATCGCCGCGTGCTCGCGGTAGCTGGGGAACAGCCAGTCGTCGGCGGCCAACGCGTGGACGCTCCCGATCTGGGCGGCCTCCTGGCCGCTGAGCGGCGGGTAGGTCCCCATCCGTCCCTGGCGCTGGAGGCTCACCGCCCGCCGGTCGAAGTGGCGAGCGAGTGTCATCTCCCGATACATCTCGACGAGGGTCTCCTCGGACAGGTCCGGGACGGTCGCGCCCTCCCGTACCTGGCCGTCCTCGTCCAAGATTTGGACCCGGTCCCCCGGGTCGCGTTGTAAGGTACTCACGAGAACTCCCTCCTCGGGAACATACCCGAGCCAAGGGGGGCTGTCGGCTTAAGGATTTTCGTAAATAGCTTTCGCTGTGGTCTATTCTTGCCGCGCCGGCTGGGCGGTCCGGACCAGTCGGACTGGATGCGTAGTCGAATCTGCCAGGATATGGTGCGATAACTGACCGATCGTAAATCTAGATTACGGGGCCGCCGTCGGCGACGCGTCGACAGCCGGTCGAGTCCAGACGGGGATATGGTGGGCAATACCGAGGGGATCGTCTCCGGAGGTTGCCGTCCGGTACCGACCGTTCGGTTCGGCGATAGAGCCCTCATACCAGCCGTTAAGGGACGAGTCGGAGGATCGCTGCCCGTATGGCGACGACTACATCGACGGATTCGGGCGGAGTGTTCAGTTTCGACCACAGGGACATGATGGTGTTCATCCTCGTCATGTCGCTGCACGGTCTGCAGAGCATGATCACGGAGCTGCTGCCGGAGTTCTCGGTTGGCGGGCTCGGCGTCTCGATCGGACCGTTCTGGTTCGTCGCGATGTCGGTCGTCCTCCTGTTCCGGTCGTTCTGGGCGTGTCTCGCGATCCCGGTCGGCGGGATCGTCTTCGGTGAGATCCTCATCGGTGACTTCAGCGCGCTGGGCGCGGTCGAGGGACTCGTCGTCATCACCACGTCCTGGTTCTTCGCGATGTCGCTCGTCACCGATCCGTCGGACGTGAAGCAGATCGCCGCGGTCGGCTTCCTCGCGAAGGCCATGGAGGAGACCGCCGCGTGGTTCATCGACGTCGGGAAGTTCTACGTCGGCGTCGAGGAACTGGAGGCCATCTCCTGGCTCCCCGAGACGGTGTGGGCGACCGAGGGGATGGGCGCACTCATCCAGATCGTCGTCGCCGGTATCGTCTTCGGTGCGGTCCCGACGCTGTTCCTCTACCCGCGCCTGCGCGGGAAGATCGAGCCGCTGCTGGGGATGCGCTCCGCCGGGGGCCGCGACGGGCCGATGTTCACGCGCTCGTCGCTGAAGCGGCTCGTCGCGTGGGTCGGGCTGCTGCCTGTGGCGTTCGCCGTCGAGACGCTTAGCGAGACCAGCGGCGGCCTCATCACGTTTACGCCGGAGTTCGTCGAGACCTACGGCCAGACGTTCCTGTTCGTGCCGATCGCCGCCGCGGCCCTGATCGCGTTCGGCCTCGTCGCCTACCGACAGCGCAAGGTCGAGGGCGGAGTGTAACCCGGGCGGTCCCGTTCTATGAGTTCATCAGACATCGTCGTGGAGGGTCTGACGTTCCAGTATCCCGGGGGCGACGAGCCGGTGTTACGCGACGCGAACCTGCGGATCGAGCCGGGCGAGTTCACGGCCGTCGTCGGCGGCAACGGCAGCGGCAAGACCACGCTGTGCAAGACGTTCAACGGACTCATCCCCCACTTCTTCGAAGGTCGGTTCGACGGGCGCGTGTCCGTCGCGGGTACGGACACCCGCGAGTCGGACGTGGCGGACCTCTCCCGGACGGTGGGGTACGTCTTCCAGGACTTCGAGAACCAGCTCGTCCAAGAGACCGTCCGCGACGACGTGGAGTTCGCGCCCCTCAACTACGGCCTCGACGACTACGCCGAGCGGGCGACCCGCGCGCTCGAGCTCGTCGGGCTCGACCACCTCGACGACCGGTTCGTCTGGGAACTGTCGGGCGGCCAGCAACACCTCGTCGCACTCGCGGGCGTGCTCGCGATGGACCCCGAGTTCGTCTTCGTCGACGAGCCCGCCGCGCAGCTTGACCCCCAGAACGCCCGCGAGACGTACGAACAGCTCCGGCGGCTCCACGAAGACCACGACAAGACGGTGATCGTCATCGAGCACCACTCGGAGTTCATCGCCGACTACTGCGAGGAGATGGTCCTCGTGTCGGACGGCGGCGTCGCCTGGAAGGAACCGGTCGAGATCGGCCTCAACAGGCTCGACGACCTGGCGGCCCACGATATCCACCCGCCACAGGTCACGGGGATCGCCGCCGACCTGCCCACGGGGGCGGGCCGGCTGTCCGACGGACGCTACCCCGTCACCGTCGGCGAAGCGGCCGAGGCGTTCCCGTCGCCCGGCCGCGGTGAGCAACCGCGGGCGGCGGACGGCGGCTCCGACCGGGGGTCGTCACCGGGCGACGGCAGCGACGCCCCGCTGGTCACGCTCGACGGCGTCGGCCACGGCTACCCGACGCTCCGCGAGGGGTACAACCGCGTTCTCGACGGCGTCGACCTCGACCTCTACGCGGGCGACCGGGTGGCGCTGGTCGGTGCCAACGGCGCCGGCAAGTCGACGCTGTTGCGGCTGGTCACCGGCCTCGAATCCCCCGACGAGGGAACGGTGACGGTGCTCGGCCAGGACACGAGCGAGACGCTCCCCGAGACGCTGGCCGACGACACCGTCTACATCCACCAGAACCCCGAGGAGATGTTCGTCGAGGATACCGTCCGGAAGGACATCGGCTACTACCTGAAAAACCGCGGCGACCCGGACGTCGACGAGCGCGTCGACGAGATCGTCGACTACCTCGATCTCGAGGAGTTCGCGGACCGCGACGGCCGCCTGTTGAGCCTCGGCCAGCAGCGTCGCGCCTCGCTGGGGATCGGCCTGGCGACCGACCCGACGGTCGTCCTGCTGGACGAGCCGACCGGGAGCCTCGATCTACAGAGCCGCCGCGAGGTGACCGGGATGCTCCGGAAGGCCGAGAGCCGCGTCGAGACGGTCGTCATCGCCTCCCACGACCTGCAACTGGTCGCCGGCTGGGCCGACCGCGTGGTCGTCATGGGTGAGGGCGAGGTGCTCGCCGACGCCCCGCCCGGCGTCGTCTTCGACGACCCCGACCTACTGGCCCGGACCGGCCTGCGTCGCCCACAGGTCGTCGAACTGAGCGACCGGCTCGGCGTCGCTCCGGCGGCGCTGACCGCCGACGAACTGGTCGGTCGCCTCTCCGGCGACGCGCCGACCGAAGCCCGTGCCGACGGCAGGGGGGGCGGACGCCGCACCGACGGCGAGGCGACCGGGGGAGGCGACCGGCGATGAAGTACGTCGACGCGGTCACCGACATCTCGATCGCCGACATCAAGGTCGACCTGATGCGGACGGCCTACGACAACGACCGTGCGCTGTTGAACACGTTCGACCCCCGCGTGGTCCTGGTGTGGAGCGTCCTGTTTATGATCGTTCCGTGGCTGTTCTACGACCCGCTCCCGCTCGCGATCCTGCTCGGGGCGGCGTTCGTCCTCGCGGCGCTCTCGCAAGTCAGTAAGTACCTGCTCGCACTGCTGCTGTTCGGCCAGATCACCAACATCGGCTTCTTCGTCGTGATGGTGCCGGCGATGGGTGGGGCGATCCAGGCCGCCGGGTACCTCGGTGACAACACCGGACGCGTCACCGAGGCCATCGCGACGCTCGACCCAGCGGTGTTTGGCGAGGTCTGGTCGATCGTCGCGACCGCGACCGGCCGCGGGATCCGGACGGCGACGACCAGCCAGTCGGTCGGGATCGACGCCGTCGGGGCCGTCGTCCCGTTCTTCCTGAAGCTCACCATCATCTCGGTGATCAGTCTCGCCGTCTTCTCGGCGATGAGCCCGCAGAAGCTCTCGAAGGGGATGCTCCGGCTGGGCGTCCCCAGACAGCTCACCTTCGCCATCGCCTACGGCTACCGGATGATGCCGCTACTGGTCGAGGAGTACCACGCGCTGGTCAACTCCTTCCGCCTGCGCAGCGAGGTACCCGAGAAAACCGGGTTCCTGAAGTGGCGCTACTTCTACTATCTGCTCAAACTCTCCGTGAAGGCGTTTTACCCCCTCATCTTCAACGTCGCCAAGCGCGCGCGGGTCACCGTCGAGGCGATGGAGACGAAGGGGTTCTCCCGCTCGCTCGGCGACGAGCGGAGCCGCGCCCTCCGGACCGAGGGCATGATGGTTCGCACTCGGGACGTGTCGTTCGTCTTCGGGTCGCTCCTTTTCATCGCGGCCGTCTGGGCGTTCACCTGACGGTCGCCGTGCCGACTGTTTTCGAAGGAAGGGGCGCGCTCAGCGACCCAGCGGTGTGGGTTCGAACTCCGCCAGCGCCACGTCGCGGTCCTCGACCACCTCGCGGAGCGCGGGGACGCGCCGCTCGATCTCGGCCGGCGAGTGGCTGTCCGAGCCGAGGACGAACGCCACGTCGTGCTCCCGGAAGGCGTCGAGCATCGCGGGGTCGGGGTGAACGCGCCCGAGCGACCGGTGGACGCGGCCAGCGTTGATCTCGGGGACCGTCGCCGAGTCGGCCAGCGCCGCGGCCACGCGTTCGTAGTCAGACCTGCGGGAGTGACCGCGCAGGGCTTCCATCCGTTCGGGGAGGTCCAGGTGACCGAGCACGTCGAACAGTTCCGACTCGGCGGCGGCGACGACGGCGTCGTAATAGCGCTCGACGGCCGCGCGGCGGTCGCTCTCGCTCGCGTCGGCGTACGGCGCCGCCGTGGTGTAGTCGTACTCCCCGGCGAAGTGGACGCTCCCGATGGTGTAGTCGAACGCCGCCGCGTCGAGGACGGCGGCCGTCTCGCTCTCGGCGTCCTCGACGTAGCTCACCTCGGCGGCATCGTAGACGGTGAGGGCGGTCCGCGCGCGGACCCGCTCGATGGCCTCGCGGCGGCGCTCGTAGGTCTCGACGAGGTCGTAGCGCTCGCGGCGGCCGAACTCGTCGTCGACGACGATGCAGTGGTCGGTAAAGCCGATAGCGTCGAGGCCCGCCGCCTCGGCAGCACGGCACATCTCGGGGAGCGGCGACCCGTCGGAGTAGGTGGTGTGTGCGTGGTAGTCGGCGTCCATCACTCGTCGCTCACGTCGTAGAGCTTCTGCCCGTCGAGTTTCGGAACGACCGCGCTCTCGCTGAACCGGAGGTCGTACTCGATCAGGTCGTTCAGCCGGATGTCGGCCTTCTGCTCGTACTTGGGCGCCTTGCCGAGCTTAGCGACCTGCTGATAGAGATCGCGCTCGGCGTCGGTCGGCGCCTCGTCGTAGATATGGCGACCGATAACGACGGCGCCGACGGTGTCCTCCGGCGAGGGCTTGCCCTTCGAGCCCGCGGCGACCATGTAGGTCGGCTTCTCCGACCCGTCGAGGTGGTCGGCCACCGCGCGGGCGTTGGCGAGCGTCCCGACGTACACGTCGACGTCGTCGCCGCCGCCGAGTCGGAGGTCGGTCACCGCGGCGCCGCCGTTGGTCGAGGTGAGCGCAGCCGGACGGCCGGCCACGTCGGTGTCGTTGACCCACGTCGGCGAGTTGAAGAAGTCGTAGCCCTCGGTGGGGGTGTAGTCGTCGCTGGAGCCGCCGCCGATCCGCGCCTCGGGGTGGTCGTCCTTGAACGCGTGTTCGTCGCCGCGTTCCTCCGTGACGTGGACGTACTCGGCGCCGTTGTCGAACAGTTCGACGACGGTCGTCGAGAAGTGCGTCACGTCGATGACGACGTAGTTGCCCGCCGGCGGGTCGGTGGGGATCCGCGCCCGCGAGGGCAGGATGCGGTCGGTGAGTCGGTCCTCCAGGTCGGAGTTGGCCAGCGACGCCATACGCGAGCCGGCGCGGAGCGGACGGAAGCCCCTTGCTAAGATCCCTATTGTCGACCGATTTCGGGTCCCGACCGGTATTGAGTGGTCCGTACCGGTCCCGTCTACCCGATCAGTCGCCCGCCCGCGCTCGTTCGCGCGCACGCTCGACGCTCTCGCCGTCCCGCAGTACCGCGTCGACGAAGAGTTCGCCGGCGCGGTACGAGGAGCGGACCATCGGTCCCGACGCACAGTAGAGGAAGTCCAATTCACCCTCGGCCACTCGCCGCCAGGTGTCGAAGACGTCGGGATGGACGTACTCGGAGACTTCCAGGTGCGAGCGGGAAGGCTGGAGGTACTGGCCGAGCGTCACCACGTCGACGCCGACGCTCTTCAGGTCCGCGAGGGTCTGGTACACCTCGTGGTCGTACTCGCCGACGCCGAGCATCAGGCTCGTCTTGACGTACGACGCCGACTCGCGGGCGGCCTGGCGCAGCACGGACAGCGACTGCTCGTAGCCCGCTCGCCGGTCGCGTACCGGCCACTGCAATCGGTCGACCGTCTCGACGTTGTGGGCGAACACGTCCGGCTCGGCGTCGAGCACTCTCCGAACGAGCCGCTCCTCGCCCCGGAAGTCCGGCACGAGCGCCTCGACGAGGACGCCGGGGTCCCGGTCTTTGATCGCCTCGATGGTCCGGGCGAAGTGGCCGGCGCCCTGGTCGGGGAGGTCGTCCCGATCCACGGAGGTCAGGACGACGTAGTCCAGCCCGATCTCGGCGACGGCGTCGGCCACCTGCTCGGGTTCCTCGTCGTCGAGGGCGTCCATCCCGCCGGTCTCCACGTCGCAGAAGTTACAGCCCCGCGAGCAGTGGTCGCCCATCAGCATGAACGTGGCCGTGCCGGGACCGTCGCGGCCCGACCAGCACTCCCCGAGGTTCGGACAGTTGGCCTCCTCGCAGACCGTGTTGAGCCCGCGGTCGCGGAGGCTCTCCTTGATGTCCGTGAAGCGCTCGCCCGAGGGCGGCCGGGTCTTCAGCCACTCGGGCTTGCGGGCGCGACTCATTACCGGAGGTTGGGGTCGGTCGGGCAAAAGCCTGGGGAGTTTGGGCGGGCGTCGGGCGATGGCGACCGCTGGACTCACCCCGACGCCCGACAGACCGCGAGCATGTGTGCGGACATATCGGCGACCGTGCGGTCGTCGCGGAGTTCGTCTACGAGTCGGCGGATACCGGCGAGTCGGTCCTCCGACAGTTCGTCGGCCCGGTCCCGGAGCGGCCCGGCCGAGAGAACCGACGCCAGCCCCTCCAGTCCCACGAGTCGCTGCACGTCCAGCCCCGCCTCCGCCAGCAGGCCCTCGAACTCGTCGGCGCGGAAGAAGTGGGTCTCGGTGAACATCGACTCGTAGTCGAGCCGGTCGACGAACGCCCGGTCGTAGTCGCCCGTCTCGGCGAGTTCGTCGGCGCGGGTCAGGTGTTCCGTGCCGCTCACCAGGTAGAGCACCAGCCAGTTGAGCCGTCCCATCACCGAGACGAAGACGGGGCCACCGTCCGCGGTCACCCGCTTCAGTTCCCGGGCGGCGGTCGTCCGTTCGTCGGCGTCGAGGACGTGCGAGAGCGGGCCGCCGAGACACAGCGTCGCGTCGAAGGCCCCCGGGTCGAAGTCGAGCTCGCGCACGTCGCCGGGCGCGACGCTCACGCGCTCGTCCAGGCCCCGCTCGGCGACCTTCTCGCGTGCGAGGTCGCGCTGGCCCTCGCTGGGGTCGACGAGCGTCACGTCGTAGCCACGTTCGGCGAGCCAGACGGCGTAGCGGCCGGCGCCGCCACCGGCGTCGAGGACGCGACCGGACTCTGGCAACTCGTCGTCCAGCCGCTCGACGGTCCCCTCCCACTCCAGACGACCGTGGAGACTCGACGTGAGTCGGTCCCACTCGGCCTGGTCGTGGTCGTCGTAGTACGTTTCGGGGTCGTCCACGCGCGGGACGAAGTCCTGCGTGCCGGATATATTTTCTGCGACGACACGTCTCGCCCGGCGGCGCGGTCAGAGGTCGGCGACGACGTCGCTCCCGCTAACGACCTCGGGGATGACGACAGCGTCGGCGCCGACGCGGCGCGCGGTCGACTCGTACATCTCGTCGCCGACGCGGACGACTAACTTCGACTCGGGGGCGAGCTGGCTCGTGGCGACGCCGATCTGGATGTTCGCGTTGGAGTCGTCGATACCGGCGACGACGGCGCTCGCGCGGCTGACCCCGGCCCGTTCGAGGACCGCCTCGCGGCGGGCGTCGCCGGCGACGACGAGCGCGTCGTCGTCGATGCGTTCGCGCTCCTCGGCGTCGCGTTCGACGACGACCACGTCGCGGCCCCGCTCGCGGAGTCGGTTGGCGACTGTGCGACCGAACATGCCGTGGCCGCAGATGACGACGTGGTCGGTCAGGTCGGCGATGGCGCGTCGTGTCTGCATGCGTGTTAGCTCCCGGCCGAGCCGCCCGTCGAAGGCCGCGTCGAGCGCGGACTCGCCGACCCAGATGCCCGCGAGCACCAGCGCCACGAAGACGACGACGGCGAATGCCTTCGTCGCTCGCTCGGGCCCGCTGTGGTGCTCGAAGTACAGTTCGATGCTCGTCGGGTCGAGCAGCCAGAACGACGCGTCGACGACGGACACGCCGGTCAGGGCGACGAATCCAGCGACGCCGACACAGACGGTGGTGCCGAACGCCGCCAGCGGGACCGCCGCGGCCCGGACGCGGTCGCGCACCTGACCGACGGGTGTGGCTGGCACTGGTGATCGTTGGACCGCAGAAATAAAAACCCAGTGTCAGGTCGTCGACCTGACGCCCGCGGATCCGGTCGATCCGCTCGCCCGGCGGCCAGCGGTACGCGGACGGGCCCGGCAGCCCGCCACGCTTCTCGGCGATGTACCGCCGGTCGCCGAGTGTCTCCAGCGTGGCGGCGAGTGGCAGTTCGCCGGCGACTGCGGCGGCGTACCCGTCGGTCCAGGTGGTTCGAGCGAGCCCGGACGGGCGAGTGACGAGCGCGGTGGTCGCGGCAGCGCCGAGGACGCCGCGTCGTCGGAATCGTCCGAGTTCGACCGCCGTCTCGGCGTCGCCCGCCGGCCCCGGTAGACCGAATAGCCGCGCCACCCGACCGCAGCCACGACGGCCTGGAGAGCGACGGCGACCGCCGGAGAGCGGTCGGAACCCGCGCGCCGACCGACGGCCCCGACCGTCGAAGTGTCACCGAACAGCCCGGTGAACCACTCAACAAGTAGGTACAAATATTTAACATGTGTCGGGTATGGATAGTAGTGTATGTTCGACGTGACGCGCGACGACATCGTGGGTGGGTCGCTGTCACGCGCGCTCGTGGTGCTCGCGGCGCCGCTGGTCGCCCAGAACTTCGCGCTGGTGGCCCAGTCCGTCGTCGACCTGTTCTGGGTCGGGCGGCTCGGGGGGACCGCGGTCGCGGCGGTGGGGCTCGCGACCGTCGTCGTCGCGCTGTTGACGGTCCCCCTCCGTGCGTTTTTCACCGGGAGTCAGGTGGTCACCTCCCAGCGAGTGGGCGCCGACGAGACCGAGGCGGCGCGCCGAGTGCCGTTCACGGCGGCCGCGGCGGCGGTCGCCCTCGCGGCGGCGATCGGTGGGGTGCTCGTCGTCGGGGCGGACGCGGTCGCGGCGCTGTTCACCGACGACGCCGCGGTGGCCTCGGCGACCGCCAGCTACCTCACCGCCTACGCGCTGGCGCTCGTGACGACCGCAGCCAGCGACACGCTGGAGAGCGGGTTCACCGGCTGGGGTGACACTCGGGCGGCGCTGTACGTCAACCTCACCGCCATCGTCGTCAACGTCGTCCTCGATCCGCTGTTGATCCTCGGCTGGGGGGCGTTCCCGCGGCTGGAGCTGTTCGGCGCGGCGCTGGCGACGGCCGTCGGCTACGGTGCCGGGGCGGCGCTGGCCCTCGCGCTCGCCGCGCGCGGTCGCGAGGGGTTCCGGCTGACGCGCGACGCAGTCCGCCCGCGCCTCGAAACCGTTCGCGCCGTCGTCGACGTGGGGTCGCCGATCGCCGGGCAGTACGGCGGTCGCCAGGTCGCCCGTCTCGGGATGATCTGGATCGTCTCGGCCGTCGGCGGACCGGCCGCCCTCGCCGCCTACCACATCGGGTCGCAAGTCGCCACCGTCGCGTTCGTGCCCGCCCAGGGGCTCGCACAGGCCGCCACCAGCGTCGTCGGGCAGAACCTCGGCGCCGAGCGTCCCGCTCGCGCCCGCCGCGCGACCTGGGTCGGCGCCGCCATCGCGGCGGTCGGGCTCACCGTCTTCGGCGCGGTCCAGTGGGTCGTCCCCGCGCCCATCGCACACGTGTTCGTCCCCGATCTGTCGGGGCAAGCCCTGTCGTACACCGTCCTCTACCTCCAGATCCTCGCCTACGGCTACTGGGCGCTGGGAGTCGTCTACACGGTCGAGGCCGGCTTCAACGGCGCCGGCAACACGGACGTGAGCATGTACTCGACGCTCGCGCAGTACTGGGCCGTCCGCCTGCCGGTCGCGCTCGTCGGCGCGTACGTCCTCGATCTCGGCGTGGCGGCCGTCTTCTGGGGCGTCACGCTGTCGAACGTCGCCGCCGCCGTCTGGCTGTCCGGGTACTTCTACCGGTCGGCCGACGGCGGGATGCTCGACCGGGCGGCCGACGAGGCCGCGGCGGACTGACCGACCCAGGTCGGTGGACGCCACTTGTCGACCCCCGGGCGTCACCGCGGTCGCCGACCACTTCCGCTCCGCCATAGAAACGCATATGCCGACGGGGAACCCGGTTCCGTCCGTGTCACGGCACGCCGACGGCGAGACGGAGCTGGCGGTCTCGGAGGTGCTGCCCGACTACGCCGGGGCCTTTCCCTTCGAGCGGTTCAACGCCATGCAGTGCGAGGTGTTGCCCGCACTGCTCGACTCGACCGAGAACGTCGTCGTCAGCGCGCCGACCGCAAGCGGCAAGACCGCCCTCGCCGAGGTCGCCATCTGCGAGGCGCTCGAGGCCGACGGGACCGCCCTCTTCCTCGCCCCCTTGCGTGCGCTCACCAACGAGAAGGAGAGCGAGTGGGAACGGTTCGAGGATCTCGGGTATTCAGTCTACGTCGTCACCGGCGAGCGCGACCTGAACCCCCGCAGGGCCGAGCGGGCGGACATCCTCGTGATGACCCCGGAGAAGGCCGACTCGGCCACCCGGAAACACGACTCGCCCCGGTATTCGTTCATCACGGACGTCGACTGCTGCGTCATCGACGAGGTCCACCTGCTCGACTCGGAGAAACGCGGGTCGGTGCTGGAGGTGACGGTGTCGCGCATGCGCCGCCTGTGCGACCCGCGCGTGGTCGCGCTCTCGGCGACGATGCCGAACGTCGACGACGTGGCGGGGTGGCTCGACGCCCCCGCCGACAACACCTTCGAGTTCGGTGACGACTACCGGCCGGTCCCGCTGCACGCCGACGTACGCACCTACGCCCACGGCGACAACGCTTTCGCCGACAAGTACCGCCGCCTGTACCGCGCTCTGGACATCGCCGAGCCGCACGTCCGCGACGAGGGCCAGGCCCTCGTGTTCGTCTCCTCCCGGCAGGACACCGTCCAGGCCGCCAAGAAATCCAGGGACGAGATCGTCGAACGCGACATCCCGATGGGCGCGCGGGGCGACTACGACTTCCACAACGACGCCGCCGAGCTCTCGAACGACACCCTGCGCCAGTCGGTGCTCGACGGCGTCGGCTTCCACCACGCCGGGCTCTCGAAAGAGGACAAGGGCCTCGTCGAGCAGTGGTTCAAGGAGGGGAAACTCCAGTTGCTGTTCTCGACGTCGACGCTGGCGTGGGGTGTCAATCTGCCCGCCCGCTGCGTGGTGATTCGAGACACCAAGCTGCACGACCCGCTGGAGGGGGAGGTCGACATGAGCCCGCTGGACGTGCTCCAGATGCTCGGCCGAGCGGGTCGCCCGGGGTACGACGACAAGGGCTACGCCTGGGTGGTCTGTGACTCCTCGGACGCCGACAAGTACCGCGCGCTGCTCCGGGACGGCAAGGAGATCGAGTCCCGGCTCGCCGAGGACCTGGACGCCCACCTCAACGCCGAGATCGCGCTGGGAACTATCGGCGACATCGAGGACGTGATGGGCTGGCTGGAGACGACCTTCTACTACGTGCGCGCGGCGAGCGCCCCCGACGAGTACGCCTCCGAGAGCGCGCTGCGCGAGCGGGTCAGCGACACGCTGCGCTCGCTCGTGGCCCGGGGGTTCGTCGAACGGGAGGACATGCGCCTCGAACCGACGCCGCTGGGGCGGCTCGCCTCGAAGTTCTACCTGCGGCTCGACACCGCCAGGGAGTTTGCCGACCTCGCCGAGCAAGCCGAGGAAGCGGACGGTCGCCTCGACCAGGACGGTATCCTGCGAGCCATCGCGACCGCCGCGGAGTTCGACAGTGTCAGTGCCCGCTCGGACGAACGCGACGCCGTCGCCGCCGTCCTCGGAGAGACCGACGACCTCGACCCGGGCGGCCGGAAGGTGCTCGCGATCCTCGAATCGCGGATGCGCGGGACCACGCCCGGCGAGCTACAGAGCGACGCGTGGGTCATCACCCAGAACGTGTTGCGACTGCTCGCCGCCCTCCGCGCGTTCCTCGACCGACTGGCCGGCCCCGAGGCCGCGAACCTCGCCCGTCGGATCGAGGCGCGCATCGAGAACGGCATCAGCGACGACGCGGTCGGACTCACCGCCATCGACGGCGTCGGCTCCGGACGCGCGAGCAAGCTCGCCGCCGAGGGGATCACGACGCCCGCTGCGGTCCGCGAGGCGGGCGTCTCGGGGCTACACTCGGCCGGCCTCACCGAGGGCGTCGCCGAGCGCGTCGTCGACAGCGCGGGCGAACTCCCGAACGTCGTCGTCGAGTGGGGCGACTTTCCCGACAGCGTCGCGGCCGGCGAGAACGACATGCAGGAAGTCACCGTCCGCAACGTCGGCGGCGACGCCCGCGCGGGCCTGCGTGTCACGGTCAACGAGGTGGAGATGACGACCAAGAACCGCTATCTCGGCGAGGCGACGCTCCCAGTGGGCGTCTTCGGCGGGAACGCAGACGTCCTGGAGTACGCGATCGAAGTCGCCTTCCCCGAACTCCCGCTGCAGCCCGTCGTCGAGACGCGCTCGGTCCGCGTCGAGTGAGCCGAGACCGGCGACAGCCGAGCGCGCGCGCGCCGACGCACACGGACCCCACCGACCCTGCCGAACGACCGTAGATTCGACCCGAAACGACGCGTCTGTCGACACACGTCGAACGCATACTCGAAATGTCTACTTCCACCTTAGACACGGTTTTAAACGTTCTAGGCTGTTTTGGTCCGGTTGTAAAACGTTAGACTGGCAACTGAATCGTCGGTGAAATGGGGTCGATCGAGGGAAACGACGCGAAATCACGCTAGGGGTCGTTCCTTTATATGGGGTAGTCGATACAAGTGGGAGGTAGGTGACGAACAATGTCCAGCGCTTCCCCGTTCCGTCGGTCCGCCCCTGACCTCCCCTCGACCACCGGTGTCCAGCGCCTCCGAACGCTCGCGGTCGGCTCTGCTCAGTTCGCCGGCTTCTGGTCGGCTATCGCCCTCCCGTTCGCGATGCTCGCGCTGATCGTCTCCGGGTCGGTCGCCCAGCAGGCCCCGCTGTTCGTCTGGCTGTTGTTCGCCAACGTCGTCGCCCTCCGTGTCGGCCACGGTTACAACCAGAACTGACGCGCTCGCGGGCGACTCGCTCGCCCGATACCGCGCCCGTCCCCGCGGTCACCGCTCCCTCCCGCCGTCACCACTCCCTTCCCCCGTCGCCGTTCCCCCCGCCGACGCCCGCTTCTCGTCGTTCCACCCCGAATTCCCGCCGCTCCTCGTTCCGCCCCGAGCTTTAAATCCGAACACGCGACCAGGCCGGCCCATGCACGACGAGGTGCGCGTCGTCGCGGGCGACTGCACGACGACGATGGACGGCCGTAACGAGCGCGAACACCGCGGCGACGTGGTCACGGTGGTCAAGCCGGACAACACGGTGTTGGTCCACGACGCCGACGGCTACCAGCCGGTCGCCTGGCTCACGAGGGCCGACAGCGTCCAGTTCGTCGACGGCGTCCTCGACGCACGCGAGGGCGACCAGCACCTCCGCGTCGAGGTCCACGCCGAGCACGGTGCCGCCCGCCACCCCGTCTCCCGGGCGGGCGTCCCCGTCGGCGACTGTCCGACGTGCGACGAGTCGCTCGTGCTCGCCCGCGGGTCGGTGGTCTGTCGCGACTGCGACGACGAGTACTCGATTCCGCGGGACGGCGCGGTACTCGAGGAGTCGTGTCCGGTCTGTGGCCTCCCCGTGCTCCGGGTGGAGCGGGGCGCCCAGTTCGAGGTCTGTGTCGACCGCGACTGCGAGTCGATCGACGACCGGGTGACCGAACGCTTCGACCGCGAGTGGGACTGTCCGAACTGCGAGGGGGACCTGCGGATCCTCCGCCGCGGTGGGCTGATCGCGGGTTGCGAGCGCTACCCCGAGTGCGACACCGGGTTCGGCGTCCCGACCGGCGTCGTCGACGGGGCCTGCGACTGCGGGCTCCCCGTCTTCGAGACGCCGTCGGGGCGGCGCTGTCTGGATACGGAGTGTGAGAAGACCTGACCGGCGGTCCGCGTGGGCGACAACGGCGGTCGCTACACGCCGTCCGCGCGGGCGAGCAAGTGCTCGCGCAGGGCCGCCGGGGAGTCGGCCACGTAGTCGGCGCCGCTCCGGTCGGTCTCGTCGGCGCTCCCGTGGCGAAAGCCGACGACGTGCATACCTGCCCGCCCGGCCGACTCGATCCCGTGGACCGAATCCTCGACGGCGACGGCGTCGGTCGGGTCGACGCCGACTCGCTCGGCAGCGTGCTCGTAGACGCCCGGCTCTGGTTTCCCGGGCCCGTCGAAGGCGTCGGCGCTGACGACCGCGTCGAAGGTCAGCTCGAAGCGGTCGAGCACGGTGTCGATCCAGTCGTGGGGCGAGGAGGAGACCAGTGCGAGGGTCACCTCGCGCTCGCGGAGCGCCGCGAGCAACTCGTGGGTGCCGTCGAGCAGGCTGACCTCCTCGCCGTAGATCGACGTTGCGGTCTCCTCGTACCACCCGAGGAACGCCTCGCGGTCGGTCTCGATCTCGTAGGTCGCGTCGAGGTAGTCGTAGATCTCCCGGTAGTTCATACCGGTGATCTCGTCGAGATCGAGGTCCTCGAGGCCGACCAGCGGGAGGAGCTGCTCGCGTTCGTAGGGGTGCCAGTAGTCCTCGGAGTCGACGAGAACTCCGTCCATATCGAAACAGATAGCGTCCATGCACCGTGGTCTCCCGGTGGTGTGGTGTGTCTTTTGGCTGTCTTCCAACCCGTAATCGCAGGGGCTTTCCGCGGGGGCGGGTTGCTCTCACACATGCACGCGACGCTCTCGGGGGACGTGGTTCGAGCGGGCGAGCGGGCCCGCGAGCGCTTCTACGACTCCAGCGGCTACGGCCACCCCGTCGACGCCGGCGCGCTCGAACTCGCGCCCGTCGAGGCGGCCCACCTGCTCTACCGCGGCGACCTCGATTCCGTCGAGGGGCCGGACGGCACCGCGATGGACTTCCGTGCGTTCCTCGAATCCGCCGCGGTCTCGGAGATCGCCTTCCTCGTCTACAAGGACCTGCGCGACCGCGGGTTCTACCTCTCGCCCGCACGCGCGGGCTGGTCGGACTCGTCGGCCGCCCGGGCGGCGGTCGACGACCCCGCGGTCGACTTCGTGGTCTACCCCCGGGGCTCGGGCCCGTGGGACGACGAGGTAGCGTATCGCGTCGGCGTCGTCAGCGAGCGGGAGGCCGTTCCCGCGGGGGATCTGGGCGATCTGGTGCTGGCCGTCGTCGACGAGGAGAGCGCGCTCACCTACCTGGCGACCGAGCACCGCGAGGTCTCGGGGACGAGCGAAGCGGAGCTACCGACCGGGGTTTCGGGGGAGCTACTCTCGGACCGACTGTTGCTCTGGGACCCGCCGGCAGCCGTCTACGACCGGGGGTTCTACGGCCAGCCCCTCGACGACCGCGACGGCGACGTGATCCAGCTGTCGCTGCTCGAAGCCGCGTTCCTGGCTCGCGACGGCGTGCTCGACGTGGACGGCGGGGCCGAGGCCGTCGTCGAGCGCGGTCGCGAGGTCGAGGGCGAGCGCTTCGACCGCCGGCTCCGCGTGTACGCGGATCTGCGCGAGCGCGGCCTGGTGCCCAAGACCGGCTACAAGTTCGGCGCCGACTTCCGGACCTACGCCGACGTGGAGTCGGTCGACGATCTGGGCCATTCGGAGTTGCTGATCCGGGTGCTCGACGGTGGACATACGTTCTCGCCGCGGGATCTGGCGCTGGACGTGCGGCTCGCGCACGGGGTTCGCAAGGAGATGGTGTTCGCGCTCGTTGATGGGGATATCAATAGCGGGGGGCCGGACGACGACGGGATCGAGTGGCTGTCCGTGACGCGACTGACGCCGTAGGAGAGGTGGGTGCGTTTGTTTTGACCGCGTTCGACGGTGAGTGCTGCACGCTCTCGACTCGCTCGCTAGCGAACGATTCACTCGCACTTGACAGCGATCGGTGAAAGCCCTCGGCCCGCTCGCGCGGTCTGTGCGGGATATCTTCGCTCCCTGCGGTCGCTCAGATAGTTGCCCGCGCAGACCGCGCCACCGCGCCTCACCCTTTCAGTCCGCCAGGACCACCCCGTACAGCGCCACACCACGTACCTCCCCAGCCGACTCGTTCGCTCTCACTCACTCGTCCCTCGCACGGGACCGCCTCGCGACGAGACGCTCGGCGGCGCGCACCGAGGTGGTTGTTCCCGAGTCGAAACGTCGGGACGCTACTTCGGCACGAACACCAGCGGGTGGTGGCGCCAGGCCCACCGCGTGTCGGGCTTGTCGATCACCGACCAGACGCTCTGAGGCCACGTCCCCAGCGCGTCGTGGATGCGGTCGTACGACAGGAGGTTCTCGCCGTCGAGCAGGAGCCGAAAGCGGTCCTCGAAGCGGTCGGCGTCGAACTGCGAATCCTCGCCGAGGAACTCGTCGGGGTTCTCGGCCATCCGCCGCCAGTGAGCGCGGGCGAGGCGGTTCTGATAGTTGAACACGAGGTAGCCGCCGGGCGCGACGCCGTCGTACATCGCGCCCAGGGCGTCCTCGACCTCGCGGACGTAGCAGAGGGTGAAATACGAGAAGACCAGATCGAACTCCCGACCGGGGTCGAACTCGGGGAGGGTCGTCTGCTCGAAGTCCACGTTCACGCCTCGCTCGCGTGCGCGCTCGCGGTTCTCCGCGAGGACGGGCTCGGCGGCGTCGTAGCCGACCACGTCGGCCTCTGGGTAGCGCTCGGCGACCGCGAAGGCGACGTGACCGGGGCCACAGCCCACGTCGGCGACGGCGTCGGGGCGGCCGGTCTCGGCGAGGAAGTCGACGACGGCGTCGGTAGCGTGGTGGGCGCTCGGCGCCGCGTTGGCCCGGTCGCCCTCGTCGGCGTCGGTCCAGAAACTGTGCCAGTCGATGGTGTCTGGGTGGGTTGCGTCGGTCATGCGGTAGTCGGTCGCTGTCGTCCGTGTGTCGATGCCTCGCGGGTCCGCGACACCGGTCAGGTCTCCTCGCTCGCGGCGTCGCCGTCGCGCCCCGCGTCGGCCACTTCATCGTCGCAGTCGTCCGTCCCCGATCCGTCGGCGGTCGTGAGTCCGTATGGTTCGAGTACTGTCATGTGGGCGTAGCCGTGGCTGGTCGGCGAGCGGTGCGTCCGGGCCGGAACGGCCGAGAGACCTCGACGCTCTCGGGATACCAGTATAGTTGCGACTCCCGGATAAAAATTACTACTTCGGTTAACTTTACTTCTTACTTACAAATTCGCACGCCTGGTATTTATAGATTGCGGCGACCGGGTGCGGAGCCGTCCGACGGCCCGTCGGCAGGTCTATCCATGTCGAGGGTGGGTCCGGGTGGGTCCGGGTGGGTCCGGGCGGGTCCGGGTCGGTCGGTCTCGCCCCTGGTCTTTTTCGAGACCGAGTCCGACCAGGGATGTATGTCTCGAGAATCGCTCGGTATCGGGTTCGTCGGTGCGGGGTCCATCACCAGCGAGTTCCACGCGCCGTCGCTGAAGCGCATCCGGCGGGCGGAGGCCGCGGGCGTGATGAATCCGACTCGGGAGAAAGCCGAGACGGTCGCCGAGGACCTCCGCGAGGCCGACTGCGGGGACCCGATCGTCACCGACGACGTGCAGGAACTCGTCGCCGAACCCGCCGTCGACGCCGTCTGGGTGACGAGCCCGAACCACACCCGTGTCGAGACGGTCCGCGCCATCGTCGAAGCGGTCGAGCAGGGCGACGCCGAACTGGCCGGCGTCGCGATCGAGAAGCCGCTCGCGCGCACCGTCGCCGAGGCGCGGGAAGTCGTCGATCTGGTCGAACGTGCGGGGTTGGCCCACGCGTATCTGGAGAACCAGGTATACATGCCCGGCGTCGAGCGGCTGCGCGAGCTGCTGTGGGAGGGCGCCGAGTCGAGCGGTCGCCCCTACCTCGCACGCGCGGCCGAGGAACACGCCGGCCCGCACTCGGCGTGGTTCTGGGACGGCGAGAAACAGGGCGGCGGTGTCCTCAACGACATGGGCTGTCACTCCCACGAGGTCAACCGGCACCTCCTCTCGCCGCCGGGGGAAGACGACCTGACGCCGAAAGCGGTGACGGCCGACATCTCGACGCTGAAGTGGGACCGCGAGGAGTACGCCGACGAACTCGCCGAGGAGTACGGCGTCGACTTTCGCTCGGCGCCGACCGAGGACTACGCGCGGACGACGGTGTACTACGAGACGCCGGACGGCGAGGTGGTCGTCGGCGAGACGACCAACTCCTGGTCGTTCGTCGGCTCCGGCCTGCGCATCAGCATCGAGCTACTGGGGCCGGAGTACTCCGGCCGGGTCGACACGCTGGAGTCGGGGACGAACGTGTTCTTCTCGGACGCGGCGACCGACGAGGCGGGCTACGCCGTCGAGAAACAGCAGGCCAACCAGGGGCAGATGTCCGTCCTCCCCGACGAGGGCGGCGTCTACGGCTACCCCGCCCAGAACGAACACGTCGTCGAGTCGTTCCTCGCCGGCGAGAACGCCCGCGAGGACCTCTCGGACGGACTCACGGTCGTCAGGCTCTGCATGGCGTCGTACCTCGCGGCCGAGCGCGGCGAGCGGGTCGCCCTCGACGACGCGGAGCTGGCCGAGTACGTGCCTGAACCGGCTCGCGGCGAGTTCGACGGTGCGCCGGAGTTCTGACGGCCCCTGCCGCCGGCCTGCCGGAGCTGTGAGCGGGTGGGCAAAGCGAACGCTATTAGTGCGTGTCGGCGCGAGTACATCCCAATCGATGACATCCGATTCGCCCGATTCAGACGCGCCGGAGGGGGACGCGTTGCGTGCCGACGGCGGGGTCGACGCCGAAGGCGCCGACGACACGACGCTGGACCCGTGGGGCTCGGCGACCGTCTCGGACTACCGCAAGCTGTTCGCCGAGTTCGGTATCGAGGAGTTCGACGAGGTCCTGCCCGAGGTTCCGGACCCCCACTACTTGATGCGCCGCGGAGTCATCTTCGGCCACCGCGACTACCGCCCGGTCGCCCGCGCGATGCGCGACGGCGAAGACTTCGCCGCCCTGTCGGGCTTCATGCCCACCGGCGACCCGCACATCGGCCACAAACTCGTCTTCGACGAGATCGTCTGGCACCAGCAGCAGGGCGGCGACGCCTACGGTCTCATCGCCGACCTGGAGGCCCACAGCGCCCGCGGGCTCACCTGGGAGGAGATCGACACCCACGCCACCGACTACATCCTCTCGCTGCTCGCCCTGGGTTTCGACCCCGAGGACGGCGAGTTGTATCGCCAATCCACGAACCGGGAGGTCCAGGATCTCGCCTTCGAACTCGGCGTCGAGGCGAACTTCTCGGAGCTGCAGGCGATCTACGACTTCGACGGCGAGACGGACGTCTCGCACATGCAGAGCGTCGTCACGCAGATGGCCGACATCCTCTACCCGCAGACCAGCGAGCCCCGTCCCACCGTGATCCCGGTCGGGCCCGACCAGGACCCGCACATGCGCCTCGCTCGCGATCTGGCCGCGCGGATGCGGTACTTCCGCGTCACCGAAGCGTTCGCCGGCTTCGAGGTCGACGAGGACGAACGGGTTCTCCTCGGCGAAGTCTACGAGTCGCTGACGGCCCGGGAGGGCGACGCGACCAGCGGGGACGGCGATGGCGACGACACGCTGCGCTGTGAAGACGCCGCCGCCGCGCTGCGTGCCGACCGCGAATCCTACGAGGCGGCGGGCTACGACGGGGCGACCGTCGAGGCGGTCCTCGAAAAGCTGGAGAACGCCGGCATGGAGCCGATCCGCCGTCGGACTCGCTTCCTCGGGCGCAACGCGACCGACGCCACCTTCGACGCGCTGATCGAGGCGGTCGACGGCGAGAAGCGCGTCTACGACGAGCACGTCGACGCCTTCGAGCTCTCCCACGAGGCGGCGGAAGATCTCGCTCGCGAGGTCGAACTCGACCACGGCGGCTACGGCTTCGTCCCGCCCTCGTCGATCTACCACCGCTTCATGACCGGGCTCACCGGCGGCAAGATGTCGTCGTCGGTGCCCGCCTCGCACATCTCCCTGCTCGACGACCCCGACGAGGGCTACGACAAGGTGAAGGCGGCGACGACCGGCGGGCGCCAGTCCGCCGAAGAGCAGCGCGAACTCGGCGGCGAGGCCGACGAGTGCCCCGTCTACGAGCTGTACGCCTACCTGCTGGCCGGCGACGACGACGAACTCGCCACGGAGGTCTACGAGGAGTGTGTCGGCGGCGAGCGTCTCTGTGGCGGCTGCAAGGAGCAGGCCGCCGAGTTGATGGCCGAGTTCCTCGAGGACCACCAGGACAGACGCGCCGAGTGGGCCGACCGGCTGGACGAACTCGACGTCGACCTCGACGTGGCGGCCGACCGACGGGGCTAACGGGCCCGACCACAGCGAGGACCGCGGGAGGCGAACGGCCGACGGATCGGCGCGACCCCCGCGATCGTTCGGTACACCGCTCGTTCGGAGCGGCGCCGTCGTCCCGTCCGGCGCGTCTTCCGTAGGACTCCTGCACGCACGCTGGGTGATTTCCCAAGGATAATGTGGGTGAATGACATACGAACGGTCGGATGACTGACAGTGGCAGTGGACGGGGTGGTATCGATATCGAAGAGCGAGGCCGGACGGGTCGTGCGATGACGACGGTCCGGTCGCTCGCGATCGTCGCGCTGGTCGTCACGGCCGCCAGTCTCGCCGGATGTGGGATGCTCGGCGGAGGCGGTGGCGGCGGTGACGGCGGCGACAGCGAAGCGCAGGGGAACGTCGACGCGCCCCGCGAGGTCGCCGAACCCATGGACCCCTCGGCGACCGAGGTCTTCGATCGCGTCACCGAGATCATGGGCGTCGAGGCCGAGGCGCCGGGCGTCAGGGTGACGAACCTGCCGACCAGCCGCAACGTGTCGTCCCCGTTCGTGACCGCGATGGTGGGGCTACCCGACGACCCCCAACGGCTGACGAACCCCATCAACGCGACGTACGACCCCGAGGAGAACTCGGTCCTGTTCAACGACGAGGCCGTCTTCGACCTCAACGGCTCCCAGATCGAGTACCAGCTCGCCTACAACATCGCGCTCGGGCTCCACTACCAGAACGACTGGATCGACGACGAGGACTCCCAGAGTGCCGTCTTGCGGGGGACGCTGAACGCCGTCATGCGCGAGTACACCGACGAACACATGGACACGAACTACGTCGACGCGTACGACTCCGCGGAGGCGGCCTTCGAGTCGACCACCGCCTACGAGTGGGCCACTTACGAGGCGCTGAACTACTACGGCGCCGAGTACGTCGCCTCCCAGACCGACTCCGCCAGCGATATCCAGTCGATCTACGAGGGCGGCGTCCCCGAGACGACCGAGCAACTGCTCCACGACACCGACGAGGGGGCGACCGACCTCTCGGTGACGACCAACGTATCGAACTGGTGGATCGACGAGCGGATGCCACGTCTAGAGGCGACGCTCGGTGAGCTCGGGACTCGCGCGGTCCTCCGGAGCCAACTCTCGGCCTCGGAGGCCACCGCGGCGGCCGACGGCTGGGGCAACGACACCGGGATGGCGTTCACCTCGGCCCGCAACGAGTCGGCCGGCGCCGTCTGGGTCCACAGCTGGGATTCGGCGAGCGAGGCCGACGAGTTCGCGAACGCGACCGAGGCTTACGCCGAGGCCAGGGCCGACGGTACGTACGCCGTCAACGTCACGCGGCCCGCGGAGGACACGACCGTCGTGGTCGCTCACCGCGGGACGTTCATGCAGAACGCGGAGATCACGTACGCCGGCGGGACCGTCGAGGTCGTCGTCGGCGGCGGCTCGTCGTAGAATCGACTGCGACTCTCCGTTTTCCACGGTCGTAGCGACCGTTACTCTTCGATCTCGATTTCGATCGGTTCGGTGGCAGGCTCGACGGAGCCGGCCTCGAGGCGCTCGGCCAGCCGCCAGCTCGCGACGGCCCCGAGCGTCCCGAGGGCGACACCGGCTCGGACCCCGGTGTCCCGGTCGCGCAGGAGTCGACCGAGGACGTACCCCACGAGGAAGTTGATCGCGAAGTTGAGCACGGCGCTGCGAGTGCGGTCCATACGCGCCCTTTGTGACCCGAAGGCATAGACGTTGCCTCGCGGTCGCCGCCGGACGGCAGCCGCGGTCGCCGAGTCCGGAACCCTTTTGCGCGGCGCCGTGAATTGCTCTCACATGGCACCCGAACCCACGACGGGACGGCCCGCCTCGCGGTCGCGCCTCGCCTGCCAGCCTGCGGCCTCGCGGCCCGGGTTCGGGTTTTTCGCCGGTGCCTGACGGACGGCGGACGCCCGGACCCGACGGTTCGTGCCGAAACAAACCTCGGGGGTCCCGGCGGAAACCGTCCGCGTCGGCTCGCGGGGCGAGCGGAGACCGCTGCTCCGCGCTCGCTCGTTTCGGTGACGCGACCTCGCACCTCGCGGGTCGCTCCGCTCCCCGCTCGTATCGCCGAGGTCCTCGCTTCGTCTGCTCACGGCGCTTCGCGCCGTTCGCACGGCACGAGGGACCGACGGTCCCTCGCCGCTCGGACCTCGCAACCGTTAACTGACGACCACGCAGATTCACGACCAACGAATGAAACTTCCGGAAACGCAGGTCGCCGTGCTCGAAGCCGCGAGCGCGGACGACCCCACGCCAGTCGAACGGATCGCCGAGGAGACCGGCGAGCAAGCCCAGGCGGTGGCCGGCGCCGCCTTCGAACTCGAAGAGCAGGGCTTGCTCGCCGTCACCGAACGGACCGAGGCCGACCTCGTCCTGACCCAGGAGGGCGAACAGTACGCCTTCGAGGGCCTGCCCGAACACTCGCTGTGGGTCGGCGCCCTCTCCGGCGGCGCCGACGAGGAGCCGATGGAACTCGGCAAGGCCATCGGGCCCGCCGGCCTGCAGGGCGAGCAGGTCGACATCGCGCTGTCGAACTTCGCCCGGAAGGGGATGGGGACCATCGACAGCGGCACCATCACCGTCGACCCCGAGTTCGATCCCGACTCCGACTCCGAGTCCGACCTCCTCAAGCGGCTCCAGGACGAAGCGGTCGACCCCGACGAGGTCGACGAGGAACTCGTGGCCGCGCTCGAACGCCGCGGGCTCGTCGAGGTCGAGGAGTCGACGGTGCGTGAGGTCGCGCTGACCGACGAGGGCGTCACCGCGATGATGGAGGGCGTCGACGTCGCCGAGACCGTCGGCCAAGTCACGCCGGAACTGCTCACCTCCGGCGAGTGGGAGGAGGTCGAGTTCGCCGAGTACAACGTCCAGGCCGACGCGGAGACGGTCCACGGCGGCAAGCCCCACGCGCTGCGGGAGATGTCCGAGCGCGTCAAGGACGTGCTCGTCGGCATGGGATTCCAGGAGATGCAGGGGCCACACGTCGACGCCGACTTCTTCATCAACGACTGCCTGTTCATGCCCCAGGACCACCCGGCGCGCAACCACTGGGACCGGTTCGCCCTCGAAGAACCCGCCCAGATGGACCGGGAGAACCTCCCGCCGGACCTGGTGGATCGGGTCGAGGCCGCCCACCGCGACGGCGTCGGCCCCGACGGCGAGGGGTACCACTCCCCCTGGGACGAGGACTTCGCCCGCGCGCTCGCGCTCCGGGGCCACACGACGAACCTCTCGGTGCGCCACCTCGCCGGCCTCGCCGAGGGCGACCTCGAACCGCCCCAGCGATACTTCTCCATCGAGAAGGCCTACCGCAACGACACGCTCGACTCGACGCACCTGCTGGAGTTCTTCCAGATCGAGGGGTGGGTCATGGCCGAGGATCTCTCGGTGCGGGACCTGATGGGCACGTTCACCGAGTTCTACGAGCAGTTCGGCATCACCGACGTCCAGTTCAAACCCCACTACAACCCCTACACCGAGCCGAGCTTCGAACTGTTCGGCCGCCACCCTGAAACTGGGGAGCTCATCGAGATCGGGAACTCGGGTATCTTCCGCCCGGAGATGCTCGAACCGCTCGGCGTCGAGGCCGACGTGATGGCCTGGGGGCTGGCGCTCGAACGCCTGTTCATGCTCGCGACCGGCGCCGAAGACATCCGCGACGTGCACGGCACGCTCGTGGATCTCGACTTCCTGCGCAACGAGGAGGTGGTGTACTGATGCCAACAGTCGAAATCGACCCCGACGAACTCCGCGAGTTGACCGGCCACGACGAGAAGAGCGACGACGAACTCCGCGAGGACATGTTCGCCCTCGGCCTCGAGTACGAGGGCGAGACCGACGACGGCGAGTTCGAACTCGAGTTCGCGCCCGACCGACTGGACCGCCTCTCGGTCGAGGGCGTCGCCCGCTCGCTACGCTACCAGTACGGCGACGACCGTGGCGTCTACGTCCCGACGACCAACGACGCCGACTGGACCATCGAGGTCGATTCGGACGTGCCCGACGAGCGCCCGTACGTCACCGGCGCCGTCGTCCGCGGACTGGACATGGACGAGGCCGCCCTCGAGTCGCTCATCCAGCTCCAGGAGAAGCTCCACGCGACGATGGGCCGCCAGCGGGCCAAAGGCGCTATCGGTGTCCACGATCTGACCATGCTGAAAGGTCAGGTCGGCGCCCGCGGCGGCGAGGACACCCCCGAAGAGGAGGACGACCCCCGGACCGAAGTCGCCCCCTCCGGCGGCAAGTCCGTCCGCTACACCGGTATCGGCCGCCGAGGCGACCGATTCGTCCCTCTGGAGGAGAACCACGAGATGACCCCCCAGGAGGTGCTGATGGCTCACCACACCGCCAACAAGTTCGCCGACCTGGTCGACGACTACGAGTCGATGCCGGCCATCTACGACGACGTCGGGATGTTCTCGTTCCCGCCGATCATCAACGGCAAGCGCACGGAGGTCACCACCGACTCCCGCGATCTGTTCGTCGAGATGACCGGCACCGACCAGTGGACGATCGACCACATGCTCAACATCGTCTGCTACGCGCTCGATGCCCGCGGCGGTCGCGTCGAGGAAGTCGCGGTCGAATATACGGACGACGCCAGCGGCGACTACGCCGGCAACACGCTCGTCCGCCCGAACTTCGACACCAGGACCAAGACCGTCGACCACCCCGCCATCGAGTCGATGCTCGGCGTCGATCTGGACGGCGAGGAGGTCGTCGACCTGATGCAGCGGGCCGGCCTCGACGCGGAGGCCGAGGACTACGATGCTGGCGAGGACGCCCTCGCCTACGAGGTCGAGATCCCGCCCTACCGCGTCGACGTGCTCCACCCCGTCGACGTGATCGACGACGTGGGCCGAGCCTTCGGGTTCAACGAACTCGACCCGAAGTATCCCGACGTGTCGACCGTCGGCGGCCGTCACGAGCGTTCCCGACTGGAACGGGCCACCCGCGAGACGCTCGTCGGCCTCGGCTTCGAGGACCTGCTGAACTTCCACCTCGTCAGTGAGGAGGCCAACTACGACCGTATCGGGATCGAGCGCGGCAGCGCCGCGCTGGGCGGCGGCGAGCCCGCCGTCATCGGCGAACCGTACAGCGAGGACTACGAGATCGTCCGCACCTGGGCGCTGCCCTCGGTCATGCTCGTCCTGGAGAACAACACTCACCGCGCGTACCCTCAGCACCTCTCGGAGGTCGGCCTCGCCATCGAGCAGGACGAGACCCAGCCGACGCTGGTCGACGAGCGCCACACCGTCGCGGCCGCCGTCGCCGACCACGACGCATCCTACGAGGACGCCAAGGCTTCCTTGCAGGCGCTGTGTCGCGCCTTCGACGTCGACCTGGCCACCCCGCCGACCGACCACCCGACGTTCATCTCCGGGCGCACCGCCGACGTGATCATCGACGGCCGGAAGGCCGGTGTCATCGGCGAAGTTCACCCCAAGGTGCTCGTCGAGTACGACCTGGAAGTGCCCGTCGCCGCCTTCGAGTTCGACCTGGACGCGCTACGGTAGCACCGCGAGCGAACAGTGCGAGGCGCGAGGTTACCGAGCGCCTCGGTGTGAACGGGGAACGAAGTGACCCGTGAACTGAGCGAGCGTCTTTTTGCCCCATCTTTTTGCGGTGAGCAGTGCCCGCAGCCCGGCGTCGCCGGGCGAGGACACCCGAACCGGAAAAAGGTGGTCGCAGTACGACCTGGAAGTGCCCGTCGCCGCCTTCGAGTTCGACCTGGACGCGCTACGAAACGACTGAACGCGGATCCGCCCCCTCTCACGGGCCGCTTTCGGTGGTCCCCACTGCGGTCGGCAGTCACTCCGAGCCGGCCGACCCCGACTCGTCGAGCCGGCGCTCGTACTTCGCCAGCGAGGTCTCCAGAGCGTCCTCGGCGTCGATGTCCAGCGCGTCGGCGGTCGCCAGCAGCGCGAAGACGGCGTCGCCGAGTTCGTCTTCGCTGACCGTCAGCTCCTCCGGGGCGGCGCCGTACTCACTGGACGTGGCGGCGTCGCCGGCGATCTCGCCCACCTCGGCGGCCAGATCCAGCACCCGGTAGGCCGGGTCGGCGCCCATGTCGTGTTCGTCGACGAACGCGGCGACGCGGTCCTGTGCGTCCATGGGTCGAGATCGCCCCGTCCAAACAAAACGGTTCGGCGGCGAGTGCAGCGGTACGACCGTCCCGTCGGTCGCCGGTCACGACCGTCTCACCGAACGACGGTCACGGTCACGGGCGCTTCGCCGACGACGGTCGTCGCGACGGTGCCGAGGAGTCGGCGGCCGATATCGGAGCGGTCGCCGCCGTGACCGCCCATGACGACGTGGTCGACGCCGAGGTCGTCGACGGTCGCCAGGATTGTCTCGGCGGGGTCGCCCGTCTCGACGACGGGCTCGACGGTCCGGTCGGCCTCGGCGGCGGCCTCGCGAGCGCGCTCGACGAGCCGCTCGGCGCGCTCGCGGGCCTCGGCCTGCCGCTCGTCGCCGGGTTCGAGAACGCCGCCCTCGGTCATCGAGGCGTCGAGCGGCGTGACGACGTTCAGGACGGTGACGCGGCAGTCGAACGTCTCCAGCGCGTGGGCGAGCGCGTCGTCCGCGAGTGGAGACCCGTCCAGCGGAACGAGCACGTGCGATGGGGCCATACCCGGAGAGAGCAGGCCACGACACAAGTATCTACGGCGCCGCGTGCGGCGGGGACTCACCCGTCGGAGCGCCCGACGGACTCGCCGCCGCCGTCGAACTCTTGACCGTCGGCCACCGATCGCGACCCATGCAAGCCGCAGCGTTCACCGACCTCGTCGGCCCCGAAGGCGTAGGCGTGGTCGACCGCCCCGACCCCGAGCCCGACCGAGACGAGGCCGTCGTCGACGTCGAAGCCTGCTCGATCAACCGCCACGACCTGTGGATCCTGGAAGGCGACTCCGCGATGGTCGACGCCGACGACCTCCCGTTCGTCTCCGGGCTCGACGTGGCCGGGACCGTCCGCGAGGTGGGTCCCGACGTATCGACCGTCGAACCGGGCGACCGCGTCGTCCTCTGCCCCAACGAGACGTGCGGGCGGTGTCGATTCTGTCGTGAAGGCCCCGAAAACCTCTGTGAGAACTTCTCGCTGTATCACGGCGGGCTGGCCGAGCGAGCGCGCGTGAGCGCCGACCGACTCGTCGCCCTCCCCGACGGTATCGACGCGACGACCGCCGCCGCGCTCCCGACGGCGTACGTGACCGCCTACCGGATGCTCCAGCGCGCCGACGTGGAGGCGAGCGACCGCGTGTTCGTCCCCGGCGCGACCGGCGGCGTCGGCGTCGCCACCGTTCAACTGTGCGACGCCCTCGGCCTCGAATCCGTCGGGACCTCCCGCTCGGCCGCGAAACTCGACCGCGTTCGCGCGGTCGGCCTCGACCGAGGGATCGAATCGGGCGACGTCGACGAGATCGAGGCGGCGATCGACGAACCGGTCGACGCCGTACTCAACCACCTCGGCGGCGCGTACTCGAAGGTGGGCCAGTCGGTGCTGCGCCGCGGCGGGACCATGGTCGTCTGCGGACGTACGGCCGGCGGAACGTCCGAATTCGACGTGGCCGATCTGTTTCTGGCCCACAAGCGGATCGTCGGCTCGACGATGGGCACCCAGCCCGACCTACAGCGGCTGGTCGAACTCGTCGCCGACGAGGCGTTCTCGCCCGTGATCGACGAGACCTACCCGCTCGCCGAGACCGGCGCAGCGTTCGCCGCGATGCAAGAACGGGAGAGCGTCGGGAAGCTAGTGGTCGAGCCGTAGCGGCGGAGAAACTCGACGCTCGTCGACGAAGTGTCAGAAAACATAGTCCTGGGAGGATTCGAACCTCCGTCGTAGCCCCCAGAAGGCTACATGATTGGCCACTACACCACAGGACTTCACTCAGTTATACTGCGGTCCCGTATTTCAGTGTTGCGGACTCGTACGCGCCGTGTTACCGTGTTTCAGTCGCTTTCGCTCCGCCGTTTTCCTCGACGGTCGGAGGGGCGAAGTGCTCCCGTCGGTGGCAGTTCGCACAGAGAACGACACAGCGGTCGACTTCCGTTCGGACTTCGCTCTCCTCGGCGCCGTCGGAGATCAGTTGTCCCACCGATCCCGACTTCTCGTCGGGGTCCGAGTGATGGAACTGGAGACACACCGGGTCCGTCTCGGAGCAGCGGCGACAGCCGCGCTCGGCCCGACGCTCGTGGGACCACCGGCGCAGGCGCTCTCGTTTCGTCCGCGGTCCGTCCGCGCGGCCGACGACCGCCGGCCGCCGGTCGTGTCGTCTCCGATGGCAGTTGGCGCAGACCACGTCGCACTTCTCGAATTCTCTCCGGAGCGCCTCGCGGCCGTGGCCGTGCGTGATCAGGTCGGTAACGGCCATCTCCTTCTCGGCGCTGTCCCGGTGGTGGAAATCCAGACAGGCCGGGTCTGACTCGCCGCAGTCGACACACCCCCGTTCGCGCTTCCGGTCGTTGACCCACGCGCGAAGCCTCGCCCGCCGACGCAACGTCCGCTCGGTATTGTGCTCCGCGTTCCGATAGTGCCAGCGCTGATCCTGCGAGAGGTCTTCCCACGACATCTCGTCGGGGAGTTCGACTCCCTCGGGTTTCGGAGCGACCCGAGACCCGCGCGACGTGCTCGTCGACAACCCCGCCCGCTCTTTCGCGTCGTTCCACCCGCCGACGACTCGCAGAATCGTCGACGCCGCCGGCGTCAGTCCCAGTTCCTCGTACTGCGCCTTCGACGGTGACTCCCCCAGTCGTCGTGCGGCCTCCCGCAGCGACTCGATACACTCGGACTCCGTCGTCGCCATGGACACGGCGACTTGCCTCCGCTCTGTGTCAAAAAGTCTCGGACCACCCCGACCGACGCACTCGCTCGTACACCGGTCGGCGCCGATTCGACGTGCGGCACCCTCGGACCGCTCAGATCTCGTCGGCGGTCGGGTAGTCGGTGCCGAACACGTCCTCGACGACGGCGTCGTCGTCGGTCTCGGATTGGGTGTCTTCGTCGCCTTCCCCTTCCTCGGCGGGACTGACGCTCCCCGTCCGGTAGCCGTCGAGGTCCAGCGTCACGTGGTCGAAGCCGAGTTCGCCGATGTACTGGCGGGCGGCGCGGACGAACTCGGGGTCCAGCGCGTCTTCGAGTTCGTCCTCACCGACCTCGATGCGGGCGATACCGTCGTGGTCGCGGACGCGAAACTGCTCGAAGCCCCAAGTCCGCAGGACGGTCTCGGCCTGTTCGATGCGCCCGAGACGCTCCTCGGTGACCTCCAGACCGGTCGGGATCCGCGAGGAGAGACAGGCCATCGAGGGCTTGTCCGCCACCGAGAGGCCGTAGTCGTCGGCGATCTCACGGACCTCCGACTTGGCGATGTCGTGTTTCAGCAGGGGGGAGTAGGCGTCGAGTTCGTCGACGGCCTGCAGGCCGGGGCGGTGGCCCTCACCGGGGTCGGAGGCGTTGGTGCCGTCACAGACCACGTCGATGCCGAGCTCCTCGGCGTGGTCGAACATCGCGCCCAGCCGCATGGTGCGACAGTGATAGCAGCGGTCGTCGCCGTTCTCGACGAACGCCTGGCTGTCGAGTTCGGAGAACTCGACGACCTCGTGGCGGATACCGATCTCGTCGGCGACGCGGCGGGCGTCGTCGAGTTCGGCGTCGGGGAGCGTCTCGCTTTTGGCCGTGCAGGCGACGGCGTCGTCGCCGAGCGCGTCGTGGGCGATGGCGGCGACGGCGCTGGAGTCCACACCACCGGAGAAGGCGACGAGGACGCCGTCGCGGTCGGCCAGGTCGGCGCGCGCGGCGGCGAGCTTGTCGGCGACCGAAGTGCTCATCGCAGGCGATTCGGTGTGAACGGGCAAAAGCCCGTTGTTCGCCGTCGCCGCCGGCGAGTGCTTGCCTCGGCCCTTTCGGCGCGGCGGTCGACGGTCAGATATGAGGGTTCGTTCACGCGGTCGAACGCCGCGTCGGTGGGTCGAACTCGGGGCAGAGACGCGGTCGACGAGCCCGCAGCGGTCGGACAGTCGAGGCCCCGAGCCCACGGTGCATTATGAGTGACGCCGACGCGTCGGGGTCCACCGACGCCGGCGGGGGCGGCCTCCGTCACTGGTTGTTCCTGGACGGGAACCGCCTGCTGATAACGGCGCTGGTCAGTGTGGGCGTGTTCGCGGTCGTCCGCGTCGCCGTCGCCGCCGGCGTCCTCGCGGTCGGCCCGAGCGGCAACGTGCCGACGGTGTTCGGGAGCGGCATCACCGCCGGGGTGTTCACGCTCGTCACGCTGACGCTGACGGTCAACCAGCTCGTCTCCTCGCAGGTGTTCGGCAAGCCCGACTCGCTGCGACAGCGCTACGAGAAGGGCGCACAGTTGCGCGACCGCGTCGCGGCGCTGAGCGACCGGCCGGCGACCCCGGTCGACACCGCCGACTTCGTCGCGGTCGTCGGCGAGGCGCTGGACGAGCGCGCCGATTCGCTGCGCGGCTCACGGCTGGGGACGGCGAGCGCCGACGCCGACGGGGACCCGTCGTCGCTCGCGAGCGACCTCGACGACTTCGCCGACGAGATCACGCGCGTCTCCGGGGAGATGGAACCGGTCGAAGCGATCTCGGCGACCGCCGGGTCGGACTACGCTCGCCTCCGACGGCGCATCCGGGTCGTGACCGCGGACGCGGAACTCACCGAGTCCGTCGCCGACGACCTCGACGCGGTCGAGGAGCTGCTGGGCCACCTCTCGGTCGCTCGGCAGTACTTCAAGACGCTCACGCTCCACCAAGAACTGGCGAAACTCTCGCGGGAGATTATCTACCTGAGCGTCCCCTGTCTGCTCGTCGCGGTCGCCGTCCCGCTGCTGTATCGCTCGAACGGGGCGACGCTGTCGGCAGCGGCGCTGCCGTGGGCGGTCAGCACCGCGGTCGCGGTCGTGCTCGCGCCGCTGGTCCTGCTCGTGGTCCGGCTCCTGCGCGTCTCGACGGTGATGCGCTACACGATCTCGGCCGCCCCCTTCGCGCCGCCGGAGGACTGGCCCTGGAACGAGTGAGTCGGTGGTCCCCGTCACGGTCCCGTCACAGGCGCGGGATTTTTCTCCGCCGGTGGTAATGTGGCGGGTAGATGGACATCGAGACGATCCCCGGGGTCGGCGAGAAGACGGCCGCGGCGCTGTCGGAACTCGACGACCCCGAGCGGGCGCTGCGCGACGGGGACGTGGCCGCGCTCGCCCGCGCGCCGGGCATCAGCGACGGCCGCGCCGCCCGCATCGCCCGCGCAGCCATCCGCCGCGAACACGGCGATCCGGGCGGGTTCGCCGCCACGCCGCGCGCCCAGGAGATCTACCGCGACGCCCTCGATCTGGTCGCCGACCACGCCGTCACTCGCTACGCCGAACGCCGCCTGGAGACGTTCTACCCCTCACCCTCCGGTTCACGCGTCGAGGAGGCCCGCGAGTTCGCCGCCCGAGCGATGGATCGCGAGCCCGACGACGAGATCCGCGGCGCGCTGGCCGGCGTCGAACCGCTGGAATCGCCGCCGAGCGTCCGCGTGCGGGACCGCTGTCTCGCCACGACCGACGCCGAGACCTACGCCCGCGCCCAGGAGGCGCTGCCCGAGGTCAGCGTCGAGATCGTCGACGACGCCCGCGGCCTGGCCGATCTGGCTCGCGGCTACGCCACCGTCGTCGCGCTCGACGACGCCTTCACCGGCGTCGAGGTCGACGGCGACGTGCGCGTCGAGCCCGACGCGCTGGAGGACCCCGCGACCGTCGTCCCCGAGCGCACGCTGGCCTTCTTCGCCCACAACCGCAACCGCCTCCGCGCTGCCGTCGAGGTCCACCGCGTCGCCGGTCTGGATCCGCCCTGCGACCTGGACGAACTCGCCGACGCGCTGGCCCGCATCGACGACGACGGCAACGTCGCCGACGACGACCGGCTCCAGCAGTTGCAGACCGCCGTCGACGACCTCGACGCGGCCGTCTCGACCGCCGAGAGCGTCGCCAACGACCGCCTCCGGGGAGCTATCGAGGAACGGGACGTGACCATCGAGGGCGCCGACCTGCTCTCGCTGGTCGAGCAGGGCGCCGGCGTCGACTCGCTGTTGCAGCGCGAACTCGCCGACGAGTACGCAGAAGCGGTCGACGACGCCCGCGAGCACCTCGTCGACGCGCTCGGGCTGGACGACTACGCCGACGTGGCTCGTCGCGCCTTCCCCGACCAGCCGACCTTCCCCGTCGAGCGCGACGAGGAAGTCGTCTCCCGACTGCGCGAGGAACTCACCACCGCCCGCGACCGCCGGGCGACCACCCTCAAGCGGGCGGTGGCGACCGACCTCGCCGACGCCCGTGCGGACGCCGAGGCGCTGGCCGAGGCCGCCCTCGAACTCGACGTCGAACTCGCGATCGCCCGCTTCGCCCGCGCGTACGACGCCACGTTGCCCGAGATCGGCGGCGACGGGGTCGCCATCGAGGGCGGCCGCTCGCCGCTACTGGACGTGGCCGACGACGATATCGACCCCGTCGACTACGAGGTCGAAGGGGTAGCGCTCCTGACGGGCGTCAACAGCGGTGGGAAGACCTCCGTCCTCGATCTGGTGGCGCTGACGGTCACGCTCGCGCACATGGGCCTGCCCGTCCCCGCAGACTCGGCCCGCGTCGAGCACGTCGAGGAACTGCACTACCACGCCAAGACCCAGGGGACGCTGGACGCCGGCGCCTTCGAGTCCACCCTCCGGGAGTTCGGCGGCCTCGTCGACGACATCCGGTCGGGCGATGGCGACGACGTTGTCGTCCTCGTCGACGAACTCGAGAGCATCACCGAACCGGGCGCCAGCGCGAAGATCATGGCCGGCATCCTCGAGGCGTTCGACGCTACCGGCGCCACCGCCGTCTTCGTCACCCACCTGGCTCGGGAGATCCAGGACGCCGCACGCACCGAGTTAGCCGTCGACGGCATCGAGGCCGAAGGCTTGGTCGACGGCGAGCTGAAAGTCGACCGCTCGCCGGTCAAGGACGTGCTCGCGCGCTCGACGCCCGAACTCATCGTCGAGAAACTCGCCGACGAACGCGACGGCTTCTACGTGGAACTGCTGGAGAAGTTCGACTGAGCGGGCACGGTCGCGGATTCGAGTCGACCGGTGGCGATGTGACGCGGATTCAGATCGACGGTAGCGGTGGCGCGTGCGACGGACCCGCGCGAGGTCCGCTCGAACTCACTCGGGGCGGGAGTAGGCGGTCGCGGAGGCGGTCTTCCTGGAGCGGACGGCGCCGACGACGGCGTAGACGAAGGGCGTGTCGGCGACGGCGACGAACAGTTTGAAGAGGTACTGGCCGGCGATGAGGGTGACGGCGCCCGACAGCGAGGTCGAACCGAGGAGGACGAACCCGACGAGGATGAAGATGACCGTGTCGACGAGCTGGCTGGTCGCGGTCGAGCCGACGTTGCGCAGCCAGAGGTGGTCGCCGTCGGTGGCCTCGCGGATCCAGTGGAAGGCGAACACGTCCCAGTTCTGGCTGACGACGTACGCCGAGAGGCTGGCGACGACGATGGCGGTGCTGGAGCCGAGCACGCTCCGGAACGCGCCGAGGTCGATCTGGCCGGGTTCGGTCTGTGGGAGCGCCGGTGCCTCGATGGTGCTCCAGACCAGCACGAGCATGACGACGTTCATCAGGAAGCCGACGTTGACGACGACGGTGGCGGCCTTCCGGCCGTACAGCTCCGAGTAGCAGTCCGAGGCGAAGAACGTCACGGCGTAGGCCAGCGCCGCGCCCGGGAGGACGAGCGCGCCGCCGGCCAGCGGAAGCTGGAACGGGAGCTGGAACATCAGCAGCTTCGAGGCGGTCAGCTGCGCGGTGACGATGGCGGTGACGAACAGCCCGACGAGGCCGACCTGCACCGGCGAGAGGGCGGGACGGGGCTCGCTCATCGCTCCTCGTCGAGCCGGCCCTGGCGGGCGTCGATGTCGTCGAGCATATCGAGCGTCTTGCGCATCGACGCGCGGATCGCCTCGCTGCGGTTGACGAACTTGCCGTCCTCGCCGACGTGTTCGTCCATGTCGTCCAGTAACTCCTGGGGAACCTCCACGCTGATCTTCGGCATGATATTACTCGGAGGTTCCTCGACGAATATAGGCGGTTCGATCCCGACGACCGGATCACCTCGCTCGTACCGACGCGCCACCATGCAGCACGTTTATGAGAAGCTCCGGCATACACGGTTCCGTGCCTCGATCTACTGACAACTCGGCGCGGGTAGCGGTGGTCGCGGGGGATCCGGAGGTCCGCGACACCGCCGTCGACGCGCTGGCGTCGGACGCCTCGGTCTCGATGGTGGCGCCGTCTGCCGAGGGGGGCGAGACGGTCCGGGACGGCGTCGAATCGGGCGCGGACTGTCTGGTCTGCGGGACGGCCGCGGGCGGCTACGACGCGGTGCGGGCGGTCGACGGGACGGTCCCGGTGGTCGTCCTCGACCCCGGAGGAGAGCGTATCGACGAGTCCACGCTCGACCGGGTGCTCGACGACTCGGCAGCGGCGTACGTGGGCGCCGACGCGCACGCCGAGCGACTGCTCTCCGCGCGGGTCGGCGAGTTCGTCGAGCGCGAGCGCGACGAGGTGGGTTGGCGCCTCGCCGACCGCTCGGGCGCCGCTGTCGTCTCCTTCGACCTCGACAGCTACGCCGTCCGCGAAGCCAACGACGCCTTCTTCGAACACTGGGCACTGTCGGCGACGGACCTGGCGACGGCGACGCTGGCCGACCTCCGGGAGACGGACCTCACCCACGAACACCGCGGCCAGGGTCGGGGCGAACCCGGCGAATCGGACCTGGAGTGGATCGACGGGGACGACACCGACCCGGTCGAGACGCTCGTCGCGGGCGCGCTAGCCGGCGACTTCGAGCGCCGCGAGTGGCACTGTGCCGGCACCGACGGTGCGTTCAAGAGCGAGGTCGAGGTCGTCGCCGACCGCTCGACGGGGATCGGCTACCTGCTGGCGTCGGTGCCCGACCGCCCCGAGCCGGACACCGACCACGACGACGGCGCGATGTTGCGCTCGGTGATGGAACACGTTCCGATGTCGGTGTACTTCGAGGACCGACGTGGGCGCCACGTCCGCGTCAGCGAGGACCTTGTCGAGCCGTTCATCGAGGGGACCGACGGGAAGATCATGCACACCCCCGAGGACGTCCTCGGGAAGACGTACTTCGACCTGTACACCGTCGACATGGCCGAGCGGGCGACCGCCGACAACGAGCACATCATGGAGACGGGCGAGCCCCTCCGGGGGGAGGAGAAACACGTCCAGCCCCCCCACGGCCGCGACCTGTGGTTCTCCACGAACAAGGCGCCGTGGTACGACGACGCCGGCCGCCTGCAAGGCATCGTCGGCATCACCGTCGACATCACCGAGCAGAAGCGCCGCGAGCGCGAACTCGACCGCCAGAACGAACGGTTAGAGGAGTTCGCCGGCATCCTCAGCCACGACCTGCGCAACCCGCTCAACGTCGCCGAGGGGCGGCTCGACCTCTACCGGCAGACGGGCGAGGAATCGGAACTCGACGTGGTCGCCGAGATGCACGACCGGATGGGCGCCATCGTCACCGACGTGCTCGACTACGCCCGCGAGGGGAGTCGCGTCGAGGAGACCGAGTGGTTCGACGGTGCCGCGGTCGCAGCCCGCGCCTGGGGGAGCGTCGACACCGGCGCGGCGACGCTCGAACAGGACTGGACGTACGCCGTCGAGGCCGACCCCGATCGACTGGTCCGCCTGTTCGAGAACACCTTCCGGAACAGCGTGGAACACGGTTCCACGAGCAGTCGGCCAGGGGCCGACGACGCCGTCACCGTTCGCGTCGGCACGCTGGCCGATGATCCCGGCTTCTACGTCGAAGACGACGGTCCCGGGATCCGGATCGACGACCCGGAGACGGTCTTCGACCGCGGCGTGACGAGCGCCGACGAGGGGACCGGGTTCGGGCTCGCCATCGTCCGCGAGATCGCCGAGGCGCACGGCTGGACGGTGCGGGTGACCGAGAGCGACGAGGGCGGCGCCCGCTTCGAGTTCCGCGGCGTCCCCCGCGGCGACGCCCTCTGAGGTCGGGGCGTCGCCGGAGGTCGCGATATCGTCGAGCCGACCAGTGGCGATACGTTCCGATTCGATGAACACTCACTGTCGGGAGGTATTTCACGTGGCCGATCGAAGACGGGGCCAATGCAGGGGACGCGGGACGAACCAGTCAGAACCGCGGTGGTCGGGGCGCCCGACGACCGCGAGCGGCTCGCGGCGGTGTTGTCGGGGGACGACGCCGTCGCAGTCGTCGAACACGGGGGACTCGATACGCTCGTCGGCGGCTCGACGACCGAGGTCGATTGCATCGTCTGTCCGTCGAGCGCGGACTACGAGTGGACCAGAGAGGCCGACCGCACGGTCGCGCTCGTCGTCGTCGCCGAGGGCCTGGAGCGGCCGGTCGTCGAGCGGATCGTCGGCGACGCACGCGCCGCTCACGTCCGACCGGGCGAGGGCCTCGCGACGGTGCTCCCGGTGCAGATCGAACGGCTCGCCGACCGCGCCTCGTCGTCGACCGCGTGGCGGCTCGCCGACTTCGCCGACGAGGCTATCGTCGAGTTCGACCCCGAGACGCTCGCGCTCCGGGACGCCAACGAGCGGTTCTACGACCGATGGGGGTGGGACACGACCGACCTGACCGACGCGACCGTTCGGGATCTCCTCGTGACCGACATCACCGAGGAACTCCGAGGCCGGGGACGGGGCGCCGACGGCGAAGAGCACCTGGAGTGGATGGACTCGGAGGCGGACCCGGTCGAGACGATGGTCGAACGCGCCCGCGGCGGCAACTACGAGGCCCGCGAGTGGCACTGCACCGACGCCGACGGCGCCGCGTTCAAGACGGCGGTCGACCTCCTCGTCGACGAGCGCGCGGGCACCGGCTACCTCGTCGCCGACGTTCCCACGCCCGAACCGCCCGGACACCGAACCGACTCGCTCGCCCGCGACGAGGCCGCGATGTTGCGCTCGCTGGTCGAACACGTCCCGATGTCGGTGTACTTCAAGGACACCGAGAGCCGCCACGTCCTCGTCAGCGAGGACGTGGTCGAGCCGTTCATGGAGTCGCCTGAGGGGAAGATCCTCCACTCGCCCGAGGACGTAGTCGGCAAGACCGACTTCGACCTCTACGAGGGGGACAAGGCCGCCGAAGCGGTCGCCGACGACCGCGCGGTGATCGAGAGCGGCGAGCCGATCCGCGACCGGATCGAGCACGCTCAACCGCCCAACGGCCAGGATCTCTTCTTCCAGACCACCAAGGCGCCGTGGTACGACGAGGCGGGCCGCGCCCAGGGGATCGTCGGCGTCACCGTCGACGTGAGCGAGCAGAAACGCCGCGAACGCGAACTCGACCGCCAGAACGAACGGTTAGAGGAGTTCGCCGGCATCCTCAGCCACGACCTGCGCAACCCGCTCAACGTCGCCCAGAGCCGTCTCGAGCTGTACTGGCGGTCGGGCGACGAGTCGGAACTCGAAGAGGTCGCGGAGATGCACGACCGCATCGAGGCCATCGTCGACGAGGTGCTCACCTACGCCCGCGAGGGCAGCCACATCGACGAGCTGGCGTGGATCACCGGCGTGGACCAGGCCGAGGCCGCCTGGAACGCCGTCGATACCGGCGCGGCGACGCTCGTGACCGACTGGACGTACTCGATCCGCGGCGACGGCGACCGACTCGGCCGCCTGTTCGAGAACTGCTTCCGCAACGCCGTCGAGCACGGCTCGACGAGCCCTCGGTCGCAAGCTCCCGAGGACGCCGTGGAACACGGGTCCACGAGCCCTGCTTCGCAGGCTCAGCAGGACGCCGACGGAGCAAGCTCCGTCGAGCCGTCGGTCGCTGACGCGCCCGACGACGCCGTCGAGCACGGCTCGACGAGCAGTCGGCCGGAGACCGACGACGCCCTCACCGTCCGGGTCGGTACGTTGGCGGAGCACGATCCGGGCTTCTACGTCGAAGACGACGGCGCCGGCATCCCCGAAGACGTGCGCGAGCAGGTGTTCGACCGCGGCGTGTCGAGCGACGAGGGCGGTACCGGGTTCGGCCTCGCCATCGTCGCCGAGATCGCCGACGCCCACGGCTGGGCGGTGCGAGCGACCGAGAGTGACGAGGGCGGCGCCCGCTTCGAGTTCAGAGGCGTCACTCGTGGCGACGAACTGGCGTCGTGAGACTCCCGATCTAGCCGACTGCCAGTCGAACGAATCGGCCGAGGAGGCCTCCGTCTGCGGTGCCGTGGGGGGCGGTCGCTGTCACGGGGCGGTTACAGGGCGGTCGCTGGTGTCCGCGCGAGCGTGTGAGCACGGGCTCGGGAGAGCTTGCTCTCCTGGCGGACCGAACGGGCGAGGCGTGCGTGGCGGCGTAGTCGCCACGGCTTGCGGCGGTCGGCGGAGCCGACCGCCCTGCTCGCGCTCGTGTAGTCGCCCGAGCGGCCCCTCTCCACGCGAGTGCGGCGCGGTGCAGTTGTTCGACGCGTGGAAATATCGCTCGGCGACCGGGAGCGAGCCGAGGGCTTTCGTGACCTGTTGTCGCTGGCGGTCGCAGTTTCTCGTGGCGAGCCACCGCCCGCCGCCGAGTGCAGTCGAGCCAGCGTCTAGTCGGCGGCTTCGCCTTCGCGGCTGGGTGTGCGACGGCCGCCGAGGGTGTACACCCACAGCAGTCCCAGGCCGACCATGTAGGCGAAGGCGACGGGGAGGGCGAGCACGAGCATGGTCAGCAGGCTGGACGGGGTAATGAACGCGGCGAAGACGACGATGGCCATGACGACGGTCCGCCAGCGGTCGAACATGGTCTGGAAGGAGATGAGGTTGCCGCGGTGGAAGAGGAACATCGTGACGGGCACCTCGACGAGCAGGCCGAAGCCGACGGTCGTGAGCACGACCAGCCAGCCGAAGTTGTTGATCCGGTAGTAGATGACCATGCTCGACTGGATGGCGTCGGCGGCCAGCCAGGAGATGATCGCCGGCGCGACGTAGAGGAAGCCGACGACCGACCCGCCGACGATGCCGACGATAAGCGTCACGGCCCACAGGCCGAGCAGCCGGCGGTCGCCGCCGACGAGCCCGCGTTCTTTCAGCCGGGGCCAGACGTAGTAGAGGATCAGGGGGAACGTCGCGACCAGACCCAGCAGCGTCGCGAACTTGATCTCGAAGATGAGCGCCTCGGCGGGGTGCAGCGTCACGATGTTGGCCTGGACCTGCTGGCTTTCGGGCATCTGGCCGAAGAATGCCTTCCGCAGCGTGTTGATCCCGCCCTGATAGAGGAAGACGAAGGTAGCGGCCATGACGATCCCGAACAGGCCGACGATGCGGAAGGCCCGCGAGGTGAGGCTCTCGAGGATGAAGGCGATGTCGTAGTAGTAGCCGCCGATGTCGTCTTCGGTGGTCTCCTCTTCGGTGAACGAATCGACGACGCCCGCTGTCGTGGAGGTGAGGAGCCCGCCCTCGTCGTCGTCGGTCGCACCGTCACCACTGTCGGCGGCCGCGTCGCCGCCCTCGGCGGCTGCGGCCTCGGCGCGGGCCTCTTGGGCCTCCTGGACCTCGTCGAAGCGGTCGAGGATGGCCTGGGCCTTGTCGGGCTCGCCCTGTTCCTGGAGGGCTTCGCGGGCGAGTTCGGTCGCCTCGGCCTCGTCCATCTCCTCGAAGCGTTCCGGCGGCGCGGCGGGAATGGCCGCGGCCGACAGGGCGAGGAGATCGATGTCGGTCGGCGAACCGGTCGGTTCGGTGGGGTCGCGGGCCGCGTCGAGTTCCTTGATGGAGAAGTAGAAGCCGGCGGCGACGAGCGCGAGCAAGGCCAGTCCGAGTCCGACGACCGCGGCGACGACTTGCGCGTCCAGGCCGGTCAGTTCGACGAGCGTGGGGAACGGGCCGACGCTGTCCGATATCGAGGTGACGAGGTCGTTGACCGCGGCGACGCCGTAGCGGGTGACGAAGAGGTAGCCGGCGCCGAACGCGACCAACGCGACGGCCACGAGCTTGTTCCAGTAGCGGCGGGCGACCATCCCCGCGGAGACCTCGTCGGCCGACCGTCGCAGGAGTTCGGCGAAGCGGGCGAGCGCGAGGCTGAAGCCGTAGAGGCCGATCAGCGGGATGGCCCACATGAGCTGGGTGAGCGGGTCCGGCGGCGAGAAGAAGGCGCCGAACGTGACGATCCCGAGGACGGCGTATCGCCAGCGGTCACGCATCGCCTGGTAGCTCAGGATCCGCAGGTAGGCGAGCGAACTCATCGCCAGCGGCAGCTGCGCGGCGAGGCCAAAGGAGAGGCCGAGGAAGGCGATGAACTGCGTCCACTTGACGATCGACCAGGCGGGTTCGAAGCCGGCGTTGACGGCGTTGCCGGCGAGGAACCCGAGCATGAGCGGGAAAAAGAGGTAGTAGGCGTAGGCGAGGCCGGCGACGAACAGGACGACCGACAGCAGCGTCGGGACCGCGAGTTTCCACCTGGGCACGTCTTCGGCGGGCCACCAGCCCCGCGCTCGCAGGGCGTCGCGGCCGAAGTAGACCACGACTGGGAGCGCCATGAGCACCCCGACGAACATGCCGATCTTCGCCTGCAGGAGGATCACGTCGAAGGGCGTGGTCGCGACGATCTGGATGTCGGGGTTCTGGTTCAGGTCGGCCTTGAGCTGGTCCCAGACGTAGAGCCGCAACGCGTAGAACGTCCCCATGAATCCGATCACGAAGACCATGAACGCCTTCTGGAGGTCCTCGCGAGCGCTGCCGATCATGGACCCGAGGGTCGCGCGACCCTGTGCGACGGTCCGTTTCGTGTCCTCGTCGATCGCGGCAGCCATCTCGGGGAGTGGTAACCGAGTGACTGTTATCAATCTATTCATCACGAGAAGGTGCGCGGACCGGAACCGCCGTTCGCGGGCCCGAACGCGGGTCGGCTCACCCCGTCGACGGGGCGAGCGAAAAGAAGGCTTACAATAGGGGAGCGCAAACCCGGCCACGAATGACTGACGAGCGGCCCGGCGACGGCGACGACGAGGGGGGAGCCGCCGGTCCGCGCGACGACCAGGTGGACGACGCCTCGGACCGGGACGCGGACGGCTCGCCCGACGAGCACGCGGCGGACTCGACCGACGAGCACGCGGCGGACTCGACCGACGACGGATCGGGAGCGCCGCCCAAGGAGCCGGTCCCCGGCGGGCCGGACGACCCCGACCGCTACGACCCCGCAGCAGAGCGCCGGACCGACGCCAACCCATCGCCGCGTCCGGACAATCTCCCCGGCGACGACGAGCGGCCCGGAGCCGACGACGAGAACGGGTCCTCGGACTCACTGGGCCACCCCGGGGCCGAGGACGACGACGCGCCCGGCGACCCCTCCGAGTGGGTCGACGACGCGGACGGGGACGACGGTGACGGCGTCGACGATACCGATTCGGTCCCGGCCGACACGGTCGAGGGCACGGCGGCCGACGGCGGCTCGGACGCCACGGAGTTCGGCGGCGACATCAACCCCCACGCCAGCCCCACGACCGGCGGACCGGCGGAGGGCGCGCCGGCCGCGCCGGTCGACGAGGGCATCGGCGGCGCTCCGGACGACCAAGAGATGCCGCTGGCCCAGCACATCGAGGAGATGGTCCGTCGGCTCGGGGTCGTCTTCGTCGCGATGGCGCTGGTCAGCGGGCTCACGTTCCCCTTCGCCGACCGCCTCATCACCTTCCTGTGGTACTCGTTCCTCGAGGGGTCGCCGCAGGTCTGCCCGACGACCGCGCCCTCGGCCGACGCCGCCTGTCCGTACCTGTTCCACCCGCTCGCGCTGATGTTCGCTCGCCTGAAGGTCGCCTCGCTGGTCGGGCTGGTCATCGCCCTGCCCGTGACCGTCTACGAGTCCTACCTGTTCATGCGCCCCGGCCTCTACCCCCGCGAACGCCGCTACTACCTCGCCTCCGTGCCGACGAGCCTCGTCCTCGCGGGCGTCGGTATCCTCTTCGCGTACCTGCTCGTCCTCCCGACGCTGTTCGTCTACTTCACCGGCTACACCGCTCAGGCGGCCGAGGTCACCTTCAGCCTCACCGAGACGTTCAACCTCATCGTGATGATGCTCGGTTTCTTCGCTCTGGTCTTCCAGATCCCGCTGCTCATCATGCTCGCGGTGATGATGGGCGTCACCTCCCGCGAGTGGCTGGCCGCCCGCCGCATCTACTTCTGGGGCGGGTTCGCCACGGTCGCCTTCCTCTTTAGTCCGGACCCGACCGGGATGGCGCCCATCCTCGTCGCCGCGACGATGATCGTCCTCTTCGAGGGCACGCTGTTGCTGCTGTACTGGACCGGCGAGGCCGCCGGCGTCGAGGCCGAGGACCTGGCCGCTCGCCGGCCGTTCGTCTGGCTCGGCGCCGCTCTCGTCGGCTACGTCGTCTCCACCGCGCCGCTACCGGGCGGCTACTACGAGCAGCTGCCCGCCGCAGTCACGTCGGCGTTGGCCGACTTCGGCGTCACCCGCATGACGCCCCTGTTGATCGGCCTCGGCCTCATCGCCGTCTACGAGGCGGTGCTGTACGTCGACCGGAACGCCCTCGGTCGCTCGGGCGCCTACAGCTACCTCGCCCGCGGCCGCGTGGCCGTCTGGCCGCTGTCGCTGTTCGTCGGCTACCTCGGCAGCCCCGACCCCGCCCTGCTCGCCCGTATCGACGCCGTCGACCTCTCGACGGTCGAGTCGGCCGGCGTCGTCGTCGGCCTGATCGTCACCTACGAGTTCGTCCTCGTGGTCGTGGACTGGGTCGAGAACCGCGGATGACCGGGTGGACCTCGTGACCGGGCGCGTGTTGCTCGTCCGCCACGGCGAGACCACGTGGAACCGCGCCGGCCGCATCCAGGGGTGGGCCGACGCGACGCTCACCGAAGAGGGTCGCGAGCAGGCCCGCGCGGTCGGCTCGCATCTGGTCGACTCGCATAGCGTCGACCGGCTCGTCGTCTCGGATCTCAAGCGGACGCTGGAGACCGCCGAGGTGCTCCGAGCGGTCGGCATCGGAGCAGACTCCGAGCGTGCCCGCGCCTGGCGCGAGCGGGACTTCGGCGACCTCCAGGGGCTCACCCGGACCGCCATCGCGACTCGCCACCCCGAGTACCACCGCGGCGGCTCGCTGCTGAGCGTGCGCTCCGTGGCGGGCGGCGAGTCGCTCCCGGCGTTCGAGACGCGGGTTCGCGAGGGCTGGGAGCGACTGGTCGGCGAGGTGGCGGCCGGCGAAACCGTCGCCGTGGTGACCCACGGCGGGCCGATCCGGGCGGTGCTGGCCGAGGTAGCCGGTCGTGAACTGGCGTCGCTCGCCACGGAGTTCTCCCCCTCGAACTGCGGGATAACGGAGATCTCGGTGGACGGCTCGGGGAGTGACGTGGTCCTCCGGGACGGGACCGACCACCTTCCCGCCTAGCGGTTCAGGTCGCGGTCTCGACCCTCGAGAGCCGCCAGAGCCCGGACACCAGGAGAGTGGAAACCGAAACCGCGAGCAGCAGCCGGAGCCGTCCTCAGGACCGCGGCGTCGACGTTCGCGGGGCGACCCGCTGCCAGTTCGCGATCACTGTGGCCCGAAACACGACGACGCCGGTGAAGTCAGTTGCGACGACCGACGACGGGTCCTCACTCCCGGTCGATACCGAGCGCGTCGAAGGCGCGGGAGGGGGTGCCGTCCATCCGACCGAGGAGGTCGACGACGCGCTCGCGGACCTGGGGGTCGACGGTGACGTGGACGACGCCCTCGCCCGGCTGGCCGTAGAGCACGCTCGCGCCGGCGGGCGCGGTGGCGATAGCGGGCAGGGCAGCGAGGTCCTCCTCGCCGTCGACCCGGACGAGCGTCCGCTCGTCGGCCGCGAGCCCGTCGGCGAGCGCGTCGAAGAGCGCGGCGGTGAGCGTCCCGGGCGGGTTCTCGATAGCGCGGACGCGGTCGAAGCGGTCGTCCTCGATCCCGTCGCTGACCTCGTCGTCGACGGCGGCGCGCTCGGTGCGCTCGTCGACGAACGCGAGGTCGGGGACGGCGCCGGCCCCGAGCGTGTGGTAGGTGACGATGTCGCCGACGGTGACGAGGGGGTCGCCGGCGGCGGCGAGCACGGCGGCCGTGTCGGTGGAGACGGGGCCGAAGGGGTCTTTGAGATCTGCACGGAGCGCGGACTGCAGTTCGAGGACGACGGTCACGTTAGCGGACCTTCAGCGCGTAGCGGCCGGGCTCGGTGACGCCCATCTCCTCGGCGATCTCCGAGCGGTCGGGGTGGGTGATGACGACGAAGCCCGCCCAGTCCTCCGTGAGCGACGAGGAGCCACAGGAGACGCAGGTCTCGGCCTCCTCGGAGTCTTGCACGCGGTGGCACTCGCGACAGACCAGTCGGTCGGCCATCAGTCCTCACCCGCTTCCGTCGCCGGCTCGCGCTTCTGGCGCTCCTCTTCGAGCCAGCCGTGCTTGCCGAGGCCGACCTGTTTGGCGGTGAGGCCGATCTTCGAGTCCCGGGGGTTGCGCTCGTCGATGCTCTTGGTGACGATTCGCGCCCGGACGGCGTCGCCGACCCCCAGCGTCCGGTTGGAGTCCCGCGAGGAGAGCATCTGGCCCTCCTCGTCGTAGGCGAGATACTCGTCGGAGATCTGGGAGACGTGCAGCAGGCCGTCGACGGGACCGATCCCGACGAACGCGCCGAAGTTGACGACCTCGACGACCTCGCCGTCGACGACCTCCTGCATCTGGGGATCGAAGGTCAGCGCGTCGAACTCGGCGGTGAAGTAGACGCCTTCCTGTCCGGGGACGACCGCTCCTTCACCGATGTCGTGGACGTCGATCACCGAGACGACCGATCCAACGTCTTCGTCCATCCGTCCCTCGAGCTTGTCCTGCAGGAGCCGTTTGACCAGCCCCGGCGTCACCTCGGCCAGGTGCGCCGGCGGCACTTCGACCGTGTCGCGGAGTGTAACCCGTTTGTACATGTTATGGTTGAGTGACTGTGAGTTTGTTCTCGGCCCGTAAACTAACTACCGGAACACCGGCCTCGAGCAGCCGGCGCTTGAGCGGACCGTCGTTCGTGACCGCGTGCGAAACCGCTTCCCGCCCAGCGACCTCGACCACCGCGTCGTCGGCGTAGCCCTCCTCGTGACCGACCGACTCACAGCGGTCGGTCGCGAGGTCCAGCCCGACGCTGGCCGCGGTCGCCTCTTTGCCTCGCCCGTCGGCGAGCTTCGCGAGTTCGTCGCGGACCGCCTCGGGGACGAGCAGCGCCTCGTCCCCGAGCAGTCGCTCGAGCTCCTCGAACACGCGAACGTCGCATTCGACGGGCATCATCAGTGCGTTCGTGTCCATGACGACGCTCATTCCCGCAGCGTGCCGATCCCGATGAGCCGCCAGCGGCCGCCAAGCCGTCGGTTGATGGCGATCTTGGCGCCCTCGCGAGCACAGACCGGGCGCTGGAGCGCGACCTCGGCCTCGCCGCCGCGAGCGCTGGTGACCGAGCCGACCGTCGTGGCCGTGCCGATGGTCATCATCAACGGCTCGCCCGTCGAGATCTCCTCGACCTCGCCGGCGTTCTCGCCGACGATGCGGTCGAGCAGATCGACGTCCATCGTGAACTGCTCGTGGGTCGGCGGCAGCGTCCCCGGCGGTCCCGCGACCTGCCCGGCGAGCGCGTCGCCTTTCGTGATCGAGGGGTCGAGCCCGGTGCCGACGCCCAGCAGGCCGCCGGGCGTGGCCGTCTCGACGGTGTCGCCGCCGGCCTGCAGCGACCTGACGGTCGTCTCGACGGGCTGCCACTCGGACTGGCCGCCCTCGTCGACTTCGCGGCCGGGACGGAGTTCGATGTCGTCGTCGGCTTCGAGTTCGCCCTCGACGAGCGAGCCGCCGAGCACGCCACCCAGAAGCGAGTCCCAGGTCGTTCCCGGGCGGTTGATGTCGAAGCTGCGCGCGACGAGCATCTCCGCGTCGGCGTCGGGGTCCCGGTCCGGCGTCGGGATCTCCCGCTCGACGGCGTCGATGAGGAGATCCATGTTGACGCCTTGCCCGGCGCTGATCGGGACGATAGGTGCGTCCTCGGCGACGGTGCCCTCGACGAACTCCTGGATCTGCTCGTAGCTCTCGCGGGCCTGCTCGGCGTCGACCAGGTCGATCTTGTTCTGGGCGACGACGATGTTGTCGATGCCGATGATGTCCAGCGCCATCAGGTGTTCCTCGGTCTGTGCCTGCGGGACGTCCTCGTTGGCGCTCACGACGAGCACCGCGCCGTCCATGATCGCCGCGCCGGAGAGCATCGTCGCCATCAGCGTCTCGTGACCGGGCGCGTCGACGAACGAGACCGTGCGCAGTACGTCGGTCTCGGTGTCGTGGTCGCCACAGGTCTCCTCGACGGTGTAGGCGTCGGGCACCTCTCCCTCCGGACACTGCCGGAACGTCGCGTCGGCGTAGCCGAGGCGGATCGAGATCCCGCGTTTCATCTCCTCGGAGTGCTGGTCCGTCCATTCGCCCGACAGCGCTTGCACCAGCGTCGTCTTGCCGTGGTCGACGTGACCGACGAGTCCGATGTTCACCTCCGGTTGTGTGTTCGTCGTCATCTCGAGAGTAATCTTGCCGAATCTTCGCCCTCTGCGACTGATAAACCTACTGTTCCGTGGCGGGACTACCCCGGCACCGAGTCCCGGCCGGCGACGGTGCCGGGGGCTCAGCCGTCGAGCGCGCCCTCGACGGCGTCGGCGAGGTCGTCGAACCCGCCCGCCGAGGCGCCCTTCCGGACGTACTGCGCGCCCCGCTCGCGGGCTCGCTCGGCGAGCGCGTCTTCCTCGGCACCGGAAAACAGCACCAGTTCCACCTCCGGGTGGGCCGCGTCGAGGGCGTCGAGCAGCGCCAGTCCGTCCATGCCGGGCATCTCGTAGTCGCTCACCACGCAGTCGACCGAGTCGTCGACCCGAGCGAGCGCGTCGTCCGCGTCGGTCGCCGTTCGGACCGAGACGTCGTCGAGCCGACCCAGGTATGCGCCCGCCAGCGCCGTCAGGTCCGGGTCGTCGTCGACGACCAGCACCGTCCGCATCTCACAGCGCCCCGTCGACCGGTGGAGGGGACCCGAGTCACGCGATGCACACATCAAATCGAGATTGTTTTCGATCCGTGTTAATGACCGACGAGCGTTTTCTGTCACTGAAACTGCCGTCCGACGAGTGACAGTTAGACTACAAAAACCGGCTTCAGCGAACCGTTTAGGGGGTCGGCGCCGATCGGTGTGATATGAGCAGAGCCAGCGACGAGGCCGGCGAGGAGAGCGATGCCGCCGAGGTCGATCCGGCGGAAGCGTTCGGCGTCGTCGCCAACGAGACCCGTCTGGACATCCTCGAGGCGCTGTGGCGCGCCGAGGACCGGCCCGTGAGCTTCTCGGCGCTGCACGACGACGTGGCGATGCGCGACAGCGCCCAGTTCAACTACCACCTCCAGCAGCTCACCGACCAGTTCGTCGTCAAGACCGAGGCGGGCTACGACCTGCGCCACGCCGGCGCGCAGGTCGTCCGCGCGGTCCGCGCGGGCACGTTCACCCGCCAGCCCGACGTCGACCCCTTCGAAGTGGAGGGCGCCTGCACCCGCTGTGGCGGCGGGCTACAAGCCCGCTACGCCGACGAGCAGTTCCGCATCGACTGCGTCGACTGCGGCAAGTCCCACGGCGAGTACGAGTTCCCGCCCGGCGGGCTCGTCGACCGCACGAACGAGGAGGTCGCGACCGCCTTCGACGAGCGCGTCCGGCACCTCCACTGCCTGGCGGCCGACGGCGTCTGCCCGTCCTGCGCCGGCCGCATCCACACCGAGATCGTCCGCGGCGGCGACTGCTGTCTCGACGTCGCCCTGCGCGCCGAACACGTCTGCGAACGCTGTCGTAACGAACTCTGCTCGCCCGTCGGCCTCGTCCTGCTCGACGAGTCCGTCGTCTCGGCGTTCTACGACGACCACGGCATCGACCTGTCCGACCGGCGCTACTGGACGCTCCCGTGGTGCGTCGACGACGAGTACACCACCGTCGACGCCGTCGACCCCTGGCGGGTCACCGTCGAGATCCCGCTGGCCGACGACCGCCTGACCGTCACGCTCGACGGCGACCTCGACGTGGTCGACAGCGAGTGTCACTCCTGCGAGGGCTGAATCAGCGTCGGCTCCCGCCGGCCGTCGCTCGCTCGTCCGTCCGCAGTACCCGGGTTTTCCCGGACGGATGTCGGCGGCCTGGTACTCAGTTGACGGCCGGTAGTGGCGAGTAGACTGCCGCTCGCTCGCCGGTCGGTCGTGAAGTGTCGAAAGGATTATTTCGGCGTGGATGCACGTTACGTTGACTAAACTCATGCGTAGGGGTATCCGTCGGGACGAGGGGTCGCGGTCGGTCAGGGGACAATCGAACGTCATCGCGGTGGTGTTGCTCGCGGGGCTGGTCCTCGCGGGCGCGACGGTGGTGGTGGTGGCGGGGTCGACGGCGATCGATCAAGCTCAGGGCGAGTCGTCGTTCGCGACCGCCGAGCAGTCGATGCGGTCGCTCGGTGCGGAGATCGATCAGGTCTCCCAGGGTGAACGATCGGCGAGCGTCCGACTCGACGGGCTGCGATCAGGTGACGCGAAGGTCGAGCGTTCGGCGGGCAAGATGACGGTCACGATCGTCCACAAGAGCTCCGGTAAGACGAGTTCGCACACGGTACCGCTCGGTCGTATCCAGTATCAAAAGGACCAGCAGATGCTGACGTATCAGGGCGGCGGCCTGTTCGAACGCACCGGGAACGGGTCGACCGTCGTCTCGTCGCCGGAAGTGAGCTATCGACCGGACTCCGAAGGTGGGACGTTGACGATTCCGCTCGTCACCGTCACGGGCAAATCGGTCGACGACAAGGTGACAGTGGAACGGACGGGCTTCGAAGAGATACTCCCGAAGCTCGACGGGAACCCGGACACCTCATCTGACGACTCGGTGAATCCGCTCGAACGCGGGACCGAACTCCGGGTTACCGTCCAGAGCGAGGTCTATCAGGCGTGGGGATCCGTGTTCGAACAGCGGATCGGGACTGATGTCGATTACGACCCGAGCACCGAACGCGTCTCGTTTACCCTCGACGGCCCGCCGACTCGGGGACCGCCGATCACGCGGGCGGCGTTCTCCCCCCGTGGGACTGGCACGCACATCGGCAAGTTTGCGGGCACGACCTGTTACAGACCGACCGGCGGTAGTAGCTGTACAGCCGCCGACGTGTATCTGAAATCCGCCAACGACGGGTTCGCCAACTGTTTCACCATCGAAGGTGACCTGGTCGTCGAGCGGCTCCCGGATAGCGGGAGTCTGTACGGCTCACCCGGTTGTGGCGGCGCGGTCATCGAAGGCCAGTCGTTCTTTGGTGAACGCCTCTCGAGGAGTTCGGCGTACGAGATCAAAGGGGACGTGACCTTCGAGGGCTACACTAACATTCGCGACAGAGTCGAGTTGCTGGAAGCCGGCGGCGGCGTCCACTTCAAAGACGACGTCCGGATTGACGGCAAAGTGAAGAAGATGCGCGGGGTCACCGTCGATGGGTCGTTGTACTTCGATCAGGGCTCGAGCAGCAACGAGCTGAAAATCGGTGATGGAACCGTGATCAAAGGCGACCTCGTCGCCCACGGCCGTATCAAGGTGAGCGATACCGTAGAGGTCCACGGAGAAATTTACACGACCAACAGAAAGATAACCGAATCGGGAGGGGGTGATGGTCTGGTAGACGAGACCGGGAACTCGAAGCCGTCGTCGGAGATTCACAAGAGCCACCCGTTGTCGCAGGTCAGGGGGGAGATGCGGAGGGATCTTACGCACATGATCACGTCCGATAGACCCGGGAGAGTCGACATGTCCGCGAAAGAGCCCGCGACCGGTGATCCCGCGCCCGACCTCACCGGCGCGACGCTCGACTGCGACGCCGACGGAACGGCCGAGACGTGTCGACTCGGCGCCGGGACGTACAAACTCGATCACCTGATCCTAGGGCACGGCGACGAACTCGAACTCGACACCAGCGGCGGCAGCATCAAGATCTACGTCGAGGGCGGCGTCGAAGTCCCGAAGAACGCACATATTCAGGTGCTCGGGAACAACCCGAATCAGGTCGAGGTGTACGTCGAGGGACAGGGAGCCGGTAGTGACACGTTCCACATGTACAGCGGATCGGGTGCCGGTGGGAAGGTGACGACCCCACAGGACAAGGCGTCGAAGTTCTGGGTCTACATGGATCCGAGCGACGAAGTACGGCTCAAACAGGACACCTCGTTCACCGGTGTCATCTACGGGCCCGGTAACGCGCCGGACGGAGACGGCGTAGATATCTACCTCGACAAGCAGTCGACGGTCAAGGGCGCGGTCGTCGGGAATTTCGAGAAGTTCACGAACTTGGCAACCGTCAAGTACGACGCCACGCTACAGAACAAATACGCGCTCGCGGCCGGTGGGGCCGCGCGGGGGCAAGTGGCGTACCTCCGGACCTCCGCCCGCGTCGTCTCCGTGGACAGCTGAACGCGTTCGTTCCTTCTCGTCTCGTGCGGAAGCGCTGTCGGGACTTGTCTCCAGGAGACAGCGGTGGGCAACAGTGTAACTCCGACCTACCGCAGTTCGTAGGCGATCTCCGCGTGTGATATCACGACTCGATCGGTCTCGACGATGCAGGTCACGTGGCCCGACTCCGGCCGGCGACACGCTGGGTCGCCGGCGTACGGGACACCCGATGGGCGAGTCAAACCGCCGACGGTCTCGTTGAGTTGCCGTTCCCACGCGTCTATCCGGTCCGGAACGGACTGGACGGTAACGTTGAGGTGGACGCGCTGGGCCACGGGTCCGCGACTGAGTGAGATCGACTCCGCGGTCGTCTGGTTCAGTACAGAGTGGACCCGATGGGTGCCACCGCCGACGCTCTGGCTGGTCGCGTTCGTCTCCACGACGGGGACGACAGCCCGTCGATCAGATATTTTCAGCAGGGGGTCGTTCACCGCAACCGAGCCCCGGGACTGGTCGCGGACGACGAGCGTGTTCTCGTAGGCGATCGTGGTGTCTTCGACTCTGTAGACGAGTGGGTCGAGTTCGCGGTCGATCTCGACCGTTTCGCTCCCTCGTGTGGCGGTAACGTTGACGATCGCCGGCGGTCCGGTCTCGAGCGTGGCCGCTTCGAGCGTTAGCTCGGTGTTGCGTACCGTCCCCGTCCCGTAGTACAGCTCCTCGATGTCGGCCGCAACCGACTCCATGGCGAACTCGCCGTTGGCGGCGACGGTCGACGACTGGACCTGGTCGAGGGCCGAGACGCCGAAGGTCACGATGCCACCGACGGCGAGGACGACCGCGGAGAACACCAAGACGTAGCCGATGAGCTCACTCTGTGCTCGCCTCTCTCGACGCCGGCATGACTCACGCACTGCGGATCACCACCTCGGCGGTGGCGTCGACGTACGCCACTCGAACCGTTCCGCCGTTTACCCGTGTTGGACGTACGTCGGTGTCGGCCGCACGCACGGGAACGCTCACGTTCACGTCGGTGTCGACGGCGTCGAGGTAGATCGTGTACCGACCATCGCCCGGCGAGTCGGGAGCGACGGCTACTTGATACTGTGATCCAGCGATCCGCTCCGGAAACTGTCGGGTCACGACTGCCGTCTCCGGTACCGCTTCGGTCTCGTTGAACCGGTCGACGGTCATGACCGTTCCCGCCAGTTGCTGGCCGACGACCTCCAGCTGCTGGCGGATGGTATCCTCTCGCTGGTCCTCGATGAGCGACTCCGTGCCGAGGATCAGCCCAGTGGTCAACAGCAACGCCAACGAGACGATGAGAACGTACGAGACTGCCGTCGAGACTGCACGGTCGTCCATCATGCGATCTCCCTGTGTGCGATGTCGACGTTCGTCTCGTAGGACACAGTCCCGGAGTGGTACCTGTATCTGACGCGGGCGCCGTAGAGGACGCCGTCCGTCTGCGCGTCGATGCTACCGACACTGAACGTCGTCACGTCCGCGTCGGACGGGGGCTTGCTGACGATCATCCAGTACTTGCCACTGGCTCGCTGTCCCCGCGTGATGTTGATGTCGTACCTGTGCCGACCCGGGTCGATCGGCGCCAACGCTGTGCAAGGATTTCCGGCGGCAGTGCCCGCGTCAAGGTTGACGTAGAGATCCTGGCCTGCGACGTTCGGATCGGGCCGAGTACACGTCCGCTCGATCCCCTCGGGACTCCGTGATCTGATCACGAGCTCGATCGGGGACGTGTTGCTTCGGTGGAGTGTCACACTCCAGTTCCCCCCAGCGGACGCAGGGGTATCGAAACTGATGTTGATCGCATTCTGTGGATTTCTCGCCCGAATGTCGGTAATTTGGAACGTCGCGTTCCGAAGCTCGGTGTTCTCGGCGACGATCCAGTCTTTCGTGCTTGGCCCGACCCCGCCCGGGTTACTCAGCTCCGCGCTCTGCCCCTGTTTTATATGCGTCCCCTCGATGAACCCCGCACCGCTCGCGTCCATGGTCACGTTGACCAGTCGACCTTGCCGGGAGTAATGTCCCGCCGTCTCGTTCCCTACCGGAGCGACGACCGCCTCGAACGGTGCTCGCCGACTCCCGCGTGGATTGGTTTCGTAGACGTGCTCGAAATGCCGGGTCAGGTCGGCTTGGACGGCCTCCCGGACCGACACCGCGTCGGCACCACGGACGACCTCGTTCTCCTGATTCACGAGCGCGGTGGTGTAGCTGCTCGACGTGAAGACGATCGTCAACCCGATGAGCGCGACGGCGAGGATGAACGCGCCCGCGAGCAGCAGTTGCGCCCGGCGGTCGCGCCGTGTATCGCTGAAGGCTATCCCTGCCATGCGACCACCTCGACCTCCACTACGTTGTAGATCTGCCCGCTCGAACTCGTGTCGAGATCCGCGGCGAAAAACTGGTTCCGTGCGGTCGGTGTACAGGCTCCCGAGCAGACATCACGGTCGTACAGCGTTACAACCGTCGACGCGCGGACCGCGCCGTCCCCAGGCACTCCGTTGTAGACGAGCCTCGTCTGCTCGCGCCCGTTCGACGGCGTCCGATGGGAGACGACGACGTTGGCCGTCACCGTTTCGTCGAGACTCTGCCGTAGCGCCGATCCGAAATCGTTCGATGGGTAGGCGTTCGTATACCACCCCTCCCCCCCGCTGGTGAAGCCGCCTCCGTCCCAGTCGTTCACGAGCGCGTCTCTGAGGCTCCCGCTTTCGACCGCCGTCGTGAGAACGCTGTCGAGCGTCGCGCCCTCGACCGGCGACTCCGTCCCACCGCTCGTCGCCGGCGTGAGTACCGTCGCCTGGAGCGCGAACGCGATCCCCGCGAGTACCACTAACGCGGCCAGTACGCCTTCGAGCGCGAACATCTGTCCTCTGTCGCTTTCCATGTTACCACGTCCTCACTACGACGAACACGTCTTCCCCCTGCAACCGCGTGAAGCGGGTGGCTGCGACGTAGTTCTGATTCCGAACCGCGCTCGGTCCCGCTGTGAGTCGCGTGTCCCCTGTCCCACAACTGGCTGCTGGAACGACTGATCCCCCCTGATAACACAGAACTTCGCGTGCGTCCCCGCCCGTGAGGTCGGCCTCGACCGTCACGTTGAGCGGCTGTCTTTCCGCCCGGCCGGAGTCGGCCGCGAACGAGTCGTCGCTCGCGAACGCACACTCCGTTCCGTCACCGAAGTAGGCGAGTACACAGAGCGGATCCAGGCCGGGCGACGCGGCGGACCTGTCCAGCGCCGTCTCCACCAGATAGTCGGCGACGCGCTCGGCGGCGAGCGTGTCCTCGCTATCGATTCCGGTGTCGTCGCTCAGCGACCCGAACGCCGTCGGGACGAACACCAACACGGCGAGCACCACCACCAGAAAGAGGCTCACGCCGATCGAGAAGTCGAAGACTGACTGGCCGCGATCGTCGACTCCGACCCCGTGAGTGTCCCGATTCATCGGTCCCGTCACCCTGCGCGACGACCGGGAAGCGCCGGCCCCCCTGTGACCCGCACCCGCGAGCGACCCTCGCTCGCGGACGGCCCGAGTCGTCACCAGTGTCGTACGTCACATAGCATAACACGTTTAGATAAAACTTGCGCCATGCGTGAGAGTAGTTACAGGGTACTCTCTCGGTGAGTCGACGTCGATCAGGCATCGTTCGTCCCACGGGCGGGCCACCGTCGGCGTCCTTATGCCCGTTCGCCCCAACGCACGCCCGTGCAGGAGTTCGCGTTCGAACTCGCGCTGTGTGCCCGCCTCGAAGGGGCCGAGCGGGTGGTCGGTCGCCAGCTCGGTGCCGCGGTCCACGGCCGACGGGTCGCCGACGTGTGTCTGGTCGAGCCGGGGCCCGAGTTCGAGCGCCGGGCGGCGATCACGCCCGAGACGGTCCCGCCGCTCGCCATCGAGAGCACCGTCGGACCGGGCACCGCGCGGTCGGTCACCGACGCCTTCGACTGCCACCCCGACCGCGCCCGCGCGGTCGCCGAGCGGGCGGTCGAACTGGGCTACTTCGAGCGCGAGCGGACGGGTGCGAGCACGGCCGTCCGCGCGACGGTCCGCTACCCCGACGACTGGTTCGACTCACTGGTCGGTATCGAGAACAAGCCCGACCTGGACCGTCCGGGCGACCTGCGGGACCAGCTCCGCATCGACGCCTCGCTGGGGCTGTTCGACGAGGTGATACTGGCGACGGAGACGTACGTCACCGGCGCGCACCTGAATCGGCTGCCCGAGGCGGTCGGGGTCTGGCGGTTCGACCCCGAGACCGGCGACCGCGAGGTCGTCCGCGAGCCCGACCAACTCGACGCTGACGGACCGGGCATCGAGTTGCTCGACCGCGAAGCCGGTCGCGCCGAGATCCGACCGGTCACCGCCGACGAGAAGCGCCGCCAGCGCCGCCGGATCGCCGAACGGGCCTACGGGAAAGGGTGGCGGACCTACGAGCTGCCCGACTGCGAGCGGTGCGCCCCGGACGACGCCGAACCCGAGACGTTCGCCGACGCGGGGCTGCCGTGGTGCGCGTGGGCCGACGAGATCGTCCGTCCGGTCGCCGACTGCGGGCCGGCGTGTCCGGGGTACGACCCCGTCGACGGCGACGACGATAGCGACGAGGAAAAGGAGGGGGAGGGGAGGCCCTCGGCCCCCGACACCGAGGCCGTCCGCGCCCGGCGGAGCGCCTGGAAGCCGGACCCGGCGGGCGTCGACCGCCGGCAGGCCGGGCTCGACCGGTTCCTGTGACTCACTCGACGGTGTCGCCGGCCGTGTCGTCGCCGGCCGCCCCGTCGTCGCTCCCGTCCGTTCGTTCGCGCAGGTAGCGGCTCCCGGCGACGTAGACGAGCGTGAATATCAGGACGAACGACGCCGTCTCGGCGGGCGCGACGGCCCCGTCGAGCGCGAGTTGCACCCCGAGGTAGGCCACCGTCGCGACGGCCGCGACGACGACCGTCGCGAGGACGGGGCGCTCGACCGCGATATCGTCCGATTCCATGTTCATGCCACGCCCCACGGTCTCGATCCGCATAGCTGTGTGGGAGCCACCGCAGGTGCTTCGCCGCGCGCTCGTTCCACACGAAACGAGGGGGATCCCCGTGGCACAGACCACCGACCGGCACGGGACGGGCCAACCGTTTAGACGTGTGAACACGACACGCGCCACATGGACAGCCGCGAGTACGCGTTCGAGGGGCAGCGGCCGGAGGTACACGGATACGCCCACGTCAGCCGGGAGGCGACGCTGGTCGGCGACGTGACCGTCGAGGCGAACGCGAACGTCTGGCCGGGGGCGGTCCTGCGCGGGGACGTGGGGCCGGTCCGGGTAGGTCGCGAGTCGGCGGTCGGCGACAACGCGACCGTCCACGTCTCCGAGATCGGCGAGCGAGTGATGGTGGGTCACAGCGCCGTGCTGAACGACACGGTCGTCGAGGACGGTGCCTTGGTCGGGTTCAACGCCACCGTCAGCGACGCCGTCATCGGCGCCGGCAGCATCGTCGCGATGGGCACCGTCGTCCCGCCGGGCTACGAGGTGCCGTCCGACTCGTTCGTCCGCGGGACCCCGGCCAGGGTCACCCCGCTCTCGGAGACCAGCATCGATCCGGCGGCCGTCTTCGAGGCGTTCAGCTCCGGCGACTACGCCAACCTCGCCGACCGCCACGAGGAGCTGTTCGGCGGGGCCGCGGCGGACGCGGACGCGGAGTGATCACTCCCGCTCGGTCGGTAGTTCCCGGTCGTTCATCCCGGACGTGTCGAAGTCGTCGGCGCCGAGGCCGTCGGCGTCGAAGTCGTCCAAGTCGGGGTCGCCCGCCCCGTCCGCGTCCAGATCCTCGACGCCGACCAGCCGCTCGACACGGCGCTTGAACTCGGTCTCGTCGATCTCGCCGCGCGCGTAGCGCGACTTGAGTTGCTCCAGCGGGTCGGCGGACTGGTCCGCGGACTCGTCGCCGGTTCCGCGGTCGGGGAGCAGCGAGCCGATCTCCTCGGCGAACACGAACAGGACCGGCGTCAGCAGGAACCACCCGACGACGAAGATCACGGCCGCGGGAGCGGCCCCGACGAACAGCGCGGTGAGCAGCCCGAACGGGAGCGTGAGTATCGAGACGAGGAGCCCCACGCCCGCGACGGGGTGGTGAACCATACCCTGGGTTGACAGTCAAGGCAAAAAACGGTTCGGCCGCGCGGGCGTCGGTTCGCCGGCGGTCAGAGACCGCTCGTGTTCACCGCGGTCGTCACGTCGCGCCAGTTGCGGACGGTCCAGTAGCCCAGCCCGGAGGCGATCATCGCGGCCGACAGCAGGTACACCGAGAGGTGCGAGGCGACCACCGCGTCGGGGTTGGTCAGCCCGTAGACGACGCCCTCGGTGCCCAGTCCGATCATCACGAAGCCGACGACGCCGACGCCCGCCGCGGTGACGAGCGCGGGCCGCCCGTAGTACTCGGAGTGTTCGGCCGCCAGCACGGCGGCGACGAAGCCGACCGACCCGGCGAGCACGTAGAGGGGCAGTCGCCCGACCAGCCCCGTCGCCGACCCCGACGCGATCCCCACGATGCCCATGAACGCCGCCGTCAGCGCGAGCGTCGTCGCGCAGATGAGCGGCCCCGCCCGTGCCAGTACGTCCCGTTCGAGATACCCGTTCGCCGACGTAGCCATCACTACAACGACGCCGGTCTCCCTACAAAAACACCCGTCAGCCGCGCGTCAGACCCGTGTGAACGAAGCGACCGGTCCGACCGCGACCGACCGGGTCGCCTCGGCCTCCAGCTGCGAAACCTATTTGTCCGCCAACGGGCTACCGACCGGTGATGACGCGGTCCGCTCTCGCGTGGCGCTGGCGCTCGCCCCATTCGAGAGCGGACGGTATCGCGAGCGCGGTCGGTCGGGCCTAACCCGGTCGCCCGGGTCGCGGTGCTCACTCGTTCTCCCGCACGTTCGCCCGCCAGCCACCGCAGATCCACCGACACACATGCACGACGACAGCGCCACCGACGCACAGCACACCGACCAGTCCGCCGAGACCGACGCCGCCGACGGCGACCGCACCGCCGCCGACCGCACCGCCGCCGACCGCACCGCCGCCGACCGCACCGACGATGAGGAGTTCACGGTCACACCCTACGACGTGGCTGGGACCGTCGACTACGACCGCCTGCTGGAGCAGTTCGGCGCCGACCGGCTCACCGACGAGCAGGTCGCTCGCTTCCCCGACCACCCGATGGTGCGCCGCCGTGTCTTCTACGCCGGCCGCGACGTCGACCGCTACCTCGCGGCCGTCGAGGCGGGAGAGACCCACTCAATCGTCACAGGGATCGGTCCCTCCGGGCCGATGCACCTGGGCCACGTCCTCGTCTTCTACCTCGCGAAGCGACTGCAGGAGGAGACCGGCGCGTACGTCTATATCCCGCTCTCGGACGACGAGAAGTTCTACGCGAAGGATCTGTCGTTCGAAGAGATCGAGGCGGCCACCCGCTCGAACCTCCGGGATCTGCTCGCCGTCGGCTTCGACCCCGAGCGCACCCGGATCGTCGTCGACCGGTTGGACGCCGACGTACTCTACCCGCAGGCCGCCCGCGTCGCCGCCGACATCACCCAGTCGACCGTCGACGCGACCTACGGCGACCCCGACAACGTCGGCCTGTCGTTCTACCCGGCGATGCAGGCCACCCACCTGTTGCTCCCACAGCTGGTCCACGGCCGCCATCCGACGCTTGTCCCTATCGCCGTCGACCAGGACCCCCACGTCCGCGTCTGTCGCGACGTGGCCGCCAAAGAACGGTTCGACGTGGACAAACCGGGCGCGCTGCTCGGCAAGTTCCTCCCCGCGCTCGACGGCCCCGGGAAGATGTCTTCCTCGTCGGACGCGCCCGCCATCGAACTGACCGACGACCGCGAGACCGTCCGGGCGAAGATCGTGCAGTACGCCCACTCGGGCGGTCGCGTCGATATCGACGAACACCGCGAACACGGCGGCGACCCGAGCGTCGACGTGGCCTACCAGTACCTCCACACGTTCTTCGAGCCCGACGACGAGCGCGTCGAACAGCTGGCGGCCGACTACCGCTCCGGGGCGCTTCTCTCGGGCGAACTGAAGGGGATCGCCGCCGAGCGGATCGGTGACTTCCTCGCCGAGCATCGGAAGCGACGCGAGGCGCTGGGCGATCTGGCGACGGAGCTGGCGCCGTATCGACTGACCGAAAAGGAGCGCGCGCGGTTGCGACCGTCGGTGTTCGCGTAGTCGCGGTCCGCGCGGCGCCGCGAGCCTGTCCGCGCTACGCCGCGACCGACTCGGCCAGTTCGACCAGCTCGTCACGGGGCAGGTCGCCGAGGACGGCCCGCGTCACGCCGTCGTCGTCCCAGACCACGGCCGCGCCGTCGTCGCGTTCGACGTAGGTCGCGTTCGCGCTTGCGACGGTGACGGTCTCACCCTCGGTCACGTTCTCGCTCGCGGCGCCCATCGTCGGCAGGTCGTCGCCCGTCGCGACGACGGTCACGTTCGCCGCGCCGGTGTACGTCTGGGCGGCGACGGTCCGACCCGCCCGAGTCACGACGACCGCCTCGTCGAACTCGTACCCCTCGCTGTCGAGGCGCTGGAGCGTCACGTCGGTCCCCGCTTGGGCGGCGTCGAAGGTGTCGTAGCGTTCCTGGCCGACGGTGTTCACCGACGCGGCGTCGGGCGGCCGGAACGTGCTCTCGTGGACGCTCGCGTCGAACTGCACGCCGTCGAAGGCGACGGTCGTCCGGTTGTCGCCGTAGCTCGCGCGCAGCTGGTGGACGCGATAGTCGTCGGTGTCGACCCACACTGTCGCCTCGCCGCGGTAGGACTCGTTCGTCGATTCGACGCCGACGACGTACACCTCCGCGCCGGCGAGCGTCGTCGTCTCGCGCAGATCGACGCTCACGTTCTCGGCGAGCCACGCCGAGACGTTCGTCGAGCGGTTCCAGTCGGCCCACGAGGTGTCGTTCCAGGTGTGATTGCCGTGCCACGCCTCGCTACCGTTCCACGCGTGGCTGCCGTTCGGGGTGTGGTTGCCGGCCGCCTCGGACCGGTTGCCCGTCCAGTCGGTCTCGCCGGCCAGCGCGCGCGCCTCGGTCGCCGACTCGTTCCACGCCGAGGCGTTCTCCGGCAGCTCCCAGACGCGGGCGGTGTCGTTCGCGCCGTCGTAGACCCACGCCACCGAGCCGTTCGTGCCGATAGCGTACTCGCTGCCGTCGTGGGTGGTGCTCAGCTTCGTCCGGTTCGGTCGGTCGACCACGAACGAGACGGTTTTCGAGCGCTCCGCGGAGGCGTTGGCGACGGTGACGGTCGCCTCGCCGGTCAGCGTCTCGGCGCTCTCGTAGCGCTGCTCGACCCGGTCGAGGACCTCCTCGCCGTCCGGCTGCGCGTCGCCGTCTAGGGTGCCCGCGGGCATCGCGCCGGTCGCGACGGCCGCCGCGAGCGCCACTGCGAGGACGCCGACGGCGACCAGCGCGGACCGCATCGGGAGGGACCCGCTGTCGTCTGTCATTGACGCCGCTTAGGGTCGGAGACTCATAACGGCACGGTCGCCGTCGAGCCGGTCGAGCCGGCGATTTCCCCGCGAGGGGGGCGGGAGCCGGGCTCCGGCGGACGGTCGGGGCGATACCGGACACTGGCCGGGAATTCGTCGGATACTTGCCGTTTACAATCGGGGCCAGAGTGGTGTGAACTGTCTGAAGACTTATTAGCACCACCTCTGTGCGCTGGGTCATGGCGACGGAAACGAACAGTCGGGGGGCGCCCTACGACGGGCGGCTGTTCGAACTGTACACCAAGTACGTGCGAGAACCGGAGTCGAAGATAGACGTCTACGGGTACACCTTGCTGGTGACGGGATACCTGCTGGCGATCGGGGGGATGGGGGTCTACCTGCTCGGGCCGAGCGGGACGGGGGCGCCCAACGACACCGTGTATCTGGTGCGGAAGATCGCAGTCGTGCTCGCCGCACCGGGGCTGTTGCTCTCGCTGCTCGGGATCGTGTCGTTGTTGCCGGTGACCAACCGGAGCCTCTACGCGGCCGTCGTCGGGACGCTCGTGGGTCTCGGTGCGGTGGGGGCGTTCGGCGTCCACTACCCGAACAACTGGCACTTCGGGACGCCGAGTTACAGCGAACCGATCATCGCGGTTTACACCTTCGGCGTCGCGGTCGTCGCCGGGGTGGTCATCATGGTCCCGGTCGTCACCGGCGAGCGGAGCTACTTCTCGGAGACGACCGTCGGCCGCGAGTACGACCACCCCGACATCGCGCTCGGGAAGGCCGACCGCGGCGGGCTGTTCGCGGTGTTCAAACGCGACACGGAGTGGAGCTGGCGGTTCATCGACCAGAACGCCGTCGCGGGGTCGACGGGATCGTTCCTCCCGCGGCTGGAGGCCGAACAGCGGGTCGACGCGGTCAAAGAGCAGGTCGCCGACGCCGGGCTACTGGAGATCAAACACGCCGCGTTCCGACTGTACGAGGGCGGCGACGGCTGGCAGTGGCACCTCCTGCGCGAGGACGGCAGCGCCGTGGCAGAGGGCGGCCACGACTTCGACTCGCGCGACACCGCCGAGTCCGCGATCAACGTGATCAAAGATCACGGTCCCGACGCCGAAGTCGTCGTTCGCGAAGCAGCCGCATTCGACGTCCACCGCCGGGACTCGGCGTTCGCCTGGCGACTCGTCGACGACGACCGGGGACCGCTGGCCGAGGCCGTCGAGACCCACGGCGACCGCTCGGGAGCACGGGACGACCTCGACGCGTTCCGCGAGCGGGTCGGCGCGGCGACCGAACTCCTCGTCGACGCCTACGGGGTGGAACTCCGCTCGGACGACGACGGCTGGCGCTGGCTCCTCCGGGACGACGCCCACCGGCAACTCGCGTCGAGCACGGGCAGCTACGAGTCGAAGGGCGTCGCCGAATCGGCCGTCTACGACCTCCTCGAGCGGGTCGAGGGCGCGAACACCGTCGTCGCCGGCGAGCCGACCTACGACGTCTACCGGACCGGGAGCGACTGGGCGTGGCGCCTCGTCGACGAGACGGGCTCGGCCGTCGCCCGGGGCGTCGAGCCCGTCGGCGACGCGGAGACGGCCGCCGCCGGTGCCGAGGAGCTCCAGTCCCACGCCGAGGCCGCCGAAATCGTCGAGATCGAGGACCTGGAGTTCGAGACCTACCGCCGCGGCGGCGCGTGGCACTGGCGGCTCGTCGACGCCGAACGGTCCGTCCACGCCCGCAGCACGGACGCCTACGACTCCGAGGAGGAGGCCGCGGGAGTGGTCGACCGCGTCCGCAGCGAGGCGCCCGAAGCGACCCTCATCGAGTTCGACAACGCCGCCTTCCAGGTGTACGAGGCCGAGGGTGGCGCCTGGCGCTGGCGGCTCATCGACGAGGACGGGACGGTCCTGGCCGACAGCGGCCAGGGCGAGTACGAGTCGAAAGACGACGCGATGAGCGCGATGCTGACCCTCCAGGAGAACGCGCCCGACGCCGAACACCTGGAGATCGAACACGCCGCCTTCGAGCTGTTCCAGGACGACGACGGCTGGGGCTGGCGGCTCGTCGACGACATCGGCGACACCATCGCCGACAGCGCGACTCGCTACGACGAGGAAGAGGGCGCTCGGGGGGCGATGGACAGCCTCGTCGCCTCCGTCAGCGAGGTCGACGAGCGCCGGATGCGCGAGGGTATCTTCCAGGTGTACGCCGACGGCGACGACGAGTGGTGGTGGCGGTTCGTCCGCCCCGACGGCCGGGTCGTCGCCGAGTCGCCGTCGGCGTTCGGCACCCGCCACCAAGTCGAGGCGGCCGTCGAATCGCTCCGGAGCGACGCGACCGACGCGTCCGTGACCACGGTCGGCCGGCTCGCGGTCCGTCTGCATCCCGACGACTGGCACTGGGCGCTCGTCGACGCCGACCGCGAGCCGGTGGCGACCGGTCGCGTGACCTACGACGACCGCGCGGCCGTCGAGTCGGCCGTCTCGGACCTCCAGACGTCGGCCGCCGGGACGACCGTCTACGAGATCCGCGACGCCGCCTTCGACTGCTACCGCTCCGAGGACGGCTGGACGTGGCGCCTCGTCGACGCCGACCACGAGCCGCTCGCCCGCGCGTCGGCGACCTACGACGACCGCGCAGCCGTGCAGTCGGCGGTCGAACGCGTCAGCGCGCTCGCGCCCGACGCGGACGTGGTCGACTTCGACGACGTGGCCTTCGAACTCCGGACCGAGACCGACGGCTGGACGTGGCGCCTCGTCGACGAGGACGGCCGCGCCCTCGGTGCCGCGGCCGGGTACCACGACTCCCGCGAGGCCGCCGAGCGAGACGTCGAAGCGGCCCGCGAGACGTTCGCGGACGCGAGCGTCCTCGAGATCGACTCGGCGGCCTTCGAGTTCCATCGGACCGACGAGGGGTGGCAGTGGCGCCTCGTCGACGACCACGGCGACGAACTCGCCCGGAGCATCGCGACCTTCGAGAGCCGCGTCGAGGCCCAGGAAGACCTCTCGACGGTCAAGTCGCTCGGGCCGGACGCCTGGGTCTCGACGGCCGAGTAGACCGCGTCTCTCCTTCGAGCGACGACAACCGCTTTCCCGCCGGGCGTCGAACCCGCGGCCGTGAACGCGGAGACCGGAGCGGACGCGACGGTGAACGCGCGAAGGGTCGCGGTCAGCGCCGTCTTCGCCGCCGTCGCGGGAGCCGTCCTCTGGCCGCCCGGTGCCGTCTACTGGACCGCGGTGGCCGCGACGGTCGGCGAAGCCGCGACGCTGGCGCTAGTCGTCGTCGCGGCGATAGCGCTCGGCGCCGCGTTCGGGGCGCTCACCGGCGTCCGCGTCCGTGAGTTCGCGGCGGGTACCGCGGGGGCGTACCTCCTCGGCATGGCCGCGATCGCGGCCGCGCGCTCCCCGGACAGTCCCGTGCATCTCTTCCTCTACGGCGCGGTCGCCGCTTGCCTCGTCGTCGGCGTCGCCGCCGCACGCGTTCGGGCGGGAGCGCCGCGTCGGTCCGATGATTAATCTCCGTGCGCCCCCTGAAGCGGGTGTGACCGACGCGACTGACACGGAGGTGGCAGGGAGCGACTCCCCCGCGGGGGCGAACTCGGCACCCGGTGACGGTGACCCGGTCGTCGACCTCGCGGACGTGACGAAGACCTACGACGGCGCGGTCGCAGTCGAGGCGCTCTCGCACGTCTCGCTCTCGCTGGCCCCAGGTTCCTACACCGCCGTCATGGGCCCCAGCGGGTCGGGCAAGAGCACGCTCCTCAACCTCGTCGGCGCCCTCGACACGCCCACCGAGGGGGTCGTCCGCATCGACGGTCAGGACGTCGCGGCGCTCTCGGAGGCAGAGCGCGCGCGGGCCCGCGGCCGTACCGTCGGCTTCGTCTTCCAGACGTTCAACCTCATGCCGCGGCTGACCGCCGTCGAGAACGTCGCCCTGCCGCTGGTCTTCCAGGGCGTCGACCGCGGCGAGCGTCGCGAGCGCGCCGCGGATCTCCTTTCGCGAGTCGGCCTCGGCGACCGCCTCGACCATCGTCCCTCGGAGCTATCGGGCGGCCAGCGCCAGCGCGTCGCCATCGCCCGCGCGCTGGCGGCCGACCCCGCGCTCCTGCTCGCCGACGAGCCGACCGGCAACGTCGACACCGAGACGGGCGCACAGATCATGGATCTGTTCGCCGAGCTGCACGAGGCCGGCAACACCATCCTGCTCGTCACCCACGAACGGCGCATCGCCGAACACGCCGAGCGCATCGTCCACTTCCGCGACGGCGTGATCGAAGACGTGGAGGTCCTCTGATGGACCGCACGGAGACGCTGCGGATCAGCGTCCGCTCGTTGCGCTCCCATCGTCTGCGAGCGGCGCTAACGGTGATCGGCATCGTCATCGGGATCGCCGCGGTCGTCACCTTCGCCACCTTCGGCGCGAGCCTGCGGGCCGACGTGGTCTCGGAGATCGAAGGCTCCAGCGCCAACGAGGTGTATCTCGTCGCCACCGAGGCCGACGAGGGCGGCGGGTTCGGCGGCGCCGGCCAGCCCGTCTTCACCGAGTACGACCTCTCGCAGTTGCGCGAGATCGAAGGCGTCCAGCGCGTCGTCCCGCGCGGGATCGTCCCCGTCAGCGCCGTCGCCCACGACAACGAGACGATCGCCCAGCGGCAGGTCACCGCGACCAACGCGACCGCCTTCGAGACGGCCACCTTCGAGTCGGGCCGGGCCTTCGACAACGGCGCGAACGAGGCGGTCGTCAATCGCCCGGCCGCGCAGCTGTTCCCCGGCAACCTCTCGACGGGCGACGAGCTCTCGATCACTCGCTCGTCGGGCGAACGGTTCGACGTCACCGTGGTCGGCATCGTCAACGGCACCGGCGGCCAGCTCCCGTTCAGCTCCTTCACCGACCAGCCGCGGGTGTTCGTCCCCGCCGACCCGTTCTACCAGTCGGTCGTCGAGAGCCCCAACGCGGTGAGCAACCAGCGGGTCTACTCGCAGGTGACCGTCGTCACCGACCCCGCCGACACCACCGCCACCCAGGAGCGCGTCCGCGAGTACTTCGCCGGCAACCGCTCGGACGCCGCGCAACTGGTCCCCGACGGCTACGAGGTGAGCGCCCGGACCAACGCCGACCTAGTCGACAGCATCGAGCGCATCGTCACCAGACTCACCCGCTTCGTCACCGGCATCGCCGTCATCGCGCTGATCGTCGGCGCCGTCGGCATCGCGAACATCATGCTCGTCAGCGTCACCGAGCGGACCCGCGAGATCGGGATCATGAAGGCCGTCGGGGCGCGCAGCCGCGACGTGATGGAGCTCTTTCTGGCGGAGGCGGTCCTGCTCGGGGCGCTCGGCGCCATCATCGGCGTCCCACTCGGGATCGCCGCCGGCTGGGCCGCCACGCGGTACGCCGAGATCCCGCTGACCCTGGCGCCCGGGTGGTTCGCCGCCGCCGTCGCCGTCGGCGTCCTCACCGGCGTCGTCGCCGGCCTCTACCCCGCCTGGCGGGCCGCCCGCGTCGACCCGATCGACGCGCTGCGGTACGAGTGACGGCGTGAACGGCGGTCGTCACTCGGTCCGCCGCGGCTACCTGCCGGCGGTCACCCGCAATCGCTGGCCGCGGAGGACGAGCAGCGCGCCCCCGATACCCGCGATCCACTGGAGGGCGATCACGATGTCGCGGCGCTCGCCCGTCGTCGTCCGGTAGCTCGTCGCGGTGACGACGTAGTAGTCCCCGTCGTGTTCGACGAGTTCGTCGGCACCGTCGATCCGGTCGCGCGTCCGGTACTGCCCGGTCTCCAGCGCCTCGCGGATACCCGCCGACGCCTCGCGGCTCTCGGCCGCCACCCACTCCAGCGCCTCCGACCGGGGCACGCTGTCGAGACCGTACTCGACGCTGTCGTTCGCGAGCTCCCGCCCCACCGGCTCGAAGAACCCTTTTCCCCAGACGTAGACGTACTCGTAGTCGCTCCGGAGGTACCCCGACGGCAATCCGTCGTAGACGACCCCGCCGTCGGCGTGTACTGCGCGTTCGACGACGCACGACCGGCTGGGAGCTCGCTCGAAACACGCCACCTCGGGGTCGAGACCGGGCGCCCCTCGCTCCGCGTCGTAGGTCCCGTTGTCGTAGAAGGTCACTTCTTTCGGCTCGTACGTGTAGCTGTCCGGGTCGCCGACGTCGAGCGCCCCGACGACGAACGGGTTCAACAGGAGCGCGAACCCCGCGACGGTCAGGAGCCAGCCCCAGTGGCGCTCGGTCAGCGAGTGTGTCACAGCCGATCGTTCACCCCGGCCGACAAGACGGTGTCGGTCCCGTAGCCGGTCGCTCGGTGGGGTCGCCCACGCGCGAGCCTGTGTCCCCGTCACACGGTGGCTCGCCCAGCAAAGCCTTAAACCGACGGAGACACCTACGGTCGGGCATGCAACACGTGAAGATTCCGCAGGACCGGATCGGCGTGCTGATCGGCGAAGGGGGTGCGACGCTGCGGGAGATCGAGGACCGCGCGGAGGTGCGACTCGACGTCGACAGCGAGACGGGCCAGGTGAAAGTCGAACAGACCGGCGACCCGCTCACCGCGCTGAAGGGCCCGGACATCGTCAAGGCCATCGGCCGCGGGTTCGCCCCCGAGGAGGCCATGCGACTGCTCGACGACGAGATGATGATGTTCGACATCATCGACATCGACGCGGCCGCGCGCAACCGCAACGACCTCCAGCGCCACAAGGGGCGGCTCATCGGCGAGGACGGTCGCACCCGCGAACTCATGGAGGAACTCTCGGGCGCCTCCGTCGTCATCTACGGCTCGACGCTGGGCATCATCGGCGGCCCCGAACAGGTCGACACCGTCCGCGAAGCCGCCGAGATGATCATCGAAGGCGCCCCTCACGGCACCGTCTACTCCTTCCTCGAAGAGAAGCACAACGAGATGAAACACAAAGGTCTCGACTATCACAAGTTCACCGGCTAGAAGCGAGTACAGTCTTTCTCCGCCGGTCTACTGTTCGTCGGCTTCGTTTTACCGCCCCGACCGCTTCCGCTACTACCGCTTCTGCTACTACCGCTTCTGCTACTACCGCTTCTGCTACTACCGCTTCTGCTACTACCGCTTCCGCTACTACCGCTTCCGCTACTACCGCTTCCGCGAACAGCGTGAAAGCCCCGCCCGTCTCGCCTCCCGCGCCTCGCTGCGCTCCTCGCCCTACGGGCTGCGGTGCTTACTTCGTCGGGGTTCGACGAGACGGGCGCCCCTTTCATTCCCACCCTGACAGACTGGCTGGTCAGCCGACACGGGCGGGAACGAAAGGGGCCGGCCGCTCCGGGAAGACGGGAGACGCAAGCACTGGAGCGAACGGAGTGAGCGAAGCGCGCAGCGAGCCCCTCGACCGGAGCGGCCGGGGGCTTTCACGCTGTCTTGCACTACGACCCGTCCCGCGGTGCTGTCGGCCGTCGCGGTCGCAGAGGTTCACGGGCGGTTCGTAGTTCGGTGGTCAGAGCTGGTAGCGGTCGTGAGCACGTCACCGCATCCGATGCTGAAGAGTACGCGTGGTACGACTCCAGGTACGAGGGTATTTGGCGGGCGCTACCGATAGCCCGGGTATGCGCGCAGCAGTCTTCACGGATTACGGCGAACCGCTGGACGTGCGGGAGGTCGACGACCCCGAGCCCGAGCCCCACGGCGCGGTCGTCGCCGTCGAGGCCTGCGGAGTGTGTCGCAGCGACTGGCACGCCTGGCAGGGCGACTGGGAGTGGCGCGGCCTCGACCCGGTCCCGGGCCACATCCTGGGTCACGAGCCCGCCGGCCACGTCGTCGCCGTCGGCGAGGAAGTAACGGGCGTCTCCGAGGGCGACCACGTCGCCGTCCCGTTCAACCTCGGCGACGGGTCCTGTCACCTCTGTCGGACCGGCCACTCCAACATCTGCGAGAACCGCCAGGCACTGGGCCTCCAGCCCGCCGCACCCGGTGCCTTCGCCGAGCAGGTGCCGGTCCCCCACGCCGAGCACAACCTCGTCACGCTCCCCGAAGGGGTCTCGTCGGTGGACATGGCCGGGCTGGGCTGTCGGTTCATGACCGCCTTCCACGGACTGGCCCACAGGGCGGACGTGGGCGCTGGCGACTGGTTCGTCGTCCACGGTTGCGGCGGCGTCGGCCTCTCGGCGGTCCAGATCGCCGACGCGCTCGGCGCCAACGTGATCGGCGTCGACCTGATGGACGACAAGCTCGACTTCGCAGAGGAACAGGGCGCCGTCGAGACCGTCAACGCGAGCGCGGTCGACGACCCCGCCGCGGAAGTCCGCGATATCACCGACGGCGGTGCCGACGTGTCGATGGACGCGCTGGGTATCGAGACCACCTGCCGCAACGCCGTCAAGAGCCTCGGCAAGACCGGCCAGCACGTCCAGGTCGGGCTGACGACGAAGGAGGCCGGCGGGAACCTGCCGCTGCCGACCGACGAGATGGTCACCGCCGAGATCGACTTCCTCGGCGCGCTCGGGATGCCGCCCGAGCGCTACGACGAGATCTTCCGGATGGTCGCCACCGGGAAGCTCGACCCCGCCGCGATCATCACCGAGCGCATCGGCCTCGAAGACGTCTCGGGCGTCCTCGACGACATGACCGACTTCGAGACGGTCGGGATTCCCGTCATCGACGAGTTCTGAGGGGTGTGGCGGCCGGGCCGTAGCGCTCGGGGCTCGATACCGTGATTTTTGCCGTCGTCGAGCCCATCGCTCCGAGACTCACCGCCACGACGCTTCGAAAGAATAGCTCGATAACCGAGGTATCGCGGCCGTGCGACCGCCCGCTCGACTGCACTACCGGTGACTACCGCTCGGCGCCGGCGCCGTTGCCGTTACCGTTGCCACTGCCGTTACCGTTGCCGGCGTGGTCCGGCGGTCCCCCGGAGTCGCCGTCCTCTTCGTCGTCTGCTTCTTCTTCTTCCTCTTCGTCAGCCTCGTCGTCCGCTTCCTCTTCGTCAGCCTCGTCGTCTTCTTCCTCGTCCTCTTCGTCAGCCTCGTCGTCTTCTTCCTCGTCCTCTTCGTCAGCCTCGTCGTCTTCTTCCTCGTCCTCTTCGTCAGCCTCGTCGTCTTCTTCCTCGTCCTCTTCGTCAGCCTCGTCGTCTTCTTCCTCGTCCTCTTCGTCAGCCTCGTCGTCTTCTTCCTCGTCCTCTTCGTCAGCCTCGTCGTCCTCTTCTTCCTCTTCGTCCTCTTCTTCCTCTTCGTCCTCCTCAGCCTCGTCGTCCTCTTCTTCCTCTTCGTCCTCCTCAGCCTCGTCGTCCTCTTCTTCCTCTTCGTCCTCCTCAGCCTCGTCGTCCTCTTCTTCCTCTTCGTCCTCCTCAGCCTCGTCGTCCTCTTCTTCCTCTTCGTCCTCTTCTTCCTCGTCGTCCTCCTCAGCCTCGTCGTCACTGTCGTTGCCGGCGTGGTCCGGGGGACCCCGCGTTCCGGTATCGTCTTCGTCACTGCCGTTGTCCGGGCCGGCGTGGTCCGGGGGACCCTGCGTGCCGTTGTTCGGGCCGGCGTGGTCGGGCGGTCCCCGCGTGTCGTTGCCGGTCTCGTTACCCGTCTCGTTGCTGGTCTCGTTACCGAGGTCGGCACGGTCCGAGAGACCCTGCGTGTCGTTGCCGGTCTCGTTGCCCGTCTCGTTGCCGGGGCCGGCCCACGCGGGCGGGCCGTTGCCGTTACCGGGGTTGTTGGCCGTCACCCACGACGCGATCGCCAGCCCGCGCGGTCCGTCGGTGTCGCCCAGGCTGGACGTGAACGCGACGACTTGGAGACCGAACGGAAGCGCCGTCTCGTCCGTCACCGTCTCGTTCGTCTCGTCCGTCACCGTCTCGTTCGTCTCGTCCGTCACCGTCTCGTTCGTCTCGTCCGTCACCGTCTCGTTCGTCTCGTCCGCCACCGTCTCGTTGGATTCGTCGGCGGCCAGGTCGGTCGTGGTCGTCGCCGAGTGGTTGCCGACCGTCGCCGTCACCGACACCGTCAGCGACTGATTCGGCGTCGACAGCGCGACGGTGCCGTTGGGTCCGGTGGTGTGCGTCCCCGCGTCGGCGTACGTGACGTTCTCGGTGATCGTCGTCACGTCGACCGTCGCGTTCGCGACCGTGTCGTTCGCAGTGCCGTTCGTGACCGTCACGGTGACGCCGTCGTCCTGTATCACGTCGACGCTCGGCGACGCCGCCGACGACGTCGCCCCCATCGCCGGTGCCGCCACCGAGACGACCATCAGTGCCGCCAGTATCAACGCTCGTGTGCCCTGGTTCATACGTCGATACCCCACGGTCGGTTTCCACTTAGTCGTGGGTTACCCTCGGCCCGATTTTCGCCGAATTAACGCGATTTTCCGGTCGATAAACAGTCTCCGGGCCGATTACCTGCGCTGAGAACGGTGCGTCGAGGCGAGGGTAAACCCCCAGATAGGAATCGTTTTGGGGTCCGGTGGGCGACACACCGGCATGAACCTCCGCGACGTTCCGACCGACTCGTACGCGCTGTGGCTGGTCGCATTCCTCGTCCCGGCGCTCGTCGTCGGCGCACTGACCGACGCCGTTCTCGGGGCGTCGCTGGCGGCGGTCGTACTGGCCGCGGTCGGCTACCTCTATTTCAACTACCCCTTCTGAGCGAAGCTCGCTGTGGCCGTCAGTCGTCGCCTTCGGCCCGCGCGACCAGATCCCGGGCGTGCTCGCTCGCCCGCTCGCGCACCGCGCGCTCGTCGAGCGTCACTACTTCGCGGTCGCGCATCAGTACCTCGCCAGCACAGACGGTGTGACGCACGTCGCTCCCGCGGACGGCGTATGCGAGGTGACTCACCAGATCGTGGGCGGGCGTCAGGTGCGGGGCTTCCAGGTCGACCACGGCGAGGTCGGCGTTCGCGCCCGCCTCGACGCGGCCGCTGTCGACGCCCAGCAGGTCGGCGCTCCCCCGCGTGACCATCTCGACGGCGGCCTCGGCGGGGACGGCGCCGGCGTCCTCGGCGGCGAGTTTGCCGATCATCGCCGCGTCGCGCACCTCGTCGAAGGCGTCGAGGTCGTTGTTCGAGGCCGCGCCGTCCGTGCCGATCCCGACGGTCACGCCGGCGTCGCGAAGCCGCTGAACGGGCGCCATCCCGCTGGCGAGCTTCATGTTCGACGCCGGGCAGTGGGCGACGCCGGTCCCCGTGTCGGCCAACAGTTCGACCTCGGTCTCGTCGAGGTGGACGCCGTGGGCGACGTAGGTGTCCTCGCCGAGCAGGTCGAGGTCGGCGGCGTACTCCAGCGGGCGGAGGCCGTGTTCGTCGACGATCGGGTCGACCTCGTTTTCGGTCTCGTTGGCGTGGAAGTGGATCGGCAGGTCGGCCTCGCGGGCCTTCGGGACGAACTCCCGGAGGTACTCTTCGCCGACGGTAGTCAGCGAGTGGGGCTGGAAGGTCGTCGTGACCCGTCCGTCGGCGGCGTCGTCCAGCTCTTTGGCCACGTCGAGACTTCGCTGCATATCCGCTCGCGCGGCCTCGTCGTCCTTGCCGACGGTGACGGCCGTGTGGCCGAGGACGGCCCGCACGCCGGCGCGCTCGACCGCGTCGGCGATCCGGTCGACGTGGAAGTACATATCGGAGAAGGCCGTCGTGCCCGATTTGATCATCTCGACGATGCCCAGCTCCGCACCGGCCGCGATATCGTCGGCGGTGAGTTCCGCTTCGACCGGCCAGATGTCCTCCTGCAGCCAGGCGTCGAGCGGCTTGTCGTCGGCGTACCCGCGCAACAGCGTCATCGCGACGTGTCCGTGGGCGTTGATCAGCCCCGGAATCACCAGGCCGCCGCTGGCGTCGAGCCGTTCGGCGGCGTCGGCGGTGCCGGGCTCGACGACGTCGGCGACGTCGCCACTCTCCCGGTCGACCAGCACGTCCGCTCGCTCGACGGTGAGATCGGGTCGCAGTACCTGTCCGCCCGCGACGAGGAGGTCGCTCATACTCCGTGAGTTCCCGGGGCGGGTGCCTGAATCTGTTCCTTCGCGGCGGCGCGTCGTGGGTCACTCCCGTGCCGCGCGGTCGCGCAGCCGGTCGATCCGGCTGTCGAGCGGGGGCTCCATCCGACGTAGCGCGATGAGGCGACCCCACTCCATCGGCGCGTCGTTGAGGTCGGCGAACCGCTCGACGGTCGCCACGACGGCCTCGCAGCTCGTTCGGGCCGCCGCGTAGTCGTCGGCGCGGTAGACGAGTCGCCGTCCGGCCCACAGCCCGACGAGGCCGCCGAGGAGAGCGACCAGTGCGACTATCCCGTTCCCGACACCGGGAACCTCGGTGACCCCGAGCAGCGGGCCGAGCACGGCCAGGACGGTCCCGACGGCGACCGCGAGCCTGACTTCGAGGTGCTTGGCGCGCGCCCGCCCGGCCTGGAGGGCGAGATAGGCGCGAAGCGACTCGTCGTCGAGCTCCGCGAGCAGGTAGTCGCTGACGAACAGGTGGCGCCGGCCGGGGAGCCCGCGGGCGAACGCGAACGCTCGCTTCGCGTCGGCGAGTTCGAGGATCCGAACCGCCCGGGGGTCGAACCCGGCGTCCACACAGAGCCGGTCGAGCCGGGCGCGCTCGGCGGCGGTCGGCTCGCGGGTCGACTGGAGCAGGCGGACCAGCCACGGGGACCCGGCCCAGGCGGACCCGAGCAGGACGGCGATCGCGGCGGCGAAGCCGGCGCCCGACGCGAGGCCCTCGCCGGCGAGCCCGACGCCGAGGACGACGACGACGAACAGCGCCGCGAGTCCGACCGCGTAGCGAACGAGCCGCGCCGCGACGGTCGTCGCCGACACGTCCGCCTCGCGGAGGTCACGAACGACGGGGAACGCGCCGAAGTAGCCGGCACCGACGGCGACCGCGGGCGCGGTCAGTCCGACGACGACCGTGACGGCGCCGCCGACGACCGACTCGCCGGCCGGGAGCGCCCCGAGCGCGGCGTCGACGGCGTCGAGCCACCCCGCGGCGATCATCGCGAAGAGAGCGACCACGTAGACGACCGGGAGCCCGACGCGGAACGCGCGGCGGATACGCCCGAGCGCCGCGGTCGCGTCGGCCGCGTCGCGGAACCGGCGGCTGTACAGGAAGTAACCGAGCGCGGTGACCAGCGAGACGCTCGCCAGCGTCCCGACGGACGCGAGGAAGGCGGGCACGGGCGGCGATCCGACCGGTCCGGCCAAAACCATTGCGTGTCGTCACGTCCGGTCAGTCCGTCCGGCAGTTTCCCCGCCGAACACCGCACCCAGTCGAACCCGTACGCGAGCGCGTCGGTCACGCCGACTGTCGACGTGGGCGGCGGTGGTCCCCCGTTCGGATACAAACGTACGGGCGGGCGCTCGCCACGGAGCCGTGACGCTCGGAGAGGGAAAGACAGTTGCCCGCGGCCCGTCCAGAGAGAGTATGCGCATCGCCGTCCCCAACAAGGGTCGCCTGCACGACCCGGCGATCGATCTCTTAGACCGGGCCGGCCTCCACGTCGTCGACGGGGCCGACCGGAAGCTCTACGCTCAGACCGTCGACCCCGACGTGACCGTCCTCTACGCCCGCGCCGCCGACATCCCCGAGTACGTCGCCGACGGCGCCGCCGACGTGGGTATCACGGGCCTCGACCAGGCCGAGGAGGCCGACACCGGCGCGCTCGTCGACCTGCTCGACTTGGAGTTCGGCTCGTGCCGACTGGTGCTGGCGGCGCCCGAGGACGGCGACATCGAGTCCGTCGAAGATCTGGACGGCGGCACCGTCGCCACGGAGTTCCCGAACGTCACCCGCGATTTCTTCGCCGAGCGCGATATCGAGGTGGACATCGCGGAGGTGTCGGGCGCGACGGAACTCACGCCGCACGTCGACATCGCCGACGCCATCGTCGATATCACCTCGACGGGCACCACGCTGCGGATGAACCGCCTCGCCGAGATCGCCGACGTCCTGGACTCGTCCGTCCGCCTGTTCGCCCGCGAGGACGTGGCCGACGACGAGAAGGTCCAGCAGATCCGCATGGCGCTCGAATCCGTGCTCTCCGCCGAGGGCAAGCGCTACCTGATGATGAACGTCCCCGAGGGCCGTCTGGACGACGTGAAAGAGGTGCTGCCGGGGATGGGCGGCCCGACGGTGATGGACATCGCCGGCAAGGAGGACGTGGCCGTCCACGCCGTCGTCGACGAGCGCGCGGTGTTCGAGACTATCAACGCGCTCAAAGAGGTGGGCGCCAGCGACGTGCTCGTCACCGAGATCGAGCGGCTGGTGGAGTGATCAGTCGCCGTCGCTCTCCTCGCGGTCGATACGGTCGAGCGCTCGTCTCACGAGCGGGTCCGAGAGGTAGAGGGTGCTTTCGCGCTCGAGCGCTCGGATCTTCGTTCTCGCGTCCGCCGCGACGAGCCGTCCGTCGGCGTACGCGGCGAGGACGACCCCGAGCGACCCGTGGACTTCGAGGTCGAGTTCGTTCGCCTGCTGGCGCGCGTCGAGATCGTCCGTCAGGAGTGTTCCGCCGCCACGCTCACAGAGCGCGAGCGCCGCCGTCTCGCCCGGATCGAGTTCCGGTCATCGGTCTTCCGCTACCTCGACCCGCTTCCGTTCGCAGTCGAGCGCCTCGAAGGCTGTCGGAACGCCACCGCGTCGCAGTTCCTCGAACACCGTCTCGGGCACCGTTACGACCGCGAACTGGTCTAGCAGGTCCAGAGCGTCGGCTTCCGAGAGGTGGATCAACGGTCCGGTGTCCGTCACGACGCGACGGTCCCGACTCACGCGGCGTCCTCGCCGAACGCCCACTCGATGTCCTCGTCGACCGCGTCCCGCGCCGCGTCCGCACGTTCGACGGGCGCCTCGCCCACTTCCGCGACGGCCTCCTCGCGAGGGAGTTCGCCGTCGAGATACCGGGCGACGACCACGTCCTCCCAGAGGTCGTCGAGTCCGCGCTCCAGCGCCTGCTCGATGACCGACGACTCGTCGGCGTCGCGGTGACGGGCGATTTCGCGAACCCGGTTCGAGATGTCCGTCCCCATCACTCCGAGATGGGTCGTCTCTACACTTAAATTCACGCTCGCGATTCGAGTCGCGACACGAACGGCGTGCTCGTCACCGAGATCGAGCGCCTCGTCGAGTAGTCAGTCGGCGCGGAGCCCGCGGTCGAGGTAGTCCAACACTGCCGGCCAGGAGTCGGCGTTGGCGCGGGCGTCGGCGGCCGGAGCGCCACCGAACAGCTGTCCGGAGATCACCCGTCGACCGGCGGTCGGGAGGTAGGGCGCGGTGACACCGTGCCCGGCGCCGTCGTAGCTCCGGTGTTCGAACGCGTGGTCGAAGTCGGCCTCTCGCAGACGTTCGGCGCCGACGGCCAGCAGACGAACCGACGGCCACACCTGGTCGTCGGTGCCAGACAGCATGAGCACCGGAGCGGCGGCCTCCTCGACGGCGATGGTCGCCGCCTCGAGCTCCGACTCGGCCACCGAATCCAGTCGCTCGTCGGCCGCCGGACGGAAGCGGTAGTGGCCCTCGTCGCTCGTCCGGAACCCGCTGTCCCAGGTTAGATGCGCGACCGGGTCGCCCCCGTGAGTCCACGGGACGTTCGGAGGGTCGGCGCTGCCACCCTCCCAGACGACGGCGCTCCCGACGTAGGAGACGACCGCGCCCACCCAGTCGAACCGAGCCCCGAGCAACAGCGCGAGTTCGCCGCCGCGCGATACCCCGAGGACGCCGACCGGCACGTCGCGGACGCCCTCGCGTGCGCGCAGCCAGGACTGCGCGCGCTCGAAGTACTCCAGCGGCACGCTGTCGTGGGTGTCCGGGATCGGCTCGCCCTCGCCGAAGTACTTGACCGACAGCGCCGCGTACCCCCGCGTCGCCAGCAACGCCGAGCGGCGCTGGATCGGATTCCCGCCCGACCCGTGGAGCGCCAACACGCCCGGGTGTGGCCCCTCGCCCGCCGGCTCGTAGCAGTATCCCACCAGTTCGTCGGTCTCGACGGCCTCGACCGTGATGTCCGGGTCGTACAACCGCAGGTCCACCTCCGTCTCGACGGTCCCGTCGGCGTCGGTCGCCCGGAGAGTCACCGCCTGTCGGGCGTCACCGCTGTAGTAGAACGGCTGGCTGCCCGCGCTGGGTCGCATCGACCAGAGCCACCCCATCGGGTCGGCCGACTCGTACGTTCCCGAGACCGGCGTCGCCTCGGCGAGGTCCACCACCCCGTCCTCGTCGGCCTCGAAGGTCGCCTCGCTGGTCCAGGTCTGCCCGCCGTAGCTCGGCGTCGACGCCGTCAGTGACACCTCCGCGCCGGGATCGGCGCCCGTGAGCCGTATCTCGGCCGGCCGGTCTTGCGGATGGGTGGCCGGCGCCTCGACGACGAGGTCGGTCGCGGCCGTCGCGGTCGGCCGTCCCGCCGTCTCTCCCGCACCCGCGGTCGCAGTCCGCTCGGCCGTCGGGTCGGGCCCGGGCTGGCCCGTCTCCGTCGCCGTGTCTCCGCTGCCACACCCCGGGACCAAGGCGGCCGACGCCGCCCCCACCGTCGCGAGAAAGCGGCGCCGGTCCAGTCTCTCGACCATCACCCGTGATTTCTATTCGACTGATAAGAACGTTCTGTCCTTCAGCCGTCGCTCGGTTCGATGGCGTCCAGGGTTTCCAGCACCGCCGGCCATGAGTCCGCGGCCGCGCGGGCGTTCGCCGCCGGTGTCCCGCCCAGCGCCATCCCGTCGGCGACCGCTGTCCCCGCGGTCGGTCGGTACGGCGGTGCGATGCTGTGTCCCGCGCGCTCGTACGAGCGGTGGGCCGTGTCGACGTCGACCCCGGCCTCCTCGGAGCGTGCTTCCACGACGGTCGCCGCGAACTCGACGCTCGGCCACATCCGGTCGGCGCCGCCAGAGACGACCAGGAGCGCCGCGTCGATCCGTTCGACCGGGATCCGGGCGGCCTCGCGGCGGTCGCCCGGGGCGCGGTCGAGGGAGTTCGCGTAGACGTTCGCGAAGGCGACGTTACCGTCCTCGTCGGACCCCGGCGGGGCGCGGAAGGGGACGTGCGGGAGCGGGTCGCCGTCCGCCGTCCACGAGCTCGTCCGCTGCTCGCCGGACTCGTCGAGTCCCTGCCAGCGATGGGCCGCGGGCGCGCCGGCGACGACCGCTCCCGCCCAGTCGTACCGCGACGCCGTGACGAGCGCCGCTTCCGCGCCCTTGGAGTGGCCGTAGAGGCCGAGCGGCCCGTCCGCCACGTCCGCGCGCTCGCGCAGTCGGTCGGCCGCCGCGCCGAAGTACTCGACCGGTACCTCGATCAGCTGGTCGGGGAGCGGGGCGGGGTCGCCGAAGTAGTGGACGGCCAGCGCCGCGAACCCGTGGGCGGCCAGCAACGCCGCGCGACCGCGGGCCGGTTCGCCCTCCGAGCCGTGCAGGACGAGCACGCCCGGGTGCGGCCCCTCCCCGGCGGGGACGAACAGGTCGCCGACCACGTCGTCGTCGACGGCGACGTGCTCGACGCCGGGATCCGTCGGTCGGCGGACGGTCGTCGTCTCGGCGACCTGTGCTCCGTCCACTCGCGTCTCGACCTCGACGGTCACGGGGTCGCGACCGGCGTGGGGCCATCCCGTTTCACCCTCTCCGTCGGGCGCCATCGACCACAGCCAGCCCATCGGCGCGACGCCGTCGTACCCCTCGACGGGTTCGTGCTCGGCCGTATCGACGAGGCCCTCGCCGTCCGCCTCGAAGATCGTCCGCGACGAACATCCCTCGTCGTACCAGCCGTCGGTCTCGGCCAGGAGTTCGACCGTCGCGCCGGGCTCGACGCCGGTCACCCGGACGGGCGTCGCCTCGTCGTGTACCGCTTCGTCGGCCACCGCTATCGTCGGCATGACCCGTCGTTCACCCGTGCTGACAAAATGCTTTCGGGGCAGGTGAGAGGCGGTCGCACGACCGGCGAGGGGCGGCTCCGCGATCCCGTTCAGAAGAAGCCGAAGATGTTGTTCAGAGCGAAGCCCAGCACGGCCGCGAAGGCGAAGTGGAGGCCGGTGAGGACCGCGGCCGGGCGCCAGGAGATCCGGTAGGAGACGCTGATAGCGATGGCGTCGGCGACCAGCGTGGCGAGGAGGACGATCACGATCCCGAGGCTCGGGGAGACGAAGCCGATGCTCTCGATCCCGTAGCGACCCAGCAGGATGGAGACGGCGGCGGGGACCGGGCCGGCGTAGGCGGCCCGCTGGCTGGGCACGTCGCCGATGAAGAAGGTCGCGGCGAGATGGAGCGTCGCGGCGTAGAAGGCGGCGGTCAGCAGAAAAGTGATTACCAAAGCGAATATCCCGCCGCCCGTCACGTCGGTCTGGAGCGGCGCGAGCGCGGCCGGCGACGCGACCGAGAGCAGCGCTACGAGGTCCATGGCGGCGATAGGCGGGGCGGCGGTTTGTAGCCTGCTATCGCGGACGACCGAGCGCCGCGAGCGCAGGTGATTCGGGCACCGGGCGAGCGAGGCGGGCCACCGCGCGCTCGCGACTACTCCAGCAGGCCCAGATCTTCCAGCCGGGAGACGATCTTGTCGACCGCTTCCTCGGCGTCCTCGGGCTGCTTGCCGCCGGTGATGACGAGCTTCCCCGAGCCGAACAGCAGCGCGACCACGTCGGGGTCGTCCAGCCGGTAGACGAGGCCGGGGAACTGCTCGGGCTCGTACTCGATGTTCTCCAGGCCCAGGCCGATGGCGATCGCGTTGAGATTCAGATTGCGACCGAGGTCGGCGGAGGTGACGATGTTCTGGACGACGATCTCCGGGTCGTCGTCGACCTGGATGTTGAGATCGCGCAGCTTGTCGAAGACGATCCGCAGACTCTCGTGGACGTCGTCCGTGCTCTTGGCGCCGGTGCAGACGATCTTACCGGAACGGAAGATCAACGCTGCCGACTTGGGCTCCTGGGTGCGGTAGACGAGGCCGGGGAACTGCTCGGGGTCGTAGTCCGCCCCCTCCAAGTCCATCGCCACGCTCTGCAGGTCGAGCTCCTGCCCGATTCCAGTCGAGGCGACGACGTTTTCGATATTGATTGTCTCCTTGGGGTCAACCATGTCTCGACTTAAACGTTGTATTTAAGGCTTATAAACTTTCATGGGACCGGATGACAGATCGCGAACAGAGACGAATCAGACCGGTGATGTAGCCACGGGGCGAATCGCCCATAAAAGCGCTTTTTAGTGGGGGTACACGTCAGTTTTATCAGTGGTCGGGGTCCTGGCGGTCGGCTGTCGCGGCGGGTGGCTGGCGGGTCGATTCGCGGAGTTCGGTGGCGGTCGGGCGGGAGAGCGGCGCGGGCGCACCGGTGGGTTCTTGCCTGGCGGCGGGCGACTGTCGGGCGTGTACGTCCTCGAACTGGGCGGGCAGGACGACGATTTCGCGGCCTGCGAGGCGTCGAGCGCCGCCGCGGGGGTCGAGGTAGTCGGCGCCGGGCTGGCGACCGCGCGCGCGGTGACCGACCGCGTCCGCGATCTCGCCTACGTCCACCGCGCGAGCGAGGTGGTCGGCCACTGCGACCCCGACGTGGCCGGCGCGCGCGCGACGCTGGACGCCGCGACCGTCGACCGCGAGGGAACGGTCGCCGTCCGCGCCGTCGACGTGCGCGCGACGACCGGCGTGGACACTCAGCGCGTCGAGCGCGAGCTGGGACAGGTGCTCGTCGACCGCGGTTTCTCCGTCGATCTCGACGACCCCGACCACGAGTTGCGCGCGCTGTTCGCTGGGCCGCCGGGCGCCGACAGCACCGCGGAGAACGCGGAGTCGGACGCGGCCGGACCGGGCGACTCGGACCCGGGCGTCCTCGACGACGGGGCGGGCCTCTGCGTCCTCGGCTGGCTCGACGTCGAGAGCGAGCGCGGCTTCGGCGACCGCCGTCCGACGGATCGGCCCTTCTTCCAGCCGGGGAGCATGGACCCGAAGCTGGCCCGCGCGCTGGTGAACATCGCCGGCGCGCGGGCGGGAGCGACCGTCGTCGACCCGATGTGCGGCACCGGCGGAGTGCTGTTGGAGGCCGGTCTCGTCGGCGCCCGGGCGGTCGGCTCGGACGCCCAGCGGAAGATGGCCCGCGGGACGCGCGCGAACCTCCGAGATCGGTTCGGCGAGGACGGCGATTTCGAGGTCTGCCGCGGCGACGTGACGCGCCTGCCGTTCGTCGACGACTTCGCGGACGCCGCCGTCTTCGACGTGCCCTACGGGCGCCAGTCGAAGATCGAGGGCGACTCGCTGGCCGATCTGGTGGGGAGCGCGCTCGCCGAAGCGCGCCGGGTCGCCGCCCGCGCGGTGGTCGTCGCCGACCGCTCGTGGGAAGCCGAGGCGAGAGACGCGGGCTGGACCGTCGAGGAGCACTTCGAGCGGCGGGTTCACCGGTCGCTGGTTCGGCACGTGCTGGTGTTAGATCGGGAGTGAGGCAGTGGGACCGCTACTGCGACCCCTGCTGTCCCGCGAATACGAACAGCGTGAAAGCCCCGACCCTTTCATTCCCACCCCCAGAGACCGGCGATCAGCCGGCACGGGGGGAATGAAAGGGGCCGACTGCTCCGGGAAGACGGGTGACGCGAGCACCACAGTGACCGACGGGAACGAGGAGCGCAGCGAACCCCTCGACCGGAGCAGTCGGGGGCTTTCACGCTGTTTCACGCGGTACTCCGGGCAGCGGTCGCGATACTGCAGTCGTATCTCCCCGTCGTACGGCACACTCCAGCGTCGACAGGTGGGTTTACAACGACCGCGCGCAGATACGCGTCACAATGCAGCAGTATCTCGATCTCGTCCGGGCGGCCGTCGCGGAGGGCACCTACAAGCCCAACCGGACGGGCGTGGACACGCTCTCGACGTTCGGCGCGCACTACGAGGTCGACCTTCAGGAAGGGTTCCCTCTGCTCACCACGAAGGACCTGTCGGGCTATCGCTGGAACTCGCTCATCCACGAGCTCCTGTGGTACTTCTCCGGCGAGGAGCACATCCGGAATCTCCGCGAGGAGACGAAGATCTGGGACGCCTGGGCCGACGAGGAAGGCCACCTCGACACCGCCTACGGCCGCTTCTGGCGCCGGTACCCGATCCCGGAGGAGGGCCTGGAGGGGGAGTCCTGGCCCGACGACGCCCATCGCTGGGTCAACGACGACGAGAACACCTTCGACCAGTTCCAGTACGTGCTGGACACGCTGCGGGAGAATCCGCAGTCGCGCCGCATCGTCGTCAACGCCTGGCACCCCGCCAACGCGACGACCAGCACCCTCCCGCCCTGTCACTACACCTTCGTCTTCAACGTCCAGGGCGACCGGCTGAACCTCCATCTCACTCAGCGCTCGGGCGATATCGCGCTGGGGATCCCGTTCAACGTCGCCGCCTACTCGCTGGTGACCCACATCGTGGCACAGCGGACGGGCTTCGAGGTCGGGAGCTTCTCCCATTCGGTCGTCGACGCTCACGCCTACTGCGGCGAGGGCGCTCGCGGCGAGTGGTACGAGGCAAACCGTGCGGAGTTGCGCGAACGGATGGCCGCCGTCGACGACCGCGAGGGGTACGACGGCGTGCGCGACTGGATCCTGACGGAAGCGCCCGCCGAGCCAGGAGTGGAGAACGCCGACCACGTCCCGAACCTGCTGGCGCAACTGACCCGCGAACCCCGCGAGCGCCCGACGATCGAGGTGGCCGACGAGCCGATCGACGAGCTGACCTACGAGGACGTCGCGGTGCGCGACTACGACCCCGCGCCCGGCCTCGATTTCGCGGTCGCCGAGTGATGGAGGGGAACTGATGACGGACGCCGGACGGGAGGCGGCCTCGTCGGTCGAGATCGCGCTCATCGCCGCCGTCGCGGAGAACCGCGTCATCGGGGCGGACGGCGAGATGCCGTGGCACTACCCCGCGGATCTGGCCCACTTCAAGGAGACGACGACGGGCCATCCGGTCGTCATGGGCCGGGTGACCTACGAGTCGATTTCGGCGCAGCTGGGTGGGCCGCTGCCCGGGCGGACCAATATCGTGCTGACGCGCTCGGGCGTGGACGCGCCCGAGGCGGTCGTGCAGGTCGGGAGCGTCGACGCCGCGGTCGAGGCCGCCGAAGCGGCCGCGGTGGAGACCGATGCGAGGACGGCGTTCGTCGCCGGCGGTGCGACCGTCTACGAGGCGTTTCTCGACCGGGCCGACCGGCTGGTGCTGACGGAGGTCCCGGGCGAGCCCGCGGGCGACACCCGGTTCCCGGAGTGGGACTCGGCGGCGTGGGTCGAAGTCGACCGCGAGCCCGAGGGCGAACTGTCGTTCGTGACCTACGAGCGGCGGTGACGACCGTGGGACCCGTCGCGGTGAGCGCGGTTCGGTGACCCTCGTTCGCGGCGCCGCCGCGCGAACGGCTCGAGGGACCGTCGGTCCCTCGCTGCTCGCGCGGAGAGCCGGACTCGCCGTCGGATCCCCGAGCGGTCGGTATAAACGCCTGGAGCGGCTATTCGGAGGTATGTCAGAGCAGGAAGAAGGACTCCCGAGCAGCGACGAGGAGTGGCGCGAGCGGCTGACCGACGAGGAGTACAAGATCCTGCGCGAGCAGGGGACCGAACCGAAGTTCAGCGGCGAATACCTCGAGGTGGACGAGGAGGGGGAGTTCACCTGCGCCGGGTGCGGGACGGAGCTGTTCTCGACGGACCAGCAGTACGACGCCGGCCACGGCTGGCCGAGCTTCTTCGACGTCGTCGAGGACGGCAACGTCGAGACGAAACTGGACACCAGCCACGGGATGCGCCGGACCGAAGTCGTCTGTGCGACCTGCGGCGGCCACCTCGGCCACGTCTTCGACGACGGTCCGGACCCGACCGGCAAGCGCTACTGTATCAACTCGGCGGCGCTGGATTTCGAGGGCGAGGCGCGAACGGAGTGAGCGCCTCGGAAAGCGAGCGGGGAGGTACGACCCGCGAGCAGCGAGACGTGAGCGCAGCGACCGTCTCGGAATCGCGAACGGCGAACGAACCGAACCGCGAGCGGCGAGACCTGGCGACGGGGCCGATCCTCCGAAGCGGTGTCGGCGATCGTCGCGCGGTCCGCTCCAGTGGGTCCCCGGACCGACCGAAGCGGGCGGAAGCCTTTTTGAACTGCTGAGCGCGTGAACAGGTGTGACTTCGGATCAGACCGAGGAGTCGTTCGCCGAGTTCCCGTGGCGGGCGGGGATGGCGCGGGCGCCCAGTGCCTTCCTCGCGGTCTTCGTGATGACGGCAGCGGTCGCCGCAGTCGACGGTCTCGGCTCCGGATCGCTCCAGCGGCGCTTCGCGCTGCTCGGTATCGCCGTCTTCAACGCACACAACATCCCCGCGACGACTGGTGCGGTGCCGCAGGCACTCGTCCCCGTCGCCGATCCGGTCGCCTCGATCCCGGGTCTCGGTCGGCTCCTGCGCGGGCTGTTCACGTTCGGGACCGGCCACGCCGCGCCGGTCTCCCACGTCGGCGGGATCGTGAGCGGTCGGACGGCCGCGATCGGCCACCTCAGCCTGGTCACCCAGCAGAACCAGACCGGCGTACCGGTCGTCGTCTACTACCTGCTGGCGCCGGTGGCGCTGGTCGGTGCCGGCTACGAGTTCGCCGACAGCCACTGGGCGGAGACGACGACGGAGTCGTTCGCGGCAGTGGCGCGGTTCGGGCTCGCCATCGCCGCCGGCTATCTGGTCGTGTTGCTCGTCGGCTCGGTGCTGTTCACGGCGGTGCTCGTCGGCGGGGGCACGATCCTGGCCGACCGGTACCTGCTCGTCGTCTACGGGTTCGCCTACCCGACGGTCTTCGCGACGCTGGGGGCGTGGGTGGTCTACCGGGACAGAACGTGAGCGACGCCCTCAGGCGAAACTGGCGTCGAGGTACTCGACGACCTTCGCCGACTCGGCCATCGTGACGCCGCGGTCGTCGTCGACGAGGACGGGGACGCCGCGCTGGCCGGAGACGCGCTTGACCTCGTCGCGCTGGGAGTGGAGCGCGTCGACCCAGACCGTCTCGTAGTCGAGGTCCAGTTCGTCCATCCGGTCGGCGACTTTCTCGCAGTACGGACACCCGTCGAGCTGGTAGAGCGTGAACGCCATGGCCGGCCGTTCGGAAGCGACCGGCAAGTGCGTTGCGGCCCGGAGCAGTCGGCGACGAACGCTTCGTCTGCCTACTCGTTCATCAGACCGTCTTCTTCGACGCGCATGACGGCCTCGCCGTCGGGGAGGTTCGGCGCGTCGACGAGCTTGACGATCCGCTTGTCGCCCTTGGACTTGCGGAGGTAGATGCGGAACGTGGAGGTGTGGCCGAGGATGTTCCCCCCGATGGGCTGGGTCGGGTCGCCGAAGAAGGAATCGGGGTTCGAGGCGACCTGATTGGTGACGACGACGGCGGTGTTGTGGAGGTCGCCGACGCGCATCAGGTCGTGGAGGTGTTTGTTGAGCTTCTGCTGGCGCTCGGCGAGTTCGCCCCGGCCGACGTACTCGGCGCGGAAGTGCGCGGTCAGCGAGTCGACACAGAGCAGGCGGATGGGGAACTCCTCGTCCTGGCTCTCGCTGGCGAGTTCCTGGGCCTGCTCGGCCAGGAGGATCTGGTGGTTGGAGTTGAACGCCTTCGCGACGTGGATGTTGTCGAGCATCGCCTCGACCAGATCGTCGAGCAGGGCCTCGTCGGTCGCGTCGGCGTCTTCGTCCTCCTCGACGACGTCGTGGAGGACCATCGTGTCCTCGATGACCTCCTCGGAGAGGCCCTTGACCATCTGCTCGATGCGCTCGGGGCGGAACGTGTCCTCGCTGTCGATGAACATCGCCGACCCCTCCAGCCCGCCGTGCTCGCTGGGGAGCTGGACGGTGACGGAGATCTGGTGGGTCACCTGGGACTTGCCGGCGCCGAACTCGCCGTACACCTCGGTGATCGACTGAGTCTCGATGCCGCCGCCGAGCAGGTCGTCGACCTCGTCGACGCTCCAGGTGAGCTTCCCGATCTGTTCCCGGCGTTCGAGCACCGTCGCGCCGGTCTCGAAGCCGCCGATGTCCGCGGCGTCGCGCGCGGCGTTGATGATGTCCGCCGCGCTGGACTCGCCGATGTCCGCCGTGTTCGACAGTTCACCGGGTGAGGCGACGGCGATGCCCTGGTAGCCGTCGAACCCGTTGTCTTTGAGCTTCTCCGCCGTCGCCGGACCCACACCCGGCAGTTCTTCGAGGTCTTCTGTCGCCATGGACATCGCTTGCGCCGCCCGTCATATAAACCCTCGTTAACACCGTAGTGAAAGTGAAAACGCGGGCGGGAATCGGGACTCGGTCGTACCAGTCCAAACGTTGATACGTGAACGGGCGTCGCGGGAAGGCGTTCGCCGGGGCCAGTCGGGCGAGAACGCACCGGGGTCCGTCGGGCTAGCCCCGGGCTCCGAGGAAGACGACGCCGAGGACGCCGAGGAAGTAGACGGCGGTGAGCCACGACTCGGGTACCGTGAGCACGCGGTGGCCCTGGTGGCCGACGACGACGAGCGCCAGCGCGACGACGGCGAGGGCGGGACGGGCCAGCAGGCCGGCGACGAACGCACGGAGGTTCCAGACGACGCTCTCGGCGAATCGGCGCACCTTCTCGCCCAGTGGCCGGTTCCCGTCGGGATTGTCGGCGGGGTCGAGAGCCCCGAGCGCGTCGCGGTCGACGCGGACGACCTCGCCGGTGTTGACTCTGTAGCCGTCGGCGTCCCCGACGCGCAGGAGTGCGACCGTCTCATCACCGACGCCGACGACGCGGTAGACGCCCGGCGAGAGGGCGGCGGCGGCATCCGCGTCGGCTGCGGGCGGACGGACGTGGTCGTAGACGGCCGGGTCGCTCGGTGTCACAGGGGATCCGGTGCTCGCGCCCGGAAGAAACTTACTCCCAGGGGTGGTTCCCGGGTCGGTCGGGCCAGAGCGGGTACCAGTACTCCTTGTCCGGTTCGACCGTCAGCTCGCCGTCGAGGACGCTCTGGAGCTTGATCTCCGTCTGGTTGTGTCGGTCGTGGTCGCCCTCCGGGGCGAAGGGGTAGTACTTGCCGCGACGGAACGAGTAGATCCAGTAGGCCAACCGGTCGTCCTTCCGGAAGGCGAAGACGGCGGCGAGCAGCCGCGAGCCGTAGCCGCGTTCGATGAACTCGTCGGCGGCGAAGTGGATACTCGTCACCAGGTCCTCTGGGTCGTCGTCCTCCAGCACGACCCACTCGTAGCCGTGGTCGTCCGTCGTGAACCGGGCCCCGGTTCCGGTCTCGACCTCGCCGGCTTCGAGGATGGCTTCGACGTTCTCGACGGCGTCCTCGAAATCGGTGCTGTCGACCTCGGCGAAACACAGCGCGGCCGCGTTCGCCGGCGCGAAGCCTAGATCGGCCTCCATCGTCATGTAGGCCGTGCTCATCCCGAAGAGATCCTCCGGGTCGGCGTCCCGGGTCGCGTCGGCCTCCGCTTTCATCCCCAGCGCGGACTTCAGGCCGTCCAGCAGTCCCATATCCGTGTGTTCGGGCGAACGCGTAAAAGTCGCTTCCATCCGACGTGTACCCGCGGGCGGGGGTCGAGCGCGGCGGTCGGCGTTCAGTGGTCCCAGGGCGCGCCCGCGAAGTCGATCTCCCGATGCCCGCGGTCCAGCTCGGCGATCCGGTCCAGGTCCTCCTCGTCCAGATCCACGTCGTAGGCGCCCCAGTTGTCGCGGATGTGCTCGGCGCCCGTGGCCTTCGGGATGGCCGCGACGCCGTCCAGCGACAGGAACCACGCCAGGGTCACCTGCGGCACGCTCGCGTCGTGTTTCTCGGCGATGTCGGTCAGGACGGGGTCGTCCAGCACCTCGGTCCGCGCCAGCGGCGAGTACGCGACGACGTGGTGGTCGTGCTCGGCGGCGTACTCGCGAAGCTCGTCCTGCTGGAGATAGGGATGCATCTCGACCTGGTTCGCGTAGATCGGCGCGTCGAGCACCTCGCGGGCCGCATCGAGATGCTCGGGTTCGAAGTTCGAGACGCCGACGTGTCGGATCGTGCCCTCGTCGTACAGTTGCTGGAACGCCGACAGCGTTCCCTCGGGGTCGTAGGCCTCGGTCGGCCAGTGGACGTACAGGAGATCGAGGTAGTCGACGCCGAGCCGCTCCAGGCTCTCCGCGGCCGTCGCCAGCACGTCGTCGTGGGCGAGGTTGGCCGTGTCGACCTTCGTGGCGAGGAAGACCTCCTCGCGGGGCACGTCGGCCTCGGCGATCCCGCGGCCGACGGCTTCCTCGTTGCCGTACGCCTGTGCGGTGTCGATGTTTCGGTAGCCCAGTTCCAGCGCCGTCCGCACGCTCTCGGCGCACTCCTCGGAGTCGGTGTTCTGCCAGGTACCCAGTCCGAGTCGATGGAGATCGAGTTCGCTCATGGCGTCCCCGTGTTCGGTCGCGGGCACCTAACGGCTGGGGAAGCGGCCGGTCTCTCCCCGTGCGTGTCGTCGACGAGACACCTGACCGTCGCCGACGGCTACCGCTCCAGCTCGGCCGCCAGCTCCCGCAGCTTCCGGATCCGCTTGTGCGTCGGCGGATGGGTTCCGGGCAGTCCGAGCGACGGCGACGGCACGATGCAGAAGGCGTTGAACCCGGCCATCGAGCGCATGTCCTCCGCGGGCGGTTTCGACAGCCCGTGCAACTCCGCGAGCGCTTCGGCGAGCGCGACCGGCTTGCCCGTGATCGCCACGGCGCCCCGGTCGGCGGCGTACTCGCGATACCGGGAGAGGACGAGCGTGCCCGGCAGGCTCACGACCAGCAGCGGGAGGCTCAGTACCGCCAGGAACGCCGCGGCGCCGAAGTAGCCCAGAACGATGCCCCAGCCGTCCATCCCCTCCAGCGCCGTCGAGAGCATCGCCAGCGCGACCGTCGCCGGGAAGCCGGCCACGGTCAGCACCGACGAGTCGCCGTTCTTGACGTGGGCGAGTTCGTGGGCGACGACGGCCTCCAGCTGCTCGTCGTCGAGTTCCTTCAGCAGTCCGAGCGTCACGCAGACGACGGTTCGGTTCCCGGCCCCGGCCGACATCGCGTTGGGCTCGTCGCTGGGGATCACGGCGACGGGCGGCCGTGGCACGTCGGCCTGCCGGGAGAGGCGCTCGACGGTGTCGAACAGTTCGGGGTGGTCCGCGCGCTCGATGGCGATCGCGCTCGTCGCGAGGTAGGCCAGTCGGTCGGCTTCGAGCACGAGGACACCGAGAATACCGAGAACGAGCCCGCAGACGATGAGTGCGCCGGCGGGCGGGAGGAACCAGACCACCGGCCCGACGAGGGCGGCGTAGCCGAGGAGCGCGAGCCCGAGGGCGAGGGCCATCCGCCGGGTCAGGCGGCTGTCGGTCTGCCAGTCCATACGGTGGAATCGTTCACGCTGAACGATGTGTCTTCGGCCGGGCGGCCGACGGAGTGGCCGCTCAGGCGGATTCCATCTCGCCGGCCAGCTCCTGGAGGCGCTCGACGCGGCGTTCGGTGGTCGGGTGCGTGCGGAAGAGGTTCGCGATGACGCCCTTCCCGATGGGGACGATGAAGAAGGCGTTCATCTCCGACTGCTCGCGGAGGTCCTCTTCGGGCACGCGGTCCATCCGGTTGTCGATGGTCATCAGCGCGCTCGCGAGCGCGGCGGGCTTGCCGGTGATGGCGGCCCCGCCGCGGTCGGCGGCGTACTCGCGGTACCGGGAGAGCGCGCGGATGAGCAGGAAGGAGACGATCCAGACGACCAGCGAGGCGACGATAGCGACGATGATGCCGGCGCCCCCGCCCTGGCGGTCGCGGCCGCCGCCGCCGAACAGGAACCCCCACCGGAGGATGAACATCGCGATGGTCGCCAGGAACGACGCGATGGTCATCACCGCCACGTCGCGGTTCTTGACGTGGGCGAGTTCGTGGGCCATCACGCCCTCGAGTTCGTCCTGGTCGAGGGTCCCCATGAGCCCCGTGGTCACGGCGACGGTCGCGTTCTTCTGCGAGCGCCCGGTCGCGAAGGCGTTGGGCGTCCGCGTGTCGGCGACCGCCACGGTCGGTTTCGGCAGGTCGGCCTGCTGGGAGAGCCGGCCGACCATCCGGTGCAGTTCGGGGTACTCCTCCTCGGAGACCTCCCGAGCGCCCATGCTCCGCAGCGCCAGTTTGTCGCTGAAGAAAAACTGTGCGATCAGGAAGACGCTCATGAAGCCGACGATGAGCACGAACGACTGGTTCGTCCACAGCAACACCCCGAGGAAGGCGATGTACAGGGCGGCCAGGAGGAACATGGTGAAGAACATGCGCCCGCGGAGGCCCCAGTCCGTTTTCCACTCCATACGGGAATTAGAGGGCGGACGCCATATCAATGGCTCGTGTCACTGTCCGACACTGGGGCTCACTCCGAAGCGGCGGGCAGCGCCAGCGTCCCCTGTCCGTCCGCGCTGACCGTCTTCGCGAGCGCGCCGCCCCGCGAGGCCTGGACTTCGAACGAGCAGTGCAGCCGCTGGGGCGCGGGGCTCCCGCCCGGGGCGAACAGGAGGTCGAACGTGATCGTCCCGTCGGAACCGAACTGTTCGCTCTCGACGACGAGCTCTCGTCGGCCGCCCCGTCGGTCGTATCGGAGGGAAAGCTCCGGCCACGGGGGCGGCTGCACTCGCATCTCGAAGCCGTGCCGCGCCGCGTACGCGGCCGGCGGCCCGACCCGGAATCGGAACCAGTCCGCCCGGTACTCCTCGTACTGTTCGCTCCCGTGCGAGCCCCGCACCGTCGAGTTGAGCCTGAGGCGGTACACCGAGTGAGACCGTTCGACGGCCCGATTTCGGGCGAGTTCGACGCTCGCGTACCCGATCCCCTCGGCGTCGTCGTTCGGCGGATACTCCCAGCTTATCTCGCCGGTCTCGGTCGTCCGTCGGGCGTCTACCTGCTCTGGATCCGTTCCCGGGAGCCGCCCGGCGCAGCCGGCCAGGGCCGCCCCGGTCACGGTTCCGACCGTCGCAAGGAACGCTCTGCGGCTCTCGCTACCGCTCGATGGCGCGTTGGAGGGCACGGCGATCGATGTCGCCGCCGGACTGAAAAATCACCCGCTCGGTCCCCCTTCGGTGGCCGACGCGTCGGACGGGACGGAGCCGCGCCGAGCGCCGTCCGAGTCCGGAACTGGTGTGCTTTTCACGTCGGACGGCCGACTCCGTAGTAATGAGTACGACGCTCCGGCTGGGGACTCGCGGGTCCGCGCTCGCGCTGCGGCAGGCCGCCACCATCAAGGAACGGCTGGAGAACCGACGCTTCGACGTGGAACTCGTCGAGGTCGAGACCACGGGCGACCAGATCACCGACGAGGCGATCCACGAACTCGGGAAGACCGGCGCGTTCGTCCGCGCGCTCGACGAGGAGGTCCTCGACGGCGACTGCGACGCCGCCGTCCACTCGATGAAAGACATGCCCACCGAGATGCCCGAAGACATGATCGTCGCGGGCGTCCCCGAGCGGGCCGCACCGCGGGACGTGCTGGTCACCCGGAACGGGGCCTCCCTCTCGGGGCTGCCCGAGGGCGCGACGGTCGGCACGTCCAGCCTCCGCCGCGGCGCGCAGTTGCTCGCCGAGCGCGACGACCTGGACGTGCAGCCGCTCCGCGGAAACGTCGACACCCGCGTCCAGAAGCTGCTCGCGCCGCCGCTGCTGGCAGAGCACGAACGGCGCGTCGTCGCCGAGGCCGACGAGGACGTCGAGGACATGGCCGAGTACAAACAGCTCGACGACGGCGAGGACGGCGACGAAGACGACGAGGACGACGACTCGGAGTACGACCGCACCGTCGAAGAGTGGTTCGAGGACCTGACCGAACTCCAGCGGCGGGCGCTCGAGCAGGACCCCGACGTCGAGTACGACGCGATCGTCCTCGCGGAGGCTGGCCTGGAGCGGGCGGGGCTGCTCCATCACGTCGAACACCAGCAGCTGGCCCCCGACCGGTTCGTCCCGGCACCCAGCCAGGGGACGCTCGCGGTGACCGCTCTCGACGGCGACCTCGCCGAGGACCTCCGGAGCGTGCTGGACCACTCGCCGACGCGGGTCGAGGCGACCGTCGAGCGCACGGTGCTGGGCGAACTCGGCGGTGGCTGCGTCGCACCGGTGGGCATCTACGCCGTCCTCCAGGGGTCGGTCGTCCGCACCGCCGTTCGCGTGCTCGACCGCGAGGGCGAGGAAGAGGTCCGCGAGACGCGCGAACTGCCAGTCCAGCAGCACGCCCAGGCGGCTCGGGAGTTCGCGGCGGATCTCGCCGACGCCGGCGCCGACGACATCATCGAGCGGGCCCGCCGGGACGCCGGCGAGGAGAGCGGCGCAGCCAGCGCCTCGCCGGAGGCGCCCGACGACAGCACAGGTGACGAAGCGTGACCGGGACCGTCTACCTCGTCGGCTCCGGTCCGGGCGATCCAGACCTGCTGACGGTCAAGGCCCGCCGTCTGCTGGACGAGGCCGACGTGGTGTTGCACGACAAGCTGCCCGGCCCCGAAATTCTGGGACTGATCCCCGAGGAGAAACGCGAAGACGTGGGCAAGCGGGCGGGCGGCGACCGGACACCGCAGTCGGTAACCAACGAGCGGCTGGTCGAACTCGCCGAGGCGGGCGAGACGGTCGTCCGGCTGAAGGGCGGCGACCCGTTCGTCTTCGGTCGCGGCGGTGAAGAAGCCGCGTATCTCGCCGACCACGGGATCGACTTCGAGGTCGTCCCGGCCGTCACCTCGGCCATCGCGGGCCCGGCGGTGGCAGGCATCCCCGTGACTCACCGTGACCACGCCTCCTCCGTCTCGTTCGTCACCGGACACGAGGACCCCACCAAAGAGGAGTCTGCGGTCGACTGGGAGGCGCTGGCGGCCACCGGCGGCACCATCGTCGTCCTGATGGGCGTCGGCAAGCTCCCCGACTACACCGCCGCCCTCCGCGAGGCCGGCATGGACCCCGATACGCCCGTCGCCCTCGTGGAGCGGGCGACCTGGCCCGACCAACAGGTGGCGACCGGGACGCTGGACACCATCGTCGACGCCCGCGACGAGGTCGGCATCTCGCCGCCGGCGATCACCGTGATCGGCGACGTGGCCGGCGAGCGCGAGCGCCTCGCCGAGTTCCTCCACGGGTACGGTACCGACGCGGCCGACGGGGAGGACGACGGATGAGCGGGGTGGGTCGCCGATGAGCGCCGCCGACCGCCCGCGAGTCGCCGTGTTCCGCCCGCCGGACGAGCGGCTCGACGCGGCCGTGGAACTGCTCGAATCGCTGGGCGCCGACGCCGTCGCCGACCCGATGCTGACGGTCGACCCGACCGGCGCCGTCCCTCGAAGCGACGCCGACTACGTCGTGTTCACCAGCAAGACCGGCGTCGAGCTGGTCGCGGGCGAGCGCGCCGACGGCGGGGGGCCGGACGAGCGCTGGGAACCCGGTGACGCGACGGTCTGCGCCATCGGCGAGTCGACCGCCGACGCGCTCCGGGCGCACGACTATCGAGTCGATCGGGTCCCGGCGGAGTTCTCCTCGTCGGGCCTGGTCGACGAACTCGGGGACGAGGTCGCGGGCGCCCGCGTCGAGGTCGCCCGCTCGGACCACGGCTCGGCGGTCCTGCTCACCGGGCTCGAAGCCGCCGGCGCGTACGTCCACGAAACGGTACTCTACCGGCTCGAACGGCCCGCCGACGCCGGCGACTCCGCGAAACTCGCGGCCGAGGGCCGGCTGGACGGCGCGGTGTTCACCTCCTCGCTGACGGTCCGACACTTCCTCGCGGCGGCCGACGAGCGGGGCGTCCGCGAGGCGGCCGTCGCGGGCCTGAGCGATGCCGTCGTGGGCGTCATCGGCGAACCCACCGCCGAGACGGCCGCCGACGCCGGCGTCGCCGTCGACGTGGTCCCCGAGGTCGCAGACTTCGACGCGCTGGCCGAGGCCGTCGTCGCGGCGGTCGACGACCGGGCGTGAGCGCCGGGACGACGCCGGTGGACGGTCTCGGCGAGCGTCGGCAACCGCGTGGCTTTTCGCGGTCGCCGGACAGGTGAGGATATGCGCGTGACCGAGGGCGACGTGACGGTCGAGGTTCCCGAACAGGCCGACGCGGGCGTCGGCGAGAACGTCTTCTTCAACCCCGTTCAGGAACTCAATCGCGACCTGACCGTCGCCGTCCTGCGCGCGCTTCGCGAGGACGAGCGAAGCGAGTCCTCGAACGGAGCGAGCGGCGACGGGGGAGCCGCGAGCCGCGAATCCGACCGCGACGGCGACCGCACGCCGCGCTACCTCGACGCCAACGCCGCCTCGGGCATCCGCGGGGTGCGGGCCGCCGCCGAGGGCTACGAGGCCACCTGTTGCGACGTGGACCCCGACGCCGTCGAACTCGCCCGCGAGAACCTGGCGGGCAACGATCTGGAGGGCAGGGTCGTCCACCGCGACGCCAACGCGCTCATGCACGAGGAGACGTTCGACGTGGTCGACGTCGACCCGTTCGGCACGCCGATCCCCTTCGCCGACGCGGCCTTCCGGGGGGCGAGCCGGCTGGTCTGTATCACCGCGACCGATACCGCGCCGCTGTGTGGCGCCCACTTCGAGAGCGGCGTCCGCCACTACTCGACGGTCCCGCGAAACACCGAGTACCACGCCGAGATGGGGCTTCGAGTGCTGATCTCTGCGCTCGTCAGAACGGCGGCCCGCTACGACCTGGCCGCCGAGCCCGTCTTCAGTCACGCCACCAAGCACTACGCCCGAACCTACCTCCGGCTGGAATCAGGCGCGCGAGCAGCCAACGCGCTCGTCGACGAACTGGGGTACGTCGACCACTGCGAGCACTGTCTGTTCCGCGAGGCGACACCGGGACTGATCGCGGATCCCCTCGACTGGTGTCCCGAATGTGGCGAAGCGATCCAGACCGCGGGTCCGATCTGGCTTGGGCGGACCTGCGACCCCGAGTTCACCGAGGCGGTCCGCGACGCCGTCGACGACGGGATGGGCACCGCCGAGCGGGCCCGCGATCTGTGCGAGACGGTCGCCGGGGAACTCGACGAGCCGACCCACTACGACCAACACCGGCTGTGCAAGCGCTGGGGCGTCGGGGCCGTCGCGATGGACGAGTTTATCGAGCGGCTGCGGGCGGCCGGCTACTCGGCCTCGCGGACTCACTACGGTGGAACGACGTTCAAGACCGACGCCGACGTGACCGAGATCCGCGCCGTGGCCGTCGAGGACTGACGGTCGCTCGGATTCCGGGACGGGGCGCTCACAGCGCCCGAACGCGTCGGGCGAGCCCGTGTAGCAGGTGATAGAACGGTCGCAGGAAGTAGTTGCACATACCGACGAGGCCGACGAGGCCGCCAAGCGCCTGCACCTCGCCGGCGGTCGCGCCGAGGTAGAAGCCGGCGACGGCGGCCGCGAGGAACGGTCCGAGCCAGATGTCCATCAGGACGACGCGCGGGTCGAGAGCGGGTGCGTCCGTGGCCGCGACCACGTCGACCCGCTCGGAGACGAGATAGAGGGCGACGCCGACGAGGACGAGCGCGCCCACGAGCGCGAGCGAGCCGGTGACGCCGGCCGTCCCGGCGGCGACCAGACACAGCCCCCCGGCGAGCAGGACGACCGTCCCGCGCATCACCACCTCGTCGAGTCCCCGATCCATACACCTACGGCGCGGCGGGCGCGCCTTGGTCCTTTCGTCACGCGATCTGACCGGTGGATCGAGGCGTGACCCGCCGCCCACCGGACCGAGACGTGGTCTCCGCCGTCGGACCGGGACGCGACCGCCGGAGCCAGCGGCTATTAGTGAGCGAGGGACACAGACGAGAGCGTGCAACCGGAGTCGGTCGGCGAGCGGGCGCGAGCCGGCGGGCGGGAAGCCGTCGCCGTCGGGAGGGGGGTCGTCGCGCTCGTTCGCGAGCGGGAGGTGACCTTCCTTGCGGCGGGGATCGCCTACTACGCGTTCGTGTCGCTACTGCCGGCGCTACTGTTGATACTGGTCGTGGCGTCGACGCTGGGCGGCCCGGAGCTGGCCGCCGAGGTCGTGGCGGCGACCGGGAACGCCCTCTCGCCGGTGGGCCAGGACCTCGTCCGGTCGACGCTGGTCGACGCCGCCGGCGCGACGCCGGCGACGCTCGCTGGCGTCGCCCTGCTGGCGTGGAGTACGCTGAAGGTGTTCCGCGGACTCGATATCGCGTTCTCGCGGATCTACGGGACGGAGCCGGCGGAGTCGCTCGTGGGGAAAGTACGCGACGCGGCGGTCGCGCTCGTGGCGGTCGGGCTCGGGCTGGCTGCGCTCGTGGGCGTCGGGGTCGCGGTCAGCTACGCCGGCGTCGCGCTGGCGGGACTGCTCGGGACCGTCGCGCTCGTCGTCGTGCTGAGCGTCGTCTTCTTCCCGCTGTTCGTGATCTTCCCCGACGCGGAGGCCGGACTCGCCGAGGCGCTGCCGGGCACCGTCTTCGCCGCGGTCGGGTGGACGCTGCTGGGAACGGGGTTCCGGCTCTACGCGGGGATGGCCGGCCAGTTCGACGTGTACGGGGTGTTCGGCGCCGTCCTGTTGCTGGTGACGTGGTACTACGTGGGCGCGACGGTCCTGCTGGTCGGGGCGGCGCTGAACGCGGTGCTGGCCGAGCGAGGGGCCCGTACCACCAACACCAAGAGGGACCCAGACGACAGTGGAGGTACGCGCCCATGACCGCCGACACTGGTGCCGACGACGACGCCGCCGCGGGCGACGAGCGCACGGCCTCCCCGAGCCCGGGGTCGGAAGCGGCGGGCGTCGACGCCGACGTCGACGAGCTACGCGAGGAACTAGATGCACTGCGGACACGCATCGACGAGAAGACGGTCCATCGCGACGATATCCGCCAGGAGCTTCGGCGATACGTCCGCAAGCGCCAGCGCCGCGGCCACGCGACCGGGTGGGGGCCCTACGTCGTCCTCCTCTACGGCACCGCGATGACCATCGGCGCTTTCTACTACCTGAACAACTGGGCCGCCGTCGCCGCCATGCTCGTCGTCTGGACGTCGACGCTCGGCCTCTACGTCTTCATGGTCGTCCTCGGCTCCTTCCTCGCCGCCGGCCGCAAGGCCGCCGGCCTGGCCGATCTCGCCCGGAAGTTCCGGTAGCGGCTCGGGATCTCCGACACTCCGGACGCCCCCGCAGTCGCCCGACGGCGCGCTTCCGGGCTTCGTAACACATAAAGTCCGGCTTGCGTAGTTCGTGGCATGGCTCAGGGTGGTGCATCGACCGACGGCGAGTCCCGCGTCGACCTCCACGTCAAGATTCTCGACGAGGGGGTCGTCCGCCGGGCCAAGGCCGTCGGCCTCGACGCCATCGTCTACGCGCCCCACTTCACCCACCTCTCGACGGTCCGCGAGCGCGCCGCTCGCTTCTCCGACGACGACCTCCTGGTGGTGCCCGGCCGGGAGTACTTCACCGGCAAGTGGTCCGCCCGCAAGCACGTCCTCGCCGTCGACCCCGACGAGCCGGTCCCCGACTTCCTCACCTTCGCGGACACCATGGCCGAGATCGCCGACCACCACGCCGGCATCTTGGTCCCACACCCCGAGTTCCTCACGCTCAGCATGACCGAGGCGGACATCGAGGCCTACGCCGACGACGTCGACGCCGTCGAGGTGTACAACCCGAAACACTGGCCGTGGGACGACCGCCGCGCCCGCGAGATCGCCCGCGAGTCGGGGCTCCCCACCTATCTCTCCTCGTACGCCCACCTCACGACCACCATCGGCGAGGCCTGGGTCGAGTTCGACCGCTCCATCCGCTCGGCGGCCGACCTCGTCGACGCGCTCCGGTCGGGCGCCCGCCGCCGGATGTACCACCGCGACGGCCTCGGCCACCAGTTCAAACGCCGCCTCGAGTTCGCCCACCTGGGCTGGGAGAACTCCCACGACAAGTTCAAACGCGTCGTCCTCCCCGGCGACGAGCCCACCCACCCCGCCGGCGACTACCCCGATCGGTTCGCCGACATGAACGCCTACGGGACCGACGGCGGGCTCCTGTAGCGGTCCGTCGGGAGTCCCCTCCCAGCGCCGTCCCGCTCTTACAGCACTATCCCGCTCCTACAGCGCCGCCAGCGCCTCGGCGAGTTGCTCGGCGAGCAGCAGGCGGGTGACAGCGGCGAACGTCAGGGTGACGGCGGCCGCCGCGACCGCGACCCCGCGCCAGTCGTGGACCCACTGGCGGTCGGTCTGTTCGCGGGCCACGAAGACCACGTAGTCGGCGATCGCGACGGCGGAGGCGACCGCGAGCGCCCACAGCAGCGCCTCCGTCGCCGTGACGGCCGGCACGAGCATCGCAACCATCGCCAGGAACTGCAGGTTCGTGACGACCTTCCCCGGCAGGCGGGCTTTCACCTTCTCGGTCTCGAAGGCGAGCAAGGGGACCAGCGGCACCAGCGCCACGACGAAGGCGTCCCGCGCGAAGAAGAAGGCCAGGTACGCGGGGTCGAGCCCCGTCGCCGGGTAGAGGGCGACGACGAGGACCAGGGCGGTGAGTTTGTCCAGCGCCGGGTCCATGAGCGCACCGAGTTCCGTCGTCTGGTCGAGCCGGCGAGCGACCCAGCCGTCGACGCCGTCCGAGAGGACGACCAGCGCGAACAGGACGTAGCGGACCGGCGAATCGAGCGCGAGGACGATCCCCGCGACCAGCGGGAGCCGCGACAGGGAGATCAGGTTGGGGACGGTCCACACCTCGCCCGCCCGCGCCCGCCAGTCGATGTCCATCGTGCTGGATTGGCCGGTCGGCGCCCATGTGTCCACCGATCCGTCGCGGCCTCGGACGCTGCCGCGACCGGTACCCCGAAGACGACCGAGTCCGACGGAGGGAACGATGCCGACCGACGCGCTCCCACGGATCGGGCTGGGCACCTACTCCGACGACGACCGCGAGCAGTGGCGTGACAACGTCGTGACCGCCCTCGAGGAGGGGTATCGCCACGTCGACACCGCACAGGACTACGACAACGAGCCCTACGTCGGTCAGGGGGTCGCCGACGCGGCCGTCGACCGCGAGGACGTCTTCCTCGCGACGAAACTCGCCCCCGGGAACCTCGCCTACGAGGACGTGCTCGAGACGGCCGCGGCGAGTCGCGACCGCCTCGGTATCGACGCCGTCGACCTGCTGTACGTCCACTGGCCGGCCGACAGCTACGCCCCCGACGAGACGCTGCGAGCGCTCGACGAACTGGTCGACGAAGGGGTCGTCCGCCACGTCGGCCTGTCGAACTTCACGCCGGCCCTGCTCGACGAGGCCCGCACCCACCTCGACGCGCCTATCGCGGCCCATCAGGTGGAGTGTCATCCGCTGCTCCAGCAGGACGAACTCCGTGCGTACGCCCGCGAACACGACCACTGGCTGGTCGCCTACTCCCCGCTCGCCCAGGGCGGGGTGTTCGACGTGCCCGCGGTCCGCGAGGTGGCCGAGAAACACGCCGTCTCGCCCGCGACGGTGTCGCTCGCCTGGCTCCTCGCGAAGGACAACGTCGCCGTCGTCCCCAAGGCCAGCGGCCGCGAGCACATGCGCCAGAATATCGCCGCTCGCGACCTCGAACTGGACGAAGCGGACCTCGCCCGCATCGACGACATCGAGCGCGAGCATCGCGTCATCGACCCCGCGTTCGGGCCCTGGAACTGACGGCACTGGGCGCGCCCCGCCGACCCCACGGCGCCGCTCAGACCAGGTCGTTCGTCCGCGAGCCCGCTCGGTCGAGCGATTCGAGCGAGTCCGCGCCCTCGTACTCGTAGATCAGCCACTCGCTATCGTTGGCCGCGACGGCGTCGGCGACCCCGTCCAGGTCCAGATCGCCCTCACCGACGGGGACCGATTCGCCCGCGCTGGCGTCGTAATCCTTGAGATGGACCAGCCGCGAGCGGTCGCCGAGGTCGCGCAGCCGTTCGACCACGTCGTCGCCGGCCGCCAGCGCCAGGCCGAGGTCGAGTTCGATGCCGAACTCCGTCTCGTCGACGAATCGGTCGAAGCCGGTCTCTTCGCCGAGGTCGGTGTACTCGTGGTCGTGGTTGTGGTAGTGCAGGGTCATCCCGCGCTCGGCGAGATCGTCGGCCAGTTTCGCGAGACGGGCGGCCGCGGCTTCGACGGCCTCGACGGACTCGAAGTGCTCGGCGTCGAGCCACGGGACGACGACGTGTTCGACGCCGAGGTCGTCGTAGTAGGCGACGGTCGCCTCGAAGTCGTCTTCGAGCTCGTCGATCCCGACGTGGGCGCCGGCCACGTCGAGGCCGGTCTCCTCGAGCGTCGCGAGCACCGCGTCGGTGTCGGCCTCGGTGACGCGGTAGGCGAACTCCACGCCGTCGAAGCCGGCGTCGGCGACGAGTTCGAGCACTTCGGTGAACGGGCGGTCGACGTTCCGGAGCGTGTACAGCTGGACGGCCGAGCGTGTCATCGCTACGGACCAGTCGTCCCACGCCGAAAGCCGTTGGCCTCCCGGAACGACTCGCTGGCGCCCGCCTCGACCCGATTCGCCGTCGACGGCCGACCGGACTCGCCCTCGTCGTCGCCGTACGGTCGCGGGCCGTCGAGGAGGCGCTCCCGGTCTCGACGCGACCGAGCCACCTCGTCCCACACCACCCCTATCACGCTGGCGACCGTAGCCTCGATCGTTATGACATCCGACCGCGTTATCGACCTGCTGAAGCAGGCGTACAGCGACGAGATCGAGACCGTGATGAACTACCAGACGAACGCGATCGTCCTCGACGGGATCCACGCCGAGGAGGTCAAGGCGAGCCTCCAGGCGGACATCCAGGAGGAACTGACCCACGCCGGGGAGATCGGCCAGCGGCTCAAGCAGCTGGAAGCTCGACCGCCGGGCTCGATGGAGTTCGAGGCCCGCCAGGAGAGCCTCCAGCCGCCCGAGGACTCGACGGACGTGCTCGCCGTCATCGAGGGCGTCCTCGACGCCGAGTCCGACGCCATCGACACCTACCGCGACCTCATCGACGCCGCCGAGGAGGCCGACGACCCGCTCACCGAGGACCTGGCCGTGACGCTGCTCGCCGACGAGGAGGCCCACCGCACCGAGTTCCGCGGCTTCCGCAAGGAGTACGCCGACGACTAGCGAACCGGAGTCGCGCCGGTTGGCACCTCACGCGGGGCAAACGCCTTGCCGCTGGCGGGCCACCGGCGGACGTGTCCCGAGACGCCGACGGGCTGGCGCCGCCGTCGCGGTGTCGCCCGACCGACGAGTTGCCTCCCCTTCTCGAATTCCGCGACGGCTCCCCCGTCGAGAGTCCCGCCGACTGGCGCGACCGTCGCGAGGAGCTCCGCCGGTCGCTCCGCCACTACGTCTACGGCTACGCGCCCGAGCCTCCGGAGATCGAGACGACGACCGAACGCACCGCCGGCGTCTGCGACGGCGCGGCGACGCTCGTCGAGACCGAGATCGCCTTCGCCGACCTCCCGACGGACGCGCCGTCGATCACCCTCGCCGTCTTCCTGCCGAGCGAGGCGGTCGCCGAGGGCGACGCCGGCGGTTCGGTCCCGGTCCTGCTGGGGCTGAACTGGCGGGGCAACCACGCCGCCGTCGACGACCCGGCGGTGACGATCACCGACACCGCTCGCGAGTACGGTGGTCGCGGCGACGGCGCCGCCGACCGTGGCGCTGCCGCCGACTACTGGTGCGTCGAGCACGTGCTCGGGCGGGGCTACGGCTTCGCCACCTACCACCTCGCCGACGTCGACCCCGACAGCGGCGACCCCGCCGACGGCGTCCGCCCGTACTACGACGACGAGCTGCCAGGCCCGCCGGGCACCGAATGGGGCGTCCTCGCCGCGTGGGCCTGGGGCCTCCAGCGCTGCGTCGACGCGCTCCGCCCGATGGAGGCGGTCCGCGCCGAGGCGATCGCCGTCCTCGGCCACTCCCGTTGCGGCAAGGCCGCGCTGCTGGCCGGCGCGACCGACGAGCGGATCGGCCTCGTCGCGCCCCACCAGTCGGGCACCGGCGGGATGGCGCTCGACCGCGACAACGACCAGGAGGGGATCGGCGACATCACCGGCACGTTTCCACAGTGGTTCGCCGACACCTACGCCGCCTTCGACGGCCAGGTCGACCGCCTGCCCGTCGACAGTCACTCGCTCGCCGCGCTCGTCGCGCCCCGGCCCCTGATCGACACCGCCGGCGCCCGCGACCACTGGACCAACCCCGGCCGCGCACTGGACGCCGTCCGCGCCGCCGAACCCGTCTGGGAGCTGCTCGGCGCCGAGGGCATCGGCGACGACCTCCCGCTGTACGAGGACGACGAGATCTCCGGGGAAACCGTCGGACCGCTGTGTCACTACCGGCGCGAGACCGGTCACACCCTGAACCAGGGATATCTCGACGCCGTCCTCGACTTCGCCGACGTACACTTCGACGGGACCGGATAGGACCGCGACCGGGCGGGGCGCCACGGGGCTTATGCCGGTCGGCCGCCTCGTTAGATCCGACCGATGGGCATCTTCAACAGGCTCGGCCGGGAGGTCGAGGAGTTCAAGCAGAGCGCGAAGCGGGCGGCCGAGGAGGGGGGCGACTACCGGTGTGAGTCCTGCGACGCGCGCTTCTCGACGGGATTCGAGGAGTGTCCGGACTGCGGCGCCGAGGCGGTCGTCGCGGCGGACGACAAGTAGGAACTACCGCTCCCGAACGACGACGAACTCTGCGAGGTCGCTGAGGTAGTCCATCGCCTTCGAGTCCTCGGCGTCGACCGAGGCGAGCGCGTCGAGCGCGACCTGGGACTGCTCGTGGGCGCGGTCGTTGGCCTCCTCGGGCGACAGGTCCGCGACCTGCACGAGCGACGGGCGCTCCATGGCCGCGTCGTGGCCGGTGGGCTTGCCCAGGTCCTCCGAGTCGGCGGTCGCGTCGAGTACGTCGTCGCGCATCTGGAAGGCGACGCCGACCCGCTCGGCGTACTTGCCGAAGTTCTCGACGGTGTAGGCGTCGGCCTCGGCGGCGATGGCGCCGAGTTCCGCTGCGGCGCGAAAGAGCGCGCCGGTCTTCCGGCGGGCGAGTTGCATGTACTCCGCTTCGCTGGTCGGCTGGGCGACCAGCTCGGTCGCCTCGCCCTCGCCGAGTTCGACCATCGACTCCGAGACGGCCTGCATCGCGCGTTCGTTCGAGGAGAACAGGGCGAACGCCTCGCCGAGCAGGCCGTCGCTGGCGATGATGGCCGGGCCGTGGCCGAACTCCGCCCACGCCGAGGGGGTGCCCCGCCGAAGCTCCGAGCGGTCGATGATGTCGTCGACGACCAGCGAGGCGCTGTGGACGAGTTCGATGCCGACCGCGAACTCGACGGCGGTGTCGACGTCGCCGCCCAGCGCCTCGCAGACCAGCACCGTCACCGTCGGTCGGACCCGCTTGCCACCCGAGAGCACGACGTGGCGCACCTCCTCGCCGAGTTCGTCGGGTTCGACGGCGTCGAGCGTGGCCTCCAGGCGCTCCTCGACGCGTCCCCGACGAGACTCCAGGTACTCCATCGCCCCACGCTTAGGAACAGCCCCGCAAGTAGCTGACGAAACCGCCGCTGTGCGCTCGGCGGAGTGTCCCGGGCCCCACAGCGGGCTACGACCTGGCGGCCGGCTCGCCCTGCGCGTCTGCCGCCCGAGGTTCGGCCGCTCGGTCCTCGGAGGCCCGCGCGGTGAGCGCGACGAGCGGGGCCGCGGCGAGTGCCCCCGCGACGGCGCCGGCACCCATGATGACAAGTATGAGCCCGAACGGGGTCGACGCGAAGGGGACGTAGACGGCACCCGCCACGAACCAGCCGGTCAGCGCCACGGCGGCGCCGAACAGGACGGGGCGGAGCCGGTCGCCGACGCGATACACTGCGAGCGCGCGCCCGACGAGCAGGCCGGTGGCGAGCGGGAGGTGAGAGACCGCCAGCTCGACCACCCGCTCGAAGACGACGCCTCCACCCATGAGCGCCGCCTGCGCGATGGAGGCCCCGCCGACGGCGACCAGCGAGGCCAGCCCCAGGGCGGCCGCGCCGCGGACGGACCGGAGCAGCCGCGGCGCGGCCAGCGCGCCCCCGCCGACGACGAGGTACGCGGCCGCGAGACCGACCAGCCAGCGTCCGTTGGGCACCACGGTGACCGCCGCGACCGCGAGCCCGCCGAGTGCGGCGACCTGCCGCGGTGACACGCCGCTCCCGGACGACAGCAGGGCGTCGACGCCGACGACGACGACGAACAGCACACCGCCGAAGACGAACATCGTCGGCACGACGAAGCTCCCGAGGTTGCCGAGCCAGATCGGCGCGGTCGACAGCGTCGTCGCGCCGGTAACACGCCAGTCGGCCGTCCCCGGGTCGCCGTAGACGACGTAGAGGTCCTCGGAGAACACCGGGCCGAACTCCTCGTCGAGCGACCCGCGCAGCGTCAGGCGCCCGCCGTCGACGGCCGCCGTCACGTCGCCGGACGAGTAGCCCTCGTCGACGGCTCCGGCCGGGTCGTTCAGGACCGTCGCGTTCGGCGGCCCGACCAGCGTGAACTCGTCGACGTCGAGGGTCCATCCGCCCTGGACTCCGTCGGAGTGGAAGTAATCCACGACGAGCGTCCCCAGCCGGCGGGCGCCCGCGTCGGGGTCGGTGAACCGGACGGTGACCGACCGCTCCTCGACCGAGACGGACTCGACGGTCAGCGACCCGGCCTCGTAGACGTGGGGCAGTCCCCACCCCTCGTCGACGGTCGCGCGAGCCACCGACTCGGCCGCGTCGGGCTCGGCGAGGGTGTCGGCGTCCCCGCCGGCGAGCCGGTTGGTCGCCGTCCACGTCGCCGAGCCGTTTTCGTGGACCCGGACCGTCGCCGTGCTGTTGACCACGGTCACGTCGTAGCCGTAGTCGTCGGCGACCTGTTCGAAGCTCGACCCACAGGCCCGACACACCGGGTCGGGCTGGGGGCTGGCCGCCGCTCCCGCGGCGGTCAGAACTGCGAGGGCGACCAGGAGAGCCGCGACGAGCGCACGTCCAGTCACGGATCTGAATGGTTAACCGACCGTCATATGTCTTCTGTCGCCCGTGGCAGGCCGGGCGGTCGCGAGTCGGCCGCCGTCGTCGCGTCGAACGAGCGCCGCGGACCGCCGCGCTCGGTAGTCTCAAGACCCCCGGCGCCCGAGAGGCGGGTATGAACGGTGAGGCGGTTCGGGTGCTCACGTACAACGTTCGCCGCGACACGGCGCGCGACGGGGAGTTCGACTGGGCGGGCCGGGGTGACGCCGTCGCGGGCACGGTCCGCTTTCACCGCCCCGACGTCGTCGGGCTGCAGGAACCGCTCGCCCACCAGTATTCGGACCTGCGGGCGGCGCTCCCCGAGTTCGAGTGGGTCGGGGCCTCGCGCGAGGCGGGAGACGGCGAGGGGGAGTTCTGCCCGGTCGGCTACCGGTCCGAGCGCTTCGAGCGACTCGACTCGGGGACGTTCTGGCTCTCGGCGACGCCCGACGAGCCGGGGAGCGTCGGCTGGGACGCCGCCTACCCCCGGATCGCCACGTGGGCCCGACTGCGCGACCGCGACGGCGGGACGCTACTGTACTGCAACACCCACCTCGACCACGAGGGTGCCCGCGCCCGCGTCGAGGGCGCGCGGGTGCTCCGCGAGCGGGTGAGCCGGCTCCGCGAGGACGACGAACCGGTCGTCGTCGGTGGGGACTTCAACTGTGTGGCCGGCGACGAACCGTATCGAGCGATCGCCGACGATAGCGGCGACGCCCCCGAAGCCGAACGCGGTGGAGGAGGCGGGTTCCGACTGGTCGACGCTCGGGAGTCGAGCCCGTACCCGCCACACGGTCCCGACACGACCCGAACCGACTTCGAGTCGCTGCGACCGAACCTGCAGATCGACCACGTCTTCGTCGACGGGGCGGCCGTCGAGGGGTACGGCGTCGCCGCCGACGTGGTCGGCGACGGCTGGTTCCCCTCCGACCACCTCCCGGTCGTCGTCGACCTGACGCTGTGAGCGAGGGGTGAGCGGCCGCGCCGAGGCGCCCGGCGCCCTTTTGCCGTTCGAGGCCCTACTTTCGGGGATATGCTACTGGTACGCGGGCACGCGGGCGGGACGGCGCTGACGGGGACGATCTACGAGCGCGGCGAGCGGTCGCCGACCTTCGAGGGCGCGCCCGACGAGGGCGCGCCCTACGTCTGGATCTGCGACGAGTTCTACGAAGTCGAATCGGGCGGACAGCTCCAGCGGATCGACGGACGGGAGCGGCGAGTGGCCTTCGAGGCGCCGACGACCCGCGGGTTCGACACCCGCGAGGCGGCGCTGGAGGCGGCCGAAGAACACGTCCGCACGCAGTTCGCCCGGCTCGGGCTGGCGGAGACGGACGTGGAGATCGAGATAATCGAGAACCCCGACAGAGAGGAGCCGGAGCCGTAGGAACTGCCGTTTTACTGCACGTCCGACGACGAGGCGCGGTTGAGCAGGTAGACGGCGATCCCGCCCAGTGCGACGTCGAGCGCGAGCAGGACGACGACCGCGGGGACGAGCGTGTCCCAGATCCCGCCGAAGCGGGTGACTTCGACGACGGTCATCACGTCCTGATCGAGCATCAGCGCACGAGCGGCGTCGACGCCGTAGGTGATGGGGTTGAACGTCGCGACGGTCTGGATCCAGTCGGGCATGGCCGACAGCGGGAGAAAGGCCGTCGAGACGAACAGCAGCGGGAACTGCAGGAGGTTCGCGCCGATGATCGTCGACTCCTGGTCTCTCGTGACGACGGCGAAGATGTTCGAGAGCGCGACGAACCACAGCGAGAAGAGGATCCCGATCAGGATGATGCCGACAGCACCGGGCAAGCCGGTGGCGACGTCGGCGCCGAGGACGGTCCCCAGCACGAGGATGATGGCGATCTGGACGACGATGCGGAGGATCTCGGCGGCGGTCTTGCCGAGGAACATGGCCGAGCGACTCATCGGCATCACGAGCGTCTTCTCGAACAGTCCCTCCTCCATGTCGTTGACGAGGCCGATGCCCGACCCCGCGGCGGCCGCCAGCGACACCTGCATGGCGATGGCCGGCAGCAGGAAGGTCTCGTAGGTGATGCCGCCGGCGGCGCCGCCGCTGATGGCGCCCGTCGCGATCTGGCCGAACACCTGCGTGAACAGGACGAGGAAGATGATCGGCTGGACGAGCGAGCCGACGACGACGAACGGGTTGCGGATCGCTTTGAGGTTCCAGCGGACGAAGTTCACCCAGAAGTCGCCCAAAAAGGAGTTGCCCGACAGCCGCTCGTCCGTCCGGCGGGCGGTGCCGCCGTCGGAGCGAAGCTCTGGGGAGGGCTGGCTCGCTTCACTGGCCGGACCGCCGTCGGTGCGGGCGCCGTCGGCGTCGTCTCCGGCGGATCCGTCGGCGGTCCGGTCGGAGTCGCTCATTCGGCGGTCACCTCCGGGCCGGTCACGTCGGCGGGGTCGGCCGACTGGGCCTCCGAGTCGAGTTCCTCGCCGGTGATCGCCAGGAACACGTCGTCGAGCGTCGGCGCGCGGATGTTGAAGCCGGTCACCGTGATCCCGGCGTCCCGGAGCGTGACGAGCAGGTCGGTCCCGTGCTGGCGGGCCCGTTCGGCCGTGACGCTGATGCCATCGTCGGTGAGCGCCACGTCGGCGTCGGCGTCGAACACGTCGCCGGTGCGTGCGATCTCGGCGGCACGCTCGCGGGCCTCGTCCCCGTCGGGGATCTCCACGTCGAGGATCTCGCCGCCGACGCGGCGTTTCAGCTCCATCGGCGACCCCGTGGCGACGATCTCGCCGTCGAGGATGACGGAGATGCGGTCGCAGAGCTGGTCGGCCTCTTCGAGGTACTGCGTCGTGAGAAACAGGGTCGTCCCGCGCTCGTTGATGCGCTCGAAGTACTCCCAGAGGCGGTTTCGGGCTTTGGGGTCCAGCCCCGTCGTCGGCTCGTCGAGAAAGACGAGCGGGGGACTGTGGACGAGCGCGGTCGCGGCGTCCAGTCGTTTCTTCATCCCGCCGGAGAACTCGCTCGCGCGCTTGTCGGCCACGTCGGCGAGATCCACCAGATCGAGCAGTTCGTCGATGCGGGCGGCCCGTTCGCTCTTGGGGACGCCGTAGGCCCGCGCGGCGAAGCGGATGTTCTCGCGGGCGGTCATCTCCTCGTCGACGCTGGTCTCCTGGGCCATGTAGCCGATCGTCTCGCGGACGCGACGAGCGTCGTCGCGCACGTCGTAGCCGTTGACGGTGATGGAGCCCCCGGTCGGCGAGAGCAGCGTCGCGAAGGTCTTGATCGTCGTCGTCTTCCCGGCGCCGTTGGGGCCGAGGAAGCCGAAGAACTCGCCTTTCGGGACCGACAGATCGATCCCCTTGACGGCCTCCGTCCCGTCGGCGTAGGTCAGTTCCACGCCGCTGGCCTCGATGGCGTCCCCGCGACCGTCCCCGGCCGGGTCACCGCCGTCCGTTCGTGGCGTCCGTTCTCTCACGCGAGTGGGTTACGGCTACGCGCCCGTAGCCCTGGCCCTAATCGATTCGGGGTTTTATATTGGTGTCGGCGCGGCGGAACTGCGCGACGAGGTGGGACTGGGCGCGACGCAGTCGCTCGGAGCAGGAGGCTGGGGCGACGCCGAGTTCGTCGGCCACGTCGGCGGTCGAAGCGGTGCGGGGTACGTCGAAGTAGCCCATCTCGTGGGCGAGGACGAGCGCCTCACGCTGTGGCTGGGTCATCCCTGGCGGACGCGAAGCGTCGCCGTCGACGGCGCCGAAGGGGCCGGGCTCCTCGGCGTCGCTCGCGCCGGTGTCGTCGTCGACTTCGACGAGTCGGTCGAGGCCGAAGGTGTAGTCGTTGGCGCGACAGAACTCGCGGAAGGCGTCGAACTCCTCGCGGTCGGCGAACCAGCGTCGCTCGGTCCAGCCGTCGGGCGTGACCGTCACGCGGTCGGGGACCGACCTGTTGTCGGCGAGCGCCTCCAACCCTTCCGGCGGCCCGCCGGTGGGGCGACACTGGTAGCGGCGCGTGTCGCCGTCGGCGACGACCAGCGAGTGGTCGGTCACCGAGTCGGCCTCCGCGAACGCGGCCTCGACCGCCTCGCGGTCGGCGCCCACGGTCCGCACGACGAACTCCGGCGGCCCCGACGGCGCGGCCTGGACCGACTCGAACTCGACGGTCGCCGCCGGAACGCCGGCCGCCACGTCGACGAGCGCCAGGTCCGCGCCCGTCAGGCGAAACTCCGCGATCAGTCCCATGGGACTCCGGAGGGCGTCGAGCCTGTTAACCGCTCGGTCGTCCCGGTGCCGGGACGGCCTGAGTGGGACACCGAGTGCCGTCAGTCGCGACCGTTCGCGTCCGCCCGTCGCTCGTCGAGCGCGAGGAGGACGTAGATCAAGCCGGTCAGCCGGGTCGCGGGATACACCCACGATTTCCAGTCGCACCGGTCGGCGTCGGCGTACACCAGCGTCGCCCCCCGGTCGACGTAGCCGTGCGGGGACGCCAGCGCGAGGAGCCCGACGACGCCGAGTCCCTTCTTCAGCGCGGGGTAGTGCGCTTCGCCCCGCGACGCCAGGAACAGGAGCGCGACGCCCTCGGCCCGGACGGCGAACGGGACCCACCACCGGCGTTCACACTCCTCGGGGTTCTCGAGGGCGACGCGCTCGGCGGCGGTGACGAGCGCGTCCGGCCGGAGCAGTTCGACGACACCGATAGCCGCGAAGAGCGTGCGGATCATGACCGTCTCGAACCAGGGGCGCAGCCGTCATGAGCGCGCTACGTGCTGGTGCAGGGTAGGCTGGTGCAGGGCATGCTGGTGCAGGGCAGTCGTGACCGCGAGCGCGGGTGCGAACGGGCGTCGCTCAGTCGTCGGCCGGCGACTCGGCGGTCCCGCTCTCACCGGCGGCCACACCGCCGCCCTCCCGGACCTCGATCGCCTCGACCAGCAGCTCGGCCACGTCGACGACCTCGATCTCGTCCTCGAAGCCGCCGGTCTTGCGGCCGTCCTCGAACATCGTGGTACACATCGGGCAAGCGACGACGAACTTCTCGACGGCGGGACCGACGGCCGTGTCCTCCAGCGCTTCGCGCAGCCGCTCCTCGCTGGGTTTGGGGTCCTCGTCGAACTCCATCCAAAGGCCGCCGCCGCCGCCGCCGCAGCAGAACGAGTCGCTCCGGTTGCGCGGCATCTCAGCCAGTTCGCAGCCGGTGGCGCGAACGAGGTCGCGAGGTGCCTCGTACTCGCCGCTGTAGCGGCCGAGGTGACAGGGGTCGTGGTAGGTGACCGTGTAGTCGAGTTCGTCGCCGCGGAGGCCGAGCCGCCCCTCGTTCACGAGGTCCTCGACGACCTGCGTCCAGTGGAAGACGGGCGCGCCGTCCCAGTTCTCTTCGGGCACCTCCATCATCGGGTCGTCGGCGAATTCCCGAAAGTCGACCTCGGGGTACTCGTGCTCGAAGGTGTTCATCGCGTGGGGGTCGGTACAGACGATCTTCTCGAACTCGCAGTCGTCGAACGTGTCGACGAGGGTCGCGGCCTGCTCGACGAAGAGGAACTCCTCGCCGACGCGGCGCACGTCGTTGCCGTCGTACACCTCGTCGTCGTAGCAGATGCCGTAGTCCACGTCGGCCCGCTCGAAGATCCGGGCGAGCGAGCGGGCGACCGTCCCGTTGCGGTCGTCGAAGCTCGGGTAGTCGCCGACGTACCAGAGGTACTCGACGGACTCCTCGCGGGCGTCCGTCGGCTCGGTGTCGAGGTCGTCGGCCCAGTCCGCGCGATCCCGCTGGGGCTCGCCGAAGGTGTTGCCCTGCTGCATCACGTTCTGGAAGACGTCCTGGACGTTCCCGTCGAGGTCGCCCTGGTCGACGAGCTGGCGGTTCATCCGGGTGAACGAATCGAGGTGTTCGATCTCGACGGGACAGGCGTCCATGCAGGCCATACAGGCCATGCAGGACTCCATCGTCGCGGCGTCGACGACGGAGGTGCCGCCGTCGGCGACGATGTCCACCGCCTCGCCGTCGGCGTCGCGGCTCTCGCGATAGCTCTTCAGATCGAGGATCACGTCGCGCGGGTCGAGCGGGCGCCCGGCGGCCTTGGCGGGGCAGGCCGACGAGCAGCGGCCGCAGTTGGTGCAGGCGTCCTGGTCGAGCAGCTCCTTCCAGGTGAAATCGTCGATGGACTCGGCGTTCGTGGCGTCCAGGTCGGCGGGGACGCCGGGCAGGCGCCGACCGGCGTCCTCGTCGCGAGCGACGACGTTGGCGGCCGAGGCGAGCATGTGGAACGGTTTCCCGAGCGGGAGCGCGGCGATAAAGGCCAGCGCCAGGATCGAGTGACTCCACCAGACGAGCGGGTAGGCCGCCTCGGCCGTCGCGGGGGTCACACCGACGCCGTCGAGAGCGAGCGCGACCGCCCAGCCGACGAAGCTCACCGTCTCGAACGCCGGGAAGTCCTGCCCGAGGATGCGGACGCCCTCGGTGAGATAGCCGCCGACCCCCAAGAGAAAGAGGGCCCAGATAAAGAGGTCGTCCTCGGCGGAGGTGTGGCGGCCCCACAGGCGCTCGTCGCGGGCGGCGTACCGACGATAGAGGAAGACGCCGAGCCCGACGACGAACAGCAGGCCCATCGCGTCGACGACGAACGAGTAGGAGAGGTAGAAGTCCCCGACGAAGAAGGACTCGCCGGTGAGCGGGCCGTAGAGGTCCATGTCGATGCCGAGGATGGTGGTCGCGATGAGGAGGGTGAGAAAGCCCCAGAGGACGAACGCGTGGGCGAGCCCCGCGACCACGTCGCCGTCGCGCAGCGTTCGGTTCGAGAGGATGGTCCCCGCCGCGGAGACGACTCGCCGAGGGAGGTCGTCGAGCCCGTTGAGGGGGTCCTCGCGGCCCTCGGCGTAGCGGGCGACCCGGCGGTACGACCCCAGCAGGAAGACGGCGATGGCGACGGCGGCCAGATAGTAGAACGCCGCCTTCCCGACGGGGCCGATCCCCCAGAACGTCGGGCGGGTCGGCGCGTCGGCCTGGAGCAAGAGCATACTAGAACCCGGTCGGTTGCGCCCTTAACGCTTGTCACGATCTCACACGACCACGGCCGATGACCGTCGTCGCGTTTGTCGGTTTCGACGGCCGCGGTCGGGGCCGGGCGAGCGACGGTCGTCCCGGTCGGCCGCGGCCCGCCTCGACCGCCTCCAGGTGTCAACAATTATTTAGGTGAGCGTCCCCGAATTGCGGTTCGGGCAATGGACGAAAAGACAGCAGAACTGCGGGACATCTTCATGGACGTTTCCGACGAGGAGACGGTCACGGAGACCCAGGAGGAGCCGCGGGGCTCCATCGCGGACCAGCCGGACGAGGCGACGATCCGCGAGCGCCTGCGGGGGGTCGTCGAGGCGCTCGCCGACCGCTACGACTTCGACTCGACGTTCGAGACGGAGACGTACGTCGAGTTGGTCCAGGGGTTCTACGACGAGGGGTCCGACGAGGCGATCGCCGAGGAACTCGGCGTGTCGCCCGACGAAGTGTTCCGCGCACGCATGGATCTGCACCTGTTCCGGGGGGACGACACCGCGGCACCGTTCGACGTCGGCGAGTTGCGCCGCCGTCGCGACGCCGACGACGCCGCGCTGGCCGACGAGTTCGACGTCGACGAGTCGACGCTGGCCCACTACCGCCGCGTCGTCGACGCCCAGGTCGCCGCCCGGGCGGCGAACTACCGCTACCGAACCGAGTTCGACGAGATATGCACCGACGCCGCCATCTCGGGGTCGCTCACCGAGTCCGTCACCGACGACGGCCTCGACGAGGCCGCCGAGGACATCGAGACCGACGTCTCGTTCTGAGCGGCGGCTTCGACGATTTTTCGACCGTGTGACATCCGTCCGGGTTCGACTCGCGCCAGTCAGTTTCGCGTGGGGAATCGACAACTGACCCTGAAAACGGATTCCCGGTGCGACTCGGCCGGACAGGAGAACAACTTAGAATCCACACCTCGTCGTTCGACCCGTCGAACGGAATGACGACTATCGTCGCAGTCCGACACGGTGAGACGACGTGGAACCGGAAGCGACGAGTGCAGGGCTGGGCGCCTGCCCCACTCACCGACCGCGGTCGAGCGCAAGCCGACCGACTCGGCGTAGCGCTGGCGAAAGGATACGATATCGACCGTGTTCTGTCGTCGGACCTGTCTCGGACGGAGGAGACGGTGGCGGTCCTGCGCGACCACGTCGACGCGCCCGTCACGTACGAATCGGCGTGGCGCGAACGTGACGTTGGCGTCCATCAGGGCGTATCGGTCGAAGAGATGTCCGAGCGGTTCCCCGAGTACGACCTCGCAGAGAGCGGCCCGGGCGCGGCGCGCAGGCGGCCGGAGAGCGGTGAGAGTCTCGCGGATGTCCGCGAGCGCGTCATCGAACGATGGGAGAAGGCACTGGAGGAGTGCGAACCGATCGAAACTGTCCTCGTCGTGACCCACGGTGGCCCCATTCGCCTGCTTCTCGGACACCTGAAGGACCTCGATATCGTCGAAACAATTCTGGAGCAGTCACAGGGCAACTGTTCGATCAACGAGTTCGAGTTCGACCACGAGACGGGTGCGGTGCGGATCGTTCGCGAGAACGACACCGGCCACTGCTGAATCGGCCGCAGTCGCCGACATTTGGCATCCGCGCGCCTGCAGCGCGCGGTTCACGCGAGCGGCGGAGCCGCTCGCGCTTTTTCACCCATGTTTTTGACGGAGGGGTGCCCGCAGCGAGCAAAGCGAGCGAGGACACCCCTCCGCGAAAAGGATGGCTGCGAGAACTTAAGACCGAAAGCGCGGCCATCGCCGACCATGCACACGTTCCGCGACGTGGCGACGGCGGCGTACTGCCCGCGGAAGCTCTACTACCGTCACCGCGACCCCTCGGCCGACGAGGACGTTCCCCAGGAGGTCCACGCCCGCCGGGATCTCGCCTTTCGCTACCCCGAACTGCTGGAGTCGGACCCCGAGGTCCAGGCCGCCCCCATCGAGGTGACGCCGACGCAGTACCGCTCGCGGCTCGGCCGCCTGCGCGCGAGCCTCGACGCCTGGGACGACCTGGTCGACCCCGCCGACCGCGAGGTGCTGCTGGAGGGTCGAGAGTGTCGCGGGATCGCCCACAAGGTGCTGGCGGGTCCACCGCGGCCGTCGCTGGTGTTCGCGGGAGCGCCACCCGAACAGGGGGTCTGGGAACCCCAAACCGTCCGACTCGTCGCTGCCGCCAAAGCGTTGGCCTGGGAACGCGAGACCACGGTCGAGCACGCCTTCGCCGAGTACCCCGCCTACGGCGTCGTCCGCGAGGTGCCGCTCACGACCCGCCGGAAGGCGACCTACCGCTCGGCCGTCCGCACCGCCGACGCCATCGACGGCCCGCCCTCCCGGACCGCCAACCGCGAGAAGTGCGCGCCCTGCGACTACCAGGGCCAGTGCGGTGTGACGACGCGGTCACTGAAATCGATGCTGTGAGCGACTGTGCGGTCGCCGTCCCCCGCGATCGTTTGCGCTGGTGAGCGTGCCAGAGCGGTTCGACCCCCCCGTTTCGGGTCGAACTACGCGGCGTCGTGTTCGGCGAGCCACGCCTCGATCTCGTCGGCCATCGCGCCGCGGCGGTGGATCTCCCCGGATTCGACGTCGACGACGGTGCTCTCCATCCCGTCGGTGCGCCCGCCGTCGACGACAGCGCTCACCTGCTCGCGGATTTCGTCGCTCAGCTCGGAGACCTCGCGGACGCTGCCGGTTCCCGAGAGATTGGCGCTCGTCGCGGTGACGGGCACGTCGGCCGCCTCGAACAGTTCGAGCGCGAGGTCGTGGTCGGGGACCCGGACGCCCACCTTCTCGCGACCGGCGGTCAGCACGTCGGGGACCATCTCGCGCCGCTGGACCACGACCGTGACGGGGCCGGGCAGGAACGCCCGCATGAACCGCAGTTCCCGCTCGGTCGGGTCGACGTACTCGGTGGCCCGCTCGACGCTCGGGACGCCCAGCGAGACCGGTTTGTCGCGGTCGCGCCCTTTCGCCTCGAACACCCGCTCGACCGCGTCGGCGTCGACGGCGTTGGCGCCCATCCCGTAGACGGTTTCGGTGGGGTAGACCGCGAGGTCGCCGCCCGCGATGGCCTGCGCGGCTCGTTCCACGTCACTCATTGTCGATGGTCGGTCGGTCGTCGGCAAAAGCGTGACGCGATTCGATGAGTAGCGACTGATTCGACTGTACTCGACGGCGGACGATGGACGCCATCGGCACGCTCGCTGAGAGTCGAGTTGACCGCAGGTGACAGCAGGCGCTGAAAGCCCTCACCGCGCTCGCGGTCGCTGAGACGGGATATCCGCGCTCTCCGCACTACCCGCGCGGATAGTGGCCCGCTCAGGCGACCACGTAAACGCGAGCGCGCCTCGCCCTTTCAGTCCACCAGGCACCACGACCGCCCCGCACAGCACCGCAGACGGCCACGATCCTCCCCAACCGATTCCCTCGCTCGCGGTGCTCGCTCAGTCATCCCTCGCACGACTATTTCGAGCGGCTCTCACACGGTTCGAGCACGCTCGACAGCGCGCGCCGGGCTGAACGAGTCAGACCCGCGAAAACGGAGTCCGTCGAATAGCGTTTCAGTCGTCGGCTTCGGCCTGTTCGGCGCGGGGGACGGTCACGTCGGTGAGGTTGCTCTCGATCTCTTCGCGGCGGTCCTCGAACTTCCCGGGGAGGACGAGCCGGCCGCCCAGGTCGTCGAGCGGTTCGTCGCTGTCGTAGCCGGGCTCGCTCGTGGCGAGTTCGAAGAGGACGCCGCCGTGCTCACGGAAGTACACCGAGCGGAACCAGTGGCGGTCGATCTGCTGGGTGGGGCTGAGCCCGCGCGAGCGGACGGCCGAACGCATCCCCTCCTGATCCTCGTCGGTGGGCGTCTGGAAGGCGACGTGATGCACCGTGCCGTGGCCCTGGCGACCGCCCTGGATGGTCGGGAGCACGTCGACGTACTGCCCCACCTCGCCGGTCGCCTCGAAGCGGGTGCGCTCGTCGCCGGGCGTGTCGCCCTCGGCCTCCTCGGTACCGACGCGTTCGAGGCCCATCGTCTCCAGCAGCTCCTCGGTGGGCTGGGGGTCGGCGAGCCACAGCGTCACCGAGTGGAAGCCCCGAATCGCGTGTTCGGCGGGGACGAACTCCGTCCAGGGGACGGTGGGGTCGTCGTCGGGAATCTCGACTTCGACGAGTTCGACGGGGAGGCCGTCGGGGTCCTCGAAGGGGAGGACGGTCTCGCCGAAGCGGTCGACGCGGTCGTCGTAGTCGACGCCGTGGTCGTCGAAGCGGTCCTCCCAGTAGTCGAGGCTGCCCTCGGGGACGCGGAAGGCGGTGCGGGAGACCTGCCCGGAGCCGACTTTCCCCTGGGTCATCCCCTCCCAGGGGAAGAAGGTCATGCTCGTCCCGGGGGTCCCCTCCGCGTCGGCGAAAAAGAAGTGGTAGGTGCCGGGGTCGTCCTGGTTGATCGAGCGCTTGACCAGGCGCAGGCCCAGGGTCTCGACCCAGAAGTCCATGTTCTGCTGGGGGTCGCCCGCGATACAGGTGACGTGGTGGATGCCCGGTGTCGGGTTCGGATCTGCCATTGGTGCTCCTACGCGCTCGCGGTACTTCAAAAGGCGCTGACATCGATGTCACCGGGTCTCGTCGGTGTCCGTGGCGGCGTGCCAGCGGCCGAAGACCGCCGAATCGGGCGCTACAGCTCGTCCATCGCCGCTTCGACGTCGTCGTAGTCGGGGAAGTCGGGCCACTCGTCGGCGACCCAGGCGTACTGGACGACCCGTTCGCCGTCGAGGACGAAGACGGCAGGGCGCGGTTCCTCGACGCCGGCCATCCCGTCGAGGTCGTTGACGATGTCGAACCGTTCGGCGACCCCGTTGCTCGGGTCGGAGTACAGCCGCGCGTCGACGCCGCGGTCCTCGATCAGGTCGGCGTGTTCGTACGGCGAGGAGATCGACAGCCCGACGACCTGGCAGTCGTCGCGGTCGAGCCAGCCGCGGTCGCGGACCTCGTTCCAGACGTAGGTGGCGGGAAAGGCGCCGTCCATCGAGTGAAAGAGGAGGACGACCGGCGCCTCGTCGGTCAGCGTCGAGAGGGCGACGTCCTCCCAGAACTCGGGGCCGACGAGCGGGCGCTCGAAGTCGGGGACGCGGTCGCCGACCTCGGGGTGGTCGGTCTCGGGGAGGTCGACGACCTCGAAGGGCAGGTCCATTCAGGCGCCTCCCTTCGAGCGCTCGCCGTAGGTGGCCTCGAGGTACTCGACGATATTGGCGCTCTCGGACATCGTGACGCCGGTCGACTCGTCGACGATGGCCGGCACGGAGCGCTTGCCGGTCAATCGCTGGACGGCGTCGCGGTCGCTGTGCATGGGTTCGACGAACCGCGAGCGGTAGTCGAGGTCGTACGCCTCCAGGGTGCGGACGACCCGCTCGCAGAACGGGCAGGCCTGCAGCCGGTAGAGCGTGATGGCTGGGTCGCTCATCTGGCCGGAAGTAGGGCCAACAGTCGGGTAAGCGCTTCGCCCCCGGCAGTCGCGACGACGTCGGCCCGGACCGTCCTCAGGTCCCGACGGCGCCCACCTGCACCTTCCAGAGGTCGGCGTACTTCCCGTCCAGGTCGAGCAGTTCGTCGTGGGTGCCCTGTTCGACGATCGCGCCGTCGTCCACGACGACGATGCGGTCGGCGTCTCGCACCGTCGACAGGCGGTGGGCGACGACGAAGGTGGTGCGGTCTTCGGTCACCGCGTCGAGCGAGCGCTGGATCAGTACCTCGGTCCGGTTGTCGACGTGGCTGGTCGCCTCGTCGAAGATGAACATCGGCGGGTCCGCCAACAGCACACGAGCGAGGGCGATGCGCTGGCGCTGGCCGCCCGAGAGCATGACGCCGCGCTCGCCGACCTCGGCGTCGTAGCCTTGCTCCAGGCTCGCGATGAACTCGTGGGCGCCGGCCTCGCGGGCGGCGGCCTCGACCGCGTCGTCGGTAGCGTCGTCGACACTGTAGGCGATGTTCTCGCGGATCGTCCCGGTGAACAGGAACGGGTCCTGGGCGACGTAGCCGATCGAGGTTCGGAGGCTCTCGCGGGTGATGTCGCGGGCGTCGGTGCCGTCGACGCGGACGCTCCCCTCGTCGGGGTCGTAGTACGCCTGAAGGAGCTTTAGCAGGGTGGACTTGCCGGCGCCGGTCTCGCCGACGAGGCCGACGGTCTCGCCCGATTCCACGGCCAGGTCGATGTCGTGGAGGACGCGCTCGTCGGTTCCGGGATAGGCGAAGGACGCGTCGTCGTACTCGACGCGGCCGTCGGGGTCGTTGAGTTCCGTGCGTCCGTCCTCGCGGGGCGGTTCGATGCGCTGGACGCCGAGGATCCGTTTCGCGGAGGCTGTGGCGCCCTTGTAGAGGCCGGTCACCCAGGCGAGGAAGCGAACCGGGAGGACGAGCTGCTGGGTGTAGTACATGAACGGGACGAGCTCGCCGGCGGTGATGGTGCCGGGCAGGAACCAGAATCGGCTGTCGATGGCCCACTCGGTGCCGACGAACAGCGTCGCGACGAAGGCGACGCCGGCGATCATCCGGAGGGCGGGCTGGTGGCCGACGCCGACCATGTGGGCGCGCCAGCTCGCCGTTCGATGGGTAGCCGACCGGTCGGTGACCCGCTCGGTCTCGTAGCGCTCGCCGCCGAACGCCTTGACGGTCTGGATACCGCTGATGTTCGTCTCCAGCAGGGCGTTCAGGATCCCGGTCTCTTCGCGCACGTCGTCGTTGCGCGCTTCGTGGCGCGCGCCGAACCAGACGTTGGCGGCCAGCAACAGGGGCGCGACGGCGACGGAGACGAGCGCGAGCTGCCAGTTCAACAGCGCCATGTAGACGACGGAGCTGGCGAACATCGCGGCGGCGACGACCCCGAGGTTCGGGCCGACTTCGAGGAACTGCTCCAGGGAGTTCACGTCGTTGTTGAGGACGCTCATCACCTCGCCGGTCTGCTGGGTGTCGAAGAATCCCATGTCCAGGCGCTGGACCCGGTCGAAGGCGTCGACCCTGATACGGTGGAGGGTGCGCTGGGCGAACAGGAAAAACGAGTACTCGGCGACGATCCCGAAGGTCATGTCGACGAGCTTCAGGCCGACCAGCAGCGCGGCGGTGAACCAGAGCATCCCGGTCGGCTCGGCCGGGATCCATCCCGCCGGCACGAGCGGCAGGTCGTAGCCCTCTCCGTTGAACATCGCGTCGAAGGCGAGCCCGACGACGAACATGTCGAGGTTCGAGAGGAACTGTGCGATCACCGACGAGACGGTGCCGGCGCCGACCCACCGCAGGTTCCCGCGGCCGCCGTCGCGCAACAGCGAGAGGAGCGGCCGGCGCACGTCGTCGGCCGCCGCCGCGATGGCTCCGCGGCCGCTCTCGCTTCCGCCCTCGTCGCTCGCGGGTCGTTCCTCGCTATCGCTCATCGCGACGCCTCCCCGTCGATCGCGGATTCGATGCGCTCGGAGGGCCGGTCCTCCGCACGCGCCCGCTGCAGGAACGTCTCCGAGACGGCGTCGGTGTCGCCCACCTGCACTCTCCAGAGGTCGGCGTACAGGCCGTCGCGCTCGACGAGTTCCTCGTGACTTCCCTGCTCGACGACCCGGCCGTCGTCGACGACGACGATGGTGTCCGCGTTGCGCACGGTCGACAACCGGTGGGCGATGGCGAGCGTCGTCCGCTCGCCCGCCAGCGCGTCGATGCTCTCCTGGATCTGGCGCTCGGTCTCGTTGTCGACGTGGCTGGTCGCCTCGTCGAGGACGAGGATCTCCGGCTCCCGGAGCAGGGCACGGGCGATGGCGATCCGCTGGCGCTGGCCCCCCGAGAGGCTCTCGCCGCGCTCGCCGACCTGCGTGTCGTAGCCGTCGTCCAGATCGGTGACGAAGTCGTGAGCGCCCGCGAGCTTCGCGGCGTGTTCGACGTCCGCGTCACTGGCGTCGTCGCTCGCGGCTCCACTGTCGCCGCTCGCGCGTTCCGAGGGCTCCCGCTGGTCGCCCTCGCGGACCCCGTACCCGATGTTCTCGCGGATCGTCCCGTAGAACAGGAACGGGTCCTGGGAGACGTAGCCGAGGTGCTCGCGCAGGCTCCGCGGGGACACGTCGGTCACGTCCTGGCCGTCGACGGTGACCCTGCCCGCGTCGGCCTCGTAGAAGCGAAAGAGCAGTTTCGTGATCGTCGACTTGCCGGCGCCGGTCGGGCCGACGATACCGACGAGCGAACCCGGCTCGGCCGTAAAGCTCACGTCCGAGAGCTGCTGTTCGTCGCTGCTCTCGTAGCCGAAGTCGACGCGGTCGTACTCGATGCGGCCCCCGGTGACGCGGAGGTCGTCGCCGGTCTCGTTCGCCTGCCGGTCGGTCTCGAGGACGGCGACGATGCGTTTGCTGGAGGCCAGCGCGTTCTCGTAGCTGTCGAGCACGTCGAGCATGAGCTGGCGGATCGGGCCGTAGAACGATTTGCTGTACAGCAGGAAGGTGAGCAAGGTCCCGGCGGTCAGCGAGTGACCCAGAAACGGGGGGGCACCCTCGAGGTTGATGTAGGCGCCGATCGCGAACAGGCCGACGAAGGAGTACGACGACACCGACCAGCTGCTGTAGTTGAAGAGGAGTCGCAGGCGGACGACCGACCAGTTGCGGTCGCGGTACTCGCGGGACGCCGATGCGACGGCCGCCCGCTCGCGGTCCTCGCGGGCGAAGCTCTTGACCGTCGCGATGCCGTCGATGCTGTCCTCCAGGCGCGCGTTGATCCGGCCGACGCTCTCGCGCACGTCCTCGTAGACGGGTTCGACCCGGGTCGTGTACCAGCGGCCCAGCAGCCCGAGCCCGACCGGGAGGACGAGCAACAGCGCCGCCAGGCGGACGTGCAACAGCGCCATGAACGCGAAGGCGACGGCGATCTGGGTGACGAAGCGCAGCCCCTGGACGGCGTTGTTGCCGAAGCCGTCGAGGTTGCTCACGTCGTTGTTGAGGACGCTCATCACGTCGCCGGTCTGGTGGCGGTCGAAGAAGTCCATCTCGCGACCCACCAGCGCGTCGAAGGTGTCGACGCGGATATCGTGCAGCGTGCGCAGGCGGGCGGTGCCGGCGACCCGCCCGGAGAGCCAGGTCAGCGCGCCGTCCAGCGCGAAGGCGCCGGCGAGCAGGCCGATAGTGAAGGTGACCTGCCCTTCGGTCGTCGTCGGGATCCAGCCGTCGGGGACGAGCGGGAGACTGTAGGGCGTGCTCGACAGGAGGATTGCGTCCAGCGCCACCCCGACGACCAGCGCCGGGACGCGCTGGGGGATCTGCGCCAGCGCCGTCCCGACGATGGCGACGAGATAGCGGGCGCCGTAGGGCCTGGCGTAGCGCCGGACCAGGTGGACCAGCGGGTTCCCGACGTGGTCGGGTACCTCGTACTCGGCGGACTCTGACGATTCGCTCACTGTGGATCACCTCGGGGGGCGGCGGTGCGGAACCGCGGCGTCCGCTGATCTGTCGCCGCCGGATGGAAAGCGCTGGCGGTGGTGTGGGTGGCCGTGGCACGGAAGTGCCCCGGAGCCTGAAACGACCGGCGGTCCCGTCGGGAACGGGTCGCGACCGCCGTCGTCGACTGGTCGCTCACTCGTGGTCCTCCCGGACGAGGTAGTCGTCGACGATCGCCTCGAGCCCGGCGAGGACCAGGTCCCAGTCGCCCTCGTCGCCGAAGATGGCCCGCCAGTCGTTCGCGCTCCGCATCGCCGCGACGTAGGCGGCGGCGAACACCTCGGGGTCCACCTCGCGGAACCGTCCCGAGTCGATCCCCTCCTCGACGGCCTCGACGACGTACTCCCGGAGAAAGGAGTGATTGTACGCGACCACGTCGCGCAGGTCCTCGTCGTAGGGCGCCCGCGACTGCAGTCCGAGCACCATCCGGTTGAACTGGACGGGCTCGTCGACGCCCTCGCCGCGGAGCAGGTACCGCGCCAGCCCGACCAGTCGCTCGCGGGGGTCGTCGTCGTCGACGGCGGACTCGACCTGTGCGGTCGTGACGTCGAGTCCCCGCTCGAACATCGACCGCACGAGGTCGGCCTTCGTCTCGAAGTAGTAGTGAACGAGCGACTGACTCACGCCCGCCGCGTCGGCGACCGCCTGGGTGGTGAACTCGTCGAACCCGTGCTCGACCAGCACGTCGATCGCCGCCCACCGGATCTCGTCCTCGGTCGAGGGGCCGTCACCGCCGTCCGCCGCCGTCTCAGCCGGCTCGTCGTCTGGCTGGTCCCCCTCACTGTCGCCCGGCGGATCGCCCTCCGTCGTCGCGCTCGCGTCCGCGGCGTCGTCGGTCACGCTCTTGATTGAGTACTCAATCAAATAAATGAGTGGCGGTCGCGGAAGCGTCGGCCTGGATCGAGCGAGTGGCGGCGAGAGGGAGATGCCACCGGCGAACCGGATTCAGTCCGCGGGCGCCGCCACCGACTCCTCCTCCTCGACGACGGTGTCGGTCCAGGTGCCTCGGAGGAACCAGGCGCCGACGATGAGCGCCGAGCCGACGTGCATGACGGCGATGGCCCACCAGGCGCCGGTGGTGCCCATGTCGAAGTTCGTCACCAGGAACCACGCGGGGACGACCTGCAGGCCCCAGACGGAGGTCACCGACATGATCATCGCGGCGCGGGTGTTGCCGGCGCCGTTGAAACAGCCCTTGACGACGTGGAAGGTGCCCATGAACGCGAAGGTAGGCGCGACGATGAACATGTAGGTCTCCCCGATGTCGACGATCCGGGCGGCCTCCTCGCCGGCGATGAACACCCCGACGATGTCCCGCGCCCAGTAGACTCCGACGGCGCTGACGACGACGTAGGCGGCGACGAGCATCCCGACGGCGAGATAGACGGCCTTTCGGGCGCGGTCGGCCCGCCTGGCGCCGAGGTTCTGGCCGACCGCGGTCTCGACGCCCATCCCGAGTCCGACCGCCGGGAGGAAGACGAACGAGGTCAGGCGGGCGGTGATGCCGAAGGCGGCGACGGCCGTCGAGCCGATGACCGCGACGATGGCCGTCATCGCGGTGTACGACAGCGCGCCCGAGCTCTGCTCGATGCTGGCGGGGTAGCCGATCTCGATTATCTTCCGGACCGTCGCCCGCTCCAGCCGCAGGTCGGCGAGCGACAGCGAGAGACCGAGCCGGCCCGAAAAGAGGAGCGCGACGCCCGGAACCGTCGCGAGCGCCCGCGAGAGGATGGTCGCCATCGCCGCGCCTCGAACGCCGTGACCGGTGAACCCGGTGGCGGCCAGCAGATCCGCTTCGAGGCCGCGCATCCCGACGATGCCGAACAGGGGGTTGTCGACGAACCCGAAGATGAAAATCGGGTCGAGGACGACGTTGACGGCGACGCTGACGGCCATGAGGTACATCGGGGTGCGGGTGTCGCCCCACCCGCGCAGCAGCGACTGGAAGACGAAGAAGCCGAACATGAACCAGACGCCGAGGAAGATCACTCGCATGTACTCCAGGGAGTAGGTGAACACCTGCGTCCCGGGGTCGGCGCCGATGAGCCGGAGGAACGCGGGGGCGAGCAGGTAGCCGATCGCCCCGAGCGCGAGCGAGAACAGGGTGACGAACGCCAGCGTCTGGCCGGCGACCTCGTTGACCCGTTCGAGGTTGCCGGCGCCCTTGTGCTGGGCGACGAGGACGCTCCCGGCCAGGGTGAGCCCGCCGCCCAGCGAGATGAGCACGAACACGGGCGGCCAGGAGAAAGAGAGCGCACTGACGGCGTCGCCACCGAGTCGCCCGACCCAGAAGGTGTCGACGAGGTTGTAGACGACCTGCAGCAGCTGCGTGAAGACGATCGGCGCCGAGAGGGCGACGAGCGGACGGAGGAGCGACCCCTCGGTGAGGTCGTAGTCGCTCCCACGCCCGGGGTCGTCCGGCGGACCGTCTTCCGAGAGATCCGTCGTGTCGGCCGACGGCTCGTCCGCTCGGTCCGTCACGCGGTCACGCCCCTCCGTCGTCGGCGCCGTCGGACGATCGGCTGCTCGCGGGTCGGTCCTCGCTCGCCATCAGCAGGTCGCCGATCAGGTACCGTTCGATCCCGGCGAAGGCCTCGTCGGTGGGGGCGGCGTCACCGAGGATCACGTCGTGGGACTGCGCGCCCTCGATGGCCGAGCGAAACAGCGCGGCGTAGCGCTCGGGGTCCACCTCGCGGAACTCCCCCGACTCGACCCCTTCGCGGACGATGTCGGCGATCACGCCGCGGATGAGCCGGTCGTTCTCGACGAGCTGGTCCTGCAAGTCCGGTTCGAAGGGGGCCTGGGCGCGCATCCCCAGCAGCGCGGTGTGGAAGTCGCGGGTCGCCGCGTCGTCGCCCAGGCCGACCACGACGATCTCGGCCATCCGGTGGAGTCGTTCGCGGGGGTCGTCCGGACCGCCGCCCTCCACCTCGTCGATGAACTCGTCGAGCAGGTGCGAGAGAAAGGCGACCATGAGATCCGCCTTCGAGTCGTAGTGGTAGTGGATGAGCGACTTGCTCTTTTCGAACTCGTCGGCGATGGCCTGGACCGTCAGGTCGGCGTATCCGTGCTTCGCGAGCGCGCGGAAGGTGGCGTCCATGATCGCCGCGCGCGTCGAATCGTCCCCCGACATATCTGACTGAATGGCCAGTCGATATATAAATCACTGCCGATCAAACCCTGAGAATCGGAGGACAACGCTCAAGGGAGCGTGTGGGAGAGTACGACGGGAGCGACGACGATGGACGGATCGAACGCGGCGGGATCGGACGCGAACGGGGCCGAAACCGGCGACAGGGCGGGGTCGGTCCGGGGCGTCGCCGGGCGGCTGGTCCCGGGGCCGGTCCGGCGCAGCTACGCGCTGAAGTTCGCAGTCGCGATGGCGGTCGTAATCTTGTTGGTCACGGCCGTCGGGGTCGGGAGCTACGTCCAGATCCGGGGGATCATCGACGACGACGCGGAGAACACGCTCCGGTCGACGGCGACGGTGCAGGCCGACTCGGTCGGCGAGTGGCTGGCAGGCATGCGGGCGCAGGTCCGGGGATTCTCGGGGTCGAACGTCTACGCCACCGAGAACCCGGAGCGGATCGGCGAGACGCTCGAGGCCTCGCAGGTACAGGCCAGCGCGGACGTGGCGGGGATCCACTACGTCGGCGCCGACGGGACGATCCTCGCCAGCACGGTCGCCGACCTCGAGGGGAGCGCGGTCGACGCCAGGCGACCGGACTGGGCGGGGCCGATCGCGGTGGCGCGGAACGCGTCGGGCGACGAGTTCCGCGTCGGCGTCTCGAACCGAGCCTACGAGTCCAACGGTCGCCTGCTGATGGCCTTCGCCGGGCGGGTCCGCGTCGGGGAGGGTGTGCTCGTCGTCGTCGGCGACGTGCGCGCCGACTTCGAGCAGCTCCACCGGACCCGCTCGATCGTCCGGACGCAGCTGCTGAACCCCGAGGGGCAGAACGTGTTCGCCTCCCGGCAGACTGCGCCGAGCCCGCTGGCGGAGACGGCGGCGTTCGAGCGGGCGGTCGCGGGGGAGCCGGCGAGCCGCGAGCGGGCCTCGGACGTGCTCGCGTTCGCGCCGGTCCCGGACACTCCGTGGGTCGTCGTGACCGAGGCGCCCAAATCGCAGCTCTACCAGGCCAGCGAGACCGTCGGGCGGAACGTGGTCGTCCTCGTCGCCGCCTCGATCACGACGCTCGCGGTCGTCGGGTTCGTCCTCGGCCGCGGGACCGTCGTCCCGCTGCTCCGGTTGCGTCGACGCGCGGAGGCCATGGCGGACGGCGACCTCGACGTGGACCTCTCGACGACCCGCGAGGACGAGATCGGGCGGCTGTTCGTCGCGTTCGACGACATGCGCGAGGCGCTGCGGAGCCAGATCCGGGAAGCGGAGACAGCGCGCGAGCGCGCAGAGCGCTCGCGCGCGGAACTCGAACGGCAGAACGAGCGCCTCGACCAGTTCGCCAGTACCGTCTCTCACGACCTTCGCAACCCGCTGAACGTCGCCAGCGGACACCTCCAGCTGATCGATCGGAAAGTCGACGACGTGGGCGAGGACGCTGCCGAAGCGCTGGACGCACACGTCGAGAAGATCGACTCCGCTCACCTGCGGATGGAGGAGATAATCAGCGACGTGCTGGCGCTGGCCCGACAGGGCCAGGACATCGAGGAGACCCAGTCGGTCGACCTGGCGACCGTCGCTCGCGACGCCTGGGCGACCGTCGACAGCGGGTCGGCGACGCTGACGGTGCCCGAGTCCCGCACTATCGCGGCGGACCCCGACCGCCTCCGACAGGCCTTCGAGAACCTCTTCCGGAACAGCGTGGAACACGGTTCCACGAGCAGTCGGCCAGGGGCCGACGACGCCGTCGAGCACGGCTCGACGAGCCCTCGGTCGCAAGCTCCCGAGGACACTGTGGAACACGGTTCCACGAGCAGTCGGCCAGGGGCCGACGACGCCGTCGAGCACGGCTCGACGAGCCCTCGGTCGCAAGCTCCCGAGGACACCGTGGAACACGGTTCCTCCGGCGACGACGCGGACGGCGACGCCCTGACGGTCACGGTCGAACTCACCGACACCGGCTTCGCCGTCGCCGACGACGGCACCGGCATCCCACCCGAAACCGTCGACGATGTCTTCGAATACGGGCACACGACCGACGAGGACGGCACCGGCTTCGGCCTCGCCATCGTCGACACCGTCGTCGAAGCGCACGGCTGGACCGTCACCGTCGACCGCGACTACGACGAGGGCGCCCGCTTCGTCGTCTCCGACGCGTTCGACGACGACGTCGACACCGACGACCGCGAACCCTGATCTGTCGCCGACAGCACTGTCCCTGATACTCGAGTCGTGCCCTGGAAAACGCCAACTCCAGCACTGTTATCGGTTCGAGCCGTTAGAATCTTTACTGATAACTACGACACTACCGTTTTAGGCGTCACCCCGAAACTGTCGGATATGCGAAGACGACGATTCCTGTCGGGCGTCGGCGCCGGGTCGCTCGCGGGGGTGGCGGGCTGCGGTGGGATTCTGGGGTCCGGCGAGGAGTCGACTGCGGTGGGGCCGCCGCGGCTGTCGGTCGACGGGCGATGGCTCACCGACCCGGCGGGGAACCGCATCGTCCTGCGGGGCGTGAACGTTCCGGGGCCGGTGTGGGGGAGCGAGCGGGCCGACGCCCGCGGGAAGGGGTACCGGGAGACGCTGGAACTCGCGACCGACGCCGGAGCGGGCTGGCACAGCCGCGTTCTCCGGGTCCCCGCGACGCCCCAGACCCTCGACAGCGTGGGCGTCGAGCGGTTCGCACGCGAGTATCTCGACGAGATCGTCGCGCTGGCGGCCGAGCGGGGCGTCTACCTGTTGATCGACTACCACGCGACCGAGCGCTACGACACGGACGCCATCGACGACCGACTGCGGCGCTTCTGGCGGACGGTCGCGCCGCGCTACGCCGAGGAGAGTCACGTGCTCTACGAACTGTTCAACGAACCGACCGAGCCGGCGACGGGGGGGATCGAGGCCTGGCGGACCTGGAAAGAACACGCCGAACCGTGGGTGGCGTTCGTCCGCGAGCGGGCGCCGGAGACCCCCGTCGTCGTCGGCTCCCCGCGGTGGTCGTCGCTGACGGCGTACGCCGCCGAAGAGCCCTTGGCCGACGACGCCGTCGTCTATTCCGCGCACGTCTACCCTTCCTGGGAACCGGAGACCTGGGAGGCGACGTTCGGCGACCCGGCGCTGTCGGTCCCGGTGTTCGTCACCGAGTGGGGGTACGTCGACGACGCGAACGTCGACTCGCATTTCGCCGCCACGACGTCGTCGTGGGGCCGACCCTTCCGGGCGTGGCTCACGAGTCACGACAACGTCGGCTGGTGCGCCCGCGCGTTCGACTCCCGGTGGGTCCCGCCGATGTTCGACGCCGAGTGGACCCTCCGCGGCGGCGACCGATACATGGGGGAACTCGTCAAGCGGTGGCTGGCGGCCGAGCGCGAGCGCCACTGGCCGCCGGCGGGCGCGGACGCGCCGACCGCGACGGTAGTACCGACCGACCGCCCACCGGGACCGCCCGAGAGCCTGGGGCTCTCGTCGATCGGGGAGACGACGGCGACGCTCGTGTGGGTGGCGCCAGCGAGCCCGAACGGCAGCGACGTGGTGCAGTACCGCATCGCGCTCGACGACGAGCCGCGAATCGTTCGGGGGTCTCGCCAGTCGTACGAGCTGACGGGGCTCAGCCCGGGCGAGCGCTACACAGTGAGCGCCACCGCGGTCGACGGGGCCGGTCGGGAGTCACGCCCTGCGACCGTCCAGTTCACGACGGTCACCCCCGCCGAAGCGACGGCGACGATCCCCGCCGCCGGCGACGCGCCGACCGTCGATCGGTCGGTAGAAGACGCCTGGGCCGACACGCCGCCCCACCCGATCGACGCGCGGGTCTGGGCGGAGACGGCGTCGGACGTGACCGGCGAGTGGCGAGCGCTGTGGAACGGGCGCGCGCTGTACGTCCTCGTCACGGTGACCGACGAGGCGGTGCTGGACCACGACGCGGTCGAACTGTACCTCGACCTGGCACACGACGGCGGCGAGGAGTACGACGGCGCGAACGACCTCCAGCTCGTCGTCGAGGCGGGCTCCGGCCGGGTGACGCCGGGAGCCAACTCGGCCACCGCTGACCCCGTCGACGCGGCGGTGACCGAGACGGGCGACGGCTGGCGGACCGAGATCGCGGTGCCCTGGGAACCCTACGGCGTCGTGCCCTTCGCCGGCGACCGCCTCGGTATGGACGTCCACGTCGTCGACGACGCCGAAGGGGGCGTCAGGCGCGACGCGAAGGTCGCCTGGCACGACGACTCCGACGCCGTCTGGGAGACCCCCTCTGCGATGGCCACCGTCGCGCTCGGCGACTGAGCGCGGCCGGCGCGCCGCCGGTCCGCGACCGCGCCGTCTGGCGACCACTTCCGCTCCGGTCCCGACAGTCTTTAGCCGGCCGTCGGCAATGGTCGGGCAGATGGCGAACTCGAACGCGAAGGGCGACCGCCGCGAGCGCGAACTCGTCAACGAACTCGACGCGGCGGGGTTCGCGGTCATGCGCGCGCCCGCCAGCGGGAGCGCCACCGAGCGCGAGCTCCCCGACGTGCTGGCCGGCGACGGCGAGGACTTCTACGCCGTCGAGGCCAAATCCTCCGCCGGCGACCCCATCTACCTCGACGGCGAGGAGGTCGAGGCGCTGCTCTTTTTCTCGCGGAACTTCGGCGCCAAACCCCGCATCGGCGTCCGCTTCGACCGCGAGGACTGGTACTTCTTCCACCCCGGTGACGAGGCCGTCCACGTCACCGACGGCGGCAACTACCGCGTCAAGAAGGAGACCGCGCTGGCCCACGGCGTCGACTTCGACGAACTCGTCGGCCACTCCGAGAAGGTCACCCTGGAGGAAGTCGCCGACGACGGTCCCGACCAGGGTACCCTCGACGTCCTCTCGGCGTTCGAACGCGGCGACCTCTCGAAAGAAGAGGCCGCGGAGATGCTGTAATTCGGGTTCACCCCTGAACGGTGGCGCGGGCGCGGTCGAGAAGATACACGAGCCCACCGACCCAACCGACGAACTGAAACACGTTGGCCAGTGCGAGGCCAGCGCCGCCGCCGAGCACGAACAGTCCGACGAGGACGACGATCACCACCTCCGGTTCCACGACCGGGGAACTCCGACCAATCCATGACAGACTGTCGGACAGCTGACTCATAGTGGTGGCGATGGTGCTACGGGAGGCGTCGTGGGCGGGTGCGGAGTCGAAGCGGACGCCGGGGCCGTCGGTCGCTGCCCTGCAGCCGGACTCCTGCGGAAATATTCGATTTCAGGCCGTGACGCGCTCGCGCAGCCGCCGGTCGACGACCGCCGCGTCGTCGACCCGCTCCAGCCGCGACAGGGGGAACGAGTACCGGCGCGGCGACTCCCGGCGGGCGAGGTCGCCCAGATACACCGCCTCGACGACGAGGTCGTCGGTGGGGTACCCCTCGTTGGTGGCGTAGTCGGCGACGGTCTCGCCGACGCCCTCGATGACGACCCCGTCGGCGCGGGCGGGCGTGACGCGGGCGACGACGAGGCGGTCGTCGGTCTCGCGGTCGCTGACGACGTCGCCGGGTTCGAGTCGGCAGGCGGGACAGAGGTCGGGCGGCCCCACGCGTTCGGGGACGAACGTTTCGATCCCGCAGGCGTCGCAGACGGCCGCGCGTTTGCCCGGTGCGGGTACGCGTCGGACGGTGATCTCGATGCCGACGCGACGGAGGTGTTTGCAGTGCTCGCCGCGGATCTGGTAGTCGGGGCAGGTACAGGTGCCCGCGGGGAGGTCGACGACGTAGGTCGCGCCGCTCTGGCTGTCGACGGCGTAGCGGCCGCCGCCCAGCGGGCGGACGGCCATGCGCTCGGTCCAGGCGCGGGCGGCCCGCTCGTCGAGCCGCCGAACGTCCGGTGCGAGTGCGGTCTTCCTGACCTGGGGAGGGGTACGTGATTCGGACATAGGCGTTCGGACGCTGGTGTTTCTCGCGACTGCGTCCACTCGAAACGTAGGTTCCGAACGCACCTAAGTCCGTCGCGGGTATGGGCGTGTGAACCCGGCGGGTCGACGACGCCGACGCGTTGGCGGCCGGTCGGGGGTCGGTGAACGCGCGCTTCGAAGCGCTTTTGCCCGGGCCGGGGAAAGCCACGGCCATGGAAATCGACCGGAAGTTCGCCGTCGAACTCGGGATCTCGGCGGCCTCGGTCGTCTTGTTCGTCGGTGCGGCCTACGTCGTCAGCTCCAACTACGCCGACCCCGGCAACGCCACCGGGAACGGCTCGGCCGCGCCCGTGCTCCAGCCCGACGGCGGGCTCGTCATGGTCGGTGTCGTCGGCCTGTTCGTCCTCATCATGGCCGTCGCCGGACTGATCCTGTACCGGGCGAACTTCGACGAGGAGTAGCCGCCACCACCGCTCGGGCACCGGTCAGGCTTCGGCGTCTTCGGCGTCCGCAGCGTCTCCGTCTCCGTCTTCGGCCGCTCCGTGCTCGGCGTCTTCGCTCTCTCCGTCCCCGTCGTCACCGTCCTCGTGCGCTTCCCGCCAGTCGGTCAGGTCGTCCTCCTCGGCCTCGTCGAGCTGATACTCGTAGTAGTTCAGCGGGTGGGACTCGTTGATCTCCTCCGTACAGATCTCGTCCTTGCCGATACAGTCGCCGTAGGACTGCATCGTCGCGCAGGCGGGCGGGGAGTAGTCCGTCGGGCTGGTCGCGCCGCGGATGTGGTCGACCTGGTAGCGAGTGGCCTCCTCGCCGAAGCCCGGGTTGACCTCGAAGATGTCGACGATCTCGTCGGTCGTCATGCCGATGCTGGTCAGGAAGGAAGCGATGGCGAACCGCGAGTGATGTTCGAGGTGCTCGCCCTGCTGAACCTTGTCGAGGAGGTGTTTCATACAAGGTGGGAACAGCTCGGGGACGACGGTGTCGATGTCGCGGGTGAGATCCAGCTCGGAGAGCCGCTGGCGGAGTTCCTCGGCTTGCTCGGTGAGTTCGTCGGCGATGGCGTCGGGCACCGAGAGGGGGAGGCCGTCGTCGACACGGTGGCGGACGGCCTGGCGTAGGAGCGCGACCAGTTCCTCGCCGTCGATCAGGACCTCGCCGTCGGACAGGGGTCGGTTGACCAGCCGCCACTCGTCGCCTCGCTGGTCGGCGGCGAGGTCGAGGTACGTGCCCACCTCGACGCGGAACTCCCGGGAGGCGCCGTCACTGACGACGGCCGAGCCGTCGCCGACGGTCCCGTCGGCCGCCCGGATCGCCCCGGAGAGGTCGAACTCCGCGAGCAACTCGGAGAGCGTGAGCCGGGGCGTGCTGGCGGATTTGAACTCCGTGGTGTCGGCGAAGTCGGCGGTGAAGCGCTCGCGGGCGGCAGTGGCTTCGGCCTGGGCGTACTTGCGCGTCAGCACGTGCTCGTCGACGAGCGAGACGAGCACGCGCGCGACCGGGTAGGAGAGCAGTTCGATCCGGTCGACGTCGTGGCCGTCGCCGACCGTGCCGTCCTCCAACGCCCAGACCACGCGCTCGACCCCCCGTTCGACGACGGCGGCGTCGTCGGCGACGACGGCCGCCAGGTCGACGCCGGCCTCGCCGACGGCCTGTCGCGACTCCCCCCGCCAGGGGTACCGGGCGTGGATGGGCTCGATTCGCATCGACCGCTCGTTGTTCCTACCGTCGAATAAAGCCGACGGTCAGCGGACCGGCGTCGCCACTGGCCGGCGCCAGCACCCGAGGAGACGATCGGTGGCTACCGCTCGCGAACCCGCCCCGCGCGCATCTCGACGTATCGCTTCGGCCAGGTCCGAACGTGACCCTGTACCCGCGCCAGCGCGCGCGCCAGCGTCGTCCTCGCGGTCCGTCCCGTGCGTGACTCTCTCGACGGTCGATCCCTGAGACTCATCACACGATCGTGGTACTGCGTGTCTATCATAAAAGTTGGTGTCTTAGTCCGACGACGGCGCCGCTCGCGTCGCTGTCGGCGGTGTCGACCGTCGAGAAAACGAGCGAGCCGCGCGCTCAGTCCCGGTGGAGCGCGCGCAGTTCCTCGGCGACGGCCTCGCTGTCGTCGGCGTCGCCCTGGACGGCGCGCTTGTAGCGCTGGTACTCGCTGCGGGTGACGTGGATCTCCTCGGTCTCGCCCTGGCGGGTGACTTCCAGGCGGACGGTCCCCTGAGGGTTGTTGCGGAGCTTGAACGAGGCGACGGCCGAGAGGACGAACCACAGCGCGACGCTCCCGCCGACGAAATAGAGCATCGCGGTCGGGAAGGCCATCGAGTCGCTGGCCTCGACCCACCGCTGGGGGTAGACCCGCCAGTACATGACGACGCCCGCCACGGTGACGGCGGCGCCGGCGAGCGCGCCGAATCGCTCGCGGCGGCTGGCCGGCAGGACGGCGACGACGCCGACGAACATCGCCGGGATCCCCAGCCCGGCGAGGACGCCCGCGACGCGACGGGCGTCGGTCGTGCTCGTCGCGTCGAAGACGGCGGCCAGGTCCGTCGTCAACACGAGGATCGCGCTCACGACGGCCAGCGCACCGACGACGAACAGACCGCCGCCCGCCGACACGCGCCGCGGGTCGCGCCCGGTCCACTCCCCGCGGTCGTACGCCTCCGAGAGACTGGGCATGACCGACCGTTGTCGCCCGTCCTACAAAACTACCCGTCAGACGCACGCACGACGCCGCCCGCGGTGGAGCGCGACACCGACCCGCGGCTCTCGCTTCCCGGACGGTCGGCGAGGCCGCTTGCGCTCGACCCGGCCGGGTCCGAACGTGGAGTGGGAGGGGCCACCACGCGGTAGAAAACGGTTTAGGGCGCTGGCGACGATGCGGAGGTATGAGCCAGCAGGAACCGGGATCACCCGAGGGCGCGAGCGGAGTGGCCGACGACAAGCCCGACGACCTCCCGAGTAGCGAGGTCACGAAGGGTGCCGAGCACGCGCCCCACCGCGCGATGTTCCGCGCGATGGGCTATGACGACGAGGATCTGTCTTCACCGATGGTCGGCGTCGCCAACCCGGCCGCCGACATCACACCGTGTAACGTCCACCTCGACGACCTCGCCGACGAGGCCTACGAGGGCGTCGACGACAGCGGCGGCATGCCGATCGAGTTCGGCACGATCACCATCTCCGACGCCATCTCCATGGGCACGGAGGGGATGAAGGCCTCGCTCATCTCCCGAGAGGTCATCGCCGACTCCGTGGAACTGGTGAGCTTCGGCGAGCGCATGGACGGGCTCGTCGTCATCGGCGGCTGCGACAAGAACATGCCCGGGATGATGATGGCCGCTATCCGCACGGACCTGCCGAGCGTCTTCCTCTACGGCGGGTCGATCATGCCCGGCGAGCACGACGGCCGCGAGATCACCATCCAGAACGTCTTCGAGGGCGTCGGCGCCGTCGCCGACGGCGACATGACCGAGGACGAACTCTACGAGATGGAACGGCAAGCTTGCCCCGGCGCCGGGTCCTGCGGCGGGATGTTCACCGCCAACACCATGGCGTCGATCTCCGAGGCGATCGGCTTCGCCCCCCTGGGCAGCGCGAGCCCGCCGGCGGAGGACGAGAGCCGCTACGAGGAAGCCCGCCGAGCCGGCGAACTCGCGACCGAGGTCGTCGAGGCCCGGCGCACCCCGTCCGACTTCCTCACGCGCGAATCGTTCGAGAACGCGATCGCTCTGCAGGTCGCGGTGGGCGGTTCCACGAACGCCGTCCTGCATCTGCTCGCGATGGCCGCCGAGGCCGGCGTCGACCTCGACATCGAGGACTTCAACGAGATCAGCAAGCGAACGCCGAAGATCGCCGACCTGCAGCCCGGCGGCGAGAAAGTGATGAACGACCTCCACGAGGTCGGCGGCGTCCCGGTCGTCCTGAACGCGCTGTACGAGGCGGATCTCCTGCACGGCGACGCGCTGACCGTGACCGGCGAGACGATGGGCGAGGCGCTGGAAGCCTACGACCCGCCCGCCATCGAGGACGTCGAGGCCGACTACCTCTACACGGTCGACGAGCCCAAAAACGAGCAGGGCGCCATCCGCATCCTGACGGGCAACCTCGCGCCCGAGGGCGCGGTCATCAAGATCTCCGGCGAGGAGTACCGCCGCCACGAGGGGCCGGTCCGGATCTTCGACGAGGAGAGCGAGGCGATGAAGTACGTTCAGGAAGGGGAGGTCGACTCGGGCGACGTGATCGGCATCCGCAACGAGGGGCCGCGCGGCGGTCCGGGCATGCGCGAGATGCTCGGCGTCACGAGCGCCGTGGCCGGCCAGGGTCACGCCGACGACGTGGCGCTCTTTACCGACGGGCGCTTCTCCGGGGCGACCCGCGGGTTCTCCATCGGTCACGTCGCTCCGGAAGCGTTCGTCGGCGGTCCGATCGCCGCGCTGGAGGACGGCGACACCATCACCATCGACGTCGACGAGCTCGAACTCTCCGTCGACCTCGGCGACGAGGAGATCGAGGCGCGCCTCGAAGACTACGAGCCCGAACCGAACTACGAGTCGGGCGTGCTCGCCAAGTACCACCGCGACTTCGGCTCGGCCGCCAACGGTGCGGTCACCAACCCCGGCGCCAAGTGGGACTAGTCGCCGCCGAGCGAAGCGGTTCCTCGGCCGCGAGCGGAGTGAGCGGGCGCTTTTTCCCCACGTTTCTGTCGACGGATACCACGTGGGAATCTTTCACCGCGACTTCGGCTCGGCCGCCAACGGCGTCTCCGTGAGCGAAGCGAACGGAGGCTCGGAAGGCGAGCCACGCGAGCCTTCCGGCGCGGTCACCAACCCCGGCGCCAAGTGGGAGTAGGACGACTGTCCGGGGGCCCGCGGCCACCGGCTCTCCGGGCCGAGCTGAGCGAGCCCCGTTTTTTGCCCCGTCTTTTTGCGTCGAGGGTATCCGCAGCGAGTGGGAACGACCGGCGGGAGTGGCCAGTCTTCGCCCCATCTCTTTCGACCAGTGGGACCAGCCGAGATCGCCCGACGCTTCGATCCCCCACCGCCGTGTCGACCCCAGATGTACCCGACCGGTTTCACCCGTCCGAGATATCAAGCCGAAACTATATTTATCAGTGATAGTACGGACATCATTGTACGGCCATCTGATGGGTCGTGCGAGCCGACGATTAATTTCACCGATGATAGCTGGCGACACAAGGCATATGCGACAGGGGGCCCTAGCAAGGGTATTGGCGGTCACGTATCGGGTCGACCGGCGTCGTCAATCAAGTACGACACATGAGAGACGAAAAGCGGGGGGACGGAAATGATAGTGACGACACAGATAGCAACGAGTCCGAGGCCGTCGCGTTCGACCACTACGACTGGGACGGAGAGGATTCGCCCAGCATCGCGGTCGCGGAGGCCGTCGCAGCAGTCACGAACCGGAGCGTGACGGCACTTCCGCCGGTACAGGAGGTGGTCGACGCGGACGCGCTGGACATGCTCGTCCGCTCGGGCGACCCGCTGGCGGTCAGGGTCACCATCGACTACGCGGGGACCGACGTGACGATCACGGGCGACGGTCGGATACGGGTCAGACCCGACTCGGAGTGAGTTACTCCCGACAGGCTTCGAGCAACTGCCTGGCGTGGCGTACGTGGAAGTTCTTCTCCTCGGTGTCGTCGGTGTCGAGCGCGCGCTTGAGGTGGACGTCTATCCGTTCGACCGAGTCCGGGTCGAGCGTCCCCAGTGGTGGCCCCTCCGTCGCCCCCGAGGTGCCGTGCGTGTCTCCCGTCATTGGTCCGTGCTATCCGGTAGCTCACGGAGCCTCGGCTTATAGGTTCCGGTATTGACACGTGTGGCGGGACCAGTTCGGCGACGACGAGTGCTCGAAGGTGACCGGCCCTCAGAGGCGGTCGGCGACGGCAGGGGCGGCGCTGACGGCGCTGACCGGCCGTTCGATGGTGTCGGTACCGAAGATTGCGGTCGTTCCGGCGCGTTCGAGTTTCGTCCGGGCGTCGGCGGCGAGCATCGGGTGGACGCAGGTGACGAACACGCGGGCGGCGCCGCGGTCGGTGAGGACGGCGATGGATTCGCTCATGGTCGACCCCGTGGCGACGATGTCGTCGACCAGCACCACGTCGCGGTCGGCGACCGCTGCGTCGCTCGGTTCGATCGCGACCTCGCCGGTGTCGTAGTCCCGTTCCTTCTCGAAGTAGTCGGTCGCGCCGCGGCCGTAGGCGTCGCGAGTCGTCGCCGCCAGGTCGATGGCCCCCTCGTCGGGCGAGAGAAAGAGCGGGTCGGCCAGCCCGTCGGGCAGCGGGTCGGCCAGGCGGCCGGCGGCGTCGACGGGCTCGGTGGGGACGGTGAAGAAGTCACAGACCGCGGTCTCGTGGGGGTTGACCGTGAGGACGCGGTCGGTCCCCGTCGAGATAGCGCGGGCGACGGCGCGGGCAGAGACGGGTTCGCCCTCGGAGAACGCCCGGTCCTGACGGGCGTAGCCCATGTAGGGGACGACGGTGGTCACCTCGCTCGCGCCGGCCTCGCGGACGGCGTCCTGGAGCTGGAGCAGTTCGACGTGGGCGTCGCCCGAGACGGTCGACCCGACGACGACGGCCTCCTCGGCCGCGAACTCGGCGAGCGTGGCCTGGAGTTCACCGTCGGGGAAGCGGTCGTACTCGACGGCGGCCAGGTCCCGACCCGTCGCGTCGGCCAGTGCAGCCGCAAACCCCTGTGACGTGGACCCGCTGACGATCATGTGCGGGCCCGACGCGTTCACCGGTAAACACCGTTTCGGTTGCAGGAGCGCCGCGTTCGCGGGCGGGTCGTCGCGGAGGCGGGGTGAGCCGCGGGAATCGACCGTGAGAACCGGTGCGACAGCGTCAAGGGGCGACACCCGAATAGGGCCGACGATGCCCGCGACGGCCGACGCGAGCGAGGGCGGTGACGGCGGTGACGGGGACGGCGACCGAGGCGGTTCGGCTGCCCCCGCTCGGACCCGCCGGTCGGTGCTCGCCGGTGTGGCGGGACTCGCGACCGCCGCAGTCGGTCGGACGGCCGCGGCACCCGGCGAACGCACCGACGATCGGGTCGGCGAGCGGGCGGCGGGCGCGGCCGACCCGGACGGCTCCGCCGGCGTGACGGTCGCCACCTGGAACTGCTATCTCGGCGTCGACCTGTTCGACCTGTTCGACGCCAGCTCGCTGGCCGAAGCGCGGTCGATCGCCGGCGATCTCGTCTCCCGGGCCCGACGCCACCCGTACGAAGCCCGGGCGGACGCCATCGCCGAGGGGTTGCTCGCCGCCGACGCCGACGTGGTCGCGCTCCAGGAGGCGGCGCTCGTGCGGACGCGGCCGCTGTTCGGCGAGGGAGACCGGGAGACGGTCGCCGACCTGCTCGACCTGGTGACCGCGGCGCTGGCCGAGCGGGGCGGCGCCTACGACGTGGCCGCAACCGCCGTCACGACCGACGTGTCCGTCCCGGCGGAGGCCGACGGCGAGTGGCTCGACGTGCGCCTGACCGACCGCGTCGCGCTGCTGGTCCGCGAGGGGGTCGACGTCCACGAGACGCGCTCGGACCGCTACGACGCGCGGGCCAGCTACCCGGTGCTCGGCGACGACCTGACGGTGACGCTCCGGCGGGGGTACTGCCTGGCCGACCTCGCCGTCGACGGCGCGGAGCTGACGGCCTGCTCGACGCACCTCGAATCGTCGAAGGCGGGCGTCCGCCGCCGGCAGGCCGCGGAACTGACCGACGCGCTCCCCGCGACGGGCACCGTCGTCGTCGGCGCGGACCTCAACAGCGGGCCGGCGGCCGGCGGCGACGCCTACGAGACGGTGACCGCGTCGCTGACTGACGCGGCGGCCACCGTCGGGACGACACCGGGCGACACCTGCTGTCAGGCGGCGGCCCTGCGGAACGAGCGCTCGCGTCTGGACACCCGGGTCGACCACGTGCTCGCGCGCGGCGCGGACCCGACGGCGGTCGAACGGCTCGGCGCCGACCCCGCCGACCGCGTCGCGGCGACCGTCGACGGCGAGGACGTGACCGTCTGGCCCTCCGACCACGCCGGCGTCGCCGCGACCTACTCCGTCGCGGAGCCGACGCCCGTTTCGACCCCCACGCCGACGCCGACGCCGACACCCACGCCCACCCCGACGCCGACATCGACGCGCAGTCCGACCCCGTCCGCGACGGCGTCACCTCCTCCCACGTCCGCCCCGTCACCGACCGACCGAGAGACGACCACCGGGACCGGCGCCGGGTTCGGCGTACTCGCGGCCGCGGCGGCGTTCGTCGCAGGCGCGCTCGGGCGCTCTCGGGACTGACGCGGCCCGCCTCGGTTCGCTCGCGACCGGGCCCACGGTGGTGACGACTCGAACGCTCCTGGATGCCACACTGTCTACCTGACGCACAGTCTGGTAGTCGAACGTGAAGGTTGGAGTGAATAGATAGTATAGGCGGAATCTGTGAGTCGAAGTCGAAGCGTGGTCGGCTCGTCCGACCCGTCGGGCGGCACTGGCGCACCGGACGGGATCTGGGATAGGGGATCGGGTCGCATTCCGGTCGGTCGGTTGCTCCTCGCGCTTGCGGTCCTCCTGCTTGTCTCCTCTGGCGCAACCACTGCCGTCGCGGCGGAGTGTCACGGCACCGCGGCGACGGCGAGCGACAGTCGGAGCGACGACGACGGACTCTCGTATCCACCGCCGGACCTCGAAACCGTCGTCACGCTGTTCCCCACCGCCGGGCGGGTAGAACTGCACGTCCAGTATCCGGCGCGTTCGGCGGCGGAGGCGGACCGATACGAAGACGGGACGGTCGACCTGGAGTGGGTGGGGGCCGACGACCGACTGCGTACCGCGTTCGCCGGTCGACCCGGGTCGCTCAGTCGTCGCTGTGACACGGTGACGGGCGTGACCGACCCCGTTGCGTCGGAGTCGGAGTACGGCGACGCCGGAGCGACGATGAGCTATCGGTGGGCCGGTGTGTTCGACGGCAACCGGTCCGAGCTGGTGGTTGGACCGACGCTGAACGCGCACCTCGCGAACGGGACGGTCGTCGAGGTACGGGTCCCCGCGGCGGAGTGGACCGCCGAGCGCTCGACGGTCGACTCCTAACGAGTTCGGGCACGCGATGGGACCGGGCAACCAGATCGGGTTCCCCGAGATGTACGACCCCAACCGGTTCAACAGCCCCGTCTCGAACCTGGGCGTGATCGGAGACTGGGGGATCATGGACGAGGGCGACGTCGTCTGCGGGTTCATCCGCAGCGCGATCGGGCGGTCGGTGACCGGCGCCTCGCTCGACGGGGGGTGGCTGGACATCGCGAGCAGCGTCCACCTCATCGACGACACGTCGATCACGCTGGACGAACCGCTCACGGCCAAGCGCCTCGACGACGAAATCCAGTGGCTGTTCTCGATGTGGGCCGAGGTCGTGGTCGACGTCGACGTCGAGATTCCGGATTTCAACCTCGGCGGCGGAGACCTGTTCAGCGGCGAGTTTGATATTTCAGTCGAGGTCAACAAGAGCGAACCGAAACTGGGGATCTATCTTTTCGAGGAGCGGACCGGTGAACAGACGAACGTCCGCCGGCCGGAACTGGATGCGCAGGCGTTGTACACCAGCCCCGGGAACCACGACCACGGTATCGCGCTCTATCGGTTCGATACGCTGAAATTCGACGAGTTACCGACCCTGGAGGAGATCAGAGACCCGGACAAGACCCCGTCCATCGAGATCAGCTCGGACTCGCTGGAACTCGATTATCAGCCTCCGACCGCTGGAGAGAGCGTCGTAAGGGATAGTAAGCAGTCGGCCGACATCACGCTCTCCTCGGCCACGAAGACCACCTACACGGACCCGCCGAGCGGTGCGACGTTCCACCTCGACCGGGACCTGTCACAGACTAGCGGGGACGCGAAGGTAACGGCCAAGCGTGATGTCGCCGACATCATCGAGAACATCGACGACAGGGCCGACCGCATCATCTCGATCGTCGTCGAGCACGTCCGTACGTACCTGAAGGAGGCGATCAACCACACCGAAGAGCGGATCCCCGGGCCCGAGATACTCGTCGAGACGCCCGACGGAAAGCGGGCCGGAGTGGTCCCCGAGACGGGGGAACTCGTCAACGAGATCGACGGTGCGATCATCAACGGCCCGGCGAGCAGTCCGACAGTCTCCGTTCCGGCGAGCGAGGACATCTCGGTGTCGATCACCGCGAAGCGGTTCCGCCGACACCTCCGCGACCACGGCGTCGAGCCGCCGGAGTACGTCCTGTACGACCGGACGGTGATCGTCGACGACGGGTCGGACGTCGTGGAGCGCGACGGGTTCCCGTTCATCGAGGGCAGAACGACCCATCGGGCGCCGGGTGTGGCGGGGACGGACGACGAACAGCCCGCTATCACGGTCGCGCCGGTCGAGGTCAACCCACCGCGGATCAACCCGAAGTCAAACGGCAAGTGGGTCACCGCGTGGATCGGCCTCCCGAAGGAGAGCTCGGTCGACGACCTCCTGCTGGAAGCAACCACGCTGGCGTCGGTCCCGGCCGTCAGCGACGAGCAATACGGGTTCGTCAAGAACCCCGAAACCGAGGTCCGAGACGGCAAGCGCTACGTCAAAGTGAAGTTCCCGCGCCAGCCGCTTGTCGACGAACTCGGGACGGGCGAACACGCCGCCGGCCTCACCGGACAGGTCGGCAACACGACGTTCCACGGCAGCGCCGCCCTCGAAATCAAAGGCGGCGGCGGCAAGGGGAAGGGCAACGGCAAGGGCAACGGGAAGAGGAAGGACATGTAGTAGCGCGCTGGTGGAACGGACCCACGGATCGAATTCGACAACTAGGAGACAGGATACGACAGATGACACCGAACCGGTCGACAGTCGACCGCGGCGACTCGTCCGAACGCGGCCTCTCCTACAGCCGCTCGCTTCGTGCGTTCGTCGCTGTCCTAGTCGTCCTATCGGCTGCGTCCGCGCTCGCGTCCGCCGGGGCGTACGGCGGGGCGGCCGTCGATCCGGAACCGACCGCGACGCCGAACCACACGTCACAGCCGCGGGACGCGAACGTCACAGTCGTCCTCAGTCCGAGCGCGTCGGTGGTGACGACCCACGCCTGGTATATCGCCCGCTCGGAGGCGGAGGCGCGCCAGTACGACGAGGGGACGGCGAACCTGACGTGGTTCGAGACGGACGACCGCCTGCACCGGGCGTTCGCGGACCGCGACGAGGCCCTCCTCGAGGAGTTCAACGACACGACGTCCTCGGAGCGGACCTTCGAGTCCGGATCGGTGGTCCACGTGAACATGCGGTTCCACTGGGTCTTCGACCCGGACCCGGGGAGCGAGACGCCGACCTCGTGGTCTACGGACCCGTTCGTCGGGAACGGGTCGCTCGTGCTCGGGCCGACGGTGGACCGGCATCTCCCGAACGGGACGGTCGTCGAGGTGCGGGTCCCCGCGGCGGAGTGGACCGCCGAGCGCTCGACGGTCGACTCCTACACCGACGGCAACCACGGCCAGACGCGCGTCTACGGGTGGACAGTCGGGGAGACCGACACCGAGCCCCGCGTCGTGTTCAACGAGAGCGTCCGCGAGACGGAGACCGCGGCCGCCGAAGACGGGGCGGTCGGGCCCGCGGGAGGCGCGCTGCTCGCGCTCCTTGCGGTGGTGCTGACGGTTCTCACCGGCCGGAACTATCGGGACTGACGGCGCGGTCGCTCCACTCTCACGCCACCGCGAGCGCGGCCACGTCGGGAAGCCCCAGCGAGCGCGAGCGCCAGCCGCCGGCGCCGTCGGCGGTCGTCTCGGGGTCGGCCTCGACGAGGAACGTCCCGTCGGCGGTGACGGCGTAGACGCACTCGCCGTAGTCGACGCCGACGACCGGTTCGTCGACCGGCAGGTCGACCGCCGACCACCCCTCGCCGTCGCGTTCGAATAGCTCGTCGGCCGTCGCGGCGTGGGCGTGACCGCCCCCGGCGTCGACCGCACGGAAGGCCCCCTGGCGCTCGCGCAGCCAGCCGTTGCCCAGCCGGTAGAGCCCGCCGTCGGCGCTGTGCTCCGACGAGGTCTCGCTCGCGTTGCTCACGGCTTCGCCGTTCGCGTCGAGGTTCTCACTCGGTTCGGACCTCGCATCGCTCGCGAGACCGCCGTCGGTCGCCGCCAGCGGGACGCCGTCGGTGACCGCCACGTCACGGACGGCGTCGAGGCCGACGTTCGCGAGGCCGTCGCCGTCGACCCGATGGACGCCGTCGGCCGCGGCGACGAAGCCATCCGCGATGGCCCGCGCGTCGGCGACCGTTCCCAGGTCCGTCCACTCGCCGTCGCGATAGCGGGCGACCCGCCCGCTCTCGTCGGCGGCCACCACCGCCCCCTCGCGGTCGGTCCCGACGGCGACCGCCGAGCCGAACCCCAGCGATTCGAACTCCTCGGGACCGACGAGGACGGCCTCGTCGGTGGCGACGACGACCGCGCCCTCGGTCGTCGCCACGTCGCGGGCGTCCGTCCGGTGAGCGAGCCCGAACCGGCCCACCCGGTCGCCGGAGACCCGCACGGTCGCCACGCCCTGTCCCGTCGCGAGGTAGGCGACCGTCTCCTCCCGGCGGTCGCCGTACATCCGTTTCTCCTCGATAGCGCTCATACGGGGAGTGGACGGCCCGGCCGTGAAAACCTGCCGCCGTATCCGTTCGGCGACGCGGTGTTCCTCGGGGAGTTCCGCGTGGGGCGAGGGCGTTCGGCGTCCGCCGTCGGGAGCGGTGACCGAGCGTCGTGCCGACCTCGACGTTCCGGACGTCGTCGGTGTCGCCGGTCGAGAAGGGGATGTCGTCGCCGGCTGCGTCCCTGCGCGGTCGGGACACACGACCGGTGGGCTCTTGCCCGTCGAGTCCCGACTGCTCGGTGATGACGAACCTCGAACTGTACGAACTGGAAGGCTGCCCCTACTGTGCGAAGGTCACGACCAAGCTCGACGAGCTCGGCCTCGACTACGAGTCGCACATGGTCCCCCGCTCGCACTCCGAACGGACCGAAGTCGAGGAGATAAGCGGCCAGACCGGCGTCCCCGTCCTCGTCGACCCCGACAACGGCGTCGAGGGCATGCCCGAGAGCGACGACATCGTCGAGTACCTCGAGACGGAGTACGGCAGCTAACGCCGATTTTCGGCCGTTTCCACCGCGCGAGTGGCGAGTCGCGTCACAGGTAGTCGACGGACTTCCCGTCCAAGTCGTCGAAACCGTTGCGTTCGTGTGACCACTCGAAGACGTCGGCGTCGCGGCGCTCGGCGAGGAAGTCGACGATACGCTCGCCGACGTTCTCACCGTACAGATCGGGACCGGACCGGAGGCGGTCGCGGACGGCGTCGGTCTCCAGGGCGTAGGTCACCATCTCGTGGACGAATTCGCCGGAGACCGGCGGGACGAGCAGGTTCGTCTCGGCCTCGAAGACGGTCTCCGGACGATCGGTGTTGAATCGGGCGGTGAGACAGCAGGCCTCGTCGATCGCGTTGAGCTCCTCCTGCATGCTGCCCGAGTCGGTGAACTCCGCGAGACACTGGCCCGAGCGGAGGAACTCGTAGACGTGGGCGTGTTTCTTCCAGAGACCGGTAAACAGGAAGTTGTCGCGCTCGTCGGCCAGCTCCTGGAGGCGCTCGCGGTAGCCGTGGCGTTCCAGGGCGTGGCGCGTGGCCGTCAGTTCGACGAAGTTGACGTTGTAGCCGTCCTCGACCAGCGCGATCACGCCCTCGACGAGCGCCGTGAATCGGCCGGGGAGGAGGTTCGCGCGGCGGTGGACGTCGACGCGGATCCAGTCGTCGCGCTCCGCCAGAACGGGGTAGACGTCGAAGACGCTCTCGCCGTCGTGGTCGGCCTTCATGTCGATGGCGTCGACGACGGAGTTGCCGACGACGGGGATCCGCTCGTCGCCGTCGACCGCGCGGGGGTACCCCTCCGATTCGAGATGCTCGCGGTTGAGCTCGACGGGCGCGAACTGGTAGCGAGCGGCCGCGGAGCCGACGAACGTGTCGTACTGCTCGGGGAACGGCTCGGTGCGGTCGACCGACCACTCGCCGTCCCACTGGGCGTCGACGAGGGCGGCCGGGTCGAGGTCGCCGCCGGTGACCGAGTCGGTGTCCGCGCCTGGCGCCGTCGCGACCCGGGCGGCGTCGTAGTCGGGGGCCATCGCGCGGAGGCCGGCCTCGTTGTGGGCCACCTGCTGGTTGGTGGCGAACAGCCAGGCCTGTGGGAAGACGGCTGCGGCGTGGGTGTCGCCGTGGACCAGCGGGAGGACGGCGGTGTCGGGCCACTCGTCGAGGCGGTCGGCCAGCTGTTTGACCGCGAGCATCGTCTGGGCGGTCTTCTCGCTGAGGTCGCCCCGGATGCCCAGATCGGCGGCGATCGCCGGTTCGAGGTCGTACTCTTCGAGGCCGTGACCGAGCAGGTCGTCGTAGTGCTGGCCGGTGTGGACCACGAAACAGGGCAGCCCGCGCTCGCGGGCGGCGGCGACGACGGGCGCCTGCTTGTAGAAGTCGGGCTTGGTCGCGGTGACGACGGCGAGGACGAACTCGCCCCGCTCCATCTCCGCGGCGAGGCGGTCGTCGTAGAACGTCGGGTCGGCGTCCATACCCGCCCTCCCGAGGGCGGTCGCTTGTCGGTTTCGACATCTATCGCGTCCCGTTGGGACTCCCGCAGGCACACACAGCGTACCGGCGCCAGCACGACGACGGAACCGCGAGCGAGAGAGCCGCGTCGAGAGCGAACACCGGGATGCAGTGACCCGCGTTCGTCTCGCCCACACGGTGTTCAGTAGGGGCGGGTCACTGAACGTAGCCCAGATCGCGCAGGTCGTCGAGGATCTCCTCGTCCTCGATCGCGTCTTCGATCGCGTCCTCTCGGTCTCCCTGCCGTTGTTTCAACACCTCGACGAGCTGTCGAGCGCTCCGGAGTTTGTAGATAGTGTTCGGGTCACCGACGTCTCGTTCAGCACCTCGAAGCAACTCGTCGAGGGCTTCAAGCGTGGTCTTCGGCATTGCAGTTCTCGGCTGATACATCGTTTCGTCGAGCATCAATTTTCGGGATCCAGCGAACGACGGCTGCACGCTTCGTGCGCCGAGCCGAGTGTCGTTCTCGCCACGGCGAGACGGCCGACGGGCGCCACCGGCCCGCTGCGAGCCACAGCGGGCCACCGGCGTCCCGTCCCGTTCCCCGTCACTCGGGGTTCGGGTCGAAGATCTCGGGGTTTGCCTCGCCTTCGACGTCGATCACGGCCAGGGCACCCTTGCGGGCGACCCGCGAGAGGGCGTGGTCGACGAGCTTGATGGGGCCCGGGACGGGGTAGTGCATCGTGGCGATGGCGGTGGAGCCGGGCTGGACGGGCGTGGTCTGGATGTTGCGCTGGGGTCGGCCGCCGAGGCCGCCCTGGGGGTAGACCTCGTCCCAGACGCTGCCGATGGGGTGGAAGGAACTGGCGAGGTTCGGGCCGCCGACGCAGTAGTACACCCTGGCGGTCTCGCCCGTCTCGGCGGCCATCCCGGCGTACTTGTCGGGCGTGATGGCGTATCTCTCACCGTTGATGAGCACGTAGGTGGGCTCCTCGCGGGCCATCGCGCCCATGTCGAAGGTGTGATGGCCCTCCTGGCCGGTCTCGCCGTCGGTGTACACCTCGTGCTGGCCGAGGTAGAACTCGTGGTCGACCTCGGGCAGCCCACCCTCGGGTTCGACGAGGACGATGCCGAACATCCCCGAGGAGATGTGGTAGTCCATGTTCGCGACGGCGCAGTGGTAGATGAACGCGCCGGGGTAGGTGACTTTGAAGCGGACGCGCTCGGTCTCGCCGGGAGCGACGGTCGTGGCCTCGGCGCCGCCGCCGGGGCCGCGGACCGCGTGCAGGTCGACGTTGTGTGGCATCCGGTTGCCCTCGGCGTTCGTGACGGTGAGGTCGACGGTATCGCCGACGCGGGCGCGGATCATCGGCCCCGGGATCCGCTCGTCGAAGGTCATGAACTCGAAGGTGGCGCCGTCCTCGATCTCGGCGGTCACCTCCCGCGTGGTGAGTTCGGCCTCGATCGTGGCCGGCTCCGAGCGGTCGATGGGGTCCGGGATCGCCGTCGGGTCGGCGGCGACCCGGTCGACCGTCGGCTCTCTCGGGGCGTCGAGCGCCCGCGAGTCGCTGTCGGCTTCGGTGAACGTGACTTTGTCGTCTGGGATCTCGCCGGCACAGCCGGCGACGGCCGCCGCGCCCGCCGCGGCACCGGTCTTCAGGAAGGTCCGACGGGTAGATCTGGGAGTCATGGCCGGGTACAGTCGGACCTGAGGACAGCACACGGAAAATGAGCGACACGGGTTCTCGCTCGCATAGGACCAGACCGAACACGTTCGTCGCCGAGCGACGGCGTTCCCAGCCTCCGGGAACGTCCGGATGGGGTTATTTGAAAACGGCGGGAACGGACGTGTATGAGCACGGACGACGGTATCGATCAGGGGCGACGCGACGCCATGAAGACCCTCGCTATCGGGGCGACGGTCGGCGGGCTGGCCGCCGCGGGCGCGCGGCCGGCCGCGGCCCAGTCGACGGACCTCACCGACTGGTTCTCGAACGTGGGCAACGTCGACGGCGTCGTCGACGAGACGGGCAAGGGCGAGGTCACCGTCGAGGTGGGCGTCTCGGGCAACGGCGGCGCCTTCGGGTTCGGACCGGCTGCGGTGCGGGTCGACCCCGGGACGACGGTCGTCTGGGAGTGGACCGGCGAGGGAACGCCCCACAACGTCGTCGCGGAGGACGGCAGCTACCAGAGCGAGATGATCACCGAAGCGGGCGCCACCTTCAGCCACACCTTCGAGTCGGCGGGCGTGAGCAAGTACGCCTGCGTCCCGCACAAGGCGATGGGGATGAAGGGCGCGGTGATCGTCGGCGACGCCGACGTGACCGTCTCGACCGGGAGTTCGACCGCGACCGCCGCCGGCGGGAGCGGCGGCAACGAGACCAGCGCGAGCGGCTCCGGCGGCGGTGGGTCCGGCCCGAGCGGCGACTTCGTCGAACCGGACTACGACGGGTGGTTCGACAACGTCGGCAACTACGACGGCACCGTCGACATGACCGGCCAGGAGGAGGTGACCGTTGAGGTGGGTGTCGAGGGCAACAGTGGCCCGTTCGGGTTCGGCCCCGCGGCCGTACGGGTCGACCCCGGGACGACGGTCGTCTGGGAGTGGACGGGCAAGGGCGGCCAGCACAACGTCGTCGGCGAGAGCCACGACTTCGAGAGCCCGATGCAGGGCTCGGAGGGCGACACCTACGCCCTCGAGCTCGACGGCGAAGGGGTCGTGAAGTACGCCTGCGCGCCCCACCGGATGGCGGGCATGAAAGGCGCCGTCGTCGTCGGCAACCCCGCCGCGGCGAGCGGCGGCGGTGCCGGTATCGACCTCTTCGAGACCTCGCTGTGGGGGCTGGCGGGAGCCATCGTCGCCGCGCCGTTCGTCGCCAGCCAGATCGTCGCCAGCAGGCGGTCGAACGACGACGACGGCCGCCGAGCGCCCCACCGGCCAGCCGACTGAGAGCGGCGGCCGACCAGTCGGAGCGTCGGCAGCTGTCCCGCCCGCTCAGACCTCGTCGAGGAACGACCGCAGTTCGCCGGTCGCCAGGTCGCGGCGGTCGCGGAAGACGCAGTGGCCGGCGTCGTCGACGTGTCGCAGGCGGCCGTCGGGGATCAGGTCGACGGCTTCGCGGTCGCGCTCGCGGGCTTCCTCGTCGACATCGGCGCGGAGGACGAACGTGGGCGCCTCGATCTCGGGAAAGGTCCCCTCGGGGTCGACCCATCCCGCCTCGAACACGCCGGTGATGTTCGGGCTGACCCGCAGGCGGGCGTCGACGAGCAGACTCGCCAGTTCCTCGTCGCCGGCCGCGACGTGGCCGGCGAGTTCGTCGTCGGCCTCGAGCAGTTCGGCCTTGGTGTGGTCCTGCCACCACAGGATCCGCTCGCGGATGGCTTCGACCTCCTCGTCGCTGCTGAAGCGCTCCTCGCCGCGGTTCTCGCGGTTGTGGCCCAGCAGACAGGCGGGGTCGACCGCGACGACGGCTCGCGGCCGGTCGGGGTCGAGCGCGGCGGCCGCGAGCACGGTGTCGCCGCCCATCGAGTGGCCGAAGTAGATCGGGTCGGCGACGCCGAATCCCTCCAGCAGGGCGATCAGGTCGGCGGCGCGCGTGTCGGCGTCGTAGCCCGAGTCCGGGGCGTCTGAGTGGCCGTGGCCACGGGCGTCGTAGACGATCACGTCGTAGTCGTCGGCGAGGTCGCGGGCGAGCGGGAGCCGACAGCGGCCGTCGTCGAAGACGCCGTGAGCGACGACGAGCGGAGGGCCGTCGCCGCCGCTGCGGTCGTAGTGCAGTCTGACTCCCTCGGCGACGTCGACGTACCCGCTCGTCCAGTCGGCCGGCGGGCGCGTCTCGACTGGCATGAGACCACGTACGCCGATCGGCCGCAAAAACCTGCGGACACCGGAAGTCGACGCCGTCGTCCCGACGACCCCGACTGCGCCGTCGGGTTCTGTCGTCGCGCGGCCGACGCGAGGAAAAGGCACATGGGCCCTCGGTCCGGAGTGTCGGGTATGTCAGAGCGGACGGACGAGCGGGTCGAGGACTTCGACGCGGACCTCGGCGACCCCGACGACGGCGACGTGGGCTTCAGCGACGACGAACTCGGTGTCGACGTGGATTCGCTGACGAGCGGGCCCGACGCTGCGAGCGGTGGGTCGTCCGCGTCGCCCGCCGAGAGCGAAGCGAGCGCCGAGTCCGCCGCCGACTCGGGGTCGAGCCTGCGCTCGCGGCTCACGCCCTCGATCGGTCGGCCGAACCTCGGGGTCAGCGTCCCGTCGCTGCGTTCGTTCCTGCTCGCGGCCGTCGTCGTCGTCGGCGGGATGTTCGCGGGCAGCGCCGTCCCCTTCGTCGGGTCGGTCACCGGCCTGATCGGTCTGTTCCTCGGCGCCTTCCTCCTCGGCGCGGCCAGCGGGACCCGACGGTACGTCCCGGTCGCCGTGGCCGGCGCGGCCGCAGCCGTCGTCGCGACGATGATGCAGGGCGTGCTCACGCTGACGGCCGTCGAGAGCCTCGGACTCGGGCCGACGGCCGCCCTCGGCGCCACGACCGGCATCCTCGTCGCCGTCGTCGGCCACTACTTCGGCCGCGACCTGCGCGACGGCCTCACCCGCGAGATTTAATTTCCCGGCGCGAACACTGTTTCCCGATGACAGGAGACGAGAGCTCCGTCGAGAGCGGAGCCGTCGACGTGCTCCGCTACGAGACCGACGAGGGGCCGGTCTACCGCGCTACACCGGCCGGAGAGGGCGAGGCGGTCGTCGCGGCGCACGAGCGGGAGGTCCGCGAGCGCCGCACCGGCCGCCTGCTGGCCACCGGAACTGTCGTGGCCGCGATCGTGCTTACCGGCGTGGTCATGGAGTCAGTGGTGGCAACGGTCGCTGGCCTGTTGTTCGTCGCTGTCGTGCACGTTTCGAAAGACGACGACCACGACGAGTCGGTCCCCGAACTCGTCGAGCGCAACCAGTTCAGGCGCGACGCCGAGCGAGCCTACGACCTCGAAGACGGCTGAACGCCCGCTCCGGGTCCGAGCGGGCGAGCGGTCACTCCGGCAGCGACCACTCGTCGTCGTCGCGCTCGGCGATGTCTTCCTCGGCGAGCCGTTCGAGCGCCTCCTCGACGACCTCGGGAGGTGCTTCGACGCGGCGGCTCACCTCGTCGACGGTGCCCGCACGGGTGGCGAGCGCCGACACCACGTCGCCGAGCAGTCGGGCGTCCTCGCCCTCGAACTGGTCGGTCAGCTCGCCCATCACCTCGGCGAGGCGGCCGTGGACCCACCGCTGGGCCAGCGAGAGCTCGCGGTCGAGATCCTGCAGTCGGTCGAGCTCCGCGGCGAGTTCGCCGGTGTCCGCTCCCTCCTGGACTTCGGCGTCGATGGAGAGGTGCCGGCACGTGGTCACGTCGATGGAGCTGCCGGGGTAGGCGCTCTTGGTGCCGAATCGGTACGGCGAGACCGTCACTTCCAGCCGGAGGTTGCGGGCGATGCGGAAGTACTTGCGGCGCTGGTCGTCGACGCTGCTCTCGACGAGGCCGGCGGTCTCCAGCCGGTCGAGGTGGTCGATGACGGCCTTCGGGCTCACGCCGATGTACTCGCTGATCTCCGTGACGTAACAGGGCTTGTGCGCGAGCAACCGGAGGATCCGCCGACGGTTGGCGTTGCCCAGCAGGTCCAGCAGTTCGGCGGAGTCCATTCACCTGAGGTTCGCGGTCGATCCTTATAAGCGTGTCCCCGGCGTTCCGGTGCGGTCGTGCGGTCGCGTCGGCGCGCCGTCGCCCGGATCGCGGCCTGGGCGGACGCGGTCGCTTCCCGCCCGGTCACTGCGCCGCGTCCGGGTCAGTCGAGAGCCTCGGGAACGCGCGGGCGGCCAGCGCGACGGCGACGACCGAGGTGGCGACGCTCCCGACGGTCAGGACGACGCCCGAGGTCGTGAGCCCGCCGGCCGAGAACAGCGCCCCGGTGTCGTACCGTAGCGGCGGGTGGAGACCGAAGCCGTAGTCGACCAGATCGTTGCCCAGCGCGAGCGCCAGCGCGAGGCCGAGCGCCCCGGGCGTGGTCCGCCCGAAGTGCGGCAGGAGGTACGCCTCGGGGATGAACAGGAGGTGGGTGACGAGCACGCCGAAGTAGCGCCACACGTCGGGGTAGTACAGCCCGAACTGGAGGTTCAACGCGAGCGCGAGCCACAGTCCGGTCTCGACGAGCCAGACGAACGATATCGTGTAGAGATAGGCGAGCACGAGATTGGCGGGCGCGGCGTCGAGCCGCCGGCCGAGGTTCGGCAACAGCGTGGCGAGCGCCAGCGCCATCAGCAGCGTCGCGACCGGCGAGTCCATGTAGATCGGCCACGCCAGCGTCTCCACCTCGGGGAGCGTCTCCAGGTAGAAGAACACGCCGACGAACACGCCCGCGACGTTGGCGAACACGAGCCAGACGAGACTGGGGGCGTTCTCCAGGTAGTACCGAGCCCACCGCCGCGGGATCACGGCGTGGCGGTCGGTCGCTCCCCCCTCCGCCCGTTCGTCGCCGACCGGCGACTCGTCCATGGTCGACCCGGAGTCCCCAGGCCACATAGCCGTACCGAAGCCGCGGTCGACGCCCGTCGTCGACTCCACCGGGATCGCGACTTCGCGGCCCCACGACCGCCGGGTCGGCCGGTCCGAATGCACGACATCATAAGGCTACCGGGGAAGACTTATCCGAGACCATGGTTGTGATCCACATGCACAGCAATGTTCGAACAGTTCTCCAGCGGCTACTACCTGGGGCGGCTCTACGTCGAACCCAGCGAGAGCGACGCGGCGGCCATCGCCGCCGCCCAGCACGAGCAGGTCAACCAGCAGTTGTACGCGGACGAGGGGGTCTCCCGGACGGACCTCCCGCTCGTCATGAAACTGGAGAACACACACTTCACGGTCTACGGCGACGAGCGTGTCCCGGCCGACACCATCGCGATCCCCGAGTCGCTCGTCGAGGAGACGAACGTCCGCAACCCGCCCTCGCTGCGGGAGGTGTTCCTCGCCAAGGCCGAGCGCGCCAGGCAACTGCTCTCGGTCGCCGCGGGTACCCCGACCAGCGAGGAGGCGATGGACGACGCCGTCCCCGACCACCCCTTCGACGGCGAGTTCGGCGGACCCACCGGGATCTGACCCGGCTCGCGACCCCGTATATTTAACCGCCCGCGGCGTCCCCATCCGGTGATGTTAGACCGGGTGCTCGGTCGCGCCGAACTCAAAGAGCGTATCGCGGACCTCGAAGACGAACTCGACAGCCGCGAGCAGCAACTGGAGGCCGAGCAGCGCCGGCGCGCCGACGCGGTCAGCGACCGCCAGGACGCCGAAGAGGAAATCAACCGCCTCGAAGACCGCATCGCCGAACTCGAAGGCGAGGTCGAGCGCCTGCGCGACGGCCAGGCCGGCGCCGAACGGGCGTTCGCCGCCGAGGAGACGCTGCGCGACGGTCGCCTCCGCGCCGTTCTCGACCGTCTGGAGTCGATCGAAACCGACCCCGAGGGCGCGTTCACAGCCTACGTCCCCGACGGACACGACCTCTCGGAGTCGGTCCGGGAGGCGTTCGGCGACCGCGCGGCGCTGGTGGGTCGGGCCGCGCCCTGTCTCGCCGTCACCGACGACGCCGCGCTCGTCGACGCCTGTCTCTCGGTGCCGAACCCGCCCGAACCGTTCGCCGAGTGGAGCGACGTCGTCGCGTTCGAGCGGTCGTGGTTCGAACCCACGGGCTCGTTCACGTTCGCGCTCGTCCGCTCGGATCTGTTCGCCATGGCCGAGTACGACGGCGACGAGCAGGTGGCCTTCCAGGGGTTCGATTCGGATCTGAAGAGCAAACACTCCAAGGGCGGCTACTCCCAGGCCCGCTTCGAGCGGCTGCGCGACGAGCAGATCGACAATCATCTGGACCGGTGCCAGGTGGCGTTGGAAGACCGGAAGACCGAGCGGCTATTCGTGGTGGGGGAGCGCACCGTGTTGGACGAGTTCGAGGAGTTGGCGGACGTGGTGTCGTCCGTGAGCGCGAGCGGCGAGCCCGAGCCCGCGCTGGAGTCGGCGTTTCGGGAGTTCTGGCGTGTGCAGTTGCGAGCGTTGTAGACTGTGGCCGCGCGGGTGTCGGGATTGCTGCGACCAGCACGACCGCAGACAGCGTGACGGGTCTCGTAGCGACAGCAGCCGACAGCACCGCGGACCTGATCGTAGCGCAAAACAGCGTGAAAGCCCCGGCTCTGTCGACTCGGGCGCCTCGCTGCGCGCTTCGCTCACTGCGTTCGCTGCAGTGCTTGCGTCGTCGGCCTTCGTCGACAGAGCCGCCCCTTTCATTCCCGCCCGCACAGACTGACCGGACAGCCGACATGGGTGGGGATGAAAGGGGCCGTCCGCTTCGGGAAGACGGGTGACGCAAGCACCGCAGCCGAGCGAAGCGAGGTGAGGAGCGCAGCGAACCCTTCGACCGAAGCGGACGGGGGCTTTCACGCTGTTCGCGGTCACGATCGAGACAGCGGTGCTGCCGGTTGCTGTGGCTGTCGCGGTCGCGGCTCCAGCTCCTCGAACCACCGACCGATTAAATCCGACCCGAACGAACACTCGTCCATGCGCGTCGCGATCCTGGCCCACGAGGGGTTCCCTGACCGAGCGAAGACGGCCGTGGGGATCCTGCGCTACGCCGACGACGAGGTGGTCGCGGTGCTCGACCGCACCCGCGCCGGCGAGCGCGTCCGCGACCACGTCTCGGACGTGCGGGGCGCCCCGATCGTCGACGGCATCGACGCGGTCGAGGAACCCATCGACGCGCTCGTGGTCGGGATCGCACCGATCGGCGGCGGCTTCGACGAGACCTGGCGACCGGACGTGACTGGCGCGCTCGAACGCGGCGCCGACGTGGTCGCCGGCCTCCACTACTTCGTCGGCGACGACGAGGAGTTCGCCCGCCTCGCCGACGAACACGGCGCCGAGATCCGCGACCTGCGCAGACCACCGGACGACCTGTCCGTCAGCGACGGGACGGCGAGCGAGATCGACGCCGAGGTTGTCCTCACCGTCGGCACCGACTGCTCGTCCGGGAAGATGACGACGACGTTCGAACTCGCCGAAGCGGCCCGCGAGCGCGGCGTCGACGCCGGCGTCGTCCCGACCGGCCAGACCGGGATCGCCATCGAGGACTACGGAATCGCCGTCGACCGCGTCGTCTCCGATTTCGCCGCCGGTGCGGTCGAGCGGATGGTCACGGAGCGCGCGAGCGAGTTCGACGTGCTGTTCGTCGAGGGCCAGGGCGCCGTCGCCCACCCCGCCTACTCGGGGGTAACCACCAGTGTCCTCCACGGGGCGATGCCGGATCGGCTGGTCCTCTGTCACGTCGCCGGCCGCGACGCCGTCCACGGCTACGAGCACGTCCCGATCTCACCGCCCGGCGAGTACGCGGCGCTCTACGAGTCGCTGGCCGAACCCGTCGCGCCCGCCGAAGTGGTCGCCGGCTCGCTCAATACCCAGCGCCTCGACGACGACGCGGCCGGCCAAGCGATCGACGACTACGCCGACGCCGTCGGCGCGCCCGCGACCGACCCCGTCCGCTTCGACGCGAGTGAACTTCTTCCGGCGGTGCTGGGGGAGGAGTGAAGATGGCGTCGCACCGTACCGACGCCGGTCTCACGACCGAGTTCGAACGCCTCGCGCTCCCGCTCGACGACCCGTTCACCATCGCCCGCGGGACGATCGAGACGGCCGAGAACGTTCTCGTTCGTGTCTCGGACGGGACTCACGAGGGCGTCGGCGCCGCCGCGCCTTCGACCTATTACGGCGAGACGCCCGCGACCGTCGAGGCGGTCCTGCCGGAACTCCTCGAAGTCGTCGAGGATGTGGGCGACCCCCACGTTCGCCAGCGGATCGAGCGCGAGATGCGCGAACGCGTCGACCGGAATCCCGCCGCACGGGCCGCGGTCGACACCGCGCTCGCCGATCTGGCCGCGAAACGCCTCGACGTTCCCCTCTACCGCCAGTGGGGGCTCGACCCAGACGCGGCGCCCGTCTCCTCGTTCTCGATCGGCCTCGCCGAGCCCGACGAGATGCGCCAGCGGGCCGAACGCGCGGTCGAGGAAGGGTACTCGATCCTGAAGGTGAAACTGGGGGCGGGCCGCACGGGCGAGCGCCTGACGGCCGTCCGCGAGGGCGCACCCGGGGCGACCGTCCGCGTCGACGCCAACGGCGCCTGGACGCCCGCCGAGGCCGTCGCCAAATCCGAGATTCTCGCCGACTGCGGCGTCGAGTTCGTCGAACAGCCCGTTCCGGCGGACGACGTGGTAAGCCTGCGTCGGGTTCGGGACCGCGGCGCCGTCCCCGTCGCCGCCGACGAGTCCGTCGTGACCGCGTCGGATGTCGCCCGGGTCGCCGACGCCGTCGACATCGTCGTCGCGAAGCTCCAGAAGTGCGGGAGTCTGCGCGAGACGCGGCGAGTGGCCGCGGGCGCTCACGCCCACGGCTGCGAGGCGATGATCGGGTGCATGGTCGCCTCGAACGCGACCGTCGCGGCCAGCGCCCACCTCGCGCCGCTGTTCGATTACGCCGACTTGGACGGGTCGCTGTTGCTCGACTCGGACCCCTTCGACGGCGTGGCGATGCCCGGCGGCGCGATCGACCTCGCGGCGGTCGAGCGAGCGGGGACGGGTGCGGTCGAGGCGGGTGGATGATCGTCCGAGTACCGCCTACAGCCGGTCGCCCGTCGCGGCGTAGACACCGCCGAGCACCAGCCCGTAGACGGCGTGCCACAAAAGCGACGGGGGCGCGAAGTTCGGGAACGGCGGCGACGCCGGCGACCCGACTGCGTCGAGCCACAGCGGCATCACGAGCGCCGCGAGGACCGCCCACGTCAGGACCCCCCAGGCGACGCCCGCGCCGACCTGCTCGCCGGGCGAATCGAGGTCGAGCGCGCCGACGATGGCGGCGAAGACCACGCCCAGCACGGCGCCGTGGGAGGCGTGGACGAACAGCCCCGCGGCGCCGCTGGGCGGCGGTGCCAGCGCGTACAGCGAGGGGATCGCGACGGTGATCGTCGGCTCGTTCATGACGACGACCAGCGCGCCCATCGCGAGCGCGCCGAGAATCCCCCCGACGACGCCGGCCCCCCAGGAGTCGTTCGCGTGCGATTCCTCCGCCGCAGCCTCGGTCGCTGTCGACATACCCGAGGCGACTCGCGGCGCGCGAAAGAAACCGACTCGGGAGTGTGCGCGTGCTGCCGTGGCGCACACCGGCGGTAGGGTTATGTGGGGTAACAGGCTCGCGAGGGACCCGCGACGGCCCCGCAACGACCCGGCGCGGAACGCCGACTCAGATCCACGCCGCGAACGACTCGCGCTCGCGGCTCAGTTCGACGTATTCGCCCTGCATCCGCGCGAGCGCGGTCTCCAGGTCGGCGCCGTCGCCCAGGTGCTCGCCGACGCGCGCTTTCTTCCAGGCGCTCGGGGTGACGCCGGCGTCCCAGCGGGCTTCGATGGGGTCGAGATACCGGTCTCGCGTCCCCTCGCCGACCCCCTGTTCGGCCAGCCCGCGGCGGGCGTACTCGAACACCTCGGCGAAGATTTCCTCGGAGTCGTCGGTCCGCTCACCGTCGGCGGTGACCCACGCCAGCTCGGCGTCGAGGCCGTCCTCGACGGCGGCGTAGAAGCTCCGTTCGGCGTCGTCCCAGGCGAGGGCTCCGAGCGGGTGGTCGGCGGCGACCAGCCCTTTGAGAAGGCCCGCGGTGAGCACCTGGAGGCCGACGATGTCGCGGACGGTCGGCTGGGTCGGCAGCGGGCGGTACTCGATGCGCAGCGACCGCTCGTCGCAGGCGCCGTCGACGGCGTCGCCGCCGGCCACGCCGCGCACCCACCGCCAGAAGGTGCCCCGCTTGTAGTCGAACTCCCAGGCCGCGCTCGTCGGGTCGCCGCCCTTCTGGCCTTCCTCCTCGACCGCCTCGCGTTCTATCCACTCCCGGAGGAACGGAGCGAAGCTGTCGTCGGCGACGACGTGACCCAGCGCGTCGGCGGGCTCGTCGAGGTCGTCGGGCACTCGGACCTTCCGACAGGACTGGTTCATCGACTGCTCGAAGGCGGCGATCCGCAACTCGTGGTGGGTTTCCTCGACCAGTCGCTCGGGGTCGGCCACGTCGCCGTAGCAGTCGCCGGGCAGGAACGGCGAGTTGGCCGACAGCGCGACGAGCGGGCCGAGCGTTCGCGTCGCGAGGTTGTGATACCGTGGGAACTCGCTCGGGTCGGGCACCTGCACGTGGGGCTGGATCGAGGTGGCCAGCGACTCGAAGAGGATGGTGCGATACCCCGTCTCGACGCCGGGGACGGCGAAGTCGATCTCGCCGCCGGCCCGCCGGACGGCGACGTTGTCGAGGGCGCCGTAGCGGGGGTCTCTCCGCATGTTCCGCGCGACGAGGACCGGGTCGTCGGGGTCGCCCCCGGGGACGACGACCGGTCGGTCGCCTTCGGTGTCCCGGCCACCGGGACCGCGAACCTCCACGTCGTCGAGGTAGGCGTGCGTTCCCTCGGCCGGTGCGACCGCTGGCATCGCGTCGAGGACGATCGCCAGGCCGTGCTCGCGCGCCCGCTCCCGCGTGGCGGCCAGGTCCCTCTCGATCTCGGCGGCCTGTGCGGCGACGCCGTCGTCGTCGAACTCGCTCGGCGCGGCGTTGAGTTCCGCGTTGTGCAACCCGAGTTCCTTGTCGGCCGGCCCCTCGTACACGTCGTCGGGGATCGGCGCGAGCGAGCAGTCGGCGCCGTCGCCCGCCAGCGCGTACACTTCCAGTTCCAGGCCGAGCGTGGCGGCCGCGTTGTCGAAGGCACCGTCGGCCAGCGCGTCGGTCAGCCGGTCGGCCTGGTCGCGGACTCGCTCGTCGAACGCGCCGGTCCCGGCGAGCGAGCGCCTGACGAGCGATTCGTGGTCGGTCATTACTCCGAGGGTGGTCCACCGCCGACAAAAAAGGCTCGGGCGCCGCGTCGTCAGCGCCGGTCCGCCGTCCCGGCCGCCGGAGGTCCTCCCGGCCACCCGCTCCCGGCCACCCGCTCCCGGCCTCACTCCTCGTCGACGAGTTCGATCGCGTCGTCGCCGGTCGGGACCGCACAGAGGAAGGCTCCTTCCATGTCGCGCTCGTTGCGATACCAGTGGACGGCACCGGCGGGGATGTGCAGCGCGTCGCCACCCTGCACCGTGTGTTCCTCGCCGTCGACGGCTTCGCCGTTTACTCGAGGCGTCTCCGACGCCTCGGTGTCGATGCCGACCACGTACTCCCCCGCGAGCACGTACTGCTCGTGTTCGATCTCGTTGGTGTGCTTCGGTACCTCGGCGCCGGGTGCCAGTGTGAACCGGCGGATCGCGAGGTTCTCGGCCCCGTGGTCCTCGCCGACCAGCACCGCCTTCGACAGCCCCTCTGCGGCGTCGACTTCCTCGTACTCGATGTCGGTCGCGCGGCGGATCAGTGGTGTTTCCGGGTCTGCGACCGATTCGTCGGTCGCTTCGCTCTCGTTCATGGGGACGGCTACGCCCCCCGGGACAATGACTGTGGTCCCGCTAGGAGAAGTGGTCGGCCTCGCTTCGACTCAGATCCCGGCGCGTTCGAAGACCAGTTCCAGCGACCGGGCGGTCTCGCGGGCGGCGTCGCCGTCGGTCATCGCTTCCAGCTCGTCGGAGAACGGTTCGGCCATCACCGGGCCGTCGTACCCCACGCGGTCGAGGTGGGCGAGGAAGGCCTCGACGTCGACGACGCCGGTCGCGCCGGGCATGGCGCGCTCGGTGTCGACGTACTCGTCCATCGCCAGACCTTCGGGGGCGTCGTTGACGTGGACGTCGACGACGTCGTCGGCGTCGAGCGCCTCCAGTGCCTCCGTGGACCCCCCAGCGGTGTGCCAGTGCCAGGAGTCGAGCAGGAGCCCGGCGTTGTCCCCGACCGCCGCACAGAGGTCGAGCATGCCCTCGGCGGTCGAGATGAACTCGTACTCGCGGCCCTCGCGTAGCCGTTCGGGGCCCAGAAACTCCAGCCCCAGGTCGATGCCGTTGTCGGCCAGGATATCGGCGACGGGTTCGAGCCGGTCGCGGTGGAAGGCGAAATTGTCCTCGAAGGGGCGCTCGTCGCTGAAGGACACGATGTACGTGGACAGTCGGGTGTAGCCGACGGCGGCCGCGGCTTCGGCCACCCCGGAGAGCGCGTCCAGATCGGCCTCGTAGGGCTCGGCGTCGGCGGTCACGTCGACGGGGAGGTTCGCACTGCCCGCTCGGAGCCCGTGCTCGTCGAGGACGGCGCGGTAGTCGTCGGGACCGTGTTCGCGGAGGTAGCCGATGTCGACCTGTATCGCGTCGAAGCCGTGTTCGGCTACGAGGGCGGCCGCCTCGGGGACGGCCGAGCCGACGCCGGCGGCGTCGGGGCCGAAGCTGGTGTACATGATCCGACCGTCGCTCGCTGTCGGTATGTACCCCTCGCAGGCGGCGGACCTCGCTGCTACCGCCGCCGCCACGCACGGGCTTAAGGTCGTGCCGGGACTACTCGGGGGTATGCGACGATTCCGAATCGGGAGCGCCTTCGGGATCCCGATCAACGTCGACCTCACGTTCCTCCTCGTCCTGCCGCTGTTCGCCTGGGCGATCGGGTCCCAGATCGGGCTGTACGCGGGGCTGGTCAACGACCTGTGGGGCTCGTCGATCCCGGTCGACGCCCTCACCGGCTCGACGGAGGTGTCGCTGGCGCTGGGACTGGTCGCCGCGCTTGGTCTGTTCGTCGGCGTCGTGTTACACGAACTGGGCCACTCGCTGATGGCGATGCGCTACGGCTTCCCTATCTCGTCGATCACGCTGTGGATCTTCGGCGGCATCGCCCAGCTCGACGAGATGCCCGAGGACTGGCGCCAGGAACTCTTCATCGCTATCGCCGGTCCCGCCGTCAGCGTCGCGCTCGGCGTCGTCTCCTACGCCGCGTTCCTGGCGGTGCCCGCGGGCGAGTCGCTGGCCGTCGCGGCGGCGCAGTTCGTCCTCGGCTACCTGGCGCTGATGAACGTCGTGCTGGCCGGGTTCAACCTCCTGCCGGGCTTCCCGATGGACGGCGGGCGGGTGCTCCGGGCGCTGCTCAACCGGACTCGCCCGTACGCCCGCGCCACCGAGATCGCGGCCGAGGTCGGGAAAGTGTTCGCCATCCTCCTGGGGCTGTTCGGCCTGTTCGGCGGGGGTGGCCTGTTCCTGGTCGCCATCGCCTTTTTCATCTACATCGGCGCGGCCAGCGAGGCCCAGCAGACGACGATGCGAGCGGCCTTCGAGGGCGTCACCGTCGCCGACGTGATGACGCCGGCCGACCGCGTGACGACCGTCGAGGCCGACGGCTCCGTGAGCGACCTGATCGAGACGATGTTCCGGGAACGCCACACCGGTTACCCCGTCGAACGCGACGGGGCGGTCGTCGGTCTCGTGACGCTGGAGGACGCCCGCGCGGTGCGGGAGGTCGAACGGGACGCCTACCGCGTCGCGGAGGTCATGTCGACGGAGATCTACACCGTCGCGCCCGACGACGACGTGATGACCGCGCTGGAGGAGCTGGATTCCCACGCCGTCGGACGCCTGCTCGTCATGGACGACGACGAGTTCGTCGGGCTGATCACCCGGACGGACATCATGAGCGCGCTGTCGATCATCAAATCCAGCGGGCGCTACCAGTCCGAACCGGCCGACTCGGCGGGACCGGACGTGTTCAACGCCGAGGAGTCGCGGCAGTCGTAGCGCCGTGTCACGGCGGTCGTCGACGCCGATTCCCGGGGACGCCGCCAGTCCGTCAGGCGTCTTCGACGAGTTCGCCGATGCGGTCGATCGGCAGCCCCTGCATGGTCTTGGTGTCGAGGCCGTGGCGCTCGATGGCCTGAGTCACCTGAAACGCCCGTTCCTGGTCGTCGACGGCGTAGACGATCAGGAAGTCGTAGTCGCCGAGGACGGCGTGGGTGTCGACGACCTCGCCGCCGAGCTCCCGGATCTCATCGCGGATCGACCCCCAGACCGAGACGAGTTCCTGCGGGTTCTGGTACTCCGCTTCGTCCACGTCGACTTCCGTGAGGTACGTGGGCATCGGTATCGACTCGCACAACGTGCGGGGGGCAGTTGAGGCTGACGGCCGCGGAAGACCCGCGGACCCAACGGGCCCGCGGCCGTGGAGCGGTGGCGGTCGGGAGGAAAGCATGTTCGTCCGCGCAGTCCGCTCGCGGTCACCGGTCGCCGCCGCTACAGTTCGCCGTCGGGCAACTGGTCGAACGCCGCGGGGTCCTCCCACAGCTCGTGGAGGGTACCCGCCGCGAGGAACCTGGTCGGGGCGGCGACCCACTCGGTGGTCACGGGGTCGGACAGCTCCGGCGCGTCGGTCTCGAACCACCAGGCGACGTAGCGGCCGTCGGCCAGCCGCGCCGTCGGATACATCTGCCCGTCGACCTCGACGTCGACCCGGGTCTCGTCGTCGACCGGCGGGCGCTCGTCGCCGTCGGTCGCGACGCTGATCTCGATAGGGATCGACCGCTCTCCGCCCGCCTCGCCGACACCTGTGTCGTCGCCGTGTTCCGTGGTCGGGATCATCCTCGTCTCGGTTCCAGAGGAGACGCTCACGCCACATAAACCCCAGTCGGTCAGGCGTCAGACGCCGCGCGGTCGTGCGGTTCTCCGCCACCGAAAGGGGCGACGGACAGCGGTCGATAGCCGCTCGTTCAGACCCCACTGAACGCGGAGAAGCCGCCGTCGACCGGGATCACCGCGCCGTGGACGAACGACGAACCCGGCGCCAGCAGCCACAGCACCGTCGTCGCCAGGTCCTCGGGGTCGCCGAACCGACGCTGGGGCGTGTGTTCGACGATCGACTCGCCGCGGTCGGTGTACTCGCCGGTCTCCTCGTCGATCAGCAGGTATCGGTTCTGCTCGGTCAGGAAGAAGCCGGGCGCGATCGCGTTGACGCGCACGTCCGGCGAGTACTCGTGGGCGACGTGGACCGCCAGCCACTCGGTGAAATTCGAGACGGCGGCCTTCGCGCCCGCGTAGGCGGGGATCTTGGTCAGCGGCGTGACCGCCGCCATCGACGACACGTTCAGGATCACGCCCTCGCCCTGCTCGACGATGTGCTCACCGAACGCCTGGGTCGCCAGCACCGTCCCGACGAAGTTGACGTTCAGCACGTCCTCGAAGCCCTCGGTCGTGAGGTCGAAAAAGGAGGTGTCCTGCCCCGTCGTCGCCGCGGGGTCGTTGCCCCCCGCCGCGTTGATCAGGGCGTCGATGCGTCCGAACTCCTCGCGGACCGTCTCGGCGGCCGCCTCCAACTCGGCCCTGTCGAGGACCGACGCCGGCAGCGTGAGGTGCTCGACGTCCATCGCCGCGAGTTCGTCGCTCGTCTCCGCCAGCCCCTCCTCGCCGCGGGCGAGGATGGCGACTCTCCCGCCGTTGGCCCCGATCGCCTTCGCCATCGCGGACCCGAGTTCACCCGAGCCGCCGGTGATCACGCACACGCTTCCGTCGAGGTCGAACCCGTCCGGGACGCTCATATCTCGACTCCTCTGGACACAGCCGCAAGAACGTTGTTATCGCCGTATCGCGCGACTCGCGGGCGGCGTGGCAGGCACAGGGTTCCAGCGGCTTCCCTTCGGCCCCGCGTTCGTGGGGACCTCGGAGGGCATCGAGCGCGAGGTGCCGACCCGGTCCGCGCGGGTCGCCCGACGGCCGGACCGTCGAGCGCCGAGCGGCCGGGCCGTTCGCCGGTCGGCCCGGACACCCTTCGTAAGGCGTCGTTACCGTCGGTTCCCGCCCGTTACTTTTCCCGGGCGATTCCCCAGGGGAGCGTATGGGCAAGGAACTCGAAGCGTTCGACCTGACTCGCGACGAGGCGGCCGACAAGCTCGAATCGCTCGCCGCGGATCTCAGGGGTGACGGGAGTTTCGACGTGAACGTCGACAACCGCACCGTCCACCTCGCGCCCCCCGAGGACATCGGCATGGAGCTCGGCGTCCGGGAGATGTCCTCGCTCCTGCGGGGCGACCGCGAGGCCTTCACCGTGAAGCTCGAGTGGAAGCCGGAGTAGCGGGTCGGTGCCGACCGCGACGGACGACCCGCCGCGCCCCACCGACCGCACCGCGTCCGCCCCCGCGACCACGATCCGGTCGCGCTCTCCGCCGACGCCGCCTTTTTGCTCGGTCGGCGCGCGGGTCCGCCAATGACGGTCGACCTGGCCTTCGTCGGCGCCGGCGGCATCGCCCAGTGGCAGCACTTCGACAACCTCGAATCCATCGACGACGCCCGGATCGTCGGGATCTGCGACGTGGACGCCGACACCGCCGAGTCGGCGGCCGACCGCTTCGACGCGCCCGCCTTCTCCGACCACCACGCGCTCTACGCTGAGACCGACCCCGACGCCGTCTTCGTCTGTCTCCCGCCGTTCGCCCACGACGACCAGGAGATCGCCGCCGCCGAACACGGCTACGACCTGTTCGTCGAGAAGCCGCTCGCGCTCTCGGCCGAGAAGGCCCGCGACATCGAAGCGGCGATCGATGCCAACGACGTACTCGCGCAGGTCGGCTACGACTGGCGCTACTCGGCGGGCGTCGAACGCGCCCGCGAGATCCTGGCGGGTCGCGACGTGGGCTACGTCGACGGTTACTGGTGGGGCGGCGTCGCCGGCGGCGCGGACCACTGGTGGCGCCACGCCGAGAAGTCCGGCGGCCAGGTCGTCGAGCAGGCCACCCACGTCTACGACACCGTCCGCCACCTCGTCGGTGACGTCGAGCGCGTCGCCGCGGCGGGGAGCCACCGCCTCGCCGACGAAGTGGACTTCTCCGACGCCACCTCGGCGACGATGACTCACGAGAACGGGGCGATATCGCACGTCTCGACCACCTGCGCCGCCGAGGACGACGAGCACGGCCTCGAAGTCGTCGCCGACGGCGCGACCCTGGAAGTGACCGAGCAGTCGGTCTCGGGCGTCGTCGACGGCGAGGCGATCGACGAGGAATTCGACCGCAACCCCTACGCCGCCGAGGTCGAGTCGTTCGTCGACGCCGTGGCGTCGGGCGACGGCGCCGGCCTGCGCTCGCCCTACGGCGACGCCCGCAAAACCTTCGAGCTGACGCTGGCGGTCAACGAGTCGATCGAGGACGGCGAGCCCGTGGAGCTGTAGAACGTCGACGTGCGGTCGGCTACTCCAGCAGGCTCTCGCCGGTCATCGCCGCCGGTTTCTCGACGTCCAGCAGCTCCAGCAGCGTCGGCGCGAGGTCTTCGAGCGCGCCGCCCTCCCGCACGAGACGGCCGCCGTCGGTGCCGTCGGGCGCGACGTAGATCAGCGGGACGGGATTGGTCGTGTGGGCGGTGTAGGGCTCCGCTTCGGTCCCCATGTCGTCGGCGTTGCCGTGATCGGCGGTGACGAGGACGTGACCGCCCGCGATCCGAACCGCCTCGACCAGTCGGCCGAGTTGCTCGTCGACCGCCTCGACCGCCGCGACGGCGGCGTCGAAGTCGCCGGTGTGGCCGACCATGTCCGGGTTGGCGTAGTTGCAGACCAGGAGATCGGGATCCCGGTCCTCGATCGTCTCGATGGCGGTGTCGGTCACCTCGGCGGCGCTCATCTCGGGCTTCCGGTCGTAGGTCGGCACGTCCGGGCTGGGGACGATCTCGCGGATCTCGCCGTCGAACTCCACCTCGCGGCCCCCGTTGAGGAAGTAGGTGACGTGGGCGTACTTCTCGGTCTCGGCGAGTCTGAGCTGGGTGTGGCCCGTCTCCGAGACGACCTCGCCGAGGGTGTCTTCGGGGCGGACCGGGGGGAACGCGGTCGGCAAGTCGAAGGTCTCGTCGTACTGGGTCATCGTCACGACGCGGGTCTCGGGCGGGTCGGTGCGGCCGCCCCAGGCGTCGGCGCGGATGTCCGCGAGCATCCGCGTGAGCTGGCGAGCGCGGTCCGAGCGGAAGTTGAAGAAGACGACGCTATCGCCCTCGTCGAGGGCGGGCTGGCCTTCGATCAGCGTCGGCTCGACGAACTCGTCGGTGTCGCCCCGATCGTAGGAGTCGGTGACGGCCTCGACCGCGGAGTCGGCCTCGTGGCCGGCGTGGCGGTCGACGATGGCGTCGTAGGCCAGTTCGGTGCGGTTCCAGTTCTGGTCGCGGTCCATCGCGTAGTAGCGACCCGAGACCGTCGCGACGTGGCCCGTCCCCAGCTCGTCGGCGTGGGCCTCCAGGTCGGCGAGGTACTCCTCGCCGCCGGTCGGGGAGGTGTCGCGGCCGTCGGTGAAGGCGTGGGTGACGGCCTCGACCCCCTCGTCGGCGGCGAGTTCGATCAGCGCGTGGAGGTGGGACTGGTAGGAATGGACGCCGCCGTCCGACACGAGGCCCATGAAGTGGACGCGACCGTCGTTGTCGTCGGCGTAGTCGAACGCCGACAGGATCGCCTCGTTGTCGTCGATGGCGCCGTCGCCCTGGGGGTCCGGGCGTTCGCGACCGCGCCAGCGGTCGATGGCGTCGGTGACGCGGGCCGATTCCTGGACGACGACGCGGCCGGCGCCGATGTTGAGATGGCCCACTTCGGAGTTGCCCATCTGGCCCTCGGGCAGGCCGACGCGGCGACCGGAGGTGACGAGCGTGCCGTGGCCCCCGGCCGACCAGAGGCGGTCGAAGTTCGGCGTCTCGGCGGCGGCGACGGCGTCGCGGACGCCCTCGTCGGGGTTGAGCGCCCAGCCGTCGAGGATGACGAGCGCGGCTTGCATACTCGGTCCTCCGCCCGGACCGCCCAAGTCGGTGTCGGTCAGCGCCGGCCCGCTCGGCGCCGAAGCGTGCGATCCGTTGTCACCGCCCGGATCACCCGGTTCGGGGAACCTTATTGTGAGTGGCCGACCGTCGTTCACCTATGGACGCGCAACTGCTGTCGGACGACCTCGCCGACCAGATCGTGACGACGGCCCGGACCGCGACCGGCGACAGCCTCCGGTCGGTGACCTACTTCACACGCTCGGATTTCGAGCAGCTGTACCTCCGCGAGGACCTCGAACGCGACGCCGACCTGGACACCTTCGTCGGCCACGAGTGGCGCGGCTTCCGCGACACGCGCAACGCCTACCAGTCCTCGGAACTCGGCGAGTACCGCTACACCATCCGGGCCTTTACCAACGGGTTCCTCCTCCGGGTGACCCACGAGCGGGCCGGCGTCCTCATCACCACCGACGGCCTGTCGATGCAGTCCTACGACGAGATCGCCGAGGCCATCGAGAAGATGCTCGCCGAGGACCCGACCACCGAATGACGCTGGACCCCGTCCACGTCGACGGCATCGCCCGTCTGGCCGGCCGCGTCGGCGAGGGCGTCGACGAGGACGACCACGCCGAGGCCGCCGAGACGGTGTGGGCCGACTTTCTCGACCCGCTCTACCGCGACGGCGACCCCGTCCTCGAACCGCTGGGCGAACAGTGCCGCGAGAAGGTCCCGATCGACGCCGCCGCGCTGCGCGAGGCCCCGTTCCCCACCCAGCACGGGCTCGATTCGGGGACGATCAACCCCACGACCTTCAAGAACGGGCTCGTGCTCGACGTGTCCCAGGCCGCGATGGCCGCCGTCCCCTCCGATCTCGACCTCCACCGCGCGCGCACCATCGTGATGACCGCCCACTCCAACGACGACACCTACCGGATCGGCCAGGAGGACTGGACGATGCACGACGAGGGGTACGTCCGCGAGCGCGCCCTGCACGCCCCCAGCGTCGACCGATACGAACAGAACGTCGTCCACGCCCTGGCCCTCTACCTCGCCGAGAGCGAGCACGCCCGCGAGCAGGCCGAGATCGTCGACGATCTGTTGATCCTCGACGGGCCGCTCTACCCGACTGGCCTCCTCAAGTGGGGCGAGCGTGACACGGAGCTGGCCGACTTGCTCCTCGAAGACGAGCGACCGCGCGACGTGGTCGAGAACTACGTCCGACTCGTCGAGACCTTCGTCGACCGGGACGTACCGCTCGTCGGGTTCATCAAGAACAGCACCGCCAAGGCGATCACGCGGGTCGTCCGCGAGAAGGCCAACGCCCCGTGGGCCAACGACAACGCCTTCTTCCAGCGCGTGCTCGCCCGGCGCGACGGCAGCGGCGACCTGCGGACCGACGCGCTCACCGCGACTGGGTGGTTCCGCTCGCGGGTCGGCACCGACCGCGTGATGGCCGCCGACGGCGACGCGCTCGGCATCGACCGACGCCTCGACCCGTCGGCCTACGAGGTCAGCTTCTTCGTGCTGTACGACCCGCGTGACGACCTCTGTTACCGCGTCGAGGCGCCCTACGCGTTTACCGCCGACGAGGACACCCGCGAGGCGCTGCGCCTGCAGGTGCTCCACGACGTGGCCGGCGAGCAGGGACCGCCGCTCGCCGTCGCCAAGGCCGACGAACTCGCCCACATCGACCGCCAGGCCAACGAGCAACTGCGCCGGCGTATCGAGCGCGAACTCGGTAGCGACCGCCACCTCGAGTACGACGACAAGCGCTGGGGCGTCGACGTCGAAGAGCTGGTTTGAAGCCGCTACTCCGTGCTCCGGGCGTTCCTCGGTTCGGGAGTTTCGTGCAGGCGTGGAGGGGATACGTCGGTGGGCGGCCGGACCGATGCGGAGGTTCCGACGAGAAGTCGCAGGATAGCGGCCGGGTCGGGTGGAGCGTCAGACGTGCGTCGGGTGTCCGTCTGCCCTGTCTTTTTGCCCGAGCGACACCTCGGTTCGGAGGCATGGCCGCGAACGCCGACCCACCAGAACAGGGGGAACTCCACCCATGCATCGACCGCCAGTCGGCGGGCGAGTCGTGCGGCCACTCGACGACCGACGCCGTCGACCCGACCGACGCCGGAGCGACGGACCGGACCGATCTCACGGTAGACTACACGGCCGAGTCGCTCTACCTGACGAAGATCGCACTGCTGGAAGCCAGAGTCGCGACGCTCGAATCGCGGCTCGAATCCAGCGAGGCCGACCGCCAGCACGTCGTCGACCGCTACGAACGCGTCCTCCAGGGACGCGACGCCTGCCGCGACGAACCACTCGTCGCAGACGAGTTCGACAGCGAAGCCAGCCGTTCCGCGGGCACCGACCGCACCACCGGAGACGACCGGACGACCGGAGACGACCGCACCGCCGAGCGCGACGGCGACCGCTCGACCGGCCCGCTCGCCCGGCTCCGCGGACTGCTGAGCTAGTCGCGGCCGTCGCGTGGGGAGGGTTCGTTTTCGAACGCGTCGAGAACCGACGGAAAGCGCCGCGGTAGCCGCTGTTACTGCCCGTTCAGGGAGATCTGCGTGATGTCGATGACGCGCTGGTCGTCGAGCAGCTGCGCGACGGTGTCGTCGGGGACGGGGTCGTCGAGGTTGTACACCGTGAGGGCCTCGCCGCCGATGGTCTCGCGACCGTTGAACATGCCGGCGATGTTCACGTCGGACTCGCCCAGCACCGTGCCGATGAAGCCGATGACGCCGGGCACGTCCTCGTTGCGGGCGACGAGCATGTGGCCGTGCGGGACGGCGTCGACGCGGTAGCCGTCGATACGGACGATGCGGGCGTCGTCGCCGGCGAACTGCGTCCCGGAGACGCTGATGGACTCCTCGCCGTCGGAGACGGTGACGGTGATGAGGCTCTGGAAGTCCTCGGCGGAGCTGGTCTTCGACTCGGTCACGTCGATGCCCCGCTCCTCGGCGATGCGCTCGGCGTTGACGGCGTTGACCTGCGTCTCGACGACGTCCTCGAAGACGCCCTTGAGCGCCGTCGCCGTCACGATCTCGGTGTCCTGGTCGGCGATGTCGCCGGCGTAGGTGACCTCCACGTCGGAGACGCCGCCGTCGAACAGCTGGACGGCGATGGTCCCGGCGGTGTCGGCGAGTTCGAGGTACGGCTCGACGGCGGGGAACGCGCTCTCGTCCATCGACGGAGCGTTCAGCGCGTTGAGAACCGGCTCGCCGTTGAACGCGGCGACGATCTGGTCCGCGGTGGAGGTGGCGACGTGTTCCTGTGCGGCCTCGGTGGAGGCGCCCAGGTGGGGCGTGACGACGACGTCGTCGATCTCCAGCAGCGGGTTGTCCGGGTCGAGGGGCTCGTCGGCGAAGACGTCGATGGCGGCGCCCTTGAGGAGGCCGTCCTCGACGGCCTCGGCGAGGGCCGGCTCGTCGACGATGCCCCCGCGGGCGCAGTTGACGACGTAGCCGCCCTCGAGCTGGGCGAGCTGCTCCTCGCCGATCATGTTCTCGGTCTCGTCGGTCAGCGGCGTGTGGATGGTGATGAAGTCGGCACGGGAGAGACACTCGTCGAGGGAGTCGACGAGCTCGGCGCCGAAGCGCTCGGCGCGCTCCTGGCTGATGTAGGGGTCGTAGGTGACGAGATCCATGCCCAGCGCGTCGAGGCGGCGCGCGACCTCCTGACCCACGCGGCCGAAGCCGACGACGCCCAGCGTCTTCTCGTTGAGTTCGGTGCCGAGGAAGTCGCCCTTGGCCCACTCGCCGTCCCGGAGGCGGTTGTGAGCCTGCGGGATGGAACGGGCGGTCGCGAAGGCCATGGCGACGGAGTGTTCGGCGGCAGCGCGGACGTTGCCCTGCGGGGCGTTGGCGACGATGACGCCGTGGTCGGTGGCGGCCTCGATATCGATGTTGTCGACGCCGATGCCGGCGCGGCCGACGATCTGGAGGTCCGGTGCGGCGGCGAACACCTCGGCGGTGACCTCCGTCCCCGAGCGGACGACCATCCCGTCGGCCTCGGCGACGGCGTTCAGGAGCGCGTCGCCCTCTACGTCGTAGGCTGTCTCGACTTCGTGGCCCGCCTCGCGCAGCCGGTCCAGACCCGCGTCGGCGATCGGGTCCGTGACGAGTACCTTCATGCGGGTGGGATCCGCTCGCCAGGGTATAACCCTTGTTTTCTCCGGACGCGGTCGAGGACACTATCGACAGTGTCGACACAATCGCGAGCGGCCGGAACGACCCCTCGCGGTACGGGAACGGGGCGAGCGACGGCAGTCACGGACGATGAGAATCGGTCGAACGAGTAGTGGCGCGACGCGGCGTTCTGCGTCGGAAGCGGATCAGACGAGGACGGCCGTCACCGCCACTCCGGGAGGGTGGCGGCGTCGGCGAGCGGCGCTGTAAGATAGGCGTCGTCGCAGCTGATATCGGCGATTACGAGCGTCTCGGTGGATCCATCCTCGACGGAGGCCATGACTTCGGCGTTCGTTTCCACCTCGGCTTCAGCGACCATATCCGGCGCCATGCATGACAACATGTAGCAACCACCTATATACCTGTCGGAACCATTCTCATGCATTGAAAACCCGGTGTCAGACGCCCGTCAGACGTGCGAACGACGGCGAGTCGGGCGTCGGAAAGACTGCCGAGGGAGTTGGTGTGGGGAAGCGAGTAAGCGGTGCGGACCGGCGGGTTCGAGCGGACGGGGACGAGCGGGCGCGTGGCGCAGGTTAGCTCTCGATAGACTCACCGATCGTGGTGATGCGGTCGTCGTCGGCCGGGGCGAACCCGCCGTGATAGCAGAGGACGCCGTCGACGGCGAGGCTCGCGAGACGAGCGACCGACTGGCCGGCCTCGGCCACGTCCAGCGTGAAGTGTTCGCTTGGCCCCTGCAGTTCCCCGTCGGCGGCCGTCAAGGCGTCGGCGGCCAGCAGGAGTCGCTCCTCGGGCAGGTACAGCGAGACGTGTCCCGGCGCGTGGCCGGGCGTGTAGACCACTCGCATCGGTCCGGCGGCCGTTCGGAAGCACTCCTCGCCCACGAGTTCCACGTCCACCGGGACCGGCGGGTACCGGTCGCCGTCGCCCTTGATCGGCTCCTCGCGACCGTCGACGTACGGCGCGCAGGCCTCGTGGGCGAACACGACGGCGTCGGTCTCCTCTCGCACGGTCGCGAGCGCGCCCGCGTGGTCGGCGTCCTGATGCGTTATCAGCACCGCCCACACGTCCGCCCACTCGAAGCCGGCCGCCTCGATCTCCGCGCCCAGGGCCTCGGCCTGTCCCGGAAGGCCCACGTCCAGCAACAGCAGGCCGCGCTCGGTCTCGACGGCCGCCGGGTGGAACGCCCGCTCGCCCTCGTCGGTCTCGATCGTCTCCGTGAACGCGTAGACGCCCTCGGTGAGTTCCTCCATGGGCCGATCTCGGACGGGAGCGACAAAGTACGTCGGGCCGCGGCGACCCGCGCCGCGACGGCCGATGGAATTTTGATGGTTCGCTGTCGTATCGGTGCCGTATGGACGACGACGCCCTCCAGGCGCGGCTCCGCGGTATCGAGCGCCGACAGAACCTCGTCATCGCGCTATTCGCCCTGCCGTACCTGATTTTCGCCGCAGAGCTGTTCGGCTTCTGGGTCGCGACCGTAACTGCAACCTCACTGACGCTTCTCACGCTCGCGTTCGTCATCGTCAGCCGCAGACAGAGCCGCGACGGGGTCGGGATGTAACCGCCGTCCGCTCCCAGACAGCGCCCGTTCTCGAACTGTCTGCACCCCCGAATTCGGTAACCGACGACCCTTTGACGAGCCGGCCGTACGTCCGTCCATGCGGTACGTGACGCTGCTGGTGAGTCCGACCGAGGGGCAGGGCTTCCACCCCGTCGGCGAGCGCATCGCCCGCGACCCCGACGTGACCGGCGAGGCGATCCACCGGATGAACGACCTGGGTGACGGGACCGTGACGCTGCTGACGGAGCTGTCGGGCGACGTCGACCGCTATCGCGAGATCATGACCGACACGCCCGAGGTCCGCGAGTTCACCGTCGTCGTCGACGACGAGGGCCACGGGTGGGCTTACTCCCGCATCGAGACGAACGATCTCGTCGAGTACATGCTCGCGCGCGGTCGCGACCTCGAACTCGTCCGCGATATGCCCATCGAACTCACCGAGCGGGGCGGCCAGCGGGTGACGCTGATCGGTACCGAGGCCGCCTTCGCCAGCGCCGCCGAGTTCGACGAGCCGCCGGGCTACGACATCACCGTCGAGAAGACCGGCGAGTACCACCCCGAGGGCGGCCGCCTGCTCGACGCGCTGACGAGCCGCCAGCGCGAAGTCCTGGAGGCGGCGGTCGACGTGGGCTACTACGAGGCCCCGCGCGAGGCGACCCACGAGGACGTGGCCGCGGCCGCCGGCTGCTCGCCCGCCACCGCCGGTGAACACCTCCAGAAGGTCGAGCGAGCGGTGTTCGGCGCGCTGGTGGGATGAAAAATCCGGAATGCGAGACGCTCCGGGTCATTCCTCGAAGCCCTCCTCCGCGGCTCCCTGCGGTCGCCGCGTCGGTACGAGGCGCTCACTTCGCTCGCGCCTCGCTACTCCTCGAACACGAACGTCCCGTCCTCCTGCACGCGCTCGCCGTCGACTTCGATGAACGAATCCTCGCTCATGTCGACGATCATGTCGACGTGGACGGCAGAGTCGTTCTGCTCGTTGCCCTCGCCGACGGTGTCGTCGTAGGCCCGGCCGACCGCCATGTGGACCGTATCGCCCATCTTCTCGTCGAACAGCATGTTGTAGGTGAACTCGTCGATGGCACGGTTCATCCCGATACCCAGCTCCCCGAGGCGGTTCGAGCCCTCGTCGGTCTCCAGCACGTTCGTCAGCACGTCCTCGTTCTTCCCGGCGGCGTGCTCGACGACCTCGCCGCCCTCGAACTTGCAGTACACGTCCGTCACCTCTCGGCCCTGGTGGTAGAGCGGTTTGTCGAAGTAGACCTCGCCCTCGACGGAGTCGGGGACGGGTGCGGTGAACACTTCGCCGCCGGGAAGGTTGCGCTCGCCGTAGTCGTTGAGCGTAGGGTTGCCGGCGACGCTCATCGTCACGTCCGTCGAATCGCCGGAGACGATACGGACCGCCTCGGCGTCGTCCATGATCTCGACCATCTGGGCCTGGAACTCGCGCTGTTCGTCCCAGTCGCGGACGATGGCGTCCCAGACGAAGTTCTCGAAGCCCTCCGTGCTCTGCTGGGCGAGCTGGGCGTTGGCGGGCGCGGGGTACTGGGTGAGACACCAGCGCTTCGACAGGCGTTCGGCCAGCAGCGGCTGGACGGCGGCCTCGTAGGCGGTCGAGACCTCCGGATCGACGTCGCTGGTCTGGGTGACGTTGTCGCTGCCGCGGATCACGATGTACACGTCCATCTCCTCGTACAGCGCCATCTGGTGGTCCGGCAGCTCGAAGTCGCCGTCGTGGTTGCGCAGGAACGCCCGGCGGAAGCGCTTGCCCATGCGGTCCTGGATCACGAGGGGGTGAGCGCCCCGGTCGGCGATTATCTCGTGCAGCGCGGCCACCAGATCCTCGGCCTCCGGGTGGGCGTCGACGACGACCTGATCGCCCTCCCCCAGGTCGACGGAGTGGTCACAGATGATCTCGGCGTGTTCGCGAACGCGCGCGTCCATGGCCGAGTGGTCGGGCGGCGGCGTGAAACCGGTTTCGTCGTCGAGTCGGACGACGCCTCCGTCGGTCGACGACACCCGGTCACTCCTCGGTCGCCCGCCAGCGCTCCGCCAGACCGACGACGAACTCGGCGTACTCGCTCCGCGCTCGGTCCCACGTCTCGTCGCCCGCTTCGCACGCCCGCTCCAGTCGGCCCAGTCGCTCGGCGTCGTAGCGCGAGGCCAGACACATCGCCTGAAAGACCGGCGAGCGGGCGGGGTCGCCCCCCGGGTCGCCGGCGATCCGCTCGCGGATCTCGTCGGCGGACGTCGCGAGCGAGACCCCGGCACCGGGGATCGACTTGGCCATCTTCGGCGTCCCGTCGAACCCCGGGATCATCCGGGTGTACAGCCCCGCCACGCCCCCCTCGACGGCGGCGGCGTCGCGGAACCGCCGCGCCATCCCGACGAGGTGGTGCTCGTCGACTCCGAACTGGAGGACCAGCCGCTCGTAGTCGCCGGCGTACAGCGGGTGGAGGAAGTCGGCGCCGTGGAGGACGGCGCTGTGGATATCGGCAGCCTCGGAACTCGGCCCAGGGCGGGCGACCGCGGCGGTCCCCGATCGGCGGTCGTCCTCGCCGGCCTCGTACGCTTCGCGGACGGCGCGCTCCCACTCGGTCGGCGGCGGGTCCGTGTCTCCGGAGTCGTCGCCGGCGTCCTCCGTCCACCGGTCGGGGTCGTAGTACGGCGCCAGCAGCTGCGCGGTGTGCATCACCTCGCGGGCCCCCTCCTGCGTGCGGAGCCGGCCGCGGTCGGGGTCGAACCCCAGATCGAGCGCGAACGTGCGGTAGCGCTCGGCCAGCCGTCGAACCCGGTCCAGCGGCGCGCCGCCGTGGTACGGCTCCAGATCGGCGAGGACGAACTGCACGTCCAGCCCCGCCTCCTGCAGCGCGACGGCGGTCAGGAACTGGCCGACGGTCCCCAGATGGGGCGGACCGGTCATCCCGACGCCGGTCGCGACCAGCGTCCGGCGCCGGTCGGCCCGGTCGAACACGCCCTCGTCGTCGACGGCGACGAACCGCCGACGCTCGGCGGCCGGGACCGGGCCGACGGCGCCGTCGGCCGACCCGTAGCCGTTTCGTTCGCGAACGATCTCGTAGTGGTCGGGTAGTGTCGTCACACTCGACGATCGACTGGGTGTGTAAAGTGTTGTATTGTGACGAGGTACCGACTGACATACAGAGATCGCGGGTCGTGCGTCGGCGGCGATCACGGGAGGGCAGGGGGCGATAACCCGCGCTTACCGGGAGTTGAAGGAGTATAACGAAATACGGGGTTCCCCCTACCGGGGAGCGAGCTATGTCCGAGCGACCACTGCGGAACACGAGGCGAACCTTCCTCGCGTCGAGCGCACTGGGGGCGCTGTCGGCGGTTACAACTGGGCCGACGGCGGGCGCAACGGACGGAACGACCGAACCGACGGCGACGATCGAGTGTTCGACCGTCAGCGTCGACGACTGGGGGAGCGCCCGCAGCGCGCGGGCGGTGTTCGGAGACGGGAGTTTCGTCGACGTCGGGGACGGGGCGCCCGGAGCCTTCGGTGCGCCCGGGCGCGTGATCGAGTCGGTGACGTTCGCGGACTTCGACGGCAACGAGTGGACGCTGACGGACGACGGTACAGACTGTGACCCCGGCGAGAAGTCGGTCACGTTCACCGACTCGCGGGCGACCGTCCGGCCGGGGCAGTTCCTGGAGATGGACGGCTACCCCGGGACCCTGGTCTCGCAGGTCGACCTGCACTTCGTCGACGGAACGAGCCAGGAGAAAGTCCATCTCGAGGGCCCGCAGTCGCCCGACGGCATCACCGGCGTCTACCGCGGCACGGGCGAACACGCCGGCAAGGTCGTCGAAGCCGTCGAGATCTTCCACGATATAGACTACGTGACCCACTACGTCCGCAACCCCGCCGCCGAGAAGTACCTGCTCGGGAAGGACACCTGCGGGGAGCGACTCGTCGAGGTGATGGGCGCGACCGAGGGCGCCGTCGACTACGAGTTCACCGTCGACGGGCCGGTCCGCGCCGTGACGCTCTCGGACGGTCGCGGCGCCTCGCCCGGCGGCAACGACGCCGTCTCGACGAGCGGCGACACGACGACCGTCTCCGGTTCGACCGGAAACCCGGGGTACAGCGACGTCTACGCCGTCGGCGGGTCGATCACCGACTTCTCACAGACTGGCGGGAGCGGCGAGTACGTCCTCCGCGAGGCCGAGTGGCGGATCGTCGCCGACACCGCGCCCGCGACCGACCTGCTCGCGGTCGTCGCGACCGAACAGGGCGAGGTCGCTTACGAGTTCGTCGTCGACGGCACCGTCCGGAAGGTGACCAACGCCGGCCCGAAGCGCTCGGCCGGAGCCAACGACGAGGTCGTCGACGACGGCGACGGCACCGTCAGCGTCAGCGGCTTCACCGGCAACGCCGGCTACGGCGACACCTACGCGGTCACCGGCGACGTGACCGACTTCGCCCGGACCGACGGATCGGCGGCCGTCCACATCGACTACAACGGGCGCGAACGGACGCCCGAGGAACTGGTCGCCGAGCACTGAGGCCGGTCGTCCGCTGCGACACGGCGCGGTTCCGCGGCGTGTCGCTCGCTCGGCGTCGCGAGCCGACCGAGCCACATATTTCTACCGCGAGCGCCAACGGAGTGCCGTGATCGACCTGCGCAGCGACACCGTCACGAAGCCCGACCAGGCGATGCGCGAGGCCGCTCGCGACGCCGAGGTCGGCGACGACGTCTACGGGGAGGATCCGACCGTCAACGAGCTCGAATCGCGGGTCGCCGACGTGCTGGGCTTCGAGGACGCCCTGCTGGTCCCCTCGGGCACGATGGGCAACCAGGTCGCCGTCCGCACGCACACCGAGCGCGGCCAGGAGACGATCCTCGAACGCGAGAGCCACGTCTACAAGTGGGAACTCGGCGGCGTCGCCCAGCACTCGGGCGTCCAGGCCCGCCCCGTCGACGGCGACGACCGCGGCGTCGTTTCCCCGGAGCAAGTCCGCGGCGCCTACGTCGAAGCCGACGGCCACCGCGCCGGTACCGGGCTGCTCGCGCTGGAGAACACCCACAACAGCAAGGGCGGTACCGCGATCGCACCCGAGGCCATCGACGCCGCGGCCGAGGTGGCCCACGAGCGCGACGTACCGGTGCACCTCGACGGCGCGCGGCTGTTCAACGCCGCCGCCGCGCTGGACGTCCCGGCCGAGCGACTCGCCCGCGAGGTCGACTCGGCGACGGTCTGTCTCTCGAAGGGGCTGGGCGCGCCCGTCGGCTCCGTGCTGGCTGGGAGCGAGGCGTTCGTCGAACGCGCTCGCCGCCACCGCAAGCTCATGGGCGGCGGGATGCGCCAGGCCGGCATCCTCGCCGCACCGGGCCTCCGGGCGCTGGAGAACCGCGACCGCCTCGGCGCGGACCACGAGCGCGCCCGCCGGCTCGCGGCGGGTCTCGACGCCGTTTCCGGCCTCTCGGCGCCCGAGCCCGAGACGAACATCGTCGTCGCCGAGACCGACGACCCCGCCGAGGAGGTGGTCGCCGCCTGCGAGCACGAGGGGGTCGGCTGCGTCGCCTTCGGCGACTATCGCGTGCGCTTCTGTACGCACTGGGACGTCGACGACGACGATATCGACGCGGCGCTGTCGGGCGTCGAACGAGCGGTCGAGTGAATTCGGGGCCGACGGCCGGTGGTCGGCGCCGCTACTGGCGGCCCTGGTTCATGCCCTCTTTGAATCCCTTCGCGGTCCGGCGGAGGAACAGGTAGACGAAGAAGACGAACCCGAGGAGGATCGCGACGATGGCCACGAGGACGGGGTCCTCGAAGAACCCCGAGACCAGATCACCGATCTGCATACGCCGGCTTACCGCGCCACCGGTCAAAGAGGTTTCGGCACCGCGACAGCCCCACCGGGGACACCCACCTGACACACCGAAGCGAGCGAGCGACGGGCGCCAGCCGCGCCGCGAACTCCGGCGAGCGATGCCTAACGCGCCTGTCAGGTGACAAGACTGATACTGCCGGGGGCCAAAGCGCGACGTGAGATGTCGCTGCTGCCCTCCAAACCCGACACCACCGCGGCCGAGGACGCGGAGCCGCGGGTAGTCGGCGTCGAGAGCGACGACGCCGACGACCTCCTCTCTGCCCTCTCCTCGGAGACCGCCCGTCGCCTCCTCGGCGAACTCCACGAGTCCCCCGCACCGCCCGCGGAGCTCGCCGAACGCGTCGATACCTCGTTACAGAACGCACAGTACCACCTGGAGAACCTGCAGGACGCCGGCGCCGTCGAAGTCGTCGACACGGCCTACTCACAGAAGGGCCGCGAGATGGACGTCTACGCCCCAGCCGACCAGCCGCTGGTCATCTTCGCCGGCGACCAGCAGGAGTCGACCAGCATCAGGACGGCCCTGTCGCGGCTGCTCGGCGCCGTCGGCCTGCTCGCCGTCGTCAGCCTCGTCGTCTCGGCGCTCTCGGGTGGCGACGCCCTCCCCTCGCTGGGCGCCGGCTCCGACGCGACCGGGGAGGGTGCGGCGGCCGCCGCACACACGCCGACACCGGTCGCAGACGGTGGCGCGGTCGCTTCTACCGGTCTCGTCGACGGGCTGGGCCCGGGCGCCTTCTTCTTCCTCGGTGGCGCCGCCGTGCTCGTCGGCGCTTTCGCCGTCTGGTACGTCCGGGGCTGAGCGCCATCCGGAACCCCCGGTCGGAGCCGCTCTCGCGGCGGACTGTCGAGACGGCGGCCGCCGTCGGACGCTGAAACAACCGTTTGAGTTTCCGCCGGCTACTTTTCCGTCCCCGCCGAAGGGACGAATGCACGCCGCCCCGGCCTGCCCCGCTTCGACACGCTCCGCGTCGGCTCGCCGTCACTCCCGCCCCGTGGCGGCGAGGTCGAACTCGTCGAAGACCTCCCCGTCGGGTGCCACGAGCCGACCGGTCGGGCCCTCCCCGGTCGGTCGCACCTCCACGTGGCCCGGACGGTACCAGCGCGGGTCGGCGTGACTCCCGGGATTCAGGACCGTGACTGGCCCGATCCGTCGCCGCCCTGGTTCGTGGGAGTGCCCGACCACGACCGCGTCCGCCCGCTCCTGGCGCCCCAGTAGCGACAGCGACGTGTCGTCGTGTTCGTGGCCGTGCACGACGACGATCCGGAGCCCCTCGTACTCGACGGTTCGCTCCGCCGTCAGCCGCCCCCGGACGCCCGGGTCGTCGTTGTTTCCGTACACCGCGACGAACTCGCCGCCGCCGTGTTCGGCTCCGGCCTCCGCCTCGAAGGCGTCGAGCACTGCCTCGGTAGTGAAATCGCCGGCGTGAACCACCAGTTCGGCCTCGCGGACCGCCGCCAGCGTTCGGCCTTCGAGTCGATGTCCGTCGGTGCCGTGGGTGTCCGAGACGACCGTGATCACGGCGTCGGGTTCGGGGCCGCTCCCGAAGACTCCCTCGGCTTCGTCCCGCCGGCGACCCCGGCTCGGTGGTTACTGGCGGAAACCCAAGCATTTTGATGGGTCGGGGAGTGGCTCGGGCAATGGCAGAGAGCAAGTCGGTCGTGATGGCGGCGCTGATCGCGAACGGCGCCATCGCGATTCTGAAGTTCGTCGGGTTCCTGTTGACCGGGAGTGCCGCGATGCTCTCGGAGACCTATCACTCCATCTCCGACACGGGCAACCAGGTGTTTCTCCTCATCGGCCTCCGCTACGGCGGCCGCGAGGCCGACCGGCGCCACCCCTTCGGCTACGGCAAGGCGCAGTTCTTCTACGCCTTTCTCGTCTCCGTCTTCCTGTTCGGCATCGCCGGCTGGGAGTCCGCGAAACACGGCTTCAACGCGCTGATGGGCCACGGCGGCGGCCACGGTGGCGGCGAGGCCGTCGAATTCCTCTGGCTCTCCTTCCAGCCGCCGGGGTTCGACCCGATCCTCGTCAACTACACGGTGCTCCTGCTGGGCATCGCCTTCGAGAGCTGGGCGTTCAAGAAGGCCTACGCGGGCATGAAGACCCAGATCGAGGACAACGACTGGTCGGGCATGCGCGAGGCGTTCCGCAAGACCAGCGACGTGACCACCCTCACGGCGCTGACCGAGGACACCATCGCGCTCCTCGGCCTCGGCCTGGCGCTGGCCGGCGTCTTCCTCGAACAGCAGACCGGCGACCCGATCTACGACGCCATCGCCGCCTTGCTCATCGGGATCATGCTGATGGGCTTCGCCGTCGCGCTCGCCTGGGAGAACAAGCGGCTCATCCTCGGCGAGAGCCTCCCCGCCGACGAGGAGCGGAAACTGCGCGCGGTCGTCGAGGACCGCGCGGAGGTCGAGCGCATCGTCGACTTCCGCACCGTCTACTTCGGCCCCGAGCGCATCGTCGTCTCCACGGACGTGGAGTTCGCACCCGGCTTCCAGGGCGGCGATCTCGACGCGATCATCACCGAGATCGAAGACGAGATGAAAGCCACCAACAAGAGCGTCCGCACCGTCTACCTCGAACCGGAGATCTGAGCGACGGACCACTTCCGCCCCGGTTGGGCTAGGGCTTTTACGCGGGCGGGCGAACAGAGACACACAGTGGCGAGCGCGTCGGACCCGGACTACCTACGATTTTTCCCCTACGAGGAGCCCTACGACCACCAGACGGAGGCGATGGGGACCATCTACGACGCGCTCGACGAGAAGCGAAACGTCCTCTTCGAGGGGGCGACGGGGACGGGCAAGACCCTCTCCGCGCTCGCGCCCGCCCTGGAGTACGCTCGCGAGACGAACAAGACCGTGGTGATCACGACGAACGTCCACCAGCAGATGCGCCAGTTCGTCCGCGAGGCCGCGGCGATCACCGACCAGGAGCCCATCCGCGCCGTCGTCTTCCAGGGGAAGGCCTCGATGTGCCACATCGACGTGGGCTACGAGGAGTGCCAGGCGCTGCGCGATACGACGCGGGAACTCGTCGACGCCGAGGAGAACATGCAGGAACTGGAGGACCAGCAGCGCGCCCTCCTGGAGGAGAGCCGCGACGGGAGCGCCGAGGCCGCGGACGCCCGCGGCGCGGTGATGGACGAACTCGAATCCGTCGAGGCGGAGATCGAGCAACTGCGCGAGGAGCGCAACGTCTGCGACCACTACTACCGGAACCTGACCGCGGACACCGACGCCTTCTACGGCTGGCTCTACGACGACGTGCGGACGCCGGAAGACGTGTACGGCTACGCCGAACGGGAGGGCATGTGCGGCTACGAACTGCTCAAGGAGGGCATGGAGGGCGTCGATCTGGTGGTTTGCAACTACCACCACCTGCTCGACTCGATGATCCGCGAGCAGTTCTTCCGGTGGCTGGGGCGGGACCCCGAAGACGTGATCGCCGTCTTCGACGAGGCCCACAACGTCGAGGACGCCGCCCGCGACCACGCCCGCCGCACGCTCACCGAGACGACACTCGACCAGGCCGTCGAGGAGTTAGAGACCGCCGAGGACCCCCGCGCCGAGGGGGCGCTGAACGTCCTCGACACGTTCCGACGGGCGCTGGTCGAGGCTTACGACGAGGCCTTCGACTTCGGCGAACGCGAGGGGGTCGACGAGGACTGGTACGACCTGTCGATCGACAACGACGACGCCCGCGACGACCTGACGCTGGCCTTCCTGCAGAACTACTCGGGGCCAGGGTTCCGCGAGGAACTCGACCGGACCCTGGACCTGGCCCGCGAACTCGACCAGTCCTACGAGGAAGCCTACAAGAACGGGGAGACGACGACGCGCCAGGAGTGCCAGACGCTGCAGGCGGCCACGTTCGTCGAGGCGTGGCTCGACGAGTCCGCCGTCGAGGGACAGTACCCCGTCGTGAGCGTCAGGCGGGCCGAGGAGGGGGGCCCACGGGAGGCCGGCGAGATCTACGGCCGTGCGGAGCTGTACACCTGTATCCCGAGTTCGGTGACCGCCGACCTGTTCGGTGACCTGCACGCGGGCGTGCTGATGAGCGCGACGCTGCGCCCCTTCGACGTGACCGAGGACGTGCTCGGCCTGGCCGATCCCGAGACCCTGGCCTACGGGCCCCAGTTCCCCGAGGAGCGCCGGCGGACCTACGCCGTCGATGGGCCCGCGCTCTTCGCCAGCAAGCGAGACGACATGCAGGTCCAGTCGACGGTCGCCGGCGCGCTGGAGGACGCCGCGCGGTTCACGCCCGGGAATACGCTCGCCTTCTTCCCGAGTTACGCCGAGGCCGAACGCTACCACCAGCGGGTCGACACCGGCGGCGCGACGTACCTCGACCGCCCCGGAACCTCCGCGAAGGAGCTGCGCGAGCGGTTCACCGACGACGACGGCGCGATGCTCTTTACCTCGCTGTGGGGCACCCTCGCCGAGGGAGTGAGCTTCGACGGCGACGACGCCCGGACGGTGGCCGTGGTCGGCGTCCCGTACCCGCACCTCGACGACCGCATGGACGCCGTTCAAGAGGCCTACGACGCCGAATTCGGTGACGATGACGGGGCCGCGGGCCGCGGCGGCTCGGGGTCGAGCGGCGGACGGGACGACGACGAGGGCGCGGGCTGGCGCTACGCCGTCGAGATCCCGACCGTCAGGAAGACCCGACAGGCGCTCGGTCGCGTCGTCCGCTCGCCCGAGGACTTCGGCGCCCGGATCTTGCTCGACAGGCGCTACACCGAGCGCTCGGAGGTGGAGATGACCGATTACTCCGTCCGCGGCACCTTCCCGCCGGAGGAGCGTCGCGAGATGGTCGACATCGACCCCGGGAAGCTGAAGTTCGCACTGTTGAACTTCTACCAGGATGTCGAGGGGTACGACGGCGACCCGCCGCGGCCGTGAGCATCCGCGAGCGGAGCGAGCGGTTCACCGCGCCGAGGGACGAGGCGCGGCTTTTTCACCCACGTTTTTCGCCGAGCGGTACCCGCAGGGCCGAAGGCCCGAGGATACCCGAGGCCGAAAAAGGTGGTCTCACCAGGATGTCGAGGGGTACGACGGCGACCCGCCGCGGCCGTGACCGGGTGCTCGGGCCCGAGCAGACGTGCCATTGCCCGGACGGTCGCGGTTCCACCCGAAACCGGGGGCTTTGAGACCCCCGGTGGTCAAAGGGCGAGCAATGACCGTAGTCGCGTTCGACTTCGACGGCACGCTCTCGGACTCGGAGATGACCGTCCTGCTGGGCGACCGCAACGGGACGGCCGACGACATGGCTTCGATCACCGAGCGGGCGATGAACGACGAGATCGAGTACGCCGAGAGCCTCCGCCAGCGCTGCGCGCTGCTGGAGGACCTGCCCGACGAGGAGGCACGGGCAGCCTTCGACCAGGTGGAGCTCCGGCCGGGCGCCGCCGACGTGATCGCGGCGCTGCGGGAGGCCGGCGTCTACGTCGCCATCCTCACCGGCGGGTTCGAGCGCGGCGTCGCCGCTGCACTCGAAAAGGAGGGCGTCGAGGTCGACGCCATCGTCGCGAATCGGCTCCCGGTCGCGGACGGGAAACTGACGGGCACCGTCGAGGGGCCGCTCATCGAGGGGACGAAAGACGACGCGCTGGAGGTGCTGACCGCCGTGGTCGGCGCCGACCGCACCGACACCATCGCAGTCGGCGACGGCGCCAACGACCTCCCGATGCTGCAGGTCGCGGGGCTTGCCGTCGGCTTCGACCCGAAACCGGCCGTCGCACCGGCCTGCGACACCATCGTCGAGACGATGGCCGAGTTGCAGGAAGTCCTCGAGGGCGAAGACGTGCTGGACTGAGAGCGCGCTCTCACTTCTCCGGAGTCGTCGTCGGCCGACCGTTCCTCAGTGGAACAGCGGCCGCTTGGCGAACAGGTACAGCACGACGATCGCGGAGATCGCGAACCCGATCGGGCTGACCGTGACGATATCGAGCAGGCCACCGATCCCGTAGAACGCGACCGCGAGGTACCAGCCCCAGGTGTGGAGCCCCCAGAGGCCGACCATCGCGGCGAGCTGGCCCGCCGACAGCGCCATCACGACGACGCCCAGGAGCGGATTCGTCCCCAAAACGACGAGACTCCCGAGCAGACCGAACAGCGCACCGAACCCGCCGAGCACGCAGATGATCGTCACCCCGAGCGGCCGCGCCCTCGCCACCGAACGTCGCGTTGACATAGTTCGTATCAAAAACATGTAATTTAAATAACTTTCGACTGGTGACGGAGCGGAGCGGCCTGCCGGTCAGCCGAGGAAATACCGGACTCGGGGGTACGACCGGACGATACCCGTCTGCTCCAGGTAGGCGTCGACGCCGAGGATCCGGCCGGCGCCGATGGCGCCGAGGCCGAACAACAGCAGGGCGTAGACGACGTGGCTGGAGACGACCCAGCCGTGCTCGATGGGGAACCCGGCCATCACGCCGCCCGAGAGGTGGGACATCCAGAAGAGGATCATCTGGAGCGCCCCACAGAGGGCGGCGAACCGGACCGCGACGCCCGCCAGCAGGGCCAGACCGATGAGGATCTGCCCCCAGATCACCAGCGGGTCGACCAGCGGCGCGGCCGCCAGCGCGTCCCAGAAGCCGAAGGGGTTGCCCGCCGGGATGGCGTTCTCCAGATAGCCCGCGGCCGTCCAGTCGCCGGCCAGCAGCTTGTCCAGGCCCGCCTGCAGGAAGATCCAGGCGATGACCACCCGCAGCCCCAGCAGGGCGTAGCCGATCCAGTCCTCCGAGTACTCGAAGTTCGTCTCCCGCCCGAACAGCTCCGCGTCCAGCGTCCGCCGTTGCGTTGACATGTTCGCGACCTCCGGCCGTGATTTTGACGGACGATCATTTAATAATAGGTGACGGTTTGCCGCCTTGGGGACCAAACTCGTTTGGTTTCGGGCCGGAGGCGAGGTCGGAAGACGGCAGCTACTCCGTCGCGGTGTCGATAGCCTGGTCGAGGTCGGCGACGATGTCGTCGACGGATTCGAGGCCCACGGAGAGGCGAACCATGTCGTCGGTGACGCCGGCGGCCTGTTTCTCCTCGTCGGACAGCTGCTGGTGGGTGGTCGAGGCGGGGTGGATGAGCAGCGTCTTCGCGTCGCCGACGTTCGCGAGCAGGGAGGCGATCTCCGTCGACTCCACCGTGGTGCGTGCGGCGTCGTACCCCTCCGCGAGGCCGAAGGTGATCATGCCGCCGTAGCCGCCCTCTAGATACTCGCCCGCCTCGTCGTGGGTCTCGTGGTCGTCGAGGCCGGGGTAGGTGACCCAGGAGACCTCGGGGTGGTCGGCCAGATGTTCGGCGACGGCCATCGCGTTCTCGCAGTGGCGGTCCATCCGCATCGGGAGGGATTCGAGCCCCTGCATCGTCGTCCAGGAGTCGAACGGCGACTGCTGGCAGCCCAGGTCGCGCAGCCCGCGGGCGACCGACGCGTACGTGAAGGCGGCGTCGCCGAAGCGCTCGCGGAAGTTGACGCCGTGATACGCGGGGTTCGGCTCGGCGATCTCCGGGAACGAGTCGGCGTGCTCGTCCCAGGGGAAGGAGCCGCCGTCGACGAGGACGCCGCCGACGGTCGTGCCGTGGCCGTGGATCCACTTGGTGGTGGAGTTCCAGACGAGGTCGGCGCCGTGGTCGAGGGGCTGGCAGAGATGCGGCGTCGCGAACGTGTTGTCGACGAACAGCGGGACGCCGTGGTCGTGGGCGATGTCGGCGATGCGCTCGATGTCGGGCGTCACCAGCGCGGGGTTGCCGATCGTCTCGAAGTGGACGTAGGCGGTGTCGTCGTCGATGGCCTCCTCGTAAGCCTCGTAGTCGAGCGTGTCGACGAACCGCGCCTCGACGCCCATCCGCGGCGCGGTGTGGGTGTAGTAGGTGTAGGTCCCGCCGTACAGCGAGGAGGCGGTGACGACGTTGTCGCCCACGTCGGCGAGCATGAAGGTCGCGAGGTTCAGCGCGGCCATCCCGGAGGACGTGGCGATGGCGGCGGCGCCGTTCTCCAGGGCGGCGATGCGCTCTTCGAGCATCGCGTTCGTCGGGTTCATCAGCCGCGAGTAGATGTGGCCGGGTTTTTCCAGAGCGAACTGCTGGGCGGCGTCGTCGGCGTCCTCGAAGACGTAGCTCGTCGTCTGATAGATCGGCGGCGCGCGCGCGCCGGTGGCCGCGTCGGGTTCTTCCTGTCCTACGTGCAGTGCCTTCGTCGCCGGATCCCAGTCGTCGGACATACCACCAACCCACGACCGCCGACCACATAAGTCCCCCCAAGCCCGGCGAAACCCGCCCGCTGTCGGCGATCCCGGCAGGATTTCCGGTCGGCCGAACCGATTCGCGCCGGACGAGCGTGCTCGCCGACCCCCGAGGTGTCGACCGCTTCGTCTAACACGCAATTAAGTCACTGGAAGCCGTCGACATTCGGCAATGAGTTCCTCCGGAATCGGGGCGCGGCTGGTGACGGCGGTCAGCGCGCACGTGTTACGGGTCGTCGGTTCCCTCATGATCGTCCTGCCGATCGGCGTCGCCGCGGTGAGCGTCTCCACCGAGTACGGACTCGGTGGCGGCGACGCGACCGGCGTGACCGCGGCTTACGCGACCGACGTGGGCGCAGTCTCCGCCCTCGTCGAGTTCGCCAGCGTCCACCCGGCCTATCCCGCGGCGATACTGGTCGGTCTCGTCCTCGTCGCTGCCGGGGACGAGGCCCCACTGATCGGGAGCTGAACGACCGCCTGCCGACAGCACCGCTCGACAGTCTGACGCACTTTTATAGGGTGATACGTCCTCTACTCCGTCGATGACGCGACTCGGCGGCGAGCCAGGGACGGGCACGATCCTCGACGGCCAGACGCTGCGGATCGCCGGGCTCGTGACGCTGTGCTGCGTGGCGGCCGTCACCGCGGCGAGCCTCGGCACGGCCCACGGGCTCTCGATGCCCGGTCAGTCCGGAACGAACGCGGCCACTGCCGTCGCCGACGTCGGCGCCGTCGCGGCGCTGGTGGAGTTCGCCGTCGCCCACCCCGCGTATCCAGTGCTGGCGCTGGTCGCCCTCGTCCTCGTCGTCGCCGGCGACGAGACGCCGCTGCTGGGCTGATCGGCGGTCCGTTCGTGAGTTCGACCCGAAACCGAGGGGTTCGGGGGCCGGTTGCACTCGCCGCGCCACCTACTCGAAGTCGTGGATCCGCAGGTCGAGGGTGTCCAGCGAGACGATAGGCGCGAAGGCCACGTCGGGGTCGATGTTGACGCTCTTCTGGAAGTCCGTCTGTGCCTGCCAGCAGCCGGAGTTGATGGCGAGGACGTTGTGGTACTTGCCGTACCCGAGCTTGTGGACGTGGCCGGTGTGGAAGATGTCTGGGACCGACTCCATGACGAGGTAGTCCTCTTCCTCGGGCGCCAGGCGGGTCTGGCCGCCGAACTGCGGGGCGACGTGGCGCTTCTTCAGGAGCTGGTACATCGGCTTGTGGGGTTCGTCGTAGCTGGCCTTCTCGTCGGGCAGCTCGGCGATCACCTCGTCCAGCGACACGCCGTGGTACATCAACACGTCGACGCCCTCGACGGTGACGGTGGAGGGGTTGCCCGAGATGCGGGCGTCGTGGGCGGTCATGATGTCCCGTAGTTCCTCGTCGAAGGCCGGCTGGGGCTCCGCGAGGCGGACCGCGTCGTGGTTGCCCGGGATCATGATGATCTCCATGTCCCCCGGGACTTCCTTGAGGTACTCGCTGAACCGCTCGTACTGCTCGTAGATGTCGACGATGTCGAGTTCCTCGTCCTGGTTCGGGTAGACGCCGACGCCCTCGACCATGTCGCCGGCGACGAGCAGGTACTCCACGCGGTCGGCGTCGGCGGTGTGCAGCCAGTCGGTGAACCGATGCCAGGCGTCGGCCTCGAACTCCTGACTGCCGACGTGGACGTCGCTGATGAGCGCCGCTTCCACCTCGCGGTCGGCCGTCGATGGTTCGTAGGTGCGCGGAATTTCGGGGAAGTACAGCGAATCGACGAAGAGGATGCCGCCGTCGTCGGCCAGCGTGCCGTCGACGGCGATGACCTCGTCGAGCAGGAGTTCGTTCACCAGGTCGGCGATGTCGCGGTCTTTCATCACCAGACAGGGGAAGGTTCCGTTGGTGTCTTCGAGTTCGACCAGCCAGTGGCCGCTGGCGGTCGAGCGGATGTCCGAGACCATCCCGACCATCGCCGCCTCGCTGTTGCCCGGCATCGACTCGATAGCGTCGGTCGGCCGGTGGTTGACCCGCCCGCGCAACTGCTTCGAGAGCTTCTCGTAGCGGTCGCGGAAGACGGCGACGAAATCCGAGTACTCTCCCGTCCCGGTGCTCTGGATGTCGCCCTCGACGGCGACCGACTGCTGGGCGGGGTCGGCTGGCGTCCGTCCACCGCCGGCCGCCGAACCGTCTCCGGCCGCCGAACCGGTCGCCGAACCGTCTCCGGCCGCCGAACCGGTCGCCGAACCGTCTCCGGTACCCGACCGAGACCCCCCTGTTTCCACTGCAGCGGCCCCACCGCCGTCTGACGGTTCGGAGTCGCCCGTTCCAGTTGAAACAGAGGGGTCTCGGGAAGGGGGCCCATCGGGGGGATGGGCGGAGGTGTCCGGGGACGATTTCGGGTCGGTTCGGGTCGGCGAACCACCAGACCGCGACCGAGTGTCGACGACTTCTTTGACGTGGTCGGCGGTGAGCACGATGACGTCGTCGGGGACCGTTTCGAGTGTACGGTCGAGCGCGCCGGCGGGGTCGGGGGTCGAGGCGAGGAGGGTGACGGCCTCGGGTTCGGCGTTGTAGCCCCGGCTGGCGAGTTCGTTGGCGACGTGAACCGGCGTCTCGAGCGGCACAGTCGGATGTCGGTGTCGCTGCGCAAAAGCGTAGCGGACCCGCGAGACGGCGGTCGTCCGCTGGAGAGCGAGACGGTGGCCCTCCGTCAGGGACGGGTCAGAACATTCAAACGCCCACTGACCCAACGGGCTGGCAATGAGTCCGCCCGGCGACGACGAGCCGCCCTCCGGAGAGCCCGACGGATCCGGTGATAGCGGGACTGAGCCGGAAGGAGGCGACGCACGCCGCCCGGAGGCTGCCGAACCGCGCCACTCCGACGCGGTCGACAGCTCGTCCGAATCCGGGACCGACCGCGGGCGAGACGCGGAGACTGGAGTGGGCGTCGCCGTCAACGGAGGCGCTCGGGAGACGGACGCGCCGCCGGTTCGCCACGGCGACGACGAGGTGACCGAATCGAAAGCAGGGAGCGGAGCGCGGACGTTCCTGGTCGACGTACTGTCGAGCGCGCTGGCGGTCTTGCTGGTCGGCGCGTTGCTGTTCGCGGTCAGCGGTGTGTGGCCCCCGATGGTCGCCATCGAGAGTTCGAGTATGGCACCGCACATGAACACCGGCGACCTGGTGTTCGTCATGGACGAGCAGCGGTTCCCGGGCGACGGCGAGATAGCCGGAACAGGTGTCGTCACGCTCCGTTCGGGCCAACACACCGACTACCGGCAGTTCCAGCGCCCGGGCGACGTGATCGTCTACAAACCCGACGGTAACGACGGGGCCACGCCGATCATCCACCGGGCGATGTTCTACGTGCAGGAGGGCGAGAACTGGTACGAGGAGGCCGATCGCCAGTCGATCGGCCGCTACAGCGAGTGCGGGGAGTCGACAGAGGAGGCGCTCCCGTACTGCCCGGCCCCGCACGCCGGGTTCATCACGAAGGGCGACAACAACGGCGGCTACGACCAGGCCCAACCGGATCCGCTGAGCGCCCCGGTCAAGGCCGAGTGGGTCGTCGGCACTGCCGAGGTCCGTATCCCGAAACTCGGGTGCATCCGACTGCGGAACGAGCGGTGTCTGGGCAGCGCCCGCGCGTCGCCTACTGGCGTGGCGTTCGCGACCGACACGGCGCGTACGGCCGACGCGGCGCTCGCCGGCGAGACCCGGAACCGAAGCGCGGTCGCTCCGTAGGACGAGGCGAGAACGCCGGCGAAAAGTCGCGAGCGTGGCCGTCGGTTCGGACCGTGGCTGTCAGCTCGAGTCGTTGTCGAAACGTGTCTGGACGAACGGCTGGGTGTCCTCGATGTCCGACAGCCGCGAGTCCGACAGGAGGACGGCCTCGGTCTCGTCGATCGGGACCGACAGAGAGATCTCCTTCGTGCGGCCGTAACGGCCCTTGCTGACGACGACGGCGTTGACGATGCCGAGCATGTCCAGCTCGGAGATGAGGTCGGTGACGCGGCGCTGGGTGAGGGTGTCGACGTCGATCTCCTCGCACAGCCGTTGATAGACGTTGTACACCTCGCCGGTGTTGATGTTGTGGACCCCGTTTTTCTCCAGCATGATGATCGCGAACAGGACGAGCTTCGACTGGGTGGGGAGGGTCCGAACCACCTCGACGACGCGGTCGAGTTCGATCTTCTCCTGTGCCTTGCGGACGTGGTCCTCGTCGACGTCGTCGGTCTGGTCGCGCTCGGCGAGTTCGCCGGCCGTGCGGAGCAGGTCCAGGGCGCGGCGGGCGTCGCCGTGTTCCTGGGCGGCGAACGCCGCACAGAGCGGGATCACGTCGTCGGTCAGGGCGTCGCCCTCGAAGGCGACCTCGGCGCGGTGTTCGAGGATGTCCCGCAGCTGGTTGGCGTCGTAGGGCGGGAAGACGATCTCCTCCTCGCCGAGGCTGGACTTGACGCGGGGGTCGAGGAAGTCGGTGAACTTCAGGTCGTTGGAGATGCCCATGATCGACACCCGCGAGCGCTCCAGCTCGGAGTTCATCCGCGAGAGGTTGTACAGCGTGTCGTCGCCCGACTTCTCGACGAGCTTGTCGATCTCGTCGAGCATGATGACGACGACCCGCTCGTGGTAGTCGACGGCGTCGAAGAAGGTGCTGTACACCCGGTCAGTGGGCCACCCGGTCATCGGCACCTGTTCGAACGACTCGCGGTCCTCCTCCAGCTGTTCGATTCGGTCCTCGACGGCTGCGACCGAGTCGTACTCGGTCTCGGCCAGCGCCGTCGGGGTCTCGCGTGCGCGCTCGCGAAGCGATTCAAGGTCGTCGAGTTCCTCGTCGATGACCGCCTCGTTCTTCTCGACGAACTTGTTGGCCAGCTGGGCGAGCACGCGGTACTGCGTGTCGGTGACCTCGCAGTTGATGTACTCGACCTCGCAGGGAACCTCGTACTTCTGGGAGGTGGATTCCAGTTCCGTGCTGACGAACTTCGCGCTGGCGGTCTTGCCGGTCCCCGTCTTCCCGTAGATGAGGATGTTCGAGGGCGAGTCCCCGCGCAGCGCGGTCACGAGGATAGTCGCCATGTTGTTGATCTGTTCCTCGCGGTGCGGGAGTTTGCGCGGCGTGTAGGACGGACGGAGGACCTCCTTGTTCTCGAAGATCGGGTCGCCCGCCAACAGGTCGTCGAACAGTCCCTGGGAGGCCTCTTCGGGATCTTCGGAGCCGACGTCGTCGAGCATCACGTCGTCGAGTACCGACGAGTCGGCGTCGTCGCCCTCGGCGTCGAAGTCGACCCCAGCCGAGCCGACACCGCCTCGAACGGTCGACACCGAGTCGGTGTCGGCCGCGTTCGCCGTCTCGGGATCGGAGTGGTCGTCGTCCGTCGGATTCCGGTTCCCGGCGGTCGACTCGTCGCTCTCGCGAATCGCGCTCTCCTCCCGGTCGCCGGACTGTCCCTTGGCAGCACGGTCGGACTGTGTTCCCCCTTCATCCGTCGACGGGGGTAGCTGTTCGTCGTCTCCGTCCGAGCCATCCACGAACCGCTGTGAATCGAGCGTCGTGTCTTGGTCTGTGTCGTCCCCGTTCATCGTAATCGTTCGAGTACCGCGAAACCGAACCCCTCTGTTTCGTCTGGAAGTGCCGTCGCGCACCCTCGGAGCGCGACTCATACCGATGATATCACCGCGTTCCGTCGATTCCGACGAAGCCGGTGAGTCCAGTTGAACCACAAGAACCCGTGGTTGATACGATATTAAATATTTCGGTGACTATCGCGAGGGCCCCCACGACGACCGGATCCCAGCGGTGTACCGACCTATCCCAGAGTGTCGACGGAGTGTCCAGATCCCGAATACCCTCTCGACCGGCGACTCTTCCGAGGACACTAGGAGATACTGTCGAAATATAAATTATATGATTGCTTAGCGGTGCGCCCCCCACCCCTTCGTTTCGGGTGGAACGGACAGGAAGACGGGTGGGGGGGGTCAGCGACGAACGTTCGACCTAACTAGAGAGAAAGATTTAGTACTTAGACCGTCGAACCATAGCCGTACTAGAGAGAAAACAATATTTCGTCTAGCTTTATGTCTAGTTGTAGAACGTCTATGCACTCTAGTTATGGTTGAATCACCACTAGTAATTCTCTCTTGCAGTAAAATCACTGAGTCGCATCTGCCTTCGTTCCCGGTTCGGAAACAACCTCGGCCAGCGCTCGGACTGCCCCCACGGGCTTCGGCCGTTCCAGTTGAAACGAAGGGGTGGGGGTTGGGAGAACTCCGGTTCGTGACTCACGTTGACGAGGAACGCATCGTCGGGTCTCTAACGACTCGGGGGAGTCATCGGGTCGTCTCTCGGCGGGCGCGACCACTCCGACTCACCCCGTTCGATCCGGCGGCACGTCGACGACGTCCGATTCCTTCCGGAGTGCCGCCGATCCGCTCTCCGACGGACCATCTATCTGTCACCCGATGTTTTCTGTCGGTGTGCTCGTAACTCGTGGAGACGGAGGCTGAATCGACCGAATTCGTGCCAAGATGTCGAAATACTTATATATGTCTGACGTAGGCTTAAGTGAGTCGGAGCGGCTTATTCGCTCAGATGCGCCCTCGCGGCGCAGGAGGATAGGATGGGACTGTTCACAGAACTCAAAGACAGTATTTCGCGGGCAGCATCGACGCTGTTCTCCGAGGAGGATCCGAAACGTATCGGTATCTACGGCCCGCCGAACGCGGGGAAGACGACGCTCGCCAACCGCATCGCCCGGGACTGGACCGGCGACGCGGTGGGTCCGGAGAGCCACGTTCCCCACGAGACGCGTCGGGCTCGCAGGAAGGAAGACGTCGAGATCGAGCGCGACGGCAAGACCGTCAACATCGACATCGTCGACACGCCCGGCGTGACGACGAAGGTCGACTACACGGAGTTTCTCGAACACGACATGGAGAAAGACGACGCCGTCCGTCGCTCCAGGGAGGCGACGGAGGGCGTCGCCGAGGCGATGCACTGGCTCCGCGAGGACGTCGACGGGGTCATCTACGTGCTCGATTCGACGGAGGACCCGTTCACGCAGGTCAACACGATGCTCATCGGGATCATCGAGAGCCAGGACCTGCCCGTCCTGATCCTCGCGAACAAGATCGACCTGGACGAGTCGTCCGTCCAGCGGATCCGCAACGCCTACCCCCAGCACGAGACGACGGAGCTGTCGGCCCTCGAAGGTGACAACATGGACGAAGTGTACGACCAGATCGCGGAGTACTTCGGGTGAATCATGGCTGAAGCGAAACATCCCGAAGACGAAGACGGAGTGCAGATCGACCTGATCAGCGCCGAGCGGATGGACGGCAAGACGACGATGGAGAAGATCCGGATGATCTTGGACGGCGTCCGGGACAACAACATCGTCATCCTCGAAGCCGGACTCACGCCCGACGAGGAGTCGCGGCTCATCGAGGTCACGATGACCGAGATCAGCCCCGACGAGTTCAACGGTATCGAGATCGAGACCTACCCCAAGTCCCAGGCCGACGACTCGAGCCTGCTGGGTCGGCTGATGGGCAAAGAGGAGACCAAGAAGCTGACCGTCATCGGGCCGGCCAACCAGATCGAGACGCTCCACAAGGACGAAACCCTCATCAGCGCGCTCGTCTCACGGAAATAGTCAGGTATGCCCCACCAGTGTACGAGTTGCGACCGGACGTTCGCCGACGGCTCCAAGGAGATGCTGTCGGGTTGTCCGGAGTGTGGCGGCACGAAGTTCCAGTTCCGTCCCGACGGCTTCGACGGCGCGAGCGACGCGGCGAGTCCGGACGCGAGCGACAGTGGGCCTTCCGGGTCGACGCCGGAGTCGCCGCCGGAGCCGACGGACCGGCCGGGCGACTCGGTGAGCCGGACGGTCGGCAACGCCGCCGCGACGGTCCGGGACCTGGTCGGCGGGTCGGCGAGCAGTGACGCCACGCAGGCGCGCCCGCCGTCGGAGTCGGGCGGCGCGACCGCCCCGGCCGCCGGGTCGAGCGCATCGTCGACCGCGACGACCGAAGACTCGGACCCGACCGTCGATACCGACGACTCGTTCGACGACGACATCATCGTCGCCGAATCCGAGCCCGGGACCGAGGACACCGCCCAGGCCGACGCGCGCAGTCAGCTCGTCGACCCCGACGAGATGCCCGATTCCGAGAGGTTCGAGCCGGGCCGGGCGGATAGCGCGGACAGAGTCGCTGGCGACGCTGGTCGGGAGACCGACCCGTCACCGGGCGACGTGGCGACCGGGTCCCCAGACGAGGGTGTGACCGAACCTGCCGGAGCCGACGCGGCGAACGGTGGGGCATCCGCCGGTGACGCGGCGGACGGCCGCACCGTCACCGAGGAGCCCGACGCCGAGCGAGCGGACCGACCGGATCTGGCCGAGTTGCGCGAGGAACTCAACGACCAGTTCGAGAGCATCCGCGTCCTCGAACCCGGCCAGTACGAACTCAACCTGATGGAACTGTACGACCGTGAGGAGTACATCATCGCCCTCCAGGAAGACGGTCGCTACAGCATCCAGGTGCCCGAGACCTGGCGCCAGGCCGACGCCTGAACACATCCTCCTGGGCCGCTTTTACCCCCAGTTTCGAGTCGACGGCTCCGCAGCGTCGCGATCACGCGACGGACGGAACCGACCGAGCCCGCGCTCGCGGGACCGCCGGTGCAGGCACAATCGTTATACTCTCGGCCGTCGATACTCGCGTCAACGGAGGGGTACCCGTGACTCACCAGCGTTCACACCTCGAGGAGTGGGCGTCACTGCTCGACGAACGAGTGTGCGAAGAAGCCCTCGACGAGGGTCACCGACCGGGCGGTCGCGTCGACCGGTCGGAGCCGCGTCGGAGGGGATGAGTCGTCGGCGGTCCGTCGACGCCGTCGGGTCGACGGTGTCACGCGCCGCCGGTCGCCGTCACTCCTCGCTGGTCATCTGGTCGTACTGGTCGGAGAGCTTCTCGGCGGCGTCGTCCATCAGTTCCCGCTCGTACTCGGAGAGCTCCCACTCGACGACTTCCTCGACGCCGTCGGAGCCGAGCTTGACCGGGACGCCGAAGGCGGTGTCCTCGTAGCCGAACTCGCCGTCGAGGACGAGCGAGCCAGGCAGCACCTCGCCGGTGTCGTGCAGGATAGCCTCGACCATGTGGGCGACGCCCGTCGCGGGGCCCCACTCGGTGGCGCCCTTGCGTTCGATGACGTTCATCGCCGACTCCTGCAGGTCTTCGAGGATGGCCTCGCGCTCGTCGGCGTCGAACTCGGGGTCGCGGCCGTCGACGCGGACCTTCGAGAACATCGGCACCTGCGCGTCGCCGTGCTCGCCGAGGATGGTCGCCTCGACGTTGCCGACCTGCGTGTCGAAGCGCTCGGAGAGGACGTAGCGGAATCGAGCGGAGTCCAGCCGGCCGCCGAAACCGACTACCTTCTCGCGTGCGCGCGAGCCCGTCTCGTAGAGGTGGCGGTTGAGCAGGTCCACCGGGTTCGAGGTCGTGACGGTGACGAAGTCGTCGTTGTGCTCGGCGATCGAGGAGCCGATGTCGTCCATGATCGGCGCGTTGTCGCCGGCCAGATCGATGCGGGTCTGGCCGGGCTGGCGCGGGATGCCGGCCGTGATGACGACCACGTCCGAGCCGGCGGTGTCTTCGTAGGTGCCCTGTCGGACGGTCGTGTTCGAGTCGTAGGCGACGCCGTGGTTGGCGTCCGCAGCCTGCCCGATCGTCACGTCTTCCTGGTCCGGGATGTCCACGAAGACGAGGTCGTCGACGATGTCACGAAGCGCAAGGTTGTACCCCGCTGCCGCCCCGACGGTGCCCGCCGCACCGACGATGCTAACTTTCGTCATATCACGTCAAACTGTGCCACGTTCAGTGGGTAAATCTATCGAAACCCGCCCGCTGGACCCGTCGTTCGTCCATTAGGGGTTCGACGATCGTCGATTCACTCGGGCCACCGAGGGCGCTCGCGGGGCGGTCGTGGCGACGGTCTTTTTGACCGTCGCTGGTATCCTACGGGTATGAGCGACTTCGACAAGGAAGCCGAGCGCGAGCGGCTCCGCGAGAAGTACGAACAGGACAAGCAGAAACGGGAGGCCAGCGAGCGGATGAGCGACCTCCTGTTGAAGGGCGCGACGATGACCAACGCCCACTGCAACGACTGCGGCGACCCGATCTTCCGCTACGACGGCGACGAGTTCTGCCCCACCTGCCAGCGCGTGGTCACGAACGAGGAGTCCGTCGAGGAAGCCGTCGAAAGCGAGGGACGGGTCGACGAACCCGTCGAGACACCCGACGAGGGCGGGGACGTGGGTTCCGCAGCGGCGGACGGGACGACCGACCAGTCCCCGGCGGCCGAGAACGGCGACACGCCCGATCACATCGAGGTGAAACAGCCCGACGGTCCCGCCGTCCGGACCGGCGCCGACGAGTCCGGCGTCGAGGAGTCGACGCCGGAGGACGCGAACGCGGACGCCGATTCCGAGGCAGGTCAGTCCGAGCCGTCCCAGCGACAGCCCGCCCAGCAGTCGCCGACCCGATCACCGGACCAGCCGTCTCGCACACGGGGCCGGTCGGGCCAGTCGCCCGATCAGTCCCGCGAGCAATCCGGACAGCCGCGCGAACAGCCTTCCCGGACGCCGTCGACGCCCGAGCCGGCGGCGTCCGCGGTCGCTGCCGAGTCCGGGGACGACTTCGGCGCTGCCCGCGCGTCGCTGGTCCGAACGCTCCGGACACACGCCGAGCGTGCCGAAAACGCCGACGACCCACGTCGCGCTCGCGACCACCTCGCGGCGGCACGCGAGGCCGCCGAAGCGCTGGGTGCGCTGTCCGGGTCGTACTGAAAGAAGCTGCCGCACCGCTTTTGCCCCACTGCGGCCGACTTCCCCCGTCGGCAGCCGTCCGCCCTACGTTTCCAGTGCGTCCCGCGCCGCGTCGAGCGCGTCGATCGGGCTCGGACACTCCTGGAGGGTCTCGCCACCTTCGGTGTGAACGAGCCGCGGGAACTTCGAGCGCGTGTCGAGGATCCCGATCCCCGGCAGCGTGTCGACGCCGACTTCGACGTCGGAGAAGGCGTCGAATCGCGGCGTCCCGTCGGTCATCGCCGTCGCCCCCTCGGTCTCGACGGCCGCCGACCCCTCCGCGGAGTCGGCGAGGACGGGATAGGTCAACTCGTACCGGCGCCGCCAGTAGCCGGCCCGTTCGGCGGTGTCCGGGAGCGCCCCGACGACGGCCACGTCCTCGGCAGCGAACTCGTCGAAGGCGTCGCTGTAGGCCGTGGCTCGCTCGCGTGACACCTGGCAGTAGTGGTCTCGCAACAGGAGTACGACCACGGCGTCGAACTCGCCCGCGAGATCGTCGCTCGCGACCGTGTCCGGCCCTGGCCCCCCGTTCGGCAACTCGAACCTGACGATCCATTGCATACCGTCGCTCATCTGTGGCCCCCTGTTGGTCTCGGCTTCGAACGCAGGGGTAATCGTTGTTGGGATCGTTCGGAATCTCGACTCGAAACGAAGGGGTGTTGGGCCGCCGAGACGGAGCGCAGTCGAGCGGTCGCCCCACCGGATCAGCCGTCGTAATCGCTTCCGACCACTTCTCGGACACGTTCGGCGGTCACCTCGCCGACGCCCTCGGCGGCCATGAGGTCGTCGGCGTCGGCCGTCATCACGGCCTCGACGCTGCCGAACTCGGCGAGCAGGGATTCGGCGGTCACGGGGCCGACCTCGGCGACGCTGGCGACGACGTACTCCTGTTGCTCGGCGAGCGTCTTCGAACTCTTCTCGCCGTGGACGCTGACCGTGCGGTCCTCGTCCTCCTGTTCGCGGGCCGCGATGGTCGCCAGGAGGTCTCGGGTCTCGTCGGCGTCGGCGGTGCGGAGGACGCTCGCGCCGAAATCGACGGCGATAGAGGCCAGCGCGCCGTTGATGGCGTTGGGGTGGACGTTGCGCTCGCCGTACAGGTCCTCGCCCTCGACGACGACGACGGGCCGGGCGTAGTAGCGCGCGGCGTCGGTGAGCTGCTCGAACAGCGACCGCTCGTCGTCGCCGGTCAGCGTGTCCAAAAAGTCCGAGACGGTCTTGCGCTCGACGACCACCCGGTCCGAGAGCACGTAGTCGCCGACCGCCAGCGTCTCCAGGCGCGTTACGATCCCCCCCTGGCGCGAGAGGTCCTTGGCGATCGCCGCGTCGAGTTCGCGCTGGTCGACGACGATCTCCACGCTCTCGTCGTCGTCCGCGCTCGCCGTCGCGACTGCCCCGTCGGGCTCGTCGCGGTCCGCGCTCTCGTCGCTCCCGGAGCCACTACTGGCTTCGCCGCCCCCGGACTCGCGGTCGGCGAACGCGTCCAGCCCCGCCTGGCCGTCGCCGTCACCGCTGTCGGCCTCACCGTCGTCGCTCGATGGTCGCGAGTCGGTTGCGGACTCCTCCGTTTCGGGTGCGGCGTCCTCACCTTCGGACGTAATTTCCGACGTGTCGGCTGCGGGTTCGCCCTCCGTTTCGTGTGGAGCCAAACTCTCGTCCCCGTTCGCGTCGGCCGGGGCCTCGCCATTACTGCCGACGTCGGCGAACTCGTCCATCCCGGTCTGGGTGAGTTCGCTCTCGATCTCGCCGGCCATCGACTTCAGCGAGCGCAGCTCTTTCTCCATGCGCTTCTGGTCGTTGCGGGCCTTCCAGAAGTACGCCTCGTCGCGGGTGTCCTCGGCCAGCAGCACCGACACCGCGCCCTCGGTCTGTCGACCCGTTCGACCCTTCCGCTGGATGGCCCGGATCGCGGTCGGCACCGGTTCGTAGAACAGCACCAGATCGACCTCGGGCACGTCCAGCCCCTCCTCGGCCACGGAGGTCGAGACCAGCACCTCGAACTCGCCCGCGCGGAACTCGTCTAAGGTCTCCTGTTGTTCGGTCTGGGTCATCCCGTCGCTGCCCTCGGTGTCGGACTGGCCGACGAACTTCCGAGCGGTGAAGTGGTCGCCGAGGAAGTCCGTCAGCGTCTCCGCCGTGTCGCGCGATTCGGTGAAGACGATGACTCGCTCGCCGTTCTCGATGCCGAGCGTCTGGGCGATGAGCATCCGCGTCCGCCGGAACTTCGGGTGCAGGTCGTCGTAATCCTCCGCGCGACGGATCGCCTCCCGAACCCTGGGCTCGGAGATCATCCGCTGGTCGGCCTTCGAGGCGCCCGAGGAACGAGCGGCCTGTTTCTGCCGTTCGAAGTAGCGCCGCAGACTCTCGACGCTCTGGGTCTCGGCGTAGGTGACGGCGGTCCGCAGCTTGCGCACTTCCGCGAGGAAGCTCATCCCCTCGTAGCCCTCCGACTGGTCGTTGTTCATCAGCTCCCGGAGCTTGCCCTGTATCTTCTGTATCTCGCGTTCGGACACGTCCGGCTTGCTGGTGTTCGTGACGCCCAGGTCCCGAAGTTTCGACAACCTGTCGGCGATCACGTCGTTGACGGCGTCGCGGATCTCGACGACGGTCTCGGGCAACTCCACGCGCTCCCAGTCGACGGTGGTCTCGTGGGTGTAGGTCGCCACGTCGGCGTCGTCCTCGGTCATCACCTCCACCTGCGCGAGCCCGAGGTTCCCGCAGACTTCGAGGATGGCCTCCTCGTCGTCGCCGGGCGAGGCGCTCATGCCGGTCGCCAGCGGGTCGCGAGCCTGTTCGTGGTAGCGCTCGGCGATGTAGTTGTAGGCGTAATCGCCGGTCGCGCGGTGGCACTCGTCGAAGGTGCAGTGGACCACGTCGGTCAGGTTGATACGGTTCCCGACGAGGTCGTTCTCGACGACCTCGGGGGTCGCGACGACGATGCGGGCGCCCGACCACAGCTCCGCGCGGTCGTCCGGGCGGGTGTCGCCGGTGTAGACGACGATCTCGTCGTCGGGGACTTCCAGCGCCTCCCGGTAGAACTCGGCGTGCTGGGTGACCAGCGGCTTCGTCGGCGCGAGCAGCAGCGACTTGTTCACCACGTCGCCGGCCAGCCGGTCGGCGGTCACCAGCAGGCTCACGGTCGTCTTGCCCAGCCCGGTCGGGAGACAGACCAGGGTGTGAGTCTCCAGCGCCGCGTCGGCCAGCTTGCGCTGGTAGGTCCGGTCCTCGAGAAAGCCGTCCGCGAGGAGCGGCCCGGAGACCCCCTCGCCCTCGTCGGTCGTCGCCATTTCGTTTGGGTAGTTCCCGCCGCCCGATAAGGGTTCAGGTAGCGCGGCGAAAGTGAAACGGGGTGCCGGGCGGCGCGTCACGTCGCGCTGACGAGTCGCAGTTCATCGCCGTCCTCGCTCTCCTCGAGCCGGGCGTTCGGCAACGTGCAGGGCCACTCGTCGTAGTCGACGGGCAGATCGCTTGCCCCGTCACGCCAGCGGTCGTAGTCGACGTCTTCCCAGTTCACGTCGTAGTCGGCACTGTCGCCCCAGCCCAGCCCGTCCCAGGTGTTCTCGTCGATCTCCGGGGACGGTTCGAGGTAGAACGCCGCGCGGTCGGCGTCGAAGTCGACGACCGTCCCGATCGGCTTCCCGCGGTCGCGGACCTGGACGCCGAGGTACGTCTGCCAGTCCGGGTTGTCGAGCATACCTGCGTTTGCCGCGAGACGTGGATGAGCGCCGGGCCTGCCGTGGCAAGCCCCGAGTGGGGCTGTCGGGTCACGAGCGCCCGGTAGTCGTCAGAGCGGACTCGCGGGGAGAAACTGCACCGCGAGGAACATCACGGCCGCGCTCGCCAGGGGGATCGAGAGGTTGTCGTCGATCACGTAACCGCTGATCACGGGCTTGATGCCGTCGGCGACGGTCGCGGCGACGCCGCCGAGGACGGCCGCCAGGGGCGTGACGAACGGGACCGCAAGCAGCGTTGCGACGGCGAAGGTCACCAGCAGGACGGTCACCTCCTTGGCGGTCCGCAACTCGCCCGATCCCAGGAGGCCGGAGACGGGGTCGGCGATCGTGAGCATGAGGATCGCCGGGACGGCGACCCGCGACGGTTCGAGCCCCCGAACGAGCGTCTCGGCGGCGCTCGGCGGCGGGAAGACCAGCGCGACGACGGCCATCGAGAACACGGCGAGGAAATAGCCAGCGAGGTTGTCCTGTTCGTACTCACGGGTGAGCTTCTCGTAGATCCACCAGTCCAGCCCGACGACCAGTCGGACGACTTCGAGCACGAGCGCGACGCCGAGACCGGCGACCAGCAGCGCCTGGACGTGGATCCACTCGACGCCCGGGACGAACAGATAGGCGAGTGGCACCGCTGTCCCGCTGGCGTGGACCATCCGTCGGACGATCTCGTCGCGCATTGAACTCCTCTATCGCGTCGTCTGAATCGCTTCTACAGGTCGGCGAACTCGACGTCGCCCTCGCGCAGCGCGTCCAGCGTCTCGGCCAGGTCCTCGACGGCGATCCGCTTCTGGGCGGTCGTGTCCCGCTCGCGGACCGTCACGGTGCCGGGCTCGCCCTCGTCGTCGTCGCGGGCCTCGCCGACCGTCGCGTAGTCGACGGTGACGCAGAAGGGAGTCCCGACTTCGTCCTGGCGGCGGTAGCGCCGGCCGATGGCGCCCGAGTCGTCGTACGCCACGGAGAGACCCCGCTCCCGGAGGTCGGCGGCGACCTCGCGGGCCTCCTCGCCGAGGCCGTCGCGGTCCATCAGCGGGAAGACGCCGACCGTGGTCGGTGCCACGCTCGCGGGGAGCTCGAGGAAGGTTCGCTCCTCGCCGTCGACCTCGTCCTCGCGGTAGCAGTGGTCGAGGACGGTGTACAGCGCGCGGTCGATACCGAGCGACGGCTCGACGACGTGCGGGAGGAAGTGTTCGCCGGACTCGGTGACCTCCTCGACGGAAAAGCCCGTCTGACCGACGGGCACGTCGTACGCGTCGCCGTCGACCTCGACGGTGACTGTCCCCTCGCCGTCCGTATCGCTTTCGGCGTCACGGAACGCGTCGGGCGCCTCCTCGGCCAGATCCGCGAGCGCGTCGGCGATATCGCCGGCGGCGCCGCCGAACGCCGGCCCGAGGGAGCTCATATCGGGGTCGACGGTCGGCCGCTCGGTCGTGATCGGCTCGTCGTACTGCCGGAAGACGGTGAAGTCCTCGTCGGAGTACTCGTCGTGTTTCGAGAGGTCGTAATCGGAGCGGTAGGCGAAGCCGGCGAGTTCGATCCAGTCGCCGTCGACCTCGGCCTCGGCGTCCCAGCAGTCGGCGGCGTAGTGGGCGCGCTCGCCGCTCTGGTGTTGGCGAAACCGGAACCGGTCCATGTCGACACCGATGGAGTCGTACCACTCGGCGGCGACGCCCAGGTAGTAGGCGATCCACGGGTCGGCGACGAGGCCGCGCTCGTGGGCCTCGCCGACGGTGATATCGAGGGGGTCACCGTCGTCGGCCGCCTGCTGGTCGACGCCGTAGAACGGCGCGACTACGTCGACCACGGAGTCGAGGTCCGGCCCCTCGCCGTCCTCGGGGTCGACGAACAGTTCGAGCTCGGCCTGCGTGAACTCCCGCACGCGCAGCAGCGACTTGCGCGGGCTGATCTCGTTGCGGTAGGCGCGGCCGATCTGTGTGACGCCGAAGGGGAGCTGATTCCGCGCGTACTCTTTGAGTTGGGGGAACTCGACGAAGATGCCCTGGGCGGTCTCCGGGCGGAGATACCCCGGCGACGAACTGCCTGGACCGATGTTCGTCTCGAACATGAGGTTGAAGTCCTCGATGGCCTGGCCGGCCAGGCCCGTGCCGCAGGTGGGGCAGACGAGTTCGTACTCCTCGATGATCTCGCCGACGCGGTCGGGACCGAGGCCCTCCGCTTCCTCGTAGTCGGTGTTGTCCTCGACGACGTGGTCGGCGCGGTGTGACTCGCCACACGACGGGCACTCGACGAGCATGTCGTCGAAGCCGTCGAGGTGGCCCGACGCCTCGAAGACGGGCTCGGGCATGATCGTGGGGGCGTCGATCTCGACGTTCCCCTCTCGCACCGTGAAGCGGTCGCGCCAGGAGTCCTCGATGTTGTCCTTGAGGCCGGCGCCGTTGGGACCGAAGGTGTAGAAGCCGGAGACGCCGCCGTAGGCGCCGGCGGACTGCAGGAAGAAACCGCGGCGCTTGGCGAGTTCGGTGAGGTCGGCGCTGCGGTCGTCGGTCGCGCCGTCGGCCTCGCCCTCGCTCATCGAAGCGCCTCCAGCAGGTCCATATCGCGGACGACGCCGGTCAGGTCGTCGCCGGAGACGAGCGGGATCTGCTCGATGTCGTGTTCGATCATCAGCTGGGCGGCCTCGGTGGCGGTGCGGCGGCCGCTGATGGTGACGAGATCGCTCGTCATGAACTCCGAGACGGGGCCGGCGGGGATCTCGACGTTGCGGGTGGGCATGTACCGCGAGCCGACGGCCTTGACGCTCTCCCACTTCCAGTCGTCGTCGTCGGCGGCGAGGCTGTCGCCAGTCTCCTCTTCGCCCTCGACGACGCGGGCCACGTCGATGATGTCGACCTCGGTGATCATCCCGCTGGTCTCGCCGTCGTCGTCCAGGGCGACGCCGTAGGGGGCGTCGGCGTGAGAGAGCTCCCGTTCGGCGACCGGCAGCGGCGCGCCCTCGTAGACGCAGTTGATCGCCGACTGTGCGAGGCCGTCGACGGTCACGTCGCCGTCGACGTCGCCGGTAGCGATGGCTCGGATCACGTCGGTGATGGTGACGATCCCTTCGAGTTGGCCGTCGACCACGGGGACGCGGCGGGCGCCCTCCTCGAGCATGAGCTCGGCCAGCTCGGTGAGGGTGGCGCCGCCAGTGGTGGTGGGAACCTCCTCGACGAGCAGGGCGAGCTGGTCCTCGTCGGGCTGGTCGATCAGTACGTCACGGGAGACGAGACCGCGGAACTGTTCCCCGTCGTCGCCCTCCTTGACGACCGGGACCGACGAGAACGCCCGTTCCTGGAGGTACTCGAGGACGTCGTCGCGGGTACCGGGCAACTCGACCGTGACGAGGTCCTCGCGGGGCGTCATTACGTCTGCGACGTTCATAGTACAGCGTACTCCCAGCCCCAAATACTAAGACCTTACACTTCACCGTTCGCGCGAACGCCGTCCGGCGGCGCGGCCGTGCGGACGGTCACGTCCCGGAACGACCCCGGTCGTTCATACTCCGTATCACTCACCGGCCAGCGGGAGCGGCTCGTTCTCGGCGACGACCTCCAGCGCGATGTTCGTCGCGATCGACTCGATGTCGTCGTCGACGAGCAGTTCCTTGATCCGAGCGTTCAGCGACGCGGTGTCGGTGAACTTGCCGATCGCGACCACGTCCTGGCTCCCGGTGACCTCGTAGACGCCGACCATGTCGCCGGCGTCGGCCAGGTCGGCGACGACGGCCTCGATCCCGTCGCCGGCCACGTCGAGGTTGAACACCGCCGTCACCGCGAAGCCGAACGCGGCGTAGTCGATCCTGGGCCGATAGCCGTCGATGATCCCGGCGTTCTCCAGCGTCTGCACGCGCTTGGTCGCCGTCGCGGTCGCGATCCCGACCTCGGCGGCGAGCTCGTTCGCGCTGGCACGGCCGTCGGCCAGCAGCGCGTCGACCAGTCGCCTGTCCGTCTCGTCGATATCGACCATCTGTCCCCCTCCTCGGATCCTTAGACCGCGTCCTGGCCGGTCTTGCCCGTCCGGATCTGCGTCGCGCTCTCGACGGGCAGGACGAACACCTTGCCGTCGCCCTTCTCGCCGGTATTGGCGCCCTCGGCGATGGCGTCGACCACGTCCTGAGCGGGGATGTCCGCCACGACGCACTCGATTTTGACCTTCTGGTGGAGGTCGACGACGTACTCCTCGCCGCGCCACTGGCCCTTCTTCGCCGGCTGGGAGCCCCGCCCCGAGACGTTCGTCACCGTCAGCGAGGGGGCGCCGATCTCCGCCAGCGCCTGTTTCACGTCGCCGAGCTTGTCGGGACGGACGACCGCGACCACCATCTTGATCTCGCCGTCGTTCGGTGCCTCGCCGCCGTCGGTGCGGAGTTCGCGGTCGGTTTCGTCCGTGTCGATGCCGCCGTCCGTTCGGATGTCGTGTTCGGTCATAGTCGTTGACTCCGCGTTCGCGTGGTCGTCCGCGTCGATGCTGTCAGTTGGGGTGTCGTCGGTCATCGGTCAGTCACTCCGTTCGTCCGTGGTGCGCTCGGCGGGGACGGGGGTCTCTTCGCTCACGAACCCGCCGTCGGAGCGGAGCTCCGACGAGGCGTCGTTCGATTCACTCACGAACCCGCCGTCGGCCACCGCCGCGCCCTCGTCGCCGAACTCGGGGTAGGTCTCGACGCCGTGTTCGCTCACGTCGAGGCCCTCCTGCTCGTGTTCGCGGCTGACGCGGGCCTGGCCGACGGCCTTGAACGCGTACCAGATGACGCCGGTCGCGAGGACCGTCCAGCCGGCGATGAGGACGACCCCGACCGCCTGCGCGAACAGCCCTTCGATCATGAAGCCGATGTCCGGCGTGAGGCCGTTCCAGCCGGCGACGGCGACGAACGGGTACAGCAGCGTGCCGAGGACGCCCGCGCTCCCGTGGACCGGGAAGACGGCGCAGACGTCGTCGATCTTCAGGCGCTTCTCGACGAACTCGAAGACGATCGGGAGCTGCGCGCCGGCGAGCACGCCGACGAGGGCCGCGCCCCACACGGTCGTCGTGTGGGGGATCGCCGTGATGCCGACGAGACCGGCCAGCAGCCCGTTGGCGACGTAGAGGGTGTCGACCTTCCCCGTCTTCGCCCAGGCGATGCCCGCGGCGCCCATCGCGCCGGCGGCCATCGAGAGCGTGGTGGTCATGGCGACACGACCGAGCTGGTCGCCCAGGAAGGCGCCGTCGGAGAAGATCGCCGAGGTACCCACGTTGAAGCCGTACCAGCCGAACGCGAGCATCAGCGTGCCCAGCACGGCGAAGGTCATCGAGTGGCCCGGGATGACGTTCGACGAGCCGTCGTCGTTGTAGCGGCCGATCCGGGGACCGAGGACGGCCGCGGCGGTGAGACCCGCGATGCCGCCCATGCCGTGGACGATCATCCCGCCGGCGAAGTCGGTGAACGCGACGCCGGTGATCATCTCGACGGGGCCGGTCACGCCCTCGGCGACCGACCACGTCATCCCGATGACGACCGGGTAGATGACCGCGGCCAGTAGGAACGTGTAGGTCACGTACGCCCGCAGTTTGGCCCGGCCGGCCACGGCACCCGAGACGATGGTCGCCGCGGTCATCGCGAACACGGCGCCGTAGAGCCAGTCGATCCAGCCGGTACCGCTGGAGAGGTAGGCCGCGCCCCACCCGCCGCCGCCGACCAGCGAGGAGACTCCCGACCCGATGGCGAAGAAGACCGTCACCCCGACCGACCAAGTGAGCAGGTTCTTCGTCAACTGGTTCGAGACGTTCTTCGAGCGCACCTGGCCCGCCTCCAGCATGGCGAAGCCGGCGTGCATGAAGAAGATCATGAACGAGACGACCAGTATCCAGGTGTAGTTGATCGCGTCTATCAGCGTCCCCGTCTCCGTCTGCAGTGCGGTGAGTTCGAGCATGATGTGGTGTGTGATTGTGGCCCCGACTGGTTTCGGATCGTTCAGTCGAGCGCTGTTTTGCCCTCCGAACGTTTCGGAGAGTACGGGAGAACTGTGCGGAATCACCCCGTATAAGGATTTGCTTTACAATGCTGCAAATTTCATGGGTTGCGTAGACGCTCGTCAAAATTACGGTAGAGTATTATCGATTTAAGGTTGTATTCCGTCCAGAAAGTCTGGGTTGACACGCGTCTAATTTGGACGCACGTCAACCGAGGATCCCGGCAAAATCGGCCGGTCAGGGGGGTAGACGCTCTCGCGCGCTCGGCGTGGTGATCGAACGCAGATGGGGGTAGAAAGTGATCGGGTGTGTTCCGACCGAAGTGGTCGGAGGTTGTCCGACCGCGGGGACGACCGTTACTCCTCGGTGTCGACGGGGAGGCGGTCGTACTCGCAGACGGTGTCGAGGACGATGCTCGTCCGGGCCGAGCGCACCTCGGGGTGGGTGAGCACCGACTTGATCTGGGCGTTCAGGGCTTCGGTGTTCTCGAACTTCCCGACGGCGACCACGTCGTCGCTCCCGGTGACCTCGTAGACGCCGACCATGTTGCCGGCGTCGCGCAGGTCGGAGACGACGGTCTCCAGCCCGGCGCCGTCCACGTCCAGTCGGAAGACGGCGGTGACCTCGTAGCCGAAGGCGCCGTAGTCGATCTCGGGCTGGTAGCCGTCGATGACGCCCTCGGCTTCGAGGCGCTGGAGTCGCTTGGTGGCGGTCGCGGTCGCGACCTCGGCCTGCTCGGCGAGTTCGCTGGCGCTGGCGCGCCCGTTGTCGAGCAGGGCGTCGATGATCCGCCGGTCGGTATCGTCCAGTTCTGCCGACATCGAATCTCAGACGGCCTCTGGCCCCGAGTCGCCGGTCCGGACCTGGGTGGCGTCCTCGACGGGGAGGACGAAGATCTTGCCGTCGCCGGGCTCGCCCGTCTGGGCGGCGTCGGCGATGGCGTCGACCACGTCTTCGGCGGGGATCTCCGAGACGACACACTCGATTTTGACCTTCTGGTGGAGGTCGACGACGTACTCCTCGCCGCGCCACTGGCCGGTCTTGGCGGGCTGGGAGCCCCGTCCCGAGACGTTCGTGACGGTGAGCGAGGGGGCGCCGGCTTCGGCCAGCGCCTGTTTCACGTCGCCCAGCTTGTCGGGACGGACGACCGCGACGACCATCTTGATCTCGTCGTCACTCATCGGTCTCACCCCCGTCGTCCGCGGCGGACGCGTCGACTGCCGGGTCGGTCGCGGCACCACCGTCGGTGCGGAGGTCGCGGCCACCGTCCGCGCTCACGGCCGGGCTGTCGCGGCTGCCGCCGGCGGTGAACTCGGGGTAGACCGAGACGCCGTGTTCGCTCTCGTCGAGGCCGGCTTCCTCCTCGGCCTCCGAGACGCGCAGGCCGAAGAGCACGTCGGCGATCTTGAACGCGACGATGCTGGCGAGCACGGTCCACGTGCCGACCACGAGGACGCCGGCGACCTGCATGATCAGTTGGTTGACCCCGAGGAACGTGTAGCCGCCCGAGGCGGTGACGCCGAAGACGGGGATCAGGATGGTGCCGACCGCGCCGGCCATGCCGTGGACGGCGAAGACGCCGCAGACGTCGTCGATCTTCAGCGAGTCGACGACCCAGCGGAAGGTCGGCAGGACGAGCGCACCGGCGAGACCGCCGAGGATGACGCCGCCCCACCAGGTGACGTGGGGGACCGCGCCGGTGACGGCGACCAGACCGGCGAGCAGGCCGTTGGCGGCCCACAGCGGGTCGGGCTTGCCCTGCCACGCCGAGGAGACGAGCATGGCGGCGACGCCGCCCGCGCCCATGCCCAGCGTCGTGTTCATGACGACCTGACCCAGCGCGCCGCCCTGGAAGGCGACGCCGCTGTCGGTGACCGAGAGGACCGTCGCCTGCGTGCCGACGTTGAAGCCGTACCAGCCGAACGCGAGGAACAGCGTGCCCAGCACGGCCAGGAGCATCGAGTGACCGGGGATGGGCTGGCTGTTGCCGCTGGAGTCGTAGCGCCCCGAGCGGGGGCCGACCATCTTCGCGCCCACGAGCCCGGCCACGCCGCCGCACATGTGGACGATGGTCGCACCGGCGAAGTCGAGGTAGCCGGCGCCGATCGCCTGGCCGAGGTAGCCGTCACCCGAGAGCAGGCCCGTGCCGCCCCAGGCGATGCCCGGCATCGCGGGGTAGATGATCGCCACCATCGCCGCGGCGACGAAGACGTACGCGCGGAAGTTCATCCGCTCGGCGACCGCGCCGGAGACGATGGTCGCCGCGGTCATCGCGAACACCGCGCCGAAGAACCAGCCGATGTACGCGCTGGGGTCGTTGACGTAGCCCCACGCGCCGGCGATGTCCAGCGCCACGCCGGGCGTCGTCAGCTGCCCGACGAGCGCGCTGAACGCCGACCCGATGGCGAAAAAGACCAGCACGCCGAGCACCCAGTCGGTCATGTTCTTCATCAGGACGTTCCCGACGTTTTTCGCCCGTACCTGGCCGCTCTCCAGCAGCGCGAAGCCGGGCTGCATGAAGAAGATCAGGAAACAGACCACGAGGATCCAGACGTTGTTCACGCCGTTGGCGACCTGCGTCGGGTCCAGCTGCAGGAGCGCGTCGGCCGTCGGCGCCAGCAGCGCCGTCATGCGGCCGTCACCTCCGCTTCGGCTGGACTCCCTCTGCTATCTTGATAATCGCCTACCGTTCCACCTATTCCCGCTACGTTCGTAGTGTACATCTCGGTTGAGGGTCATGGAATCCTACCACATAAGGGTATGCTTGAAAAAATCGAAATTATACTCGCATAACGAGACGGCTGTGGAAACTATCGCATAGTATTATGGATATAAGGTCTCCGTTCGTCCAGATATCCCGACGTTCGTCCGATCGAATCGAACGTTCGTCGACCGATAAGCGGTCGACGGGCGGTCGATCGGCGGTGCTGGGCTCGCGCGCGGCGACCGTCCCGGGAGTCCGGTGGCGGCGGTACTCGACCCGTATCGGAACGGACCCAGACGCCACAGTGGCACGAGCGGGGTAGCCGGCCCACCGACGGTGGCGCCCGTCCTCGACGGGCCGCGCGAATTGTGGCAAACACTGGTATTATGCGTGATTAGCAGAGTCCTAAAATCGACTACGAATGTTCGCACATATGCCGAAAAACGTGTTGATAACTGGTTGTTGTGGCGACATCACTATTGGATCTGGAACTTCTGAATCGGTGCGATGACCGTGGGCGAGCAACGGGTCCGAGCGGGGGCCGACGACGACCACGACGAGCAGATGATCGCGAACGCGGCCGGCGCACTGGACGTGGTCAGGACGGCGTCGGCGACCGTCGACGCGGAACTCGACGCGATCGCCGACGAAGCGAGCCGTCAGGTCGACGACGCGAACGCGGCGGTCGACGACGTGTCGTCGCTGTCGGCGACGATCGAGGAGGTCGCCGCGACGGCCACCGCGGTCAGCGAGCAGTCCGAGCGGGCCGCGTCGGAGGCGGCCGAGGGCCGGGAAGCGGCCGCGGGTGCCACCGAGGCGCTGCGGGAAGCCCGCGAGGCCGGAGCGGCGGCGCTCGAACGGATCGACGCGCTCACGACGCAGATCGACCGGATCGCCGAAGCGCTGGCGGGGATCGACGACATCGCCGACCAGACGAACATGCTCGCGCTGAACGCGAGCATCGAGGCCGCCCGCGCCGGCGACGGCAGCGACGGGTTCGCGGTCGTCGCAGAGGAGATCAAGTCACTCGCGGGCGAGTCCCAGTCACAGGCCGACGACATCGACGCGCTGTTGACGGACGTGCGGGCCGCGACCGACGAGACCGTCGCCCAGCTCGAACGGGCGGTCGAGCGGATAGACCGCGGGACCGGCCACGCCGAGGAGACTAAAGCCGCGTTCGACGACGTGACCGAGGCGGTCGAGGAGACCGCCGCCGATATCGGGTCGGTGTCGGCGGCGGCCGACGAACAGGCCGCTACGAGCGAGCGCGTCGCCGCGACCGTCGAGGCCGTCGCGTCGAGCGCCGAGAGCGTCGAGCGCGACATCGAGACGATCCGCGACGCTCGCGGCGAACAGACCGAGATGCTCTCGGAGGTCGAGGACGCACTCGACAGCGTCGCCGGGTCGCGCGAGCGCGAACTCGCCGAGGCGGAGCGGATACCCACCGGCATCGACGGCGTCGACGGGCTCTGTGAAGGCGGGATCGCGCAGGGCAGCCGGGCGGTCGTCCGCCACGACGGGTCCGCGCCGGTCGGGCGGTTCGTCGCCCAGCTCTGTGCAGCCGCGATCGCCGACGGGCGGGCGGTGTCGCTGTCGCCCCCACCCGGGTTCGACCGGGCGACGCTCGACGCCGCGCTGGACGCCGTCGGAACCGGCGTCGAGGAGGCGCTCGCTGCCGACCGACTGTTCGTGCTGGACATGTTCGACGACTGGGCCGGCGACTCCAACGTGTTCGACCTCGACCGCCGGTCGCTGGGCGATGTCAACGAGCGCAGCGCCGAGCGGCGCGACCGGCCGCTCCTCGTGGTCGGGAACGTCGCCGGCGAGATCGAGGTCCTGGGCGAGCGGGCCGCTAGAGCCGCTCGGTACGACAACGACGACGGCGTCCTCGAGCCGACGGACACGGTCGTCAACGTGGTCGACGACGACGCGGTCAGCGACTCCTTCGCCGCCTTCTACGCCGGCGCGGCCGACCAGGTCCTGTCGCTGACCGCCGGCGACGGACGACCGACCGTCGAACTCGCGACCGCCGTCGACGGGACCGGTGGTGCGACCCGTCCGTTGACCGCGTCGCGAGCGCCCCCGTTCCTCACCGTCGCCGACGAGGAACCGTGACGAGCGACGACCGGGCCGTCGACCGGTTCGAAGCGCTGTTCGACCTCATCGGCGACGCCGTCGTCGAGGTGGAAGTCGTGGACATGCGACCGGTCGTCCGCGCGGTCAACCCCGGGTTCGAGTCGGTGTTCGGCTGGTCGGCCGAGACCGTCGTCGGCGAGTCGCTCAACGACTTCGTCGTCCCGGAGGGCCGTGCCGAACAGGCGGTCGACTTCGACCAGCGGACCGCCGACGGGAAGGTCAACAGCGACACGGTGACCCGCCGAACGGCCGACGGACTCCGCCAGTTCATCTACCGCGGGATCCCCTACGAGCGCGACGACGGCGGCCGGGGCGGGCTGGCCATCTACACCGACATCACAGAGCAGAACCGCCGCAAGCGCCACCACGCGGTCGTCCATCGCGTGCTCCGCCACAACCTCCGCAACGCGCTGACGGTCATCCTCGGGAGCGTGACCGAGATCGAACGCATGACCGACGGGCCGGTCGCCGAGCAGGCCCGCCTCGCCCGTTCGGCGGCGCGGGATCTGGAGACGCTCAGCGACCGCGCGCGACTCGTCGAGCGCGCGTTCGACGACGATATCGACCGCCAGGTGGTCGATATCGCCGACCTGTCGCGCTCGGTGGCGACCGCGGCGCGTTCGGTGAGCGAGTCGGCGACGATCGCGACGGAGTTCCCCGACCGGCTCCCGGTCCTCGCCGGCGGACCGCTCGAAGCCGCGCTGGAGAACCTCGTCTCCAACGCCGTGACCCACGGCGGCGACGCGCCCGCCGTTCGACTCGTCGGCCGGCGGACGGGCGACGCGGTCGAGATCGACGTCGTCGACGACGGCCCGGGGATCCCGGAGGAGGTCCGGACGGTGGTCTTCGCGGACCGACCGCTCACCCAGCTCTCTCACAGCACGGGACTCGGCCTCTGGCTGGCCAAGTGGGCCGTCGAGTCCTGCCACGGCCGTCTCGACTACCGACGGGTCGACGGCGAGACCGTCGTCCGCGTGACGCTCCCCGCCGTCGACGCGTCGTGACCAGTCGTCACCGCCGATGGTCGCCCGCTACAGCCGCCTGGCCACGTCCTCGGCGAAGTACGTGAGGATCAGGTCCGCGCCCGCCCGTTTGATCGACAGCAGCGACTCGTGGGCGACCGCGTCGAGGTCCAGCCACCCCTTCTCGGCGGCGGCGTGCAGCATCGCGTACTCCCCGGAGACGTTGTAGGCGGCGACCGGGTGGTCGAAGGTCTCGCGCACGTCCGCGACCACGTCCAGGTAGGCAAGCGCCGGCTTGATCAGCAACACGTCGGCCCCCTCTTCGACGTCGAGGGCGACCTCGCGCGTCGCCTCGCGGCCGTTGGCGGGGTCCATCTGGTAGTGGCGACGGTCGCCGAAGGCGGGCGCGCCGTCGGCGGCGTCGCGGAACGGGCCGTAGAAGGCGGACTCGTACTTGGCGGCGTAGCTCATGATCGGGAGCGACTCGAACCCGTGGTCGTCCAGCGCGGTGCGGATGGCCCCGACCATCCCGTCGGTCATGCTGGAGGGCGCGACCATGTCCGCACCGGCCTCGGCGTGGGAGACGGCGGTCTTCGCCAGCAGCTCCAGGGTGCGGTCGTTGTCGACGGTCATGTGCGGGTCCGCGCGGGCTCCCGATTCTATCGCCCCGCAGTGGCCGTGGTCGGTGTACTCGCAGAGGCACACGTCGGTGATCACGTAGGCGTCGGTCTCCTCGACGATCCGGCGGACGGCGCGCTGGACGACGCCGTCGTCGGCCCACGCCCGCGATCCCTCGGCGTCCTTCGACTCGGGGACCCCGAAGACGATGACGGCCTCGACGCCCGTCTCGCGGACTTCTCGGACGCGCTCGGCGGCCTGGTCGACCGGCACGCGCGTGTGGCCGGGCATCGACCCGATCGGTACCCGCTCGTCGGTCGTCGCGTCGACGAACACGGGGGCGACGAGGTCCGACGCCGAGAGTTCGGTCTCTCGCACGAGCGAGCGGACACCGTCGCTACGGAGGCGACGGGGTCGGTGTGACATGTCCATACCCCCGTTCGGCGTCTCGGGCTAATCAGGGTAGCGACTGGCCGACTTCCGGCTCCGACGACGGGCGAGCGGAAGACATTTGACCGATACGCTCGGACCGTTCGGGTGAATGGCATCACTGGACTCGACCCGTCGGTCCCGGCTGCGCGGGTTCGCCGAGGACTACGGGTTGATCGTCGTCGCCGGCTTCTTCTTCCTGCTGGCGGTCGCCGGCGCCGTCCTGTTCGTCTTCGGCGACGAGCAGTTCGCCCAGCGGATCATCGACACCTACGGCCTGCCCGCCTTGCTCCCCATCTTCGTCCTCGAAGGCGCGATGCTGCTGTACTTCGCGCCCAGCGAGGCGCTCGTGCCCGGCGCCATCGAGTTCCTCGCCACCGAGCCCTCGGGGTACCAGTGGCCGACGATCGCGGCCATCTTCGTCGTCGCCACCGTCGGCGCGACGCTGGGCCAGGTCGCCCTGTTCCAGCTCGCCAAACGGGGCGGCCGCGAGTGGCTGCTGCAGAAACCGTGGTTCCGTATCGACGAGTCGAAACTCGACCGCTTCGACCGCTGGTTCGACCGCTGGGGCAAGTGGGCCGTGCCCGTCAGCAACGCCTTGCTGTTCACCCGCGGCATGCTCACGGTCCCCGCCGGCGTCGCCGAGATCGACACCCGCGAGTTCGCGGTCCTCTCGGCGGCCGGCACCGTCGTCTTCGAGGCCTGGCTCGCGCTGGCCTACCACTACGCCGTCTCGCTCGGGCTGCTCGACTTCTTCTGAGCGGCGACGACGAGACGGAGCCACACACCACCCCAACGCTTTCGCCGCGACCGTGCGAGTCGCCGGGTATGTCCGCTTCTGTCTTCCTCCAGGGCGGCGGCGTCTCGCTGCGCCCCGTCGAGGAGGCCGACTACGACTTCTTCCAGCGCAACGCCAACCATCCCGACGTACGCCCCGGTTTCGGCGGCGGTCGACCCGCGTCTGCCGACGACGTCGCCGGCCGCGTCGAGGAGATGCAGGACGACGACGAGGCAGAGACGTTCCTCGTCTGTGCCGAGGGCCCCAGAGCCGACGATTCGGCAGACGAGGCGGACGGCTCGCCGACCCGCGTCGGCGAGGTGTTCCTCTTCGACCTGTACGACGGTCGCGGGAGCGTCGAACTGGGGTACTGGATCGCGCCGGCTCACCAGGGCAACGGCTACGCCACCGCCGCAGCGGAGTTGGCCGTCGACTACTGTCTCATCGAGCGCCGGCTCCACAAGGTGAACGCGCGCGTCCTCGCGTTCAACGACGGGTCGCGTGCGGTGCTGGAGAAACTCGGCTTCGAGCGCGAGGGGTGCCGTCGCGACGACTTCTACGTCGCGGGCGAGTACGTCGACGCCGACCTGTACGGACTCCTCGCCGACGAGTGGGACGGTCTGGGCGCCGCAGACTCGGGGAGGAGTGCCTGATGCCCGGGCCGGTCTTCCTCCGTGGCGACCGCGTCACGCTCAGACCGCCCGAAGACGAGGACCTCGACTTCCTCCAGCGGAACCACAACGACCCCGCCGTCAGGCGGTCGATGCCGCGGGTCCACCCCCAGAACCGTGAGGCGACCCGCGAAGAGTACGTCGAGGGCGGCGACGGGACGGTCGGACTACTGGTCTGCGACGGCGACGGGGCAAACCCCGACCGTCTGGGGTTCTGCGCGCTGTTCGATATCGAGCGGACCTCAGGCCGTGGGGAGGTCGGCGCGTGGCTCGCCCCCGAGGCCCGGGGTGAGGGGCACGCGACCGAGGCCCTCTCGCTACTGGTCGACTACGCCTTCGCCGAGCGGCGGCTCGAACGCCTGAACGCCGGTCGGCTGGCGACCAACGGCCGGTCGGCGGCGCTGTTAGATCGGCTCGGCTTCGTCGCGGAGGGTCGCCGCCGCGGGTACTACTTCGTCGGCGGCGAGCGCGTCGACCGCGTCGAGTACGGCCTGCTCGGCGACGAGTGGGACGGCGCGTAGCGCCCGCCGCGTCGGTCACTCACCGGAGTCGGGGTCGGATTCGACGTCGGCGACCCGCTCGTCGACCCACTCGACGGCGCGCTCGACCGTCGCGGGGTCGGTCCCGGTCACCTTCACCCGACCGGGCTTGCCGCGACGGGCGGGGTAGCTCCCGACCGCCACGTCGAACCGCTCGCGCGCGCCGGCGAGCACGTCCTTCAGCGCGCCCTCGGGCGTCGCGGTCTCGACCGACGCGGAGACGGCGTCGCCCCCGAACTCCGCTGCTACCGAGTCGAACATCACCCGTAGCTCCTCGGGGAACCCCGGGAAGACGTAGACGTTCTCGACGACGCAGCCGGGGTTGAAGCTCTCGGCCGTCTGGAGCGGCCGGGCGCCCTCGGGTAGCGCCGCCGTCTCGTCGAGGTCCAGGTCGAAGTCGTGGGTCTCGTAGTACTCGGGGTCTTCCTCGCGGAACTGTCTCGCCTTCTCGGCGATCCGGTCGCGCACTTCGGGCTGGACCGTCAGGTCTCGATCGAACGCGTCGGCGACGGCCTCGACCGTCACGTCGTCGGGCGTGTCGCCCAGCCCGCCGGTGACGATCACGGCGTCGAACGAGTCGGCGAAGTCGCCGACCCACCGGGCGATCAGTGTGCGGTCGTCCGGGACGGTGAGCATCCGTGTGACCGTGGCACCGCGCTCGGTGAGCTGGCGAGCCAGCCACGTCGCGTTCGTGTTCTCCGTGTCCCCCGCGAGCAGTTCGTCGCCGACAGTGACGAGCGCGACTTCCATGGGAGCGTCCAAGGAGTAGAACGGGTAAACGCTACCGGGTCCGCGACGACGCTTCGCTCGTGTCGCGAGCGTCCCGGTCGGTTCTCGCCCGGCCGGGCGCCCGGAACTGTCGCCGGCCGATCCGGTGGGGTTTTCCCGGGGCTACACCTTCGTTCGGCTATGACCGAGCCGATCACCGAGCGCGTCGACGACCCCGAGACGGCACGGGAGTCCGGCCGCCGGAAGATGGAGTGGGCGCGCCAGCACATGCCGATCTGCGAGTCGCTGCGTGCCGACTTCGAGGAGAGCCAGCCGTTCGCCGACGAGGTCGTCGGCATGGCGATGCACGTCGAGGCCAAGACCGCGATCCTCGCGGAACTGCTCGCCGTCGGCGGTGCCGAGGTCGCCATCACCGGCTGTAACCCGCTGTCGACCCACGACGACGTGAGCGTCGCCCTCGACGCCGTCGAAGGCGTCACCTCCTACGCCGAGCGTGGCGTCGGCGACGAGGCGTACTACGCCGCCATCGAGGCGGTCATCGAGCACGAGCCGACGATCACCGTCGACGACGGGATGGACCTGGTCGCGGCGATCCACGAGGACTACCCGGAACTCATCGACTCCATCGTCGGCGGGTGCGAGGAGACGACGACCGGCGTCCACCGCCTGCGTGCGATGGACGACGACGGCGAGCTCGCCTACCCGATGTTCGCCGTCAACGACACGCCGATGAAGCGGCTGTTCGACAACGTCCACGGCACCGGCGAGTCCTCGCTGGCGTCGATCGCGATGACGACCAACCTCTCGTGGGCCGGCAAGACCGTCGTCGTCGCCGGCTACGGCCACTGCGGCAAAGGCGTCGCGAAGAAAGCCAGCGGCCAGAACGCCGACGTGGTCGTCACGGAGGTCGAGCCCCGCCGCGCGCTGGAGGCGCACATGGAGGGCTACGACGTACTCCCGATGGCCGAGGCCGCCGCCGAGGGCGACGTGTTTATCACGACCACCGGCAATCGCGACGTGATCGTCGACGAGCACTTCGAGGACATGCAGGACGGGGTCCTGCTGGCCAACGCCGGCCACTTCGACGTCGAGATCGATCTCGACGCGCTCTCCGAGATGGCGGTCGACAGCTACGAGGCCCGCGACGGCGTGCAGGCCTACGAGCTGGCCGACGGCCGTCGGCTGAACGTCCTCGCCGAAGGGCGGCTGGTCAACCTCGCGACGCCGATCGCGCTGGGCCACCCCGTCGAGGTGATGGACCAGAGCTTCGGCGTCCAGGCCGTCTGCGTCCGCGAACTGGTCGAGTCCGGTGAGGAGTACGAGCCGGGCGTCCACGACGTGCCCGACCGGCTGGACAAGGAGGTCGCGGAGATCAAGCTGGCGGCGGAGGGCGTGGAGTTCGACGCGCTGACGGAGACCCAGGCGGAGTACATGGGCTCCTGGCAGCACGGGACGTAGGGAGGTCGCGACCGCAGGGAGCGACCTCCGACGCGAGCGGGGAACGAAGTGACCCGCGAGCAGTAGCGAGGCGCGAACGAAGTGAGCGCCTCGAACCGGAGCGGCGTCCTGTCGAGCGCGAGCGAGACAGGGCTCGGAAGACGAACGCAGTGAATCTTCCGGCGAACGTCGGTGAGCCGCGGAGCGTAGGGAGGTCTTCGCGTCGCTCGGGTCGACAACGCGCGAGAAGCTCCGAAAGGTGTGCCGTAAGTGGGGCGACTACTCCCCCGAGCCGGTGAGACAGAACACGAGCGAGCCGTCGTCGAGGCCGGCGAGGCGGGTCTGTGCGGTGAAGGTGTCGCCGCCGTCGGTCTCACAGACGGTGCCGCCGGTCCACTGCCAGTCGTCGCGGACGGTCTCCAGCGCGGTGGATTCGAGGCGCTCGACCTCGTCGTCGGGGAAACACTCGCGCCACGGGTGGCCGAGCAGGTCGTCGGGAGCGGTACCGAAGCGGCTGGCGAACACCCGGTTGACGAACGCGAACGCGCCGTCGGGGCCGACGACGGCGACGGCGTCGCCGGTGGCCTCGATGGCGGTCAGGCTGCGCTCGGCGGTCCGCATCGTGCGGTGGTGGTGAACGAGCCGTCGGATCCGCCCGGCGAGGATCGACATGGTCACCGCGGGGTTGTCCTTCCGGAGGAACTCGGTCCACGTCGACTCGGGGAACCCCTCGGCGATGTCGGCCCGTTCGGACCCGGCGAAGAGGACGAACGGCAGCGTCGGTGCCCGTTCGCGCACCTCCGAGAGGAACTCGAGGCCGTTCGTCCCGGGCATGTCGTAGTCGCTGACGACGCAGTCGACGGCGTCGAGATAGTCGAGCGCGTCGGCCGGCGCCGTCTCGGTCCGGACCGTCAGGTCGTCGTGTTCGGAGAGGTGGGCCGCTGTCAGGTCCAGGTAGTCGCGGTCGTCGTCGACGCAGACCACGTCGATCGACTCGTCGCTGCTCGCCGGTGCGTTCTCCGTCGCCGCAGCGATGTCTTCTATCACGGCTGTCATTCCCGTTCGTGTCGGTGCGCCGCCGCCCCCGGCGGCGCGTCGGTCGTCCGCCCGACCCGTTCGGTCCGTTCGGTCCGTTCGGTCCGTTCGGTCCGCCCGACCCGTTCGGTCCGTTCGGTCCGCCCGACCCGTTCGGTCCGTTCGGTCCGTTCGGTCGCCGCCCCGCTCCCCACGGCCCCCGGACGCCTCATTGCTCGATCTGTTCGGTCACGTCCGACTGGATCCAGGCGTGTTCGTTCTCGGGGTCGGCGATCATCGCCAGGCGGGTGTCGCCCACGTCGTACTCCTCGTAGGTCTCGCGGATCGCGCCCGCCGCGTCCTCGGTCGAGCCCGTCGACGACATCTCAGGCCCCTCCCGCGCCGTCCACGGTGACGGTTCCGTCGCCGTCGACGACGACGCTGTGGCCGTCGTACTCGAACTCCACGGTCGCGCTCGCACCGCTCTCGTAGAGCGCGTCCAGCGCGTCCGTGTCCACGACCTCGTACAGCGGCGGCTCCATCGTCAGCGGGTCGGTCCCGGTCACGTCGGCTATCGTCTCGATCACGTCGATGCTTATCTGCTCGCCGGGCTCTTGCACTGCCATACCGTCCATTCTATCTTTCGGTAGGGCGACAACTGGTATCCGACTGTCCGCTACGTGCATACCGCGAGCCCCGAACTGGGGGCAATATGTATAGTGTCTCCCTCTGCACGACGAACCGGCGACGTGGCTCACCCTCCTCGGGGCGATCCGGTGGGGCAGATCCGGGGTGGAACCCCGGGCCGATCGGACTGGCCCGCGGCGGGGCGGGCGATACGTATCAGCTGACGGGGACCAACCGTTAATTGCGCGCCGTTTCAATACCCGCCAATGGACGCAGGTTCGCTCCGCGACGCCGTCACAGGCTGGGGCGTCGCGGACAGGGGGAGTACCATCGCCAGAGGGGGGGCCGGACGCGTTCCGGGTCGGCCGTCGGGCGTCGGTGCCGTGTTCGTCGCGGTCGCAGTCGCCACGCTCGCGGCGGTCACGGGACTCGTCACCGTCGACGTGGCCCCGTCGCTCCGGTCGGCCGGTCCACTCGCCGGCCTTCTGGGGACGGGGCTGCTCGGGCTCGCGGTGTCGGGCGACCGCGACGACGGGGTCGCCGAACTGGTCGCGGACGTCGAACGGGTCCGCGACGGCGAGGACGTGACCTTCGAGACCGACCGGGCGGACGGCCTGGGCGATCTCGCCGAGGCCGTCGAGGGCCTGGCCGAGGACCTCCGCGAGTGCGAGCGCGAGCGATCGCTGCAGGAACGAGTCATCGAGTCGGCGCCGGTCGGGATCACGGTCGCCGACGTGACCGAACCGGACGAGCCGCTGGTCGCCGTCAACGACCGGTTCGAGGCGTTGACCGGCTACGACGAGTCGGAGTGTCTGGGTCGCAACTGTCGGTTCCTCCAGGGCGAGGACACCGACGAGGAGGCGGTCGCGCGGTTGCGGCGGGCGGTCGACGACGAGGCGACGGCGACGGTCGAACTGCGCAACTATCGGGCCGACGGCACCGAGTTCTGGAACCGGGTCCGGCTGGCGCCCGTGGCGGACGACGACGGCGAGGTGACCCACTACGTCGGCTTTCAGGAGGACGTGACAGATCGGGTCGAGCGGCAGGCGGAACTCGACCGCGAGCGGTCGCTGCTCGATTCGATCTTCGATCAGGTGCCGATCCACCTCTACGTCAAGGATCGGGACGGTCGCTACGAACGGGTCAGCAGCGCCTACCTCGAGGCGGCCTACGACTGGGACCCCGAGCGGGTCGTCGGCCAGACAGACCCCGAACTGTTCGACGACGAGCTGGCCGCGGAGAGCCACGCCGACGACCTCCGGGTCGTCGAGACGGGCGACCCGATCGTCGGCAAGGAGGAGTACGTGCCGGACGTCGAGGAGTGGAACCTCACGACGAAGGTGCCCTGGCGCGGCCCCGACGGGGCGGTCCGGGGGCTGTTCGGCGTCTCTCAGAAGATCACCGAACGCAAGCAGCGCGAGCGCGACCTCGCGCGGTACCGAGAGTACACCGACGAGATCCTCGACGCGATCGACGACGTGTTCTACGTGCTCGACGCCGACGGCGACGTCGTCCGGTGGAACGAGACGCTCACCGAGGTGACCGGCTACGACGACGCCGAGATCGACGACATGCAAGCGACGGACTTCGTCGTCGAGGCCGACCGCGAGGCGGTCGAACGCGGGATCGCGAACATCGACGATCTGGCGGGCGTCCCGCTGGAGGCTCGCTTCGAGACGAAAGGGGGTGAGGTGATCCCCTTCGAGATCGTCGCTTCGCCGATGGAGAATCCGGACGGCGAACGGGTCGTCTCCGGTATCGCTCGCGACATCACCGAACGCAAAGCCGCCGAGGAGCGACTGCGCGACCGCGAGCGCCGGCTGCAGGAGTACCGCGAGTACACCGAGGACGTCCTCGACGCGATCGACGACGTGTTCTACGTGTTCGACGACACCGGAGCGATCCAGCGCTGGAACGACACCGTCGCGGAGGTGACCGGCTACGACGACGAGACGATCGCCGAGATGCACGGGACCGACTTCTTCCCCGAGCACGCCCGCGAGGACGTGGTCGAGGCGATCGGGTCGGTCTTCGAGGACGGCGAAGAGCGCGTCGACGCGCCCGTGCTGACCAGCGACGGCGAGGAGATCCCCTACGAGTTCGTCGCCTCCATGCTGGAGACCCCCGACGGCGACGCCGTCCTCGTCGGTATCGGTCGGGACGTCTCCGAGCGGAAGGCCCGCGAGCGGGAACTGCGCGCGACCAAAGAGCGCATGCAGAAGTTCGTCGAGACGTCGCCGGTCGGGGTGGTCGCGACCGATCCGGAGGGGACGATCACCCTGTGGAACGACGCGATGGCCGATATATTCGGCTGGTCGGCCCCGGAGACGCTGGGCGAACCGTACCCCGCGGTGCCCGCCGACCGCGACGACGAGATCCGCCAGCGCGTCCTCGCCGGCGAGTCGTTCAGACAGGTCGAACGCGAGCGCATCCGCAAGGACGGCGAGCGTATCGACATCTCGCTGTCGACCGCGCCCATCCGAGACGACCAGGGGGAGGTCACCGAACTCGTCGGGTACGTCGAGGACATCACCGACCGGAAAGAGCGCGAACGCGAGCTCGAGCGGACGAAAGACTTGCTCCAGCAGGCCGGCCGTATCGCCGCTATCGGCGGCTGGGAGCTCGATCTCACCGGATCCGAGCGGGAGATGACCTGGACGGACGAGCTCTACCGGCTCCACGGGATCGCACCGGACACGGACATCGACCTGGAGACCGCCGTCGGGTTCTACCACCCCGACGACCGCGAGCGCATCCGCGGGTACTTCCGGCGCGCCGTCGAGGTCGGCGAGAGCTACGACATGGAGGTGCGCCTGGAGACCGACGAGTCGCTCCGCTGGGTGCGCGCCATCGGCGAGCCCGTCCGCGACGACGACGGCGAGGTCGTCCGTGTTCGCGGTTCCATCCAGGACATCACCGCGCAGAAGGAGCGCGAACTCGCCCTGCAGTCGCTCCACGAGGCCACGCGGGACCTGCTGGGCGTCGAGACCGACGCCGAGACGGCCGAACTCGTCGTCGACACCGCCCAGTCCGTGCTCGACGTAGCGGGGGTCGCCGTCTACCTGCTCGACGACACGGCCAACCACCTCGACGCCGTCGCCTGCTCGGAGGGATTCGAGCGGCTCTGCGACGCGGCGCCGGTCGGCGCCGGCGCGGCGGACTCGTTGCTGTGGAACACGTACGTCACCGGGACGCCGACGGTGTTCGACGACACCGGGACCGTCGCCGAGTCGCAGGTGTTCGGCTCGGCGGTCAGCGGGGGGTTGCTCGTCCCGGTCGGCGACCACGGCGTGTTCGTCGTCGCCACCGAGGACCGGGCGGTCGGCGGGTCGACCCGCCAGCTCGCGGAGACGCTCGTCGCGACGACCGAGGCGGCCTTCGACCGCCTGGCCAGCGAGCGGACGCTCCGTGAGCGCGACGCCGAACTCGCCGAGCAGAACGCCCGGCTGCGCCGCCAGATCGGGATCACCGACCTCATCCGGCGGATCGACCAGTCGCTCATCCAGGCCGAGTCCCGCGAGGCCATCGAGGCGGCGGTCTGCGACCGCCTCGTCGAGAGCGACGACGTGGCCTTCGCGTGGATCGGCGGCCTCGACGCGGCGGGCGAGCGCGTCGAACCGTCGGCCTGGGCCGGCGAGGGTGCCGAGTACCTCGACGCGGTCGATCTCGCGCTCGGCGGCGACGAGCCCGCCGCCAGGACGGCCGCCGCCGAGGCGCCGACGGTCGTCGGCAACGTCGTCGACGACCTCCAGCGAGAGGACTGGCGCAAGGCCGCGCTCGCGCGGGAGTTCCACTCCGTCGTGAGCGTGCCGCTGGCCTTCGAGGAGTACTTCTACGGCGTGCTCACGGTGTACGCGTCGGAACCGGACGACTTCGGCGATCTCGAACGCGAGGTGTTCGCCGAGCTCGGCGAGAACATCGCCCACTCGATCAGCGCCGTCGAGACCCAGCGGGCGCTGCACACCGACCAGCGGGTCGAACTCTCCCTGTCGTTCGACGCGGGCGACGACGTGCTCGGTCGACTGGCTCGCACGGCCGACTGCAGCGTCGCCTTCGAGGGGCTGGCCACCGACTCCGAGTCGGAGACCGGCCTGTTCCTCACCACCGCGGGCGCGTCCGTCGAGTCGGTGACCGACGCGCTGGACGCGCTCGTCTCCGTCGGTGACTACCGGCTGGTCGGCGAGCCCGCGGTCGACGGCGACGGGGCGGACGGAGGGGCCGACGCCGAGACGAGCGCGCTGTTCGAGGTGACCGTCGACGGCGACTCCCTCCCCGCGGCGCTCGTTCGCCACGGGGCCGACCCGCGGTCGCTCCGGGCCGATCCCGACGGGATCGAGGCGGTCGTCGACGTGTCGGCGGCGACGGAGGTACGGGCGTTCGTCGAGATGCTCGGCGAGACCCATCCCGGCGTCGAACTGACGAGCCGGCGGACCGTCGACCGCTCCGACGACCGCGAGCGCCGGGCCGGCTCGGCGTTCGAGGCGCTGACCGACCGCCAGCTGGAGGTGCTGCGGACGGCCTACTACGCCGGCTTCTTCGAGTGGCCCCGCACCTCTACCGGCGAGGACGTGGCCGAGATGCTCGACGTGAGCCAGCCCACCGTCAACCGCCACCTCCGCGTCGGCCAGCAGCGCCTGCTCGACCGGCTGTTCGACGAGCACACCGTCGCCGCCGACGCCGACTGACGGCGACGGCCGTCGACCTCTCCCCGTCGCCCCACGCCGCGACGCGGTGTCGACCCCTCCCACGCCGCCGGAACCTTCAGGCGACCTCGCTCCCCACTCGGAGTATGTCCGACGACTCGCTCGGGAGTCCGGCCGAGGACGCCAGCAACGAGTGGGACCCCGAGGCCTACGACGACGACACCGGCTTCGTCCACGAGTACGGCGGCTCCGTCGTCGAGTTGCTCGACCCGCGACCCGGTGAGACCGTCCTCGACCTGGGTTGCGGGACCGGCCACCTCACCGCCGACATCGCCGAGCGCGTCGGCGGGTCGGGCGTCGCGGTCGGCGTCGACGCCTCGGCCGAGATGGTCGAACGGGCCCGGGAGACCTACCCCGAGCGCCGGTTCGTCGTCGCCGACGCCCGCGAGTACGCGCCCGACCGGCCGTTCGACGCCGTCTTCTCCAACGCCGCGCTGCACTGGATCCCCCGCGAGGACCAGCCCGCCGTCGCCGAGCGCGTCGCGGCTCTGCTGGAGCCGGGCGGCCGGTTCGTCGCCGAGCTGGGCGGGACGGGGAACGTGAGCACAGTCGTCGACGCGACGCTCGCGGAAGTTCGCGAGCGCGGCCACGAGGCCGACCACCCGTGGTACTTCCCAACCGTGGGCGAGCACGCAGCCGTGCTGGAGTCGGCCGGCTTCGAGGTGCGGCTCGCGCGGCTGTTCGACCGCCCGACCGAACTTGCGGGGGGCCGCGAGGGGCTTGCGAACTGGCTCGACGTGTTCGGCGACTCGCTCTTTGCGGATCTGGACGACGCGGAGACGGACGCGGTCGTCTCGGCCGTCGAGGACCGCCTGCGCGACGACCTGTTCGACGCCGACACCGGAACGTGGACCGCCGACTACCGCCGGCTGCGGTTCGTCGCCGTCCGCGAGTAGCTCACGGTTCGGACGGCACGCGGGTCGGGCGGCGAGTACGAGCACGAAGGGTACCGTTTCGGGTGGAACGAGCCCGGAACCGACGCCGAGACGACGCGACGAGCCCCGACTGCGCCGCGGTCCCGAACCGGCCACCACTTCCGCGCCGTGGCGGGCCGTTATGTGCGGGGCGGGTCCATCGCCGGTGATGTCGACCGAAGACCAGGACCGTGGACCGCGGATGGAGCTGACGACCGTCTACGTCGGTGTCGAGGACATGGGCCGGGCACTCGACTTTTACGAGTCGCTGTTCGGGACGGCGCCCGCGCAGGTCGACGAGCGGTTCTCGACGTTCGCGTTCGACGGCGTCGACTTCGGGCTCTACGACGCGAGCGCCGACGGCGGGTCCGTCGAGTTCGGCGACAACTGCGTCCCGAACTTCGAGGTCGAAGACGTGGACGCGGCGTTCGAGCGGGTCTCCGAGCTGGCGCCCGAGGTCGTCCACGGGATCGTCGATACCGACGGCTACCGCTGTTTCCACGTCCGCGACACGGAGGGAAACGTCGTCGAGATCTTCGGCGTCGACTCGAAGTGACGGCCTCCGGGGGTCCCCGGGCCCGTGGATTTAAATCCGAACGGGCGACCAGCCCGGCGCGTGACCGACGGCGCTCCCGCACCGGCTCGACCACCTCTCGCCAGCGACCGCGCCGCGACGCCGGTCGTCGGGGTCGTCCTGCTGGTCGGGCTGACGGTCCTGCTCGCGTCGGTCGTGGCGGCGACGGTCGGGTTCGAGAGCGCTCGCTCGGAGCCGGCGCCGCAGGTCCGCCTGGACGCCGAGCTGTCGGCGACCGACGGCTGGCCCGAGGGCCAGCGACTCCGATTCGTCCACGAGGGCGGGGACACGCTGGCGGTCGCGGAGCTGGCCGTCGTCGTGGAATTCGAGCGCACGGGCGCTCGAGCGCGGCTCTCGGGGTTTCCGACGCGGCGACTCACCGACGACCACCGCCGGGGCGCGGATCTGTTCGACCGGACGTACGCGGGCATCGACGGGGAATTAGACGCCGCTCACACCGACGAGCGGTGGACTGCGGGCGAGACGGCCTCGGTCCGGATCGCCCAGGGCGAACTGGACGTGCGACCGGGCGACCACGCGGCGGTCCGAGTGATCCACCGCCCGTCCGGCGCGCAACTCGTCGACGTCGAGGTGCGGGCGTCGTGAGGCGTCGAGTCGGCAGTCTCCGGCGTTGGCTGGACGATCACGGGACCGGAGGTGCGTTCTCGCTCGAAACAGACAGGAAGCGCGTGTTTCTCGATCATGTGAAGGTCCGGTATGACAAGTCTTAATTTCGCGCCCCGTCAACTCATGGCGTCGATGGGTATACCCGCAGTGGCGTGGTCACAAGCGATCCCCGCCGCACAGCAGACGATCGACGTGTTCGGGCTTCAGCTGCAGGAGAGCGCCATCATCATCACCGGCTCGCTCACGATCGTCGTCCTGATCGGGCTGTCGGCGTTTTTCTCCTCGTCGGAGATCGCGATGTTCTCGCTGCCGGCCCACCGGATCGAAGCGCTCGTCGAAGACGGGCGCCGCGGTGCGAGAACGCTCAAGGGGCTCAAGGACGACCCTCACCGCCTGCTGATCACTATCCTCGTCGGTAACAACCTGGTCAACATCGCGATGTCGTCGATCGCCACGGGGATTCTCGCGCTGGCGACCGGGAGCCAGGGCCAGGCGGTCCTGCTGTCGACGTTCGGGATCACGGCCATCGTCCTGTTGTTCGGCGAGAGCGCACCCAAGTCCTACGCCGTCGAGAACAGCGAGTCGTGGTCGCTGCGGATCGCCCGCCCGCTGAAGATGGCCGAGTACGTGCTGTTGCCGCTGATCGTCCTGTTCGACTACCTCACCCGGATCGTCAACAAGGTGACCGGCGGCCGCTCGGCCATCGAGGAGTCATACGTCACCCGCGAGGAGATCCGCGAGATGATCGAGACCGGCGAGCGCGAGGGCGTCCTCGACGAGGAGGAGCGGGAGATGCTCCAGCGCACGCTCCGGTTCAACAACACGATCGCCAAGGAGGTCATGACGCCGCGCCTGGACATGGACGCCATCTCGACCGACGCCTCCGTCGACGAGGCTATCGAGCAGTGCATCCACAGCGGCCACGCTCGCATCCCCGTCTACGAGGGGAGTCTGGACAACGTCATCGGTGTCGTCAACATCCGCGACCTCGTCCGCGACCGCAACTACGGCGAGGCCGGGGGCGACGGACTGGAACTCGAAGACCTCATCCAGCCGACCCTGCACGTCCCCGAGTCGAAGAACGTCGACGATCTGTTGACCGAGATGCGCAAGGAGCGGTTGCACATGGTCATCGTCATCGACGAGTTCGGGACCACCGAGGGGCTCGTGACGATGGAAGACCTGACCGAGGAGATCGTCGGCGAGATCCTCGAGGGCGGCGAGGAGGAGCCGATCGAGTACGAGGGCGACGACACGGTCGTCGTCAAGGGCGAGGTCAACATCGAGGAGGTCAACGAGGCGCTCGACATCGACATCCCCGAGGGCGAGGAGTTCGAGACCATCGCCGGGTTCATCTTCAACCTCGCCGGTCGCCTCGTCGAGGAGGGCGAGGTGATCGACTACGACGGCGTCGAGATCGCCGTCGAGGCCGTCGAGAACACCCGTATCATGAAGGCCCGGGTCACCCGAACCGACGCCTACGACCCCGACGACACGCCCGACGAGGAGGACGTCGAAGCCGACGCGGACGAGGCCCAGCCCGAGTGAGCGCGACTCCGACTCTCCGGCGCCCGTGTGATCCGTCCCCGAACGCCTTCGTTTCCGCTGGAGATCCGCTCTATAGCGACCACGTCGGCCCGTTCGATAGACTCCGAGTTCCACGTCGGCGAAGGTGTGGCCGCGGTGGCTTCGCGTCCGGCTATCGGTCGATCTCGGCTCGACCGCTGGTGGCGCTGCGGATCCGGTCGCGCAGTGCGCTCCCCTCCTCGACGGGGACGCGCACGTCGAAGACGACCCGCTCGGCGTAGTCGGCGTCGAACTCGGCGGACTCGCTCTCGAAGATGCCCCTGACGGTGCCCGAATCGTCGTAGTCGACGACGACCGAGAACGTCTCGTGGGGGCGCTCGGTCGTCGTGCCGGCGGCGTCGAGGCCGTCCTTGACGGCGCGCGAATAGGAGCGGGCCAGGCCGCCGACGCCGAGGTTCGTCCCGCCGTAGTAGCGGGTGACGACGGCGACGACGTTCTCGATCTCCTCCTGCTGGAGGACGTTCAGCGCGGGGTCGCCGGCCGACCCGGAGGGCTCGCCGTCGTCGCTGGCCCACTCGCGGAACGGGTCGGCCCGCACGCGGTAGGCCGGCACGTTGTGGGTCGCGTCGGGGTACGCCTCGCGGACCTCGTCGACGAAGTGCTCGGCGGCGTCGACGGTCCGGGCGGGCGCGACGTGGCCGACGAACTCGGATCCACGCACCTCGAAGCGGGCCTCGCCGCGGCCGGCGACGGTCCGGTATGGCTCGCGCTGGCTCACGGTCACGAGTTTCCGCGGGAGTCGAAAAGCGTTTGCGTTACTCGGGGTCGTCGCCGTCGGCGGATGGCGGCGCTGGCGCCGGATCGTCACCGCCCGCGCGGCCGCCCCACACACGCTTGTCGAGCAGCCTCACCGCCATCCCGTCGCGGACGCGGAGCTGACAGGAGAGTCTGGGATAGCCGAAGCGGTCGGCCATGTCGTCGTGCCAGTGGTCGGGTTCGGCGGGGTCGGCCGGGCGGACGCCGCAGGTCGCACAGAGCCCGCGCCCGCCGCAGTTGACCCGGCGGGCGTAGCGGCCGTGGGGTGAGAGTCCGGCCGCTAGCAGCACGTCCCGGAGGACCGCCCCTTCGTCCGCGGTCAGTTCGCGGCGCTCGCCGTCGGGCGTCTCGACCGTGAGTCGCGCGTCGCCGCTCATGTTCGTCCTCGGGGACGCCAGCGACAGGAGCGTGTCGGTCAGTCGTCGGCGACGGCGGGTGTCGCCGTCCCCTCGGCACCGGTCTCGAAGTACGCCAGCGACGCCTCCAGCGTAGTGGCGCCGTCGGCCAGGTCGTCGGCGCGCTCGCGAGCGTCGGCCAGCGCGTCCAGTTGCGCCCGCACCGCCTCGCCGACCGCGGTGGCTCGCTCGGCGGTGGCGTCGCCGTCAGCGGCCACGTCCTCGACCAGCTCGACCGCCGCGGCCGTCGAGGCGGCCTGGTCGTCGGTGGCGGCGCGGATCTCTCGGACGCGGCCGTCGGTCCGCTCGACGCGTTCGCCGACGGTCTCGAACGCCGAGGCGACGGTGTCGACGCCGCCGGCGGCGTCGTCGACCCGATCGCGCGTCTCGTCCATCCGGTCGACGACCGCCCGCGAGCGCCGCTGGACGCTGTCGACCAGCGCCGCGATCTCCTGAACCTGTTCCCGGGTCTCGTCGGCCAGCTCCTTGACGTTGTCCGCGACGACCTCGAAGCCGGCGCCGTCGGCGCCGGCCCGCGAGGCCTCGACGTTGGCGTTCAGCGCGAGCATGTTCGTCTGCTCGGCGATGTCGTCGATGACGGTGACGACCGACTCGATGGCCTCGATCTCGTCGGCGAGCGCGTCGAGTTCCGCGGCAGTCTCGACGGTCGCCTCGCGGGTCGCCGCCACGTCGTCGGCCAGCTCGTCGGCGACCGCCCGCCCCTCTTCGCAGGCGTCGGCGGCGGCCGCCGACTCCTCCGCGACGGCCGCGACCCCGTCGACGACCTCGTCGACCGACGCCGACAGCGCCCCGAGTTCCTCGACGACCGACCCGAGCCGGTCGGCCTGGCGCTCGGTCGCGGCCTCGATCTCGCCGGCGGCGTCGGCGGCCCGCTCGCCGGCGCCGTGGGCCTCGCCGACCGCGGCGCTCACGGCGTCGGTCCCCTCGCCCACGTCGGCCGCGAACCGTTTCGTCGTCGTCAGGGTCTCCTCCCACTCGACGACGAGCTCGTTGAACGCCGTCTCGATGTCGGCCATCGCCTCCGTGTCGTCGCCCAGGTCGATCCGCTCGCGGAGGTCGCCCGCGGCGACCGCACGCATCGTCTCCTCGCAGGTCGCCGCCGCGGCCTCCAGCGCCTCGGCCAGCGTCTCGGCCTGCTCGCGCTGGGTCGCGACGCGTTCGGCCTGCTCCTGGGCGCGCTCTTCCTGGCGCTCGGCGCGCTCGCGGGCCGCCCGCGCCTCGGTCAGCGTCTCGTCCAGTTCGGCCGCGGTGTCCTCGACCGCGGCGTACAGTTCGCCGACCTCGTCGACCCGCTCGGACTCGAAGTCCACGTCGAACTCCTCGGCGCGCATCCGCGACACCGCCTCGTGCAACCGGTCCAGCGCCCGGTACATCTCGCAGTAGCCCAGAAAGCCCAGCAGGATCGTCCAGAAGCTGACGAAGGCGATCCCGTACAGCGCCCGCTGGAAGTACCACATCGCGAACGCCGGCGAGACGACGAGCACGAACGTCGCGATCGCCAACAGCCGCAGCCCGAAGTCGCGCCGCAGGAACGCAGGGAGGTACCGCTCGGCGGCCGCCGGGACGGCCCCGATCGCGACCAGCACGCGACCGGCCGCCCGCGTGTCGCCACCCGTGGCAGGCGTGGTGTCTGACATGGGCGGACCCCAGGGCGACGCCGACCTAAATCCTGCCCGCCGGTTCTCGCGATTGATTCCGACTCGCGCTCACCGCAGCTCGATGCTGTGGACGAACGGCATGTCGCGGATCTCCGTCAGCAGATCACCCGGAATCGACCCGTCGGTGATGACGTAGAGTCTGGGCTGGTCGGTGAACTCGGGGTCCTCGCTGATTGTCTGGCGGATGGAGATCCCGCGGTCGGCGATGGCGCCCGTGACGGTGGCGACGATGCCGGACTCCTCGGCGTCACGGACCGTGATCGCCAGCGCCGACAGGTCGAGGACGGGCGCGAGGTCCATCAGGCTCGGGATGGCCGAGATGTTCTGGAAGATCCGTCGCAGCTGGTCGTCGTCGAGGATCGCGTCGGTGGTGGCGTCGACGACGCGGCGGTCGACGTCGACCTCGCGGGCGATGCCGGTGTTGGGGATCTCGATACCGCCCGAGACCACCCGCCCCTCGTCGTTGACGGAGAAGCCGCGTTCGAGCAGCAGGCGGATGACCGCCTGCTGGCTGGGCGAGTCGGCGAACTTCTCCATGATCGCGTCGAAGGTGGCCTCCTGGTCGGTCCCGCCGTCGGCCCGGACGACGGGCGGGACGCGCTCGTCGTCCCCGCTCATAGCTCGCCTTTCGTGCTGGCCACGTCGGTCCGGCGCTCGTCGATGCGGGTGGCGTCGTCGAGCGCGCGGGCCAGTCCCTTGAACAGCGCCTCGATCTCGTGGTGGGCGTTCTCGCCGTCGACCTCGACGTGCAGCGTCAGCCCGGCGTTCGTGGCCAGCGAGCGACAGAAGTGCTGGGCCATGTGACTGGTCAGCTCGCCGACCTCGCCCTGGGAGAACTCGCCGTCGAAGTCGAAGTACGGGCGGCCGCTCACGTCGACGACGACGCCGGCGACGGCCTCGTCGAGGGGGACCTTCCGGTCGGCGAAGCGGACGATCCCGCGCTTGTCGCCCAGCGCCTCCGTGAAGGCCTCCCCGAGGGTGATGGCCACGTCCTCGACGGTGTGGTGGTCGTCGATCTCCAGGTCGCCGTCGCAGTCGACGGTCAGGTCGAACAGCCCGTGGGTGGCGAACGATTCGAGCATGTGGTCGAAAAAGCCGATCCCCGTGTCGACGGTGGCGTCGCCGTCGCCGTCGAGGTCGAGCGTTACCTCTATCGCCGTCTCGGCGGTCTCCCGGGTCACCGCCGCCGTCCGCTCGGTCATGTCCCGACCAAGCACAGCCGTCTATTTGGCCGTTGTGTTCCCCCTGGCGACTCGGCTCCACTCTCGCCGACGTAGCGCCCCGCTCAGTCGTCGAAGGCCGCCGAGCCGCTCGCGGCCCGCGCGTCGCGGCGGCTCTGGGCGACCCTCGCGAGCGCGATCACGCCCAGCGCGGCGACCAGCGGCGCGACGAGCAGTCGCATCGCCGTCGCGGCGTCGGCCCCGCCGACGACGACGCCCATGACCGCGGGTACGCCGCCGACCGAGACCGACGACACCGCCGACGCCAGTGCGTTGACCGGGCCGCTGTGCTCGGGGACGGCGTCGGTCGCGTAGGCCATCATCGTCGGGAACACGCCCGAGATCAGCAGCCCGATCGCGACGACGCCGCCCAGCACGGCGAGGCCGTCGGCGAGGAAGAAGGTGAACGCGAAGGCGGGCACGAGCAGCCCGAGCACGCCGAGCAAGAGCGTCAGCGGTCCCAGGCGGTCGGTCAGCGCGCCGCAGACGAACCGCCCGGGAACGTAGGCGGCGAGCATGACCGTCAGCGTCAGCTCGGCCCACCCGGCCGGCAGTTCGGCCTGCGCGTAGTAGGGCAGCCAGGTGAACAGCCCGCCCTCGACGCCGGTCACGAAAAAGAGGGCGGCCAGCAGGGCGAGCACCTCGGGTCGGCGGACCAGTTCGGCCAGATCCGAACGGGTGAGCGGCTCCTCGTTCGACTCGACCGCCGGCGACCGGAGCGACCGGAAGGCGACCGCGAGCGCGAGGACGGCGACGCCGACCGCGCCGTAGACGAGTCGCCACGAGCCCGCCCGCAGCGCGAGGACGACCGCCAGCGGGCCGAGCGCGGCGCCGATCGCCCAGGTCGCGTCGTAGCGATTGTACACGCGCCCGCGCTGGCTCGGGTAGAAGTGACTGAGCAGCGGCCGATCGAGGGCGCGGAACACACCGACGGCCGCCCCCTGGACGACGAGCGCGGCGAGGAAGACGGGGAACGAGGGCGAGAGACCCATCGCGAGCAGCGCGCCCGCCGTCAGGAAGGCGCCGCCGGCGATGAACCGCCGCGCGTCGACTCGACCCGCGCTCGACCCGACGGCGAGGATGACCAGCAGATAGCCGACGGTCCCCGCCGGCGCCACGAGCCCGAGCTGCCACTCCGGGACGGTGAAATAGCCCTCCAGCGTCGGCAACACCGCGCCGCGGACCTGCATCACCGCGCCCGTACACGCCATCGTCAGGAAGATCACGACCGTCCACAGCCGCCGGTTGCGGGCGTCCGCTGCGGTCCCGCCGTCGCTCCCCGAACCGCCCGTCGACGGCCCGCTCACCGGGCGTCCTCCTGCGGTCGCCGACCGTGTCGACGCGCCGCGTGCTGCTCGCTCGTCGGGTGCATACCACTCCCTCTCGGTTCGATCCGGAAAACGTTTTTGTAGATAGTCAAAGAACTATCTCAATGAGCGAGTCGCGGATCAGAGAGCACCTGGGGGCGTTCGGGTTGTCGACGACGGAGGTGGCGACGTATCTGGCTGTCCTCCGGCGGGGGGAGGCGACGACGGGGGACGTCGCGGCCGCGGCGGACGTGTCACAGGGGTACGTCTACGAGGTGGCCGAGACGCTGGTCGACCGCGGGCTGGTCACCGTCGACGAGAGCGCGAACCCGACCGTGCTGCGGGCGCGGCCGGCCGCCGAGGCGATCGCCGAACTGTCGACGCGTGTCTCGGACCTGCAGTCGGCGATCGGGGACGTCTACAGCGAGCCGACGACGGCGGACGTGGGCTTCGAAATGGTCCGCTCGCGCCGGACCGTCGAGCGGCGCGCCCGCCGGTTCCTCGACGACGCGACCCACGAGGCGTTCGTGGTCATCCCCGCGACCGCTTTCGCGAGCGTGAAGGGAGCGATGGCCGACGCGGTCGATCGCGGCGTGTTCGTCTACTGCATGCTGTTGGCACCGGACACCGAGGTCGTCGCCGACGCGGTCGCCGACTTCGGTCGGTACGCCCACGTCGTCCGGGCGTGGGAGGCCCGGCCGCAGGTGTTCGTCCTCCGGGACGCCCGCGCCGGACTCGTCGGTTCCCACGGCGTCCTCACGGGGCGCCACGGCGACGAGTACGCCGTCGCCTTCGGCCAGCCGGAGGTGGCGAACGGTTTCTACGGCAACATGGTCTCCAACGTCTGGCCGATGGGCGAGGCCCGCCACGTCGCCGACCCGCCCGAACTGCCGACGACCTTCGAGTACTTCCGCAACGGCGTCACGGCCGCCGCCCAGCACCTCGACGCGGGCCGCGATATCGTCGCGGACGTGACCGTCGCCGACACGGGCACCGACCACGAGATCGACTTCGAGGGCGTCCCGATCCGCGAGACGAACCAGACGCTCGTCCCGCCGGCCACGAGTTCGTTCCCCGTCGAGAGCGCCCTGGTCGTCGAGACCGACGGCGGCCCCGTCAGCGTCGGCGGCGACTCCCCCGGCTTCGACCCCTACTTCGAGGAGTTCGCCGCCAGGGACGTCACCCTTCGCAGGGCGTGACCGCGGCGTCGACCGCCGGGTCGCCCCGGCCATCGATGTCGTCAGCCGCGTCGCTCTCCCCCTCCCCGTCCCGTTCCCTCGCGCCGTTGGCGACCCGGTCGAGGCCCACCGTCGCCAGGAAACACACCGCCCCTACGTACAGCAGCGAACTCGGCTCGGTCACCAGTCGGCTCACGACGCTGTTGCCGTAGCCCAACACCGTCCCGAGAAAGCCCAGCGTCGAGGTGGTCCACCCCAGCCCGGCGAGGCCCGCGAGCTGTTCGGCGAGGTCGGTGTCGAGCGAGACGGTCGGCTTCCGGATCATTGCCGGGTCACTCCCTCGCCCGAACAAAACGATTCACCTTTCCTGACCAATTCGCGGGTAAGAATCCCCGAACGGCCCAGATCCGATCAGTATCCGACGCGAAACGCGCAGCGAACCGGCGACCGTCGCGGACGGGAACCGACCGGGATCGGTACGGAACCGGCCGGTGTCCGTTCGCCCGCTACACCGCGTCGAGCGCCGCCTCGAGCGTGAACGACCCCTCGTAGAGGGCACTGCCGACGACGACCGCCGCGGCGCCCGCGCCTTCCAGCGCGCGCACGTCGTCCAGGGTCGCGACGCCCCCGCTGGCGACGACGGGGACGTCGACCGCATCGACGACCCGTTCGACCGGGTCGGTTCGGACCCCTTCGAGCTGGCCCTCCACGTCCACGTCGGTGAAGAGGATCCCGCCGGCACCCAGCTCCTCGTACCGGGCGGCGGCCTCGGCCGGGTCCAGGCCCGTCCCCTCGGTCCAGCCGGAGACGACGACCTCCCCGTCCTTCGCGTCGAGGCTCACGAGGACGCTCTCGGGGTGTTCCTCGCCGATCTCGGCGACGATATCGGGATTCTCGACGGCCGCGGTGCCGAGGATCACCCGGTCGATCCCGGCGTCCAGCAGGGAGACGGCGTCGTCGACGGTGCGGATGCCGCCGCCGAGTTGCGTCTCGACGTCGACGGCGTCGACGACCGCCTCGATGGCCTCGGCGTTCGCGCGCTCGCCCTCGAAGGCGCCGTCCAGGTCGACGAGATGCAGGGTGCGCGCGCCCTGCTCGACCCACCCCTCGGCGGCCTCGACGGGGTCGCCGTACTCCTTGCCCGTGCCGCGCTCGCCGCCGACCAGCTGGACGACCTGCCCGTCCTGTACGTCGACCGCCGGCACGACCTCGAACTCCGGAAACATGCTCCCCAGTGGGCGAGCCCGGGGCGAAAGGGTATCGATCGCCGGCTTCGAGGCCCGGCTGTCCTCCACGAATCGCCCGACAGCAGTATCACGCGCGAAAACTCGGCGGGTAGTGTTAAGAGCACCAGCGGGGAACGGTCGCGTACATATTCGGGTACCTATCGATGAACGACTACGCTGACGAATTCGGCCGTGGCGGACTGAACTCGGAAGTCGACCTCGACTCGCTGCTGACCGATATCGGACTCGACGGCGAGGAGATCGACTGGCGCAAGGAGTTCGTCGGCTTCGACGACGCCGACGCCGAGCGACTCGCGGACCTGGAGCCGCTGTTCGCCGACCACGCCGACGAGATCGCCGACGACTTCTACGACAACCTCACCGGCCACGAGGAGACGACCGCGGTCATCGGTCGCTCTCCGAAGACCGTCGAGCAGCTCAAGCGTACCCAGTCGGCGTACTTCGCGACGCTGGCCGCTGGGGAGTACGGCGAGGAGTACTTCGCCAACCGCGCGCGCATCGGGAAGATCCACGACGTGCTGGAGATGCCGATGAAACACTACATCGGCCAGTACGGCGTCTACTACGACCTGATCCTCGACCTGCTCCGCGAGCGACTGCAGGAGAATCTCGTCGACGCGCTCCGCGCGGAACTGACCGGCGCCGCGACCGATGGAGGCGTCGCGGCCGGCCGCGACGGCGGCGACGAGCCCCGGCCCGACGACGGCCCGGGAACCGGTGAGGGGGCGGTCGACGTGGACGCGATCGAGCGGGTCGTCGAGTCGGAGGTCGCCGCCGGCATGGACGAGGTGCTGTCGGTGCTGCGGGTGATCAATCTGGACATGCAGGTCGTCGCCGACACCTACATCCACTCGTACAACGAGCGCCTGCAGGACGAGATCGACCGGCGCGAGCGGGCGGCGGGCGAGCGCGATCGCCTCCAGAAACAGGTCCGGGCGGACATCGAGCGGCCGGTCGACCGGCTGCTCGACGCCTCGGAGGACATCGCCGACAGCGCTCGCGAGATGTCCGAGCTGACCGACGAGCAGGCCGGCCGCGTCGACGAGATCGCGGGCGAGGTCTCGCGGATGAGCGCGACGGTCGAGGAAGTGGCGGCGACCGCCGACGAGGTCGAGACCACGAGCGAGCGCGCCCGCGCGCTGGCCGCGGAGGGTCGTGACGAGGCCGACGGGGCGGTCGGCGTAATGGACACCGTCGGGACGGCCGTCGACGACGTGGCCGAGGACGTCGATTCGCTACAGGCCCGCATCGGCGAGATCGACGAGGTCGTCGAGGTGATCAACGAGATCGCCGACCAGACGAACATCCTCGCGCTGAACGCCTCGATCGAGGCCGCCCGCGCCGGCGAGGCGGGGTCGGGTTTCGCCGTCGTCGCCGACGAGGTGAAGTCGCTGGCGACGGAGTCCCAGGAGCGCGCCGGCGAGATCGAGCGGATGGTCACCGAGATCCAGACCGACGCAGACGAGACGGTCGACAACCTCGCGACGACGACCGAGCGGGTCGAGGAGGGGATCGACCGGGTCGAGACGGCGATGCGGAACCTCGACGATATCGTCGAAGCCGTCACCGAGGCCGCCCGAGGGATCGCCGAAGTCGCCGACGCGACCGACGACCAGGCCGCCAGCGCCGAGGAGGTCGCGAGCATGCTCGACGACCTGGTCGAGCGAACCGAGGCGGTCTCGACCGAGATCGCCGACGTGGCGGCCGCCAGCGAGCAACAGGCCGAGATGGTCCGCGAGATCGACCGGACGGTCGACCGCCTCGACACCGCCGGGACCGACGCCGCGTAGGCGGACCGCTCGGGGCCCGTCGAGCGAGCGACGGTCGCCCCGGCGGACCGCCGGCGGTCGGCGACTCCGCCAGCCTTTATGTACCGTCGTCCGACCGTCCGGACATGGTATCGCTGTTGCTCGTCGCCGGGGTCGCCGTCGCGGCGTTCGTCGGGTTCAACATCGGCGGGTCCTCGACGGGGGTCGCCTTCGGCCCAGCCGTCGGGAGCGGCTCAGTGTCGAAGACCGGTGCCGCGGCGCTGATGACCGGCTTCGCCGTCCTCGGCGGCGCCAACTCCGGGACGAACGTCATCGAGACGATGGGCGGCCGGATCGTCCCGAGCGACCAGTTCACCCTGGCCGCCAGCGTCGCCGTCCTCTTTTTCGTCGGGCTCGCGCTGCTGGTCTCCAATCTGTTCGGCGTCCCCGCCTCGACGTCGATGACCGCCGTCGGCGCCATCGCCGGCCTCGGCGTCGCGACCGGGAGCATCGACTGGGAGGTCATGGGCCGGATCGTCACCTGGTGGCTGGTCGCGCCGATCACCGCCTTCTGGCTCTGCGCGGTCATCGGCCGGTATCTCTTCCCGCACCTCGAAGCGCGGTTCACCCTCGAATCGCCCGGCGAGGAGACGACGCTTCGCGAACGGTTCGGCGCCGTGCTGGTCGTCGTGATCGGCTGTTACATGGCCTACGCGGCGGGCGCAAGTAACGTCGCCAACGCCGTCGGCCCGCTGTACGGCGGCCGCGTGCTCGGCGACGCGTTCCTGCCGTACGTCGGGCTGGCCGGCGTGGCTATCGGGGTCGGCGCCTTCACGATCGCCCGGCGGACGCTCGACACCGTCGGCAACGACCTGACGGACCTGCCGATCCTCGCCGCGCTCATCGTCGAGGTGGTGAGCGCGAGCATCATCACCGGCCTCTCGGAGATCGGCATCCCCGCCAGCCTCGCGGTCTCGGCGACGATGTGCATCGTCGGCCTGGGTTGGGGGCGGGCGACCCGGACGACGAAACTCGCCGACGCCGCCGCCGAGGCCGTCGCCGGCCCGCCCGAAGCGAGCGAGGGCGAGGCGGGCGGCGTCACGGTCGACGCTATCGCCGACGGGGACGAACCGGAGACCCCGGAACCGGACGAGGTCGCGAAGATCGGCGAGGAGGACCCCGACGAGGTCACCGCCGCGGATCTGTTCGACCCCGCGGCCACCGGGCGGGTCGTCATGCTCTGGATCCTCACGCCGTCGATCTCGGCGCTCGCCTCGTATCTCGTCTTCCGGTATCTCCCGGTCGTCTGACGCCGGTGGCCCGACCGCGTCGAGGCCCGTCGACGACCGCTGTCGGTAGGCTTTACCCCTCACTGTCCGAGGTATCGGTATGGTCGAGGTCCTCCTGCTCGTCGGGCTGTTCGTCGCCGTCTTCGTCGGGTTCAATATCGGCGGGTCCTCGACGGGCGTGGCGTTCGGTCCGGCGGTCGGCAGCAACACGATCTCGAAAGTGACGGCCGCGGCGCTGATGACCGTCTTCGCGCTGCTGGGCGGTTGGACCGTCGGTCGCGAGGTGATCGACACGCTCGGCAGCGACATCGTCACGACGACGTTCACGCTGGAGATCAGCATCGGCGTCCTCTTTTTCATCGGACTGGCCCTCTTTCTCTCGAACGTCGCGGGCGTCCCCGCCTCGACGTCGATGACGGCCGTCGGCGCGATGGCGGGGCTAGGGCTGGCCCGCGGGACGCTCAACTGGGCGGAGATGGGACAGATCGTCACCTGGTGGCTCGTCTCGCCGGTGCTGGCCTTCTGGGTCAGCGCCGTCATCGGCCGCTACTACTACCCGCGGCTGGTCGAGTGGTTCGCGGTCACCCAGACCGAGGGGTCGCTGCTCGTCCTCGACCGCTCGGGCGCGCTCCCACGACCGGTCCTCGGCCCGAACACCACCCAGCGCGAACTCGTCGGGACGCTCTCGGTCGTCGGTATCGGCTGTTACATGGCTTTCTCGGCGGGTGCGAGCAACGTCGCAAACGCCGTCGCGCCGCTGGTCGGCAGCGAGTCAATCGGGATGAACCCCGCCATCCTGCTCGGCGGGGGCGCCATCGGCCTCGGCGCGTTCACCATCGCCCGCCGGACCATGGACACGGTCGGCAACGACCTGACGGACCTGCCGCTGCTGGCGGCGCTGGTCGTCGCGACGGTCAGCTCGACCATCGTCACCGGGCTCTCGGCGCTGGGCGTGCCCGCGAGCTTCGTCATCATCGCGACGATGAGTATCGTCGGCCTGGGCTGGGGGCGAGCGACGCGGACGGTCACCATCGCCGACGCCAGGGAGGGCGACTCGCCGGCGGTGTCGGTCGGCGCGCTGGCCGCCGAGGCCGACGAGGCGCCGACCGTCGGCGGCGACGGCGGGACGCCGGACGCGGCCGACGCCCCGCCGATCGGCAGCGAGGACCGCGAGTCGATCCCCGACGCCGAGGACCTGTTCGAGCCGGCGACGACCGCCCGGGTCATCTTCCTCCAGAACGTCGTGCCCGGGATCGCGACGGTCGCCTCGTTCCTCCTCTTTCGGTTCGTCCCGTTGTGAGTCGCCGCGCGTCGGACCCACCGAACGACCGCGCCGGACACACGTCTGCTCGACGCTCGCCGAGAGCGGCAGATATTGCGCTCGCGAGCCGCGAAACGGTGCGACGAACAGCAAGGTCTAACAGTCAGGGGGCCGAATCCTGCAAGTGATGCCCACCGTAGAGTACCTGAATTACGAAGTGCTGGACGACCAGGGTTGGGACATGGACGCATCGGCTTTCGACGAGGCCGCCGACGCCGGCCTCGACGACGAGGACCACGGCACGCTGGAGGTCAACGAGGGCGAGTACATCCTCGAGGCCGCCGAAGCCCAGGGCTTCGACTGGCCGTTCTCGTGCCGCGCCGGCGCGTGTGCGAACTGCGCCGCCATCGCGGTCGAGGGCGACATCGACATGGACATGCAGCAGATCCTCTCCGACGAAGAGGTCGAGGAGAAGAACGTCCGCCTGACCTGCATCGGTAGCGCGGCCACCGACGAGGTCAAGATCGTCTACAACGCCAAGCACCTCGACTACCTGCAGAACCGCGTCATATAATCGGACCGTCCCGGTTCGGCGTTTCTGGGCGAGCCGACTCGCCCACTTTCGCCCCGCTCCAGCGGCCGCGCCGTCGTCGAAACCACTAATGCACGCCAGCGCGCTGGTTCGGTCGTGATCGACTGGCTGGGAACCGTCCTGACCGAGAGCCCGCCGCCGGACCTGCTGCGGCTGGTGGCCGTCCCCGTCTTCGCCTGGGCCGCCTATCGGGATATCCGTACCCGGCGGGTGCCCAACGCCACGTGGCTCCCGCTCGCGCTGCTCGGGGTCGCCCTGCTGGCCTGGGACATCTCGCGAGTGTCGGCCGGCGACCTCCCTGGCGGGCTGGTCGCTCGCGAGCGATTCTATCTCCGTGTCGCGCTCTCGCTGGGGATGGTCGGCTCGATCGGCTACCTGTTCTACTGGTTCGGTGGCTTCGGCGGCGCCGACGCGAAGGCGCTGATCGTCCTCGCCGTCCTCTTCCCGACCTTCCCGACCTACATCTTCCCGGCGGAGGCGCTGCCGCTGACCCGGACGACCGTCGGCGTCTTCTCGCTGACCGTCCTCTCGAACACCGTCCTCGTCGGCGCGGCCTACCCCGTCGCCGTCACGCTGCGCAACGCCCTCACCGGCCACCTCGCGCCGATCATGTTCATCGGCAAGCCGATCCGCACCGCGGACGCGACCACCGAGTACGGCTCGCTGCTCCAGACGCCGGAGGGGTTCACCCGCCGCGGCCTCGACCTGGACGCCCTGCGGATGTACCTGTGCTGGCGCGGCACGACGCTGGCGGCGGTCCGCGACGACCCCGCCCGCCACCGCGACCCCGCGAGCCTCCCCGACGACCCCAACGCTCCCGGCGACGGCTCGATCCCCGAGAGCGGCGCGGTCGCGACCGAAACCGACGGCGAGGCGGTCACCGACGGCGGTCGCGAGGATGCGGACGGTCCCGCTGCTGCTCGAGCCCGAACCGACTACGACGACCCCTGGGGTGCGCGAGCGTTCCTCGACGACATCGAAGGGTCGGCCTACGGGACGACTCCCGAGGGGCTGGCCGACGGACTCGACGTGCTCGCCGAGGAGGACGTGGTCTGGATCTCCCCGGGGATGCCGTTCATCGTCCCGATGTTCCTCGCGCTGCTCGTCAGCCTCGTCTACGGCGACCTGTTTTTCACACTCGTCTCCGTGCTGGTGTGAGGTCACCGCTCGCGTCGGTGTGTTCGAGGGGGCCGCCGTGTCTCGCGAGCGCTACGTTTCGGGGACGACCCGGTCGTACAGCGGTCCGATGGTGAAGATGGAGACGAGCCACAGGACGGCGAGGGTGATGTAGGCCAGCAGGACGTCGCGCTGGAACCCGGGCGCGTTGGTCACGACCAGCAGGGCGAACGCGCCGACGAGCAGGCCGACGGCGCCGACGGTGTTGCCCGCGTTCCAGAGCAGAAACACCCGGGTCCGCGCGTCCTCCTCGGCCATCGTCGCCAGGAATCGCCGGACGGATCCGATCATCGCCAGTGGGTTGTCGTCGGTCCGGCATAAGTGTGGTCGACGGGGCTTTCGGCGCGGTTCGTCCCCCACGGACGATGCCGCGCTCCGCCGAGTCGTTTCGCTGCGGCTCACTCCGTTCCCCGCTCGTCTCGGGGGCTCCCTCCGCTCGGCCCCGCGGTCGCCGGCGACAAAAGACCTATTCGGCGGTCGGACCCAGTTGCGGGTATGAGCGACATCGACCTGGCGTTCGACGACAACGAGCGCCTCCCCGCGGTCGCCCAGGACGCCGACTCGGGTGAGGTGCTCATGCTCGCGTACGTCACTCCCGAAGCCGTCGAGCGCACCCGCGAGACCGGCTTCGCCCACTACTACTCGCGCAGCCGCGAAGAGCTCTGGAAGAAGGGCGGCTCCAGCGGCCACGTCCAGGCGATCGAGGAGGTCCGCGTCGACTGCGACGGCGACGCCCTGCTGTACCTCGTCGACCAGGCGGGCGGCGCTTGCCACACCGGCTACGAGTCGTGTTTCTACCGCACGCTCGACGGCGAGACCGTCGGTGAACGGGTGTTCGACCCCGACGAGGTCTACGAGTAGCCGAATGAGCGACGCCGCCTTCGACCCCGCGACCGACGACCCCCGCGCCGTCGCCGCCGACCTCGTCGCCGACCTGCGCGAGGCTCGCCAGGCCCTCCAGCGCGCTCGCGACCGCGTCGACGAGGTCGGCGAGTCCGAGTTGCAGGCGGTGGCCGACGCCGACGACGACCTCACGACGCTGTTCGACCGCTACGAGGAGGAAGTCACCGGCGACGGCGACTTCAAGACGTTCATCGAGTTCCAGAGCCAGATCGCCGCGATCACCGAGGAACTGCCCGAGGACGTGCGCCACCGCGAGGTCTTCGAGGAGGTCGACGACCTGCTCCAGCAGCGCCGGCTCACCGAGTCCGACTGGCGCAAGGTCCGCTCGGCGCTCGAACCCGTCCGCGCGGACGTGGCCCGTCTCGACGACCGCGAGGAGGCCCGCGAACGCTACGCGGACGTCCGCTTTTCCGCCGAGCGCCGTATCGACGACCTCGCCGACCGCATCGACGACCTGTCGGACCTGCAGCGGCTGGGCGACGCCGACCTCGACGCCCCGACCGAGCGCCTGCGCGACCCCATCGAGGCCTACAACGACCGCGTCGCCGACGCCTTCGCCGACTTCCGCTCGTCGGCGAGCGCTCGGGATCTGCTGGCGTTCGTCGCGAAGGCCGACGCCTACCCGCTCGTCCCCTTCGAGTCGCCCCCCGCCGACCTCCGGGAGTACGTCGAGACCCACGCGGCCGGCGAGCAATCCGTCGGGCAACTGCTGGAGTACGCCGAGTACTCGAAGTCGAAGCTGGACCACTACGTCGACGACTCCGACGCGCTCAAACGGAACGTCTCGACCCAGCGGACGTACCTGCGGCGGCTGGACGCCGAGCCTCTGACCGTCGACTGGCCGCCCGTCGGGGCCGAGACGCTCCGCTATCGGGCGCGGGAGCTGACCAGCGTCGTCGCCCGCTTCGCCGACCACGTCGACGAGGGTGAGGCGACACTCGTGGCGCTTCGCGAGGTGCGCGAGCTACCTCGCGAGACCGACTACGACCGACTTCGCGACAGTGCGCAGGCCCGCGCCCAGCTGGGTACCGAGGAGCGCGAGCGACTGTCGAGCGGCGCGGTCGACGACGAACTGGCCGCGTGTCGTGCTGCGAAAGAGCAGCTGGAAGCGGCGCTGGAGGAGTATCCTGCGCTTTGAGCTGGTGTCTTCGACACGTTCGGAACTCTCGGTGAATCGACTGCCGTCAGCATCGCGACCGACTCGACCGAGAACGCCGCGGCAAACAGCGTGAAAGCCCCTCGAACAGCGACCGCTACCGCACCCGCCCTCGCGACCGGAACCGCAGACGGCGTGAAAGCCCCAGCCGGTTCGACTTGAGGGGCTCGCTGCGCGCCTCGCTCGCTGCGTTCGCTTCGGTGCTTGCATCGCCCGTCTACGTCGAACCGGCTGCCCCTTTCATTCCCACCCGCACAGACTGGTCGGTCAGTAGAAACGGGCGGGAACGAAAGGGGCGACCGTCTCGGCGACAGCCGGGGAGGCAAGCACCGCAGCCGAGTGAAACGAGGCGAGGCGCGCAGCGAGCCGCCCGAGCCGAGACGGTCGGGGCTTTCACGCTGTTTTGCACTGCGATACCCACGGCGCTCGCGGTCGCGGTTCGGTCGGTATTTGTTGGGGCGGTCGCGGTTCGGTCGGGGACTGTGGCGACTACTCCTCCCGTTCCTCGGGGGTGTAGGTCTCCACTTCCAGCGCGTGGATGTCTGTGGTCATGCGGTCGCCCAGGGCGTCGTAGACCATCTGGTGGCGGTCGACGAGCGACTCGTCGGCGAAGGCGGGCGAGACGACGGTGGCGGCGAGGTGGTCGTCGTCGTCGGCACCGCGGGCGCGAGTGACGGTCGCCGCCGCGTCGGGGATCGACTCCTCGATGAGGGACTCGATGTCGCCGAGTTGCATGCCCGGACGGAGGCGACCGAGCCGAAAAACGCTTGTCACTGTCCCTTCGGGAGACGGGAGTTTGATACGGCCCCACCGCCTCCCCTCGCGTGGCGGCGATGACGAATGGTTACCCCTCCGAGCCCCTTGTGACGACACGGGACTCCGAGCCGCCACGACCGACCCGTGAGCGACGGCGCCGCGCTCCCGGCTCCTCACACCAGTACGTCGACCTCGTACCCCTCCTCGCGCAGCGCTTCCAGCAGCGCATCGGCGTGGTCCGGTCCCTTGGTCTCTAGATCTAGCTCCACCTCGGCGGCGTTCATGGCCACGTCCTTGCCGGTGCGGTCGTGCTCGATGGCGTGGATGTTCGCGCGGGCGTCGCTGATGATCTCGACGAGCCGTTCGAGCTCGCCGGGCCGGTCCTTGAGGATCGTGCGGACCCGCAGGTAGCGACCGGTCTCGACGAGCCCGCGCATGATCACGGTGGTGAGGACGTTCAGGTCGATGTTGCCGCCGCAGAGACACGGGACGATCACCTCGTCGTCCTCGTAGTCGAACTTGCCTTCGAGCAGCGCCGCCAGCGGCACCGCGCCGGCGCCCTCGACGAGGGTCTTGCCGCGTTCGAGCAGCGTCGTCAGCGCGACCGCGGTCTCGGCGTCGGAGACGGTGACGACCTCGTCGACGCGCTCGCGGATGACCTCGAAGGTCCCCTCGCCCACTTTCCGGGTGGCGATGCCGTCGGCGATGGTGTCGACGTGCTCCCGTTCGACGATCTCGCCCTTCCGCAGGGAGTCGGCGACGCTGGAGGCGCCTTCGGCCTGGACGCCGACGATGCGGGTGTCCGGATTCTTGGCCTTGACGGCCGTGGCGATGCCGGAGATGAGGCCGCCGCCGCCGATCGGGACGAGGAGGGTCTCGACCTCGGGCAGTTCTTCGAGGACTTCGAGGCCGATGGTGCCCTGGCCGGCCATCACCATCGGGTCGTCGAAGGCGTGGACGTAGACCCGGTCCTCCGCGCGTTCGATCTCGTGGGCTCGCTCGGCGGCCTCGTCGTAGTCGGCGCCGTCGAGGACGACCTCGGCGCCGTAGTTGCGGGTGGCCTTGACCTTCGAGACGGGGGCGTGCTCGGGCATGACGATCTTCGAGTCGACGCCGATGCGGGTGGCGGCGAGCGCGACGCCCTGGGCGTGGTTGCCCGCGGAGGCGGTGACGACGCCGGCGGCCTGCTGTTCGTCCGAGAGGGTGGCGATCTTGTTGGTGGCGCCGCGGATCTTGAACGACCCCGTCCGCTGGAACGTCTCCAGTTTCAGGTGGACGTCGGCGCCGGTCATCGACGAGAAGGTGTGGGAGTAATCCAGCGGTGTGTGCCGGGCGGTCGCCGCGACCCGCTCGCGCGCGTCCAGCACGTCCGCGAGTTCGATCATACCACCGTTACCGCTCGACGGGAGTTAGATGTACGGGAACGAGCGTGTGACGCCGGCGACTACCGGGCGGCGACATTCGACGGCGAGCCACGCGCAGTGAACGAGGGTTTTCGGGGGTCGACGGCGACGACGCCCGGCGTCACCGAGAGAGGAACCGTTCGATGCGGACGCCCGTTTCGGGGAGCGTGATCGCGTAGGACACGCGGTCGGACCGATAAGTCCCGAACGGCTGATATTTCGCCTTCGCGTGGGCCGTCCCTTCGAGGACGGACCGGTCGGCGGGCATCGAGATCGTCATCACGGCCCACCGGGAGCCGTATTCGACTCCTCGCGGGCGGTGGTACACCCAGTACGGGTCGTTGCGGTAGTGGTTCATCGCTCTGACCGACGTGACGGTCCTCGTGAAGCTGACCGCCTTCTCGACGCCGCCGCCGACCGAGACCTTGCCGGGCACGAGTTCGAGCCCGGCGTTCAGCCAGTACTTCTCGTCGACGGTCCACTGTTCGATCCGGTCGGCCGCCCAGCCGTGGTCGGGGGCCAACCCGAGCGCGATGGCGTCCGGCGTCTCCAGATCGAAGTGCACCGCGACGGACTCGTACCCCGCGTACCACGGCGGCTGACCGATCGTGAACGGGATCGCCAGCAGGTAGTAGTCGTACCGGGGGTCGGAGTCGAACGGGAAGGTCTCGGGGTCTAACGCCTCCACGCGGGAGTGGCCGAAGTTGATCCGTCGCGCTCGCGTCGACGGAGCGGCCTGCTGGGTCGGCCGCTCGACGGCCGAGACCGGCTGGGACTGCTGGGCTATCGTCGCGGGCGCTTCGGCGGCCGTCGCGGACGCCGCTCGGCCGAACTGCTGACCCAGCGGCGGCGTCGGGACCACGAGCCGTCCGACAGCCGCGTCGTCGACGATCGGTACACCGCCGAGTTCGACCTCGTCGTACCCCGGTTCGCCCGTCGCTCGGACGCCGTACCCGTCCACCTCCGCTTTCGCCTCCGCCGTCGCCGCTGTCGTCTCCTCGAATTGCTGTGCGCACATATCCATCGTACTGTTCGAACAGCTGTCACATTCGGTTCGTGCTTGCCAACGCAGGGGTATCGATGGGGAGACCGACCGGGATAGAGCTACGTCGCGTTGGCGGGCTGGTCGTCGGAACGGTCGTCTGTGCCAGTCCTCTCATCGACAGCTTCAACGGGGGCGAGTCCTCAGAGCGGTCAATGTCGGCCGCGAGCGCGCGCGAGCGCGGACTCGACGTCTGGCGGCGAGTGCTCTCGCTGTCGTGGCCGATGATGATCCAGCACGTCTTCCGCACGCTCATGCGGACGACGGACGTGATCGTCACCGGGCTGTTCTCGCCGGCGGCGGTCGCCGCGGTCGGGCTGGCGGATCTGTACGCCCGCTTTCCGCTGCGGATCGGCCTCGGCCTCGGCAGCGGCGCCATCGCGCTGTCCAGCCAGGACACCGGCAGCGCGGCCGTCGAGAACCGCGACCAGGCGGTCACCCAGGCCGTCCTGCTGGGGCTGCTGTCGGGGATCCCCTTCGTCGCGTTCGGCGTCCTGTTCGGCGAGGCCGCGATCTCCCTGCTCGGCGCGCCCGCGGACGTGGCCGAGATGGGTGGTACCTACCTCGCGATCGTCTTCGCGAGCGCGCCGGCGCGACACGTCGCCCTCGTGGCGGCCCGCGCACTGCAGGGCACCGGCGACACGCGGACACCGATGTACGTCGACGTGACCTCCTCGCTGCTCAACATCGTCGGCTCGCTCGTCCTCGGCCTCGGCCTGTTCGGTGCGCCCAGACTCGCCATCGTCGGCGTCGGGATCGCGACGGCGGTCGGCAACACCGTCACCGCCGGTGCGCTCTCGGTCGCCATCTGGAGTTCGCGGACGGAGGCGTCGTTCGCCCGCCCGCGGGATCCGGTCATCGCCAAGCAACTGCTGGCGGTGAGCGCCCCCCGGATCGGCGAGGGGCTGGCGACGACGCTGGCGGAGTTCCCCTTCAACGCCCTGCTACTCACCTTCGGGACCGACGTCAACGCCGCCTACCAGATCGGCCGGCGGATGTACCAGCAGGTTACCTCCCCGCTCGGGCGGGCCTACCACACCGCCGCCAGCGTCGTCGTCGGGCAGTCGCTGGGCGACGGCGACGTGGCCGCCGCCCGCTTCCAGGGGTGGGCGACGACCGTTCTCGCCGTCCTCACGATGGGCGCTATCGCCGTCGCACTCTTTTTCGGCGCCGACTGGTTCGTCTCGCTGTTCACGGGCGACCCCTCGACCGCCGAGTACGCCGTCGGCTTCTGTCGCGCCTACGCCGTCGCCGCCCCCGCGATCGGCGCCTACCTCGCCATCTCGGGCTCGCTCCAGGGCGGTAGCGACACCCGGACACCCTTCCTCGCGCGGACGACGGGGATGTTCGGGTTCCTGCTCGGCTTCGGTTACCTGACGAGCGTGCTCCTCGGCTGGGGCGTGATCGGCATCTACGCGGCTATCGCCCTCCAGCAGTTCTGGGCGCTGGCCGTCGTCGCCTGGGGGTTCGCCCGCGGTGACTGGGCCGAGAAAGCCGCGGCGATGATGGACGAGCGCGGGAGCGCGAGCGGCGACGCCCCCGCCGAAGCCGACGCGGAGGCGGGCGATTAAGCCGCTCCCGTCCGAAGCGGGGCTATGAAACTGATCTCCGTCGCCGCGGTCGCCGAGAACGGCGTCATCGGCGACGACGACGAGGTGCCCTGGCACCTCCCCGAGGACAAGAAGCAGTACCGCGAGCGGGTCGCCGGCTCCCCAACTATCTTCGGCCGGCGCACCTACGAGATGTTCGACGACCCGCCGGGGTCGGCGTACGTCGTCCTCAGTCGGAGCGAACGAGAGTACGACGACGAAAACGCCTATCACGCCTCGTCGGTCGACGAGGCTGGCGCGGTCGCCGAGTCGCTGGGCGCCGACCGTGCCTACGTCCTCGGCGGCGCCGGCATCTACGCGCTCTTCCAGCCCCACCTCGACGGGATGGTCCTGACGCGAGTCCCCGGCGAGTACGACGGCGACACCTCCTATCCGGAGTGGGACGAGGACGACTGGGACCTGGTCGAGACGGAGGACTACGAGCACTTCACCGTCGAGACCTGGGAGCGCCGCGAGGGCGACGGGACCGCCTGAGCGCTCTCGCCTCGGCTCGGTGTTCGGGGCGTTCACGAGCCGATCTCAGGCGGTCTCGGCCCGCTCGACGAGCCGTTCGAGGCGCTCGATCCGCGCAGCGGTGTCGGGGTGGGTCGCCGTCGGTCCGCGGCGCGACCGGTCGAGCGGGGGGATCGACAGCGCGTCGGTCGCGACGGCGCGCTCGCGGCGGTCGCGGTCGGGCGGGTCGGCCAGTTCGTCGTCGAGCGTCCGTAACGCCGCCGCGAGCGCCGCCGGGTCGCCGGTGAGCCGCGCCGCGGCCGCGTCGGCGGCGAACTCCCGGCCCCGGGAGAAGACGCCGACGCCGACGGCCCCCCACAGCAGCAAGGAGTCGCCCGCCCGGTCGACGGCCCGCGCGACCGGGTCGTGCGACGCGGGTTCGCCCTCGGACACCTGTGCCGCGGCGACGACCGGCGTCAGCACCCACCGCATCACCCGATGGTCGCGGTTCGCGAGGTGGGCGACCTCGTGGGCCACCACCGCGCGGCGCTCGCGCTCGTCGAGCGCGTCGAGGAGCCCGGCCGAAACCACGATCACCGGCGTCTCGTCGCTTTCGACGGTGTAACAGCGCGGGTCGATCCGGTCGGCGGTGCGAACGGCTGGCGGCGCCACCCCGGCCTGGTGTGCCAGCCGGGAGACCTGCTCGGCGAGCGCCCCGGCCGTGTCGTCGTCCGGCGCCGGCTCCGGCAGGAGCGCCTCGCGCCGTCGGTCGAACCGTCTCTCGACTTCCGTCGCCAGCCCGGCGAGGACCATGACGCCCGCGACCGCTATCAGCCACGGCGCGTCGGCCCGGAACCCCATCCCCGGCACCACCAGCGACGCGACCGCGACCCCGACGGCCAGCCAGCAGACCACGACCGCGCCGACGGCGACGGCCAGCGTCGACTGGATACACAGCGCGGCCACGGCGCGCGCGGCGAGTCCGAGAGCGGTCCGTCTACGCACGGCAGAACTGTCGGAACTGAAACTGTTAATCGCTACGATCGCGACCACCGACGGGTGGCCGACCGGCGTCGATCAGTAACTGTCCACGTCGGTCCCGACCGAACAGACGTACTCGCCGGTGGCGACCTGCGGGAGTCGGCGAGTGCGCCAGAACACGCCCGAGGAGTCGGCGGTGACGGTCTCCTTGACGCCGCCGAAGGGGTCGGTGACCTCGAAGAGGGTCTCGCCGCGGCCGACGCGCTGACCCAGATCGGGTTTCAGCGAGACGAGGCCGCCGGCGGGGGCGCCGTACTGCTCGAAGCCGCTGGCGCGGGTCTGCGGGGAGGTGTCGACGGTTCCGTCGGCGAACCCGTAGTAGGAGAGGACGTTGAAGACGCCCTCGACGCCCTTCCGGATCGAGGTCTCGTCCCAGCCCACGCATCCCCCCAGCTCGGGGTCGATGGTGGGGATGCCCTCGTCGGGGGCGGCGCGGGCGAGCTGGCCGTCGGGGCCCTTCTGGTCGAGGACGTAGCCGCAGTCGAACACCTTCGCGAGTTCCAGGCAGGCGTCGTGGAGGCGGTGGCGTTTGCCACAGCGGACGCGACACTCGTCGATCATCCGGGAGGTCGACCCCTGGTGCAGATCGAGGATGAGGTCGGCGCGGCGAGCGGCGCCGAACGTCGCGGCAGCGATGCGTTCGGTGGAGGTGCCGTGTTCGTCGCCGGGGTAGGCGCGGTTGGTCTTGGTGTCGTCGATGGGGTTGCGGTGCTCGGCCACCTGGAAGGCGTGGTAGTTCACGATGCCGACGACCAGGATCGTCCCCGACAGCTCGGCGGGGTCGAGCTGCGGGACGACCCGCTGGAGGACGCCGACGCCGTTGAGTTCGTCGCCGTCGCTGGCCGCCTGCATGTAGAGCGTGTCGCCGTCGTCGGCACCGTCGATGACCGCGACCGGGAGCCCCACTTCGGTCCCGTCGCGCGTCTCGCCGACCGACAGCCGCCCCGTGTCCATCTCACCTGGGGCCGCCTGGGCCGTCCCGAGCGTCGTCATTATCACCACTGCGGGACCGCCCGTTCTTTAGCGGTTCGGTGTCTCCCGGCCGTCGAGACCGGTGACCCCCGGTCTCGCGGCACGGCTTCGGTCACCGATCGACGCGACTTTGCCGGTCGTGGCCCTATCGCTGGTATGGCCAGTGAGCGACCGGACCGCGGCGAGTCGGCCGGACCAGTCGACGGCGTCGACGACGCCGACAGCGGCAGAGCGGCCTTCGTCGCCGCGCTCCGCGTCCGTCGCAACGCCACGTGGGGACTCGCCGCCGGGCTCGTCCTCGCGCTCGCGGCGTTCGTCCTCTTCGTCCTCGTCCCCGGGTCGCGGCGTTCGCCCGCGCTGTATGTCGGCCTCGCGTTCGTCCTCGCGATGTCGACCGCCGGCCTCGTCGCCTTCCTCCTGACCCTTGGCCGGGCCGTTCGTCTCTCCCGCCGGCTGTGAACGCGCCGTCCATCGACTCCCAGCGGACCCATCCGCTCACCTCCGACCCCCTCGAACAGTAGCCCGCGACCACACCGTCGACCCGCCCTCGCTACCCACCCGGACGCCCCGTCAGAGCTGCCACGCCGTCGTTCGCGAGAATCGAACACCTCCGCGATCCGGCGACGTGAATTCGACGATTAACGAAATACGTATCGACGACTGGATCGTCCGTTCGTCGGGGTCTGTGGTGTGGTGCTCGTCGATCTCGGGGGTCGTCGCGGTCGGGTGGGTGGACGTTCGTCCAGAACGGTGTTCGGTGATTCCGTACGCGTCCGCCGATGAACGGTAACCCTTTTGGCCGGTCCAGGCGAACGACTGGGGTATGACCGACGAGCTACGGAAGGGCCTCGAGGGCGTGCTCGTCGCCGAGTCCGATCTCAGCCAGATCGACGGCGACGAGGGGCGACTCATCTACCGCGGCTACGCCATCGAGGACCTGGCCAGACACGCGAGCTACGAGGAAGTCATCCACCTGCTCTGGCACGGCGAGTTGCCCGACGCCGACCGCCTCGACGCCTTCACCGACTCGATGGTCGCCGAACGCTCGGTCGACGAGGACGTACTCGAAACCGTCGGCCAGCTGGCCGCCGCCGACGAGAACCCCATGGCCGCGCTGCGCACGGCGGTCTCGATGTGTTCGGCCTACGACCCCGACGCCGACGAGCCCGCTACCGACCGCGAGGCCACCCTCCGCAAGGGGCGGCGCATCACCGCCAAGATCCCCACTATCCTCGCGGCGTTCACGCGGATGCGCGACGGCGACGACCCCGTCGAGCCCCGTGAGGACCTCTCGCATGCGGCGAACTTCCTCTACATGCTCAACGACGAGGAGCCCGACGAGGTCCTCGCCGAGACCTTCGACATGGCGCTGGTGCTGCACGCCGACCACGGGTTCAACGCCTCGACGTTCTCCGCGATCACCACCGCCTCCACGCTCTCGGACATCCACAGCTCCGTCACCTCCGCCATCGGCACGCTGAAGGGACCGCTGCACGGCGGCGCCAACCAGGACGTCATGGAGATGCTCAAGGAGGTCGACGAGAGCGACCGCGACCCTCTCGGCTGGGTCGAGACGGCACTCGAGGACGGCCGTCGCATCTCCGGGTTCGGCCACCGCGTCTACAACGTCAAAGACCCCCGCGCGAAGATCCTCGGCGAGCGCTCCCAGGAGCTCGGTGAGGCCGCCGGTACCCCCAAGTGGTACGAGTACTCCACGAAGATCGAGCAGTTCATGGCCGACGAGAAGGGCCTGGCCCCGAACGTCGACTTCTATTCCGCCTCGACCTACTACCAGATGGGCATCCCCGTCGACATCTACACACCCATCTTCGCGATGAGCCGCGCCGCCGGCTGGATCGCCCACGCCATCGAGTACGTCGAGGACAACCGCCTCATCCGTCCCCGCGCCCGGTACACCGGGCCCGAGGATCTCGACTACCCAGACCTCGACGAGCGGTAACCGAACCGACGCCACGGGACAACCGACCGCCTTTCTCCGGTCTTCTGCTGCCGACAGTCGTCCATGGCGCGCGCCGTCGAGCGTGCCCGAGCGGTGCGAGGTCGAGCGCAGCGAGACCTCGATTCGAAGGCGACCGAAGGGAGCCGTGAGCGACAGCGAGGGCCGCGAGACGAAGCCGTGCGAGCGGGTCGAGAGCTCTCGTCGCTCCGTATCGAAGTCAGCCGAAACGGCCGCGAACGATCGGGTCGGGGGCGTTCGAGAGTCACTATCTCGTTCGCCCGTACTCACACCCAGTCGATCGACCAACACCTACACCAACGACCGCCACTACACCACACACATGCTCACTTGCGGTGACTGCGGCCGCACCTACGCCGACGACGCCGACGCCCCGTGGCGCTGCGACTGTGGCCACCCGCTCGACTACGACACCCGACCACTCCCCGAAGCCGACCACCCACCAGCCCACCTCGACCGCGACCGCGGGCTGTGGGCGTTCGAACCGTTTCTCGATACCGAACGCGCGGTCACGCTGGGCGAAGGGTGGACGCCGCTGGTCGACGCGCCGGAGTGGGACACCCGGTTCAAACTCGAATCGATCTTCCCGACGGGGAGTTTCAAGGACCGTGGCGCCGCCCTCACTGTCTCGCGGGCGGCCGAACTCGGCGTCGACCGCGTCCTCGAAGACTCCTCGGGCAACGCCGGCCTGGCGATCGCCACCTACGCCGCCCGCGCGGGCATCGACGCCGAGATCTACGTCCCGGCGGACGCCAAACCCGGGAAACTCCGTGCCATCGAGCGGACCGGTGCCGACGTGGTCCGCGTCGAGGGCTCGCGGGGCGACGTGACCGACGCCTGCGTCGAGGCGGTCGAGGGCGGCGCGGGCGGCGCGGGCGGCTGGTACGCGAGCCACGCCTGGAATCCCGCTTTCTTCCGCGGCACCGCGACGTTCGCGTTCGAACTCGCCGCCCAGCGCGACTGGACGGTCCCCGACGCGGTCGTCACACCGCTGGGACACGGCACCCTCTTTCTCGGCGCGTATCGCGGCTTCCGGGCGCTTCGCGACGCCGGCTGGACAGACTCGATACCGCGACTGCTCGGGGCGCAAGCGACCGGCGCGGCGCCGGTCGCCGACGCGCTCGGCGACGACTCGACCGCCGACCGGCCCGCCAACGACGGCGCCGACGGGATCCAGATCCGCGAGCCCGCCCGGTTCGGACAGATCCTCGACGCTATCGAAGCCACCGACGGCGACGCCCTCGCGGTCGGTCCCGACGCGACCGAGCGCGAGCACGACCGCCTCGCCCGGGCAGGGTTTCACGTCGAACCGACCTGCGCGACCGCGACCGCGGCGCTCGCCGAGTATCGCGACCAGGGGGTCGTCGCGCCCGAGGACGACGTGGCCGTCGCGCTCACCGGGACGGGGCTGAAGGGGTGATCCGACGGCACGGTTTTGTGTCTGTGTACACAAACACAACCTATGGGGACGAAGACGATCGGACTCGACGACGAAGCCTACGAGCGACTCAGCGCGGAGAAACGTGAGGGAGAGAGTTTCAGCGACGTGGTCAAGCGAATGACCGAGGCGGCCCGGACGGACTGGCGGCGGGGGTTCGGAAAGTACGACGGCACGGACGGCGAGCGGCTGGAGCGGGCGGCTCGGGCGAGCAGGAAGCGACGCCGAGCGGGTCTCGCGGCCAGGCAGTCCGAGGTACTCGACGCGCTGGCCGGTGACGGGGACGACGGCCCGCGACGGAGCGACGACGAGGGCGACGCGTGAAGCTGCTCGACACGACGTTTCTGGCCCACTACTATCGCGGCGACGACCGCGTCGAGTCGTTCCTCGAAGCCCACGACGACGAGGAGGACCTGGTCACCTCGGCGATCAACGTCGAGGAGATCGCGGTCGGCGTCCACACCGTCGAGGATGACCCGTCGCTGGAGTCGGTTCTCGCCGATCTGGGCTGGCTCACGATCTTGCCGTTCAAACCCGAGGACGCGTTCGCGGCCGCCAGGATCGAGGCGGCCCTCCACGCGGACGAGACCGTCGCGCAGGACCGGATCAACGCGCTGGCGGGTGACGTGTTGATCGCGGGCGTCGCCGAGAACCGCGATGCGACGATCGTCACCGAGAACGTCGATGATTTCGAGGCGCTCGGGGTCTCGGTGGAGGCGTACTGATGACCAAACGCGAGGCCGACTACTGTCCGTACTGCGGGGTCGCGCTGGAGACGACGACCTTCGAGGACCGGGACCGGCGGTACTGTCCCGACTGCGAGGAGATCGTCTTCCAGAACCCGGTGCCCGGGGGGAGCGTCGTCGTCCTCGACAGCGGGGGACCGACTCGGCCGGGCAGTGCGGCGACGCCGCACGACGGCGACGCGGCGCTCCTGATCGAGCGCGCCAACGAACCGCACCGCGGCGCCTGGGCGGTCCCGGGTGGCATCCTCGAAGTCGACGAGTCCGCGCGGGTCGGCGCCGCCCGCGAACTCGAAGAGGAGGCCGGGCTGGCGGTCGACCCCGACGCGCTCGAACTCGTCCGCACCGGCTTCGATATCGAGGACCCGGCGGACGGCTCCTACCTCTCCGTCTGCTTCGCGGTCGAGCGGGCCGAGACGACGGGATCGCTCGACCCCGGCTCGGAGTGTAGCGACGCCCGCTGGTGGCCCGTCGCGGAGCTGTCGGCGACCGACGCCTGGATCCGCCCGATCGACCGCCGGCGGGTCGCGGCCGCCGTCGAGCGGTTGCGCGGCAATTCCCCTGGATCCGACGACTGATACGGAGTCTTGCGAGCGTTCACCGGGTCGACCGCACGACTGCGTGTGGTCGTTCCCGGACTGTCTTGAATAATCCGCGTGGGCTACCGCCACAGCTCCCGCTCGACGACGGCGTCGACGTCGACCGACAGCCGCGTCTCGGCGACGCCGTCGTACTCCGAGGCGGCGGAGTAGCAGATGTACCGCTCGCTGTCGTCGCTGCGCGTCCGGACGACCGCCGGGAGCACGTCCTCCGGCGCAGCCGTCGGCGGCGGCGGCGGCCCGACGACGACGCGCCCCTCGGGCGGGTCCGAGTGATCCTCTCGCATGGCCGAGCTTACGCCCTCGCCGATCATTGTTACCGGTCAGTTACCGGCTATCAACACCGTATACTCACAGATTCGGACCTCCTTACCGACCACGCCCCACATCCGGTGCGGCGGGGACGACCGCCCGTTCGACCGCTCCGGACCGACACCGTTTCGACGCTGGCCCGCGCGGACTCGTCCATGTCCGGAAGCGTCCACCACACCGGGACGACCGTCGCCGACTTGGATCGGGCCGTCGACTTCTACACCGAGACCTTCGACCTGGAAGTCCTCGCCGAGTTCGAGTCCGCGGGCGAGAACTTCTCCCGGGGCGTCGGCGTCGCGAACGCCACCGGCCGCTTCGCCCATCTCGACGGCGACGGTACCCGCGTCGAACTCGTCGAGTACGAGCCCGAAGGCGACGAGGCCGTCGCCGAGAGCGTCAACGACCGCGGCGCCAAGCACCTCGGCTTCGGCGTCGAGGACGTGGAAGCGTTCTACGAGGCCCTCCCCGACGACGTGGAGACGGTCAGCGAACCCCAGACCTCGAGCACCGGCACGACCATCCTCTTCCTCCGTGACCCCGAGGGCAACCTGATCGAAGTCCTCGACGCGTAACCGTCGGCCCCGGGACCGTCCTGCCCACGCTCAAGATCCGGACGGCGACGACGACTCCCGCCGTCGCAAGAGGTATCCACGAGGGGACCCAGACCACGGGTATGACGTTCGAACCCAACGAGAGCCTTCCGCAGGAGGAGGTCGACGAACGCGTCGACGAGGCCATCGAGGCCAACGACGTGGTGCTGTTCATGAAGGGCACGGAGATCATGCCTCAGTGTGGCTACTCCGACCGCGCGCTGACGCTGCTCAAACAGTACCGCGAGGACGTCGAGGTCGTCGACACCCTCGAATCGCTCGACGAGTTCCGCACCGCGCTCGATCGCCACAGCGGCCGCGAGACCATCCCCCAGACGTTCGTCGACGGCGAGTTCGTCGGCGGCAGCGACATCCTCAAACAGCTCGACGAACGGGGCGACCTCGAACCGAAGCTGACCGCCTGAACGGGTCAGAACGCCCCGACGGCGCGACCGCCGCCGTCCGCTCGTCCCGTCGTCACGGAGTTTAAGCCCGTCGCGGCCGCCCGTCCGGTATGAAGCGCATCGTCAGCACCAACGCGGCACCCGAGGCGGTCGGCGCGTACAGCCAGGCGACCGAGACCGACGATCTGGTCTTTACGGCGGGCCAGATCCCCCTGACACCCGACGGCGAACTGCTCGACGACGCCGCGATCGACGTCCAGACCCAGCAGGCCCTGGAGAACCTCGTCGCCGTCCTCGCCGAGGCCGACGCCCAACCCGAGGACGTGCTGAAAGTCACCGTCTACCTCGACGACATCGACGACTTCGACGAGATGAACGACACCTACGAGACCTTCTTCGACGACGAGCCGCCCGCCCGCAGCGCCGTCGGCGTCGAGGCCCTCCCGAAAGGCGTCGGCGTCGAAGTCGAGGCCATCGCGACGAAGTGATGGCCGACTCTACCGGTTCCCACGGCGATAGCGCGTCCGCCGACGACCCCGATCCGGACGCCACCCCGCGGGAGTCGCTGCTCGCTCCCGCGACGAAATCCAGCCTGCTGTGGGGCCTGGTCGGCGGCCTCGCCTTCCTCGTGCTCGCCCAGGGCTACGAACTGCTCGGCGATCTGGGCGTCGGGTTCGGCCCGAAAGTTGCCGTGGCGCTGGTCGTCGGCGTCGCTGCCGCCGGGACGACCCATCTGACCCGGGATCGACTGCCGACCGGCGGCCGCTGACCGGCGGTCGACCGCCGACCGAGAACGAAAGCCATTAACCACCCGACCGCGGTAATTCCAGACGAGCCAGGATGGCCGAACGGTAAGGCGCACGCCTGGAAAGCGTGTTCCCTTTGGGATTCTGGGTTCAAATCCCAGTCCTGGCGCTTCTGACGCGAACGATCCGGCGAGCACCTCGTGTGCTCGCCATCGCAAGCGTTCGAACCGATTTCGAGTGGGATTTGAACCCCTGGAAGTCGCAGCCCCGGAACGGTCGAACGGAGTGAGACCGCACGCCCGGAACGTCTTCCTCCGGTTCAAATCCCAGTCCTGGCGTACCACCTTTTTCATCGTCGCCCTTCGTCGCGCAGCCTGACGGCTGCGCTGCGGGAGGGCTCCTCGAAAAAGATGGGGCAAAAAGGCCGAGCGCGCGGAGCGCGCTCGGTACGTTCTCCCACCGCCCAGCCGCCGCACTGCACCGCCCAGCCGCCGCACTGCACCACCCAGCCGCCGCGACCGCACTGCCCCCTTACTCCGCGAACGTCGCGGTCCGCCCGATGTCAAGCCGCAGGAACACGGGCAGCGTCGCGGCGGCGACGAGGATCTCCAGGCCGCCGGCGACGAGGAACGCCTCGGGGTAGCCGTAGGCGCTCGCGACGCCGCCACCGACGACGACGCCGGCCAGGAAGCCCAGGCTGCCGAAGACGTTGAACCCGGCCATCGCGACGCCGCGCTCGCGCTCGTCGGCCAGATCGCTCACGAGCGCCATCGTCGCGGGTGACATCAGCGCGCCGAGGACTCCGACCGCGAGCATGCCGACGCCGGCGAGCGTGACCGTCGGCGCGCGGCCGACGCCGATCACGACCAGGCCGTAACACGCCGACCCGGCGACGATGGGGGCGGTGCGGCCCACCCTGTCCGAGAGGATGCCCATCGGGTACTGCAGCAGCGCGAACGGTGCGAAAAAGAGGGCGAGCATCAGCCCCGTCGCGCCGGGACCGAGTTCGAACGCCGACCGGAAATAGAGCGTGCCGACGAGCGCGAAGAAGCCGGCGGTGAGCCGGTCGAGGAAGCCGAAGGCGTAGGGGACGGCGAGCGTGGGCGTCCCGCGGAGGTTCGCGACGGCGCGGGCGAGCGAGTCGCGGTCGCCGGCGGACGCGCGGTCGTCGACCGCCAGCGCGAGGACGGCGACGAGCGCCAGCAGCGCGCTCGCGAGGTATAGGGGCACGAACGGTCCCACTTCGTAGAGCTGACCGCCCAGGGGGGCGCCCAGCGCCGTCCCGCCGCCGATAGCTGCACCGGCGGCGGCCATGTTCCGGCCGTGGCCCCCCTCCAGATCCATCAGCATCGTCATCGCGAGCGAGAAGGCGCCGATGGTGGCAGCGCCCTGTGCCGCGCGGACGACGAGCACGCCCTCGAAGGAGAGCGCGGTGAATCCGGGGACGAGCGCCAGGGCGAGATATCCGACGCTGCCGCCCAGCGCGCCGGCGGCGATGAACGGCGTCCGGCGACCGGCGCGGTCGCTGGCGGCGCCCCAGAGGCCGGCGAAGGCGACGAACGCCGCGAACTCCGCCGCGAGGAACCACATGCTCGCGTCCAGATCCGTCGTCGCGCCCAGGGCGCCGACCAGCCGGTCGACGCCCGGATACAGCAGCACCTGCGCGAGCAGGACGGCGAACACCATCGCCGCGAGCCACGCGCGGTCCCGCGAGTCCGTCATCTACCGTCTCCAAGGGTCCAGTGGAATATCCGACTGTCGGAAGTGACACTGCGACGCCACCGCGTCGACATCGCCGACCTCGCGCACGCTCAGAACGGTGACCGCGACCCGTCGCGACCGGGCGCCCCCGCGACGTCGTCGTCGAACCCGTTCCCGGGCGTCCCCGCGTCCCCGTTCTCCGGTTCGGGCAACGAACCGGTCTCGACGAGCGCAGCCTCCGCCTCGCGGAGCGCGGCGTTGATCTGACCCGCGCGCTGGTGTGTGGGCGCCACGCGGACGCGGACGAGATCGAACTCGTGGCACCCGGCGAGGCCGTTCCACGCGCGCAGTGACCCTCTGCTGAGCGTGTCGCTCTGCGGGCAGAAGGCGGTCGTCGGCGTGAACTCCGCGCGCAGGACGCGCGCCGGCTCGTGGCCCGCCGACTCGCCGTCCCCGTCGGGGATCGACAGGTCGTCGGCGACCGCCGCGGACCGCTCGACTGCGTAGCGATACCCCGCGTCGGTGTGGCGGCGGTCGTTGTTGAGCCGCGCGAGGTTGTAGCCGAACGTCACGTCGTACACCCCCCGCTCCTCGAACAGTTCCCGGGCCAGCCGGTGGACCGCGAGGTGTTCGCGGCCGTCGAGCACGTCGTGACCCTCGAGAAAGTCGCCGGGCGCCGGCGCGTGTTCCGGAACGAACTCGTCGTAGGCGTCGAAGGTGTCGTCGCTCCCGCCGAACGGCGACGGAACGTTGACCATGTTCCGGCTTGGGTCGCCGCTCCGCTATGCGTCGTCCCGAACCGGTTCGGCTCACCCGGTGGGGTCGGCCCGTCGCCCGCGCCCGGTCCGCCTCCCCAGCCAGTCGCCGGCCGCCGCACCGAGGACGGCGACTAGCACCGAGAGCGCCGCGCCGAGCGCGACGACGACCGGCGCCGCGAGGACGGCGACGACGGCGGCGAAACTCGCGGGACTGGTCGCGACGGTGACCGCCGCATTCGCGAGATACACGACGACGACGCCGATCGACCCGGCCAGGCCGACCCGCGTACCGACCGCTCGCGGCCCCGCTCGGCGGTCACCGTAGTAGTACCCGGCTGCGACGGCAGCTACCACCAGCGCCAGCCCCGAAACGGTGCCGCCGGCGACGACCGTCGGGTCCCCGACGCCGTCCCAGGAGGCGGCGACCGTGAACGGCACGGACGCGAGGCCCGCCAGCGTCGCCGGTCGCCACCGCTCGTCGAACGCCGTCAAGAGTATCCCTCGAATCGCCGTCATCGAGCGACTGTACGCGGCCGCTGCGGAAAAGTATACTGTGCTGTCAAGTAGTCCGCTCCACCGACGGCGACGCCGCGCGGGCGGCTCCTGTCTCTCGATCGGGGGTCACCGTCATTCCGCGCGGCTGATATACACGTGGACCTCGTTTTCGCTCGCGCGTTCGGTCTCGTGGTCGAACCCGCGGTCGTCGAGCACGCCGTACAGCGGTTCCGGCTCGAAGCTGTTGACGAGTTCGAGCGTGCCCTCCGCCGAGAGGTCCTCCAGCGCGGCCACGATCTCGCCGAACGGTTCGCCGTCGATCTCCCGGGCGTCGAGCGTCCGCGTCGGCTCTCTCGATACGTCGCTGACCATATCCGTCCTTGGGGCTCTGCGGGCGAGCGCGTTGTGCCGAAGACGTTCGGGAATCGGCGCCCGAACCGGTGCGGCGTGACACTGACGGGGCTGGGGCGTCTCGCTCCCCGTATGCAGACGGTGACGGTTTCGCGACGGCTCGACGCCTCGCCGGAGCGGGTGCGCGCCGCGATGGACGACCTGGAGGCGTTCATGCTCGCCGCAGGGTTCACCGAGGTGGCCCTCGACGGCGAGACGATGCATCTGGAGAACCAGGTGGGGCTCGCGACGGTGACCCTCGACCTGCGACTGGTCGACGACGAGTCGGACCTCGCCTACGAGCAGGCCGACGGCTTCTTCGAGACCATGGACACCGTCTACCACGTCGAACCCGTCGACGGCGCCACCGAGGTCACAGCGACGACCGACTTCGAACTCGACGTTGCCCTCGTCGGACAGATCCTCGACGCCACGGTGATCAAACGCCAGCGACGGCACGAACTCGAATCGCAGTTCGACTGGCTGGAAGCCGAGGTCGCGGGGTAGGCCACCCGGTCGCCAGCGAGCGGTGTCGCGGCGTCGCGAACCGGAGCTACCGCTCGGGATGGACGGGTGCGTCGAATCCGCCGCGGACCAGCGGCTTCGCGACGTGTCTGCGGGCGCAGGGCGGCACCTCGTACCAGCCCAGTTCCAGTTCCCGTTCGACGGGCACCTCGACCTTCCCGTCGGCGCTCGTCTCGCAGTCCCGACAGCGGTAGCCCTGGTCGGCGCCCGCCGACCCCATCGAGCGACCGCACTCGGGACACTCCGGATTGGTCGGTTCGGTCCGCACGAGCTCCCTGACGGCGAACTTCTCCAGTTTCAGCGTCCCGTCGGACACCTCGCCGCAGACGGTCACCCGGTCGCCGGGCCGCAGCGCCCGCACGCGGTCGCGGAATCGCTTGGTCGGCTCGAAGGCGGCGATCTCGGCGTCCTCGCCGTCGGCGCTCCGGAGGGTAGCGAACACGTGGCCGCCCTCCCGGGTCTCGGGCTCGGTGACGACCTCGCCGTCGACGCGGTAGGCCCGGCCCTCGTCGGCGTCGGCGAATCCGTCGGCGTCCCGGAGGTGGGCGTCGGTCCCCTGGTTGGTGACGAACAGCGCGCGGCTCGCGACCGCTTCGCCGTCGATCGCGTCGGCGACCCGGCGGACGGTCTCGGAGTCGTCGCCGCGGATCCCGTAGAGGATGGGGCAGGGGGTGCGTGGGACACAGACGGGGTAGCCCTCCCCCCGGTCCACGGTGTCCCAGGCGTCGGGGGAGGCCGCGTCGGCAGCGGCGAAGACGGACTCGCGGTCGACCTCCCGGTCGGTCCCCCAGCGGTCGCGCTCGCGGTAGGAGATACACTCGTAGCTCCAGTCGTCGAACGCCCGCCACGCGCCGACGGCGGCCAGCGCGCCGATGCGGCCGCGGCCGTTGCCGGCGTAGGCGGTCTGGTAGCCACACTCGGCGGCGAGGTCGACCGCGTCGTCGACGTCGTGGTAGTCCCGAACGGCCGCCCGCGCGAACGCCGCCACTTCCTCGGGAACCCGTTCGGGATCGCCCGGTGCGACGACGACGCCCGGGTTCGTCCGCGGATCCGCCGTCTCGGCCAAATCGAGGTGCTCGCGTGCGAGCGCGAGCGCGCGATCGGCGCCGAGGCCGGTGTGGACGGCGAGCGCGGCGTTGCCGCGGGTCTTGTGCTCGACACCCGGATTCAGCCGCACGAGCACCCGTCGGTCGACGCTCGCCCCCGCCGCCTCGATGCGCTCTGCGAGGCTGGCGGCGACGTAGGTGGTACACATCCCGCGTTCGCGGGAATCCGTGTCGTCGAGCCCGATGACGGTCACAGCGGTCGTTACGCGACCGTGGGCAAACGGGTTTCGGCCGCGAAATTATATATCAATCTATCGGTCGGCATGAAAAAACGGGGCGCACGCGGATTCTACCGGGGCACAACGCATATATGGGAAGACCTACTTACCTCTCGGTATGTCACGGTCGGCACTGGTGGGCAACGTCACCGCGATGTTGGAGGACGCGGGCTTCGTGGTGAGCGAGCGCTGTGCCATCCGGCCGAAGAGCTTCGACGTCGCGGCCCGCCGCGGGGAGGAGGTCCTCCTCGTGAAGATCCTCGGCAACATCGACGCCTTCGACGGCCACACCGGCGCCGAGATGCGCCGGCTCGGCACGTATCTGGGCGCCACACCGATGGTCATCGGACTCAGAACGCGGGACGAGGAACTCAAACCGGGCGTCACCTACTTCCGCCACGGCGTCCCGGTGCTCTCGCCCGACACCGCCATGGATCTGTTCGTCGAGGGGGTCCCGCCGCTCATCTACGCGGCGCCGGGCGGCCTCTACGTCAACATCGACAGCGAAGTCCTCGCGGACGCCCGCGAGGACCGCGACTGGTCGCTCGGGCGGCTGGCCAACGAGCTCGGCGTCTCCAGACGGACGGTCTCGAAGTACGAGGACGGCATGGACGCCTCCGTCGAGGTCGCCAGCCAGCTCCAGGAACTGTTCGACGAACCGCTCACCTCGCCCGTCGAGGTGCTGGAGGGCGCCGACGAAGTACGGGAGGACGAGGAGACGCCCGACGACCCCGAGGTCGACCCCGAGGACGAGCCCATCGTCGCCGTCCTCACCCGCGTCGGCTTCGACGTCCACCCCACGGACCGAGCGCCGTTCAAGACCGTCAGCGAGAACGAACGCCGCGAGGAAGAGATGCTGACCGGTCACTCCGAGCTCACGAAGACCGCGGAGAAGCGCGCCCGCATCATGTCCTCGGTGGGCAGGGTCACCCGGACCCGGTCGGTGTACGTCGTCGAGCGCGCGACCAGAAAGTCCGTCGAGGGAACCGCTATCGTCGAGGAATCCGAGATGGAGAACATCCAGGAGGCCGACGAACTCCGGGACATCATCCGCGAGCGGGCCGACATCGAAGGCAGCTCCGCGTAGGACGGCCGAGCGTCCCTGCGGCGCTCGGTCGCTGGCGCGGGTGTCGCGTTCGACGCCGGTCGCCCCCGCGGCTGCCGCGGTCGTCGCCGACCGCGTCTTTTAGACGGCGGCGGCCCTTCTCGTCGACCGATGGACGTCACCCTCCTCGGGACGGGCGACACGACGGGGACGCCGACGCCCGGCTGTGACTGTGAGACCTGCGAGCGCGCCCGCGAGCGAGGCGTCGAGCGCTCGCGGTTCTCGGTTCACGTCCGCAACGAGCGCACCGGCGAGTCGCTGCTCGTCGACACCAGCCCCGACTTCCGCCACCAGTTCCTCACGTCCGACGCAGCGCTACCCGACGCCGCGGTGATCACGCACGTTCACTTCGACCACCTCGACGGTCTGGGCCACGCCTACCGACTCCTCGACCACCTGCCGGTCCACGCCGCCGACGAGCGCGACCCCGAGACCGGCGAGAGCGTCGCCGGGACGGTCCGCCGACGCTACGACTACCTCGATCAGGTCGAGGTGGTCGCCGAGACTCCCTTCCAGTCGTTCGAGACCTGTGGGTTCGAGGTGACGCTGGTCCCCGTCGACCACCCGCCGCTCGTCTGCTACGGCCTCGCGATCGAGGACCCCGAGACCGGCGCGAAACTCTCTCTCTCCGGTGATTCGACCTACGGCATCGGCGAGGAGTCACGCGCGACCCTCGCCGACCCGGACCTGTTGCTGGCCGACGGCATCGTCACCGCGGATCTGTGTGAACACCACCCCGCGGGCGGGAACCACTTCGACGCCGACGGCGTCGCCCGCACGTTCGGCACGAAGCACATGACCGTCGAGGGCGCGGTGGCACTGGGCGAGGACCTCGACGCCGAGGAGACCCGAGTGGTCCACGTCTCTCACTTCCTCCACGCCGACCGAGCGTTCGAGGCGCCGCTGGCCGTCGACGGCGAGCGCTACGAACTCTGAACGGCTCCCAGAGGGACCTGAGCGACCGCGACGGACGGCCCCGGAAACTCCATACCGTTCGCGCTCGAACCACGGCCCATGAGCAGTCAGGAGGGGACGGACGAGACGGCCGAACCGCTGGCCACGCGGGTCGTGCTCTCCTTCCCGGCGGACGTCGGGAAGCACGGGCGGGGCCGGATCCGATCGGACTACTACCGGAAGTATCTCACCAAGGTCCGCGACAGCGCCGCCGAGGGCGACGAGTGGGACGAGTTCACCGACGTGGGCTGCTGTGGCAGCCAGATGGACGTTCCCCTCGTCGTCGAGCGCGTCGAAGGCGGGTCGCGGGTCGATCTCGACACGGAGATCGAATACACCGAACGGGAGGCCTGCGGGATCAACCAGGGCTGGTCGGTCCAGCACGACGAACCCGAGGCGCTGGAGGACTGATCGCCGTCGGTGAGCGACCGGTTGTGTCGCGGTATCACGGCCCACGAGAGTCCGAATCGCTGATATAGCTCGATAGCGGAGTGGGTGGTGTGTCACAGCAGGTCGGCGAGGTCGGGACGCTGTTCCTCCACGAGTACGGCGACGACGTGCGGGTCGCCGTCGTCAAGGACGGAGAGCGGCGTCTCCACGCGATACTGGAACTCAAGGAGACCGACGCCGGGCCGCGACCGGCGCGACTCCGCCTGAAGCAGGGCGCCAGCGAGGAGCCCCGCCCGCCCGACCTGTTCGTCGAACTCGCCCGCTCGGCCTCGCGCATCCGCATCTCCGAGCAGACCTCGAAGGCGACTCGCCGGCGCCTACAGGAACTGCTCGACGCCTACCAGCTCGAAGCCAAAGCCGTCCGCACCTGCCGCTACTGCGCCAGCGAGGGGCAGTACTCGCCGGTCACCTCCGAGACGGCCATCGAGGCCGACGGCGAGTACATCTGCCCCGACTGCGCGAAGGCCGAACTCGACCGCGAACTCGCCTACAAAGGCGAGATCACCGCCGGCGCCCGCGACCGGCTCTACGACCTGCTCACCGAGGTTCAGGACCTCGAACGCGTCTCGAACCTCCTGAAAGGCGATCTGGACCCCGATCTGACGAAGTTCGACGAGATCTCGGCGACCGTCGACGAGGTCGACCCCGTCCCGGTCGACTCGCTGGATCTCCACCCCGGTATTCAGGACCACCTCGAAGGGCGCTTCGACACGCTCCTGCCGGTCCAGAGTCTCGCCGTCGAGAACGGCGCGACCGAGGGCCAGGACCAACTGGTCGTGTCCGCGACGGCGACGGGGAAGACGCTCATCGGCGAGATGGCCGGCCTCGACCGCGTCCTGAACGGCAAGGGCAAGATGCTCTTTCTCGTGCCGCTGGTCGCGCTCGCCAACCAGAAACACGAGTCCTTCGAGGAGCGCTACGGCGACATGGTCGACGTCTCTCTCAGAGTCGGCGCCAGCCGCATCAACGACGGCGGCGGCCGCTTCGACCCCGGCGCCGACGTGATCGTCGGGACCTACGAGGGCATCGACCACGCGCTGCGGACCGGCAAGGACCTGGGCAACATCGGGACGGTCGTCATCGACGAGGTCCACACCCTCGGCGAGGACGAGCGCGGCCACCGCCTCGACGGCCTGATCTCGCGGCTGAAGTACTACTGCGGCGAGCGCTCGGACAACCGGAGCACGGACGGCACGCAGTGGATCTACCTCTCGGCGACCGTCGGCAACCCCGGCGACCTGGCCGAGCAGCTGCGCGCCCAGCTCATCGAGTTCGAGGAGCGCCCGGTCCCGATCGAACGCCACGTTACCTTCGCGGACGGCCGCGAGAAGATGCAGATAGAGAACAAGCTCGTCCGCAGGGCCTTCGACACGAAATCGTCGAAGGGGTATCGCGGCCAGACCATCATCTTCACTAACTCCCGGCGGCGCTGTCACGAGATCTCCCGCAAGCTGGAGTACGACTCGGCGCCCTACCACGCCGGGCTGGACCACCGCCGCCGGAAGAAGGTCGAGCGGATGTTCGCCGACCAGGATCTGGCCGCGGTCGTGACGACCGCCGCACTCGCCGCGGGGGTCGACTTCCCCGCCTCGCAGGTCGTCTTCGACTCGCTGGCGATGGGCATCGAGTGGCTCACCGTCCAGGAGTTCCACCAGATGCTCGGCCGCGCGGGGCGGCCGGACTACCACGACAAGGGCACCGTCTACGTCCTCGTCGAGCCCGACGGCAATTACCACAGCAGCCAGGAGATGAGCGAGGACGAGGTGGCGTTCAAGCTGCTGAAAGGCGAGATGGACCCTGTCATCACCCGCTACGACGAGGGCGCGGCCGTCGAGGAGACGCTCGCCAACGTCACCGTCGGGGGCAAGGCGGCCAAGCGGCTCAACGACCGGATGATCGGCGAGGTGCCGACAACACACGCCGTCGGCAAGCTGCTGGAGTACGAGTTCATCGACGGCCTCTCGCCGACGCCGATGGGCCGGGCGGTCACCTCCCACTTCCTCTCGCCCGACGACGCGTTCCTGCTGCTCGACGGTATCCGCAAGGGGTCGGATCCCTACGACATCGTCGGGACGATGGAGCTGCGCGACGACGAGCGGTAGGCGATCGGGATCAGATCGCGTCCACATCGTCGAGGTAGTCGCGGAGCTCGTGGAGAAACGCCCTGTAGCGACCGAGATCCTGAAGCGCCTCGTACACGATGTCTTGATCGAGCACGTCGCCGTATTCGTGGGCGAGCACGTTTCGAAACATCGCCGCCTGACCCATCTTCGAAGCGGTTTCCGCGGAGAGTACGTCGACGGTCGCGAGTCGCTCCATCACGGCGGCGTTCGAATCCGGAGCCCGACCGTCGATGTCGCGGAGGAGCATCCGCCCGATGTCGACACACGCCTGGCTCGCCTTCTCGAAACGGCGTTCGACCACGTCTCTGGTCACGGTATCCGACCGATAGGCATCACGGGTGATGGACTGGCGGGCTGCGAGAATTTCGAGACACTCTTCGACGAACTCTGCCTTCTCGACCATCGTCTCGACGCGGTCAGGACCGTGCGGGTCCGACATCGGTCACCCCGCGCGCTCGACGTGTCGGTCCACCCGTTCGAGCGTCTCGTCGAGCCGGTCGCGGAGCGACTGGTTCGGTTCGCGCCGTTCCGCGGCGGCTTCGAACTCGTCTCGGAGTGCGTCCGCGCGCTCTGGCGACCCGGACAGGAGAACGCCGTGCGAGAACGCCGCACGACCGACCCGCGGATCGAGGTCGTCGACGAGCGAGAGGTCGATATCGTTGCGGTCGAGTGCCACGGAGAGGTCGGCGAGCAGCGACAGGAGCGGTTCGCCGGGGTCATCGACGGCTCCCTCGAAATCGACGGCGATATCGACATCGCTGCTAGCGTCCGCGACGCCGGTGACCTGTGAGCCGAACAGAACCGCCAGACGGATCGGATACTGGTCGAGCACCGTCCGGATCCGATCGGTGTCGATAGAAACCGCGGTCTCCCGCTCCGATAGATCGGTGGGCGCCTCCCGCTCGCTCATCGTGCGTCCGAGTTGGCGGACGAGCGACAAACCTGTTGCGGTGGCCGCGACCGATCCCGGCGTCTCACGAGCTACCGCCCGACCACGCCTTCCTGCTGCTCGACGGCATCCGAAAGGGCGACGACTCCTACGACATCGTCGGGACGATGGAACTGCGCGACGACGAGTGAGTCCACTTCGTTCTCTTGAAGCTACAAGAAATACGTAGACTGACCGGCGACCCCAGATATGTCGATAGAAGTCGAGGGGTACGAGTTACTTTTCCTTTATTATCTATTGATGAGTGCACTCGTTGCTTGGTACACGAGAGACTACCACTCCAATGGGACGTTAATCTACGTTCTATTAACCATCGGGGCGCTTTCGCTCATCTATCTCAGACAGAAGGGCCCGGAGTCGGTCCAACGGTTGATCCGCCTCTCGGACGACGAGTGAGTCTTCGCTCGCCGTTCTCGTCCGATGGCGTTCTCCGTGGATTCGAGACGTTCGTCGACGAATGTGGTCTTCTCGACCACTGTCTCGACGCGTTCGCGACAGCGAGTAGTGCCGATCGCGGTAGGGCGACCGTACCTCGTGGTAGCTCGCCGCACGCGAGCGCCCAAGACTTATATCGGTCGATAGCCTGGAACAGGCAATGACTGCCGGAACCGGGCCCGATCCGGCCCGAACTATCACCCTCGACGCACACGTCCACACGGACGCGTCCTACGACTGTGCGACCCCGCCCGAACGCGTCGTCGAGGCGGCGCTCTCGGCCGGCCTCGACGCGGTCGCGGTCACCGACCACGACGCCGTCGTCGGCGCGCCACGGGCGGTCGCCGCCGCCGAGGGAACGGACCTGCTCGTCGTGCCGGGCGTGGAGGTCTCGACGGCCGACGGCCACCTGCTCGCGCTGGGGGTCGAGTGGGCGCCCGAACCGGGGCGCCCGTTCGCCGAGACGGTGACCGCGGTCCGCGAGGCCGGCGGCGTGTCCGTCGTCCCGCATCCCTTCCAGATCAGCCGCCACGGCGTCCGCCGGGCGGTCCTGGCCGGCTGCGAGGTCGACGGTATCGAGACGCGAAACGCCGTCGCGGTGACGGGGTACCAGAACCGACGGGCCAGACAGTTCGCGACCGCCGAGGGACACCCGGCGATCGGCGGCAGCGACGCACACCGGCCGGACCTGATCGGACGGGCGTTCACGAGCGTCACGCTCCCCGCCGGGGTCGACTGGACGACGATGACGGTCGCGGACGTGCTGGCGGGGATCCGTGCGGGCCGGGCGACCGCGCAGGGGACCGTCACGACGCCGGTCGAGTTCGGGAAGACCTACGCCTGGCACGCTCGCGAGACGGCGGCGACGGCGCTCGACTCGGCGGGGACCGCCGCGTCGAACGGCCGGACGGCGGCGGGCGCCCACCCCGCGCTCGGCGCCGGTGCGGTGCTCGGCTCCGCGCTGTTGCTCGGCTCGCGAGGCGGCCGCGTCGGCCGCGTTCCCCGCCGTATCGCCGGCCGGATCCGCTAGCACACCGAGTATCCGGTCGCTCGCGCCCCAGAGGCGATGAGTGGCCTTTTTCCCGTATCACCGCAACACTGCGGACGTGCCATTCGGGATCACCGCCGGCGCCGCCTTCGTCTTCCTCGTCATCCTCGCCGCGCTGATCCTCTTCGCCACCGAACCGGTCCCCGTCGACATCACCGCCATCGGCGTCCTCGTCGCCCTGCTGCTGGTCGAACCGCTGTCGGCGACCGCCGCCGACCTGGGCCTGCTTGCCGACCCGCTGGTCGTGTTGAGCGACCCCGCCGAGGGGCTCTCGGCCACCGAGAACGGCCTCTCCGGGTTCGCGAGTTCGGCGACGCTGACGGTCCTCGCCATGTTCGTCCTCTCGGAGGGCGTCCAGCGCACCGGGGTCGTCCAGATCCTCGGGTCGAAGATCGCCGCCGTCACCCGCGATAGCGAATCGCGCCAGCTGAGCGCCATCATCGGCGTCGTCAGCCCCATCTCCGGGTTCATCAACAACACCGCCGCCGTCGCCATCCTCCTGCCGATGGTCACCGACCTGGCTCACGAGGGCAAGACTTCCCCGTCGAAGCTACTCATTCCCCTCTCCTACGCCTCGATGTTCGGCGGCATGTTGACGCTGATCGGCACCTCGACGAACATCCTCGCCTCGGAGCTGTCGGGGCGGCTGATCGGCCGCACGTTCACGATGTTCGAGTTCACGCAGCTGGGCGTAATCGTCTCGATCGTCGGCGCGGCGTATCTACTGACGGTCGGTCGCTGGCTGACGCCCGCGCGCATCCCCGTCGCCGAGGACCTGACCGAGGAGTTCGAGATGGGCGAGTACCTCACCGAAGTGGTCGTCCGCGAGGACTCGCCGATGGTCGGCGAGACCGTCCGCGACGCGCTCGCCGACACCGACTTCGACGTGGATCTCGTCCAGTTGATCCGGGGCGAACGGGCGTTCACCGAACCGCTGGACCCGAAGGTGATCCAGGCAGGCGACGTGTTCGCGGTGCGGACCGACCGCGACACGCTCGTCGACCTCTCGGACGCCGAAGGACTGGATCTCCTCCCCGAGGTCGAGGTGGACGAGACCGAACTCGAACAGCCCAGCGAGCGCGAGAACCTCGTCGAAGTGGTGATCGCACCCGGGTCGAACCTCGTCGGCGAGTCGCTCGCCTCGGCGAACTTCCGCCAGCGCTACGACGCCACCGTCCTCGCGCTGCGGCGCGGTCAGGAGCTGTTCCGCCAGCGCATGGACGACGTGCGCCTGCGCGTCGGCGACACCCTCCTGATCCAGGGACCGCCCGATAGCATCGAGCGACTCAACGCCAACCGCGACTTCATCGTCGCCCAGGAGATCGACCGCCCCGACTACCGCCGCTCGAAGATCCCCGTCGCCGTCGGCGTCGTCGGCGCCGTCGTCGGCGTCGCCGCCCTCGGCGTCCTTCCCATCGTCGTCGCCGCGCTGACCGGTGCCCTGCTGATGGTTCTCAGCGGCTGTCTCAAGCCGACCGAGGTCTACGACGCCGTCCAGTGGGACGTGATATTCCTGCTCGCCGGCGTCATCCCGCTGGGCATCGCTCTGGAGAACACCGGCGGCGCCGACCTGATCGCCGACCTGGTCGTCCAGTCGTCGACCCTGCTCCCGCCGCTGGGCGTGCTCGCGTTGATGTACCTCGTTACCGCCCTGCTCACCAACATCATCAGCAACAACGCTAGCGTCGTCCTCATGATCCCCGTCGCCGTCGAGGCCGCCCGCCAGCTCGGCGTGAACACCTTCTCTTTTATCCTCGCCGTCACCTTCGCCGCCTCGACCGCGTTCATGACCCCCGTCGGCTACCAGACCAACCTCTTCGTCTACGGCCCCGGCGGCTACCGCTTCTCCGATTACCTCAAAGTCGGGACGCCCCTCCAGTTGATCTTCGCCGCCGTCACGACGCTCGGTATCTACGCGTTCTGGGGGCTGTGAGGTGAATCTGAGAACGACTACCGCGGCAGGTACGCAACGAAACGCTTTCGTCGGCTGCTCCGTAAGTGAGAGTCACGGGACCGTGGGGTAGCGGTATCCTTCCAGCCTTGGGTGCTGGTAACCCCGGTTCGAATCCGGGCGGTCCCACTCCTCTCGCGTTCGATCTCACGGATATAGGATGGCGCGTATCGACCCAAGCAAGAGAGGTCACAGAGCGTAGATCTACTGATAACACACCAACCATTAACTCGCTATCCCCTCTATTTGACACCGTGGCGAGCGACGACTACGTGCGGCGCACCGCAATCACACGTCTGTCAGTGTCGTCTGAGCAAGCCGAACGGCTTGAAGACACGATTGACGAGTATCGAACGGGCGCGAACATCGCCACGAAAATCGGCTGGAATTGCCGAGAAACTGAAAGCCGAAAACTCCAGTCGCTCGCATACGACGATATCCGCGATCAAACTGATCTCGGGAGTCAGCACGCCATACTTGCCTGCTTCCAGGCCGCAGAGGCCCTCAGAGGTGTTGCCGAACGAAAGCGACAAGACCGCCCTTACTCGAGACCCGATTTCACTGCACCGACAGTGAAGTACGATGCCAAGACGATGACTCTGTTCGAGAATGACACAGTCTCACTCGCCACTACGGGCAGCCGTGTTAGGTGTGAGCTGGTACTGCCCGATGAGGAGGACGGATATCAGCACCAGTATCTCGACAGCGATGAATGGGAAGTGACTGAGTCTACACTTACTGCGCGTGACGACGCCTATTTTCTACATCTCGGGTTCCGAAAGCCGAAACCAGATACCGAGGGGTCTCCCGCTGAGGACAGGACAGTCCTCGGGGTTGATCTCGGTATCGAAAACCTCGCCGTCACCAGCACCGCCCACTTCGAGTCGGGTCAAGAGTTGTTACACGATCATCGTGAGTTCGAGCGCATACGCGGCAATCTTCAGCAAACAGGCACCGAATCTGCACATCGGACGCTTCTCCAGCGAGGAGATCGCGAGGAAGGTTACAACCGAGATTACATTCACGGCGTATCTAACCAATTGCTCGCGGAAGCCGTTGGTCACGGTTGTACCCATATCGTCTTCGAGAATTTGACGCACATTGGAGACTCGATGCCGAGCAGGCGAAAGTTCCACCAGTGGGCGCATGCGAAACTCGTACAGTACGTTGAGTACAAAGCCGATGAACTCGATATCGAAGTCGGCTACGTGGATCCGAGGAACACTTCGAAGCGGTGCTGTGAATGCGGACACATCAGCGATGAGAACCGCACGGATCGCGACAGTTTCGAGTGCGAGAAATGTGGAGCAACGGCAAACGCGGATTACAATGCGGCGAAAAACGTCGGTTGGCGGTTTGTCCGTCGGGGGCTACAGAACTCACGGCGGACGGGCGACAGTCAACTCGCCCTCAAGTCGGGGACAGTGAAACCGAATCGAGGATTCGTCTCGTACTCTGAACAAGAGGCCGAGGTAACGTCCACCGACAAGTTCCACCCACCGAGAAGCAAGCGGGCGTCAGCCCCGAGCGAGTAGGGTGGGGCTGTTGATATCTGGGCGATCTCCATTCATTAACGAGGTATGGAAGACCGCCGAAAGAACTGAAATTTTACACCCTGTCGTTACGCGAGTAGCCGCAGTCGATGCGGTCGGACGGAGTACGGGACCGGAAAGTGTCACTCCCCCCGATGTTGAGGGACACGATTGACGGGAAAACACACGCTATCTACGAGTGGCCGAGTGGCGCTCGGCCGTGGGGCGACAGCGAGGGCGACCGTACCCCTGGTCTCTCTCTCTTCGGGATCGGCAGGCGGTCCGCGCTCCTAACTGGTTTGGCCGTGTGCATTTTACGTGCGAGAGCGTCCAGATATGTATGAGCTCCGCACGCGGCGACCGGCCCGACGCTGGGATGGAGGTGACCGGGGAGTGGGTCCGGGCGGTCGCCGCCGGCGTGGAGAAGTTCTCGGCCGACTCGCGGGAGTCGGCGCTGATCGTGCTCGAAGAGGCCGACCTCGCCGGGGCCGAACCCGGCGAGTGGTACTCGCTCGCGGGCTACGTCGACGCCGTGGCGGCGATCCACGACCTCGTCGGCGACCAGGCCGTCCACGCGCTCGGCCAGCGGATCGCGCGGGCGGTGCCGTTCCCGGACGGCATCGAGAGCGTCCCCGACGGCCTGGCAGCGCTCGATGGCGTGTGTCGCGCGGGCCACCGCGGGGGCGACCCGGGCGGCTACGCGTTCCGGCAGATCGGTGACGACGACGGGCGCGTCGAGTGCCGGACGCCCTACCCCTGCGCGTTCGACCGCGGTATCGTCGAGGGCGCGGCCGTCGCCCACGCCGACGGCTTCGTCTGTGTCTCCGAGGTCGGCGCCTGCCGGACCGACGGCGCCGACCGGTGCACCTACGAGGTCAGCTGGTAAGCGACGGGAGTTCCCGACCGCCCGGGCTCGCTACCCCCACCCTCTCGTTTCCCGGTCGAACCGCGGGACTGCGACGGCGCCGCCGACCGCGCCGTTCACTTTCGCCGTGGTTTGCGAACCTTCTTACCCGAGGGCGGGCTAAGCTGGTCTCACCCAATGGCGCGCGCCGAGAACACCGAACTGATAGACTCCTTCGAGGAACTCTATCGGGACTACTACCGCAACGAGATCGGCGAGCTCGCCCAGAAGTACCCGACCGAGCAGAAGTCGCTGTATCTCGACTGGGGGGACATCTATCGGTTCGACCCCGATCTGGCCGACGACGTGCGCTCGCATCCGGAGGAGCTGCGCGACTACGCCGAGGAAGCGCTCCGCCTCTACGACCTGCCCGTCGACGTGAAGCTCGGACAGGCCCACGTCCGGATCCGGAACCTCCCCGACGCCACCGACATCCGCGAGATTCGCGCCGACCACCGTGGGCAGCTCATCGCCGTCCAGGGCGTCGTCCGCAAGGCTACCGACGTCAAACCCAAGATCACCCAGGCCGCCTTCGAGTGCCAGCGCTGTGGCACCCTCACCCGCATCCCCCAGGAGTCTGGCGACTTCCAGGAGCCCCACGAGTGCCAGGGCTGCGAGCGACAGGGGCCGTTCCGCGTCAACTTCGACCAGTCGGAGTTCGTCGACGCCCAGAAGATCCGTGTTCAGGAGTCACCCGAGGGGCTGCGCGGCGGCGAGACGCCCCAGAGTATCGACGTAAACATCGAGGACGACATCACCGGCGAGGTGACTGCCGGCGACCACGTCCGCGTCAGCGGCGTCCTCAAGCTCGACCAGCAGGGCAACGACCAGGACCAGTCGCCCATGTTCGACACGTACATGGAGGGGTTCTCCGTCGAGATCGAGGACGAGCAGTTCGAGGAGATGGACATCACCGAGGAGGACAAACAAGAGATCGTCGAGCTGTCCGGCCGCGAGAACATCTACGACGAGATGGTCGGCGCCATCGCCCCCTCGATCTACGGCTACGAACGCGAGAAGCTCTCGATGATCCTCCAGCTGTTCTCGGGCGTGACGAAACACCTCCCCGACGAATCCCGGATCCGGGGCGACCTGCATATGCTCCTGATCGGGGATCCCGGAACTGGCAAATCCCAGATGTTATCATATATCAAAAATATTGCCCCAAGATCAGTCTATACATCAGGAAAAGGAAGTTCCAGTGCGGGGCTCACGGCGGCGGCTGTCAGAGACGACTTCGGCGACGGACAGCAGTGGACTTTAGAGGCTGGTGCGCTTGTTTTGGCCGATCAAGGAATCGCTGCGGTCGACGAACTAGATAAGATGGCAGCCGACGATAGGTCGGCAATGCATCAAGCACTTGAACAACAGGAGATTAGTGTAAGTAAAGCAGGTATTAATGCGACACTTAAATCTCGTTGCTCGTTGCTCGGCGCGGCCAACCCGAAGTACGGCCGCTTCGACCAGTACGAGCCCATCAGCGAGCAGATCGACCTAGAGCCGGCGCTCATCTCGCGGTTCGACCTGATCTTCACGGTCACCGACCAGCCCGACGAGGAGAAAGACCGGAACCTCGCGGACCACATCCTGCGGACCAACTACGCGGGGGAGCTACACACCCACCGCGTCGAGTCGAACAAGTCGAACTTCAGCGACGACGAGGTCGAGAACGTCACCGACGAGGTGGCGCCGACGATCGAGCCCGAGCTGTTGCGCAAGTACATCGCCTACGCCAAGCGCACCTGCTTCCCGACGATGACCGAGGAGGCCCGCGCGGAGATCGAGAACTTCTACGTGGACCTGCGGACGAAAGGGACCGACGAGGACGCGGCGGTGCCCGTGACGGCCCGCAAACTGGAGGCGATCGTGCGGCTCGCCGAGGCCTCCGCGCGGGTGCGCCTGTCGGACACCGTCACGCAGGGCGACGCCGAGCGGGTCATCGAGATCGTCCGCTCGTGTATGGAGGACGTGGGCGTCGACCCGGAGACGGGCGAACTCGACGCGGACATGATCGAGGCCGGCACCTCCAAGAGCCAGCGCGACCGCATCAAGAATATCAAAGGGCTGATCGACGACCTCGAAGACGAGTACGACGAGGGCGCGCCGGTCGACGTGGTCGTCGACCGCGCCGAGGAGATCGGCATGGACGAGACGAAGGCGGAACACGAGATCGAGAAGCTCAAACAGAAAGGCGAGGTGTACGAGCCCCAGACGGACTACCTCCGGACCACGTGACCATGGACCGCATCTCCGCACTCCGCAACGTCGAGGACGCGCTCCGCCGGTTCGAGGACGGCGAGGTGGACCTCTCGGAGTTGGAGCGCGACGTGCGGGGGACGCTGCGGACGTACGCGACCGAATTCGACGGTGACCTGGCGGCCTACCGGGCCGAGCGCACCGACGCGGCGAAGAGTGGACGCGGCAACGCGGCCGTCGACGGGACGGTCGTGCTGGCGGGGTCGAAACAGGGCGCTCGCGAGCGGGTTCGCGAACTGGTCGACCGTCCGGGTCCGTTCGCTGTCGAGCGGTTCGAGCGGGACTAGCGGCCGAGACCGCCACGATCGACCCGGACGTGCCGGAACGGAAGGACTTTGAGCGCGTCACGACTACCTCGGGTGAACGGATACTGGGATGACCGACCTCCATTCAGAACTGGCCGACGCCAGAAACGTCCTGTTGTGTGCGCCGTCGATGAGCGGCGGCGAGGCCGAGGCCTGTACGGACCTGCTGATCCCGTCGGACCCGGCGGGCGCGACCGCGCTGTGGGTGACCTTCCGCGGGGACGCGACCGACTGTGTCGACCAGTGGGTCGCCGAGACCGACGAGCGACCGGCCGAGGCGGCGGTCGTCGTCGTCGGCGAATCCCCGGGGAGCCGGCCCGACGGCGTCACCGTCGAACACGTCTCCTCGCCGAGTGACTTGACCGGACTGGGGATCACTATCGGCGAGTTACTCTCGGAGTGGGAGACGCCCCCGGTCGTCTGTTTCGACTCGCTGACGGCGATGCTCCAGTACGTCGACGTCGAGACGGCCTACGAGTTCCTCCACGCGATCACCGGCCAGCTGTACGCCGCCGACGCGCGGGCGCACTTCCACATCGATCCGACCGCCCACGACCGCACGACCGTCGACAGTATCACCTCGCTGTTCGACGCCGTCGTCGAATTCGGCGACGACGGTCTCGAAACCCGCAAACGACACCTCCTCCAGTAGGCGTCTGACACTCGTTCGTGATGTTCGTGCGATACATTTATGTCGGCTGGAGATACAATCGCCGCTCGTGTTGCTGGTGGTGACCTATTCGACGGCGGCGCGGGGGACGCTCCGGAATATCTGTCGGACTCACGAGGGGGTCGTCGTCCGGCGGTTCGGCCGGGTAGCGCTGCTGGTCGAGACGGAGTTCGCTGCGTTCCAGGCGCTGCGGCTCCGCGAGAAACACGGGGGGGACGTGCAGGTCGAGCGAACGCGGCCGTTCAACGAGTACGAAGCGGTCGACGACTCGATCAGAGAGGCCGCCGCGGCCTACGAGGCTCGCGAACGACCGGCGCTGCCCTACGCGACGTTCGCCGGCGAGCGCGACTACCCCGACCCCGAACGGATGCGCGACGCCGAGTTATGACCGAGCGGGACCGAATCGCGCTGGATCTCGCCGACGAGTCTTTGAGGGGCCGGGTCGTCGACCTGCGCGGCCGGGGGCTCGATCCGGTTCGGGTCGCCGCTGGGGTCCGTCGGACGCCTCCGACCGATGCCGGTGACGGGGTCGGGGAGGGCGGTTCGGACCGTGGACCGGTCGTCGACTGTCCGCGCCCGCGAGCGGTCCACGGATACGTCGGGTTCGTCCGTCCGTCGATGTCGATCCGGGTCCGGACCGCTCTGGCCGCCGCAGCGCGGTCGCGCGGTGGGGAGGCGCCACAGGACGAGGCGCTCGCCGACGTTCGCGACCAACTGGCCGACGTGACCGTCCCGGAACCGCCGGATCTCGCTGGCCCCAGGGAGCGGCTGGCCGGGACCGACGACGCAGTCGACCGGATCCGCGAGCGGGTGGCGGCGCTTCGCGGGCGCGTACAGGCCGGTCGCGAGGCGGGCCGAGACGTGAGCGGTCTGGAGGCCGAGCTGGCCGAGGCGACCCGTGAACTCAGCGAGCGCGAGACCGAACGGGCCGCAGCGCGGGAAGCCGTCGAGCGCGCCGAGCGACTCGCTCGCGAGGGCCGTGACGCCCGCGAGCGACGCCGTCGCCTCGAAGACCGGCGGGCGAACCTCCAGCGGCGTGCCCGCGCGCATCTCGTCGACCGGGTCCGCGGGGAGTACGAGGACGCTCTCGTGGCGGTCCCCGGCGGCCCCGCCGAGGCCGAACGGCTTGACGACCCGTTCGCGGTCGAAGGGGTCACCGCGGCGCTGGCGGTGGGTCGGGTCGCCGAGTTCCGGGCGCCGGTCGTGCTGGCCTGCGACCGGTTCGCGAGTGCACAGGCGGCCGCCGAGTGGCTCGACGCGGCCGTGATCCGGGTCTGACCGCCCTCCGGTGGCACACCGGTCGGTTCGGGAGCCGCGACCGACGGTCCGTGACTTTATGACCGAACGGGCGACCAGCGCCGCCATGGTCACGCTCGAGTGGAGTTGCGAACGGAGCGACGGGGTGACGCTCGTCTCGCTCGTCGTCGCGGCCGCCCGTCCCTGTCGGGTGCGTGTCGAGAACCGCCTCGATGGCCCGGTGTGGCCGCCGCGGCGACGGGGACAGCCGGCGGCCGGCTGGGACGGCGACGCGTTCGTGGGGCGGGTCCCGGCCGACGGTCGACTCGCTGTCGGGTACGCGACGCCCGCCAAGCCCGCCGAGCCGCCAGCCGAGGTCGTCTCGACGGTCCCGGCCGCGGAAGTCGACGACGAGTCCGGTCCGGATGCGTCGGGGCCGGCGCCCGCGGTGGAGTCGACACCGGCCGGCGTCGTCCGCGATCTGGGCGACCCCGTCGTCCCGCGGGACAGCGTCCCGCTCCCCGAACCGAACGCCCCGACGGCGTCGCGGGCGGACGAAGGCGTGCGAACGGACGACGGTGCGCGGACGGCCGACGACGCGCCGGTGAGCGACGGCGTCCGATCGGCCGACGAACTGCAGCCGATCGACCGGGCCTCGGATCCGGAGCGGTTCGTCGTCCCGGGCGCCGTCCGTTCCTGGCTCCGTGACGTCGACGAACGGCTCGACGCGGCCCCCGACCGAGCGGGACGGTCGGGCGCCGGCGCGAACACCGGTGGGGGGCTCGGGGTGGCCGCCACGGCGGACCGGCGAGCGCTGCGGCGAGTCCGCGGCCGGATCGACGAGCTGCTCGCTCGCGCGGACGAGGGGGACAGTGACGACCTGGCGGTAGGTCGGACCGGTGAACGGGTCGGCGGGGGCGAGCACGCCGCTCGCGGGGCGCGGATCGACGGCGAGGGACCATGATCCTCGCGGTCGTCGGCGGGAAGGGCGGTGTCGGCAAGTCGACGGTGGCGTACAACCTCGGGGCGGAGCTGGACGCGGTCGTCGTCGACGCGGATCTGGCGATGGCGGACCTGCCGACCGACCGGGGGCCGGACCTGCACGACGTGCTCGCCGGCCGGGCCGACGCGGTCGAGGCCGTCAGCGAGGGTGGACCTGTCGCCGTGCTGCCCTGCGGACGCTCGCTGGCCGGCGCACGGGCCTGCGAGCCGACGGCGCTGGTCGCGGCGGTCGAGGCGGTCCGCGACGAGTACGGCCGCGTCGTCGTCGACTGCCCGGCGGGGATGTGCGGCGACGTGGGACTGGGCCTGCTCGTCGCCGAGGCGTGTGTCCTCGTGACCCAGCCCGTGCCGTCGGCGCTGGGCGACGCGCTCCGGGCGCGCGCGCTCGCCCGAGAACTCGACGCGGGGCTGGCGGCCATCGTCCTCAACCGCGCGAGCGAGGCGTCGCCGACGGAGCTGGTAGCCCGGGAACTCGGCGGCCCCGTCGGGACGGTCCCCGAGTCGGCCGCGGTCGCCGACGCGCAGGCCGCCGGCGTCCCGGTGGCGGTCCACCGGCCGGACTCGCCGGCGGCCGCCGCCTTCGCGGGGCTCGCCGAGACCGTCGAGCGAGCGTGTCGGTCGCGCGGACGGGCCGTCTGAGCCGGGCGAGAAACCGCGGGAGACGAGCGAGGAACGGACTGGATCCGGGCGGGTGCGACCGCTCAGTCGTCGTCGAACGCGTCGGCGCGTCGCTCGATCCGGTCGACGAACCCCTCGGGCAGCGACTGCACGTCGCCGACCTGCACCTGCCAGAGCGTGGCGTAGAGGCCGTCGCGGTCGAGCAGGTCCTCGTGGGCGCCCTGCTCGACGACTTCGCCGTCGTCGAGGACGAGGACCGGAGAGCTGCACAGGATGGGCCGGCCGGTCGCGGTCGGCCGCTCAGTTCTCGTCGGTCAGCGCCTGGTAGGTCGCCCGCAGCGTCACGGGCGTCACGTCGGCGGCGTCGGCGGCTTCGGCCTGGGTGAGCGGATAGGCGCGTTCGTCGGCGGCGGTGTAGAGGCAGCCGGCGGCGACGCCGGCGGGGTTGCGGCCGTCGACGTGGTTCAGGTCACGGGCGCGTTCGACCAGTTCCCGGGCACGTCCCTCCAGGTCCTGCGGGAGGTCCAGATCGCTGGCGAACCGCGCGAGGTACTCGGCGGGGTCGATCGGCCCGGTCGGGAGGCCAAGTTCGCGATTGAGGGCGTCGTAGGCGGCGGAGAGTTCGGCCTTCGACGCGCGGGCGTCGGCGACCACCTCGTCGACGGTACGGGAGACCTCGGCGGTGCGGCAGGTGGCGTAGACGGTCGCTGCGGCGAACCCCTCCAGCGAGCGCCCGCGCAGCAGGTCCTCGTCCTGGGCGGACTCGAAGAGGACACAGGCTCGGTCGCGGATGTGGTCCGACAGCCCGAGCGAACTGACGAGTCGTCGGATCTCCGTGAAGCCGTACACCTGATTGCGCTCGGCCTTCGATCCGATCTTCGTGCGGTTGTGCTGACGACGCAGCCGCGCCATCCGTCGGCGCTTGCGGCCTTTGAGACGGGTCGAGCGGCCGATCTCCGTCGAGAGTCCCCGGTCGTGGCGCGAACGGGTCAGCGGTGCCCCCGTGCGCTCGCGGTTGGTATCGTCGTCTTCGAACGAGCGCCACTCGGGGCCGTGGTCGATGTTGTCTTCGGCGACCACGAGGCCACAGCTCGTACAGACCGTCTCGCTGTCGTCGCTTCGAAGGCGTCCCTCGCACTCGGGGCACGCAGTCACTGTCGTGCTCATACACGACGCTTCGCCCGCGAGGGGGTTAATAAACGGTGCGGTGGCCCCCCGTTTCGGGCCGTGAGTCGGTGGATCCACCCACCGGTTACCGGTAGGTGGCCGGGGCACGATCGGTTCGTCAGAAGGGGACCGGCGACGCCGAGGGCCTACTGCTCGTCGAGCCACTCGCGGGCTTCGTCCGTGCTGCCGGCCATCACGAACGTGTAGTCGAGGTGTTGGGTCTGGTCGACGAATTCCTCCATCTCCATCTCCGAGATGACGCTGTCGCCGGTGACCGAGACGCTGTAGTCGATGCCAGCCTCGATGGTCTGGGGGATCCACTCCTCCTCAAGCCACTCCTTGTCCGCGTCGTCGTGAGCCTGGATCCCGCTCGTATCGACGAGCAGTTTCGACTTGTCGTTGCGCTCGATGACGTCCAGCAGTTCGTGACAGCCGTCGCGGAACTCCTGGCCCGCTGCGAACGCGTCCCAGGTGTGGAGTATCGCGTCGATGTCCTCGTCGATCTCGATCGTGTACTTCTCCGTGTCCGCTGCGACCTGGCGCGGCATAGTACATCAACTTCGATCCCGTGTATTCAATCCATCTCTCGCAGTATCAGATTCGATAAAACGAGCCGTTCAGACGCTGATGTATCTGATCTGAACGGACGCGCGTAGATGATATTTGACTGTACGATCGCGAGATACGGTCCCGGGCGGGCGCTGTCAGTCCGCTCGGACCTCGTCGAGGGCGATCCGTTCGCCGGTCTCGGCCGAGCGGTAGGCGGCGAGGACGATGTCGACGGCCGCGCGGGCCTCGCGAGCGGGCGCTTCGGGGTCACGGCCGTCGCGGACGGCGTTCACGAAGTCCCGGACGACCCCCTCGTGGCCGTCGCCCGCCGGATGTGCGGCGCGCTCGACCGCCGGCGCTCGCGATTGGGTCTCGGCGCTCCACAGCGTCTCCTCGCCGGTACCGACGCGGACCTCGATCCCGTCGTCGCCGAGCGCGAGCGACCCCTCGGTGCCGTTGATCTCCGTGCGGTCGGTGCCGCCCTTGGTCGCCATCGTGACGGCGACGGTCCCGACGGCGCCGTTCTCGAAGCGCAGCACCATCGCGCCGGTGTCCTCGCACTCCAGTTCGCGGGCCAGCGCGTCCGCCTCGGCCTGCACCGATTCGACGCCGCCCATCACCCACTGGAGGGCGTCCAGCGAGTGGATCCCCTGGTTCATGAACGCGCCGCCGTCCATCTCGCGGGTGCCGCGCCAGCCCGCCGAATCGTAGTACGCCTGCGGCCGGAACCACTTGAGGTGGGTGTCGGCCAGCACCGGCTGGCCGATCTCCCCCTCCTCGACCGCCTGTTTCGCCCGACGGACCGCGGGGTCGAACCGCCGCTGGAAGACGCCCGCCAGCGTCACGCCCGCTTCCTCACAGGCCTCGACCATTCGGTCGACCCGCTCGGCGGTCACGTCCAGGGGCTTCTCGCAGAGGACGTTCGCGCCCGCCGCGGCGAGGTCGGTCGTCACGTCGGCGTGGGTCCCGCTCGGCGTACAGACGCTCGCGGCGTCGACGGCTCCCTCGGCGACCATCGCCGCCGGGTCCGCGAACGTCTCGGCCACGCCGTGGTCGTCGGCGAACGTCTCGGCCGCGTCGGCGTCGAGATCGGCGCAGGCGACTAGCTCGACGCCGTCGACCGCCGCGACCGCTTCGGCGTGGGTGTTCCCGATACCGGCACAGCCGACGATCCCGTAGCGGAGCGTCTCTGTCATGGACTCTCTGGGCGCGGCCACCCGTAAGTATCCCCCGTCGCCGGAGAGTCGTGCTTCGGCTTCGCTCGACCGTCCGGACGAGTGTCGTGTCCGTTCCCCAACTATTAACTCGGGGACGGGCGAAGCCGCTGGCAATGGGGCTGTCGGACATCGCCGCGGGGATCGAGGTGGTCGACGAGCAGCGCGACGGCGGCGTCGCTACCGTCGACCGCACCGACGACCCGCTGGCCGACCGACTGGCGCCGTTCGCCGAGGCGCTGCCCTGTTCGCCCGCCGAGGCGGCAGCGCTCGTCGACGCCTACGCCGCCGGCAAGCACGTCGGCGCCGCCGCCCGCGTCGCCGACATCCCGCCGACCGACGGCGCGAAGACGCTGCACCTGTTCGGCGAGCACGTCTCCCCCGTCGGCCCGATGGGTCGGGAGGTCGTCGCCGACTGGCTGGCCGGCGAACTCTCCCGTACCGAGGCCGTCGAACTCGCCGCCGTCTCCGATCGGGAGTTCGCCCTCGCCGCCTTCGTCGAGACCCACGACCCCATCGACGGCGCGATGGAAGCCGTCGAAGGGGCGCTGTCGGTCGACGATGTCGACAAACGCGAGGCGCTGGGCGAGACGATGGACGGCCCCGGCGAGCTGGAGTTTTAAGCGAACCCGTTCGGCTGCGGAGCGGCGGCGCTCGACACGAAACAGGGGGGTACGCCGCAAGTTAGTCGACGCGAATACCGGAGACGGCGTCGTGGAGGCGGTCGGCGAGGTCGGCGGCGCGGTCGGCCGAGCGGGCCTCGGCGTAGACGCGGACGACGGGTTCGGTGCCGGAGGGTCGGGCGAGCGCCCAGCCGTCGCCGTAGTCGAGGCGGTAGCCGTCGGTGGTGTCGAGGTCGGCGGCCGACTCCTCGGCGGCGCGCTCGATGGCGTCGAGCATGGCCTCGCGCTGGCGCTCGCTGTCGTAGGCCACGTCCCGGCGGACGTTCACGTAATCGTCGTAGCGGGCGGCGAGTTCGCTCGCCGGCTCGCCGCGGCGGGCCAGCAGTTCGCAGAACCGGGCGGCGGTGTAGGCGCCGTCGCGGGCGATCCGGTAGTCCGGGAAGAGGACGCCGCCGTTGCCTTCGCCGGCGACGGGGACCGACTCGCCGGTCGCCAGCAGGTCGCGGATGCGCGAGACGATGTACGTCGACCCGATGGGCGTCAGCGACAGTTCTGCGTCGGCCGCCGTGACCACGTCGACGAGTCGCTGTGAGGCGTTGACGGCGGAGACGACGGTGTCGTTCTCTCCGATGGCGTCGGCGGCCAGCGCGGCCAGCGCGGCGCCGCCCTCGACGTGGTCGCCCCGTTCGTCGACGAAGATGGCGCGGTCGGCGTCGCCGTCGTGGGCCACCCCCAGGTCGGCGCCCGTGGCGCGGACGAACCGACGGAGGTCGCCGAGGTTGCCCTCGACGGGTTCGGGGTCGCGCCCGGGGAAGTGGCCGTCCGGCTGGGCGTGGATCGTCTTGACGCGACAGCCCAGCCGGCGGAAGAAGTCGGGGCTGGTGACCGCGCCGGCGCCGTGGCCGGGGTCGACGGCGACGGTCAGGCCGGCGTCGGCGACGGCCTCGCGGTCGACGGCGGCCAGCAGCTCGTCCACGTATGCGCGACCGGCGCCGTCGACGCGGCGGCCGGTCCCGGTCTCGTCCCAGCCGACGCGGTGAGGCGCCTCGTCGAGCAACCGGGACTCGATGGCTTCGAGGCGTTCGCGCGGGAGCTCGACGCCGTCGGCGCCGACGAGCTTGATGCCGTTGTACTCGGGGGGGTTGTGCGAGGCGGTGACCATCAGACCGGGAACGGCCTCCCGTTCGGCGTAGGCCTGGAGGCCGGGCGTGGGGACGATCCCGAGGCGGTCGACGGAGACGCCGACGCTGGCGAGGCCGCTGGCGACGGAGTCGACGAGCATCGGGCCGGTTCTGCGGGTATCCCGCCCGACGGCCACGCGGTCGACGCTGCCCGCCGCCCAGACGGTTCCCGCGGCGGCCGCGACGTCCGTGGCGTCGCCTGGCGTGAGGTCGTCGTTGACCACGCCGCGCACGCCACTGGACCCGAAGACCCTCATTGGGGGCTAGTCGGCGGTCAGGCCGCATAGTGGTTCCGGAGCGCGATGGTGCCCGTTCGGCCCCGCGGGCCGAGCGGCTCGCGAGCGGAGAGAGTCGCCCCGACCCCCCACTGCCGGCGCGTATCGAACCGGATAAACGGCGTGGTACCGACCGTGCGGGTATGGACACCCAGGGACTCATCGACGCGCTCCGGGCGGCCGACGCCGTCAAGTTCGGCGAGTTCGAGCTCTCACACGGCGGCACCTCGAACTACTACGTCGACAAGTACCTCTTCGAGACCGACCCCGATTGCCTCGAACGCATCGGCGAGGCGTTCGCCGACCACCTCGCACGGACGACCGACGGCGAGACGAAACTCGCCGGCGTCGCGCTGGGCGCCGTCCCGCTGGTCGCCGTCACGAGCGTCGCGTCGGAGACTCCTTACGTCATCGTCCGCAAACAACAGAAAGAGTACGGCACGGCGAACCTCGTCGAGGGCGACCTCGCCGACGGCGAGGAGGTCGTCGTGCTCGAAGACATCGCGACGACCGGCCAGAGCGCGATCGACGCCGCCGAGGCGCTGCGGGAGGCCGGCGCCGTCGTGGACCGAGTGGTCGTCGTCGTCGACCGCCAGGAGGGCGCCGCCGAGAACCTCGCCGACCACGACCTCGAACTCCAGTCGCTCGTGACGGCCTCGGACCTGCTCGACGACGCCCCCGAGGACGTCGACGCCGCCTGAGACCTGAGTCGAGGACGCTCACTCGATATCCGACGCCGCGAGCACATCTTCGAGCGCTCGCCGGTGGAACGAGACCGACTTCTCGCGGCTCAGTTCCGGGTAGCCGGGGTTGGTCACGACGCCGTTCGAGTCGACCGCCGTCCGACAGATAGCGGCCGCGCGGTGGACCGGATCGACCGCCGGACACGGCCGGACCGACTCGTAGCCCGCCCGGAACGCCTCGCGGAGGGGTTCGGACTCCTCGACGTACCAGTCGGCGACGAGGTATTCGGCCTTCGCGAGCGACAGCGCCGGCGCCGCAGCGAGCGGCGCCTCCCAGTCGAGCACCGCGGCCAGTTCGCCGTCGGTCACCAGCGCGTTCCCCGGACGGAAGTCCCAGGGGAACAGCCGCGCCGGCGGCGCGGACTCGACCTCGGGGTCGTCGAACAGCGTCGCCAGGTCCACGCGCAGGCCGTCGAACGCCGCCGGGAGCCGCGCGAGGCCGCTGCGGCCGTAGGCGCCGAGCCACGCCGCCCAGTCCGTGCCGCCGGTCTCGGGCACGTCCTCGCCGCTGGCCGCCCCCGCGACGAGTTCGACGGCCGGCTCCGCCGCCGTGGCGTCCGGCCGCGCCGGGACGGCGACCGAGCCGTACCGTTCGAACCGGAACGCCTCGTGGAGTTCGGCGAGCGACCGCCCGAACGCGCGGGCGAGGTCGCGCCGAACCGACACGCCGAGCGCGGTGAACCGCTCGTGGAGGTCCCGGCCGTCGACGTGTTCGGTGACCAGCGCCGCCGCGTCGCCGACTCGCTCGGACGCCAGCGCGGTCGGGACCGGCACCGACGTGCGATCGGCGATCGCGTCGAGCAGCGCCCGCTCGGAGCGGACGGCCGCCGGATCGGTCGCGGCCTGGACGACGAGGTGGTCGCCGTCTGCGAGAGTCGCCAGCGCCGTCTCCTTGCGGTTGCCCCGTCCGAGCGGGCGCCACTCGGCGGCGGTCGCGTCGGGGCGGGCCGCGGTCAGCGCCGCGCGGGCGGCCTCGCGGGTCGCCGGCGAGTCGAAGGTATCGTCGAGCGCGGTCATTCCAGCACCTCCGGGAGCTCGGCCAGCGAATCGAGGACGTACTCCGGGTCGTAGGGGGTGGGATCGGCGCCGTCGTCTGCGAGCCACGCGACGGCCAGCCCGGCGGTGTGGGCGCCGGCCACGTCGTAGGCCAGCGAGTCGCCGACGTACAGCGCCCGCCCGGCGGGCACGTCGAGCGTCGCGAGCGTCCGCTCGAAGGGCGCGGCGTGTGGCTTGCGTCTGGGGTGGTCGCCCGCGTAGACGACGGCGTCGACCCGCTCGGCCAGGCCGAGCGCGTCTACTTTCGTCACCTGGCGGTCGGCGGGACCGTTGGTCAACAGCGCGGTCGCGCCAGCGGCGGCCGCGGTGTCGAGGGCCCGGTCGGCGCCCGGCGTCAGTTCGACTTGCGTGTCGTCTACGCCGGAGACGAACGCCTCGGCGAGCGCCAGTGGGTCGACGTCACGGCCGTGCTGGGCGGCCAGGCGCGCGAAACCGGCGCCGAGATAGCCCACGCGGTCGTCGGGGTCCGGCGGCCCGTCCAGCGCCGCCCACAACTCCGACGGCTCGCCGAACGGCGCCGCCCCGGCGCGGTCGAACGCCGCCGCGAACACCGCGTCGGTGTCCTGGGTCCGCCGACAGAGCGTCCCGTCGAGGTCGAACAGGACCGCGTCGAACCGTGTCACACCCGCGAGTTAGCGCCGACGGGCATAAACCCGCGGACGGACCGGCACGTTCGAGTCCGTCGGCACCGAAGCCGGCGCCATGACGACGGCCCCGCCCTCGTTGCTCGCGTACTTCGACGCGAGCGTCCACTACGGGCCGGACAACGCCACGCCGACGTCGGCCGCGATCGGTTTCCTCGTCGAGGACGGCGTCGAGACGTGCGTCGAGCGGTCGCTGGCGGTCGAGGCGTTCGTCTCCAGCGCGGCGCTGGAACACCGCGCGCTCGTCGAGACGGTCCGCGCCGTCGCCGACCGCTTCGACCGCGTGAGTTCGCTCCACCTCCACGGCGACGCCGACGCCGCGCTCCGCGCGACCGACCCCGCCCACCCCGCCGAGCCGACCGACCCCGTGGGACGGCGCCGCGTTCGCGAAGTACACGAGCTACTCGCCGACGTGCCCGTGGTCACCTACCGGGCGGTCGACCGCTCGCGCAACGCCCGCGCCCACGACCTCGCTCGCCGCGGCCACCGCGACCGGAGGTGAGCGTCCGCCTCGTGACGACGCGCCGGCGCGCGTCGAGCGGTTCTTGCTCCGCCGGCCCCTACGACCGACATGGAGTCGGTCCTCGACGACACCGACCGCGCGAAACTCGACGACGGCGAGGACGGCGCGTTCTACGACAGCCCGCGGCTGGTCACGCACGCCGATGAGGCGTTTCTGGCGCGGCTGACCGACCTGTACGCGTCGGTCCTCGACCCCGGCGACCGCGTGTTCGACGCGATGGGCAGCTGGGTCTCGCACCTGCCGGACGACGACTACGAGCGCGTGGTCGTCCACGGGCTCAACGCCGCGGAACTCGAACGCAACGACCGCGCGGACGAGTGGTTCGTTCAGGACTTCAACCGCGAGCAGTCGCTCCCGCTGGCCGACGACGCCGTCGACGCGGTGCTGTGTGCGCTGTCGGTCCAGTACCTCCAGTACCCCGCGGCCGTCTTCCAGGAGTTCGCCCGCGTCCTCGCGCCCGACGGGGTGCTCGTCGTCTCGTTCACCAACCGGATGTTCCCGACGAAGGCCGTCCGGGCCTGGCGGGCCGCGTCGATGGACGAGCGGGTCGACCTGGTCGCAGCGTACTGCCGCGCCGCCGGCCTGCGGGTCGTCGAGACGGTCCGCGAGCGACCGGGCGCGGACCCCTTCTACGCGGTGGTCGCCGAACACGCCGACGGCCGATAGCAGGTGGGGATGCCAGCGACCGGAGCGCGGGCGATCCGCAGGCCGACCGCTTCCGGTTCCCGCGAAATTCACCGGGCCACGGTCGCCGGTATCGGGCCGCTCTGCGCCTGTGAATAACTAACAAGGGACTCGGGCGCCGGCGCACGTCACAACGCTTTTATCCGAAAGCGCGTTAGCGGAGAGCAAGATGGCAGGTGACTGCTTTACACGCGGGCTTCGCGCCCCATAACCAGTCACTGTCATGTTCTCGCGCTCGTCGTTCGCTGCTCGACAGCGACGCGTGGCGCGGTGGAGGCCAGTGACATGTCACAGCAGGAATCCTCGATCACGGTGGAACTGCCCGATGGAAGCACGCTCGACGTTCCGTCGGGCGCCACAGTCGAAGACGTGGCCTACGAGATCGGTCCGGGCCTCGGAAGCGACACGGTCGCCGGCAAGCTCGACGGCGAGCTCGTCGCCAAGGAGGAGCCGGTCTACGACGGCGCGGCCGTCGAGATCGTCACCCCCTCGGCCGACGAGTACCTGCAGGTGATGCGTCACTCGGCGGCCCACGTCCTCGCCCAGGCGATCCTCCGAGCGTTCCCCGACGCCGAGCTCGCCACCGGCCCGCCAACCGAGGAGGGGTTCTACTACGACTTCGACGGCATCGACGTCGACGAGGGCGACTTCGACGACCTGGTCGCCGAGATGGAGGCCATCGTCGATTCGGACCTCGACATCGAGCGCGAGGAGGTCTCGCTCGACGAGGCCCGCGAGCGCGTCGCCGGCGACCCCTACAAGGAAGAGATCCTCGAGGATCTGGCGGCGGGCGACCGCGGCGCCGACGACGACATCGAGACGGTTTCGTTCTACAGCCAGGGCGACTTCTCGGACCTCTGTGCCGGCCCGCACGTCGCCTCGACGGGCGAGATCGGCGCCGTCGACCTGCGGGAGATCGCCGCCACCAACTGGCGCGGCGACGAGGACCAGCCGCGGCTCACCCGCGTCTACGGCACCGCCTTCGGCTCCGAGTCCGACCTGGAGGACTACTGGGAGCGCAAGCAGGAGGCCGAACGGCGCGACCACCGCCGTATCGGCCGCGAGATGAACCTCTTCTCGATCCCCGAGCACTCTCCGGGCTGTGTCCACTTCCACCCCGACGGGATGGCCATCCGCCGGGAGCTGGAGGACTACATCCGCGGGAAGAACGACGAACTCGGCTACGAGGAGGTGTGGACGCCCGAACTCAACAAGGTCGATCTCTGGAAGACCTCGGGTCACTACGAGCACTTCTGCGAGGAGGACGAGATGTTCCACTGGGACCAGGCCAGCGCCCGCACGGAGGGCGACGACGCCGACGAGTACGGCCTCAAGCCCATGAACTGCGCCAACCACGTCCACCTCTACCAGCGCGAACGGCGCTCCTATCGCGAACTCCCGAAACGCTACTGCGAGTTCGGCACCTGCTACCGCAACGAGCGCTCGGGCGAGCTCTCGGGCATGCTCCGCGTGCGCGGGTTCACCCAGGACGACGGCCACGCCTTCGTCACCCGCGAGGGGATCCAGGGCGAGGTCACCCGCACGCTCGAAGTCATCGACGAGGTGCTCGCCGACTTCGGTCTCGACGTGACGTTCAAGCTCGAAACCCAGCCCGACGATTCGTTCGGCGACGACGAGCTGTGGGAGCGCGCCGAGGACGATCTGCGCAGTTCCCTCGACGCTCTCGGCGAGGGCTACGAGGTCGAGGCCGGCGAGGGCGCCTTCTACGGGCCGAAGATCGCCGCCGACGCCGAGGACGCCATCGGCCGCGAGTGGACCGTCGGCACCGTCCAGCTCGATTTCGTCCAGCCCGAGCGGTTCGATCTCGTGTACGTCGGCGAGGACAACGAGGAACACACGCCGGTGATGATCCACCGCGCGCTGCTCGGGACCTTCGAGCGGTTCATGGCCGTCATGATCGAGCACTTCGCCGGGCGGTTCCCGCTGTGGCTCGCGCCCGAGCAGGTCCGCGTGCTCCCGCTCAACGAGGAGACGCTGGGCTACGCTCACCGCGTGAAAAACGAGTTCGAGGCCGACGGCTTCCGGGCGACTGTCGCCGACGGCGACGACACGCTCCAGCGGAAGATCCGCCGCGCTCACGACGAGAACGTCCCGTACATGTGCATCGTCGGCTCCGACGAGGAGGAGGCGGGCACCCTCTCCGTCCGGGACCGCGCCGAGCGCGAGGCCCGTGACGTGGACCCCGAGGCGTTCCGCGACCACCTCCGCGCCGAGCGCGCGGAGAAACGGCTCGAACCGGACTTCCTCGACGAGTAGCGCGGTCGAAGCCCCCGCCCGCGGTAGCGACTCTCCGCCGCGATCCCACGGCCGCCAGTACTTCCCCGCCAACGCGACCGGGTGAGCGGGCGTGCTCTCACTCGGGGGCGGCCCACGGCCCGATGGGGCTCGCGGCGACCCAGGGGTCCGACCGCCAGGACATCGACGCGGCGGCGAGGGTCCCGTCCGGTTCGCGGGTGACGAAACCGGCCTCGGCCAGCGTCGGCAGGTGCGTGTGCGTCAGGGAGAGTTCGACGACTTCGGTGACGGACGGAGCCACCGCGGCCGGTGTGGCACCGCGCTCGTGGGCGGCCACGACGGCGGCCAGGTCGCGGTCGCTCGCGGGCCCGTCGGCGAGCAGTTCGTGGAGGACGACCTGTCGACGCTCGCTGGCCAGCGCGGCGAGCGTCGCGTCGTAGGTCACGTCGGGGTGGTCGGCGACCAGACGGGCGGTCCACTCGCGGTCGAAGGGCGTGTCCGAAGCGGCCGCGACCAGTCCGGTCTCGGGGTCGAACGTGATCCCACCGGCCTCCGCGAGAGTCGGCAAGTGGACGTGGTGCAGGGCGGTCTGCAGGTCCGCCCGGGCGGTCGCCACCCCGGATCTAGCGGTCCCCTGGTTCGCGCCGGCTCGGCGCTCGGCCAGCGTCTCTGTCAGCTCCCCGACGGTCGCGGTCGCACCGCTGTCGACCAGTTCGGCCAGCGCCGCCCGTCGCGTCGCGTCGGCCAGCGCGTCCAGTACGGCCGGCGACACGGTGGGGATCTCCATCGTGTGTCTCCGCTCACGCCTCCGGCATAAACCGTTCCGAGACGGCTCACCGGCGCGGCGGTCCAGTTGCGGGGGGCCGATTCCGGGTCGACGTGCGTCGCCAGGCCTTACAGTGCCTGTTTGTACGCTTCGAGCGTCTCCTCGACGTCGTCGTCGGTGTGGGCGTACGTGACGAACTGGGACTCGAACTGGTTCTGGGCGAGGAACACACCCTGTTCTTTCATCTCCTCCCAGAAGACGCGGCGCCAGCGGTCGGTCTGGCCGGCCGCCACGTCGGCGGCGTTCTTGGGACAGTGGTCGAAGCGCGGACAGTCCGGGCGCTGGGAGCAGCCGCCCTCGCAGTGGTCCTCGAAGGTCTCGGGGGCGTCGCGGGTGAACAGCACCTTGAAGATTCCCTCGGTACCGGCGACGGTGTACTCGGGTGCCTGGTCCTCGACGATCTCTGCGAGGCCGGTACGCAACTGCTCGCCCAGGTCGTTGATGTGCTCGTGCACGTCGTGTTCGGCGGCGTAGCGCAGCGATTCGAGGCCGGCGGCCATCGTGACGGGGTGGCCCGAGAAGGTGCCGGCCTGAAACACGTCGCCGGAGGGAGTGAACTGCTCGATCAGCTCGGAGCGGCCGCCGATGGCGCCGACGGGGAAGCCGCCGCCGATGAGCTTCCCGAAGGTCGTGATGTCCGGTTCGATGCCGAACTTGCCCTGGGCGCACTGGAGGCCACCGACGCGGAAGCCGGTGATCACCTCGTCGAAGATCAGCAGCGCGCCGTTGTCCGCCGTGAGGTCGCGCAGCGTCTCGTGGTAGCCGTCGACCGGCGAGACGATGCCCATGTTGGCGAGGATGGGCTCGACCATGACGGCCGCGATGTCCTCGCCGTGGTCCTCGAACACTCGATGGGCGGCCTCCTCGTCGTTGAACGGGACCGTCAGCGTGTGCTCGGCGAACTCCTCGGGGATGCCCGGGCTGGAGGGTTCGACGTCGTCGTACTCCCCTTCGACGAGGGTGGTCTCCTGGGCGCCGTGGTAGCCGCCCTGCATGACGACGATCTTGTCGCGGCCGGTCGCGGCGCGAGCCAGCCGGCAGGCCGACACCGTCGCTTCGGTGCCGGAGTTGACGAACCGGATCATCTCGACGCTGGGGACGTGGCGAGCGACGAACTCGGCGTGTTCGACCTCGATCTCGGTGGGGGCACCGAACATCGGGCCCTCGCTGACCTTCGACTGGACGGCCGACTCGACTGGCTGTGGCAGGTCGTGGCCGTACAGCAGCGGACCCAGCCCCATCACCCAGTCGATGTACCGGTTGCCGTCGGCGTCGATCACGTGGCCGCCGTCACCGCGTTCGACGAAGAAAGGGTAGGGTTCGATTGCGGCCCGCACGGCGGAGTTGACGCCGCCGGGCATGACCGACAGCGCGCGATCGTAGAGGTCCCGTGACCGGTCGTGGTTCATACCCCCCGCTTCTCGCTCGTCGCCCAAAGGCGTACCGAGGTGCGCCCACGCTTCCGGTTTGGGCGCCGGCCCGCGGTCGAACTCCCTCGCCGAGATGGCCCGACGACTTCCGCGTTCGGTGGCTTCTTGCTCCACCACGCGGTGGCGTGTCTCATGCCCACGCGACTCGCGGCGATCGGCCTCGGCCATCTCGGACGGATGCAACTCGACGGCGTCTCGGCCCACCCCGACGCCGACGTGACGGTCGTCGCCGGTTCGGACGTAGCCGCCGAGGCCCGCGAATCGTTCGCCGCCGAGTACGACGCCCCCGTCTACGCCGACTACGAGGCGATGCTCGACTCCGAGGACGTCGACGCCGTCACCGTCGTCACGCCACACACCCTCCACTACGAGCAGGCCGTCGCCTGTCTGGACCGCGGGCTCGACGTGCTGCTGGAGAAGCCGATGGTCACCGAGACGGCTCGGGCCGCCGACCTCGTGAACCGCGCCCGGGAGGGCGACTCGCTGCTGCAGATCGGCTACCAGCGCCACCTCCACCCCGGCTACCGGGCCGTCCGCGAGACCGTCCTCGGCGGCGAGATCGGCGACGTACACATGGCCGTCTGCTCTCTCGCCCAGGACTGGATCTCCGGCACCGAAGGCACCTGGCGAGTCGACCCCGAGCTGTCCGGTGGCGGCCAGCTCAGCGACTCCGGGTCGCACCTGCTCGACGCGCTGCTGTGGACGACGGACTCGCGAGCGCGCGAGGTCGCCGCCGTGACGGACGACCGCGACCACGCCGTCGATATCAACACCGCGCTGTCGGCGACCCTGGACGGTCCGGACGGACCGATCACCGCGAGCGTCGGCGTCAGCGGCGACGGCACCGGGTTCGAGGAGTCGCTCGTCCTCTGGGGGACCGACGGCCACCTCCAGTTCGACCACGGCGGGCTCACCGTCTTCGACGGCTCGGGCGGCGAGCCCGACCACCGCGAGTTCGACGCCGGCAGCTACGCCGAGCAGACCACGAAGAAAGTCGTCGCCTTCCTCGACGCCGTCGAGGGCGAGCGCGACAACCCCGTCCCGCCGGAGTTCGGGCTACGCGTCACCGCGCTGACCGAAGCGGCCTATCGCGCGAGCGAGTCCGGCGAAACCGTCGACGTGACCGAACTGGTCGCCGAGGCGCGCGAAGAGTACGGACGGTAGCGTCGCAACGAACAGTAGCGTCTCAGCGCGCAGTGTCCTCGGTAGGACTGGGCGCGTCACCCGCAGCGTCGCCGGACAGATCGCCGCCGTCGCCCAGCCGGGAGACGAGGACGGCCCGGATCGGCCGGGGGCTGTGTTCGCGGACGATCAGGTGCATGTTCGTCGCGAACAGCCCGAAGCCGACGGTCGCGAGCGCGCCGGAGCCGGCCGTGACGGCACTGGGGAGACCGAGAGCACTCGCGAGGACGAGCCCGGTCGCGCCGGCGAGGACGCAGGCGAAGTCGGCCGCGGCGAGGCGGTCGTCGTAGCAGTCGTCGATCGTCGGGACCGGCTCGTACCCCAGGCGGTCGCTGTAGCGGTGGACCCAGACGATGAATGGGACGACGTGGTACAGCGTCCCGAGGACGACGAAGCCGACGACGCCGAACAGGAGGAGATGCGGCGGGCCGCCGCCGAACAGCGTCGACGGGGCGAGCGGGTCGGCGAGCCAGGCGCGGCCGGCGAGGACCGCCCAGGCGGCCATCGCGACGGCGGCGACGGCGTACCGCGAGAGCATCGGCGTCCGCTCGACGCCGGTCTCGACGAGCTTGCGCGCGAGGACGACGGCGAAACCCCCGAGGGCGACGGCGACCAGGAGGCCGCCGACGCGGGCCAGCGACGCCGACCCGAGCAGCCGCCCGGTCGCGAGCGCGAGGACGCCCACGGGGTAGCCCACCTCCTCGAATCGCCGGGCGTGGACATCGACGCCGTGCAGCTCCGTCTGGGTGAACATCGTGGCGAGCTGGTAGAGCGCGCCCAGTACGGTCGTCAGGACGGCGCCGAAGACGGCCAGCGTCGCGTGGGCGCCGACCAGCCGGTAGCGAGCGACCGGCGAGCCGGCGAGGAAGGGGGTCGAGTAGTCCATCGCGAGGGCGAAGCCCATCGCGGGGACGGCGGCGAAACAGGCCAGCGCGAACGCGAAGTGCCGTTCGGTCACGTCCCACGGGCGGGCGGCCAGCAGCGTCCGACCGACGGTGTAGACGAACGTCCAGAACCCGACCAGCGCGAGGCCGCCGAAGGCGTGGACCCAGCCGAGCGCGCCGGTCGCGAAGGCGGCGGCCATCCCGCCGACGCCGACGGCGACGAGCCACAGCTGGGCGGTCGCCAGCCGACGGGAGTGCAGCGGGACGTTCGACCACACCGGGACGAACTGCACCATCGCCCCCATGATCGTCACACAGACCCATCCCGCAACCAGCAGGTGGACGTGCGCCAGGAGGGACAGCCCCGACAGCAGTCCGACGGCGTCGAGAACGCCTGCGGCGCCGCCGGCGAGCAGCAGCGCCAGTCCCACCAGAAAGTGCCGGAGCGGCACCGTCATCGGGGGCCCGCCGTCAGTGTCGACCTCGCCCGGGATCGCGCTCATACCCGACCGTACGGCCGCCGAACTCGTCGGCCTGTGGCCGAACGTGTTCGTCCCGCTCGCCGTCCGGCTAGCGAGCAGCGAGCCGGAGACCGACCCGAGATATAACTCGGCCGACGCCCACTGTCCGGTATGGGAGACCGCCGCCCCAACTACGCGCTCGTCCCGGTCCAGCAACACCTCGGCCAGAACGAGGAGAGTCTCTCCGTCCCGTGGGCCGAGTTCGTCGGCGACGAGACCGACGAGCTGACCTTCGAGGTGCCGACCGACGACGCCACCGAGGCGTACCTCGAACTCCAGGCCTACGACGTCGAGGAGTACGGCCACGAGATCCGGATCAACGACGTCGCCCTCTCCGGGTTCGACATCCCGCCCGCCGACGGCTGGCAGCAGTGGATGGACACCCTCACCGGCATCGACCTCGTCGAGGGGGAAAACACCATCAGAGTCGAACGGGACACCGACACCACCGACGCGTTCGTCGTCGGCGTCGTCGTCGTCCACTGGAAGGAACCCGTCTAGCCGACGCGAGGCGTTCGGACGACCGTGGCGACATCGGATATGGTATAAACCCCAGTATTCTCGCTGCGCCGACGTTGGTAACGCCTGGCACACTCGAAACGGGTAGCGGGCGCGATATGGCGGTTATCCGGTGATACAGCGGGGATCCCGTAGCCTCGCCGAACGCCCTCGAACACCCAAATTTATATAGAAGCACATTCATACTCTCGGTTGAACATGAGTCAGCAGCGAATGCAGGGACAGCCCATGATCATTCTGGGCGAGGACTCCCAGCGGATGAAGGACAAGGACGCGCAGAGCCACAACATCTCGGCTGCCCGCGCGGTCGCCGAGTCGGTCCGCTCCACACTCGGACCGAAGGGGATGGACAAGATGCTCGTCGACTCGCTCGGTGACGTCACCGTCACGAACGACGGCGTGACCATCCTCACCGAGATGGACATCGACAACCCGACCGCCGAGATGATCGTCGAGGTCGCCGAGGCCCAGGAGGACGAGGCCGGCGACGGCACGACGACCGCGGTCGCCATCGCGGGCGAGCTGCTCAAGAACGCCGAGGACCTCCTCGAGCAGGACATCCACCCGACCTCGATCATCCGCGGGTTCAACATGGCCAGCAAGCAGGCCAAACAAGAGATCGGCGAGATCGCCACCTCCGTCGACCCGAGCGACGAGGAGATCCTCGAGAGCGTCGCCGAGACCTCCATGACCGGCAAGGGCGCCGAGCTCAACAAGGACGTGCTCGTCGATCTGGTCGTCGAGGCCATCCAGGCGGTCACCGTCGAGGCCGAGGACGGCAGCCACGTTCCGGACCTGCAGTTCCTCAAGCTCCAGACCCAGACGGGCCGCGCCGTCTCCGAGTCCGACCTGCTGACCGGCGGCATCATCGACAAGGACGCCGTCCACAGCGACATGCCCTCGAACGTCGAGGACGCCAACGTCCTCCTCCTCGATACGCCCATCGAGGTCGAGGAGACCGAGACGGACGCCCAGCTCAACCTCGACAGCCCCGACCAGCTCCAGGACTTCATCGAGCAGGAGGAACAGCGCCTCCAGGAGATGGTCCAGACGATCAAAGAGTCGGGCGCCAACGTCGTCTTCTGCCAGAAGGGCATCGACGACATGGCCCAGCACTACCTCGCCAAGGAGGGCATCCTCGCGGTGCGCCGCGTCAAGAAATCGGACATCGAGTTCGTCTCCGAAGTGCTCGAGTCGCGCATCGTCTCGGACATCGACTCGGTCACCGCCGACGACGTCACCGAGGGCAAAGTCACCCGCGACGAGGACGACGAGCTGTTCTACGTCGAGGGCAGCGGCCACGGCGCGACCCTGCTGCTGCGCGGCTCGACCAACCACGTCGTCGACGAGCTGGAGCGCGGCATCAACGACGCGCTCGACGTCGTCGCCTCCACCGTCGCCGACGGCCGCGTCCTCGCGGGCGGCGGCGCCACCGAGGTCGAACTCGCCGGCCGCGTCCGCGACTACGCCGACTCCGTCAGCGGCCGCGAGCAGCTCGCCGTCGAGGCCTTCGCCGACTCGCTGGAGCTCGTCCCGCGCGTGCTCGCCGAGAACGCCGGCCTCGACTCCATCGACACGCTGGTCGACCTGCGCGCCGCCCACGAGGACGGCGACGAGCACGCCGGCCTGAACGTCCACTCGGGCGACGTGGTCGACACCTTCGAGGCCGGCGTCGTCGAGCCGGCCCACGCCAAGGAGCAGGCCGTCTCCTCGGCCTCCGAGGCCGCGAACCTCGTCATGAAGATCGACGACATCATCGCCGCGGGCGATCTGTCCACCGAGGGCGGCGACGAGGAAGGCGGCCCCGGCGGTCCGGGCGGCGCCGGCGGCATGGGCGGCATGGGCGGCGGTATGGGCGGCATGATGTAGGAGATTCGAGCGTAGCGAAGAATCTCCGAACTGCCGAGCGGGGAACGGAGTGACCCGCGAGGCAAGCCCACTTTTTGCTGAGGGGGCTTCCTCGCTCGCTCCGCTCGCTGCGGGAACCCCCGAACGAAAAACTTGGGGAAAAAGCCGCTCGCGCCGACGGCGCGAGCGGTGTCTGCGGGAGTGAGCATCGCGAACGACCGCAGGCTCGTCAGAGCTTTGCTCTGACGGTGAACCGGCGCCTTCGGCGCCGGATGCCTACCCGTCGACCGCCGCATCGTCCGCCGACCGCCGTACCGCTCGCTGACCACCTTCTTCCGTTTTCGCACCGCCAGCTACGCTGTCGGCGCCGATTCCTCCGACTCCTCGCCGACGCGTTCGACCTTCGTGCCGCCGCAGTTGCGACACGAGGGGATCTCCAGGTCGTCGTCGGTGTAGTACTCCTCGCCGCAGCTCCCACAGCGGTGGCTCGGGAGGTGCTGTTGCTCGCGGTCGCCGGTGACGACCACCGGCCGCTCGGCGTCCAGCGTCACCTCCTGGCTGACGCTGCCGAACAGCACCGACCCCAGCGGCGACCGCTTGCGCCCGCCGAGCAGGATCATGTCCGCGTCGTAGTCGTCGGCCGCTTCGAGGATGCCCGCGGCCGGGTCGCCGTAGCGGGTGACCGCTTCGACGTCGACGCCGGCGTCTTCCAGCTGTTCGTAGGCGTGCTCGCCGGCTCTGAGCTGGAGCGGCGACGCCTCCTCGGCCCGGTCGGCCTCCCGGAAGACGTGCAGCAGCTTCACCGCCACGTCCTCGCTCGCGTTCGGGAGCCCGATCGCGGTCTCTACCTGCGCCGTCGCTCGGGATTCGGCCATGTCGACCGGCAGCAGGACTGTGTACATGGTTGGGACACCAACGTTAACATACACCGAGTAGGGTGAAAAAGCCCCGGGCTCGTGGGCCCCGCGGCGTGCATCGCGCTCGCTTCGCTCGCGTGCGCGCTGGGCGACAGCCACAGTCGGGACCGGTCACGGCGCGAACTGGGATGCGTGCGATGACGGCAACCCTAATCGTCTACTCGAGTGGGTCGTTGAGTACGTCGAAGATATCGACCGCCTTGAACTCCTGATATCGTTCCTTTCCCGTGACCTCTTCGAGCACATTCTGGTCGACGAGTTCTGCAATCGCGTTCCTGGCCGATTGCTCAGACATCTCCAGAACCTCGGCTGCCTCTGGGACCGTGAGATACGGCTGCTCGAAAAGCCGCAACGCGAGTCTGTCGGCCGCGGTCTTTCCGTGCCCGTACTGTTGTTCGTAGGTCCGACGGAGGTCCTGCAGCCGTTCGGTTCGCTCCACGGCTTCGCTGGCCTGCGCCCGGATACCTTCGACGAAGAACTCTAGCCAGGGTTCCCAGTCACCGCGCTCACTGACCGCCCGCATTCGCTTCGCGTACTCGACTTTGTGCTTGTTGAAGTACGCACTCGGATACAAGTACGGTCTGGAAAGGAAGCCGTTCTGGATCAACTGCAGCGTTATCACGATACGGCCCAGACGGCCGTTCCCGTCGGCGAACGGGTGTATCGTCTCGAACTGGTAGTGGACGATACCGATGTTGACAAGATCGTGATGCTCGCTCTCGGACTGAATGAACGTCTCGAGGTTCTCCATCAGATCGTCGATGTGGGCCGGAGCTGGTGGAATGAACGGTTCGATACCCGCGTCCGGTGAGGGGATATGTGTCGGACTTGCCCGAAACTCCCCGAGCGGCTCGGCCTCACCGCGGACATCTTCGAGGAGTCCCGAATGCAGTCGTTTCAGTAACTCCACGGGTATCTCCTCCGTCTCTCCGACTTGCTCAGCGCCCTTTCGAACGGCTCGCTCGTAGTTTAGCGCCTCTTGAATGTCCTTCTCGACCGTCGAGCGTGACCCGACCTCCGAAGTCCGGAACACGTCCTCGAGCGTGAGTTGACCGCCCTCAATGAGCGTCGATTCAACCGCTTCTCTACGTACGAGTGTCGTGTACAGAAGCGGGTTGGTCGGCGACTCACGACTGATCCCATCGAGCCGTCCCAACTGGAATATCGTCTCCTGCAACACGTCCCTGAATCCCTCGTCGAATTCGAAGTTGGCTTCCGGTGGGAGTGGATCCGGACGATAGTACGACCGACGGCCATAGGGAACATACTTGCCGGGCGCCCGGTCTGGGAGTGTCGGTGTCTCCATTTTGCTTAGCGCCTCGTTATCGGCGCTAAGCAAAATCATTTATGAATGTGTTGTTCTTAAAACGAGAATCTGAACCTGTTGTATATATTTGCATCGTTTTTGGACGGCAGCTAAGCAAAACGGCGACCCGACCGGACCCCGTGGCTAGTCGGGCCTTGCACACCGATTGAAGTGAACTCGGGCGCATAACTCGGGCATGCAGACGTTACTGTTGGATCCCGACGCCGTCGAGGAAGCCGCGGAGATGTCTGCGATCGTGTCGGCGGTCGAAGACGCCTTCGTCGCCGACGCACGCGGTGACACGCAGATGCCCGCCAAGTCCTACATCGACCTGCCCCAGTACAACGGCGACTTCCGGTCGATGCCGGCGTATCTCGACGCCGGCGAGTGGGACGCCGCGGCGGTCAAGTGGGTCAACGTCCACCCGGACAACCCCGACGACCACGACCTCCCGACGGTGATGGGCACCGTCGTCTACTCCGACCCCGAGACGGCCTTCCCGCTGGCGCTGCTCGACGGGACGACGATCACCCGCAAGCGGACCGGCGCCGCCGCGGCCGTCGCCACGAATCACCTCGCCGTCGAGCACGCCCGGACGATGGGGGTCGTCGGCGCGGGCGTCCAGTCGTACGCCCAGCTCGAAGCGATCGCGACCGTTCGGCCGATCGAGGCGGTCGTCGTCGCCGACCGCGACGAGGCGAAGGTCGCCGAGTTCGTCGACGCGTTCGACGACCGCTTCGACGTGCGGGGCGGGACCGTCGAGGAGGCCGCCCAGTGTGACGTGCTCTCGACGGTGACGCCGGTCGAGGAGCCGATCGTCGACAGCGTCGGCGACCACACTCACGTCAACGCCATCGGCGCCGACGCCGCCGGGAAACACGAGATCGCCGACGAGGTGCTGCTCGACTCTCTGCTGGTTATCGACGACTACGAGCAGTGTACCCACTCCGGGGAGATCAACGTCCCCTGGAGCGAGGGGGTCCTCTCCGACGACGACGTCCACGGCGAACTCGGCGAGGTGATCGTCGGCGAGAAATCCGGGCGGACGCCCGAGACCGGCGTGACGGTGTTCGACTCGACCGGCCTGGCCGTCCAGGACGTGGCAGCCAGCCACGTCGTCTACGAGTACGCGACCGAACACGACGTGGGCGAGCGCGTCTCGCTGGTCGACACCGACGTGCTCTGAGCGGACGGTTCGTCGTTCGCACTGCCGGCCCGGCTCAGCGCAGCCCGTCGAGGTCCCCGGGCGTGTCCACGTCGACCCGGACGCCCGTATCACCGGTCTCGACGACCGCGGCGTCGTCGGCCGCTTCGAACACGCCGCGGCCGCCGGTGTCGCCCTCGAGGGCGGCGAGCGCGTCGAAGTGCCGGGCGTCGAAAAGCACGGGATTACCGCGTCGCTCCTCGTATCCGGCCGCCAGCGCGGATTCGCGACCGTCTCGGTAGGCGCCGACGACTCGGTCCACGGTCTCGGCGTGGACCCGCGGCATGTCCCCGAGCGCGAACACGACCGCGTCGGCCCGCTCGCGCGCCCACGCGACGCCGCGGCGGACCGAGGTCGCCTGCCCGGCGGCCGCCTCGTAGTTCTCGACGACCGCGATGTCCAGACCGGCGAGGGCGTCGCGGACGCCCGACGATCCCGGGTCGACGACCGCGGCGACCGGACCGATGTCGGCCCCGGCGAGCGTCCGCGCGGCGTGGCGGACCAGCGGCTCGCCGTCCAGCGTCGCGAGCAGTTTGTCCCGCTCGCCGAAGCGGTCGCTGTCGCCCGCGGCCAACAGGACGCCCGCGACCGTCCCACCGGTGGTCACGACGCCACGTACGCCGTGGCTCGGCAAGTGCCTGCCGCACGCGGGCGTGGGACGGGGCCGAACAGGGACCTGTGGGACGACCGAAGCCGGCTCCGGGACCGGTCGCCGCCGACCTCAGTCGCCGCCGACCTCAGTCGTCGTCGGCCGAAGGGTCGAGGAGGCCGAGGTCGAACTCGAAGGCGGCGCCGCCCGTCTCGCTCTCGGCGGCCGTGACCGTCCAGCCGTGGGCTTCGGCGACGGTCCGGACGATGTCGAGGCCGAACCCGGTGCCGTCGGCGGTCCGGGAGACGCCGGCGTCGAACACGCGCTCGCGCTCGTCGGGTGCGATTCCGACGCCGTCGTCCTCGACGGCGAAGCCCCGTTCGGTGTCGACGACCGAGACCGTCACGCCGTCGCCGTCCGCCCCATCGGAGGACCCGTGCTCGACGGCGTCGTCGGCCCCTGGCCGACTGCTCGTGGAACCGTGTTCCACGCTGTTGCGAAAGAGGTTCGCGAACAGGCGGTCGAGCCGGTCGGGGTCGCCCTCGACGGAGGTCTGCGTGCGAACGTCCAGCGTCGCCGACCCGGTGTCGACGGTCCCCCAGGCGTCCCGCGCGACCGCGGCCAGCGAGACCGAGGTCGGGTCTTCGAGGTCGCTGCCGTCGCGGGCGACCGTGAGCACGTCGCTGACGATCCGGTCCATGCGGTCGAGCGCACCGGCGACGCGGCCGAGTCGGTCGGAGTCGCGCTCGTCGCGTTCGAGGTCGACGAGGCCGATGGCCACCTGTAGCGGGTTGCGCAGGTCGTGGCTGACGACGCTCGCGAACGACTCCAGGCGCTCGTTCTGTAGCGAGAGCCGCACGGACTGCTCGTGTTCGACGGTCACGTCGCGACCGATCCCGCTGAACCCCACGACCGCCCCGTCGTCGTCGACGAGGCGGTGGCCCGTCAGCTGGAAGCGCACGGCCGGCCCGGCGGTCTCGACCCGCGCTTCGACCGAGGTCTCGCCGCGGTCGAACACCTCGGCGACGGCCGCCTGGACCCGCTCGCGGTCCGCATCGACAAAAAACTCCTCGGCCGGCGTCCCGCGCAACTCCTCGTCGGTCCGATCGAACACGTCGTTGAGCCGCCGGTTCCAGGCGACCAGTTTCGCGTCCGTGTCGTAGACGTAGAACACGTCGTCCAGCGAGTCCAGCGCCGCCGCGACGAGCGCGGGCTGGTCCAGCACGCGGTCGAACCCGCCGTCCGCGCGGAGCCGGTCGGCGACGAGTCCCGACGGCTCCGTCCGGTCGCGGGTCACGCCACGTCGCCGCCCGACGCGTTCGCTCAGGTGTGAAGCGAGCGTTCGGACGTGTGTGCGTAGGCCGACCATACTGCGAGTGTCGGCGCTGGCGTTCGGGATGGACGACCGCCGGCGCGTCCCCGCTCGCTCGTACGCGGCCGACAGAGATAACTGTTCACTCCCCCCACGAACCCGCTCGGCACACCTGGCCCTCCCGGGCGTATGGATCCGGGTACCCGCCCGTTCGTCCGTCACCACCGCCTCGACGACGAGCTGGTAGTGGGATCTATCGTAGCATTTGAAAGACATCGCTCGGACGATCGCATGATAACGTGGGATCGACCGTGCAAACGCTTTCAAATGCTACGATAGGCTCACCGCCCGCCAGTCAGGTCGGCGGCCATGACGAAATCGGGGTTCTCGGAGACGGCGATGCCAGCGTAGGCGGCGTCGGAGACGTGGCGCGGCGTCTCGGGGATCAGCACTCTCGTCCGGTCGGCGCCCAGGTCGGCGGCGTCGCGGGCGATGGCCGCAAAGAGCGTCTGGGCGGCGGGCACGTCGTCCCAGGCGCCGACGCCGTACTCGACCCACCGTTCGGTCGCGCCCTCGCCGTCGTCTTCGTCCCCGGCGCCCTCGCGCTCGTACTCCCGGGTCCGGACGGCGGCGCCGTGCGTGCCGTCGCTCCCCCGCACCGCGAGCGCCCCCCGCTCGTCGGCGGCGGCGCGGAACCGCTCGCGGGTCGCTTCCGAGAGCGCCCACGTCTCCGCCGGGTCGAGCGTCAGGCCGGCGAGCTGTTCGGCCGCGTCGCTCCGTTGCCAGTAGCTCCAGGCCGCGTCGGGGTCGGCGACGGCGTCCAGCCCGCTCGCACCGTTGGCGTCCGCGAGGGCGTCCTCGTCCGGGTCGGGGTGGGCCCACCGGAACTCGGCCGCGGGGTCGTATCCTACCCCGCGAGCGGCGCCGAGCCCCGGCGCGTTCCACGAGAAGACCATGTTCCTGCAGACCGTCGCGCCGCGGTCGCGCGCCCACGCGAAGCAGGCGTCGTTCATCGCCTCGGCGACCCCCTCTGCCCGGGCGTCGTCGGCGACGCGCATCCCCTGGGCCCACGTCTCGTGGGCCGAGAGCGCGACGACCTGGCAGACGCCGATCGCCCGGCCGTCGTCCGCCTCGGCGACGACGGTGTGCTGGTCGGCCCCGTCGCTCGCGACCCACTCGGGGAACACCTCGGGGATGTAGTCGCCCCGGTCGAAGCGGTCGCTCCACGTGTCGGCTGTGAACGCGACGATATCCTCGTGGTCGTCCGCGCGGGCCTGTCGGACCTCCATCGTCATCTGGCCCCCGTCAGGTCCACGGCACCGACCGGTCGTCGATCTCGCCGGCCAGCGACGTGGCCATGGCCTCCTCGACGCTCTCGACGTTCGCCAGCGCCCACATCAGTTTCACCTTCGCCGTCCCCGGCAGGGTGTCCTCGCCCTCGACGATGCCCGCGTCCAGCAGGTCGCGCCCGGTGTCGTACACCCGGTCACAGACCCGCCCTTCGAGACACTGGCTCGTCATCACGACCGTCGTCCCGTCGTCGACGAGGTCCTCGATGCGCGGGATCCAGTCGGTGTGGACGTGGCCCAGTCCCGTGCCCTCCAGCACGACGCCCGACTTGCCGTCGAGGGCGTCGAGGAAGGCGGGGTCCGTGCTGGGGGTGAACTTCAGCAGGTCCACGTCGGTTTCGAGGTCGGGGTCGATGTCCAGGTCCGTCGCGCCCCGTTTCCGGTACTCGCGGCGGAACGAGACCGTCGTCTCGCCGTCGATATCGTAGTCGACGACCCCGAGGGGCTTCGCGCCGACGGTCTCGAAGGCGTCCCGGCGGGAGGTGTGGTTCTTCCGGGCGCGCACCCCGCGGTGGAGCGCACAGCGGTCGTCGGACTCGTTTTCGTGCATGCAGATCAGCACCTCGGCGCAGTCGGATTTGGCCGCTTCGACCGCCGAGACGGCGTTCATGACGTTGTCGGAGGACGGCCGGTCCGCCGAGCGCTGGCTCCCGGTGAACACGATCGGGACGGGCGTATCGAGCACGAACGCCATCGCCGCGGCGCTGAACTGCATCGTGTCGGTGCCGTGCATGACGACGACGCCGTCGGCGCCCGCTTCGATCTCCTCGTGGATCGCGTGTGCGAGGTCCTGCCACACCTCGGGCGTCATGTTCTCCGAGAGGATGTTCGCGACGACGCGCCCGCGGTAGTTGGCGCGGCCGGCCAGGTCCGGGACGGCCCGGAGCACGTCCTCGGCGTCGAACTGCGCGGTGACGGCGCCGGTGCGGTAGTCGACCGTCGAGGCGATGGTCCCACCGGTCGAGATGAGCGACACCGTGGGCAGGTCGTCGTCGAACTCGATGGTCGAGCGCTCGCTCTCGGCCTGGGCCGATTCCACGTCGTAGACGTCCGATTCGAGGACCTCCACGTCGGCCTCGCTCCGGTCGACGCCGACGTTGTACCCCCCGTCGAGTTTGACGACTAGGTGCTCGCCCGTCGTCGAGGGCAGGAGTACACCCTCGTACGTCTCGTCCGCGCGGTCCACGCGGACGCGGTCTCCGGCGTTCATGAGAGTCGGTTCCGCCGCGGCGGACTTGAATCCATTCGTTCGACCGGACGACTCGTCCGCTCGTCGCTCGCGCTCGACTCCCCGAAAGCGTTCGCGACGCCGAGAGAGCCCCGGACGGGAAGGAGACAGTGGCGCAACACCCATGGCCCCTCAGTACGAGGTGGCGGGTATGTCCGATCTCGGGGATTTCACTGACTTCGACGGGAGCGACGACGGCGAGGGCGACGACGCGACCGGCGCGGCGGCCGCGGAGGGCGACGCTGGCACCGACGGCGACGGATCGGCGTCCGACTCGGCAACGGTCGATACGTTCGGCGCGGACGAGGCCGACGACGACTTCGCGGCGATGGACGTGACGCCCGCCGGCGAGGACCGCGGCGTCGGCGTCGTCTCCGCGACCGAGGGGCTGCGGATCAGCGAGGACGGCGAGGAGACGGAACTGCGCGCGTACGTCACCGTGAAGAACCGCTCGGACGTGCGTATCGGCAAGTACCTGCTGATCCCCTACCAGGACGACGAGCGCCTGTTCTGTCGAATCACTGCCCTGGAGTACGCCCAGGAGTTCCGCGCCGACGACGCCACCGAGATCCACGCCCGCCGCGCGATGCGCCGGAGCGACATCGACGAACAGGACTTCAAGTTCGTCGCGACGCTCGACCCCCTCGCGGTCCTCTACTCGGAGGGCGACGAACTCAAACGGCGGATGACCGACCGCGTCCCGAAACCCGAGACGGTCGTCCGCGAGGCCACCAACAAATCGGAGATCAAGACCGGTCTGAAGATCCCCGAAGACGGCGTCTTCCTCGGCCACCTCTCGGTCGGCGGCGAGAAGGTCGAGACCGCCGCCGAGCCGCCTCACATCGACTACCGGCTGAAAGACGACTACGAGGACGGCGACCCGCTCGTCTTCCGCCACACGCTCGTCGCCGGCGGGACGGGGTCGGGCAAGACCCACAGCGCCAAGAACGTCCTCCGGCAGTACCTCGCCGACGAACGCACCTACCCCGTCGAGGACGGCTCTCGGGACGTCTCGCCCGGGCTCGTCATGTTCGACCCCCAGGACGAGTACGCCCAGATGCACGACGACAACCCCGACCTCGATAGCGACTTCGCCCGCCGCCTGGAGCGGGAGGGCATCGCCTACGGCGGCGTCGACGACACCATCGCGTTCGTCCCGAAGGTCCAGGGCGCCACCTACGCCACCGGCGACCACCGCGCCGAACAGGTCGAGTTCACGATCCCCTTCTCGATGGTCCAGGACAACCCCTGGCTCATCGCCGGCGCCAACCTCAACGGCAACCAGTACAACGCCCTCCAGCTGCTCCTCGATCGCTTCTCGCGGGACTACGGCTCTGAGGGCACCTACCAGCAGTTCAAGACGTTCCTCGACGACCCGGCGCTGCGGGAGGAACTCGACGAGACCGGGCGGGTCCACGAGGCCACGTTCAACGCGGTCAAACGGCGCGCGCTGGGCTTCGACGGCATCTTCGACCAGGACGCCCGCCCCATCACCGAGCGGGTCCACGAGTTCGTCCGCGCGGGCGGCATTTCGGTGGTTCCGACCTACCACATCAACAACTCCCGGACCACCGTCACCGTGGTCCTCGCCCTCGCCGCGCTGATCGTGGATCAGAAACTCTCGAACGACCCCGAGTACGAGCGCATCAAAAATACGCCGCTCGTCCTGGGGCTCGACGAGGCCCATAACTTCCTCTCCGAAGTGGACAGCGTCCAGGGCGAGCAGATCATCGGGAAGTTCACCGAGGCCGCCAAACAGGGTCGAAAGGAACGGCTGGGGCTCTTTCTCATCACCCAGGACCCACAGGACATCGCCGACCCCGTCTTCAAACAGATCAACTCGACGGTCGTCCTGAATCTCGGCGACGACGACGCCATCTCGGCGGTGAACATCCCCGCCAACCTCGAACAGAAGGTGCCCTACATGGAGAAGGGCCAGAAGGTCGTCTACTCGCCGGACAACTCCGAGCCAGTCGAGCTGATCGGCCTCTCGAAGTGCCTGACCAACCACGAGTGAACGGACGACCGCGTCCGCGACCGGACTCGGTCACAGCGGCGTCAACTCGGTCACGTCCGCGCCGGCGGTCTCGGCCAGCGTGTCACGGGCGTCGGGCTTGCAGGTGAGATACACGACCTGCCAGCCCGACTCGACGAGTTCGCCCAGCACCTCGGCCTGCCGCTGGAGCCGCTGGGGGTCGGCCGACAGGAACGCGTCGTCCAGCAGGAAGAAGCCGTCGCGACCCTGCATGAGCCGGCGGCCGAGCGCGACGCGGACGGCGAGATACAGCTGGTCGCGCGTTCCGCGCGAGAGCTCCGCCGGCGAGAGCCGCTCGCCGCTGGCCAGCTCGACGACCGGCCGGGAGTCGTCGTCGAGTCCCACGTCGACGTAGCGGTCGTCGGTCACTCGCCGGAACACGGCGGCGGCTTCGCCGTCGGAAAACAGCGTCGTCATCTTCTCGGTCTCGGATTCGGCCATGCGGTCGAGTACCGTCGCCGCGGCCCGCGAGACGTCGGCGTCGGTGTCGATAGCGTCGACGACCTCGTGTAGGCGCTCGGCCAGATCCCCCAGCGCGCCGAGGTTGGCGACGGCGAGATCGAGCGGCTCGCCGGTGAACGCCTCGAAGCGGACGCCGCCGGCGCGCTCGCCGAACCGCTCCAGCTGCCGGCGGTGCTCGCGAAACTGCTCCCGAAGCTCGGTCTCGCGCTCGGCGGCCGCCTCGGCGCGCTCGCGGGCGTCTTCGAGCGTCTCCTCGGTGAACTCGCGCTCGGCGCCGAAGTCGATCTCCGCTCGCCGAGCCTCCAGGGCGTCCTCGGCCTCCGTGACGACCTCGCGTGGCTCCGCGGCGTCGATGTCGAGCCACTGGCGCAGGACCTCGGTGTTGCCCTGGACGACCTCCGCGTGGTTGTCGTGTTCCTCTCGGTAGTCGGCGATGGCGCCGCGAACGGCCGGCGGGTCGTAGGCGTCGATGCCGACTTCCGAGGCCCGCTCGACGATCGCCTGCCGGTCGCCGTTCAGTCGGACGACGGCGTTGCTGGCCGAGCGGTAGGCCGCGAGCCCGACGAGGGCGACGACGGCGAACGCGGCGGGGCCGGCGGCGACCAGTTGCGGGTCGTCGATCCCGAGTCCCAGCGCCACCGCGCCCGCGACGACTCCCGCGGCAAGCGCCGCGAGCGTCGCCCGTCCGTACCAGCTCTTGCGTCGCTGGAGTTCGTCCTCGCTCCCGGTCGGGAGGTCGTCGAGCCGGTCGGCCAGCTCGTCCAGCTCGCGCTCGTCCGGCAGGTCGGCGCGCTCGTCGAGGCTGCGCTCCAGCGACCCCTTCGTCTTGACCAGTTGCTCGTAGTCCTCGCGGGCCTTCGCGGCCTCCAGCGCCGCGACCTCGGCCTCGGCTTCGCGGCGCTCGCGAGCGGCCTCGTAGCAAGCCACCTCGGTGCGGTCGAGACCCTCGGCGTCGGCGCGGTCGAGGTACGCCTCCACGTCGGCCAGCAGGCCCGTCGCCAGGTCGCGTTGCTCGGCGGCGTCGTCGCGGCCCGCCGAGAGCTCCCACTCGTCGGGCGTCAGGCGACCGCGTTCGAGGACCCGCTCGCGGACCGTCTCGATGTCGCCGGTCCAGATGCCGACGACGCGGTCGGTCACTCGACGGTAGAACTCGGGCTCGTCGAGGACGCGCAGGTCGCCGTCGCGGACGACGAACACGTTGCGGAACTCCGCCGGCGTCAGCTCGAAGTTGTACCGCTCGGCGTAGCGGTCCAGCAGCGTCTCGCCGTCGGCGAGTTCGTGTCGTTCGCCCTCGCCGTCGAGGACGACGTGCCCCCCGGGGCGCTCGTCGACCCGCGAATCGGCGACGCGTCGGTCGCCCGTCAGCGACCGCAGCAGCGCCTCGACGAGCAGCGTCTTCCCGGACTCGTTGGGGCCGTAGACGACGTGGGCGTCGCCGAGCTGCAACGTCTCCCGGAGCGGGCCGTAGCGGTCGACGTGGACCTCGCGTAGTTTCACGCGTGGGTCACCTCGCCGGCCGCGAGCAGTTCCGCCAGCGTCTCCACGAGTCGCTTCTCGACCGCGTCCGGGTCGTCGACGCGGTCGAACTCGTCGAGGTCGAGGTCGTCGAGTCGGTCGGTGAAGTCGGCGTAGATTGGGTGGTCGAGCACGGCCGCGACGCCGCGGGTCTCGTTGACCACGGTGGCCGGCCCCGCGGCCGCGTGCAACCGTTCGTCGAAGGTGGACTCGTCGAGTTCGGTGCACCCGTCCACCCGGACCTCGAGGTCGCTGCGGTCGGTCTCCTGGCCGTCGACCCACCCCTCGACGCGCTCGATGACGTCGTAGCCGTCGCCGGGGGAGACGGTCGCCGAGAAGCGGTCGCGGTAGAAGGTGTCGAGCGCGACCGGCTGGACGTTGGCGTCGTCGGTGTCGACGACGACGGCGTGGCGCCGGCCGAGCTCGGCCCAGGAGTGGGAGACGGGGGAGCCGGGATAGATGAACAGGCCGCCGTTGGGGAGCTTCCGCTGGTAGAGCTCGCTGTGGACGTGGCCCGCGAGGACGAACTCGTAGCCCAGTTCCCCGAGCGTCTCCGTCTGGACGGGGCAGTGCGTGGGTTCGGCCTCGTCGCCGGTCGCGCCCGTCCCGAACCCGGCGTCGAGCGTGCAGTGCAACAGGAGGACGGCCTCGTCGTGGGCGCGCTCGCGCAGGTCGAAGAAGCGCTCCTCTCCCAGTCGCTCGCAGGAGGGGACGCCGACGACCTCGCCATCGCCGACGGTCGCGACCTCGACGGGGTCTGTCGAGAGCGCTCGGAAGTCCGGGCCGAACTCGACGTTGCCGTCGAAGACCGCGGCGTCGTGGTTGCCGGGGACGACCAGCACGTCGAAGTCGTTGTCGGTGAACCGCTCGCGCAACTCGGGGCGGAGTTCGTCGGCGTCGGCCGCGGCGTCGAAGCAGTCGCCGCCGACGGTCAGCGCGTCGACGGCCTCGCGCTCGGCCGCCGCCAGGAGGGCGTCGAGCGCGGCCAGCGACCGCTCGCCGTCGCGCCCGAGGTGGAGATCCGCGGTGTGCAGTAGCCGCATGTATCCCCTCACCCGGCGGCGAGCGACTTAAGGATTGGTTACAGGCCCGACAGAACGGGATCCAGCCGGTAACCGACTGCTACCAGCCGATTCAGAGCCGCAACTCCCGGGCCTCCTCCCACCGGGGCGCGAACTCGGCGGCGATGTCGGCCGCGAAATCGGGGTCCTTGAGGTCGATGACCGCCAGCGTCTCGTCCTCGGTCAGCGGGTGCGGGACCTCGATACAGACTTCCGTGTCGTCGACGATCTCGAAGGTCCCCGTGACGTTCGCGCTCGTCCGCGTCTCGAAGTGGTCGTGGGGCTGGAGCGCCTCGCGGTAGCGCTCGCCGACCGCTCCCGGGAGCGTGTCGACCATCTCCGGCGTGAGCAACACCGACACCGAGACGCCGCGCTCCAGCGCGTCCTCCAGTGCGGCGGTGACGCGGGCGGCCACGTCGTCCATGTCGAACTGCTGGACCGGTGCCGACGCGACGACGACGATCCGCTCGTCGGCCGCGGTGAGCCGCTCGACCAGCAGGTCCAGCGCCTCGCGCGGCCCGACGCTGGCCGTCCAGAACGGCTCCTCGACGGGGTCGGTCCCGTCGAGCTCGTCGGTCAGGTCGTCGACGATGTCCTCGTACTGTTCGACCTGCTGTTCGAGCTCGCGCTTTTTCGTGTCCAGCAACCGGTCCAAGGCGGTGTCGGACTCGACGGCGACGTACTTCTTCGGCCGACTCGCCGTCTGACTGCGCGCCAGACTCTGCGTCTCCAAGCTGTTGAGCACGTCGTAGATCCGTCCCATCGGCACGTCGCTCGCCCGCGAGAGCTCCTTCGCCGTCGTGGGCCCTGCCTCCAGCAGGGCGCGGTAGGCCCGCGCCTCGTACTCCGAGAGGCCCATGTCTCTCAGACTCGCCATTACCACTCCCTCGCGCCGGACAAACAAAAAACAACTGGTGAGTTTCTGCCCGAACCGGTCAGCCGATCAGCCGGTCAGGACGGATTCGAGGTCCGCCGGGGTCGTGGCGCGCGCTTCGACGTCACCGTCGGCGAGGACGACCGCTTCGCCCGTCTCGGCGCGGTCGTCGGCGGGTGCGACGACGGTCTCGTGGTCTGCCAGTCGGAGCGCGGCGCGGTGGAGGTCGCTCCCGGCTTCGTTCCCGACGGCGACCACTCGTGGGTCGCGCAGCCGGGCGACGGCGGACGCGTAGGTCGCCACCTCGACGCCCATCCGGTCGGTCGCGCCGGCGAACGCCGACAGCGCGCCCTCGGCGGCCGCCCGGTAGCGGTCGTCGTCGGTCAGCAGCCAGGTCTCGACCAGCGCGTCCGCGGCGTCGACGTTCGTGTCCAGCGGCTTGAGCGGGCGGTCGAGCAGACCCGCGCCGTCGGTCGGGCCGTCGCGGAACGCGCCCGCTTCGCCCTGCAGTTCGTCGATGGCGTAGTCGGCCACCGCTTCCATCGGTCCCGGCTCGCCCAGCACCGACGCGCTCGTCGTCAGCCCCGACAGCACGCGGGCCTGCGAGGAGAGGAGACCCGTCTCGCCGACAGCGCCGGTCTCGGGGTCGCCGAAGTGGACGACCGCGCCGTCCTCGCCGACCAGCTCGGCCAAGACGTGGTCGCGAGCGCGCTCTGCGTAGCGGCGGGCGCGCTCGTCGTCGGTGTAGGCCGCCAGCGTGAGCAGGCCGTCGACGGCGACGCCGTTGTGGCCGGCGAAGACGGTCTCGTCGACCGGCGGGGCCTCGCTATCCTCGCGCTCGGTCGCCTCCCGACGGTAGTAGGCGTCGTCGCCGCCCTGGCTCGCCGCGAAGGCGTCGCCGGTCCACAGGTCTGTCGTCAGGTACTCGACGGTGTCCGCGGCTGTCTCGCGGTAGGCGTCCTCGCCCGTGTAGCGGTAGCCGTGAGCGAACGCGCGCACCAGCGCCGCGTTCTCGTCGACGAGCTTCTCGCGCTGGGGGGACGCCCAGTTGCGGTTGTGGGAAAACCGGTAGAAGCCGCCGTCGTAGGTGTCGAACAGTCGCGTCCGTACCGCTTCGAGCGTCCGCGTCGCCTGGTCGCGGGCCCGCACCAGCGCGAACTCGATGGTGCGAGGGAGGGGAAACTTCACGTCCGTGCCCCACCCGCCGAACTCCTCGTCGTAGGACGCGAGCAACTGTTCGACCATGTGTTCCTCGGCGCGGGCCGACAGCTCGCCGCCCGGCGGGTCGGCGTCGCCGAGCTGTCGGGGGATCGACCCCGCCGCCGCCCCCTTCCCGTCCCAGGTGCGCCGGACGGCGTCGAGAATCTCGCGGAAGCCGTCGATCCCGAGGAACGTCGCGCCGGTGATGACCTCGCCGTCGGGCGTCGTGAACACCGTCGAGGGGAACCCGCCCATGTTGTAGCGGTCGCGGACCCGCGGCCGGCGGTCGACGTTCACCCGCACCGGGACGAACCCGTCGTTGACGTTCGCGGCGATCCGGGGCTCCGAATAGGTCGTCTCGTCCATCTCCCGGCAGTCCTCGCTCCAGGATGCCCACAGCGACAGGAGGACGGGTTTGCCCGCCCGCTCGGCGGTCGCGAAGGCGTCCTCGCCCCACTCGCGCCACTCGACTTTCGTCGCGTCCGCTGACTCGTCCATACCCTCGGTAGGAACTCGGCCCGGTAAGGGATCACTGATCGGGTCTTCGGGTCGAGAGGCCCGGCGTCCGCCGCCGAGTTCGGCCGCGGCGCGAAAGCGCGCGCCGTTCGGTGGCCCTGGGTTCGGTTCTGCCGCGCCGAACGAGCCGACGCGAAGCGTCGTCGGTTCGGCCCGACTCAGGGTACCGGGTCGAACAACGTCTCCCCGTCGAGCATGTGCTCCGCGACGGTGTCACGGTCGACGGTCACGCCGAGCCCCGGGTCGTCGGGCACGTCGATCCGGCCCTCGTGGAGGATGTCCGCTTCGACGACGTCGTCCCACCAGTCCACGTCGCGGGCGTGATACTCCAGCGCCAGGAAGTTCGACGCGGCGGCGCCGACGTGGGCGCTGGCCATCGTGCCCACCGGCGAGGCGACGTTGTGCAGCGCCAGCGGGATGTGGTAGGCCTTCGCCATGTCGGCCATCTTCTTTACCTCGTGCATCCCACCGTTTTTCGGCACGTCCGGGTGGAAGACGTCGACGCCCTGGTCCTCGATCAGACGACGCGCACCCTCGACGCGGTAGACGTTCTCCCCGGCGGCGACGGTCACCGTCGACTCGTCGGCGGCCTTGATCTGCACGTCGTCGTTCTCCGGCGGGACGGTGTCTTCGAGCCACCACACGTCCGTCGGGTCGAGCTGGTCGGCCAGCCGTCGGACGGTGTCGGCCGTCCAGCTCCAGTGACAGTCGAAGGCGACGTCCGCGCGGTCGCCCACGCGGTCGGTCACCGTCTCGACGATCTCCGCGCGGTACTCGATGGCCCGACCGTTGAGGTGCTTGTTCCGCGGGTCCTGGACGTGTCTGTCGGGGCTGTCGAGGTCGAACTTGACGGCGTCCCACCCCTCGTCGAGGACCGTCTCGGCCGCGTCGGCGTAGGCCTCCGGCCGGTAGGCCGACTCGTCGCCGCCCTCCATCGCGTCGTGGAGGTGCTCGCCCGCGTGGACGTCGCAGTACACGCGCACCTCCTCGCGGTGTTTCCCGCCGAGCAACTGGTGGGCGGGGACGCCCAGCAGCTTCCCCGCCAGGTCGTGTAACGCGATGTCGATACCCGACAGCGCCGTGACGCCGACGCCGTTCATCCCGCCGAGATACGAGGTCCGCTCGTACAGCTCTGTCAGCCGCGCGTCGATGTCGACGGGGTTCTTCCCGACCAGGTGCTCCTTCGCGAAGTCGATGTAGGCGTCGGCCGCCGGCCCCAGCACTGCCTCACCGGTACCCGCCACCCCAGCGTCGGTGTATATCCGGACCAACGTCCACTCGAAGGTGGTCCCGATCTTCGTCGTCTGTACGTCCGTGATCGATACGTCCCGCGGATCCGACGGCGCTGCCATGTCTCCCCATGACGAACCGCGGTATAAAACGCCCCGCATCGAGGAAGTGTCGACCGTCTTTGTTCCCGCCGGCCTCTACGTGCTGGTCGTGACTCCGGCCGAGATCTGCCCCAGTCACGTCGGACGGGAGCGTTACCCGCCGAACTGTTCGGTCAGCGCCGGTACCACGTCGAACAGGTCGTCGACGATCCCGTAGTCGGCGATGTCGAAGATAGGGGCGTTGGGGTCCGTGTTGATCGCGATTATCGTGTCCGCGCCTTTCATGCCCGCCACGTGCTGGACCGCCCCCGAGATCCCGATCGCGATGTACACGTCGGGGGTGACGACCTTCCCGCTCTGGCCGACCTGGCGGTTCTTCGGGAGCCAGCCGCTGTCGACGACCGGGCGCGACGCCGAGACGGTGGCGTCCAGCGCCTCCGCCAGGTCCCGGACGACGTCGAGGTTGTCCTCCTCCTCGATACCCCGACCGACCGAGACGAGCACGTCGGCCTCGGAGATGTCCACGTCGCCGCCGCCGACCTCCTCGAAGCCGGTCACGGTCGAGCGCACCGCGGACTCGTCGATACTCGCGTCGAACGGCTCGACGGCGGCGTCGCCGCCCGTCGGCGCCTGGGGCCACTCGGCCGGTCGGAGCGTCACGGCCGCTCGCTCGCTCTCGACTTCGATCGTCGTCTCGACCTTCGAGCCGTACATCTCCCGGGTGACTTCGAGGGTCCCGTCGACCGCCATCTCGACGGCGTCGGTCACGATCGGCAGGCCGAGCCGCTCGGCGACCGCCGGCGCGTAGTCGAGCCCGTTGACCGTGTGGGGCATGAGGAGATAGTCGACGTCCAGCCCGTCTGCCAGCTGTTCGACAGCCTGGACGGACACGTCGTGGTTGAACTCCTCGCCGTGGTCGACCGTGTGGACGGCGTCGACGCCCTCACGGACGAGGTCGTCGCCGAACGCCGCCACGTCGCCACCGACGACCGCGAGGTGGAGCTCCGAATCGGTCGCGTCGGCCAGGTCCGCACCGGCGGCGGCGAGCTCGTAGCTCACGTCGCGCAACTCCCCGCGGCGGTGCTCGGCGACGGCCAGCACCGTCATTGGCCCACCCCCGCCTCGCGGAGGACCGCGGCGAGTTCACCCGCCGTCTCGTCGGCGCCGCCCTCGAAGACGGTCGCCTCGCCCTCGGTCTCGGGTTCGTCGGTCGCCGTCCAGCGCAGCGGTGTCTCCAGCGCGCTCTCGTCGAGGCCCAGACCTCCGAGCGTCCGCACCTCGAGCGGTTTGTTCTGGGCCTGGCGGATGCCGCGCAGGCTGGCGTACCGGGGCTCGTTGATCCCCGTCTGGATGGTCAACACCGCCGGAAGTTCCACGTCGGTCAGCTCTTCGACCCCGCCCTCTAGCTCGCGGTGGACCGAGGCGACGCCAGCCTCCGTATCGAGTTCGAGCTGATTGACGACGGCGGCCCACTCGGTACCCAGCTTCTCGGCGAGCGTCACTCCCGTAGCGGCGAAGCTGTCGTCGCCGCTCTGGACGCCCGAGAGTACCAGGTCGGGCTCCTCCTCGCGGGCGACCGCGGCGAGCAGCGACGCCTTCGTCTCGGCGTCGAGCAGGTCCCGCTCGGCGATGGCGTCGTCCCAGACCCTGACCGCGCGGTCGGCGCCCTTCGCCAGTGCCTTCCGGATCGCCTCCTCCGAGCGCTCGGGACCGACGGTGACGGTGACGACCTCCACCTCCTCGCCGTCCTCAGCGATCTGCACCGCCTCCTCGACGGCGTAGTCGTCCCACTCGTTGAGTTCGTAGGTGAGATACCGCTCGTCCACGTCGAGCCCGTCGATCTCGAACTCGTCGTCGACGACCGCCACGTCCGTGACTGTGACGAGGATCTTCATACCTCCACGGTTGGCCCGCTCGGCGGTTAAACGTTTCCGAGGAAGCGACCGTTGTTGGGCGTTTTCGCGGCGAAAAACGGCTTTCCCCGGCGGACACTCGGCCTACTCGGAGTCGAGGTCGGTCACGTCCTCGTCGGGGAACGAGATGAGGTTCTCCCGGCCGATCCGAAGCTTGTCGATCCGGTCGTCGTCGTCCATGGCCGAGAGCAGTTGCGAGACCTTCGCGTTCGACCACCCCGTCTCCTGGACGATGGCCGCCTGCTTCATCCGGCCGCCGTTGTCCTCGATCAGCCGCTCGACACGCTCCTCGTCGCTGAGCAGTTCCTCGTCGATATCGTCGTCGGCGCCGTCGGTCTCGCCGGTCGTCTCGGCGTCCGACTCGGCGTCGGCGGTCGACCCGCTCGCTCCCGCGGACCCCGCGGCCTCCGGGCCAGCGGTCGCGGTCGCGTCGTCGGCCGGCGGCGCACCGTCTGTGGCGGCCCCGGCGGCTTCGTCGTCCGCCAGAGACCCGTCGTCGGCCGCCGCGCCGGCGCCGGGTCCGTCGCCCGAGCCGACGAGCCCGCCGAGACCGTCGTCCTCGCGCCGCATGTACGCGACGAGCACGGCGGCGCTCGCGCCGCCGAGGACGACGACGACCACGAACGGCAGCGCGCCCGCGATGTCGTCACCGGGTCCCGTTCCCGTGCCCGTCGTGGGGCCGCCGGGGCTCTCGGTCGGCGTCACCGTCGGCGGTCGGGTCGTGGGTGTCGCGGTCTCCGCGTCGCCGGAGTAGACGATCCACGGGCCGCGCTGGCCGAAGCTCTGTGGTCCCTCCCACCTGGCGACGCCGCCCGCGAGGCTCGACGCCGCGACGGAGCCGCTCGTCGGCGCGCTGCTGATACCGTATCCGCTCGGCGGGACGACGACCAGCGTCTCGCTCTCCGCCAGCGACGAGAGCCACACGCCAGAAGAGGTGTTGAACGCGTCGTCGACGGAGAGCAGGTCGCCGCTCGTCCGGCCGAAGTTCGTCCACGTGAACGTGACCCAGACGGCGCCGGTATCGTCGTGCAGCGCGTGATGACGCTCGACGTCCCGGACCGTCATCTCGCGGCCGGTCACGCGACTGGCGTCGTCCGCGGCCTCGACGAACGAGTCGAGGGCGAGCGGCGACTCGGTTCCGTTGAACTCCTCGACGAAGTCGTCGAAGGCCGCCCGCTCGTCGGCGGTCGTGATCGAGTCGGACACGACAGTTTTGACGCGCCAGCGAGCGTCGCCGTCTGCGGCTACCTCGACCCGCATCTCGATCTCTCCCTGGTCGATGGAGCCGTTGTGCGGGGCGACGTTCGCACCGACCATCCCGGAGTTGGCCGCCGGACCTGTCGCTCCCGCGGCCCCGAGCGCCGCGACCGGGGCGACCCCGACCGGGAGCAGGAGGAGGAGGGCGGTGACGACGACGGCGAACGACCGCGGGGACATACTCGACCCATTTCGGCCGGAGCGGAAAACGCTTTTCATTAAAACGTCTCCGTTGCTTTTGAAACGTCTACAGCCCTCTCCGCGCCTCGCGGCGGTATCGCGAGTAGGTGGCTTTTTGTAACTGGCGACGAAAGTGGCCATCCGATGTCTCAGAACCGCCCTGTCCTCCTCGCGGTCCTGGCGCTGCTCGTCGCGGCACCGGCGACACAGGCGGTCGCCGCGGGGTCGCTCGGAACCGATTCCGCTCCCCACCCCGAGCGCGCACTCGGGGTCGACGCAGGCCCGGCGACGAGCGACTCGGTCGCCGCCCGACAGAGCGCCTCGATCGACGCGGCCGCCCAGCAGAACACGTCGAACTACCTCGGGATCAACGACGACGCCGTCGAGACCGCCGGCTATCAGGAGGCTGGGTTGAACGTCGGCGGCGCCGTCCAACGAGATGTGGCCGCCCTTCGGGGCGAGTACGCTTCGCTCACGTTCGAGCAGCGATACGGGAACACCACGGGCACCAGCGCTCGGACGGCGCTGCTTCGCGAGGAGGTCGGTCGCCTCGGCGAGCGCGTCCAGCAGCTCGAACTCCGGCGTAACCGGCTCCTCGACGACTACAACGCCGGAGAGATCGACGCCGAGGAGTTCCTGCGAGAACTCGCCGCGATCGACACGACCGCCCGCGCCGTCGACGACCAGTTCACTCGGATCCGCGGCGCGGCCGGGCTCGAACTGTCCTCGGATCTGGACACGAAGATGGACAACCTCGACGGCGACCTGCTCTCGCTGCGGGGGCCCGTGCGCGGCCAGGTCGGAGCCGCGATGGCGGGCGAACGCCCGTCCGTTCCGGTCTACGCGGTCACGTCCCAGACGGGTATCGTCCTCTCCTCTGCCGAGCGGTCGCAGTACCACCGAGAGGCCTATCTCGGGCAGAACCGCGAACAGGTCGGCCCCGACCGGTTCGTCACCGACGACTCCCCCAACGGCGTCGTGACCGCCGTCAGCCGGACGACGGAACTCTACCCGTGGGTGAGTTCCAACAGCCGTTCCGGGCCGTCCGTCGAGGGCATCGGGAACACCTCGATCTACTTCGTCGAGCTTCGCCACCCGCACGGCTCGCTCAACACCTACCTCGACGGACGCACGGAGTCGCCGTTCCGTGAGGTACAGACCAAGTCACTCGAAGACGTCCCCCTCACCGCCACGACGAACTCGAGCCAGGGCGTCGACCTGACGGTCAACCGCACGCACGCGACCGGCCCGATGCAGATCTCGGTCCGGGACAACCTGACCGGCGACGCGCTCGAGGCGAACGTGACCGTCAACGGCGCCGACGTCGGATCGACCGGCGACGACGGCGACCTCTGGACGCTCACCCCGAAACAGGCCGCTCGCATCGAGGTCACGACCAGCGACGACCGCACCGTCCGCGAGCGCTTTTTCGCCAATTAGGCCCGTTCTCGAAACCGTTCTCGTCCACAATCGTCCGCTTCGCTCGCGAAGCGGTTACTCCGGAACGTCGGCGACGGTCGTGATCGCCACTTTCGGGCTGTAGGAGGGCCCTGCATCCACCTTTTTCCGCTCGGGTGTCCTCGGTCGCTGCGCTCCCTGCGGGCACCCCTCGCGCAAAAACGTGGGCGAAAAAGCGCTCGCTTCGCTCGCGAAGCGGTTACTCCGGAACGTCAGCGACGGTCGTGATCGCCACTTTCGGGCTGTACGAAGGCCCCATCGTCACGTGACGGAACTCTTCGTAGCCGGCCTCGCGGAACATGCGATCGGCCTCCTCCTCACCGTAGAACAGCATGAACGCGTCGGCGAGCTTCTGGAAGACGGTGTTGGACGGGTAGTTCGGGCCGACGACGAGCACCTGTCCGCCGGGTTTCGCGATACGGCGACACTCCGCCAGGGCGGCGACTGGGTCGGGCCAGTACTCGATCGAGCCCGAGGACCACACCACGTCGAAGGTGTCGTCTTTGAACGGCAAGCGCTCGGCGTCGCCGCGGTAGAAGCTGACCGGGTCGTACTTGCCGAGTTTCTGCCAGGCCTTCTCCATCTGGTGGACGCTCTGGTCCAGGCCGTGGACGTTGTCCGTGCGTTCGAGGATGCCCTCGGTGGCGAAGCCGGTGCCACAGCCCACGTCGAGGACGCGGTCGTCGGGCGCGATGTCCAAGAGGTCGAGCGCCTCCGTCCGCATCTCCTCGGTCCAGATGAACGGGTTGACCTGGTCGTACACCTTCGAGAGGTACTTGTAAAAGATCCGGGCACGCGTCTTGTCCTGGACGGCCATTGGCGGACGTTGGGTCCAGATCGGCATAGTTCCCCCGTTTTCCGATGCCTCGCGGGGACGTGCCGTCGTCGGTCGTCGCTCGCTCCCGTGCGCGCGCTCTCGGTTCGGACGGGGACACTTCGCAACTTCCAAATAGGCCCTGAACGGATCTCTCCACGATTAGCAAATGCCAAGGCCAGAGGTTCTCGACCGAGTCAAAGACGCCGAACAGGAGGCGGACGAGATCGTCGCCGAGGCCGAGGAGGACGCCGAGGAGACGGTCGCCGAGGCCCGCGAGGAGGCCGACGCGATCCGCGAGCAGGCCCGTCAAGAGGCCGACACGGAGGCCGAAGCGCGTCTCGAAGACGCGCGCGAAGAGATCGAGGCCGAGCGCGAACGCATCCTCGACGAGGGTGCCGAGGAGCGTGAGGCACTCGAGGCGCGCGCCGAAGGACGCGAGGAAGCGGTCGTCGAGTACGTGGTGACACAGTTCGAGGAGGCGGTGCATGCTCAGACCTAAGCGAATGAGCAAGGTGTCCGTGACCGGGGCGCGCTCGGTCATGGGCGACGTCGTCGAGACGACCCACGACCTCAACGTCCTCCACCTCAACGACTACGAGGGACACTGGGAGGGCTTCGACAACGGCGACCCGATGGCGGGGGGCGACGAGGCCTCCGAGATGCTCGTCACCGTCCGTTCGCTGCAGTCGATCCTCGGTGTCGAGGAGGACGACGCCGGCCCCAGCCGGATCCTGAAAGACGAACAGCTCGAGAGCGAACTCGAGGAGATCCGGACGGAGGTCAACGAACTCGAGGACCGCCGGTCGAACCTGGAGGGCGATCTCCGCGACGTTCGCGAACGCATCGACGCGATGGAGCCGTTCGCCGACCTGGGCATCGACCTCGACCTGCTGTACGGCTACGATTCGCTGGCCGTGCAGGTCGGCGAGGGCGACGCCGACTCGGTCGAGCGCGTGTTGGCCGACGTCGAGGCCCCCTCGCAGGTCTTCGCCGGCGACGGTGTCGTCGCCGCGTTCGCCCGCACCGACGATGGGACGCTCCAGAGCGCGCTCGTCGAGGCCGACGTCTCCGCGCTGGAGGTCCCCGACGGCGAGGGCGACCCCGAGGAGTACCTCGACGAACTGCGTCACGAACGACAGAAGATCGAGTCGAACCTCTCGACGGTCGAGAGCCAGCTCGAGGACCTGCGCTACGACGTAGCCGGTTTCTTGCTGGCCGCAGAGGAGAAACTCGCCGTCGAGGCCCAGAAGGCCGAGGCGCCGCTCTCCTTCGCGACGACCGACAACGCCTTCGTCGCGGAGGGGTGGCTCCCGAGCGAACGGGTCGACGAGTTCGAGACGACCGTCAACGAGGCGGTCGACGGGCACGTCCACGTCGAAGAGCTCGAAGTGGCCGCCTACGACCGCCACGGTCACGGCCACACCGAGGCCGCCGCGGCCGAGACCGAACAGGCTGGCGTGGTCGACGCCGAACCGCCCGCCGACGCGCTCGACGGAGAGGAGTCGGAGTCCGAAGCTGAGTCGGACGAGCGACCCCAACAGGCCCGCGCCGACGGTGGCACGGTCACGATGGGCGCCGCCGACGATCCGCCGACGGTCCAGGACAACCCCAGCACGATCAAACCGTTCGAACTGCTGACCCGCGCCGTCGGGCGCCCGAGCTACTCCGAGTTCGACCCGACGATCCTCCTCTTTCTCACCTTCCCCCTGATGTTCGGCTTCATCATCGGGGACACCGGCTACGGGATCATCTACACCGCGATCGGCTACTACATCTACGCGAACTTCGACTCCGACGCCTTCTCGAACCTCGGCATCATCACGATCGCCGCCGGTGTGTCGACGACGATATTCGGCGTCCTCTACGGCGAGCTATTCGGACTGCACATCCTCGGTGAGCAGCTGTGGGTCAACGGCCTCGGCATGTCCCACCCGCCCATCGAGAAGGGCCTGTCGCCGGCCACCGGCTACTGGGCCCGCGCGTGGTTCGTGGTGACCGTGCTGTTCGGTATCCTGCACCTCAACACGGCCTACGCCCTCTCGTTCGTCGAGAACACCCAGCTCCACGGCGTCAAGGAGGCCGTCATCGAGAGCGGCTCGTGGATCCTGGCGCTCAACGGTCTCTGGCTATTCGTCTTCAGCCGCCTGTTCGACGGCGCCAAGCCCGACTTCCTCTTCGAGGTGTTCGGCAGCGGCGACACCGCCGCGTTCCACCTCGGATTCACCGGCTTCCCGACCGAGGTCGGGATGCTCGGTGGCGCGATGGTGCTGGCGGGGATGGCCCTGCTGGCGCTCGGACCGGCCCACGAACTCGTCGAGATCCACGTCGTGCTGGCCCACGCGCTGTCGTACCTGCGGATCGCCGCGGTGTTGCTCGCCAAGGCGGGGATGGCCTTCGCGGTCAACCTCCTCTTTTTCGGCGCCTACCAGCACCACGGCGAGTTCCACTACATGCTGGACTACGGCCCGCAGTACGTCCAGAACAACTACGAGGGCGCGACGGTCATCTTCGGCGGGATGTTCCACGGCAGCCCGGCGATGTTGGTGTTCGGGGTGCTCGTGCTGATCCTCGGCCACATCGTCGTGCTCATCCTCGGGGTGACCTCCTCGGGTATCCAGTCCATCCGTCTGGAGTACTTCGAGTTCTTCGAGAAGTTCTACGACGGCGACGGCGAGACCTACTCGCCGTTCGGACGCGAGCGGGTCTACACTCGCGACCAGTAGGCCGCTCGGGTCTTCCGCGACCGTTCGATTTTCGGTGGTTTCGAACGACTACCGTCTCGGTCGAGTGGGCTGACACCGTGACACACGGAGAGACGTCCGGACTGGGCGTATCTGCCGGCGGATTTGAGAACCTTTATGCCCCGCATAGAGCAAACGTCACCCTGTACGGAAACCAATCCCGGCATCCACAACAACAATGTTCGAAAACGCTCTACAGCTGGCGGCAGTCGCACTGCAGCAAGGCAGCAGTCCCGTCCTCGAGAATCAGGGGGCCGCGGCGATCGCGGTCGGGCTCGGCGCGCTCGCGACGGGCTACGCCCAGCGCGGCATCGGGTCGGCGGCAGTCGGCGCCGTCGCGGAGGACGACGACGTGTTCGTCCCGGCGCTGATCTTCACAGCGCTCCCGGAGACGCTCGTCATTATCGCGTTCGTGACGATCTTCATCGCGCAGTAACCGCACCGAGAACCCTTTCACTACACATGAGCCTCGATACAGTCGTAGAGGACATTCGAGACGAGGCCCGCGCGCGTGCGGAGGAAGTTCGGGCCGACGCCGAGGCACAGGCGACGGAGATCATCGAAGACGCCGAGGCCGACGCCGAGGCCATCCGCGAGGAGCGCGCCGAGGAGGTCGAGGCCACGATCGAGCAGGAGCGCGAGCAGATGCTGTCGAGCGCGAACCTCGAGGCCAAACAGGAACGGCTCGGCGCTCGCCGGGACGTGCTCCAGGAGGTCCGCGCGACCGTCGAGGACGAGCTGACGGCGCTGGACGGTGACGAGCGCGAGGAGCTGACGCGGGCCCTGCTGGACGCCGCCAGCGAGGAGTTCGACGACGGCGACGACGTGCGGGTGTACGGTCGCGCCGACGACGAGGAGCTGCTGACCGACCTGGCCGACGAACACGGCTACGAGTACGCCGGCGAGCGCGACTGTCTCGGCGGGGTCGTCGTCGAGAGTGAGGCCTCGCGAGTCCGGGTGAACAACACGTTCGACTCGGTGCTGGCGGACGTCTGGGAGGACGAACTCCGGGAGATCAGCACCCGTCTGTTCGAAGACCAATGAGCGCGCCGGACCAACAGACGAGCAACTACGAGTACGTCAACGCCCGCGTGCGGTCCCGTCGGTCGTCGCTGTTCGACGACGACGACTACCGGAAGCTGGTCCGCATGGGGCCGGGCGAGATCGCCCGCTTCATGGAGGAGTCGGAGTACGAGGCCGAGATGAACCGGCTCGGCGCCCGACACGACGGTGTCGACCTCATCGAGTACGCGCTCAACCAGAACCTCGCCAAGCACTTCGAGGACCTGCTTCGCTGGTCGGACGGGAAACTGTACGACTACGTCGTCCGGTACCTCCGCAAGTTCGACGCCTGGAACGTCAAGACGGTCCTGCGTGGCGTCTATTCGGGCGCCGACGCGACCGACGTCGAGGACGACCTCATTCGGGCGGGCGAGTTCTCCGAGGATCAGCTCACGCGACTGCTCGGGGCAGAGTCGGTCGACGACGTCCTGGCCGCGCTCGAGGGAACCATCTTCGGTGAACCGCTCGAGGCGGCCCTCGAGGACTACGAGTCGACCGGACTGTTGGTGCCGCTGGAGAACGCGGTCGACCGGACGTTCTACGAGACGCTCATCGAGGGGCTCCCGAGCAACCCCGACCGGCCGACGGAGCTGTACGTGCAGTTCCTGCGGGCGGAGATCGACTTCCGGAACGTCCGGAACGTGCTCCGACTCGCGCGGACGGAGACGGAGATGGACCCGGCGGAGTACTTCATCGAGGGCGGTCGGCTGTTCGACGCCGAGGAGCTGCGCCAGCTGGTCGAAGACGAGGCGGCGCTGGTCGAGCGGATCCGCGAGAGCACCTACGGCGACGACCTCGACGAGGCGCTGCGTGTCCTCGACGAGGCCGACAGCCTCATCGAGTTCGAGCACGCGCTGGACGCGGCGCTGTTGGCGTACGCCGACACGCTTTCGAACCGCTATCCCCTATCGGTCTGTCCGGTGCTGTCGTACGTCCTCGCCAAGGAGCGGGAGATCAACAACATCCGCGCGGTCGCGCGCGGTCGCGAGGCGGGGCTCTCGCCGGAGCAGATCCGCGAGGAACTGGTGGTACGATGAGCCAGGAGATCGCCGTCGTCGGCAGTCCGGACTTCACGACCGGCTTCCGACTCGCCGGCGTCCGGGAGTTCGCGGACGTGCCCGACGACGACAAGGACGAACAGCTCGACGACGCGGTCCGGGAGATGCTCGACGACGACAACGTGGGCATCCTCGTGATGCACGACGAGGACCTCGACCACCTCTCCCGGAACGTCCGTTCGGACGTCGAAACGAGCGTGGAGCCGGTGCTGGTCACCCTCGGTGGCGAGGCCGGCTCCAGCGGACTGCGCGAGCAGATCAAACGCGCCATCGGCATCGACCTGATGGAGGAAGACTAACATGAGCCAAGCAACAGACACGACCGTTCGCGAGGACGGCGTCATCGAGAGCGTGTCGGGGCCGGTCGTCACGGCCAAGAACCTCGACGCGAAGATGAACGACGTCGTCTACGTCGGCGAAGAGGGACTGATGGGCGAGGTCATCGAGATCGAGGGAGCGATTACGACGATCCAGGTCTACGAGGAGACCTCCGCGGTCTCGCCCGGCGAACCCGTCGAAGGGACGGGCGCGCCGCTGTCGGTCGACCTCGGCCCGGGCATGCTGGACTCCATCTACGACGGCGTCCAGCGCCCGCTCGACGTCCTCGAGGACAAGATGGGGTCGGCCTTCCTCGACCGGGGCGTCGACGCCCCCGGTATCGACCTGGAGAAGACCTGGGAGTTCACCCCCGACGTCTCCGAGGGCGACGAGGTCGCCCGCGGCGACATCGTCGGCATCGTCCCCGAGACGCCCAGTATCGACCACAAGGTGATGGTGCCGCCGGGCGCCCTCGACGAGGGCGAGACGGCCGAGGTCGTCTCGATCGAGTCGGGCAACTTCACCGTCGAGGACACCGTCGCCGAACTCGACGACGGGACCGAGATCCAGATGCGCCAGGAGTGGCCGGTCCGCGAGGCCCGACCCACCGAGGACAAGCAGACGCCGACGGAGCCGCTCACGTCCGGCCAGCGCATCCTCGACGGCCTGTTCCCGCTCGCGAAGGGCGGGACCGCGGCCATCCCGGGTCCGTTCGGCTCCGGGAAGACCGTCACCCAGCAGAGCCTGGCGAAGTTCGCCGACGCCGACATCGTCGTCTACATCGGCTGTGGCGAGCGGGGTAACGAGATGACGGAGGTCATCGACGACTTCCCGGAGCTGCCGGACCCCCAGACGGGCAACGCCCTGATGGCCCGGACCTGCCTCATCGCCAACACGTCGAACATGCCGGTCGCGGCCCGGGAATCCTGCGTCTACACCGGGATCACCATCGCGGAACACTACCGCGACATGGGCTACGACGTAGCGCTGATGGCCGACTCCACCTCGCGGTGGGCCGAGGCCATGCGCGAGATCTCCTCGCGGCTGGAGGAGATGCCCGGCGAGGAGGGCTACCCTGCCTACCTCGCCGCCCGCCTGTCGCAGTTCTACGAGCGGGCCGGCTACTTCGACAACATCAACGGCACCGAGGGCTCGATCTCGGCGATCGGCGCCGTCTCGCCGCCCGGCGGTGACTTCTCCGAGCCGGTCACCCAGAACACGCTGCGTATCGTCAAGACGTTCTGGGCGCTGGACTCGGACCTGGCCGAGAAGCGACACTTCCCGGCGATCAACTGGAACGACTCGTACTCGCTGTATCGGGACCAGCTGGACCCGTGGTTCGAGGACAACGTCGCCGACGACTGGCCCGAACAGCGCCAGTGGGGCATCGACGTGCTCGACGAGGACGGCGAACTGCAGGAGGTCGTCCAGCTCGTCGGCAAGGACGCCCTGCCCGAGGACCAGCAGCTGACCCTGGAAGTCGCGCGCTTCATCAAGGAGGCGTGGCTCCAGCAGAACGCGCTGCACGACGTCGACCGCTACTGTCCGCCCCACAAGACCTACCGGATCCTCGGCGCGATCCGGACGTTCAACGACGAGGCGGAGGACGCGCTCGACGCGGGCGTCCCGATCGACGAGATCACGGGCATCGACGCCGCGCCGCGCCTGAACCGCATCGGCACGACGCCCGACGACGAGGTCGACGAGTTCGTCGACCAGCTCGAAGACGACATCACCGAACAACTGCGCTCCCTGTACTAACGATGAAAGAATACCAGACAATCACGGAAATCAGCGGTCCGCTGGTCCACGTCGAGACCGACGAGCCGATCGGCTACGACGAGATCGTCGAGATCGAGACCGGCGACGGCGAGACCCGCCGCGGCCAGGTGCTCGACTCCTCGTCGGACCACGTCGCAATCCAGGTGTTCGAAGGCACCGAGGGCATCGACACGGACTCGTCGGTCCGGTTCCTCGGCGAGACGATGAAGATGCCCGTCACCGAGGACCTGCTCGGCCGCGTCCTCGACGGGTCGGGCAACCCCATCGACGGCGGCCCCGACATCGTCCCCGACGAGCGACGGGACATCGTCGGCGAAGCGATCAACCCCTACTCCCGCGAGTACCCCGAGGACTTCATCCAGACGGGCGTCTCGGCCATCGACGGCATGAACACGCTCGTTCGCGGCCAGAAGCTCCCCATCTTCTCGGGTGCGGGGCTGCCCCACAACGACCTGGCCCTGCAGATCGCCCGTCAGGCCTCCGTCCCGGAGGAAGAGGGCGACGACGGCGACGACGAGGGCTCCGAGTTCGCGGTGATCTTCGGTGCGATGGGGATCACCGCCGAGGAGGCCAACGAGTTCATGGACGACTTCGAGCGCACCGGCGCGCTGGAACGCTCGGTCGTCTTCATGAACCTCGCGGACGACCCCGCCGTCGAGCGGACGGTCACGCCGCGACTCGCCCTCACGACCGCGGAGTACCTCGCCTTCGACAAGGGGTACCACGTGCTGGTCATCCTCACGGACATGACCAACTACTGTGAGGCGCTGCGCGAGATCGGCGCGGCGCGCGAGGAGGTTCCGGGCCGACGTGGCTACCCCGGGTACATGTACACCGACCTCGCTCAGCTCTACGAGCGAGCCGGCCGTATCAAGGGCGAGGAGGGCTCCATCACGCAGATTCCCATCCTGACGATGCCCAGCGAGGACATCACCCACCCGATCCCGGACCTGACCGGGTACATCACGGAGGGGCAGATCCTCATCGACGGCGACCTCAACAGCGAGGGCATCCAGCCGCCGATCGACCCGCTGCCGTCGCTGTCCCGGTTGATGGACGACGGTATCGGCGAGGGGCTCACCCGCGGTGACCACGGCGGCGTCTCCGACCAGCTCTACGCCGCCTACGCCGAGGGCGAGGACCTGCGCGACCTCGTGAACATCGTCGGTCGCGAGGCGCTCTCGGAGCGTGACAACAAGTACCTCGACTTCGCCGAGCAGTTCGAAGAGGAGTTCGTCCAGCAGGGCTACGACACGAACCGCGACATCGAGGAGACGCTGGACATCGGCTGGGATCTCCTCTCGATGCTCCCCAAGGAGGAGCTCAACCGCATCGACGAGGAGAACATCGCGGAGTACTACCGCGAGGACGTCGAGGCCGAAGTCGCCGCCGACTGAGGACGGTTCCGTCGCCGACGAGTTTTTCCAGTCGCCGGTCGGCCAGTCGAAACAGCGGACGACGTTGCCGGATCCCGAGTGGATGCGAGGACAACGCTCTTGACGGACCCGCAAGTACTTCGGTGCATGACTCGCTCCACTGCGGGGGCGGGGCGACGAGTGCTGTACGTCGATCCCGACGACGAGCGCGCGGCGCCGGTCGCCGACGCGCTCCGCGATGCGGGCTACGCGTTCGAACGGGCGCGGGACGCGACGGCGGCGCTGGACGCCATCGAGACCGACCCCCCGGCCGCCGTCGTCAGCGAGCGGCGGCTGCCCGATAGTTCGGGGCTGGCACTGCTCCGTGACGTTCGCGAGCGGACCGACGACCTCCCGTTTCTGGTCTTCACTGCGGTCGGCGACGAACACCTGGCGAGTGACGCCATCGCCGCCGACGTCACCGACTACGTGCCCCGCGACCCGCCCGAGAAGCAACTGGGCGCGCTGGTCGACGGGCTCGACGCGGCGGTCGCGGCGGGCGACCGTCGGTTCGCCGAGGTGACCGAACAGCTGAAAGACCGGGCGATGGACGAGGCGCCGGTGGGGATCACTATCGGTGACGGGAAACGCCGAGACACGCCGCTGATCTACGTCAACGACGCCTTCGAGGAGCTGGCGGGCTACGACGAGGCGGAGGTGCTCGGTCGCAACTGCAACTTCATGCAGGGCGACCAGTCCGACGAGGCGAAGATCGCGGAGATGGCGGCGGCGATCGACGCCGGCGAGCCGGTCTCGGTCGAACTCGTCAACTACACCGACGACGGCGAGGAGTTCTGGAACCGGGTCCACATCGCGCCGATCGGCGGCGACGACGGGGAGCCGACCCACTACGTCGGCTTCCAGGAGGACGTGACCGACCGCGTCGAGGCCGAGCGGGAGGCCCAGCGCCAGGCCGAGAAGGCCAGGACCGAACGCCAGAAAGTCGAGGCGCTACTCGACCGGCTCGACGGCCTGTTGACGGACGTCACCAGCGCGTTGCTGAGCGCGGAGGGGCGGGCGGCGGTCGAGCGGGCGGTCACCGATCGACTGGCCGAGACCGACGAGTACGCGCTGGCGTGGGTCGGTGAGGCCGAGCCGGCGACCGATTCGATCGCCCCGAGTACCTGGGCGGGCGTCGCGGACCCGCCCGCGCTCGAACTCCCGGTCGACGGCACGGACCCGGCGGCGCGGGCCGCCCGGACCGGCGAGGCGCAGTTCGTCGACGCCGAGGCGGTCCCGCCGGTCTACGACGGACTGGTCGACGGCGGCGCGGGCGGGCTGGCCGCCCTGCCGTTGCAGTACGGCGACGTGGGCTACGGAGTCCTCGTCGTCGGCCTCCGCCCGGACGCCCGACTCCCCGAGCCCGAACAGCGCGTGCTCGCGGCGGTCGCGCAGTCGACCGCGATGGCGTTGCACGCGCTGACCTCCCAGCGGTTGCTCGGCTCCGACGACGTGACGGAGTTAGCGTTCTCGCTGGCCGGCGACGACCCCTTCTTCGTCGGGCTTTCGGCGGCGCTCGACGCCGAGTTCGTTCACACCGGCACCGTCACGCGCGAGGCCGGGCCGACGACCTTCTTCTTCGAGACGAACGCCGAACCGGCGGCGGTCGTCGAGGCCGCGGCCGCCCGCGAGGACGTGACCGCGTGTACGCCAGTTACGACGGGCGACGGCCGCTCGGTCGTCGAATTCAGCGTCTCGGAGTCACCGCTGGTCCGGCTGTTGCTCGACCGAGGTGGACGTATCGCCGCGATGTCCGCCGCGGGCGGTACCGGCGACCTGACAGTCGAGATCCCGCCCGAGGCGCAGCCGCGGACGGTCGTCGAGGCCGTCGAAGATCGAGTCGACGGCGCGGATCTGTCGGCCTACCGCGAGCACGAGCGCCCGGCCGAGAACCGCCAGGACGTGCGCGCGCGCATCGACAACCGGCTGACGGACCGCCAGTCGACCGCGCTCCAGACCGCCATCGTCGGCGGCTTCTTCGAGTGGCCCCGCGAGACGAACGGGGAGGACCTCGCCGCGGCCATGGATATCGGCCGCTCCACGTTCCACCAGCACCTCCGGGCGGCCCAGCGGAAGGTCTTCGAGGAACTGTACGACTGACCGCGGTGTCGTTCCGTCGTCCGAATTTATATACTCCTGTCTTCGAACGTGCGCGCCGAACGGGGGAACTTGCTGGCATCTTTTCGGAAAATGACGCTTTCGACGTCGCTACTACCAACTGACAAAGAGACAGCAGTACCAGGTCCAAATCCAACTAGTTGGGCATCTTTCTTTTGAGGCAAAAATCCCCAGTGCTAGGTGTAGTCATGCCATCACCAGGTAGCGAACAAATTTGGCTGTGGATCGGGACGGTAGGAATGTTCCTGGGCATGCTGTACTTCATCGCCCGCGGCTGGGGCGAAGAAGACCAGAAGCGCCAGGAATTCTACATCGTGACGATACTTATCACGGCGATCGCCGGCGTGAACTATCTCGCGATGGCGACCGGTTTCGGACTGACGACGGTCAACGTCGCCGGTGAGGAGCTCAGTATCTACTGGGCGCGGTACACGGACTGGTTGTTCACGACGCCGCTGTTGCTGATCGACCTCGGACTGCTCGCGCGGGCAAACCGCAACCAGCTGACGACGCTGGTCAGCCTCGACGCGCTGATGATCGGCACCGGTGCGATCGCGACGCTGGCCGGCGGGAACTTCGTGGTCGCCGGCCTCGACGACGGCGCCCGCCGACTGGTCTGGTGGGGGATCAGCACCGGCTTCCTGCTGGTGTTGTTGTACTTCCTGTTCGGGACGCTCACCGAGCAGGCCCAGGAACTGGGCAGCGACGTGGGCGCGAAGTTCGCACAGTTGCGCAACCTGATCGTCGCGGTCTGGCTGGTCTACCCGGTGTGGTGGCTGGCCGGCACCGAGGGGCTGGGACTGCTCCCCGAAGTCAGCGGGAGCGTCCTGTTCGTCGAGACGGCCGGGTTCATGGTACTGGACCTGGTCGCGAAGGTCGGCTTCGGGTTCCTGCTGCTGTCGAGCCGGCAGGTCCTCGACGACGTCTCCGCCGCGAGCGGCACCGGCGCGGCCGCGACCGCCGACGACTGACGCGACGCTCGCTCGTCGCGACGGCCGGCCGGCGCGGCCGGGCGTCCCGTACTAGCCTGTAGGAGACGAAACGTAGCCCGACACGGACTCGGTGGGAGCCGAACTGGCCCACTCCGTCGGGCCGCCGTCACCGCCGAACAGTATCACGGCCGAGAATCGGCCCGAACCGACTACGGTTGCGGCCTCCGGAGACCGATACGATGAGTTCGTTGACTTACGTCCAGTTCCACGCGCTGTACGTCCTGCCGGTACTGGCGGCGCTGACGGCGACGGTCCACCACCGTCGCGACAGCGTCGACTGGCGGGTCGGAGCGAGCGGGCTGGCGGTCGTCACCGTCCTCGCGGTGGCGTACACGACGCCGTGGGACCGCCTGCTCATCTCGATGGGCGTGTGGTCCTACGGCGCCGGCACGGTCGCGGGCCGCCTGTGGGGCGTCCCGTACGAAGAGATCGCGTTCTTCGTCCTCCAGCCCGCGCTGACGACGCTGTGGGCGCTCCACGTCGCCGGCCCGGTACTCGAAGGGGTCTCCCACAGTCGGCGGGACCGCGTCCTCGGGGCCGGCGCCGGCCTCGTGGTCGGCGCCGTCGGCCTCCTCGCGCTGACCGCGCCGGCGACGACGTATCTCGGCGCGATCCTCGCGTGGGCCGGGCCGGTACTGGCGCTGCAGTGGGCGGTCGGCTGGCGGTACCTCTGGCGCGTCCGTGCCCGCGTCGCCGTCGCCGTGCTGGTCCCGTCGGCGTACCTCTGGGCGGTCGACCGCCTGGCTATCCAGGCGGGCGTCTGGACCATCTCCGACACCTACACTACGGGGCTGGCGGTCGCCGGCCTCCCGGTCGAGGAGATGCTGTTTTTCCTCGTGACGAACTGCTTCGTCGTTCAGGGCCTCGTCCTGTTCCGCTGGGTGGTCCACCGATGGCGCTAGCCCGCGAGCGAGCCGACGCCCGCGTCCCGCCGGCCGCCCGGGCGCCCTTGCGCGCGCTCGTCGTCTGGGTTCCCTGGCTCCCCGTCGGCGTCGCGACGCTCGCGTTCGCCGGCGGGCTGTCGATCCCGCCGGCGTGGCGGTACGCCCCGCTCGTCGTCAGCGTCGTCGCCTTCGGGATGCCACACGGCGCCGTCGACTGGGCGGCGCTTCCCAGGGCAGCGGCCGGCCGGGGAGACGATTCCCCCGACCTTCGAAGGCCGTGGCGGCGCACCGCTGCCGCCCGCTTCGCCCGCCGGTGGCTCGCGGTCGTCGGCGTCGTCTACCTGATCGCGGGCAGCGTCTACGCGCTCGTGTGGTTCCGCGCGCCGCTCGTCGCCGCGGGCGCGTTCCTCGCGCTGACGTGGTTCCACTGGGGTCAGGGCGAGATCCACCCGCTCCGAGCGGTGCTCGACGCCGACCACCTCGACGCGCGGTGGCGGCGTGGGCTGACCCTCGCCGTCCGCGGCGCGTTGCCGATGGGCGTCCCGCTACTGGCGTTTCCCGACCGCTACCGCGCAGTCCTGACCTCCTTCGTCGCCCCGTTCGGCGGGTCGGTGCCAGCGTGGCCGTTCACCGCCGACGCGCGACTCGCCCTCGGGGCCGCGCTCGGGAGCCTGACGCTCGCGACGCTCGCGGTCGGCTACCGCGCGGCGGCCGACCGGCGGGCGTGGGTGGTCGACGCCGGCGAGACGGGCCTGCTGTGGGCCTACTTCCTCGCCGTTCCGCCCGTGTTCGCGGTCGGACTGTACTTCTGTTGCTGGCACGCGCCCCGCCACGTCGCGCGGGTCATCGCGCTGGACGACCGGGCTGTCGCAGCCCTCGAAGGCGGACGACTCGCGCCCGCACTCGGACGGTTCGCCCGCGAGGCGGCCGTCCCGACGCTCGTCGCGCTCGTCGGCTGTGCCGGGTTGTGGTGGGTGGCGCCGGCGCCCGAGCCCACGCTCGCGGGCGCGACCGGCGTCTACCTGGTCGCGATCGCCGTGTTGACGCTGCCTCACGTGGTCGTCGTGACGTGGCTCGACCGAATCGCGGGCTACTGGTAGCGAGGCGCGACCGGAGGGAGCGCCTCGCTCGTCCGGGCGGCGTTCGCTCCGCTCACGATGTTCGCGCCGCCCGGACTGAAAACGGTTAACTGCCTACGCGGACAAACCCGGATCAAATGGCCGAGGACGTCAAACCCACTCGCAAGGAGCTCATGCAGATCGAGGAGCGCATCGAGCTCTCCGAGCGCGGGCACGACACGCTGGAGCAGAAGCGCGACGGCCTCATCATGGAGTTCATGGACATCCTCGACGAGGCCCAGGACGTGCGCGCCGACCTCGACGAGAAGTACGAGGAAGCCCAGAACGCGATCAACATGGCCCGCGCGCTCGACGGCGACGTGGCCGTGCGGGGTGCGGCCGCCGCGCTCAAGGAACATCCCGAGCTCACGACCCAGTCCAAGAGCGTCATGGGCGTCTACATCCCCCAGATCGACTCGACGAAGGTCTCCAAGAGCCTCGACGAGCGGGGCTACGGCGTCCTCGGGACCAGCGCCCGCATCGACGAGGCCGCCGAGGCCTACGAGGAGTTGCTCGACCAGATCATCCTCGCGGCCGAGGTCGAGACGGCGATGAAGAAGATGCTCGACGAGATCGAGACGACCAAGCGCCGCGTCAACGCTCTGGAGTTCAAGCTGCTGCCGGAACTGCGCGCCAACGAGGAGTACATCGAGCAGAAGCTCGAAGAGCAGGAGCGCGAAGAGATCTTCCGCATGAAGAAGATCAAAGACAAGAAGGAACGCGAGGAGGCCGCCGAGGACGCCGAGGAAGAAGACGCCGAGGAAGAGCCCGTCCCGGCCGACGACTGACTACGGTCGCGTTCTCTCCTTCTCCACATCTCGTTCGGTTGCCGTCTTCATCGTCCTCCCGCCACCGGCGACTGTGTGCCCCGCCACCGCACCGGCGACTGTGTACCCCGCCACCGTTTAGTCCGCGCCGCGCGCACGGGCGGACGTGACCTGTCCCGACTGCGGCGCGCCGACGCTCGCCTTCACCGTCCCCGAGCAGTACCGCGACGCCCTGCCCGGAGACAGCGGGGGTGCGGAGGTCTGTACCCGCTGTCTCGCCCTCCGCCCCGTCGCCGATCCGCCCGCCGACCTGCCCGATTTCACCGCGATCAGCGACGCCGTCCCGTCGAACGACGACGCGGCCGTCCCGTTCGTGCTGATGGTCGGCCTGATCCCGTCGCTTGCGACCAACCGCGCGGAGATCTCCGCCCTCCTGACGAGCGTCGAACGCGCCGGGACCGACCCGCTGCTCGCGCTCGACCGCCTCGCCGACGACTCGGGCGTCGACGCCGAGGCCGACCTGCGCACCCGCCGACGGCAACTCGAACAACTGCTGTGATCGCGGAGTATTGTGAGTTACCGCCTGGTAGGCCATGCCTTTCGACGCTGGAATTGGCTCCCCTACTCTGTTAGGTACATCGCATTTACATCGCGGGGTAATATTGGATAACGCGGCATCGATGCCAGGTGCCGCCGCGACGACACGTAGGACCCGTCGTCGTCTCCCCCCCAATCCCCCCCTTACCACCAGCACCCATTTCGCGTCGCCGGTGGTGGCCCGACGGAGGCACTCCCCCCCGCCTCCCGGGTACGCCGGCGACACTCTCTCCCTTTCGGTAACGCCCGATTACTCGCGAGTCCCTCGACCGCCGGTCGCTCGCGGACGGCGCCGCGGCTGATCGGTCGGGAAATCGACGGAGAACCGGTGAGCGACGCGGGGCTTAGACCCCAGTAGAGTACCGCAGGATACCGGCGATGCCGCCGAACGCCGAGAGCAGCTGTTCGCCTTTCTCGAAGTCCGTCGAGACGAAGTAGGTCTCGGTACCGCGCTGTTCGGCGAGTTCCATGAGGTGGTCGATTGCATCGTCGCGCTCGCCCTCCATGGTCTCGCCGCAGCGGTCGCAGGCCCGGTCGTCGTCCAGCGGCTCCGATTGCCCGAGCAACTCGCGTTCGGTGTGGCCGCTGGGGCAGTCGTAGATGGCCACGTCCTGGCGCAGGTCCTCGCTGAGTAGCAGCGTCTCGACGGCGCCCATGTTGAGGTTCTCGCGGGTGGGGCCGAAGCCGTAGGTGGCGAGGTCGCCGTCGTGGAGCTCGTCGAAGAACTGCTCCATGTACTTCTTGTCCTGGAGCATCTCGTGCTCGTCGAGGACGTCCTGGGCGGCGTCGACTAGGTCGTGGAGGCCGGACTCGTCGGTGTAGGCCACGTCGAACTTCCCCAGCACCATGTCGCCCAGTTCGTGGTGGAGGTAGTCGCCGTCTAGAAATTCGTCTTTGGTCGGCGAGGGGCCGCCGACGAGGACGCCGTCCATCTCGTGGCGCTGGTCGACGAACAGATCGTTGGCCATCCCCGCGACCTCCTGATAGAAGTTGTCGATCGCTTCGAGGCGCAGGCGGGCGAATCGCTGTGCGGACTGACCACCTTTGCGCTGTTTGCCCGGCACGAGCGAGGAGGCGGATTTGACGGGCTCGACGCGCTTGCCGCGCAGCCAACCGACGTTGGCCTCGCGCCGGTCGAGGACGACCAGGCCGAACAGGCCCTTGTCGGCGAGCATCTCCTCCAGCGGCTCCGTGAGAAAGTCCGAATCGCAGTGGTAGCGAAAGGACTCGATGGGCTGGGGCGGACTCTCGAGGGTCCGAGTGATCATCTCCGAGCGGCCGCCGCCGGTGTCGATGGAGCCCGAGAAGACGACCATCCCGTTCTCCGGCGGGTAGGTGTCGTAGTACCGCAGCCGGTCCTTGATGGAGGTCAGGGCGTCCTGGACGGCCGTGCGGGTGTCCTTGGACTTGATGTTGGCGGCCTCGCTGTGCTCCTGGGTGACGTGGGCGACGACGCTGCTGACCTGGCGGTCCTCCGGGATGTAGATCGAGACCAGTTGCGTCCCCGACCCGCTGTAGCCCTTGAGCTCCTCGATGACCTTGCGGAACTCGTATTTTTGCTTCTGTTGGTATTGCTCCGTAATACTTTCCTCGTTGGAGTCACTCATTGCTGGATATGGGAGAAAAGACTACCAAGACGGTTAAGGTGTCGGCTTCCACCGCAGAGGAATGGGACGAATACGTAGAAGAGAATGCCGAAGTGGACAGTGTGAGCCACCTAATACGGCTCTCTGTCCAGAAAGAAATCAGTGGGGAATACGACATTGAACAACGACGTGAAAGCCGCTCAGTCGAAGGAAGCGAAGCCACGGAGGGAGAGGTTCTTACCCAACTTCGGAAGGTGAATACGGCCATTGGCGACGTAGAAGAACGGTTGTCTGCCCTCGAAGAGACGGAGAAAGCCGAAGCCGGGTTCGACTTGAAAAAGGCGATTCACAGCAATTTGGAGGTTGTCGCATGGACAGACAAAGAGCGGGGCAATTGGGACGAAAGCGATTTGGAGTTTCACGACTCCGTACACTCGGCTCAAGACGTTGCTGAAAGCATTGGGGCAGATACGGCAGACGTTAGAAGCAAAATGGAGAAAATGGCCAAAGAAAGCGGGATTGTCGAGATTGCTGAAATGGACAGTGGCCGTGTGTACGCATGGAGGGCCGCGAAATGAAGGACAAGGATTTTGAGCGGGTTCTTGAACGGTTCGACAGGAAGCAAAAGAAAGGCGGTGGACAGATTTCACCAGAGACGGCAGAGTATTACCGCTCAATGGCCCACGACTTTCGGGAGTGGTTAGACAAACCGATAGAAGATACACAGTTTGTGGACGTAGAAGACTGGTATGCGCACCTTGATGAACAGTCTAATTCAGACGCTTCGGTTCGGAAAGGGAAAGGCGCACTCGCGGCCTTCTACGGGATTGCTAACAAGCTGGCAGACACCGACAGAATCGACATTGACAGGTTCGGACGTAATACCCCTGCCGACAGAGCAGACTACTCCTCGAAGCACCAAGACACCCTCAAGAGCCGAGAAACCCGCGAAGATTTGGAATGGTTGGAACCGGAGGAAGTGGACAAACTGGCGCGGGCCACCGATAAGCTCAGGGACGAATTAATGGTAAGGCTCATTTTCCAAACCGGAGTAAGAGTTACTGAGCTTTGCGAAATTCGGTATCCAGCAGACGTAGATACCGAAGAGCGGAGTATCAAAATCCGTGGCAAAGGCCGAAAGAACCGGACAGTCTACTATCAGGAGAAACTTGATTTAACAATGGACGTGTGGCTGAATGAGCGACGGCCAGCAGTCTACTACTCAGATGAGAGCGAATACCTCTTCCCAACCAGCCACAGTGAGAATATCACTCGGCAGACTGTCGAAGAGGTTGTTAGGGAAGCCGCGAAGGAAGCCGGATTACAGTCTGAATACGGTGAGAATGCTAACGGCCACACTCTGCATTCAGTAACTCCTCATGTCCTTCGCCACTCATTTGCTATGGCCGCTCTCTCGAATGGTTGGGACTTGTATCACTTGTCGAAGGCTTTGGGACATGAATCAACCGACGTAACTACGGAGACTTACTTACATGACGATGATGATAAAGTCCGTCAGGCATTCCGAAGTCGTGGGCCAGCCACGGACGATTGAGTAGTAATCACAGCGGCCCGGCCCTTTCTTAGCTCTTCTACCCACAATATTCAGGCAATAGCAGGCTTCCATGGGGCGGTATCACATTTATGAGATGCATAATATTTCTGTGGCGAGGGCCGATTTCACCCGGCCTTGTTTCCGAAATTAGCACCTTCAAACGCCGAAATGCTTACGCACAAGGCCGCTCGCGTGTGATTACCCTCTCCCTTGATAAAGGCGACAAATCCACTACCTCAAGAACCAAGGGCCGCTAAAACACCGTTTGAGCCGATACTGTCCATAGAATCGCTAAACGGCCTTCAAATCTGCATACAATCTGCGTGAGCGTTTGTGTAAGTTATCTTAAGAACCGAAAGATTTAAGTGGTTGGAGCGCATAGTATATATCGTTGTCGGAGACGGCAACATAGACAACAATTCGTTGTCTGACATATCTGAGGTTCCCATCACCTCAGTCAAGATGGGTTTCACAAGTCGGAAACTTCCGTCTTGGTCAATTTCGAACGTATCAATCTGTCAATGTGCTTGGCTCAAAGCACTTCCCTCGATTCCGCCCATCCCTTCGCATTCTGGCGGATTTAGGCGTTTCGGGTAACGTACAAAGCCCCACTACCGAGTGAGCTTTCATCGGCTCACGTCGGCCTACTACGGTTCGGTGACTAACTATGTCAGCAACTCAAGAAAAGGTTAATATTTCTCTCGATAGGGAGAGCTACGATAAGCTACAGCAACTCAAGCAAGAGCGGTTTGGCGGTGACAGTGGAGTAAGCCACAGCAGGGCTATCTACTACATGGCTGATACTCTTCTGGAAGGTGACAACCATGAGTAATGAGCGCATAGTCCGGTTGGCTCAGGAAGTCAACCGACACACCAACGAAGAGTATGGGACAGTGGACGAAGTGGTTGAAGCCGTCTTAGAGGAACGGGTAGACTCTCTTAGCGAATCTGAGGAAGCCATTGAAGAGAAACAAGCCGAGTTGAAAGAAAAGTTCGGTGTCGGTTCTGACGACGGCGAAGCGGCAGAGCTTAGCGAAGCTGAAAAGAAACAAGAAGAGCTAAAAGAGCGTTTTAGCCCATGAGCCGAAAACGTTCTCTTCCATCACGGAAGGTAGTAATCTACGTACCAGAGGAAGCGTGGCGAGAGTTTCGAGGAAAGTTTAGCGACACTCGGGACTGGGACGGTGACAGGTTGGGCAACGAATCGCCGGAACAAAGCCAGCTTGCCGTAGGAGCTACGCACCAAATGGCTTCGGTTCTCCTTGACGTAGATTTAGGGGATGAAAATTTTGTAATCAAAGGCGACGGCTCACTCGAAATTGACGGCAAGCAACGGGACAGCAAAGGCCGTTGGCTTGGAGGTGACTAAGATGGAAAAACCAGACGGAATGCAGGTTCGGAATGCTCTCCGTGACTTGAACCCCGGCAAGGCGACGGTTCAATGGCAGGGCGAGACTCTGCCGTTTGTCGGTTGCTACTTTGACGGTGCTACTCCGGTGTATCGGTACGTAGCAGACGGCAGAGAAGTCCATTACAACTCTCAGAATGAGGTTTTCCGAGCGGTGAGACACACAGACGGCGAGACATTCACCCTGTCGGCTCAATCGGTTGACGGCGGTACAATCACTCTCTCAGAGAGGTAGTAATCACACGCCCCGGCCTTCTTTCGCTCACTATGTTTGACTACAAACATTTCAGACTCCCCGGCTCACCACCTGTAACCCACAATCGGCAGAAAATGCCGTCTTGTATCATATTTAACGAACAGATTGATGAGATTATGATTAGATTCCCCGTCTGTGACAGGCTTGAGCCGTCTGAGTTGATGGAAACCGCAGAGCGAATTATTGAAGATACGATATTTTCAGACGGCGAGATTAAAACGGGAGAGTTGAATCACAATCACCACATTCACTGCCACTTTCAAGAGGTTGGTAAGCCGTTGGCGACGTATCACCCAACGTATGTAATCCGGCGAGCAAACAATCTTGCCGAAGAGTGGAATGCGCAACTCGCCGGGGAGGTGACGCATGGTTACTGTCGTGGTTGATACCAGAGAGCAAAAGCCGTGGGACTTTGCCGACAGTGAGACGGCGACTCTCGAAACGGGAGATTACACTGTCGAAGGTGTGAGCGGGGCGATTGAGCGAAAATCAGCTTCCGACTTTCTCAGTAGTATCACCCACGACAGAGAGCGATTTGAAGCCGAGTGTGAGCGGGCAGAGAGCTTCGAGAAACCAATGGTGGTATTGGTTGAAGAGCGGTGGGAAACCTTCGAGAGCGGGCAGTATCGCCAAAATGTTCATCCTAACGCCGTCGCCGGGACTGTCGAAGCATGGGAAGAGCGATACAATATTCGTTTCGTGTTTGAAGAGAACCGACAGACGGCGAAGGAAAGAGCGAAAAGCATTCTCAAGCGGTGGAAAGGCGGCAATATTTCCCGCTTTATCGAATGCTCGTAAACACGGCAAAATATGTGGGTAAACGAAAGGTTTAAGTAGCTGGCGCTACAATGTCTTGTTAAGACTTAAGCGTTTCGCATTCGCGGAACGAACCTCATTCAAGTGTCGCCACTTCTGGCGACTGAGGAAATGGCCCGAATGGAAGGCCAAGAAGGAAGGCTCTTACACTTCTTTCTTGGAGCCGAAGCCTAATAAAAGTTTCGGTTTTGCAAACTTCTGTTTGGGAAAGGCAAAGCACTTCCCGTAAAACGGAAAGTCGATTGATGAGCTTCCCGGTATTCACCGCTGGCAAATCCACCGAGCGCAGGTTTGGAGCGAAAGCGAACATTCGTCTTTCAGCCTTCGGCGTTTGCCAGAGGTTGGGCAACTTCCTCTTCGGAGTGTGCGGCCCTACCATTGACGGCAAGCGTGACACGCGGAGATGCAAGAAACCGAAGTGCGCCCGCCCGGTTCACCGAACAAAGTACGTGAGCCTTCATTGCGGCCCGGCAGTCGAGAGGTTGCCGGAGGTGACAACTTAGTGTCAACTTTGGCGACGGGACATTGACAAAGGGGACAAAAAGGTTCATCAAGGGACGGAAGAGGGATTTTGATGGAAGTGTGAGAACCGGAGGGTTCCACTCTTGGTGTTTCTCGCCACTCGGTGGGGTTCCACCAAGGCGACACTCTCGGTGGATGTGGGGAAGTAATCACACGCCCCGGCTTGTCCTTCCGACAACCGAATTGTGGACAGAAAGGCGCGGCAGTGTGATAAGATGTCTCCGAAGCGAAGCGAGGAGACAAGGCATGGTGAAGCATTCAACCACTCTTCACCGAAGTATTGGCCTCGAAGCCGTCTTGGTGAAGGTTCCTGCCGTGATTCACCGATTGAGTGGCCAACATCTCCTTTTGACAACTTTGCGGGTTCGCAGGCGATTTAACAGACTGGGAAACCTTGACAAGAAAAGGGATTCAAAACTGATAGTAAGTGGTTAGAATGACTGAGGGAGATACACAAGAAGATACGGAGGAAGAGAAACCTAATGCAATGGAGTACCCCGGTGTTGTGGCACGATATTACCGGGACCATCACTGGAAAGGAGCGGCACACATCATACTCAGTTTCGCAACTGGCGGAATGTGGGCTGTTGGTTGGTTTGCTATTGGGTGGTTTCAGTTTTGGGCTGGAGCGCGCCCGAAGGCTCAGGAATACCGCAAAGCTTAGTGTGACAGTTTTTGACAAGGGGGTAGGCTCTAACGCATTTGTTCTCAATTTCTGCAATTCAGTTGCGCACATTGAGTTTGGGGCCGAGACTTTGCGTTTTAAAAAAGACTGCCGTATCTCTCACCCACTCATATTGATTGTGACACTAAACTTCGAGAAACAACCACACCCTTACCGATAATCGGCCAAAACGTATTACGACGTGTTACTGTCGAAACGCTAACTCGTATTTCTGTTTGTCCGACTGTTCGGCGTGCTCACTCATCGTCCATGGTTCGGGCGCTCGGGGCTAAGTAAGTGTTGACCTCTCCGGCCCGTCGCCGCAATCGCTAAGGCGACGGGAGTGTGACGAACTCGCACGGACGCGCCGCGAGCGTCGTCCCCCGTGGTGGGCGGGGCGACCGGCGGCGAGCGGCCGACGCGGGGCCGCGGGTGGGCACGCCATGAGCACGGACGCGGCGGCGGACGACGGCGGGATCTACGGACGGGTAGTCGAGGCTCTCGGCGGCCGCGTCGGTGGCGGACCGGTCGGTGCACGACTGCGCGCGTGGTACCGCTCGGTCGACCCACGGTACCGGCCGGTGACCGCCGGGACGTGGGCGCTCGCGCTCGTCGTCTACGCCGTCGGCGACACCGGGCTGACGACGGTCGTCCTCGCGCTCGGTGGGTTCGAGGCCAACCCGATCGCCCGTGCCTTTCTCGCCACCCTCGGCTACCCCGGGCTGGTCGTCCAGAAGGGCCTGGCGGTCGCGCTGCTGGTCGGCATCTGGCGGTACTATCCGACCGTCGGGGACGCGTCGCGGGACCCGTGGCGGCTGGTCGTCCCGACGATCGCGGCCGCCCGCGGGCTTCAGCTGGTCGCGATCCACGTCTCGAACGTCCTCGTTCTGGTATGAACAACGGCGGTGTCCGACGGCCGTCAGAACGGACGGCGGCTTTATGTGGCCCCCGTGATTTGACCTTACACAATGGCGGGCTACGTCTGTACAGTTGCCGGTGGGAAAGGTGGCGTCGGCAAGACGACGACGGCGGTCAACGTCGCGGCGGCCATGGAAGAGGAGGGCTACGACGTGGTCGTCGTCGACGCCGACCTGGGCATGGCGAACCTCGGTGCGATGCTCGGCGTCGAACCGGAGACCAGCGTTCACCAGGTCCTCGCCGGCGGCCGCGCCGTCAGCGACGCGTTGACGGACGTGCAGGGCGGGATCACGATCATCCCCGGCGAGCAGAGCCTGGAGGCGTTCGCCGACGCCGACCCCGCGAAACTCAAGAAGGTCATCAAGACGCTGCGCAACGCCTACGACGTGGTCCTCATCGACACCGGCGCCGGTCTCAGTCACGAGACGACCGTCCCCCTCGGCCTGGCCGACGGCGTCGTCCTCATCACGACGCCCGACGACGTGGCCGTCGGCGACGCGATCAAGACCGCCGAACTCGCCGACCGCGTCGACGGCGAGGTCATCGGCACGGTCCTCAACCGAACGACCACCGAGACCGACGTGGAGGCTATCGCCGAGCGTTTCGACTCGAAGCTGCTCGCGGTGATCCCCGACGACATCGAGGCCACCGCCGACGAGCCGCTCGTGCTCAACGCCCCGCCCAGTCCCGCCGCCGACGCCTACGTCCGACTGACCGAACACCTCATCGGCATCTTCTTCGAGGGCACCGATACCGACGAGATCGAGACCGCCGTCGACCGCGACTGGTTCGTCGACGACGAGGAGGAAGACGAAGACGACGACTCGGGCGGTCGATTCGGGCTGTTCGGCTGACCGGGAGCGTTCGGTGGGCGGTAGCACGTACTTATATGACGACGGCGCCCCCATCCCCGCGTAGAGCCGTGCGTGCGGCTCTGGATTGGTCCATGCAACTCGACGACTTCGTCAGCGAGAACGCCCCCGACGAGGGGGGCGACTCGTTCCAACTGGAGAACAGCAAGCTGCTCGACATCGCCGTCGACGGCTCCGTGATGACCAAGGCCGGCGCGATGGTCGCCTACGAGGGCGACCTCTCGTTCACCGGCAAGTCCTCTGCAGAGGGCGGCCTCACCGGGTTCATCAAGGAGGCCGCCTCCAGCGAGGGGACGCCCGTGATGGAGGTCGAAGGGCGGGGCCACGTCTACGTGGCCGACCGGGAGAAGCGGATCCAGCTCCTCGATCTGGACGCCGGCGAGTCCATCTCGGTCAACGGCGAGGACGTGCTCGCGTTCGGAGCCGACGTCGACTACGAGATCAACACGATCGGCAGCATCGGCGGCGCCTCCGCCGCCGGGCTGACAAACGTCTTCCTCTCCGGGCCGGGCGCGGTGGCGATCACGACTCACGGCGACCCGCTCGTGCTCGAACCGCCGGTGCGGACCGACCCCGACGCGACCGTCGCCTGGAGTGCGAACCTCTCGCCGGGTATCGAGACCGACCGCAGTCTCAGCGACGCGATCGGTCAGTCCTCGGGCGAGACCTACCAGCTCGAGTTCGAGGGCTCGGAGGGCTTCGTCGTCGTCCAGCCCTACGAGGAAGGGCCGGGCGGGCAGTAGCGAGGCGCGAGCGGAACGAGCGCATCGGCGAAGCGAGCGGTGTCTGTGCGAACGAAGTGAGCACAGGCTCGAAAGACGAGTGAAGCGAGTCTTTCGGTGACCGCAGGGAACCGCGAGCCGCGTAGCCGAGACGGGCCCACCGCCGGCAGCCACGCCACCGGAACCGCCGGGGTCGGCCCGGCCGCATTCGTCATTCCTATATCCGCCGCTCGAAAACCGGGAGGTATGTATCTCTCCCTGCGCTCGGAGGTCGCCGAGGCCCTGACAGCGGCGCTCTCGGCGCTCGACCTGCCGACCGAGGACCTGGGCATCGAGCGCCCGCCCGAGGACGTCGACGCCGCCGTCGCCTCCAGCGTCGCCTTCCGCCTGGCGGGCGAGGTCGGTGCGCCGCCGCCGAAGGTGGCCGCCGACGTGGCTTCGGAGATCGACCCCGGCGACTACGACTACCTGGGCGGCGTCGACACCCAGGGCCCCTACATCAACTTCTTCCCCGCCGACCGGTACCTCTCCGATACCGTCGAGCGCGCCCAGTCGACGGAGTACGGCCGCCTCGACGACCGCGACAGCTCCGTCGTCGTCGAACACACCAGCGCCAATCCGACGGGCCCGGTCCACGTCGGCCGCGCCCGCAACCCCATCGTCGGCGACGCCCTCGCCCGCGTGCTCGATTTCGCCGGCTACGACGTCGACACCCACTACTACGTCAACGACGCCGGCCGTCAGGTCGCCGTGTTCACCTGGGCCTACGAGACCTTCGACGAGCGCGACCTGCCCGAACCCGACCGCGACAAACCCGACTACGACCTGGTCCGCTACTATCGCACGGGCAACGCCTACCTCGAGGACGCCGACCCCGACGAGGAGGACGCCGCCGAGGCCGAGATCGAGGCCATCATGCAGGGCCTGGAAGCCGGCGACGAGGAGACCTACGAGCGCGTCGGCGAGGTCGTCGACCAGGTGCTCGACGGGATGACCCAGACGCTGGAGCGTCTACCCGCCGAGTTCGACGAGTTCGTCAAGGAGACGCGGTTCATGCGCTCGGGCGCGACCGACGACGTGGTCGAACGCCTGCAGGCGCTGGACGAAGCGGTCTACGAGGAAGACGCCTGGCAGCTCGACCTCGAGGGGTTCGAGAAGAACCTGGTCTTCCTGCGCTCGGACGACACCACCCTCTACACGACCCGCGACATCGCCCACCACGAGTGGAAGTTCGAGCACTACGACCGCGCCGTCACCGTCATCGGCGAGGACCACAAGCTCACCTTCGAGCAGTTGAACGAGACGCTGGAACTGCTGGGCCACGACACCGACCGGCTCGACCAGGTCTTCTACTCGTGGGTGAACCTCCCCGGCGGCGAGGGGATGAGCACTCGCGAGGGGACCGGCGTCGACCTCGACGACCTGCTCGACGAGGCCATCGACCGCGCCCGTGCGGAGGTCGAAGACCGCCTCGACGACCGCTTGCGCGACGACGACCTCGACGAGGACGACGTGGAACGCATCGCCGAGCAGGTCGGGACCGGCGCCGTGCGCTACGACGTCGTCTCGAAGCAGCCGACCAAGTCGATCACCTTCGAGTGGGAGCGGGCACTGGACTTCGAGGCCCAGTCGGCGCCGTACGTCCAGTACGTCCACGCCCGGGCCTGCGGCATCCTCGACGAGGCCGAAGGCGAGGGGCTCGAACCGGCCGAGACCGTCGACCCGGACCTGCTCGACACCGACGCCGAACGGGATCTGCTCCGCACTATCGCGCGCTTCCCCGCGGTCGTCGAGGAGGCCGCCGACGAGCTGGAGCCCCATCGCGTCGCCACCTACACCCGCGGCTTCGCCGAGCAGTTCAACGCCTTCTATCGTGAGTGCCCGGTGCTGACCGCCGAGGACGAGGGGACCCGCCGCGCCCGCCTCGCGCTGGTCGCCGCCGCTCGCGAGACCGTCGGCAACGCTCTCGGACTGCTGGGGGTCGCTGCGCCGGACTCGATGTAGGTCCGGCGGCGATCGAAACGAGATACGGTCGGCCTCGCCGTGTCACAGCCCGCCGAGCGCGAGCAGGACGCCGGCCAGCGTCGCGAGCGCGAGGACCACGAAAGTGACTATCCACCACACGGGCACGGACTCGTCCGCACCGTCGCGCGCGCTCATCGCCCGATCACCACGACAGCGCCGACGCTCGCGCGAGTCGATCCGGTCGTTGCCATCGCCCGACCGCTTCACAGCCGACTGACTAATACCTGCTGGCGGCCCTGGTGCCGATCGATACCTATCCAGTTAGGCACCAGCTTCTCACCGGACGGGGCGCTACGGAGAGTGTGAGCGGAGTCGCTGCACTGTCGTCGTGGCTGGCGGTCGGGTCGCTGGCGGCGGCGGGTGGAACGGTCGCGCTGGTCGCGTACCTGTGGCGCCACCTCGGCAAGCCGGGTGCCGACTGGCTCGTCGCGACGCTGGTCGCCCAGAGCCTGTTCTGCCTGCTCGCGGGCGTGTCACTGACCGTCGGCGACCCGGAGGCCCGATTCTTCATGGAGTCGCTGACGTGGGCGGCACTGGCGTGGGTCGGGCCACTGTTCCTGGCGTTCGCCCTGGAGTACACCGGTCGGAGCGGACTGTTCGACGGGTGGACGATGGTGCCGGTCGCGGCGCTGACCTCGATCGTCGTCGCCACGGCGCCGGTCAACGACGTGGTCGTCCGGAACTTCCGGCTGGACCCGACGGCGCCGGTCGTCACGGTGAGCTACGCGCTCGAACCCTGGGGGATGTTCGCGTTCGCCCTCGGCACGGGGACTGCGGGCGTGGCGGTGGCCCTGCTGGTCGACACCGTGATGAGTTACGGGCCGCTGTACCGGCGAGAGGCCGCTGCCGTCGCGCTCAGTACCGTCACACCCACGATCGGGGTGGTGATGTGGGCGCTCGGCCTGGGGCCGGACCCCTCGCTCGCGTTCGTCGCGGTCCTGTTCGTCCCGCACGTCCTGCTGGACGCTTACGCCTTCGTCGGCAGCGGCATGTTCGAGACGAACCCGACGACCCGCCGAGCCGCCGACCGCACCGCAATCGACGACATCGGGACGCCCGTGCTCGTGCTCGACCCCGACGCTCGCGTCGTCGACTACAACGACGCCGCCGACCCGCTGCTAGAGGCCGGTCGCGACGGAACGACCTTGCTCGGGACCCCGATCTCGTCGCTGGTCGACGTCGGCGTCGAGTCGGCCCCCGGCAGTGACACCTCCGGTATCCGGGCCGACGGCGGAGCCGTCGGGTCCAGCCCGAACGTGCCGACCGGTGACGGGCCCGGCGAGGCCGACGACCTCGTTATGGTCCGCTCGGGCGGCCGACGCCGACAGTTTCTCGTCTCGCAGTCGACGCTAACCGACCCGAAAGGCACGAGCGTCGGGACGACGCTCGTCTTCCAGGACGTGACCCGCGAGCGGCGCCGCGAGCAACGCCTCGACGTGCTCAACCGCGTCCTCCGGCACAACCTCCGCAACAAGATGACCGCCGTCGCCGGCAACGCCGAACTCATCGCCGACCGCAGCGACGACGAACGGCTGACCGATATCGCGGGCATCATCGACAGCAGCGCTCGCGAACTCATCGACATCGGCGAGAAAGCCCGCACCTTCGAGCAGTGTCGCCGCGACGGCCCGCGCTATCGAGCGGTCGACCTCGACGGCGTCCTGGCCGAGGCGGTCGCCGACTACCGCGAGGGTGCCGTCGACATCGACGTGAGCGCCGACGGCGATGCGGCCCCGGCAACCGACCCGGAACTGCTGCGTATCGTCGTCGCCAACCTCGTCGAGAACGCAGTGGACCACGTCGACGACGCGACCGTCTCCGTCACGGCGACCGTCGACGACGGCGAACTCCGGGTGACCGTCGCCGACGACGGCCCCGGCATCCCCGAGGGGGAACTGGCGCCGCTCGACGCCGGTACCGAGACACAACTCGAACACGCCACCGGTATCGGCCTCTGGGTCGTCCAGTGGAGCGTCGACTCGCTCGGTGGCACCCTCGCGTTCGACACCGACTGCGGGACCGTCGTCACCGTCCGCCTCCCCGACGGCCCCGGCGGCTTCGACGGAGACGTCCCCGACCCCGCACCGGCCGCCGAGCGTACATAGTACTCTATAGCTCTCCCCATCGCTAACCCGATCCACGTAGCGAACTTAGTTATCGTCTTATCCGCCGCTCCGGTAGCAGCGGGTATCTGATGCGGCCGAACCGTCGGAGTTCGGCGCGTCGACCGCTACTATGCACGACAGCACGACCGACACCGACACGACGGCGGACGGGACAGGGAGCGACGCAACCGACGTGACCGGGGAGAGGGCCGGCGCACCCGACCGCGAGGCCGACGCCTCGGACGATCGGTCGGACGGCGAGACGCTCGACGGACTCGCGATCGAGGACGCCGTCGAGCGCGTTCGCGCCCGCGAGCCCGCCCGCGATCCCGAGACCGTCCGGGCCGCGCTGTCGTTCGCCGCCGACGACGGGGTCGTCAGCCGTGAGGGACTCCGAGAGTCACTGAAACTGACCTCCAAGGTGCTCACGACTGCGGAGACGCGGGTGGAACTCGCGACCATCGCGCTCGACGACGCTCGCGAGGCCGCCGAGTCGGCACCCGACCTCCCGACGGTCGGGGCCCGACTGGACGGCTTCGAGACCGAAGTGGCGGCCGTCGAGGACCGCGCCGCCACCCTCGGCGAGGACCTCCAGGCGGTCGTCGACGACCGCGAGGACCCGGCCGCACGGTTCGCCGTCGCCGACGGGCTCCGTCGGGTCGACGAACGGGCCCGCGACGTCCAGCGAACCGCCGACGAACTCCAGTTCGAACTGGAGGACTTCGAGCGGTGGCTCGACAGTCACGCCGTCCGCGTCCGCGAACTCGGCGACGATCTCGACGCGCTCGCGACCTCGCTCGACGACCTGGCGAGCGCCGTCGACGCGGTCGAGGCAGCCGATGGCGACGGTACCGCCGACCGGAACGCAGTCGACGACCCTGCCCGGGTCTGGTTCGACGCGACGCTCAGTCACCGGGCGACGGGTCTCTCCGTCGCCGACCTTCGGGCCGAACTCGCCGACCTGCGGACCTGGGCCGACCGCGAGGACGCCGACCCAGTCGAGGAGGGCGGTCTGGACGACCTGGCCGGCCGCCTCGACGACCTCGACGGCCGACACGCGGAGCTGGGCGAGCGCCTCGACGCGGTCGCCGAGCCCGAGTGGACCGACCGCTTCGGCGACCGGATCGCGGCCGCCGAGTCGGAGCTGGACGACTGCGAGCCACCGGTCGACTGGGCCGCCGTGGGCTCGGTCCTCGACGAGCATCGCGGCGACTTCGGGTCGGGCGCGTAGCGGGCAGTCGAGTCGCCGCTGGCCGGTCGGGTCGTCACTGTTCTCTCGGGATTTCACCATCGAGCGCGGCGGAAAACGAGTCGGTCGATAGACGGCAGCGTGTCCGGGCGGTTCGAGGGCTCAGACGTTTCGGTCGCGGATCGCGGCGCGGGCAGCGACGTCGGCGACGGCGGCGCCGCGGTCGGCGGTGCGGGTGAGGTGGTCGAGCGCGCGCGCCAGCGCGACGGTCGCGGCGGTCGAGCCGTCGAAGGGCGCTGTCGCCTCGTCGAACAGCGCCGCGTCGACCGCCTCGATTTCGGCGACGGCCCGCTCGTGGCCGCCGAGCGCGATCGCGGTCAGGTCCTCGTCGGCGTCGTCGAGCACGGCCGTCGTCGCGTCGTCGACGACGGTTCGGGCGGCTTCGGCCGCGTCGCGTACGTTCTCGGCCACGGGGTCGGGGAGCGATTCGGGGAGCCGGCGAGCGGCGCGGGCGACGCCGACGCCCCGGCGGGCGACCCCTTCGAGCTGACGGGCGGTGACGTAGTAGTCGAACAGCGTCGGGCGGGTGAGCCCGAGGCGGTCGATCTCCTCCAGCGAGACGAGCGACCGCGAGAGGTGGCGGGCGACCATCCGAAAGAGTCGATCGGCCTCGTCGGCGCGCCCGCGGAGCCGCTCGTAAGCGTCGGCGTCGGCGGCGACCAGTGCGTCCGTCGCGGATCGGTGGATCGACAGCGCCGTGAACTGCAGCTGGACGACCGACTGGCGGACGGAGACGTTCGCGGCGTCGAGGAGGTGCTGGACGGTGATCTCCGTCTCGTTGGTGACCAGCAGGTCGGTCCCGACGAGGTTGCGGACGACCGAGCGGGCGGCCCGGCGCTGCTCGTCGGTGAACGACTCGACCGGTTCGAGCGTGACCGTCTCGAAGCCGACGGCGTGGGCGGCCTGAAGCGCACGGCGGACCAGGGCGGGCTCGTCGCCGTCGACGACGACCGTCGCCGCCGCCAGCTCGTCGACGTCCTTCTCGGCGGCCCGGAGGACGATCGAGTCGTCGCCGTGGGTGGCCAGGTACAGCTCCATGCCCGCCTCGAGCTGGTGGTCGTTCGCCCACTCTTTGGGGATCGACACCGTGTACGTGCCGCCGCCGACCTGTTGGAGTTTGCGCGTCTGCATCAGTACAGCAACTCGGGGTCCGTCTCGATCATGTACAGCGTCCGCGCGGCGACGTTGACCCCGTGGTCGCCGACGCGTTCGAGGTCCCGGATCGTCAACAGCAGCCGAGACACGTCGTCCAGTACCCGCTCGACCGCCCACGAGTCCTCGCCGGCCTCGCCTTCGAGGAGGTCGCGAACGACCCGCTCGCTGGCGCGCTGGCAGTGGGCGTCGAGCTCGTCGTCGCGAGCGGCGACCGCGCGACAGCCGTCGGCGTCACCCGTTTCGTAGGCGTCCAGCGCCGCGGACACCTGGTCGCGAGCGTCGGCGCCGATGGCCTGCACGTCCACCTCGTCGGCCGGCCGCTCGGCCGCCAGCGCGTAGCGGCCGAGGTTGGTCGCCAGGTCGCCAACGCGTTCCAGGTCCGTCAGGATCTTGAACGAGGCGGCGACGAACCGCAGGTCGGAGGCGACGGGCTGCTGGAGCGCGAGCAGGTCGACGCAGTCGCCCTCCAGGTCGAGATACCGGTCGTTGATCGCCGCGTCGCCGTCGATCACGTCCTCGGCGAGGCCGTCGTCGCCCTTCGTCAGCGCGGTCAACCCGTCATCGAGCTGCGCGAGCACGTCGTCGCCCAGCGCGCAGACGTCGGTCCGCAGGTCGTCGAGCGCCGCCTGGTACCCCTCGCGCGTCACTGCGATCACCCGAACTTCCCGGTGACGTAGTCCTCGACGCGCTGGCTCTCGGGGTTCTCGAAGATCTTCTCGGTGTCGTCGTACTCGACCAGCTCGCCGCCGGTCAGGAAGACGGCCGTCTGGTCGGAGATACGCGCCGCCTGCTGCATGTTGTGCGTGACGACGACGACCGTGTAGTCCTTCGCCAGCTCCTCGATGAGGTCCTCGATCTTCGAGGTAGCGACCGGATCCAGCGCGGAGGCGGGCTCGTCCATGAGGATCACGTCGGGGTCGACCGCCAGACAGCGAGCGATACAGAGCCGCTGTTGCTGGCCGCCCGACAGGCCCATCGCGTTGTCGTCCAGCCGGTCTTCGACCTCGTCCCAGATGGCCGCCTGTTCGAGCGCCCGGTGGACGAGTTCGTCGGCGTCCTCGCTGTCGTCGCGGCCGGTGAGCCGCGCGAGCAGCCCCGTGTCCAGATCGCCGTGCTTGCGCGGGCCGTAGGTGATGTTGTCGCGGATCGATTTGGGAAACGGGTTGGGTGCCTGGAACACCATGCCGACCTCCTTGCGAAGTTCCACGAGGTCGACGCCGTCCTGGTAGATCTCCTCGCCGTCGAGCTGCACGGAGCCGTCGATGGTGGCGGCCTTGATCCGATCGTTCATGCGGTTGAGGCAGCGCAGATACGTCGACTTGCCACAGCCGGAGGGGCCGATGAGCGCGGTGACGCTCTCCTCGGGGATGTCCATCGAGACGCCCTTCAGCGCGTGGTCGTCGCCGTAGTGGACGTCCAGATCCTCGACGCTGAGCTTCGCCTCGCCCTCGAAGGAGTAGTCGCTCCACTCCTCGCGGATCCGCTCGTCGGTCTCGCCCGTCGTCGTCTCCGACGAGCGCGCTGTGCTCTCGGCCTGTGGTTCTGTCTCACTCATAGGTCAGTTTGCTCCGGAAGTACTGTCGCGTGGCGATACCGACCGCGTAGAACGCGAGGACGACGCCCAGCAGGACCAGGGCGGTCCCCCAGCCGAAGGCGGTGATGTCGTTGACACCGGCGGTCTGGCCGGTGCCGGTCAGCACCACCTGGTACAGCTGGTAGGGCAGCGCCGTCGTCGCCTGCGTGAGTTCGGGATTGGTGACGAACGGCGGCGACAGCGACAGCTGGAAGCTGTTCAGCACCTTCGCCCGCTGGCCGGCGGGGACGAACGACCCGCCGCCCATCGTCAGCAACAGCGGGGCCGTCTCGCCGGCGATGCGGCCGACGCCGAGGATGACGCCGGTGACGACGCCCGGCATCGCCGCTGGGAGGACGACGCTGCGGATCGTCTGCCACTTCGAGACGCCCAGCGCCGCGCTGGCGTCGCGGTACTCGTCGGGCACCGCGATCATCGCCTCGCGGGCCGTGATGACCACCAGCGGCAGCAGCATGAACCCGAGAGTGATCATCCCCGACAGCAGTGACTTCTGGGGCTGGGGAGTGAACCGCGGCACCAGGAACGCGGCGCCGAACAGGCCGAACACGATGCTCGGCGTCGACCACAGCGCGTTCGTGGCGACCTCGACGACGTTGGTGAATCGGCCCTGTTCGGCGTACTCCGTGAGGAAGATGGCCGCGCCGACGCCCAGCGGCACCGACAGGACGACCGCGCCGATCACGAGCCAGGCGGTCCCGACGATGGCCGGGAAGACGCCCGTGATGTCGGTGAACAGGGACGCGCCGTTCATCAGGAACGGCCAGTACACCGGCCAGGCGACGTCGAAGCTGAATCCGAGCAGGCCGATGGTCGTGGCCGGGCCGACGCCGAGGCCGACCGCGATGCCCTCGGTGACCGGGCCGAAGCCCTTGAAGACGACGAAGGCGACCAGCGCGATCAGGATCGCGATGATCGCCATCGCGTTGAGATAGACGAGCAGGTACGCGCCGAGGTGGCGGCCGCGGGCGCCGAAGCCGCCGTAGGCTTTGGCGGCCGCCCAGCCGACGACCAGCGACGACGACATGACCGCGAACGGCGCGACCGTCCGCGCGAAGAACGTGACGGCCTGTGCGTCCGGGAAGTTCGCCGGCGACCACGACCACTCGGGGCCGACGATGCCGAGCAGGAAGATCAGCCCGAACAGGATCGCCAGCGCGCCGGCCGGCAGCGTCGAGCCGACGTCCTCCCGGGGGAGGGCTGTCGCGAAGAACGCGGCGCCGCCGACAAGCAGTCCGCCGGCCAGCCCGCCGAGGAGGCCGAGCCCGAGCGTCTCGGCGGCGACGAGCGCGCCGATCAGCCCCCACAGGCCCGCGAACAGGCCCGCGGCGACGAGCCCGGCGCTCGCGCGGGGGTCGGTCGGGAAGATTCCCCGGTAGGAGATCAGGCCGAACCCGCCCACCGCGACGCCCATCAGGACCAGCAGCAGGCCCAGCGTGGTCAGCGTCGGCAGGCCGACGAGCGTCCCGGTGATCGAGACGAGTTCGACGGTGGCCGCCAGTCCGAGGAAAAAGAGGACGGCGGCCAGGCCGACGGTCAGCGCGGCGACCGTCTCGTAGGTCGAGGTGTCGCCGCGGACGACCGACGACTCGGTGGCGCCCGCCATCACTCGACACCCCCGACCTTCCGGTCCATGCGACGTTCGATCAGCTGCGAGCCGATGCTGAGGAAGAGGACGGTGACGAAGAGGATGCAGCCGGCGACGAACAGCGCGTCCTTCTGGAACCCGCTGGAGGAGCCGTAGTTGGCCGCGATGAGGCTCGTGAGCGTCTCGAAGCCGTAAAAGACGTTGTACAGCGGCTCGGCGACCGTCGGCGTGTTGCGCAGCATGACGGTCGCGGCCATCGTCTCGCCGATGGCGCGACCGACGCCGAGCAGGACGGCGGCGGAGACGCCGGAGAAGGCGGTCGGGATGGTGACCGTCGTCATCGTCTGCCAGTCGGTCGTCCCGAGGGCGAGCGAGCCGCTTTTCATCGACTCGGGGACGCTGTTGATGGCGTCCTCGGCGACCGAGACGACCGTCGGCAGCGCCATCAGGCCGACGACGATACCGACGAACAGGTACGTCCCCTGGCCGACCAGGCTAAAGGCGTCGGATGCCCAGGGGCTCAGCACCGTGAACCCGAGGAAGCCGTAGACGATCGAGGGGATACCGGCGAGGATCTCGACGCCGGGCTTGACCACTTCGCGGACCGGCCCGGGGGCGATCTCCGAGATGAACAGGGCGGCCGCGACGCCGAGCGGGCCGGCGACGACGGTCGCGATGACCGTCACCAGCACCGTCCCCTGGATCATCGGGAGCATCGAGTACTGCTTGTCCGCCTGCGCGGGCGTCCAGGCGGTCGTGGTGAACATCTCCAGTCCGGGCACCCAGATCCCGAACACCGTACCGCTCTCGTCCTGGAGGATCGGCCACGCCTCGTAGAAGATGAAGAAGGTGATCAGCGCGAGGATGACCACCGTCGAGACCGTCATCGCGAGCGTGACGCCGCGGGCGGCCAGCTCCTGGTGGCGCAGCCACCCGTACGTCACCGCCATCAGGAAGCCGAGGGCGAACAGCGAGGTGTACGGCGAGGTCGCGAGGAAGCCGACGAACGCGCTCACCAGCGACAGCGCGCCGATCGCACCCGCAGCTACCGCGTCGTTTTCAGTGTCCTGTACGAACTCCCGGAACCGAGCGAGCCGAGACGCCAGTCGGGACTGCCATCCGTCGGGGTCTCTCTGTTGGTTTGTTGCCATGGTATCGAAAGAAAGCCGCGCGGCCGCTCGGCTCAGGCGGTGTCGGGGAGCTTCCCGAGTTCGGCTTCGAGGTCGGCGGTCGGCAGCGGGATGTAGTTGTTGTCCTCGACGAACACCTGCTGGCCGAACTGCGTCAGGAACATCCGCATGAACGCGCCCTCACGCATGTCCGTGCCGCTCGGGGTGTCCTCGGTGATCTGCGTGTACATGTGCAGGTCACGGTTGAGCGGGTAGGCGCTGTCGAAGATGGTGTTCTCGGCGTCCTTGCTGGTCTCGTAGACCGTGCCGTCGAACTCCAGCGCGATGGGGCGGACGGCGTCGCCGGTGAAGGCCAGCGCCATGTACGCGATGGCGCCCTCGTTCTGGCGGACGAGCTGGGCGACGCCCTGGTTCTGGCCCTGGCGGGTGTCGACGCCCGGCATCTCGGCCTCGGCGTCGCCGAGCATGTTCAGCCGGAAGGAGGTGTCCGTGCCCGACCCGACCGCGCGGCCGATGCAGAAGATCTCCTGGTCGGGGCCGCCGATCTCCGACCAGTTGGTGATCTCGTCCTGGTAGATCTTGCGGACCTGCTCGGCGGTGAGCTGGTCGATCCCGGCGTCGTAGATGTCCTGACTCACGACGATCGGCTGGCCGTCGCGGCCGAGGACGTGGTCGACGACCTCCTCGTCGCGCTTCTCCTCGCTCCAGTCGAGCTCGGCCGTGATCGGGCCCGAGGAGTTGCCGATGTCGACGAGGCCGTTCGTGACCGCCTCACAGCCGGTCCCCGAGTGGCTCAGGCCGATGGTCGCGCGGTAGGGCGGGCTCGAACGCGTCTCGGTCGCCTCGAAGCCGTACTGGGTCGCGAAGTAGTCCGCGAGGTGCATGTCCGTCTCGATCTCCGACCAGCCGGGGACCGAGCCCGAGTCGTTGGCGCCCCAGTACTCGCCGTCGCTCGGCGGGGCGTTCCCGTTCCAGTAGGAGGCGCCCTTGTTCGCGATCGGGTAGACCGTTGAGGAGCCCTCGCCGGTCAGCAGCGACGGCTCGTTCGATCCGCTGCTGGAGGCGTCGCCGCCCGTCCCCTCGTCGCTCGACGACCCGTCGGACCCGTCCGAGGACCCGTCGGACGAGCCGCCGTCGTCGTTCTCCGGCTCCGGCGTCGCCGTGTCCTCGTCCCCACCGCTCGAACAGCCCGCCAGCCCCGCCGCACCGATGGCACCGGATGTCAGCAGGAACTTGCGTCGTGATACCCTGTCCGCCGGACGCTCCGAATCTCGCGTCATCACTTCAGTCGAGTCGGGACCTAAGTAAACGGGTTTATAATAGGGGTACCACCTGGTACGAGACCCCTCTGAGCGGTACGATCCAGTGGGTGTGAGAATAGTCTGCAGGGGTCGGTACGTAGCGATATATAGTTCGGCGTTTATCGGGAGACAGCGGCGGTCTCATACGGAGTATTGTGAGACAGTCCGGGGTCGAACGCGCGCACTCGCACGGTCGACCCGCTAAGCGCTCGCGATAATCCGTATCACCGCTCGTCGACCAGCGGAGCGGCGGCGAGGCGGGCGGCGGCGATCCCGGTCAGGCCGCGTGCGGTCGCCGAATCGGCCGCGCGGCGTGCGTGAGCGGTCTCCAGCCCGACGCTGTCGGCGACGGGCACCAGTCTGACGGTCGTCCCGTCGGGCGTCACGTCACAGAGGAGGTACGACTGCGGGAACGAACAGGTCGTCGGCGCCGCGATCTCGCGAACACCGTCAGAGCGCTGCTCCGACGACCTCTCGCTCGCACCGCTCGCGGGGACGCCGTCGGAACCGTCGTCCGACGAGCCGCCCGAAACCGCCGTCGTCGGGAGGTGGTAGTGGCCGCTGAGGACGAGGGGCACGTCGCCGCTGGCGAGCGTCTCGACGAGCGGCTCGGGATCGCGCATCGCCGGGATATCAGCCAGCTCGGGCTCGACGGCCGCGCGGTGGGCGTCGAGCTGGTCGGTCACCGCGGGGAGGTTGTGATGGATCAACACGATGGCAGTCCCCGCGTGCGAGAGCTGGTCGGCCAGCCACTCGCGCTGGTCGGCGTCGACGTGTCCCTCGTGGCTGTCGGTCAGGCGCTCGGCCGTTCCCGCGCTGTTGAGTCCGACCACGTCGAGGTCGCCCACCCGAACGCGGTAGGAGAGTCCGTCCGGCCCGCGAGCGACCGGGTCCTCGGGCGTGTAGCGCTCGACGAACCGTCCGAGCGTGGGCGTCTCGTGTTCGTCGCGCTCCTTCGGCACGTCGTGGTTGCCGGGGACGGCGTGGAAGGGAGCGTCGAGGTCAGCGAGGCTCTCGTCGACCGCCTCGTAGTTCCAGGGCTCGCCGTCCTTGGTCAGGTCGCCCGGCGAGAGCACCGCGTCCACGTCGCGCTCGGCGATATCGGCGAGGGCGGCCTCGAAGTGCGGGCGCGTCCGCTCGAACAGCTTCGAGGTGCCTTCCGCTCTGGTCGCGACGTGCGGGTCGGCGACGACCGCGATCCGCGTCGGCTCGCCGGCCGGCCGCGCCAGTCGCGCCAGTATCGTCCCGGGCCCGCCGGGACCGGTCGGCCGGCTCACGGGTCCTCCGGCAGGAAGTCCTCGGGGTGGTCGTGCCCGAACGTAGCCAGATGCGTGCCGTCGAGGAGTTCGACGTGCGAGTGGAGCCGCCCCCGCTCGCGGGCCGCGGCGGCGAGGTCGGCCGCCGCCGGTTGTCCGAGGTCGACCCCGCCGACCAGCAGGACGGCCAGTCGGCGCTCGGGGTCGCTCACGCGCGTCACCAGGAATAGATCCGTGCCGACCCGGCGCCGAAACGCCGCCGACTGCCCGAACTCGCCGCGCTCGGCGACCGCGGGGAGCGACTCTCCCACGCCGTCCGGGGCGAGATACACCAGCCCGGAGCGGTCGGTCTCGCCCGCGCCGGGCGCGAGCGGGGCGACGTGGCCCGCGCGGACGACGACGACCTCCCAGCCGTCCGTCCGCAGCTCCTCGGCCATCTCGTTGGCTTCCCGTACTGTCCGTCCCCAGGGAGACGTCTCGCCGTCCGTATCGACCGACATACCTGTGCCTCTCACTGCTGGCGTATGGGTGTTACGAACGTATGGATAAATAGACTATATTGATGAATATACCTATAATTCTGACCCGTATCTAAACGTATTACGAGTCAAAACCTACTTAATTGCTCGATAAAACAATCCTACCGATGCCAGAAAAACAGACTCGGCGTCGGTTCCTCACTGCGGCGGGCGCGGGTGCCGCGTCCCTGCTGGCCGGCTGTGGAAGCGACACGTCGGCGCCGACCGACGGTTCGGGTGACGGTTCGAACGAGGACGGTTCGGGTGACGGCTCCAGCGGGTCGGACGGCTCCGACGGCGGTGACGGGTCGGACGGCTCCGGCGGCGACGGCGAGTCGGACGACGACTCCGAGGAGACCTCGGGCGGGTCCGCCGGCGGCGTCCTCGACATGATGGCGACCGGGAACATCCAGACGCTGGACCCCATCAACGCGAAGGGGTCGGGCGCGGGCTACGACCAGTACGGTCGCTCGCTCATGGAGTTCCGGAACGGGCAGTACCCCCCGGAACCGGCGCTGGCCGAGGGCTACGAGCTGTCGGAAGACGGGCTGACCTACACCTTCGACCTCAAGCAGGGCGTGACCTTCCACGACGGGTCGGAGCTGACCGCCGAGGACGTGGTCTATTCGTTCCGCCGGCTCGCCGAGTCCGAGAACTCGCGCAACCAGGACGACATCATCGGCGAGACGATGCGCATCCAGCACGAACGGGACGCCGCCCTGACGACCCCCTCGGGCGAGGCGACGGCCGACGACATCGTCCCCGGGTCGCTGGCGGTCGAGGCGGTCGACGACTACACCTTCGAGATGACGCTCGCCTCGCCGTTCCAGTACACGCTCTTCCAGATCTCCGGCGGCGCGTTCGCGATCCTGCCGGCCAACGCGGTCGGCGACGTCGAGAGTTACGACGGCGAGTACAGCTACAACGAGTTCTTCAGCACGGAAGGCGACGGTCCGACCTACGCCGGGCTGGGCCCCTTCCAGGTCGACTCCTGGACGAAGGGCAGCCAGATCCAGCTGTCGGCGTTCGACGACTACTACGGCGAGGGCCCCGAGCTCGACGGGATCACCTACACCGTCGTCTCCGACGGCCAGACCCGCCTCAACCGCTTCCGCAACGGGAGCGCCCACATCATCGAGTCGCTGCCGACCGCGTCGTTCAACCCCGACAACGTCTCCATCGAGGAGCGCAACGGCAACCGCTCGGTCGGCACCTACTCCTTCGGGAACGGGACGACGGTCAACTACGGCGAGATCCCCGCGCTGACCACCGAGTACATCGTCTTCAACACGCTGAACGTCCCCCTGCCGGTCCGGCGGGCGTTCGCCTACGCGATGAACCAGCACGACATCGCCGAGAGCGTCTACAAGGGCACCGGCAAACCGGCCTACCACATCACGCCGCCCGCGCCGTACCCCACCTTCGAGGACGGCCAGTCCGGCGAGGCGTCCTACGACGCCCACGCCGAGAGCGGGGCCAACTCCAACACGGAGTTCGGCGCCGACGGCTACCCCTACGGCTACGGCGAGACGCTCCTCGACGAGGCCCGCGCGGTCATGGAGGAGGCGGGCTACGGTCCGGACAACCGCTTTTCGATCACGGCGACGACTATCTCCGGCGACGACGGCTACCGCCAGGTGTTCACGCGCCTCCAGCCGAAGCTCAACTCCGCGTACATCGACATGGAGATCACCGAGGCGAGCTTCGGGACGATCATCAGCCAGGCCATCTCCGGCTCGATGGAGGTGTTCGGCCTCGGCGACGGCATGGAGTACCCCGGCCCGCAGAACTTCCTGCGATTCCTCCACGGCTCGAACCCGAGCACGCAGTTCACTCGCTGGGGCGCCGAGGACAGCTACTACAGCGAGGAGTACCGCGGGATCGCCCGCGAGGCCTGGGACGAGAACTACGCCGCCGAAGGGACCACCCAGGAAGACCACAACGAGGCGTTCCAGACCGTCGAGGAGATCAACTGGGCGTCCGTTCAGGAACTGCCCTTCCTGCACCCCACCAGCCAGCGCCTGTGGCACGACTCCGTCGACGTCGAGATGTACGGCGTCATGGAGAACCAGACGTTCGACCAGGTCACGCTCGACGAGTGACGCGGGTCGGCCGGGCGTCGAGTCCCGGCCGACTGGCGGCTTCGACGCGACAGATTTCGATAGTTCACATGTATCTGCGACAGCGCGAGACGGGTTCGGGGCCCAGTCACCGAGAACAGCGACGACGGCGAGCGACCCGCGGGGGTGACCGCGGGTGAGCAGGCTGACGTACGTCGTCAAGCGGTTCCTGCTCGCGGTCCCGGTCGTCTGGCTCGGCACGACGATGACGTGGTTCATCGTCTTCATGGGTCCTATCGACCCCGCGACCAGGCTGCTCAGCCAGGGCCAGACCAGAAATCCCGCCGCCTACCGGGCTGCCCAGGAGCAGCTCGGGCTCGACACGCCGCCGCTGGAGCACTACGTCGAGTACATGACCAACTTGCTCACCTTCGACCTGGGCCAGACGTTCCTGCTCTACCAGGGGTCGTCGGTCAACGCGCTGATCCTCGATTTCCTGCCGCGGACGCTGTGGCTCGGCTTCTGGTCGGTGCTCATCGCCGTCCTGATCGGCGTGCCGCTGGGCTTTTACGCGGGGATGCGCTCGAACACGGCCGCCGACTACCTCGCGTCGTTCGGCGGTATCGTCTGGCGCGCCATGCCGAACTTCTGGCTGGCTATCATGCTGCTCGCGCTTTTGGGCAGCCTCCAGGGGCTGGTCGGGGTCAGCTGGCAGAACTTTCTCGTCCCCATCGACGCCATCTCCGGGAGCCCGGACATGTCCCGCATCGGGACCGTCGACGGCTTCCTCGCGGCGACCAAGAAGGTGTTACCCGCGGCGCTGGTACTCGGGTCGGCGTCGATGGGCAACGAGATGCGGATCGGGCGGACGGCCGTCCTCGAAGTGCGCAACGAGGACTTCGTCGACATGGCGAAGGCGAAGGGCGTCTCCGACCGCGCCCTCGTCTGGAAACACGTCCTGCGCAACGCACTGGTGCCGCTGGTGCCGATCATCACCAGCGAGGCGTTCCTGCTGATCGGCGGGTCGGTCCTCGTCGAGACCGTCTTCGGCATCAACGGCATCGGCTGGCTGTTCTTCCGGGCGGCCATCCAGGGCGACCTGCCGCTGGTCGGCACACTCATGTACGTCTTCATCCTCATCATCGTCGGCATCAACCTGGTACAGGACCTGCTGTACACGATCATCGACCCCCGGGTCGGACTGGAGGGCGCCTGAGATGGCGGGTACGACGGCCGACCCCGAACGCGCCTCGACCGCTCTTCCGACCGAGTCGCCGGCGCTCGTCTGGGCGGCCGCCGGCGTCGCGCTGTTCGCGCTGGAGTTCGGCGCGCTCGCGACCTTCCTGACCGGCATGGTCGCGGACGGCCTCGCGTTCGTCCCGCCGCTGGGCCCGGCCCAGCCGGTCGTCGCGACGCTGGTCGAGTGGGCGAACGCCGCCCAGTCCGTCGCCCGCGAGGTGCCGACGCTGCTCTCGCGGGAGACGGTCCCCAACGGCGGGTACTGGAACGGGAATCGGTGGGTCGGCACCTTCCTCGGACTGGAGCCCGCGATCGCCTGGGCGGTGCGGGTGGCGCTGGTCTACGGCTACGCCTTCGCCTGCGCCGGCTGGGCGGTCTTCGGCTACCGGCTCTACCGCCGGGAGATCCGCCCGACCGAGTGGAGCCCCCGGGACGACGTGGTCGATCGCTTCCGCTCGCACACCTGGGGGAAGTTCGGACTCCTCGTCGTGTTCATGTTCGTCGTCATGGCCGTCTTCGCGCCCGCGCTGGGGCCGACGACCGTCGAACAGAACATGCGCGACTCGTACTCCAACGAGATCAGCTACTGGAACAGCGACGTGGGAGAGGTCCAGACGACGCTGGTCGGCCAGGCCAACCTCGAATCCCAGTCGACCGGCACCAGCTCGCGGGTGATGCCCTTCTCCTACGACGATTACAACCGCTATCACCCGTTCGGGACGCTCCCGACCGGTCGGGATCTGTTCACCTTCATCGCCACCGGGTCGCGCATCTCGCTCATCATCGGCGTGCTCTCGGTCGGACTGAGCGCGTTGCTGGCCGCCTCGCTCGCGCTCGTAGCCGCCTACTACCGCGGTCGCGTCGACCTGGGGATGGTGTTGCTCTCGGACGCGGTGATGGCGATGCCGCAGCTACTGCTGTTGATCATGCTCACGCAGGTGCTCGCCGAGACCTGGATCGGCGGGATCTACAGCGGCGCGTTCGTCCTCGCGCTCATCTTCGCCGGCACCGGCTGGACGTACATGTGGCGGTCGGTCCGCGGCCCGGCCCTCCAGGTCGCCCAGCGCCAGTGGGTCGACGCCGCCCGCAGCTTCGGGCAGAAACCCCGGGTGATCATGCGTCGGCACATGCTGCCGTACATCACCGGCTACCTGCTCGTCTACGGGTCGATGACGCTCGGCGGCGCCATCATCGCCATCGCCGGCCTCTCCTTTTTGGGGCTGGGCGTCTCACCGCCCACGCCCGAGTGGGGCCGGGCGATCAACCTCGGTCAGGACTACGTCACGACCGGGTCGTGGCACATCTCGCTCGTCCCCGGGATCCTGATCACGATCGTGGTCACCGGGTTCAACGCGCTGGGCGACGGGGTCCGCGACGCCATCGACCCCCAGTCCGACAGCGCCGGCGGCGCCGCGGCCGGGCGAGGTGGTGGCGCGTGAGCGACGCCGAGCCGCTGCTGGCCGTCGAGGGCCTGCGGACCGTCTTCCACACTGACCGCGAGGAGATCCACGCCGTCGACGGCGTCTCCTTCGAGGTCCGCGCCGGCGAGACCGTCGGGCTGGTCGGCGAGTCCGGGTCGGGCAAGTCCGTCACCGCCCGCTCCATCCTCGGACTGGTCGACAGCCCCGGCGCGATCGAGGAGGGGTCGATCCGCTTCCGCGGCGAGGACCTCACCGAGGGCACCTGGGAGGCCCACCGCGGCGACATCGCCATCGTGTTCCAGGACCCCGGCAGCGCGCTGAACCCCGTCTACACCGTCGGCAACCAGATCCACGAAGCGCTGAAGATCCACCAGGACCTCCGCGGGCGCGAGGCCCGCGACCGTGCGGTCGAACTCCTCGAAGACGTGGGTATCCCCGACGCCGCGACGCGGGTGGGTGAGTACCCCCATCAGCTGTCGGGCGGCATGCAACAGCGGGCGGTCATCGCGATGGCGCTGGCCTGCGACCCCGACCTGCTCGTCTGCGACGAGCCGACGACCGCGCTGGACGTGACCATCCAGGCGCAGATCCTCGACCTGCTCGCCGAGTTGCAGCGCGAGGAGGACCTGGCGATCCTCTTTATCACCCACGACATGGGCGTCATCGAGGACGCCACCGACCGGGTGAACGTCGTCTACGCCGGCGAGGTGGTCGAGCGCGCGCCGACCGACGCGCTGTTCGAGACGCCACAGCATCCCTACACGCGGGCACTGTTACGGTCGATCCCCGGACGGACGCCGCCGGACGAGCCCCTGCCGACCATCGCGGGCGAAGTGCCGACGCCGACGGGACCGGCCACCGACTGCCGGTTCGCCCCGCGGTGTCCCGAGGCGTTCGGTGCCTGTCGGGAGGTCGACCCCGAGCACGAGAACGTGGGCACGGCGGGCGTCGACCGGACCGCTGCCTGTCTGCTCCACGACGACCGTTATCCGAACGGCACCGACCTGGACGGGCGTTCGGGGGAGTCGACGCGTGACGGCGTCCGGTCCGACGGGGGTGAGGACGCGTGAGTCCCGATCCGGCGACCGGCCAGACCGCGACCCACGACGACCCGGCGGCAGCCGACCGAGGCGACCGGCTAGTGTCGGTGCGCGAGCTGCGGACCTACTACGACGAGCGGACGCTGCTCTCGCGGTCGCCACCGGTCAAGGCCGTCGACGGCGTCTCCCTCGACCTGTTCGAGGGTGAGACGCTCGGGCTGGTCGGCGAGTCTGGCTGTGGCAAGACGACGTTCGGCCGCACGCTCGTCGGCCTGGAGGACGCGACGAGCGGGACCGTCGAGGTCGAGGGTCGCGACGTGACCGACGGCGACGACGCCGACTGGCGGCGCCGCGTCGGCATGGTGTTCCAGGACCCCGACGAGAGCCTCAACGACCGCCAGACCGTCGGCCAGATCGTTCGCGAACCGCTGGAGGCACAGGGCTGGCCGCGGCTCTCGGTCGCCGTCGAGGGCGTCCCCGAGGCGACGGTCTCGGGGTCCGGCCCGGTCGTGGGCGGACGCGTCGAGAGCGAACGCGTCGAGAGCGGTGGTAGCGCGACGGCGGACGTGACGAGCCGGGCCGGCGAGTCCGACGCGGCGAGCGTCACCGGCGACCCAGAGAACGGCCCGGACGTGGCGGTCGACCTCGCTGGTGGGACCCACGAGGTGTCGGTCCGCGAGCGGCTCCCGCTGACGGCCGAGGACGTGACGGTGTCGGTCGACCGCGGCGAGCGCCCGACCGTGTCGGTGCGCGTCGGGAAGTCCGTCGCCGAGCTGCGCCGCGACCGCGCCGAGGAACTGCTCGCTCGCGTCGGGCTCGGCGAGGAGCACGTCCGGCGGTACCCCCACCAGTTCTCCGGCGGGCAGCGCCAGCGGGTCGGTATCGCCCGTGCGCTGGCGCTCGAACCCGACTTCCTCGTGCTCGACGAGCCCGTGAGCGCGCTGGACGTGAGCGTCCAGGCGCGGATCATCAACCTGCTGGAGGAGATCCAGGACGACCTGGGGCTGACGTACCTCTTCATCGCCCACGACCTCTCGGTCGTCCGCCACATCGCCGACCGGGTCGCGGTGATGTACCTCGGTAACGTGGTCGAACTCGGGTCGACGGAGTCGGTGTTCGCCGACCCCAGTCACCCCTACACGCTGTCGCTGCTGTCGGCGATCCCCGGCAGCGGCTCGCCGTGGGACGGCGAGCGGGTGACCCTCCGCGGGACGCCGCCGAGCCCGCGGGACCCGCCGTCGGGGTGCCCGTTCGCGACGCGCTGCCCGGCGAAGATCCGCTCCGACGAGTTCGACCTCCCGGAGGACACCTGGCGGGCGCTCGACGAGTTACGGGTCGTCTTCCGGACGCGCGCCCGCTCGGAGGACTCCGTCGCCGAACGAGCGCGTGCGCTGGTCGGCCTGCCCGTCGACGCCGAGGCCATCGACGACGCGGCCGACGAACTCCTGAGCGAGGTCGACCTCCCTCCGGCGGCCCGGTCGGTCGTCGACGAGGCCGTCGACCTCGCGACGGCCGGCGAGGACCGCGCGGCCGCCGACCGGCTGCGCGAGGCGTTCGGGTCCCGTTGTGACGCGGAGGCGCCCGACGCCTACGCGACCGGCGACGGCGAGCGCGAGAGCCGGTGTCTCCGCTCGGAGGACGGGTCCCGCGGGGTCGCCGAGACCGTCGCCGACCGGGAGCGGGGGTCCGGCGGCGGCGCGGACGACCGTTCCGGCGGGGGCGAGGGTGACTGACGCCGCCGAGCGGCGGGCGGTCGCCGAACGGGCCGCTCGCGCCGGCGGCGAGGTCGCCGCGTCGCTGTTCCGCGAGGACCTGGCCGTCGAGACGAAGGACAACGAGACGGACTACGTGACGCGGGCCGACCGCGAGGCCCAGGAGGCGGTGACTGCGGTCCTCCGCGAGCGGTACCCGACCGAGCCGGTCGTCGGCGAGGAGGCCGAGGCGCGCAAGACCGTCCCCGAACGCGGGCCGGCGTGGGTCGTCGATCCGATCGACGGGAGTCACAACTACGTCCGCGGCGGTCGCGTCTGGGGCACCTGCGTCGCCGCCGTCCGCGACGGCGAACCGGTCGCCGCGGCGACGGTCTGTCCCGCACTGGGCGACGCCTACGTCGCCGGCGACGGGTCGACCGAGCGCAACGGACGCGTCGTCGGCGTCAGCGACCGCTCGAACCCGGCGACCTGTAGCGTCGCGCCGACGGTCTGGTGGCCCAGCGATCGCCGCGACGAGTTCGCCCGCGCGAGCGAGGCGGTCGTCACTCGCTTCGGCGACCTCCGGCGGCCGGGCTCGGTTCAGGTCGCGCTCGCGCAGGTCGCCGCCGGCCGCCTCGACGGCGCGGTCACCAACGTCGCGGTCAACCCCTGGGACAGTCTCGCCGGCGTCCACCTCGTCCGTCGGGCCGGCGGCCGCGTCACCGACCTGTCGGGCGACCCCTGGCGCCACGACGCGACGGGGCTGGTCGCGTCGAACGGCGCGGTCCACGACGCCGTGCTCGCGGCCGCGAGAGAGATCTGAACTCCTCGCGGCGGATCTCGATAGCCGTGCAGTGATCTATGTAGCCCCACGGGACGGTCTTAGCGAGATACTTCCCGCGCGACGCGAGATGTCCGGTGGCGTGTCCGGGCTGTCAGGCATGCACCATCTCTCGGGCGGTCCGCCGCTCCCGCGAACCGTTCGAATCCCCGCACGCCGGTGGGCCGCGGGTGGACCGCACCCCGATCGCTCACCGTTCGGCGCCGGTCGACCGTCGGCCGTCCGAGCTCCCCGGCCGACACGTCGCCGGTCTCGGTTCGACTATAGACCGCTACGTACCCGCTGGTAGTAGTAATATAAACCGCCTACATAGTCGGTCGGAATCCTCTACCTATGTGTTCCGACCGCTCCACGGGTGAGATCCGGTGACGAGCGACCGCGCCCTCGCCGAGTTGCGCGAGAGCCACCACCGTATCGAGGCCGACCGCTGGGACGACATCTACGTCGTGGGCGACGTCCACGGCTGTCTCCTGGCGTTCGAACGGCTCGTCGACCGCATCGACCCCGACGACGACACCCTGCTCGTCGTCGTCGGTGACCTGATCCGGAAGGGGCCGGACAGTCACGGCGTCGTCGAGTTCGTCCGCGAGCGCGACAACGTCGTCAGCGTCCGTGGCAACAACGAGGGGAAGGTCGTCCGCGGCGACACGGAGGTACCGGGTCTGACCGGCGAGGACCGCGCCTACATCGAGTCGTTGCCACACGCCATCTCCTGGGACGGCCACCTCGTCGTCCACGGCGGGGTCGACCCGCGAAAGTCGCTGGGCGACCACGACCCGGCGGAACTGCTGACGATGCGGTCGCTGACCCCCGACGGCAGCTACGACCGGCCCTACTGGTTCGAGGAGTACGACGACAGTCCGCGCGTCTTTTTCGGCCACACCGTCCTGGCCGAGCCCTACGAGTCCGCGGGCGCCGTCGGCCTCGACACCGGTTGCGTCTACGGCGGCGAGCTGACCGCCTACCACGTCGGTTCGGGCGAGTTCGTCACCGTCGACCCCGAGGAGACCTACCAGGAGCGCAGCGACGACAGCATCGTCTCCCCCCGACTGTCTCAGTGATGCCGACCGACGAGTCAGCCGCCACCGACCGGAACGGAGACGCGCCGACGACGGCGGACGACGGCCGGTCCGAGGGCACCGGTGACGACGAATCCGCGCGGACGGACGACGAATCCGCACGGACGGACGACGAATCCGCGCGAACTGCGGACGGCTCCCCGATCGACACCGGCGGCGACGGCGGGACCGTCATCGTCCCCGAGACAGCGGGGGCCGCGACCGTCGACGGCGCGGACTTCGACCGCTCGGACCCGGCCTTCTACCTCAACCGCGAACTGAGCGAGCTGGCCTACCAGCGCCGGGTCCTCCACGAGGCGATCGACGAGCGCAACCCGCTGCTCGAACGGGTGCGCTTCCTCTCGATTTTCACCCGCAACATGGACGAGTTCTTCATGAAGCGGGTCGGCGGGCTCAAACAGCAGATCGAGGCGGGCGTCACCGAACGGACGGTCGACGGCCGCACGCCCGCCGAGCAGTGGGAGGCGGTGCTCGACGCCGCTCGCCCGATGTTCGCCCGCCAGACCGACTGCTACGAGAACGTGGTGCGGCCAGCGCTGGCCGAGGCCGGTATCCACGTCCTCGACTACGAGGAGTGCTCGGCCGCCGAGCGCGCCGAGATGCGCGAGTACTTCGAGCGCTCGGTGCTGCCGACGCTGACGCCGCTCGCGTTCGACCCCGCCCACCCGTTTCCGTTCATCTCGAACCTGAGTCTCTCGCTGGCGGTGCTCACCCGTGAGACCGACGGCGACGGGACGACCTTCACCCGCGTGAAGATCCCCCAGAACCTCCCCCGGCTCGTCGCGGTGGTCGACGGCGAGCGCTACGTCCCCATCGAGGACGTGATCCGCGCGAACCTCGATCTCCTCTTTCCGAACGTCGAGGTGGTCGAGGCGTCGCTCTTCCGGCTGACCCGCAACGCCGAGGTCCGGCGCGACGAGGAGGTCGCCGAGGACCTCATCGACATGATCGAGGAGGTGCTCGAACAGCGGCGGTTCGCCACCGTCGTCCGTCTGGAAGTCGAGGCCGGCATGTCCGAACGCGCCCGCCGGACGATCGTCGAGCAACTCGACCTCGACGAACGGGAAGTGTTCGAGCGACCGGGGCCGCTGGACTATCGGGAGTTCACGCGCCTGCTCGAGCTCGACCGGCCGGACCTGAAACTGCCCGAGTGGACGCCCCAGCCACACCCCCGCCTCCAGCGCCAGCGGACGCCGCTCGGCGAGGCCGGCGACGAGGCGGACATCTTCGCACGCATCCGCGAGGACGACATCCTCCTGCACCACCCCTATCACTCCTTCACCGACACGGTCCAGCGCTTCCTCGCCGAGGCCGCCGCCGACCCGGACGTCCTCGCCATCAAGGCCGCCATCTACCGCACCGCCAGCGACTCGGGGATCATCCAGTCGCTCATCGACGCCGCCGACAACGGCAAGCAGGTCGCGGTGATGGTCGAGTTGAAGGCCCGCTTCGACGAGCAGAACAACCTCGAGTGGGTCCGACGGCTGGAGGAGAACGGCATCCACGTCGCCTACGGCACTATCGGCCTGAAGACCCACACCAAGACCGCCCTCGTGGTTCGGGAGGAAGACGACGGCGTCGAGCTGTACAGCCACGTCGCAACCGGCAACTACCACTCAGAGACCGCCAAGGGCTACGTCGACCTGGGACTCCTGACCGCCGACCGCGACATCGGTCAGGACCTGGTGAAGGTGTTCAACTTCTTCACCGGCCCCTCGCTGGACGAGCAGTTCCGCAAGCTCCTGATCGCCCCCGTCACGATGCGCGACCGTCTGACAGAGTGTATCCGCCGGGAGGCCGACCACGCCCGCGAGGGCCGCGAGGCCCGTATCGTCGCGAAGGTCAACGCGCTGGAGGACCCGGATCTGGTGGCAGAACTGTACGAGGCCGCGACGGCCGGCGTCGACATCGACCTGATCGTTCGGGACATCTGTCGGCTCCGCCCCGGTATCGAGGGAGTCAGCGAGACGATCGACGTCTACAGCGTCGTCGGCCGGTTCCTCGAACACTCGCGGATCTACTACTTCGAGAACGGCGCCCGCGACCCCGAGTTGCCGGTCGACGCCCCGGGCGGTCACCCCGAGTACTACATCGGGTCGGCCGACTGGATGACCCGCAACCTCGACAGCCGCGTCGAGGCCGTCGCCCCCGTCGAGGACCCCGATATCCGCGAGCAGTTGCGGTTCGTCCTCGAACTGATGCTGGCCGACAACCGCAAGTGCTGGGAGATGAACGCCGACGGCACATACGAGCAGCGCCAGCCCGCTCCCGACGAGCCCGATATCAGCACCCAGGCGGTCCTCATGGACCAGACTCGCCGGGCCGCCGCCGCCGACGACGTCGACCGGGGCATCGCCGCCGACGCCTTCCACGAGACGGATCTACTCGTCGACGCGGTCGGTCGCGACTCCGGGCGACCGGCGGCGGACGAAGCGAGTGTCGACGCAGGCGACAGTCCCGACGCAGCCGGCTCGGAGAGCGAAGCGAGCGAGCCGCCGACTGTGCCGACCGAAGCCGCGGGACCGGCGACCGTCGCCGAGTCGAACGGGGCGGAAGCGGCGGTCGCGACGAACTGCGACCTCCCGGCCGCGCTCTCGGAGCACCCCGACGCCTGGTACCGGCCGGACAGCGACCACTACGCCTTCGCCGTCCGGACGCCCGACGGCACCGTCTACCGGAAGACTGCCGACGGTGCCGCCAGCGCGATCGAACGCTACCGAGACTGACGCCCGGACCGACCGACCGACGGGTTCGCGAGCGAGTCACGGACGCGACGGGGTCGACCGTTCGGACGCGGTGGCGCGGTCCCGACCGGCCGCCGCCGCGGGACCGAACTCGGCGGCGTAATCGGCGACGAACGTCGCCACGTCGCGGGGCGGTCGGCCGAGCAGTCGCGCCACGTCGTCGGTAACCCGGTCTGCGAGCCCGAGCCGCGCGGTCGTGTAGATACCGACCATCAGGGCGACGAACGGGAGCGACTCTCCGCGCGAGCGCAGCCGCCGGACGAACGCGAACACCGACGGGTCGGCGTAGGTGATCGACCGATCGAGGACGTCGCCGAAGACCGCCGCCACTTCCTCGTAGGTGAGCGCCGCGGGGCCGGTGAGGTCGTAGGCGCGGTCGGCGTGACCGTCCTCGGTCAGGACGACCGCGGCGACTTCGCCCACGTCCCTCGCGTCGACGAAACTGGTCGCGCCGTCGCCCGCCGGGACGAAGATCTCGTCGCGCTCGACGACGTCCCGACCGTGGACCTCCGAGAGATTCTGCACGAAGAAGGAGGCGCGCAGGAACGTGTACTCGAGGTCCGTCTCGGTGATGCGCTTCTCGATCCGGTGGTGGGGGATCAGCGGGTTCCGCTCGGCGCCGAGCGTCGAGAGGTAGGCGACCCGCTCGACGCCGACGCGGTCGGCCGCGGCGGCGAACTCGCCGACGCGCTCGCTGTCCGCGGTCGGCGGCCGCATCAGGTAGCAGCCGTCCACGTCGGCCAGCGCTGCGCCCCACGTCTCCGGTCGTTCGAAGTCGAAGGCGACGCGTTCGGCGGCCTCGGGGAACCGTTCCTCGGCGGTTTCGGGCTCCCGCGTCGCGACGCGGACCGTCGCGTCTCGGTCGCCGAGCGCGTCGACGACGTGCCGGCCGACGGTCCCGGTGGCGCCGGTGACGAGGATCCGGTCGGTCATCGCTCCCCCCGAGTCATCGTTCACCTCGCCAGGAGACGAGCAGTTCGACCGCGACCGCGGCGACAACGACGTGCATGGCCATCAGGACGACGACGCCCGCGGGGGTCGCGGCGGGGTCGGCGAAAAGCAGCGCCAGGTCGGGGACGAACGAGACGACCAGCACCGCGACGGCGACCGTGCGGAAGGTCGCCGCCGGCTCGGCGACCCGGTCGCGCAGGAGCGCGTAGACGCCGGCCGCCCCCAGCGCGCCGATCACGGAGAGGAAGACGACCGGCGGATACGTCAGCGCCCGAAACTCGGGCGCGATCCCGACCGCTTGCGCGGCCGCGACGAGGCCGGCGTTGGCCGTCGCCGCGAGGACCGCCGTCAGTCCCGCTCGAACCGGTAGCGAGCGGGTCCGCACGGCTCTCGAATCGGTGTTCGTAGTTGCCATGTGCGTTCTTACGACGGCCGGGGAGATATAGTTCTCCGTCGTCGATATCGGCGTCGACGACCGTCTCGTTACGTGACTCCGGTGATCTCGAAGCGGGCGCCGCCGGTCGCGCTCTCGGTGACCGTCAGGGTCCACCCGTGTGCGGCGACGATCGAATCGACGATCTGTAGCCCGTAGCCGGTCCCGTGGCGGTTGGTGGTGACGCCGGCTTCGAGCACCGACTCGCGCTCGTCCGGCGGGATCCCGGGGCCGTCGTCCTCGACGAACAAGCCGTCCTCGGTCGTCCCGACCCGGACGTGGACGGACGATTCGCCGTGTTCTACCGCGTTCCGGTAGAGGTTCTCGAAGACGCGTCGGAGCATCGCCGCGTCCGCGCGGACAGTCAGGTCGGCGTCGACCGTCAGCGTCGCCGCCTCCGTCTCGACGCTCTCCCACGCGCGCTCGGCGACGGCCGCCAGCGAGACCGGCTCGGGGTCGTCGATCCGTTTGCCCTGTTTCGACAGCGTGAGCACGTCGTCGATGATATCGGCCATCCGGTCGTGGGCCGTCTCGACCTTCTCGAAGGCGTCGTCGTCGTCGGTGTCCGTGTCCTCCTGGGCGAACTCGAGGTACCCCTGCGCGACCGTCAACGGGCTCCGGAGGTCGTGGGACACCGTCGAGGCGAACGCGTCCAGTTGCTCGGTCTGGCGTCGGAGTTGCTGTTCCCGCCGGTGTTGCTCGGTCACGTCGCGCAACACGACGACCCAGCCGACGTGGCGCCCGCCGCGAGCGAGCGATTCGACGACCGGCCGGTAGTACTTCGGTCCGTCGTCACCGGCCACCTTGACGAGGTCGCCGTCGGCCGACTCGGGGTCGGAGCCGTCGACGATGCCGGTGATGGCGTCGCTGTCGGCGGTCGCGTCGACGACGGCTCGCCCGTTCGCGTTCGCGTGGACGACCCGCCGGTCGCGGTCGAGGACCACCATTCCGTCGGGCGAGTACTTCATCGCCGTCGTGTACGCCAGGGGCGGGAGGTCGAACAGCCGGTATCTGAAGACGGCGGCGCCGAAGGCGGCCGTCGAGACGGCCCCCGAGACCGGCACCAGGTTCACCCCGCCGGTGAACGGCGGGACCTCCCACGCGGTGAGGAGTCCGGCGACGACGGGCGCGGCCACGCCGACGGCGATCCAGCCGGCCTGCGGGTAGTACGACGGGCCGACTCGGACCGCTTCGTAGCCGACGACCGCCACCGAACAGGCCACCAGCAGCATGCTGTACGCGCTGAACAGGACGAACGCGGGCCCGTCGTCGACGCGCACGGTGACGATCCCGTCCCTGGCGACGTCGACACCGTCTACCACGAGTCGCTCGGGGCTGGCGACCAGTAACGCGACGAACGCGAGCGGGAGGGCGAAGACGGCCGCGACGACCCTCGGCCGGAGCCAGCCCGTTCTGTCGGTGTACGCGAGGACGAACAGGAGAAACAGCGGCGGGAGCGCCGCGATCCCGACGTGCAGCGCCCGGTAGAGCAGGAGCTTGGTCGCCGGGTCGGTGTGGAACAGCTTCAGCGCCGAGAGCCCCGTCCACAGCGCCGTCGCAGCGGCGATACACACGAACAGCGAGACCGTCGGGTCGCTGCCGCGGTCTCGCCCCACTCTCGCGGCGTAGGCCCCGAGTACGACCGCGGTCCCCATCGCGAACAGCGTCGGGACCGCGTACGGTGTGAGTTGCCAGGTCACTACCTCGATATTCGGGTACCCCGGATAATAGCTACGGGTCACCGTCTCAGATGTGAGATTTGGGCCGGGTGCGAGTCGGACCCTCCGACGACAAGACTGATACGACCGCCGTCGGAACGGCCGACGAATGCCCTCCATGACACGTCGCGGCGCGCTGGGCGCGCTGGTCGGCGCGGTCGGTAGCGTCGCCGGCTGCGCTGCCCTCGGCGACGACGACGCGCCCCCGATCGAGCGGTCGTGGTACGTCAGTTTCCGCGAGCCGTCGTCGGTCGCCGCCACCGCCGACGGTAAGTTGTTAGCCGGTTCGCACAGTCCGTTCCGGGATCGACCGATCGTCGCCGGGCTCGACACGGGAACCGGCGAGACGACCTGGTCGGTGACGACCTCGAAGGGTCGCAAGTCGCCGGTCGCCGTCGCAGACGGGTGGGCCTACGCCGTCTCGGCCGGCGGGAAGGTCGTCGCCGTCGACGCGACCGCGGGGGAGTCGGTCTGGCGACGCGAACTCGACCCGTTCGACGAGGCCGACCCCGGGGTCGTCGAGTTCGCTCCGATACCCCTCGGCGACCGGGTCGTCGCACCGATCTCCGGAATCCAGGACGACGTGCCCGACCGGCTGCTCTGCGTCGCCCGTGCCGACGGCGAGACGCTGTTCACCTACGACCTCCCGGCGTCGCTGTCGGGCGCACCCGGCGCGCTGCCCGACGGCGTGGTCGCGCCCCTGCTCGACGGCCGCGTCCTCGGCCTCGACCGGGACGGCTCGGTCCGGTGGACGCGCGATGTCGGCGCCGCGCTGTCGGCCGTCGGGGCCGCCGACGGGACGGCCTACCTCGGCGCCGCCACCGAAGAACTGCTGGCCCTCGACGCGGCGACGGGGACCGTCGAGTGGCGCCGCTCGCTGGAAAACACCGTGTTCACGCGGCCGCTCGTGACCGACGACCGCGTCTACGTCGGCGGCGCCGACTACTCGCTGCGGGCGTTCGACGCCGCCTCGGGCCGCCAGCTGTGGCGCGACGACCTCGACAACGCCGTCACCCACGGGCCGACGGCGGTCGGCGACCGGCTGGTGACGCTGGTCGGCGGTCGCCGCGAAGTCCGTGGCCCCAGCGGAACCGTCCCGTTCACGCCGACCACGCTCTACGTCCACGACCGGGACGGGACGCGTCTCCGGAGGGTTCGGTTCGACGACAAACAGCGCTTCGATGGCGGCGGCGTCGAGTGGATGGGGGCGGCCGGCGGGACCGTCTACCTGGGTCAGACGTTCGGGCTGACGCGGGTCGCCCCGGAGGCGATCGCCGATGCGTGAGTCCGACGACGGCCCGGATGCGAGTGCCGACGGCGGCCCCGACGCGGGCGCCTCCACACCGCGCACGACGGGTGGCGACCGTCCGCGCTGGTCGCGTCGGCGTGCGCTCGCCTCGATCGCGTCCGTGGGGACACTCTCGCTGGCGGGCTGTTCGCTGCGGTCGCTCGGCGGCGTCGACCCCGTCTGGGTGCGCGACTTCCCGGACGCGGCCGGGGCCGGACCGCCCGCCGCGACCGCCGGTCACGTCGTCGTCGGCGGGCAAGACCGGCGGCTCCACGGCTTCACCGCCGACGGCGAGCGGGTCGTCGACGTCGAAACCGGCGGCCCAGTCGAGGCCCGACCGGCCGTCCCGGCGTCGGGCGGTCCGGTCCACGTCCACAGCACCGATGGCGACCTCTACACCGTCGACATCTCGGGCGAGCGGCTGTGGCACGTGGAGGGACGCGACCGGGACGGCTGGCTCGGCCGCGCTGGCTCGCTGGTCGTCCACAACGACCCGGTCGAGGGGGCGGTCACCGGCTACGACGCCACCGATGGGACGCGTCGCTTCCGGCACTTCAGCCCGAACTACCCGTCCCCGACGCTGGGCGATTCGATCTGCGTGCTCGTCGAGCCGTCCCCGGACGGCGAGCGGACGTACGCGGCGCTCGACTCGGCGACCGGCGACGTCCGCTGGAAACTGGGGTCCGACGATGGCTACCCCGCCGCCGTTGTCGGCGACCGGGTCCTCACGCTCCGCGACTCCACCCTGCGGCTGCGCCGGGCCGAGGACGGGACCGTCCGCTGGCGCCGGACGGTCGAGGGCGACGTGGGCGGCATCTCCGGGCCGCCGGTCTGGTTCGACGAGGACGTGTACGCCCGCGTCGGACATCGGGACGGCCGGGACGAACTGGTCGCCATCGACCGCGAGGACGGGACGGTGTTGTGGCGCCGGACGGTCGGGTACGAGCTGGAGGCGGTGACGGTGACCGCCGAGGGCGTCTTCGCCGCGAGCGAGGCCGAAGACCCCGACGGCGGCATCCTGATCCGACTGGACGCCTTCGACCGCGACGGCACGCGGCGGTGGCAAACGACGACCGACATCTCGATCGGCGGCACCGTCGAGGCGCTCGGCCACGCCGGCGAGGTCGTCTTCGCCGCCAGCGACCGTGAGATCGCCGCCTACGACCCCGACGACGGGTCGCGCCGATGGCGCCACGAACCGGACGCCTCGCGGATCGGGGCCGCGGCGGCCGGCGATGCCCTGTACGTCTCCTATCGCGACAGTGGTGGTGCGGCGCGGCTCCCGACGAGCTAACGCGGGACGGCGCGGGCCCGTGACACACGGCGAGCGGGGTGTCGCTCCGGACGTCCGGTGGGGTCGGCTACCCCGCCCGGTCCGTCGGCGGCCGCCGGGCGCTCTCGGACGACGGCTCCCCGAACCGACGCCGTGGTGACAGATGTGCAACTACTGTCGACCCGCGGACTTATTACAATTCTCGCCGTTAACTGCGTGTACAAGGGTTATCTCGTGTTCGACTCGAACCGGCCGATCCGGATATTTCACATCGATGACAATCAGGAGTTCCTGGCGGTCGCGCGACCGCTGCTCGAAGGGGCCGACGAGCGGTTCACCGTGACCACGGAAACGACGCCCGAGGCGGGGCTCGATCGACTCGCCACCGACGAGTTCGACTGTGTGGTGTCCGACTACGAGATGCCCGACATGACCGGCCTCGAGGTACTGCAGGCCGTTCGTGCGGACTACCCGGAACTTCCCTTCGTCCTGTTCACCGGGAAGGGGAGCGAGGCGGTGGCCAGTCGAGCCATCTCGATGGGTGTGACCGACTACATCCAGAAAGGACCCGAGAACGAACAGTACTCGCTGCTCGCGAACCGTATCTCCAACGCGGTCGCCAGCTACCGGGCCCGACAGCAGGTGACCTGGCAGCGGACCGTTCTGGAGAACATGCGGGAAGGTGTCTACGTCCTCGACGGGGAGTACCGGCTTCGGTTCGTCAACTTCCGGGTGTCGTCGTACGAACCGGCGGCCGGAGAACAGTGGGTCGGAAACCGGGTCTCCCATCTCTCCGAGACGGGCGTGCTCTCCGACGACGAGGTCGAACGGATACGGAACGGCGTCGACCGGGTGCTCGCCGAGGAAGCCGAGGACGTCCGCCTGCGGATCCGCCCGGTCGTTCCGGAGCCCGACCGGACGCTCGAACTCCGACTGACCAGAATCGAGCGGTCGCCCGGGGACTCGTTCGCGCTCGGCACCACGCGGGACATCACCGACCGGGAGACCCAGCAGGCCGAACTGCGCTCGGTCCGGGCGCAGTACGAGACGCTCGTGGACCACCTGCCCGGAATAGGGGTGTTCCTGTTCGACGAGGATCTCGGATACACGCTGGCCGGCGGTGGTGAGCTGTCGGAGGTCGGCCTCTCCGCGGGCGATTTCACGGATCAGACGCCGTTCGACCTGTTCCCGGAAGATATCGCGTCGGAACTCGCCGAGCACTACCGGGCGGCCCTCGACGGCGCGGAACACACGTTCGAGCAGCGTTTCCAGGGCAAACACTATCGGATCAAGACGCTCCCCGTGCGCGACGACGACGGCCAGATCATCACGGGACTGGCGGTGTCCCAGGACGTCACCGAGCAAAAGCGGACCGAGCAGGAGCTACAGCGACAGAACGAACAGCTCGAGGCGTTCGCACAGGTCGTCAGCCACGACCTTCGGAACCCGCTGACCGTCGCGGCCGGGCGACTCGAACTGGTTCGACGGGAGGAAGACACGGAGCACTTCGACGCGATCGAGCGGGCGCTCACGCGGTGTGAAAACCTGATCGAGGACCTGCTGATGCTCGCCAAGTCCGGCGAGCAACTCGGTGAGCTCGAACCCGTCGACCTCGCGACAGCGACGAGACGGTGCTGGCGAACCGTCGACGCGGGGGCCGCACAGCTGGTCGTCGAGTCGGACCTGCAGTTCCGGGCCGACCCGAGCCGCTTCCAGCAACTCCTGGGGAACCTCCTCCGCAACGCCGTCGAGCACGGCTTCACGAGCCCTCGGTCGCAAGCTCCCGAGGACGCCGACGTGACGATCCGGGTCGGCGCCCTCGACGACGGGTTCTACGTCGAAGACGACGGCCCGGGTTTCGACGGGGCCGACACGGAGTCGCTGTTCGAGATGGGCTACTCGACGGCGGACGGCGGGACCGGCTACGGCCTGGCGATCGTCGACAGAGTCGTCGACGCCCACGGCTGGACCGTCACCCCGACGGAGAGCGCCGCGGGCGGCGCTCGACTCGAAATCCGGGGGGTCGCCGCGACCGAAGAGCGGCCCGACTGATCGGTGGCGGCGAGCGACCGTGACGCGACGGCGGCCTCGCTAACGGAGACCGAGGCTCGGATCCTATCCGCCGACGCCGGGAGGACGCCACTGGTGACTAGAGGACAGATGTATACGAGTCCCCGCCCTGTCCCCTGCCAATGAGCGAATCGGACGGTCCAAAGCAGGTGTCGGACCCGGAGTACCACAGCGAGAACCATACCGCGGCACAGACCTGTGGCTGGACGGCGAACTCCTTGCGCGGTGAGGGGAAATGTTATAAATTTGCCTTTTATGGGATAGAGTCCCACCGCTGCATCCAGATGACGCCGGTCGTCAAGTGTAACGAGCGCTGTGTGTTCTGCTGGCGGGATCACGCTGGTCATGCATACGAGCTCGGAGATGTCGAGTGGGACGATCCCAGCGCCGTCGCCGACGCTTCCCTCGAACTCCAGAAGAAACTGCTCTCGGGCTTCGGCGGCAACGACCAGGTGCCCCGCGAGCGCTTCGAAGAGGCGATGGAGCCCCGTCACGTCGCCATCTCGCTGGACGGCGAGCCCTCCCTCTATCCGTACCTGCCGGAGCTCATCGAGGAGTTCCGCGACCGCGACATCACGACCTTCCTCGTCTCGAACGGGACGAAACCCGAAGTGCTCGCGGAGTGCGACCCCACGCAGCTGTACGTCAGCGTCGACGCGCCGGATCGGTGGACCTTCGACGAGACCGTGAAAGCCGTCGAGGACGACGCCTGGGAGCGCCTGATCGACACGCTGGACGTGCTCGCCGAGAAGGACGAGACCCGCACGGTACTCCGGACGACGCTCGTGGACGGCAACAACATGCACCACCCCGAGTGGTACGCGTCGATGTTCCAGCGGGCCGACCCCGACTTCGTCGAGCTGAAGGCGTACATGCACGTCGGTCACTCGCGGGGCCGACTGGACCGCGACGCCATGCCCGACCACGAGGACGTGCGCGCGTTCACCGAGGACGTGATGGAACACATGCCCGAACACGACTACATGAACGACGTGCCCGTCTCGCACGTCACCCTGCTGTCGAAGACCGAGGACACCTGGGTTCCCAAACTGCAGAAAGACAGCGAGTTCTGGGAGCGAGACCCCTACGCCGAGGCCGGCGACTGACCGACCTCCGGGCCCGCCGTTCCACTCTCCCGTTCGCTCACGTCACCCTTCGACCGGCAGGTGCGTCCCGACCGCTTCGAGCGCCCCGAGGCCGGTCACCTCGCCCGGCTCGTCGGGCACCGTCCACAGGTCGAGGTCGGGGAGCGATTCGCCCAGTGTCGCGAGCGCCTCCGCCTGGACGGCTCGCTTACCGCGACAGCGCTCGCAGTCGCAGTCGTCCTCGACGACTCTGTTGACGACCAGCGTCGTCACCGGAACCGCGAACTCGCGCAGGCGCGCGACCAGTCGCTCGCTCTCGCGGACGGCCATCGTCTGGGGGATCGTGACGACGCGGAACTCGGTCCGGGCGGGGTCGCGCAGGGCGTCGCGGACTCGCTCCATGCGCTCGCGGGTCTCGGCGAACTCGTCGGCGCCCTCGCGACGGCGGGCGCCCAGCGGGCCGAACATCGCCGTCCGGGCGGCGTCGACCTTCCGACGCACCTGGTCGCGCAGGTCGAGCGCGGTCGCCACGCCGCGGTCCATCACCGCCGGCAAGTCGAGCAGGCGGAGCGTGTGGCCGGTCGGGGCGGTGTCGAAGACGACGCGGTCCCAGCGGTCCTCCTCCAGATAGGTCGCCACCCCTTCCAGAGCGGCCAGCTCGTCGCTGCCGGGCACGACCCCGGCGGTGAACAGCTCGGTGAGCGCGTCGTCGTCCAGCCGGATGCCGGCGTCGGCGAAGTCGGCGGCCAGCGACTCGAACAGCGCGCGGTAGCGGTCGGCGCCGGCTCCCGGGTCGACCTCGACGCCCCACAGTTCGTCACGGATCTCGGTCGGGTCGCCCCCTAGCTCTGTCTCGACGGCGTCGCCGAGCGAGTGGGCGGGGTCCGTCGAGACGACCAGTGTCTCACGGCCCGCGCCGGCCAGCTTCAGCCCCGTCGCGGCGGCGACCGTCGTCTTCCCGACGCCTCCTTTCCCGCCGTAGAGCACGAACTCGGTCACGCGCGAGCGTACGAGTCCCACGGGTATAGTTCCGCACGCGAACCCCGGCCCGGCCGGGTAGTACGGCGAGGCCATCGCCGAACTCGACGCTATCGGGGCCGCCAGGACCGGCGAGTGGGTCGCCGTCGTCGCCGACGCCGCCGGCCGCGGACGGCGGTCTCGCCCGCGAGGAGTACCCAGCGAGCCGCGACTCGCTATCGAACCACGGCCGAGCGCTCGATGCCGACTCGGTGCCGTTATCACCCACCGGACCGATCGTCCGATAGACGAGCGGTCGAGTGATCTGTCACGATCGTCCTGTTCAATTCTGGGATGCATCCCACATTCGGTATACTTATCGGCGAGCGGTCGCTAGTGGCGGGTATGTCAGGAATTACGGCGTCGTCGGTGGGCCACGCGGAGCTGGCGACGCTGAAGGCGCTGGCGCTGTCGGGCGACCTCGACGGCGACCAGAAGGTGTCCTGTTCGGCGCTGGCCGACCGGCTCGACGCCTCGACGCAGACGGCCTCCCGGCGGCTCCAGCGGCTGGAAGAGGCCGATCTGGTCGACCGCGAGATCGTCAGCGACGGGCAGTGGGTGACCGTCACGGAGGCCGGCGAGCGCGCGCTCCAGCGCGAGTACGCCGACTATCGGCGCATCTTCGAACGGGACGCCAGCGTCGAGCTCCACGGGTCGATCACCAGCGGGATGGGCGAGGGACGCCACTACATCTCGCTGCCGGGCTACATGCGCCAGTTCGAGGACCGGCTGGGATACGAACCGTTTCTCGGGACGCTCAACGTCGAACTCGGCGAGGAGAGCGTCCGCGAGCGCGGTCGCCTCTCGTCGTTCGAACCCGTCACCATCGACGGCTGGGAGGACGACGAGCGCACCTACGGGCCCGCCTACTGCTACCCCGCAGCCGTCGAGGCCGGGGACGGTAGCGAGGCTACAGCCTCGGACGGCGGCGAAGCCGCCAGTCGCTTCGAGGACGCCCACGTCATCACGCCCGAGCGCACCCACCACGGCGACGACCAGCTCGAGATCATCGCCCCCGTCAAGCTCCGCGACGAACTGGGGCTCGAAGACGGCTCCCCCCTCACCATCCATGTCACCGAACAGCGATAGCATGACCGGCGACGCATCGACCGCGACCGCCAGCGCCACCGTCGACCGCGCCGTCGACGCGTTGCGGCGCGGCGACCCGATCCTCGTCCACGACGCCGCCGACCGCGAGGGCGAGGTCGACCTGATCTACCCCGCCGGCGCGGTCACGCCCGAGGCGGTCGCCCGCATGCGCAACGACGCCGGCGGTCTCGTCTGCGCCGCGCTCTCCGACGACGTGGCCGACGCCTTCGAGTTGCCCTACCTGCAGGAGACCATCGACCACCCCGCCGCGGCCGACCACGACCTCGGCTACGACGAGCGCTCCTCGTTTTCGCTCACAGTGAACCACCGCGACACCTACACCGGGATCACCGACGAGGATCGGGCGCTGACGATCACCGAACTCGCCGCGGCCGCGGCCGCGCCCGAGGAGACGGACTTCGCCGGCGAGTTCCGCGCGCCCGGCCACGTCCACGTCCTCCGGGCGGCGCCCGGCCTCCTCGCGGACCGCGAGGGCCACACCGAACTCGCCGTTGCACTCGCGGGCGCCGCCGACCTGCCGTCGGCGATGGTCGTCTGTGAGATGCTCGACGACGAGACGGGCGCCGCCCTCTCGCCGGCCGCCGCCCGCGCCTACGCCGACCGCGAGGGACTCGTCTACGTCGAGGGGTCGGCCGTCGTCGAACGGCTCAGCTGAGTGGTATCGGGCGACTGAAATCCCCTCCGGCCCCATCACCGACGATGACAGGCTTCTCGCGTCGGTCCGTACTCCGTGCTGCCGGTCTCACAGCGGTCGGCACCCTCGCCGGCTGTACCAGCGACGGTTCGAGCGACGGATCCGGGGCGACACCGACCGACTCCCCGGGAGACATCGTCGCCGGGCCGGGCGGTGCCTACGCCTTCGACCCCGAATCGTACACCGCCTCGGTCGGCGAGACGGTCACCTGGTACTTCGCCAGCCCGACCCACAACGTCGGCTGTCGCCCCGGCGACGCCCCGCAGGTCTCCCTACCCGACGGCGCCGAGCCCTTCGCCAGTTACCAGGACGGCGACGTAGGCCGGACCGTCCGGCAGGGCGAGACCTACGAACACACCTTCGAGACGGCCGGCGAGTACACCTACGTCTGCATCCCCCACTCGCGCCAGGGGATGGCCGGGACGGTCGTCGTCGAGGAGTAGCTCCCCGTCCACCGCGGTGGCGCAGCGCCCGGGCCACGAACGCGGCTACCGCGTCCGCTCCGCGGACGGTCCCCGGACGACTCCACGGCCGACGGCGAGCGGTCGTCGGAGCGGCTCGCGGCTTCCACGTCGTCGGCCGACGGTCACTCACACCACTTCGGGATCCCGTCGCCGTCCTCGTCGATCGGGTCGCCCAGCCCGTCGCCGTCGTAGTCCGTCGACGTCTCGACCGCACCGGGCGGGACCTCGGGGTCCCGCGTGGCAGTCCACTCGTTGAAGATGACCGTCTCGCCGTCGTCGTTCCGGAGGACGACGAAGTAGCTGTCGCCTTCGCTGCAGATCGGATCGAGGACGCTGTCGCTGTCGAAGCCGTCGATGTGGACGTACTCCTGGGCCTTGACCTGCGGGCCGCCCGTCCACACGTCCGACCAGCGGATCGTGTTGCCGCTTTCGTCTTTGATGATCACGTCGTCGGCGTCGACGGTCCGGCCGATCTCGTGGGTTATCTTGACGTACGGTCGGTGGTCGGTGTTGTCCTGGCCGGTTGCCACGTACTCGCGGTCGAAGGCGCCGGCCGGTGCCGGCTCGTCTAGCTCGCCCTCGAAACCGATCGCCATCGTCGCGACGACGCCGGCCAACACGACCGCGATCGCGACCAGCAGGACGGTCCCCACCACCGACGAGACGCCGCGGTCGTCCGCGAGACGCCCTGCTGGCCCGCCAGTGCCCCCCTCACGGCCCGTTCGCACGGTCGGATCCATCGGTTTCCGGTTAGTACGTCGCCACCGAGCATAACTCCCGGTCAGCGATTTCAGACTGTGATAGCGCCGGCGAGTCGCACGGTCACAGGTTCTTGAGCGAGAACCACCCGCCGCCCAGGACGAAGAGGACCCCGAAGGCGGCGGCGAACAGGGGCGTGTTCGTCGTCCTGTTCTTCAGGAACGCGTCGCCCGGCTGGTCGGGCGCGACGTACGCGGTGGTCGTCGCACCCTCCTCGTACTCGGCGACGACCTCGCGGGCCGCCGACTCCGTGTCGTAGGTCGGTGATATCGACGCGGGGAAGACGCTCGTGCTCTCGTAGGTCGTCCCCTCGTACTCGTAGGTAAAGCGGACCGTCGGCTCGTGGTCGACGCCGCGCCTGGCCGAGACTGTCTCGACCCCGACCGCCTCGACCGTCGCCGTCACCTCGACCGAGTCTCGCACCGCCTCGGACTGCTGGACGTAGTCGTAGCCGCCGTAGCCAGTGACCGCGAGCCCCAGCAGGAGCATCAACAGCGCCCCGCGCAGCGACTCCGGGCCGTCGATCGACAGGCCCGAACCGTCGCTCACGCCGGGCACCTCCCGATCCCAGTCGGCGAGTACGTCCCGTTCGTGACGTCTCGGTCGCGTTCGACAGTCATCGTCTGGAGGGATCCCGACGCTTTCGGTAAAAGTCCTCGCGTGACGCCAGCGTCTGTTTGTGTTATTAGTCCGCACGCGACCGTCAACACTCTTTACAGCGCGCTCGGAACCGTTGTTCATGGACGCATCAGGCGAGGCGGGCGACGACACCGACGGTGGACCGACAACGTATAAATCGGCGGGGCCCCTCACCGGGAGGTACGACCAATGAGCGAGCGCCCCGAGATGTTCCAGGGCGTCGACGAACTCTGGATGGACGGCGAGTTCGTCGACTTCGACGACGCACAGATCCACGTCCTCACCCACGGCCTCCACTACGGCTCCGGGGTCTTCGAGGGCGTCCGCTGCTACGACACCGCCGACGGCCCCGCGATCTTCCGCTGGGAAGAGCATCTGGAGCGGTTCTACCAGTCCGGCAAGCCCTACGATCTCGACATCCCCTTCGACCGCGAGGAACTCACCGAGGCGACGGTCGAACTCCTCCGCCGCGAGGAGCTGAACTCCTGTTACATCCGGCCGATCGCCTTCTACGGCTACGACTCGCTGGGCGTGAGCCCGGGCGACTGCCCGACGACGGTCGCCATCGGCGCCTGGCCGTGGGGCGCCTACCTCGGCGAGGACGCCCTGGAGAACGGCGTCGACGTGATGGTTTCCTCGTGGCGCAAGCACGCCTCCAGCCAGATCCCCACGAACATGAAGACCACCGGTCTCTACGTCAACTCCATGCTCGCCACCGAGGAGGCCAAGGGCAACGGCTACACCGAGGCGATCGTCCTCAACAAGGAGGGCAACGTCGCCGAAGGCCCCGGCGAGAACCTCTTCCTGGTGCGCGACGGCGAACTCTACACGCCCGGCCTCGCCGAGTCAATCCTCGACGGCATCACCCGCCGCACCGCCATCGAACTCGCCCGCGACCTTGGTTACACCGTCCACGACCAGGCCACCATCTCCCGCGGCGAGCTGTACACCGCCGACGAACTCTTCTTCACCGGCACCGCCGCGGAGGTCACCCCCATCCGCAGCGTCGACGACAACGTCATCGGCGAGGGCACGAAGGGTCCGGTCACCGACGAGATCCAGACGCAGTTCTTCGATCTGGTCGAGGGGCGACTCGACGGCTACGACGACTGGTTCACGTTCGTCTGAGTCGCGACGCAGATACACCCATTTCGGCGTCGAGAGCGGTTTTCGAACCCGATCCGGCGAACTGTGACTAAACAATTAGGGGTAACGGTCACGGGCGTTTGCCCCCGATATCGGGTAGATGCACCAGACGAGTACGACCGATAGTCACGGCTGGCGCGTACGGGAGTCCGAAGACGGGACACGGGGTCGGGTGGTCGGCGAATGGCACTGACCGCGCGTCTCCGGTCCGTGCTGAGCGACGCCCGCGAGCGGGCCGGCCGCGAGGATACCGGTGACGCCGACGCGCCGGCGGGCGACCCCGGAGCGAGCAACGACTCGCCCGTGGAACCGAGTGCGGGCCTGTTCGAGTGCCCCGCTTGCGGGACTGTCTACGTCGCAGAGGAGAAGTCGACCTGTTCGTCCTGCGACGAGTCCGTCGAGGAAGTCTCGGCGACGCTCTCGCGGGAGTAGCGCGACCGGCCGCGGCCGGTCAGCGGTCGTCCGGATCCGAGGCGAGCGAGTCGGGTACCCCGTCCGAGTCGGCGTCACTCGACGGGTCGCCGTCGGCCCGGGCGTCCATCCGCGCTTCGACGCGTTCGAGCGCCTCCCGGGTCGCGCGCAGTTCGGCGACGAGTTCCTCGAGCTGGTCGGCGCTCGCGGCCCGCCGGTCGGACGCGCGGTCGTCGCTTCCCCCACCGGTGCCGTCGCGCCCGCCGCCGCCGGCCGCCCGCTGGACGCGGGATATCTCCTCACGCACGTCGCGAGCGTCCTCGACGTCGTCGAATGAGATGTCGGCGCCGGAACTCCCGGCGGTGCTGATCTCGATGGTACCGAAGCCCAGCTGCGTGCCCCAGAACGACTGGGTGAACTCCGTGTTCTGGATGCGGTCGAGGTCGACGCTCTCGATGTTCGTCGAGAGGATCCCCTGTTTGACGTACAGCGAGCGGTTGGTCACCACGTAGTCGGTGTGTTTGATCCCCAAGTACGACAGCGGCGAAAAGAGGAGGATCAGGATGCCGATCAGGAAGGGGATCAGGACCACGCCCGTCACGAGCGTGCCGACCATCCGCAGCTTGGTCGGCTCGCCGACCCAGACGACCTCCTCGCCGGGCTCCAGGGAGAGCCACTCCGAGACGTCCGAGTCGGCCGCCGCCGCGGCGCGGTCGGTCAGCGAGCCGCCGCCGGCGTCGCCGCTCGCCCCGTCCGTCGGCCCGTCGCTCCCGCCGTCCGCGGAGCCGTCGCCGCTCATGCGCGCTCCTCCATGCGTTCGGCGACGGCGCGGAGCTGGCGGGCCTCGTCCAGCAGCGCCTCGACGGTCCCCTCGTCGAGCGCGGCGGCGGGCGCCGGCTCGTCGTCACCCTCGTCGCGCTCGTCGGCGGCGCGGATCTGCTTCTGGAGCGCGTCGCGGAACGCCTCGGGGTCGTCCAGATCCGAGACCGCCAGGTCCGCCCCGCCGCTCCCGGCGGTCGAGACGGCGACGGTCCCGTAGTCGAAGAGGTTCCCCGTCACGTCCTTGCGCAGCGTCGTGTTCTGGACGCGGTCGACGCCGACGCTCGTGACCGTCTCCGAGAGCACCCCCGTCTTCAGGTAGATCCGCCGGTCGGTCAGCACGTAGTCGGTGTGCTCGACGTTCAGATACGCCCAGGCGACGGCGAGAACCTGCGAGCCGACGATCAGCGCCGCGATCGCCCAGACGACGAGGCCGGGAGCTACCGGGAACTCGGCGGGGTCGAGCGTCACCTGCGTCGTGACGAAGACGGCGCCCGTGAGGGCCAGCAGCGACAGGACCGCCGCCCCCGCGGCCGTACCGACGATGCGCCAGACGCGTGGTTTCCCCGTCCAGACGACCGACTCGTCCGGGTCGAGCGAGAGCCACTCGTGTGCTTCGTTCATATCGCGTGAGTGGCACGCTCCCGGAGATAAAACTACGGGACCGTCCGCCTCGGTGGGCCCTCGCGGCGAGCGGCATCACGCACCTGCGACCTGCGCGGACAGTCGCAGTCGGTCGCCCTCCGATATCGAGACAGCCAGATAGTCCTCGCCCCGTTCCTCGAGCGGCGTCGCCGCCGGCGTCTGAATCTCGGGCCCCTGGTGAGTTGCATCGTCGTCGTCGCTCGTTTTCTGGACGGTGATCTCGACCGTGTGTGGCTCCGAGTCCGTGTTCCGGATCAGCAGGTCCCCCGCGGTCGGACCCTCGTCGCCGCCCGTCACACAGCCCCCGACCAGCCCGCCGCCACACGCGACACCGGCCGTCCGGAGTACCTGTCGCCTGCTCGATCCGTTAATCACACACGGTGTCGGTCGCTCCGTGGTAAGTGCTTTTCCCAGACAGTTCGACGTCGGTCAGTTCCGTGCGAGTCGAACGGGTGTCTCCGTAAGCTATCTCGTGAAATGAAGCCGAGTGGGCGTGGCCGCAGCCGACAGCAGGCGACGAAAACCCTCGCCGCGTTCGATCGCAACTGCTTCAACCGCAGGAGACAGCGAGCGCTGAAAGCCCTCGACCCGCTCGCTACGAGTTGGAACGACCGCACTCGACGGAGACAGCGAGCGCTGAAAGCCCTCGACCCGCTCGCTACGAGTTGGAACGACCGCACTCGACGGCGACAGCGAGCGCTGAAAGCCCTCGACCCGCTCGCGGTCGCTGAGCGACATATCCTCGCGGCCGGAGGCCGCTTCGGATAGGGGTCGCTCAGGCGACTAAACTGGACGCGAGCGCGTCTCGCCCGTTCAGTCCACCAGGACAGCACGGCACCGTGACCACACCGTCCCGCACAGCACCGCAGACGGCCTCGAACCTCCCCAGCCTCTTGCGATGCTCGCAAGCTGCGCTTCTCATCCCTCGCACGGTATTGGTCGCGCGCACGAGAGCGCGCGACAGCGCGCGCCACCGCACCGCAACCGCCTACTCGCTCAGCCGCGTCGAACGCGACCGAGCCCGGCACTCGTCCGCCGAGGAACCGGGCGACCCGTTCCGCCACCCGCAGCTTTTTGCGAGTGCCGGTACCCCAACGCACATGCGACTCACCGGCCCCGCCGACGCGAACGCCGCCGTCTTCGACCCGGAGACCGCCGAACTCGCCGTCGAGCGCGACGGCACGACGCTCGTGACGCCCTCCGAACTCCCCGTCGGAAAACTCGCCCGGCAACTGCACGGCGTCGACTGGACCGCGGCCGAGATCTCGGTCGGCGACGCCACCGAGGTCGCCGAGAGCTACGAACTCCCGAAGGGGAAAGCCCGCGAGCGGAGCCATCGAGCGGTCGAGCGCACGGTCACCTACGATCACCCCGACGCCGACGGCGTCGTCGAGGTCGACCTGCGCGCCGCCGCCGAGGGCGTCGCCGTCCGCTACCGCGTCACCGGGACGGCGGTGGAGATCTACACCGGCGACGAGACGACGCTGTCGCTCCCCCACGACACCGTCTCGTGGCTGATCCCCTTCGACGCCGCCCACGAGGCCAGCGCCCGCCAGCAGCCCATCCGCGAGACCGACGGGGAGTACTGCACGCCCGGCCTGTTCCGGATCGACGACGAGTGGCTGCTGCTGGCCGAAGCGGGTGTCGACGGCGATTACGCCGCTGCCCGTCTCCGCGCCGAGGAATCGGGGATGACCTACGCCCTCCCAGTGACCCACATGAACGCTCACTTCCCGCTGGAGACGCCCTGGCGCGTCGCGATGACGGGGAGCCTGGCCGACATCGTCGAGTCGACGCTAGTGACCGACCTCGTCGACGAGGCCGGCACGGACGACGCCGTCGAGGTCGGCGACGAGTGGGTCGAGCCCGGCCGCGTCGCGTGGTCGTGGTGGTCCGAATCCGACAGCCCCGACGACTTCGACCGCCAGCGCGAGTATATCGACTACGCCGCCGCCCGCGACTGGGAGTACGTCCTCGTCGACGCCGGGTGGCCCCGCCGCCGCGAGGAGATGCCGGACCTCATCGACTACGCCGACGAGCGGGGCGTCGACGTGCTGCTTTGGACTCACTGGACGGACGTCAACACCGAGACCAAACGCGCCGAACGGCTGCCCACCTGGGCCGACTGGGGCGCCGCGGGAATCAAGGTCGACTTCATGGACGCCGACGACCAGGGGCGGATGCAGTTCTACGACGACCTCGCGGAGGACGCCGCCGAGCACGAACTCCTCGTCAACTTCCACGGTTCCGTGGTGCCGACGGGCCTCCAGCGCCGGTACCCCCACGTGATGACCTACGAGGGGGTCATGGGCGCCGAGTACTACAAGTGGTCCACCGCCACGCCCGAGCACAACTGCACCCTGCCCTTTACCCGCAACGTCGTCGGCCCGATGGACTACACGCCCGTCACGTTCTCCGCCGACGCCGCAGGGACCACGCCCGGACACGAACTCGCTCTCTCCGTGGTCTTCGAGTCGCCGCTCCAGCACTTCGCCGACTCGATCGACGAGTACGCCGCTCGACCCGAAGCGGAGGGGTTTCTGGAGCGGGTGCCCGCGGCGTGGGACGAGACGCGCCTCGTCGGTGGGTATCCCGGCGTCGAGGCGACCGTGGCGCGCAGGGACGGCGACGAGTGGTTCCTCGGGTCGATTACGGCGGGACCGCAGCGCATCGTCACCGTCGACTGCTCGTTCCTGACGAGCGGCGACGCCGACCCCGGCAAGGAGTGGACGGCTCACGTCGTTCGAGACGAAGCCGACGGGACGCTCGAATCCGAGGCGTGGACGGTCACCGGCGAGGAGGCTCTGGACGTGGTCGTGCCGGAGAACGGCGGGTTCGCGGCGCGATTCGGGCGGTAGCGTTCGTCGTTCACAGCCACTCGCGGCCGGTCTTCTGTATCCCCTTGACCTCCTCGTGGGGATAGACCTCGGCCATCGCGTCGACGATCGCGACCAGTTCGGTGACAGAGATGGATTCGTCCTCGAAGAACAGCACGGCGCGGTACTCATCCGGCGAGAACCGAGCGACGAAATCGTCGTCGTACGTGACGATCGTTCGGTCGGTCTCGGCGGAGTAGCGGGCGAGGTCTGCGTCCGACGTTCCCTTACCCAATCCCGAAACTCGGTCGACGTGCTCCACGTCGTGTCCTGCCGCGGTGAGGCGGTCGGTCGCCTCGTTCTCGACGTTCTCGTCGAGCAGTAGTCGATACCCCACGGCTACTCGTCGGGTGGCCTGAGTGTCGTCCGGTCCTCGGCCTCGGCGATCCGCTTCTCTCGTCGGTCCTCGACGCGCTTCATTTCGTCGGGGTTGCGGTGGTAGTAGGTGAGCGCCGCGTACACGTCCGCGAGCGAGAGGCCGTATCGGTCCGCGACCGACGCTGGAGAGCGACCGCGAGTCTCGACCTGTTCGCGGAGGAAACGGACGGTCAGCCGCGACCCCTCGACGTGGGGCTCGTCGTGGATATCGGAGTCCGCGCCCGGAACGATCCCGCTCACCTGTTCGGTCGCCATCTACGCGACGGTTGTGCAGTTTCGGATTTAAACCTTCGTTGGCAGCGAATGGTACCCTTCTGCACGAGACTCTCCTGTTCGGGTGCTGGTCGGCGGTCGGATCGGCTGTTCCGGTCCAGCTGGGTCCGTTACGTCCGGAGATTCGTCACCTGCATCGCGTCTTCGAGCGCTTCCGTCTCGAAGTCGCCGTCCGCGACGACGAGTTCGTCGCCGGTCGATCGGGCGGTCGCAGCGATGAGCAAGTCCGCAGTCGCGAGTCGCTCCCCGTCGTCGATCAGTTCGTCTTGCAGTCGAGCCGCCTCGATGGCGACCGATTCGTTCAGATCGAGCGCTTGCACGCCGGCGAAATCCTGGCGGACCGCCACGATATCCGTCTCTCCGCTCCCGAGACGACCGTTGATCACCTCGAAGACACAGATCGTCGACGTGAGCCACGGTTCACGGCCCTCGATGTGCGCGCGAACGCGCTCGTCGCCGCTGAGGTACTGGATGATGGTGGACGTGTCGAGAAACGTCATCGCTCGGGGCGCTCGCGTCCGTCGCGGAGGTGTTTCATCGCCTCGTCTGCCTCGTCGTCGTCCCAGGCGCCGAAGGTCATCGGTTCGCGGTCGCTCGTGATCCGCTGGAGAAACTCGTCCCACGTCTCGTCGTCCCGCTTCAGGTCGTCCAGCCGCTCTTTGGTCTCCTCGTCGACCGGTATCGATGTCCGGCTCACGTGAATTCATTGGGAATTCTTCGGTCAAAAACCTTCGCTGCCGTGAGGTGGCCGAGCCGATCGACAGTCGCCTGCGATTCCCGCGACCCCGACACTCATACCCCACCCGCTCTCACCCACAGCCGATGACGGGCACGTTCGTCGTGCTGGAGGGGACTGCGGGAACGGGCAAGTCCACGCGACTGGACGCACTCGCCGCCGAGTTGCGCGACCGCGGCGAGTCGGTCACGGTCGTCCCGGAGTTCGCCGACGGGTCGGTCGGCGATTTCGTCGTCGACGAGATCGTCAGCGGCGACGCCGATCAGTTCCGCGAGCGCGCGCTCTCGCTGACCGCCGGGGCGCTCGCGAGCGCCAGCTACCAGGCCGAGACCGTGATCCGGCCGGCGCTCGACGCCGGCGACGTCGTCCTCACCGAGCGATTCCTCGACAGCGTCGCCGTCTACAACACGCCGACCGTCGAAGCGCGCGAGGGGGTGTCGATGGACGCGACGCTCGCGGAGTTCCGGGCGGCGATGCCCGTGGAACCGGACCTGACCGTCCTGCTGACGCTGGACGACGAGACGCGCCGGGAGCGACTCGCGACCCACCGGCCGAACCTGCTCGACGACGGGGCAGTCCCCGACCGTCGCGGCGAGCGCGAACGGCGCTACCGCGACCTGCTGGCCGACCGCGAGGACGCCGTCGTCTACGAGAATTCCGGCGACGTGTCCACCGCCGTCGCAGAAATTGCCGCGGAAATCGAACGATAGTGGACGCCGACCGCCGCGCAATGGACACAGTTATTCGGGGAGAGAGATAACACCGCTCCACCAGCTATGCGCCACGCACACACGAAGCGGGTGATCCGATGCGAGTCGTAGTGAAGTTCGGGGGAACGAGCCTGGGCAACGGGGCGCGCGTCACGCGCGCGGCCGATTCGATCGCCCAGGCGATCGAGAACGGCCACGAGGTGGCGGTCGTCGCCAGCGCGATGGGGTCGACGACCGACGACCTGCTCGACGACATCAACTACGAGGCCGAGGACGCCGACCGCGCCGAGATCGTCTCGATGGGCGAGCGGACTTCCGTCCGGATGCTCAAGGGGGCGCTGGCCGCTCGCGGCATCGAGGCGGACTTCTTCGAGCCCGGCAGCGAGGGGTGGCCGATCATCACCGACGAGTACGGCGAGGTCGACGTCGACGAGACGAAAAAGCGCGCCGGCGCGCTCGGCGGCCAGCTCGGCGACGTCGTCCCCGTCATCACCGGCTTTCTCGCCCAGGACCACCAGGGCAACGTCACGACGCTCGGTCGGGGCGGGTCGGACACCTCCGCGGTCATGCTCGGCAAGTACATGGACGCCGACGAGGTCGTCATCGTCACCGACGTGGAAGGCGTCATGACCGGCGACCCCCGCGTCGTCGAGGGCGCGCGTAACGTCGGCGAGATCACCGTCGACGAACTGCGCTCGCTGTCGTTCCGTGGCGCCGAGGTCGTCGCCCCCTCCGCGCTGTCGTACAAGGGCGCCGACCTCGGCGTCCGGGTCGTCCACTACCAGCACGACGATCTGCTGACCGGCGGCACGTCGATCGAGGGGGAGTTCCAGAACCTCATCGACCTCCAGGAAGAACGCTTGGCCTGCGTCACCGTCGCCGGTCGCGCGATCCGCAACAGTCCGGGTATCCTCGCCGACCTGGCCGCCGCCCTGGGCGACGAGGGGATCAACATCGACGCCAACTCCTCGGGGATGGACTCGATCACCTTCTACGTCGACGCCGAGGACGCCGAGGACGCCGAGGCGCTGCTGCACGACGAGGTCGTCGACGGCGAGGCCCTCTCCAGCGTCACCGTCGAGGACGACATCGCCGTCGTCCGCGTCACCGGCAGCGACCTGCCCAACCAGCCCGGCATCGTCAAACGCGCCATCGACCCCGTCTCGGAGGCCCATATCCACCTCTACGACGTGATCACCTCCGCCACCTCCGTCTCGGTGTTCGTCCCCTGGGAGGACCGCGAGCAGACGCTCAGGCTCGTCCAGAACGAGTTTTAACCCACGCGACGGACAGGTCTCCGCCTTCCGGTCGTTCTACTGCCCCGAGCGCAGCCGCGTCCCGATCCGCAGAGGCAGATCGGCCTCCCGGACGGCGTCGACCACCCGGTCCACGTCGTACTCGACGCGACGGGCCTCGATCTCCTTGCTGTCGAAGTCGACCAGCGAGTACGCCGCCCGGGGGTCGCCGTCGCGGGGCTGACCGACCGCACCGGGGTTGAGGATCAGCCCCTCGTCGAAGAACTCGTGGCCCTGGACGTGGGTGTGGCCGGTCACGAGCACGTCCTCGTCGCCGAGCATGTCCGGGTCGTACTCCTCGGGGTAGGTGTACCGGTCGGGGTCGTGGGGGTGGCCGTGGACGATGCGCAGCCGGCGGTCACAGACCACCCGCTGCTCGGGAAGCTCGCCCAGCCACGCCAGTTGCTCGTCGCTGCAAGTCTCGCGGGCGTGGTCGACCGCGGCTGCGGCCATGTCGTTGAACCCGTAGGCCTGGTCGAACGCCACCGCCCGGTCGTGGTTGCCCATCACCGTCGGCACCTGCCCGTCGGGGAGCATCGCGGCCGCCTCGTCGCTCAGCCCGTGGTCGCCCTCGCCTCGGATCGCCGCCGCGCACTCGCTGTGCCAGGGGTTGTACCCGACCACGTCGCCCGCACAGACCAGCAGGTCGACGTCCGGCATGTCTTCCAGGACCGTCTCCAGCGCCACGAGATTCCCGTGGATGTCCGAGATCACGCCCACCTTCATGGCCTGGCTTGGGCGGCCCTCGCTCTTAGTAGTATGGCAGGGTCCGGTCAGAAATCGGTCTTTTCCGCGGCGACCGCAACTACTCGTCGCCGTTGTAGATGGCCGTCTCGAACCCGTCGTCGCTGGACCCGGAGACGCCGACCGCACAGACTTCGTGTTCGAGATCCATCCTGTAGGCCTCGCTGGCGGCCGCGGCGGCGCCCGTCGCGTCGAACTCGACCGGTTCGGGGCTGTCGCGCTCGTAGGTCGCGACCAGCGTCGGCTCGGTGGCCTCCTCGACCAGCAGCGCGTCGCGGCGGACGGTCCCGATGACGGCGCCAGGACCGTCGGCGTTCGTGCTCGGGTCCGCGGCGTCGACGCCCACGATCCCCGCGACGCGCGGGGTGTCGTAGTCGTCCTTCTCGAAGTCCAGCGCGAGCAACGGCTCGGCCAGCGCGTCCCGGGCGGGGTAGCCCAGTTCGAGCTTCTCGGCGATGGGGTCGACGTGCGAGCCGTTGCCGATCACGGTGCCGTTGTCCGTGAGGCGCAGACAGTTGTACTCGACGTAGGGATTGTCCGTCTCGGGGGCGTCGGGCGTGGGACCGACGGTGACGGTACCCGGCTCGCGGCCGGTCGCTTTCCGGTTCGGGAACGAGCGGGAGGAGACGCGGTAGGCGCCCACCTCCGGCGCGACGACGACGAAACGTCCGACGTACATGTCCGTGTCTGTGCCCCTCCCGCGAAAGTAGGTGTCGGTTCGCACCGCGCCGGTCGACGCTGAAACGCGGGGGTTATGCCCCTCGCCCGCGTGGATCCGCCGATGACAGCAGGGCTCGACGCGGACGTGGTCGGCGCCGACGCGGCCGCCGACCGCCGGGACGAACTTGTCGCCGAAGTCACCGACCACGCCGGCCGGATCGCGCGCGAACTCGCCCGACTCCAGGGCGGCGACTACGGCAGCCGCGAGTTCGACACCGACCGCGCCACCTGGACGCTCAAGTACGAGGGCGGCGACGTCGACTACCTCCGCTTCGACGGCCGCGGCGACGACGTCTACGTCGTCTCCACCAAGCAACCCCCCGACCCCGAAGACCTCGCGCGAGCGATGGCCGACTACGACGCCTTCGTCGACGCCTTCAACGACTACGTCCGCTCGCTCGACGGCGTCCTCGACGACACCGCCACGGAGTTGCCCGCAATCGAGTCCGTCGACTCCGTGGTGGAAGCGCGCGAGCGCATCCTCTCGCGGATGCGCGAGACCTGCGACCTGATGGCCGAGCAGCTCGACCGCGTCGAGGGCAACGACTACGGGACGTTCGCCGCCCGTGTCGGGAGTTCCCGCTGGGAACTCAAGTGGGAGGAAAATCGTGCCAGCTACCTCCGCGTCGGCGGCGAAGGCGGCGTGTATCTCCTCTCGCAGTACCAGCCGCCCGCCCCGAAGGACCTGCGCGCCCACGCCGACGACTTTCCGGGGTTCGTCGACGCCTTCAACGAGCACGTCTCCGAGATCTCCGAGAGTCTGGACACCGTCGAGTTGTAGTTCGAGGTGTCTGTTTTGTCTCGTTTTCCGCCCGCTCGTTCTGAGTAACCACGACCACAGCAGACAGCACGCGTTGAACGCCCTCGACCCGCTCGCTAGCAGTCGACTCGACCGCACTCGATGGAGACCGCACGCGTTGAAAGCCCTCGGCCCGCTCGCTAGCAGTCGACTCGACCGCACTCGACGGCGACAGCACGCGATGAAAGCCCTCGACCCGCTCGCTAGCAGTCGACTCGACCGCACTCGATGGAGACCGCACGCGTTGAAAGCCCTCGGCCCGCTCGCGGTCGCTGAGCGGGATATCCGCGCTCTCCGCACCGCCCGCGCGGATAGTGCCCGCTCAACCGACCACGCAAGCGCGAGCGGGCGGTCGGCTCCGCCGACCGCCACAGTCCGTGGCGGCTACGCCGCCACGCGCGCCTCGCCCTTTCAGTCCACCAGGACAGCACCGCGACTGCCCCGCACAGCACCGCAAACGGCCACATACCTCCCCAGCCGATTGCGCTTCTCGCAAGCTGCGATGCTCATCCCTCGCGCGATTTCGTCGCGCGCACGAGAGCGCGCCAGCGTCAGAGCAATCTCTGACGGCCCATCGGAATCGCTTGCGATTCCGAGACGACAGCACGCGCCAGTACGGAAAATCAGCCAGCTACAGTTCCACGGCGGTCGATTCCGACCGTTCGGCGATCTCCTCGGCGGTGAGCTCGCGACCGGCCTCCTGCGAGAGGTAGATCCCCTCCATGATCCGCATGGAGTTGAGCGCGAGGTCGCCGGTGGGGATGGGCTCGCCGTCCACGTCGCCCTCGATGGTATCGATCCAGTGGGCGAACTGGTCGCCGGTGTCTTCGGTCTCGTAGCCGTCGCCGGCGATGAGGCCCTGGCGGCGCTCGTACTCGTCGAGATCGAGCGAGACGGTGGCCTCGTAGTCGCCGGTCGTGGTGTAGAACTCGAAGGGGTCCAGCTGCAGGCCTCCCTGGGAGCCGGCGACGACGCTGGGGCGGTCGGGGAGGTACATGTGCCAGGCCGCCCGGAGTTCGAGGACGGAGCCGTCGGCGAGGTGTGCCATCCCGACGCCGGAATCTTCCACGTCGTAGCCCGACTCGTCGAGGCGGCCGGTGTAGGTGTCGCGGTTCTCCCCCACCTGCTCCGCCGCGTAGGCGTCCTCTGTCTTCTCGAAGGTCGCGCCGCCCACCCGCTCCACGTCGGCGTTGCCGAGCAGGTACAGCAGTTGCCCGAGGACGTAGGTACCGATGTCGATGACCGGGCCGCCGCCGGCCGAGTCCTTCGAGACGAAGCCGGGGGTGCCGTAGCCGTCGATGTACGGACGGCCGCGCCGCCGGGAGAAGACGCCGCGGGCGTAGTAGGGCTCGCCGAGTTCGCCCCCGTCGACGAGGCGGCTGGCCGCGCGCGTCTCGTCGTCGAACAGGTCGTAGTTCTGGACGCCGATGTGGACGCCAGCGGCGTCGGCGGCCTCGGCCATGGCCTTCGCGTCGGTGTAGGTGGCGGCCATGGGCTTCTCGGTGAAGATATGCGCCCCCGCGTCGGCGGCGGCCTCGGCGACGGGGCGGTGGAGGTTGTTGTGGACGCAGACGCTCACGGCGTCGACGCCCGCGTCGTCGAGCATGTCCCGAAAGTCGCCGTAGACGGCGGCTCCGTGGTCGGCGGCCAGTTCGGCCGCCGCCTCCTCGTCGATGTCCGCGACGGCGACCACGTTCGCGCCGTCGACCTCGCCGTAGGAGTCGGCGTGGGCCACTCCACGGTTGCCCGCGCCGACGATACCGATATCGACTGTCATAGGTGTCGATCGGAGCCGACGGAAAAGAACGCGTGCTTCCCGGAGAGGGTCGCCCCGACTCTCCAGCCGTCGCGGTCCGGCTACTCCGCGACGACGACCACGATCCGCTCGCGCTCGCTCTCTGCGGGACAGTCGTCGGCGCGCTCGACGGGGACCGGCGCGCTCAGCGACTCGACGACCGCCTGTGGCGCCAGGATCGTCACGTTGGCTCGCAGCCGGCCGTTCCCGCCGACGCTCGACGGGAAGTACGACCCGTCGGTCCCGTAGAGGACCGGCGTGTCCGTCCGGTTCGTCCCGTCGAAGACGCAGGCTCGCGCGGGCGGGAACGAGATCTGCTCCCGGTAGCGGAAGTCGTTGTCGACCGTCGCCGAGCCGACGACGACCGGCGTCGGTCCGTCGCCCTCGGTGGTTTCGGGCAGCTCCGCCGAGGCGTGGACTGTCGTCTCGTAGGACAGCGGGCTCGTCCCGAGGTCGGCGGCGACGAGCGCCCCGCCCGCCACGGCGACCACGACGACGACGGCGACGGCCTCGCCGCGACGGAGCCCGTAACGGCGTTCTTCGACGACGTAGACCGCGCCGAGCAGCGCGACCAGCGCGAGCACGACGAACGCGAACGTCCCCGCACCCCCGAAACTGTGCGTCGACGCCGCGTAACCGGTGGCCCCGGCGACCAGCGCGGCGTACAGGAAGATCAACCCCTGTCGGAAACGCGTCGTCGCCGCGCCGACCAGCGCGAGCGCCGCCGCCAGCGCGAACAGCGCCGACTGGACGGTCACCGACAGGTCCGGCCCGACTCGCCGCGCGAACACCGCCACCGCGGCTGCAGCGGCCAGCGCGGCGACCAGCTCCCCGACCCGCCGGCCGAGCGTCCGGTCGCTCATCGACGCGCCCCCCTGCCCGGACCACGAGACACTGCAGGCACACTCCCGAGTTTATATCAGTACTACAAAGTACCTGCGACAGCCGCCGGGGCGGGCGATCCTCGGTGGCGTCGCTGCGGCGGTCACTCGACGAGCGCGAGCGACTCGCCGGCGTCGGCGCTCCGGCGTGCCGTCTCGACGATCCGATGGGCCTCGCGACAGAAGGCGGGGTCGCTCGGTCCCTCGGGGTCGGCGTCGGTCTCCAGACAGTGGACCAGATACGAGACCAGGTCGCCGTCCCGCTCGGGGAGTTCGTCCGGTTCGACCGCGTACCCGTCGGGCCGCTCTGTGGTCGTCACCCGGATCGGCGTCCCGCGCTCACGGGTGCTGATCGCCCCCTCGGTCCCGACGACTTCGTACCCCGTCGGCGGCTGGGGTTCGGTCTCCCAGGGATGACTGAGCAGTCGCCAGTTCGTCCCCAGCGTCGAGAGTCCGTCGTCGTATCGGCAGACCGTCGAACTCTGCACGTCGACCGACAGGTCCTCGGGGACGAACCGCTCGGCGGTCACCCGAGCGGGCAACTCGCCCCCGCGTAACCACGTCGAGAACGTCGCACCGTAGCCCAGGTAGTCGAGCATCGATCCGCCCTCGTCGGCGTCGTAGAACCACGAACCCTCGGGCGGTGCGCCGGCGTTGCCGCCGTAGTACTGCACCTCCCGCACCTCGCCGACGGTCCCCTCGTCGACGAGGCGCTTGACCGTGTGTTTCACCGGGTCCCACGTCGACGGCCAGTTGATCACGAACAGTTCGTCCTCGACCGCGTCGAGCATCCGGTCGCAGTCGGCGAGCGTGTGGGCCATCGGCTTCTCGACCGCGAGCGCGTCGATACCGTGCTCGACGACCCGCTCGACGAACCTCGCGTGCTCCGCATTGCGCGGGCAGCCCAGCACTACGTCGGGGTCGGTCGCTGCGAGACAGTCGTCGAGACCGGAGAAGACCGCCTCGTCCGGAATCTCCAGTTCCTCGACGGCCCGCTCGATCGACCCCGTGGAGGTCCGGGGGCGCTCGTCGCAGACGCCGACGAGTTCGGCGTCGGGGTGGTCGCGCACCCACTCGAGGTTGCGGTTCTGGTGCATCTGGTCGAAGTTCGCACCGACGAATCGCCAGGCCATGCCCGGGGTGGGGCCGCCACCGACGTAGGCGCTCGGGTCCCGGATCAGGCCGCCCCTGCTCGCTTCTCACGGGCGACCGTGTAGCCGACCACGACGACGATCCAGACGCCGATTCCGAGCATGAACAGCCCGAACGGGACGGTGTGGCCGAGGTTCTCGGCGAAGATGTACCCCTGAACCGCCGCCAGCAGCGCCATCGTCGCGACGGTGACGAACCCGAGCACCGACGGGTCTTCGGGCGGGTCGACGCGGCCCGCTCCCTCGACGAACAGCAGCGTCGCGGCCATCAGCGCCGGCAGCGAGACGACCGCCACCGGCTTCGACGCGAAGCCGTCCGGCTCGCCCGACGCCGAGAAGTGGATCGCCAGTTCCGCCGGGAGCCGATCCCACAGTGCCAGCCCCGCAAGCAGCGTCCCCGCGATCAGCGAAAGCGACAGCCAGTCGGAGCGGTCGAGTCGGAGGGTCATACCGGCCGTTCTCGCTCGCGCATCAAGAATATATTTGGCTCGCTGCGGGAAATCGGCGCCGAGGGCGCCGGACGCTCAATCGCCCGCCGCCGACTGCCCGCCGCCACCGTTCCCGCCCGACAGCGGCGTCCGCTCCACGACCGTTCCGTCGTAGGTCGGGTACTGCTCGACGATCTCGCCGCTCTCGACGTCGCCGTCCTCGACCATCTCTTCGAGCAGCCACCACGCGACCTCGACGTGTTCGGACTTGACCGTGTAGTACTCCTCGGGGACGCCAAGCGCGTCCATGCGCTCGGCGTCGGCCCACGTCTTCCCGTACACGAGGGTGCCGTCGTCGGTGATCTCGTCGAACGGCCGCCGGAGCGTCCGGGCCATCCGCTTGAGCCGGCGGCGGTGCTGGGCGGCGTCCTTGAAGACGCTCGTGCAGAAGTACACCCGCTCGTGGTCGCCCATCTGGTCTAAGATCTCCTCGCGCGGGCTGTCGACGGCGCTCATGTGCTCGTCGCGCAACTCGAAGCCTTCCTCCTGCATCCGGCGGTAGTTGCCGTCGGACATCTCGAACTCGTTGATATTGCAGAAGTCGGCGGCGCCTTCGTCGAGGAAGTCGATGAACTCCTGTTCCGGGCGGATGCCCGGGATCTCGAAGGCGGGGGTCAATCCTTCCTCGCGGGCGACGTAGAGGATCTCCTCCCACTCGGTGCCGTGGAGGTCGCCCCACTGCTCGTACGGCGGGTGGAAGCGGATCTCGTCCAGACCCGCCTCGGAGAGCCGGCGCATGTTCTCGCGGCCGCCGGTGATGCCGGTGTAGAGGTGCGTGTGGAAGTCCTCGCCGTACTCGTCTTTCAGCAGGGAGAGATAGCGTGTCGTGCGGCCCATCGCCTCCTGGGGTTCGCCGCCGGTGATCGAGGCGCCCAGCGCGTCCATGCGCTCGGCCTCCTCCAGTACGTCCTGGTCGGACTCGACGGGCCGTTCGTTGGCGTAGACCTGATTCACGTTCTTGCGGTTCTCGCCGAGGGGGCAGTAGAAACAGTCGCGCTGGTCGCAGTAGCCGTAGACGAACAGAACCATCTTCCCGCCTTTGGCGCACTGTTCGCAGCCCTCGGATATCATTGCCCCTACCTATCCCGTCGAGCGGGAAAAGTCGTGCGTTCCTGGCCGCGGGGTGGCAAGCGATGGCGTCCAGAGGTGGCGACGTGGTCCCGCTCGCGGCTGCGCGAACCGGAAGCACCGGCCGCGAGCGCGAGTCTATTAGGGACGCGCCCGCTGGACACTGGCAGTGAACCGGACCGGGTCGCACGACGAAGACGAGCGGTCGACCGCGACGGGACCTCGACGTGGCTGACTCGCCCGACCGCCGCGAGCGCCTGCTGTGGACGGTCGCGATCTTCGCCTTCGTCACGACCGACGCCGTCGGCTTCCAGCTCAGAGGCGCCCTGCTGCCCAGCATCGAGGACAGCTTCGAGGTCTCCCAGGCGCTGCTCGGGCTCGTCGCCACCGCGGGTACGCTGGGTTTCGTCGCCTCGGTGCTGGTCGTCGGACTGGTCGCCGGCCGCATCGACATCTATCGCGCCCTGCTCGGCAGCGCCGCCGTCGTCGCCGTCGGCGCCGTTCTGACGGGGATCGCGCCGGTCTTCCTCGTTTTCCTCGCGGCGCTCTTCCTCCGCGGAGTCGCCACGGGACCGTTCCGCGCGCTCGACCGCGCAGTGTTGGGCCACCTCTACCCCGACGGCCGCGCCCGCATTTTCAACCGCTACGCGCTCGTCTGGGCGGCCGGCGCCGCCGCGGGGCCGCTTGTCGTCACCGCGGCGCTGGCGGCCGGGAACTGGCGGTTCGCCTACGGCGTCGTCGCCGTCGGCTTCGCCCTTTCGGTGGTGTTGCTCGCCCGGCTGGACCTGCCCGAGTCCGTCGCGGCCGAGCGCGAACTCACTCTCGACGACCTCCGGGAAGTCCTCCGCAAGCCCGCCGTCGCCGGAACGGTCGGCGTGCTCGTGTTCAACGGCGGCATCGAGGGGACCCTGTTCACCTGGCTCCCCTACTTCGCCGGCCGGCAACTGCCCGCCGCGGAGGCCAACCTCGTCCTCTCGGTCTTCCTCGCGGCGTACGTCCCCGGCCGGCTGGCCTACAGCTACCTCGCCGACCGCACCGGCCGCACGCTCGATATCGTGCTCGTGACGCTGACGCTCACGATGCCCGCCCTGCTGGCGACGATTTACCTCGCCAGCGGGCGCTGGCTGTTCGTCGCCGTCTTCGCGCTCGGGCTGGTGATCTCGGCGACGTTCCCGACGCTGTCGGCGTTCGGCATGAACGCCGCTCCGGAGTACAGCGGACCGGTCAACGCACTCACCACGAGCGCGGGGTACGTCGGCATCGCGCTCGTGCCGCCGCTGGTCGGACTGCTGGCCGAGCAGGTCGGCCTGCGGACGGCGCTCGGAATATTGCCCGTCCTGCTGGCGGCGATGCTCGTCGTGGCCGGGGTGACGCGCGTGTACCAGGCTCGGCGCGGCGCGCCGACGTGAGCGGACCGTCCGGTGGGACACCCCAGACGACCCCGCGATAGAGCCCCGAAGACTGATACAGGCCCGTTGCATACGCCCGATCGATGCTGCTGGTCCTGTGCGTGGACCTCGACGACGACCTCGGTCGCAAGACGGGCGTCGAGACGCCGGTGGTCGGCCGCGACGCCGTCGAGGCCGCGGCCGTCGAGCTGGCGACCGCCGACCCCGAGGACAGCGACGTGAACGTCCTCTTCGAGGGGCTGCACGTCGCCGACCGGATCACCGACGAGTCCGTCGAAGTCGCGGCGGTCACGGGCGTCGACGGCAGCGACGTGGCCGCCAACCGCGTCGTCGGCGAGGAACTCGACGAGGTGCTCGCCGGCCTCGTCACCGGCGAGGACGTGCGCGCGGTGGTCGTCACCGACGGCGCCCAGGACGAGTCGGTGCTGCCGGTCATCCGCTCGCGGGTGCCCATCGACGGCGTCCAGCGGGTCGTCGTCCGCCAGGCCCAGGATCTGGAGTCGATGTACTACACGATCAAGCAGGTGCTCGACGACCCCGAGACCCGCGGGACGATCCTCATCCCCATGGGCATCCTGTTGCTCATCTACCCGCTGTCGCTGTTGGCCGAGCGTCTGGACATGCCCGGTGCCGTCTTCGGCGTCACGTCGGCGCTGATCGGTTTCTACCTGCTGTCGCGAGGGCTGGCACTGGGCGAGCGGCTGGACTCGTTCGTCGACCGGATCCGCGAGGGGCTGTACGCCGGCCGCGTCTCGCTGGTGACGTACTTCGTCGCCGGGCTGCTGTTGATGATCGGCGGGTTCACCGGCGTCCAGACGGTCCAGAACCTCCAGGCGGGAGCGGCCGACGCGCTGACGGTCATCGACGTGATCGCGGCGATGGTGTACGGGTCGCTGCGCTGGTTCGCCGCCGCCGGGGTGACCAGCAGCTTCGGCCGCGTCGTCGACGGCTACATCGACGGCGAGTTCGAGTGGCGCCACCTCAACGCGCCCGTCTACGTCCTCGCCATCGCCTTCATCCTCCACGGCGTCACCAGCTTCGTCCTCGCCTACGGCGACCTGTCGTACCTCGCGTTCACCCTCACCGGCGCGACGCTGCTCGGCCTGGCCAGCACCTTCGCGTTCGCGCTCGCGGAGTCGCGGTTCGGCGGCCGCGCCAGGCCGACCTAGGACCGCTCTCGGGACTGACTTACCAGAAAGCCACAGCCGGCGATCAGGACGACGACGCCGCCGAGCAGAAGGGTCCCGCTTCCGACCGCCGTCCCGACGACGATCCCCGTCCAGGCGAACCCGAAGACGCCGTGGGCCAGCGCGAACAGTCGCCGACCCCGCCGGTAGAAGACGACCGCACCGAGCAACAGCGCGCCCGCGAGGACGACCGCCGACAGCGCGACCGGCCGCACGCGCAGGCCACCGACCGGGACGGGCCCGACCAGCGGTTCGAGCAGAAAGGTCAGCCCCGCGAGGCCGACGAGCGTCCCGATGGCGGCCGGTCCGAGTTCGATGTCGAGCGTGTCGGTCACGACCCACCGTTGGGACCGGACCGGAGTGAACGTTCCGACCGGTCCCGGACACGACGGACCGCGACCGCCGTCTGCGACGGTCTCGACTCCGGCGACGGTACTTTTATCGCGCCTGCCCCGCTACCCGAAGTCGTGTCAACGATCGGACTATGGGGTGGTCGGAGGGCCCGTGGTGGGCTGCGACGGTGGCCCCCGCCGGTCGCTCGAGGGGCTGGAAACCGACGATGACGGGCGGGGAGTCGGGGCCAGCCGACGGCGGAGCGGGGGGTGAGGCCGCCGTCGACGCGGTCGTGGCGCGTCGGTGTGTCGCCGTGGCGCTCGCGGACGGCCGCGTCGCCGACGCGACGGGCCCGCTCGACGACGTTCTGGGGGTCGACCCGGCGGTCGCGGTCGGTGAGGCGGACTTCTACGACGGGCTCGCGGCCGCGTCGACCGACGGCGGGCCGGTCGAGCGGATCGCGGCGGCGGCCGCCGAGGGCACGACAACCGACGGGACCGTCGTGGCGGTCGAGACCGATGCGGGCCGACGCGTGTATCGCCACGTCGGTCTGGCGTGTCCCGCCGACTCGGTCGCCGACCGCGCAGAGGTGTTCGAGGACGTGACGCGGCTCCGCGAGGCGGCCGACCGGCTCGACCTGTTCGAGACGCTCGCCGAGCGCGCACGGGACGGCCTGTTCGCGACCGACGGCACGGGCAGGGTCGTCCACTGTGCCGAGTCGTTCGCCTCCTGGCTCGGCGCCGAGCCGGCGACGCTGGTCGGCCGACGAGTCGAGCGGTTCGTCGCCGAGCGCGAACGCCCCGCGTGGGCGACCGCGGTCGCCGACCTCGACCCCGAGACCGAGCTGACTCGCGAGTTCGAGTTCAGGTGGCGGGGCTCGCGGGTCGGACTCTCGGTCGCGCTGACCGGACGGCCGGGCGGGGGCGTCCTCGGCGCGGTCCGCCGTCCCGGACGGGAGGCCGAGCGGGCCGACCGCGCCGAACAGTACCGGACGCTCGTCGAGAACGCCGCCGACCCGATGTGGGTCGTCGACGCCGACGACCGGATCGCCCTCGCCAACGCGGCGATGGGCGAGTTCCTCGGCCGCGACCCCGCGGACCTGGCGGGGCTGGCGGTGAGCGACCCGGTCCCGTCCGAAGCGGCCGACCGGATCGCCGCCGCCCTGGAGACCGTTCGCGCGGGCGACCGGCGCCGGTGGCACGACACCGACCTGCGACTCCCGGACGCGGACGGGCGAGACCGCCGGTTCGAGGCCACGTTCGGGCCGGTGCGGGCCGACGGGGCGGTCGTCGGAACGGTCGGCACGTTCCGAGACGTGACCGAGCGCGAGCGCCGCCGGACGGAGCTCGAACGGCTCCGTCGGTTACTCGCCGGCGTCGTCCGCACGGACATCGCCGACGGTGTCCGCGAGATCGGCGAGCTGGCCGACCGCCTGATCGAGGCCGTCGACGGCGAGCCCGCGGCGCTGGCGGGGTCGATCCGCGACCGCGCCGAGGCGATGGCGGCGCTTGTCACCAAGACCGCGGCGGTCGACCGCATCGTCGACACCGACCCCGAACCGACGACCGTCGCCCTCGAGACGGCCGTCGATCGGGCGGTCACGTCGGTCGACGACGGTTCGGCGGCGACCGTCGACGTGGACGTGCCGTCGGTCGACGTCCGGGCCGTCCCGGTCGTCGATCTGGCGGTGCGCAACCTCCTCGAGAACGCCGTCGAGCACAGCTCGACGAGCGATCGGCCGGGTGCCGATGACGCCGTCGAGCACGGCTCGACGAGCCCTGCTTCGCAGACTCGACAGGACGCGCTCGCTCACTCCGGCGAGGAGCCGACCGTCTCGGTGACGGCGACGGTCGCCGAGCGGTCGGTGACCCTCTCGGTCGTCGACGACGGCCCGGGGATCCCCGACGCGGAGCTGGCCGCGCTCGAACGCGGCGCGGAGACGCCGCTGGAACACGGCAGCGGCGTCGGCCTCTGGCTCGTCGAGTGGGTCGTCACGAAGTCCGGCGGCGACCTGTCGTTCGAGACCGACGACGGCACGCGCGCGGCGATCCGGTTCGACCGCGCCGACGCCGCGACCGGTCCGCCGAACGGCTCCGACGGCCAGGGGGCGACCGTGGGGGGGCCAGACGACGCCGACGTCCACGCCTGTCACCTCGACCCCGATCGCTCGGCGACGGCGCGGATCCGCGATGCCGCCGCCGCCGTCAGGCCGACCGTCACGGTCGAGCGCGCCGAGGGCGTCGACGGCGCCGTCGACGCGCTCGCGACCGGCCGCGTCGACTGCCTGGTCACCGACCGCCTCGACGACCCCGGCTGGGACCGGCTCGCCGACGCGGCCGCGGCGGCCGACGCCCCGATCGTCTGCTACGCCGGCGCCGCCCACACGGCCGACGAGGCGCGTCTCACCGCCGTCGACAGCCTCGTCGAGAAGGGCACTGGGACCGCCCCGGCCGCCTTCCTGGTCGAGAAGCTCCTCGCGCTCGTCGGCGTCGACGCGCCCCGAGAGCGGGACGCCAAAGCGGGGGCGACCGGAAGCGACACCGACACCGGGGCCCCGGAGCCGTCCGCTGGCGACCCCGCTCGGCGGTCCGCCGGTGCGGCCCTCCAGGTCGCGACCGACCCGGCGACCGTGACTCGCGTGCCGGACGACCACCCCGGATTCGCCGACGCCGTCGACCCGCCGGCCGGCGGCGAGGGCGCGGCGCTCGTGCCTGCGACGGCCGGGGCGAGTCGACGCCGTGTCGGCGAGTGGAACCTATCGCTGTCCGTCGACGACGAGGACCTCCAGGTGCGCTACGCCCGGGACCTGACGCCGGCGGTCGCGCGCGAGCGGCGGTGTGCGCTGCTGTCGGCGCTGGTCGACCACGCCCGCGACCGCATCTCGGTCGTCGACGCCAACGGCGAGGTGGTGTACCACAACGAGGCGTTCGCCGACGCGCTGGGCCACGAGGACATGGTCGGGGTCCACTCGGCGGAGTTCATGGCGCCGGGCGAGCTGGAGAAAGGGCAACTGGCCGTCCAGCGACTGCTCGCGACGCCGGAGCTGGACAGCGAGGCCCTCGACGTGGCCTTCGAGACGGCCGACGGCGAGCGGGTCACGCTGGCGGTCCACTTCGCGGTCCGACGCGAGGCCGGCGAGTACGCCGGGGTCGTCAACGTCGCTCGCGACGTGACCGGCGCCGCCGGAGATCCGCGACTCGAACGCGCCCGGACGCTCGTCGAGAGCGCCGGCGACCCGATGTTCGTCGTCGACGCCGACGGCCGGCTGGCGCTGGTCAACGAGGCGCTCGAACGCCTGCTCGGTCGCCCACGGTCGTCGCTGCGGGGCACCCGCGTCGAGGCGGTCTTCTCGGCGGTCACCGCCGACGACGGCCGAACCGGCGACGGCGACCGGAACCCGGACGGCGGCACCGACGAGTGGTGGCGACCCGCCGGCCCAGACCGGACCTTCTGTGCCCGCGTCCGCGGCGCCGACGGCGACCGCCACCGCTACGAGCTGACCGTCGCCGACCCCGACGCCTTCGACGGGGCCGTCTGCACCTGTCGGGAAGTCACCGCCCGCGAGCGCCGCGCCGCGGAACTCGCCCGGCTCAAACGGGTGCTCGGTCGGGTCCTCCGACACAATCTCCGCAACGAACTCACGCTCGTGACCGGCCACGCCCAGCTCGTCGCTCGCACACTCGCCGACGGTGACGACACCGCGGCCACCGGTATCGACGGTGCCGACGACACCGCGGACGCGACCGACCCGATCGCGCTGGCGCGGTCGATCCAGCGCGCGGGCGCCGACCTCGCGGCGACCGCTACGACGGCCCGCGCGGCCGAGCGGGCGCTCGAACCCCACGACACCCAGCGCGTCCAGTCGCTCTCGACGGTCGTCGACGCGGCCGCCGAAGCAGCCGTCGAGCACCGCCGACCCGTGGCCATCTCCGCGTCCCTCCCGGACGCGTGTTCGGTCGTCGTCCCGCCGTCGCTCGTGACGGCGTTCGAGGCGCTGTTGGGTGCGCTCGCCCGAGCGAGCGAGGCCGACGCTCCGGTCGTCCGGATCCGAGCGAGCGAGAGCGACGGGTGGGTCGAGATCCGCGTCTCGGTCCCGGACTCGCGGGTCGACCGCGAGACCGTCGCCCCGTTCGTCGCGCCGCCCGAGGCGGCCCTCGACCACCATCGTGACGCCGGCGCCTGGCTGTTCGCCTGGGTCCTCGACCGCGCTGACGGGCGCGCTCACCTCGACGAATCGTCCGAGTCGCCCGCCGTCGCCCTCTCGCTGCCCGCCGCCGACGACGCGACGGCGGGCGAATCCACGACGGAGTGACGCGCGGTCCAGCGACACGCGTTCGCCCCCGGCGGGCGCCGCCCGGGCGATAGCAACGACCATGAACGTGGCAACTGATCGATCTGTATGGTCGGATTCGACTTCCGTGGTTGTTACGGGTCGGGGGCGACGGACGGAGCGAGGGCGACGGCCCACGCACGACCGGGTTCCGACGCGGCCAGCGGCGGCGGGCGTGCGACCGACGAGGCGTCGTCGGTACCGGCGTCGCTCGGTGCCCTCGGCCCACGACTGGCGTCGCCGGTCGGAACCGCCCAGGACGGCGAGAACAACGTCTGGATCGCCGACTCGGGGCACAACCGGCTACTCGTCGTCGACGACGAACTGGAGCGACTGCTCGCCACCGTCGGCGGGGTCGGGACTGCGCCGGGTCGGTTCGACCTCCCGATGCGGCTCGCACACCACCCGACCGACCGGGCGATGTACGTCGCCGACACCGGCAACGGCCGGCTCCAGCGGCTCGAATACGAGTACGACGGAGCGACGCCTCGTGTGACCGCCGCCGAGGCGTTCGCGGCGGACGGTGGGTTCCACCCGAACGGCGTCGTCGCCCACGAGTACTGGGACGGTGTCCGGGTGATCGCGGCCGACGAGTTCTATCGGGAGGGCGGCGACCTCCGGAGTCGGCTGGTGGTCTTCGACGAGTCGGGCGAACAGATCCGGTCGATCCGCACGGTCGGCGACGACAACCCGACGCCGCTGTACTGGCCCCAGGGGCTCGACACCGACGACGAGGGCCGGATCTACGTGGCGAACACGGGCTACGGGGTGCTCGCGGACGGTCCCACCGGGCCGCCGAAGCTCGCGACGGTCGTCCGCTGCGACCGGACCGGCGCCGCGGCGCCCTTCGAGGGACTCGCCGACGAGACCCTCGCGGAGCTGCCGATGCCCCGCGACGTGGCCGTCGTCGGTGCAGGCGCCGACGCGCAGATTTTCGTTCCCGACGCGGCGACCGGACGGATCCACGCCTACACGAGCGTCGGCGTCCCCGACGGCGCCGTCCCCGAAGACGGCGAGGACATCCGCGCCAACGCCGCCCTTGAAGACGGGATCGGGATCCCACGCGACGGCGCTCGGCGAGGTGACGAGTCCGTCCCGACGGACGCCGGCGGCCAGGACCGATTCCGCGGTCCGGTCGGCATCGCCGGCTTCGAAGGGGTGTCGGTGCCCGATTCCGACGCCGACGACCCGACGCTCGCGGTCCTGACGAGCGAGGCGCTCGCGGGGCGGGTCGGCGCCTACGCCGTCGACGTACACACCGAGTCCGCCCGGCGCCTCGGGGCCGTCGGCGCCCCGCGCGACCGGACGGGGCAGTTCTCGGTCCCCACCGGGTCGGTCGTCGTCGCCGACCCCGAGTCGCCGCTCGGTCGCTGCGCGCTCGTCGGCGACGGCGCGAACGGGCGCCTCCAGCGGATCGCGTTCGACGGTGCTGCCGACGAGAGCGACCCCGCCGCCGCAACCGACGGCGGTCGCGTCGCCAGCGGCGGCGACCGCGGCGGCGCTCGCGCGGGCGGCCGCGTCGACCCGGTAGCGCTGCCCGCGACGCGGTTCCCGTTCGGGTTGGCCTACTGGCCCGCCGGCACCGGTGGCGGGGGGCGGCTATTCGTCACCGACTACACCGCCCACTATCGGAACAGCGACCGGTCGGGGCAGATCCACGTCTACGCCGTCGACGAGGCGCCCGCCGGCGGGGGCGGTGAGGGCACCGACGACGGGGCGGGCACGGGCGTCTCGCTCACCCTCGTCGACTCCTTCGGCGCCTGGGGGATGGGCGACGGCGAGGTGAAGCTCCCCCGGGGGATCGCGATCGACCCGCAGGGCGAGGGGGTGGCCCGGGTCTGGGTCGCCGACTCGGCGAACGGCCGGGTCGGCGTGTGGGACTACGATCGGGTCCTCGACGGGGCCGATCCGCTGGGCGACCGCGGCGGGTTCGGCCACTACGACGGCGGCTTCTGGAACCCCTCTGACGTGGCCGTCGGCGAGCGCGGCGTCTACGTCGCCGACGAGAACAACAACCGCCTCCAGCGGTTCGACGGCGACGAGTGGCACCCCGTCGGGACGCCGGGCTACGACGGCGGCCACGAGTTCCTGCTTCCCATCTCCGTCGCCGCCCGCGACGGCCATCTCTTCGTCCTCGACCTGGTGAGTCGCTCGATACGGGTGTTCGCCGAGGACGGGAACGCCGAGGGCGGCCTGCGTCCGGTCGACGAACACCGGGCGTTCGGCGGCGACGCCGCCGCCGGGGAGCTGTGGCTGCCCTACCTGCTGTCGGTCGGCGACGCCTCGGACGCGCCGGGCGTCGACGTCGTGGTGCCGGACTCGACGCTGCACGTCGCACAGCACTACACGTGGGGCGGGGCGTAGAGCGAGTGCCGCGACTGGTCGGAGCGAGCGCTGAGAGATGCGACGGCGGAAAACGCGTGTGTGAGTCCCGGACGATGCCGTCTAGGACAGCTTCTCGATGTTGTCGACGATGGCCTCGGCGTACTCGTCGGTGCCGAGCTTCTCGGCGTCGTCGAGCTGGCGTTCGAGGTCGTAGGTGACCTTGCCGGAGGAGATAGTCTCCTCGACGGCGTCGCGGACGAGGTCGCCGGCGTCCTTCCAGCCCATGTAGTCGAACATGAGGCGCCCGGAGAGGGTCATCGCGGTCGGGTTGGCCTTGTTCTGGCCGGCGCGCTTGGGCGCGGAGCCGTGGACCGGCTCGGCGAGCACGCGGGCGTCACCGAAGTTGGCGCCCGGTGCGATGCCGAGGCCGCCGATCTGGGCGCCGGCGGCGTCGGAGAGGTAGTCGCCGTTGAGGTTCGGCATGGCGAGCACGGAGAACTCGTCGGTGCGCAGCTGCATCCACTGGAGCATCGCGTCGGCGAGTCGCGACTCGACCATGACGGCTTCGTTCGGGATGTCGATCTCGTCTTGGGTCTCCCACAGGGAGTCGGGGGCGGCGAAGACTTCCTCGTCGGGGTACTCCTCCTCTGCGACCTCCATGCCCCACTCGGTGAACTGCCCCTCGGTGAACTTCATGATGTTCCCCTTGCCGACCAGGGTGACCTTGTCGCGGTCGTGCTCGAGGGCGTAGTCGATGGCCTTGCGGACCAGACGCTTGGAGCCGAACTCCGTGATCGGCTTGATGCCGATGCCGATCGGGCCGTCGTGCATGACGTCGTCGAAGCCCATCTCGTCCTCGACGAACTCGCGGACCTGTTCGACTTCCTCGGTGCCCGCTTCCCACTCGATGCCGGCGTAGACGTCTTCCGTGTTCTCACGGAAGGTGACCATGTCCATCTCCTCGGGGGCCTTCATCGGCGACGGGACGCCGTCGAGATAGTACGTGGGTCGAACGTTCGAGTAGAAGTCCAGCGTCTGTCGCAGGGCGACGTTCAGCGAACGGAAACCGGCGCCCACGGGCGTCGTCAGCGGGCCCTTGATGGCGACGCGGTGCTCGTCGATGGCGTTGACGGTGTCGTCGGGGAGGTTCTCGTCGTACTTCTCCCGGCCGGACTCGCCGGCGTAGACCCGCATCCAGGAGATGTCCCGGCCTGTGGCGTTCGCGGCGGCCTCCAGCACCTTCTGCGCGGCCGGCCCCACGTCCTTCCCGATGCCGTCGCCGTGGATGATCGGGACGATCGGATTCTCCGGCACGTTCAGTTCGTCGGCGTCCTCGTCGACGACCTCGATCGGCGTTCCGTCAGCCGGAACTTCAACCTTGTCGTACTCGTATTCCATACGCCGCCATTCCACGTTCGGGCCTAAAGGATTGCCGTTTTCCTTGAGGCGATTTCGACGGAACGCGACCCCACGAAACTCGAGTTTGTTCGGGATCGTGGAACGATATTTCGACGATGCCCGAGGGGGGTGTCGACGATCCCCGCGCCCCGTGGGGAAGATTTATCAACGAGACTGAGGAACGACCGCCTATCAGGGGGTGATGTGGTGAGCAAATACCTGCACGGACCGTCGACGGTCGTGATAGCCGCCGGCGAGGGCGCGGTAGACGAAACCGTCCTCGACGCGGTCGACCGGTGGTCGTTCCCGTCACCGGTGACGAGCGACGTCGTCCGCGCGGCGGCGGCGACCGACACCGATCCCGCGGTCGAGGCGGTCGCGGTCGCCGACCGCGCGAGCGCGCTGGATCGGCTCGCCGACGACGAGTCGGTCGGCTGTCTCGTCGTCGACGACACCCTCGCCGACCCCGTGGACTGCGTCGCCGCCGCGACCGACCGGTACCCGGATCTACCGGTGGTCGTCTACGCCGCCGACGGCGACGAGTCGCTCGCCAGCGCGGCGACGCGGGCGGGGGCGTTCGCCTACCTCCCCCGGCCGGCCGACCCGGCGGTCTCGACCCACGAGACGCTGCTGGAGACCGTCGCCGAGGCGCTGGCCACCCACGACAGGCGCTACCGCGCGGCGACCGACAGCGACATGCTCGACGCCGTCCTCTCGGAGCTGGAACTGCCGCTGTACGTCAAGGACGAACGGGCCCGCCACCTGAAGATAGCCGACGTACACGGCGCGCCCAGTCCCGCCGAGGCCATCGGCAAGACCGACTGGGAGCTGTACTCCTGGGACGAGGAAGCGAAAGTCGAGGCGCTGGGCGACGACCGGCTCGTCATCGACGAGGGCGAGGAGATTCGCGACCGCGAGGAGCGCCACGGACCGCCGGAGGCCGGCCGCTGGCTCCGCACGACCAAAGTACCCTGGCGCGACGGCGACCGAACCCGCGGCCTCGTCGGCGTCACGCTCGACGTGACCGACGAGAAGCGACAGATCCGCGACCTGCGGGCGCAGAACCGCCGGCTCGACGACTTCACGAGCTTCGTCGCCCACGACCTGCGCAACCCGCTCCACGTCGCGATGGCCTACCAGGAGTTCGTCCGCGAGGGCGACCCCGAGGCCGCCGAGCGGGTGAGCGACGCTCTCGACCGGATGGCGGAACTCGTCGAGGACGTGAGCGAACTCGCCGCCTCCAGCGGTACCGCGCCCGCCCCCGTCGGCGGTGTCGAGGTCGGATCCTTCCTCCAGGTCGTCTGGGACGAGGTCGCCACTGCCGCGGCGACGCTCGAGATCGACCTCCCGGCGGAGACGATCCTCTACACCAACCGCCTCCAGCTGAAGCCGCTGTTCGAGAACTGCTTCGAGCGCTGTCTCGAGCGCGCCGGTCCCGACGTGACCGTTCGCGTCGGGTCGACCGACGACGGCTTCTTCGTCGCCGACGACGGCCCGCCCGTCCCCGACGAGGAGCGCGAGGAACTGCTCGAAGCCGGCTACAGCACCGCCGCGACCGGGACCGACCTCGCCATCGTCTCGGAGGTCGCCGACACCCACGGCTGGGACCTCCGGATCGGCGAGAGTCGCACGGGCGGCGCTCGCTTCGAATTCGGCAACGTCCTGCTGGTGACCGACCCCGACCCGCTCCCGGGGACCGGCCGGACGCGACCGCTGACGACCGGCCGGGACGTGGGACAGGTGCTCAACGCCGGGGAGTCCTCGCACGACGAGTCGGTCGACCGCTGGACGCTCCGCGCGGCCGGCGACAACCTCCTCGGACGGGTCAACGAGTGTCACTTCCGGTGGGCCTCGATCCGTGGCCCTTGCCGCGTCGAGGCGCGTCTCGACGAGTTCGACGCGCCCGCCGACCGGAGCAAAGCCGGCGTGATGCTGCGCGACGACGCCAGCGAACCGGCGACGTTCGGCTACATCGGTCGGACCGGCGACGGCCGCACGGAGGTCTGCTGGCGGACCGCCGACGGCGAGCCCACCCGCGCGCAACTGCTCGAGAGCGGCGAGCGCAACGTCGAGTGGTTCGCCATCGAGCGTACCGGCGACCGCGTCACCGTCTTCGTCTCCCCGAACCGCGAGGAGTGGCACGCCGTCGACCAGCGCTCGGTCGCCCTCGACGACCCGATCTGCGGCGGCCTCACCGCCTGCTCGACCATGATCGGCGCCTACTGCGAGGCCACCTTCGACCACGTCTCCGCCGTCGAACTCGACGGGGAGTGAGGGGTGAAGACGAGGCTTCTATCAGCAGACATCGACTACAGCCACAGCGACCGCACGACAGCTATCACAGTGACAGCGACCGCAAACAGCGTGAAAGCCCCGACGCGTTCGGGAAGCCCGCCGCCGCAAGCACCACAGCGAGCGAAGCGAGCGAGGAGCGCAGCAAGGCGCGCGACCGAAGCAGGTCGGGGCTTTCACGCTGTCTCGCATTCCGATCGAGCCGTCGGTACTGTCGGCTGGCGCGGTAGCGCTCACTCCATTTGCGGTCGCGGTCTCACGTTCGGGACTCGTCGCGTCACTCGCTCGACCGAGCGCATCGAGTGACGAAACGACCGCTCCTGATCGCGGGACACCGAACTTATGACGACGGGCGCGACACCACCAGACATGCAACTACTCGCCCACGGCGGGGCGGGGTCGCCGCCCGACGAGCCCGCCGAGCGCCAGGCAGTGCTGGACGAGGCGGTCGCCCGCGGCGCCGAGGAATCGGACCCGGTCGACGCCGTCTGCGCCGCGGTGCGCGTCCTCGAAGTCGACCCGTCGTTCAACGCGGGCGTCGGCAGCGCCGTCCAGAGTGACGGCATGATCCGAACGGACGCCGGAATCGCGACCGCCGACGGCGAGGCGGGTGCCGCGGGCGCGATGCCCGAGGTCTGCCACGCCGTCGAAGTCGCCCGGGCGGTGATGACCGAGACACCACACGTCATGCTCGCGGGGGAGCGAGCGGTCGCGTTCGCCCACGCCGTCGGCGTCGAAACCGGCCTGGACCTGTGGGCCGACCGCACCCGCGAGCGCTGGGGCGACACCGAACCGCCCACCGGCGACCCCGAGGCGCATCTCCGGTGGGTCCGCGAGCACTTCGCCAGCGACGAAGCCGTGGACGAATCCGCCGATCAGCGACCGTCGCGGCCCGACCCCCACGACCACGACACGGTCGGCGCGGTCGCCCGGTCGGGCGAACAGATCGCCGCCGCCACTTCGACGGGCGGGCGCTGGTTCGCGCTGGCCGGCCGAGTCGGCGACGTGCCCCAGGTCGGCGCGGGCTTCTATGCTTCCGAGGCGGGCGCCGCGAGCGCGACCGGCGCCGGCGAGGACATCGCCCGCGAGGGGCTGGCCCGCCGGGCGGTCGACCTGCTGGAGCGGGGCGCCGACGCCGAGGCGGCCGCGCGGCTAGCGATCGGGGAATTCGACGACGCCGCCGAGGGCGACGCGGGGATCGTCGTGGTGGACGCCGACGGCGGAATGGGGGAGGCGTACAACAGCCCGGCGATGCAGACGGCGCGGACGGACGAGACGTAGGATCCGGTTCGCTACGCCGCGGCCGCGTTACGTTTCGACGCCGAGCCGTCCCAGACGTTCTTCCGCCTCGTCCGTCCCCTCGCGCTCGGATTCGGCGAGGAGTTCCCTGTGCCGGTCGGGATCGAGTGGTGGTTCGGCCGCCGCGAAATCGAGTAGTGTCCACTCACTCATCGCTCGGTCAGTGGGCGACGGTTCGTCGGCGACCGGCAAAAACGTTGGCCGATAGCGTGTCGGCTCGGCTCTTCAGGTCGACCCCGCCCGACACAGAAACCCTTTGACTGCAGGGCGCAAACCGCGAGCCATGAGCGTCGATCTGGATGCCGAGCAGTACGAAAAGTGCCGAGAGGCCGGCGAGATCCTCGCGCAGGTGCGCGACGAGGCCGCCGAGCGCTGCGAGGTCGGGACGGGCTACCTGGAGATCAGCGAGTGGGCCGAAGACCGCATCCGCGAACTCGGCGGCGAGCCGGCGTTCCCGGTCAACGTCAGCGTCGACGAGGAGGCCGCCCACGGTGCCGCCGGGCCCGACGACGACCGGGTGATCGGCGAGAACCTGGTCAAACTCGACATCGGCGTCCACATCGACGGCTGGCTCGCCGACACGGCCGTCACCGTCGATCTGGCTGGCGAGTCCGAGCTCACCGAGGCTTCGGCCGAGGCGCTCGACGCCGCGCTGGACGTTGTCGAACCGGGCGTCGAGACCGGCGAGATCGGCGCCGTCATCGAGGAGACCATCGAGGGCTACGGCTACAACCCCGTCGTGAACCTCACCGGCCACGGCCTGGGCCACTGGGAGCAACACACGACGCCGAACATCCCCAACCGGGCCGTCGAGCAGAGCGTCGAACTGGAGGTCGGCGACGTGGTCGCGGTCGAGCCGTTCGCCACCGACGGCGGCGGCAAGGTCCAGGAGGGCAGCCAGGAGGAGATCTTCGCGCTCGAACGGGAGGGCTCCGTGCGGGACCGCACCGCCCGGAAGGCCCTCGAACAGATCACCGAGGAGTTCCGGACGCTGCCGTTCGCCGCCCGCTGGCTCGACGTGCGCCGCCCGAAGATGGCCCTGCGCCGACTTCAGCGCCAGGACATCGTCCACGGCTACCCCGTGCTCAAGGAGGACGAGGGCCGGATGGTCAGCCAGAAGGAACACACGATCATCGTGACCGACGAGGGCTGCGAAGTGACGACGCGGAGCCGGTAGGCCGGTCGTCAGGTCGCGTCTCTCGGTCGGCACGAACGAGCCGTGAGCGGGCCGCAGGCCTCGACCGGCCGACGGGCGGTCACTCGTCTTTCCACTCGCCGTGTTTGTCGCGGTCGTAGAGTTCGCCCATCGCCTTCCGTTCGCGCGGCCAGAACGCGACGGCGCCGGCGACGAGGTGGGCGAGCGCGACGACGGCGATGACGACCGACCCCGGGACGGCGACGATGGCGGCCGCCGCGACGGGGTTCGACCCGGGCGCGAACACGGTGATCCGGGCGATCCACGCGGCGAGCAACACGACCGCGAGCGGGAGGTATATCCGGCGGAGGCGCCGCGAATAGGCCTCGGTGAACGGCGTCTTGACCGCGGGGCGTCGGAGGTCGTCGCCGAGTTCGTGTTGCCACGGTTCGTACTCGACGGTCCCCTCGGGGTCGACGGCGGTGGCGAAGAGGTTCTCCTCCAGCAGTCGCACCCGGGACCGCCAGACGTCGTAGGTCCGGTAGCGCCGCGTCTCGACCAGGTGAAACAGGGCGACGGTCAGCATGCCGATGAGCAGCAGATAGTGGGGGTTGTCGGGGGCGGAGAAGACGAACGTCAGGACCGCCGCCATGATCGTCACCGCCCAGTTGGTCGTGCGGTCGAGGCGGTCGCGCCAGGCGACCGCCCGGCTCATCTCGCCACGGTAGAGGTGACCGAGCAGCGTCGGGAGGTCCTCGTGGCTCGTGAGTCCGTCTGTCTCGGCGTCGTCGTTCGAGTCGGGCATGTCGATCGCTACCGGTGTCGGACGGGAGTCCTTTCTCCGAATGTACCTGCGGGATACGTCCGTCGCGCGACCTCGCGGTGTCGCTCGCCCGCGTTCGATCCGCTTTCTCCGGGTTTATGCCGGGCGAGACCGTCGGATCGGACGTGTCACGAGTACTCGTCACCGGCGGCCTCGGTGGCTCCGGCCGCTGGATCGTCGACAGACTCGCAGAGGAGGGCCACGAGGTCATGTGCGTCGACCAGCGCTTCGCCGAGAGCGAGCGCCCGAACGTCGACGTGCGCGTCGCCGAGCTGACCGACCGCGGCGACGTGTTCGACCTCGTGGGGGAGTTCGACCCGGACGCGGTCGTCCACTGGGCGGCCATCCCGGATCCGCTGAACGACCCCGGCGGCGAGGTCTTCGAGAACAACATCGTCTCGACGTACAACGTCCTCGAAGCCGCGGGGCGGGCCGACGCCCGCGTCGTCTGGGCGTCCTCCGAGAGCGCGCTCGGGTTCCCCTTCGCCGCCGAGACGCCCGCGCCGGACTACCTGCCGGTCGACGAGGAACACCCGCTCCGCCCGGAGGACCCCTACGGCGTCTCGAAGGAGGCCGGCGAGGCGCTCGCCCGCCAGACCGTCCGCCGCCACGACGTGCCGGTCGTCTCCATCCGCCCCTCGTGGATCCAGTACCCCGGCGAGTACGTCTGCCTCGGCAACGACGTGCCCGAAGAAGGCGTCGGCAACTTCTGGAGCTACGTCGACGTGCGCGACATCGCCTCGATCGTCGCAGCGGCGCTGGACGCCGATATCGACGGTCACGAGGCCGTCTTCGCCGTCGCCGACGAGAACTACGGCGACAGCGAGACCACCGCGTTGTTCGAGGAGTTCTTCGGGCAGATTCCCGAGCCGTGCGACCTGTCGGGCGACGACGCTTCGATCTCCAACGCGAAGGCCGCGGACCTGCTGGACTGGGAGCCAGCCCACTCCTGGCGCGACGCTGCCGACGAGGACGTCGAGGGACCGACCGTCTGAGCGACGCGTGGCCATCGCTGGCGACGTGGACGCGACTCAGTCCTCCTCGCCCGCGGGATTGTGCGCGATGGCGAACAGGAATCCCGAGAGAAAGAGCAGTTCGTTGCCGAGGTACACCGCCAGGATCGGGTCGACGATCGCGACGATCGAGGGCGGGAGCGCGACCCCGAGAATCACCAGTATCAGCGCCAGTATCGCCGCGATCCCCGCGAATATCCGGGTGACGGCTCCGCAGACGTACCCCACCACGAACACCAGGATCGCTTCCAGCAGTCCCATGATTGACAGGACGGTTCGGGCGGCAATAGCCCTTCCGCCGGCGAAACCGTGTGCCGCAATAGCACGGCACGGAAACGGCTTTTCCGCCGCCCGGACACGGCCCGCTCGTGCCGACCGAGATCCGCGAGCTGACGACCGACGGGGAGTGGGACGTGGCGGTGCCGATACTCCGGCAACTGTGGAGCCACGTCGACGACGCCTTCGTCCGCGAGTGGCGCGAGGAGGACGACTACCGACTGTTCGGGCTGTACGAGATCGACGAACCCGAGAGCGGGCACGTGGATTCGAAAGCGGCGGTGACGCTCGTCGCGGTGGCGGGCGTCTCGGTCCAGCGGGTGCTCCACCACGAGCGACACTGCTGGGTCCACGACTTCGTGGTCGACGAACCCCGGCGCGGCGAGGGACTCGGGAGCGAACTGCTCGACCGAGTCTCGGAGTGGGCGCGCGACCGCGACTGCGAGCACCTGTCGCTGGCGTGCCGGGCGGGCAACGACGAGGGGCGCGAGTTCTACGAGTCCGAGGGGCTAGACGCGTGGGGTGCGGTGCTGGAGCGGGAGCTCTAACCCAGGTCGGTGCCGACGCCGGCGTAAGCGATGTAGACGCCGATGGCGCTGCCGACGGCGTAGCCGAGGCTGCCGAGCGCCGCTCGTTCGAGGGGGTCGCCGGCGACGACGACGCCGAACAGCGTGACCGCGGCGGCACCGGCGACGAACGCCGCTGTGGCTGCCCGGAGGGGGCGCGTCTGGAGGGAGGGGGACATACGTCTCGCATGTCTCGTCCGTTCAAATACGTTTTTCGTCCCAGTTCGCCCGGCTCGCCACCCCGGTCGGTCGCCGTCGGCGTCGCCCGTCGGGGTTTAGTGCGTCGCCCCCGCAGGGCCGGCATGGATCAGGTCTTCGCCCCGTGGCGCATCGACTGGGTCGAACGCGAGGGCGGCAACGACGATATCGACGGCTGCGTCTTCTGCGCGTTCGCCGACGGCGACCCCGACGGCGACCGCGACCGGCGAGTCGTCGCCCGCTCCGAGCGAGCGTTCGTCCTCCTGAACAACTACCCGTACAACCCTGGCCACGTCATGGTCATTCCCCACGCACACACCGGCGACTACCGCGAGTTGGACGACGAGACCCTGCTCGACCACGCCCGGCTGAAACAGCGGACCTTCGACGCGCTGGACGACGGGCTCGGCCCCGACGCCTACAACGCGGGGCTCAACCTCGGCGGGGGCGCCGCCGGCGGCTCCATCGACGACCACCTCCACACCCACGTCGTCCCGCGCTGGGAGGGCGACACGAACTTCATGCCCGTCGTCTCGGACACGCAGGTCATCGTCGAAGCCGTCGACGACTCCTACGGCCGCATCCGCGAGGCGTTCGCCGAACAGGACGGGGCTACGGTCGAGGGGGACGACCACGCCGTCCGGCTCGCCCTCGGCGAGTGAGCCGCCGGAACCTCTAACTGTCGACGGCCTGACTGGCGAGCATGGAGCTCCTCGGTCGCGCCTGACTCCGCTTCGCCCCGCCGCGTCTCGCTCGCCGACCACGCAGTGACGACTACCATGACAGACGACACGACAGCCACCGAGGGATCGACCGACAGCGAATCGACACCCGACGACTGGCGGCCGGCGGACGCGAGCCACCCGCTCGCCGACCGCCTCGCCGCGCGGGCGGTCCCGATCGACACGACCGACCCCGCCGAGGACCTCGCGGACCTCGCGGCGCTGGCCGACCGGCTGCGCGGCGCGCGCGTCGTCGGTCTCGGGGAGGCGACACACGGAACCCGGGAGTTCTTCCGGCTGAAACACCGGATCGTCCGTCTGCTCGTCGAACGGCTGGACTACCGGCTGTTCGCGCTCGAAGCCAACTTCTCGGAGACGCTCGCCATCGACGAGTACGTCGTCTACGGCCGTGGAGACCCGAGAGATGCCCTCGAAGGCATCTACTTCTGGACGTGGGACACCGAGGAGGTGCTCGCGCTGATCGAGTCCCTCCGCGAGTTCAACGAGGGGCGGCCGGTCGACGACCGCGTCCGGTTCTACGGGGTCGACGCGCAGTTCACGGCCGGACCGGCCGAGGCGCTCATCGATTTCTTCGACGACCGGGACGCCGACTGGCCGGCCGAGCACCGCGAGACGCTGGCGACGCTGGCGGACGATGGCCTGGAGGTCGACGAGGCGCCCGCCGACGTCGCGGCGTCGCGGCTCGCGGCCGCCGAGGACCTGATCGACGCGCTCGACGCGTGGTTCGACGGCGAGACGACCGACGGGAGCGACGCCGGAGCGCTCGCGCTGCACCGCCGGCACCTCCGGACGCTCGAACAGACCGTCGAGAGCGCGCGAGCGGGCCGCGACGACGGGGTCCAGGCGAAGGCGCGCCGGCGCGACCGCGCGATGGCCGAGACCCTCGCGTGGGTCCTCGACCACGAGCCTCACGACCGGATCGCGCTCTGGGCCCACGACGCGCACGTCCAGCGCGACGGCCGCGAGGAACACTGGGGGACCGGAACGCCGATGGGCGCGCACCTCGCCGACCGCTACGGCGACGACTACTACGCGCTCGGGTTCGACTTTGCGGGCGGCGAGTTCCAGGCCCTCGACGTGACCGACGACCACGAGTTGCGGGCCTGCTCGCTCGGTCCGCCGCCTGAGGACGCGGCCACCCGGCTGTTCGCCGCGGTGGACGACCCCCCGTGGTGGGTCGACTTCGCCGACATCGACGACGAGGGACTGGTGGAGTACTTCGACCGCGAGCGGCCGGTCCGGTCTGTCGGTGCCGTCTACGACCCCGACGACGAACGCGACCGACTGCACGACGAGTTCAGACTCCCGCTCGCGTTCGACGGTCTCGTCTTCGTCGCCGAGACGAGTCGCGCGCGCCCGCTCGAACGGGAGTGAGCGGCCGGTCCGGATGACTGCGGGCCGACACCGCTTTCACCCGGCGTGGTCAACCACCGACGATGACCGACGACAGGCCGCGAGTGCTCCGGCGGGTCGGTATCCTGCTACTCGTCGCCAACGTGGCGCTCGCCGCGCTGAAGGGCGGTGCGTGGGTCGCGACGGGGAGCCTCGCGGTCCAGTCCGAGGCAGTCAACAGCGCCTCGGACGCCGTCTACTCGCTGGTCACGGTGGCGGGCCTGTATCTCACGACCCGACCACCGGACTTCGAACACCCCCACGGCCACGAGCGCATCGAGCCGTTCGTCGGGCTGTTCGTCGCGCTCGGTATCTTCGTCGCGGGCGGCACGGTCCTCTATCAGTCCGCGACGGCGCTGCTGTCGGGCGACGTGACCGTCTCACGGGGGCCGACGGCGGTCGCCGTCCTCGCGATCGCCGCCGTCGCGAAGTTCGCCCTCTACCGGTACGTGCTGGCGGCGGCGGACCGGCACAACTCGCCGGCGCTGACCGCCACCGCCGTCGACAACCGCAACGACATCCTCACGGCGGGCGCCGCGATCGTCGGCGTCGTCGGCGCCGGCGCCGGCTACCCCGTCCTCGACCCGCTGGCCGCGATAGTCGTCGCCGTCGGGATCGTCTACACCGGGATCGAGGTCGTCCGCGACAACCTCGGCTACCTCCTCGGCCGCGCGCCCCCGGAGGAGCTCCGCCGGGAGATCATCCGCCGTGCGCTCGAACATCCCGACGTAGAGGGTGCCCACGACGCCATCGCCCACTACGTCGGCCCGGAGATCGACGTGTCGCTGCACATCGAGGTCGAGGGCGAGCGGACGCTGTTCGAGGCCCACGATATCGAATCGGCCGTGGTCGACTCCATCCGCGAGTTGCCGGAGGTCGACGACGTGTTCGTCCACGTCGATCCCCGGGAACTCGACGAGTGGAAGGCCGACGAGGAGGTCGACCAGCTAGCCGGCGACGAGTCCGCCCGGTAGGGCCGCATCGACAGGCCACCCCACCGCGAGGCCGCGCCCACCGGTAGCCACTACCTCCTGGCGCTCGAACTCCGGGTATGTCGATGGAGGCCGGCTTCGAACTGGGGTTCTCGACGCTCGACGACGAGGTCACCGACCGCTCGCTCGCGGTCGAAGGGTCGCTACCCGACTGGCTCGGCGGGGCGCTGGTCCGCAACGGCCCCGCCGTCTTCGAGGTCGGCGGCGAGCGCGTCGCCCACTGGTTCGACGGTCTCGCGATGCTCAACCGGTTTTCCTTCGCGGGAACTGACGACGAGATTCGCTACACGAACCGCGCGCTTCGCTCTGAGACCTACCGTCGCGCGATGGAGGCCGGCGAGATATCCGGGCAGTTCGCCACCGGCGGCGGCTACCTCCAGCGGGTCCGGCAGTTGCTGTTCGACGACCCCACGGACAACTGCAACGTCCACGTCGCCCGCGTCGGCGACTCGCTGGTCGCGATGACGGAGGTCCCCCGCTTTTGCTCCGCCGATCCCGAGACGCTGGAGACGCTCGGCGAGTTCGCCTTCGCCGACGCGCTGACCGGCCACATCAACTGCGCACACGTCGTCCCCGACCCCCACCGCGGGGAGACGGTCGGTCTCCTGACCACGTTCGGCCGCCCCAGCGAGTACACGCTCTACCGGCTCCCCGACGGCTCGCGCTCGCGGGAGCGGATCGCGACGCTGCCGGCCAGGGATCCGGTCTACGTCCACAGCTTCGCGCTCACGGAGCAGTACGTCGTCCTCACGGAACACCCGTTCGTCACGAACCCCGCCTCGTTCCTGTTGCCCGGGAGCGAGAGCTTCGTCGACAACTACGACTGGGAGCCCGAGCGGGGCACCCGGTTTCGCGTCGTCGACCGCGACAGCGGGGAAGTCGTCGCCACTCGCGTGGCCGACCCCTGGTTCGTCTTCCACCACGTCAACGCCTTCGAGGCGGAATCGGGAGGGGACGAGGACGACGACGCCGGTGCCGACGAACTCGTCGTCGACCTGGTCGCGTACCCGGACGCAGACGTGGTCGACGGACTGTATCTCTCGGCCGCGGAGGACTGGTTCGAGAGCGGGCAGGACGGGCAGCTCCGGCGGTTCCGGATCCCGCTCGACGGCGGTCGAGTGACGAGCGAGTCGCTGTACGAGGGACTGGAACTCCCGCGGGTCGCCCGCGGCGACCGGACGAAACCGTACCGCTACGCCTACGCCCAGGGCGCCGCCGAGCGCGACGGCAACCACGTCGCGAAGGTCGACGTGGAGACGGGCGACTCACGTCGCTGGGAGGAGTCGGGCCTGTTCGTCGAGGAACCGGTGTTCGTCCGCGCGCCCGACGTCGAACGGCCCAGCGACGAGGGCGTCGTCCTCGTTACGGCGCTGAACACGACCGAACGGCGGACCGATCTGCTCGTCCTCGACGGCGAGACGCTGGCCGAGCGGGCGCGAGCGCCGCTGCCCCACGCCGTCCCGTTCGGCTTCCACGGGCGGTACTTCCGGGAGTGGTGACGCCGGCTTCAGTCCGTCTTCTCCGCCACGTTCGTCTTGAGGTACGCCAGAGCGAGTCCGACGAGTCCCCCGGCGACGAGTATCGTCCCGTCGTCGACCCGGTATCCCACGGCGATACCGAAGGCACCGCCGACGACCAGCGCGAGCGGTCCGTAGTATAGTCTGTTCACTTTCGATACGGTAACGTGTGTTTGATTAATACTGTTTCGAATATGTGTTCTACTAGTTGTGACTACAGTACGCCGTTGAATATGTTACCGATACCATCGATCAGGTCCGAAGCGACATCCTGTGCATCGTCCCACGCATCGCCCAGTTCAGACTGGATGTCACTGGCTATGGCGCCGGGATCGATGTCACCGGTACATCGGACGACAGCCAGTGCCGCCGGTGGCTCTCGGTAGGTGTTCTCCACGTTTTCCACGGTCGGGACGAACACGTCCACGTACTGCGCGCCACAGGGCGTGTTCTCGCGGATTACGTCGCTGATCGAACAGCCGACGTACGCACTCGCACAGGCGACCCCGACGGCCGTCCCGATCGTTCCGGCAGCGGCTACGAACTCGGCGGGCGGCTCCGGCTGGACGTCTCGGCGCTCGACGGTCGGTGACGGGCCAGCAGTCGGGGACGCGCGGGCGGTCGGCACCCGTTCGCTCGGCTACGCTCTCGGTCTCGGCCGCACCGTCAGCACCGGCCGGTCGGCCTCGCGGAGGACGCTCGCCGCGACGCTCCCCATCACGAGCCGGTCGATCCCCATCCGGCCGTGGGTCCCGAGGACGACCAGGTCGACGCCCCGCTGGGCGGCGAACGCGCGGATCTCCTGGGCCGGGTCGCCCGCGCGGATCGCCGTCTCGACCGGGACGCCGGTGCGGGCGCCGTGGACGCGGATCTCGCGGGCGACCGCCTCGCCACGCTCTTCCAGGAGTCTTCGGAGGACGCCCGAACTCCCGAGACGCGTCTCGACGACGTACAGCGCCGACACCGTCGACCCGAACGCCCCGGCGAGTTCGAACGCCCACGTACGGGCGACCCGGGCGCTCTCGCTCCCGTCGGTCGCGAGCAGGACGCGCCCGAGCGTCGGCGGGTCGTCGGTCGCCGGGCCCGCGACGGTGAGAACCGGGACCGGCGCGTGTCGCGCGACCCCTTCGGCGACCGAGCGCCGCAGGAACCGAGCGAGCCGCCCGCGCCGATGCGCTCCGAGGACGACGAGATCGACGGCGCGGGTGTCGACGGCGTCGAGGATCGCCTCGGTCGGGTGGCCGACGACGACGGATTCGGTCGCGTGGACGCCTGCGGCGGCGGCGCGTTCGCCGACCGCGTCGAGGGCCGTCCGGGCGGCCACTCGGGCCGCCGACGCGACCGGTTCGCCGGTCGGTCCCTCGTCGAACACGCCGGGGACCTCGCTGTCGAGGACGGCCAGCGCGTCGACGGTGGCGTCGAAGGCGTCGGCGAGCGCGAGCGCGTATCCAACGGCCTGTCGGCTCTCCGGGCTGTCGTCGACGGGGAGCAGGATTCGGTCGATCACGCGATCCCCCTGAACGCCGCGATCCCGAGGACGGTCACCGTCGACAGCAGTAACTGCAGCGGCGCGCCGACCCGGAGGTAGTCGACGAACCTGTAGCCGCCGGGGCCGTACACGAAGAGGTTTGTCTGGTAGCCCACGGGGCCGAGAAACGACGTCGAGGCGGCGAATGTCACCGCCAGGACGAACGAGAAGGAGTCGGCGCCGATCGCCGTCGCCGCGGCCGCCGCGACCGGGATCATGAGGACGACGCTGGCGTTGTTGCTGATCACCTCCGTGAGCAGGCCGGTGACGAGGTAGAACAGCCACAGGACGACCACGACCGGGAGGTGAACCGCCGCGGCGGCCACGGCGGCCCCGAGCAGCGCCGCCGCGCCGGTCCCTTCGAGCGCGATCCCCAGCGGGATGACTCCCGCCAGGAGGAAGATCACGTCCCAGTCGACCGAGTCGTACAGTTCGTTGGCGTCTAAGACACCGGTGAGGACCATCGCCACGACGCCGGCCAGCGCCGTGACGAGGATGTCCTGCTGGAGGCCGGCCAGCAGCGCGAAGGCACCGACCCCGGTGAGCGCGACTAGCCACTCTCCGAGCCCCGCCCACGGGAGAGCGACGAACCCGACGACGCCGGCCATGATGGCGACGGCGTGGGGGATCTTGTCGGTCCGGTAGTCGGGCTCGGCGGTCTCGCGGACGGGGACGAACTCCCGGGATCGCCTCAGCCGGTCGAGCGTTCGCGGCGGGGCCTGGACGAGCAGCGTGTCCCCGGCCTGGACTCTCAGGTCTCCCAACGGCTCGCTGACGGTGTCGCCCCGACTGCGCAGCGCGAGGACGGTCGCGTCGTAGCGCCGCGCGAACGACGCACTCCGGAGGGTCTCGCCGACGAGAAACGAGGTCGCCGGGACGACCACCTCGACGACCGGGCGGTCGCCCGACCCGGCCGCTTCGAACGCCTCGTCGGCGTCCTTCGGTCGTTCTACGGCGAGTTCGTCCGCAGCCGCGAGCGACGCGAGGGCGTCGTCGCCGGCTCGGACCAACAGCGTGTCGCCCGCCGCGAGCCGTTCGTCGACCGGGGAATCCGTCGGCCTGTCGCCCTCGCGAAGCAGACGGACGACCTCCACGGGGTTGCCCGCTCGCTCGGCCACCGCCGAGGGTCGCCGTCCGACGAGGTCCGACCCCTCTTTCACGTCGACCTCGGCGAGGTAATCGGCCACCCCGTAGGTATCGACGCGAGTCTCGGCGGGCGGCACCCGCTCGGGGAGCAGCCGGTGGCCCACCGTCAGGAGATAGGCCGACCCCGCGAGGAAGACGACGACGCCCAGCGCCGTGAACTCGAAGAACTCGAACGCGCGGAGTCCCGGGTACTCTCCCGCCAGGCTCGCGGCGGTGTCGCTCGCGAGGATGTTCGTCGAGGTGCCGACCAGCGTGAGCATCCCGCCGAACTGCGAGGCGTACGACAGCGGGATCAGCAGCTTCGACGGCGAGGTACCGCCCTCGTTCGCGACCTCGGTCACGACCGGGATCAACACCGCCACGACGGGCGTGTTGTTGACGAACCCCGACGACGGCCCGGCCACACCGATCGTCGCGAGCAACTGCTTGTCCAGCCGGTCGCCCGCGAAGGCCGCGATCCGCCGCCCGACGATCTGGACCAGCCCCGTCCGACTGATCCCCGCACTCAGGATGAGCATCGCGAGGACGGTGATCGTCGCCGGGCTGGAGAACCCCGAGATCCCCTCGCTCGGTGAGATCCCCGTCCACGGTTCGAGCAGGATCAGCGTAACCATCACGGCGATGGCCGTCACGTCGACGGGCACGCGTTCGGTCACGAACAGCACGACCGCGCCGACGACGACCAGCCCCACCACGACCATGTCGACCGTGACACCGGCCGGTGCCGACGGCTGCAAGGGTGTCAGCGAGACTGGACGTACCACGTGGGGCAGTTGGGCCGACCGGTCCAAAAGCGTAGTCCGCAGGTACGTGTGCTCTCCCTGCGGGATGGCGTCGTTCTCTCCGTCTCGTGCTCGCCGGCCGCTACGCCAGTTCGCCCAGCGCGTAGACGGTGTTGTGGCCGGTGACCTCGACGTCGACGGTGTCGCCCAGTTCGACGCCCTGGGTCTGGGCACCCGGAACGGCCACCTGGCGATAGGCCCGGTCGTAGCCCACCAGCGAGTCGTCGGTGCCGTCTTCGGTCAGCAACACCGACCGGACCTCGCCGACCATCGACTCGTACACCTCATCCATGACGTCCATCTTCAGCTCCGACATCGCCTTCGACCGTTCCTTCTTGACGGTCCCGCCCAGCCCCTTCATGTCGGCGGCGTCGGTGCCCGGTCGCTTGGAGAAGCGCGTCACGTTGATCTTCTCCGGGCGGGTCTCCCGAAGGAGGGCCATCGACTGCTCGAAGTCCCGGTCGGTCTCGGTCGGGAAACCGACGATGAAGTCCGTCGAGAGGGTCCACTCCTCCAGGTGCTCGTCGAAGGTCTCGACGACCTCGACGTACTCCGACACCTGGTGCTGGCGGCGCATATCCCCGAGTACGTCGTCGCTGCCCGACTGGACGGGCGCGTGCAGGAAGTTGTAGAGTTCGTCGTGTTCGGCGAACACCTCGGCGAGTTCCTCGCGGATGCCGTGGACGCCCTTGGGGTTGGCCATGCCTACCCGGACCCGAAAGTCGCCGTCGATCTCCGAGCAGATCCGGTCGAGCAGGACGTGCAGCTTTCGTTCGCCCTCGTCCCAGCCGTAGACGCCGGTGTCCTGACCGGTGATGCGGATCTCCTTGGCGCCCGCGTGAACGAGCGCGCGGGCCTTCTCCAGGTTCTCCTCGACCGACGGGGAGTCGATCTTCCCGGTGGCGTGCTTGGTGATGCAGTACGAGCAGTCGCTCATGCAGCCCCGCGCGATGGGGAGGATCCCCACCACGCCGTCGAGGACGGGGTCGGTGTCGGGCGTCGGCGTCGGACACTCGCCGTTGCGGACGTACTCCGGCACCTCGTCCCAGTGGAGCACCTCCGCGTCCAGATCTGCGGCCTCGAACTCCTCGCCCTGGGCCAGTGCCATACAGCCCGTCACCACGAGGTCGGCGGGCGTCTCGGCGTCGAGTTCCTCGGCCCGGCGGAGCATGTTGCGCTCCGTCTTCTCGACCACGGTGCAGGTGTTGAGGATCGCCACGTCGGCCTCTTCGGGGCCGTCGGCGGGGTGGTGGCCGCCGTCGCGCAGCGACCGTTCGATCTGGCGGCTCTCACCCCGGTTGGCCGTGCAACCGTAGGTCTCGATGTGATAGCGGGCCATCGGTTCGTTGTTGTCTACTTGCTCCTCGCGGCCAAAAGCGCGACGGATCGGGGCGGCTCGGCGCGGTCGTCGCGTCCGCCCACCGAGCGGGCGCTAGTCGTCCCAGCCGCTCACGTCGCTTCGCTCGGCGGTCTCGTGCTGGTCGAGGAACTCCCGGGCGATCACGTCACCGCTGGAAGCACCGATACGCTCCGCGCCGGTGTCCAGCATCGCTTCCGTCTCGGCCCACGAGCCGATCCCGCCCGAGGCCTTGACCGGCAGGTACTCCGCGAGCAGTTCCACGTCCGACACCGTCGCACCCCCGTCGGAGAAGCCGGTCGCGGTCTTGAGATAGTCGGCGTCGGCCTCGGCGGCGCAGGCCGCGGCCCGCCGTTTCTCCGCGTCGGCCAGCAGCGGCGTCTCGACGATCACCTTCACCGGGACCGGGACGGCGGCGACGACCTCTTCGATCTCGTTCGTCACGGCGCCGTCCTCGTCGGCCCGCAGGCGCCCGACGTTGATCACCATATCGAGCTCGTCGGCACCGGCCTCCCAGGCGTCCTCCGCTTCCGCGACCTTCGTCGCAGTGGCGTGCTGGCCGTGGGGGAAGCCGACGACGGTCGACAGCGGGACCGTCGGGGCGTAGCCGTCGGCGAGTTCGAGGTAACACGGTGGGATGCAGGCGCGCAGGCCGTACTCGATGGCGGCGTCGAGCACGGCGATCACGTCGTCCGGCGTCGTCTCCGGTCCGAGGACCGTGTGCTCGATACGGCCCGTCAGATCCGCCGCGTCCGTGTTCATAGCTCACTGCTCGCACTCCCACCACTAAAGGACGACCGGATCGGCCGCGTCGGCGGGCGTGTCCCCGTCGAGTCGTCGGTCCGTCCGCATCACCCGAGCAGACCCCGCGGACCGCAACCCTTTCGTCCGTCGCCGCCGCCCCAGCGGGTATGCAGATCCTCCCGAGCGGGTTGGTGGTCCCGCCGCTGCCGTACGTGATCACGCTGGTCGTGCTGACGGCGGCGTCGGTCGCCGGCCTCTACCTGCTGGACCCGCCGGTCACGTCCCGGCAGGTGCTCGCGCTCGCGCCGTGGATGATCGCCGGCGGGGCGTTCCACGCGTTCGAGCAGGCCGGGCTCTTCCCCACGGTACTCGAGCCCTTCTTCGCCGCCCCGGCTGTGTACGTGACGACGTTCCTCCTCGCCGCCGCCGTCTGGCTCCCCTCGGTCATCCGCGCGCAGATGCTCGACGACGTGGGACGGATCGCCCGCAACCTCGGGGTCTTCGGAACGGCGCTCGTGCTCGCGCTGACCGGCGTCGCCTACGCGTTCGCTATCGGGCGCGTGGACTCGACGACGGCGCTGGTCTGGCTCCCCATCGGGTTCCTGGGCGCCGGCGTCCTCACCGCGCCGGTGTACTACCTGCTCGCGCTCAAGTGGACCGGCGCGGTCGACCGGGCGGGCGTCGCCGGCCCGCTGGTCGTCTACGCCCACGCGCTCGACGGCTTCTCGACCGCCGTCGGTGTCGACGTGATCGGCACCGGCGAGCGCACGCCCATCCCCCGCCGGATCATGGACTTCGCCGAGACGCTCCCCACCTACCCCTACATCGGCAAAGGCTGGCTGTTCGCCGTGGTCAAGCTCGTCGTCGCAGCCGGCATCGTGGTCCTCCTCGCCGACCTCGTCGAGGACGACCCCACGCAGGGGAACCTCCTGTTCGCCTTCGTCGCCGCCGTCGGCATGGGCCCCGCCGGCAACAACCTCTTCCTGTTCCTGATCGGCCCCGCGCTCTGACCGACTACACGGTTCGCCCGCACTCGATCACCCCGCCGTTCGGTCCCCGCCGTTCGGTCCCCGCCGTCGGTCGTTTCGCCCTCGCTCCGTGCCGCTACCACCTCCGTTTCGTGTCGAACCACGATCCCACGGAGAACCCCCTCGTTTCGGGTCGAACCAGACCGGTGTCGTGCGGTTTTCCGGGTTCGAATCGCTACCGAAACGCTCCCCCGTGTGGCTCCGGAGCGTTCCCCATCGGACTGTAGCGCTCCGGAGTCGGGCGGTGCCGTCGCGCTCGGGTGTCGGCCGGGGCGGTGCGAGCCGGCCGCCGGAACGGGTACCGTTTTGCCGCCCCCGGACCCACGATCGGCCATGGCGAAACAGCCGCATCTGCTGGTCGAAGCAGGCGACGTACACGACCTCGCGCTGATCCCCGGTGACCCCGGCCGCGTCGAGCGCATCGCCGGCCACTGCGAGAACGTCGAGCACGTGGCCGAGAACCGCGAGTACACCCTCGTCAACGCCACCTACGAGGGGCGGGAGCTGACGATCTGCTCGACGGGTATCGGCTGTCCGTCCGCGACGATCGCCGTCGAGGAACTCGCGGCGGTCGGCGTGGAGACGTTCGTCCGCGTCGGGACGACCGGGGCGCTCCAGTCGGACATCGAGATCGGCGACATGGTCGTCGCGACGGGCGCGGCCAAGGACGAGGGCACCACGAAGCGCTACGAGAACGTCGAGTACCCCGCGGTCGCCGACTACGAGACGCTCTCGGCGCTGGTCGACGGTGCGGAGGACAACGACGAGGACGTCCACGTCGGCGCGATCGCGACCGACGACGCCTTCTACGCCGAGACCGACGAGTACGTCGAAGACTGGGAGGCCGCGGGCCTGCTGGCCGTCGAGATGGAGGCCGCCGCCGTCTTCACGCTCGCCCGGCGGAAGGGCCTGCGCGCCGGCGCCATCTGCACCGTCGACGGCAACCTCGTCGAGGGCACCCAGAAGGGCGAGACCGACGACGAGGAGCTCCCCGAGAAGGCGAGCAACAACGTCGAACGGGCCATCGGCATCGCGCTCGACGCAGCGACCGAACTCTGAGCGGGCCGGCGGCTCCGCGGCCGACGGGCACCGGACGACCGGTCGGCCGTCAGACGATCGGACGGCCGTCGGACCACCACTTTTGTAGCACGGCGAGGTAGTGCCGTCCATGCGAGGCCCGCTCGGCGACCGGATCTACGCGGCGGCCGCGAGGCTCCGGCGACTCGAACGCCGGGAGGCGCGGGCCTTCCGACGCTGGGTCGAGCGGACGAGCAACCTCGTCCACCTGTCGATCCTCGCGCTCGTCCCGCTGTTGATCGCCGTGGTGACGCTTCTGTTCAACAGCATCGACCAGCTCTCCTTTCTGCTCTTCCCGCCGCTGGCCTCGGGCACCTACACGCTGTTCGCGAACCCGGAGGGGAAGTACGCCTCTCCGACGCGGTTCGTCGCGGGGCTCACGGTCGGATCGCTGTGTGGCTGGGCTGCGCTCGTGCTGTCGTCTGCACTCGGTGTGGGTGGGACCGCCGCGGGTGCGGCGGGCGGACAGCTGACCGTCGGCGCCTTCGCGGCCGCGGTCGCCGTCTTCCTCGCCGGGGCGAGCACGTGGGCGCTCGATATCGAGGCCCCGTCGGCCTACTCGACGGCGCTGCTGGGCCTGCTCGTTCGGCCCGGCCACGAGCTGGTGTTCACCCTGTCGGTTCTGGTGGCGAGTAGCGTCGTCGCGTCGGTGTTCGTCGTCTGGCGCGAACAGTTCTACGACCGGCGCGCGCAGTTCCTCTACGAGTCGACCGGCAGCGACGACCACGTCCTCGTCCCGATGCGCGGGGACGACCCCGACGCCACGGCGATGTTCGGCGCTCGGCTGGCCGCCGCCCACGACGCCGGGAAGGTCGTCCTGCTAGACGTCGTCGACGACGAGGCCGCCGCCAGCGCCGAGCGGGACCTGCTCGACGACCGGCGGCGGGCCGACCGTTCGCACTCCGGCGGAGACGGCGGGGACGACCGCTTCGAGTCGTCCGACGACCGGGACGAGACCCCGCCCGCGGACCGCGCCGAGGAGCGGGCGGTCGCCGAAGCGGCGACGCATCTCGAAGACCGGGCGAGCGAGATCGAGACGCGGGTCGGGGTGCCCTGCGAGGTGGTCGTCGCCGTCGGCGGTCGCTCGCCGGCGGCCACCGTCCTGAAGACGGCCCACGAGACCAACTGCGACCTGGTCGCCGCGGCCTACGAACAGCGCCACGGCGCGCTCACCCCCTACCTCTACGACCTCTTCCGCGGGGACACCGACGTGGTCGTCCACCGCTCGGCGGCCGGTCGCACCCGCTGGAAGCGCGTACTGGTGCCGGTCCGCCGGGCCAGCGACGTGGCCCACAGCATGCTCGACTTCGCGCGCCGACTCGCCGGCCGATCCGGCCGGATCAGCGTCTGTTCCTGCGTCTCGAACGAACACGAGCGCCGACGCGCCGAGGGGATGCTCGCCGACCTGGTCGAGCCCTTCGAGGGCGGCTTCGAGACCCGCGTCGCCGTCGAGACCATCGAGCGCTACCTCGCCGACAACGCCGACGACTTCGACCTCCTCTTTATGGGCGCCAGCACCGACCGCTCGGCCGCCTCGCGACTGATCTCGCCGCCGACGTTCGAACGCATCCAGGATCTGGACGCCGACGTGGTCATCGTCGACCGGTCGTAAGAGATCGAGCGTGTTCGGTTCGTGTTGTGAGTTGAGTGAGAGTTGCAACAGATTATATCGTGAAATAAATGCAAAGGATCGCGACCGCAGGAGACAGTTCATCACCCGCTGTCTCCTCAGATGATGAAAGCCCTCGGCGCGCTCGCGGTCGCTGAGCGACATATCCTCGCTCGCTGTGCTCGCTCGGATAGGGGTCGCTCAGACGACTAGATGAACGCGAGCGCGTCTCGCCCGTTCAGTCCACCATGGCCGCACGGCACCGCAGACAGCCACGACCCTCCCCAACCGATTCGCTCGCTTCGCTCGCTCATCCCTCGCACGCTCTGTCGCGAGACGAGACTCGCGACAGCGCGCGCCGACCGCACTGTAATCGCTCACTCCATCACCTGTACTGACCGTTCCATCGAGCGAAGCGGACGAGTCCCGATGGGGGTCCGGATCGACGATGCCCCCGGTTTCCACTCGTGGGGTCGTCCGACCCGGCTCAGTCGCTGGTCACGTCGTCCTCGTCCTCGGCGTCGAGCAGTCGGTCGGCCAGTCCCTCCATGTCGCCGCTGCCCAGCGCGGACTCGACGAGGAGGTGGCCGCCGATGACGGCGGGGCTGATGACGGCGTCGGCGCCGGCGCGGCGGAGCTTCTCGACGTTCTCGCGGTCGGTCGCGGCGGCGACGACGCGGGCGTCGGGGTGGAACTGGCGGGCGGTGAGGATCGCCAGCGCGTCCTGGGCGTCGTCGTTGGTGGCGGCGATGACGGCGCGGGCGTGTTCGATCCCGGCCTGTTTCTGGGGCTCCTCGTCGCTGGGGTCGCCGACGACGACGTGGAGGTCGCGGGCCCGTAGCGTGGCCGCCAGGTCCGGGTCGGGGGTTATCACGACGAAGTCGGCGGCGGTCGAGAGCTCTTCGAGCAGCGGTTCGGTCAGGTCGCCGTAGCCCAGGACGACGACGTGGTCGTCCAGGAGTTCCAGGTCGGAGTCGTTCATGGTACCGAGTGCTTGTGAGAGTCGCGCCTCGATGGCGGGGCCGAGCAGCGACCCCAGCGCGACGGTGAAGCTGGCGACACCGAGCACGAGCACGCTCGTCCCGAACAGCTTGGCCTGCTGGCTCGCGGGTGTCACGTCGCCGTAGCCGACGGTGCTGGCGGTGACGATGGTGTAGTAGAAGGCGTCGGTCAGCGTGTCGAGGTTGTTGAACTCCTCGCGGAGCTGGTAGGCGCCGACGGTGCCGTAGACGAGCGTTCCCGACAGCGCCGCGGCCGCGGCGAGCTGGGTCGTCGAGAGGTCGGCCTGTCGGTCGAACCGTCGGTAGTTCACCAGCACCGTCGGCAGCGACAGCAGCGACAGGGCGACCATCGGCAGCGAGTACTGGCTCGACTGTGCCAGCCCCTGGACGGCCGTCACCGGCAGGAGCACGACCGTCGAGAACCACGCCGCGCGCAGCCGCCGTCGCATCCCCCAGGCGCTCAACAGCATCAGAAAGCCCGTCAGCGCGCCGGTAAAGCCCGCCGCCCGCTGTATCTCGGGGGGGATGTCGACGTAGGTGAGCAGGATCCCGCCCACCTGCATGTCGCTGATGTTCGCGACCCCGGTGGCAAAGGAGAGGATGGCGACGACGGTCGGCAGCCAGATGGCTGCTCGCGTCCCGACGAACACCGTCCGCGGATGCTGTAACACCCGCTTCGCGTCCATACCCGCTCCGAGGTTATCGAGCGGCTAAAATCCCACCGACCCGAGACGAGTCGTGTCACCGCGAGGGGGAGTCCGGGCGACCGGTCGGGCAACCGCCGATACACGTTTAGGAGTGGATTCCGTCACACCCCCCATGGCTTCGTTTCCGGTCGAGCTGCTCTTCGGCATCTATCTCGGTATCCTGACGGGTATCATCCCGGGACTGGTCGCGTGGTCGCTGGGGTTCGTCTTCAAGTACTTCACCGGCGTCACCATCCCCGGGTTCGGTGTGGTCGTCCTCTCGGTCGCGCTCGCGGGGGTCAACGGGGGACTGCTCGCGCTGGCCGACCCGACGATCACCCAGTCGGCCAACGCCGTCACGATCACCACCGCTATCCTCGTCGTCCTGATGATCTCGCTGTACGCCCACAGCCGCGGCGACCAGATGGGCGCGACCTTTCCCAAACGGCTGTCGCTGAAGCAACTGCGCGAGCGGACGCTCGCGGCGGACGTGCGCGGCGCGCTGGCCGGGCGCGACGAAGCACGGGTCCGCGTCGTCGGCGAAGTCGCCGACATGGAGGGGTACCCGCCGCTATCCGACGAGTTGCGCGCCGAGATCGGGGCGAGCGAGTGGACGTTCCCCGCGGATCTGCGCATCTCGGAACTCGAATCGCGGCTGGCCGAGCGCCTGAAGACCGAGTACGACCTGGGCGACGCCGCCGTGACCGTCGACGAGCGCGGCCGCGCTTCCGTCGTCGCCGCGCCGCCCTTTTCGGGACTCTCCAAGCGCGTCCCCGACGGCAAGCGGGCGGTCTCGGTGAACGCCCTGGTCCCGACGGGCGTCGCCCGCAGCGACGAGGTGACGCTCATCACCCCCGACGCGCAGGTTCGGGGCACCGTCGTCAGCGCGAAGACTCAGAGGGCGGCCACCGGCGCCGGACCCGACCCCGAGGCGACGGAGAGTGTAGACGGAGCGGACGACGACGCCGACGACGACGAGCGTGCCCCACAGCCGGTCCGGGCGCCGACGACGACCGGCGGTGAGGGGCGGATCACGGTCGCCGTAACGCGGACCGACGCCGACCCGCTGTTGAAGGCCGACCGCGCCCGCGTGGTCGTCGAATCACGGGGCGTCCGTCGGGAGTACGAACTCCTCTCGCTGTTGCGTCGGGCGGGCCGGCGCTTCGGTCGGGTGACCGTCGGTGCCGGCGGACCGCTCGACGGAGCCTCCGTCGGCGAGGCGAACGTCCGGGGCGCGTACGGCGTCGCCGTGATGGCAGTGCGGGGCGCGAGCGGCTGGGTCGTCGCACCGAAGGGGTCGACGACGCTCTCCGCGGGCGACGAGGTCTTCGCCGTCGGGACGCGCGGGGAACTCGACGCGTTCCGGGAGGCGGTGGCGTGAGCGCCCTCGCGGCGAGCGCCGGTGTCGTGCCAGTGACCAGTGGCGCCGACGCCGCGCTCGCGAGCAGCCTCGTCGCCCAGAGCGGCTCGCTCACCGAGCGAGGGTTCCTCGGCGCGGCGCGCGTGCTCGGCGTCTCGGTGGTCGCCGCGGGCGTCGCCGCGGCGGTCGCGCTCGTCTACCGGTGGTACGTCCGCGAGCGGGTTCCGGGCAGCCTGCCCGCGCTGTTCGGGCTCAGTGCCATCGTCCCGCTGCTCGGCGCCAACCAGCTGCTCCGGGAGGTGATGGACCCAACCGCCGGCCCGGCGCCCCTCGACGAGCTGGCGGCGCTGTCGAACATCGCCGTGTTCCTCGTCGCGCTGGCCGCCACCCGCCTCGGCACCGACGTCGGTGACCGCCTCGGGAGCGACGTGGCCGTCGCCACCGGCGAGCGGGCCGTCGAGACGGAAGTCAGCCGCGTCGTCCAGGCCGTCGGCCGCGTCATCACCGTCGAACTCCCCGAGGAGGTCGAGGATATCGTCGGCTACGACCCTGTCCCCGCCGAGACCAAAGAGAAACTCGCCGACAAGACGTTCGTCTTCCCCCGGCGACTCACCGTCGAGGAGCTGCGCGACCGCCTCGTGACCCGGCTGAAAGCCGACTACGGCGTCGGCCACGTCGACCTCGAACTGGACGACGACGGCAGCGTCGAGTACCTCGCCGTCGGCTCGCGCGCGGCGGGCATCGGTCCGACCCTGCCCCCCGAGACGTCGGCGGTCGCCGTGCGGGCCGACCCCGCCTTCGCCGCCAGCGCCGGCGATCTCGTTCAGGTGTGGCGAACCGACCCCTTCGAGCGCGTGGTCACCGCGGAGCTGCGGGGGGTCGTCGACGACGTGGCGACGCTGGCCATCGACGCCGCCGACACGCGGAAACTCGACACCGAAGGGGAGTACAAACTGGTGACGCTGCCCGTCGAGACGCGCCCGGACCGGGAGTTCGCGTCCGTCCTCCGGGCGGCCGAGGAGACGATGGCCGCCGTCACCGTCGGCGCCGGGAGCGACCTCGCCGGCCAGCCCGTCGGCGCCCTCGACGTGACCGTGGTCGCCGTCCGTCCCGCGTCCGGCCCGGTCGAACCGCTCCCGGACCGCGACCGCGCCCTCGCGCCCCGCGACGCCGTCTACGTCGTCGCTGCCCCCGAGGCCATCCGCAAGGTCGAAGCGGCCGCGACGCCCCGTGACGGCGCCGATCCGGAGGACGCGGACGCCACCGGCGCGGCGCTCACCCCCGACGAGCAGATCGAGCCCGGTCGATCGGTCGGCGAGGAGTCCGCCGGGGCGGACACGGCGACGGACACGCCCGGCCAGGAGGCGAACGGGCAGACGCCGCCGGAGTCGGCGGCCGACCCCCTCGCCGACGCCGACGCCCCCGGTATCGAGGCGCTCGAACCCGACGAGCCCGACGTGTCGGGGAACGGCGAGTCGGACGAGGCCGACGCCCCGACCCCCTCCGAACCGGACGAGCGGGAGGCCGCGGACACCGACGGTCCCCTCGCCGATCCGTCAGCAGAGCCATCGCGCGAGGAGCTGGCCGACCTCCCCGGGACCGACGTGGACGACCTGCCCGGCGCCGACGCGGGGGGGACCGACGACCAGACGCCCGTCGGCGACGACTGGGAGCCCATCGCCGAACCCGGCGCTTCCGGCGCGTCGAACGAGGAGACGAGCGAACCCGAAGCGTCCGACGAGGACGAAACCGACGGGGGCGACACGAGTGACGAGGACGACGCGACCGACGAGTCGGGCGGGAGCGACTGGACGGTGGCGGTCGACCAGCGTCGCGAAGACGACGAGTAGCGGACCCGTTCGGTCCCGTCGCCGTTCGAGTGCGGAACGCTCTTTGGGTATCGGTGCCCTCCCTCGTGTATGTACTGGCGACTGTTCGCCACGCTGGCCGAGACGGCCGGCGACACCGAGATCGAGGTCGACTCGGGCGCCGAGACCGTCGGCGACGCCTTCGACGCGCTGCTGGACTCGTACCCGACCCTCGAACCCGAAGTGCTGGACGACGACGGCGAACTGTACGGCCACGTCCGCCTGCTCCACGAGGGCCGCGATCCGTTCGCCGAGGCCGACGGCTTCGAGACGGCGGTCGACGACGGGGACGAACTCGCGCTCTTCCCGCCGGTCAGCGGCGGATAGCACCCACTTCGTTTCCGTCCGCAGAGACCGATCAGTCGGTCGAATCGCTCTCCTGCCGGAGGTGGAGGAGCGCGAAGCCGACGAGTAGGGACGCGAGCCCGGCCTGAAATCCCCAGTTCGCGACGAGTTCGAGAACCGGTGTTATCGCCCACACTCCGGTCAGTCGTCCGACGGCGTCGGGACCGCCGAGCAAGACGAGGAGCAACCACCCGGCGAACGACACCTGCGCCAGATCCCACCAGCGTCGCCAGTGTAGCACGCGCCCGAAGCGTCGCGCTGCCCTCACGGTGACCCCTTCGGGAAGAGATCGTTTCAGCCTATCGAACGGAACCGCACCCGTCTCGTCCTCACGCGTTCGCGACCTGCTGCAGCACGTCCGGTGCCTCGTCGAGCGCGTCGTCGAGGCTTTCGGCGTCGGGGCCGCCGCCCTGGGCGAAGTCGGGCGGGCCGCCGCCGCCGCCGCCGACTTTGCTCGCGAGTTGGCTCACGACCTCGCCGGCGTTCACACTGGATCCGTCGGGGACGGCGACGACGAAGGTCGCGCCGTCGCGGCCCGACCCGAGGACGGCGATCGTCCCCTCCTCGACGAGGGCGTTGGCAGTCGCGCGCAGTTCGTCCATGTCGGCGTCGAGGCGCTGGACGACCGCGGTCTCCTCGCCCACCTCGACCTCTTCGCCGTCGCCCGAGCCCGCGGCGCGGACCTCGGCGAGTTCCTCTTTCAGTTCCTCGATGGTCTTGCCGCGCTCCTTCCACTCGGTGAAGAAGCGCTCGGCGGTCTCGGGCACCTCCTCGGGGGCTACGTCGAGGGTGTCGGCCGCTTCGTAGAGGGCGTCCTCGGTGTCCTGGGTGGCCTGGACGGCGGCGTCACCGGCCGCAAACTCGATGCGGATGACGCCGTCCTGGACGCGCTCGGTGCCCAGGATCTTGATCGTCCCGATGTCGCCGGTGCGGGCGACGTGGGTGCCGCCGCAGGCCTGGACGTCCTCGGCGACGTGGACGAGCCGGATGTTCTCGCCGGCGGGGATACCCCCCTGATAGAGGTCGAAGCCGTGTTCGTCCTCGGCCTCGTGGCGGTCGGGCCACTCCTGGGTGACCGGGCCGTTCGACCGGACGATGTCGTTGGCGCGGTGTTCGATCTCTTCGACCTGCTCGCGGGAGACCGACTCGTAGTGGGAGACGTCGATGCGTGAGGAGTCGACCCCCTTCTGGGCACCGGCCTGGCGGACGTGCTCGCCCAGCACCTGCCGGGCGGCGTGGACGACGATGTGGGTCGCGGTGTGGTGGGCCATCAGCCGACGGCGGCGTGTGGCGTCGATCTGGCCGCGGACGAACTCGCCTTTGCCGGGGTCCTCGTCGGCGGTGTGGAGGATGACGCCGTCGACGATCTGCACGTCCGAGACCTCCACGGTCACGTCGTCGGTCGACAGCGTCCCGTGGTCCGGCGGCTGGCCACCGCCCTCCGGATAGAACATCGTCTGGTCGAGCACCACGTCGAACGTCTCGTCGTCGCGCTCGAACACCTCCAAGACGACGGCTTCGAACTCCGTGCGCTGCTGGTCCTCGTAGTAGAGGCGGTCGGTGTCGGGCAGCTCCTCGAGCCGGTCGGCGTAGGGCCGCTCGTTCTCGTCCTCGAAGGCCTGGCCGCCGCCGTGGCGCTCGGCCACGAGCGCGTAGAAGTCGTCTGGCGTCTCGACGGCGACGCCTTTCTCTGCGGCGATCTCTTCGACCATGTCCGGCTGGATGCCGTGGGAGTCGTACAGCTCGATGAGCTCGCCGACCGGGATCGGCTCGCCCTCGCTGGCGTAGTCGTCGGCGATCTGGCGGACGCGCCGTCCGCCGCGGTCCAGCGTCTCGCGGTACTTCTCGACCTCGGTGCGGACGATGTCCCGTATCGTGTCGCGGTTCTCGTAACCCAGGCGCTCGGCCTGCATGTCGACGAGTTCGTCCAGCGGGGCGTCGACGCCGACGTTGTCGACCAGCCGCTTGGTCCGACGGAGGACCATCCGTGCGAGATAGCCCGTCCCGACGTTCGAGGGGACGATGTTGTCGCCGAGCATGTACGCGAGCGTCCGGCAGTGGTCGGCGACGGCGTAGATGTCCTCCAGCGGTTCCAGTAGGTCGGTGAGTTCGCCCGTGCTCACGTCGAGCTGGTCGGCGATGTTGTCCCGGGCCGACTCCATGTCCTCGGCCTCGTCGATGTCCATGTGGCCTGCGAGCTTGGCGGCGCGGTGAACGAGTTCCGCCTCCCGGTCGGAGTGGTCGAGGCCGGCGTTGTCCTTCAGAAAGTCGATGGTCTCGGGGTAGACCGCCTCGTAGACGGTGGGGGTGCCCTGGGACATCCACGTCCAGCGCTCGATGCCGTAACCGGTGTCGATGACCCGGCGGTCCATCTGACTGTACGTGTTGCCGTCTTTCATCTCGACGTCGCCGTCGGGGTCCTGCTCGAACTGCATGAACACGAGCGTCGCGAGTTCGAGCCCGCGGTAGATGACCTCGAAGGCGGGGCCGGCGTTGCCGCCGCCGACCCACGGGTCCTCGATGAGGGTCAGGTCCTCGATATCGGCGCCCACGTCGTCGAGCAGGTCGACGCAGTGCTCGACGCACTGGTCTTTCCAGTAGACCTCGCCCTCGTAGGCGTAGTCGGTCCCCTCGTCGGCGTTGAAGGCGTGGTGACCGCCCATCTCGAAGGCCATCGTGTGGCGGCCGGTCTTGCCGACGTTGTCGATGTCCTGCATGCGGATACACGGCTGGGAGACGACGAGCGGGTTCGCGGGCGGTGGGGACTCGCCGCTGGTGACGTGCGGCTGGAAGTCGTAGATAGAAGCCTGCGTGAGCAGCACGTCGTCGCGCCAGCGGTTGGCCGCGACCGGGTAGGGGTCGATGCGCTCGTGGCCTCGCTCTTCGAAGAAAGAGAGGAACGCCTCGCGGGTCTCTTCGAGCGACAGCTGTTCGCCGAAGCCGGGGTCGTCGATGAAGCCGTACTCTTCGCATGGCGGCTCGCCGCAGGTCGCCCGGTCCTCGTCGAGCGTCCAGAAGTGGGCCCCACACTCGGAACACTGCTCTCGGTGGAAGCCGTGCTCCTCGAAGTAGTCGAGTCGATACTCCTGTTCGAGGTCGCTCATTCGTTGCTAGGTCTTGGCCCAGCGGCGCCTAAAACAGTTCCGAAGGCACGGGACACCGTCAGATCGCCGGTCAGCCACTCCCACGAGCGCGAGCTGCCGTCGTCGACCAGGGCGACGGCCCCTCCGATACCTGTCGAACCGAAAATTCGATTTCCATCTGATCACTTCGTCGCCCGTAGCCACTCGAGTGAGTTCGACGACCGGATACGTCCTCGGAGTCGGGCAGGTCGTCCAGATACTCGCCCTGTCCGTGTTGCTCCTCGGGCAGTTCCCGTTGCAGACCGACGACACCGCGCTGGTGGTCGCGGCCGCCGCGTTCGTGGTGAGCTTCGGTACCTTCGTCGTCCTGTACCAGCTGCAGAACGCGTTGTTCGAGGACGGAACGGCGGAGTGGCGAAACTGAGTCCAGTGACCGCGCGAGCGGTCCCACGTCGTCGCACCGTCCCGACGACCCTGGTGACAAGACACATATCGGGTCCGGGCCACCTGCGAACGTGCGCCGATTCGCCATCGCCGGGGTCGTGCTCCTGTTCGCTATCGTCGGCGGCGCCGCTGCCGGCCTCTCCGCGCTCACGACCGAGGACCGCCCCGCCAACGCCACCGTCTCGACGTTCGAGCCGCAGGTAGCGGTCGGCAACCAATCCGAAGACCCCTACCCCGACTCCGACGGGGTCGTCACCTGCAACGACCGGGGGCCGATGCCGGGCAACGCCGGACTGAGCGGGTCGCTCGTCGTCGAACGCCCCATCGGCGACGACGGGCCGTCCGAACCGTCCTTCGGTGTGACCGTGTCCGTCGACGACGGGGCGCTCGTCGAGACTCACACCGTCGCGCTCCCGACCGGTGGCTCCGAGCGGCTGGTCCTGTTCCGCACTGCCGACCGTCCGCCGTCACTGGACGGCGGCGACACCGTCCCCGTCCGTGCGAGCGTCACGACGGAGAACACCACCGTCGCCACGGCCTCGCGATCGGTCCAAGTCGCCGAACGCGACCGCCCGTGCGCGGACCAGAACTGACCGCGGAAACTGACCGCGGAAACTGACCGCGAGAACTGACCGCGAGAACTGACCGCAGTCGGCGTTCCCTCGCTTCTCGCGGCGTCAGTCGTCCCGACCGTTCTCGGCGGCCTGTCCGGGTCCGCCGTCCCCGGATTCGTCATCGTCGTCGCCCGTTCCGAATTCGAACTCCAGTTCGGCTTCGGCGTCGCCGTCCTCGACTTCCACTTCGAGTTCCTCGGCGTCGCTCGGGACCGCGACGACGAGTTCGCCGTCGCCGTCGGTCGTCCCGACGGGCTCGCCGTCGACTTCGACCGTCGCGTTCGCGACCGCCGAGCCGTTCTCGGTGACGGCTAGCGTCGCGTTCTCGCCGGCGCTGACGTTGCCGGCGAACGACGCGTCGAGCGAGCGGTCGCCTTCGCCGTCCTCGTCGTCGTCGACCCGTTCGATGGGCACCTCGGTGCCGGACTCGCTCACGACCGGTTTGAGGATGTACTTCCCGCTGTTGCCCGCCTTGTGGACGGACACGTCGTAGACGAAGTCGACTTCCGAGCCGTTTTCGACCGTGAACTCGCTGTTCAACTGGAGCTTGCCGCTCGGGAGCTTGACCCGCTGGTCGTCGCCGTCGGTCAGCGTCCCCTCGACGTCGCTGACCTCCATGTGAACCGTGTCGTACTCGCCCGCGGGCAGGTCGAACTGTTCGAGCAGCGTCGCGTTCGCACCGCGCAGCTGCGAGAGGTCGACAGACGTGGCGTTCACCTCGCGAGTGACCCAGCGACCGTCCTCGCTCGCTTCGTCTTCGCTCGCTTCGTCCATCTCCTCGTCTTCGCGCTCCGCTTCGTCCCGGTCACCGGCCTCGGTCTCGGTGGTGTCCGCGGTATCGGTGCCGTTCGCGGGCGCGGCCGTCGCCGTCGCGGTCGGTGTCGTCGTCGCGTTGGTCGCCGTCGTGATCGACGCGTTTCCGGCCGCATCGGTCGAGCCGTTCGCGGCGTCGACGAGACGGAATCTGACCGTCGTGATCGTGACGTTCAGGTGTGCGAAGTCGTCCATGTCGTTGGGCTGGTCGCTCACGTAGAAGTTGACCGTCCCGGCGTCGGCAGTGCTCGCGTCCTCACCACCGCCCGCAGCGCCGCCGTCGCCCGCTCCACCGTCGGCTCCGGGCGACGCCGTGCCGGCCATTCCGGCACAGCCGGCGGTTACGACCAGCAGCGCCGTCGCGACCGCGAGGACGGCGCGCTTCATCTCGACCCCTCCACTTGGTGGCTCTCGTCCGCTCGTCGCTCCGTCTCGGGTCGGCCGTCGCTTCGTGACATCGTATCCCCGACTACCACCGCCGCACCCGTATAAATACTAGACGACGACGCCGGATTTCGACGGATCAATCCGATTTGAAACGGGGTTACAGTCCGTTTATCCTCGCATCTCTTCCCGACTGTATAAACTAGCGATAGATATAAATACAAGTTCCGGGTGGTCGCCGACCCCAACGAACGTCGGTGGGACTCCTATGTGTGTGGGACACACAGATCGAGACGACCCGCGATGAGTTCGGACCAGGACGACGCAGAGGACGACGGGGGGATCGAACCGCCGACCGCCGAGGTGGCGTTCGCCGAGCGGTACGCGGCGCTGACGGGGCGGTTCGTCCACGCGGTCGAGCTGGCTGCGGCGTCGCTGTTCGCACTCCTGTTCGCCGTGGGGGTCGTCGACCTGGCCGTCCAGGTCGTCGGAGCGGTCCGCTCGGGGGCGATCGTCGACCCGCTGGTGGTGATCGGGTTCATCGACACGGGGTTGCTCCTGCTCATCATCGTCGAGGTGTACCAGACCGTCATCGCGTACACGCGCGAAGAAGACACGAGGAAGATCGTTCGACTGGTCATCTACACGGGGGTCATCGCGATGGTCCGCAAGGTGATCATCTTCCGGACGAGCGAGTACGCGACGACGACGGACGCGCTGGTGGCCGCGGTCGCCTACACCGTCATCGTCGTCGGACTCGTCGCGCTGCTGTTCGTCGAGCGGAGCGCGGACGGGGTGCTCGGACGCGAGTGACGCCTCGCGACCGCGATTCGACACGCGTTTACCGGGCGCCCGCCGAGGGCCGGACATGCGCGTGACGTTTCTCGGCACGAGCGGCGCGGTCCCGACCACCCGGCGTAACACGAGCGCACTGGTGGTAAACCGCGACGGCGACCGCCTGCTGTTCGACTGCGGCGAGGGTACCCAGCGCCAGATGATGCGCTTCTCCACCGGCTTCGCCGTCGACCACCTCTTCGTCACGCACTGCCACGGCGACCACGTCCTCGGTATCCCCGGCCTCGTCCAGACCTTCGACTTCAACGACCGCGAACGACCGCTCGCCATCCACGCCCCCCACGGTACTCGCGGCCAGGTCGAAGACCTGGTCCACGCCGCCGGCAACGACCCCTCGTTCCCCGTCCGGATCAACCAGGTCGGCCCCGACGAGGTCGTCCTCGACCGCTCGGAGTACGAGGTGCGAGCGGTTCGCACCGACCATCGCACCAACGCCGTCGGCTACGCGATCGTCGAGGACGACCGCAAGGGCCGCTTCGACCGCGAGAAAGCCGAGGAGGAACTGGGACTGCCGCCCGGGCCGGAGTACTCGAAACTCCACCGCGGCGAGCCCGTCGAGCATCAGGGCCGGACCATCGAACCCGAGGAGGTCGTCGGCCCGCCGCGACCCGGCCGACGCTTCGTCTACACGGGCGACACCCGCCCCACCGACGCCGTCGCCGCCGCCGCCGAGGACGCCGATCTGCTCGTCCACGACGCCACCTTCGCGAGCGACTGGGCCGACCGCGCGAAGGAGACCGCCCACTCCACGGCGCGGGAGGCCGCCGCTATCGCCGACCGCGCCGGCGCCAAGCGGCTCGCGCTCACCCACATCTCCACGCGCTACGCCGGCGACTCCTCCCCTATCGAACGCGAGGCTCGCGAGCACTTCGACGGCGACGCCTGGATCCCCGACGACGGCGAACGGTTCGACGTCCCGTTCCCCGACGGCGGGTCCGAGGGCGATTCCGACGAGTGACGCGCCGAGCCGACGCCGCGGATTGACGCACCGAGGCGCGCTCGCGGTCGAGGGCGTTCATCGCTCACCGTCGAGTGTGGTCGCTGTCTCGTCACTTCCGTTCGAGCAAATCCGGTCAGAAACCGCTCCTAGTCGCCGCCTTCGCGGCCGTGGGCGAACTCCTGTTCGACGGTCGCCCCGCTGAAGTAGGCGGCGAAGCGGACGCCGGCGAGGCTCACGAGGACGCCGGCGAGGATGAACAGTGCGAGGCGAGTGCCGGGCGGTTCGAGGGTGGCTCCTTCGAAAGCGATGGGGCCGGCGTCGATGGGTCGGATCCGGTAGGGTCTGAACACGTCGGCGAGTTCGAGGAAGTACGCGGAGAACCCGCGGACCACGAGGCCGACGGCGACGGCGCCGAACGGGAGGTTGAGGTAGGCGCTGCGGACGCCCTCGTGGCGGATGAGTTCGTCGAGCAAGCGACCGGTGCTCGCGGCCAGCGCGGCGCCGGTGAGCCAGGGGATGGCGTCGAAGGCGAAGCGGCTGGCGAGGATGAGCGGGCCCTCCGAGCCGAGTTCGGAGACGCCGATGGCGCCGGCGAAGACGCCGACGAGCGACAGGCCGGCGGCCACGACGTAGGTGACCAGCGCGACCTGGCCCGAGTAGAGGGCCTGTTGGACCTGGCCGGGGAGGGAAGCGAGGTAGGCGTCGACGCCGAGGCCCTTGTAGAGGAAAAAGAGCCCGACGACGGCGACGATGGCGCCGGTCGCGACGCCGGGGCCGGCGAGCCACCAGAGGACGGGGTAGGCGATCAGCGCGACGCCGATGGGGACGAGGACGGTCTTGCGCAGTTCCTCGTCGGCGAGGAACTGCTTGAGCAGGTAGTAGGTCGACTCGATGTCGCGGGCCTGACGGACGACGACGCGGTCGACGGCGTCGACGGTGAGTCGCGACTCGACGATGGGGACGAGGCGCTCGTCCTCGGCGCTGTCGACGACGACCACGGCCGAGTCGGGGTCGTGGTCGTCGATGAGTCCCTCGACCTGGCGGGCGATGGCGCGGTCGGCGCTGATGGTGTCGTCGGTCCCCGCGAGGACGGCGACGACGGTCTCGTCACCGCCCTCGGCGAGATCCCGCGAGACGCGGAGGGCTTCGAGCAGACAGTTGACCTGGCTGTCCTCCGGGTCCTCGACGCCGACGTCGACGACGAGCGACTCGACGGCCTCCCGTCCCACGACCGGCGGGTCCGTCTCCGCCACGAGGTCGCCCGCGCGGTCGATACAGACGACCAGCGTTGTCACGGATCGACGGAGGCGGTCACGGGATAAAAACCCTCGCGACCGTTTCGGCCCGCGCGAGCGCCGAATCGCCCGAACGCGGCGCTCCGAACGGACCGTCCGATGCGGTGACCGGGCGGACCCGTGGAACGCGGGCCCGAGGCGGTGGGGCCGAACGGACCCCGAATCCTACCGGCGGAAACGCAGCCCCTCCACGTCGCCGTCGAGAGCGCTCGCCAGTCCCGCGCCGAAGGCGTAGGTGGCTCGCTGGGCGCCGAGGCTGACCCGCTCGCGCAGCGAGTGGGCGGGCTCGAACTCGCGGACCGCGACGGACTCGCCCAGTCGGTCTTCGAGGGCGTCGGTCACCGCCCGGCGGGTGCCCAGTTCGTCGACGAGACCACGCTCGTGGGCTTCGCTCCCGAGGAACACGCGGGCTTCGGTCGCCTCGACGGCGTCGGGCGCCATGTCGCGGCCCTCGGCGACGGTCTCGACGAACTGGTCGTAGTAGTCGTCGACGATGCCCTGGAGGTAGGCCCGTTCGTCCGGGCGCAACTCCTTCAGCGGCGTCCCGGCGTCCTTGTACTCGCCGGCGGTGAACCCCTCGTAGGACAGGCCCAGCCGCTCGGCCAGGTCGTTGGCGTTGACGCGCGAGCCGATGACGCCGATGGAGCCGACCAGCGACCCCTCGCGGGCCCAGATCTCGTCGCAGCCGCTGGCGATGTCGTAGCCACCGCTGGCGCAGACGTCGGTGGCGTAGGCGACGGTCGGCCCGTCGAAGCGCTCGGCGGCGATGCGGATGTCCTCGCTGGGGACGATCTCCCCGCCGGGCGTGTTGAGTTTCACCAGCAGCGCCTCGGCCGCGGGGTCGGCGTCGGCGAGTTCGATCTGCTCGACCACGTCGTCGGCGCCGACGCCGGTCGCCGAGCCGGGCACGCCGCCCGCCCGCTCGCGTGCGATCGGCCCGTCGACCGCGACCTCGGCGACGTTGTACGGCGAGACGAGCGACCCGGCGACGCGACTCCCGACCCACAGCGCGAGGAGCCCGACCCCGGTGACGACCAGGAACCCGAGGAGGTCGACCAGCGAGTCGGCACTGCGGACGAACACGTACCAGGCGCCGGCGAGGCCGGCCAGGCCGACCAGGACAGTGACGACGAGCGGGAGGACGGTCCCTCTGAGGGTGCCGACCACGTCGCCGTCGGACGACGAACTGCTCATGGCTCACTAGGGGTGCGGTCGGCGGGAAAAACTGTCGGCGACGCGTCGGTCCGGCGACCGACAGAGCGAGGTCGAAAATCAGCCGAACGGGCCGCCACCGCCGCCCATGCCACCCATGCCACCCATGCCGCCGCCACCGCCGCCGCCCTGCATCTGCTTCATCATCCGCTCCATGTCGGCGTCGCCCATACCCTGGAACTGGTCGAGCATCTGACGCATCGCGTTGTACTGTTCGAGCAGTTCGCGGATCCGCTCTTCGGGCTTGCCCGACCCGCGGGCGATGCGCTCGATGCGGCTCTTGCCGACGGTGCGCGGATTCTCCAGTTCCTCGTCGGTCATCGAGTCCATGACGACCTCGAAGTCCTGCAGACGCTCCTGGGTCACGTCCATCGCGTCGTCGGGCAGCTGGTCCATGAGCCCGCCGCCCATCCCCGGGATCATGTCCATGACCTGATCCAGCGGCCCCATCTTGTTCATCGTCTCCATCTGCTTGCGCATGTCGTAGAGGGTGAACTTCCCCTCCATCATGTCCTCGGGGTCCCAGTCGTCTTCCTCCTCGCCCGTCTCCTCCATCGCCCGCTCGACGCGCTCGGTGAGCTGCTTGAGATCGCCCATGCCGAGCAGCCGCGAGATGAACCCCGACGGCTCGAAGCGCTCGATGTCGCCGACGGTCTCGCCGGTCCCGAGGAAGGCGATCGACGAGCCCGTCTCGTTGACCGCGGCCAGCGCCCCCCCACCTTTCGCTGTCCCGTCGAGCTTCGTGATAACGACGCCGTCGATGCCGATCGACTCCTCGAACTCCTGGGCCTGGTCCTTCGCCGACTGGCCCATCGCCGCGTCGAGGACGAGCAGGTCCCGATCCGGCTGGACCTCGGCCTCGATGTCCTCGATCTGGTCGATGAGCTCCTCGTTGAGCCCGTCGCGGCCCGCGGTGTCGACGATGCGGATGTCGGCGTCCTCGGTCGCGTCCAGCCCCTCGCGAGCGATCCGGACTGGGTCGTCGGCGTCGGGGTCGCCGTAGAAGTCCACCTCGGCGCGCTCGGCCATCTCCTTGGACTGGTCGTAGGCGCCGGGGCGGTCGGTGTCGGTCTGGATGATCGCCGGACGAAGGCCCTTCTTCGAGAACCACCAGGCCATCTTGGCGGCCGTGGTCGTCTTCCCCGACCCGTAGAGACCGGCGAGCATGATCGTCTGCGATTCGAGCGGGAGGTCCGTCGAGTCGCCGACGAGACCGACGAGTTCGTCGTAGACGACCCGCAGCACCCAGTCGTGGGCGGAGGTGCCGGCGGGCGGTTCCTCCTCCAGGGCCCGGGTCTTGATGGAGTCCGACAGCTCCATCACCAGGTCCACGTCCACGTCGGCCTGCAACAGCGACCGCTGGATGTCCTTGACGACCTCCTCGACGTCTTCCTCGGAGATGCGGGATTGGCCCCGGAGGTCGTCGAGGGTGCTCCGGAGCGACGTTCCCAGATCGTCGAGTACCATTTGCCGCGGAGTACGCGGCCGGCCGGGTAAAGGCTTCGCCCTCGGCGGCGCCGACGATCCGTCGGCGTCTGACCGGTCGGTCGGACTTTCGGATCGATACGTAATTGGTTTAATATATCTTCGTAAATACCACTCCGATCGGTACGTACCGATGGCTGTCATCAACTTAGACCGAGTGACCAAGGAGTACGGTAGAACGACGGCGGTCGACGGGCTCGATCTCGAAGTCGAATCGGGTGAGGCCTACGGCTTCCTCGGGCCGAACGGTGCGGGCAAGTCGACGACGATCAACGTCCTGCTCGGGTTCTCGAAAGCGACCGGCGGCCGCGCCGAGGTCTTCGGCCGCGACGCTTGGGGCGAATCGACGGCCGTGCGGGAGCGAACGGGGATCCTCCCGGAAGGGTACGCCCTCTACGACCGGCTCACCGGTCGCGAACACATCGAGCTGGCGAACGACCTCCAGGGTGCCGACGACGACCCCGACGCGATTCTCGAACGGGTCGGCCTCGACCCCGAGGACCGCGATCGGCGCGCCGGTGGCTACTCGACGGGGATGACACAACGAACGGCCCTCGGCATGGCGCTGGTCGGCGACCCGGACCTGCTTGTGCTCGACGAGCCCTCGTCGGGCCTGGACCCCAACGGCATGGCCGACCTGCGTGGGATCGTCCGCGAGGAACTGGACCGGGGGACGACCGTCTTCTTCTCCAGTCACATCCTCGACCAGGTCGAGGGCGTCTGCGACTGGGTGGGCATCCTCCGGGACGGCGAACTCATCGCCGAGGACACCGTCGGCGGCCTGCGGCGTTCGATGAGTGCCGAGTCGCGGATCGAGGTCCGTGTCGACGAACCTCGATCCGTCGCGTTCGACGGTATCGGTGGAGTCACCGGTCACAGCGTGGACGGAACGACGCTTCGGGTGCGCTGTCGAGACCCAGGCGCGAAGGGCGACGTGATCCGCCGGATCGAGGACAGCGGGATGGAAATGCGGGACATCAAGATTCAGGACGCCTCGCTGGAGGACCTGTTTGCGGCGTACACCGACTACGAGTCTGGCGAGAGTGAGAACCGGATCACCGGTGAGAAGCGAACCGCGGAGGGACCGGCGTGAACGTACTGACCGTCACCCGCAAGGAACTCACGGCGCTGCGTCGCTCGCCGCTCGTATGGGCGCTGGCGGCGCTAATCGGGTTCATCGCCGCCCCCGGCATCGTGCGGCTGCCGTCGACGTTCGTCGGGGCGGACACGCCGGACCGGATGGCGGTCATCATGCTGGCGAGCTTCGCCGAGCGGCCGATCGCCTTCGCGGCGATACTCGTCGGCAGTCTCGCCGTCGCCGGCGAGCGCGAGACCGGCAGTCTCCGTGTCCTCTCTGGGTTTCCGCTCCCGCGTCGAGACCTCCTACTGGGCAAAGTCGCCGGTCGCGGGCTCGTCCTGCTCGCGACGGTCGTCGCGGGGCAACTCCTGATCGTCGCCGCCGTCCGCTACCGGCTCGACGGCGTCTCTGCGTCCGCGCTCGCGTTCGGGGTCGGACTGACCGCCCTGTTCGCGCTGGCGTACTTCGGGATCGGGGTCGGCGTCTCCGCGGTCGCGGGAACGCGCCTGGGGGCGCTCGCCGCCTCGCTCGGTCTGTATATTTTCTTCCGGAACTACTGGGAGGGGGTCGTCGTCCGACCGGTCTTCGGACTCCTGGCGGGACGGTCGCCGATCGATGCGGAGCTCCGGTTCACGATCGTGACCCACCTGGGAACCGGTACGTACCTGCAACTGCTCAACCCGAACAACGCCTTCTCGGGCGCAGTCACCTTCGACGCCGGTGTCGACTGGTTCAGTATCACGGTGTTGGCCGGCTGGTTCGTCGTCCCGGTCACGGTCGGCTACGTCCGGTTCCGCGGTCGGGACCTCGACGGCTCCCGATGGCGTCCGCTCGCGCCCGTCCGTCGACGCCTCGGCGGCGTCTCGCTCCCTCGACCGAAGCTTCCCACGGCCGGATTTCTCGACCGGCCGTCCCTCCGCCATCCGGTACTCACGTACGCCCGGACGGACCTACGGTCGCTGCGACGGTCCTGGCTGATCGTCGGGCTGCTGGTCGCGCTGGTCGGCCAGTTCGTCGCGGCGGCGCTGCGCGTGCCGGTGGGCGGTCCCGAAGCCGACGGAGTCACGCCACTGCCGGGCGTCGGCACTCACTTCGGACCGCTGTTCTCGGAGTTCGGAGCGGGCCTGCTCGTCCCCGTGGTGACGATCCTGCTGGGCGCGCTGGCGGTCGTCGACGAGGTCGAGACCGGTCGTTACAGGGCTATCGCGAGCTATCCCGTCGCCCGCCGGGACGTGCTCGTCGGGAAGGTCCTCGGTCGAGGACTCCTGTTCGTCGGCGCGATGGCCGTCGGGCTCCTCGCGGCCGTCGGCGTCCTGTGGGTCCGGCCGACGACGGTCGACCTCGGGACGGTCGCGCTGGGTGGCGGAGCCACGATCGGGCGCGGGCTGGCGTTTTTCGGCATCGCGGTCGGCGCCTCCGCGTTCGCCCGCCGGCGGGTCACCGCGCTGGGCGCATCGTTCGCCGCGGTGGTCCTGTTCACCAGCGCGTGGCGCACCCTCGCCGTCGGCATCCCGTACCTGCTCGCCAGGGGGTCGTTCCCGAGCACGAGGGACCTCGCGTACTCGGCCGGGTCGCCGCCGGAGTGGTTCCACTACCTGCTGTGGGCGAACCCGACCGAGTCGTTCGTCGCGCTCGGGTGGGTGTCCGGGCCGATCCAGTGGCTGTTCGTCGCCGTCCTCGTCTTCTGGACGGTCGTCCCCGCCACCGTCGGATATCGGCGCTTCCGGTCGCGGGATATCGCCTGACCGGCGCCATCGCCGGCGATCCCGTTCGAAACCGAGCGGCCACGGGAATTATGTACTCATGGGAAAATGTAGACAGCAGCACAAGATGGCGGTCGTCACGATCGACGGGGTGGCCAGGGAGTACGGGACGACGGCGGAGGACGGCCCCAGCTCGGGGGTCGCGGGAGGACGGACGTGAACGCGCTGACGGTCGCCCGCAAGGAACTGGTCGACAGCCGGCGGTCGGCACTGTTCTGGGTGCTGGCGGCGGTCGTCGCTCTCTACGCCGTCCCGACGACGGTGCGATTCCCGCTCCGTGTCTTCGGGGAAGCGTCGCTCGAACGACGGACCACCGTGCTGTTGCTGACCGCCTCCCGAGCAGTCGCGTTCGCGGCGCTGCTGGTCGGGTCGCTGACCGTCGTCGGCGAACGGGAGTCGGGGAGTCTTCGCGTCCTTCTCGGCTCTGGTGCGCGCCGTCGGGACGTGATCGTCGGCAAAACACTCGGCCGCGGGTCGCTGCTCGCGGGCGTCGTCGTCCTCGGTCTCGCGCCGCTCGTCGCCGCGACCTACTACCGACTCGGCGCCATCTCGGTCCCGAAAGCCGTTCACGTGACGACGCTGACGGTGTTGCTCGGGCTCGCGTACTTCGGCATCGCGGTCGGGTTCTCGACGGCCCTCTCGACGCGACTCCGGGCCGTCGCCGCCTCGTTCGGCGCGTTCGTGCTGTTCACGGAGTTCTGGGAGCGACTCGCCGTCCGTCCCGCCTATCGGCTGGTCTTCGGGCGGGAACCGATGGACAGCGAACTCCAGTTCGCCCTCACACAGCGGCCCCACTTTCAGGACTACGTGCAGGTCGTCAGTCCGAGCAACGCCTACGACTCGGCCAACTACTTCTACGGAACCCTCGACTGGTTCGCCGTCGGGATGTTGCTGTTCTGGTTCGTGGCACCGATCGCGGCGAGTTACGCGTACTTCCGACGACAGGACATCGAACGATGACCACGTACACGCTCTTCCGACGGGAGATCACGGATCTCCGTCGGTCACGGCTACTCGTCGCACTCGTCGGCTGCTTCGCCGCCCTGCTCGCCGTCGCCGCGCTGGCCTATCCGCCGGACGACCCGGTCGATCTGACCTCGTTGCTCGGGGGGGAGTTGAACGGGCTGGCGGTCCCGACCGTCGGAATCCTGCTCGGAGCGTTCGCGCTCGTCGACGAGGTCGAGACCGGCCGACTCGGAGTCTTGCTCGGGGTTCCGGTCACGCGCCGCGACGTGTTCGTCGGGACCGTCCTCGGGCGTGCCGTGGTGCTGGTCGGGGCCGTCGCGGTCGGGTTCCTCGTGGCCGGCGCCGTGCTCTGGGTTCGTCCCACCGCGCTCGACCCCGTGGCCCTGGCACGGGTAGCGTGTGCGACCGCGGGGCTGGGGCTGGCGTTCCTCGGGATCGCCGTCGGGTGGTCGGCGTTCGCGGCCGACCGGATGCGCGCGCTCGGGGCCTCCTTCGCCGCACTGCTTTCGTTCGGGGCGCCCTGGGAGCTGTTCGTCGTCGCGCCGGCGTCGCTGCTCGCGCGCGGCAGCGTCCAACTCAGCAGTAGCCTCGAACCCGCGATCGCCACCGATCCGGCGTGGTACTCCCTGCTCTACTGGGGGAGTCCGACCAACGCCTTCCGGGCAGCGATCTCGGTCTCGGAACCGGTCGTCTGGATGCCCGTTACCGTCCTCGTGTTCTGGACCGTCGTCCCCGCCACCGTCGGCTACTGGCGGTTCCGGTCGCGGGATATCGCCTGATCGCGGCCCCACCGGATGGCTCCGACGGCCGGCGTCGGGTCGCCGATGCGGCCTCGCCTCCGGGCCGCCCGATGGACTAAGGGCTCGCCGCGCGTCCCACCACCATGACCAGCAGCCGACGGAGATGGGGAGACCGATGACGCCCGACGACCCCCCCGACGACCGCCACCCCGCTGACCGCGTCGAGTACGAGCCGGTCAGCGTCGTGGAGCTACTCGGCGAGATGAAAGACATCGCCGAGCTGCTCGTCGATCTGTCCTACTCGTCCGTCCTCTTCGACGACCCCGCCCTCGCGGCGGAGGTGCTCGAACTGGAGTCGCAGATGGACGTGCTCCAGTTGCGCGCGCGAATGAGCCTCGTGATGGCCGGTCGCTCCCCGGACGAGGCCGAGGAGCTGGCGCCCATCTTCGGGATCGTCGGCGCCGCCGAGAAGATCAGCGACGCCGCGGGCGACATCGCGAAGGTCGTCCTCGACGACGTGGGGCTGCCGGCGTCGCTGCGGGCGGCGCTGCCCGACCCCGTCGAGACGCTCGCCCGGGCGAAACTCGACGAGGGCTCGCCGTACGCGGACCGGACGCTCGGCGACATCAACCTGGAGACCGAGACGGGCGTGCGCGTCCTCGCAGTCCGGCGCGGCGGCGAGTGGCTGCTCGACCCCGGCCGCGAGACGACGCTGCGGGCCGGCGACGTGCTGTTCTGTCGCGGCCCCGACGACGGCGTCCAGGGCGTCTTCGAGACGATGACGGGCGAGCCCTACGAGCGACCCGCGCCGGCGGAATCGGACATCGCGGACCTCGACCGGGCGGTCGAGACGGTCGTGCTGATGCGCAACGTGAGCGAACTCGCGGTCGACCTGGCCTACGGGAGCGTGCTGTTCGACGACCCCGAACTCGCCCGCGAGGTGAGCGAACTGGAGGTCGAGGTCGACGCGCTCAAGGAGCGCTTCGAGGCGTGGGCGCTCCGGGCGGCCGGCGAACTCGCCGAGCCGGTGACCATCCGCGGGCTGCTCCACATCGCGACCAGCACGGAGGTGATCAGCGACGCGGCCCTGGAGATAAGCGAGGGCGTCCTCCGCGGGCTCGGGAGTCACCCAGTCGTCCAGGCCGCCGTCGAGGCGTCGGACGAGATTCTCGTCAGCGTCCCCGTGGCGGCCGGCAGCGACCTCGCGGGCACCACCATCGGCGAGCAGGCGCTGCGAACCACCACGGGAACGCTCGTCATCGCGATCAGACGGGACGGCGCCGAGAACGGGACCGACTGGGTCCTGACGCCGTCGCCGGAGACGCGGCTGCGCGCCGACGATACCCTCATCGCGAAGGGAACCAGAGCCGGCGCCGAGCGCCTGCGGGCGCTGGCCGGCGTCGAGGAGGGAGCCGGAACCGGAACCAGGTCGGGGTGACGATGGCCGGCGACTGGTCGGTCCGCGGGATCACCCGTCGGCTCTTTCCGCTGTTGGTCGCGCTCACACTGTTGGAGCTGCTCGGCGGACTCACCCTCGGCAGCTTCGAGGCGACGCTGACTCGCTACCCCTCCCTGCTCGTGCTCGTCCCGGTCACTATCGGGACGGCGGGCAATCTCGGAAGCGTCCTCTCTGCGCGGCTCTCGACGGCCTTTCACCTCGGGCTGCTCACCTTCGAGCCGACCGACGAGCGCCTCGGTGGCAACGCCCTCGCGACACTCCTGCTCGCGGTGACGGTGTTCCCCCTGCTCGGCGCGGGCGCCTGGGCCGTCACCTGGGCGACTGGAACGGCGACGCTACCGGTCGGAACCGTCCTCGCGGTCGCGCTCCTGAGCGGCGTGGTGCTCTCGGTCCTCGCCGTCGCCGTGACCGTCGTCACCGCGTACGGCGCCTACCGCTTCGAGGCCGACCCCGACGACGTGGTCATCCCCGTCGTCACGAACGTCTGCGACGTGCTCGGCGTCCTCGTCCTCTTCGGGGCCGTCAGGGTGGTGGTCGGGTGATCCGTCCCCTCGCTCCCGCCCGCGGTGGGGGTGTCGCCCGGTGACGGTCCGCTCGGTCGCCGTCGAGACCTACCGGAGCGCGCTCCCGGCCTTGCTGGTCAGCGCTCTCGGCGGCCTGCTCGCGGGCGCGATCCTCGGCGGAATGGAGGGCGAACTCGCCGCCGTCCCGGGCCTCCTCGTGGTGGTTCCCGCCTTCCTGGCGATCCGCGGGAGCGTCTACGGGTCGCTGGGATCGCGGCTGTCCAGCGCGCTCCACCAGGGGCTCGTCGAGCCGCGCCTGGCCTACGACGACCGGCTGGCACGTGCCGTCGCCGCCGCGCTGCTCAACGGCCTGGCGGCGAGCCTCGTCGCCGCCACGCTGGCCGTCGGACTGCTTCGCCTACTCGGGCGGCCGGTCGCGCCGTGGTCGACGCTCGCCCTGATCGCGCTCGCCGGGGCGGCGATGGCGGGGATTGCCCTCGTGGGAACGATCCTGATCGTCGTCTTCGTCGGCTACCGCCGCGGCGCCAACCCCGACGATCTGGTGGGCCCGGCCGTGACGACCGCCGGCGACGTGTTCGGCATGGCCGCGCTCTTTCTGGCGACCCGACTCGCGCTGGCCGTGAGTTGATCGGTGGGTGTCGTGGGTGAAACCGCCAGATCCGTCGGAGCGACCGGCGACACAGGGACCGTGACCGCCGATGCAGCAACAGCCACCGCGATCGCCGATGCAGCAACCGCCACCGCGACCACGGACTCGATCGTGATCACAGACAGCGTGAAAGCCCCCACGTGCTCCGGTCGAGGGGTTCGCTGCGCTCCTCGCCTCGCTTCGCTCGGCTGTGGTGCTTGCATCACCCGTCTTCCCGGAGCACGTGGCCCCTTTCATTCCCACCCGCGTCGGCTGATCGGTCCGTCTGTGCGGGCGGGAATGAAAGGGGCAGCCTGCTTCGGGAAGCCCGACGCAGCAAGCACTGGAGCGAACGGAGTGAGCGAAGGGCGTGGTTCGAGAGAGCGAAGCTCTCTCGTCATCTCGAAAATCTTCGATTTTCGGCGACAGCAAGGCGCGCGACCGAAGCAGGCTGGGGCTTTCACGCTGTTTGCGGTTCATGCGGTCGTGACAGTCGCGATACCAGCGGTGTATATCACAGGTCGCCCAAATCACACACGTCGCCAGCCACCCGCACACGAAACCTCGAAGTAGGACGGATGCAAAGCCCCGCGCATGGTAACTCTCGCAGAGTCGGCGACGGAACTCGTCGACAGTATCGTCCAGATGCCGGGCGAGTTCGCCGAAGTGGCGGCGCACGACCCGCTGAACTACGTTCTGATCGCCTTCGGCGCCCTGTTCGTCGCCGGTGCCTCGGCGGTGTTCGGCTACCTCTCGTTGGGTGCCGCCCTCTCGTTGTTGAACATCGACAGCTCGCCACCGCCGGAAGCGCGGTAGACCGATAGCGTCACGACCGCCCGAGACGTCTCCCCGTCACCCCATCTCGCCGAGCAGCTCGATGGCTCGCTCCACGTCGGGGCCGAGCGGCGACGCGGCGACGAAGCTGTCGGCGTACTCCAGCACCGCGTCGATCTCCGATTCGACTTCCTCCGGTGAGCCCGCGATACAGAACGCGTCGAGCATCGCGTCGGTCACCTGGCCGGCGGCTTCGCGGAACTCCCCGGCCGACACCGCCGACCCCACCGCTTCCGCGGCTTCGCGGTCGATGTCGTGGCGCTCGAGCACCGGCGGCGGCGCGCCGCCGGCGACGAACGCGACCGGAAATCGGGCTTCCTCGCGGGCCGCGTCGCCGTCGTCGGCCACGCTGACCGACGCGTAGGCACCGAAGTCGAAGTCGCCGCGCTCGTCGGGTCGCTCGCCGAGCCCTTCGGCGACGCGGTCGCTGGCCCACGCGTAGTCGCGGGGGTGGGCGCCGTTGTAGAGGACGCCGTCGGCGTGTTTGGCGGCCATGCGGGTCATGTGGGGGCCCTGGGCGCCGACGTAGACCGGGATGGAGCCGGCGTCGTAGTTGAGGCCGGCGCCGTCGGCTTCGAAGGTGCCGTCGTGGTCGACGCGCTCGCCGTCCCAGAGGCGCTGGGCGACTTTGAACGTCTCCAGCACTCTGCGGAGGGGGCTGTCGGGGTCGATACCGAGGTTCGCGAGCGTCGAGGCGTCGCCGGGGCCGACACCGAAGACGCCGCGACCGCCGCTGTACTCGTCGAGGGTGGCCATCCGGGAGGCCAGCGTGACGGGGTGGGTCTCGTAGGGGTTCGCGACGCCCGGCCCGACGTCGATCTCGTCGGTTTCGCCGGCGATCGCCGTGAGCGCGGAAAACTGGTCGCGGTTGTTGTAGTGGTGGCTGACGAACGCGGCGTCGAAACCGACCGACTCCGCGGTCGCGCCCAGCTGTGCCATCGTCGAGACCGGCTGCTCCGGCGTGAGTTCGATTGCTCTCATTGGTGGTCTCCGTCGGACTCGTCTTCGTCGCTGTCTCGCAGCCGCTGCTTGTCGTACTCCCACTCCCGCAGCGCGTCGCGGACGTAGTCGCCTCCCGAAGAGCGAAAGAGGCCGTCGTGGGGCTCGTGGTCGCCGAACTCGAAGTCCCGGACGACCACGACGGGGAGGCCGTCGTCGCCCTCGCCGGTGAGGAGGTTCGCGGCGGCGGCGAGTTCGTCGACGACGGCCTCGACGGTGACGCCGAGTTCGCGGCCGTCGCGGTCCGACTCGCCGCGCCAGTCGCGGGCGGCGGGCACGCCCGCCCAGCCGAGAGCGACGCCGCGCTGGCCCTGGCGGAACGGGCGCCCGGAGGTGTCGGTGACGACGACCGGCGCGTCCAGCGTCTCCGAGATCCGTTCGGCGCTGGCGGAGGGCTCCTCGGGGAGCAGGAGGAGTTCCGAGTCGGGGACGTTCGAGCGGTCGATGCCCGCGTTGACCGTGATGTGGCCGAACCGGGTCACGGCGAGCATGAGCGGCTCCTCGGTGAGTAGCTCCTCGCTTTCGTCGAGGACGGCCTGTGCGAAGCGGGGGTCTTTCTCCTCGCCGGCGAGTTCGCCGATGCGCTCGGCGATGGCTCGCGCCCGCGGGCCGGGGTCGAACTCGGACAGGTCGACCCCGCGACCTTCGGCCTTCGAGACGATAGAGTGGGAGACACAGACCACGTCGCCCTCCTCGAGGTCGACGCGCTCGGCGACGAGCTCGCCCACGTCGTCGCCGGGGCGGACCTCCGGCAGGCCCTCGACCGCGAACAGTTCCATAGTCGGATTGAGTGGTGACCGGTCAAAAGCGCCCCGCTATGAGCAGGTGTCGCCCGGGTCGGCGACGCACGCCGGCGTGACGGCGCGGCCGACGCCGACGTCGACGGACGCCGATCCGAAACCCTGGTAGCCCGCCGCTGCACAGACCAATCTATGCCCGACGACTCTGCAGGCGCCGACACCGGCGCGACCGATGCCGACGTCGCCGCTATCGGCGCCGACGCGCTCGCCGACACCGCCGTCCGGGCGGTCGAGGCCGGCGGCGACTACCTCCGCGAGGCGTTCGCGGACGGCGCGACGCCCGCCGACTACACCGCCACGGACGTGAAAGCCGAGGCCGACCGCGAGGCCGAGCGGCGTGTCCTCGACGCCATCGCAGACGCCCATCCCGACCACCGTGTCTCCGCCGAGGAATCGGGCGACCACGACGGCGACGGCGACTACCGCTGGGTGGTCGACGCGCTCGACGGCACGAACAACTTCGCCGCCGGCATCCCGACTTTCGGCGTCGCCGCGACGGCCTGTGAGCGGTCCGGCCCGGGCGGTCCGGAGAACGAACCGGTCGCCACTGCGGTCCACGTCCCGATGCTCGGCGACACCTACGTGGCCGAGCGCGGCAACGGCGTCCGACACGACGGCGACCCGGTCGAAGTGACCGACGGAGCGACGCTCCCGCCGGCGAAGGCGACGGTCGCGACGATCGTCGGCCCCGAAGTGGTCTCGGGCGGCGCCGAGCGTCGCGAGTGGGACGCGGTCGTCGACGCCGTCGCCGAGGTCCCCAAGCGTGTCGTCGAGACGTGGGCTCCCGTCGTCTACTGGGGACTGCTCGCCCGCGGGAAGCTGGAGGGGTTCGTCTGTTACTACCCGGCCGAGCGCGAGCAGGTCGCCGGGTCGCTGCTCGCGCTGGAGGCCGGCGCCGTCGCCCGCGCCGAGGGGCCGCTGACCGTCTTCGGTGCCGATCGCGAGATCAGAGACGCGCTGTTCGATGCCGCGACCGACGCGCTCTGAGGTCCTCCTCCGCTCCGAACGGCCTCCTCGCTCAGCCTTCGTGGACGGTCACGTCGAGCTCGCCGTCGGCCGCCTCGACGGTCAGCATCGTCGCCCGGTCGGCGGGGGCAGCGCCGGTCGCGCTCCCGGGATTCAGCACGCGCACACCGTGGACCTCACTGTCGAACACCCGATGAGTGTGGCCGGCGACGCCGAGGCGTGGCTCGTCGGCCTCCTCGCGGACGGCCGTCGCGACCCGGTCCGCCCAACCGCGCTTGGAGCCGGTACCGTGGAGGACGACGAACGTGACGCCGCCGAACTCGACGGTGACTCGCTCGGGGAGACCGATCGACGGATCCGTGTTGCCGGCCACCGCGGTCAGTTCGGGAGCCAGATCCTGTACGTCGGCCAGCGTCCCCTCCGAGTCGAAGTCGCCGGCGTGGATCACGTGGTCGGCCGCGCGGATCCGCTCGCGGAACGCCTCGGGGATCCGCCGGGCCCGCGAGGGGATGTGCGTATCGCTGATAACGGCGAGTTCCATGGAAACGGATACGGTCGGGACGCCAAAGTCGGTTCCCTTCGGAGCGCCGTCTCGTTCCGGCTCGACGCCGCCTCCGCGTTCGGTCGACCCCGTGGCTGATACGGCCGGCGGACGTACCTCTCAGCGATGACCGGTGACAGCGATCCGGGGACGGACGCCGACGCCGCAGGCCAGGACGGTCTCGACGAGATCCACGTCGTGACGGTGTTCCTCCGCAACGAAGGGGCGATCCTCCTCCTCCGCCGGAGCGACGCGGTCGGCTCCTACAGCGGGCACTGGGGCGCCGTCGCGGGCCACGCAGAGTGCGAGGCGCGACCACGGGGAGCGTCTCGGATACGCGAGCGGGGAGTGAGCGACGCGGAGCGACTCGCGAGCGAGGGCGATCCGGACGCCGCAGCGTACGAAGAGATACGGGAGGAGACGGGGCTCGACCCCGACGCCGACACCGCGCTGGTTCGGCGGGGAGACCCCTTCGCAGTCGTCGACGACGACCTCGGCAAGCGCTGGGTCGTCCACCCGTCCCTCTTCGACTCCGCGACTCGATCGGTCGACCCGAACGAGGAGACCGACCAGTTCGAGTGGGTGGCGCCGACGGCGATCCTGCGCCGGAAGACGGTCCCCGATCTGTGGCGCTCCTACGACCGCGTGCGGCCGACGATCGAAACCGTCGCCGCCGACGCCGACCACGGGTCGGCCTGGCTCTCGCTGCGAGCGCTCGAGGTGCTCCGCGACGAGGCGGCGCTGGCGGCCGAGCGAGCCGACCACGTCGACTCGTGGTCGCAGCTCACGACACTCGCTCGCGACCTGCTCGACGCCCGCCCGTCGATGGCCGTCGTCGCCAACCGAGTCAACCGAGCGATGGACGCCGCCGCCGAGGCGGCCACACCGGCGGCCCTCGAAGCGGCTGCCTTCGAAGGTACCGAACTATCGAAGGCCGCAGACGCCGATGCAGCCGCTTTCGCGGCCGATCGGGTCCCGGACCGAATCGCCACGCTGTCGCGGTCGGGGACGGTCGCGACGGCGGTCGAGCGGGCGGACCCGGAGGCGGTACTGGTCGCCGAGTCGCGGCCCGGCCGGGAGGGTGTCGGGACCGCCGAGCGGCTCGCCGAGCGGACGGACGCGACGGTGACGCTCACGACCGACGCGGCGCTGGCCGACCGGCTGGCGGCGACGGATGTCGGGGCGGTCGTCGTCGGCGCCGACACGGTGCTTCCGGACGGTCGGGTCCTCAACAAGGTCGGGACGCGAGCGGCTGCCGCCGTCGCCGCGGCCGAGGGGATCGACTGCTACGTCGTCGCCGCGAGCGACAAGATCGCGGCGGCCGAAGCGCACGTCGACGGCGCCGACCCCGCAGAGGCCGACGGCGTCGACCGCGAGGAGCGCGACCCAGTTGAACTGTACGACGGCGACGCGTCCGTCGCCGTCGCGAATCCGACCTTCGACGTGACGCCTCCCGACCTGATCGACGCGGTCGTCACCGAGCGCGGCGCGCTGGACCCGGTCGGGACCCGCGAGGTCGCAGAGGAACACCGCGCGCTGGCCGCGTGGGACGAGTAGGAGCACCCGTGCTCGCCGCTCCGCATGCCTCGCGCCACACCGCACAACGGTTTTCACCGCGGCTCGCGTCCGATCGACCAGTGACAGCCGACGCCACCGCCGACGGAGTCGCAGAGTGCGTCGTCGTCCGGTACGCCCCGGTCACCGACCGGATCACCGAGGAACTGGAAACCTCGCGATACGGCACCTACCTCCGCCGCACCGAGGCGGGACCGGTCGCGACCGGAGACGAGTGGGAGGGCTTCGTGAGCCGCGGCTGCGGCGCCACCGTGGACGTGACGCTTTCCGTCGGAGCAGTCGAAGGCGGCGACCGCGTCGGCGAGACGACCGAGTTCGAGTTCGCGCCCACGATCGAGGGCGACGAGGACGAGGCAGCGACCGGAGACGACGACTGACCGGCTCGCCGCTCAGCGCTCGTCGAGGGCGACGGGGACGCCGGCCTCGGCCACGTCGGCGGCGAACTCCCGGGAGTCGGTTTCGAGGGTGGAGAAGGTGTTGTAGTGGACGGGGACGACGAGCTCGGGCTGCATGCGAGCGGCGAGGACGGCGGCCTCGTGGCGGTCCATCGTGAACCGCGGACCGATGGGCGGGCAGAACACCGACACCTCGACGTTCTGGTGGGGGCCGAGCGCGTCCGTGTCGCCGGGGTAGAGCACTCGCTTGCCCTCGACGTCGACGAGGAAGCCACAGCCGAAGCCTTCGGGGTGGAACGGCGTGCCGTCGGGGCGGGTGTGTGGCCCGTCCTCCTCGTTGTACGCCGGCACCGTCCAGAGCTGGACGTCGTCGACGTTCACCACCTCTTTGTCACCGACCGTCACGACCTCGCAGGACAGTGAATCCAGCGGCGGGAGTTGGCGATCTTCGACTCCCGCTTCGATACCTTCGAAGGCGACGACCGTCGTGTCCTCGTTCGCGACGCGTTCGACGCCCTCGGGGTCGTAGTGGTGGACGTGCGTGAGACACACCACGTCGGCGTCTTCCGGGCGGTAGTTCCGCGCCGGCGGGTGGCCGATCCCTTCGGTGTCGGGTTCCCACTCGCCCGTGAGGACGCCGTATCGCCCGGGATCGGTGTAGACGACGGTGTCCTCGCCGGCGAACCGCAACGTGGCGTAGCCCAGCCACTCGACGGTGATCCCGTCGTGGCGCACGGTCATTGCTCGCCCTACGCGTCTCGGCGCACATAAGTCGGGTGCCTTTCCGCCGAGCGTGTGTGTGTATACGATGTAGTGCACTGGATACGTGCCGACTACGTGAACTTTTGAGAGGCGACGGCGAACCCCTCGGTGGTGGCGATGACGAGCGGTCACGCCACTGAGGCTCGGTCTCTGTTACAGCGGTTCAAGGAGAAAGCCCACGGATTCAGCCGTGGGATGAATCCGACAACAGCCGAAATAACTACCACGATTCATATCGTAGACTGTGCTACCGAGCCTCGGGTAAGGATATGCACGCCAGCGGGGTGGTAAATGAAGCCCGCTATCCGAGTCGGGGGCCGCACTGGCACGGCCCACAACCCCACCGAACGACCCGAGTGGGGAACCTCCCCCTCGTGGGCACGGTCTGTGACCGTGGAACCCCACGACTTCACTCGTGGGAGGATGTCAGTGGCTCCATCGTCGCGCCGGTCGGGTAGCTATCGCTCGGGGAGCTTCCACGCCTGCTGGATGTCCACGAGTTCGTCCGGGTTCGGGAGCGTGTTCGCGGGTCGTTCGACGATGTCCATGATCTCTGCCGCTCTGAAAACCCGGTTCTGTTCGTTGCCCGTTATCTCCTCGACGGCGCCGTCCGCTTCGAGTTCGTCGACGGCGTTGTTCGCGGTCTGGTAGACGACGCCGATCCGCTCGCTGGCTTCCCGGACCGTGAAGTACGGGTCTTCGAACAGTGCCAGCGACAGTCGGCGAACGGACTTGGCCGCGTCGGCGTATCGTCGCTCGTACTCCGTTCGCCTCTCGACGAGCAGCCTCGCACGGACGAACGCCTCCTCGGCCTGCTCGCGGATACCCCGTAAGAAGAACTGAAGCCACTCGTCCCACGCGCCTTCCTCGCTCACGGCGAGCAACCGATCGGCGTACTCGGTCCGGTAGCGTTCGATGTAGGAACTCAGGTAGAGCATCGGGTAGTGGAGCAAGCCGCTGGCGACGAGCATGAGGACGACGAGCAGTCGGCCGACCCGTCCGTTGCCGTCTTTGAACGGGTGTATCGTCTCGAACTGGTAGTGTGCGACCGCGATGTCGACTAGGTCCGGCCAGTCGGAGCCCTGCTGGACGAACCGTTCGAGGTCGTCCATCAGTCGCTCGACCCCATCGGGTTTCGGTGGGACGAACCGGATTCGCTTCCCCAACCCCTGCGGACTCTCCTCCTCGATCACGGCGTACCCCGGCCGGTACTCCCCCGGAAGCGGGTCGTCATCTTTCGATCGACCCTCCACGAGGAGCTGCTCGTGGAGCGACTTGACGAGTTCCGTCGTGATGCTCTCCCGTTCGATACCGGCGGTCCGGAGAAACGAGATCGCGTCGTCGAGCGCCCCGATGTAATTCCGGGCCTCTCTGACATCGGCCTCGTGACCGGTCTCGATCGGCTCTCGTATCTCGAGTTCGTCGACATCGTAGCGATAGATGTCCGAGACCGTGACGGCCGTCCCCTCGACCCGAGAGGACTGTTCGGCTTCTTTGTAGACGAACGAACTGAACACCGCGCCGGGATTGTCGATCTCGCTCCCGAGCCCTTCGAGCCGCCCGAGGGCCCACATCGCTCTCGAGACCTCGTTTACAATATCGTCAGAGAGTTCTACTGCTGGCGGCAACCTGTCCGGGAAGTACGCCTTCGGGAGCCGTTCGCTGGTCCGCAGCGGCATGTATTGACCGGGTGCACTCGACGGGAGATCGTATCCGTCTTTCATTGTCTACCGTTGGACGGCGCTTCATTAAAAATTCCTCCGCAATTCTAAAATCAATTCTCCATTGGCGTAGTGCATTTCAATTTTTCGCGCAACCTCAGTATTGGAGACGATCTCCGTAGCCACTATCGAATTCCGTCCGGATATAGATTGAATATCCTTTTCAGCGACGCCGGAGTATCCACGTACGGTGGCGATGACGAGCAGTTACCCCCACTGAGCCCCTTGTGACGAGGACTTTCACCGAGCCACCGTCTCACGCCCGCGAGCGGCGGCGCTGTAGCGGATCGACGAGCAACCGAAAACAGCGACCGCGCCCGTCAGAACGGCGACGCAGGCCCTTCGTCGCTGTCGGTCGTCTCGGCGGCGTCGAGCGGCCCGTCCCAGTCGTTGAGTCCGCCGTGGAGGCTCTCGACGGGACCGTCGACGCCCTCGTAGGAGCCGACCAGGCGGGCGGCCTGGACGCTGGATTTACCCATCGGGCAGACCGTCACGACGCGGTCGGCGCCGTCGAGTTCCTCGACGCGGTCGGTGAGTTGGTTCGCCGGGATGTTCTCGCTGCCGGGGATGTGCCCGCGCTGGAACGAGCCCGGGTTCCGGATGTCGACGATCCGGAGGTCGTCGGCGGGATCGCCGTCGCCGTTCGTGTCCAGTAGCTCCTGCAGTTCCTCGCCGGAGATCTCGCCGTCCATCGTTGGCGGCGATCGGTGGCCGGACGGCATATGTTCGTCGGAGTTCGGCGAGCGAACCCCCCGGTACGACCTACAGCAGCCCCTCGTCGCGGGCGACCAGCAGAGAGGTGAGTGGGGCGGCGAACGGAACGTCGCGGGACCGAACGGCGGCCACGGCCTCCTCGGCGGGGACGGCGAACACCTCGATGTCCTCGCCGCCCTCGCGGTCGACGGCCCCGGGTACCAGGTCGGTCGCGTAGACGACGGCCTGCCGCATCCGGGTCCACGCCGTGGGTTCGAACACCTCCAGCAGTTCGGCCTCACCGGCCCGGAAGCCGGTCTCCTCGCGTAACTCGCGGACGCCCGCGTCGACGAACGACTCGCCGTCGTCGACCGCGCCGCCGGGGACCGTGAGCAGCGACCGATCGAGCCGGGCGTCGTACTGTTCGAGCAGGAGGAGATCGCCGCCGGCCGTCTCGGCGACGACGGCCACGAAGTCGCCGGGGTCGATCCAGTAGTAGCGGCTCACCGCGCCGTCGGGCTGGCGGTACTCGTCGTAGCCGGCGCTGAAGTAGGGGTTCTCCCAGACGACCTCGGTGTCGAGGAGCGCCCAGTCGGCGCCGGCGTCGGCGGGCGGGTCGGCGAGGTCGGCTGCGCTCGCTGGCGTCGGTTCGGCGGGTTCGCCGTCGTCGGTCACAGATACCCCTCCTCGCGAGCGAGCAACAATCCGGTGAGCGTGATCCCCTTCGACGGACCCTCGCGGTCGCGGAGTCGGTCGATAGCTTCGTCGGCGGGGACCGTCTGCACGTCGATGTACTCGCCGTCGTCGAGGTCGCGCTCGCCGCGGTCGAGGTCGGTGGCGACGTACACGTGGCGGACGTACCGCGTCCACGGCGACAGCGTGTGCGTTTCGAGGTGCGACAGATCGTCGGCGACGAATCCGGTCTCCTCGCGCAGTTCGCGCGCGGCCGCCGCCGCCGGGTCCTCGCCGTCTTCGACGAACCCGCCCGGAAGGCCGAGCGATCGCTGGCGGTAGCGCGGTCGGTACTGCTCGACCATAACGAGCTCGTCGTCGTCGGTGAGCGCGAGGACGGCCGCCGCGTCGGCGGAGGCGAGCCAGTAGTACTCGCCCTCAGTTCCGTCCGGTCGCCTGACCACGTCGTAGCCCGCCTCGCAAAACGGCGTCTCCCAGGCGACGACCGCTTCGCGGACCGGCCACTCGGGGTCGTCGTCCGCCCAGGGCGGGTCCGGCGGACTCACAGCAGTCCGTCTTCCTTGGCGAGCAGGATCCCCTCGATGGTGGCGTCGTTGGCGGGTTCGCGCCGGGCCACGTCGAGCGCGTCGTCGATGGGGACCGTCGTCACCGAGAGGAACTCGTTGCCGTCGAGCTTGCGTTCGACCGGTTCGAGTCCCTCGGCGAAGACGATCCCCCGGCGGTGGCGCAACACTCCGGTCGAACACCAGAAGTCCTCGATCAGGGAGATCCCGGCGGGGTCGAAGCCGGTCTCCTCGCGCAGTTCGCGGGCGCCGGCGGTCGTGAACGACTCGCCGTCCTCGACGATGCCGGCGGGGAGTTCGAGACACTGCTCGCCGATGACGGGGCGGTACTGGTCGACGAGGACGAGCTCGTCGCCGGACCGCGCGACGACGACGACGGCGTCGGGGAGTTCGGCCCAGTAGTAGGACTTCTCGCTGCCGTCGGGCTGCTCGACGCGGTCGTAGCCGCCGGTGTACCAGCCGGTCTCGTACTCGGTCGCGCGGTCGGTGACCGGCCAGTCGTGGTCGGGTTCGCGGACCGGTTCACCGGCGGCGGGGGCAACCGTCTCCCCGTCTTCGTGGCCCGCACCGTGATCTGCGTCCTCGGGGTCGTTCATGGTCGCTGTGAGACCGCGACCCGGTAAAGCGTGCCGTTGTACGAGACGAGGACGCCCGACTCGGAGACGGCGGTCGCGTTGCGCGCCGACAGCGCCGACCGCTCGTCGAACGGCGAGTGGGTGAACGACTCCTTGAACCCCCACGGCCCCTCCCGGTAGGGGTCGGAGGTGCCGTTGCGGAGCGCCTGCGTGGTGTAGGGGTACTGTCGCTCCGAGAGCGCCGACCCGTTGACTGCGGCGCTTTCGTTGATCGATGCCGTTCCGTTCGCCGACGCGTTCGCCGCGTCGACGGGCTCGGCGGTGACGTAGTAGGGGTCGCCGCTCGCGAGCAGCGACGGCAGGGCACCGAGCGCGAGCAGCGCGACCATCACTCCGAGGATCAACAGCACGGCGTTGCGAGTGACCCGGCGCATACCCATCGCTACGGCAGAGCGCGTGAAAACGACACGGATACGCGACCGCGACGGGCGAACGCGCTACTCGTCGCCCGCTTCGTCCGTGGCACCACCGGACTCGTCGGATCCGGCCCCGTCGCCGTCGACGACCATCTCGCGATAGATTCGACCGAACGCCTGCCGGCGGAGTGTGCCGACGGCGGCCTCCCGTTCCTGGTGAAACGTGGCGGCGACGACCGTCTCGGCGGCCGGCGCGGCGTGCCAGACGACGCTGTCGACGTTCTCGCTACCGACCTCGCGGACTTCGTAGTCGTCGTTCTCGGCGACCCAGTCGTCGAATGTCTCGCGCGAGCCGACGCGGACCTCCAGCATGGAGGCGAACAGTGCGTCGCGGGCGGTCTCGACGACATCGCTCGTCACGCGGTCGCGGTACTCCTCGGCGTCCATCTCCATGGCTTTCGCGGTCTCCTTGACGACGACCTGCGCCGTCGACCCGAGCGCTTCGTAGCGCTCGCGGGCCGCGGCGGCGGTCGCCGGCGCGATCGTCCCCTCGGTGTCCATACGACACGGTTCGGCCGCCGTGCCTTAGGAATTCCCGGTTTCGTCGCCGTCGGCCCCGGTCTCGGTCGCGTCTTCGGCGTCTCCGTCGTCGGTGCCACCGTCGCCGCCGGCGTTCTCCCGACGCCTGCGCGTCAGCTCCTTCGCCTCGGCGAGCACGTCGTCGGTCTCGCCCTCGAAGTCGTCGAGGTCGGCGACGCCGCCCGGCGCCGCGCTCTCGACGGCGTCGGGGGTACCGGAGGCTCGACCGCCGCCGTATTGGTGGCCGTGGCCGTCGCCGTGCTGGTGGCCGCTCCCGTGGTCGTGCTGGTGACCGCCACCGTGGTCGTGGCCGCCGGTCGTGTCCTCGAAGACCTGCGGGAACTCCGCCTCCTCGGCGTGGTCGACGACGTGTTCGGCGAGTTCCGGCGGGTCCATCGCCGCCCAGCCGTCGATGCGGTCGTCGAGCCACGCCTCGTGGTCGCCCCCGCGGAGCATGGCCGTGAACGCGAGGTGGTTGGCGAGGTGCTCGGCGTCGGTCTGAGGGTCGCCGCAGACGGGACACGCGTAGCCCATACCCGACCCGACGACCGCGAGGCGCATATGCCTTTCAGGACCGGGCGCGCGTCGGGGGAGCCGACACACGTAAGGACCGGACGCTCGTCCTGTCGGGTGATGTGGCCCTGGGGACACCTGGCGATGGCGTACCTCGTCTACAGCTGTTACTCGCGACTCCGGCGGGGTCACCGCCCGACCGCCGCGACCGCGCTGGTCGTCGTCTTCGCCTCGCAGTTCCCCGACCTGGTCGACAAGCCGCTCGCGTGGACGCTGTCGGTCCTGCCCTCCGGGCGGTCGCTCGCCCACTCGCTGCTCGTGTTGGTGCCGCTGGTCGCGCTGTTGTACTCGGTCGCCCGGGTCCGCGAGGAGGGCGAGGCGCGACCGGCGGGAGCGCCTCGGAACAGCGAGCGGGGAGGAGGACGACCCGCGAGCGAGGGCGAGGAGCCGCTGGCGGTCGCGTTCGGGATCGGCGCGCTCGTCCACACGTTCGGCGACGCGTTCTACTCGCTGGTCGCACTGGAGCTCCGCGAGGCCGGGTTCGTGCTGTGGCCCGCGGTGCCGCCGCTGGAGTACGAGGTCGAGCAGAGCTTCGCCGCGCACTTCGCGCTGGTCGAGGCCTCGCCGGAGCTGTACTTCGAGTTCCTGCTCGTCGCCGTCGCCGCCGTCGTCTGGCGCGCCGACGGCTATCCCGGTCTCGCGACCGTCCTCGCGCTGCCCGCCCGTGCCTGGCGCGGTGTCACCGGCGCCGAGTGAGTCAGCCGATCGCCAGCCTGGTGGTGCTACGTATTGCCAAAAGACGATAGCGGAGGCCTGTGAAGATCGCTCCCATGAGCGAGACGACTCCCGACGGCTGGAACCTCCGGCGATTCAACGCGGTGATGGGCGTCCTGCACTTCGTCCAGGGCGCGTTGATGCTCTACTTGAGCTCTTCGCGGGAGTGGACGATCACCGCGACGTATCTCGCGTTCGATACCGACAGCCAGCGACTCGCACCCGTCATGGAGTCGATCGGGACGATCGAGTTGGCCTATCTGGCGGTCGCGTTCCTGTTCATCTCGGCGATCGCTCACGCACTGATCGCGACGGTTCTCTACGACCGCTACGTCGCCTATCTCGGACGAGGGATGAACCCCTACCGGTGGTACGAGTACGCGATCAGCGCGTCGGTGATGATCGTCCTGATCGCCATGCTCGCGGGCGTCTGGGACCTGGGAACGCTGATCGCGCTGTTCGGACTCGTCGCAGTGATGAATCTCTGCGGACTGGTGATGGAGCGCCACAACCGTCTGACCGAGGAGACCGACTGGAGCTCGTTCGTCGTCGGTTCGATCGCCGGCGTCGTCCCCTGGATCGTCATCGCCGTCTCGATCGTCGGCACGTTCGACAGTGGCGGGAGCCCACCGGACTTCGTGGTCGTCATCTACGTCTCGCTGTTCGTCCTGTTCAACCTCTTCGCGATCAACATGCTGTTGCAGTACCGCGGGATCTGGAAGTGGCGGGACTACCTGTACGGTGAGCGGGCGTACGTCGTGTTGAGCCTCGTGGCGAAGTCGCTACTGGCCTGGCAAGTCTACTTCGGCGCGCTGAACTCTCCGGTGTAGCGGCCTCGCTTCTGGGAGACCGAGACGGGCGCCGAGGACACTCGCGAGGGGTCCGTCGCGGCGGTCCGAGAGACGGTCGCGGCGGTCGGCGAGTAGCCTCGGGTGTCGGTGTGGCGCGCGCCGACCCTGGTTCAGTTCCGCCGCGCGTGCCGAACGTTGATACCGGCGGAGGCGATATCACCCAGTGATGTACGCCGTCGTGGGCTGTAGCGACTGTTCGATGCTCTGGGTCGTCGAGGGGCGGCCGGAGACCAGCCAGTGTCCCCGTTGCGGGACGACCCGCCAGTACGCCAAGCGCAAGAAGTTCGTCTCCACCGAGCAGGAGGACCACGCCCGCGAGGTGCGCGCGTCGATGCTCGCCAACCGGCAGGGCCACGGCGAGGCCTTCGCCGAACTCGATTCGTTCACCGAGATGGAACGGCAGATCGACGACGTGGGGCCCTCCGACGAGGAGTATCTGGAGGGGTCGGGGCTGGACGCCGACGCGGTCGCCGAGGCGGGCGAACGGGCGATGGAGGCGAGCGGGTCCACGAGTCGCAAAGAGCGCGTCCGGCGAGCGGTCCGCGAGTGCGACGAGGCGACCGCGGACGCGGTCGTCAGCCACGCGGCCGAGCGGGGCGTCGACCCCGAGTACACCCGCAAGACGCTCCAAAAGCTCGTTCGAGCGGGCGAGGCGACCGAGAACCGCGGCGTCTATCGGCTGCTGTAGGCCGGTCGCGGACCTGTCGGCCAGACAGAAGACACTTGCGGCGACCGCTCGAACCGTCGCTCGATGGATCCCGAATCGTTGCGGGCACTCGGCGGACGGTTCTGGTACGCGTGGGCGGCGGCGATGGTCGCGAGCGCCGCGACGGTCGTCGCGGGGACGGCGGTCGTCGCACCCCCCGACGCGTGGCTGGTCGCGACGTCCGAACTGCTGGCGCTGGTCTTCGTCGGGTTCGGCGTCGTCTCGGCGCCACAGGGCGAGCGCCTCGACGCGGCTGGGATGGCGGTGGCGGGCGTCGGGACGGCCCTCGTGGCGGTCAGCGCGGCGACGGGGTACCCCGGCGGGGTCGTGTGGACCGGGTTCGGGCTGGGCGCGCTCGGGAGCGCCATCGGGATACGGGCCGACCACGGCGACCGCGTCCGGGCGGCGGTCGGCGGTTGACTCCCGGAGCGACCGGCGGACTCAGAGGATGAACACGACCGTGAATATCGGAACGCCGACGAGGTAGACGAGGCCGTAGACGAACAGGTTCGTGGGTATCTTCCCCTCTTCTTTCACCTCGTCCAGCGTCTCGTTGTTCATGGCGTCGTGGAACTGCGCGGGGATGTCCTCGCGGACGGTGGCCCGCGAGCGGAATCGGTCGAGCGGGTCCCAGTCGGTCAGCCCGAGCTTCCAGGCCGCCGAGACGATCCAGACGCCCCCGAGGACGGGACCGAGAAAGAGGACGACGAGGCCGACGATCGGGTCGAGGACGCCGGCGTCGACCGCGCCGCCGACGAGGCGGACGGTTGTCACCGGCGCGATGACTCCCGCGGCAGCCGCGTAGATCGGGGCCTTCTCGTCCATGTTCGGGACCGAAGGAGGCGACCGTCAAAGGCGTTTCTCCGGCGTTCGCTCAGACCAGGCCGAGCGCCTTCGCGGCGCCAGTGAGGGCGGCCAGCGTCGTCGCCACGAGCTTCAGGAGCCGCATGATCTGGGTCGCGCGGCGCACCGATAGGTCGTCGTCGCCGCGCTCGTCGCGGTCACCGTCGCTCGCGGGGCAGCTGCTGTCGGTCGTGCGGACGCTGCGGTCCGCGGTGCTGTTCGAAGGCATGGGTGTGGGCGCGTCCGCCGGGGCTCCCGGGCGGACGCACTCGAACTACCGGGGGGCGATACGTAAACGCCAGCCGTCACCGGAGCGGAAGTGAAACTCGGACTGAAAAGATCTTCGTCAGTCAGGGACCGACTCGCGGCCGAGACCGTCGCGGGTCGGTCACCGGCCCAGTTCCTCGTGGGCGCTGGAGAGGTGCCGGGAGGCCAGCGCCGAGACCAGCGAGAGTTCGCCCGCGAGCGCGCCGGCGGCGATGACTTCCGCGAGCCCGTCGCTGTTCGAGCCGACCGGGTCGCCGCCGCCGGCGAAGCCGATCACGTCGAGCATCTCCGACTGGGTCGCGAGATCCGTGCCGCCGCCGACGGTCCCGACCTGCAGGCTGGCGAGGTTGACGCTGGCGTACAGCTCGTCGTCGCGGGCCTCGACGGTCGTAATACAGTTGCTCCCTTCGACGACGTGGGCCTCGTCCTGGCCGGTGGCGAGGAAGACGCCGGCGACGACGTTGGCCGCCTGGGCGTTGAACCCCAGGCTCCCGGCCTTGGCGCTGCCGATCAGGTTCTTGCGGGTGTTGGCTTCCTCGATGGCCTCCGGCGTCGTACCGAACCGCTCCTCGACGACCTCGCGCGGGATGGTCACGTCGGCCGTCACGGTGTGACCCCGTCCTTCGACGGAATTGATCGCGGCGGGCTTCTTGTCCGTGCAGAGGTTGCCCGACAGCGCGACGAGCGAGGCGGGCGTCTCCGCTTCGACCAGTTCCGCGGCGGCGCGGGTCGCGATGGTCGCCATGTTCATCCCGTTGGCGTCGCCCGTGTCGTAGGAGAAGCGCAGGAAGACGGAGTCGCCGACGACGTAGGGCGTTACCGACTGGAGCCGCCCGTGGCTCGTCGTCTCCTCGGCGGCGTCGGCGAGTCGCTCCTCGTTGTCCGCGACCCACTGGGCGACCTCGGCGCCCTCGGCCACCCCGTCGACGCGGAAGACGGGCGCGCGGGTCATCCCGCGTTTGGTGACTCGAACGGTCGCGCCCCCGGCGGCAGAGATGGCAGAACAGCCGCGATTCACGCTCGCGACGAGCGCGCCTTCGGTGGTGGCGATCGGGAGGTAGAAGTCGCCGTCGGCGGCGTCGCCGTGGACCGCTACCGGCCCCGCGACGCCCACTGGCAGTTGGGTCCCGCCGACGAGGTTCTCGACGTTCGAGTCGGCCGATTCGGCGGCGAAGGTGTAGTCGCCGGTCGACGTGAGGTCGACGCCGGTGTCGCGTTCGACGACCAGCCGCCGGGCGGTCGCCGCGGTTTCGGCGTCGGCGTGCTCGTCGAGTTCGTAGAGCCGTAGGTCGCCGTCGACGACGCGGTCGGCCAGCGTTTCGGGGTCGGCGCCGTCCCCGTCGGTGACCGTCTCGCCAGCGTCGGCGTCGGTGTCGTCGGTCATGCCCGGAGCCTCGCGGTCGACGTTCCTAAGGGTTGCTGTCCGGTTCCCGCCCGAACGCTTAGGGGCGCGCCGGTCGCCAGTTCTCACCATGACAGCGGCCGCCGATCTCGTCCTCACGAACGCGGAGGTACACACGCTCACCGAACCGGACGAGACCGCCGAGGCCCTCGCCGTCCGCGACGGTCGGATCGTCGCGGTCGGGTCGGCCTTCGACGTGGACCACCTCGCAGGCGTCGAGACGCGGGTCCGCGACTGCGAGGGCCGGGTCGTCCTCCCCGGCTTCGTCGACGCCCACACGCACCTGCCGATGGTCGGGCGCCGGCTCGTCGACGCCGACCTCTCGACGGCCGATTCGCCCGCCGAGGCGGTCGAGTTGCTCGCGGCCCGCGCGGCCGAACTCGAAGCCGACGAGGGACCGGACCGGGAGTGGGTGCTGGGCTTCGGGTACGACGAGAGCGCGTGGGACGACGACCGCTACCTGACCGCGACGGACCTCGACGAGGTGAGCGCGGACCGTCCCGTCGCCGCCATCCGGGAGGACATGCACCTCGCGTCGCTCGATTCGGTCGGCCTCGACCGCCTGCGCGGCGAGATGCCCGACGCCGACGTACGCACCCGGGCGGGCGAACCGACCGGCGTGGTCGTCGAGGACGCCCTCGACGCGCTGTGGGACGCCGTCGAACCCGACCGGCCGGCGATGCGGCAGGCGATTCACGCCGCCACCGAACGGGCGACCGAACTCGGCGTCGTCGGCGTCCACGACATGGTCCGTCGCTCGGAGGCGCCCGCCGTCTATCGCGAACTCGACCGGGTGGGCGAGCTTCCGATCCGCGTTCGACTGAACTACTGGAGCGACCACCTCGACGCGGTCGAAGAGCTGGGCCTCCGGACCAACCACGGGAGCGACCGCGTCCGGACGGGCGCGATCAAGACCTACACCGACGGCTCCATCGGCGGCCACACCGCCAAGCTCTCCGAACCGTACGCCGACGCCGACTCGAACGGCGGAAACGACGGGGACGGCGCCGACAGCGGAGGCGGTGACCGCGGCCAGTGGGTCGTCGACCCCGAGGAACTCCGGGCTCTGGTCACCCGTGCCGACGCGGCGGATCTGCAGGTCGCCGTCCACGCCATCGGCGACGAGGCGGTCCGGGAGACGCTGGACGCCCTGGAAACCGCCGACGGCGCCCGCCACCGGATCGAACACGCCGAGGTGCTGACCGACGACCTGGTCGAGCGCATCGCCGAGAGCGAGGTCGTCGCGTCGATGCAGCCGAACTTTCTGAAGTGGGCGCGGGCGGACGGCCTCTACGCGACCCGACTCGGCGAGCAGCGTCGACTGGCCTCGAACCGCTTTTCGGACCTGCTCGACGCGGGCGCGGACCTGGCGTTCGGGAGCGACTGCATGCCGCTGGACCCGCTGTTCGGCATCCAGCAGGCGGCGACCGCCCCCGACGAGCGCCAGCGCCTCTCGGTGACCGAAGCGCTGCGGGCGTACACCGGTGGCGCCGCGTACGCGGGCTTCGACGAGGACCGCCTCGGTACCGTCGAGACGGGCAAACTCGCCGACCTAGTCGTCCTCGACCGGTCGCCGTGGGCCGTCGACCCCACCGCGATCGCCGATATCGACGTGCGAACGACGCTCGTCGGCGGCGAAGTCGTCTTCGACCGTGACGGCGTGCGGTGAGTGCTGGAGGGGCCGACGTTGCCCCGCCGTTCCGGTACCCGAAGGTAGAGGGGTGGCCAGCCCCTCCGAACTGACAGATGGCCGTCCGACGACGGATCCGGAACGCCCTCTTCGCCTTTCCCGCGCTACTGGACAGGCTCGGGATCGCCGACCGCGAGAAAGCGGGCGAGGCGTTCGACCTGGCGCTGCCGGTGATGGTCACGGGGGCGCTGCGCGTGCTCTTGCGCGTCGCCGACTTCCTGATGGTCGGGATCGCGCTGGGCGACGCCGCCATCGCCGGCCTCGAACTCGGCTTCCAGTACTACTTCGTCGGGTTCGGCCTCTCGCTGGCGGTCTCCTCGGGGACCATCAGTGTCGTCTCGCGCTTGCAGGGCGCCGACCGGCCCGACCGGGCGAACCTGGCGGTCAAGCAGTCGCTGTGGCTGGCGCTCGCGATATCGCTGCCGCTGACGGCGGTCGCGTGGGTGTACGCCGAACCGCTGGTCGGGCTGTTGACGAGCGACGCCGCCGCCGTCGACTACGGGGCGACCTACCTGTCGATCGTCATGCTGTCGATGGCGCCGCGGTTCTGGTCGATGGTCGCCTCGCGGGCGCTCGCGGGCAGCGCCGACACCCGGACGCCGATGTACGTCCGGCTGACGACGCTGCCGACGAACGTCGCCCTCAACGCCGCGCTCATCTTCGGCCTCGGCCCCGCGCCGGCACTGGGCATCGCCGGCGCGGCCATCGGCACCGCCGCCGCCAACACGCTCGCCGCCGCGGTCTTCCTCGCGCTGTTGGTCTCGGGCCGCTACGCCGTGACGCTCGATCTCGCCGGGCGACAGCTCGACCTCGGGCTCGTACGAGAGATCCTCCGCGTCGGCGTCCCGCTGTCGGGGATGCGACTGCTGCAGACGTTCGGCCGGTTCCCGTTCCTGTTCGTCCTCGGCCAGCTCGGCGTCGGCGCGGTCGCCGCATACGCCATCGGGCGCCGGGTCATCCTCCTGGCGCTGATGCCCGCGTGGGGCTACTCGACGGCGGCGTCGACGCTCGTCGGCCAGTATCTCGGGTCGGGTGACGAGCGAGACGCCGCCGACTACGGCTGGCAGACACTGCGGATCGCCCTCGCCACACAGCTGATCGTCGCCGTCGCGCTCGTCGTCGCGGCCCGGCCGGTCGCCGCCGCCTTCGGTACCGACGAGATCGACCTGACGGTGCGGTTCATCCGGGTGTTCGGGCTCTCGGTCGCCGGCTTCTCGATATCGCGGACGATGCGGGGCAGCCTCCGGGGCGCCGGCGACACCCGCTGGCCGCTGTACGGGACGATACTGGGAACGTACGTCGTTCGGCTCCCCGTGGCGTCGCTGGCGCTCCCCGCGGGGTTCGCCGTCACCGTCCTCGGTGTGTCGGTCCCGCTCGGAGCGGATCTGGGCTACACGGCCGTGTTCGTCGCTATCGTCGCCGACTTCTACGTGAAGGCGGCGGTCAACACCGGCCGATTCTGGTCCGGCAAGTGGCGCGACGTGGCCCGCGCGTCCGGTGTCGGCGCCAGTGCCGACGACTGATCACGCGCCAGGGCCTCTGCTCGCCGCGATCAGTCCTCGTCGCGAACCCGCTCGTACAGCGCCGTCCCGCCGAGCGCGGCCAGCGCCGCGCCGACGCCGAAGCCCGGACCGTCGCCGGCGGTCGTCTCGGTCGGGTCGGGGCCCGCGGTCTCGGGGACGGTGGCCGTCGGCGTCGCGGTCGCCGTCGCGTCGTCGGTCGGTTCGGGCGTCGGCGAGGGCGTCGCCGTCGGCGTCGGTGAGGGTGTCGCCGTCGCTGTCGGGGAGGGCGTCGCGGTCGACGACGTGTCGGTTCCGGGCGCCGTCGCCGTGACCTGTGGCGCGTCGTCGCCGCCGAGTTTGACCAGCCACGCCTCGCTCCGCGGGTCCGCGCTCTGGGATTGGTACTGCGTGATGCCCGCGAGGGCGACCCCGCCGTCGGCGGTCCCGATCACGTCGCGGACGTTGTTCGTCGCGCCGACCGAGACCGTCCTGCTCCAGTTCGCTTCGAGCCCGTCGCCGAGTTCGCCGACCACGCCGACCCCCGTCTGCGCGGTCGCCGACTCGCCGCCCTGGCCCGCGACGACGGTCCCGTCCGCGGTGTCCGCGACGGCCGAAAAGCGCGTCGCGGGCTGGGGGGACAGCCGCCGGGTCGCCCGCTGGCTCCCCGAGGCGTCGACCGAGAGCACCCACCCGTCGAACGTGTCCAGCGAGCGGCTGGCCGCGAATCCTGCCGCGACGTAGCCCTCGCCGGCGGGAGCGATATCGACCAGCTGGTTCTGCGCGAGCGCGTTCCCGTCGTTCGGTGCTGTGAACGTCTCCTGCCACTGTATCTCGTCGTTCGCGTCGGCTCGAAAGACGACCGACCGGACGCTGGTCTGCCCGCCCGAGGACACCTGCACGGCTGCGGTACCGACGTAGCCGTCACCGTCGGAGACGACGCTCAGCAGCTCCGACTGCTGGTCGGCGAACAGCCGCGTCCGCGACCGCTCGTCACCCTCGGGTCCGACTCTGACGACGAGCCCGCTCGCGGATCCGCTCCGTACCTCGGCCCCGGCGATCACGTAGCCGTCGCCCGACGCGATCACGTCGCGAGCGAGCAGCGCCCCGGACCCGTCCTGGGCGTCCGACTCGTAGGTCTGCCACCACTGGATAGCCCCGTCGGCGTCCGTGCGGACGAACGCCACCGTCCCCGACTGCGCAGCCATCCCGAGCAGTGCGTACCCGTCGCCGTCGACGGCGGGGACGTGGTCCTGAAAGGTGGGTCGACGCTGGCTCTCCTCGTTCGCGATCGTCTCCATCCACTCCCCGTCCCCGCTCGTCGCGTCGGCCCCGAACAACCAGCCGGGGATCCCCGTCGGCTGGCCGCCCGACTGGCCCAGCACGACGAGCCCGTCGTCGCCCTCGACGACCGACGTCGCGCCGTTGTACGTGGCGTCCGAGTACGTCCGGTTCCAGCGGAGCGGCAACTCGTCGACTGCGTCGGCGTCGTTCGCATCCGCTCCTCGGGACGCCCCCGCGACCCCACCGAGGGCCACGCCGGACGCGAGGACTCCGGCACCGGCCAGCAACCGCCGTCTCGAGAGATCGTCTATCATACGACCGTCAGTAACCGTGTCGTCCTGATAAATCGCACACATTCGGACGCGAAAGCCGTGCGATCGCGGTGGTCCGAAGCGGACTCCAGCGGCCGATTCGCTCGCGCGGGAACGGGGGCTTTAGGTCGCTGGCCCCGGAACCGCCGAGTATGAGCTACGCGACGAAGTTCACGCTCGGAACGATCGGCATCGCTGCACTGCTGGCGCTCGCGCTCGTCGTCGTCTTCCTGTCGTAGGCGCCCCCCGGTGGAACCCGGACCGCGACGTGGTCACCCCTCGTCCCTCGACCCGCCTCGCAACCGGGCCAGCAGCGTGCTCCCGCCCAGCGCCGCCAACGTCCCGGCGAGGCCGAATCCGGGGCCGTCGGCGGAGGTAGTGGTCGATCGCTTCTCCGACGCCGACTCGGCCGTCGCGGTCGATACCGACGTCGCGGTCGACTCGGGTGTCGGTGTCCCGGTGGGCTCGGCGGTCGGGGTCGGGGTCAGGGTCGGCCAGGGGGTCGACGTCGGCGTCGGGACCTCGGCGGCGTCCCCGCCGAGTTTGGCGACGAGCGGCGTCGACCACCCGTCCCCGGTGTCGTGGTTCCCGACGATCGCGAACCCGCCGTCGGTCGTCGCCGCCGCGTCCGTGAGCGTCGACGGCTGGTCGAGCGGGTCTAACAGCTCCCACTCCGTGGAGAGCGACGCGTCGACGCCGCGGAGCCAGGCGAACTCGACTTCGGCGTCGGCCGTCGGGAGGACGTTCCCGACCAACACGTAGTGGTCGTCGTACGGGACGACCGCGCGGAACTCGCCGGCGCCGTCGCCACCCGGCCGTCGGAGCGCGCTGTACAACCGGTCGCCGTTCGCGTCGGTCGAGAACGCCCACGCGCGTCCCGCCGCCTCCTCGGTCGCGGGTGAGACGAACCCTCCGAACAGGTATCCGTCCCCCGTCTCGACCGCGTCCTCGACGTAGTGGTACTCGCTCGCTTCGCCCGCCGAGCGCTGCCGGTAGAGTCTGGACCACTGGGTGTCACCCCCAGCGCCGACCTTCGCGACCCAGCCGTCCTGCCGGCTGGCGTCGCGAGCCGACCCCCGGCGAGCGCCGCCGTACACGAGATATCCCTCATCGCCGACTCGCAGGACGCCGTACGCGTAGGTGGCGAAGTACTCGTCGAGGCGCCGTTCCCAGCGGAGCGACCCGTCCGCGTCGACGGCCACCAACCACGTGTTCGGGTTGTCGCTGTCGACCGAGAACCCGACGAAGACCGCGCCGCCTCCGGCACTCGAGGCGAGGTCTCGCACTTCGAACATCTCGAACGGCGGCTCGTAGGTCCGGCGCCACTCGACCTCGCCGTCGTCGGTCGTCCTGACGACCGTCGGGCTCGCTGCCGCGTCGTCGGCGTCCGGGTCCGCCGTGTGCCGTCCGAGGAACAGGCGACCGCCGTCGACCGCCGGGACCGACGTCTGTGTCAGGAACCGGCCCTCGACGGACGCGGTCGTTCCGTCGTGGTCCGTCCCCCGAACCGCGTCGATCCCGAACTGCCAGGGGGCCGCGTCGTCGTATTCGTCCCCGGAGAATCCCCCGACGAGAACGCGGTCGTCGCGGGCCCACACCGACGTCGGCCGGGTCATCGCATCGTCGTTGTCTACGAACCGCTGCCACCGGACCGCCGGTCCCTCCTCGTGCCCGGACCGAGCAGTGACCGAACGGGTTCCCAACTTCGCCGCGATACCCCCCGACAGCGCGGCGCCCCCTGCCAGCAGGACGCCTCGCCGCGAAACGTCGTCGACCATACGGTCTCGCTTGCCCCCGTCATCTGATTTAAACGTTCGCGTCGGTGGCCAGTCTCGACGGTCGAACACTCGGGGTGGAACCGATGGGGTTTACTCCGGATGGACCCTGTCGACGGACATGACCACGCCGTCGAGCGCCCGCTCGGTACGTGATCGATCCCGCGATCTATGGGACCGATTCGAGGGAGGTGACGGCTGATGTTCACCGACCGCGACCTCTCGGCGGACATCGCCGCCGTCCGTGACGAGCACGCGCCCGACGCGCTCGTGCTCGATTGCGCGCGCGACTTCGAGACGCTGCCGGCCGCCCAGGCGGAGGACCTCGCGCTGGTCACCGACGCGCTCGACCCGCGCTCGTACCCCGACGAGTGGGTGCCGGTCGACGCCCCCGAACTGCTCCGGCGGTACGCGAGCGACGAGCTGACCGTCGGCGCACCCGGCGACGGCGGCGTCGCCTGGACGCACCAGACCCGGCCGCCGACCGTTCTCGTCAAGCCCCGCCTGGCGGGGTCACCCGACGCCTTCGTGGAGTTCCTGGTCGCCGAGGCGCTCGTCCAGGTCGGTCTCGACCGACCGGAGCACTTCCTCGGCTGCTTCGGCGAGCGCTACCGCGACCTCGCCGAAGCAGCCGAGGGGCGGCTGGACCCGTCGGGTACCTATCAGCTCGCCGCAGCGCTGTACGACGCCTATCTGGGCCTCCACACCCGTGAGGTGTTCGCCGACTGGACCGACGACCACCCCGACCTCTCCGACGCGTGGGTCGACGCCGGCGAGCGACTCGAACCCCGACTCGCCGACCTCTCGACGGAACTCGCACGCGGCGAGACGGGCTTCGGCGACGCCGCCGAGCTGGCTTGCGCCGCGGTCAAACACGGGCGGGAACCCCCCACGCCGTTCGGCGCGCTCGAGACCGAGGCGTACCGCGAGTACGGCGCCGACTACGCCGTTCGGTGGGCCGAGAAAACTTTCGAACGACTGGACTGACCGCCCCGCCATCTCGCCGTCCCCGAACACCCGTCGTTTCGTGTGGAACTACCACACGAGGACCGACGAACCGAAACCGCACGACTGCGACCGTGTGACGTGCGTCTGACGGGGCGGAGTGAAAGTGAAATTCGTGCCAGCGAATCGCAAGACGTGAGTGGGGTTCGACTCGAAACGAAGGGGTTCGCGAAAAATCGCGGGATAGCGCCGGTTTGAGGTGAAACGAGGGGGTCGGCGATCTGGTGTCGAAAGCGTGGTTCGTCGGGGTCGGTGGTGTGGCGGTCCCGTCGGCGGTCAGTCCCCGGCAGCCTGCTTGTCGAGACCCTCGAGGTCGGTGCCGCCGACCGACGAGCGCAGCGCGTCCATGCCGTCGTCGCGGTCGACGCCGAAGTTCGACTGGTACAGCTCCTCGACGCGGTCCATCTCCTCGTCGGAGAGCGGCGGTACGTCGGCGGCACCGGCCCACTCGTCGATGTCGTCGGTCGTGCGGAAGGTTGGGGTGACCGTCGCAACCTCGTCGTGACCGAGGAGCCAGCGGATCGACGCCTGGGCCATCGTCCGCACCCCTTCGACGCCCTCCGGGTCTTCGAGGAAGCGCAGCGCTTCGACCTTCTCCCAGCCCGTCTCGTACCACTCGTCGGGTCGGTGGGCGCGGTGGTCGCCTTTGCCGAGTTCCGTCTCGGGCGTGACCTGCTCGTTCAACAGCCCCGACGAGTGGGGCACCCGCGGGATGACGCTCGTCTCGGCGTCCAGCTCGCGGATGGTTTCGAGCGTGTGGCGGCCGGGCGTCTGCTCGAAGACGTTGAACACCAGTTGTACCGCGTCGAAGCCCTCCTCGACCGCGTTCTCCGCTTCGGCGAGCCAGCCGATCGAGGGACCGAGCGCCCAGCCGACGGAGTCGACGCGACCGGACTCCTCGAGCGCGTCGAGGGTCTCCAGCACCTCGGCGTCGACCTCGTCGACGTCGGCGTTGTGCAGCATCAGGTGGTCGACGTACTCCATGTCGAGCCGGTCGAGCGAGCGGTCCAGAGCCGTCTCGACCCACTCGGGGTCGACGCGCTTGGGAAGTTCCCCGTGGCCGGCCTGGGGGTTGTTGTAGAAGTCGTAGCCGACTTTCGTCGAAATCGTGACCTCCTCGCGGTACTCGCCGAGTGCCTCGCCGACGAGTTCCTCGCTGTCGCCGTGACCGTACACGTCGCCGGTGTCGAAGTACGTGATCCCGCGGTCGACGGCGTGGTGGAGCATGTCGACGGCTTGCTCGCGCGTGCGGTCGCCCCACCAGTCGGTGCCGACGACCCACGCCCCGAAGCCGACCTCGCTGACTTCGACGCCCGAATCGCCGAGTTCGCGCTGGTTCATGCGCGGCAGTTGGGCGTCGTCGCACTTAGCCGCCGCGGTTGCGCGCTGGTCGGTCGGCGACGCGCTCAGTCGCTCGCGGTCTGGGGCTGGACCGCCGCCGCCTCGGCCTGCCGGTAGTAGGTCGAGCCGGGCTCGTCCGCCCCGACCGACTGGATGTAGCCGTCGTCTTCGAGCTGGTCGAGGTGGGGCACCAGCGCGTCGTAGGTCACGCTCACGTCTGCGGTGTACGCGAGCTGTCGGCGGATCGCGGTCGTGTCCGCGCTGGCTCGGTCGTCCAGGAACTCGAGGATGTCGCGCTGGATCGCGTACAGGTGCGTCATTACCAGTTAGATGGGGGTACGGACATATAATCCCCCTCTGAGTCGGGTTCGAGTAAAGAATTGGATCGCCGACGAGCGAACTCGACGACGGCGCGCGGATCGTCCGTTCGCGACAGCCGAGTGCGAGCCCCTCGGCGACACGACCCGCCCGACCACCTCGGGGTCGCGTCACCGGAGTGCGTCGAGCCGTCGCTCCATCTCGCGTTCGAGCCACTCGGCTGCCTCCGCGGGCGACTCCTCGACGTGCTCGACGTGTTTGTCGAAGAAGCCGGCCGTCCCGAGCAGTCGGACCGCGTCGTACACCGACGCGCGTTCTCCACGGCCCGACGGCAACGATCCGGCACGGCGGCGGTACCCCTCGCGAAACGCGGCCAACAAGCGGTCGGGATCGGCGACGTCGCCCGCGTCGGTCAGCCGGTCTTCGACCCGATAGAGCTCGCGAGCGGGGTCGCCGACGTGTGCGATCTCCCAGTCGATGAACCCGATCGTGTCGTCGGTCCGGAACGCGTTCGGCATCGCGGGGTCGCCGTGGACGAGCGCGGCCGGTGCGGGGTCGAGCACCCCGGCGTTCGCTCGGACCGCCTCGACCACCGCATCGAAGTAGTGGTCGTAGCGGTCGGTCGAGGCCAGCGCTCGCTCCCGCTCGATCTCCGCGACCAGCGTCTCCGTCCACGAGTCGGTCTCGACCGTGAGTCCCCCCGCGCCGCCACCGACGATCCGCCCATGGCGGTCGAACTCACGGGCGTGTACCCCCGCGAGCGCCGCGCCGACGCGCTCGATCTCGCGTTCGCGCTCGTCGGTCGACCAGTCGGCCCAGGGCCGGTGGAAGTTCGCGCCGTCCATCGGTGCGGTGGCGAGATACGGCGTCGACCCCGCGTCCCCCGTCGCGAGTACCGTCGGAACCGTCACGTCGCAGCGACCGTCCACGTACGGGATCACCGCGCGCTCGGTGGCGATCCGCGACCCGTCGCCGTCGACGGCGACTTTCAGGAAAGCCGTCTCGCCGTCGGCGAAGTCGACCCGAACCGTCCGGTTCGCGTCGTTCCAGGAGGGACCGACTCCGGACAGCTCCTCGACCCGACGGGTCGGGAACGCGTCCGCCAGCGCCGTCTCGACCGCCTCGTCTCCGTCGACCATCGTCGTCACCGTTCCCGCGGACCGGTTTTGAGCGTTGCCGTCGTGTGCGGTCGAGTAGCACGCCCCGGTCGGTCAGTCCTCGCCGTTCGAACCGCGCCGTACCAGCCCGCCCAGCCCGCCGAGGGCGGCCAGCGCGGCGCCGACACCGAAACCCGGACCGTCGCCGCTCGTGGTCCCCTCCGTCGTCGCGTCACCGCCCGGACTCACGGTGGACGCGGCCGTCCCGTCGATGGTCCCGTTCCGCCGCTCCGTGGGGACGGTCGCGGTCGGCGAGTCGATGCCTGTCGTCGTCTCGGCCGGCGATCCGGTCGCCGTCGCGGTCGCGGTGTCCGTCGCTTCGTCGGCGAACGCGCCGGCGAGCGCCGACTCCCCACCGGCGACGGGCAACTCGACGGCGCTGTCGGCCAGCGACACCTCGACCGTCGGGTTCCCGGGCGGGTGGAGCGTGAACTCGCTGTCGCTCCCGTAGACGACCAGGCCGATCCGCGAGTCGGCCTCGAAGACGTGGTCGGTCGCCTGGAGCGGGAACTCGGCCCGAACGCGCCCGTCGTCGGGCAGCGGGGCGGACTCCCGGAGCGACTGGCGGTAGGCGAGCGGCGTGTCGTAGTCGCGGTAGGACGGCCGGTTCAGCGGGTCCGCCCAGCCGCGCGTCACGATGTCGGCCGAGTACGGGCCGTATTCGACGAGCGCGACGCTGACGACGGTCGGGTCGTCGAGCGACAGCGACAGCGACGGGACGACTCGACCGCTGACGTGGACCGACTCGGTGAGCGGCGGCGTCTCGTAGCGCAGGCGGTGGGGCGACTCGTCGGCGGCGACCAGGTCCGCCGCCGCGGTCGAGGGGTCGTCGACCAGCGATTCGAACCCGGCGCCCGGCTCACCCGTCGTCGCGGCGCCGGTCGTCCCACCGCCGGACCCCAACCGGACGGTCGCGGGCTCGGCTGCCGGGACCGGCCACTCGGCGTAGGTCTCCATCGTCCCCTCGGCGGCCGACCGACCGCCGCGGACGACGGTGACCGGGTCGTCGTCCATCACGCCGGTGTCCTCGTCTTTGAGCCAGTGGGCCCACCAGCGGTCGAGGGTCCGCTCCCACGCCTCGCCGGCGGGGCCCCTGTGGCCGCCCTCGTAGAGCCAGAGCTTCAGCGCCAGGTCGCGGGCCGCGAGCGTCTCGTACCAGTCGGCGGCGTTGTTCGGCTTGACGATCGGGTCGTCGACCGCGTGGGCGATCAGGACCGAACAGTCGACCGCGTCGGCGTCGGCGAGGTAGGTTCGCTCGTGCCAGAAGTCGTTGTAGTCGCCGGTCGCCAGATCCTGTCCGGCCTCGGCGCGGTCGGTCCAGCGGTCGCAGTCGTCGCGCAGCGCGTTGCTGGCCTGGATCCACGTGCCGATGTCGGTCATCCCCTCGGTGGCGTCGGGGACGACCGAGATCGGCGTCCCGTTCGAGCGGAACAGGCCGTACTGGCCGACGTTGGCCGATTGGGGGACGATCGTCTCGAGGCCCTCGACGCCGGTCGTCGCCGTGCCGTTTGCGAGTTCGCCCAGTGCCGACGCGCCGATCATCCCCGTCCGGCCGTTGGTCCACTCGGCCGCGACTCGCTTCCCGCCCTCCGGCGCGTCGTAGGCGGTCGCGCGGCCGTTGAACCAGTCGACCACGGATTCGAGCGCGGCGACCGTCGGCGGCCCCGCGGCGGTGTAACAGCCGGTCGAGCGGGCCGTCCCGAGCGAGGACACCCGCGCGACGGCGTACCCCTGGGGGAGGTACCGCCGTTCGGTCCGCCGGTGAGGGTTCGCCGCGTCACCGAGAGGCGAGTGAGCGGGGCTCGGCCCACCGGCGGCCGTCGGGTCGCCGAGCGTCGCCGCCTCGCTCGTGGCCGTCGCCGTACCGCCGTCGGTGCCGCTGGCGTCGTCCGGTGTGGGCGCGACCGACCGGTCGTAGTACATCGCCGTGGTCGCGTCGCCGTGGGTCTGCTCGCCGTGATACGGGCTCGCGACCGCGATCACGGGCGGTCGATCGCCGTCGGTCGCCCCCTCGGGGTACGACACCCTGACGTGGATCCGGTCGGGGGTCCCGTCGCCGTCCGTGTCGACGCCCGTCTCGACCCAGGCCTCTTCGCGGATCGCCGCGCCGGTGTCGGCGGTCCCGTCGGCGCCGCCGACCGGCGTCGCGTACGCACGCCCGGCGACCGCGCTCGCGCCGACCGCCGTCGTCACCGACGCCAGCAGCCGTCGTCTGGACACCGATCCCGTCGACGCCGTCCCGGCGGCGCCCTCGCCGTCGCTCGCGTTCGACTGGTCCGTCATACCTCGTGGTAGCGAGCCCCCACGCATCGCCGTTTCGAAGGGTGAAACGCGTCTTTTCGTTACCGGTGGTGGGCCGCTCCGCGGGCGACGACGCGGGTGACGGTCGGCTACTCGGTCGCCGACTCGTCGGTGGGTTCGGGGTCGTCCCGGGTCGTGGTCGCTATATCGTCGCCCGCAGCGCCCCGCAGCGCCGGCCGGGCGACCGACTCGTGCCACCGCAGTTCGCCCTCGCGCCACCGGACCCAGCCGGCCAGCGCGCCGAATCCGACGACGAGCGCACCGAGCGCGACGAGGCCGCCCTCGGGGCCGAACGAGCCGCCGGTCAGGACCGTCGGGCCGGACTGCTCGACGGCGACGACGGTCACGGGCGTCGTGAAGCCGCTGACCGGAAAGCCGAACACGGAAGCGATCGAGACGTTCCAGGTGACGTGGAGGCCGATAGCGGTCGCGATGCGACCGGTCAGGAGGTAGCTCGCGGCGAACAGGCCGCCGAACAGCGCGATGTTGACCAGCGCGAGGGCGGTGACGTTCGGGTTCGCCCCGTGGCCGACGCCGAAGGCGAGGCCGGAGACGACCGTCGCGCCGGCGAAGGCGCCGCCGAGACCGATCCCGCGCCAGCCGGCGAGTCCCTCGGCGACGTTCGTCAGGAGGTACCCGCGGAAGAGCAACTCCTCGAAGACGCCGACGCCGACGAAGTAGACGGAGACGAGCGCGAACGCCAGCGCCGGCGCGACGCTCGGCCCGATAGCCACCGAGGGGTCTGCCCTGGTGACGACGGTCCCGGTCACCCGGAGCAAGCCGGCTGCGAGTTCGACCGCGAACACCAGCCCGGGGAGTGCGACGCCGAGCGCGAGCCCGAAAGCCAGATCCGCCCACCACGCGGGCGAGCGACCGAGCCCCAGATCCGAGAGCCGGCGCCGGTCGACCAGCCGGGCGGCGGCGAGGATGCCCGCGACGAAGCCGGCGATCTGGAGCGTGCGAGCGGCGACGGAGACGAGCGCGGTCAGCGTCGCCCCGGCGGTACTCGGCGCGAGTGCGACCAGCGCCGACGACGCGAGCGCGCCCCCGACGCCGCCGACTACGAAGAGAAAGAGCGCGAGGCCGAGCCGCGGGAGCGCCCGGGGGCGGCGCTCGCGGTCGTTCCAGAACAGGCCGCGGAGACCGGTGCCGTCCGTCATCGTCCGGGAGTGGGGCCTGCGAGGCTTAAGCCCCGGGGACGGCCGCGCGGTCGCGTCCCGGCGCGGTCGCGGGACTCCGGGCGGCGCCGCCGGGAAGGAAACCCATATTGCCGGCGCGACCCACGAACGTGGTATGACAAAGCGCCACGTCTCGCTGCCGCCGGGCGGCGAGGAGGGCATCCACACGTTCATCGCGGAGGTCGACGACCGACTGTCCGGCGGGGAGGACACCTGTGACGTGGTCGAGGACGTGCTCGTCGACCTCTTCGGCGACCGGGAGGCCTACGAGCGCTGGCAGTCCGGGGGCGAGGTCACTCCCGCCGAGCGCGTCCGCCTCCAGGGGTACGACCCCTGCAACGTCACCCTCGAGAGCGAGTACTACGCCGAGGTCGAATCGATGGACGACGGGGAGTTCGAGCGCACGAAGTACCTCCAGTGGCTCTGGCGGCAGTTCGACGCCACGCCGATGGCCGACAACGTCGAGTTCGCGCTTCGCTTCCGCCGGATGCTCGCCGACCACCTCTTCGCCGAGGTGGGCGACGACTGCCGCTTCTTCAAGGGGATCACCTTCACCTACGGCCACAACATCTCTATCGGCGACAACGTCGTCGTCCACGACGACGTCCATCTCGACGACCGCGGCATGCTCACCGTCGGCGACCGCGTCTCCATCTCCGACGACGCCCACGTCTACAGCCACGACCACGACGTCAACGACCAGACCGCCGTCGACAACTACCACACGATCATCGAGGACGACGCTCGCGTCACCTACGACTCGATGGTCCGCGCCGGCGTCCGCATGGGCGAAAACTCCGTGCTCGCCGCCAAATCCATCGCCGGCACGGACGTGCCCGCCCACCACATCGCGGCGGGGACGCCGGCCAAATCGATCGCAGTCAAGGACGGCTGGGAGCCGGTCGCCGACGACCTCGAGGACGCCAACGTCGACCGCCGTGCGGAGCGGAAACTGGCGTACGAGCTGCCGGAGAATCTCGACGTCTTCGACGAGTTCCAGCGCGAGCGGCAACCGCCGGGTAACTCGTAGCGTCGTCCGGTTCTACAGGCGGGACAGGCCGAGTGCCTCGGGGTCGTCCGAGAGTCTTCGATTCGCGCGAGGACGAGAGCGCGACGCTCGCTCGAACCACTCGACCCAGAGGCGGTTCACTGCTCACGTAGCGTTACGTCGCCGTTTGTCGACCGGAGTTCGAGCGCGTGCTCGCCCGCGCCTATCGTCCCCTCGACGCGGTGTTCGCCCGACGACTCGATAGTCAACTGCGCGCCCTCGACGGTGGCGTCGCCGTTGGTCGTCTCCAGCGTCACCGCCGCCGAGAGGTCGTCGGCGACAGCGGCGACCACGTCGCCGTTGCGTGACCGGCAGGTCGCGTCTTCGCGGAGGGCGGACACGTCGACGGTCACGTCGCCGTTGGTCGTCTCCGCGCCGTCGAGACCGCTTACGTCGCCCGCGGTGAGGTCGCCGTTGGTCGATTCGACGGTGACGAAGCCGTCGACGCCGGTCACGTCCACATCGCCGTTGGCCGAGCTGTAGGTCCCGTCTCCCGCGACGCCCTCGGCCTCGATATCCCCGTTGCTCGACGACGTCTCGACGACGGCGAGCTCCTCCGGGACCGACAGGTCGAGGGTCACGGAGACGTCCGCGTCCGGGTCCAGCGGCCGCGGTGCGACGGTGAGTCGGCCGTCCTCGACGCGCCCCTCGACAGTCACCTCGTCGAGGGCGTCCTCGCCGGAACTCGACTCCTTTCGGACGGTACCCGAAACCGCCTCGCCGTCGCCGGGCGAGAGGGTCACGTCGCCGGAGTCGGTCCGGACGGCGAGTTCGTCGGCGCCACTGGGGTCGAACGACCGCTCGACGCGTTCGGTGTACGGTTCGGTCGAGAGCACGCAGCCCGCGAGGCCGACGGCGCCGACGAGTCCGGCGCCCGCACGGAGGAACCGGCGGCGGGACGGGTCGGGCGACGAGTCGCCCGGTCGGTCGGAAGGAGAGGCGACGGGGGACATGTTCGTCCGGACCGACACGTCAGATCGGCAAAAACGTGACGATCACAGGGTTAGCTTCCGCTTCTCGCCGGTTGCGGCGGTCGCGTCGGTGCCGTCGGTGACGAGGGGGAATCGGACGACGAACTCCGTTCCGTCCGGTCCGGTCTCGCCGAGGGCGAGTCGGCCGCCGTAGACCTGCACGAGGTGGTTCGTGAGGCACAGTCCGTAGCCGTGATCGCCCGATTCGGGTGGGTCGAACAGTGTCTCACGAGCCGTCGGCGGGATACCGTCGCCGTCGTCGCGGACCCGCACCGTCGCCCACTCTTCGCCGCTGGCGACCGTCACCGCGATAGATAGGTCGTCTCCGTTGTGTTCGATCGCGTTCTCGAGGAGGTTGCGGAACACGCGGTTGCAGAGGTCACCGGCGCGGGCGCGAACGCCGTCGGGACCGCGCACGTCGACGCTGACCTCGGGGTTGGTCCGACGGGCCTGTTCAGCCTCCGCCTCGACGACCGCTCGGACGTCCACGGGCGTCAGGTCGGGGTCGTAGTCCGAAGCGTCGAGGATCGTCCGAATAGACCCGACGAAGGCGGCGATCTCGTCGCTACTGTCACGGATCGTCGCCAGGTGAACGGCGGCCTCGCCGTCCACGTCGACCTCGCGGTCGAGCAGGGACGCGTAGCCGTTGATCTTCTGGGCCTCGTTGAGCACCTCGTGGCGGAGGTAGTGGTTGAGATACTCCAGTTGACTCCGCTCGCGCTCCGTGCGGCGGGCGACCGCTATGGACTCGTTGCGCTCGCGTTCGCGCTGTTTCGACCGGATCGAGAAGACGCCCATCACGGTCCCCGACGAGGCGCCGAAGCCGACCGAGAGCAAGAGGATCAGCCACTGCTCGCCCGGGTCGAACCGCGTCTCGACGACGACGAGCGCGGCGTACATCGCGAGGGCGAAAAACAGCGCCATCCCGACGGTCCACCGGACGATCCGCGGACGGAGGTCGGCGTCGACCGTGGTGTCACGGAGCCACACCGTCCCGCCGAGCAGGACGACCGTCGGCACCCCCAAAAGGATCACTTCGAGGTAGCCGTCCAGGCTCGCGTCGGCGATCTCACGGGCGTCTCGAAATATATAGAAAAACGAGATGTACGATATCGTGAACGATACCCAGAGACACGTCATCCCGAACTGTGCGGAATCTCGTCGGAGCGTTCTCAGCACAGCCGACACTGTCGGTGCGATCGACGCATTTGGATTTCAACGTTGGTATGTGGACTATATACTTCGCTGTATCGGGGCGCCGATCTCATAGCAGCGGTTTTGCGGTGCGGGGTGGGACCCGGAAACGATGGGAACGGAGGGCGACCAACCGGCGGGCGACGGCGGCGCCGATGGGTACGGGCGCGGACCGAGCGGGGACGGACCGAGCGCAACCGGACTGGACGCCGGACCCGGCGTAACCGGACTGGACGCCGGAGTTGGACGCGACGTCCGAGTCGAATCGGGCGATGCCGGGTCGGATCCGGGACCCGGGTCGCTGGAGCGCAACGTGGCGTTCGCCGCGGCGAGCGCGGTGCTGTTCGCGCTCGGACTGCTGTTCACCGAGTCGTTCGGCGAAGTCGCCGTCGACGTGGACCTCAAGCCCTTCTTCATTCCGTACCTCCTGATAGTCGCCGCACGCGCCGCCATCCCCACGATGGCCGTCGGGCTCGGTGCGGCGCTCGGCGAGGGCGTCCTCGACGTGTTCGAGGGGTACGAACTGGACGACCCGATCGGGTTCATCGGGTACGTCGTCGGGTTCTCCGCGTTCGGGTGGTACCTCCACGACGTGGCCGAGGACCCGACCCGACCTCGGTCGCTGGCCGTCGGCGCGACGCTCGGGGCGTTCGTCCAGGCGGTCTTCGAGGGCGTCGCGTACCTCACCGTCGAGGAGACCGCGACCGCCGCCGACGCCGCGGTCAGCACGCTCGGGAACACGGTCACGCACGGCCTGGTCCTGGGCGCGATCCCGCTGGTCGTCCTCCTCCCGCGAGTGCGAGCGCCCCTGCGACGACTCGCCGACTGACGCCCACCGCCCCGCGGTCGCGGGACGCTCCCCGACCCGCTGGGTTTCACCTCCCGGCCAAACACCCAAGTGCAGTGGCAACGTATCTCATGGTATGGAACCGTGGGGCTGGATCCTCGTCTACCTCGCCGGGTTCACCCTCCTGCAGCTGTTGCTGGTCCGGTACTTCTCCGAAGACCGGTCGCTGGGCGGCGTCTCGCTGGAGTCGAACGAGGCCTCGCCACCGCAGTCGGGGGAACGCGGCCGGTCGGTCGGTGAGGGCGACGCCCGGTCGCACGAGGGAGCCGACGAGGGCGGCGACGGCGTCCGCTGTCACCAGTGTGGGACCGAAAACGCCGACGAGGGGGCCTACACCTACTGCCACGAGTGTCTGGCGCAGCTCCGGTGAGTCGTCCCGGTTCGGTATCATCGTCGATACTCGCGGCCGAACCCTGAAGTCGGGTCCGTCGGAACCTCCGGGCATGGACGGCTGGGCGTTCGCGGCACTCGCGCTCGGGGTCGTGCTCTGTTTCGAGTTCGTCCTCTTTCGCTACTTCGCGCCCGATCGGTCGGCACCGGCGGGAGTCGACGGTGCGGGCGAACAGCCAGAATCCGGTGCGAGTAACGTGACGGGCGGCCCCGTGAGCGGTCGCGGTGCGTACACCGAGTGCGATCGCGGGGCCGACTCCGCTCCGACGCCCGGTCACACCGTCGTCTGCGGGCACTGCGGGGCGGCCAACACGGACGCACCGGCGGTCGTCTTCTGCCGCTCGTGTCTCGGCCGACTGGGCTGAACGGACCCCGTCGACGACCGCACCCGACCGCGACCGACCGACGAGACCACGACGGAGCGGCGATCCGGCGCGTACTGTTATCAGCGGTGAAAAACGAGGGGCAAAGGTCTATATCGGGAGCGTCGATCCGACGGTATGCGCGTGTCAAGCGGCGTCCCTGGGTTCGACGAGCTGGTCCAGGGCGGCCTCCTGAAAGACAGGCTCTACGTGGTGAGCGGTCCCCCGGGGAGCGGGAAGACGACCTTCTCCTCGCAGTTCATCACGCAGGGCGCCAAGGCGGGGGAGAACTGCCTCTACGTGACGATGCACGAGACTAAAGAGGAGCTGATGCAGGACATGTCGGGCTACGACTTCGGCTTCGACCAGGTGATGGCCTCCGGGAAGGTGCAGTTCCTCAACCTGATGACCGACGGCGGCAAGCGGACGATCACTCAGTTCGGCACGGAGGGCGGGCTCACCAATCGCATCGTCGCGTTCCTCGAACAGCAGGACATCGACCGTGCGGTCATCGACTCGACGATGCTGCTCCAGCACTTCTTCAACGACATGGCCGACGAGATCACCGGCTTTCTCTCGGCGCTGAAACAGACCGGGACGACGATCGTCCTCATCTCGGAGATGACCGACCCGTCCTCCTACGCCGACGAACACTACCTCGCCCACGGCGTCATCTTCTTCCACAACTACTTGGAGAAGGGGGGGATGACCCGCGGGGTTCAGGTGATCAAGATGCGCGGGACGGCCATCGACTGCGACATCCGCGCGATCGACTTCTCCGACAGGGGGCTGCGGGTGCGGCCGGAGCAGAAAGTCGAGGCCTGACCCATGGGACTGTACGAACGGAAGTACGGCACGTCGTGGACGGCCCTCGACAGGGACGAGGCGACCGAGCGCGCCTACGCTCTCGGCGTCGCCGAGTCCCTCGGCGAGTACGACCGCGAGGAGTTCGAGGCCGTCCACGACGAGATGGACACCGCCTACACCAAGAGCATCGTCGAGCTCGCCTTCCGCGAGGGGAAAAACGAGGGTCGCGAGGCCGCCCCGGCGGACGCCGACGAGGAGCAGGTGTGGGACGAGCTCGTCGAGGGCGAGACGGTCACCGTCGACGAGGACGACCTCCCCACTGGCGGGCGCGACGGGCTCCCCGAAGCCGTCGACAAGTTCGAGGGCCTCGAGAAGCCCGACCCCGACGAGATCGACGCGACCGACCGGCCGGACTTCCTCGACAAGTAGGCGGCCGTCGGACTCGCGTCGACCGCAACCGGCTTGACCGCCCGGTCCCACAGAGGGGTATGGTCGCCGCGGATCTCCACGTTCACACCGACAACTCCGACGGAACCTTCCGTCTCTCCGAGGTGCCGCCCGCGGCGCGAGCGGCCGGGCTCGACGCCGTCGCGATCACCGACCACGACCGCGTTCACCCCGACCTGGACGCGCCCGTCGTCGAACGCGACGGGGTCACCGTGGTCCACGGCATCGAACTCCGCGTCGAGGCGGACGACCAGCGCGTCGACGTGCTGGGCTACGGCGTCACCCCGACCGACGCGCTCGTCGCCGAGATCGACCGCCTCCAGCGCGACCGCGTCGAGCGCGGCCGCACGATCGTCGACCGCGTCGAGGAGCGGCTCGGCCACGCGATCCCGGCCGAGCCCGAGCCGGGACTGGGCCGGCCGGACATCGCGCGGGCGGTGATCGAGAGCGACGACGACTACGACTCGATCCCCGACGTCTTCGGCGGCCTCATCGGCGAGGGCGACCCCTGTTACGTCGCCCGCGACGTCCCCTCGTTCGAGCACGGCCGCGAGCTCCTGAGCGACGCGTGCGCCCTCGTCAGCCTCGCACACCCGCTGCGCTACCCGGAACCCGAGGCGGCGCTGGAACTCGCCCCTCGGCTCGACGCCGTCGAAGTCGCGTACCCCTACGGCGCCCGGGCCCACACCGGCGCGAACGGTGAGCTGGCCGTCGAAGACGTACGCACGGTCGCCGAGCGAAACGACCTGACCGTCACGGGCGGGAGCGACGCGCACGACCGCTCGCTCGGCGAGACCGGCCTGTCGACCGACGAGTACGAGCGGGTCCGCGACGCCCTCGGCGTCGCCCCGTGACCGGCCACGTCTCGTCGTGACCGGTCGGCTGGTCCCCCGCCCGACCGATCCGTCGTGGGTATGCCGCCCGAGCGCTACGTCAGCGGCCGCCGCGTCGGTCTCCGCGGCCGCAGGGTTCAATGCCCCTCGGATCCAAGCACGGGTATGCAGTGCCACTACTGCGACCGCGAGGCCGAGATCGCCGTCGAGAAAGACGGCGTCAAGGTCGGGGTCTGCAAGACGCACTTCCGCGAGCAGATGGAGGAGATCGCCGACTCGGACTGGCTCGACGGGATCGAAGAGGACCTCGACATCGACCGCGCCGAGTGAGCGCCCGGGCCGCATACGCCACCGCTCAGTGGACCGCTCGCCGTCGCCCTGTTCGCCGCCCTCCCGCCCGCTCGTGCCCCGCTCGGTTCGCGCTCGCCCCACACGAGGCTTTACTGACTCGCCGCCGTAGCCGCCGCTATGGACCACGTCGACCGCGAGGACGTCGAACGGCGGATGGGACCGGCCGCCGACAAGCGCGCGCTCGCCGCCGCGCTCGGGACGGCGGAACTGGCGCTGAACTACTACGAACTCGACCCCGGCGACAGCTTCGGCTTCGGTTACCACCGCCACCCCGACCAGGAGGAGGTCTTCTACGTGATCGAGGGGACGGCGACCTTCGAGACCGAGGACGGCGACGTGGCCGTTTCCGCGGGCGAGGCCGTCCGCTTCGCCCCCGGCGAGTGGCAGCTGGGCCGCAACGCCGGCGACGAGCGCGTGGTCGCGCTCGCGATGGGCGCCCCGAAAGACGCCGGACGGACCGAGATGCTCCGGGAGTGCCCCGACTGCGGCGGCCGCACCGAGGGGACCGTCGAGATGGCCGACGACCGCGAGGCGCTCGTGACTCGCTGCACGGACTGCGGCGCCGAGACCGGGCGGTTCACCTGAGTCCGCTCCTCGCGCTGCGACCGCGCGCGAACCGCTCGACGGCGTTGTACAGCGCCAGCCCGGCGAGCGCCGGGCCGAGCGTGACGACGAGTACGAGCGTCGTCCAGGCGACGGTTGCGGCCAGCCCGTCGAGGAAGAGGACGTTGTAGCGGGTGAACCCGCCGGGGGCGACGAACAGGACGGCACTCGTGACCATCGCGACAGGCCACCCGAGCGTGGCGTACGCCAGGGCCTCGTCGGCGTCCAGCAGCGTCCAGCGGCCGAGCAGTTGCCGACCGAACAGCACCGGGACGACCGCGAGGACCAGCGCCGCCCCAGCGGCGACGACGGCGAACGTCAGCCCCGCGGCCGGATCGACGAGCACCGCCAGCGCGACCGCGCCCGCCGCGAACAGACCCACCGCTCCCGCGAGGACCGTCCCCAGCGCGTCCCCGAAGTAGTCAGTTCGCGTCGAGAGCGCCCACGCCACTCCTGCGACGACCGGCGACGCGACGACCAGTCCGAATGCGGCCACCAGCGCCATCGCTCCCACGAACCCGGCTTCCATCGCCGAGTGGTTGGCGCGCCTCCTGATAAGTTCGGGGGTCCGCCTCGCGCAGTTTCGGCGGTCGCGTCACTCGAAGGCAGCGATGCCGGTCAGGTCCTCGCCCACGATCAGCGTGTGAATATCGTGGGTGCCTTCGTAGGTATACACCGTCTCGACGTTGGCGAGGTGGCGCATCGGCGAGTAGTCGGTCGTGATGCCGTTGCCGCCCAGCATCTCCCTGGCGGTGCGGGCCGCGTCGCGCCACATCGCGACGTTGTTGCGTTTGGCCATCGACACCTGCTGGGGTCGCAGGTCGCCTCGTTCTTTCAGATCCGCGAGCCGATAGGCCAGCAACTGGGCGGTCGTGATCTCCGTGGCCATCTCCGCGAGTTTCTCCTGCTGGAGCTGGAATCGTGCGATCGGGCCACCGAACTGTTCGCGGTCGGTCGCGTACTCGCGGGCGGCCTCGAAGCAGTCCCGCGCCGCGCCGACGGCGCCCCACGCGATGCCGTAGCGGGCCTGCGTGAGACACGAGAGGGGGCCTTTCATCCCCGACACGTCGGGCAAGACCGCCGACTCGGGGACGTAGCAGTCGTTCAGGCCGATCTCCCCCGTCACCGAGGCGCGCATCGAGAGCTTGCCGTCGATGTGGTTCGTGGTAATCCCCTCTCGGTCCGTGTCGACGAGAAAGCCGCGGACCGGATCGTCGGCCGCCGAGCGGTCCCTGGCCCACACGAGCGCGACGTCGGCGATGGGGGCGTTCGTGATCCACGTCTTCGAGCCGTTGAGGACGTACCCGTCGCCGTCGTCGCTTCGTTCGGCGCGGGTCTCCATCGCGCTGGGGTTCGAGCCGTGGTCGGGTTCCGTGAGGCCGAAACACCCCACCGCGGAGCCGTCGGCGAGGGCTGGCAGCCACCGCTCGCGCTGGGCCGCCGAGCCGAAGGCGTGGATCGGGTACATCACCAGCGCCCCCTGAACGGAGGCCATCGAGCGCACGCCCGAGTCGCCCGCTTCGAGTTCCTGCATCACGAGCCCGTAGGCTCGTTCGCCGAGGTTCGCCGTCGCCTCGTGGTCGAGGTTCGGCGCGTAGAAGCCCAGATCGCCCATCTCCGCGATCAGCTCCTCGGGGAACGTGCCGGCCTCGAAGTGGTCATCGATGTCGGGGCGGACCCGATCGTCGACGAACTCCCGGGCCGTGTCGCGGACGAGCCGCTCCTCCTCGTTCAGATCGGCCTCCAGGCCCACGTAGTCGAGCATGCCCGTCCTTGGACGCGAGTCGTGAAAAGCGCTCGCCGGGCCGCCGGGTCACGCGAGGCCCGTCGATATCAGTCGTCGGAGGCGACGGCGTCGTCGGCGGGCACGGTGTCGGTCGCGTCGACCTCGCGGACGAACGCGATGAAGTTGTCGAACACCTGTTTGGCCTCGCAGGCGGCGTCGAAGTTCTCGGGCGTGATCCCGTCGAGGACCGACTGGATGCGGTCCTCGGAGAGCTGGCCCTCCTTGCCGACGGTCACCTCGGCGGCGGTGTCCATGTCGTACTCGGGGTGGAACTGGACGCCGAACACCCGACCCTCGCGGAAGCCGTGGACGCCGTAGTCGTTGCCGGCCAGCCGTTCGGCGCCCGGCGGGAGTTCGGCCACGTAGTCCGAGTGGGTGGTGAAGACGGTGAAGTCGTCGTCGATCCCCTCGAACAGCACCGAGTCGCCGGTGTGTTCGACGGTCCGGTAGCCGATCTCGTACTCCCCCATCGGCTCGACGGTCCCGCCGAGCACGTCCGCGAGCAGCTGGTGGCCGTAACACACGCCCAGGAACGGCAGCCCGCGGTCGATCGCCTCGTCGACCCACTCCTTGGTCGGCGCGATCCACTCCTCGTCCCAGTAGACCGAGGCGCGGGAGCCGGTGACCACCGCGCCGTCGAACTCGAAGGTCTCCGGGTACTGTCCCGTCGGGAGGTGAAACTCCGTCAGGTCGGCGTCGAGTTCCCGGCGGAAGTTGCGCCGGTTGCCCTCGGCCTCGTGGGCTGCGTTCAACAGGGCGATGCGCGGCCGTGTCATCGTCGTACTCCAACGGCTCGGCGAGTAAAAGCCTGTCCACCCTGGCAGTACTACGTGCCCTGTGATCGATTCTCGCCCGCGTTTTCGCCGTCGCGGTCGGTTTCTTCGCCGCCGCTCTCGGTCCGCGACCGGACCAGCAGCGCCGCGGCGACCCCGCCGTAGCCCGCCGCGACCGCCAGCAGCCAGAGCGGTCGCGCCGTCAGGAACCACGGGACCGCGACCCCGTATCCCAGTCCCAGGAGCGCGCCCGAGGCGGTCCGGACCGCGTTCGACCCGCGCCGCGGCGAGAACGTCGTCACCGCCCAGTCGGCCAGCGCCGGCGCCGGGCCGCAGGCGACCAGCCACGGCCACGCGGCCGGCGCGGTGTCGGTCAGGACGAGCGCGACGCCCGCGGGGATCCCGGGGTAGACGCCGCTACAGCGGGCACAGAGGTGGACCGTCCGACCGCCGAGAGCGAGGCGGTGACAGCGATAGTACTCGTCGGGTTCGTGGTGACTGAGGAGATACCGCCGGGTCCGGGCGAGCCCGGCGTGGAGTTCGCGGCCGATGCGGCCGACGCGGCCGGCGCGGGCGCCCGGCGGACGAGTCGTTCCGTCCGGATTCGCGGGCTCACTCGTCCACGTACTGGCGGCGAAACTCGTCGTCGTTCTTGGTGAGGTAGATGACGCCCTCGACGATCCCGATGATGCCGGGGATCCCGGTCCAGAAGAAACAGAGGTACACGATTCCGAGCTTGGTGTTCCCGAGGTAGAACTTGTGGGCGCCGAAGCTCCCGAGCAGGATGGCGAGCAGCGCCGCGACGATCCGCTCGTCGTTGCCGGACTCCATCCCGGGCTGGCGGACGCCACATTCCGGACAGATCTCGGCTTTCTCGTTGATGACCGCACCGCACTCGGCGCAGTACTTCTCGTCCGGACCCTTCTGTCCGCTCGCGCTCGAACTGGCGGTGGGTCCGCCGGTATCGCGGTCGGCCGTCCCGCCGGCGTCCTCGTCGACGCTATCGCCAACCCAGTTATCGTCGCTCCCGTCGTCGGCGTCGCCGGACTCGGTATCGCCGGGATCGGCGTCGTCCCGGTCGTCGCGCTCGTCGTTCGACATACCCCTGATGACGAGCGTCCGGCGTGTAAACCGCCGGCTTGCGAATTCCTGCCGGCGAGCGGCTGTCACCCGCCGTCCTCGAAGTCGCCGAGCAGCGCGTCGTTGACCGCGGCGCTCTCCTCGACGAAACAGCAATGGCCGCCCTCGACGGCGGTGAACTCCCCGCGGGGCAGCCCCTCGGCCAGGTCTCGACCGGCCTCGGTCGGGACGACTGCATCGTCCACGCCGTGGTACACCCGCGCGGGCGTCGTGATCTCGTACAGCGAGTCCGAGCGGTCGAAGGCGGCCATCGCGGCGGCCTGAGCGTCGAAGCCCGCGCGGTCGGCGTCCTCCTCGCGGCGCCAGCCGACGATCTCGTCGACCACGTCGGCGTGGGCGTCGATGTCGGCCCCGAAGGCGTTGCGCAGCGACGCCCGGAGCGCTTCGGGGTCGTCGCGGGGCGCGAACAGCGAGTCGAGCGCGTCGGCGTCGACGCGGTCGCCGGCGGCGGCCGTCCCGAACAGCGTCAGCGAGGCGGCGCGGTCGTAGCGGTGTGCGTACTCCAGCGCGACCATCCCGCCGAGGCCGGCGCCGACGACGTGGGCGTCGGCGACGCCGTGGTCCGACAGGACCGCTTCCAGGTCGCCCGCGAGCGTCCGGACCTCGTAGGGGCCGTCGGGCGCGTCCGAGCGGCCGGTCCCCCGCAGGTCCCAGGTGACCGTCTCGAAGCCCTCGGCCAGGGCGGCGTGTTGCCAGCCCCACACCCACGCGCCGTAGCCCGCCGGCTCGACGAACACCACCGTGTCTGCGGCGCGGTCGGCGTCCTCGGGCGGCCGCGGGTCGCCCCTGGCCTCGTAGTACAGGTCGACGCCACCGTTCGTGACGACTGTCATGGGTCGACGTTGGCGGGCTCGTCGTAAGGGCGGCCCGGTTCGCGGGCCTCGGCGTACAGCTCCCGCGCCGCCGCGACGGTCGTGACGACGCCGCCGAGCACCAGCAGGTACCAGCCGAGCGCCGGGACGTAGAGAGCACCGGTGCCGAAGCGCCACGGCGCGAATGCCGCGAGCGCCCATCCCGCGGCGACGATACCGGTCAGAAACGCCAGCGCGTGACCCGGCGGGCGGCGCGGACGGGCGGCGTGGATCGCCCCGACGACGGCGAGCCACGCGAGGACGGGGTAGTCGTTCGGGGCGAAGCCGGGCCGGTCGTACCAGAACCGCGGCCCCATCGGGATCCCGGTATCGCTGGGGAGGTTCGGGTTCAGGTGGAACAGTCGGAGCGAGAGCGCGACGGCGATCGCCGCCAGCCCGAACGCGAGAACGGGGTTCGCTCGCTCGGAGGTACTCACACGAGCGGATGTTCGCCACGTGTCATCAACTTTCTGCGAACTCGGGTCGTCCGGGCTCTGAGCGACGGCGCCGACCGTCGAAGGGCGCGCTGAGTGGGGGCGCCGGAGCGACCGTGACCCGTTCGAATTTATGCCCCGGCCGATCCTACGGCCGGCCGATGGAGTACCGGACGCGACTGGCGGCGAACCTCGCTTCGGAGTCGGAAGCGTACGGCTACACGCTGACGATCTGGGGTAGCGGCGCGCTGCTGATCCACAGCTACAGCGTCCCCGGGGTCGCCCGAATCCTCTCGTTCGTGGCGGGCGCGCTCGCGGGGTTCGGGCTGCTCGCCGCGCTCGCGTTCGAGGGATTCTCCGCGGAGATGCACGTCGAGGAATCGCCCTCGTCGCTGGTGGTCTCGGCGATCCACATCCTCTCGACCGGCGGGGCGCTGGCGGCCGTCAGTCTCGTCCTCGACGCGACACCGGACGGGGTGGCGCTGGTCACCTTCTTTCTCGTCGGGGCGCTCGCGACCGTGACCTACAATCTGCTGTTGCTGCTGGAAGCCGTGGCCGTGCGCGCGATCACCTGACGGAGTCGCGAAAACGAGCACAATCGGTCCTACAGCGCGGCGTCGTCCGGCACTCGGTGGCGGTCGCCGTCGCCGGGCGCGGCGCCGAACAGCTCCGGCGCCACGTCGAAGGCGGCCTCCGAGGCCGCCGTCGTGTCGGTCGGCCCGGTATCGTCGGCCGCTCGGTCCGCGGCGGCGTCGCGGTCGGTCGCTGGGTCGACCATTAGTCGTCCGCCGAGAGCGGCTGGCCCTCGGCGTCGGTCGGCGCCGGACTCTCGCCGTCGGCGAAGGGGTACCACGACTGTTTCCCGTCGGCGAGACAGGGGTCCTCGTACCCCTCGACCTCTTCGGGCTCGGCGAGTTCGACGATGGTCTCGTGACCGGTGGCGTCGACCCACTCGCGGAAGGTCTGGCCCTCCTCGCGCAGCGCGGCGTAGGCCTCGACGAGGTTTGCGATCATCCCCGGCACCTCGTCGGCGGGGACGCGCTGGCGCACCCACTCGATGAACGTCGGCTCCTCGCCGATGCCGCCGCCGACGCCCACGTCCAGCGCCTCGACCATCTCGCCGTTCTTGCGAGCGCGCATGCCCTGCAGGCCGATGTCGGCGGTCATCGCCTGGCCGCAGTCGGCCGTGCAGCCGGAGTAGTGCATCTTGATGCGGTCCACGTCGTCGGGCAGTTCGACCTCCTTGGCGAGGTACCGCAGCATCCGAGCCATCCGGGCCTTCGTCTCCGTCAGCGCCAGCGAGCAGAACTCCGTCCCGGTGCAGGCCATCGCGCCCTGCTCGAAGGGGTTGGGCTCGGGCCGGTAGGTGTCGAGCAGGTCCTCGTTGAGGAGGTTCGCGAGCTGCCCGTCCGGCACGTCCATGATCAGCGGGTTCTGGCGCCGGCTCAGCCGGACCTCGCCGGAGCCGTACGCGGAGGCGAGGTCGGCGAGGTCGATGGCGTCCTCGGCGGGCATCCGTCCGACCGGGACGGAGAGACCGACGTAGTTGCTGCCGTCTTTCTGGTCGTAGACGCCGACGTGGTCGTGGGCGCCCCGCTCGCTGGACTTGCCGGCGTTGTAGGTGTACTCGCCGCGGAGGTCCGTGCCCGCGCGTTCGAGCTCGAAGTCGAGCCGCTCGTCCAGTTCCTCGCGGATGGCGTCGGTGCCGTGCTCGTCGACGAAGAAACGGGCGCGGTTCTTCGAGCGGTTCTCGCGGTTGCCCGCCTCGTGGTAGTACTCGACGAACGCCCGCACGGTCTCCTTGGCCTGGTCGCGCGTGACGAACAGATCCAGCGGGCGGGCCTCGCGCGGTTCGCGGCCGCCGAGGCCGCCGCCGACGCGGACGTTGAAGCCCTTGACTTCCTCCCTTCCGTCAGACTCCGTCTGCCGACTCTCCGAGTCGAGCTCGGAGACCTCGATGAACTTGTGCGCCGGTTCGAGGCCGATGTCGTTGATCGAGTCCTGGGCGCAGCCCTGGCGACAGCCCGTCACCGAGATGTTGAACTTCCGGGGCATGTTGGCCAGCTCGTCGTCGCCGCGAATGTCGGCCTGGATCTCGTCGAGCAGTTCCCGGGACTCGACGTACTCCTCGGCCTTGCCGGCGACCGGGCAGCCGGAGATGTTGCGCATCGTGTCCCCGCCCGCTGAGCGCGAGGAGACGCCGACCGCTTCGAGCTTCTCCCAGATCTCGGGGACGTCCTCCAGCTTGAGCCAGTGGAGCTGGATCGACTGGCGGGTCGTGAAGTCGATCCACCCGTTGCCGAACTCGGGGTTCTCGACGGGGCCCTCGGCGTAGTCGCGAGCGACCTCGCCGATGGCCTTCAGCTGCTCGGGTTCGAGCACGCCGCCGCAGTTGGTCAGCCGCATCATGAAATACGACTCCTGGCCCCCGCGGTGGTGGAATACCCCCCAGAACTTGAACCGGGAGAACCACTCGTCGCGTTCGTCCTCGGGGATGGCGTCCCACCCCTTCTCGGCGAACTCCTCGATCTTCTCGCGTACTTCGTCCCCGTACATCTCGTCCTTCCAGGCTTCCTTCTTGTGTGGCATGGATTGTCTCTGTTTAGGTTTGTCCGCAATTTCGGCAAATACTCGAACGTTCGTCTTCTTGTTTACGTCTCAGCTAGCCGACTGCGACGCATATAAGAATAATCGTTTAACACTTCGATATACTGTCTCGATATTCGAACGAACGCTCGAAATACAATGATCTTAAACGCATTTGGGTGGGATCGGGCGGCAGTTCCGGTCGTGGGGTCAGGTGCCGAGTCGGTCCGTGGCCGGCGCGAGGTCCGCGTGCGAGCCGGCGGTCAGGGGGTGGGCGTCCACGTCGGGCGCTTCGGCGTCGACGACGACGGGGTCGAGCCGCGAGAGCACGTCGTAGAGCCGGCCGGAGCCGGCCGCGAGCGTGTGATCGCAGGCGACGCGGGCCGCGTCGGCGTCGTAGACGGCGTGGAGCGGGTGGAGCCGGCCGTCGCTGCGGGGCACCGCGGCGGTGTCGGCGCAGGCGTCGAAGCAGTCGTCGAGCAGCGACGTGTCGACGGTCGGCACGTCGCCGGCGACGACGGCGACCGCGTCGCCCGTCGTGACCCGGACGCCGGTCCGGACGGCTGCGACCGGGCCTTCGTCGGCGATCGGGTCGACCGCGAGCCGGTGGGGGAGGTCACCGAGCGCCTCGGACGCGGCGGCGCGGTCGTCGGCCGAACAGGTCACCACGACCTCGTCGACCGCGGACGCGACCGCGTCGGCGACCCGACGCAGCGGCGTCGCTTCGGCGTGGGGGTCGAACGCGTTCCCGACGCCGGCCAGCAACAGTGCCGACCGCATCTCAGTCGTCCCCCGGGGCGGCCGACTCCGAACCACCGCTCGCGCCGACGAAGCCGCTCTCGGTCGCGATCTCGGCGACGTGGGGCTGGAACACCCACGCCGCCAGCAGGACGATCGGGATCATCGAGACGGCGACGATGGAGTAGCCGATGTGCAGGTTCGCCAGGAACGGCGCGGAGTAGACGAGCGGGTAGACGATCCCGCCGACCGTCCCGACGCCGCCGACGACGCCCGCGACCGCGCCGGAGCTGTTGGGGAACATCGCCGGCACCTGCGCGAAGATGGAGCCCTCCGCGAAGGCGCAGGCCGTTCCGACCAGGAAGCCGGCGGCGACGGCGCCGAGCACGACGCCCGAGAGGCCCGCCAGCGTCATCCCGAACATCGTCAGAATGACGAAACACAGCGTCACGAACGTCCACTGCTCGCGGTAGCGTCCAGTGAAGACTGGGAGGATGTTCCGCTCGTTGCGGGCGAGCACGTCGCTGACGTAGCCGCCGATGGGTCGCAGCAGGCCCGCCGCGACAGAGAACGTCGCCGCGAACGTCGACGCGAGCACGAGGTTGTCCGTCGAGAACCCCTCCCGGTAGTAGGTCGCGAGCCAACCGTTCATCGACAGCTCGAGCCCGAAGGTCATCACGTAGGCGAGCGCGAGGACGACCGTCCCGTAGCGGGTGGCGGTGTAGAACCAGCCCTTGAAGCTCGCGTTGTCGGCGGTGGCCTGCCGTTTCTCGTCGCTCTTTGCGGCCTCGCCGAGCGCGTAGTAGACGACCGCCAGCAGGATGGAGACACAGCCCGTGTAAAAGAAGGCAGCGCGCCAGTTCGTCTCGAACAGCGGACCGCTCCAGTTCGAGCCGAACACGCGCGGGAGGATGAGCGCGCCGCCGGCCGCACCGGCGTTGCCGATGCCGGCGTAGATGCCTTCGGCGGTCCCGAGGTTCTCCTCCTCGAACCACTCGGAGACGTGCTGGATCCCGATGACGAAGGTGATCCCCGCCGTCGCGACGATGAGCCGCTCGACGAAGAAGACGGCGTAGCTCTGTGCGAACGCGCTCGCTATCGAGAACACGCCGACGTACGTGAGCACGATGGCGAAGACGGCGGGCGCCCCGAACTTGTCGGAGAGCCAGCCCGTCAGGATGCGGCCGAACGGCGCCAGCCAGATGGCCGCGCTCGCCAGGATCCCGATCTCCGCCAGCGAGAGCCCGAACTCCTCGGCCATCGGCTCCGTGAACGGGGCGAACGAGAACCAGATCAGGAACGAGAAGTTGAACCCGACCGTGGCGAGCACCAGCGTCCGCCACTTGGTCATCCTGATCAGTCCCATGCCGGCACCTCCCCCTCACCGGCGGCCGCACCGACGACCGCTGAACCGTAATTAACGACCATTTCCGTTTGTTCGTCCAGTATTTTATCGAATCCCATATTGAACGTCCACCTTTACACGGATATAATTTGGATACTCGTAACATATAATCCTAGTCGTTTAGAAGTTCAACACAGTAGCTCGGCATCTGGACGAACGGGAGATATTAGGAGGAATAACGAAGATATAAGGATGTAATACGTCGAATCCGCACTCGGAAAACCGGACGGGCGTCGAGTTTCGGACAGGGGTCGCCGAATCATCAATCTTCTATCACTGCGCGAGTGTGCGCGCCGGACGCGGCCGGACGTCGCGGGTCAGATCGCGCCCGTTCCGGCCGCTGGGTGTGATGAGCGGCGGTAGCGAGGGTGGCGAGAGATCCGGACGGAGCGGTCAGTCGTCGGCGCGCGCGGTCGACGTGGCCGCGGCGGTCGCCCGGTCGGCGGGTGCGACGAGTCGGACGGCGCACTGTTTGAAGTTCGGTTCCTTCGACTGTGGGTCAAGCGCGTCGACGGTGAGGCGGTTGGTCGCCGGGTGGTGGATCGGGAGCCAGACCAGCCTCTCCGGCACGGCTGGGTCCGGGTCGACCGTCGCGGGGACGGCGTCACGGCGTGTCTCGACGACGACCGCGCCCTCGTCGACGGCGTCGCTAGCGGCGACGGTCTCGGGGTTGATTCGCGCGACCACCGGATCGAGGTCGTCCACGTCCCGCGAGCGGACGCCCGTGTTGTACTGCTCGGACTCGCGGGCGGTCGTCAGCGTCAGCGGGTAGTCGTCGTCGACCGGTTCGGGTAGCCCTTCCTGACGGGCCGTCGAGAACCCCGCCTTCCCGCTGGGCGTCGGGAACGACCACGATTCCTCGCCCGTGTCCGGTTCTGGCGCGACCCCGTTGTCGCCCTCGCTCGGGACGTAGCCGCGGTTGCCGTCGTCGCCGTCGTAGTAGCGATAGCCGGCGTCCGTCTGGGCGTCCGGCGCGGGCCAGCGCAGCGCCTTGCGGTCCTCGAGGCGGTCGTAGGTGATACCTGACATGTCTGCGATACTGCCGGCGGTCATCCCGGCGAACTCGTCGAACAGCCGCTCCGGGTCGGGATTCGGGTCGTCGAACAGCTCGGGGAACAGCCGCGCGCCGATCGTCGAGACGATCCGCAGGTCGGTCCAGACGCCGCTGGGCGGTTCCGTCGCCGCTCGCACGCGCGAGACGGTCCGCTCCATGTTCATCGCCGTCCCCTCGGATTCGCCCCAGGTCGCCGCTGGCAGGACCACGTCGGCGAGGTCGGTCGTCTCGGTCCGGAAGGCGTCCTGGGCGACGAGGAACGTATCCTCGAGCGCCGCCTTGGCCGCGCTCGCGTCGGGCATCCCCGCGACCGGGTTGGTCGCGACGGTGTAGGCGACCCCGACCTCGTCGTCGAACGCGTCGAACGTGCCGACGGGCCCGGGGCCCGCGTCGTCCGGGAGCCGGTCGACGGGCACGCCCCACTCCTCGGCGACGAACGCGCGCTCGTCGGGGTCCTGGAACGGTCGCTGGCCCGGCCAGCTCCCCTTGCACGAGCACACCCGGGTCCCCATCGAGTTGGCCTGGCCCGTCAGCGAGAACGGGCCGCTCCCCGGCCGGAGGTTGCCCGTCGCGAGGCAGAGGTCGATCAGCGCCCGGGAGACGTCGGTCCCCTGGACGTGCTGGTTGACGCCCATCCCCCAGTAACACAGCGCGTCCCGCGCGAAGGCGTCCGCGAGGCGGTCCACGTCGGCCATCTGGACGCCGGCCCGCTCGGCGGCGGTCTCGCTGTCGGGCAGCGTCTCCCGGAGGTCGTCGAACCCCTCGGTCGCCTCGGCGACGAACTCTGCGTCGACGCGGTCGGTCTCGACGACTCGGGCGAGCACCGCCCGCGCCAACGCCAGGTCCTGTCCGGGCTCGGGCGCGACGTGGGCGTCGGCGTGGCCAGCCGTCTCGGTCTCGACGGGGTCGACGGCGATCAGTTCCACCCCGTCCTCGCTGGCCGCCTGGCGGATCCACCGGAACATGACGGGATGGGCCGCCGCCGGGTTGGCTCCCCAGACGACGTGAGCCTCGGCCTCGGGGATGTCGTCGTAGCTGCAGGGCGGCGCGTCGCTCCCGAACGCCTGGTAGTAGGCGGTGACGGCGCTGGCCATGCACAGCGTCGTGTTGGCGTCGTAGTACCGGGTCCCGAAGCCACCGCGGGCCAGCTTACCCAGCGCGTAGGCCGCCTCGTTGGTCTGCTGGCCGCTGCCCAACACCGCTACTTCGCCGTCGGGGTAGTCTTCGATCCCCTGGAAGGCGCTCAGCGCCTCCGACAGCGCCACGTCCCACGTCGTCGAGACCAGCTCGCCGTCCCGGCGCACCATCGGTCGCGTCAGCCACTCCCCGCCGGGGTCGGCCGTCTCGCGCACGCCGCGCTGGCAGGCCAGCCCCTGGTTGACCGGATGGGCCGCGTCGCCGCGCACCACGTCGATCCCGTTCCCGATGTCGGCCCCCCGCTGGAGGTGCCCACAGCCGACCGCACACCGCATGCAGGTCGTCGGCACCCAGTCACTCATGGCCCGATCACCACCGGTCGGCCCCGACTACCGGTTCGTCCCGATCTTCCGCTGCAATGTAGACGATCTCGGACCATTCTGTCGTTCACTAGTCTATACGTCCTACACTAAACACTATCCCTTAGAGAATTAAAGTATATTTCGAAGAAATCGGAACGAACGGTCAGTTCGGTAGCGACTACCCTGGCAGGTAGTCCCTCATCGACGAGGACTCGGGTTCGGGCAGGTCGAGGTCGGCACCGGTAAGCGTCTCCACCGTGGAGGCGACGGCGACGGCGAACGCGGTCGGTTCGACGGCGGCCGGTGCGTCCGAGAGCGACTCCGTCTCGCCCACCGGAACGACCGCGTCGGCCGCTTCGACGGTCGGGTCGCCGTCGACACGGTTCGCGACCACGGTGTCGACCGCGGCGTCCACGTCGGCCAGTCGGTCGCACAGCCGCGGGACGGCGTCGCTCCCGCGCTCGGCGTCGGGGACGACGAGCGCCACGGCGTCGGCGGCGGTCACGGCCGCGACCGACTGGTTGGCCCCCACGGGCGGCACGTCCACGAAGACGGCGTCGTAGCGCTCGGTCGCCGCCGACAGCCGCTCGGCGAGCCTGCGAGCGCACTCGCTGGTCTTCGCGCGCGCCAGGCGCTCGAAGGGCGTCCGCGCCGGCGCCACGGTCACCGACCCCGGGACGTCGAGCCCGAGTCGCGTCTCTGCCGCCGCCAGCGGCCGGTCGTCGGTCAGCACGCGCGTCACGTCCGGCTCGATCCGCTCGGGCACGAACGCTGCCAGCCCCTGGGTCGAAAACGCCGCGTCGACGACCGCCACGTCGCGGCCGGCCCGCGCCAGCGTCGCCGCGAACTCGACGGACAGCCGCGTCGCGCCTGCGCCGCCGACGCCCCCGACCACCGCGTAGATCTCACCGCCCCGCGTTCCGTTCATGTGGTCGGTTTGTCAGCTACTCTGTGAAAAACCTACGCCTCGCGGTCCGGTCGGAACGGGGGCGGTTCGGTCGCTACTCGGCGCTCCCGGAGATCGACGCGGCGATGTCGTCGAGTTCGTCGTCGTCGAGATCCGGCCGCTCGCCGAAGACCGAGTGGATCGGCCGTCCGCCGTCGTCCTCGAACCGTGGGACGACGTGGCCGTGGGTGTGGGGCACTTCCTGGCCTGCGACCTCGCCGTTGTTGAACGCGACGGTCGACCCGTCGGCGTCGACGGCCGACTCGATCGGGTCGACGAGTCGCTGCATCGCGGCGAACACGTCCGCCGCGAGGTCGTTCGGCATGTCCTGGACGTGTTCGTGGTGCGCTTTCGGGATGACCAGCGTGTGCCCCGACGCCAGCGGGTTCGCGTCGAGAAAGGCCAGCACGTCGTCGTCCTCGTAGACGGTTCGACTCGGGATCTCCCCGGCCACGATCGAGCAGAAGATGCAGTCGTCGCTCATGCCCGGGTGGTCGACGCGAGTCCCAATCAAGGCGTCGGTGGGTGGCCCATCGCGCTCGTCGTCGGGGGTGCAGTCGCCGGTGCGGGCTCGTACGTCACGCGAGAGACGACCTGCAGGACACGTACGTCGTCCGCGTCCCGTTCGGGACTGCGGGACGCGTCCGACTGAGCGAGTTCGCACGGCGGCGACGCGGCCGGGAACGCGACGCTTAACCGGCCGAGGCAAGTACGAGGGGCCAATGAGTCGCTCAGGCGAGTTCTGCCCCCGTTGCGGGACGGAGATAGAGGCGGACCTCGACGCCCGGCCGGCGGCGCCGGGCGGGGCGGGGTCGCGCGACGGCGACAGCGTGCTCTGTGACGACTGTTACTTCGAGGAGTTCGATCTGGTCGACGCGCCCGACCGCATCGACGTGCGCGTCTGCTCGCAGTGTGGCGCGGTCCACCGGGGCAACCGCTGGGTCGACGTGGGCGCCGAGGACTACACCGACATCGCCGTCGAGGAGGTCTCGGAGGCGCTTGGGGTCCACCTCGACGCCACCGACGTGAGCTGGGAGGTCGCGCCCGAACAGGTCGACGAGAACAACATCAGGATGCACTGCCAGTTCTCCGGCGTGGTCCGGGGGACGCTCGTCTCCGAGGAGGTGGTCGTCCCGGTGAAGATCGCCCGCCAGACCTGCGACCGCTGTGGCCGGATCGCCGGTGGCTCCTACGCGGCGATCGTGCAGGTCCGCGCCGACGAACGCACGCCGACCGCCGAGGAGGAGGAGACCGCACAGGAGGTCGCCGAAGCCTACATCGCCGAGCGGGAGGCCACCGGCGACCGCAACGCGTTCATCACGGAGGTCACGGAGGTCGACGAGGGGCTGAACATGAAGATCTCCACCAACCAGATGGGTCAGGGGATCGCCAAACGGATCACCGACCGCCTGGGCGGGGGCTTCGAGGACTACGAGACGCTCGTGACGGAAGACGGCGACGGCAACGAGGTCTATCGCGTGACCTTCGCCGTCCGCCTGCCCCGCTACCGGGCGGGGGAGGTCATCGACCCCGAGGACGGCGACGGGCCGATCCTCGTCCGCAGTGTCCGGGGCAACCTCAAGGGCACCCGGCTGGCCACCGGCGAGGACTACGAGGCCAGCTTCGAGGACGGCGACGCGCCCGACGCGCGCCGCCTGGGCACTCGCGAGGACGCTACGGAGACGACCGTCGTCGCCGTCGAGGACGAAAACGCCGTGCAGGTGCTCGACCCCGAGACCTACGCCGCCGAGACGATCCCCCGTCCGGAGTATTTCGATACCGACGCCGACGAGGTGCCCGTCGTCAAGAGCCGCGCGGGCCTCCACGTCCTCCCCGAGGACGCCGTCGACGCCGGCGAGGACTGACGAGAGCCGTCGATCGCCGGAACGGCGGCGGCTTCTGACCGGGCGGCGACAACTTTTTTCGTGGTTCGACCGGTTGACCGACACATGCGCGAAGCCCTCCGTTCGATTCGGACCGTGACTCGCCGGTTCGTCGCGCTCCTGCCGGTGCTGATCGCCGTCTCGACGCTGCCGACCGTCTTGCTGGTGTTGTTCAACGGCGGTGTCGTCACCGCTCTGGAAGTCGCGATCGCGGGCTGGCTGCTGGCGACGCCGGTGACGGCGCTGCTCGTGTGGGTCGTTCTGAACCTCTCGCCGGTGGACCTGCCGGGGTCGCTCGGCGAGCGCACCGTCGACCTCCCGTCGGTGCTCGACGGCCGGGAGGCGAGCGGTAATCGACCCGACGGCGACGACCCCGTCGAGACGCTCCGCGAGCGGTTCGCCCGCGGTGAGATCGACCAGACCGAGTTCGAGCGCCGCCTCGACGCGCTGCTGGCGGCCGAAGACGGTGCGGGTGAACGGGCGAGCGAGGGCCCGTCGGATTCGGCCGTGCGACCACCGGCGGCCCGCCAGGGGTCGCACGCGCAGTCACGGACGGACGACCGCCCGCAGGCGCCCGGTCGCGACCGCGAGCCGGAGTCGACCTGAACGGCGCTCGGACTCGAAACCGTTTCGGCCGTCGACCGTCTGGGGAGGAGTAGATGGACGAGCGCGACGAGCGACTGGCGGTCGTCGTCGACAAGCCTCGCGCGGAGGCGGTCATCGACGACCTCGAACGGGCGGGCGTCTACGACCCCGACCGCGCGGTCCGCGAGTACGACGAGGGCAGCGTCTCGCTCCCGGTGACCGCAGTTCCGGTGGCCGTCGACTACCGCGAGGTCGTCCGACAGGTGGGCGAACCCCGCCTCCGAGACCTCTCCGACCACCTCCGCGAGCGCGGCTGGACCGACGAGGAGATCGAACTGGCGCCGTCGTCCTGGGCGGTTCTGGGGACGGTCGTCCTCGTCGACCCCGGCGAGGCGCCACGGCCCGAAGAACTCGGCGAGGCGCTGCTGGCCCTGCACGGCGCCGCCGACACCGTCCTCGCTCGCGGCCCGATCACCGGCGCCCACCGCGAGCCGGACGTGACGGTGCTGGCGGGCGAGGGCGACACCGAGACCGTCCACCGCGAGCACGGCACCACGTACGCGATGGATCTCGCCGAGGTGATGTTCTCGCCGGGGAACAAGGCCGAGCGGGCGCGGATGGGCGACACCGTTTCGGACGGCGAACGCGTCGTCGACATGTTCGCCGGTATCGGCTACTTCACGCTGCCGATGGCCCGCGCGGGCGCAGAGGTGACCGCGATCGAGCGCAACCCCGCTTCCTTCGAGTTCCTGCTGGAGAACGTCCGCCGAAACGGCGTCACCGACCGCGTCCAGCCCTACCGCGCGGACTGTCGGGACGTGCTTCGCGTGGCGGCGGATCCGCCACGGACCGACGAGGGCGACGAAGCCGACCTCGCACAGGTCGGCTCGACGACGGACGTACGGGCCGACCGGATCGTGATGGGCTACTACGACGCCCACGAGTACCTCGACAGCGCGCTCGGGGCGCTCGAACCCGGCGGCGTCGTCCACATGCACGAGGCCACGCCCGAGGGACTGGTGCCCGACCGCCCCGTCGAGCGGTTGCGTGGGGCGGCCGCCGAGCGCGGCCGGTCGGTCGAGGTCCTCGAAACACGGCGCGTCAAGGGCTACAGCGAGGGCGTGGCCCACGTCGTCGTCGACGCGCGCGTCGACTGACCGGGTCGGTCCGAGGCGGACGGATCGGTCGGTCCCGTGGGGGTCGTCGGCTCGGTGGCACGGCTCCCGACAGCGTGGGGCGGTTCCGGACCGCGGGCACCACAGTAGTTTTTATCCCGTGGGGCGGAACAGTCCGTACATGGCGCCGGGGCCGTACGAGCGGGTGCTGGAGACGCTGGACGATTTAGACGCCCGTCTCGCCGGCCTGGAGGTCGGCTACAACGAGACCAACGCCTCGGCGGCCCGGGAGCACGTCGACCGGTTGGGGGCGTTCTTCGAGAACGAACCCGAGCACTTCGTCGCGCTCGAGGAGGCCGTCGACCGGCTCGTCGAGACCGAGGACTCGGCACACGCCGCGACGGCCAAGGAACACGCCGACGCCCTCAAAGAGCGCGTCGAGGTCCAACTCGACGAGGAGTAGCGTCTACTCGTTGAGCAGTGGTTTCTGTTCGATCTGTCGTGGAAGAAAACGGAGTGAGTGTGACCGTAGTCGACGGTGAGCGATGAAAGCCCTCGGCGCGCTCGTGGTCGCTGACCGAGATATCCGCGCTCTCCGCACCGCTCGCGCGGATAGTGCCCGCTCAGACGACTAGACAAGCACGAGCGCGCCTCGCCCTTTCAGTCCGCCGGAAGACTCACTGCGTTCGTCTTCCGAGCCTCGGCTCACTCCGTTCGCCGAGACGCCAGGACAGCACTGCCACGCACAGCAGCCGCAAACGGCCACGATCCTCCCCAACCGATTCGCTCACTCGCTACGCTCGTTCGCTCATCCCTCGCGCGGTGCTGTCGCGACACGAGAGTCGCGACAGCGCGCGCCACCACAATTGCACACTCTATCCCCTACACTGAGCGAAGACCGAGAACGAAGGAGTGGTGCGGGAACCGTCGCGTGACACCTCACGGGAACGGCGAGCGACGGCTCGCGCTCACAGCCAGTCGACGAAGGTGCCCTCCAGTAGCGTCTCCTCTTGGTGGTCGACGTAGGCCGATTGCATCCCCCAGATGGCTTCGGCGAGGGGAACGTTCTGGTCGACGGCGGCGGCGACGTGGTCGTGTTTCCAGCGGGCGGGGGTAATCCGGCGGTCGGCTCGCTCGCGTAGCGGGCGGACGTAGCGGCGGGCGGCGTCGGTCGGCAGGCCCTGGGTCTCCAGGCCCTGCCGGGCGGCTTCGAACAGCTCGCCGTAGACGTGGTCGAGGTCGGTCGTCTCCTCGCCGTCGCTCGTGATCCAGGTGAGGTCCGCGGCCAGTCCCTCGCGGCTGGCGGCGTAGAAGTTCTCGCGGGCGGTCTCCCACTCCATCGCGCGGACGGGGTGTTCGATACTGGTGAGCGTGGTGAGCAGGCCGGCGAACACCGCCTGGAAGCTGACGGCGTCGCGGACGGTCGGCTGGCCGGGCAGCGGCCGGAACTCGATGCGGGCGTTGGCCTGGGGTTCGGTGGGGCCGTCGAAGACCGGGCGGATCCACCGCCAGTAGCTGCCGTGTTTGTGTCGGAAGTGAGCGAAGGCGTCGTCGAAGCGCTGGCCGGCCTCGACGTCCATCGGGACGATGGTCTCGTCGGCGACGACGTCGTCGATGGCCGCCTCGACGGAGTCGAAATCGGGGGGGAATCGGACCTTGTCGGCGGCGCCGTCGTCGTCGGGGTTGAGCACGTCCTCGAAGACGGTGATACGGTTCTCCAGCCAGGCGTCCTCGACGATCGTCTCGTCGTCGGCGTCGTCGTCGTACAGATCCGGCGGGAAGAACGGGGCGTTGACGCCGAGTGCGAGCAGCGGGCCGGCGACCCGCAGGGCGTAGCGGAAGTACTCGGGCAGGTCGGGGGCGTGGGGGATCTGGTAGTGCGGTTGAATGGAGGTGATGAGGCTCTCGGGCATCACGGTGTCGGCCGACAGCGAGACGTGGGGCGCCTCGACCCGCATCCCCGTCGGGTAGTCGGTGTTGGCCATCGTGTGGTAGCGAGCGGCGTCGGACATGTTGGTCGCGATGCGGACGCCGTCCTGTTCGACCGAGTCACAGAGGTAGTCGGTGGCGGTCTCGCCCGTGGGTGGAACCGTCCACATGCCGTCGCTGACCAGACGGATGTCGTCGCGGCCGGTCCGGTCGAGGGCGGGCGCGAGGTTGGCCTTGAGTTCGTGCTCCTGTGCGACGAGGCCGTGCTCGTTGAGCGGCTGGGGGCTGGTCTGCATCTCGGCGTTGTGCAGCCCCAGCTCCTTCTCGAAGCCGATGAGATCGAGCAGGCCGCGGGGCACCCGCTTGAGCGAGCCCGAGCGGGCGTCGACGGCGTACAGTTCGAGTTCGAGGCCGACGATGGCCTCCGTGTTGTCGAAGGTGCCGTCGCGCACCTCGGCTTTGAGCCGCTCGGCCTCCTCGGCGGCCCGCCGGTCGAACGCCTCGCGGTCGACCGCCTGTGCCGCTCGGACGCGAGCCGCGAGTTCGGAGCCGGACATACCACTCCGTTCGACCGCCGCGGTACTTGAACGTGGGGCACTCGGCCGAGACGAGCCACGAGATATTTACCGCCGAGCCCCGACGCTGGGACAGATGCCCCGACTCACCCGCCGCCGCGCCCTCCAGGCCGCGGTCGGACTGGCGGCCGGCCTGGCCGGCTGTCCCGACGGCGGGACCGACGCCGGTCCCGAGGACGCCGCCACCCCTGTCGAGTCGTCGTCCCGGTCGGTCCCCACGGCCGCCGCTGACCGCGTCGTCGACCCCGAGTACGTCACCCTCCGCGCCGACGAAGCCGACTACAGCGACCCGCTCGCCTGGTTCGTCCCCGACCCAACGGACAGACCGACCGCCGACGCCACCGTCGAGCCGACCGCCCGCGAGACCGACGGGCTGATCGCCGACGCGGCCACCGCCGAGACGCTCGTCGTCGCCGACCGCGCGGCCGAGACCGAGGTCTCCGCGAGCGCCGAGACCGCCCGTCGGTTCGTCGCCGAGACGGACTTCGACAGCGAGACGCTGCTGGTCGAGGGGCGCTCGGTCCGCGAGTGCTACCGGCTGGTGCTCTGTCACGTCATCTGGAACGACGGTGAGGTCGAGACCGGCTACGGTCGGTTCCTCCGTGGCGCCGACGTGGCCTGCGAGAGCGGGAAACGTGACACCCGCGCCACTATCGCTCGAATCCCGGCCGCCCTCGACCCCGACGAGTTCGAGATGGGTGCCACCGGCGTCGCCAACGGGCGGTGTTTCGGGGTGGGACGCGAGCGCGAGCGCACTCGCTCGACGCCCCGCCCACGCTCGGCGACCGCCGCGGACGCCCCCACCGCCACCGACGGGGAGTCCCGATGACGGACGAGCGAACGGAGTCGGCTGACGCCCGCCTCACCCGCCGCGGAGCGCTCGCGCTCGGCGCCACGACGCTGCTGTCGGGCTGTGGTGCGTTGCCGAACCCGCTCGGGGCGAACCCAGTAGAACTCGACGCGGCGCCCCTCGCTCGGATCGCCGACCGCGAGAGACCGACGGTCGACCACTCGTTGCCCGTCGACGTGGCCGACGCCCACGTCGCCGACTCCCGGGAGCGCGCCCACGCGATGCTCGACGTGGCGCCGCTGCCGCTGACCCCCGAGGACCTCCCCAACGGCGCCATGCGCGAGGAGATCGCCGACCGCGCCGAGCACGCTCGCGAGCACCTCGCCGAGGCGGTCCGTGCGACCGACACCCGCGAGCGGCTCGAACTACTCGCTCACGCCCGCGGCCCCGCCCGCGCAGTCGAAGCCGCCTGGGCCGCTATCGAGGACGAACTGGCCGCCGTCGACGTGCGCTCTACCCGGCGGTCGGTCGACGAGGACCGCCGCGAGTTCCGCGAACGGCGGACCCTGGTCGGTGAGGATCCGGTCCGGGCGCTCGTCGTCCACGCGCTCGTCGGCGACTGGCTCCGCGACGCCGAGCGCCACCTCGCGGAGGGGTTCGACGAGTCGTCCCCGGTCACCCCGCTGGTCGTCGGCGAACACGCCAGCGAGGTCGAACAGGCTCGCGCCACCCTCGCCGACGCGCGCCACGTCGACGAGCGGTTCACCGCCTCGCTGTCCGAGCCCCGATCGCTGGAGACGACGTTCGCCGACGCCCGCGACGCGCTGGCCGAGACGATCGATTCGCGGATGGCCGACAAACCCGCCGAGCACGCCGAAGTTCCTGCTCTCGTCGACGGCGGCGGCGATCTGGACGGGACGGTCGCCGGCGCGGCGCTCCGCGAGTTGCACGGCGACCTCCCCTACGAGGGGGAGTTCGTCCCGGAGACCGAACTTCCCGGACGGATCCTGTGGCAGGTCGAGTCGCTGGCACAGATCGGCGGCTTCGAGACGCTGCGCGAGCGGATCGCCGCCGACGAGCACCGAACTGTCGAGAGCGCCGACGACGTCGAGACACTGCGCCGGGCAGCCGAGACGGCCGTCGAGGACGCGCTCGAAGCAAGCGCCGACGAGCGGCTGGCGCGGACGGAACTCGCCTCGCTCGCGGGCTGGTTCGACTACGTGAGTCGTCACCTCGATCGACAGGCCGGCGACGACCCGGTCGAACTCGGCTGGGTCGTCGAGGATATCGGCCTGTATCTCCAGATCGAGGTGATCGCCGGCGCGGTCCCCGCGGCCGTCGACGAGACCCTCGCCGCGCTCGGTGTCGAGTGAACTGGCGACCGCGACCGTCGTTCCGTTCGAGACCACGAGACATTTATCGAGCCGCTCTCTCGACAGTCGTGTCGATGGATAGATTGACCCGACGACGGCTGCTGGCCGTCACGGGGGCGACGGCGCTGGGGGGCTGTGCCGGCCTCGGGGTCGGTGGTGAGCTGGAACCGACGCCGCTGGACGCGACGGCGGTCGCGACCGCCGTCTCGGGGTCGCTTCCGACCGTGACCGAACCGTTTCCCGTCACCGTGGCCGGGTCGCACTTCGAGGCGTCCCGGCGTGCGGTTCGGTCGACGCTCGACGGACTCCCCGACCCGATCCCGTCGACCGGGCCGCCCGACGAGGCGACGCGGGCGATGGTCCGCCGCGGCGTCGAGCGCACCCGCGTGAACCTGACGGCGGCGGACGACGCCGAGACGGCTCGGGAGCGACTCGGCGAACTCCGCGACGCGCGCTCGTCGGCCGCGCGCGCCGCGGCCGCGTGGGCGTTCGCGACCGACGAGCTGACGCGCGAGGCGGTGCGCTCGCGGGGGCGAACGCTCGAACGCGAGGTCGAGGCGTTCCGCGACGCTCGGACTCTCGTCGGCGACCCCGACGAGCCCGTCCGGGCGCTGTTCGCCAACTCGATCGTCGGGTCGCTGGCCGAGCGGGCGGGCGACGACGCCACGCCCGAGTGGGACGACTACGAGCGCGACTCCTCGGACGCGCCGACCGCCGCCGACGCCGCGGCCGAGCAACTACCAGACGTGCGAGCCGTCGGCAAGCGCGCCGGGACGATCGCGGAGGGCCGTGCGCGACTGGCGGACGCCCGCCACCTCGACGAGCGATTCGCCGATTCGCTTGCCGACGCGTCGCCGATGGTCTCGACGTTCACCGAGGCCCGCGACGGGCTGACGGCGACGCTCCGATCGGGAGTCGCGGAGTTCCCCGGGCCGGACGTCGACGCGGCCGAACTGGTCGGGACCGACGCGGGCGACGTCGGTCGGGCCGTCGAGGACGCGCTCCGACAGCTCCACGCCGCCGCCCACTACCTCGCCGACCGCGAGGCGACGGGCGACCCCGCCTCGGACGTGCTCGCGCGCCACAGGGGGCTCGCCCAGGCTGCCGCCTTCGAGACGCTGCGCGACCGGGTGACCCACGGCGACGGACTCGGCGTCGACAGCGCCGCGGACCTGCGCGAGCGCCGCGACGAGGCCGTCGACGCCGTCGAGACGGCGCTGGCCGAGAGCGCGGACCGCCGGCTGGCGCGAGAGCTACTTTCGTATCCGGTCGCGCGGATGGAAAGCACCGACGCGTCGCTGCGCGAGTGGGACGACGCGACCCTCCAGCAGGCCGCCGTCGTCGACCGGGCCAGGTACTACATCGAGTTCGCCGCGCTCGCCCGCGCGGCGCCCGACGCCGTCGACGAGACGCTGGTCGAACTCGCCGCCTTCTGACCGACCGAAGCCGCACCGACTCCGTTACGCGCGTCGCTCGACCGACTCGACCGCTTCCGCCGGGGTCTCGACGTGTTCGATACCGTCGACGCCGTCGATGCTGTGAGTGTCCAGGCCCGCGACCGGCTTGCCGAAATCGAGCGCGTGACCGAGTTCCGAGAGCGTCCCGGTGCCGCCGTCGACGGCGACCACGGCGTCGCCGTTCATGACGACGAGGACGTTTCGCGCGTTGCCCATCCCGGTCGCGAGGGCCGTGTCGACGTACTCGTTGGCGTCCGCGCGGCGCTCGGTCGGGAGGATCCCGATCGTTGACCCGCCGGCCTCGCTCGCGCCGCGACAGACCGCCTCCATCACGCCGCCGAGGCCGCCGCAGACCACCTCGTGGCCCCGCTCGGCGAGTTCCCGGCCGAGTGTTTCGGCCGTGGCCGCCTCTTGCTCCGTAACGGTCCCACCGCCGATGACGCTGACTCGCATAGACGGTGCTGGCGCGTGGAACGGTCAAAACCGCTCCCATCTGCGAGCGGACGCGTCCGGCGCAACTACCTTGTATACGGGAGTGTATACGAACGGGTATGAGCAAGAGCATCCGCGTCGACGAGGAGACGCACGCGGCGCTCGCGGCGCTGAAGGGCGACGACGAGACGTTCGACGACGTGCTCCTACGTCTCATCGAGGACCGACGCGAGCGCGTTCGGGAGGGTGCCGGACTCTGGGAGGGTACCGACGCCGCCGAGAAAGCCCTCGAAGCGAGGAAGGAGATGAAACGCGGCGTCGGCGAGCGATGACCGTCTACGATAGCAGCGTTCTGATCCACTATCTCGACGGCGAAACCGGAGCAGTCGACTACGTGGAACACCACCAGAATCGACGTGCGGTCGCACCGCAACTGGTACTGTTCGAGGTGTATCAGGGGGAGCTGTTCAAATCCGGCCCACCCGATTTCGACGCCGTCGACGACGCGCTCGGCTGGCTCTCGGTCGTCGAGAAGTCGTCCGGTATCGCTCGCGCTGCCGCCGAGTTGCAGGGCGAACTGCGCGACCGTGGGGAGTTGCTCGCCGCTCGCGACGCGTTCATCGTAGGAACAGCGAGACAACTCGGCGAACCGCTCGCCGTTGCAGACTCCGATTTCGATGTCGACGGAATCGACGAGCTACTCGACGTCGATTTCGTCTGAGGCTCTCTCGGCGAGAACGGATACGCGTAACCGGGCCCCAGAAGTCTCAACCTGTCAGTTCGAACCCTACACGAGGTCGTCGATCGTGTCGAGAAACGACTGGAAATCCTTCGCACCGGCCTGTTCCGCGATAGAGCGGAGCGTGTCGGTCGCGACTTCGTCGTGCAGCGGGACCGTCACGGTTCGTTTCTCACCCGTGTTCGGGTCGATATACCGGAGTTTGACGTGACTTCCGGTCTGATCGACGCGCCGGAAGTTCCACTTCCGAAGCGCGTCGATCAGTTCCCGTCCGGAGTAGGGCCGAGACACAGAGGCGATGCTTCCGGGTCGAAAATAACGCTTTGGTTTGCGGGTATTCGTCGCTCGGGCGACTCTACTCGTCGGTCAGCCACGGTGCAGTGGCTTCTTCCAGATCCGCATCGTCGGGGTCCGGTCGCTCGTGGAGTTCCAGCGCTTCGGCGAGGTTGGCGAGTGCTTCCGCCTTGGTGTCGCCCTGACTCGCAACTCCGGAATCGTCGTCACGCGCGACGACGTACCCGTCGCTCTCGGTGAGCGTGACGGTGTCGGACTCGTCGGGCTCGCGGGACTGGACTCCCATACCTCCCACTGGTCGGGCCCAGGGCAAATCAGTTTCGGCCGATTCTCTCCGCTCTCGACGTCAGGCTGGGGCTGGTACGGATTCAGTCGGTCGCACGTGACGAACAACGCAAGAAAACGGAATCTATACTGACGACCTACTCGACCTGCTCGAACCAATCTTCGACGCGGGCGACGGGTGCGCCGGTGATCTCCGCCACGTCGGTGGGCTCGCGTTCGAGCATGTCGGCGACGGTGTCGATGCCGGCGTCGCGCAGGCGGTCGGCGTAGGTCGGGCCGACGCCGTCGACGGTGTCCACGTCCGGACTGTCCGGTTCGTCCTCGGCGTCGGTCGCTTCCTCGGCAGCCTCGGCGGCCTCGGCGGCCTCCTCGGCGACGGCGTCGACCGCCGCGGCGGCGTCAGTGTCGTCGCTCTCCGCCGAGCGGTCGGCGTACCACTCACAGACTTCGGGCCAGACCTCCTCGTGCGATGAGGAGGAGACGGAGAGGCCGATGTGGCCGGTCGAGTACTCGATGGTGGTCACGTCGTCGCTGCCGACGACCTCGTTGAACGGCTTGGAGGCGTCGGCGGGGATGAGGTGGTCGTACTCGCCCATGATCTGGAGGACGGGCATGTCGATCTCCTCGACGTCGACGTGGACCCCGTCGAGCTCCATCTCGTTGTGGTAGAGCTTGTTCTCCTGGTAGAGGTCGGTGAGGAACTGGTCGTAGGCCTCGCCGGCGACGTCGATGCCCTCGGAGAGCCACCGCTCCATGCGGCCGAAGTTCTCGACGAAGTCCTCGTTGTCGAGGTTCTCGTAGAAGCGGACGTACTTCGAGACGTAGTTGTCCACGGGGTCCATCAGCGCGAAGCCCACGTCTAAGAACTCCGCGGGGACGTTTCCGAAGGTGTCGGTGATCTCCTCGGGGTCGTAGTACTCCTCGGAGCCCCACTGTTCGAGGAGGCCGCCGGTCCCGTCGAAACACAGCCCCGCGGCCATCAGGCCCAGTGCGTTGACCTTCTCGGGGTGCAGCGCCGCGTACATGGCCGACATCGTCCCGCCCATGCAGTAGCCGAGGACGTTGATCGCGTCCTGGCCAGACCGCTCGCGCACCACGTCGACGCAGTTCTCGATGTAGCGGTTGACGTAGTCGTCGAGCGTGAGGTGCTGGTCCATCCGCGAGGGCTCGTTCCAGTCGATGAGGTACACGTCGTGACCGGCTTCGAGCAGCCGGCGCACCACGGAGCGCTCCTCCTGGAGGTCGAGGATGTACGGCTTGTTGATCAGCGCGTAGACGATGAGGATCGGGACGTCGTGGGTCTCGTCGGGCTCGATACCGGCCGCCTCGGGCTGGTAGTGCAGTAGTTCGAGCTTGTTCTCCTCGTAGACGACCTCGCTGGGGGTCTGGCCCACGTCGACGCTCTCGACGCTCGCCAGCGCGTCGGGGAGCTCGGCGTTCTGCTCGGTCGCGTCGGTCATCGTCTCTAAGGCGGTGCGCTGGGCGTCCAGCGCCAGGGAGATGGGGTTGAACGGGTCCGCGCGTTCGCTCGCCATCTTACTCCTCCAGGTGGTCGAGGATCTCGTCGAGCTTCCGTTCGACGTCCTGCTGGCGCCGTTCGAGCTCGACGAGGCGCTCGCCGACCTCGTCCATGTCGTCGCGGGTCGGGAACCCGAGCTGGGAGATGGTCTCCTGGCTCACGTCGTCGGCCTCGCGGCGCATCTCCATCATGCGCTCGACGAGCTGGCCGTTGGCGGCGGCGAAGGCGCTGGTCGACATGACCTCCTTGAACGCCTCGTTGGCCGACTGCAGCCAGATGTCCCGGTACTCCGCGGGGGCGACGTCCTCGCCCTGGGCGGCGTCGGTGGTCCGCTCGAACATCTGCTCGGCGGCGTCCATCCACACCTCGTAGGCGCGGTTGTACCCCTGGATCCCTTCGGCCATCGCCTCGTCTTCGGGCACGGAGTCCTCGACGGCCTCGGCCCACGACTCGACGAACGCGGCCTGGGCCTTCATGTTCTGTTCGAGGGAGTCGGCGACGGCGTCGTTCATCTCCTCGACCATCTCTGTCCACTGCTCCTGCATCTCGTTGGTGTTGCTCATGGGTATATCTCTGGTATGCTGAAAGAAAAAACCGTGTTCCTACGCGTCGACGGCGGCGGCGGCCCGCTCCTGGACGTCGCTGACCTGGTCCTGCAGGTCCTCCATCTGGTCCTGCAGCGTCTCGAGCTGGTCGCCCCACTGCTCGGCGACGTCGACCGACTGGGCCTCGAGCTCCTCGTGGGCCTCGGTGAGCATCGCGACCTGCTCGTCGAGGGCTTCGACGTAGTCGCCCGTCAGCTCGTCGTAGGCGTCGATACCCTCCTCGTACTCGCTGGCGACGGTCTCGAAGACCTCCGCGTGGTTCTCCAGCAGGAAGTCGTACTGCTCGTCGACGGCCGCGCGCATCTCGTCGACGGTGCCGGCGGTGCCGGGCATCGACGACTCGATCACGTCGAGGTAGCCGTGGACCATCGTCTGGGTCAGCTCGACGCCGCGGCGCTGGGCCGACTCCTGGCTGTCGAAGCTGTCGACGACGGCCTGGCTCATCGTCTGCTGCATCTCGAGACTCTGCTCGAAGGCCTTCTGGCTCTGCTCGATGGTCGCGCGCTGCATCTCGAACGCCGTGGTGATGGGGGTCGTGTATGCCATGTGTATCACTCTCTGTTCCGCTTGACCGGGATGACGACGGTCTGGACGATGTCGCCCTCTTCGATGTCCAGCGCCTCGCGCTCGGCGTCGGGGATAGATATCCGGCCGCCCGACTGGACGCGCGTCTTGAACGTCGCCGTCTGACTCATCGCGCCGAGCTGGTTCATATCCAGCCCCCCTGCGCCCGCCTGCATCATCCGACTCAGCATCTCCTGCTGGGTCTCCATCGCCTGCTCGCTCATCTCCTGCATCCCACTGAACATCGGCGGCCACGTCGGACCGTCGCTCTCGTCGGTCATCGGTCAACGATACGTACACCCCTCAGTTACATAAGGATTGCGCTCAAAACCATCGATTACCATTCGATACCATTCGATGGATCCGGATTCGGCTACCGGTCGTCGGGGTGGGTGCAGCCGGGCAGTCGACGCTCGGCGGACGGGGTAGCTGCGGCTTACCGGCGGGGTGGGGTCGGCCCGCCTCTGCGGGGCTCTCGACGTTCCCGCCGCCGCGAGAACCCCCAGCGGTAAGCGGTGCGTATGCCACGAATCGGCTCGAGAAGCTGCATCTCGGCTGATATCGGCGTTCTCGGACCACTACGTTTTAATAGCATCAAACCCAAACGCGGGTATCGATGAGTTCTGAACCGCACCGAAACGCGCTGCTGGACACGTGGGCGGAGACGTCCTCGCACATGTTCAACAGCGTGGTCGCGGCCAACCGGGCGGCCTTCGCGGCCTTCGGCGTCACACCGTCGGACGACGACGGGCCGGCGGCCGTCGACCGTATCGAGGCCGACGAGGACCTGCCCGAGTGGCACGTCGAGCTGACGGAACACGACCGCGGTCGGCTGGGCGTCGGCGACCGCGTCGAGTTCACCAAGACCATCTCCGACCGCGACGTGCAGTCCTTCGCCGCCGCGAGCGGCGACACCAACCCGCTGCACCTAGACGACGAGTTCGCGAGCAAGACCCGCTTCCGGGGCCGCATCGCCCACGGCACGCTCGTCGGCGGCCTCATCTCCGCCGGCCTCGCACGCCTGCCGGGGCTCACGATCTACCTCTCGCAGGATCTCGAGTTCCACAACCCCGTCCGCCTCGGCGACCGGCTCACCGCTGTCTGCGAGATCGTAGAGGACCTGGGCGACGACCAGTATCGGCTGACCACCCGCGTCGTCGACGACGGCGAGACCATCATCGACGGCGAAGCCGTCGTCCTCGTCGACGAACTCCCCGACGACGAGTAGCTCGTCGCTGCGTTCTCCCGCCCCCGACAGCCGCCGCTCACGCCTCGCGCTCGTAGCTCCCTTCCCCTTCGAGTCGAGCCCGTTCCCGTACCACCGAGGGGGTCCGACAGACCCCGGGCGCACCCGTCACCTGCGGGACGGTGCAGTTGTTGCAGCTCTCACAGAGCGCCCGCGCGTCCTCGCCCGACCTCCACTCGCCGAGCAGTCGCGCCCCCAGTCGCGGCTCGGCGTAGAACGGCCGTCCCATCCCCACCAGATCGCAGGCCGGCTCGCCGTCGGCCCCGCCGCCGAGCACGTCCTCACAGGTCTCCCGCTTCCGGATGCCGCCCTCGCACAGCACCGGCACGTCCACCCGACGGCGCACCCGTCGACAGAGGTCGGCGTTCCAGCCGGGTTCCTCGGGGAAGCGCCGGCTCTGCAACCGATTCAGCGCGGCGACCGCTCGCGCCTTCAGCGGACTCCCCAGCGCCCCGGCGTAGCCCGACTGCAGGTCCGCGTGCTCCCACGCCCGCTCGGGGTAGGCGCCCCGGACGACGCTCATGTCCCAGAACGTCGAAACCTCGACGGGCGCCACCGCGTCGTAGCCGATCTCGGCCACGCGCTCGCAGATCTCGATCGCGTCCTCGCGTGAGAGCCGTCGCCGGACGAACCGCGGCGCGGCCGTCTCGGCGGGCACCTTCGTCACCAGCGGGATGTCCCCGGCGTGGTCGCGCACGGCGTCGTGGACCGCTTCGAGAAAGCGCACGCCGCCGCTGCCCGGCCGCTCGCCGGGACCGGTCCCGAACTCGTCGTCGCGGCGGTTGTAGAACGGTGAGAGAAACTGCTGGACGATCCCCATGTTCGCGCCCGAGAGGTGGATCCCGTCGTAGCCGGCGTCAGCGGCGTAGCCCGCCGCCTCGCCGAACCGCTCGGCCAGCTCGGACACCGCCGCCGTGGACATGACGCGGGGCCGAAACTCCACGAGGCCCGCGCGGTCGAGCGCGCGCAACTGTGCGGGCGGCCGCGAGACGGCCAGTTCCTCGTGGTCGGGCTCGCGAGCGCGGTGTTCGGCGTGCCAGACGGCGAGGCTCCGCAGGCCGCCGTGGCCCAACTGGACGAAGATCCGGCCGCCGTGGTCGTGGACCGCGTCGGTCAACCGCGCGCAGCGCTCGACGAACGCCGGGTCGTGGAAGCGAGTCATGTTCGGCGCGGCGCAGCCGCTGTCGGCGGTGACGATGCTGGCGCCCTGGAAGATCAGTCCCACGCCCGAGGCCGCGGTGGGTTCGAGTTCGTCGAGCAGGGTGTCGACGGCGTCGGTGCCGTTGCCGGCGCACTCCAGCAGCGGCGCGCGGTAGAGACGGTTCGGAACGTCGACCCCGCCGATCGAGACGGGATCGTCGAGCGTCGGCATGGTCGGACTAGCCGAGTCCGCAGGTTAAGCTTACTCCCCAAGTATGGCGGCGGCTACCGGTCGCCCGGGCGTTCGAACCGTCTCGCAGTTATTTATCGCCGATCCGACTCCTTCCGATCGATGGCCGAGCGGATCCTGCTCTCGCTGGACGGGAGCGCGACCGAGAGGGACCGGACCGAGGAGACCGACCGAGCGATCGACCTCGCGCTCGACCTGGCGGCACGCCGCGGCGGGACCGTCCACGCGCTGTACGTCGTCGACACCGGGCGGTACGGCGAGCCGGCGCTGTCGAGCGCGGAACTGGTCGTCGACGGCGTCGAGGACACGGCCCACGACCTGCTGGCGACGGTCGATCGGCGCGGCCGCGACCGCGGCGTCACCGTACTCACGCGCTGTTGCCACGGGCGACCAAACGAGGAACTGCCCGCCTACGCGGTCGAGATCGACGCCGACGCGGTCGTCCTCGCGGGCCGGCGTCGCCCGGGTCGCGTCCGGCGGGAACTCGACCGGGTCGCGGACGTGGTCGTCGCCCCCAGCGTACTCGTTCGACGCTGACTACGACCACCGTAGTCGCTCGTCGCCGACAGCGGTTCGGGTTGCGTATCCACCCGTGAGACACTTCTCGTCCCCGCGCCAGATCGAGGTATGCGCGTCGCAGTCGCCGGCACGTTCGGACCGATCCACGACGGACACCGCGCTCTGTTCCGGAAAGCGCTCGAACGCGGGGACGAGGGAGTCCTCGTCGCGCTCACCAGCGACGAGTTCGCCCGCGGCGAGCGCGAGCGTCCGGTTCCCGATTTCACCGACCGGCGCGAACGGCTCTGCGAAGCGATCGACGCCTTGGACGAGTGGGATCGCGACGTGGAGATCCGCGAGCTACACGACGAACACGGCATCGCGTCGACGGAGCCGACACTCGACGCGCTCGTCGTCTCGCCCGAGACGGCCCGAGAGCTCGCCGACATCAACGCCGAGCGCGTCCGCCGGAACCTCGCTCCGATGGAGGGGTTCGTCGTCCCGTTCGTCCGCGCCGACGACGGCGAGCGGATCTCCTCGACACGGCTGGTCGCCGGCGATATCGACGAGCACGGCGAGCTATCGGCGGGCGAGCACCCCCCCTCCGACGAGGTATCCGGCGACGACTCCGAGGACGACGCGGCGGACGCCCGAGCGTCAGCGGACGACGGTCACCGGTAGCGCCGAGCGCTCGACGATCCCCTTCGCGACGCTCCCGAGGACGCGCTCGTGGGCCTCCGAGAGGCCGCGGTGACCGACGAAGACGCCGTCGTATCCCTCTTCCGTCGCGAAGTCTGGGATCGTCCGCACGGGGTCGCCGTACAGCAACTCGGCGTCGACCTCGATCCCGGTCTCGGCTGCTCGCTCGTTCGACCGCTCGACCGCGTCGTCCAGCAGACGCTCGCCCCGGCGCTCGGCGTCGTCGACGCTCTCGACGACGAGCCGGTCGTCGTACTCTGTCCGGTCGGCCGGCGGCTCGGCCCCGCCGGTGTCGTACACGTCCGGGTCGACCGAGTGGACGGCCGTCAGCGCCGCACCTGCGGCGGTCGCCATCGCTACGGCGTGGTCGAGCGCCCGGTCGCTCTCCGCCGAGCCGTCTATCGCCACTGCGAATCGCATACGTGAACGTATGGCACGAACCGTCCTGAGCCTTTCTCCCGAGGCCGGTTCGACTCCGCACTACGTCCGTTCGTCGCCGGCGTCATCGTCCGCGGCCTCGTCGCTCTCCGCACCGTCTTCCTCGTCCGCTCGGACCGTCAGCACCGGCACGTCGGCGGTACGGACCACCTTTTCGGTGACGCTGCCGAGGAGGTACCGCTCCAGTCCCGTGCGGCCGTGGGTTCCCATGACGACGAGGTCGATACCCTGGTCGTCGACGTAGTCGAGGATCGCACGGTGGGGGCTTCCGGTCGCGACCGACCCGGTCGCTTCGACGTCGGCGTCGCGCGCTCGCGTCGCGGCCGCCTCCGTCGCGTCCTCGCCCATCCGCTCGAACGATTCGACCAGGTCGACGGTCCCGGCTTCGGCGCCCACCGACGCCACGTCGACGACGTACAGCGAGTGAACCGTCGCGTCGAACTGGGCCGCCAGCTCGATAGCTTCCCCGAGCGCCGCGCTCGCGCCGGTGCTCCCGTCCGTCGGAACGAGGATGTCCTCGTACATACACGAGGGTTCGATTCGGAGCTATAAACTGGTGACGGCCGCTCCCGGTTCCCGAGGACTCACTTCTCCACGTCGAGCAGCGCGACCCGCTCGCTCACCGCGTCGGCCAGCGTCCCCTCGACCGCGTCGAGTTCCGCGTCGCTCACCTCGAAGTACTCCCGGACTCGGTCGGCGTCGTACGCCCCGAGCGTCTCCGCGGGCTCGATCCGGCCGGGACCGTCCATCCGACGGACGGCCGCAGCCGCTGCCCGTTCGGCTGCCGCGACGGCGTCGCCACCCTCTCCCTCCTCCGACGCACTGGCCGCGCCCTCGGGTTCGCCGGCGTCGACCAGGACGACCGCCGGCCGCTCGCCCTCGTCGACGCCAAGCGCCAGCGCGCGGTCGATCTGCCTGGTACCGGCGGCGTACAGCAGGATCTCGACCGCGCGGTCGCGGGCGACGTTCTCGCCGCGGGCGAGCGCCCGGTCGGCGAGTGCGACCGCCCGACGGAGGTGCGCGCGGTCGACGACGTAGCGCGCGTCGAACGCCTGGACCGTCACGTCGTGCTCGTCGCCGATCGCGCCCAGCCGAGCGACGAACGCGTCCAGGTCCTCCACGGTCGCGACCCCCTCGACCAGCTCCATCAGAAGTCACCCAGGCTCGACTGGTCCTCCTCGTCGTCCGGTTCGGTGCCCGCGGCTCCGCTCCCGTCGTCGCTCGCGCCCCCGTCGTTCTCGTCCGGGCGGGCGCTGTCGTCGGGGTCGACGCCGTCCATCGACGGGTCGCGATGGCCGGCGTTCTCCAGCACCGTCTCCGCCGTGCGCTCGCGCCCGCGGAGCGCGCCGAGGACGACGGACTTGTCGGCCTCGCGGAGGTCGGCGCGGTTCTCGATGCCCGCGTCGAACAGCCGACGGGCGCGCTTGCGGCCGACGCTCCGGACGCCCGCGAGGTCGGTCAGCTCCTCGCGGACGCCGTGTTCGGCCCGGACTCGCGCCTCGCGGATCGCCGGCGCGAGGCCGAGGCCCAGTTCACCCGCGAGCGACTCCGCCGCGCCGAGCAGCCACTGGGCGGTCTCGACTTTGCCGCGCACGTCGCCGGGACCCACGCCGTAGCGGTCGGTCACGACCTCTTCGTCGACCTCGCTGGCCCAGTCTTCGAGCATGCGGGCGGTCTTCAGCGCCGACAGCCAGTCCTCGAAGGCGGGGTCGAACTCGCTGGGCATCGACCCCAGGAACTCCGCCTCGCGTTCGAAGGCGAGCATCTGGTACTCCTCCTCGTCGCCCGAGCGCAGGTACAGCTCGTACATGTCCGGCGTGCGCGCGACGAGGTGGTACAGGCCCATCGCGGTGGGCTCCGGCCGTTCGGCCGCCTCGCCGCCGCCGTCGTCGGCCAGATCGCTCGCGGTCGTAAATCCCGGTGGCTCCTCGCCCTCGGCGACCGCGTCGGTGGCCGCCGAGCGCTCGGCCGCGCTCGCCCCGTCGTCCGCGCGGGCACGGCCGTCGCCGCGCTGCCAGGCCCGCAGGCCGTCGATGATCTCCGCCGCGCTCATCGGGTCGAGATACAGCCGCGAGACGGTGTGGCCCAGCGACGTGGCGGTCAGATCCTCGCCCTCGCCGCTCGGCTCGCGTTCCATGAACTCGTTTCGCTCCAGGTACTCGATCATGTCGTCCATCACGCGCTCCAGGCGGCCGCGCTCGGTCGTCTGGGAGGCGTACAGCGTCCCTTCGAGGAACTCCAGCAGCCCCTCCCGGGAGTTGGCGAATCCGGAGGCGACGGTTGCGAGGATGTGCGTCCGCAGCGCGGGCTCGGCGGCCAGTTTCGACTCGACGGGCTCGGGGTCGGCCCAGACGTAGCGCTCGAACAACTCGTCGAGTTCGTCGTGGCTGTTGGCGATCAGGAGTGCCTCGCCGTAGGGGTCCAGCCCCGGGCGGCCGGCCCGCCCCATCATCTGGTGGACCTCCAGCACCGACAGGGGTTGCATCCCGCCGGCGGTGCCGTCGTAGCGGCGCCAGTCGCGGACGACGACGCGCCGCGAGGGCGTGTTGACCCCCGCAGCGAGCGTCGGCGTCGCCGAGACGACCTTGACGAGCCTGTCGCGGAAAGCCTCCTCGACGAGCGCGCGATGTTCGCTCGCGCAGCCGGCGTGGTGGAACGCCGCCCCCTGCTCGACGGCGTCGGCGAGGTCGTCGCTCGTCTCGGTGTCGCTCACCTCCCGGATCTCCGCCGCGATGTCGGCCAGTCGGTCGCGTTCGTCGGCCGTGAGATGAGGTTCGACCGTCGAGCCCAGCCGACCGGCCGCGGCCTCGGCGTTGCGCCGGGAGTTGACGAACACCAGTGTCGAGCCCTCGTCCTCCAGCGTGTCGCGGACGATGGCCGCGGTGGGTTTCTCGGAGTTGCGAACCGGTAACTCGCTCTGGGACCCGTCTTCGAGGTGGAGCGCCTGCCCGTAGTGGACCCCCTTCTTCAGGTCGATGGGGCGCCAGTCCGAATCGACGAGGGCGGCGTCGAGCCAGTCGGCCAGCGCCTCGGCGTTGCCGATCGTCGCCGACAGCGCGACGGTCTGCAGGTCGGGATTGAGCTGGCGCAGCTTCGCCAGCGTCACCTCCAGCGTGGGGCCGCGCTGGCCGTCGTCGACGAGGTGGACCTCGTCGGAGACGACGCAAGTCAGATCGTCGAGCCACGGCGCGTCGTTCCGCACGAGCGAGTCGACCTTCTCGCTGGTCGCGACGACGACGTCCTTCGTGGCGAGCCAGCCGCCCTCGGACTCGTAGTTGCCGGTCGAGACCCCCACGTCGAGGCCGTACTGTTCGAACTGTTCGAACTCCTCGCGCTTCTCGCTCGCCAGGGCACGGAGGGGAACGATGTAGAGCGCCTTCCCGCCGCGCTCGACGGAGGCGAGCATGGCGAGCGTGGCGACCAACGTCTTCCCGCTGGCCGTCGGCACGCTGGCGACGAGGTTCTCGCCTTCGGTGATACCCGCCTCCACCGCTTGGCCCTGTGGCGGGTACAGCGACTCGATGCCGTCCGCGCGCAGGTGGTCGGGCAACCACTCGGGCACGGCCGGGATGTCCGCGACGTCCATTACTGGCGAGGTAGTGCGCTCCGCGATTTAAACTGTCGGGACCATCTTTTTCCGGACGGGGTTTCCTCGCGCGCCTTTGGCGCGCTGCGGGGAACCCCGTCCGCAAAAACATGGGTGAAAACACCGGGAGAGCAAGCTCTCCCGAGCCCTCGTTCGCTTCGCTCACGAGGAAGGCCGCATCTCGGCCTTCGGCCTCGATGCGGTGAACCGCGCGCCCCCGGCGCGCGGATGCTCAGTACAGGTGCGGGAGTGAGCGGTGCGGTGGCGCGTGCTGTCGAGCGGTGCGAGGTCGACCGGAGGGAGACCTCGATGCGAACGGGGAGCGAAGTGACCCGTGAGCGTGCCCGCCTCTTGGCGGGCCGCTCGAAACAGTCACGCGAGGGATGAGCGGAGGAACGAAGTGACAGAGCGAATCGGTTGGGGAGGTGTGTGGTGCGGTGTGGTTGCTATGCGGGCCTGGCGGACTGAACGGGCGAGGCGCGCGTGGCGGCGTAGCCGCCACGGACTGTGGCGGTCGGCGGAGCCGACCGCCCGCTCGCGCTCGTGCAGTCGCCTGAGCGGGCACTATCCGCGCGGTGCGAGGCGCGCAGCGCCTCGAAGCGAATAGCGTGGGAGCGAAGCTCCCACGGACCGTGCGAGCGGGCCAGTGGCCCGCGAGCAGACGGCCCTGCCGTGAGCGGGCGGTGCCGAGAGCGCGGATATCCCGTCTTGGTTCGAGAGAGCGAAGCTCTCTCGTCATCCTGAAAATCTCCGATTTTCAGAGACAGCGACCGCGAGAGCGAGGCGCGACCACCGGGAGCGCCTCGACACGCGAACGGCGACCGAAGGGAGCCGTGAGCGAGCGCGCCGAGGGCGTTCACCGCTCACTGTCGAGTGCGGTTGCGCTTGATCCACTCGCTTCCAGACGAACTGGACTAGAAACGCACGATACACTCGCAACGCGAACGGCACGCCCTCGTCCCGAGTACCACCCACGCTTAGGTTCGCGCACACCCACAGCCGATCCATGCAGGTCGAAGCACACTCGGCGAACGAGACGGTCGAAGTCGTCGACGGCGTCCACCTCACACAGCTGGCGGTCGGCGACCGGATGAGTATGCAACACGTCCACATCGAGCCCGGGGCCGTCGTCCCGAAGCACAGCCACGAACACGAACAGGTCGGCTATATCACGAGCGGCTCGGGCGTGTTCGTCGTCGACAGCGATGCGTCGAAGACGCATCGTGTGAACGGGGAACCCGTGAACGGCGAGGAGTTCCCGGTGAGTGCGGGCGACGCCTACCACCTCGGGAGCGAGGAACCGCACAGCGTCGCGGCGACGGGCGACGAGCCCCTCGACGGTATCGACGTGTTCGCGCCGCCGCGGACGAACCCCGACTGGATGGAGTGAGCGGCGCGACCGCGCTCGAACCGCGCGTCGCGAACACCTGAGTCCAAAGGTCTAAGCACCGTCGTCGCCAACCACGAACCACTATGAGCACCGAAACCGAGGACGGCGACGACCTGCGCGAGCGCATCTCGAACTTCCTGCGGCGGAACTTCCCGCAGATCCAGATGCACGGGGGCAGCGCGGCCATCGAGGAGATCGACCGCGAGAGCGGCACCGTGACGATCCAGCTCGGCGGCGCCTGCTCGGGCTGTGGCATCTCCCCGATGACCATCCAGGCCATCAAGACCCGCATGACCAAGGAGATCCCCGAGATCGAGACGGTCAACGCCCGTACGGGCGGCGGCATGGGCGGCGGCGAAGGCATGATGGGCGGCGACACCGGCCCCTCGATGCCCGGCGACTCCCGCGGCGGCGACATCGGCGGCGACGACGAAGGCCCCGAAGCGCCGTTCTGAGGCCGTCCCCTCGGTTCACCTTCTCGCGTTTTTCCCATCGACCAGGCGCGGCGCTGGCACTGGAACGGTAGCCGAACGTACCGAGCGACGGTCGTGAAAAGCGTCTACAGCCCGAGTGCGGTCGTGACGGGGATCCCGGCGGCGACGGCGCCGAGGAGATACCCACCGAGGACGCCGGCGTTCAGCGGCGGGAGGCCGGCGTGGGCGCCCTCGACGCGGTGGACGAGATACAGCAGGCCGCCCATGCCGACGAGTCCGCCCACGAGGGCCCCGAGGGCGGGCGCGTTGGCGTTGAGCGCCGGGACGACCGCGGGCGCGTCGAGGAAGTGCCCGGCGCTGACCGCGAGCATCCCGGGGATGATCGCGTCGCCGAGGCCGAGCAGGGCGATCTTCGAGCGGGTCGGCGACCCGGCGTCGTCGCCGCGTTCGTCCGCCGGTTCGGTGTCGGCGTCGTCGCCGCCCCCGTCGCCGATCAGGTCGAACTCGGGGTCGCGCATCGAGAACTCGAGCGAGTGGGGGACGACGAAGACGATGGGGGCTTTCAGGTCGCCGAGGCCCGCGGCGAGTTCCTGCATGTGCCCGGAGACGTAGACGGCGTAGGCGTCGTAGCCCGCCCACGCGACCAGGAGGACGACGACCGGGAGCGGCCCGAACCCGAGCCCGAGCATCGGGATCGCCGCGGCGCCGAAGACCACCGCCGCGACGTCGTTGACGTACCACTCGGGGTAGCCCCAGAGGACGGCGAAGGTGACGACGGCGACCGCTATCGAGGCTGGGCTCGTCGGCAGGCCCATCAGGACGCTCCCGCTCGCCGCGATCGCCCCGACCCCGGTCAGGGCGACGAACGCGACGGCGGTGAGCGTGCCCGCCGACCCCAGCAGGAACACGCGGACGAGCGCCTCGCCGTAGCCGTAGCGGAACGCGGCGACCATCCCGGCCGTCGCAACGAGGAGCATCGCCGCGAAGACGCCGACGTTCCCGACGCTGCCTGGATTCTGGAACATCGCCAGCCCCATCGCGTCGACCTCGTCGGTCAGCGCCAGCCCCAGCAGGATGGTCGCGGCGTAGCACGCGACGATCCCGACGTAGGCGTAGGTGCCCGAGGGGATCCCGGTCGTCGACTCTGTCGCGTCGGCGACGGCCTCGCCATCGTCTGCGGCGTCGGCGGCGCGCTCGCTCACGGCTCGGTCCCCCCGCCGAGCCGAGTCGTCGACGCCGACGACGTTCGTTGCATGGTCGAGTCCGAGGGCCACCGCCGGCAAATACTTCCCGGACTCGCCGCCGACGCTCCCGGGCTCGCCGTCGAGTGCGGCGGCCCGTGATCGAGCGTGGGGCGAGCACGGGGCGGACGCGGAATCACGGAGTTTAATTCCGTCCGACGCGCCCACCCTGTCATGAGCGAGACAGACGGTCCGGGGAACGTCCTGTTCGTCGTCATGGACACGGTCCGCCAGAGCCACCTCTCGGTGTACGGCTACGACCGGCCGACGACGCCGAATCTCGAGGACTTCGCCGACGACGCGCGCGTCTTCGAGGAGGCCGTCGCGCCGGCACCCTGGACCCTGCCCGTCCACGCCTCGCTGTTCACCGGGCTCTACCCCACTCAGCACGGCGCCACCCAGGAGAACCCCTACCTGGAGGGCGCCACCACGCTCGCCGAGTCGCTGTCGGCGGCGGGCTACGCCACCGCCTGTTACTCCTCGAACGCCTGGATCACCCCTTACACCAACCTCGCCGACGGCTTCGACGACCAGGACAACTTCTTCCAGGTCATGCCCGGCGACCTGCTGTCGGGCCCCCTCTCGAAGATCTGGAAGACGATGAACGACAACGACACGCTCCGGTCGGTCGCCGACCGCCTGGTCGAACTCGGTAACACCGCCCACGAGTACTTCGCCGAGAGCGGCGGCGGTGACACCAAGACCCCCGAGATCGTCGACCGCGTTCAGGACTTCGTCGAGGACAGCGAGGCCGAGGGCGACGAGTGGTTCTCGTTCATCAACCTGATGGACGCTCACCTCCCGTATCACCCCCCCGAAGAGTTCGCCGACGAGTTCGCCCCCGGCGTCGACTCCACCGCCGTCTGCCAGAACTCCAAGGAGTTCAACTCCGGCGCCCGCGACATCGACGACGAGGAGTGGGAAGACATTCAGGGCCTCTACGACGCCGAGATCGCCCACATCGACCACCACCTCGGTCGGCTGTTCGACTGGCTGCGCGAGACCGACCGCTGGGAGGACACCCTGGTCGTCGTCTGCGCCGACCACGGCGAACTGTTCGGCGAACACGATCTGTACGGCCACGAGTTCGGCATCTACGACCCGCTCGTCAACGTCCCGCTCATGGTCAAACACCCCGAGGTCGCCGCCGAGCGCGACACCGAGACGCAGGTCGAGTTGCAGGATCTGTATCACACCGTCCTCGACCACGCGGGCGTCGAGGCCGATACCGGCGGCGAACCGTTCGACCGCGCCCGCTCGCTGCTCGACGCCGACTATCGCGAGTTCGCGAGCGTCGACGCGCCCCGCGGGGGCGACTCTCGCTTTTCGGCCCACGACGACGGCGAACTCGACGAGTACGCCTTCGTCGACTACCACCGGCCGGTCGTCGAGCTGAACCAACTGGAGAGCAAGGCCAGCGCCGCGGGCATCGAGCTGGACACCGACTCCCGGTTCTACTCGCGGATGCGCGCCGCCCGCCGAACCGACGGGAAGTACATCCGCAACGAGCGCATCCCCGACGAGGCCTACCGGCTCGACACCGACCCCGACGAGCTGGACGACCTCGTCGGCGACGACGACGAGGTGATCGCCGCGACGGAGGACGCGCTGGTCACCTTCGAGTCGGAGATGGACGGCGAGTGGGCCGACGTGACCGACGAGGACGTACTGGACGACATGGGCGAGGAGGCCAAAGACCGCCTGTCGGACCTGGGCTACATCGAGTAACCGTGAGCGAAACCGGACGGGATCTCTTCGACTTCGTCGACCGCCGGACGGCCGTCAAGATCGTCGGCGGGTTCGCCATCGCCTTCGTCGCCCTCGCGCTGATCGCCTACGGGATCGGCATCGAGAAGATCCAGCGCGAACTCGTCCGCGCCGACCCGCTGTGGCTGGCCGCGGGCTGTCTCTCGACGGCTATCGGCCTGGTCGCCTGGGCGAAGGCCTGGCAGGTCGTGCTCCGCGTCGTCGGCTACCGGGTCCCGTTCCGCAAGCTCGTCGTCACCTACTACGCCGCGACGTTCGCCAACTACGTCACCCCGCTGGGTCAGGCCGGCGGCGAGCCGTTCATCGCCTACGTCCTCTCCCGCGATACGGAGGCGTCCTACGAGGACTCGCTGGCCTCCGTGGTGACGGCCGACCTCCTGAACCTGCTGCCCTTCTTCACCTTCGCGGCTATCGGCACCGTCGTCCTCGTCGTACGGACGACTCTTTCGGGGCAAGTCCGCGGCGTCGCGGGCATCCTCGTCGTCTTCGCCGTGGGCGTGCCCGTCGCCGCGGTCGTCGGCTGGCGCTCGCGCCGGCGCGTGGGGTCGTTCGTCCTGCGCGTCGCCGCCCCGGTCGTCCGCCGGACCCGCTTTCTCAGCGTCGACGGCTTGCGCGAGCGACTGCGCGAGCTCAACACGGCCTTCGAACGCATCGCGGCCGACCGCCGTGCGCTGGCCCACGCGCTCGTCTACTCCTTCGTCGGCTGGCTCTTCTTCGCGCTGCCGCTGTACGCCGCCGTCGAGGCGGTCGGCCGGGAGATCTCTATCTTCCTCGTCTTCTTCATCGTCCCCGCGAGCACGCTGGCCGGGCTGACCCCCTCGCCCGGCGGTCTCGCCGGCGTCGAGGCGGCGCTGGCCGGCCTGCTCGGGACGCTCGGCGGGTTCTCGTTCGCGACGGGGCTCTCCATCGCCATCGTCTACCGGCTGGCGAGCTACGTGTTCGCGGTGCTGGCCGGCGGGGCGGCGGCGCTGTACGTGGTCTCGCGGTCGTGATCGGAGTCTCTACGGGGCGCGGTGCACTCGGTCGGTCGGCTCGAACGCGTATCGAAACACGTCCAGCCGTCGATGTAATCGAACATTGCCGACGACGACTTCCTCGAAGCCGAATCGCCAGCGAACTCGGGGGCTCGATACGGCAAGCAGCAGTTCGCCGCTCTGAGATCGAGACGTGTCCTGTAGGGGGCGGAGTCATTCGGGTCTCACATACAGCACCCCTTCTCTGAGCTCCCCGTACTCTACTCGGTCGACGAGTTTTCCATCTCTGGTACGTACTTCGAGCTTCATCCCCGAGTTTGACAAGGCCGGGCTATCCCTCTCTAAGAAGATCGTTCGAGTTCGGTTCCGTGGTGTGGGCGTGCGGTCCTTCGGTTTCCCAGTGACAAGTCGAATCGATGTGTGTGGGTCTACATCTGTGAGCGTAGCGGGGTGCGAAAATGACAGCTTCTCACCGTAGTTTATCTCGTATCCGGCAAGATCGACGGTGCTGTCTGTATTGACCTCAAGAAGGCAATACTCTGCATCTAAATTGCCCGCATCATCTCCCTCAGGGTTTGGCAGTACCTCGGAGAAGTAGATCGGAGAAGACGGCCGTTTTTCGGCATGGTCACCGTTCTGATCCGGTGAGTTTGAATGTATCGTCGAGGTTCGCAGTTCGGAGGTGTCTTCGTCGGAGTGACCAGGGTCCTGTACGTTCTCCGACTCAGATCCGCAACCCGAGAGACAGATCACAGCTACGGACACGCTTCGAACGAGGTCTCTCCGACGTATTGTCATTGATTCAACCGTCCTACTCGATACAGTTGTATTTACACATTATCGCGCCACCTCGAGGAGGGGATACGATCGCTTGCGGAGCGTATGCGATCGAAAGCAGCGATAGTAACATCACGGTCGATTTGACCTGATACAGCGGTATTAGAGAGTGGCTCTCGACCAAGCTCTCTATCGCCATCGTCTACTGGCCAGCTACGCTTCCGCGGTGCTGACCGGCGGCGTCGCTACGCTGTCCGTCGTCTCGCGGTCCAAAAACGTCGGGAACCGGTGTGTGCGGCCGCCTCAGACGGCGCCGAGTCGGATCTCGTCGTCTGTGACGGTCTCGATCTTCTCCTCCTGGAGCGGGTAGGTGTCTTCGCCGCGGCTTCCCCAGCCGAGCTTGGTCATGATCGTGTCCGAGATGTCCGGGTCGGGCTCGACGTGAGCCGTGCCGTGGCTCACCTCGACGACACGACCGATCTCGTCGCCGTCCGCGCCGATCACTTTCTTGCCCTCGTCAGAGTCGGTGATTTCGGTATCAGTCGCCATAGCGCTCCAACGTATCGGTGTTGGCCACCTGTGTCCGTCCCTTGCGACTGCAGGTGGTCGGCGCGCTCGTCCGAGGCTCTCGCCGACCCACCCGAGCCACCGGGAGCCCTGGGTCGCGGGACGGTTGCGGTGCTGTGCGGGGCGGTCGCGGGGCGGTTGCGGTCGCGGGACGGTTGCGGTCACGGGGGCGGTTGCGGTCGCGGGGTAGTTGCGGTGCTGTGCGGGGCGGTCGCGGGGCGGTCCTGGTGGACTGAAAGGGCGAGGCGTGCGTTGCGCGACCGAAGGGAGCGCAACGATTGGCCGAACGGGGAGCGAAGCGACCCGTGAGGCGCGCTCGCGTGTAGTTCAGTCGCCCGAGCGGCCCCTATCCGCGCGAGTGCGGCGCGGTGCGGTTGTTCGACGCGCGGATATGTCGCTCGGCGACCGCGAGAGCGAGGCCGACCGAAGGGAGGCCTCGTCAACGCGAACGGGGTCTGCGCGAACGAAGTGAGCGCAGGCTCGGAAGACAAGCGGAGCGAGTCTTCCGGCGAGCGGAGCGACCCGTGAGCGAGCGGGTCGAGGGCGTTCGTCGCCTGCTGTCGTCGGCAGTCGCAATTTCTCGTGGCGGGCGGGGTGAGGGCGTTCAGCGCTTGCTGTCTCCTGCGGTCGCGGTCACTGCTGGGGTCGCGGTCACTGCTGGGGTGGCTCCACCAGCTGCCGCGGCGGGGAGAGTCAACGCACACAGTCGAGTGCGGTCGCTCGCGGTACTGACTGGTCTGGAAAGGGGAAAGTAGGGGGGGAAAGTAGGGGGGAAGTCCACCGGAAGGCGGGCAACGGAGGCCGGCAGGGGGGAGAGCCGGCGGGTCGGAAGACCCGTTCGGTCCCGGGCTGCGTCGGGGGAGACGCGTTGGGGGGGAATGCCCGGGATCGACCTCCGGCAGCGCGCTCGTGCCGGCGAGGACCGCATGCGAGCCCGGCCGACCCGGGCCGGCCCGCGAGGGAACGCCGCACGCCGGATGGCGCGGTCGGGCTCCCGCCGCGGGCCGGTCGAACCCACACCCCACCAGGCACACACGGATGCGCACGGTGCGATGGGTCGTCTGGGCTCGCACTTGGTCCGCATCTCAGCGTTGTGGGGGGATTCGTATAATGGGGTAGGCGCGTTTTCTGAGCCTGAAAGAGCCGACCGCTCGAAAGGCCTTTGTAACACCTCAATAGATCACACTGGTAGTGGACGACGAACGGGCCATCGAGGAGATCCTCGATACCATCGGAGACGAACACGCCCGCCGCGTGCTCGCGGCGATCAGTCGCGAGCCGCGGTCGGCGAAGGACCTGAGCGAGGAGTGCGACCTCTCGCTGCCGACCGTCTACCGCCGCATCGAGATGCTCACCCAGTACGACCTCGTCAAAGACCAGACCCTGGTAGCCGACGACGGCAACCACTACAAGGTCTACGAGTCGAACTTCGAGTCGACGGTCATCTCGCTGGAAGACGACGAGTACAAGGTGCGGATCTACCGCGAAGAGAACCTCCCGGACCGGTTCAGTCAGCTCTGGGACGACCTCAACCCGGAGTAGACCCTGCCGCGACGGGACGCCCCTGCGAATCCGCGACGGCGCCAGTCCAGCGCTCGCTCGATTCCGCGCGACGGATCGGCGAAATTATATGTCGGAGCGTGCTGTCGGACAGACGACGCCAATGGTAGAAGTCGTCGCGGTCATGCGGGGGGTCCTCGCGCTGATGCGGATGGCGGTGTTCGGGCTCTCGCTCGGGATCACGTTGATCAGTTTCCAGGCGTACCGGCAACGCCCGTCCGAGCGCCTGCAGTACGCCTTCATGGGTTTCGCCTTCATCAGCATGGGCGTCGCCAGCACCGTCATCGCCCAGATCGGGGCCCGTGAGGCGTCCGAAGTCGTCCGGCTGTTCTTCCGGATGACCGAGGCCATCCCCTTCATCATCGGGTTCACGATGCTGTACGTCTCGCTGTACCGAGACTGAGCGAACGCGATGCGTTCGCGATGGTCGCGGGGCGAGCACAGCGAGTCCCGCGGGACTGACCGACGGTTCGCGCCGCTCGACCCGTCGCGCGAGCGTCCGCGCCCGCGCCCGGACGCGACGACGAGTCCAAGCCACGCCGTTTATGACCCACGGGCCCCACTAGCAGTCCAATGACTGAACCGTCCACCCAGGTGACGCGCCTGTTTGGTGGTCCCGGGAGCGGGAAGACGACGGCACTGCTCGACAGGGTCGAGACCCTGCTCGAAGAGAACGACGACGTGGAGTTCCGGGACGTGCTGGTGGTGTCCTACACCCGGGCGGCCGCGGCCGAGATCCGCGAACGCCTCGCCGAACGACTCGGCGAGTCCCCGCGGGCGCTCAAGGGGAACGTCTGCACGATGCACGCGAAGGCGTACGAACTCCTCGACCTCTCGCGGGGGGACGTGGTCGGCGAGTCCGACAAGGAGGAGTTTTGCGACGAGTTCGGCGTCGAGTACGAGGACGAGTACGAGGGCTCGCGACGCCGGACCGCTCGCTCGACCACGATCGGCAACAAGATCATCGCCACGAGCCAGTGGCTCCAGCGGACCCGCCGGGACGTGGCCGACTGGTACGACGTACCCTTCAAGTGGGACGACGAGGTCGTCCGGCTCCCGCCGGACATCGACGACAACGCCCAGACCGGCAACAAGTACACGCCGACCTGGCCCTCCGACGACGACCGGATCAGCGTCCCCGAGACGATCCGCGCCTGGCGCCAGTACAAGGGCGAAAACGACGTGGTCGGCTTCGCCGACATGCTCGAACGGGTCGCACAGCGCTCGCTCATGCCGAACGTCGACTACCTCGTCATCGACGAGTTCCAGGACATCACGACGCTGCAGTACGACGTCTACCGCGAGTGGCGCCCCAACATGGAGACGGTGCTGATCGCAGGTGACGACGACCAGGTCGTCTACGCCTGGCAGGGCGCCGACCCCGATCTGCTGCTGGAGGAGCAGGTCACCGACGACAACATCCTGCCCAACTCCTACCGGCTCCCCTCCCGGATCTTGAACGTCGTCAACCGGGAGGTCAGCCACATCGACAAGCGCCAGGAGAAAGACCTCAACCCGCGCAAGGAAGGCGGCCGCGTCGAGGGCGTCGAGAACCCCTCGATGATCGACCTCGTTCGCAACGTCCGGACGACGATCGAGCAGGACGAGGACGGTACCGCGATGATCCTCTTCCGCGCGCGCTACCAGATGTTCCAGTTCATCGACGAGTTCATCGGCGAGGGGATCCCCTTCACGTGCCTGACCGACCAGCGGATGTGGACCGATCGGCTGACCCAGTACGTCCGCGCCATCGAGAAACTCGACGAGGACGAGCCCGTCACGGGTCTGGAGGCCCGCCGGCTGGCGGACATGCTCGCCGACTCGGCGTTCGGCACGAGCGAGCGCGACGATCTGTTCGACGAGCTCGACGAGATGGAGGAGGCCGCCGACGTCGAGGATCTGGAAGAGCTGTCGGTCGAACCGGAGACGGTCCGCGACTACGCGCCGTTCGCCCCCGACCCGCGGGCCGCGGCCGACATGCTCCGGAAGGTCACCAGCTTCCAGGAGCGCTCCGTCGAGGCGTACTTCTCCGGGGAGTACGCGGGCATGGAGACCGACCGCGTGCGCCTGGGCACCATCCACAGCGCGAAGGGTCGCGAGGCCGACCACGTCTTCGTCGCCACCGACCTCACCGAGAAGGTCGTCGAGCAGATGGCCGCCACCGTCGACCAGTCCGACCGCGACGTGCCGGGCGACGAGGAGTTCACCAAGCGCACCTCGCCGGTCCCGACGCTCACCGACAACGAACGGCGCGTGTTCTACGTCGGGATGTCCCGCGCCCGCGAGCGGCTCGTCATCATGGAGAACCTCGTCGACGGCGCGCCCACGCTGCCCATCGACGTACTGTTGAACAACGAGCCGACCGGCGACTCCATCGAGGACGTGCTCGCCAACGCGCAGGAACTGGGCGACGCCGTCGCCGCCGACTGACCGTCGTTTCGCCGCCGCGTTCGCCGATCGGTTCTCTTCCTCGCTTCACTCGTCGACGGTGCCGCCTTCCAGGTAGTGGGCGGTCTTGTCCCGCGTCGCGCTGGCGCGCTTGACGAACTCGACGGCGCGCTCGTCGCCCTCGCGGCGGTCCGCGCGGACGTGTACGTCGAGCCCCTGGTCGCGGAACTGCGCGAGCAACGCGTCGAGCACGGCGGGGTCGCCGCGGACGGTGTGCTCTTCGCCGACGACCTCGCCGCGGTCGACCGCTCGCACGGTCTCGACCGCCGGCAGGAGGATCGACTCGCCGAGCCGCCTGGCGCGCTCGCGGGTCTCCGCGGGCGCCTCGTCGCGCTCGACCGCCTGGAACACTTCCCGGATCACCCGCGAGAACAGGAACTCCCGGCCGTAGTCGAACGGGAGCGCGAAGGCGTGCGCCAGGTCCGACCGATGGACGGCGGAGGTAGTGTACTTCAGCCGACGCTCGCCGTCCGCCGAGGCGAGGACGACCCCCTCGCGGCCGCGCCAGTCGAGTTCGTCGATAGCGTCCGCCACCGCGTCGACCGCCGCCCTGGGGTCGTCGGTGCCGAACGAGCGGACCTGCTCGAAGCCGTACGTCTCGCACAGAGCCCGGCGCTCGTCGACGGGCAGCGGGTCGCCGGTCGCGCGCTCCCGGAGGTCGAAGACGCGGAAGGCCACCGAATCCACGTCGTCGTAGTCGTGAGCGGTGTAGGGATTCTCCGGGCCGACGAGTTCCCCACAGACCATCAGGTCCGGGTGGTCGGCGAAGAAGGCGCCCAGGTCGCACTGCTCGCGGACGATCTCGGTGGTGTAGCGGCAGACGCGACCGCTGCGAGTGAACGCCAGTGGGCCAACGGGGTCGTCGCGGTCAGTATCGTCCCACTCGTCGGGGCGCACGTCCGCGACGCGGACGTTGTAGCCGTTCAGCTTCTCCTCGACGGTGACGGGGCCGTCGAAGAATTCGACGATTCCGGGGTCGAGGACGAGGACGCGCGGGATCGAGGGGAACCCGCGGACGACGGCGCTTCCGAGGATGGCCGTCCCGCGTTCGACGCCGTGGCGCGCGTCGGGGAGGTAGCGGTACTCGCGGCCGCGATAGGTCCCGCGCTCGAAGTGCTCGAAGAGGTCCGCGGCGTCCGCGACGCCGAAGACCGCGCCCCAGTCTCGGCACATACCGACCGTTCGAGTGCCGGGCGCTTCAACTCCGCGCCGACGAGTGCAACGGCTGTCGGAGGCGGTTCACACCCATGGAAACAGTAGTGATCGACCGTCCCCCCGGACGGCCGGCACGAGCGATGGACAGGCGAGATGCCTATGACCGCGACGACCGAGCCTCGCGCACCTCGGCGCCGTCACGGAGTTTGTCTTCGCAGAACGGACAGACGCGGGGGCCGGTGTGACCGTCGGGCGTGAATACGCGTACGTACGCCTCTGTCACGAACGACCCACAGTTCTGACACTCTGGCATCCCTTGAGTAACTGTAATCCTCCGTCATATGCTTTCCGGCCGTCGACGGCGGTATAGACCGATTAACTTCCCCTTTCGCCCCGGCAGGAGCCCGATTCCGCCCGGTACTACCGCACTACCGATCCCGGGGTTGACACAACTGTCCGATCACACGAGTGCGTGCCGATAGGGCCGAGCGGACTACGAGAGGTCGTCCGGCGTCGGGGACCGAACCGAGACGAACGCGACCCAGCGGTCGTGACGAGTTGCATCTCCGATCCCCGCCTCCCGAACCGAGGGCGCTTCCGGGTCACTGCGACCGGTCGGTCCAGAACCGGTCGAGCTGGCCGTCGAGGAACTCGGCGGTCATGCGGACGAACTCCTCGCGCTCGGCGGGCGAGAGGTACTCGTGGACCGACCGGGGGGCCCCGGCCGTGTAGCGGCGGTCGGCGAACACGCGGACGCCGACCTCGTCGGTACCGCGAACGACGCGGCCGATGGCCTGGCGCGCCCGGCGGACCGCCGGAACGGTCAGCGCGTAGGCGAAGGCGTCGTCCTCGCCGAACGCCTCGGCGTAGGCCCGCCGGACCGCCTGGACGCGCGGTGACCCGACGTTGACGAGCGGGACGCCGATCACCAGCGCGGCGGCCAGCTTCTCGCCGTCGTAGTCGACGCCCTCCGTCAGCGTCCCCCGGGTGCTGGTGACGAGTACTTTCCCACCGCCGCGGAAGAAGTCGGCTTTCAGCTCCTCCGTCGCCTCGTTGCTGGAGCTCTCGTCGACGAGGACGGGTTTGTCGACGGCGCCCGATAGGTAGGCGCCGGCCCACTCGGCCTCGCGGTAGTTGGGCATCGCGACGAGGACGTTCCCCGGCGAGCGCGCGACCGAACGGAGGACGTGGGCGTACTCGTCGCGCGTGCGGTTCCAGCCGTCGCCCAGCGGGTCCATCTCCGCGGGGTCACCGCGGTTGCGCGCGGTGAACGGCTCGGCGTCGACCGTCCAGCTCGCGCGGTTGTCTTCGGGGAACCGCAGCGGGTAGCTCGTCGCCCGGACGGGCCGACCGTGGTCGCCCTCGTCGGGTTCGGGTCCTGGTTCGGGATCGCCCTCGCGCAGGGATTCCAGGCCCGACACCTCGGTGAACACGGAAAGCGGCGAGAGGGTGGCGCTCATGAGGACGCCGCCGCCCAGCGAGTCGAAGATTTCCTGCAGCGACTCGGCGGGCATACAGTCGAACAGGACGAGCCCGGGCGTGTACACCCGGAGGTACTCGGTGTCGACGGCGTCGGCGGCCTGCCCGGTCTTCGGCGCGTACTCCAGTTCGATCTCCCGGAGATACCGGTCGTGGCCGCGCTCCCACCAGTGGCCCATCACGGCGCCGACGGCGGCGCAAACGGGCTGGCGGGTCAGGCCGAGGCCGTCGATGGCGTCCTCGACGGCGGCGCCGACGACCGAGAGCGTCCGCCAGAGTTCCCCGTCGTAGCCCTGGCGCTCGGCCCAGCGGGTGAGTTCGTCGGGTTCCGGTTCGTCGGGGTCCCGCAGCGGGACTTCCACGTCGCGCTCGGGGACGCTCTCGGCGGGGTCACCGACGCGCCAGTCGCGCTCGAACTCCTCGTCGAGGTAGCGCTCGACGCGCTCGTCGAGCCACCCCAGGAGGTCGTCGTAGAACTCCCGCGCCTGGTCGAGCGCCGAGAGGGGCACGTCGTGGCTCGCGAGGCGGTCGCGGACCTGCTGTTTGCGGTCCTCGCTCTCCCGTGCCCGCGAGAGGAGGTGGTTGCAGTCGTTTCGGGCGCGCTTGATCGTCGACCGGCCCACCCGATCCGAGAGCAGGTCACGGACGCGCTCTTCGAGGCGGTGGGCCTCGTCGACGACGAGGAACGTCGAGGAGTCGAGCGCGGCCGCGACGAGCGGGCGCGACCCCGGGTCGAAGACGTGGTTGTAGTTGCCGATTATCACGTCGGCGTGTTCGAGCATGACGCCCATCGCCCGGTGGGGACAGGTTCCCCGCTCGACGCTTTCGGGCAGGTAGTCGTCGGCCGTCACCACTCGCGACTCCCCGACGGAGAAGTCGACGGGCGAGCCCTTGTTACGGGCGAACCAGTCGGCCTCGAAGGGGCAATACAGCGGCTCGTCGTCGCCGGCGGTCATCGACTCGGGCGCGCTGGGCTGGCTGCGCGGGTAGGGCGACTCGGCGCCCCCCGTTTCGAGCGCGCTGTCGAAGGTGCGGTAGGTGTCGGCGTCCATGCGGGCCTCCCGGACGAGGTCGCTCGCCAGGCTCGGGTCCCACCAGACGTCATCGGGATCGGCCGCGAGCGCGGCGTCGGCGACCGGTTCGTCGCCGGACCGGCGGTCGCCCTCGACGAGGTCCGCGGTGGTCTCCCGGAGGTCCTCACAGCGGTCGTGGGTCGAGGCGTCGTCGGGGAACGCGCCTTCCCGGCCGTAGGGACAGAGGTCGCGCTTGCCGACGAGTGCGACGCCGTCGAGCGGCTCCGGACTGTCGGGCTCGCTCGCCAGCCGGGCGTTCATCGCCCGCAGGTCCTCGACGAACTGGTTGCGTTGCTGTTTGACCGGCGTGACGACCACCACGCGGTCGTACTTGCGGGTCGTCCGGACGAGCGTCGCGCCCGCGGTGAGCGCGGCCATCGTCTTGCCGGTCCCGCAGGGTCCCTCCATGGCGAAGTAGCCGCCGCGTTGTCCCACTTCGATCGCCGTCTCGATCGCGTCGGTCTGGCTCTCGTAGGGATCCGCGAACCCGAACACGTCGCGCCAGGCCTCGGCGGGGTCGCCACTCGACCACCCCTCGGGACCCCCGTCGTCGCCGTCCCCCGACCGGCCGTCGCTCTCGGCTGACTCGCCGGCGGCGTCGGCGCTCCTCGTTCCGACCTCGGTCGTCTCGTCCTCGCTCGCGGCCCGGTCGTCGGCCATCGTGCGTTCCTGTGTCGTCCTCGCGTATGAACGCACGGATGCCGCGGTGGGTCGACCGCCGGCGGTTGCGCCCGACGGTGGGCGACCGACTCGCTCGTCGCGGCGCTCTCCCCCGATTTCGGGTGCCCACTCGTCCCGATCCACGGGAGACTTAAGTTGGTGGAGACTGGAATTCCGGCACTACGGTCGATGACACGGGTTGGCAGGGGATCTCGGCGAGGCGGTTCGAAGGGGGCGAAGAGATGACGGGTTCCGACGGCGACGACGACCCGATAGCGGACGACGATCCGACCGACTCCGACGACACAGACGCCAGCGTCGTTCGAATCCTGCATCTCGACCCCGACGAGACGGTGACCTCGCGGCTGACGGCGGAGACCGCCGATCTCGAGGGGATCGACTACGAAGGGACGAGCGACGCCGACCGGGCTCGCGCGCGGTTCGACGCCGGCGACGTGACCGTGTTCGTGGTCGAGCCGGACGCGCCGACGGACGTGGCGGCGCTGGTCGAGGACGCTACTGCGGCCGGTGCGGCGGTCGCCCTCTACACGCGGGTCGACCCCGGCGACGTGGACCCGGCGGTGTTCGACGCGGTCGACACGCTCGTCGAGAAGTGGACGGCCGAGGAAGGGCTGGACTTCGTCGTCGAGAAACTGTTGCGGGCGGCCCGCACGCCCGACGCCGCCTCGCGGTTCGCCCGGGCGTTCGACCGGGTGGACCCGGACACCCAGTCGTCGTGTTCCTCCCTCGTCTACGAGGACGGCACCGCCATCTGGGAGTCGACGCCCCTCGACGAGTACTTCGACCGTCGCGGCGTCACCACGGCGGTCCCGGAGACGCCGAACTTCTATCGACAGCTCACCGCCGCGCTCTCTCAGGACCCCGACGCGATCCGGACGATCCGCGGCCCGGACGTGCCCGCCGAGCCGACGGAGTTCTCCGTGCCGACCGAGGACGGTCGGGCCCGGTTTCGCTACACCGAACACGAGTTTCCCGACACGGTCGGCCCGCTCCGGCTGGTCGTCGTCGAGGACGTGACCTGGTCGGCCCGGTCGAGCGCCAGGCTGGAGCTGCTCGACCTGTTGGACCGCCACGTCCAGGACGGGATCAGTGTCGTCGACGCCAACGGTCGCGTCGAGTACCACAACGAGTCGTTCGCCGGCCTGTTGGGCTACGACGACATGGTCGGCGAGCACACCGCGGCCTACATGGCCGAGGGACAGCTCCAGTCGGGCCAGCGGACGCTCCAGCAGCTACGGACGTCCGACCGCGACAGCGCCGTCATCGACATGACCTTCGAGACGGCCGACGGCGAGGAGCGGACGCTGGCGGTTCACTTCTCGGTCCGCGACGGCGAGGACGGCTACGAGGGACTGGTCAACGTCGCCCGCGACGTGACCGAGCGCCGCGACCGCGAGCGCACCCTCGAACGGTACCGCCGGCTCGTCGAGAGCGCCGGCGACCCGATGTACGTCCTCGACGACGACGGTCGCGTCGAGATCTGCAACGACGCGCTGGTCGAGCTGTTCGACGGGGACCGCGAGTCGCTGGTCGGAACCCCCCTGTCCGAACTGCTCCCCGAGGCGGCCGCCGAGCGCATCACCGAAGCGCTCGATCGGGTGAGCGCGGCCGACGAGAGCGTCACTCGCGGGTTCGACCTCCCGACCCCGACGGGCGAGGTCCGGCAGTTCGAGGCCACCGTCGCGGGTCTGGGCCCGGCCGACGACGCGGACGGCTCGGTCGGGATCCTCCACGAGGTGACCGCTCGCGAGCGCCGCGAGAGCGAACTGGACCTGCTCAAACAGGTGCTGACGCGCGTGCTCAGACACGACGTGCGAACGGGGTTGACCGTCGTTCGCGGCCAGGCGGAGGTGCTGGCCGAGCGCACGGACGGCGAGCAACGGCGGATGGCCGAGACGATCGTCGACCGCAGCGAGCAGCTCGTCGAGACCACCGAGAAGGCCCGTGCCATCGAGCGGGTCATCGACAGCGACGAGGGACGCGTCGCGCTCGATCTCAGGTCCGTGGTCAACCGGAGCGTCGCCAACGTCGCGGCCGTCCGCGGGGACGCCGAGTACGACGTGCGGATCACCGAGCAGGTTCCGGTCCGCGCCCACCGCGCGCTCCCCTACGCCGTCGAGAACCTCGTCGAGAACGCCGTTGCGCACGACGAGGCGACCCCCGCCGTGACGATCACCGCGGTCGACGGCGGCGACGGGACCGTCGAACTCCGGATCACCGACGACGGTCCCGGCATCTCACAGTCGGAACTCGACGTGCTCGCCGACCGCGAGGAGACGCCGCTCAAGCACGGCACCGGCGTCGGTCTCTGGCTCGTCTCGTGGGTCGTCGAGCGCTCGGGCGGCGACCTCGAGTTCGACACCGGGGACGACGGAACGACCGTCACCGTCTGTCTCGACGCCGGCGACCCAGACGAGGAGAACTGACTCGCGCCCGTCGGACACGGTCCGTCTGGGGGCGCTGCCGACCTGCGGCTTTCTCCGATCGTTCGTCGTCGACGGGTCCGTGCCTACCCACCGGATCGCCGTCGTCGCCGTCGGCAACGCCGTCGGGGCCCACATGCGAGCGTACGGCCGGCTCGACGACGGCCGCGAGTTCCTCGACGCTCGGGCGAGCCCGTGTCTATCGAGTGATCAACCGAGGTAATCGGCCAGCCGCTCGGCGGCCTCCTCGACCCGCGGGGAGACCAGCGCGAACCGGAGCCAGTCGGCGCGTGACTCGCCGAACGCCTCCCCGGGCATCCCCGCGACGCCCGCCTCGTCGATCAGCCGTTCGACGTTGTCCATCGTCCCCGGGAAGCCGTCGAAGCGGGCCATCACGTAGAACGAGCCGCCAGGCGTCGTGTACTCGGCACCGGACGCGTCCAGTGCGTCGGTGAACCGGTCGATACGCTCGCCCAGGCGCTCGCGGTTGCGCTCGTAGTACTCCGGCGGCGTCTCCCGCAGCGCCCGCAGCACCGCCGCCTGGGCCGGCCGGCTCCCGGTCACGTTCTGGATCATGTGTCTGGTGCGGGCGCGCTCGACCAGCTCGCCTAGCGGTCCGTCTTCCGGCGGGAAGACGGCGTAACCGACCCGCAGGCCAGTGATCGCCAGCGTCTTCGAGAAGGAGTTGGTGGCGACGACGTGGTCGGAGTCGGCCGACAGCGCGCTCTCGAAGGACCCGGTGAAGTCGTAGTGGTCGTACACTTCGTCGGCGACGAGGACGGCGTCGCGTTCCGCTGCGATCCCCGCGAGCGCCTCGACCGTCTCCGGCGGATACACCGCCCCCGTGGGGTTGTTGGGTGAGTTGACGACGATCGCGGCCGTCCCGTCGCTCGCGGCCGCCCGCACGTCGGCGGGGTCGAGCTGGCCCGTTTCGTCGACGGGGACGTACGTCGCGTCGGCGTCGAGCAGGTTCGCTCGCCCGGCGTAGTAGGGGTAGACGGGGTCGGTCATGATAACTTCCGACCCGGTCCCCGCCCGCTCCAGCGCGCCCGTCGTCGCGAGGTGGTTGGCCTCGCCAGCGCCGTTGGTGACGATCACCCGGGAGCGGTCGACGCCGCGCCGGTCGGCGATCTCGGTGCGGAGTTCGGTGAGCCCGACGCTCGGGGGGTACTGGAACTCGCTCACGTCGCCGTCCGCGTAGTCGCGCAGTCCCTCGCGGAGCGGTTCGGGGGGTGCCCAGTCGGGGTTGCCGCTCACCATGTCCACCACGTCGCGGTCGGCGTCGGCCGCGTACTGCATCACCCGGAAGAACTGGGGCGTCTCGTAGTCCATCGGATACCCGCTCGTTGGCCGCCCCCGACGTAAACCCTGGCGCTCGGCTGTGCAGACGGGGTCGACCGCACGGACCGGCCGACGCCCGGTCAGAACAGCACGTCGACCTGCCGGCGCGTCGTCGCCAGGTCGCCGGAGTTGTCGACGGTCACGTGGTCGCGTTCGGGCGGCTCGAAGCGGTCGAGCGCGTTCTCGTAGACGGACACGTCCGCCTCGCTCGGGTCGTCCTCTCGGTCGCGGATCCGCCGACGGGCGACCTCGTCGTCGCAGACCACGCGGACGAGCGTCAGGTCGGCGCCGACCGCCTCGGCCAGGGCCGCCGCGTCGTCGCGGCGAGCGCGGCGCTCGAACGTGGCGTCGAGGACGACGGGACGGCCGTCGGCGAGCGCCTCGCGCGCCCGCTCCAGCAGCGCGCCGTAGACGCGCTCCTTCTCGGCGCGGCTGTATGTCGGGTCGTCGACCACCTCGCGGCGGACGGCGTCGCTGCGGATCCGCTCGCCGTCGAGACGGTCGGCGATCGCCCTCGCCACGGTCGACTTCCCGACACCCGGGAGCCCGCATTGCACGACGAGTCGCGGTGGCATCTACGTCGGACTGGGACTCCCCGCCTCAAGAACGTGGGTGTCACGTCGCCGCCCCGCGCTCTGCCGTCCCCTCGCCACGGGCCCCGGCCCGCTCCCCCTCGCTTCGCCCCGACGACCGTCCCGTGAATCGCCCCGTCCCCTGCGCTTTTCCGGGGGCCGCCCGTCGTGCCGATATGCGTGACTTCGCCGAGGACCCGCCGGTCGAGCAGCGGGTCGGCGACCTGTTGGCCGAACGCGCCGAGACGCTGGCCGTCGCCGAGACGGCTACCGGGGGGCTCGTCGGGGCGCTGCTGACGAGCGTCCCCGGCGCGAGCGACTACCTCGACCGCGTCGTCGTCCCCTACGACTACGACGCGCTCCGGACGACGCTCGCGGTCCCCCGCGAGACGCTCGACGAACACGGCGCCGTCAGCGAACCCACCACCCGCGCCCTCGCCCGGGCGGCCCGCGACACCGCCGACGCGACCTGGGGTCTCGCCACCGCCGGCGTCGCCGGCCCCGGCGGCGGCACCGAGGACAAGCCGGTCGGCACCGGCTTCGTCGGTATCGCCTACGCCGCGCTCTGGGAGTCGGGCGACTCGACCGCCAGCGTCTCGCGCTACGAGTTCGACGGCGACCGGACGGCCGTCCGCGAGCGACTGGCCCGCCGGGCGCTGCGGGACCTGGAGACCGCCGTTCGCGGCCGGGCCGACTGACCCGACTCTCGTCGCGGCCTCGGCGGTGGCGTGGCGACACAGCGGTGCGGCGTCTCACCGGACGGCCGACCTCGGCCGTGAGCCTCCGGGGCCACTCACTTACTTGAACATTCCTCGTCAGTGGGGCCCTACGGTTACCGTTCCGGAGGACCACGTGGGAACCGTATGACCGAACCGACGGTGCGACTCCCGCTCCGACCGCTCGGCCGGCGTCTCGAACACGACGGGTCGACGCTCCGACTCGTCGGCGAGTGCGTGTCGACGGGCGCGCTCCTGGCGCTGACCACCCAGGGGTTCGCCGCGATACCGGGAGGCGTTCCCGTCTGAGCGGCGGTCGTCTCCGCGACGGGGGACGCCGCCGCCCGTCCCTTCCGGCACCGAAGGGCAACACTTGTCCCCCGCGGGTCCATCGAATCGCCCCATGGACAAGCGCGGACACGTGTTGAACGCGGTCTTTCTCGCCGTCGGGCTCGGGTTCATCCTCGAACCCGCGGGCAACGTCGAGACGTTCCGGACCATCGCCGCGGTGTTCGTCCCGCTCGTGCTCGGTGCCCTGTTCCCCGACGTGGACACCCACTTCGGAAAGCACCGCAAGACGCTGCACAACCTCCCCGTCCTGGCGATCGTCGCCGCGTACCCGATCTACTTCGGGAACCTCCACTGGGTCTGGCTTGGCGTGCTCACCCACTACGTCCTCGACGCGCTCGGGACGACCCGCGGGCTCGCCCTCTTCTACCCGCTGTGGGACGAGGAGTTCGGTGCCCCCATCGGCGTCCCCGTCAGCAGCGACTACAGCGACGCGATGATGCTGGTCATCACCGCCTTCGAACTCGTCGTCGCCGCCGGCCTCGTCCACGTCCTCCCCGCCTACCTCCCCGAGGGCGTCGCACTCCCGTTCTGATCCGGTTTCGACCCGTCGGCCGACCGTGTTCGATACGGACGAGTAGGGTGTGGTGGCGGTGCGTCGTCTGCGGTGTGTGATGCGGTAGTGGTGCGGTAGTGGTGTGGTAGTGGTGCGGTCGGCGCGTGCTGTCGCGCGCTCTCGTGCGCGCGACGAAGCCGCGCGAGGGATGAGCGAGCGGAGCGAGCGAATCGGCTGGGGAGGATCGTGGCCGTTTACGGTACCGTGCGGGGCGGTTTGCTGTCGCAGTCCCTGGTGGACTGAAAGGGCGAGACGCGCTCGCGTTCAGTTCAGTCGTCTGAGCGGGCACTATCCGCGCGAGTGCGGCGCAGTGCGGTTGACCGAGCGCGGATATCCCGGTCAGCGACCGCGAGGGGGTCGAGGGCTTTCGTCGGTTGCTGGTCGTGGTAGTCGCAGCGGTTCGTAGCGAGGGGGTCGAGGGCTTTCGTCGGTTGCTGGTCGTGGTAGTCGCAGCGGTTCGTAGCGAGAGGGTCGAGGGCTTTCGTCGGTTGCTGGTCGTGGTAGTCGCAGCGGTTCGTAGCGAGGGGGTCGAGGGCTTTCGTCGGTTGCTGGTCGTGGTAGTCGCAGCGGTTCGTAGCGAGAGGGTCGAGGGCACACGATGCGGGCCGCCGGTTGCGATCGCGACGGCGACCGGATTCGTCCGAGAGGCCACGCCGAGGGGAACGCTTTTACTGAGCGGGAGGCATCACCCGAGTACCATGGCCTCCTGGGAGTGTGCGATCGACGGCGACGACGAGCAGTTCGAGCGGGTCGAGGACCTGATCGTCCACCAGTCGACGGCACACGAACGCATCGAGTGCAAGGTCTGTGGGACCGTCCTCCCCGACGGCTACTTCGCGATCCGCCACGCCTTCGACGAGCACAGCCGCGCGGAGTACGTCCGCGCCTACGACGCCACCGCCAAGGAGGTCCGCCGTCGCGAGAACACCAAGGAGAACATCGAAGAGGAAGCGGACATCCGCGAGGTAATCGACCGGCTCGAAGGCGGCAGCGGCTCGCTGTAGCGTCTGTCACACCGATTCTCGCCGGAAAAATCGAATCGCGAGCGCCCGCTACTTCGAGGAGAGCAGGTAGCCGCCGACGCCGAGCGACAGCACTGCCAGCAGGACCGAGACGAGGCGGATGAGCTGCGGGGTCGCGCCCAGCGGCGGCTCGGCGGTCCGGGTACTCATCGCGTCGTAGCGCTCGATCTGCTGTCTGCGCTGTTCGAGCTGGGACTCGTTCACGTCCTCGTCCTCGCTCGGGTAGCCGTAGAACCGCTCGTCCGAGGGGGGCAGCGACTCCGCGTCCTCCGGGCGTTCGATGACGACGCCGGGTTCGGTCCCGTTGTCGTACATCGCGCGGACCTCCCCGTCGGTCGGGTAGCCGAAGTCGTCGGCGCCCTCGCCGACGGCGACGCGGTACTCGCCGTCGTTCTCCAGAGTGGTCACGTACAGCTCCTGGCCGCGCTCGGAGAGGTTCTCGTAGGTGACGATCTCGTAGCCCTGCTGTCGCAACTCTTCGGGCGGGGCCGGCGCGGTGTCGCCGGTGTCGTGGGTCAGCATCGGCTGGACCGGGAAGAAGGCGGGGACGGCGAACAGGACGACCGCCAGGACCGCCAGGCCGGTGCCGAGTTGGCTGCGTCGGTTCATTCCAGATCAGCCCTCTCGAACAGCGCGTAGCCGATCAGTAGCGGGACGACCAGCCAGAACGCCAGGACGACGAGCGAGAACCCGTCCTGGAGGTAGACCGGCAACACCTCGTTGGCTTCCGGCGAGCCGTAGCTGATGTCGTCGGGCAGGCTCGAGTAGAAGACGATATGGCGCATCTCGGCCGGCAGCGCGAGGTTGACGGCCTTGCGGTAGGCCAGGTACGGGCTGGTGTACTGGACGGCGTTGTACAGGTCGGGGTTCGGACTGGCGCCGAGCAGGGTCGTGTGAACCCAGCGGGCGATATTGCCGAACGAGACGGCCGGGAAGACGTAGAGGATGACGAGCACGAAGTACGTCCCGAAAGCGCCCGCGATGGCGCGGCTGCGCGAGGCGGCGGCCGAGGACATCGCCAGCGCGATGCTGACGAACGTCGACCCGTAGACGAGCGTGATCAGCAACGTGCCGAAGATCATCCCCGCGGGGAACGCCCCGTGGCGGGTCAGCGCCGTGCTGATCGCGGCGACGTACATGAACGCGACGCCGCCGGCGACGATACCGTTGCGGCTCAGCAGCTTCCCGACGAAGACGCTCCGGCGGGTGTTCGGCAGTGAGAGCAGGAACTTGATGCCGCCGCCTTCCCGTTCGCCCGCGATGGCGAGGTAGCTCGCCACCAGCGCGACGATGGGGAGGAGGACGGCGAGCAGCAGCGTCAACACGCGGAAGAGCGCGCGCACCTGCTCGACGTCCGCTCCGGACGCTCCGCCCGAGACGTAGCCGACGAACGCCGCGATCAGCCCGAGGACGATCGCCGCGGCCCACAGCATCTTCGAGCGCCGGGCGGCCTTGAAGTCCTTCTTCGCGACGGTGACCGTGCTCATGCCGAGACCTCCTGAGACTCCTCGAGGTCGATCCCCTCGCCGACGGTCCCGTCGCCGTCGCGGCCGCCGCCGGTGAACTGGTTGAACAGCTCCTCCAGTGAGGTGTTGTCCGCGAGGATGTCGACGACCTCGGCCTCGCTGTCGACTCGCTTGACCACGTCGACCTTGGCGCTGGGGTCGGAACACTGGGCGGTCAGCGTCCGGTCGGCCACGTCGACGGTGGAGACGCCGGGGATGTCGGCGACGCCGTCGGCTCGCGGCGGCTGGGCGCACTCCAGTTCGATGGTCGCCTCCCCGGTCGCGCTCTCGCGCAGCCCCTCGATGGTGTCGACGGCGACGAGTTCGCCCTCGTTCATCACGCCGACGCGGTCACACACCGCCTCGACCTCCGAGAGGATGTGGCTGGAGAAGAAGACGGTCGTCCCCTCACTGGCGCGGTCGCGGATGACCGACCGCATGTGCTGGATGCCGTTGGGGTCCAGCCCCGTCGAAGGTTCGTCGAGGACGAGCAGGTCGGGGTCGTCGGCCAGCGCCATGCCGAAGGCGAGCCGCTGTTGCATCCCCTTGGAGTAGCCCGAGGCGACGCGGCCCGCGTCCTCGCGGATGCCCACGAGGTCGAGCAGGTGCTCGGGGTCGTCGTCGGCGTCTTTGGTCTCGACGGCCCACTCCATGTACTCGCGGCCGGTGAGGTAGTCGTCGAAGCCGTACCCCTCGGGGAGGACGCCGATGCGCTCGCGGATGGCCGCACACTCCTCTTGGGCGTCCATGCCGAACACCTCGGCCGACCCGTCGGTCGGACGGATGAAGTCGAGCAGCATGTTGATCGTCGTCGACTTCCCCGCGCCGTTGGGCCCGAGGAAGCCGAATATCTCCCCCTCCTCGATGGTGAGGTCGAGGGAGTCGACGGCGACGACGTCCTCGCCGAAGGTCTTGGTCAGTCCGTTCGTCTGGATGGAGGGCATGTGTCGTACTCGTCCGGCGAGAACACGGGGCCGATGTAAGTGTCTTTTCGTTGGGCGAACGACGACGGGACCGCTCTCGTCCGCGGCGATACTCTCACTCGTCGGCGACACCGCTCGCCCGAAAGACGGTGACGCCGTCGTTCTCGTGGACGCGCGCCCAGCCGTCGGCGGCCGCGAACGAGCGGTCGAGGGTGCCGAAGTCGACGAACGTCGTCCCGCGGACGGTGTAGCGGCCCTTCGGGACGACGACGTAGTCGGGGTCGGCGTCGACGGTCGCGACCGCCGACGCGACGCAGTCGGCGGTCCTGCAGATCGAGGCGGCCCGGAACGCGGCGAGGTGGCGGTCGTAGGCGGTCGAACTCGCCCACTCGACGCCCCACGGGCCGACGGCGATCGACCGCCCCGACAGCGCGGGGAACCACTCGGCGGCGTCGCCGAGGACGAGGAACCGTGCGTCGGCGGCGGTCTCGGCGGCCGCCCACTCGGCGGTCGCGACAGACTCGTCGTCGAGGAACGAGGGGGTCGTCGGGTCGGTCGTCGACGTGGTCTCCGCGGCCAGCGCCGTCCCGCCGGCGACGGTCGCCAGGAGGACGAGCGCCGCGGCGGCGGCGGCGCGGCGCTCGGGCGACGCGAGCGCGCTGCCCTCCCGTCGAGCGAGGCGGGCGGCGACGCCGAGACCGACGACCGCCGCGGCCAGCGCGGCGACGGCGTAGGCGAACCGGACCTGGAAGAACAGCAGCGTCGCCACGACGACCCAGGCCGCCACCGTCGCGTCCCGCCGGAGCGCCAGCGTCGCGGCGGCGACCGACAGCGGGAGAAGTCTGACCCACGAGGGACCGGCGAGCAGGGCGTCGAGCCCGCCGCCGAGGCCGCCGTGAGTCCCGGCGGCTGCGGTGAACACGCCGGGGCCGTGGGTCGCGACCACCCAGCCGAGCCAGGGGCTCGCCAGCGCGAGCGCGCCGCTGCCGACGGCCAGCCCGCGCGCGAGTCCTCCGACCGAGCGGTCGAGGCCGCCCCAGAGGACGAGGTAGCTCGCGACGACGAACAGCGCGTAGGTCGGGTGAGTGAGGCCGGTCAGCGCGACCGCGACCGCACCCCCCACCACTGCTCGCCGACCGCCGCCGCTGAAGACGTGATAGCCGGCGTATATCGCGGTCAGGGCGTACAGGAAGGCGAACCCGCGGACGACGCCGCCGGCGGAGACGTGCCACTCGACGACCTGCGGGTTCAGCGCGACCATCGCGGCCGTCGCGGTCCCGGCCGGGCGCGACCCGGTGTAGTCGCGGCCGAGCAGGTACGCCGGGAGCAGGCCAGCGACGACGGCGACGGAGGGCAGAAATCGGGTGACGGCCACGGGGTCGAACCCCAGATCGAGGAGTGCGGCGAAGACGTAGAACTGCAGCGGCGGGTACGCGAAGGGGACGGTGACGGCGTAGCCGTCGACCGTCGCGGGCGGCGCGTAGCCGTTGGCGGCGATCGCGGCGGCGATCTGCGCGTACAGCCCGCCGCCGTAGGCGGGGTAGGGGTTCGTCGCCAGGTAGACGCCGACGGCGACGACCCCCGGGACGAGCGCCAGGCCGAGCCAGCCCGCGTCGCGCCCGTCGAGCGGCGCTGCGCGTCGCAGTCGGGCGGCCAGTGCGAGCGAGCGGTCGCGGCCGACGGCGTCGGTCGCCGTCATTCTCGCTCGACTCGGAGCGGGTTCCGAACTCCGACGGACACGTTCGACCAGCGGTACTCCAGCCGAATCCAGAGCGGAACGGCGACGAGGAGCGCGACGACGGCGACCCCTTCGAGCGGGCCGACCCAGCGCGGGAAGGCGTAGGCGATGCCGTTGGCGATCGACGGCGGCAGCGACGCCAGCACGCTGCCCGAGACCGAGCGGTCCGCCGCGGTCGGCTCGCGGTCCGGCAGGTCGAGCGCGGCCGCGCTCTCCCCGCCCGCGCTCTCCTCGCCGGTCCCCAGCCGCTCGGCCTCGTAGGGGAACCCGATGGTGGCGCTCCACACCACTTCGCCCGTGCGGTCGACCTCCAGCACGCGGTCGCCGTTCGAATCGGTGACGAGCGTGTGGCCGTTGGGCAGGCGGTCGGCATCTCGCGGCCAGCCCAGACGGGCGTCGCTCCAGGTCCACGACCGGTTCCAGCTCCCGTCCTCGCGCTGGTACTCGACGACCCGACCGTTCTCGGAGTCGGCGACCAGCAGCGCCGGTCCGCCCCGCTCGGGCGGGATGTAGTCGGGGTTGTGCTGCTCGTAGAGGGTGTCGTGGTCGCCGTCCTCGCCGAGCGTCCAGTTCTCCATCAGTCCGCGCTCGAAGTCCACGAAGGCGACCTGGTCGTGGTTGCGGAGGCTGACCATCGCGGCGTCGCGGCCCTCGATCTCGACGTGTTCCACGTCGTTGAGGTGGGTCCAGTCGGCGGGGAAGGGGCCGCCGCTGTGGACGTCGAAGGCGGCCTGAGCGCCCCACTCCCAGGTGATCAGGTCGGTGGTCGTGTTGACGACGAAGACGCGGTCGCGGTCGATGTCGGCGACGAGCAGGCGGTGGTCGTCGATCCGGTCGACGTCGTGCCACCGGGTCGAGTGCTTGCCGGGCGTGACGCGGCTGAACACGTCGGTCGACTCGCCGGTGGTGAGGTTGACGCGTTCGACGCCGTTTCGCGTGCAGACCGATCCGTCGCAGGCCTCGGGCGTGAGATGGTCGGCGTAGACGAACTCGACGGTCGAGTTCGTCCCGGCGACGGGGTCGACGTCCCAGTAGCGGGTGTGGTCGTTCTCGTGGTAGTAGATCCCTCCGTCGGCGGCGAAGGCCACGAGTTCGGCTTGCGCACGCGGGCCGTCGTTCTCGTCGGCGACGAAGGCGTTGGAGTCGGTCGCGACCACGGTCCGGCCGTCCCGCGGGTCGACGACCGGCGACAGGTCACCCGAGCGCAGCGCCTGTTCGACCGAGGGGTCGCCGACGACGCGGTCGCTCGACCGCTCGGCCTCGACGTACCCGACCGCGACGATCCCGCTCGCGAGGACGACGACGAGCGCCAGCGACACTCGGAGAGTCCGGCGGTCGAGCATGCCCGGGGTGACGGGGGCGACCCACTAAGAGCGATCCCCGGCGATACCGTGGTCGTGCCCCGCCGCCCGCCGCCCGTCGCGGAGTCCGGTGGACTCGTCGCTCGCAGGCCGAAGGGACTTGACCGTCGCCACCCAACCGACGGGGGAGATGGGGGAGTCATTCGAACCGGCTTCGAGCCGACGCCGTACCCTCCTCCGGTCGCTGGCCGTCGGGGGGAGCCTGGCGACCGTCGGGTGCATGCGCCGACTGCGCGCGGCGTCGGGCTGGGAGTCGGTGTCGCCGGTGTCGATCGGGATCGCGACGCTCCCGGCGGACGCCGACCCCTACGCGTTGCGGGTCGCCCAGTCGGTCGCCGGGTGGTTCCGCGCGGCGGGCCTGCGAGTGACCGTCACGCCAGTCGCGCCAGAGGAGCTGTACCGCCGGGTGCTCATCCGCAACGACTTCGACGCCTTCGTCGGCCGCGTCCCCGCTCGCCTCCGCGAGGCCGACGGGCTCTACGCGCTGTTGCACTCGCGTTTTGGCTCCGAGCCGGGCTGGCAGAACCCCTTCGGCTACGCGAACCTCGACGTCGACGAGCGGCTGACCGAAGCGCGGTCCGCCACCGGCGAGGCCCACAGAGAGGCGATCGCCGCCGTCCAGCGCACCGTCGCCCGGACGCAGCCGTTCGCGCTGGTCGCGTTCCCAGACGCCGTCAGGGCCGTCCGCGGCGACCGCTTCGCCGGGTGGACCCGCCGCGACTACCGGTCGCCGCTGGGCTATCTCGCGCTCGACGCGTCGCCGGCGCGGGGCGACCGGCCGGGCGACGCGGGCGCGACTACCGGACCGACCCCCGACGGGCCGGCGGCCACACCGACCGACCGACCGACCGTCGCGGACGACCGGGCGACCACTCGGGCCGCCCCGGCGACGCTTCGCGTCGTCGTCACCGACCGGCGGCCGACGGAGAACCTCAACCCCCTGGCCGCGGAGTTTCGGTGGAGCGGCGCCCTGACGGGGCTGCTGTACGACCGGCTGGGACGCGAGACGGGCGACGGACGGATCGAACCGTGGCTGGCCGACGGCTGGGAGTTCGAGACCGTCGACGGTCGCCCGCGAGCGCGCGTCCGCCTCCGCGACGACTGCTCGTGGCACGACGACGAACCGGTGACGGCCGCCGACGCGGCGTTCACCTACGCGCTGCTCGCCGACGTGACGCTCGGCCGGACCGACGAATCGACCGAGACGCCGACCGAGAGCGACGCGGCCGTGGCCGCCCCCCGCTTTCGCGGCCGGAGCAGCCTCGTCGCCGACGCCGAGGCGATCGATTCGCGGACGGTCGAGATCCGGTTCGTCGAGTGCACTGCCGAAGTCGCGACGCGCGCGCTCGCGGTTCCGGTGTTGCCCGAACACGTCTGGCGTGACCGGACCGGCCCGGCGTCGGTCGGCGGCGTCGATTTCGGCGCCGCCTCGGAGGCGCTCGTCACGAACAACGTCCCGCCCGTCGGCAGCGGCCCGTTCAGATTCGAGCGCAACGTCCCCGGCGACCGTCTCGTACTCGAACGCGACGACGACCACTTCCTCGCCGACGCCGCACCCGCCGAGCTACCGGGCGACGCGGGCGGACTCCCACCGTACGAACAGATCGACGTGACCGTCGTCGGCGCCGACGAGACGGCCGTCTCGATGGTCACGAACGGCGACGCCGACGTGACCGGCACCGCGGTCGGCGCCGACACCATCCCACGGATCGGCCGGGCGGACGGCGTCGACCTGGTCGTCGGTCGGTCGCCCTCACCGTACGTCGTCGGCTACAACGCCCGCCGGCCGCCGCTGACGAACCCGCGGTTCCGGAACACGCTCGGCCACCTCGTGGACCGCCGGGTGCTGGTCGAGGACGTGTTCGACGGGTACGCCTGGCCCGCGGCGAGCCCGCTTTCCGGGACCGGCTCGGTCCCCCAGGACCTCCGGTTCGGGGACGACCATCCCGTGACGCCCTTTCTCGGCTCGGACGGCACCCTCGACGCCGCCGCCGCGCGGGCGACGTTCCGTGAGGCCGGCTACGAGTACGACGACGGCACCCTCGTGGAGCGCGACTGATGGGGCTCGCGACCGTCCTCGCCCAGCTGGCCACCGTCGTCGTCGCACTCCACCTCCTCGGACTGGCGGCGGTCGTCGGCCGTGACGGGCTGGCTGGCGCCCCGAGCCGGATTCAGGCGAACCTCCGGCGAGTCGCGCCCACGCTCGGCCTGCTCGTCGTCGTCCTCGCCGTCAACGGTATCGTTCGCGACGTGGGCGTCGAGATCTCGTGGCTCATCGGCGTCAACGTCACCGGCGCCATCCACGCGATCGAGGGGGGGTTCGTCGCCCGCCTCCAGTCGGTCGCCGCTCCGCCGCTGACCGCCTACTTCGGCGCCGTCTACGTCTTCGGCTACGCCTTCCTCGTCACGTTCCCGGTCGTCGTATACCTCGCCTGCGAGGACGACCGCCCGGTCCGGACGCTGCTTGTCGCCTACGCGGTCAACTACGCGCTCGGACTCGTCTGTTACGTCTGCTTCATCTCCTACGGCCCCCGGAACGTCACGCCCCAGGCGGTCGAGTCGCTGTTGTACACGAACTGGCCCCAGGCGCAGCTGCTGACCGGCCGGGTCAACCGGAACACGAACGTCTTCCCGTCGCTGCACGCCTCCCTGTCCGTGACGGTCGCGCTCGTCGCCCGCCGCTATCGCGATATCTTCCCCCGTTGGTACCCCGTCGCCGCCGCCCTCGCGGTCTCGATCGCCGTCTCGACGATGTATCTCGGCATCCACTGGGCGACCGACGTGGTCGCCGGCGGGGCGCTCGCCGCGGTCGCGGTCGCGGTCGGCGCCACCGTCGCCGAGGCAGCCGACGAGTCCCAGCCGGCACCAGGCGACCCGTCCGCGGGGTGGACCGACCGCGTCGTCGCGTGGATCCGGCGGTGACCCGCCGTGTCGCCCGCTCCTACCGCCGGGCCCGCCACCGGGTACTACCGCCCCGCGGTCAGAGCGTCACCACGATCGGGACCGGCGTGAAACACAGCGCGCCGAGCACGAGCGCGAGCGCCCCGACGGCCTGCCGCCGGCGGTCGACGGGCCGATCGTCCAGCGGCGTCGCGGTTCCGGCGCGACCGAGGACGAGCGTCAACAGGCCCCAGAGGACCCAGATGCCGACCGCCTGCCCGTCGGCGAACACCAGCAGCGCCGCCGCGAGTCCGAACAGCGCGAGCGGCAGGACGTACCGCAGCGCCGCGACGCGCTCGCCGACGAGCGCACGGGAGACGTGCGCGCCGTCGAGCTGTCCGACCGGCAGGAGGTTGAGGAACGTGACGAACGCGCCCACCCACCCACCGATCAGGACGGGGTTGACCGCCAGGCCGGGGTCGCCGTAGCGTAGCGGCTCGCCCAGCACCGCCGCGACGGCCTGGATCAACGGCGGGTAGCCCAGCTCGTACTGCGTCGCGTAAGCCAGCCCGCCCGCCCCGCTCACGTCGATCGGCGGCAACGAGACGCCGATCGCGGTCACGGCGACGGTCGCGACCAGCCCCGCCAGCGGGCCGGCGACGCCGATATCGAACAGCGCCTCCCGGTCGGGGATGTGGTCGCGCATCCGGATAACCGCGCCCAGAGTCCCGAGCGCGGTCGGTACCGGGATGAAGTAGGGCAGCGACGCCTCCACGTCGTGGTACCGCGAGGCGAGGTAGTGGCCGAACTCGTGGACCGCTAGCACCGAGAGGACGGCCGCCGCGAACGGCCACGCCGACAGCAGCCGCCCCGGCGCCGTTCCCAGGCCGTAGCCGTACCACCCCGTCCCCGCGAACAGCGTCGTCGCGAGCGTCGCGACGAACAGGGCGACGTTCGTCCACGGGACCCCCTCGACCGCCGTCGAGCGCTCCGTGGCGACGAGGACGTGTTCACCGGTCTCGCGGGCCAGCCGCACGCGGTAGCCCCGTTCGCGAAAGCGCCGCGCGAGCCGCTGTTCGACCGCCTCGCGCCCACCGTCCAGTTCGCCGTAGTAGCGCGCGCCGTCGTCGGTAGCCTCCACCTCGTACACGTCGAAGGACTCGCCGAGCGACCCCGGCTCGGGCAGGTCCGGCGACGGCGACGTGGGTGCGGACATCACCCTGCCTATGGACGGGATCCGCAAATACCTGACCACGCCGTGGGCGACGGCGTTTCCGCCGACCACGCGCCCGGTCGGGCCGTTCATGCCGGTCCGGCCCGTAGCGTCGCCGATGGCACGCCCACCGACACCGGACGCCGAGCCGGTCCTCGCCGATCTCGCCGACCGCGGCTACGAGACGACCCGGCTCGCGGGCACCGACCAGCCGGCGGCGGTCGCGACCGGCGGCGACCCGCCGGGCGCGGTGACCGACCGCCCGTTCTCGGTCGAGCCGCTCGCCGTCGCGACGCCGCTGGAGGTCGTCGCGAGGCTGGCCGCGGCCGCCACCGAGCGGCGCGCGACGCTGTTCGTCGCCGACCCCGAGACCGCGGCCGACGCCCGCGAGATACTGACCGAACCGTTCCTGCGTCGCCCCGACGCCGAGGAGTGCCGAGCGTTCTACTCGATCCCCGACCGCATCCGTCTGACCGACGGGACGCTCGCCGCCGCGCCCGCCGACGGCCCGCTTTGCTGGCGCGAGGAGCCCGCCACCCCCGGGGTCACCGGCGACGGCGGCGACGCTCCTCGCCTCCTGCTCGAAGCCGACGGCGACCTCCTCGCCGCGCTCCCGTCGGTCGACGGACTGGCCTGTCCCGGTCCCGACCCCGACGCCTTCCCGTATCGCTACGCGCGCGGAACCGACAGACGGATCCACGTCTCCGACCGCGACGGCGAGATCGGGAGTCTATCGAGTATCACCGCGATGAAATCCGACGGCTACCGTCCCGTCCCGCTTCCGCTCGTCCCCGAACACCACATCCGCGAGAACGCCTACCTCGCCCGCCGGTGGGCGATCGCCGTCGTCGACGACGGTGACGTGTCCTACCGCACCGCCTGATCGTCTCCGCCCCGAAAAGAGAGGTGAAAAGTGCGACTCGCTCGGCTCGACGCGGGGAACCGGCGGCCCCGTCGTCGGACACCGAACCTCGGCCTACCGCTCCTCGGAGTCGAGAACGCGGATCTGGTCGCCGCGGACCGTCACGGGGATCGGGACGGTCGCCTCGTACAGTTCGACGGTGACCTGGTCTTTGCCCTCGTCGATGCGCTGTACCTGGGCCTTCTCGCCCTTGAACGGGCCGGCGATGAGCTCGACGATGTCCCCCTCGGCGATACCCTCGACGTCGGGCTTGGGCGAGAGGAAGTGTTCGACCTCGGCGATGCCGGACTTGCCGGGGACGACGCCGCGCATGTGCGGAATCTCGTCGGAGATGCGCTCGAAGACCGCGGACTCGTCGGCCTCGACCATGACGTAGGAGGTCAGCGAGTCCGGCGCGAGCGCGGCGTGGATCGACTCCTCCTCGCGGTTCATGATCATATCGGCGACGGTGCGCTCCTGGCTGGCCGTGGTCTTGACGGCGAAGATACCCATCTCAGGGCACCCCACCCGGGACGAAGTTCATGATCACGAAGATCAGAAAGCCGAGGATGCCGACGAGGATGATGCCGGCCCCGGCGATCTTCGCGACTTGGGAGAACTCTTCCCACGACGGCGTGCTGGCCAGCTTCAGCACGCGGACGTAGGAGCTCAGGTCGTAGGGAACGTTCATGACCGGCAGTTGCTCCCGCGGGCTCTTCTATCTATTGATGCCGCTCGGCTCGGGCGCGGGATCCGTCGCAACCCCGGGCCGGGCTCCCAGAACCGTTTTACGCGACAGCGGTAACCAAGCGGGTATGAACACGTGGCAGCGCCGGTCGGTCATCTACACCGGCGTGCTCGCCCTCTCGATGTACGCCTTTACGGTCGTCTACCAGTACGGGATGGCGACCTTCGAGGGCGACCCCAAGACGTTCCTGGAGTCGTTCCAGTTCGTCGTCGAGACGTTCACGACGACCGGCTACGGCTCCCAGGCGGGCTGGGACGCGGCGGCGATGCTCGTGCTCGTGATCGTCATGGACATCACGGGGACGGTCATGATATTCCTCGCGCTGCCGGTGGTCGCGTTTCCCGCCTTCGAGGAGGCGCTGTCGACCACCGTGCCCACGGCGGTCCAGAACGGCCACGAGGACCACGTCATCGTCGCCACCTACACCCCCCGCGTCGAGACGCTCATCGGCGAACTCGACTCCCGCGGCGTGGACTGGGTGATCGTCGAACCGGACCGCGACCGCGCCACCGACCTCTACGAGGAGGGCTACGACGTGATCCACAGCGACCCCGACTCCGCCGACGGCCTCCGCGCCGCGAACCTCTCGGCGGCCCACGCCCTCGTCGCCGACGTGTCCGACCAGGTCGACGCCAGTATCGTCCTCACCGCCAAGGAGATCGACGAGTCGGTACGCATCGTCAGCGTCGTCGAGGAACCCGACCGCTCGCGCTACCACGAACTCGCCGGCGCCGACGCGGTGCTCTCCCCGCGCCCGCTGCTGGGCGAGAGCCTCGCCCGGAAGGTCTCCGCCAGCGTCTCGACGGATCTGGGTAGCAAGGTCGAGGTCGGTGAGGACTTCGATATCGTCGAACTCCCCGTCCACAGGGGCGCCGAAGTGGCCGGGCGCACGCTCGCCGAGAGCGGCCTCCGCGAACAGGCCGGCGTCAACGTCATCGGCGCCTGGTTCGACGGCGAGTTCGAGAGCCCGCCCCCGCCCGACTCGGTCATCGAGCCCGGGACGGTCCTGCTGATGACCGGCCGCGACGACCGGCTGGCAGCGCTCGCCGACCGCACCCGCTCGGAGGTGCGCCGGCACACCTCCGGCGAGACCGTCGTCGTCGGCCACGGCGAGGTCGGCCAGACCGTCACGGAGATCCTCGACGACGTGGACCTCCCCTACACCGTCGTCGACAAGGAGGACGGCCCGGGCGTCGACGTGGTCGGCGACGCGACCGACCCCGCGGTGCTCGAACGTGCCGGCCTCCGTGACGCCCGGTCGGTCATCCTCGCGATCCCCGACGACACCGCCGCGGAGTTCGCCACCCTCGTCGTCCGCGACGAGAGCGGGCAGGTCGAGATCGTCGCCCGCGCCGAGGAGGCCGAAGCCGTCCAGAAGATGTACCGCGCCGGCGCCGACTACGTCCTCGCGCTCGGGACCGTGACGGGACGGATGGTCGCCTCGGCCGTCCTCGAAGAGGAGGACGTGATCTCCCTGGACACGCAGGTCGAAGTCGTCCGCACCCGCGCGCCCGGCCTCGTCGGGACCTCCCTGGGCGACGCCGACGTGCGCGCCCGCACCGGCGTCACCGTCGTCGCCGTCGAGCGCGACGGCGAGGTCGTGACGGATCTGGGTCCGGACTTTCGCGCCCAGTCGGGCGACGAACTCATCGTCGCCGGCCCCGACGAGGCGACCAATCGGTTCACCGAAGTGTTCGGGTGAGCGGTCAGCGGCGGGCGTCGCCGCGGCGGGCCGCCAGCAGCACTGCACCGACGAGTCCCAGCAGTGTCGCGACCGCGCCGAAGCCGGGGCCGTCGCCGCTCGTCGCGGTCCGGCGGGCGGTGCTCGACGGGTCCGCGGTCGACTGCGGCGTCGGCGTTATCCCGTCGTCGATGTGGACGGTGACCGTCGACGGCGGCGGCGCGGTCGAGGGCTCGTGCGGCGTCGGACTCTGCGTGGTCGTCGGAGCGGGGGTCGTGGTCGGCGTGTCGGTCGGCGCGAGCACGGGGTCGACGTACCCTCGATACCCTTCCCCTTCTTCCCAGGAGTTCAGCGGGCCGAGTTGCGTTCCGTTCGACCGGACGCGGATGTCGAAGGTGGTCCTCGGCGCGGCCCCTCGGAGGTCGAACTCGGCGCGGAATCGGTAGCGCGCTCCCGCCTCGTTCTCGGGTGGACGCTCCCGCGTGACCCGAACCGTCTCGGTGACCGGGAACGGGTCCCCGGCGCCGTCCGATAGCGTGACCGTCACCGTCGACCCCGGCGCGAGGTTCGTCCACCCGGCGATCCCCTGGTTCGGTGCCGGCGCGAGCGGAACCGTCCCGCCTTCCTCCATCGGGAACGTGACGGTCGCGTCGGGTTGGAAGATTCTGATCTCCCCCGTCCGACCGCCTTCGGAGATGTCGCCCGGGTTCAGCCGGTGTTCACCGACGACGAGTCGGGGGACGTAGTCGGTCCCATCGACAAGAAAGGACTCGTCGAACGACCACTCGTCGACCTCGTGGTCGTGACTGGACCCCCACGGGAGCGCCGTCAGGTCGGCTGCGGCGTAGTAGGTGTCGTTGTCGGGGTCGGCGACGACCGTCGTCGTGTTCGCCCAGTCGAGCGAGAGGTGCTGGCGCGGACGCGAGGGACCAGGCATCCGCTCGCTCAACAGGAGCGACGCGTTCGACCCCGCGAGCAGCCGCCGGAAGCGAGCCTCGTCGGTCGCCCCCGACTCGTTCGCGACCGCACCGGCGACGCCGGGCACGGTCAGCCGCAGGACGAGGGTGTCGCTCAGGGCGACTTCGTTCGTCCGAGTAAGCCACCCGCGTTCCCGCGCTCGCTCGATCGCCGCCAGCGAGTCGAGGTGCTCGCGTGACCCGTTCGGCGCGACCATGACCGTGGCGTTGCCGAGGCCGGGTTCGGTCAGTGTGAGTCCCGCGGTATCGGCCGGCTCGCCGGTCCCGTTCGCGTACGCCGCGAGGCGGTACGACCCCGGCGGCAGTCGACCGGTGGCCTCGCCCTCGACCGACAGCCGGTCGCCCTCGCCGACGCCGTACACGTCGGTCACGGTCGCGTCTGGCCCGGCCAGGTAAGAGTTCAGCGCGAGCGCGATCCGGCCGTCACCGTCGGCATCGGTGAGATTCAGGCGGCGCTCGCCGCCCGCGCCGTCCACGACGACGGCGACCGACTCGCCGCTCGGAACCGAGAGCGCGAACCGCGCCACGTCGCCGGCGGCCTGTTCGACCGCGTCCTCCTCGATGGTGACGTGTGAGTCGACGGAACCGGAAACCACTGCAGCGAACGCGCCGGCCGAGACCGCGAGGAGGACGGCAATACCGACGACTGCGACGCGGCCGTCGGACGGGCGATCGACCGTCATCGATCGGTCCTCCGGTTCCGTCCGACCGCGAGCAGTCCGGCGACCAGTAGCCCCGCGAGTGTCGGCGCGGCGCCGAACCCGGGCCCGTCGCCGCTCGTGGTGGCCGCCGGTGCGTCCGTCGTCGCCGGGTCGGTCGCAGTCTGCGTCTCGGCGGTCGCCGTCGCGGTCGGCGTTGCCGTCGGGGCCGCCGACGTGGGCGTCGGCGAGCCGGTGGTCGTCGGCACGTCGGTCGGCGTCGCCGTGGCGGTCTCGGTCGGCGTCGCGGTCGACGCGGCGGTTCGCGAGACGGTCGCGCCGACCGCTCGCATCGAGTCGGCGTACGACCGGTCGGCTGACCGGAAGTAGTTCCCGTCGCCGTCGGAGTCGTGGGCGAGGTAGGCCCGGAGGCTTGCCTCGCCGGTCGAGGCCACCTCGCTGACGGTCACCCGCAGCCCCTCGTGCGTGCCGGGGTCGAGGTAGTCGGTACTGCCGACGACCGTGCCGTCGCTCGCCCGCTCGACGGCGACGAACCCGCCGTCGGGCAGAGTCGCGCGGTCGATCCGGATCGAGTCGTCGAGTATCGGGTCGGTGGAGAGATCTACCGCCGCACCCGAGGCGTCGATCGGCGCCCAGTACCGATCCAGTTCGTACTGGTCGCTGATGACTGTCCCGTTCGACGCGACGACCAGGCCGATTTCGGTTCCGGGCTCGACGCCGCTGAGGTTCAGCGCGGTCTCGAAGACGAACTCCGGGGGACCGTAGTCGTCGGAGTCGACCGTCCGGTCGGTGACTCTAGCGGTCACGTTCCGCGGCGTCTCGATGCCCGAGGCGTCGGTCACGCTGACGGTCACCGTCGACCCGGGGGCCAGCGTCGTGGTGCCGGCGACGGTCTGGTTCGACGTGGCGGCGAACCCGGGGGCGAGCACGCCGTCGGTATCGGCGCCGGAGAGCCATGCCTCGCGGCCGAGGACCTCGAAGCGCCCCGTCCGGTTCGGCTCGTCGACCGGCCCGGGATTCAGCCGGTGGTTCCCCTCGACGACGAGTCGCGGGACGAACTCCCCTCGGAGGTCGTCGATCCCCAGGCCGCCCGCGGCGTCGGAGACGGCCGTCAGGTCGGTCACGACGTAGTAGGTGTCGTTGGCGGGGTCAGCGACGACCGACTGGCCGCGCGACCCGTTCAGGAAGAAGAGATGGCGGGTCCCGTGAATGGTCTCGGGGCGCTGGACGAGCCGGAGCGACACGTTCTCACTCGCCAGCACCGACCGGAACCGCGCGCTGTCGGTGTCGCCGGTCGCGTTCGCCACCCGCTCGGCCATCCCGGGCAAGCGAAGTCGGAGCACCAGCGTGTCCCCGGCGGCGAGGACCGGCGACGGGGTTACCCATCCGGCCTCGCGGCCCCGTTCGACCGCCGCGACCGATGCGAGGCGGTCGACCGACCCACGGGGCGCGACCATGACCGTCGCGTTCGTCTCGTCCGAGACGGGTTGCGTCGCGACCGCGTCGCCGTCGAGTTGGTCGCTCGCTCCGTCGAGACTTCCGGTACCGAGCGCGGCGGCCGAACCGGCCGCCAGCGCCGCCGCGACCAGGGCGACTGCGGCGACGGTCGCGACCGCACCGTGGGAGGGCGAAGCTGTCATACTCTCCGATGATACTATCACGTTAAAAATGTTTTGTGGTGATCAAATACCGGACGAACGCTCACGCTCGCGAGAAGACAGAACGGAGAATCCCGAGCGGATTACTCGACGTAGTCGATGTCGTCGCCGAGTTCCTTGGAGGCGCGTTCCTGCTCGGCCTCCGATTTGCCGTAGATCTGGGGACTCTCGACGCCGGTGACGACGATCATCGTCTCCATCTTGCCCTCGAACTGGTTGTTGACGCTCGCGCCCCAGATGATGCGGGCGTCCGGGTCGATGCGGTCGTAGATCTCCTCGACGACGCCCTCGGCCTCCTCGATGGACATGTCGGGACCGCCGACGACGTTGACCAGCGCGGAGTTGGCGCCGTCGAACTCCACGTCGAGCAGCGGCGACCGGAGCGCCGAGCGGATGGAGTCCTGGGCCTTGTTCTCCGAATCGGACTCGCCGAGGCCGATCATGGCGACGCCGCCGTTCTCCATGATCGTGCGAACGTCGGCGAAGTCGACGTTGACGAGGCCGGGCTTGGTGATCAGCTCGGTCATGCCCTTGACCGAGCGCATCAGGACGCGGTCGCAGATCTTGAACGCGTCCTGCAGGGGCATCGACGGCGCGTAGTCGAGCAGGCGGTCGTTCGGCACGACGATGACGGTGTCCGAGACGGCGCGGAGCCGTTCGAGGCCGGCGTCGGCGTTGGCCCTCCGTCGCTCACCCTCGGCGGTGAAGGGAATGGTGACGATGGAGATGGTGAGCGCGCCCTGGTCCTGGGCGGCCTGGGCGACCACGGGGGCCGAGCCGGTGCCGGTGCCGCCGCCGAGGCCGGCGGTGACGAACACCATGTCCGAACCGTCGATGGACTGCTGGATGTCCTCGATGTTCTCCTGGGCGGCCTCCTCGCCGATCTTCGGGACCGAGCCCGCACCGCGACCGCCGGTGCGCTTGCGGCCGATGAGGATCTTCGTGTCGGCCTTGACCTCGTCGGCGAGGTGCTGGGCGTCCGTGTTGGCGGCGACGAGCTTCGCCCCGTGGATCCCCTCTTCCATCATCCGGCTGACGGTGTTCCCGCCGGCGCCCCCACAGCCGACGACGGTGATCTTCGTCTCCAGATCTTTGACGACGTCGGCGAGCTCCTCGTCGGACATCTGACCCGACGTGGACATCTCGTCTGTCCCCGTCGAACTCGCCGATTCTTGCCCCCCCTGCGGTTCCTGCTGGGCCGACTCCTCGCGCTCGGCCTCGGCCTCGTCGATCGCGTCGTCGATTATAGAGTCCATATTTTAAGTTTCCGTTGCTGGGCAACATTTATTAAGCTTCTCCCGCGCGTCAGACGCCTGACTGACGCGCGGTAGCACGTCCGTACTCTCCTCGTTTCCAGCGTAAGCGCCCCTTACTCCAACGAGTGGCCGTTCCGGTCGATCTCCAGGTGAAACGGTGCCACGGTCGGATACGCGCCGGGTACGTTTCGGATGCGTTCGAAGTCCGTATCGGATACGTACCGGATCGAAACGGGGCGCGGTCGCGAGCGGCGGCCCGCCGGCCGCCGAGAGAGGTCGTCGAGCCGCGGAGGCTCACTCCGTCGAGTCGCCGACGGGGAAGCGGTGTTCGCGCTCGACGTGGACGACCGAGGGGTCGATCTCGTCGCCGTCGACGGTGACGGGTTCGCCCTCGGCGAGGCGGCCGAGTTTCGGGCCGTCGGGGACGCCGAGCGTGCGGGCGCGGTCGGGGTCGAACGCCGACTCGCTGGCGACGACCACCCCGTCGGTCCGATCGACGGTCTCGTACTTCGCTTCGAGCACGGCCGCGAGGTCGTCGACGAGCGCCCGTCCATCGGGGTCGACGGCGAAGAACGACGCCGTGTCGGGGCCGGTGGCGCCCTCGACGAGCGCACGGCCCTCGGCGCGGGTCCCGCTCTCGCTCGTCTCGAAGGCGACCGTCGCCCGCTCGACCGCCGCGCGGGCGGCCTCGCCGTCGATCCCCTGCGCTTCGGCGAGGAGGTCGCCGGGGAGAGCGACGACTGCGAGGACGTCGTCCGCGTCCCCCTCGTGCCCGGTCGCGCGGTCGCCGAAGCGGACGCCCTCGTCGACGCTCCCAAGCCGATCCTCGGCGACCGCGACCAGATCCAGGGGGATACCGGTCGTCTCGCGGACCCACGTCTCGCTCACCGCGCGATAGCCCAGTTCGTCGACGACTCGCTCCAGGTCGGAACGGTCGCCCTCGACGACGGCGTAGTCGGCGGCGCTCGCCTCGAAGGCGCGGCTGATAACCTCGCGGTTCCGGTCGGGGTCGCCCATCGCGTCGAGCCCCCAGTCGGGTGCGACGTGGCCGACCGCCCAGTCCGTCTCGCCGATGATCCGCTCGAAACGAGGGGCGTAGTGGCCACCGCCCAACCCGACGAGCTGTCGGCGGGTGCCGTTCTCGCCGGGCGCGTCGGGGCCGGTGTCGGCGAGTGTGAGGATGGCACGGGCGACCGCCTCGGCGGCCGCTGGGTCCTCCCACTGCGGTTCGTCGCTGCCGACCTCGACGAACATCGAGGGGACGCCCACGTCGGTCGGCCCGTGGTGGGTGGCTTCCATGCCGACCTCGTAGCCGTCTGGGGCGTGCTCGCGCAGTGCCGCGAGGACCCGTCGGTGGGCGTTCGGACAGGCGCGGGCGAACGCGCCGGGTTCCCCGCCGTACTCGGCGGGGCCGACGTTGCCGGTGTGGTGGGCGGTCAGCAGCGGGCCGGTCTCGCCGGCGTGGCGGGAAGCGAAGACGAGCAGGTCGGGTTCGGTCCGCTCGTCGCCGCCGTCGACGCGACCGAAGGCGTCGGCGACGCCGTCGAGTTCGAGGTGCAAGTCGTCGAACTCGCGCAACTCGACGGTGTCGGTGCGATAGACGGTCCCGCCCCCGCTGGCGTCGGGCCGCGAGCTATCGGTGTGCTCCGTCCACTCGGTGATACCGCGCAGGCGCGCTCCGACGTGAGCCGAGGCCGAATCGGCGCGGGAGACGACGATAGCGAGCATCTCAGTCGGCGAACTCCTGGTGGACTGGGTCGCGGCCGACCGCGGTGCGGCCGGCGTCGGCGGCGAGGCCGAGCATCCCCTTCAGCGCGTCGCGCCGGACCCAGAACAGCGCCGCTCCGATCACGACGTAGGCGACGGCGTAGCCGATCAGCAACTCCTCGCTGGAGACCGGGATCGGCGCCAGGTCCTGGATGATGGCGAACTCAAGCAACACCTGCGAGATGAAGAGGACGAAGATCGAAAGCGCCTCGCGGACGCTGATCTCGAAGTCGACCAGCACGGCGAGCGCGAAGAAGCTCTGGGCGGCGGTGATCCAGATCTCGGCGGACTGTTTCGAGTCGAACGGGAGGACGCCGTACCCGCCGTAGGCCAGCGAGAACACCAGCGAGAGCGTCCCGATGAGCAGCGTCCACTGGTTGAGCTTCGAGGAGATCAGCGCGTTGAACCCGGCGGTCGAGCGGGCCTTGTTCACGAGGACGACCACGACGATGAGTTCGGGCGATTCGCTCGCCAGCGGCGCGATCCACTGGATCATGAAGAACTCGGGGATACCGAAGTCCTGGCCCAGCACCTCCAGGCCGTGGGCGAACGGTTCGACGGCCGTGAAGATCATCAGGCCGGAGTAGCCAAAGAGCGTGAGTACGGCCAGCGGGCGCCACGGCAGCGACCACGACTGGAAGTACTGGGGGACGCCGACGTGTTCCTCCTCGGCGTCCACGTCGCCGCGGATGATGACGACGATGTAGGTGAGATACAGGCCGACCAGCAGGGCTGTGTCGAGCGCGTCGATGCCGCCGCCCAGCGGGACGAAGAAGGCCCAGACGGTCGCCAGGAAGAGGAAGCCGACCTCGGTGGCGATGCCGCGGTCGAGCGTGACGACGTCGGCCAGCCACCCCTCGCGGGCCCGAACCGCGGGGTCGTTGGTCTGGCGCGCGCGGCGGACGGTGAAGACGGCGATGCCGGCCCAGCCGAGCCCGATGAGGATGCGGTTGGCACCGGTCATGTTCGCGACCGCGAGGTTGGCGCTCTCGCAGGCTTCGACGAGTCGCTCGGTCGCTCCGGGTCCTGCCGGACAGGCCGCCGTCGTCGCGCCGCCGGCCCCGGCGTTCCAGGCGTACAGCGCGTCGACGGCGTACTCGGGCGCGACCGCGAGGATGGCGAGGACGGCGATCGCGAACGCTCGCGGCACGTCTTTCTCGGCGGTCTCTGCGCCCCAGGCCAGCAGGAACGAGGCGCCCAGCACGGCGACCCCGGTGACGGCGACCTCGGTGAGAGTGCCGAAGTGGACCGGCGTCGCCCGGACGACGTCCCACCTGACGAGGAGATTGAACAGCCGCGTGGCCGTCCAGGGGACCGTCAGGGCGACGGCGTAGGCGACCTGGGCGAGCGGGTGACGGAGTCGGCTCACTACCGAGGGCACACCGTGTCCGTATGAAATAGTTGCGAATCCGGCGCGTTCGGTCGCTCGCGGAACAGATCCGTTATGTCGGCGGCCACGGTGGTGCCGATATGGACGTCTACGGACTCATCGGCAACCCGGTCGGCCACTCGCTGTCGCCCCCGATGCACGAGGCGGGCTACGAGGCGCTCGGCCTCGACGCCCGCTACGTCACGTTCGAACCGCCGGTCGAGGGCGCTGGCGCGGCGATCGAGGGCGCCGCGGATCTGGGCGTCGCCGGCCTCAACGTCACGATCCCGTTCAAACAGGACGCGCTGGCGGCCGTCGAGCCCGACCCGCTCGCTCGCCGTATCGGCGCGGTCAACACCGTCGACTTCTCCGGGGAGCGGCCGACGGGCCACAACACCGACGCCGTCGGCGCTACGCGGGCGCTCCGGGCCCACGACGTGAACCTGTCTGGGACGGCCGTCGTCGTCGGCGCCGGCGGTGCCGGCCGCGCGGTCGCGTTCGGCCTCGCCGACGAGGGGATGACCGTCCGGATCGCCAACCGAACCGAGGCGAAAGCGGACGCCCTCGCGGCCGACGTCCGCGGCGACGGGAGCGAGTCGGACGAGGCGGGGGGCGACGCGACGGGGCACGGGCTCGACGATCTGCCGGCGTTGCTGGCCGACGCGGACGTACTGGTCAACGCGACGAGCGTCGGGATGGAGGAAGACGCGACGCCGGTCCCGGCCGACGCGCTCCACGCGGGCCTGGGCGTGCTCGACGCGGTGTACCGGCCGCTGGAGACGCGACTGCTGTCCGACGCCGCCGCCGCGGGCGCGACGACCGTCGACGGCGCCTGGATGCTCCTGTATCAGGGCGTCGCGGCGTTCGAGCGCTGGACCGGCCGCGAGGCACCGGTCGAGGCGATGAACGAGGCGCTCCGCGACCGGCTCTGAGGCGGGTGCCGCCGCGGTCTCGACCGGACCGACGACCGGGCGACCGGCGCTCCGGGAACCGGGCCAGCGGTCGGCGCGGGACCGCTCCTGTCCGCGGGGAGCACGCAGAAAGACGTTAAGTGATGGGGTCCGCTATTGCTCCCTATGGGGCTCATCGAGCGTATCAAGTCTGCACTCGGGCTGGGCGCGTCTTCCTCGACTTCTCAGCCCGCGGCGTCCTCCACCGACGGCCCGTCGCCGGGTGACGACCCGGGGGCGGCCGGCGACGGCGCGTCCGACGACGGCGTCGACGTGACCGTCGAGCACGAACCCGCGACCGCCAGCGAAGACGCGGTCAAGGGGACCGACACCGCGACCGACAGCGGACCGCCGACCGCGACCGACTCGACCACCGACTCCGAGATCGATGCCGCGGCCGAAACGGGGGACGCGGCCAGCGACGAGGGCGACGGTACCGAAGTCGACGAATCCGAGGCCGACGAGTCTGCGTCGGGGGGCGCACCGACCGACCCGGCCCCGGACGCCGAACTCGAGGATATCAAGGGGATCGGGCCGACCTACGCCGAGCGCCTGCGTGAAGCCGGCGTCGACGGCGTCGGCGGTCTCGCCGAGGCCGACCCCGCGGCGCTCTCCGAAGAGACGGACATCGCCGAGTCGCGCGTCGAGAACTGGGTCGAGCAAGCGAAACTCTACTGACCGTTCTCCTTGCGGGGACCGAAAACCGGTTACCCTCCCCGTCCCTCTCACGACGTGATGACGACGCCGAGGGTCGCGACCGACCGGACTGCCTTCGAGCGCGCCGCGTCCGACGCGCCGGCCGGCGCCCGCGTCCCCGTCGAGGTCCGCGTGGCCGTCGCCGACCCCTTCGACGCCTACCGCCGCGCCCGCCACGGCCCCGGCGGCTTCCACCTCGAAACCACGGGCGGCCAGTCCGGGTGGGGCTACTTCGGCGTCGACCCGGTCGACCGCGTCACCGTCTCCGCCGAGGCAGCGGCCGGCGCCCCCGTCGGCGAGTCGCCGAGCGTCGACGCCCTGGTCGACCGACTCGCCGCCGAGTCGCTCGTCCGCGGCGACTGCGACGTGCCCTACCCCTGCGGCGCGGTCGGCTGGCTCTCCTACGACGTCGCCCGCGAACTGGAGGCGCTCCCCGAGTCCGCCGACCGCGACCGCGAGCTGCCGCGCCTCCAGCTGGGCGTCTACGACCGGATGGCCGCCTGGGAGGAACCCCGCGGAGGCGAGGAGACGACGCTGCGGATCACGGCCTGTCCCCGGGTCGACGGCGAGGGCGGCGCTGTGGCCGATGCTGGCGGCGCCGACGCCCTCGGTGACGCCTACGACCGCGGCCGCGAACGGGCGCTCGACCTCGCCCGCGCCGCCGTCGAGGGCGATCCCGAGGTCGGGGACCCACCGGTCGAGACCGACGAGGCCCGCTTCGAGAGCGACTGCGGCCGCGACGCGTTCGCCGACCGCGTGCGCCGGGTCAAGGCGTACGTCCGCGACGGCGACACCTTCCAGGCGAACGTCTCCCAGCGGCTCACCGCGCCGGCGGCGGTCCACCCGGTCGCCGCCTTCGACGCGCTCCGGACCGTGAATCCGGCCCCGTACTCGGCCCTGCTCGAGTTCCCCGGCGTCGACCTGGTGAGCGCGAGTCCGGAACTGCTCCTCCACAGGGAGGGCGACCACCTCCTCACCGAGCCCATCGCCGGCACGCGACCGCGCGGCGAGACGCCCGAGGAGGACGACTTTCTGGCCGAGGACCTGACGAGCGACGAGAAAGAACGGGCCGAACACGCGATGTTGGTCGACCTCGAACGCAACGACCTGGGGAAGGTCAGCCAGTACGGCTCCGTCGAGGTCAGCGAGTACCGCCGCGTCGACCGCTACTCGGAGGTGATGCACCTCGTCTCCCTGGTCGAGGGCCGGCTCAGGTCCGAACGCGACCTGGGCGACGCCGTCGCGGCGGTGTTCCCCGGCGGGACCATCACCGGCGCGCCCAAGCCCCGGACCATGGAGATCATCGACGAGGTCGAGGCCACCCGAAGAGGTCCCTATACGGGCTCTATCGGGATATTCGGGTTCGACGGCCGGGCGACGCTGAACATCGTCATCCGGACGCTCGTACGCTACGGCGAGGAGTACCACCTCCGCGTGGGGGCGGGGGTCGTCCACGACTCGGTGCCCGACCGGGAGTTCGAGGAGACGCTCGACAAGGGTCGCGCGCTCGTGACCGCCGTCGACGAGGCGCTGGGTGACCGCGCCGCCTTCACCGTGGGGGACCATGACTGAGCCGTCCGCCCCGGGCGTCGGGAGCGTCCCGTCCGTCGACCCCGACACCGGCGCCCCCGCCGACGACGACCGCCTCGCCGCCGACGCCACCGCGGCCGACCGCGTCGAGGGGATGACCGTCCTCGTCGTCGACAACTACGACTCGTTCGCCTACAACCTCGTCCAGTACGTCGGGGAAGTGGTCACGACGACCGACTGGCTCCCCGAGGTCGCCGACGGCGAGGTGGTCGTCCGCCGCAACGACGCGGTCGATATCCCGGGGATACGCGAGATCGACCCCGACGCGATCGTGGTCTCCCCGGGTCCGGGGACGCCCCAGGAGGCCGGCGTCTCGATGCCGGTCTTCCGGGAGCTGTCGTATCCGACCCTCGGCGTCTGCCTCGGTCACCAGGCGCTGTGTGCGGTCGCCGGCGCGCCCGTCGGCCACGCCGAGGCGGTCGTCCACGGCAAGCCCTCGACGATCGACCACGACGGTCGCGGGGTCTTCCGGGCGCTTCCCGACCGCTTCGAGGTCGGCCGCTACCACTCGCTGGCCGTCGAACGGGCGGACCTACCCGACGTGCTCGAAGAGTCCGCCCACACCGCCGAAGAGGACGACGTGGTGATGGGCGTGCGCCACCGCGAGCGTCCCCACGTCGGCGTCCAGTTCCACCCCGAGAGCATCCTCACCGAACACGGCAAACGGATGGTCGAGACGTTCTGCCGGATGGCGCTGGAGGGGTCGCTGTGAGCGACGACTCCTCGGACGCCGCCCTCACCTACCACGTGAACGGCGACCTCGTCCCCGCAGACGAAGCGACCGTCTCCGTCCGCGATCGGGGGTTCATGTACGGCGACGGCGCCTTCGAGACGTTGCGGATCTACGGCGGCGCCCCCTTCGAGTGGGCCGCTCACCGCGACCGCCTCCACAGGACCGCCCAGACGCTCGGGTTCGCCGACGCCGTCCCCGAAGACCTGCGCGAGCGAGTCGACGCGACGCTGGCCGCCAACGATCTCGACGAGGCCTACTGCAAGGTGTCGGTGACCCGTGGCGTCCAACCGGGGAAACTCACGCCCGACACCGACGTGGACCCGACGGTCGTCGTCTACGTCGCGCCGCTGGGACGGGGCGGCGTCGAGGGCTCGCCCGTCTGGGACGAGCCGGCGACGGTCCAGACCGTCCGAACTCGGCGGCCGCCCGCCGAGTCGCTGCCAGCCGACGCGAAGACGCACAACTACCTCCCCGGGATCCTCGCTCGCCTCGAACTTCGACGGGCGGCCACCGACGACTTTTCGGCAGACGAGGCGGTGATGCGAACGACCGACGGCCTCCTCGCCGAGGGCGCGACGAGCAACCTCTTTTTCGTCGACAGCGGGACGCTGAAGACGCCCAGCGAGGACGTGCCGATCCTCCCCGGCGTGACGCGGTCGGTCGCGATCGAACTGGCCGAGTCCGAGGGGTTCTCGGTCCGGACGGGGAAATACACGCTCGACGACCTGCGCGACGCCGACGAGGTCTTTTGCACCAACTCAACCTGGGAGATCCGACCCGTCACCAGCGTCGACGGCATCGACGTGCGCGTCGGTCCGATGACGCGGCTGCTCTCGCGGCTGTTCGACGAGCGCGTCGAGCGCGCCCACTACGGCGGCGTCGACGGCGAAGGCGCTGAAGGCGAGAGCGGCGGCGAGGGCGCGTAGCCGGCTACGACCGCTCCTCGACGGGTTCGTCGGTCCGCTCGACGCCCTCGATATCGAGGATCAGGTCCGGGCCGAACGCGCCCGCCGGCGTCTGAAAGCCGGTCGGCGCCTCGCCGGCGACGACGCGTTCGGCGATTTCCGCGGCCGTCAGTTTCGTCAGTCGGTAGGTTTCGGGCGCGACGAGCCGCGAGACCGCTCGCTCGCCGTCGTCGGTCTCGGCCTCCCCCCAAACGTGGCTCGTCCCCTCCCTCCGCACGCGCTCGTCGGGACCGTCGACGCGCGCGTCGACCAGCGACTCCAGCAGCGACCGGACCGGGCCGGCACCGGCCAGGGGCCCGAGAATACTGCCGAGCCGGGCCGCTCGCGGGACCCACGACGGGACGGCGGTGTAGACCGCGATATCGCCGACCCCGGTCGTCCGGTAGGCCGTGGACACGTCGCCCCACGGGACCGCCATCGCGGTCCGCTCCCCGCGGCCGAAGTCGATCCGGCGCGTCTCGCCCCCGATGGAGCTCGACTCGATGCGACCGTTCCGCCGGACGGCCCCGCTCCCGCCGAGCGCGCGGACGGCCGTCTTCGCCGTCCCCGGCGAGATCCCGCCGGCCGCCTCGAACCCCAGCGCGAGCCGGTCGGCGTCGGGGAGTCGCTCGACGAGGTGCGCCGCCAGGCAGTCCGTCGGGACGACGTCGAACCCGACGCCCGGGAGGACCGTGACCCCCTCGTCGTCTGCCCGCTCGTCCTCGGCTGCGAGCCGCTCGAACACCTCGATCTCGCCGGTGATGTCGAGGTAGTCCGTGCCGGTCCGGAGACAGCCCTCGACCATCGGGTCGGCGGTCTCGACGAACGGCCCGGCGCAGTTGAGAACCGCCTCGACCGCTTCCAGCGCCAGATCCAGCAGTCGCGGCTCGTCGAGGGCGAACACGCGCTCCTCGCAGCCCCGTCGGATCGCCTGGTTCTCGACGGCGTTGCGGTCTCGGCCGGCGACGACCACGTCGAGGCCGCGGTCGGTCGCCTCCTCGACGATCAACCGCCCGGTGTAGCCGTAGGACCCGTAGACGAGCAGGTCTGCCATACCTCCGAGTTCGCCGGAGACTCTGAAAAGGGTAGGGGTCGGCGGTACGTGACGGGACCTATATCACCGCCCGGCCGCTACAGTGAGGCGATGGGTCACCACACGTTCCCGGCCGAGGAGGCCGACCGACTGGAAGACGCCGCGCGCCGGTATCGTAGCTGTTCGGCGGAGGAACTGCTCTGGGCGCTCGACCCCGCCCCCGACGACGCGGTCGTCGACCTGGGGAGCGGGACGGGCTTTTTCACCGACGACGTCGCGCCCCACGCCGGGACGGTCTACGCCCTCGACGTGCAGGAAGCGATGCACGACCGCTATCGGGAGAAGGGCGTCCCCGAGAACGTCGAACTCGTCACGAGCGGCGCCGACGAGCTACCGTTCGACGACGACGCGCTGGACGGCGCGTTTTCGACGATGACCTACCACGAACTCCCCGCCGAGACGGTCGGCGAACTCGCACGCGTCCTACGACCGGGCGGCCGGGTCACGATCGTCGACTGGACCGCCGAGGGGGCGGGCGAACGCGGTCCGCCCGTCGACGAACGCTACGACGCCGACCACGCCGCCGCCGCGTTCGAGGCGGCCGGCTTCTCCGTCGACTTCCGGGCGACCCGTTCGGACACCTTCCTGTTCGTCGCGACGCTGGATGGAGAGTGACGGCGGGATTGGACTGACGCCCCGTCAGCCCAGGTTCTCGCGGACCTCGGCCTTGACCTCGTCGGCGTAGGCGTCGGCGAGCCTGGTGGGTTCGGGGAGCTTGTAGCCGTCGGCGCAGGCGAGCACCACGTCGGCGGCGGTGTCGGCACTCACGCGGTGACCGGGGCTGACGATCAGGGGGTTGACGTACCGGTCGGAGTTCTCGAACTGTCGGGTCTGGACGGCGTCGCCGATGCGAGTCCCGGGCTCGGCGGTCTCTACGTCCGCGTCGGCCTCGATGGCGACGCGGGAACCCCGGGGGAGCTTCCGGTCGAGCGATTCGCGAGGCGTGCCACAGAGCAGATTCTTGGCGACGCCCACCGTCGGCAGGTCGAGGGTGACGCCGACGTGGGTCGCGATGCCGGCCTCGCGGAAGTGGATGCGCCCGCTGCCGTCGACGAGGGCGACGTCGGGCTCGCGGGAGAGGGCGTCGAACGCCGAGAGGATCGCCGTCCCCTCCCGGAAGCTCAGCAGCCCCGGGATGTACGGGATCGCGACGGGTTCGACGGCGTAGACGCGCTCGACCACCGCGCCGCCGCGCAGGCAGACGACGGCGCTGACGGCGTGGTCGTCGACGAACGCCTGGTCGACGCCGGCGACCAGCGGCGGCTCGCCGGTCGCGTCTGCGGCTCCGTCCCCGCTGTCGGTCGCGTCGGCGAGGCTGGTCTGTGCGTCGTCGGTGACGGTGTCGTCGTCCCTATCGCCGCCACAGACGGTCGCGGCGTCGAACGGAAGATCGTCTTCGAAGACGGACGTCTCGGCTATCTCTCGCTGGAGGGTCTCCATGTCCCCCCGCGAGAGCGAGGCGTCGGGGACGAACTCGGAGCGGACGATCTTCACGGAAAGACCACCGTCAGAACGGGCCGCGGCCGCCGGGACCGCCGGGGCCACCCGGACCGCCGGGGCCGCGGCCGCCGGCGCCGAACTGTAACTGGTCGGGGACGCGACGCCGGCCCTTGACGTGCTGGCCGTACAGCAGGCCGATCCCGAGCCCGAGGAGGTGGGCGAGCTGTGCGGTGCCGCCGGCGCCGATGCCGGTCGAAAGGATCTGGAAGACGGTGTAGCCGGTGTAGCCGACGGTCAGCAGCCACAGCGGCACCGGGAGCAGGAAGTACAGGTACACCGTGAGGTTGGGGTTGAGAACGGTGAGCACGGCCATGATGGCCAGCCCCGCGCCGCTGGCGCCGATGACGCCGGCGACACCAGGGCCCGGCGCGGGGATCCCGCCGTACTGGTAGATCTGGAAACCCACCTGACCGAGGCCGGCGAGCGCGCCGCTGCCGAGGAAGAGGAGGGTGAAATCGCGCGACCCGACGTAGTCCTCGACGATCCGGCCGAAGAAGAATATCACGATGCTGTTGATGGCGATGTGGCCGAAGCCGCCGTGGGCGAAGATGGAGGTGAACCACGTCCAGACGTACTCGGGGTGGGCCGGTGAGAGTACGAAGATCGGTTCGACGAGTTCCGGCGCGATCAGGTCGACCACCAGTTGCAGGAAGAACGTGACCCACATGAGCCCGAGGAAGGCGTAGGTCATGTTCCCGCGGAAGTAGCCCAGCGGGCCGCCGGGACCGGTGTCGATCCCGAGGCGGTCGCTCAGGCCGCCGCCGCCGGAGTCGTCGGCGACGCTGTCGTCGAAGCCGCTATCGAAGACCCCGCCGGGGTCGTCCCAGCTGTCCAGCCCCGGACAGCCGTGGTTCTCGGGGAGGCGGTGTTCAGCACAGTAGGTGCCGCCGCAGTGGCGACACTGGTACGGCATGTTCTCCTGCTTGCCGCACTCGTCGCACCTCGACATTACCCGGTCTTGGAAGGGTACCGGCAAAGGGATTGTGTTTGGCCACCCCTACCGACGGCCCAACCGGGACGCCTGGCTCGGCCGGTCACCGTCGAGAGCCGCCTTGCGACCGACCCGGCCGACGCGCCCGGCCGTCGAACCGACCTGACCGCCCGCGACTCGCGGTGGCGTCCCGAACCCTTCGCTCCACGCGGACCGCCTGTAGAACGCCTGATACTCGGCGACAGTTGGTCGGCACCCACGCACTTACATAGGATCGCCGCATCAGATCACGGCGTGAACGAGACGAGCACCGAGCCGCGGGTCCTCATCGTCGACGACGAAGCGGAGGTCGCCGACGTCTACGCGCTGCGCCTCCGCGACGAGTACGACACCGAGACGGCCTACGGAGGCGAGGAGGCGCTCGAAGCCGTCGACGAGGCCGTCGACGTCGTCCTGCTCGACCGCCGCATGCCGAAAGTATCGGGTGACGACGTGCTGTCGACGATCCGCGACCGCGGACTCGATACGCGAGTCGTCATGATCACCGCGGTCGACCCGGACTTCGACATCGTCGACATGCCCTTCGACGACTACCTCTGCAAACCCGTCCAGAAAGAAGACCTGGTCGCGGCTATCGAACAGCAGCTCACCGCCGGCCGTTACGACGACCGACTCACCGAGTACCTGGAAGTCACCTCCAAGATCGCCCTCCTCGAAGCCGAGAAGACCGAGGCCGAACTCGACGATAGCGAGGAGGTCGCCCGACTGCGCGACCGCGCCGCGTCGATCCAGGCCGAGATGGACGAGGCGCTCGCCGAGTTCGACGACTTCCAGGCCGCGTTCAACGAGATCAGCCGCCACGCGGAGTGACCGACGCTTTTCCGAGCCGTTCGGACGTCCGCGACCGCCCGGTGAACGCTTCGAGCGCGAACTGGGGTCGCTCGACCGCGAACCCGAGATCGCTCGACCGCGTTCAGCAGACGTCGACGGTTACGAACACGTCGTTTCGGCGGGTGATCTCCACGCCGACGCCGACCTCGTCGGCGTTCGGGTAGCTCAGTCGCGGTCGGTACGTCGAGGTGTTCCACCACGAGTCGACGATCGCGCGAGCCACCGCGCTCTCGTCGCCGTTGAACCGACGGGTCCCGTTGTTGCGGTAGGGCTCGCCGGCGATCGTCCGCCCGACGGCTTCGAGGGCGTTGTCGTCGGCGGTCCGGAGCGTGTTGCCGTCCGGTGACGACCAGCCACAGCGGTCGTAGAGTTCGTAGTCACGGTAGCGCTCGGCGCTGGTCACGCCGTCGACTCTGTGGATCGCCTCGCCCTGGTCGGCCATCTGGACGCTGTGGCCCCGGGCCATCTCGGTGAGTCGGTCGGCCCCCTGGCCCTCGACGCGCAGCGGATCGAGCCCCGCGCTCGCCCGGCGGTCGTTGATGTACTCGCCGACGAGGCGTTCGATCTCCCGTTCGTCGAACGCGTCGGCCGGCAGGTCGGTGAGCGCGGGCGTCGCGGTCGGCGTGGGCGTCGGTGTCGGTGTCGGCGTGAGCGTCGGGTACGGCGTCGGCGTCTCGGTCCCCGCCACCCCCGTCGTGGTTCCCACTGCCGTCCCCGCCGCAGTCGGTTCCAGCGTCGGCAAGTCGGTCGCGTCGACCGCGGTCGCCGTCGAAGGATCCCCCGTCACCGGCGCGTTCGGCTGGCTCAAGGCGGCGCCGACGAGCACCGCGACGACGACCAGCACGACCGCGCCGCCCCCCGCCACCAGCAGCGTCGGCTTGTTCACGTCTACGTCCACCATAGTCGGGAATCTGTACGCCCGCCAATAACTGTTGTGTCCACGAGCCGAACGCGAGTGGTCCCCTTCCCCTGCCTCCCGACGCGCCCGCGAGCACGACTCGGCCTCAGTCGTCGGCCGAGGCGGGGCCGTCGAGCGCCCGTCGCACCCCGAGCGCGACCGTCTCCGGCGTCGCCCGCGCGGCGGCGTCGACCGTCGGGGAATCGCGCTCGGGGGACCCTCCCGCGCGTGGTCGGCCCGGCGAGCCGGCGTCTCTGTCCCCGTCGCCGCCGAGTACGGTCGTCGCGCTCGCGTCGTCGGCAGCGACGCGAACGACCGGCTCCCGGCCGCGGACGAGCGACCGGAGCGCGTCGGGCAACGGACCGACCGCGACGATCGCGTCGGCCGCCGCCAGGTGGTCGCGAGCGGCCGCCTCGGTCTCGACGTCGAGCCCGCCGAAGGGGGGTGCAGTCACCACCTCGGCGGCGAGTTGCCGGGCCGTCTCGGCGGCCACGTCACCGTCTGGAAGCGCGCCGACGGTCACAGTCGTGCCTGCGGTCACCAGCGTCGAGACGACTCGGGCGGTGGCCGCGCCGGTGCCGACGACGTGGACCCGCAGGTCCGACTCCCCCGGGTTCGGAAGCGGTGTCACGGCCGGCGTCCCCGTCACCGGGTTCGCCAGGACGGCGGCGTCGGTGTCGAAGGCGGCCCCCACGGTCTCGGCGGTCAGCACCTCGCTGGGCGGACCGACCGCCAGCAGGTCGCCGTCGGCGAGGACGGCCAGCCGGTCACAGAAGCGGGCCGCGAGATCCAGGTCGTGGATCGCCGCCAGCGCCGCCGTCCCCTCGCCGTCGACCAGGTCGGCGACGAGTTCGAGCGTCCGGACCTGGTGGTTCACGTCGAGGCTCGCCGTCGGCTCGTCGAGCACCAGGGCGGGCGTCTCCTGGGCGAGCGCGCGGGCGAGGACGACCCGCTGGCGCTCGCCGCCGCTGAGCGAAGCGACCGACCGGTCGCGAAAGCGCGCGGTCTCGGTCCGTTCGAGCGCGCGGTCGACCGCCTCGGCCGCGTCGGGGTCGCCGCCGAACCGCCCGTGATACGGCGTCCGTCCCATCTCGACGATATCCTCGACGGAGAAGTCGAAGGCGACCGTCGTGTCCTGGGGGACCGTCGCGACCAGCCGACTCGCCGCTCGCGAGGACAGGTCCGCGACGGTCTCGCCGCCGACGCGGACCCGGCCCGACTCGGGTTCGAGGACCCCGTTGATCGCCCGCAACAGCGTAGTCTTCCCGGCGCCGTTCGGCCCGACGAGGCCGACGAACTCGCCCGGTTCGACGAACAGCGACATCTCGGAGAGGACCGACAGGTCGCCGTAGGACAGCGACAGGTCCTCGACCGCGATCAAGGGGCCGCCGGACCCGCTCGCACGGTCGGCGTCGGTCGCGGAAGTCCCGTCGGACTCACCGCCGTCGCCGAGAAGTCCGTCGAGCGCGGACAGCGCGTCGGTCGCGACGTCGGGCGTCACAGCGAGTGCACCTCCCGGGTTCGGAGGAGATAGAGGAAGAAGGGTGCACCGAGCGCGGCGGTGACGATGCCGACGGGGACCTCGACGCTCCCCGAGCGGGCGACGGTGTCGGTCGCGACCAGGAAGGCGCCGCCGGCGACGGCGCTCGTCGGCAGCAAGATCCGGTGGTCGGGGCCGACGAGCAGCCGCATGATGTGAGGGACGACGAGGCCGACGAAGCCGATCGAGCCGGCGACGGCGACGGCCGCGGCGGTGGCGACGCTGGAGACCGCCAGCAGGATTCGCTTGGTGCGCTCGACCTCGATGCCGAGCGTGTGGGCGTCGGTCTCGCCGAGCAGGAGGACGTTCAGGTCGCGACCGTAGGCGAGCAGGACGGCGAAACAGCCCGCGGCGACGGGGACGGTCACCGCCACGTCCGTCCAGGCGGCGTTGCGGAGCAGCCCCCCCATCAGCCAGTACAGCGCCTGTTCGAGGCTCTCACCGGCCCGCAGGAGGAGATAGGAGACGACCGCGCCCAGCAGCGTCTGGATCGCGACGCCCGCGAGCAGGAGCGTCGCAGTGGGCGTCCGTCCGCCCTCGGTGGCGACGAGGTAGACGACGAACGCGCTGACGACGGCGCCGACGAAGGCGGCGGTCTGGAGGGCGTAGGGCCCCGAAAAAGAGAGGGCGATGGTCGCGACGGCGCCGACGGCGGCGCCCGAGGAGACGCCGATGATGGAGGGGTCGGCCATCGGGTTGCGGAAGAAGCCCTGCATCACGGTGCCGGCGGCGGCCAGGGCGAACCCGACCGTCGCCGCCAGCGCGATCCGCGGCAGGCGGATCCGTCGGACGATCGTCTCGCTCGTCGCCTCGACCGGGAACGAGAACAGGTAGGTGTAGGAGACCTCGGGAACGGGCACCGTCGCCGAGGCGCCGAACAGCGCGACGGTCCCGCTGCCGACGCCCAGCCCCGTCGGGACGCCGACGGCGTTGAGCGCCGCTCTCGCGACCGTCGGCAGCGGGACGCTGACCGGACCGACGGTGGCGCTGACGAGCGCGACGGCCACCAGCAGGCCGGTCAGCCCCGCCGACCACCCCGCGGTCCGCGTCCGGACTGCCATGTTGGAATCAAGTCTGGTTGCAGTAGGTAAATATTTATTGCAAAGGGCCGCACGCCCGGACGCCAATGAGAGACGCGACGGCAGTCGTCGGTGCGGCGCTGGTCGTGCTGGCGGCGGTGGGCGCGGTGCCCGCCGCGGCCGGTGCCGGCGCGCCAGCGAGTGCGTCGGATACGGGAGCGGGTGCGGCGAGCGCGGGTGCGCTCGCGGACACCCACTGCACGTACCCGATGACCGTCACCGACGCGACGGGAACGGAGGTACGGATCGACGAGGACCCCGACCGACTCGCCGCGCTCGCACCGAGCGCCGCCCAGATCCTCTGGAGTATCGGCGCGGACGACGAGACGGTCGCGATCCCACAGGACTACTACGTCGACTATCTGAACGACACCGAGGGCAAGACCGACGTGGTCAACGACGACGGCTCGATCGTCACCGAGGCGGTCGTCGGCGCCCAGCCCGACCTGGTGCTCGCACCGAACGTCGTCCCCAACGAGACCGTCGAGACGCTGCGCTCCAGCGGCCTGACGGTCTACAAGTTCGACGCGGCGTCGGACCTCGAAGACGTGGCAGCCAAGATCGAGCTGTTCGGCCAGCTCACCGGCAACTACGAGGCCGCGGGGCAGACGAGCGCCGAGATGCGCGGGCAGGTCCAGGCGGTCCGTGACGCCGTGAGCGGCGAGGACAACCCCCGGGTGTTCTTCTCGCTCGGCGCCGGGTACACCGCCGGCGAGGATACGTTCGTCGGCCAGATCGTCGCCGCGGCGGGCGGCGACAACGTCGCCGCCGGCGAGATCGACACCTCCAACGGCTACGGCACGCTCAGCAGCGAGGTCGTCACCCAGAACGACCCCGAGTGGATAATCCAGAACGGCCAGTTCGGCACCGTTCCGAACACCGCGGCGTTCAACGGGACCACGGCGGTCCAGGAGGGCAACGTCGTCCGCGTGAACCGGAACTTCATGACCCAGAACGGCCCGAAGAACGTCCAGGCGCTGAAGACGATCGCGCAGGCGCTCCACCCCGAGGCCTACGAAGCCGTCGACTTCTCGGCCGTGGAGACGCCCCAGCCCGCGACGTGTTCGACACCGACGCCGACCGCGACGCCGACCCCGGCCCCGCCGACGGACAGCACGCCCGAGAGCGAGGGCGCGATGGACACCGACGGGACCGCGACCGCGACGACGATGGACACCGACGGGACCGCGACCCCGACCGCCGAGTCCGAGAACGGCGCGGGGTCGCCCGTCGGAACGACCACCAGCGGCGACGGCCCCGGCTTCGGCGCGGCGACGGCGCTCGTCGCCCTGCTCGCGGGCGCGCTCGTCGCTCGGCGTGATCGGTAAGAACGTACCTGAACTCTGATTTTTTCGGCGAGAGTGCGCGAGTACTGCGACGACTCTGCGCAACCGCGACCGCAGACAGCGCGAACTACCGGGGCGACAGCTCGCGAGCCACTGCGACCGCAGACTGCGTGAAAGCCCCGGCCGTCTTCGGTCGAGGGTAGCGAGGGACCGAAGATCCCTCGGACAGTCGGGCGACTCCGCCGCCCGACGATCTCGCTGCGCGTTTCGCTCCCTGCGGTCGCTCCAGTGCTTATTCCGAGAGAGCAAGCTCTCTCGACGTTCGCCTCACTACGTTCGGCTCACCGTCGCCCGTCTTCCCGAAGACGGCCGCCCGTTTCATTCCCGCCCGCGCAGACTGTCCGGCCAGCCGATACGGGTGGGAATGAAAGGGGCGACGCGCTCGACGAACCCCGGTGAAGTAAGCACCGCAGGGAGTGGAACGACCGAGGAGCGTGGTTCGAAAGACGCCGCCGGCGTCTTTCGTCATCACGAGAGAGCTTCGTTCTCTCGAACGACAGCGAACCGCGGGAGTCGAGCGCGTCGGGGCTTTCACGCTGTTCGCGGTGGTGAAATCGCCATCGGCTGCGGTCGAGCACGTCGCTCCCGAAACCGCTCCGAGCGATCGACACCGCACGTCCCATCGCGGCGACCGGAAAGACCCTTACGTAGCCCGGTTCTCAAGTGCGCGTATGGTCGAGAACGTCATCTGGCCGGCGGCGCTCGACGCCTCCTGCACGCGCAGCGAGGGGCGTCGGGTAGCGAAGGACCTCGCCGTGTCGGAGCCGACGGTCGACGAGATCGCACAGGCCGTCCAGCAGGTGGGCTACGACGCCGTCATCGAGCGCGACATGACCTACCCCCGCGAGTACGAACCCCGCGGGCGCGTCCTCGTCAAGGACGCCGACGACGCGAGCAAGAGCGACCTGCTGGGCGCTGTCGCCGCGTATCTCGGCGTCATCCGGGAGTGAGTTCCGTGGAGGGTCCACGGTGAAACGCGTCGGCGAGGTCGTCCGGATCGCCCAGCACCTCGCGGTCGTCCGCGCCCCCGACGCCGACCACGTCGACATCGGCACGCCCGTCGTCGACGAGAACCTCGACGACCTGGGGCGGGTCGTCGACGTGTTCGGGCCGGTCGAACGACCGTACCTGGCGGTCACGACCGACGACGACGTCCATCTCCCGGCGCTGGTCGGGTCGGCGCTGTACGCGCGCTGAGCGGACCGTCCGGTGGACGAACCGTGGACCGAGACACGTCGACGGAAGGGCAGAAAACCGTTCTGGCGCGAAAAAGGCCGTTTAGAGGCTGTTCAGGCGCTCGGGGACCCCATCTCCGTGGGTTCCTCGCGGGTCATCATGCCGCCGATGGCGCCGCCGAGCGTGGCCGGGATGGCGCCGAGGGCGATGAGCACGAGCGCGGCGAGCGCGAAGCCGACGGTCGCGAAGACGCCGCCGAGCGACAGCGTGACGACGGAGGTCACGAGGCCGAGCACGGTCAGCGCCGCGAGGACGACGATGGAGCCGATGGTGCCGGCGAGGAACCCGTTCCAGGCGCCGTTGGCGACGCCGGTGTGAGCGAGGTACCCCGCCATGAACCCACCGATGACCGCGCCGAGGGCGGTCCCGAACACCGCGAGCGGTCCGACGAATGCACCGACGAGGCCCAGCACGATGATGGTGATGAAGCCGGCTCCGACGGCGCGCCAGTTAGTTGCTACCATAGTGTCTAGAGAATGGCGTGGAGAGGCAATAAACGGGTATTGACCGTTGCTGTGGGATACGTGCCGATATTCGAGAGATGCTGAACAGTTCAGTACGGGCGACGGTTCCCCGAGCGTCCGGGAGGCCGAAACCGCGCTCGTTCGAGCGTCGCGCGCGGCCGCCCTGCCGCTGTCGCCACACTGCTTACACGGCTCCGGCCACAACGGGGGACGGATGCGACTCGTTTCGAACGGGCGCGGCGTCGGCGTCACGGAAGCGATCCACGAGCTGGCGGCGTGGCCGGTCGTCCTCGTGTTCGGGCTGGTCACCCAGCTCGGTGACGGCTGGTTCCTGTTCGTCCTCGGCGGCGCGCTGTTGGTCGCCGGCGAGGAGTTCCCGGTTCTGGGGGTCGACCGACGGCGCGCGGTGTTCGTCTTGGCCCTCGCGCTGACGTACGTCGCCGTCGTCGGGGCGCTCAAGGGCTACTTCGGGCTCGACCGGCCGCCCGGCGCGACCGAGCCGCCGGCGCTGGTACGGTCGCCGGCGCTGTCGTGGGTCCCGGGAGCGCTGTCGGCGCTGCTGGAGCGCGCCACGACGGCCGAGGGGCCGGGGTTCCCGAGCGGTCACGCGCTCGGGACGACGATGGTCTGGGGTGGGCTGGCGCTGGTCGTCGACCGGGGGACGGCCCGTCAGCGCGCGGCCGGTGCCGTCGCGATAATCGGGCTCGTCTCGCTCTCGCGGCTCGTCCTGGGCGTCCACTACCTCGTCGACGTGGTCGCGGGCGTCGCGGTCGGCCTGGTCCTGCTCGGTGCGCTGTACCGGTTGGCCGACGGGGGAACCGAGCCCGGACGGGTCCTCGGAGTCGCGGTCGCGACGGGGATCGCGGGGCTGTTCACCGGAGTCACGTTCGACAGCGTGGCGGCGACCGGCGGCGCCGTCGGCGGCTGGGTCGTCTGGCGGGCGGTCGCCGATTCGACGCCGGCTCACCCGACGAACAGCGGGGAGATCGTCGCGGGGTTCGCCGTCCTCGCGGGTGCTGGAGCCCTGTTCGCCGCGCTCGAAGCGGTCGAGCCGTCGCTCCCGGTCGCGTTCGTCGGGGCCACGCTGGCGGTCGGCGGCGCCGTCGGCGCGCCGCTTTTGGGCGAGCGCGCGGTGTGAGATTGCGTAACTCTCAAACGCGTCGTGACCGAGGTGTCGGCATGGATCAGCGGTCGCGCGCGTACGTCGCTTCGGGGGCCATCGTCGGCATCTTCCTGCTCGTCCAGCTCGGGGCGCTCGCGCTGGTCGGCCCGTTCCAGTCGGCCGGCTACCAGGCGACCGCCGACCCCCAGGACCCGACGAACAGCCTCGTCTACGTCGCCTTCATCCTCGTGATGACCGGCGTGATGCTGGCGATCATCCGCTTCGGCGTCGACTGGCTGCTCCGGCTCCTCCTTGTGGGGACCGGCGCCTACGTCGGCCTGTTCGTCTTCCGGGTGCTCGTTCCACCCGTTCTGACGATACCCGTCGGCGGCGTCCCGCTCAACGCCGTCGCCTGGGCCGGTGGACTCCTCCTCGGGGTCGCGCTGTGGGTTCACCCGGAGTGGTACGTCATCGACGCCGCAGGGGTCGTGATGGGCGCCGGGGCGGCCGCCCTGTTCGGCATCAGCTTCGGCGTCCTCCCGGCGCTCGTCCTGCTGACCGTGCTCGCCGTCTACGACGCGATCAGCGTCTACGGCACCGAACACATGCTGACGCTGGCCTCCGGCGTGATGAAACTCAAGGTCCCGATCGTCCTCGTGGTCCCGCTGTCGCTGTCGTACTCCTACCTCGACGCCGGGACGCCCGCCGCGGTCAGCGAGGAGGGAGACGGCGACGAGCCAGCGACGCCGGCTGCCAACGGCGGTGAGTCGGCCGAGCCGTCGGCGGTAGACGAGTCCACTGCGGACGCCGATGCGGCCGGAGGCGTCGACGAGGAGATCGAACTCGACCGCGAGGCGCTGTTCATCGGGCTCGGCGACGCCGTGATCCCGACGGTGCTGGTCGCGAGCGCGGCCTTCTTCGCGCCCGCGACGGTCCCGACCGTCGACCTGCTGGTGGTCTCGGCGGCGCTCCCGGCGCTGACCGCCATGGTCGGGACGACCGCCGGGCTCGTCGTCCTGCTGTGGATGGTCCTGAAAGGTCGCGCTCACGCCGGCCTCCCGCTGCTCAACGGCGGCACTATCGCCGGCTACCTCCTCGGCGCCGTCGCCAGCGGGCTCTCGCTGGCCCAGGCGACCGGCGTCACTCCATACCTGTGAGGCCAAACGTCGATCCCCGAACGGTCGGTAATTTCCGTCCAAACCGATCTATAGTGTGCAAGTCTGCCGAAATGGGGGAGATATATACAGAATATTAGGGTGTTCGGTGACGTATGTCCACAACGTTTTAGAGGGTGTGTGAGACGATATCAGATAGGATGAGCAAGAGCGAACCGTCGACCCCGGCGACTCCGAAGTGATCGGCCGCGCCGCGACTCAGCTTCCGCGCCGGGAGCGACCGCGGGTGTCCCCACTGCGGCGACGTGGCGCTGGCGTTCGACCCGAGCGCGGACCGCGCCCGGTGTCGGAGTTGCGGCGAGACCGCCTGACCGGCATCCGCCGCGGGCATCGGTGACCGACCGCCCGACCGCGTCGGTCGCCGACTGACCCGTCGGACCGTCCGGCCGTCCGTGCTGTCTACTCCTCGAACGCACGGCTCGCGGGCAGGAACTCGACTTCCCGACCCAGCCCGGCGTCGACGGCCTTCTGGTAGAGCACGTGGGCGGCGGCGACGGTCTCGATGGCGGTGCCGCCGCTGTCGAACAGCGTCACTTCGTCCTCGTGTGTGCGGCCCGGTTCGACGCCGGCGACGACCTCGCCGAGTTCGGCGTGGACGTGGTCGTCGCCGATCGCGCCCGCCTCGCGGGCGAGCAGGAAGGCGCCGGCGTCGCGCTCGACCCGGTCGCGCAGATCCGGCACGTACGTGGCCCGGGCGACGGTCTCGCTGTCCACCTCGCGCTTCTCCGGGTCGTACTGTCCCATACAGGTGACGTGGGCGCCGTCGGGCAGGTGCTCGCCGTCGAACACGGGCTCGGAGGCGGTCGTGGCGGTGATCACCACGTCCGCGTCGACGACCGCCTCGGTGCTCGAATCGACGGCGCGGACCGTGGGGTCGAGTTCCGCGTCCATCGCCTCTGCGAACGACTCCCGGTTCTCGGGCGACGGCGAAAAGACGCGGACGGTCTCGAAGTCGCGGACGGTGACGGCCGCGCGGAGCTGGCCGCGGGCCTGCGAGCCGCTGCCGATCACGGCGAGGTCGGTCGCGTCTCCCCGGGCGAGGGCGTCGATACCGACCGCACCGGTCGCGCCCGTCTTGAACGGGTTGAGGCTGGCGCCGTCGAAGACAGCCAGCGGCGCGCCGGTGTCGGCGTCGAACAGCGGGAGGACGAAGTGGGCGTCGCCCGACCCGAAGCCGCCGGTGTACATGTAGCCGCCCATCGCCCCGGTCTCGGGCAGGATAGCGCTGTAGCCGGTGAGCATCCCCGGCGGGTCGCCGCCGGTGAGTCGGGTGCGCGGGCGGGCCGGTGCCCCCTCGCCGCGCTCGCGGTACCCCTCGCGGACCGCGTCGACGTACTCCTCGGCCGTCGCGAGCCCGCTCACGTCGTCGCTGGTCAGGAACAGCGCCGTGTCGTCCGTCATAGCTCACGGTAGGGTTAGCGACGGCTTATGGATGTGGGAACGCGAAGGAGCGGGGAGAAACCGAGAGACCGCGAAGCAGACGAAGAAACGGAGAGCGGACGTCAGTCGGCGGCCTGAAACCCGCCGTCGTCCGCCGGAGTCGAGGCCGGCGTCGAGTCGACGGGGCCGTTGACGAACATCGCGTGACCGATGAGGCCGACGGCCACGACGGACGCGACCGGGATGGCCGTCGTGAGCGCGAGACCGAAGACGCTGAGCAGCGCCGTGATGCCACCGAGCGCGAGCGGGATGAGGCCGAGAACGAGGTCGTAGTATCCAGTCATAATCTATCATAAACTACAGGGTAGTAATACATAAGCGTTCCCCAAAATGAGCCGATACCATTCTATATTACCCCTGTATATTTGCTCCGTCGCCACCGGATAACTAACGAAAACTATTCCTATAACTTATGAAACGAGATCGGGTGTGCGCGCCCCACGAGCGCCGCGAAATCGGCAGCAAGCGGTTTGGGCGTCGGTCTCGCGGCTTCTGACCGCGGTGGAGTGACCCCTGACCGACGTCGAGTCGACGGTCGGGCCCGGCGAACGGTCACCGTCGGATCGGGCGGTCGGTCACCGGGCCTCGCCACTACACACCGGACGCGGCCTACTATCACGATCGATAATCACGGCGGTGAGTGGCGGACCGGTCGATCGCCCGGTGCGGGAAGTCAAACGCGATGGTCGCCCGTTAGAGCGCGTCTGCTACCTATTATCTCGTGTGATACTCCGACACATGCACTTATGTTCGGGTGTCGGCAAGGTGTCGGTGGAGGTCGAGGCGGCACGCGCCGGCTCAGGATACAATGACGCCAGACGCAACGGACGACCCCGACGGACGGACCGGATCGGACGAGCAACGGCGACGGTACGCCGAGCTCAGCATCGGTGACGAGGAGTTCGTCATCTACGACCGCGAGAACCACCAGGCGTGGCTCCAGTCGACAGTCGCCGTTCCGGTCGAGGAGTCCCAATGACGACGGATCTCGACGGGGTCGCCCCCGGCGCGGACGTCCCCCTCCGGTATCGCGAGACGAACTGACCCCACATCCACCCACCGCTGCGGTCCACCCCCTGCGTTCACTCACACCCCTGTGCGGTACTGTCGGGCGCGGTCGTCGACCGCGCCGCTTTCGCGTTTCACTCCACAGCGACGCTGCACACGCTCGTGACGCGAGCGGGTCAGCGGTCCGACGCGAGGACGCTCACCGCGACGCGCCACGGGACCAGCAGCGCGAGCGTGACGACGACCGAGACGACGAAGAAGGTCGCCGCGGCCCCGCCCGGGACGACCGCGGTCGCTCGGAGCGCCTGCGCGACCAGCGCCGCACCGACCCAGGCGGGCACCGTCAGCGCGACCGCTCGCTTCGCCGAGCCGTAGGTGTCGGCCGCGTAGAGCCCGCCGAGCGGGGCGGTGACGGCCCAACCGGCGGCGAACGTGAGCACCGTGGCCGCGACGCGACCGGGGTTCGCCGTCGGGTCGATGCTCTCGTGACCGACCGTCACGCCCAACAGGACGAACGCGGCGATACAGATCAGGTCGCCGAGCGCGACCAGCGCGGTGAACGGCACGGGTTCGACGCGGAGGGCGAGCGCCGTGCGATCGGATGTCATTACTCGAAGGGAGGCGTCGCCGCCCCTTCACTGGTTCGATGGGTCGGCGACGTCGCGGCCGTCGCCGTCGGCTGGGCCGGTCGCAGGCACGGGTTTGACGCCCGCGACCGTGTAACCGAACCCGCGGTCGGGGACCGACGCCCGGAAGCCCGCCGCCGCGACCCGGTCGGCCAGGGCGTCGGCGGCGAGAAACCGGGAGTCGAAGCCGACGAGGTGTTCGGCCGCGACCAGTCCCCGACCCCGAATCGTCGTCGGGTCGAACTCCCGTATCACGAGCGCGCCACCGGGCCGAAGCGCACGATGGGCTGCCGCCACCACGTCGTCGGCGTCGGCCATGTGGTGCAACGCGTCGACGACCAGCACCGCGTCGACCGACTCGTCTGCGACCGGGAGTCTGGCGGCGTCGCCCTGGACGGTCTCGAGTCCGTGGCCTCGTGCCTCCCGAAGCATCCCCCGGGCCGCGTCGACGACGACCGGTCGCGGCACGTCGAGCGCGCGCGAAGCGCGCCCGGTCCCGCCGCCCACGTCCAGCAGGCGCTCGACCGGTCGCTCGGCCCGCTCCAGCCCAGCCGTCAGCGTCTCCGGGTCGGCCGCGTACATCGCCCGGTCGTACAGCCGCGCGAACCGGTGGAAGACGCCCACGTCGCCGAGTGTCATACGTCCGAATACGGGTGCCTGCGGCATAACGGTGGCCGGGAACGAGACCGGAGTCCGGTCGCATCGGTCCACCGCGTCCTACAAGAGGCCGCGCCCGGTAGCCGCGAGCGATGGAGTACGTCCTGCTGGGGTGGCCCGAGTCCGGGCCGACGCTGACGCTGGACTGGCAGCGGTTCAGCTACGCCGGCAAGTTCGTGATGTCGAACACGGGGAAGGCGCTCGTCCGGACCGACGACGGGCCGGGGCCGCCGGTGACCGACGACGGCGACGCCGCCGCCGACGTCGTCGCCGCGGCGGCGTTCAACGAGGACCGCACCGACCCGTCGGTCTGCTGGATCCGCTACATCACCGTCCGCGAGGACCGCCGCGGCGACGGGATCGGTCCGGATCTCGCCGCGTTCGTCGCCGCCCGCGCTCGCGACCGGGGCTACGACCGCGCCCGCATCGCCGTCAACAACCCCTTCGCCTACCAGGCGCTGTACCGCGCCGGGTTCGCGTTCACCGGCGAGGAGACCGGTGTCGCCGAACTCGTCCTCGACCGGCCGCTGGGCGAGGGCGACGACGTCGCGGGGCCAGCCGGCGACCGCACGCGCGAGACCTACCAGGCCGGGCTCGACGTCTATCGCGAGCGCGCCGGAGCCGACGACGGCCCGGACCTCTCGGCGGACGAACGCGAGTTCTTGACCGAGACGGAGGGCGTCGACCCACCGGACCCCGTCGACCCGCCCGCCTGAGGGCGCTTCCGACCGGCTCCGCCCGCGGCGACCCGCACGGGTCAGACGGCGACTTCCTCGTCGTCGACTGGTGACTCGAAGACGCGGGCACCGCAGTCGTCGCAGGTGACCGCGGCGACGGTGCGACTGGTACAGCACGACTCGACGGTCTCGGTGCCGAACGAGACCGGGCTCCCGCAGTCGGGACAGGTCTCGAGGAAGATCCGCAGGCCGTTGCAGACCTGTCCGCGCTCCCGGGCCGACAAGCCCGCCCAGCCGGACAGGCGGTCGGCCAACAGCGTCGCCGCCGCGAGGTCCGCGTGGAACGCCGCCCGGGACTCCCAGGCGCCGACCCGCCGGCCGTCGACGCTGACCGCGAAGGAGTTGCCCACCTCCTTCGTCGTCACCTCGCCGTCGTCCAGACCGAACCGGTCGAGCCAGGGGCCGAGGTCCTCGTCGTCGGCCCGAATGGCGTCGATCTCGTCGCGCCACGCCCCCTCGAAGTCGCCGGTCAGACAGCGATCGTCGCCGCGACACGGCTCGATCGCCCCGGCGCGTTCGAGCAGCGCCTCCGGGTCGACCGGTTGGGCGTCGGCGGGCACCGCGGCGTCACCGTCGGCACCGCCGGCTTTCGTCCCCTCGTCGCCCGCGTCCGCGTCCGCTCCGGCCCCGGCGGCGATCCCCTCGGGCGACGACTCGGGGGTCTTCCCGAAGGCCGCCAGCACCGACGCCGGCAGGTATCGCTTCGTCAGCGTCGGCGTCCCGGGGACGAGATACCCCCGCAGCCAGATCGCCGCCAGCGAGACGGCGAGGACGCCCGTCGCGACGCCGAGGGCGACCGTCGAGTAGCCGGCGGCGACGATCCAGGCCGCGAGCAGCGTCGACCCCACCGACGCGATCCCGACGTTGAGCACTGTACACGGCAGACAGCGGTTCTCGCCCGTGTACTCCGGGCGGCGCAACCGCGTCACGAGTGACCCCAGCATACCACTCCGTTCACACCCCACCGAATTGAATGTGACGGACGACTGAAACCACGTTCGTGGTACGCAACTGATCGGTTGCCGTGCGGTCACGACCCTCCGCGGGTGAGCAGGCGGTCGGGCGAGGTGGTCGGGCGAGGCGGTCGGGGGATTCAAATCGGGGCTGGACCTATCGAGCGGTGATGGGAAACGCAGACCTCCGGGACCTGGCCGCCATCGACGAGGTGCCGTTCGACGACCTGTCGGGGTCGGTCGTCGCCGTCGACGCGCACAACTGGCTCTACCGGTACCTGACGACGACCGTCCGCTGGACGAGCGACTCGATCTACACGACCGCCGACGGCGAGGAGGTCGCCAACCTCGTCGGCGTCGTCCAGGGGCTCCCGAAGTTCTTCGAGCACGACATCACGCCCGTGTTCGTCTTCGACGGCGACGTCGTCTCGCTCAAGGACGACGAGGTCGAGCAGCGACGCGCCGAGCGGGAGCAACGGGAGGAACGGCTCGAAGCGGCGCGTGAGGAAGGGGACGCGGTCGCCGTCGCTCGTCTCGAATCGCAGACCCAGCGGCTCACCGAGACGATCCTCTCGACAACTCGCGAGGCCCTCGAACTGCTCGACGTGCCCGTCGTGCAGGCGCCGGCCGAGGGCGAGGCCCAGGCGGCCCACATGGCCCGGGAAGGCACGGTCGACTACGTCGGGACGGAGGACTACGACGCGCTCTTGCTCGGGGCGCCGCTGACGCTGCGCCAACTTACCAGCAAGGGCGACCCCGAACTGATGGACTTCGAGGCGACGCTGGCCGCGCTCGACGTCACCTGGGAGCAACTCGTCGACGCCGCGATCCTCATGGGCACGGACTTCAACGAGGGGGTCTCCGGCTACGGGCCGAAGACCGCGGTGAAAGCCGTCCGCGAGCACGGCGACCTCTGGGGCGTCTTCGAGGCCGACGACGTCTACGTCGACCAGGCCGACCGCATCCGCGACCTGTTCTTAGAGCCCGCCGTCACCGACGACTACGCGTTCGACCGCGAGATCGAACCCGACGTCGAGGCAGCGCGAGCCTACGTCTGCGAAGAGTGGGAGGTCGCTCCCGACGAGGTCGAGCGCGGCTTCGAGCGCATCGAGCAGTCGGTCGTCCAGACCGGCCTCGACCGCTGGACCTGAGTCGGGCGGGCACGGCGACCGGACCCGGCACGGACTCGCCCGGTCGGTTCCACCGGTGGTTAGCCGGTGGACCGTCGCCGGCTTCGTTCGTCCGCGCTCAGACTGCGTCGGCCTCGTCGATCGTCGCCTCCTCGTCGGCCTCGAGGCGGAAGCGGTCGACGAGGTCGTGGACGTCGTCGCTCATTACGTTCAGATGTTCGGCGGAGTGGGCGACCTCGTCCATCGCGGTCGCCTGGTCGTCGAGCCCGGTGGAGATCTGTTCGACCGAGGCGGCGATCTCCTCGGCCAGCGCCGTGTTGTCCTCGACGATGGCGCTGACCCGTTCGGCGTCGTCGGCCTGGGTCTCGACGGCGTCGGTGATCTCGGTGACGCCCTGGCTAGTGGTCTCGATCCGGTCGCGGATCTCGCCGAGGCGGTCGCCGACGGTCTCGACGGCGTCGGCGCCGTCCTCGACCCGCCGATTGGCCTGGCGAATGCTCCCGACCAGTTCGTCGGTCTGCTGCTGGACCTCGTCGATGATCCGCGCGATGTCCTCGGCGGAGTCCTGTGACTGCTCGGCGAGGCTCTTGACCTCCTCGGCGACGACGGCGAACCCTTCGCCGGCCTCGCCGGCGCGGGCGGCCTCGATGTTGGCGTTGAGCGCCAGCATGTTCGTCTGGTCGGCGATCTCGGCGATCATCTCGACGATCTCGCCGACCTCCGCCATCGACGCCTCCAGTGAGTCGATCCGCTGAGCCACGTCACCGGTCGCGTCGGTCGCCTCGCGGATCTCGCCGACGGCGTCGTCGACCTCCGTGACGCCCTCCTCGGCCATGTCGGCGGCCTCCGCCGAGCGCTCGTCGATCACGCCGACGGTGGCCGTTATCTGCTGGAACGACGCCGACAGGTCCTCGACGGTGGCGCTGGCGCGCTCGGACCGGTCGGCCAGGTCGTCCGCGCCGTCGGCCAACTCCGCGCTCGAGGCGTCGATCTCCTCGATCGAGGCGGTGGCTTCCTCCGAGGAGGCCGCCAGTTGGTCGCTGGTCGCGGTCAGGTCGTCGGACTGGTCGGTCAACGACTCGATCACCTGCCGGATGTTGTACACCGCCCGCCCCAGGTCGTCGTTCATCGCGTCGAACTCCTCGTGCATCGCCCGGATCGCCTCGAACTCCTCGTCGGGTTCGGGCACGCTTGGGTCGACGGTGAGGTCGCCCTCGGCCAGGCGAGCCAGCTTCTCCCGGAGGTCGTCGAGCACCCGTTCCTGGTAGGCCTCCAGGGCCCGCTTGCGACGCCGCTCGCGGCGTCGCTCGGTGATCTCGTCGTAGACGGCCAGCGCGCCGACCCGGTCGCCGTCGTCGTCGGTCAGCAGCGTGACCGTCCGGCTGACCGGCGTCTCCTCGCCGCCGATCGTCAGCGTCGCCTCGTCGTCCTGCACGTCCGTGCCCTCGGTCAGCGCCGTCGTGACCGTGTCCTCCACGTCCGAGTCCCAGAGGTCGTGCGGGCGGGCGCCGACCGCCTCGGCGTCGGTCGTCTCGAACAGCGAGCGAGCCTGACTGTTGAGGTGGGTGATCGCTCCGTCCGTGTCGACCACCACGGTCGGCTCGGTCAACCCATCGAGGATACTCCCCACCAGCGCGGCGGCGTCGGCACCGGCGCCGTCGCCGACCGCCTCCGATCCGTCCGCGGGTTCGACAGATTCGGTCTGCTCGGTCGACTGACCCCCCGTCTGCGCCCGTGACGCGAGTAGCGAGAACATAGCTCCACCGTGTGGGCGACTACCAAAGAGCGATTCTCCTAACGGCATTGGGCGGATCCGTGGCCGCCCCAATACAGATTGGGGTGGCGCGACCGGTCGAATATCGTGCCTGAAAACGGGCCGACGGCCCGTCACTCCTCGAGCAGCGAGCGCAGGAGGTTCGCTTGCGCGCGTCGGAGGTGTTCGGCGAACGTCGGCTGGGCGACCGACAGGTCGGCGGCGACCTTTTCGCCGGAGCTGTGGCGGGGCCACTCGAAGAAGCCGGCGTCGTAGGCGGCGAGCAGGGCGGCCCGCTGGCGTTCGGTGAGCGCGTCGAACGGGTCGGACTCGGCGACGGTCGGGTCCGTCCGCTGTGCGAGCACCGTCGCCTCGCCGTCGCCGCCCAGCCGCCCGGTCAGTTCTCGCACGTCGGTCTCGGGCCGGACGCGAGCGACCAGTCGGGCGTGCCCGTCGGTGTGGACGAGCCGGACGATCCGCCCGCCGGCGCCGCGGACCGCGTCGGCGGCCGTGCGGTCGACGGTCCGCAGTTCGAAGCGCGTCCGGTCGGCGGACGCGGAGACGACGCGACCGTCGGCGACCCCGGCGGCGGCCGCCAGCCCGTCGGCGACGGCGTCGGCGTCGGCCGCGGTCTCCGCGTAGAGGAGACACGTCTCGTCGGCTGCCGGGACGGCCCGAGTGACGGTCACGTCCGCGCCGAGTTCGTTCACCAGCGGTCCGATCGGTGCGAGACTGGAGTCGATGCGCACGACCAGTTCGACCTCGTCGTCGGCACTGGCAGCCAGGCGTCGCTTGGCAGCCCCGCTCGCCTTGGCGACCATGTCGGCCAGTTCGACCAGCACCGTCACCGTCTCCTCGTCGAAGGCGTCGGGCGCGCCGGCACAGACCGTGAGCACGCCGTGGGGGACCCCGTGGTGGACCAGCGGGAACGCGGCCACCGACCGGAAGTCCCGCGACAGCGCTTCCTGCCGCCAGGCCTCGCCGCGGAAGTCGCTGGCGACGCGGTCGACGACGACCGGCTCGCGCGTCCGCCTCGCCCGCCGCGTCGGATTCTCCGCCCCGCCGCCGGCGTCCGCGACGGTCGCCTCGACCACCTCGAAGTAGCCATCGCCGCGACCGGCGACCGCCTCGACCGTCGGCTCGTCGCCGCCCCGGTCGCGGGTCGAGAGCGCGACGAGCGAGAACTGCTCGACGGCCGCCAGCCGCTCGCAGACGAGGTCGGCGATCTCCGCGGGCGTCTCCGCGCCCACCAGCGCGTGACCGATCCGCCGGACGCGCTCGTTGATCTCGTCGAGTCGTTCGAGCCGGCGGTGCTGGCGCGACAGTTCGGCGTCGCGCTCGGTCAGCGCCCGCTTTCGAGCGACGGTGTCCAGCGCCGCCTCGGCGTTGGCCGCCAGCAGGTCCGCCAGCTCGACCGTCCGGTCGTCGAAGGCCGCGACCGCCGTCGACCCGGCGAGCAAGATTCCGTGCTCGCCCATCGGCACGAACAGCTCCGACCGGACCGCTGTCTCCGGATTGTACACCGCTTCGGCGGCCCGGACGTCGTCGAAGACGGCGACTTCGCCGCGCATGAACGCCTCCCAGGCGACGCCCTCGCCCGGGCCGAAGGTCGGTACTTCCTCGACGACCTCGTCGGCGCCGGCGTTCCGTGCTGCGGGTTCGAGGACGTTCGCCGCCTCGTCGAACAGGAACGCGCCGACCACCTCGATGTCGAGCAGGTCCGTCGTCGCCGCGACCACCCGCTCGCAGATGGCTTCCTCGCTCTCCAGCGGCAGCAGTTCTCTCGTCACGTCGTGCAGCGCCGTCAGCGTCTCCTCGTGGTCTCGGTAGTCCGAGACGTCCCGGCCGACGCCGGCGAACCCGACCACCTCGCCGTCCGCGTCGGTGATCGGCGCGCCGTTGAACTCGTAGGGGACCGCCTCGCCGTCGCGGGTCACCAGGTCGGCTTCGACCGCCCCCGGAGCCGACTCCGCGCCGATATCGCCCAGCGCCTCGGCGACCCGCGCCCGGTCGGCCACCGCCACGAAGTCGAGCGCCCCCATCGTCGCGATCTCCCCGGAGTCGTACCCCGTGACCCGCTCCAGACCGTCGTTCCACTGGACGATCCGGCCGTCCGCGGAGAACGCGTACAGCACGTCGGGGACCGTCTCCAGCAGCGTCTCTGTCAGCGCTCGGTCCGACCACTCGCGACCGTCGCCGCGGCCGGCGAGTTCGCCCGCGAGGAGGTCCGCGACGCCGTCGACCACCGTCCGAGCGGTCGAGCGGTCCCGCGCAGCCGCCCCCTCCCCGACGAAACAGACGGCCCCGAACGGATCGCCGTCGACTGTCACCCGTCTTCCTGCGAACCACTCGCTCGACGCGTCGTCTCCTCCCGTCTCGACCGTCGGATCCGGACTGCCGACGGTCGCCCGTATCCGACGGTCCGAGACGGCGAACCTCGACGCATCGTCCTCGGTCGCAGCGGTGTGGACGACCCACCCGTCCGTACCGACCTGCACCAGCGCGCCTGCTGTACAGCCGAGCGCTACGCGCCCGAGTTCGACGACCGTCGCTATCCCGTCGTCCTCGCGTCCGTACTGGACGCGTCCGCTCGCCGGTCGGTGTCCCGCTCGCCCGGGGCCGTCGTCGCCCGGGTCCTCGACCGGTCGATCGGCCGCCGGCTGTGTGTCCTCTCCCATCTCTGATCCGGGGTGGGTCCCGTCTGTCCGTCTCCAAGGAACAGTATCGTATAAGCGTCCGGGGGTAAGTATCAGCCGAAAGATTCCGGGATCGACGGGCAGAAACGAACTCACCCGCCGGGACAGCCCGTTTCCCACGTCTCCTCGTCGAGGATCACGGGCACGTCCACCGACAGCTCGGAGTCGTAGCCGGCGAAACGCGTGTCGATAGACGCGCTCGCCGAACTCCCGCCCTGGCTCACTTCGAAGCGGACCGCCGACCGCAGCGGGCGACTCGTCTCGGCGTCGAGCCAGACCCGCACCGTCGCGTTCTCGACGCTCGGCCCGCCGAGCAGCGACCGGTCGCGTCGTTCCTGATACCTGGTGAGCGCCTCCGTCGTCGGGCGGCCGACGAGCAGGACCGCCTTCTCGCCGTCGACGGTGCGAGTGCCGTTGTGGGAGAGCGACCCCGATTCGAGCAGCGCGAGCTGGCGCGCGGCCGGCGTCGTCGTCCGCCAGTCGTCGGCAGTCACGTTCTCGACGCCCCACATGTCCATCCCCATCGGCCCGCCGCACTCCCGGTAGGCGGTCCCGTCGATCACGTACGCTTCGTGCGCCTCGCCCTCGTGGACGCTCGTCGAGTGCATCCGCCGGTCGGCGGCGTCGACGGTGCCGTTCGTCCCTACCGCGACGCGCTCGGTCTCGCCGTCGGCTGTCGCGACGACGCGCAGGTCCCCGTCGAAGCGGTAGGTGTCGGTGGCGTTGACGGCGTCACGGGCGTCGGCGAGCGCGGAGGCGGCGCGCTCGTCGCGGGAGTGGTCCGGGCCGAGCACGGAGCACCCGGCGAGGACGAGACAGACGGCTATGACGAGGTGGAGGGCCGGCCGGTCCATGGTCGGGCGATGGACCGCGGGTGCCAAGTGTCTTCGGTGGGTTTTACGCCTCTCCCTGCGACGCTCCGGGTATGTCAGACGACGAGTTCCGAACGGAGGAGGACAGCCTCGGTGAGATGCAGGTCCCGGCGGACGCCTACTGGGGCGCCCAGACCCAGCGCGCCGTCGAGAACTTCCCGATCAGCGAGGAGACCTTCGGCCGGCGGTTCGTCCGCGCGCTCGGCGTCGTCAAGAAGTCCGCGGCGCTGGCCAACGACGACCTGGGCCTCGTCGAGTCGGAGAAAGTCGAGGCCATCGTCGAGGCGGCCGACGAGGTCATCGCCGGCGAGCACGACGACCAGTTCCCCGTCGACGTGTTCCAGACCGGCTCGGGCACCTCCTCGAACATGAACGCCAACGAGGTCATCGCCAACCGCGCAAGCGAGATCTACGGCGCCGAGATCGGTTCTCGGACGATTCACCCCAACGACCACGTCAACTACGGCCAGTCGTCCAACGACGTGATCCCGACCGCGATGCACGTCGCGAGCCTCGAAGCCGTCGAGAAGGACGTCCTCCCGGCGCTTTCGACGCTCGCCGACGCGCTCGGCGAGAAGGAGGGGGAGTTCGACGACGTGGTCAAGACGGGTCGCACGCACCTCCAGGACGCGACGCCCATCACACTCGGTCAGGAGTTCTCCGGGTACCGCACCCAGGTCGAGAAGGGCATCGAGCGCGTCGAGAACGTCACCGACCACCTGAGCGAACTCGCCCTGGGCGGCACCGCCGTCGGCACGGGTCTCAACACCCACCCCGAGTTCCCCGCCACGGCCGCGGAGTACATCAGCGAGGAGACCGGCGTCGAGTTCCGCGAAGCGGACAATCACTTCGAGGCTCAGGCCGCCCACGACGCGATGAGCGAGGCCCACGGCGCGCTGCGGACCGTCGCCGGGAGCCTCAACAAGATCGCCAACGACCTGCGGCTGCTGGCGTCGGGTCCCCGGAACGGCCTCGGCGAGGTCGACCAGCCGGAGAACCAGCCCGGTTCGTCGATCATGCCCGGGAAGATCAACCCGGTCGTCGCCGAGGCGGTCAACCAGGTCCACAAGCAGGTCGTCGGCAACGACGCCGCCGTCTCCGCGGGCGCCGCGGAGGGCCAGATCGACCTCAACCTCTACAAGCCGGTGCTGGCGAACGACTTCCTCCAGTCGGCACGGCTGATCTCGAACGGCAGCGAGGTCTTCGCCGAGAAGTTCGTCGCGAAGCTCGAAGCCGACCGCGAGCACTGCGAGGAGCGCGTCCAGCAGTCGATGGCGCTGGCGACGGCGCTCAACCCCGCGATCGGCTACGACAAGGCCAGCAAGGTCGCCAAGCAGGCCATGGCCGAGGGCAAGACGATCAAGGAGGTCGTCGTCGCCGAGGGCTACCTGAGCGAGGAGGAGGCCGACGAGGTGCTCGACCCGGCGAAGATGACCGAGCGTGTGATCCTCGGGGACGAGTAGGGAGATTCGAGCGGAGCGAGAATCTCCGTAATGCGAGCGGCGAACGCGGTGAGCCGCGAGCAGCCCGGTTCGAACAGCGGTCATCCCGGAGTGCGGGCGGTTGCGTTGACGGACGGTGTAGCGCGGTCTTCCTCGCCGACGGCGGCGCGGGCCTCGGGCAGCCACTCGGGGGGTGAGACGGTAGCGTTCCCCACCTGCCGATAGGCGAACTCGTACTCGATACGGGTGGGCGTCCCGCGCCGTTCGGTGGTGTAGGTGACCGAGAGCCGGCGGACGAACCCGTCGGCGGTGACGACGGCGCCGACGGAGAGGTTCGCGGCGTACTCGCCGTCGACGACGCCGCCGCCGCGGTTCTCGACCCAGTAGCGCCGCTCGCCGTCGATCCGGCCGACCGAGACGGAGACGTTCCTGAGCGACAGGTACGACTGGATCCGGTTGGCGGCGATCAGCGCGACGATCTGGCTGTCGTTGGTCGCGGGCCGGGCGCGATAGAGGGGCCCGTCCACGTCCTGTTCGCGGACGTAGCGCCGTTCGCCGTCGGCGTACCGCTCGATCGCGGGCTGGTAGCCGAGCGTGAGGCCGGTCCAGACGACCCGCCGGGAGCGGCTCCAATGGTAGGTGTCGCCGGCTTCGAGCCGCACGGTTCGCGTGCGGTTGCGCGCCTCGGTCCAGTTGCCGTCGCCGGTCGCCGTCAGCGTCCGCCGGCGCTCGGCCCAGACGTACGACTGACCCGTCACTTCTCGCACGTGCGCGGACGCGAGGGCGCTCGGACTGATCCGACCCCGTGTCGTCACGCCCGGCGGGAGCGGCGAGGGGTCGGCCGTGTCGGTCGGCGCGGTCGTCGGTACCGGCGCGGGCGTCAGCGTCTCGACGGGGCTCTCGGACTCGCCCCCGTCGGCGACGATCGAACAGCCCGCGAGCACGACGAGGCCGACGACGACCAGCGCGCGCCCGTCCATGGGGCCACGTTCGGTCCGGACGGCCAAAACACCTCGGCGCCGGTCCGGGCGGGCGCCGTCCGATCGAGCCGTTCACCGACCGAACCGACGAACGAGGCGATGGGCCACGTACGCGGTCGCCGCGCCGACGGCCGCGGCCGAGAGCAGGTAGCCCGGCGTGAACGGGGTCAGGCTGGCGACGACCGTTCCGACCACCGCACCGACCGCACCGCCGACCGCGCCGGCCGTCTCGTCGTAGCTGTCGTCCGTACCCGAGCGTGATCCGAGCGACGGTTAGTCGTTGTCCCGAGCGCTCCGACCCCGTGACCGCGTCCAGCCGTCGAGACGGAGTCCTTTTTGTCCACCCGGTCACACACACGCTCAATGAGCGACGCCGACTACGACTACGAGGACCTGGGGCTGGTGGCAGGGCTGGAGATCCACCAGCAGCTGGACACGGCATCGAAGCTGTTCTGCCCGTGTCCGACGGAGCTCCGCGAACCCGAGGAGGCCGGTCGGACCTTCACCCGCTATCTCCACCCGACCAAGAGCGAGCTCGGCGAGATCGACGAGGCCGCCCTGGAGGAGAGCATGGTCGACCGGCAGTTCGAATATCTCTCCTACGACACCACCTGTCTCGTCGAGGAGGACGACGAGCCGCCCCACCGCGTCGACCGGGAGGCGATGGACGTGACCATGGAGATCGCCCAGCTGCTCGACGCGAGCGTCGTCGACCAGGTCCACGTCATGCGGAAGATCGTCGTCGACGGCTCGAACACCACGGGCTTCCAGCGGACGATGCGCGTCGCCGGCGAGGGCGCCATCGAGACCGACGACGGAACCGTCCGCATCGAGGACCTCATGCTCGAAGAGGAATCGGCCCAGCGCGTCGAGGAGACCGATTCGGGCGTGCAGTTCTCGCTCGACCGTCTCGGGATCCCGCTCGTGGAGATCGGGACCAAACCCGATATTCGCTCGCCCGAGCAGGCCCGCGCCGCCGCCGAGCGCATCGGCATGCTGCTGCGCTCGACGGGACAGGTCAAGCGCGGCTTAGGTACCATCCGCCAGGACGTGAACGTCTCCATCGCCGAGGGCGCCCGCGTCGAGATCAAGGGCGTCCAGAGCCTCGACGACATCGACGACATCGTCCGCAACGAGGTCCGACGGCAGGTCGAACTCCTCGATATCGCCGACGAACTCGACGGACGGGGCGCCGCCGTCGGCGAGCCTGAAGACGTGACCGAAGTCTTCGAAGACACCGACTCCGGTGTCATCGGCGGCGCGCTCTCCAGTGGCGGTAACGTGATGGCCGTCCGTCTGGACGGCTTCGACGGGCTCGTCGGCCGGGAGATCCAGCCCGACCGCCGGCTGGGGACGGAGTTCTCGGACCACGCCAAGCGCCACGGCGCCGGCGGCATCTTCCACACCGACGAACTGCCGGCCTACGGCGTCACCGAAGCGGAGGTTTCGGACCTGCGCGAGGCCGTCGGCGCCGGGCCCGAGGACGCCGTCGCGCTGGTCGCCGACGACCCCGAGACGACCGAGCTGGCCATCGAGGCGGTCGTCGAGCGCGCCGAGGCGGCGATGGACGAAGTCCCCGAGGAGACCCGCGACGCCACCGAGGAGGGGACGACCCGCTACCTGCGACCGCTGCCGGGCGCGGCGCGGATGTACCCCGAGACGGACGTGCCGCCGGTGGAACCCGACCCGTCGGAGGTCGACCAGCCCGAACTGCTCACCGAGAAGGTCGAGCGCTACCAGGCCGAGTACGACCTCGGTTCGGGGCTGGCCGAGCAGGTCGCCTACGGCGAGTCCATGCCGCTGTTCGAGCGGGTGGTCGGGGAGGGCGTCGACCCGACGCTGGCGGCCACGACGTTCGAATCGACGCTGACCGAACTCCGCCGGGACGACGTGGCCGTCGAGAACCTGACCGACGACCACCTCGCCGACGCGCTCGCGCTGGTCGACGAGGGCGAGGTCCCTCAGGAGGGCCTGGACGACCTGCTGCGGGCGCTTTCGGCCGACCCCGCTCTCACGGCCGAGGAAGCCGTCGAACGGGAGGACCTGGGCGGTGTCGGCGACGAGGAGGTGCGCGAGGCGGTCGTGCGGGTCGTCGAGCGCAACGCCGAGCAGGTCGAGGCCGAGGGTATGGGTGCGTTCTCCGGGCTGATGGGCGAGTGCATGGGCGAGCTGCGCGGGAAGGCCGACGGCGACACGGTCAGCAGCGTCCTCCGCGAGGAGATCCAGGAGCGAGCGTAACATGGAGGCGACCCGGCGCCGCGGGCTGGCCGCGCTCGTCGCGACGGTGCTACTGGGAGCGGCGACACTGGCGCTGGCGTCGGTGCCGCCGCGGCCGCTCCGGAGCGTCGTGGCGCTCGTCGGCTCGCTGGGGCTGCGGGTCGCGGCCGACTGGCTGGCCGTCGTGGCGCTGCTCGCGCTGGCCGAGCGCGTCGCCAGCGGCGACGGCTCGGTGACGCGGAGTGGCGTCCGTCGACTGGTCGGCGCCGTCTTCGTCGGCGCGGTGGCCATCGACGCGTCGCCGCTCGCGCGGCTGATCGTCGCGCCCGACCCCGTCGCCACGGCGGCCCTCGCAGAGGGGGTCGCGGGCGCGGTCCAGAGCGGGCTGTTCGCGGCCGGACTGGTCGCCGCGACCGCGGCGGGCGGCGCGACGCTCCGTGACGCGCTCGGCGACGAAGCCCGAGCGGGTCTGCCGATGGCGCCGAGCGAACGCCGACTCCCACGGGTCGAGCCGCGGGCGGTCGTCAGTGTCGCGCGGGTGCTCGGCGTCGCCGCGGCGCTGTGGCTGAGCGTCGAACTCGCGACGCGGCTGGCGCTGGGCGTCCCGTACGTCTGGCTGGCCGTCGTCGACGGGGCCGTCGCCGCGCTTGGGGGCGCAGTCGACTACGGCGTGCTGGCGGTGGCGTTCCTCGTCCTCGCGGTCGACGGGGCCGACGCCCGGACGGTCGTCGGCGGGACGGCCGTGGTCTGGCTGGTCCTCGTCGTCGGCGGCATCGCGGTCGCGGTCCTGAGCGCCGGTCTCGGTGTGGCGCTCATCGGCGCGACCGTGACGCCGATGGGCGCCGTCGAGGCCGCCGGGATGGGGCTGTGGCCCGCGCCGGACTCGTGGACGCAACTGCTCGCGACCGGCGCGTTCCTCGCCGGCGCGGTCGGCCTCTCGGTCGTCCAGCGGACCGTCTCCGACTCCGCCTCCGAGTCCGTCGGTGCCCGGGCCGACGACTCGGGGACTCCGCGATGAAGTCCTCGGCCCACGGGGCCATCTCGCTGGCCGTCGGGCTGGCGGCCGTCGTCGTGGCACCGCCCCCGATCCCGGCCGTGGCGGCTGTCGCGCTCGCCGTCGCGGTGGGCGTCGGCATCGACTTCGACCACTTCCTGCTCGCGCGGTACAACACCGGCCACTGGGGCGCCGCCGTGCGCTGTCTCCGCGACCCGCGGATCGTCTTCCTCGACCAGGACGCCATCTTCGAGGCCGGCGACGTGGGGTCGCTGAACCGCCTGCTCACGCACGTCCTCATCGGCGGAGTCGCGGTGCCGCTGGCGTACGTCTGGGACCCCTACGTGGGCGCGCTCGTCGCGGCGTCGCTGTACGCGCACCTCCTCGCGGACTTGGTCGCGGCCGCGCGGACGAGCGTCGTCGTCGAGCGGTCGTCGCTCGACGCCGAGCGCAGCGCCGACGGCGGCCACAGCGAGCGCGACCCGCCGCGGTAGATCGAGGGGCGGCCGTTACAGGTCGACGCTGGCCGCACCGATCGCGTCGGTCCGCTCGCGGTGCCACTCGACGTCGTCCCACATCCCCTCGAACTGCGGACCGCAGAAGTTGCTCGTCGAGATGGCCGTCCAGCGGCCGGTCTCGGCGGCCCGCTGGGTGCCGAACGCGCAGACCTCCTTGAGCCACGCCCAGTCGAGGCCGGGCCAGTCCTTGTAGTGGATGAGCGCCCACGACTCCGTGGTCGCGAGCGGGAGGCCCGTCTCGCGGGACCACTCGGCCGCGGCGTCGATGGCGTCGCCGAGTGCCGCCCGCCAGCGGTCGGGATCGTCGCGGTAGCGCTCTTCGGCGTGCTCGACGACCCACTCGTAGTGCTCTGCACTGTCGATGTCACCACCGTCGCGCTCGAAGTCGTAGTAGTCGGTGGCGTTCATCAGCCAGACGTGCGGTTCGAGGAGATCCATCCCGTCGGCGGGCTCGCGGCCCCACACGTCGGGGTCGACCGTCTCCGAGAGACAGTACTCTTGGTTCGGATACGCCTCGCGCACGCCCGCGATGGAGTCGGTTATCCACCGCCGACCCGCCGGGGAGTCCCGCGGCGTCCGGGGCTCGTCGGGGTCGTTGAAGTACGGCGCCCACTGGTGGAGCGGGAACTCGTTACAGAGGTCGACCCAACAGAGGGTGTCCAGCAGGCCCGCGTCGGCGATCCGATCGAGCGTATCGACCCAGACCGACGCCAGGTCTGCCGGGGTTCGGATCCCCATCCGGGCGCGGCTCTCGTCCTCGCGGAACCACGACGACAGCGCGACCGACACGTCGCGGTCGGCGCAGGCGCCGACGAACTCCGTCAGCGCGGGGGTCACCTCGACGCGACAGGTCGCGGGCGCTCCCCAGTCGCAGGCGTCGAAAGCCGGCGGGAGCGTCCACTCGCGGTCGGGGTCGGTGCCGACGAAGTGGGGATAGGCGTCGATCCGGACGGCGTCGTAGCCTCGCTCGACGAGTTCGTCGAGCGCCCGGTCCCAGTCTTCGTAGCCGCCGCCGGGATACCGCCGTTCCAGCCAGGAGAAGTCCCACATCGCTATCGCCAGCGGCGCGTCGCGGTCGACGAGTGTCATGGGACCCGCTCGGCGCCGGGGTACTTAATGGTAGCTCCGACGGGCACCCTCCGGGCCGCCGTCCGGTGGCGGTGGTGGCCGAACTGTCGGGTCGACACTACGACCGCGGGGCAGGATGGCGGAACACTTGTATCCGGGGGACACCTCCCGATAGCAATGTACGTTCTGGGGCCGCCGCTGTGGAACGAGTCAGTCGGTGAGGGGACGACGCTGCTCGTTCGCGGGCGGACCATGACCCGGAAGACGGACATGACGACGCAACTGCTCGCGGGCGACGACGACGGCGACACAGGTACGGTGCTGGTGACGACCGACGAACGACCGGCCTCGCTCTGGGAGCGATACCGGGGCCTCGCACCGAACGCCGACCCGAGCAGGGTCGGGATCGTCGACGCGACCGGTGAGGCGGGCGGCGGGGACCGCCCGGTCACCGACGCGACCGAGGGCACCACGTTCTCGGCGGACGGCGTGGGGACGCCGGCGGTCGGGTCGGTCAACTCGCCGGCCGACCTGACCGGTATCGGGATGATGGTGAGCCGGTTTTTCGACGAGCTGCTGACCGAGCGCGGTGTCGGGCGGATCCGGGTCGGCATCGCGACGCTCAACACGATGGCGATGTACGCCGACACAGAGCGGATCACGCGTTTCGTCCACGTGCTTAGCGGCCGGATCAGGTCCGTCGAAGGGCTGGGGCTCGTCGTCGTCCACACCGACGGGCTGGAGGGTGATATCGGTAACAGTCTCCCCGCGCTCGTCGACGGCCTCGTCGACATTCGCGAGGCCGACGACGGGTTCGAGGCACGGACGCGACGATTTGGCACCGACGGCGACTGGCGGCCGATCGACCTGACCGAGCCGGTCGGCGCGGCGGAGTCGAGCGATACTCGCGGGACGACGACGCCGACGAGCGCCCGACCGCCGGAGTCGCTCGGGGCGGCCGTCCGAGCGGTCGAGGCCGAGCGGCCGACGCTGACCCTCTGCAACTACGAGGAAGACGACGCGGCGCGCGAGGGCGAGGCGGACGCCCTCCGCTCGTACTTCGAGAGCCGGGACGTGACCGTCCGGACCGCGAGGCTGGACGCGGAGACGCCCCGTGGCGTCGCGCTACTGCACCGCGAGGAGGCGCTGCTGGCGGCGACGCCGACCGCCGACCTCGCCGACGCGATCGCACTCGACGAGTCGTCACTGTTCGCCGACGGCCGACGACCGGCCGTCATCGAGGCGCTCTCGGGCGACGCCCGCGCCGCAGGCGGCGTCGACCGTGCGTTCCTCGTCGAGGCGAGCCGCGTGGTCGAGACGCGCGCCGCGCGGACGAGCGGCGGCCGGCTCGATGCGGGGTTCCAGTCGCTCTCGCGGCTGTGGGCGGTGCCACGGACCCGTCGGATCTACGAGGCGCTCGCCGAGGCCGGGGTCGACGTGCAC